>NZ_CP072994.1:0-80000 GCF_024206795.1 Loktanella salsilacus
TGGGGGCATGTGCTGGCGGAACTTGAAAAGGACATGAGCAAGGCGAAATTCCAAAGCTGGATCGCCTCTTTGTCCTTCGTCGGCGTCGAAGACCGCGTGGCCCGGTTCGAGGTCCCAACAACTTTCATCGGCAACTATGTCGATCAGCATTTTGCTGACCAGATTGTCTATGGCTTCAATCGCGCCGGGCGTGCGGTGGAACGGCTGCACTTTGACGTCAGTCTGGCCAAACGCGACGCCGCAACACCGATTCCCGTTGCTGCGACCACGGCCAAAAGCTCCACCTCTGATTTTGGCGCGGACTTTGACCCGCTGGGTCTGCCGATTGACCCGAATCTGACCTTTGACAATTTCGTCGTCGGCAAACCGAACGAGCTTGCCCACGCCGCAGCCCGCCGCGTTGCCGAAGGCGGCCCTGTGACCTTTAACCCGCTGTTCCTGTATTCTGGCGTTGGTCTGGGCAAGACTCACCTGATGCACGCCATCGCGAACGAATTGGCCCGCCGCCAGCCAGAGCTGCGCGTGCTTTATATGTCCGCCGAACGCTTCATGTATCGCTTCATCACCTCGCTGCGCGAACGCAAGATGATGGAATTCAAGCACGCTTTGCGCTCTGTCGACATCCTGATGGTCGATGACGTGCAGTTCATGGCGGGCAAAGATTCCACACAAGAGGAATTCTTTCACACCTTCAATGCGTTGGTCGATGCGCGCAAACAGGTCATCATCTCTGGTGATCGCGCGCCGGGCGAAATCAAGGACATGGAAGACCGCATGCGCTCGCGCCTGCAGTGTGGCCTGATCGTCGATCTGCACCCGACCGACTTTGAACTGCGCCTTGGCGTGCTTCAGTCCAAAGTGGACCGCCAGCAGGAAATCTATCCGGGCCTGAAAATTGCGCCCGGCGTGCTGGAATACCTCGCGCATAAGATCACCAGCAACGTTCGCGTACTAGAAGGTGCCCTTGTGCGCCTGTTCGCACACGCCAGCCTTGTGGGCCGCGATATCGATCTGGAACAGGCCCAAGACTGCCTGTCCGACATTCTGCGCGCCAATGATCGCAAGGTCAGCGTCGAGGAAATTCAGCGCAAGGTGTCCGAATATTACAACATCCGCCTGTCCGACATGGTCGGCCCTAAGCGGGTGCGCAACTTTGCCCGGCCGCGCCAAATGGCGATGTATCTGTCCAAGACGCTAACCAGTCGGTCGCTGCCTGATATTGGCCGCCGGTTTGGCAAGCGTGACCACACGACAGTCATGCATGGCGTCAAGAAAATCGAGGAACTGTGCAACACTGACGCCCAGATCGCCGACGATCTTGAAATTCTGCGCCGCGCATTGGAGCAGTAAGAGCCACACCCGGCGGAAAAACGCTGGAAAACCCTTGAGCATGACGTAAAAAGCAGTAGCTTCGCGGTCCCGGACCACGGGTGCAACGGCGGAGCTAGACCTATGAAATTTTCCATCGAACGGGCGAGCCTGCTCAAGGCCGTGGCGCAGGCGCAGTCAGTCGTGGAACGGCGCAACACGATCCCGATCCTCGCTAACGTGCTGATCGAGGCTGAAGGCGGCAGCGTTCAGTTCCGCGCCACCGACTTGGATATCGAAGTCGTCGACCGCGCTGATGCGAAGGTCGACCGCGCCGGCGCGACTACGGTCTCTGCCGTGACGCTGAACGAAATTGTCCGCAAGCTGCCTGACGGTGCCTTGGTGACTTTGACCGAAGAGGGTGCCTCTGGCCGCCTCACGATCGAGGCGGGGCGGTCGAACTTTTCGCTGGCAACCTTGCCACGCGAAGATTTCCCTGTGATGGCGACCTCCGATTACACCACCAATTTCAGCGCGCCCGCCCCGGTGCTGCGCCGCCTGTTCGATAAGGCGAAATTCGCGATTTCCACTGAGGAAACAAGGTATTACCTGAACGGCGTCTATATGCACGTCTCTGACGGTGACAGCGGAAAAGTACTACGCTGCGTCGCGACCGACGGCCACCGTTTGGCCCGCATCGACGCCGAACTGCCCGCCGGTGCTGAAGGCATGGCTGGCGTGATCGTGCCCCGCAAGACAGTGGGCGAGCTGCGCAAACTGCTCGACGATGACGAGCTTGAGGTCGCGGTGTCCGTATCCGAAACCAAGGTGCGCTTTGCCACGCCGAACCTGACCCTGACGTCCAAGGTCATCGATGGCACCTTCCCCGATTACACCCGCGTCATTCCACAGGGCAACACACGCCGCATGGAAGTCGATGCCGCCGAATTCGCCCGCGCCGTCGACCGTGTCGCCACGGTCAGCAGCGAACGCAGCCGCGCCGTTAAACTGCAGCTAGAAGACGACCGCCTGATCCTGTCGGTCAACGCCCCTGATTCGGGTGCGGCCGAAGAAGAGCTGGCCGTCGCCTATTCCGATGAGCGGCTGGAAATCGGTTTTAACGCGAAATACCTGCTGGAGATTGCCAATCAGGTGGACCGCGAAAACGCTGTCTTTATGTTCAACGGCTCTGGCGATCCGACCTTGATGCGCGAAGGAAACGATATGTCCGCGGTCTATGTTGTCATGCCGATGCGGGTTTAAAGTTTCGGTTTTTAGCAAAACCGAGCCTCCGGCGGAGGTATTTTTGACCAGAAGAAAGGTGGACCCAGCATGACGGGCTTGCGGGTCACCAGATTGCAACTGTCGCATTTCCGCTCGCATAAGCGGGCGGAGGTCGCGGCTGATACGCGGCCCATTGCGATATTTGGTCCCAATGGCGCGGGCAAAACCAACCTTTTAGAAGCGGTGTCTTTGTTGTCGCCGGGGCGCGGTTTGCGCCGCGCTGGCGCAGAAGATCTGGTGCGCCGGCCAGAAGCGTTGGGTTGGCGCATTTTTGCGGATGTGACCGCCGGGCGACAAACCCACGAGATCGTAACTGGGGCCGAGGCGGGTCAATCGCGCAGCGTGCAGCTAGACGGCAAAACCGTAACCCAGACTGCATTGGCAAATGTGCTGCGCGTGCTTTGGCTTGTGCCTGCGATGGACCGGCTTTGGATCGAAGGCGCCGAAGGGCGGCGGCGGTTTCTTGACCGTGCGACACTCAGTTTTGTGCCCGGCCATGCCGAGGCGGCGCTGCGATATGACAAAGCCATGCGCGAACGCAATCGCCTGCTGAAAGACATGGTGCGCGACGCCCATTGGTATGCCGCGCTCGAAGGCCGCATGGCCGAGGCCGGCGCGCAGGTGCAGGCCAATCGCGCCGCCACTGTGGCCGCCTTGATGGCGGCGCAACAAGACGCCGCAACGGCCTTTCCGACCGCGACTTTGTCCTTGATCGAGGGCGGCGACGACGTTCAAGGCGCGGATGCGCTGAAAGAGGCGTTCGCTGCTGGCCGCGCCCGCGATCTGGCCGCTGGCCGCACGCTTCTTGGGCCGCACCGCACTGATCTGGATGCCGTCTTTGCCGACAAAGGCACCCTTGCCCGTGATTGTTCGACGGGAGAGCAGAAGGCCCTTCTGATTAGCCTGATCCTTGCCAATGCCCGCGCCCTGATCGCGCAGGACGGCCAGCCGCCCATATTGTTGCTCGACGAGGTCGCAGCCCACCTAGACGCCGCCCGCCGCGCGGCGCTTTATGACGAAATCTGCGCCCTTGGTGCGCAGGCTTGGATGACTGGGACAGAGGCGCAATTGTTCGAAGCGCTTGGTGACCGGGGCCAATATTTGCAAGTCACCGAAGCGGATGGCGCGTCGGCGGTAGAGGGCGCTTTATGACGATCACGGCCGCTGACATGGCGCTTTATGCCGCCGCCCTTTTCGCGCTGTTCCTGACGCCCGGTCCGGTCTGGGTTGCCTTGATTGCCCGTACGTTGTCGGGCGGCTTTCACGCCGCGTGGCCGCTGGCGCTGGGTGTTGTGGTGGGCGACGTGCTTTGGCCGCTACTTGCGATCCTTGGGGTCAGTTGGATCGTGTCCGTCTACGGCGACTTCATGGTGGTGCTGCGCTGGGTGGCCTGCGCGATCTTCATCCTCATGGGCTATTTGATCATCCGTAACGCGGATCGCAGCATCGGGTCCGACAGCCGCCTGACGCGCCCCGGTATGTGGGCGGGATTCATGGCGGGCGTTGCGGTCATCCTCGGTAACCCTAAGGCGATTTTGTTTTACATGGGCGTGCTGCCGGGCTTCTTTGACCTGACCAAACTCACACGTCCCGACATTGCTGCGATCTGCTTTTTGTCGCTGATCGTGCCATTGATCGGCAACCTGATCCTGGCGTATTTCTTTGGTCGCGCACGGGCGCTTTTACGCTCCCCGGCCGCCGTGCGCCGCACCAACCAGATCGCCGGCGGGCTGCTGATCGCGGTCGGCTGTATCATCCCCCTGATCTAGCACAAAATATGGGGGTTCGTGCGTGACAGTGGGGCCGGAAATGACTATATTTTCCCGGTAAGAAGAAGGAAATTCCCGCATGTCCGACGACACCGCCGAAAACGCCGCCTACGGCGCTGATTCCATCAAAGTTTTGAAGGGGTTGGAGGCTGTTCGCAAACGGCCCGGCATGTATATCGGCGACACCGATGACGGTTCTGGCCTGCACCACATGGTCTACGAAGTCGTGGATAACGGCATTGACGAGGCGCTTGCCGGTCACGCCGACCACGTCAGCGTGAAAATTCATGCCGATGGCTCTGTCTCTGTGGGCGATAACGGTCGCGGTATCCCCGTCGACATGCACAAAGAAGAGGGCGTCAGCGCGGCCGAGGTCATCATGACCCAGCTGCACGCGGGCGGCAAATTCGACAGCAATTCGTACAAGGTGTCCGGCGGCCTGCACGGCGTTGGCGTGTCCGTTGTGAACGCGCTGTCCGACTATCTGGAACTGCGCATCTGGCGGAACGGCAAGGAGCACTATGCGCGTTTCGAGGGGGGCTACACCACGGAATCCCTGCGGGTCGTGGGCGACGCGAATGGTCGCAAAGGCACTGAAGTACGCTTTCTGGCCAGCCTCGAGACATTCTCTAACCGCGACTACGACTTTCACACGCTGGAAAAGCGCCTGCGCGAACTGGCCTTCCTGAACTCTGGCGTGCGCATCATCCTAGAGGACGAACGCCCCGCAGAACCCCTGCGGACAGAGCTGTTCTACGAAGGCGGCGTTAAGGAATTCGTAAAATACCTCGACCGCTCGAAATCCTCGATCCTGCCAGAGCCGATCTATGTGCGCGGCGAACGGGACGATATCGGCATCGAAGTCGCGATGTGGTGGAACGACAGCTACAACGAAATGGTGCTGCCGTTTACCAACAACATCCCGCAGCGCGACGGTGGTTCGCATATGGCGGGCTTCCGGGCCGCCTTGACCCGGACGATCAACAACTACGCCCAATCGAGCGGAATCGCGAAACGGGAAAAGGTGTCCTTTACCGGCGACGACGCACGCGAGGGTCTGACCTGCGTGCTTTCCGTCAAAGTGCCAGATCCGAAATTCTCGAGCCAGACCAAGGACAAGCTGGTCTCGTCAGAGGTGCGCCCTGCGGTCGAAAACCTTGTCGGCGAAAAGCTGGCCGAATGGTTTGAAGAAAACCCGAGCATCGCCAAAGTCGTCGTCGGCAAGATCGTAGAGGCCGCCTTGGCGCGT
Source organism: Loktanella salsilacus (assembly GCF_024206795.1). Taxonomy (NCBI): domain Bacteria; kingdom Pseudomonadati; phylum Pseudomonadota; class Alphaproteobacteria; order Rhodobacterales; family Roseobacteraceae; genus Loktanella; species Loktanella salsilacus. The sequence goes on from NZ_CP072994.1 coordinate 5,611, forward strand.
GAAGCCGCCCGGAAAGCCCGCGATCTGACCCGCCGCAAAACGGCGATGGACGTGAACTTCTTGGCTGGAAAGCTTAAGGATTGCTCTGAAAAAGATCCGTCCAAAACCGAAGTCTTCCTGGTCGAGGGTGATTCCGCTGGTGGCTCTGCCCAGACAGGTCGGGACCGCGGGACGCAGGCGATTTTGCCGCTGAAGGGTAAGATCCTGAACGTCGAACGTGCGCGTTTTGACCGGATGCTAGGCAGTCAGGAAATCGGTAACCTTGTTATGGCGCTCGGCACCGGCATTGGCCGGGACGAGTTCAACATCAAGAAGCTGCGCTACCACAAGGTCATCATCATGACCGACGCTGACGTCGACGGCGCGCACATCCGGACTCTTTTGCTGACCTTCTTCTTCCGCCAGATGCCGGAACTGATCGAGGGCGGCTACTTGTATATCGCGCAGCCGCCGCTCTACAAAGTCGCGCGCGGCAAGTCTGAAGTGTACCTGAAGGATCAGGCCGCGATGGACGAATACTTGATCGAGCAGGGCACTGAAGGTGCGATGCTTCGGCAGGGCAATGGCGAGGAAATCAGCGGTGCAGACCTGCGCCGTGTTGTGGATGATGCGCGTCAACTTAAGCGTGTTTTGGACGCCTTTCCAACGCATTACCCGCGCCACATTCTGGAACAGGCCGCCATCGCGGGCGCCTTTGCCCCCGGCGCCGTCAGCGCCGATTTACAAGGCGTGGCCGACAAGGTGGCGACCCGTCTGAACCTGATCGCATTGGAATGGGAACGTGGCTGGCAAGGCCGGATCACGCAGGATCACGGCATGCGTTTGGCGCGCATTCTGCGCGGTGTGGAAGAAGTCCGCACACTTGACGGCGGCTTGCTGCGGTCAGGCGAAGCGCGCAAGACCGGCACATTTACGCAGGCGCTGCAGGATGTTTACGACCTGCCCGCTAAGCTGATCCGCAAGGACCGCAGCCAGATGATCCACGGCCCGCTCGACCTGCTCGCCGCGATTCTGGAAGAGGGCGAGCGCGGCTTGTCCCTGCAGCGTTACAAGGGTCTGGGCGAGATGAACCCAGAGCAGCTGTGGGAAACCACGCTGGACCCAGATGCCCGCACGCTGCTGCAGGTCAAAGTGGATGATCTGGCCGAGGCCGACGATCTGTTCACGAAGCTGATGGGCGACGTCGTCGAGCCGCGCCGGATCTTTATCCAAGACAACGCGCTCAACGTCGAAAATCTGGACTTTTAAGTCCAGATGTCCGACCGGCCCTTCGTTCGACAGCTGATCCGGCTGGCCGCACGTCTGACCGGGCGACCGCATCGGCAAGACATCTGGCCGGGCCTTGCGATTGATCGCGCGTCCGGCCAAGTGACATGGCGCGGTAGCCAGCTGCTGACTCTACTGCCCTTCGCCGCGATTGTGCCGCAGGGCATGCCGCTAATGGCAGTCGTGGGCAGCGGCCCGTCGGTGGCAGACCAAGACCTGACCCGACTTCCACCGCGCACTGCGATTTTGTTGAACGGTGCGGCGACGTTAGCGGCCACTATTCAGCCGCTCGCCGTGATGGTCGAAGACGAACGCTTTGTGTTTCGTCACATGGCGATGCTAGCAAACCTGCCCCGCGATATCCCGCTGCTGCTGTCCCCCGCCGCCCTGCGTGCCATGGCAGAGCGGGACAGCGACGTGCTGAAAGGTCGCCGCGTCGCCCTGATCGACAATCTGACCAAGCCGGTCAACCAGCCTCGCCGCAAGCTGAGTGATCCAGCTTTAGACGCCGTCCTCACACGCGGCGCGAATGGCGTGGCTCTGTCCCATGATCCTGACGCGGGCGTCGTCATCTTTGGCACGGTCGCGCTATCAGCGGTGCAGGTCGCCTTGGCGGCGAAACCGGACCGCATTCTGCTCGTGGGTATCGACCTGACAAACGCAGCAGCACCGCGCTTTTACGAAACTGCGACAAAATCCGCGCCGAGTGGAATCGTGGCTGGGCTGGACCGAATCTTGGGCGGCTTCGCAATTGCGCTGCGGTCGGCACAAGCGCAGAACACGACAATACTTTGCGCCTCCCCGGTCTCTGCGCTGTTGGTCTTAGGCATCCCTAAAACAAAGATTCTCTCATGAATATTGTCATCTTGAATGATACCCGAGCGGATATGCACCACGGCTGCACACGCGTCATGCGACTGCTTGAAGAGGGATTACAGCGCCACGACATGACGATTGTCGCGCGCAGTCCAGTACATCACGACTGGGAAAACGACAGCGCCCTGCGCGAAGCTATGCTACGTGCTGACCTGATTATCGTTAACGGTGAAGGCACGCTTCACCACGGAAAATCGGGGGCAGCAAGGCTATTGCGCGTGACTGAGTTTGCTGGCGATGTTCCGGTTGCGCTGATCAATGCCTTGTATCAAGAAAACCCCCCGGAATGGTCTAAATGGCTTAATCGTCTATCATACATCGCCACCCGCGACCGGCGCAGCGCCGATGAGATCGAAAGTGTTACAGGCCAGCGGCCAGTGGTCGTGCCCGATTTGACCCTAAGTGCGCGTATCGCAGAACGGCCGGTGACCGCACCCGTGATTTTTGGCGACAGCGTCAAATCTGAAATTAGCGATTTATTGGCCAAACGCGCTCTTTTGGATCAGCTCCCATTAGTGCCCAGCCTATCCGCTTTGAAGCGGACGAAGTCGGGCTCAACCCTTGTGAGACGCGTACGACGGTGGTGGATCGCTCGTTTAACGGCGCGCACACTGGCGCGAAACCCGACGATGTCTTTGTGTCAAACCGAAAATGACTATGCTGACCGGATCGCTAGGGCCGGTCTGCACGTCACGGGGCGCTTTCATGGTGCCTGCTATTCCATGGCGGCGGGTATGCCGTTTTTAGCCATATCGTCGAATAGCTGGAAGATTGAGGCGCTAATCGCCGACGCAGGGCTCGCACCTTGGCGAGTGGTGGATGCCGCTAACCTTGATGACGCATTGTTGCGGACCCCTGATGCGCTGGCATTTTCAGCCGAGGAAAAGGCCGCGCTTGATGCTTTTTTGGATGAAGCCGCGCGGGGGGCAGAGAAGATGTTCGCGGAGTTGCGAAACCTCGCGGCACGCAGGCACTAGGTGCAAAAATGCCCCGGCCTTTCGGTCCGGGGCATCTTATTTTTCAAAGCGAGGGCGTTCAGCCTTCGCTGGCTTCTTCTGCCATCTCGGTGCCGTTGGTCTGATCGACCATCTTCATCGACAGGCGGACCTTGCCGCGATCGTCAAAGCCCAGCAGCTTGACCCAAACGTCCTGGCCTTCTTTCAGCACGTCGGACGGGTGGTTCAGGCGACGGTTCTCGATCTGAGACACGTGGACCAGGCCGTCCTTCTTGCCAAAGAAGTTCACAAAGGCACCAAAGTCGACCAGCTTGACGACCGTACCCTTGTAGATTTTGCCTTCTTCGGGCTCTGCCACGATCGACCAGATCATGTCATAGGCCTTCTTGATCTTGTCCGCGTCGTTGGACGCGATCTTGATCACGCCATCGTCGTTGATGTCGACCTTAGCGCCGGACACTTCAACGATCTCGCGGATGACTTTGCCGCCGGAACCGATGACTTCACGGATCTTGTCGGTGGCAATCTGCATCGTTTCGATCTTTGGCGCGTGAACGCTGAACGAACCTGCACCGGTCAAGGCCTTGGACATTTCGCCAAGGATGTGAAGACGGCCAGCTTTGGCCTGCTCCAGCGCCTTTTTCATGATCTCTGGCGTGATGCCTGCGATCTTGATGTCCATCTGCAGCGACGTGATACCGTTTTCGGTACCGGCCACTTTGAAGTCCATGTCGCCCAGGTGATCTTCGTCGCCCAAGATGTCGGACAGCACAGCGTAAGAGCCGTCGTCTTCCATGATCAGACCCATGGCCACACCGGCCACGGCGGACTTCAGCGGAACGCCCGCGTCCATCATCGACAAAGAGCCACCGCAAACCGATGCCATCGAAGAGGAGCCGTTGGACTCTGTGATCTCTGACACGATGCGGATGGTGTAAGGGAAGTCGGTCGCAGCGGGCAGAACGGCCTGCAGCGCACGCCAAGCCAGCTTACCATGGCCGATTTCACGACGACCTGGCGAGCCTACGCGGCCCACTTCACCAACCGAATACGGAGGGAAGTTATAGTGCAGCATGAAGTTCGTCTTATACATGCCGGTCAGCGCGTCGATCATCTGCTCGTCATCGCCGGTACCCAGCGTGGTGACAACCAGACCTTGGGTTTCGCCGCGTGTGAACAGGGCAGAACCGTGGGTCCGGGGCAGGATGCCGACTTCGGACACGATAGGGCGAATTTCGTCCAGTGCGCGGCCATCGATACGGCGGCCGTTCTTAACGACATCGCCGCGCAGAACGCTTGATTCCAGCTTCTTCAGCGCGGGGCCAAGGTTGCTGTCTTCTTTCTGCTCTTCCGTCAGGGACGCAATGATATCGTCCTTGGCTTGTGCCACGGCAGAGGTGCGTTCCTGCTTGTCGGTGATCGCATAAGCGGCACGCATTTTGTCTTCGCCAGCGGCTTTCACGGCTGCGGACAGCGCGGAATAGTCGGCAGGGGTGAAGTCAAACGGCTCTTTTGCGGCATCTTCGGCCAGATCAATGATCAGGTCGATGACAGGCTGAATTGCGTTGTGCGCGAAAGTCACGGCACCCAGCATTTCGTCCTCGGTCAGCTCGTAAGCTTCCGATTCCACCATCATGACGGCATCTTTTGTGCCTGCGACAACCAGATCGAGGCGCTGCTCGGGGTTGTTGCGCAGGTTGTGCATGTCGTCGATTTCAGGGTTCAGGATGTAGTCGCCATCCACAAAGCCCACGCGGCAAGCAGCGATCGGGCCGCGGAACGGTGCGCCAGAGATCGTCAGCGCAGCGGATGCGGCGATCATCGCGACCATGTCGGGATCGTTGACCATGTCATGCGACAGCACGGTGCACATCACCAGAACTTCGTTCTTGAAGCCGGGGACGAACAGCGGGCGGATCGGACGGTCGATCAGACGCGCGGTCAGCGTTTCTTTTTCAGTCGGGCGGGCTTCACGCTTGAAGAAACCACCGGGCACTTTGCCGGCAGCGTAATACTTTTCTTGGTAGTGGACGGTCAGCGGGAAAAAGTCCTGACCGGGCTTTTGCTTGCGCGCGAATGTCACGTTGGCCATGACGGACGTCTCGCCCAGCGTGGCGATGACCGAACCGTCGGCCTGGCGGGCCACTTTGCCCGTTTCAAGTGTGAGCGTCTCTTCGCCCCACTGCATGGACTTCTTTACTTCATTAAACATCAATCGTCTTTCATATTGGGCGCGTCCCGGCGGTCCGGGTGGCCCGTTGATTGGCGGCCCCATGCCGCCGACCCCTGTCCTTTGCACAACGCCGGGGTCTTTTGCGTTACGTCACAGATGGGCGGGCTTTACAGCAAAATGGGCTGCAATGAAAGCGGGCTGTGGTGGGTCGATTTTGACAGGCGGCCGTGGCAAGATCGAAAGATGATCGATCAAGGGCCGACATTGGCAGCAAGGACTGGGTTTGCGCGTTTCAGGTCCGCTGCCGCGCGGTGGCTGTTGTTATTCGCCATCTGCGGCCCGCTGAACCCTGCGCTGTTGCTGGCGGGCTTCCTGTCCGGCCCCGACATCCCGTTCTGGCCGACCGCCATTCCAGATTTTTCCGTCATAGCGCTGCAACAGCGGATCGTTTTTGTCATGGGTCCGTCAGTGCTGATGGCCTTGATCGCAATCAGGCTGTTGCTGCGCACCGGTGCCATGGACATCAGGGCTGCGTGGTGGCGCGGGTATTGGATATCCGTGCTTTTTGCCCCTGCATGCTTTGGGCTTTTTATCGGCATATTCGGCATTGCGACGTCCCCAACCGATACGTTGGAACTGCTACTGACGGTCCCGATGATTATGGTCATGGGCCTCGTTATTGGCTGGCTGACCCTGATCATCCCATTCCTCGCCGTGTTTATCGGCTTGCCAGCGATGTTTTTCGGGATCTTGGCAACCAAGGTCTGTTTGCCGGGCTTGGAACATCAGGGCAGATCCGGCGTTCTCTAATTATGAACAAAGCATTCACCAAAGAAGACGAGGGCCCGCAGGCGGATCGCTTGGACGATCTGCCGCAAAGTCCGCATCCAAATTATGTCACCCCTGCCGGTCTGGCCGCGCTGCAACAGCGCCTGCGCGACCGCCATGCCGATCTGTCGGCGCTGCCGCGCGATAACCTTGACGCCAAGGTGCCGCGCGCGATGGCAGAGCGGGATATTCGGTTTCTAGAAGGGCGCATCAACCGCGCCATCGTCGTTGATCCGGCAGCGCAGGACACCAAGGTCATCGCCTTTGGTGCCTGCGTCACGGTCGTGGACGAAGATGACGTTGAAACGGATTGGCATATCGTCGGAGAGGATGAGGCTGATCCGGCAGCCCATCGTATTGCACCATTTTCGCCGCTCGCGCGGGCCTTGCTGGGTGCGCGGGTCGGGGATGTGGTGGAATGGGCCAAGCCCGGCGGGACTGTGGATTTAGAGGTCACAGCGATCCGCTATTTTACATAATATGTATCGCATGCGAAACATTGGGCGATTTTTCCCAATGTCGTCAAAATCGAGCGCTGCGGCAGGATTTTCTTAACCCTGCCGCAGATTTTGCGTGGTTTAGCCGCGCAGCATAACCTTGCCAGCCCGGCCCGGTGTCAGGGCAGCCTTCATCGCTTCGGTCACGTCGTCCAGATCAAACGCGCCGCCGTCTTCCAGCGTCAACTCTCCTTTGACGGCCAGCGTCAGCAGTTCGGTGATCAGGCGCTTGCGGTCAGCAGGGTCCATGTCGTTGCTGACCATGGAGCCCCAAAAGCCTTTGACGGTGATCTGCTTCATTATCAGCGCGCCAGAGTTCAGCTGAAGCGGCGCACCTGTTGCTGTGCCAAAGACGTAAAGCTCGCCGTTCACGCCAAGCAGGTCGACCAACTCTGCGCCCATCTCGCCGCCGACAGAGTCGATGGCGGACACGGCACCGGCCTTGCCGATCAGCGTACGGGCCTGCTTTTGCCAGCCTTCGGTGCTGGTGGACAGAACGTTGTCCATGCCCAGATCGGTCAGCTCTTTCACGGCCTCTTCCCGGCGCACAAGGTTGATCAAGTTGATGTCACGGGACTTTGCCAGCACCGCCATGATCTTGCCGACAGCGCCGTTGGCTGCGGTCTGGATGATCCAGTCGCCGGGCTTGGCTTGCAGCAGTTCGAGCAGCGAAATCGCGCTAAAGGGCATGGCGATCAGCTGCGCGCCTAGCGTATCGGGGATGCTGTCGGGCAGGGGCAATACGCCAGCGGCGGGGGCGGTGAAATACTCTGCCCATGTGCCGTGCACGCCAGCGATAGTGACCCGCTTGCCGATCATGGCTTCATCCACACCTTCACCCACGGAAGCGACCGTGCCGATGGCTTCGGACCCGCCGATGGCGCCGGGCAGGTCTGGCTTGTAGCCATAGTTGCCGCGCACGGTCCACAGGTCGTGGTTGTGGATCGGGGACAGGATGGTCTTGATCAGCACCTCGCCTTTGCCCGGGATCGGGGTGTCGACGGTTTCGGTTTTCAGGACGTCAGCGGGTTCACCAAAGGTGTCGTGGATTGCAGCGCGCATGGGCTATTCCTTTATTGCGTGGGGTTAAGGCGGCGGGCTGTGTCTTGCAGGGCAAGGCGCAGCGGGGCGTCGCCGGATGAGAGTTTCGCCAGCACAGCCGCGCCCAGCCATTGGGCGTAAAGCGTGCGGGCGGTGGTGTCCGGATCGTCTTGGGCGCGGATGGAGCCATCTGCAGCGCCCTGCCGCAGCAGGTCTGCGATGCGGCTGGTCAGTTGCGTCACGCCGTCGTCTAAAATGCGGCGCATATCTTGGGAAAGATCGGCGACCTCTGCCGCGAGTTTGACGACAAGGCAGCGGGTCGCGATGCCTTGGGTGTCGTCGGTTGGCAGCCAAGCAGCCCAGAAGGTCGCCAGCTTGTCGCCGGCCGTGCCGGGCGTGGCGGTCAGGGCGTCGATGCGGGCCAGATAATCGGCCACATAGTCGTCCAGCATCGCGCAGCCAAACGCCTCTTTCGAGGCGAAGTAATAGTAAAACGATCCCTTCGGCACGCCGGATTCGGACAGGATGCGTGACAGCCCGATGCCGCCAAAGCCACCTTGCAGCACAAGTTCGCGCCCTGTGGACAGGATGCGCTGGCGGGTTTGATCTGATTTACTGGGCTGTGTCATACTTGTCAGATAAGCATAATAGACCAGTCGTCTAGTGGTCGCGTGGGTTGACGTTGCGATACCCCAAAACGCAAAACGCCCGCCGGTAAGGGCGGGCGTTCGGATCGCGGTAGCTTGGCCGGGTTAGCGGCGCAGGCCCAGACGCTTGATCAGGTCCTGATAACGGGCTTCGTCCTTGCTGCGGGTGTAATCCAGCAGTTTCCGGCGCAGAGCGACCATTTTCAGCAGACCACGGCGACCGTGGTTGTCTTTTTTGTGCGACTTGAAGTGCTCTGTCAGCGTCGCGATACGCGAGGACAGGATCGCAACCTGGACTTCGGGCGAACCGGTGTCGCCTTCTTTGGTTGCGAATTCTTTCATGACGCGGGCTTTTTCTTCGGGCGTAATCGACATCGGGGTCTCCTTGGATAAGGGTGAATGGCGCGATCCGGGATGTCGTCCAGAAAGGCCCTTGGAGGGTCCGGCACGCCAAACGGCGCACGCGGATGGGTGCCTTTAGGCGTTTTGCGCCTAAAAGGGAAGGTGGAAAATCAGGCCGCGACCAGCAGGATCGTCGATGTATCCAGCGCGGTCACGCCGCTTAGGCGGGCGACGACGGCGTCGTCAGCCAGCAGCGTTGTGCCGTCCGCGTCAGTGATCGTCGTCAGGACGGGCGGGACATCGCCAGCGTAGGTGATTTCGATCATATCCTCTGCCGGGTTAAAATCATCGATGGTGTTGTGGCCCCCCGGCAGCACAGAGAAGGTGTCTGCGCCGTCGCCGCCGTTCAGGTGATCGCCTACGCCTGCCAGCAATAGATCATCGCCCGCGCCGCCGTTGATATAGTCAAAGCCACCGTCATCGTCGTTCCCGTCGATCACGTCATTACCCCCGCCACCGTTCAGCAGGTCGTTGCCGGTGTCGCCGATCAGAATGTCATCGCCCCAGCCACCCGCGAGGGTATCATCACCGTCACCGCCAAACAGGGCGTCGTCACCAGCGCCAGCCAGCAGCGTGTCGTTGCCGTCGTCGCCGAACATGGCGTCGTTGCCCATATTGCCAGTCAATTCATCGTCGCCTGCGCCGCCAAACAACATGTCATCGCCAAGGCCACCGTCCAATGTATCGCCATCGTCTGTGCCGGTCAGTGTCAAAGAGGGGGTGGTGATGACCGGCTCTTCGGGCAGATCGTCATAATCGTCATAATAGTCATCGTCGAAATCAAAGGGGAATTCGTCCGTTGTTTCGACGGGCAGATCAGTTTCGATGGCGGGCTCTGTTTCCAGGGTGTCATCCCCACCGCCCGACTGATCAGCGTCATCCGTAATGCCCCAGTCGGCGTCCGTCAGGGCACCGTAAGCTTGCGCGCCGTCAGCCAAGACGCCGCCCGCACCAGCGTCGCCGTCGGTATCGGACAGCCCGCCAGCCCCGGCGTCACCATCGCTGTCGGACAGCATTTGGAACAGGTCGGGACCAACTTCGGTCAGACCATTTGTATCAATCTCGGACTCCTGTGGGGAGTCTTCTTCTTCGATGTCATCACGGCCAATCATCGCAAACGACGACATAGCAATGCCAAGAAAGCCAAGAACAGCAAGCATTTATGTGCCTCAACAAATAAGGATCGCCCCCGATCCAGGAGTGTTGAAATTCTTTTAACACCGCGCTGTCAGGTTTACACTCTCCCAATGAAAGAACAGTTAACGCGCCTGAAAATGCGGTAGAAATGCTGACAGGACGGCGGCGGGGTTTTCTTCCATCGCGAAATGGCCAGAGCGGCAGGCATTGCCGGTCACGTGCCGCGCCCATCCGCGCCAAGCTGACAAGGGATCGCCGGTTTGCGCGGGAAAGCCGCCTTCGGCCCATAGGAAATGCAGTGGCGCGTCGATCATCGTGCCTGCGTCCTTTGTTTCGCGGTCCAGCGCGCGGTCGAAATACGCCCCGGCGCGGTAATCTGCGCACATCGCGTGAATGCGCGCCGGATCGGACATCTGCGCGCGGTAGCTGTCCAGCGCGGCGGGGGTGAAGGCGTCCAGTGACTTGGCCAGCGTCCATTGCGCCAGCGTCCAATCAGCATAGCCTGCGCCATCTGCGGCGATCATCCGTTCCGGCAGCGGCGCGGGCTGGGCTAGGAAAGTCCAATGGTAAGCGTTCAGCGCCAGATCGGCGTTCCAGCTGTCCCAGAAGTCGCCGGTGGGCACGATTTCGATAATGCCAAGGCGCAGGATGCGATCCGGGTGGTCCAGCGCAAGGCGGTAGGTGACGCGCGCACCGCGGTCGTGCCCAAGGATATGGGCGCGGTCCAGGCCAAGGGCATCCATCAGGCCGATGATATCGGCGGCCATGCGGCGCTTGGAATACGTGCTGTGATCGGCGTTATCAGCCGGGGCGTCGCTGTCGCCATAGCCGCGCAGGTCGGGAATGATCACGTCGAAATGCTGCGCGAGGGTGGGCGCGACTGACGCCCAGCAATGGTGGTTTTGCGGGTAGCCGTGCAGCAGGATCAGGGGGATGCCTTGGCCTGCGCGGTGGACCGACAACGTCACGTCGCCGGTATCGATGCGCGACGCGGTGAAACCTTCAATCATTGGGCCATGGCTCCGGCTGGGCGGCATAGGCGACATAAAGCGGGTGCCGCGGGTGGCCGTGTTGCGTTAGGCCAAGTGTATGGATTTGCACGCCTCTGTCACGCAATATGCGCAGGACAGTCGCGGCGCGGTTTTCATGGGCGCCGTGGATGCCCCAGCCTGCGACGACCAGACCTGCGCCCCCGCAGGCACCGACAAGCGCGGTGTCGTTGTCCGGCCCGATGGGGGCCGCCGCGCGTTTCAGATCGGCGGGCGCCGTGGCGCGATAGGCGAAAAGGTTCACGATCCGCACGCCGCCAAAGCCGCCGGTGCGGGCACGCGTTTCGCAGCGGGCGATGGTGGGATCGTTGGCCAGTTCCGTCGCGGTCGATGGGTTGAGCATGATCCAGACCAACGGCGCAGCATCCGACCACTGCCGGTCAAGGCGATAGCGATAGGCCTCGCAGTCGGAATAAAGGGCGGACGACGTGGTGCCGTCCGCAGTATGGGTGCGGTGGATCATGGCCTTATGGTGCCCGGAGTAGCGATCTGGCGAAAGGCCAGACGCCGATTTTTCGACGAAATCGGCGTCTGCACGCGGCCGCTAGTCGACGAAGACGCGGGCGGGGTGCAATTCGCTGCCCATCAGGCGGCCAACAGCGACGGCGCGGCCTTCGTGGGCGGCCCAGACTTCGGTGCCGTAATCGATGCCGGATGCAATCACCATCGCCGGGTTGCCGTTGCGCAGGGCCGTCAGGCTGGCGGTGGGGCAGTTGACCATCGGAAGGTCGGCAAGGCCGACTTCTAGCGGTTGGATGTGGGTGTCCAGCTCTTCGGTGCGGGCGATGGCGTCGATTGCGTCCAACGTCAGGCCGTCCTCGGCCTTGAAAGGGCCGGACCAGATGCGGCGCAATTCGCGCACGTGGGCGTGGCAGCCCAGTGCTTCGCCCAAGTCGCGGGCAATGGACCGGACGTAGCCGCCCTTGCCGCAGACCATTTCCAGCGTGACGTGATCGGCGTCGGGCCGGTCATCCATCAGCAGGCTTTCGACCCACAACGGACGGGCCGCAATCTCCATCGTCTCGCCGTCGCGGGCGCGTTTGTAGGCACGCTCGCCGTCGATTTTCACGGCAGAGAATTGCGGCGGGACCTGCATGATGTCGCCAACGAACTGGCCGAGGGCGTCCTTGATCTGTTCATCCGTCGGGCGCACATCGCTTTCTGCGATCACTTCACCTTCGGCGTCGTCGGTGTTGGTCGACTGACCCAGACGGACGGTAAAAGTGTAAGCCTTCAGCGCGTCGGTGATGTAGGGGACGGTCTTTGTCGCCTCGCCCAGCGCAATCGCCAGAACGCCCGTCGCATCAGGGTCGAGGGTGCCAGCGTGGCCCGCCTTGTTGGCGTTCAGCGCCCAGCGCACCTTGTTCACGACAGTTGTGCTGGTCAGGCCCGCGGGTTTGTCCACGATCAGCCAGCCCGAAATGTTACGTCCTGATTTGCGCCGTCCCATTGGGGCCTCCGTCGTGATGTGAAGGCGCCTGCTAGGCCTGCGCGGCGCCGGGGTCAAGCTATTGCACGACCCCGACGATTGGACCCAGCGCCGCAAAGCCGAAATCTGCCCGGTTTAATTCAGGCGCATAAAGCCGGGAAACAGAGCCGTCGAGGAACAGCGCGTTGGGCGTTTTCAGCACGTCGCGGAAATAGCGCCCGAAGGTGTCAAAATTCACCGCATCATTGGAAATCGCAAAGATCGCCGTCTTGCCGTCTGCCATCGTGCCAACGCCGTTGCGCACATGCAATGATGGCGAATCAGGGATGAAACGCGGGTGAAGTTTGCCGTCGATCACCAGCATCGGCCCGGATTGGGTGGCGTCGCGGCAGGCGGGCTTTGTCAGCTCAAACGTCAGCGATTCGATGACGTTGGCGCTGTCGTCGGTCAGGCACAGCAAACCGTTCGGCAGCAGGCCAAAGTTGCCCGGCCCCGCGCGCGTGACCAGCGGTGCAGTTTCCACGCCGTTCTGGATATAAAGGCCAACCGCGCGGCGGTCGTCGTGATACATACCAGCGTTCATCGCAAATTGCACCGACTGCGGGGCAACCGATGCGCCAAGCGCGGTCCAACCGCCCAGCACACCGCCGTCGGCGTTGCGGTGGAATAGGCGCAAGTCTTCGGTCGCCGCATCGACGGTGCAGGCCGTAAAACTGTGCCCTTCAAAGGTGTCGTCGGCGCAGGTGACCGCGCTGGCGGGGCCAGCGACAAGCGCCAGCAGCAGCGCCAGCGCCCTCATCATGCGTCGTTGTCCTTGTCAGCCTCGGTCGATTCGCCTTCTGGCGCGTCGGGTGCAGCAAGGTCGGCTTTCACGTCGGCACGCTCGAACAGGGCGCGGGTTGCGTCCATGCGGTCAAAGGTATCGTCGATTTCGAACCGGATTTCAGGGGCGAACTTGATGCTGAGCACCTTGGCAACTTCGCGGCGGATCTCGTGCCGGGATTTGCGCAGGGCCAGCAGCGCCTCTTCTTTTTTGTCGCCACCAAGGGGCAGGATGAACGCGGTCGCCACGGACAGGTCCGGGGAACAGCGGACTTCGCCCACGGTGATCATCATGCGAGAGAGCTCCGGGTCATGGATCTCTCCGCGTTGAAGGAGTTCTGACAGACGCCGGCGGATCAATTCGCCGAGCCGTAGCTGTCGCTGGTTGGGGGCGCCGCCCCCGGAGGATGATGTCTTTGCCATGGCCTGCATGTAACGCTGCAGCACGACAATTCCAAGCAAGCCTTTTCCGAGCGCGTTTGGGGCGTTATGGCTTGGCGGAAATTTGCGCAGAGGACGGGCATGATGGGCACACCTATGACAGGCACACCGGGAATCGTGATTACGGGGGCTTCGGGCCGCATGGGGCAAATGCTGGTGCAGGCTGTCACGCAGTCGGACGCCTGCCATCTGGTCGCCGCGCTTGAACGCGAAGGCCATGCTTGGGTCGGACAGGATATCGGCACGGCGATGGGCGGCGCTGCTCTGGGCGTGACTGTCACGGACGATCCGGTCGCGGCCTTTGCAAAAGCGCAGGCCGTTATCGACTTTACCGCCCCCGCCGCCACGGTCGCTTTTGCTGGCCTCGCGGCGCAGGCACGGGCGGTGCATGTGATCGGCACGACGGGCCTGTCGGACGACGACATCGCCGCCATCGACCGCGCCGCGCATCATGCTGTCATCGTCCGCGCGGGCAACATGAGCCTTGGGGTCAACCTGCTGGTGCAGCTGACGAAAAAGGTCGCTGCCGCGCTGGACGAGGATTTTGATATCGAAGTGATCGAGGCGCATCACCGCCACAAGGTTGATGCGCCATCGGGCACCGCCCTGATGCTGGGAGAGGCTGCCGCAACGGGGCGCGGCGTTGAACTGGCCGACGTGCGCGACAGCGGGCGCGACGGGATCACTGGGGCGCGCAAGCGCGGCGACATCGGCTTTACCGCCATTCGCGGCGGCGACATCGTGGGCGAGCATGACGTGATGTTCGCAGCAGATGGCGAACGGATCACCCTACGCCACGTTGCGACGGATCGCCGCGTTTTCGCGCGCGGTGCGCTGAAAGCTGCGATTTGGGGGCAGGATCGCGCGCCGGGACACTATGACATGCTGGATGTGCTGGGTCTGTGACTTGATCTGCCGCAAGATGCCCTAATTTATCGTGGCAGGAGGACTGCCATGAAGTTTTGTTTTGCAATTGTCTTGAGTATTTTGCCGGCTATGGCCGCGGCGCAGGATTACGTCCGCGTCAGCGACGAAGGCACGTTTCTGGACCTGATGGGGCAGGGCGACCTGACCCACATGCTGTATAACATCACGGTCAAAGTGATGCCTGACGGTCAGATCACGGGCGACGCGCTGGGCTGGCCCGTGTCAGGCAGCTGGTCATGGCAGGACGGTTATTTCTGCCGCGCAATGGACTGGGGCGGCGACGAGATTCCCTATAATTGCCAATTGGTTGAGCAAAAGGGCGATCTGGTACGCTTTACCGTCGATCAAGGCGCTGGCCGCGCTGCCGCGCTGCGATTGCGCTAAAAGTCGATCGCGAGGCCTTTGTTTTCCCAGTCGCCATAGCGCACAGGTTCTGGCCCTTCGCGGCCGCCAAGTTCAGGCGGTAGCGCAAGCGCCTCTGCCTTGGCGCGGCGCTCTGCCGCTTCGGCAAGGGCGCGCTGGGCGGCGGGTGGAAGGTGTGTATTGTCGTCCGTCATGGTCTTGTCCTTGCCGGGGGTGTGCTGCTGATATACCCCGCTTACGACACCAAACAAGGGTTTCCCATGGATCAGACCGGCATCGCCCCGCGCCGCGCCGCGCATCACCTGCTGCAACAGGTCATCGAAGAAGGGCGCTTGCTGTCCGAATTGCTAGGTGGCGGCGCGCTGGACCACCTTGCGCCAGAGGATCGCGCCCGCGCGCAGCGGCTGGCAACAGACGCGTTGCGGATGCTGGATCGGTCCGACCGGATGCTAAAACCGTTCCTGACCAAAGAGCCGCCGGTCTATGTGCAGAACGCCTTGCGTCTGGGCACATTGGAAATCGTGCAGGGCGCTGCCGCTTATGGCGTGGTGAACGCTTATGTCGAGATTGTCGGCCGCAATCACCATACGGCCCGGCTAAAGGGTCTGGTGAATGCTGTGCTGCGTAAGGTGGCTGATAAGGGCCCGGACGCTTGGGCCAAGATGCCAGCGCCGCTGATGCCCGGTTGGCTGCGTCAGCCACTGGTCGCCGCATGGGGCCGCAAAGATATCGAAGCGATCGAAGCTGTGCAGGCAACGACTCCGCCGCTGGACATCACGCCCAAGGGCGATGCGCAGGCTGTCGCAGATGCGCTGGGCGGCACGGTGCTGCCGACGGGATCGGTGCGCCTGATGGATGCGGGGCAGGTCACGCAGCTGGCGGGTTATGACGCGGGCGATTGGTGGGTGCAGGACGCCGCCGCAGCGCTGCCTGTGCAATTGCTAGGCGATGTCAGTGGCTTGTCCGTGCTTGACCTTTGCGCGGCTCCTGGTGGTAAGACGATGCAACTGGCCGCACGCGGCGCGACTGTCACCGCCGTCGATGCCTCTGCCAGCCGCATGACACGGGTCGGGCAGAACATGACGCGCGTTGGGCTGAACGCTGATGTGCAGGTCGCCGATGCCTTTGATGTGACGGGACAATGGGATGCGGTTCTGCTGGACGCGCCGTGCAGTGCCACTGGCACGATGCGCCGCCACCCGGACCTGCCTTATGCCAAGGACGGATCAGAATTTGGCGCGTTGATCGACCAGCAGGGCGCAATGATCGACCATGCCTTGTCGCTGGTCAAACCCGGCGGGCGTCTGGTGTTCTGCACCTGCTCGCTTTTGCCGGACGAGGGCGAAGTGCAGATCGAAGAGGCGCTAGAGCGTCACCCCGATCTGACCATCGACCGCGCCGCGCTGGACCAGCCCGGCATCGATCCCGCATGGATCACAGAAGAAGGCGGGCTGCGGCTGCGGCCTGATTTCTGGGCTGAAATCGGCGGTATGGACGGCTTCTATATGGCGGTGCTGACAAAGCCTGCGTGACAGGGCCGCAGCACCGCGTTAACTTGAGCCCTAAGAAGAATGCGAAACCGCAATTCAGAGGCAGCAGCTTGGTCGACCACGACTCATGGCGTGCCCGTCAACGGGCCTTCATGCACCGCGCACATGCGCGGTGGGCGGCGCGCGCGCGGCCTGCGACTGGATTTGTGTCGCAGCCTGAACCCCGCAGCATTGGTCATTTCGCCCGTGGACGGCAGTTGCTGGCCGGTAACTTTCTGTTTGCAGGTGTTCTGACAACGGCCCCCGGTGGGTCAATCTGGGCCGCGCAAGGCGACCGGGCGATGGTCGATCAGGAATTGCACAGCTTTGCCTGGCTTGATGATTTGGCCGCCGTCGGTGATGCCCGCGCCCGCCATGCGGCGCAGGCTTGGGTTGCGGAATGGATCGACGCTTTTGGGGACGGCACCGGCCCCGGTTGGACGCCTGACCTGACCGGGCGGCGCCTGATTCGCTGGATCTCTCATGGGGTTTTCCTGCTGCGCGGGCAGGACAAGGACGCACAGGCGCGGCTGTTCCGCTCTCTTGGGCAGCAAACGTTGTTCCTGTCGCGCCGTTGGCGCAGCACGCGCCCCGGCCTTGCCCGGTTCGAGGCGCTGGCCGGCATGATCTATGCGGGCCTGTCGCTGGAGGGAATGGAGCATCTGACCGCCCCTGCCATTGCCGCGCTCGCCTCTGATTGCGCCAGCCAGATTCGCGCTGACGGCGGTATCGCGACGCGCAATCCCGAGGAATTGCTGGACGTTCTGACGTTGCTGCTGTGGGCGCAGACCGCGATTGAAGGCAGCGAACAGCTTGTGCCGGGCGCGATCACGCAGGCGATTGCCCGTATCGGCCCGACCCTGCGGGCGCTGCGCCACGCTGATGGCGGCCTTGCGCGGTTTCATGGCGGCGGGCGCGGGCTGGATGGGCGGCTGGATCATGCGCTGGCGCAGATCGGCGGCAAGAAGGAAATTGGCGACGCGGAGTGCATGGGCTTTGCCCGCATCGGCGCGGGCCGCACCACCTTGATCGCCGATGGCGCGCGTCCACCGGAAGGGGCGGCATCGCTGAACGCCCATGCCTCGACCCTTGCGTTCGAGATGACATCAGGGCGCCGTCCGCTGATTGTGAACTGCGGGTCTGGCGTCAGCTTTGGGGCGGATTGGCGCAGGGCGGGGCGCGCGACGCCAAGCCATAGCACGCTGGGCATCGGCGGTTATTCATCGTCGCGCCTTGGCCCGTCGGTCACGACAAGCGGCGTTGCGCAGGAAATGTTGGTCGATCTGCCGGATGTCGTGAACTGCATTGTCACCCATCTGGACGATGGCCGCCGGGCAGAGCTGTCGCATGACGGCTTTCGCATTACCCACGGACTGACCCATGCCCGCACGCTGGAAATGACGACGGACGGTCGCGGTCTGGCCGGAGAGGATTTGCTGACGACGCTTGATAGCTCTGACAAGGAACGCTTTGACCGGGCGCTGGATGCGACGCAGATGCAGGGCATCCCCTATGCGATCCGCTTTCATCTGCACCCCGACGTGGACGCGACCGTTGATCTGGGCGGGGCCGCCGTGTCGATGGCGCTGAAATCCGGCGAAATCTGGGTGCTGCGCCATGATGGGCACGCTGAATTGCGGTTAGAGCCGTCAGTTTATCTGGAAACAGGGCGATTGAAGCCGCGTGCGGCGCGACAGGTGGTTTTATCCGGCGTCGCAATGGCCTATGCGACCCGCATCCGCTGGTCGCTGGCCAAGGCGCAGGACACACCCGACGTGGTGCGTGACTTGGCCCCCGCGCGCGCGGCGGAGGATGATGACACAGATTTCGGGGACGACACATGACCTTGCAACCCATCCGCCGCGCACTTCTTAGCGTATCTGACAAAACTGGCCTGATTGACCTGGGCCGCGCACTTGTGGACCGGGGCGTTGTGCTGCTGTCCACGGGCGGCACCGCCAAGGCGCTGCGCGACGCGGGCCTTGATGTGACCGATGTGGCCGACATCACCGGCTTTCCCGAAATGATGGACGGCCGGGTCAAGACCCTGCACCCGATGGTCCATGGCGGCCTGCTGGCGCTGCGCGATGACGCGGGTCATGTAAAAGCGATGGATGATCACGGCATCGCGCCCATCGATCTGCTGGTCGTGAACCTGTATCCATTTGAAGAAACCGTCGCCAAAGGCGGCGACTATGACGATTGCATCGAAAATATCGACATCGGCGGTCCTGCGATGATCCGCGCTGCGGCTAAGAACCATGCCTTTGTCAGCACCGTTGTTGACGTAGCCGATTATGACGCGCTGCTGGCTGAACTGGCTGCGAACGACGGTCAGACCACGCTGGCGTTCCGTCAGAAGCTGGCCCAGACCGCCTATGCCCGCACGGGTGCCTATGACGCCGCTGTCAGCACGTGGATGGCTGGCGCGATTGAACTGGCCACGCCCCGCCGCCGCGCCTTTGCTGGCGAGTTGCGTCAGGAACTGCGCTATGGCGAGAACCCGCATCAGACCGCCAGCTTTTACACCGACGGCACCGGGCGTCCCGGCGTTGCCACGGCGAGCCAACATCAGGGCAAAGAGCTGTCTTATAACAACATCAACGACACCGATGCGGCGTTTGAATTGGTGGCAGAGTTTGATCCCGCTGATGGCCCTGCTGTCGCGATCATTAAGCACGCCAACCCCTGCGGCGTGGCGCGCGGCGCGACGCTGATCGAGGCCTATAACAAGGCGTTTGATTGCGACCGCACCAGCGCCTTTGGCGGTATTGTCGCGCTGAACATGCCGCTGGATGAAGAAACCGCAAAAGCCATCGTCGAAATCTTTACCGAGGTCGTGATCGCCCCCGGTGCATCTGACGCCGCCAAGGCTGTGTTCGCTGCGAAAAAGAACCTGCGCCTGCTGACCACGGACGGCCTGCCCGATCCGAAGGCTACTCAGCTGACCTATCGCCAGGTTGCTGGCGGGATGCTGGTGCAGGACAAGGATACCGGCCACGTCCCCGCCGACGAACTGCGCGTTGTGACCAAGGTCCAGCCGTCCGCCGATCAGATGGCCGACCTGCAGTTCGCATGGAAAGTCGCCAAGCACGTCAAATCCAACGCCATCGTCTACGTCAAAAATGGCGCGACCGTCGGTGTCGGTGCGGGGCAAATGAGCCGCCTCGACTCTGCCCTGATCGCCGCCAAGAAATCAGAGCGTATGGCCGAAGCGATGGGCCTGCCCCAGCCGCTGACCATTGGCTCTGCCGTGGCGTCGGACGCGTTCTTTCCCTTCGCTGATGGCCTGATGGAGGCCGCCGCTGCGGGTGCCACCTGCGTTATCCAGCCCGGTGGGTCGATGCGCGATAACGAAGTGATCGCGGCCGCGGACGAGGCCGGGATTGCCATGGTGTTCACCGGCATGCGCCACTTCAAACACTAGGAGCGCGTTATGCGATTGGTCTTTTGGGCGGGGTTCTGGACGTTTCTTCTGGATCAGGCGACGAAATATATCGTCGTCCACATGATGAATCTGATGACCCGGCAAGAGATCGACGTCGCTGCCCCGTTCCTTGTGTTCCAGATGGCGTGGAACCGGGGTGTGAACTTTGGCATTGGGGCGGCGGCGGATATGCGGTGGGTGCTGATTGGCATCGCACTGGCGATATCTGCCGCCGTTCTGGTCTGGCTATGGCGCGCGGGCGGGACAAAGTGGACGTATATCAGCGCTGGCCTGCTGATTGGCGGGGCGCTGGGCAACGTGGTGGACCGCGTGCTTTATGGCGCTGTGGCGGACTTTATCAACATGTCCTGCTGCGGTATTAACAACCCGTTTTCCTTCAACGTGGCCGACGTCGCGATCTTTGCGGGGGCTATCGGACTGGCGCTTTTGCCCGATGGGCGCACGCCGCCAAGCAGAAAAACCAAGGCGTGATCGCATGGTGCACCGGAACGGCGTGACGCGGGCCTCGGTCTGCGTTAGAACACTGCGAAGATGAGAATGAGGGTGACTATGCTGCGGTTCGGAATTGGAATGTGCCTCTGTGCGGCGCTGGCGGCCTGTAGCGGTAACCGTGGGCCATCTGGCCCGGATGAATCGAGCGTGGAAACCTTTCGTCCGCTGGTGATTCCGGCGACGAATGCGCTGCCTGTTCCCACGCCGGGCGGCACGAACCCGGCTGACATGCCGCCGCGCGCGGCGCCTGTCGCCACAGTCAGCCTGCGTCCCCCAGTTTAAACGACCAGCGTCAGGGGCGTTCATCACAACCCCGTTTGGCCAATTGCGGTCGCGCTGCGAAAGGTTAGGTTGACGGCAACGTTGACCAATCTTGCAGGATTTTCATGACACGCATGCTGGCCGTTCCGTTTCTGTTTCTGGGCCTTGCCCCGTTGCAGGCGCAAACCGCAACCGACACGGCCCAAGGCGCCAGCTTTACCGAAGGCGGCAAGACGGTCACCGTCACCGCGCCGGTCAAGATCGGCGATGACGTCACCACCTTTACGCTTGATAACGGCATGGAAGTGGTCGTGATCGAAGATCACCGCGCCCCTGTCGTCGTCCAGATGGTCTGGTATCGCGCCGGCTCTGCGGACGAAAAGGTTGGCCAGTCTGGCGTTGCCCACTTCTTGGAACACCTGCTGTTCAAGGGCACGGACAAGCTGGCACCCGGCGAGTTTTCGGCCACGGTTGCGGCAAACGGCGGGTCAGACAACGCCTTTACCAGTTACGATTACACGGCCTATTTCCAGCGCGTCGCGGCAGACCGTTTGCCGCTGATGATGGAAATGGAAAGCAACCGGATGGAAAATCTGCGCCTGTCCGAAAGCGATATCGAGACAGAGCGCAATGTCATCATCGAAGAGCGCGCCCAGCGGACCGACAACAACCCCGGCGCGCTGGCCCGCGAACAGTTCATGGCCGCGCAATATCAGAACCTGCGTTACGGCGTTCCGATCATCGGCTGGAAGCACGAGATGGCAGAGCTAAGCCTAGAGGACGCGCTGGCCTACTATACCCTGAACTATTCCCCCAATAACGCGATCCTAGTGGTCGCAGGCGATGTTCAGCCGGACGATGTGATGGCGCTGGCTGCGAAATACTATGGCGTGATTCCGCCAGAGCCGGACCTGCCCCCGCGCCTGCGCCCGACAGAGCCGCCGCAAACCGCGCCGCGCCGCATGACCTATACTGACCCGCGCGTCAGCCAGCCCTATATCGTGCGCAGCTATCTGGCGACGGAACGCAACGCCGGCGATCAGAAAACCGCCGCCGCGTTGGTCTATTTGTCGGAACTGTTGGGCGGCTCGCCCTTCACCTCGGCGCTGGGGCAGGCGCTGCAATTCGACACGCAGACCGCGATCTACACCAATGCGGGCTATGATCCGTCCAGCCTTGATACCTCTACCTTTTCGCTGTCAGTGGTGCCGTCGACGGGCGTCAGCCTAAGCGCGGCAGAAGCCGCGATGGACAAAGTGGTCACCGATTTCATGGCCGCTGACATTGACCCTGCGGCGCTGGACCGGATCAGAAACCAGCTGAACGCGCAGGAAATCTATGCGCTGGATAACGTGCAGGGCCGCGCCCAGCGCTATGGCGCTGCGCTGACGCAGGGGCTGACCGTGCAGGACGTGCAGGACTGGCCGCAGATCTTGCAGGACGTCACCGCCGAAGACATCAAATCCGCCGCAGCGCAGGTGTTCGATCTGAACCAATCAGTGACCGGCTGGGTCGTCGCTGAAAAGGAGCAAGCCCAATGATCCGTTTCGCCCTGACATTCTGCGCCGCGATGGCCGCCTCGGTCGCGCATGCTGCTGTGGATATTAAACAGGTCACCTCGCCCGGCGGCATCAACGCGTGGCTCGTCGAAGAGCATGGCATTCCATTCACCGCGCTGGAAATCCGCATTCGCGGCGGCGCATCGCTAGACCTGCCCGGCAAACGCGGCGCGACCAACCTGATGATGGCGCTGATCGAGGAAGGCGCTGGCGATCTGGACGCGCAGGCGTTCCAGACCAAGCGAGAAGAGCTGGCAGCGAGCTATGGTTTTGACACTGGCGACGATGTCGTGGCTATCAGCGCGCAGTTTCTGACGGAAAACCGCGAAGAGGCGGTGGCCCTGCTGCGCGATGCGCTGATCGAGCCTCGGTTCGATCAAAGTGCGGTGGACCGGGTGCGCGAACAGGTGCTGTCGAACATCGCTGGGGATGCGAAATCACCCAATGCGATTGCCAGCGCGGCCTTCGATGCGGCGGCTTTTGGCGATCATCCTTACGGGTCTTCCCTTGATGGGACAGTGGACAGTGTGACCGCGTTGACGCGCGATGATATCGTGACCGCCCACGCCAACGCGCTGACGCGCGATCGCCTTTATGTCGGTGCTGTGGGTGACATCACGGCGGATGAACTGGGCGTCATGCTTGACGACTTGCTGGGCGATCTGCCTGCGACTGGGCCTGCCTTGCCCGCAGATGCAGAATTTGCGCTACAGGGTGGCACCACCGTTATTCCCTATGACACGCCGCAGTCTGTGGCGCTGTTCGGTCACGCAGGGATTGAACGCGACGACCCTGACTATTTCGCCGCCTATATCTTGAACGAAGCGCTTGGCGCTGGCGGTTTCGAGTCGCGCCTCATGCAGGAGGTGCGCGAAAAACGCGGGCTGACCTATGGCGTCAGCACGTTCCTTGTGTCCAAGTTTCACGCCGATCTGGTGCTGGGGCAAGTCGCCTCTGCCAATGCGACAGTTGCGCAGGCGATTGATGTGATCAAGGCGGAATGGGCCCGTATGGCGCAGGACGGCATGACGCAGGAAGAGCTGGACAGCGTCAAAACCTATCTGACCGGTGCCTATCCGCTGCGCTTTGATGGCAATGCGGATATCGCGGGCATCCTAGTTGGCATGCAGATGATCGACCTGCCGCCTGAGTATATCGTGAACCGCAACGACATGCTGAATGCCGTGACGCTGGACGATGTGAACCGCGTGGCGCGCGAGTTGTTGCAGCCGGATAACCTGCACTTTGTCGTGGTCGGACAGCCTGAGGGATTAGAGGCCAACGCGGCGGCTGGGAACTAAAAGGCTTCGAACGAAGACGCTTTCTGCATTAAGGATTTTCGCGAAAATTCTTGCGGGCCGCCTTGGCGGTCCGGTTTTGCCCCTCGCAGAATCGGGCGCTGACTGCTATCTGTTGTGGCATGCAAACCGCTTCCCCCCAGATACGCCAAGACGCGCGCCCTGTGATCCGTCAGCTAGACGAATCCGCGATTAACCGTATTGCGGCGGGCGAGGTTGTGGAACGCCCCGCCTCTGCGGTGAAGGAACTGGTCGAGAATAGCATCGACGCCGGGGCGACGCGGATTGATGTCACCATCGCCGATGGCGGCAAGACGCTGATCCGTGTCGTTGACGATGGTTGCGGAATTGCCGGTCCTGATCTGCCGCTTGCGCTGTCGCGCCATGCTACGTCCAAGATTGACGGCTCCGACCTGCTGAACATCCACTCTTTTGGTTTCCGCGGAGAGGCATTGCCATCCCTTGGCGCTGTCGGGCGGCTGACAATCACCAGCCGCGCGGGTGACGAGGGTGCCAGTGTCCATGTCGCAGGTGGCCGCATGGGCGACGTGCGCCCCGCGGCCTGCGCGCGGGGCACCCAAGTCGATCTGGCTGATTTGTTCTATGCGACCCCGGCGCGGCTCAAGTTTCTGCGCACGGACCGCGCCGAAACGCAGGCCGTTGTGGATGTGATCCGCCGCCTTGCCATGGCAGAACCCTTTGTGACCTTTATCCTGCGCGATGCGACGGGGGGCGACACCCGCACCCTATTCCGCGCTGATGGCGAAACCGGCGATATGTTCGACGCCCTTGGCGGGCGACTGCGTGCCGTGCTGGGGCGCGATTTTGCCGAAAATGCCTTGCCGCTGGATGCAGAGCGTGACGGCTTTCACATGACCGGCTTTACGGCCCTGCCGACCTATTCCAAGGGTGCCGCCGTTGCCCAGTATCTGAACGTGAATGGCCGCCCTGTGCGGGACAAAATGCTGCTGGGTGCCCTGCGCGCCGCCTATATGGACGTGATGTCGCGCGATCGGCATCCCGTGGCTTGCCTGTTCATCGACTGCGATCCAACCTTGGTTGACGTGAACGTCCACCCCGCCAAGTCAGAGGTCCGCTTTCGCGATCCCGCCTGTGTGCGGGGGCTGATTGTCTCTGGCATCCGCCATGCGCTGGCCGAAGCGGGGCATCGCAGTTCGTCCACCGTCGGTCATGCCGCTTTGGGCGCGATGGCTGCGGCACCCGCACCCACGGACGCGCCGCGCATCTATCAGATGGACAGGCCTTCGCTTGGCCCGCGCTTTACCGCCGCGTCGATGACCTTCCAGTCAGGCTTTGCTGAACAACCCTCTGCCCGGATCGAGCCGGAGCCAGAGGCAGGTGCCGCGCCAGAACCGCAGCATTTGCCGCTTGGGGCCGCGCGGGCGCAGCTGCACGAAAACTACATCCTGTCCCAGACCGAAGCTGGCCTTGTGATCGTAGATGCCCATGCGGCGCATGAACGGCTGGTGTACGAGCGGCTGAAGGCGCAGATGGCCGATAGCGGCGTCGCCGCGCAGGCGCTGCTGATCCCAGAGATTATCGATCTGACACCAACGGAATCGGCGCTGCTTCTTGAATCAGCGGATGATCTGTCGCGGCTTGGGCTTGTGATCGAACCCTTTGGCGGCAGCGCGATTGCGGTGCGCGAAACGCCTGCGATCCTTGGGACTGTCGATGCCCGCCGCCTAGTGCTGGACGTGCTGGATACCCTGCAGGACGGCGGCGATACCGCCCCGCTGCAAGCGCGGATTGACGCGATCTTGTCGCGGGTTGCCTGCCACGGTTCTGTCCGCACAGGACGCCGCATGTCGGGGCCAGAAATGAACGCCCTGCTGCGAGAGATGGAGGCGACGCCGCTCTCGGGCCAGTGCAACCACGGGCGGCCCACGTCGATCACGCTGTCGATGGCAGATATCGACCGGTTGTTCGGGCGCACATGATCCAGATCGGGACGATGACGTTTAATTTAACCGATCCGCTTGTGTTGGCCGCATTGGTCGCTGCCATTGCGCTGATAATCCTGTTCTGGCTGCTGATCGCCGCTGCCCGCCGCGCGGCCCGGACGACGGAAACTGTAGATGCACTTGCGGGACAATTGGGGCAGCTGGGCGATTATATGCAGGCGCTTGGCAACGGGCAAAGCCAGCTTGCGGGTAATATCCAAAGCGTCAGTGACGCGCAGGCAACGGCGCAGATGCGCGTCATTCAGACGATGGAAACGCGTCTGGCGCAGGTGAATGCGCAGGTGGCGGAAAAGCTGGCGGATAACGCGCTGAAATCCGCCCGCAGCATGTTTGACCTGCAAGAGCGGATGAAAGAAACGCTGACCGGCAGCTCTGAGAAATCGACCAAGCAATTGACTGAATTGCAGGAACGGCTGGCCACCATCGACCGGGCGCAGTCCAACATCGAAAAGCTGTCGGGCGACGTGCTGTCCTTGCAGGACATCTTGTCGAACAAGCAGCGGCGCGGGCTGTTTGGGGAAATTCAGCTGACTGACATTGTGTCCAAGGCGCTGCCGACGGACAGTTATACCCTTCAACACACGCTGACGAACGGCAAGCGGGCCGACTGCCTTGTGCATCTGCCAAACCCGCCGGGCCCTATCGTCATCGACGCCAAATTCCCGTTCGAGGCCTACGAGGCGCTGACCCGCGCCGAGACGCCAGAGCTGCAAAAGCTTGCCCTGCGCGATTTGGGGCTGGCCGTGCGGGTGCACATCAAGGCGATTTCCGAGAAATACATCATCGAGGGCGAGACGGCGGACGGCGCCATCATGTTCCTGCCATCAGAGGCGGTTTACGCCGAACTACACGCTCGCCTGCCAGAGGTCGTGCGCGCGGGCTTTGATGCGCGCGTCTGGATCGTATCGCCCACGACCTGCATGGCGACCTTGAACACGATGCGGGCCATCCTAAAAGACGCGCGGATGCGCGAGCACACCAACGAGATCCGCAAGAACCTAAAGCTGCTGCACCGCGATGTCGAACTGATCGGCGTGCGCGCCAGCAAGCTAGAGATGCATCTGCGGCAGGCGAGCGAGGATGTGTCAGGCGTGATGACGGCCGCGACGCGGGCGGGCAAGCGGGCCGACCGGCTGGACAACTTCGACTTTGAAGAGCTGTCGCAGGACGACACAAGTGATCCATTGCCCCTTGCACCAGCGCGGGTCAGCGGCCAAGACTGACGCCAAGCCCGAAAGGAACGCGATATGAAGTACGCTTTGATGACCCTTGCCGCCTTGACCGTCTCGGCCTGCACCGGCCCGCTGGCTGATGGCCCGAACGCAACCAAGGCCGCCTTTGCCGATGCCTTTACCGATACGCCCTTCGAAGACGGCGCTGCGGTGACAGTGCTGGTGCGCGACACGGACCCGCTGCGCACGATCCAAACCTTTAACCTTGTGCCCTGCCAAGGCGGTAAAGCGGTTTGCGGCGGCTCTGCGCGCGGCACCGCTGGCACCTTGACGCTGGAAGGTCGCCAGTACGTGGTGCGCGGCGCCTATACCGGGCGCGATTTCTATCTGGACCCCAATGGCGACGGCTTTATGGGGCGCGGCACTGTGCTGGTTCCGCTGGCTTGGAACTAAGCCTGCGACAGATTACCACAAAGAATTATTGAAACCTTTTGTCCCGCCCCTGCGTGGCATGTGTCATGACACATCCCAACGCCCGCGACGGAGCCTGTAATGCCATTTGAGACATCCACGAACCTACCCCGCAAGATTGCAGTGATCGGGGCCGGCATTTCAGGCATGGGGGCGGCGCATGCTTTGGCGCGTGATCACCGCGTTGTGCTGTTCGAGGCAGGCAATCGCCTTGGCGGTCATGCCCGCACCCGCATGGCTGGCCCGCAAAAGGACACGCCGGTCGATACCGGATTTATCGTGTTCAATTATGCCAACTATCCCCATCTGACGGCGCTGTTCGATCACCTGTCGGTGCCTGTCGTCAAAAGCAACATGAGCTTTGGTGCGTCCTTTGATGGCGGGCGTTTGGAATATGCGCTGACCTCGCTTGATGCGCTGTTCGCACAGCGGCGCAATGCGGCGAACCCCTATTTCCTGCGCATGATCCGCGACGTGCTGCATTTCAACAAACACGGTCTTGCCGCCTGTCAGGACACGGACCTGACCATTGGCGGACTGATGAAACAGCTTGGGCTGTCGGATTATTTCCGCGACCATTACCTGCTGCCGTTTTCCGGCGCGATCTGGTCGACGCCCAAGGAAAAGATCCTCGATTTTCCGGCCTATGCGCTGCTGAAGTTTTTCGACAACCACGCGCTGCTGGGGGCCACGGGGCAGCACCAATGGTACACGGTTGAAGGCGGCAGCACCCAATACGTGCGCCGTCTGGGCGATGATCTGGAACAGCGCGGCGTGGATGTGCGGCTGGGCGCGCCCATCGGCGCTGTGCAGCGTACCCCCGCCGGGGTGCAGGTCCGCGCCATCGGGTCGGAGTGGGAAGATTTCGACGAGGTCGTCTTTGCCACCCATTCGGACGACACGCTGTCCTTGCTGGCGGACGCCAGCCCGGACGAGCGCGCAATCCTTGGGGCCGTGCGTTATCAGGCGAACAGCGTCGTGCTGCATTCGGACACCGCGATCATGCCAAAGCGGCGCAAGGTCTGGGCGTCTTGGATTTATACGGAAACCGCGAAGAAGCGCAGCGACCAAATTGATCTGACTTACTGGATGAACTCGCTGCAGCCGTGGCTGACTGGGACCGATTACATGGTCACCCTGAACACCACGCGCCCCATCCGCGAAGAGCTGATCTGGGATCAAACCAGCCTGCGCCACCCCGTCTATGACACCGCCGCGCTGGCAGCGCAGGACAAAGCGCGCGCGCTGAACGGCACCAACCGGACTTGGTTCTGCGGCGCATGGATGAAGAACGGGTTTCACGAGGACGGCCTGTCGTCGGCCTATGACGTCGTCACCGCCTTGAACGCGAACGAGCGGCAGGAGCTGGCCGCTCAGTGACCCAGATCGATCATATCGCAGGGCATACGTTTCACAGCCGCAAGGGCGCGGTGAAGAATGCCTTTCGATATTCGATCGACTACGTGATCTGCGATGCAGAGGCTGACGTGTCCGGCCCCTCTCTATTCGGGCGCAACGCTGGCGGTGTGATGTCGCTACACGACAGCGATCATGGCGGCGTGATGAAGGCTGGCACAGGCGCGGCATGGGTCCGCGCCGTGCTGGCCGCGAACGAAATTGAGCTGACAGGCCGGATCGATTTGCTCGCGCAGCCGCGCGTGCTGGGACATGTGTTTAACCCCGTCAGCTTTTGGCTGATCCACGATGACGCCGGCGTGCTGCGCTGCGTTATTGCCGAGGTGGGCAATACCTTTGGCGATCGCCATTCCTATCTGTGCCGCAGTGCGAACCTTGCACCGATCACCAAGGGCGTGCCGCTGGCGGCGGATAAAATATTCCATGTCTCACCCTTCCAGCCGATTGAAGGCGGATATGTGTTCCATTTTGATATCACGCCAGAGGCAGTTGATGTGCGCATTGACTACACGCGCGGCGCAGGCGGCTTGATTGCCACGCTAGCCGGCCCGCGCAAACCGCTAACCAACGCGGGTATCCTGCGTGCGATCCTACGTCGTCCTTTCGGCTCTCGCCGCGTTCTGGCGTTGATCCATTGGCAGGCGATAAAGCTGTGGTGGAAGGGCGCAACCTTTCGTCCATGGACCAAGCCGCCGACCGACGACATCACATGACCCGGCTGCCCGCCTTTGCGCTGTTCGCGGCGATCATCAATGCGGCAGGGCTGCCGATCTATATCTACGCACCGAAGTATTATGCCGACACTTACGGCGTCAGCCTGACGGCCCTTGGCGCGTTACTGGCCGCACTGCGGCTGGTGGACGTGGTGCAAGACCCGGCGCTGGGGTGGATCAGCGAACGGCTGGATAAGGGCAAGGCCTGGGCGGTCACGCTGGGCGTGCTGCTGCTGGCGGCGTCGATGCTGGGCTTGTTTGCCGTGCCGCCACCCATCGCGCCGCTGTGGTGGTTTGGCATCACGATCACCGCGCTGTTCAGCGCCTTTTCATTCCTGACCATCAACTTCTATGCCCAAGGCATCGCGAAGGCGGGCGCAGATGGGCACGTTCGGCTGGCGGCATGGCGCGAAACGGGGGCCTTGCTGGGCATCTGCGCCGCTGCCATCGCGCCGACGTTTCTGATGGGCGCGGTCGCAGCCCCCTTTGCCGTGTTCGCATGGGGCTTTGCCGTGCTGGCGCTGCTAGCCGCCGCGGTGATGTGGACCGAATGGCAGGGCCGCACGGTGGCAGAGGTCACGCCCATCCGCACCATCCTGTCCGACGCCATTACCCGCCGTTTGCTGCTGCTGGCCTTGGTCAACGCGACGCCGCTGGCGGTGTCGTCTACGCTGTTCCTGTTCTACGTCGACAGCCGCCTGCAAGCCCCAGGGTGGGAGGGACCCTTGCTCGTCCTCTTCTTCCTCGCCGCTGCGGTGTCATCACCGATCTGGTCGGCGCTGGCCCGCCGGTTCGGGCCAAAGCGCGTGCTGCTGGCAGCGATGGCGCTGGCGGTGATGTCCTTCGGCTATACATTGCGGCTAGGGGCGGGCGATCAGGTCGCCTTTGCCGTCGTTTGTGTGTTGTCAGGCGCATCTATTGGGGCCGACCTGACGCTGCTGCCCGCGATGTTTGCTCGGCGCATGGCGACGGTATCGCCCAATGGCGGGCAAGGCTTTGGGCTTTGGTCACTGGTGAACAAGCTGACGCTGGCCTTCGCGGCGGCGCTGCTGTTACCTTTGCTAGAACAGGTGGGCTTTCGGTCCAGCGGCGGCAGCACGGCGCAGGCGCTGACGCTGCTGACGTGGCTTTATGCAGGCGTGCCATGCGTGCTCAAATTACTGGCAATCGCGCTGTTATCCGCGACGCGGCTTGAGGACGCCTGATCCGGACCTATCTATAAAGGTAACAAAGACAGGAGAGTGCGACGTGGACTGGCAAGGCAAAAGATACTGGATCGTAGGCGCAAGCGAAGGTCTGGGCCGCGCGCTCGCGCATAAACTGAGCCGCGTCGGTGTCGAAGTCGTCGTCTCTGCCCGGTCAGAGGATCGCCTGAAATCGCTGGTCGAAGAGCTGCCCGGCAAGGCCAGCTATGTCACCGTCGATGTGTCCGATCTGGACGCAGTCGAAGCGGCCCGCGCCGAGGTGGGAGAGATCGACGGCGTGGTCTATCTGGCAGGCGTCTATTGGCCGATGGAATCGTCCGCTTGGAATAACAAACAGGCCGAGGCGATGGCCGATATCAATTACCTTGGTGCATCTCGCGTGGTGGGCAGCGTCATTAATGATTTCACCGCCCGCGATCATGGCCATATCGTTGTGACGTCCAGCCTGACCGCATTCCGCGGTCTGCCCGGCACGATTGGTTATACCGCATCGAAAGCTGCGGTCATGTCGCTGGCCGAATGCATGTATGCCGATCTGCGCAAGACCGGGGTGAACGTGCAGGTGGTCAATCCGGGCTTTGTCAAAACCCAGCTGACCGAAAAGAACGATTTCAACATGCCTTTCATCATGGAGCCGGAAGAGGCGGCGACCGCCATCTTCGAGCACATGAATAATCCGGAAAGCTTTAAGAAAAGCTTCCCGGCGGTATTTTCTTGGCTGTTCCGGCTGGGGCAATTCCTGCCGGATTGGGCCTATTACGGCATTTTCCGGCCCAAGGGCTAAGCAATCGCCTGATCGAACAGCTTTGACGCGCGCGCCCAGACATCCGATCCGGGCGTGGCTAAATGCGGCAATAGTTGCGCCGCGAAATCGGCAGAGCTTTCCAGCGGCATCAGCGACGGCAGGTTGTCGATCGCAGTGACGTCCAGCACGGGCGCGTCATGCACCCGCAGCGCTGGCGCGTCCCAGGTCGTCACGCGGTCATAAACCTTGATCGGGGAAAAGTCGCTGTCCGGATCGCAGGCGATATCGCCGATGACGCTGAGCCGGCGCTCTGCTGTCTTGGCGCTGGCAGGCACAAAGACGGGCGTGCCGGGGCGGGCCAGGATGCAGTTAAAGAACAGCTCATGCGCTAGGATTTCTGGGAAGGGGCCGCCGCTGGCGGTCTCTGCCATGTCCCACAGGGTCGTGCCAACGCCCATGTCCCGGCACAGATCGGCAGCTCCGGTGCCAACCCGGCCCAGCGCGCCGATGATCAGTGCGGACGGTGGCGGGGCGGTGATTCCCGCCATCGCGCCGCGCAAATCGGCAAGCAAGGCCGCCTGTGTCGGCACGGCGCGCACGGGGCCCATGACGCGGCCTTGCTGCTGCGCCATC
Organism: Loktanella salsilacus; assembly: GCF_024206795.1. Classification (NCBI taxonomy): domain Bacteria; kingdom Pseudomonadati; phylum Pseudomonadota; class Alphaproteobacteria; order Rhodobacterales; family Roseobacteraceae; genus Loktanella; species Loktanella salsilacus. The sequence continues at coordinate 37,392 of NZ_CP072994.1, forward strand.
CAGCACATCAGGCTAACCGCCGCGCCCGCGTAGCCAGCCCAATAGCCAAAGGCGGCGACCCTGCGGCCTGTGTCATCCGTCAGATATTCCAGATCAAGCAGCCGTCCGCCGCCCTCTTTGAAGCGGTCCAGCAGGACGCGCCCATCGGGCTGGCCCTTGTACGCGTGGCCGAACATGATGTGGGTGTGGCGCAGGGGTGTGCCGTCGGCGGGCAGTTCTTTCAGGCCAAAGATCAACGCATCAAGGGGGGCGTCCACCCATGCGCCCTCGGCTGCGATTTCGGCCCCTGCGGCGACGTAATCGGCAATGGTGACGATGCGCTGAACGCTGTCTTCGACCGTGACGCGCAGCCCTGCGGCGATCAGCGCAGCAACGCCGTCGGGCATGATGCCGACGCGGGCCTCGTGGTCGCGGCTTTCAGCGCGGACCCAAAGATGTGTCATGCCAGCATTCCTTTGTTGCGGGCGGCGCGCACGGCATAGCGATCGTGCATCATCACCTGATGCGCCGACAGGTTCGGAAATTGCGTAGTGTCGATGTGCAGGCGCGTCGCAAACCCGGTCAGCACGAACAGCCACGGATCAGCCAGCGTCAGGCTGTTGCCGATGGCAAAGGGTGCAAAGTCCAAGTGACCCTCAAGATAGGCCAGCGAGGCTGCCATCGTGTGCGGCGCTTTGGCAGTCATGTCGGCCCAAGAGGATTCCAAGTCCGCCCAACGCGGGCCCCGCATGGCATGGGCGTAATTCACATGCACGGTGGATGCGAGGTAGTGCATCGTTTCCCGCATGCGGGCCGCCTGAAAGGGGTCTTCGGGGATCAGGTGGGGGCCATGCTGCGCGGCAAGATATTCAAGGATCGCGCCCGTTTCTGTCAACACGCCCTGCGGTGTTTGCAGCGTCGGCACCCGCCCTTTGGGGTTCAGCGCAAGGTAGGCGGGCGACTGCTGCGACACGTCGCTGAAATCAACAAGGATGGGGGTGTAGGGGACCTCCAACTCTTCGAGCACGATGGCGGTGGCGGCGGAAATGGTCAGGGGATTATAATGCAGGGTCAGCATTGGCGAAGCTTTCAGTAAAAAGTGCGCTGGTCCGCGCGCGCGGCGGTATCAAGGTGGGGGGCGCTGTTGTAGCAGGTCAAAAGCGGCCCGTGATCGGTGACCTGAATGCGGTGCACGCTGGTGTTCAGGATCGGCAAAGCGACACGGGACATCTGCGGGATATCAAGGCCCAGCACGTCAGAAATCGCCTGCGCGATGATCCCGCCTGACGACACGCAAAGCACGCGTTTGCCGGGCTGGGCCGCCATCGCCATCACGTCACGAACGCGCTGGCGAAAGTCCTCGTAATACTCGGCCCCGCCGATTTCACCGGCCCGCCACGCGGTCAGAGTCGCTGGAAAATGCGTGACGAAATCGTCCGGGCTGGTGCGCGCGGTGCCGTGCTTTTCCTTCATTTCGTGCGTCAGGTCGTAATAGGCGATTTCGTTCAGCCGGGCATCGCTGGGTGCATCGGCATAGCCAAGGCCCGCGATGGTTTCGCGCTGGCGGCGCAGTGTGCCGGACAGCACGACATCATAAGGCCGGTCATGCTCGCGCATCCATGCGCCCAGCCAAGCGGCTTGTTCGTGACCAAGGTCAGAGAGGCGATCATACTCGGCCTCTGTCGTCGCAGCGGAATTGGCCTGGCCGTGGCGGACCAGCGTGATTTCACCCATGGTGCGGCTCCTTATCTTTGGCGTTGGGTTAAGCCGTTGCGCCCCTGATGGCAACGGTGCGGACAGCGCGGGCGCGGACCCTCCGGGGGGAGTATTTGGAGCAAGATGAATGGGGAAGGTGCCCGGCGCGCGCGTATTTGGGCAATGCTGTATGAGGGCGTCACAAGGGTGTGCAGCGTTCGGGACTTGTTTACGGATTCCCGGCATGAAATTGTGCGGGTTCAGGCACAATAGAGTTAGGGTACAGATGCAGGCCGACACGTTGCTGCGCGATGTCTTTGGATTCGACGGGTTTCGGCCCGGTCAGGAAGAGATCGTGGATGCCGTGGTGGCGGGGCAGAATACGCTTGCGATTATGCCGACGGGCGGCGGTAAATCGCTGTGTTTCCAGCTGCCAGCCTTGGTGCGCCCCGGTGTGACCGTCGTGATATCGCCGCTGATTGCGCTGATGCGCGATCAGGTGCGCGGGTTGCAGGCGGCGGGTGTGGCGGCGGGTGCGCTGACATCTGGCAATACAGAAGAAGAGACGGACGCGGTCTGGGCGCAGCTGGCGGCGGGCACGCTCAAGCTGCTGTATATGGCACCGGAGCGGCTAGCGTCCTTTGGCACCCAGCGCATGTTGCGCGAGGCGAATGTCACGCTGATTGCCGTGGACGAGGCGCATTGCGTCAGCCAGTGGGGCCATGATTTCCGGCCCGATTATTTGCGTATCGGCGAGCTGCGCGAGATGCTGGATGTGCCGCTGGCGGCCTTTACCGCGACGGCGGATGCGGAAACGCAGGTCGAGATTATCCAAAAGCTGTTCAACGGGCAGCAACCGGCGACATTTCTGCGCGGCTTTGATCGGCCGAATATCCATCTGGCCTTTGCCGTAAAGGATAATCCGCGCAACCAGATTTTGGGCTTTGCCGCCGCGCGCAAGGGCCAGTCCGGCATTGTGTATTGTGGCACCCGGGCGAAGACGGAAACGCTGAGCCAAGCGCTTGGGCAGGCGGGGCATTCGGCCTGTTATTACCATGGCGGCATGGATGCGGAATCGCGCCGCGATGTGGAACGGCGGTTTCAGCAAGAGGACGGCTTGATCGTCACCGCGACCGTGGCCTTTGGGATGGGCATTGATAAGCCGGATATCCGATGGGTTGCGCATGCGGATCTGCCCAAGTCGATTGAAGGCTACTATCAGGAAATCGGGCGCGGCGGCCGGGACGGCGAGCCTGCAGAGACGCTGACCCTGTATGGTCCCGAGGACATACGCTATCGCCGCCAGCAGATTGACGAAGGGCTTGCCCCGCCAGAGCGGCGCGCCGCGGATCATGGGCGGCTGAATGCGCTGCTTGGGCTGGCTGAAGCGTTGGAGTGCCGCCGTTTGAACCTGCTGCGGTATTTTGGCGAAGACCCAAAACCTTGCGGCAACTGTGATCTGTGCGACAAACCGGCGGAGTTGTTCGATGCGACGACGCCTGTGCGCATGGCCTTGTCCGCCGCCTTGCGGACCGATGAATGGTTCGGCGCGAACCATTTGATCGACATCGTGATGGGCGCGGATACGGCCAAGATCCGTGAACGCGGACATGACGCGCTGCCGACCTACGGGGTCGGCAAGGAATACGATAAACGTCAGTGGCAGGCGATTTTCCGTCAGATGATGGGGCGCGATTTGTTTCGCCCTGATCCGGCGCGGCACGGGGCCTTGCGCATGACCGACGCCGCGATCCCGATCTTGAAGGGCGAGGAAAAGATCACGCTGCGCAAAGATACGATCACGAATGCCAAGTTCAGCCCCGCCGTGCGCGCCATGGTCAGCGAAGAGGACGCGCCGCTACTGTCTGCGCTGAAAGCCAAGCGCCGTGCGCTGGCAGAGGCGGCGGGCGGGCCTGCCTATATCATCTTTAACGACAAAACCTTGATCGAGATGGCAGAGCGTAAGCCCGCCAATCTGGACCAGATGGCCCGCATCGGCGGCGTTGGTGCGAAAAAGCTGGAAAGCTATGGCCGCGCGTTTCTAGAGGTCATCGCTGGTGCCGTAGAAGACGTGCACCCCGCCCGCATGAAACTCGCGGGGCGAAGCGAGGGCGCAGTCTATGATCGTCTGCTGGCCGTGCAGGCTGATCTGACGCGGGGGCCGGATGGCCTAGATAAACCGATGAGCTGTAGCGCTGCGCAGCTGGCCAAGGTCGCGCAACTGCGCAGCGCTGATAGCAGCGCCGTCGCCCGCGTGATTGGTGATCGTCACGCGGAACGCTTTGGCGATGCCTTTCTGGCGGTCTTGTCGGACGGCTAGGCCGCCAGCTTGGCGTCATACGCGGCCGACATCTGCGCGCTGGGCTGGGCCTGGCAGCGCGCCAGCCAGTCCTGCACAGCTGGCGCTTTGGGCGCAAAAGACGGCATCCATTGGAAGGGAGAGCTGACCAGCAGGTCGGCCGCCGAAAAGGTATCGCCCAGCAAATAGGGCTGATCGGTCAGGGCGGCGACCAAGGCATCGCTCATTTCTTGTGTGCCGCGGAAATTGCTGTGCAGGCCGGGGTGGTCCAGGCCAAGCAAGGTTGTGACCATCACCGGTTCCACGACGGCACCGTAGTAGGCCAGCCAGCCAAGGTAAGCGCCGCGATTTGGGTCGCCGACGGCGGGGCCAAGCGGGCTTGGGAACAGCTCTGTCAGATACTGGATGATCGCGCCGCGTTCGCGGATCGCGGTGCCGTTATGGACCAGCAACGGCACCTTGCCTTCGGGGTGGGGGTTGGCCGGGTCGGGGGCACCACTTCCGTTTTGCCTCACGATGTCGACGATGCGGATATCGACCTTGTCCATCACGTCCAGCGCCATCAACAGTTGGATGATGCCGGTCGAACGGGTGAAGGGGGCGTGATAAAGCGTCAGCATGGTTTTTCCTTTTCAAGTGCGGTGTGATGGCCCTTTATAAGCGCAGCACTACTGTCAGTTTCCGTCAGGATCGTCATGGCCCGCACTGATCGCCTGTTTCGCCTTATTGACGCGCTACGGCGCTTGCCGCCGCCGGTCACGGCTGCGCAGCTGGCGGCCGAGACCGAGGTGTCGCCGCGCACGCTGTACCGGGACATCGACACGCTGCGCCGCGGCGGTGCGCTGATCGATGGCGCGCCGGGATATGGCTATACCCTGACCGAAGACACCGCCTTGCCGCCGCAGACCTTTACCCAAGAGGAAATCGAAGCGCTGGTGCTGGGGCTGGCCGAGGCACAGCATCGCGGCGATCCGGCTTTGTCAGCGGCGGCAGATACGGCGCTGGGCAAGATTATCGCGACCTTGCCCGACCGGATGCAGCGGCAGGCGCAACATGCCGCCATCATGGTGCGGCGGGTTGAACGCCCGCCCCAGCCCGCCGCCGATCTGTCGCTGATCCGCCGCGCCTGTTGGGACGAACTGGCGCTGGATATCGCCTATGTCGATGCCACGGGGGCTGCGTCGGACCGGCGGATTTTGCCGCTGGCGATGGTCTATCTTGATCGCGGCATTATGGTGCTGGCGTGGTGTGTTTTGCGGCAGGATTTTCGCAAGTTCATGGCCGACCGCATCACCAGCGCGGCCTTGACCGATGACAGCTTTCGTCCGCGGCGTGCCGGGATGCTGCGGGACTATGTGGCGCAGATGACAGCCAATCGCCGCTGACCTGCGACATCGGTGCCGGGTGGTATCCGCCCGCTGGAGTGCTAGAACATCGCCAAACCTGCCCGGAGGCCCCATGCTCGTCACCATCTCGCCCGCCAAATCGCTGGACCTGTCCCCCGTGGACCACGCGCCGACCCAGCCCCTGTTCGCCGATGACGCCGTGCGGCTGGCGAAAACCATGCGCGGGCTGTCCTTGGCAGAGCTGCGGAGCCTAATGAAGTTGTCAGAGGATCTGGCAAAGCTGAACCGGGACCGGTTCAACGCCTTTAGCGCCGACCCCGCGCCAGAGGCTATAAAGCCTGCCGCTTGGCTGTTCGACGGCGACACCTATACCGGTCTGGATGCGACATCGCTGGAGCCCGAGGATATCGGGGTCGCGCAAGAGCGGCTTTGTATCCTGTCAGGGCTTTACGGCGTGCTGCGGCCTTTGGATGGCATCCAGCCCTACCGGCTTGAGATGGGATCGCGGCTGAAAACCCGCCGCGGCGCGAACCTTTATGACTATTGGGGCGACAGCATCGCCAAAGCGCTGAATGCGCGGGCCGATGAGGCCGGGACAGATGTCTTGGTGAATTGTGCCAGTCAGGAATACTTTGGTGCGGTGGACCGCAAGGCGCTGAAATTGCGCGTGATCACCCCGCAGTTTCTAGAGGTGAAAGAGGGACGGCCGCGCGTTGTGTCCTTCTTTGCCAAGCGCGCCCGCGGTGCGATGGCACGGTTTATGGTCACGCAGCGTGTCACCGCGCCTGACGGGATCAAGGATTTCGGCACCGGTGGGTATCGCTTTGATCCGGACTTGTCGGAGGGCGACAGCTGGGCCTTTGTGCGTGATTATCCAAGCTAAGCGATTTCTGGCAGGGTGGATGCCTCCGGCGGGAGTTTATTTGGCAAGATGAAAGGGTGTCATTGGGCCCGGTGCCGCGAAATGCAGGCCGAGGGTCGCGTGTGTTTGATGACGCGGGGGCGCAGGTGCGCTAGGTCTTGGGGTAAGCGGGGGAGCAGGACGCCATGACCGAGACCATTACATTCACGCTGGACGGCGAAACTGTGCAGGCCCGCCCGGGCGAGACGATCTGGGAGGTGGCGCATGGGCGCGGCCTGGTGATCCCGCATCTGTGTTTCAAGGACGCCAAAAGCTATCGTCCTGACGGAAATTGCCGCGCCTGCATGGTCGCGATTGAAGGCGAGCGGACTTTGGCTGCGTCTTGTGTGCGGGTGCCTTCGGACGGCATGGTCGTGACGACTGACAAGCCGCGCGAAGTGCAGGCACGGGCGATGGTGATGGAGCTGTTGCTGGCCGATCAGCCGGCGCGGGACGTCGCGCATGATCAGTCGAGCCATATGTGGAATATGGCGGATCGCGTCGGCGTTGCTGGCAGCCGCTTTGCGCCAAAGGATGCGGCGCATGTGCCGCTGCTGGATTCCAGCCATGTCGCCATGCGCGTCAATCTTGATGCCTGTATCCAGTGCAACCTGTGTGTGCGTGCCTGCCGCGAGGTGCAGGTGAACGACGTGATCGGCATGGCGGGACGCGGGGCGGATGCCTATCCGGTATTCGATCTGGATGATCCCATGGGCGACAGCACTTGCGTAGCTTGCGGCGAATGTGTGCAGGCCTGCCCGACCGGTGCGCTGATGGAGGCATCCGTGCTGGACGCAGCGCAGGTTGGCGATAGCGCGGATTTCGATGAAGAGGTCGCCAGCGTTTGCCCCTTCTGCGGCGTTGGCTGCCAGATCAGCCTGAAGGTCAAGGATGGACGGGTTAAGTATGTGGACGGGTTGGACGGCCCCGCGAACGAGGGGCGGCTGTGCGTCAAAGGGCGCTTTGGCTTTGACTATATCCACCACCCGCACCGCCTAACCAAGCCGCTGATCCGGCGGATTGATGCGCCCGCGAAGGGGCTGAACGTTGATCCAGGCAATTGGGGCGATGTGTTTCGAGAGGCCACGTGGGAAGAGGCGATGAGCGTCGCCGCTGGCGGTCTGGGCGGCTTGCGCGCCGCACATGGCGGTACGGCTGTCGCAGGCTTTGGCAGTGCGAAATGCACCAATGAAGAGGCGTATCTGTTCCAAAAGCTGATCCGTCAGGGCTTTGGTCACAACAACGTCGATCATTGCACCCGGCTGTGCCACGCATCCTCTGTGGCGGCGCTGATGGAAAATGTCGGCTCTGGCGCTGTGACGGCGACCTTTAACGAGATCGAGAATGCGGATGTGGCCATCGTCATCGGGGCCAATCCGATTGAAAACCACCCTGTTGCCGCGACCTATTTCAAGCAGTTCACCCAGCGCGGTGGCAAGCTGATTGTCATGGACCCGCGCGGGCAGGCGCTGAAGCGGTTTGCGTCCCATATGTTGCAGTTCAAACCGGGCACCGATGTGGCCATGCTGAACGCGATCTGCAACGTGATCGTCACCGAAGGGTTGTTCGACCGCCAATACATCGAAGGCTACACCGAAAACTGGGCGGCAGAGCAGGCACACCTGCAAGCCTATGATCCGGAAAGCATGGCTGCGATTTGCGGCATCGACGCAGACATGTTGCGCGATGTGGCCCGCACCTTTGCCGGGGCCAAGGCGGGGATGATTTTCTGGGGGATGGGCGTCAGCCAGCACACCTATGGTACCGATAATGCGCGGTGCTTGATCAGCCTTGCGCTCATGACCGGGCAGATCGGGCGGCCGGGGACTGGCCTGCATCCGCTGCGCGGGCAGAACAATGTGCAGGGTGCCTCTGACGCCGGTATGATCCCGATGTTCCTGCCGGATTATCAGTCTGTCACCAGCGCTGACATCCGCGCGAATTTTGAACAGGTCTGGGGCGGCACACCGATTGATCCGCAAAAGGGTCTGACCGTGACCGAGATTCTGGACGCCGTCCACGAGGGCCAGATCAAGGGGATGTACATCCTTGGCGAAAACCCTGCGATGTCGGACCCTGACCTAGATCACGCCCGCGCGGCGCTGGCCAAGCTGGACTGTCTGGTCGTGCAGGACATCTTTTTGACGGAAACCGCGAACTTTGCCGATGTGATCCTGCCCGCCAGCGCCTTTGCCGAAAAGACCGGCACAGTCACCAATACGAACCGCCAAGTGCAGATGGGTCGCCCTGCCGTGCCGCCGCCGGGTGATGCGCGCGAGGATTGGGTCATCATCACCGATCTGGCGCAGCGGCTGGGCCTTGATTGGACCTATGACCATCCGCGCCAAGTCTATGACGAAATGGCGGGGACGATGCCGTCGCTGGACAACATCACGTGGGACCGGTTGGAACGCGGCGCTGTAACCTATCCGTCGCTGTCGCCCACCGATCCCGGTCAGCCGATCATGTTCGCGAACGGCTTTCCCCGCGACGGCGGCCGCGCAAAGTTCACGCCTGCCAATGTCATCGCTCCGGCAGAAGAGCCGGATGCCGACTATCCGATGGTGCTGACCACCGGCCGCCAGTTGGAACATTGGCACACGGGATCAATGACGCGCCGTGCCACTGTGCTGGACGCGGTCGAGCCTGAGGCGAACTGTTCCCTGCATCCTGACACACTGCGCCGCCTTGGCGTAGCCCCCGGTGATCTGGTGGAACTGACGACGCGGCGCGGGTCCATTCGGATCATGGCACGGGCAGATCGCGCTGTTGCGGCTGATATGGTGTTTTTACCCTTTGCCTTTGTCGAAGCCGCCGCTAACCTTCTGACGAACCCTGCGGTTGATCCTTTTGGCAAAATACCAGAGTTTAAGTACGCAGCGGTCCGCGTCACAGCGATTCAAACGGCTGAAAACGTGTTGTAACGCCCGATCAGGTTCCATCACATTCAAGAGTCCGCGTTGATTATTTTGAACACGGGCCCGTGATAATTTTTATTTCGTTTAAAATCAGCGCGCTAGCATGCGCTGATTTTAGCGCATGTCACAAAAACCATACAATCCTTGCTGCACAGCAGCAAAATGAGCAAGGGATCTCGAACTTTTGCAGGGTGCAGCGCATTTAGCAGTCACACCCGCAGTGCTGCGGGACCACAGAATAAGGATTTCGCCATGACCAAGACAGTCAACATCTTCGTCGTTGCCGCTGCTGCAGCTACGATTGCCGGCGCTGCCGTCGCACAAACCACCACCTTCAGCAACGAAGACGCCGCTGCAGACCAGTTCGACGACCTGCAAGAGCAGATCGCTGACGATGCAGAGCGTGACGTTGGCCGTTTTGGCAACGAAGGCCGCGTTGTTGGTTCGTACGGTTCGGTCGCACTGCGCGCCACCGCTTACAATGACGACAACGGTTCCGCTGAAGGCACCGGCGACGACAATGCAAACGTCGGCCTGGGCCTGCGTTACGGCACATTCGACGGCGTGAACGGCATCGACGTGACCGCAGCCTATAACTACTCCGAAGACAACGGCGACGAGTCGCAGAACCAGCTGCTGCTGGGCGCTGACTACCGCCGCGATTTCGGCCCAAAGTACTTTGGCTACGCCAAGCTGGACGCGTCCCAAGACCGCGCTGCTGAGAACCTGGACGACAACTACATCGACGTGTTCGTCGGTGCAGGCCTTGGCTACCGTATCCTGAACGATGCAACCAGCCAGTGGTCCATCCAGGCAGGCCCCGGCTACCGTTACACCGAGACCGTTGCAGGCGACGACAACTCCGAAGTTGCTGCGTCGATCTCGTCCAACTACTACCGTTCGCTGAGCGCCACGTCCTACGTCACCAACGACACCGACGTGATCTACTCGGAAACTTCGACCCTGCTGACCAACGACCTGGCACTGAACGTTGCAATGACAAACTCCCTGTCGCTGCGCACGTCGCTGTCCACGTCCTTTGACGACGCAGTCGATGACTCCTTCGGCGACGCATCCAACACCCTGGGTGTGGCAGTCGTTTACAACTTCAACTAATACTTCGGATTGCATTCCAAGATATTGCTGAAGACGGGCGGTGGCGAAAGCCACCGCCCGATTTCGTTTGCGGGTCTGTTTTTGAAAGAAATGAACAACCGTTCATAAAATATTTGACGCAGGGCATTTGACCTCTCAGTATGGTGATGAAGATGCGGCGCGGGGAGGCGTTGCATTGACGGTTTGGGCAAACCCGAACCGAGGGAGGGGAATCCATGGCATCTGCTGCGTCTGGCGCTGCACCTGTTTCTATTCCGCATCTGCTAGCGCGCAACGTCGCGCAACATGGCAGCAAGGCGGCATATCGTGAAAAAGAATTCGGGATCTGGCAAAGCTGGACCTGGTCAGAGGCTGCGGCCGAAATCGACGCGCTGGCCCTTGGCCTGCTCGAGATGGGGGCCAATGTCGGCGATCATATCGCCGTTTCAGGCCGCAACCGTCCGGCCCTGTATTGGGCCATGGTTGCCGCGCAGAAAATCGGCTGCATTCCGGTGCCCCTGTATCAAGAAGCCGCGGTGGAAGAGATCGCCTATGCGCTGGAACATTCCGGTGCGCGATTTGCTGTCGTTGGCGATCAGGAGCAGGTCGACAAGCTGACCGATGCCAGCACTGACAAGATCACGCTGGAGCATATCATTTACCTCGATGGGCGCGGGCTGCGCCGTTATGATCACAACGTCATGACGTCCTATGCCGACGTGCAAGAGCGTGGCCGCGCATCAAGCCGCAAGGCTGAAATGCAGGCCCGGACCGACGCGCGCACCTATGACGACACCTGCGTGATGCTTTATACCTCTGGCACGACCGGGCGCCCCAAAGGCGTCGTGCTGTCGAACCGCAATGTGATCGAGACATCCAAGAACTCCTCTGAATTCGATCATCTGCGCGCGGGCGACGAGGTGCTTGCCTATCTGCCGATGGCTTGGGTTGGCGATTTCATCTTTTCCGTGGGTCAGGCGATGTGGACGGGGTTCTGCGTGAATTGCCCCGAAAGCGCCGACACTATGCTGACCGACCTGCGCGAAATCGGGCCGACCTATTTCTTTGCCCCGCCCCGCGTGTTCGAAACGCAGCTGACGACCGTGATGATCCGCATGGAAGACGCGAGCAAGATCAAGAAGCGTCTGTTCGATCATTACATGGCCATCGCGCGCCGCGTCGGCCCTGATCTGCTGGACGGCAAGCCCGTCGGCCTGATGGATCGCATCCGTTACGGCCTTGGTAATCTGCTGATCTATGGTCCGCTGAAAAACACCCTTGGCCTATCCCGCGTGCGCGTCGGCTATACCGCCGGAGAGGCGATTGGCCCCGAGATTTTCGATTTTTATCGCAGCCTCGGTATCAACCTCAAACAGCTTTACGGTCAGACCGAAGCTACCGTTTTCATCACTCAGCAACCTGACGGCGAAGTCCGGTCCGACACGGTCGGCGTGCCGTCACCGGGGGTCGAACTGCGGATCTCGGAGAATGGGGAAGTCTTCTATCGGTCCTCTGGCACCTTCGTGGAATATTACAAGAACCCCGAAAGCACCGCGTCGACCAAAGATCCCGAAGGCTGGGTCGCCACGGGCGACGCTGGCTTCATCGAGGAAAGCACCGGCCATCTGCGCATCATCGACCGTGCCAAGGACGTGGGCAAAATGGCCGACGGTGCAATGTTCGCGCCTAAGTACGTCGAGAATAAGCTGAAGTTCTATCCCAACATCCTGGAGGCCGTCGTCTTTGGCGCGGGCCGCGATCGCTGCACCGCGTTCATCAATATTGACCTGACCGCGGTGGGCAACTGGGCAGAGCGGAACAACATCGCCTATTCGTCCTATCAGGAACTGTCCCAGCATCCTCAGGTTTTGGAACTGGTCGCAAGCCATGTGAATGATGTGAACGCCAGCATCGCGGATGATCCCATGCTGGCGGGTTGCCAGATCCACCGCTTTCTTGTGCTGCACAAAGAATTGGACGCTGACGACGGCGAAATGACCCGGTCCCGCAAGGTGCGCCGCGCCGTTGTGGGCGACAAATTCGCCGACCTGATCACCGCGCTTTATGACGGATCGCCCGAAATCTACACCGAGACTGAGGTCACTTATGAAGACGGCCGCAAGGGCGCGATCAAGGCGACTTTGGTGATCTGCGATGCCGTCGTCACTGCGCGTCGCCAGATGGCCGCGGAATGATGGCGGTGTCTGGGCAGTGCCTGCGGCGCGAGTACTTTAAGCAAGATGATGCCGGGAGAAGCGCATGAAAGATACGGTTGCGCCATACACGACTGCTGACGGGCGTCAGATTGGCGATGTCCTGATGGACATGCGCGGGATTACGCTGCGCTTTGGCGGGGTCGAGGCGATCAAGGACATCAGCTTTGACATCCGCGAAGGCGAAATTCGCGCGATTATTGGTCCGAACGGGGCCGGAAAATCGTCGATGCTGAACGTGATTTCAGGTTTCTATAATCCGCAAGACGGCGAGGTTTGGTTCCGCGGCGCAAAGCGTCCGCCGATGAAGCCCTATCAGGTCGCGCGGCAGGGCATTGCCCGCACGTTCCAGAATATCGCGCTGTTTGATGGCATGTCGGTGCTCGACAACATCATGACGGGCCGGCTGACGCATATGAAAAGCGGGCTGCTGGCGCAGGCGGTCTGGAAAGGCCGGGCCGAGCGCGAAGAGGTGGAAAACCGCGCTGTGGTCGAACGGATCATCGACTTTTTGGAAATTCAGGCGATCCGCAAGACGCCCGTTGGGCGCCTGCCTTATGGTCTGAAAAAGCGTGTCGAGCTGGCCCGCGCGCTGGCAGCAGAGCCGAAACTGTTGCTGCTGGACGAGCCGATGGCCGGCATGAACGTCGAGGAAAAAGAGGACATGAGCCGCTTTATTCTAGATGTGAACGACGAATTTGGCACCACGATTGCCTTGATCGAACATGACATGGGCGTGGTTATGGACCTGTCTGACCGGGTGGTCGTCATGGATTACGGCCGCAAGATCGGCGACGGCACCCCGTCAGAAGTGCGCAACAATCAAGAAGTGATCGACGCTTATCTGGGGGTCGCCCATGACTAAGACCATGACTGAAGGAGCAAGCAATGTCCGCTGATTTTCTGTATGGTGTGGAAGTTGTCATCAACGGCCTGATGTCAGGCGTGCTGTATGCGCTGGTCGCGCTAGGTTTCGTTCTGATCTTTAAGGCGTCAGGTATTTTTAATTACGCCCAAGGGGTTATGGCGCTGTTTGCGGCCTTGACGCTGGTCGGTGTGATGGAAGGGCAGGTGCCGTTTTCGCATATCATCAACGCGACCTTTGGCACAGATATTCACCACTTTGGCTGGCATGTGCCGGCGCTGCTGGCGATTGCGCTGACACTGGTCGTCATGATCGCCTTTGCATGGATGGTGCATACTTTTGTGTTCAAGCATCTGGTCGGGCAAGAGCCGATCATCCTGTTCATGGCAACCATCGGTCTGGCGTATTTCCTAGAAGGCATCGGCGATCTGATGTGGGGGTCTGACATCAAGACGCTGGACATCGGCATCCCGCAGGGCGGGTCGATGTGGGTCGAGAATATCTCGGTCCATCTGGGCGGCGAAGATTTCTATGGCTTCTTTATCGACAAGCTGGACATCACCGCCAGCATCGTCGCTGCGATCCTTGTGATCGGTCTGATCGTCTTTGCGCAATACACCAAGCAGGGCCGCGCGATGCGGGCCGTGGCCGACGATCATCAGGCGGCGCTGTCGGTCGGGATTTCGCTGAACTTTATCTGGATTCTGGTCTGGTCGCTGGCGGGCATGGTGGCACTGGTCGCGGGTGTGATGTGGGGCGCGAAGTCCGGCGTGCAGTTTTCGCTGTCGCTGATCGCGCTGAAGGCGCTGCCGGTGCTGATGCTGGGCGGGTTTACGTCGATCCCCGGCGCCATCGTGGGCGGGCTGATTATCGGCGTGGGCGAGAAGCTGTTCGAATTCATGATCGGCCCGATGGTCGGGGGCGCCACCGAGAACTGGTTCGCCTATGTGCTGGCGCTGATCTTTCTGGTGTTCCGCCCGCAAGGCCTGTTCGGGGAGCGGATCATTGAACGTGTGTGACCGTGCAAGCGCCCGCGTGAGGCTCTGCCTCACGGCGCCCGCCCGCCCGGCCACGCTGGCCTGCGGCGCAGGTATTTGGAACCAGAAGAAGGGGACGCATCATGCTGTATCGTGAGGCCGGTGATTTTAAGACGAGCTATGCCGCGGATAGCCAGACCTTTCCGATCAAGTTCGACCGGTGGCGCTATTGGGTTGTGCTGGCCGTCGCTTGGCTGGTGATCCCATTTTTCATCAACGATTATTGGGCAAACGCCATTCTGGTGCCGTTCCTGATTTATGCGATTGCGGCGATCGGGTTGAACATTCTGACAGGCTATTGCGGGCAGGTGTCGCTGGGCACGGGCGGGTTCATGGCCGTGGGCGCATATAGTGTTTACAAGCTGATGACGTCCTTTCCCGATGTCAGCATTCTGATCCATGTCGTGCTGGCCGGGTTCATCACGGCTGCGGTCGGTGCTGCGTTTGGCTTGCCGTCGTTGCGGATCAAGGGGTTCTACCTTGCTGTCGCGACGCTGGCCGCGCAGTTCTTTCTGGTGTGGCTGTTCAATAAGGTGCCGTGGTTTTACAACTACTCTGCCTCTGGCCAAATTTCCGCGCCGGAGCGGTTTATCGGCAATATTGCTGTCACTGGGGCCGAAACGACGCCTTGGGCGCAGTATTTGATCTGTTTGTTCTTTGTGACGCTTTGCGCCCTGCTTGCGCGCAATCTGACGCGAGGCTCTTTGGGGCGGCAATGGATGGCGATCCGGGACATGGATATCGCGGCCGAGATTATCGGAGTTGATCCGCTCAAGGCGAAGCTGACGGCGTTTGCGGTGTCATCCTTCTTTATCGGGATCGCGGGGGCGCTGTTCTTTGCAGTGTATCTGGGCGCGGTCGAGGTCGGCGAAGCCTTTGGCATCCAGAAATCGTTCCTTGTGCTGTTCATGTGCATCATCGGCGGTCTTGGCAGCATCTTTGGCAGCTTTGCCGGGGCGGCGTTCCTTGTGCTGCTGCCTGTCGCACTAAAGGTGCTGGGCGTTGATATTCTGGGATGGCCAAGTTCCACCGTCGCGCATCTACAACTTGTTGCCGTGGGCGGGTTGATCATGTTCTTCTTGATCAAGGAACCGCACGGCTTGGCGCAACTGTGGCGCGTCGCAAAGGAAAAGCTGCGGATGTGGCCGTTCCCTTACTAAATACCGGGCGGGGTCATCCCCGCCGGGCAAAGCCGGAACGCATTCCGGCGCATCGATCAATCTTTGGGAGGAGACTTGAGATGAAAATGAAGACATTTGCCACGGCGGCATTGGCCGGGCTTTTGGCCAGCGGGCCTGCACTGGCCGAACTGGTCCTGCCGGATCTAAGCTATCGCACCGGCCCCTATGCCGCCAATGGCACGCCGTTTTCCGACGGTTATCAGGACTACCTGAACCTGCTGAACGCCCGTGATGGCGGCATCGGCGGCGAGATGATCCGCATTGATGAATGCGAGACCGCCTATAACACCGAAAAAGGTGTGGAATGCTACGAGGCGACCAAGGGCGACAACGCGCTTGTTTATCAGCCGCTGTCCACTGGCATTACCTATCAGCTGATCCCCAAGGCGACCGCTGACACCATCCCGATGCACACGATGGGCTACGGCCGCACGTCCGCCGCAGCAGGCGAGACTTTCCCATGGGTCTTTAACTATCCGGCGACTTATTGGGACGCGGCATCTGTCGCGGTGAATTATCTGCTAAGCGAGAACGGCGACGATCTGTCCGGCAAGACGATCGCGCTGATCTACCACAACTCTGCTTATGGCAAAGAGCCGATCCGCACGCTGGAAGCGCTGTCAGAAAAGCATGGCTTTAAGCTGACGCAGCTGCCGGTTGATCCTCCGGGTCAAGAGCAGAAGTCGCAGTGGCTGCAGATCCGCCGCGAGCGTCCTGACTATGTCATCATGTGGGGCTGGGGCGTACAGAACCAGGTCGCCATCCAAGAGGCCGCGAACGTAGGCTATCCGATGGATCAGTTCATCGGCAACTGGTGGGCCGGCGCAGAGCCTGACGTTCTGCCCGCAGGCATGGCAGCTGACGGTTATAAGTCGCTGAACATGAACCGCATTCAGGACTACCCTGTGCTGGATGAAATCCGCACGCAGGTTATCGATGCGGGCAACGGTGCTGGCGACGGATCGAACATTGGCCAAGTGCTGTACGTGCGCGGCATGTATGCAGCGATGCTGGCGGCTGAATCGATTGCCAAGGCGCAAGAGCTGGCTGGTACATCCGCCGTGACACCCGCGCAGGTGCGCGATGGCATGGAAGCGTTGGAAATCACCAACGCCCGCATGGCTGAACTGGGCATGGAAGGCATCGGGCCAGAGTTTTCTGTCTCTTGCCAGAACCACTCTGGTTCGGGTGAAGGTCTGGTCCAGCAGTGGAACGCGACCGACAAGGTCTGGGTGCCGCTGACTGACTTTATCGCGCCCGATAAGGACGTGATTGACCCGCTGATCGCAGAAGACGCCGCCGCCTATGCGGCAGAGAACGGCATCACGCCGGGCTGTCTGTAAGACATATCGGGCGGCCCTTTGCGGGGCCGCCCGGTTTTTGAGTATTTTAGGCAAGATGATGCAGGGGGGCACCGCCATGCTGGATAACACCGGGACCGAGACTGAGACCTTGCTGGACGTCAGCAATATCGAGGTGATCTATAATTCCGTCATCCTTGTGCTGAAAGGCGTCAGCCTGAAGGTGCCCAAGGGCGGGATTACGGCCCTTTTGGGCGGCAATGGCGCGGGCAAGACCACGACGCTCAAGGCGATTTCGAACCTGCTGCATTCCGAACGCGGCGCGGTGACCAAGGGCACGATCACCTATCGCGGCGAGCGGGTGCAGGAACTGTCGCCAGAGGCGCTGGTCAAACGCGGCGTCATTCAGGTCATGGAAGGGCGTCATTGCTTCGAGCATCTGACCATCGAAGAAAACCTGATGACCGGTGCTTATACGCGCGGTGATGGTAAGGGCGCTGTCAGCGCCGATCTAGAGATGGTCTATAACTATTTTCCGCGCTTGCGCGAGCGGCGCAAGAGCCAGGCGGGCTATACCTCTGGCGGGGAACAACAGATGTGCGCGATTGGCCGTGCGCTAATGTCCCGGCCTGAAACGATCCTGCTGGACGAGCCGTCGATGGGACTTGCGCCGCAGCTGGTGGAGGAAATCTTTGGCATCGTCAAAGATCTGAACGAGCGCGAAGGCGTCAGCTTTCTGCTGGCAGAGCAGAACACCAACGTCGCGCTGCGCTTTGCTCACCACGGGTATATCCTCGAATCAGGCCGCGTCGTCATGGAAGGCCCGGCAGCAGAGCTGCGTGAAAACCCCGATGTGAAGGAATTCTATCTGGGTGTATCCGACGAAGGCCGCAAATCATTCCGCGATGTGCGCAGCTACCGCCGGCGCAAGCGCTGGTTGGCGTGATCCGCATCGCCTGACACCCCCACGTTATTGTATAGCGACGGCCGACGTCCCTAGATCTGAACTGTCCGGGGCGGCACAGTGTCGTCACCCACCGGACAGGAGAGACCGTGATGACCGCCCCATACGACAATCTGGAAACCCGTGACGCCAAGACCCGTGCGACTGCACAGCTTGCGGGCCTTCAAGAGCAGATTAAGCGGGTGGAGGACACTCCGGGCTCTTGTCTGGCGGGCGGGCAGGTGGACCAGTTAGGTGACCTGCCCCGCCTGCCGGTGCTGCGCAAATCGCAGCTTGTCGATTGGCAGCGGGACAATCCGCCCTTTGGCGGCATTCCAGTGCAGAATATCACGCATATCTTTCAATCCCCCGGTCCGATTTATGAACCGGGCGGCAGCAGCCACGACTGGTGGCGCTTCGGCCGCTTTTTGCATGCCTGCGGGATTGGTGCTGGCGATGTGGTGCAGAACTGCTTTGGCTATCACCTGACCCCCGCTGGCACGATGTTTGAAAACGGCGCGCGTGCGGTGGGCGCGGTTGTGGTGCCTGCTGGCACCGGGCAAACCGAGTTGCAGGTGCAGGCCGCCGCCGCCGCTGGTGTTACCGCCTATGCTGGCACGCCGGATTACCTGAAGGTGATCTTGGAAAAGGCCGACGCGATGGGCGTGACCCTGAACATCACCAAGGCCGCCGTGTCAGGCGGCGCGCTATTCCCGCAACTGCGCCAATACTATGCGGATCGCGGCATCGCCTGCCTGCAATGCTATGCCACCGCCGATCTGGGCATGATCGCCTACGAGACGTCCCCCACCAGCGGTATGATCGTCGACGAAGGTGTGATTTTGGAAATCTGCACCCCCGGCACCGGTGATCCCGTCCCGTCAGGAGAGGTCGGCGAGGTGATTGTCACCACCCTGAACCCTGATTACCCCCTGATCCGCTTTGCCACCGGCGATCTCAGCGCCGTGATGGATGGCCAATCACCTTGCGGGCGCACCAATATGCGCATCAAGGGTTGGATGGGCCGCGCGGATCAAACGACCAAGATTAAAGGCATGTTCGTGCGTCCCGAACAGGTCGCGGCGCTGGTCACGGCCCTTGGCGCGGACCGCGCGCGGGTAATCGCGGACCGGGACGGCGATGCCGATACTTTGATCGTGCAGATCGAAGGTGCGGGTCTTGACCCTGATGCCGCCGCAAGCGCAATCAAAGACATCCTCAAGCTGCGCGGCGACGTGACGTTTCACGCTGCTGGCAGTCTGCCCCGCGACGGCCTCGTGATCGAGGATCGTAGGACATACGACACCTAAAGCCCCTGTAAGGACCATTCCCATGCGCCAATTGTTGCTGTCTTCCGTTTTGTTCTGTGCCGCGTCCCTTGCGCAGGCGCAGGATGCGGCCTTGATCGTCGGGATCACCGATTATGCCGCGCTGCCTGATGTCACCGGCGGGATCGAGGTCGCGCAGGCCGGCGCGGCGCTAAATACGGCGGGCTTCCGTGTCTTCGGATCTGGGAACGGGGCTACGGACAGCACAGCGGTGCAAGGGCAGGGCAACGCCTTTGCTGCGCTATCGCCGGATGCCGACCGCATGGTCGTGGTGCTGGCGGGGCAGTTCGTGAATGACGGCACGCGCAGTTGGCTGCTGACCGCAGATTCGCCCCAGCCCGCGCCCTTTACCGTGGGGCAGCGGTCCTTGTCGGTGGAAACCGCGATGATGCTGCTCGCGCAGACCCCCGGATCGGCGGTGCTGGTGTTGGGCGAGCAAGACAGTGATGCCGATATCGCCGGGCCGGGCCTGCTGTCAGGCATCGGTGATCTGACGATCCCCAGCGGCGTTACCGTTGTGCGCGGTGATGTGGCCGCAGCCCGCAACCTGCTACGCGATGTGATCGCTGTGCCGGGCGGTGATGTGATCGCGGCTGTACGTAAATCAAAAAGCCTGACCGCCAGTGGCTTTGTGCCCGGTCGGTTGGTGCTGGTGCCTAGCGGCCAAGCGCCCAGCGCACCTGTTCCGCAGGCCACCAATGATGTTGTCACTGGCGTGACCGCGGATCTAGCCACCATGTTTGAAGGGTCCGCATGGGAGCAGGCCCGCAAAACAGACACCCAAGCATCCTATGCCGCCTATCTGGACCGCTTCCCGAACGGGGCCAATGCGGGCGATGCTGTTGCGCGCTTGCAAGCTTTGCGCGATCCCAACCTTGCGCTCAAACAGGCAGAGGACGACCTGAAGCTTCCCGTTGAGGCGCGCCGCGCCGTGCAGCGTAATCTGCAAGTGCTTGGCTTTGACACACGCGGCATCGACGGTATCTTTGGACCCGGCACACGCGGGGCCATTAAGACGTGGCAGGGCCAGAACAATACGGCCCAGACCGGGTACCTGACGGCAGATACAATTGGTCGGATCAACGATCAGGCCGCCCGCCGCGCCGCAGAACTGGAACTGCAAGCAGAGCAGCGCCGCGCCGCCAATCGGGCGGCGGACCGCACCGATTGGGAACGGACAGGCGCGACGGGAACCGCCGCGGGATTACGTGAATATCTGGAAAAACATCCTGACGGCCAATTCGCTGAACAGGCGCGCGCCACGTTGTCAGACAAGCGGCAGCAAAGCCGCGCTGCCGCTGCGGCTGCTGATCGCGAATTTTGGGACCGCATGGTCGCAGCTGACAATGTGGCCGCCTATAATCGCTACCTTGATGAACAGCCAAAGGGCGCGTTCCGCGATGAGGCCTCAGCGCGTATTCGGCAACTTCAGCAGGCCGTCGCCGCGCAGCAAGATAACTCTGCCGCCGCCGCAACAGAGCGGCAGCTTGCCCTTGACCCGATCAGCCTGCGCTTGGTCGAGGCGCGGCTGCAGCAACTTGGCCTACAGCCGGGGGCCGTGGACGGCCGGATCGACGCTGATACCCGCGGCGCGATCCGCCGGTATCAGCGTGACCGCCAGCTGACCGCCAGCGGTTATCTAGATCAGGCGACGGTGTCGCAGATGCTGACCGACGCTTTTCGTTAAGGGGCGGGGATAAACCGTTCGGCCAGCAGGCGGACGAACCCGCTCTGGTCGCCGACCTGTTTGACGCCGACCAGATAGGTGCCGGGCAAGGTGCGGGCGACCAAGCGGGCGTCCGTGCCGTCGCCGCCATCGTCATCCTGCGCGATCTCGCGGCCCAGATCGTCGTACATCACCAGCCACGGATCGCCTTCTGATCCGCTGGAAATCGCCTCGATCAACAACAGGCCCGGCGCGTCGAGCGTCAGGCTGAACCACGTCGCATCGCCAGAGATTTGCTCGTCGCGGCGCAACCGGTTCGGCAGTGCGCCCAAGTCGGTGATGGCGACAGAGCCATCCATCGGCGGCGCGGCTTCGCCTTGGGCGAACAGATTGGCCAGCGCAGCAGCCGCGTCATAGGCGCTGACGGCGACATCAATCGGCAGGTCGCGGTCGCTGATCGCATCCAGCGCGATGCAATAGGTGCCAGCCGCCAACGGTGTCGACGCATCAATGCGGGAATTCAGCCCGTCGAAGTCGTCGTTTTCGCCAACGGTTTCGTCGTCCGGCCCGATCAGGGTCAATGTCGGGTCAGCCTCTGCGTTATCGGCGGTCACGCTGATCGCAGCGGGGGCATCTAGCGTGAAACGGGTGAAACCCGCCTCTGCCGCGCTGCCCTGATAGGACAGGCCGTCTGCGCCCATGACGCCCAGATCACGCCCATCAGCACAGCTTTGCACCCGTTCTGCAGACGGCCCGCCATCGGGCGCGTCGTTTGCGCCGGTTGTCAGCGCTTCCATGTCAATGCGGCCAACGCGGACAAAGGCGGTCATGGGCGAATCGTCAAAGCTGCGCACCACGGCGCAGTATTCGCCGGGCTCTAGCGTCGTCTCAATCCGCGATGCGCCATTGCCGCCCGAATCGTCGTCAGTGGCAACTTCCGTGCCGTCCGGCCCCAGCAGCGTTAGCGTTGGGTCACCATTGCCTCGGCCTGCGGCCTCGATCCGAACCTCGGTCGCCTCGCTGAGGCTGAACAGTCCGACAAAGCGGTTGCCGTTCAGCACCAGCGCCATTTGCTCGCCAAAGCTGTCCGCAGTGGCGATGTCCGATGTCTCGGCCGTGCCGCCGATCCACTGGCCGCCCGTGCCTGCCTCGCCGCAAAAGGTGTCCTGCGCAGCGGCAGGGGCCGCGATTAGTGTGGCAAGGGCGGCAAAGCCTAGGCGAAATTTTGGCATGGATCATGGCCTTCGATAAAGGAAAATCAATTACCTTAACCTAGGACAGACCGCAGGCAGGACGCCACCCCAAACGCAAAAGGCCGCGCCCAAATGGGCACGGCCTTTGCATCGATAGAAAACCGATATTAGCCCTGACGGGCTTTGAACCGGGGTTGTGTCTTGTTGATAACGTAGACACGGCCCTTACGGCGCACGACGCGGCAATCGCGGTGGCGCTGCTTGAGCGAGCGGAGGGAGTTGCGTACTTTCATATTGAAAGGCTCCTCTTGTCGCGGCGCGGCGGTTGCGCCTTGGGTTAAAATAAGGGGACCATTGCTGGCCCCCCGCGAATTCTGGTGGACGATACTGGGATCGAACCAGTGACCCCTTCGATGTCAACGAAGTGCTCTACCGCTGAGCTAATCATCCATTCCGTTTGCTGTTTGCCTGTGCCCCTGAGTGAACAAGTGCGCGGGCAGAACCGCGTCGGGTAGGCGGTCTATAAAAGGATCATTCGGGGGGATCAAGGCCTTTTGGTGTTTTCTATAAACGCGCTATCTTTGACCCGAACAGGAGCAGCCATGACCCACCCCGCATACGACCTTTACAGCCCTTCCGAGCGGTCCACCTGCGTGGTTTTTGCGTCGCCCCATAGCGGAAGAGCCTATCCTGCTGCGTTTTTAGCGCAATCAAAGCTGAATAGCGATGCGATCCGATCGTCCGAAGATGCCTATGTTGACGACCTGTTTGCAGGTGCTCCCGGGCACGGCGCGCCCCTGATTGCCGCCCGCACGCCGCGTGCCTATGTCGATTTTAATCGCGCACCCGAAGAATTAGACCCCGCTTTGATCGATGGCGTGCGCCGAATCTCGTCCAATCCCCGAGTCGCAAGCGGTCTGGGCGTGATTCCCCGCGTTGTTGCGGGGGGCCGGGTGATTCACGACGGCAAGATCACGCTGGAACAGGCGCATGCGCGGATCACGCAGCATTGGCGCCCCTGGCATGACCGTTTGCAAACGCTGCTGGACGAATCAGCGCGGCTGTTCGGCCAGTCCGTGCTGATCGACTGCCATTCCATGCCGCACGAGGCGCTGGACAATATCACCGGCCCGCGCCCTGACGTTGTGATCGGCGACCGCTTCGGCGCATCCGCCAGCCCCGCGCTGGTGCACGAGGTCTGTGAAGCCTTTACGGCCGCCGGTCTGCGCTGCGTGCGCAATGCGCCGTTTGCCGGGGCTTATGTCGCGCAGCACTACGGCAAACCCGCCCGCCGCCAGCACGCGGTCCAGATCGAGATTGACCGCGCCCTTTATATGAACGAGCAGACGCTGCAAAAGCGTGACGATTTCGACGACCTGCGCCGCCTTCTGGACGGCGTCATCGTCCGGATTGCCGCCGCTGGCGCAGCAGACGACCATGCACTTGCGGCTGAATAAATAGTAACCGTTTCCCCTCTTTTCGATGGACCCCATGACCGATTTCATCCCTGCCGACTGGGCGCCCTTGGTGGCGCTGGGCCTTTTGGTGTTGCTGCTTGTGACCTTTATCTGGGAAAAGTACCCGCCAGAGGTGACAGCCGCCGGCGCTGCCGCGTTGTTCATCGTCCTTGGGCTGGTGCCCGTGGATCAGGTGCTTGGCGTCTTCTCAAACTCCGCCCCGATCACCATTGCTGCGATGTTCGTGCTGTCTGGCGCCTTGGTGCGCACGGGCCTGCTAGAGGAGCTGTCGAACCGTATCATCACCCTCGCCGGGCAACGCCCTTTCGTCGCTGGCGCGGCTTTTGTCGCGGCGACGGTCATCGGCTCTGCCTTCGTGAACAATACCCCCATCGTGCTGGTGCTGATTCCTGTGGTGATCCGGTTGGCCCGCTCGCTTGGCATCGCCGAAACCCGCCTGCTGATCCCGCTGTCCTATGTCGCCATCCTTGGCGGGACGCTGACCCTGATCGGGACCTCGACGAACATTCTGATTTCGGGCGTCGCAACGGATCAAGGGCTAGAGGCGTTCGGCATCTTTGAAATCATGCCCGTCGGCCTGATCGCCATCGCAACTGGTCTTGCGACCCTTGCGGTGCTGGGCCCGCTGCTGTTGCCCGCCCGGCGCGGTACGATGGACAACACCGCCAAAGACGATTCCGTCTACCTGACAGAGGTCCGCGTGACCGAAGATTTCGCCAGCCTTGGCAAGCTGCTGCCCGAAGTCGTGGTCTTTTCCCACGCCGGCGTTCAAGTCACAGCTATTCGCAAAGGCGGCCGTCTGCGCCGCGATGGATTGGACACTCACGAGGTCAGCGCGGGCGATGAAATCGTCATCCGCGCCAGCATGTCCGAACTGCTCACCCTGCACGGCGTCCCCGGCCTTGTCACCGGCTATCGCCGCGGCGCCGCCCCCACGGGTGCCCCCGATGGCGATCTGGTCATCGCCGAGGCGATGGTGACCGGCGGCAGCCGCGCTGGCAGTCAGACCCTTGATCAAATGTCGATCGGCTATCGCCATGGCATGCGCGTGCTGGGTGCATACCGGCACGGCCACCAGATGGGCCCGGACCTGCGCAGCGCCCGTCTGCGCGCCGCCGATTCCTTACTCCTCGAAGGCACGCAAGGCGCGTTTGAACAACTGTCCAGCGCAGGTGACATGATGACCGTCACGCTGTCCTCTGGCCGGGCTTACCGCCGTGGCCGCGCCCCGATTGCCCTGCTGGCCCTACTCGCCGTTGTCGGCCTCGCTGCGCTTAACGTCGCCCCCATCGCGATTGTGTCGCTGGTCGCTGTCGCGCTGATCCTGATCCTGCGCTGCATCGATAGCGAAGAGGCATGGGGTGCCATCGACGCCCAGATCCTCGTGCTGATCTTTGCGATGCTGATCGTCGGTGTCGGCCTTCAGGAAACCGGTGCAGTGCAGCTGATCGTCGATACCCTCGCCCCGGTGCTGGACGGCCTGCCGCCGATCCTGCTGCTGGCTGCGATCTATGCGGTGACGTCGATCCTGACAGAAATGGTGACGAACGCTGCCGTCGCCGTGATCCTGACTCCCATCGCCGTGGGGCTTGCGGCGCAAGCAGGCATTGATCCGCGTCCCTTGGTCGTGGCGGTGATGTTCGGTGCTTCTGCCAGCTTTGCCACGCCCATCGGCTATCAGACCAACACGCTGGTTTACGGTGCCGGGGACTACCGCTTTACGGACTTTCTTAAGATTGGTGTGCCGATGAACCTGATCGTGGGTGCCGCCTCTGTCATCGCGATCCCGCTGTTCTTTCCGTTCTAGGCGCAGCCCAAAGGACGTTTCAGCCCCTACCGCAAGGCGCGGCCTTTGATAATGGCCGCGTCGCCAAAGCGTCCCCGGATCGCATCTGCCGCCCGCTCTGCGCGGATGCGCTTGTCGGCGCCGGGGTCCAGCAGATCGGCGGTCAAATCCGCCTCGGTTCCCGGCGTCAGCTCGGACAACCCGACACCCAGCAAACGATAGGTTGGATGCGGGGCTGCGGCGTCAAACAGACCGCGCGCCGTGCGGTATATCGTGTCGGCAATCTGCGTCGGATGCCGCAGCGACTGCCGCCGGGTGATCAACCCGTGATCGCTGCGCTTTAGCTTCAGCGTCACCACACGCCCGGCGATATCCTTGGCCTTGGCGCGGGAACTGACCTTTTCCGCCATGCGCCAGATATGCCCGTCAAGGATGTCGACATCCTTTGTATCCTCGTGAAACGTCGTCTCATTCGACAGCCCGCGCACGGGCGTATGGGCACTGATCCGCCGCCCGTCTTCGCCGCGGGCAAGCTGCCACAACCGATCCCCCATGCCGCCAAAGCGGTCATTCAGATCGCGCCGGTCCCAGCGCAGCAGATCATCAAACGTGCGAATCCCAGCGCTGGCCAGACTTTCCTGCCCCACTGCGCCAATCCCCCAGATCAGCCGCACCGACTTGGGCCGCAGAAATTCTGTCGTCTCCGCCGCGCCGATCAGGGAAAACCCGCGCGGTTTATCCAGATCAGACGCAACCTTGGCCAGAAACTTGTTGTGGCTCAGTCCGATAGACCCGGTCAGCCCCAGCTCGTCCTTCATCCGCTTGACCAGCCGCGCCAGCATCACCGCAGGCGGCGCACCGTGCAGGCGGGCGGTGCCCGTCATGTCCAAAAACGCCTCATCCAGGCTCAGCGGCTCCACCACCGGTGTCAGCTCATCCATCAGCACGCGGATCGCGCGGCTGGCTTCAACATAGGCCTCGAACCGCGGCTTCACGATCACCGCATCAGGGCACAGCTTCAGCGCCTGAAACATCGGCATGGCCGATTTCACGCCCCTGATCCGCGCCACGTAACACGCCGTCGACACCACGCCGCGCCGCCCGCCGCCGATAATGACAGGCTTATCGGCAAGCGCCGGGTTGTCGCGCTTCTCGACGCTGGCGTAGAATGCGTCGCAGTCCATGTGGGCGATTGTCAGGTCGAACAGCTCTGGGTGCGACGTCACACGCGGGCTGCGGCAAGCCGGACACCGCCGTGCGGTGTCAAAGGTCGTCAGGCAATCGCGGCAAAGACTTGGCATACAGTTAGAATAAGGGGTGCGGGCGATGGTCACAACGCCGGTTGATGCACAAAGCAGCGACGACTTTGACGGGGCCAAGGTCGCGCTGTTTCTGGGTGATCAGTTGATCGTCATCCGCCGCGATAAAAAACCAGACATTCCCTATCCCGACATGTGGGATTTCCCCGGCGGCGGCCGCGACCCCGGAGAGACCCCGTTTCAAACCGTCGCAAGAGAGACGCAGGAAGAGGTCGGCCTGATCCTGCCCCCGGCGGCCGTCATCTGGCAACGCCGCGAACGCCGCGCCTCTGACGGCCTGATCATCTGGTATTTCGTTGCCCGCTTGCCCGCTTCGGCGCAAAACGATGTCATATTCGGCGACGAAGGCCAGTTCTGGCGCATGGCCTGCGTCGACACGGTCCTGCAATGGCCCGACGTCGCAGGCGCATTGCAAGATCGCCTTGCGCTGTGGCGCGCGGGCGCTCCGGCCAGCGACCCCGCGCTTGCCGGTCTGCCAAGTTGATGCGGCCCGTGTGCGATTGGGGCTAGAAGGCCAGCCTGCCGGGGCGCTACACCCAAGCCGCAAGTAAAAGGGGCAGGCCATGGGCTATCTACTCGGCGTCGATACCGGCGGCACCTATACCGACGCCGCCGTGCTGGACGGCGATGCGACCCTCGTGCTGGCGAAAGCCAAGGCGCTGACCAGCCGTCCCGATCTGGCGATCGGCGTCGCTGGTGCCATCGACGCCGCCATCGCCATGGCGGGTATCGCGGCCACTGACATTGACGTCGTCTCCCTCTCGACCACCCTCGCCACCAATGCGCTGGTCGAAGGGCAGGGGGGCCGTATCGCCCTGATTTTCATCGGCTTTGACGCGCAGGAACTAACCCGCGCTGGCCTGCAAGACGCCCTGCGCGGCGACCCCGTGATCGCCCTGCCCGGCGGCCATACCCACGCCGGGACCGAAGCCGCGCCTTTCGACACAGACGCCCTGCGCACCGCCCTGCAGGACCTGCCGCCCGTCACCGGATTCGCCGTCGCCGCCAGCTTTGCCACCCGCAATCCGGCCCATGAAATTGCCGCCGCCGATCTGATCCGCACCGCCACTGGCCTGCCGGTCACCTGCTCGCACGAACTCTCTGCCGCGCTGGGCGGGCCGAAGCGCGCCCTCACCGCCGTGCTCAACGCCCGCCTCATCGGCATGATCGCGGGGCTGATTACCGCCGTCGAAGCGCACCTGACCGCCATCGGTGTGACCGCCCGCCTGATGGTCGTGCGCGGCGATGGCGCCCTGATTCCCGCCGACATGGCCCGCACCCGCCCGATCGAGACGATCCTCTCCGGCCCCGCCGCCTCTGTCGCAGGGGCCGCTTGGCTGACACAGCAGCGCGATGCGCTGATCTCTGA
This sequence comes from Loktanella salsilacus, assembly GCF_024206795.1. Lineage (NCBI taxonomy): Bacteria > Pseudomonadati > Pseudomonadota > Alphaproteobacteria > Rhodobacterales > Roseobacteraceae > Loktanella > Loktanella salsilacus. The sequence goes on from NZ_CP072994.1 coordinate 65,304, forward strand.
CATCGGCGGCACCACGACGGACATCTGCCAATTACAAAACGGAGCCCCCCGCATTGACCCGCAGGGCGCAATGGTCGGCGGCTTTCGCACAATGGTAGAGGCTGTGGCCATGCGCACATGGGGCCTTGGCGGCGACAGCGCCGTCAGCGTTGTGCCCGGTTTGGACGGTGCCCTGCACCTCGGCCCGCGCCGCTTGATGCCGATCTCTTTGCTGGCGCAGACACACCCCGATCTGGTGCACCCCGTGCTTGACCGCGCCCTTGCCCAAGACGGCCCACCGCTGGATGGCGGTCAATTCGCCGTGCCGCTCTGGCACCACCTGCCGGGCAATCTGGACAAGCGCGAAGCCATCGTCGCCGAACGCCTCGCCGCTGGGCCTGCGCGCATGGGCGATGTGGTCACAACGCGCCTCGACCAACCCGCGCTCATGCGCCTCGTCACGCGCGGCCTTGCCATGATCGCTGGCGTCACCCCGTCCGACGCGGCCCATGTCCTTGGCCTGACCGATCAATGGGACGCAGGTGCGGCGACCAAAGCGCTCACCCTCTTCACCCGCACCCGGCGCGGCGACGGCCAGCGCATCGCCACCGATGCCACCAGCCTCGCCCAGACCATCATCGCCCAAGTCACAACGCAAACCGCTGATTGCCTGCTGCAAGCCGCCTTCGCCGACGACACCCGCGACTGGGGCGAGGTCACGCCAGAACGCCTTGCCGCTCACCCGCTGACGATGGCGGGCCTCGACCGGCACAAAGGGCTGATCAAGACGCAACTGTCTCTTGGCGTGCCCGTCATCGGCCTCGGCGCTTCTGCCGCCAGCTACTACGGCGCGGTGGGCGATCGCCTTGGGACGCAGATGATTGTGCCAGACCACGCCGATGTCGCCAACGCCATCGGCGCCGTCGTCGGCCAGGTCGTCATGCAAGCCAGCGGCACCATCACCGCCCCCGGCGCGGGCCGCTTCACCGTCCACACCGATGAGGCCCCGCAAACCTTCCCGACCTCAGCCGCCGCCCTTGGCGCCCTCGAATCCAGCCTGACCGCCACCGCGACCGCCCGCGCAGCACAGGCCGGCGTCACCGATCCACAAATCACCATCACCCGCGACATCAACGCCGCCTTGATAGAGGGGCAAGAGATGTTCTTTGGCGCGGACCTACGCGTCACCGCCCGCGGCCGCCCCCGGATCGCCCGGTCATAGCTTCTTCTCGTCCCAAATATCCCGCAGGGGCGGGGGCTGGCCCCCTTCACCTTTCCGCCTAAGACCTTCTTCTGGTCAAAAATACCTCGGGGGGCGGCGCAGCGCGCCGGGGGGCTGGCCCCCCTCTACCCTTTCCCGCTAGCATGACCGCCAATGCCCAAACCCAAAGGCCTGCCATGATCGCTGTCATCTTCGAAGTCCTGCCCCACGCAGACAAGCGCGACGCCTACCTCGCCATGGCCGCCAAAATGCGCCCGCTGGTCGAGCAGATCGATGGTTTCCTGTCCGTCGAGCGTTTCCAGTCCATCACAAACCCGGACAAACTTCTCTCCATCAGCTTCTTCCGGGACGAGGCCGCATTGGAAGAGTGGCGCAAACTCACGGCCCACCGCGGTGCCCAATCCGCTGGCCGGACAGAGATGTTCGCCGATTACCGCATCCGCGTGTGCGGCGTCATGCGCGACTACAGCATGACCGACCGCGCAGAGGCCCCCACCGACAGCCGCGCCCTGCACGATTAACACCATTTCACTGCGTCACGTTGCTGTCAGGCGGATTGCAAGGCCCAGGCGGCTGCGTCAAAACAGATCAACCCGTACAAGGCTGCTGATATGCTCGACCGCACTGCCCGCCAGCTGATCGACCCGCCGCTGAACCGGCTGGGCCGCGCTCTGGCAGCGCGTGGTTGGACGGCGAACACCGTGACGCTGCTGGGGTTTGCGCTGGGCCTGATGGCCGCCGCGATGATCGCCTTTGGCGCACCGCTGCTGGCGCTGATCCCGCTGCTCGCTAGCCGCCTTGCTGACGGTCTGGACGGCGCCGTCGCCCGCGCAACCCAGAACACCGATTTCGGCGGTTACCTTGATATCGCGTGCGATTTTGCTTTTTACGCCGCTATTCCGCTCTCTTTTGTGTTCCTGAATGATGCCAACGGCCTCGCCGGTGCTTTTCTGCTCGCGTCCTTCTACATCAATGGCACCAGTTTCCTAGGCTATGCCATCCTTGCGGAAAAGCGCGGGATCACGACGCAGGCGCAGGGCATCAAATCGCTCTACTACTCCAACGGCCTGCTCGAAGGGACCGAGACGATTGTCTTCTTCGTCTTGCTTTGCCTGTTTCCTGCTGCCTTTGCCCCGCTGTCTTGGGTCTTTGGCGCGTTATGTCTTGTGACAGCCGCCTTGCGTATCTACGGCGCGTCCAAGCTCTTCACTTGATCCCTCTTTGAAAGGACCGACATGAAATCTCTCGCCCTTCTGGCCGCCATGGCCTTGCCACTTGCGGCCCACGCGCAAACCGACCCCGCCGATTGGGATGCGGTCACCGCCGCCGCCAAGGGGCAGACTGTCTATTGGAACGCTTGGGGCGGGTCGACGACGACCAATGATTTCATCGCTTGGATCGGCGCAAAGGTGCAGGACGAATACGGCGTGACGCTGGAACACGTCAAACTGACCGACACCGCCGACGCCGTGACACGCGTGCTGGCCGAAAAGCAGGCAGGTACCGATACGGACGGCGCGATCGATATGATCTGGATTAACGGCGCGAACTTTGCCGCAATGAAGGACGCAGGCCTGCTGTTCGGCCCCTTCGCAGAGCAACTGCCAAACTGGCAATACGTCGATGTCGACGGCAAAACCGTGCAGACCGATTTCACCGTCCCCGTCGAAGGCTTTGAATCCCCTTGGGCCATGGCGCAGGTCGTGTTCGACTATAACAGCGAGGTGCTGGAGCCGATGGGCTCGATGCAGGCGATCCTTGATTGGTCCACCGCAAACCCCGGTCGCTTTACCTATCCGCAGCCGCCAGACTTCCTTGGCACGACGTTTCTGAAGCAGGTGCTGGTCGATACGCTGGTTGATGCCAGCGTGCTGCAACAGCCCGCGACGGACGACAATTACCAGCAGGTGACAGCACCGCTTTGGGCCTACCTTGACGCGCTGACCCCAACCTTGTGGCGTCAGGGCCGCGCCTATCCTGCGACCGGCACCGCCATGTTCCCGCTGATTGCGGATCGTGAAATCGACTTGTCGATTTCCTTCAGCCCGGGCGCAGCCACCGCAGCGATCGCCAATGACGAACTGCCCGACACCGTGCGCACCTTCGTGCTGGACAAGGGCACCATTGGCAACGCGTCCTTCGTCGCGATCCCCTACAACTCTGGCAGCTTCGAGGGCGCGATGGTCGTCGCCAACGCTTTGCTTTCGCCAGAAGCGCAGGCGCGCGCGCAGGACCCGAACATCCTTGGTTACGGCACCGTGCTGGCCATGGATAAACTGGACGCAGACCAAAAGGCGCTGTTCGATGCCCTCGACCTGGGTATCGCCACCCTCTCGCCAGAGGAGCTTGGCACCGTTCAGGCAGAGCCGCACCCAAGCTGGATGACCCGCATCAGCGACGATTGGACAGCCCGCTACGGCGTGGCGCAGTAAACTTGTCCAAGCGGCTACCATCTTTCAGCCCTCAGCGCCCTCCCGTAAACCGGAGGGCGCTTTTGCCTTTATCCGCGCCGGGCAGGATCAGCGTATGAAGAACCGCGTCCTTCCCGTTGTACCCGCGCTGACGCTGCTTGTGATGCTTGGCCCTGTGCTGGCGGGACTTTACGGCACAGTGCTGCCCGCCTTTGGTCACCTGCCTGCCGCCGGACTGGTGGGGCCGAACCTAGACGCCTTTCGCGCACTGCTTGATTGGCCGGGCCTGCCGCGCAGCGTGATGCTGTCCCTGACGACGGGGATCGGCACGACGGTGATCGCGCTTGCGCTTGTCATGCTACTGGTCGCGGGCTTGTCCGGTACCCGCGCCTTTCGCGCATTGGAACGCCTGCTGTCCCCGCTGCTGAGCGTGCCGCACGCCGCTGCGGCCTTTGGCCTCGCGTTTCTGATCGCGCCGTCGGGGTGGATTGCCCGGCTGTTGTCGCCCGGCATCACTGGATGGACCAATCCGCCTGACTGGCTCATCGTGCAAGACCCGCTTGGCCTGACCCTGATGCTGGGGATGGTGGTTAAGGAAATGCCATTCCTGCTGCTGATGACCCTTGCCGCGCTGGGTCAAACCGACGCCGCCCGCGCCCGCGCGATTGCATCGGCCCTTGGCTATGGTCGCACGACAGGTTGGCTCAAGACCGTTTTCCCAAGGGTCTATGCCCAAATCCGCCTGCCGGTTTACGTTGTGCTGGCCTACGGGATGAGCGTCGTTGACGTCGCCCTGATCCTTGGCCCTAACACCCCGCCGCCGCTGTCCGTGCAGATCGTCCGCTGGATGGGCGAGCCTGACTTTACCGCCCGCCTGCTCGCCAGCTCTGCCGCGCTTTTGCAACTGGCGCTGGTCGTGGGTGCGTTGCTGTTCTGGCGTCTTGGCGAAATCATCGTCGCCGCCCTTGGCCTGCGTTGGATTACCAGCGGCCATCGCGGTGCATCCGACGCGCCCCTGCGCATCGCCGCGTTGTCGGCTGCGTCCATTGCGGCGCTGTCGATCTTGTTGGGTCTTGTCGTGCTGGCCGTCTGGTCGTTTTCCGGTTTCTGGAGCTTTCCAAACGCGCTGCCTGATGCCTTCTCTCTCAAGACTTGGATGCGCCAGTCGACTGGCGTGCTGGACGCGCTGGGCGAGACCGCTTTGATCGCTGGCAGCGTTACCCTGCTGGCGCTGATCCTGACCATCGGCTGCCTAGAGGCCGAGTATCGCCAGCGCCGTAACCTGACGCAGCGCGGTTTATTGCTGCTGTATTTGCCACTGCTGATCCCGCAGACTGCATTCCTGCCGGGCCTGCAATCGCTGCTGCTGAATGTGGGGGCCGATATCGGACGCGCCCCTGTCATGCTGGCGCACTTGGTTTTCGTACTTCCCTATGTGTTTCTGTCCCTCGCCGATCCGTTTCGCGCTTGGGATTCCCGCAACGCCAGCGTCGCTGCCGCCCTTGGGGCTAGTCCCGACGGCATCCTTTGGCGGGTGCGCTTGCCGATGTTGCTGCGGCCAGTTCTGACAGCGGTTGCCGTCGGATTGTCGGTCAGCGTTGGGCAATACCTGCCGACCCTGCTGATCGGCGGCGGCCGTGTCGCGACCCTGACGACCGAGGCTGTCGCCCTCACATCTGGCGGGGACCGGCGGGCGATAGCTGTTTGGGGCCTGATGCAAACCGGTGCGGCGCTTGTGCCATTCGCGCTGGCCCTGATCATCCCCGCGTTGGTCTGGCGTAACCGAAAAGGACTAAGCCATGGATAAGGGCCTGACCCTAGACCGCATCGCCGTTTTCAAAGACGGCAAGCCGTTGGTGGCGCTGGACCATCACATCGCGCCCGGCGAGGTGCTAAGCGTGATGGGCCCGTCGGGCATCGGCAAATCGACACTGCTGTCTGTGGTCACAGGTACCTTGCCGCGGGCCTTCAGCTTTACCGGACGGGTGCATCTGGACGGACGCGACATCACCGACGCCGCCCCGCAGCGCCGGATGGTCGGCATCTTGTTTCAGGACGATCTGCTGTTCCCGCATTTGTCTGTCGGTGCGAACCTTGCCTTTGGCCTGCGCCCCGGCGGCACCCGTGCCGCGCGGCAGAACCGGATCGAGGATGCCTTGGCCGAAGTTGATCTGGCAGGCTTTGCGAACCGTGATCCTGCGACGCTTTCTGGCGGGCAAAAAGCGCGGGTTGCGTTGATGCGGATGCTACTGGCAGAGCCTTGCGCCTTGCTGCTGGACGAAGCCTTTGGCCGGCTTGACACGGCGCTGCGGGCGCAGGTGCGCGATCTGGTTTTTGCCCGCGCCCGCAGTCGCGCCCTGCCCGTCCTGATGGTCACCCATGATGCCCAAGATGCAGAGGCCGCAGGCGGAGAGGTTGTGACCCTTGGCACCTAGCCCTGCGGGCAGCGCTATCGGTAAATGATCGAAACAGGCACACACAGCGGAAATACATTTCAAAAACTAAATGTTTCGCATGCGATACATATTATGTAAAAGAATCGTTTTTCCTGACAAGGGGTTAGCATTGCATTGATGTGGTGGTCGCAGGGCAACGCCGTAACAGACCTTGGGTTCTGTCGGTTGGTTTGCGTTGCAACCACGGCGCGCGCATCTTAGCTGTTCCGCAACACTATGGGAGTGATGCGGATGGACCCTCAAGCGCAATTGACTGATTTTCTGGGACAGAACCTTGTGCTGCTGTTGCTGGCACTGTTCATCATCGTTTGCGTCTTTGCTGGCGTGCGCATCGTGCCGCAGTCCGAAAAGTATGTCGTTGAACGGTTGGGCCGTCTGCGCGCCGTGCTTGGGCCGGGCATCAACTTCATCGTGCCGTTTCTGGATCAGGTCCGGCACAAGGTCAGCATTCTGGAACGCCAACTGCCGACGATGAAACAGGATGCCATTACATCTGACAACGTGTTGGTGCAGGTCGAAACCAGCGTGTTTTACCGCATTATAGAGCCTGAAAAGACTGTCTATCGTATCCGCGACGTGGATGGTGCCATCGCCACCACCGTGGCCGGGATCGTCCGGTCAGAGGTTGGCCGGATGGAGCTGGATCAGGTTCAATCGAACCGGAGCAGCGTCATTGCCGCCGTGCGCGAGCAGTTGGCGCAGCAGGTCGACGATTGGGGGATCGAGGTTACGCGGGCCGAGATCCTAGACGTCAACCTAGACGCCGCCACCCGCGCCGCGATGTTGCAGCAGTTGAATGCCGAACGCGCCCGCCGTGCCCAAGTGACAGAGGCCGAGGGTAAGAAGCGCGCGGTCGAATTGCAGGCTGACGCGGACCTGTATTCCGCAGAGCAAGAAGCCAAAGCGCGCCGCGTGCTGGCGGATGCAGAGGCCTATGCGACCCAAGTCGTCGCTGTCGCCATCGCGGAAAACGGGCTGGAGGCCGCGCAGTACCAAGTCGCGCTGAAACAGGTCGAGGCGATCGCGAAGATCAGCCAAGGGGCGGGTCAACAGACGGTTATCCTGCCTGCCGATGCGGTCGAAGCCTTTGGTAACGCGTTCCGCATGTTGAAAGGTAAGGTCTGATGTTGGCCTCTGTCTGGTGGGTCTGGCTGTCTGCCGCCCTTGGTTTGGCAACGCTAGAAGTGATCGTGCCGGGCTATATCTTTTTGGGCTTTGCCATTGGTGCAGCCTTGGTGGGTCTGCTTTTGCTGATCGTGCCGATCGCGTCTATGCCGCTTATCCTGGTGATCTTCGCGGCGCTGTCGCTGGGGGCCTACCTTGCGATGCGCAGAGTTTTCGGCCTGCCGGGGCAGACTCCGAAAATCTGGGAACGCGACATTAACGACTAAGCGCACGCCGTGTTTTCCTGCGCGATGGCAGGTGACGCGTCAGGCAAAAAAAATGGCTCGGTGTCCGAGGGAACACCGAGCCAGTTCGAAGGTCGCGCCATGATGCAATCAACTCGGGACAGAGGCAGAGACTGCGGCAGCAGGCCTTCGGGAATCTTAAAATCAGATGGACGACATCAGCGATGCGCCGCTGTCGGACATGCGCAGGGCGTGCTTGGCCAGACCGGTGCGAACGCGGTCCATGTCCATGTTCAGCGGGCCTGCCACCATGCAGGGATAGCGGAAGGTGCGGCCAGCGCGCTGGATATCGACGCGGGCTTCAAAGGCACCGGCGGTTGCGTTGTAACGGACATCGCCAAGGTTGATCTGTGTCATGCTCTTTACTCCTCGATCAGCGGGCAGTGTTTGCCGCGTCTGTGGTGTGATCTATTGAGTTAGTAACGACACAAATTCAAAATAGTTCCGAAAAACTCAAAAATACGGTTTACATGCCGTTTTCGTGACGAACAGCGGCCATCTGTTTCAGAATCGATAGGGCGGCAGCGCGGGGGTCTTGGGCCTGCCAGATGGGGCGACCAACAACGATGTGGTCAGCGCCGTCCTGCAGGGCAAGTGCCGGTGTGGCAACGCGTTTTTGATCGCCAAGCGCGGCACCGTCGGGGCGCACGCCGGGGGTGACGATCAGGCGGCCTTTTGCTTCGGGCAGGGCGCGAATCGCGGCAGCCTCTTGCGGGGAGGCGATGATGCCGTCGGCACCGGCGTCAAAGGCGCGGCCAGCACGGTCGACGACCAGATCGGGGATCGCGCCGTCGCGGATCAGCGATGCATCTAGATCGGCCCGGTCGAGGGAGGTCAAGATCGTGACGGCGAGGATTTTCATGTTGCTGCCAGCGGCACCGGCTTTGGCGGCGCGCACAACATGCGGGTCGCCGTGGACCGTCAGAAAGTCGATGTCGAACTGGGTAAAGCCGCGCACAGCCGCCTCTACCGTGGCACCGATATCGAACAGCTTCATGTCAAGGAAAATACGCTTGCCATGCTCGTGCTTCAGCTCGTTCGCGAGGGCGAGCCCACCGCCGGTCAGCATGCCAAGGCCGATCTTATAGAAGGACACGGCGCTGCCAAGTTTATTGGCCAGCTCCATCCCCGCAACGACATTGGGCACATCAAGGGCAACAATCAGGCGGTCATCGGCAGCGGTCATGGGCTTTCCTTTCGCGATTTGAGTGTGGTTTAGTCGCAAGCGGCCGCAGGGGCAATCAGGGGGACGGGATGCGCAGCAGTCTGGAAGTGTATGATCTGGCGCGGGGACGGACCCGCGTGCTGTGGGAGACCGATGATCTGATCGAGGCGCCGAATTGGCATCCTGATAGCTGGCTGCTGGTGAACCGCGACGGGCGGCTGTTGCGGGTGCCGCTGGACGGGGGCGAGGTGGCAGTGATCGACAGCGGGATCGCGCAGGCCTGTAATAATGACCACGGGTTCAGCCCGGATGGCGCATGGATTTATGCCTCTTCCCATGTGGATAAGCTGTCGACGCTGTATCGCATTCCTGTGGCGGGCGGTGCGGCGGAACAGATTGTGCGCGATGTGCCGTCCTATTGGCACGGCGTCAGCCCGGACGGGGCAGAGATCGCCTATTGTGCGCGGCGCGGCGGGCGATACGAGATTTGCGTGCAGCAGGATGTTGAGGTTCAGTTGACTGGCGTGCATGGGGATGAAGGGCATAATGATGGCCCGGATTATAGTGCAGACGGCGAATGGATTTGGTTCAATTCCGACCGTAGCGGGCAGGCGCAGATTTGGCGGATGCGGCGCGACGGCTCGGACGTGCAGCGGATGGTGACATCGGATACGGTCGATTGGTTCCCGCACCCCAGCCCCGACGGGCGTCATGTGCTGTACTTGGCCTATCCAGTTGGCACGCTGTACCATCCGCGCGATTTGAACGTCACCTTAAGGATTATGCCCCAAGGTGGCGGTGAAAGTGTGCCGGTTTTGACGCTATTTGGCGGGCAGGGATCGATCAACGTGCCGTGCTGGGCACCGGACGGCCGATCCTTTGCCTTTGTGCGCTATGCGCCCAGCGTGGATTGACCATGGCGGGCGATGGACCTAGGTCTTTGGCCAAAGGGCGTGGCCCGTCATATGACAAGGAGTTTTGCGGTGGCACAAAAGACAGGCGGTTTCGCCTCTAACCCGTTTTTGATGATGGTCGGCCTTGGTGCTGGCGTCATGATGGTTATCGCGCTGGCAATCGCCGTGACGCGCCCCACAGTCGGAGAGGCGGTTGGCGCAGGCCCCGTCGCGGCCCATGGTGCCGCTGCTGAGGATCATGCCGAGGGTGTTGTTGAGGCGGAAGCCGATGCGCCTGCTGAGGAAGCTGCACCTGCTGAAGAAGCTGCACCTGCTGAGGAAGCTGCGCCTGCTGAGGAAGCTGCGCCTGCTGAGGAAGCCGCGCCTGCTGAGGAAGCTGCACCTGCTGCGGAAGCTGCGCCTGCTGAGGAAGCCGCGCCTGCTGAGGAAGCCGCGCCTGCTGAGGACGCCGCGCCTGCTGAGGAAGCCGCGCCTGCTGAGGAAGCTGCACCTGCTGCGGAAGCTGCGCCTGCTGAAGAAGCTGCACCTGCTGAAGAAGCTGCACCTGCTGAAGAAGCCGCGCCTGCTGCGGAAGCCGCGCCTGCTGAGGAAGCTACACCTGCTGAGGAAGCTGCGCCTGCTGCGGAAGCTGCACCTGCTGAGGAAGCTGCACCTGCTGAAGAAGCCGCGCCTGCTGAAGAAGCTGCACCAGTCGAAGAAGAAGCTGCGCCTGCTTCTAACTAAGCATCGCAAAAGATCGACATGGATGGCGCGTCCCGCAGGGGGCGCGCCATTTGCGTTTTGGGTGCGGATTTTGGGTGTGGGATACTTGCAACAGGGCGCGCGGCCTCCCACATTTATAATGAGGCCCGAACACGGGGTGTGCCGCACAGCGGGCGCCTCAGGACATCGGGTGCTTTAGAGGAGAGACACCATGAACCTAGAGAAATTTACAGAACGGTCGCGCGGTTTCATTCAGGCCGCACAGACCATCGCGATGCGCGAAAATCACCAGCGTTTGCTGCCGGAACACCTGCTGAAGGCCTTGATGGACGACAGCGAAGGTCTTGCTGCGAACCTGATCAGCCACGGCGGCGGCGATGCAAAAGCCGTGCGCGAACATGTCGACGCGACAGTCGCGCGGATTGCCAAGGTGACGGGCGACGCTGGCCAAACCTATATGGACAACATGACGGCCAAGGTTTTGGACGAGGCTGAAAAGCTGGCGACCAAGGCGGGCGACAGCTTTGTCCCGGTGGAACGGATTTTGACGGCTTTGGCTGTGGTGAAATCCAAAGCCAAGGATGCGCTGGACGCGGGTAAAGTCACGCCCATGACGTTGAATGCGGCGATTAATGACGTACGCAAAGGGCGGACGGCGGATAGCGCGAGCGCCGAGGACGGCTATGACGCGCTGAATAAATACGCTCGCGATCTGACCGAGGCGGCCCGCGAGGGTAAGATTGACCCGATTATTGGCCGGGACGAAGAAATTCGCCGGTCGATGCAGGTGCTATCGCGCCGGACCAAGAATAACCCGGTCCTGATTGGCGAGCCTGGTGTCGGTAAAACTGCGATTGCCGAAGGTCTGGCCCTGCGGATCGTCAATGGCGACGTGCCAGAGAGCCTGCGCAATAAGCGCCTTATGGCGCTGGATATGGGGGCCCTGATCGCCGGCGCGAAATATCGCGGCGAGTTCGAGGAGCGGCTGAAGTCGATCCTGAAAGAGATCGAGGCTGCGGCGGGCGAGGTCATCTTGTTCATCGACGAGATGCACACGCTGGTTGGCGCGGGCAAAGCGGATGGCGCGATGGACGCTGCGAACTTGATCAAGCCAGCCTTGGCGCGGGGCGAGCTGCACTGCGTGGGCGCGACGACGCTGGATGAGTACCGCAAATATGTCGAAAAGGACGCGGCGCTTGCGCGGCGGTTCCAGCCGATCATGGTCGAAGAGCCGACCGTCGAGGACACGATCAGTATCCTGCGCGGTATCAAAGAGAAGTACGAGCTGCACCACGGTGTGCGGATTTCGGACTCGGCGCTGGTCGCTGCGGCGACCCTGTCGCACCGCTATATCACCGACCGCTTTTTGCCGGATAAGGCCATCGACCTGATGGACGAGGCCGCCAGCCGTCTACGGATGGAAGTGGACAGCAAGCCAGAAGCTCTGGATGCGCTGGACCGCGACATCATGCAGAAGCAGATCGAGCAGGAGGCGCTGCGTAAAGAAGACGATCAGGCGTCGAAGGATCGCTTGGCCAAGCTGGAAGAAGAGCTGGCCAACCTGCAGGAGCGTGCGTCAGAGATGACGGCGAAATGGCAGGCCGAGCGGGACAAGCTGGAGTCGGGTCGCGAGCTGAAGGAAAAGCTGGACCGTGCGCGGGCCGAGCTGGAGATCGCCAAGCGCGAGGGCAATTTGGCTAAGGCCGGAGAGCTGTCTTATGGTGTGATCCCAGAACTAGAGCGTAAGCTGAGCGAGTCCGACGGCAACGAAGACCTGATGGTCGAAGAAGCCGTGCGGCCAGAACAGATCGCCGAGGTCGTCGAGCGCTGGACCGGTATTCCGATGTCCAAGATGCTGGAAGGCGAGCGGGACAAGCTGCTGCGGATGGAAGACGAGCTGGGTAAGCGCGTCATCGGTCAAAAGCAGGCCGTGCGGGCGGTTGCCAATGCGGTGCGCCGGGCGCGTGCTGGTTTGAATGACGAGGGGCGCCCCTTGGGAAGCTTCTTGTTCCTTGGGCCAACAGGTGTCGGTAAAACAGAGCTGACGAAGGCGCTGGCGAACTACCTGTTCGACGATGACAACGCGATGGTGCGGATCGACATGAGTGAATTCATGGAGAAACACGCTGTGAGCCGTCTGATTGGCGCGCCTCCGGGCTATGTTGGTTATGACGAGGGCGGTGTGCTGACCGAAGCCGTGCGGCGCCGTCCTTATCAGGTGGTGCTGTTCGATGAGGTCGAAAAGGCGCACCCTGATGTCTTTAACGTGCTGTTGCAGGTTTTGGACGACGGTGTGCTGACGGACGGGCAGGGGCGGACGGTTGATTTCAAGCAGACGCTGATCATCCTGACGTCGAACCTTGGGGCGCAGGCGCTGAGCCTGATGCCGGATGGGGCTGACCCGGCAGAGGCCAAGCGCGATGTGATGGACGCGGTGCGGGCGCACTTCCGGCCCGAGTTCCTGAACCGTCTGGACGAGACGATTATCTTTGATCGTCTGGCGCGGAGCGACATGGCTGGGATCGTCACGATCCAGATGCAGCGGCTGGAACAGCGGCTGGCGGGGCGGAATATCCACCTTGATCTGGACGCTGGTGCGCTGGGCTGGCTGGCGGACGAAGGGTATGACCCGGTGTTCGGCGCGCGGCCGCTGAAGCGGGTGATCCAGCGGGCGTTGCAGGATCAGCTGGCCGAGATGATCTTGGCAGGCGATGTGCATGACGGGGATACGATCCCGGTCAGCGCGGGTGTTGATGGTTTGATCGTTGGTGACCGGGTGTCGGGCAGCAACAGGCCCAAACCGGATGACGCCGTCGTCCACTAAACAACGAAGCCCCGGCAGAGCGATCTGCCGGGGCTTTTTGTTGCGGTGTAATCAGTGATTACATCGGTGGCAGGATGACGGAGTCGATCACGTGGATCACGCCGTTCGACGCGGCAATGTCTGCAGTGCTGACCGTGGCGTCGTTCACCATGACGGTGTCGCCGACGGTAAAGGTCACGTCCTGGCCTTCGACGGTGGCGGCGGTCATGCCATCGGTCAGGTCAGCTGCCATCACGGCACCGGGGACAACGTGGTAGGTCAGAATCTTGGCAAGCGCTTCGGGATCCTGCAGCAGACCTTCGACGGTGCCTTCTGGCAGAGCGGCAAAGGCTTCATCTGTGGGGGCGAACACGGTGAACGGGCCTTCGCCCTTCAGCGTATCAACCAAACCGGCGGCTTCAACGGCGGCGACAAGGGTGGTAAAGTTACCGGCTTCGATGGCGGTATCGACAATATCCTTGTCAGCGGAGTGGGCGGCAGCGAAAGCGCCTGTGCCCAGTGTGATCAGGGCGGCGGTCGTCATGAACGTACGGCGTAGCATAATGGTCGTCTCCTTGGTGTATGTTGATGCGCGCCGATCCTTGGCCGCATGATTCGAATATGGGTGGCGAAATCGCCCCGACCAGACCGAAAATTGCGGCGTCCTGTCACTGGTCGATGGATAGTTTCGCTCTATGGTTGTTAATTGTGTCAGATGTTTCACGCATGTGTGAACGTAGGTGGAGGCGTTGGGCTAAGGTTGATGCCTTGATTACGGGTCGCCCTCGTCAACGTGAGAAACCTTTCAACAGTTTTATGCGTATATCCTTTGAGACATTTGAATCGGAGAGACCTATGGCCCACCGCTGGACAAACGATATGACCCCCGCCGACGTGACACCGAAGTCGCTGTTCTTGAATCGGCGGCAGCTGATTGCGGGAACGGCTGGCCTTGGGGCGATCGCGATGGCTGGCGGTGCGCAGGCGCAGGACGCGATGACGCCGAACACGCTGGAAGAGATCACGACCTATAATAACTTCTACGAATTCGGCACCGGCAAGAGCGATCCGGCCAACAATGCAGAAGCGATGGTGATCGACCCTTGGACGGTGACGGTTGATGGCTTGGTCGATAATCCCGGCGACTATTCCTTGGCCGACCTGACCGAAGGCCTGACGATTGAAGAGCGGATCTATCGTTTCCGCTGTGTCGAGGCGTGGTCGATGGTCGTGCCATGGCAGGGGTTCGAATTGGCAGACTTGCTTGCCAAGGTCGGCGTTCAGGGGGATGCGAAATACGTCGCTTTTGAAACGGTCGTCCAGCCAGAGAATATGCCGGGCGTGCGCAGCCGCGTCATCGACTTTCCCTATGTCGAAGGTCTGCGCCTAGACGAGGCAATGCACCCGCTGACGATGATGGCGACGGGCCTATATGGCGAGCCCCTGCCAAAGCAGTCCGGCGCGCCGCTGCGGTTGGTGGTGCCATGGAAGTATGGATTCAAATCCATCAAGTCGATCGTCAAGATCAGCCTTGTGGCCGAACAGCCTGCGGCGACATGGAACAACATCAACCCGCGTGAGTACGGTTTCTATTCCAACGTGAACCCCGGCGTCGATCATCCCCGGTGGAGCCAAG
>NZ_CP072994.1:85000-2917500 GCF_024206795.1 Loktanella salsilacus
GAAAGGCGTAGTCGATGGGAACCAGGTTAATATTCCTGGGCCGTGGAGTGGTGACGGATCTGAGACGTAGTTCATCCTTATCGGATTGAATGGGCTGCTAACAGGTTCCTGGAAATAGCCCTCCTTTAAGATCGTACCCTAAACCGACACAGGTGGACTGGTAGAGAATACCAAGGCGCTTGAGAGAACCACATTTAAGGAACTCGGCAAAATACCTCCGTAAGTTCGCGAGAAGGAGGCCCGTTCAGAACGCAAGTTTTGGGCGGGGGCACAAACCAGGGGGTGGCGACTGTTTACTAAAAACACAGGGCTCTGCGAAGTCGTAAGACGACGTATAGGGTCTGACGCCTGCCCGGTGCCTGAAGGTTAAAAGGAGGAGTGCAAGCTCCGAATTGAAGCCCAGGTAAACGGCGGCCGTAACTATAACGGTCCTAAGGTAGCGAAATTCCTTGTCGGGTAAGTTCCGACCTGCACGAATGGCGTAACGACTTCCCCGCTGTCTCAAATGTGGACTCAGCGAAATTGAATTGCCTGTCAAGATGCAGGCTACCCGCGGTTAGACGGAAAGACCCCATGCACCTTTACTACAACTTTACATTGGCATCAGGTACAGCATGCGCAGGATAGGTGGTAGGCTTTGAAGCCGGGACTCTGGTCTCGGTGGAGCCTCCCTTGAGATACCACCCTTGCTCTGCTTGATGTCTAACCGCGGTCCGTTATCCGGATCCGGGACCCTGTATGGTGGGTAGTTTGACTGGGGCGGTCGCCTCCCAAATTGTAACGGAGGCGCGCGAAGGTTGGCTCAGAGCGGTCGGAAATCGCTCGTTGAGTGCAATGGCAGAAGCCAGCCTGACTGCAAGACTGACAAGTCGAGCAGAGACGAAAGTCGGCCATAGTGATCCGGTGGTCCCGAGTGGAAGGGCCATCGCTCAACGGATAAAAGGTACGCTGGGGATAACAGGCTGATGGTGCCCAAGAGTCCATATCGACGGCACCGTTTGGCACCTCGATGTCGGCTCATCTCATCCTGGGGCTGGAGCAGGTCCCAAGGGTACGGCTGTTCGCCGTTTAAAGAGGTACGTGAGCTGGGTTTAGAACGTCGTGAGACAGTTCGGTCCCTATCTTCCGTGGGTGTAGGATACTTGAGAGGAGTTGCCCCTAGTACGAGAGGACCGGGGTGAACGATCCACTGGTGGACCTGTTGTCGTGCCAACGGCAGTGCAGGGTAGCTATGATCGGACAGGATAACCGCTGAAGGCATCTAAGCGGGAAGCCCCCCTCAAAACAAGGTATCCCTGAGGACCGAGGTAGACCACCTCGTCGATAGGCCAGAGATGTAAGCGCAGCAATGTGTTCAGTTGACTGGTACTAATGGTCCAATAGGCTTGATTTGATCCAGTAGAAGCAAGACTTCCACTGACCAAATCAAAATACATACACACCACAACATCAGTTGTGCTGACTTGAACGACGGTTTGCGTGAAAACGCAGGCCGCTGATGTGAAAACGCGGGGGATAAAATCCCCCGCGGTCTGTGTTTTTTTGGTGTGGTGA
Organism: Loktanella salsilacus; assembly: GCF_024206795.1. Taxonomy (NCBI): domain Bacteria; kingdom Pseudomonadati; phylum Pseudomonadota; class Alphaproteobacteria; order Rhodobacterales; family Roseobacteraceae; genus Loktanella; species Loktanella salsilacus. The sequence continues at coordinate 86,555 of NZ_CP072994.1, forward strand.
TCATAGCGTGAGCAAAACACCCGATCCCATCCCGAACTCGGCAGTTAAGTGCCACCGCGCTGATGGTACTGCGTCTTAAGACGTGGGAGAGTAAGTCATTGCCACACCTAATAAACACAGACACGTATCTCTCAACGATATAAAACAAACAAATACAGCGACATATGGACAAAAATAACGTCCAATAATGGCGCGGGATGGAGCAGCCCGGTAGCTCGTCAGGCTCATAACCTGAAGGTCGTAGGTTCAAATCCTACTCCCGCAACCAAATATACCCAGCAGTAACAACAAGATACACGCCACCTTCGGGTGGCTTTTTGCGTTCGTGTTGCTGGTGTGGAAGCAGAGTGGAAGCGCGCAGAGCGACCTCGTAGGTGTGGCCAACCGGACACGCGAGCAGGACGGCCAGATCCGCCCGGTAACACGGATCTGCGAGTCTCCTACATAGGCCGGATTGTGCAAGTCACGACGCATTCGAAGGCAGCAGCGTATTCTTATATCTGCATAAATTGAATTTTGAGTAAATCTAAGAAGTCCGGGGATCTGACAATCTCAAGGCCCTACTTTCGGATCAATGACCGAAAGCGCGGAGCGGATGGTTTGATCTCCAAAATCGAAAAGTTGCGATGAATATCGGCTGGGCGGACAAGCTTAACAACGCTTGTGTCGGTAACTACGAGAAGCCAATAACAAATGGCGCGAGTCTGACATCAACAACTTCGTAGTGCTGGCGACGCGCTTCTTTTGTTGAGCGACTAATTTCTGTGGGACCTATTCGCTCACGGTTTCAAATCTGCGCAACACCTTAAAGGCAAGCATCAGTATTAGCATACAGGCAAACAATCCAGAAACATCACCGACGAGATATCCAGCGGACGTTGAAGCGGCTTGCTGGAAGGCTAGCAACATGCCGCCGGTATTGATGACGGATGCGATACAACCAGCAATCAGGATGTCTCGCCAGTTCGCACGGGTGCCTGAGGTGATGCGAAAATCCATACCAGCGCGTGCCAGTGCCCAAAATGTAACAACGGCACAGACGACACCTGACATCAGTCCGATGATCTGAAGCGGTGTGAACCCGGACAAGCCGAAGTTGAGCCAGTGGGTAAATGCTGCGGCCGGTAGCAGGAGAGGGATCGCCTTCCACCCCATCAGCCAAGCTGATAGCACCCGAACCCCATGAGGTAGGAACAGGAGGCTTGCATAGGCTGCCATCTCAGGGGTGTATTGCTGTTGCCACGGCAAAAGCACATCCATCGAGAGGCTAAAAGCCGCTAAATATGCGATAGATATAAGAGCGAACGCGATAAGTAGGCTGCCAAGATTTCGACCGGATTCTGAAATGGTCACGTCAACTTCTTTGATAATGAATAGGTTGATCGCTTTTTTTCATTGCTATGGACAAGATAGCCGGCATCTACGACGTCCTTCATAGCTCGGAAGAAGCTACTGCGTGGCACGCCAGCAAGCAATGCGTGCTTGCGGATTTCGTCCGTCTCAACGGTTGTGCCATTGGTCTCGGACAAGATGGTAGCGGCATAGACAATGTCCTTTTGAATCGACCCTAAATCATCGATCCCAAGATCTCGCTCCATCCCGAGGAGCAGCTCTTTAAGATGAGCGATTGAAGCGAGCCTTTTCATAGCAACCTTTCTACGCGACGACTAATTTGGTCAAACCCGTCAGGTCTCCAACGATAGGAATTGACATCCGTGAGAGCAAGTCTCAAATTGAGACTGCATTAGCAGAAAAAACTTATTTTATAGAACCAACGCCCCGCGAGCTTACGCCCGCGGGGCGTAATTTTTTTAGCCTATCAGGTGGCTCTTCCAGTGGCGAGTATTGACAGCATCTCATGCGGAAAGAAGTTGACCACGGCGATCACGTCCTCGCCATCCCTGCCATACTGGTTCTGCACAAAAATAATGTTTTCGTTGGATCAGATCCAAGCGTCCGCTTTCTCGATCATGTCGAAGCCGACGGCGTGCTGTCCCACGAATTTGTAGCGAGGGATGTCGGGCCCGCCAGGCAATGGCACCATCCGGAAAGAAATTGGGGCTCGGCGGCCTCCTGGTTCCAAACCCGTGCCGTCGTTGACGGTTTTTGAATGTCTCTGAATAGCTGGCAATCGCTGCGAAGCTGCAATCTTGCTACGTGGGCTCGGACCGGACGTTTGCTTCGCTGCACACCGATGTCAGCTTTGCAAAAATGGTATTGTCACTGACAGTTCGCAGCGACGTCAAAGACGCTCGACTGACAATCACTTGGGTACGCAGACAGCAGCGTCTTGAGCCTAACAACATGGGCGTCTTCGCTTGCAATGCGGTCAGCCGCTGTCGGAAAACCTGTTTCAAGGATTTGCTGAACTGCCTCAGCGCTCGCTGCAAGCGGACCCGATCGGCCATAAGAACGACGCGTTCTCGATTGGGTCCTTAACTAGATCAAAAGCCGCCTGATGGCCTGATTGGTTTTGGTGATCTTGCGCTCGTTCGCTTATCGATCCTTTCGGTCCGATCCGGACATGCAAGTATCGCATTTGATGGAACAACAAATCGAAACCAGCCCAAGCGCGCTATGATGCCGGGAGTAGGTCGTAGTTTATGGCCTATCGAGGGACTTAGATGTCCTTGAGCTGAACCAATGCGCCCTTGGCTGCGATGACTTGTGCTGCGATACGGGAGGCCGCCAAAATGCGGTCTTCCATAGAGAGCGCCTTATCTAGCCCGGCAAAGAAACCGGCGTTAAAGCTGTCTCCGGCAGAGGTCGTGTCTACGATTTTGCTGACAGGGGGCGGGGTGACGGTCGTGGTTTCGCCTGCGTGTGCGTAAAGGATATCGCCGCCGCCGTTTTTGACCACCACTGTGGTGGCCCCGGCGTTGCGATAGCGGTCCAGCGTGTCTTGAATGGTGGCGTCGCCAAAATGTGCGGCTTCGTCGTCGAAGGACGGCAGGACGATATCGCAGGCCTGTGCGAAGCGCATAATCGTTTCGGTCATCTGTTTGTCGTTGGCCCATAGACGGGGTCGCAGGTTGGAATCGAAGGCGACGGTCTTGCCGTGTCGGCGCGCGGATTGGACGGCGTCTAGCAGGGCGTCGCGGCCGGCGGGGTCAAGGATCGCAACGGTGATGCCCGACAGATAGATCAGATCGGTCGATCCCATGGCCTGCGCTAAGGCTTGGCTATCGCTGGCCAGCTGCTTTGCCGCGGATTGGGACCGCCAATAGGAAAAGCTGCGCTCTCCATCATTTAACGAAATCATGTAAAGGCCGACGGTGCTGTTGGCAGAGCGGGCGACGTGGGCGATGTCGATGCCAGCGTCCGTCATCTTTGTCAGCATAGCATCAGACACCGCGTCGGTGCCGACTTTGGTGAAATATTGCGTCGTGATGTCAGGCCGCAGGGCGCGCATGTACCACGCCGTGTTGAAGGTATCGCCGGCAAAACCCATCTGAAACGCGCCCGGTGCGTCGCCGGGAGCCATTTCGACCATACATTCGCCGATCGATAAAAAACGCAGCGCGGTTGCCGGGGCGGTGGGGGATAAGAACGGGGAGGAGGTCATGTTGCGGCCTTCAGGTGTTAGACTAGTATACCATTGCAACCAGGCGATATGATTGCAAGATTAACGATAATTCTTGCCCCTCACTTTCAGCGCCAGATCGTGGATCTGCAAGGCGCATATAGGTGCGGGCAAGGGCGGGCATATCACAGGAGGCAAATGATATGAGTGAATTTCCGGTCGTCAGCACAGGCGAGCATGTCACGCGGCAAGTGCTAGCAGATCACCCCGATCTGATGGTTGTCGCCTTTCGGTTCGGTGCGACGGGGGCAGAGGGCGCGCTGCATAATCATCCGCATGTGCAATCGACGTTCGTCAAAGAGGGTCGCTTTCGCTTTACGGTGGACGGCGAAGTGACCGAAGTCGGACCTGGCGATAGCTTTGTCGTGGCGTCAAATGTCGTGCATGGCTGTGTCTGTCTGGAGCCGGGGTTGCTGGTGGATTGCTTTACGCCGCGGCGCGACGACTTTTTGTAAGCACGAAAAAGGCGGGCCAGTGATTGGCCCGCCTTTGCATTGTCACCGCGCTTAGCTGAACAGCATGCCGCCGTTGATGTCGACGTTTGCGCCCGTGATGAACGCGCTGTCGTCGCAAGCCAAGAACAGCACCAGATTGGCGATATCGACGGGCAGGCCCTGACGTTTCACCGGGGATGCGTTTTCGACAAAGGTGCGAACCTCTGGCTTGGTGTGGACGTTGTGGAAGTCCGTGTCGATCATACCGGGGCAAAGAGCGTTGACGCGGATATTCGGGCCAAGCTCTTTCGCCAAGCCGCGTGTCATGGTCATGACAGCGCCTTTGGACGTCGCATAAGCAACCGAACCGGGGCCACCGCCGTCACGGCCAGCTTGGCTGGCAAGGTTGACGATCGTGCCGGTTGTCATGTGCTCTAGGCACGCCTTAACCATCAGGAACGTGCTGGTCAGGTTCAGGTCCATGACCGCGTTCCAATGCTCCAATGACATCTCGGAGATTTTCTTGCGTGCGATCAGGCCGCCGGTGTTGTTCACCAGAATGTCGACGCTGCCGAAATCTGCGACAGCTTTGCCGACCAGTGCATCGACGCCTTCTTGGGTGTTCAGATCACCCTGCAGCGCGAACGCCTTGCCGCCAGCGGCGGTGATTTCAGCCACGGCGCTGTCTGCACCTTCGCTGCTGGAAAAGTAGTTGATGGCGACGTTTGCGCCTTCTTCTGCCAGACGAATTGCGCAAGCGCGGCCAATGTCGCGGCCGCCACCTGTGATGATCGCTGTTTTGCCTTGAAGTTTCATGTGTCTTCCTTCCAGTTTATTTTATCAGGCCGGCGTTGTGCCGACATCGAATGTCTTGGGGACGATGACGCGGAAAGAGCGGTCGTCGGCATCGGTGAAGTACAGGTCGCAGTCGTAGCCTTGATCATCCAAAAAGCTGAAGATCCGGCGCGGTGCGGCTGTGGGATAGGGCACCAGCAAGGTTGCGATGCGGTGACGAATAGCTTTCGGGAATGTCGCCTTCAGACAGGTGCTGACGGGCAGCCCCTCGATCTCTGATGGGTCGACATCGGGAAAGCCGGTTTGCTGGGTCAGGGTCGGCACGCCGGCCTCTGACCACAGGAACTGGCCGTAAAAGCCAGCATTCTCGCCAGTGTAGCGGAATGTTGTGTCGCCCAATGTCATGGGCGCGTTCGCGTGCAGCAGGAAATTGACCTCGACCGGTTCATCGGCGTCGATGGAATCGACGATGACGAAGTATTCGTTATTCACGAAATAGACGTCGCGCAGCACAGAGGTGATTTCAGGCGACAGCGTTTGATAGGCCGCTGTGGCATCGCCCTGCATGTAGATGTGATCGCCGCGATCTTCGGCGATGTTGATCTTGCCTGTGGACTGCATCGCAAGCGACTTGTCCTTGCCCGCATACTGACCCTTATCGTTGATCAGGATCGCGTTCTTGGACACCGTTTGGCGACGCCAGTTCTGGTGCATGGTGCTGTTAAAGGCGACGTAATAGCCGGACTGGATCGCAAGATCCTCGCCAAACCCTGCCAGACAAAAGGCGTTCTGATCGCCGTGGCTGTGACTGATCGAGCCATAGGGCGAGGATTTCATCACGAACTGGATGTGGTTTTCCGGGTCTTGCATCCGGTGCTGGATCGCGACCCAGCCGATGCCTTTGAACCAACGGAACTGGTCGTCATCCGCAGGGGGGACGGCATCAATAATCGGGAAATCAGTGCGGTAGGCAAGCTCGTCAAAGTTAAAGTCCCACCAGCCCCAGTTATAGAACATCTGTTCTGTGCCGGGATTGGTGCGTTTAATTTCGTCGTAGTACCACTGATAGGCCCCGTTGCCGGTGACGCCGGCGTATTGGCGCAGGTTATAGCCGATCTTTACCGCGGGCAGATCGCCCATGGTGCTGTCGTCGCCAAAGGTGGCGCGGCGGGTGTCGGGGGCTTTGGTATAGAGCGGGAAATCACCGGTGCGCTGAAAGAACGGGCGGTCATACAGGTTGATGCCAGTATAGCTTTTCAGCAGGTTCGCCGCGTCGATCAGATAGGCCATGCCGGTCATCCAATAGTGCGGACCTTCGGCCCAGCCGCCGTCTTTGTCGCCCCAAGGCGAATAGACGGTGAACAGGAATTCGATGGAATAGTTCAGCCAGCCCTCTGCCTCTGGTGCGTCGTCCAGCAGGGCGATTGATGCGGGGATCAGCACGGCAGACACGGCGCGCACGGCGTGGCTGTCAAAGGGGAACAGATGAATGTTCGCGTGCTTGATGATGTGGTCTGCGGTTTCGCGGGTGCGCGCCAGCAGGGCGGTGCGGACGGTTGTGCGCTCTTCTTCGGTCAGCTGGTCGAAAAGCCAGTCATAGCCCCATGCGAGGGCCACGTTCACGCGGAACGCCCATTCGTCAGTATAGCTGCGCGAGGTTGTGCCCGCAGGATTCCACGCGGCGGCGGACAGCAGCCAGTCTTTGGCGCGGGCCAGCATATCGGCGTCGCGGGTGACTTGGCCGCCGATGGCCAGATGGCGGATCGCGTAAAGCAGCTCTTGGCAGTCGATATAGGTCTGACGCCAGATCGGCGCGGTGCGCTTGTGATCCGGATAGCCAGCTGGTTCGGGCATGATGTCCCGGTCCATCCACGGCAGGACGGATTTTTCAAAGAAGGTGGACCATGTGCAATGGTCTGCGTCGGCCGCGATATCGCTGCGGAATTGATCCAGCCGGTCTGGCGTCAGCCACAGGCGCGGGTGGCTGCGGTCTGCGGTGGCAAAGCGGGTCTTGCGGCTGGCAAGGGGCGTTTCGGGCAAACCGTCTGCGACGGTAAAGCTGCGATCGCTGCTCCATGCGGTGACGGGTTGGCCAGCGTCGTCGCAGACGGCGTAGGACCAGACGTAGTTGCCAGCGGGCAGCACGGTATCAGGCGTGAAAAAGTTCAGCGCGATGCCGGAAAATGTGTGGGTCGATTTGGCAGGATAGGACGGGTCGGTCGACATACGCAGCACGTAGTGCGCCTCGTCCTCGATCACCGGAAGCCATGTGAAACGCGGCGGGTTTTCAGCCACGGCAAAGCCGTCAGCTGGCCCGTATTGAATGGTCAGACGTCCAGTCTTGGGCTCGTCCAGCATGGGAGTTGTGCGAGGAGGCATCGGAGTGCTTTCTGATCGGATCAAAGGAGAGGGGTGAGGTGCGGCCACCTAGGCGGCCGCACCTCTGCTCGGGAGGAACTGTTACTGGTACTGACGCGCGTAGGCGGCGTTCATGACTTCGATGACCTGTGGGTATCCCATCTTGTCGAGGGTCGCGGCGTAGTCATCCCACTCGGTCTGCACGTCGCCTGCGCCAAGGATCCAAGCCTGCTGGCGTTCCAGCATGTAGGTGCGGATGGACGGCCAGTACTTGTCAAAGGTGGCCTGCTCTTCTTGGTTGAACGCGACGCCCAGGAATTGCGGAATCAGCAGATCGTTGGCTTCGTACAGTGCGATGCCTTCCAGTGCTTCTGGGGATGTCCACTGCAGCTCGTAGCGGTAGTCCTGAAAGAAGCCGCGCTGGATTTGTGCGCCTTCCAGATACATCTGGCTGTTCACGGCGACGTCGCTGCTGAGCACTTCTGGCTTAAAGGTTGGCTCACCGTCGACCATATCCCATGTCTTACCTTCAACGCCGAAGTTCGCCAGATTGCGGCCTTCTTCGGTGAAGTAGAAGTCGAAGTATTTGATCGTCTCGACGGGGTGCTCGTTCATGTAGCTGATCGCCCAGCCATCGGGTTTGATCGGGATGCGGCGATGCTCTTCCATGCGCACGCCGGACGTGGATGCGGGCGGCAGGAAGGGGATGAAGTTAAAGCCTTCGACCTTGTCAGCCAGTGCTGCGTTGTAGCCAGAGGTGGACGCGAACCAGTCGTGGGTCGAGCCGCCAAGGTTTTCCGACAGCAGGTAATCGCGCGAGGACGAACCACGGGTAAAGATTTCCGGGTCGATCAGGCCTTCGGCATACCACTGCGCGATATTGGCCAAACCGTCGCGGTAGGCGTCTTGCGCATAGGGGTGCACGATGGCGCCAGCGTCATCGACATAGAAGTCGTGATAGGTGTCAGAGCCGGAAGAGCGGGCGTCGAACAGGGTCAGCAGGCGGTTCACTTCTTCCCACTGGCGCGAGAAGAAGGGGATTTCGTCCTTCTTGCCGTTGCCGTTCGGATCGCCGTCACGGAACGCGACGAGGACGTCGTGGTATTCATCGACAGTCTGCGGCTGTTCCAGACCCAGCACATCCAGCCAATCCTGACGGATGTACCAAGCGCGGGCGAATTCGCCATCGGGCAGGTATGGGATGTAGTAATAGTTGCCGTCGTAGGCAGAGATCGCTTCTTGCAGCTCTGGGTGTTCGTCCCAGAACTTCTGGATGTTGGGCGCGTGTTCTTTGACCAGATCGTTCAGCGGCACAAATGCGCCCTCTGGACCGTATTCGTTCACAGGCTGTTGGATCAGGTGACCGCCGACGATGTCGGGCAGTTTGCCTTGGGCCAGCATCAGGTTCATCGCCTCGGCGCTATCGGTCGAGTTTGCACCGGCCGTTGCGTCCTTAAGAAAGATGTTGGTCATCGCGCGCGCCGCTTCTTCGACCGGATAGATCTTGGACGCATCGCCGCCAACGCCGTAGCCTTGGGCGCGAGGCCAGTGCATGTGGATCGTCAGTTCAAGCGGTTCGTCAACGATTTGCAGGTGGCTTTCTGCGAAGGCGGGCGAAGTCATCGCCGTGGTCATCAGGATCGCCGAAGTCAGTGTAAGATGTCGCATTTGGTTTCCTCCCTAGATGCGGTCGTCAGTTATTCTTTCACCCCTCCCAGAAGGATGCCTTTGTTGAAGTATTTCTGCAGGAACGGGTAGATCAGCAGGATCGGAATGATCGAGCAGACGATGATCGCCGCGCTGACCGTTTCGAACGAGTAGGCCGCGTTGATCAGGGTGCTGGCGAATTCTTCGTCGTCAGACAGTTCCATGATGACGTGGCGCAGATAGACCTGCAGTGGGATTTTGCCTTCGTCCTGCAGCAGGATCATCGCCCAGAAGAACCCGTTCCAGCGTGACACGATGCAGAACAGCGCAACGGTCGCGATCGCCGGTTTCGACAGGGGCATGTAGACCTTCCACAGCACCTGAAATTCATTGGCACCGTCCATCCGGGCTGCTTCTTCGAAAGACTGCGGGATGCCTTCGAAAAAGTTACGCAGCAGGATGATGTTAAAGCCGCTGACCGCAAAGCCGATGATGATGCCGAAATAGCTGTCCAGCAGGTTCAGGTCGCGCATGTTCAGGAAAAACGGGATCATGCCTGCGTGGAACCACATGGTGAAGGCCACCATCAGGTTCCAGAACCGGCGCCCGTAAAGCTGGGGCCGGGACAGGGCGTAGGCACCGGGGATGATGAACGCGAGGCTCATCAGCGTGCCGCCGATGGTGTAGATGAAGGTGTTTTTGTACGAAATCCAGAACATCGGCTCTGACAATACGCGGCTGTAAGCCTCTAGCGTGAAGCCCACTGGCGTCAGAAGCACGTTGCCTGCGCGCGCCTCGAAGCCAGAGCTCATGGACAGGGACGCGATGTAGATGAACGGATACAGGGCCGAGATCGTGAACATGCTAATCAGCACCATGTTCAGGATAACGAAGGCTTTGTCGCCGCGTGAGTAGAGGTTCATTTTAGCCATGATTTCAGTCCCCTACCAAAGCGATGTGCGCGAATAGCGCTTGGACACAGTGTTCGCAGTCATCACGAGGACGAAGGCGACGACGGCGTTGAACAGGCCCGCTGCGGCGGCAAGATCGTACTGTCCGCCCTGCAAACCTTGCCGATAGATGAATGTGTTCACGACATCGGCGGTGGAATACGTGGCCGGCTGGTACAGCAGGATGATCATCTCGAACGACACTTCGAGCATGTTGCCGATGCGGATAATCAACATGATGATGATCGTCGGCATGATCGACGGCACGGTGATCTTCCACATCATCTGCCAGCGCGAAGCGCCGTCGACGACCGCGCTTTCATACAGCGTTGGCGACACGCCAGCGATGGCGGCCAGATAGACGATGGATTGGAAACCGGCCTCTTGCCAGATTGTGGTGCCGACGAAAATCGGGCGGAACCATTCGGCCTTGGTCAGGAAGTAGATCGGATCAACGCCGAACCATTCCAGAATGGTGTTCACGATACCGGCAGAGGGCGAAAACGCCGTGATGACGATACCGGCGATGATCACCGAAGAGATGAAGTGCGGCAGATAGACGATGGTCTGCGCGGTCTTCTTGAAGGTCTGGTTCAGCACTTCGTTAAACATCAGCGCCAGAAGGATCGGAACGGGAAAGCCGAAGGCGAGGCTAAGAAGACTGATGTAGATCGTGTTTTTCAGCGCGCGAATGAACTGATCGCTGCCGAAAAGAGTGTGAAAATGCTCAAGCCCGATCCAAGGGCTGTTCGCTACGCCGCGGAAAATGCTGTAATCCTTGAACGCGATCTGCAGGCCGTACATTGGCGTGTAAAGGAACACCAAAAGCCAAATGATCGTCGGGGCCAGCAGCAGGTAAAGCTGCCATTCGCGGCGCATGTGATCGCCGACCTTTTGGATGCGGCTCGGGTGGCGGTAACGCAGGGCTTCTTTGGCTTCGGCGACCAGTTTCTCGGTCGATCCGCCAGTATGATCCTCTTGCATGCTCATGCGGCACGCGTCTGGCCGGATAGGGCCAACCCGGTTTTGCCGTCGAAAATCTTGATCAGCTCTGGCGCGACGGTAAAGCCGTTGACCGCATTCAGGCGGTCCAGATTACCAAGCGTTTCGGTGCGGATCACAAAAGGCGCATCGCCAAGCGTCATGTGCAACAGCGCCTCTGACCCGAGTGTTTCCACCAGTTCCAACCCGCAGCGGACAGCGCCGGGCTGATTTTCAGTCACGATGGCAGCGTATTCGGGACGCACGCCGACGATTACTTCGCGGCCAACGGCGTTTTGCAGGTCGGCCAGCGGGGCCAGCGCAAGGGTCTGGTCGCCGAACTGAGCAACCGGACCGGTGTCGCCAGCGGCGATGGTCGCCTTGATCTGGTTCATCGGCGGCGCGCCTAGAAAGCCCGCAACAAAGGCGTTGGCGGGGTTCAGGAACAGTTCCATCGGGGTGCCGATCTGTTCGATGCGGCCGTCGTGCATGACGACGATCTTGTCGGCCAGCGTCATCGCCTCGACCTGGTCGTGGGTCACGTAAATGCTGGTGACGCCAAGGCGTTTGTGCAGGCGCTTAATCTCGGCGCGCATTTGGGTGCGCAGTTTTGCGTCAAGGTTGGACAGCGGTTCGTCGAACAGGAACACTTTGGGGCGGCGCACAATCGCGCGGCCCATGGCGACGCGCTGGCGCTGGCCGCCGGACAGATCGGCGGGGCGGCGTTCCAGATAATCGGTCAGGCCAAGGATGCCACTGACTTCTTTCACCGCGGACGCGATGTGTTCCTTGCTTTCCTTGCGGATTTTTAGGCCAAAGGCGATGTTGTCGGCAACGTTCAAGTGCGGGTAAAGCGCGTAGTTCTGGAACACCATCGCCACGTCGCGATCTTTGGGGGCGGTGCGGTTCATGATGCGCCCGTCGATCGTCAGTTCGCCGCCAGAGATTTCCTCTAGCCCGGCGATCATCCGCAGGGTCGTGGACTTGCCGCAACCCGACGGGCCGACCAGCACCACAAATTCCTTTTCGGCGACATCAAGATCGATCCCATGGACGACCTCGACCGCGCCATACGTTTTCACGATGCCTTTTAACTGCACGCCTGACATGAACTCTCCCCCCACAAAAGCAATCCACGGCGCGACGCACCGCTTCGTCCCTGGCAGCACGAATCCATAAATTCCTACCAGTCCATCTGGTATACTAGTAAACGATCTGGCATACTAGATTTAATTTGAGGGGGGATGGCCGGAATTTACGGTCATCAGCGTCGAGCCGCCGATGTAACTGCTTGTTTTATGGCGGTTAACTTTTGCTGCTCTGCAATGGAAGATTGCGAAAGACCAAATATGAGACCCGAATGCGCGCTGCGGCATAGTTGCGGCTTCGTTAGATTGCACAGGTCATGGTTGTGCTGCGGACGGGTTATTTTAATCGTTTGTAAAGATTGCTGAATATGAGCGAAACCGCCAGCACCGCGCCGATTCCGACCACATGGAACATCTTTCAACTCGCTTGGCCGCTTACGCTGAAGGCGATGATGCTGCATGGCATCGTGGTGACGGATTCGCTGCTGATCGCGGCGCTGGGCGAAGAATCGCTGGCCGCTATGGGGCTAGCCGCGGCCATCGGGACGCTGCTTTTGGGCATCCTGCTCGCGTTTTCCAATGCAACACAGATCCGCGTCGCGGTGGCATTTGGCGCGAACCATCCCGTCGATCTGAAATCCGGGTTCTACTGCGGGCTGGCAATCAACCTCTGCGTCGCCCTCATCGGCATCGTCGGCGTCTGGCTGTTCGCTGGCGGCATCGTGCAATCGCTGGCGCATACCCCGGACATCGCCGCGCAAGCGCAACGCTATTTGGGCGTGTTCATGTTTGTCGTGCTCAGCGAGGCGGTCGGCCAATGCCTGTCAGGGCATTTTGACGGCAGCGGCCAGACCAAAGTGCCGTTCTACAGCTATCTGATCGCGGTGCCCGCGAACGTCGCGTGCAGCGTTGTCCTGATCTATGGCCTGTTTGGCCTGCCGCAAATGGGGCTGACCGGCGCGGCGGTGGGCAGCGCGGTATCGTCGATTTTGCGGGCAGGGTTCTTAGGCGCGGTATTTTACCGCCAGAACCGTTGGTACCGCTATGTTTCGGGGTGGCGGCAGGGATCATTCTGGATCGCGACCAAGCGGCACCTGCTATTTGCGCTGCCGATCGCCGCCACCTTTGGCAGCAGCACCGTCGCGAATAGTGCTGCGGCGCTGATCTATGCCAAGATGAGCGTGAACCAGTTCGCCGCCATGACGCTGATGATGCCGTGGGTGCAGATCGCTGGCACGCTGGGGATTACTTGGGCGCAGGCGACGGGGATTATTGTCGCGCAGTTGCTGGGCAAGGCGTATAGCAGCGCCGCGCTTGATGTCTTTTTGCGGCGCGCGTGGCGGATCGCCTTCGTCGCGGCGGCGCTGGTGTCGGTCACCTATCTGTTCGTGTGTCTTGCCTCTGGCTGGATATATCAAGGCCTGCAGGACGAGACGAAGTTCGCCTTGATGAGCTTTCTGCCCGTCCTTCTGATCTTGCCGTTTCCCAAGGGGTCGAACGCGATTTGTGGCAATACGCTGCGGGCAGGGGGCGACACGATTTATGTCATGAATATCTTTGTCGGCGGGCAGTGGCTGGTCCGCATTCCGCTGACGGCAATCATGATCCTGTATTTCGATTTGTCGGTGACATGGGTGTTCACCCTGCTTCTGGTCGAGGAACTGGTCAAGTTTCCGGCCTTTCACATGCGTCTGTTCAAGGGGAAATGGAAAACCGGACAGGCTGGCGGCGCTTAGGCGCGCCTGCACCAAGGTAACCGTTCCGCTTTATATTTATGCTGATGCAGGACTTGCGTGCATCATTCTTGCATATTTGTGTGAAAGTGGGCGGCATGACCCGAATCCAGTCTTCACTTGCCGTGCGTTTGTTCGTCGCGATTGCCGCAACGGCCGTTGTCGTCGTCGCCATCATGGCGTTGCTTGTCGCGCTGTCGATGCGCGACGGCTTTGCCCGCTATTTGCTGCGTGGAGAGTTGTCGCGCTTTGACGATCTGACCTTGGCTTTGGCGCAAGATTACCCAGCTGCGCCATCTGGCTGGGCCTCTTTGGCGGTAAGCCCCGAAGCGTGGGGCGAATTGGTCCGGCAAAAGGACACGCCGCCCGTGCGGCCGCAGCGCCCTGCTGAAGGTGATCAGCCCGGCGGCCCGCCGCCTGCTGGACCGCCAGGGATGGGCGGGATGTCGATACTAGAACGGCTAATTCTGCTTGGCCCTGCGGGAGAGCGTATCGCAGGCGCCCCCGGTCAGTCCGGCGTCATAGAGCGACGCGCAATTTGCGCTGGTGGTGATTGTGCCAGCGGCGCTGTCCTTGGTTATCTGGCTTTGCGTGCGCCGCTGGCGGATGTCAGCGGCGGCGATCAGTTCTTTTTGCGTGGGCAATATGCCTCGCTGGGCCTTGCGGCGCTGATTGCGATTGCCGTCTCTGCACTGGCGGCGTGGTTTGTGTCGCGTCAGATTTTGATCCCGATCCGGCATCTGGCCGCGGGGGCCAAAACCATGGCCGCTGGCAACTATGCTGCGCGTATTCCGCAGGATCGCACGGACGAGTTGGGGCAGTTAGTTGGCCATTACAACGCGCTGGCCGCGACGCTGGAACAGACGGACAAGGCAGAGCGAGAGTGGATGTCGAACACCAGCCATGAATTGCAGACCCCGCTGGCCACCCTGCGCGCACAGATCGAGGCGGTGCAGGATGGCATCCGCGTTCCGAATGCGCTGACGATGTCGGCCATGCACTCTGCCGTGCTGCGATTGTCGCGGTTGGTGCAGGATATAAAGACGCTGTCCCATGCCCGTGAAGGGGGCATGACCGCCACCATGCGGCCAGAGGATTTGTGCCATATCGTTTTGGACGTCACCGAAGTGGTGAAGCCGCATCTGGCAGATAAAGGCCTGACCTTGTCGCTGGATATGCCAAGCACCGCACCGCTGATCTGCGACCGGATACGGATTGGGCAAGTGATCGACAATTTGATGCAGAATGCGGCGCGCTATACCAATGCACCGGGCACCGTGCGGCTGTGCATTTTCGACGCGGAAACGGCGTTTCACCTGACCGTTGACGACACCCCGCCGGGGCCGGGCCCTGAAGATATTCCGCGCCTGTTCGAGAGGTTCTTTCGCGCTGAATCCTCGCGCTCTCGCGCTTATGGCGGGTCTGGGTTGGGATTGTCGGTGTGCCAAGCCATCGTCGAAAGTCACGGCGGCACGATTTCAGCCAGCCTATCGGAGCTTGGCGGGCTATGTGTTGCAATCGTTCTACCAAAGGCACCCTTATGACGACCCGTATCCTGATCATTGAAGACGAAATCGCGCTGGCCGAGGTCGTGCGCGATTATCTGATCGCCGCTGGCATGCAGGTTGATACCCTTGCCGAAGGGACCGGCGCGGCCGAAGCTGCGCTGACCGGTGCCTATGATTTGCTGGTACTTGACCTGATGCTGCCCGGCGTCGACGGACTTGTCATCTGCCAAGAGGTGCGGCGCAGCAGTGATGTGCCAATCATCATGACGACCGCCAAGGTAGAGGAGATTGACCGCCTTTTGGGGCTGGGCATGGGCGCGGACGATTATCTGTGCAAACCCTATTCGCCGCGCGAACTGGTTGCCCGTGTGCAGGCGATTTTGCGGCGCAGCGCTGGGCGCGTGTCCGGCACGGATGCGCCAAAGGACCGGATCACGATGGATGCGGATCGTTGGAGCGCGACACTGGACGGGCAACCCTTGGACCTGACGCGGCGTGAATTTATGATTGTGCAGTGTCTGACGAACCGCCCGGGCCGCGTGTTTTCCCGCAATGCCTTGCTGGAACATGCCTTTCCCGGTGACACTGATGTCTTCGACCGGACGATCGACAGTCACATTCGCAATATCCGCCGCAAGATTGCAGCGGTCACCCCGAACGATCCGATCCGGTCGGTTTACGGTGTCGGCTATGCCTTTGATGGCTAGAGTCTGACGGCCGGGTTTTGACATCCAGCGGGCGGATCGTTCCAAAAACATCTGTTGGCGTTTTTTCGGGGCCTGCACGCTGGTTGCATATTCGCTTCATCATGGCTCCTTCGCGGTGTGGCAAACAGCTTTTGCACAAGGCGAATAATGCCATCACAGGAGCGATACGATCATGACGCAGCCCCCTCTGAACCCCAAGCGATCAGGCGCATCACAAAAGTTCTATTCGACGGTCGTCCGGTGGCGGCCGTCCTGTATGCTTGCCGCCGCGGCCTTGCTTGCCGCGTTGTTGGCCGTTGATTTGGGTCTGTCGTCTGCCCGCGCAGAGGCTGCGTTATCCGTTCCCGCTGCGATCATGGTTGAAGCCTTGCCGTTGGAAACTGCCAACTCTTGCGGCGAAGCTGCGACAGGGGATGTGTGCAGCTTGCCGCTGTAAGCGCAGCGCGCGCGATCTGCCGTTCCCCTTACAAACCTCAGCTAGGACTTTTGCGTGAATATTTCGAATAAAGCGGCCCCGGTGTTGGGGCGCCGCCGGTTTATGGCTGGCCTTGCGGCAACCGGTCTGACGGCCTGTGCGGGCACGAACGGGCCGACGGTGTCTACGCAATCCATCGATGTGCCGGATCCGCTGGCCGCGTTCCGGTTGCTGGCCAGCGCTGGGCCGGACATCTGGGCGCAGCATTTGCCGACGGCGACTGCGGGTGACGCGCCCTGTACGCTTGCGGTATCTGGCGGCGGCGAAGACGGTGCCTTTGGTGCGGGGGCTTTGGTGGGGTGGTCGCAGACCGGAACACGGCCGAAGTTTGATATCGTCACAGGCGTATCGACCGGGGCTTTGATTGCGCCTTTTGCCTTTTTAGGGACTGAACAAGACGACACGTTGCGCCGCATTTTTACGGAATACGGGGCGAATGACATCATGAAAATGCGCCCGCTGAATGCCGTTTTTAGCGATGCGCTTTATGACACCGCGCCCTTGGCAGACTTAATCGCGCATTTCACGCCGCCAGAGGTGATTGACGCTGTTGCCGTCCGCCATGCTGCTGGGGCACGGATGTTCGTGGTCACATCAGAGCTGGACAGCGCGCGGGCTCATATCTGGAACATGGGCGCGATTGCGCAGGCCGGACGCTATGATTTGTTTCGCGGCGTTATGCGGGCATCGTCCGCGCTGCCGGGCCTGTTTTCGCCAGTTGATTTACAGTTCGAGGTCGGCGGCGTGCGCTATGCGGAATCCCATATGGATGGCGGCATTCATATGCAGTTTTTGGCGATCCCGGAATTTGCGCTGACACAGGTGCATTCAAAGCTTGGCAGGGGCAGCGTCTATGTGTTGATCAACAATACGCTCGATCCTGCGCCAAATATCGTATCGCGATCCGCCCTTGCGATTTCGCAAGCGGCGCTGACGACCAATACGCGTGCGATTGCGGATGCTGCGGTGGATGCGACGACGCTGTTTGCGCATGCAAATGGTCTGTCGCTTTCGGTGGCGGCGGTTAGTCCCGATTCGGGGATTATCTTTGATCCGTCGGATCGTTTTTCGACTGCGTATATGAATGCGATGTATCGCCACGGGTATGATCGGGCTGCCCAGGGCGGCCTTTGGCACGTCATGTGATGACGGCCCGGCGCACAAATAGCGCGCCGGGCCGCAGGTCTTAGCGCTCGGACACAGGGGTCCAGGCGAACTTTTCCATGATCGGATCAACCGGCGTGTTGGCGATGTGGTTGGTGTAGTTGCTCATCACTTTCTGCGCGAGGCCAAGGATGACTTCCAGCACGTGGCGCTGCTCGTATCCTGCGTCGTAAAAGGCCTGCAGCGTTTCGTCGCTGACATTGCCGCGCTCGCGCACCATGGCGAGGGTGAAGGTGCGCAGTGCTTCCAGCTTGGCCGTTGGCAGAGCCGTTTCGTCGCGCAGCGCGTCAGAGATCGCGTCGTCGACTTTCATCATCTTGGCGATGCCGGTGTGGGCGGGCACGCAGTAGTGGCACGCGTGTTCGACGTTGATGGCCTGCCAGACAACGGTCTTTTCGTCGGCGTCAAAGGCGGTTTCTTCTGCGAACAGGCGGTGCAGAACCTGATAGCCTTCGAATGCGGCAGGAGAGCCGGCCAGAACGCTGTGCAGGCCGGGCAGGCGACCAAAGGCAGCTTTGGACTTTTCGATCAGCGGGATGGATTTTTCGGGGGCGTTGGTTTCGTCAAGGCGGTCAAGAGTGGACATGTGAAGCTCCTATCATGCAGCACCGGAGTGTGCCGCTTCTGAGGGGCGGTATGGATATATTTGAGCGATCACTCAAGTAATAAAAGAGTGATCGCTCAAATATAGCTGGGGCCTTTAAATAATCGACCTAAACGTGTATCTAACCCGCATGCCCCGTGACCCATCATATGATCGCGAAGCGGCTTTGCAGTCCGCGATGAACCTGTTTTGGGTGAAGGGATACAACGCGACATCCCTTAAAGATCTTGAAGCCGCGCTCAAGATGCGCCCCGGTTCGATCTATGCGGCATTTCAAAGCAAAGAGGCGCTATTCCACGAAGCGCTTGATTTGTACGCAGGCCGGATGGAGGCTGAGTTGGCTGCCACGATCGCAAATGCGGCGTCGCCTTTGGGTGCACTGCGTGGTTATTTGGTGTCGCTTGGCGGGCTAGAACCGTGTGAAAAGCCGTCGACGGCCTGCATGCTGGTGAAGTCTTTGTTGGAAATTCAGACCGACAACCCCGTCTTGCGCGGTGCTGTGCTGGCGCATTTGGAAAAGGTGCGACAGCATCTGACGCAGGCATTCGTAAACGCGCAGGCAGCGGGTGAAATTCCCGCAGATGCCGATCCAGATCGGCTGGCACAGCGGATGCAGACCTATGTCTTTGGTCTGAAAATTCAGGCGCAGCGCGAAACTGATCCTGTCGCGATGCAGCGGCTGGCCGACGACCTCTCGCAAGAGATCGCCGGGTTGGCGCGCGCCGCTTAACGTTTTTTCCACGCCTCAAAGCGGGCCAGCGTTTCGTCGTCGGTTGGCGGGTAAAGGCCGATAATTGGGCGGCCGTTCAGCACTTCCTCTAGGACGAAATCCTCGAACACCTCCATCGGCGCGCCTTCGATCGCGATCTCGGCGGCCAAATGGCGCGGGATGACCATGACGCCGTCAGCGTCCCCGACGACGATGTCGCCGGGATAGACGGCGGCGTTCCCGCAACTGATAGGCACGTTGATGTCGACGGCGTGGTGGCGGGTCAGGTTGGTCGGGGCTGACGGTTTGGCAGCAAAGACAGGCATCATCAGCGCTGCTGCGCCCGCTGCGTCGCGGATGCCGCCATCAGACACAACGCCCGCGCCGCCGCGCACTTGCAGGCGCGTCAGAAGGATCGACCCGGCCGAGGCCGCAGTCGCATCGCCGCGGCAATCCATCACTAAGACATGGCCCTCGGGGCAAGTTTCAATCGCAACCCGTTGCGGGTGGTCGCGTTCGCGAAAGGCTGTCAGCGGATCGGTGTCTTCGCGCGCCACGATATAACGCAGGGTGAACGCCGGGCCGACCATGCGGTCCTGGCCCGCGCCCAAGGGTGCGACGCCTTGGATATAGCAGGTGCGAAACCCTTTTTTATAAAGCAGCGTCGCGATGGTCGCAGTGCTAATACCCTTGAGCAGGTCAAGGGTATCGTCGTTTAGCGTGATCTGGTCAGCGGGTGTTGGATTGGCCATCGGGTATTCCCTTGTTTGCAATGAACCACGGCGATGCCTGGCGTGTGGCAATTTACTTGTCAGCAACGCTGCCGTGATAAAACAATAGCAAGACTCGGTCTGGTATACTAGTATCGTAAGAAGGTGCCTTGGACGAAGATAACGCGCCACGGTGCCGACATATGGATTTTCGCATACAAAGGCTTTAATGGGACGCGACCGGGAGGCATAAACATGAAGCAAGCCGCACAGATGAGCTATGGTCGGACCGCTGTTGATACAGTGGCTGATTTTCTGTTCGACGAAATTTCGACCCTGCGGCTTTTGCCCGGGGCCAAGATATCAGAGGCGGATGTCGCCGCGCAATTTGGGGTGTCACGCCAACCGGTCCGCGATGCCTTTAGCCGTTTGGCGAACATGGACCTGCTATTAATTCGTCCGCAGCGCGCAACAGAGGTGCGCCGCTTTTCCAGCGCCGCGATTGAAAAGTCGCGTTATCTGCGCCGGGCCGTTGATCTAGACGTGCTGCGCCGTGCCGCGAGCCTATGTGATAAGGCGGGGGGCGACCGACTGGACGCCTGTATCGCCAAGCAGCAGATCGCTTGCGATGCTGGCGACTACGCGACCTTTGGCAAGCACGACTATGACTTTCACAAAACGCTGTGCGAAATTGCGGGTGTCCCCTTTGCGTTCGACATCATCTCAGAGGAAAAGGCGAAAGTGGACCGTCTGTGCCTGCTAAGCCTGTCAAAAGAGGCGCGTATGCCAGAGCTGATCGAGGATCACCTGCTGATTGCTACGATGGTGAAGACGGGTGAGGCCGAAAAGGCAGCAGAGGCGGGCGCGATGCATCTGTCCCGGCTTGATATCACAATCGACACGATCAAAGTGCGCAACCCGGACTACTTCGAAGACGAAAGCTGATCCGGGTTAAGAGCCGACCAAAGCACCGATTTTTCTAAATATGCCGTCCCGGCGCGGGGCGGCATTTTTTATGCGTGATAGAAGATATGCCCAACAAACTAGCGGTTTGATGACAATCCGCGGATATTAATTGACACAGGTTATTGTTTACTAGTATTCCAGATTTACTGCACTGCGCTCTTGGTTGGGGGAGGTTTCGACCAGAGCGCTTAGCAGTCAATAACGATCGGGGAGGATCGCATGACTATTTTTTCAAAGACCACATTGATGACGTCGGGCGCGCTGCTGTGCGCGACAATCGGTATGGCGACATCCGCTGGTGCAGAGGAACTGCGCGGCTGGAACATCCACGTCGAAGATTATCCTGTGTCTATCGCAATGGAATCGTTCGCCGCTGAAGTTGCTGACAAGACCGGCGGAGAGCTGACCGCAAAGACATTCCACAACGGCGTTCTGGGCGATCAGCCTGACGCAATCGAACAGGTTCGCCTTGGCGTGATCGATTTCGGTGAATTCAGCCTTGGGCCAATGGGCCAGGCGATTCCTGAAACCAACGTCGTGTCGCTGCCCTTCATCTTTAAAAGCATCCCCGACATGTATGCTTTGATGGATGGCGCTGCTGGCGAGGCGATCGGCGAGGGCATGAAGGCCAAGGGCATCGTGCCACTGGGCTGGTATGACGCTGGCGCGCGGTCGTTCTATAACTCTGTGCAGCCTATCAACACACCCGCCGACGTTGCTGGCCTGAAGATCCGCGTGATGAGCAACGACCTGTTCGTGCAGATGGTCGAATCGATGGATGGTAACGCCACCCCGATGGCCTTTGGCGAAGTGTATCAGTCGATCAAGACTGGCGTTGTCGACGGCGCGGAAAACAACCCGCCGTCCTACGAGTCGACCAACCACTACGAGGTCGCCAAGTACTATTCGCTGACAGAGCACCTGATCATCCCAGAATGCCTGTGCATGAGCCTGAAGACCTGGGAAAAGCTGACCCCAGAGCAGCAGGATATTGTTATGACCGCCGGTCGCAACAGTGCCAACCTGCAGCGCGAGTTGTGGGCTGAGCGTGAAGCGGCCAGCATGGAAGTCATCACGGCTGGCGGCACCGAAGTGAACGCCATTGCTGACAAGCAGCCGTTCCAAGATGCGATGGCCCCTGTTTACGAGTCCTTTCTGGCTGACAACCCGGACCTGACTGACCTTGTGAACTTGATCCGCAACGCCGAGTAATCGGCACCGGGATCCGGGGCTCGTCCGACATCGGGCGGGCCCCAATCCATTCTAAATCCCCCATTTATCAGAGGTTGCGATGACGCAAGATACGCCCATGATCCGTGCGGCAGAGCGAGTGATGGCAGTGCTGCGTGCGATCTGCATGTTGATCGCCTCTATTGCACTGGTCGTTTTGATCGCAACTTTCGGCTGGCTGGTGTTTGGCCGCTACGTGATGAACGTCACGCCCACATGGGTTGAACAGCTTGCCTTGCTGCTGATCTGTTATGTCGCATTTCTAGGGGCCGCTGTTGGCGTTGGCGAAGATACCCACATCGGCGTCACGCTGTTTCGGGATATGCTGCCCACCACTGCACAAAAGGTCACGCTGATTGTGATCGACGGCCTGCTGGCTGCCTTTGGCGCGATTATGCTGTTTGCCGGGATCACCCTGATGCGGTTCGGTTGGGATACGATGCTGCCAATGCTGGATATCCCCGAAAGCTTTCGCACCCTCGCCATCACGTCCTGTGGCGCTTTGGTCATGCTGTTCGCCGCCGTGCGCGGCCTTATCCGCATCATGCGTTTTGGATCTTGGGATCCAGACGCCGAATTCAAGGAAGTCTGACCGTGGGTCTAGCTATTCTACTACTCGCGTTTAGCGCGGGCGTTGTCATCGGGATTCCGGTCGCCTTTGCCATGGGCATCGCCGCCGCTTCGGCCTTTTGGTACGAAGGTTTTCCGATGCTGATCACCTTTCAGCGGGCCACCGCGGGCGTGTCTGTTTTTTCCCTGCTTGCGATCCCGTTCTTTGTTTTCGCGGGCGAAATCATGCTGCACGGCGGAATCGCCAAGCGGTTAGTCGGCCTTGCCTCTGCCCTTGTTGGCCACTTTAAGGGCGGCCTTGCGATGGTGAACATCTTCTCGTCGATGCTGTTTGGCGGCATCTCTGGCTCTGCAGTTGCAGACATTTCGGCGCTGGGCTCTTTGCTCGTGCCGGTGATGAAAGAACGCGGTTATCGGCCTGACTTTGCGGTCAACGTGACGGTGACGTCGTCCATCGCAGGTATCGTCATCCCGCCCAGCCACAACATGATCATTTTTGCCGTGGCGGCAGGCGGCGGCATTTCGGTGTCTAAGCTGTTCCTTGCGGGTGTGATCCCCGGCATCCTGATGTGCGTCAGCCTTGCCGTCGCAGCCTATATCATCTCGATCAAGCATAATTACCCGTCAGAGCCGTTCCCGGGGTGGGGCACTGTTGGCCGGACCGCTGCTGACGCGATCCCCGGTTTTTTCACCGCGGTCATCATCGTTGGCGGCACGCTGTCGGGCGTGTTTACAGTCACTGAATCAGGCGCTTTTGGTGCAATCTATGCTGTGCTGCTGACTCGGTTCTATTACCGCAGCCTCAGCTGGCAGCAGTTCGTCATGTCCGTCACGGGTGCCGTGCGCACCACTGCGATGGTGATGATCCTGATCGCTTTTGCCAGTTCCTTTGCCTATCTGCTGGCGCTGTATCAGGTGCCTGCCAAGCTAAGCGATCTGCTTGTGTCGATCTCTGACAACCCGATCATTATTTTGCTGATGATCAACGTGATCCTGCTGCTGCTTGGCATGATCATGGACATGGCCGCGCTGATCTTGATCTGTACGCCGATCTTTTTGCCGATTGCCAAGGGGCTTGGCATGGACCCGACCCAGTTCGGTATCATGCTGCTGATTAACCTTGGCCTTGGCCTGTGTACGCCGCCTGTCGGCACCTGCCTGTTCGTCGGTTGCGCTGTGGGCCGGATCAAGATCGAAGAAGCGCTGAAAACGATCTGGCCGTTCTATCTGGCGATCTTCGTGGCGCTAATGCTGGTGACCTACGTTCCTGCCGTGTCGCTGTGGCTGCCGTCGCTGTACGAGTGATCTAATGCGCTGCCCCCGGTTTAATGCCGGGGGCAGCGCGCTTCGATCAGCAAACAAGGGCGAGCAGTGCTTTCACCCAGCATGGTGATGCGCTAAGAACGCGCAAACGTTGATCTGGCGAAAGTGCGCGCGATGAAATTCACCCTGTCTTGGCTGAAAACTCACCTTGAAACAGAAGCCTCGGTTGATGAAATCGCCGAAGCCCTGACCGACCTTGGGCTAGAGGTCGAAGGGATTGAAAATCCCGCGGAATTGCTGCGCCCCTTCACCATCGGTTACGTCGAAAGCGCGGAAAAGCATCCCGACGCCGACAAGCTGCGCGTGTGCCAAGTGCGCACCGGCAAAGGTGTTGAGCAGATCATCTGCGGCGCGCCCAACGCGCGGCAAGGCATCACCGTCGTCGTCGCCAGCCCCGGTGTCTATGTCCCCGGTATCGACACGACCATCGGTGTGGGCAAAATCCGCGGCATCGAAAGCTTTGGCATGATGGCATCAGAGCGCGAGCTTGAGCTGTCAGAGGAGCATGACGGCATCATCGAGCTTGCCGAAGGTACCGTCGGCGACAGTTTTGCCGATTGGCTGGCCGAACATGACCCGGCCCGCGTTGACCCTGTCATCGAGATTGCGATCACGCCTAACCGCGCTGATGCGCTGGGCGTGCGCGGCGTGGCCCGCGATCTGGCCGCGCGCGGTCTGGGGACGCTTAAGCCGCTAGAGGCACCGCAGATTGCGGGCAAGGGCGCATCGGGCATCGCGGTCAGCATTGACGATGACACGCTGGACGGCTGCCCCGTTTTCACCGGTCGCGTGATCAAAGGCGTGACAAACGGTGCCAGCCCGGACTGGTTGCAGACCCGGCTGCGCGCCATCGGGCTGCGTCCGATTTCCTTCCTCGTCGATGTGACGAACTACCTGACCTACGATCTGAACCGCCCGCTGCACGTCTTTGACGCGGACAAGGTTCAGGGCAATCTGCGCGTTCACCGCGCCAAGGGCGGCGAAGAGATCGTGGCGCTGGACGACAAGACCTACACGCTATCCGCTGGCCAGATGGTGATTTCTGACGATGCTGGCGTGCAAAGCATTGCTGGCGTCATGGGCGGGGCGGCGACGGGCTGCACGGCTGAAACGGTCAACGTTTTCGTCGAAAGCGCCTATTGGGACCCGGTGCAGATCGCCTACACGGGCCGCGCTTTGAAAATTAACTCTGATGCGCGTTACCGGTTCGAGCGCGGCATCGACCCCGCCTTTACGCCCGAGGGGCTGGATCACGCCGTCGCAGTGATCCTTGCGGTCGTCGGGGGCGAAGCCTCTGACGTTGTCATGGCGGGCGCTGTGCCGAATACGGACCGCGCTTATAAGCTGGATACCGACCGCGTCATCAGCCTTGTTGGCATGGATATTCCTGCTGAAACGCAGCGCGCGACCCTGACGGCGCTGGGCTTTGTGCTGGATGGCGACATGGCGCATGTCCCCAGCTGGCGCGGTGATGTTCAGGGCGAGGCTGACTTGGTTGAAGAGGTGGCACGCATCGCATCGTTGACGAAGCTGGTTGGCGTGCCGATGCCGCGCACCCAGCCGGGCGTGCCAAAGCCTGTGCTGACACCCGCGCAGGTCCGTGCCGGCGCGGCGCGGCGGACGGCGGCATCGCTTGGTTATAACGAATGTGTCACTTACACGTTCATCGATCAGGCCGCTGCGGCGCTGTTCGGGGGCGGCACAGATGTGACGCGTTTGGAAAACCCTATCTCTTCCGAGATGTCACATATGCGCCCCGCTTTGCTGCCCGGCATACTGCAGGCCGCCGCCCGCAACCAAGCGCGCGGTTTCAATGACGTGGCCCTGTTCGAAGTCGGCGATATCTTTACCGGTGGCGAGCCGGGCGAACAGCGCCCCTGCGTCAGCGGCATCCTGATTGGCCGCACAGGGCCGAAATCGGTGCATGGCGATATGCGCGCTGTCGATGTGTTTGACGCGAAGGCCGACGCCGAGGCGATCCTTGCTGCGATGGGCGCACCCGCCAAAGTGCAGATCCTGCGCGGCGGTGAAGGTTGGTGGCACCCCGGTCGCCACGGTCAGATCTGTCTTGGCCCAAAAAAGGTGCTCGGTGTGTTCGGCGAATTGCACCCCAAGGTGCTGCGTGCGCTGGATATTAAGGGCACCGCCGTCGGTTTCACGATCTTCCCGTCGGAAATTCCACTGCCGCGCAACAAGGTCAACACGCGCCCCGCGTTGCTGGCGACCGACCTGCAAGCGGTAGAGCGTGACTTTGCCTTTGTCGTTGATGCGCAGGTCGAGGCGCTGACGCTGGTCAATGCTGCCGCTGGCGCTGACAAAGCGTTGATCGCTGACGTGCGGGTCTTTGACGAATTTATTGGCGGTGCCGTGGGCGAGGGGCGCAAGTCCCTTGCGATTACTGTGCGCCTTCAGCCGACAGATGCGACCCTGACTGAGGCGCAGATCGATGGCGTCGCGAAGCAGATCGTCGCCAAGGTTGAAAAGGCCACGGGCGGCACGCTCCGCGGTTGATAGATTTTACCCCGGTGGGTTGGTTTGGTGTCAAATCAACCCCGAAGGGGGAAAATTGCCGATAAAAACCCTATTGGTTTAATGTAATTCCTTTATATGACGGCTGGGAACAAACTTGCGGCATTGTGCCGCACAATAAATCCAGTGTGGGGACGACTAATGTTAAACGAATTCAAAGACTTTATCGCCAAGGGTAATGTAATGGACCTGGCGGTCGGTATCATCATCGGTGCTGCCTTCACGGCTATCGTCACATCGCTGGTTGGCGACCTGATCAACCCGCTGATCGGCCTTGTGCTGGGCGGCGTGGACTTCAGCAACATGTACGTTGTGCTGTCCGGTGAAGTTCCTGCCAACTCTGGCCTGCAGGTCGCACGCGACGCTGGCGCTGCCGTCTTCGCCTATGGCGCGTTCATCACCGCCTGCATCAACTTTTTGATCATCGCATTCGTTGTGTTCATGCTGGTTCGGTCCGTTAACAAGCTGAAGGCCCAAGCAGAAAAGCCCGATGACATTGCACCAGAGGTCGAGACCGGCCCATCCGAACTGGACGTTCTGCTGGAAATCCGCGACCAACTGCGCCGCTAAGCGTTATTCATTACGATCGAAAAGGCCCGCCAAGTGCGGGCCTTTTTTCGTTTAGTGGCGTGATTGGTGATCGCTGCGGCGCTGTTCTGATCTGTTATGAACAGCGCGCTGCTGCGATTTCGGTGGCTCCCGCCTAGACGTCAAAGCAAGGATCACAAGGGCAGCAATGCCGATTGCAGTCATGCTTGCTAGAAATACGCTTAACGTCATAGCAGATCCATCCTTCGCTGCCGGGATAACCAGCCGAACGGACTTCGGTTCCATGCCGCAGACGATTCATCGCTGCGGTGCGGAAAATACATCAATGTGTAGCGCGGCTTTAGTAATCTAACGCGTCTGGAATGGCCGCAGTGATCGGGAATTCAACGCTGATCGTGTGAATGCCGTCGTGGTCCTGCACCTCTACCGTGCCACCAAGCTGCATCGCAAAGGCGCGAATTAACTGCCGGCCAACGCCGCCATCGGGCGCTACTTTTTCTGGCAAAGAGCCACCCGAGTTGCGGCACCGGAATTGCGCCATACCCGGCGATACGATCCGCAGGCTAAAGTTTAGGAACGGGGCAGGGGACTTTGTGTCCGGCAGGTTTTTGATCGCGTTCGATCCAACTTCGCTGACCAGCAGAGCCAAGGGTACGGCCTGATCCGGAACGAGGGTAAAGTTGTCGACTTCTAGTGCATGAACCGCGTGGGGACGCGCCTCTGTGAGGTCGTGGAAAACGCTGGCGCAAATGTCGGTCATCAATGGGGCGGCGTCGGCGCGGGCGAGCTCTTTGGATTGGTATAGAACGCGATGCACAGTCGCCAAGCCAAGCACGCGGTCTTGCAAACGGCGCAGTGCATGCCGGCTTTCGTCGGTCTTGGCCGCGCGGATTTGCATGTTCATGATCGACGAAATCATCTGCAGGTTATTCTTGACCCGGTGATGGACTTCTTTCAGCAGCACATTCTTTTCGCGCAGGCTGTTTTCCATCCGCGCCTCGTCATCAATCAGGTCGTAGGCCATGTTGATGAAGGTCTGTTCCAGATCAAACAGTTCCTGCGGCAGCATTTCCGTATTCTTAGGCTGCGGTAGGGCACGGTCAGAGGCAAAGCGGCGCATCCGAATGCCTAGATCTTGAACGGGGCTGACAACTAAGCGGTGGACTGCAAAATAAGCAACCAGCAGGCTGGCCAGCCACATCAACGCGGGCAAAAAGAAAGAAGGCAGCGTGTACGCGGTCGAGGACAGAACACCATCCGTCGGGGCCCAGCCCGCGACGGCATAGGCCAGATCTGGCACAAGCGTGAGGACAACAAAGATGCGCCGTTCACCGGCCGCATTTTGCCCGGCGAACGCCGTCGGTTCGGTGCTCAGGCGGCGCACGATGTCCTCGGCCATCGCCTCTTCTTCGGCGACGGGGCGTTCGCCTTGAACGTTGATCACAGCGCCGTCGCGGTTGAAGATTGCTAGCGAAAGCGGTTGGTTTTGGTCGTTCAAATCCGGCATTTCGGACATGGAATCGGTCAGAATAGTCAGGACGATTTGGCCGATCACCTCTTCATCGCGGACGACAGGCTGGGTCAGCACGGCGGTCCGGCCGCCGGGGGCGTCCGCGCGCAGTCGTGGAATGAGGGCGTTCCGCGGCGATGTCGCGATTTCAGCGACGCGCTCTGCCGGGCCAATGGTGAATGGTGCGGGCTCGGAAGAGCAATCAACGCGGCCGCTTTCCGGTAAAAAACCAGCAAAACTGATTGCTGGATCCGCATCTTGAAAGGCTTTGAACGACTCGCTGCAGGCGATGGGATCGTCGGCCGTTAGGCCATACGTCACGGCCTGACCTGACGCCGCACCGACCGCGCGTTGTAGAACCTGCCGTTCGCCAGATACGGCGATTTCCGTCAGCGCGACCAGTGACAGGCGTGTGCGCGCGCGCAGTGTCTCGTCTAGGTTTTGGGTCTGCCAGATCGCCAGCAGGCCAATGGGCAGCAACGCAAGCGATAGAAAAGCCACGACCCGGAACGGCAGGCTTTGCAGGAACGGCCAGCGTTCCGCTTGCACTTCCGACCCGGACGTCATCAGAAGGCCGAGTTACCGTTATTCGCCACGACAGCGATGGTTACCTTGTCGGTCAGTTCGACCGGGCCGTCTGCATCAAGATGCATTAGTTCGGCCAGCCGCTTGCGTCCGCGGTTTGCGCGACTTTTGATCGTACCTACAGCCACGCCGCACATGTCGGCGGCCTCTTCATAAGAAAAGCCAGACGCGCCCACCAAGATCAGCGTCTCGCGCTGTTCGTCGGGGAGTTTTGCAAAGGCTGTCCGGAAGTCTGTCATTTGAAGATGGCCGTCATGGGCCGGCTTTTCTGCCATGTTTTCGGTAAAGATACCGTCAACGTCGGCGACTTCGCGCTTTGCCTTGCGGCGGCTGGAATAAAAGGTGTTGCGCAAAATCGTAAAGAGCCAAGCCCGCATGTTTGTGCCGGGCTCGAACTTTTCGATATTTGTCCACGCCTTGACGACGGTGTCTTGCACCATGTCATCGGCAACAGACCCGTTGCGCGTCAGCGAAATTGCAAACGCACGCAGCGCCGGCAGGTGGACAACCAACTCGTCGCGCGGATCGCCGGTCATGACTTTCCATCCTGTTCGGATGGTTCAGAGGCCTTAAGTTGGGCCAACAGATCTTTTAGCCGATCAGGCAACTCGGCCTGTTCCTGTTCGCGAAAAACACGTTTAAGGTTGGCGTCGATCTGCTGGCGCGCCCTTTCACTTGGAGTATCGTTGGACATTCGCCCGCCTGCTGTTATCTGAAATTATAGATGCCTTGAGGAACTTAAACGCCGATAACGGCGTTTGGTTCCCGTGTAAGGGTAAGACAGGAAGAAAAACATTATGTCAAACGGCACCGCACAGCAGGATATCACCACAGCGATCGGCACTTACCTGCCGTATCTGCGTCGCTACGCGCGGGCCTTGACCGGAACGCAGTCTAGCGGTGATGCATATGCTGCTGCCACTCTCGAAGCGATCTTAGAAGATCGTAGCATTTTCGATACGCAAATCTCGGCGAAGTCCGCACTTTTCAAGACCCTGCACATGTTGTGGGCCAGCACAGACACCTCTGCCCCTGGCGAGACCGCTGTCGGCATTGAAGGCGCTGCGCAGCGCCATCTGGCAAAGCTGACCGCCAACACGCGCGAGGCGCTTTTGCTGCACACGATCGAAGAATTCAGCCATGCGGAAATCGCCGACATCATGTCGATCGAGGAGTCCGAAGTCGTTCACCTGATCGACGTCGCGCACCGCGAGATGGCCGATAGCGTCGCTGGACGTATCCTGATCATCGAAGACGAAGCCATCATCGCGATGGACTTGGAATCCTTGGTGTCTGATATGGGCCACAAGGTTACAGGCATTGCGCGTACGCATTCCGGCGCGATCGCTTTGGGTAAATCTGAACGTCCTGACATGATCCTTGCGGACATCCAGTTGGCCGATAACTCTTCTGGTATTGATGCCGTGAACGAGCTGCTCGGCGAATTTGGCGACATGCCGGTGATCTTTATCACTGCCTTCCCAGAACGTCTGCTGACGGGCAACAAGCCAGAGCCAGCGTTCCTGATCGCCAAGCCTTATACCGAAGAACAAGTCCGCTCTGCTGTGGCGCAGGCGATGTTCTTTTCGTCGACAGAAACGCTGAGCGTCTAACGATAACGGCCGGCGGGGCCTATGTGTCCCGCCAGCCATTTTGTGAAATTACAGATGTGCCGCGCGCGCCACGTGGGCGCGGCTTTTTATAGGTTAGTCTGACAAGGACATCCCATGGCGACCCCCTGCAGCCAATGTCCATTGCGCCGTCACCCCATTTTCAAACCGATGTCCGAACAGGACGTCAAAGCGATGCAAAAGTTCAAGGTCGGCGAGCTGATCATTGAGGCTGGTACGCCATTGCTGATGGAGGGATCCAACAGCCCGCAGTTATTCACAGCGCTACGCGGTATGGGGCTGCGCTATAAAACGACGCTGGATGGTGGGCGGCAGATCGTTAACTTTATCTTTCCCGGTGATTTTATTGGACTGCAAGCTGGCGTGATGGGCGAGATGGCCCATTCGGTCGAAGCGTCGTCCAAAATGACCCTATGCGTCTTCAACCGCTCAGAGTTTTGGAATTTTTACAAAACGCACCCAGAGCGCGGCTTTGACATCACATGGCTTGCCGCCGTCGAAGAGCATTTCCTTGGTGAAGCCCTGACCGCCGTTGGTCGCCGTTCTGCCCTAGAGGCGCTGTCTTGGGCATTGCTGCGGATATTTCTGCGCGGCGAACAGATGGGGCTGGTGCATAATCGCAGCATGGAACTGCCGTTTCGGCAGCAGGATTTGGCGGATGCGATGGGCTTATCGCTGGTCCATACGAACAAAACGCTGTCCAAACTGCGTGACCGGCAATTGGCGAATTGGTCGGACGGGCAGCTGACGATTAATGACCTAGCCAAGCTTGCCGTCATTGCAAAGGTTGAGCTGGAGTCCATCCCGCAGCGCCCGCTGATGTGATCAATCGCCGCGTAGGAATGCGGTTAGCTGTGCCTCGCCTGACCGCAACCCCGGTTCAGATTGCGCGCCGCGGATACGGTCCAGCATGGCGGCGCGCTGCGTGGTATCAAGTTCTGCCAATTCGATAACCGCAGGATGAATGTAGCTATTTCGCGCGACAGTTGGCGTGTTGTGCAGGGTGTCTGATGCTGCCTCTGTCATCGCTTTGATCGTCAGGTCACCGGGGGCGAGAGCAACGTTAAAGGCGGCGAGGGTGCCATTCCATGT
The DNA here is from genome assembly GCF_024206795.1 of Loktanella salsilacus. Taxonomy (NCBI): domain Bacteria; kingdom Pseudomonadati; phylum Pseudomonadota; class Alphaproteobacteria; order Rhodobacterales; family Roseobacteraceae; genus Loktanella; species Loktanella salsilacus. Next base: position 117,986 of record NZ_CP072994.1, read on the forward strand.
GCGCATCGTCTTGGCGGTCGCGAACTCTCCACAGATATCATGCAGGATCTCGTTGATCTGGTCTGACCGAACCGCGTGGGGCGTGCCTGCGTCGTCCTGCCAAGTGATGATTTCCGCGCCGGGCAGATCCTGACATGCCTCTAGTACGGCGGACAAGCGCGGCGCGAAAAAGTCTTTGTTGATATGCGCATTGCCCTTTCCGATATACGACAGCCGCACGCGGCCGTCCTGAAAATCACCGTGTTCACGCAGCATCGTCGTGGCCCCGTAACTGCCGTTTTCGGCTGTATAGACACTATGTCCGACCCGCAGAGACGCGCGATCGATCAGCGCAAGGGTCGCCGCAATCGCCGTTTCACGCTCGCCCGCCGCGCCGCGCAGATGGGTGCCGATCCAGCGTCGCAGCTTTGGTAAAGTCTGCGCAAACGCCACCAGCTTTTCAAACTTCAGCTGGGCGTGATGCTCTGTCCAGTCGGCGTGATAGCGGTATTGTTTCCGCTCGCGGTCATCCAGACCCGTCGCCTGTAGGTGCCCGCGCAGCATGGGGGAAATCCAGACGTCGCTGTAGGCGGGCGGCACGGCGATCGCCGCGATGCGGGCGCGTTCGTCCTTGTTATCGATCCGTGTGCCGTCGGGCGCGGTATAGCTGAAGCCACGCCCCGCGCGGCGACGCTTGATGCCCGGTTCAGTGTCCGGATAGTAAACAAGCCCCGCAATCTGCGCGATATCGGCAAAGGACATCAGGCCGCCTCGATTTCCGTGATGGATTTCAGGACCTCGTCGCCGTCATCCTGTTTGATGCGAAACGCGGGCTCGTCGTCAGACGCGTCTCGAGTCACGTCGCTGCCTTTGATCGTCAGCGTCGTCTTGCGCGTATAGCGTTTCACGACTTCGCCTGTACCGGTGCCATTGCCCCAGTTCCATTTCACGCTGTCGCCTTCTTTAAAGTCACTCATAACTGCCTCCTGCTTTGCAGGCATAACCAGCCGCCGCAGGTTCGGTTCCATTTACGATATGACGGTGGATTGAGGAGGTAGGGTGCGACTGGCCGATTGGAATGCCGGGGAAACATGGGATCTGGCCAGTCGCGCAAAGCACGGGGACAAGTGCGTTTGTAAAATAGAAACGCCACCTGCGCCGATTTGGTTCCACGCTTTTCGCACCGTAGGACGAAAAGTTTAGGTCATTCGCCGGATACTGCAGAATGCCATGATCGCGACTAAAACGGCCGCTGTTGGGACGGGTCTACGTTGAAAAATAGGCTGAGCAGATCATGTTGCTTAGTCATGTTGGCATCTGACAGGGCAGGCACCGAATGGCGATTTTGAAGTCCCGGGCAATTGGCCGCAAAATCTTGCGCCAGGTGCGTACAAGCTATTGGTTCTGGCCGTCGACGCTCGTTCTGGGTGCCCTGTGTTTAGCGGCGCTGGTCGAATGGGTCGATACGCAGCCCGGTTTGATGCGGGATGTTCTGCCAAATTGGTTGACCGCCATTGATCCAGATGGTGCGCGCGATACGCTTTCGACCCTTGCGACGGCCGTCATTGGGGTGGCTGGCGTCATGTTTTCCATGACGCTGGTTGCGGTATCTTTTGCCGCCGATATCTTTGGTCCGCGTCTGATCGGCAACTTCATGCGGGATCGCGGCACGCAGATCAGCTTTGGTCTGCTGCTGGGCACCTTTGTTTTTAACATCGTGATGTTGCGTTCGGTGCAAGGCGGCGATGCGGCGTTCGTCCCCTACGCCGGGTTAACGATGTCGCTGTTTCTCGCCCTCTTCTCGGTCTTTACGATCATCTATTATATTCACCACGTGCCAGAGACGATCAATGTGTCCAACATCAGCTCTGATCTGGGACATCAGTTTAGTGCCAGCATTAGGGAACTGATCGCAGAGCGGGCAAAGATCGAGGTCGAGGACGTGAAACACGCCCCGAATGCCCAAGAGATTGGCGTCACTTTGGCTGCGCGTGGATACATTCAGCAGCTAGATACTGATGCTTTGCACAATTGCGCTTGTGACAATGACTGGATTATTCAGGTCGAACGGTCTGCCGGGGAATTCATCACACCCCACACGGACGTGCTGACAGTTCTGACTGTATCCCCTTTGACCGACAAACAGATCACGGTGCTGCAAAGCGCCTTTGCGACCGGAAATGACCGGACAGAGGTGCAATCCACGGCGTATTTCGCAGACCAATTGGTCGAGATGATCGCTCGTGCCTTGTCGCCGGGGTTCAATGATCCGTTCACCGCGATGAACTGTCTGAACTGGCTACATGCCGGATTGCAGGATGCCTTGCTGCACGATGGCGGTTTGAGGCCGCTGACGACTCAGCGTGTCAGATATCCGCACCTTGATTTTCCAACGTTGTTCGCTGTCAGCTTTGGCGCGGCGTTGCCTTATACCGTTACCGATCGGATGTGCCGCGCGCATCATCTGGCGTTGACGCAAGAGTTGCTGACTCGCGCCACAGGGCGAAATCGTGATGTGATCGCTGCGTTGGTGCCTGCCTTGCGTGCGGGGCCGCGAGAGCGCGCTTTGTGATGCAAAGCTATGCTGCCACGGGGAGGGGAATGAGTGAGGCGGTGCGCAACCCTTCTAGCAGGGGCTGGCCCAAGTAGAATCCTTGAAACTGGGTAATGCCCGCGTCGCGTAGCACGTCAAATTCGGCCTGCGTTTCAACACCTTCGGCGATGACACCTGTTCCAAGCTCTTTGCACATGCCGACGACCGATCTGACCATGCGTTGCCGCCGTTCGTCCGTTTCGATGCCGCGCACGATGCGCATATCCAGTTTGATCAGGTCCGTTTGCATGTCGCAAAGTGCGCCAAGCCCAGCAAAGCAGGCCCCGAAGTTATCGATTGCCGTCAGCAATCCGCGTTTGCGATAGCTGCTGATGATGGCGCGCATGTGTTGCGGGTCACGTAGGTATTCCGATTCGGTGAATTCAAAGATCAGATTCGCGACGTTGAACCCATAATGGTCAGCGGCCATCAGTGTGGCGCTGATACAGGTGTCGGGGTCCAACACAGCATTCGGCATGCAGTTGACGCTAAGCTTGGCCTGCAAGCCAAGAGCCGATGCCATTGCGATCGCTTTGACCCGGCACTTGCGGTCAAAGCTATAGCGTGTCCGGGCGGTGACCGATTTGATCACCTCTGCCGCCGTACCGTTCACACCGCCGCGGGCCAAAGCCTCGTGTGCAAAGATCGCACCGGTGCGCAGGTCATAGATCGGCTGAAAAGCCATGGTGAAGCGGTTGGCGAAATTTTGACGGTCGAAATTTGCGCCGCCAGGCAGGCTTTGGGGTGGATATGGCATGATGAATCCTTCAACTCTGATCCGACTTTGCGACCAGAATCTTTCAGATCCGTAAAATCTGCCGAAAAAAGCTACGAAAAAAACCCCCGCCTGTTGCCAGTGCGGGGGTTCATTCATGTCGTCGCCAGAGAGGCGGGTTGCCTTACAGCAAACCTTCGCGTTGGGCCTTCTTACGCGCCAGCTTACGCTGACGGCGGATGGCTTCGGCTTTCTCGCGCGCCTTGCGGACGGAGGGCTTCTCGAAATGTTGCTTAAGCTTCATTTCACGGAACACGCCTTCACGCTGAAGTTTCTTCTTCAGAGCACGCAACGCCTGATCGACGTTGTTATCACGAACACTAACCTGCATGTGGTTTTCACCACCTCTCTAAGTTAAATTTGCAAAAATTGCAGGAAGTGGGCACATAGCAACATCGCGCTACGTTGTCCAGTGTCGAACAAAAGGACTGATTATGCCCCTTTCCGCCCCCGATCCCACCAAATTGCAGCTGCTTGATGCGGCCTTGCCGAATGTTGCGTTTGACGGCTGGTCGCCTGCCACGTTTACCGCAGCGGTGGCAGCAACGGACATCAGTATAGATCGTGCGCGTCATCTATTCCCGCGCGGCGCGACGGATATGGCCGTGCTGTTTCATACCGAAGGCGACCGCGCCATGGTTCAGCAATTGGGCCGCGAAAACCTAAGCGAGCTGCGCTTTCGCGACCGTGTGGCCCGTGCGATTCGCATCCGTCTGGACGTAATCGACGACAAAGAAGCCGTGCGCCGGGGCACGGCGCTATTTGCGTTGCCGCATCTAGCGGCCGACGGGGCCAAGCTGATCTGGGGCACAGCGGATGCGATTTGGAACGCGCTTGGCGATACGTCGGATGATGTGAATTGGTACACGAAGCGCGCGACCTTGTCGGCGGTCTGGGCGTCCGTGGTGCTGTATTGGCTGGGCGATCAAAGCGAGGATTACGCCGATACCGATGCCTTTATCGATCGCCGGATCGACGAGGTCATGCAGATCGAGAAGATCAAGGCGCAGGTCAACGGCAACCGTTTCCTGAAACCGCTGACAGGCCCGCTGGGTCAGCTTTTGGGCATGGTGAAGGCCCCGACACGGATGCCAGATGTGAAGGTGCCCGGAATGTGGCGGACAGGAGACGATCAATGAAGGCCGTAGAAATCAGCAAGCCGGGCGGGCCAGAGGTTCTGACGCTGTGCGAACGCGCGATGCCGCAGCCGGGTCCGGATCAGGTCGTGATCAAGGTCGCCTATGCTGGCGTGAACCGGCCTGACGCGTTGCAGCGAGCAGGTGTGTATGCGCCGCCCAAGGGGGCCTCTGACCTACCGGGGCTGGAATGTTCGGGAGAGGTGTCGGCGGTTGGATCACAGGTCACTGATCTGAAAGTCGGCGACGCAGTTTGCGCGTTGTTGCCGGGCGGCGGTTACGCGGAATACGTCGCAACCCCTGCCGCGCATTGTCTGCCAGTGCCGGACGGCATGGATATGAAGCAGGCGGCCTGCTTGCCAGAGACCTATTTTACCGTCTGGTCCAACGTCTTTATGCGCGGCGGGTTGCAGGCCGGGGAGAGGTTCCTTGTGCATGGCGGGTCAAGCGGGATCGGCACAACCGCGATCCAGCTGGCGCATGTCTTGGGCGCGCGGGTATTTGTGACCGCCGGGTCAGAGGACAAGCTGGAGGCATGCCGCAAGCTGGGAGCCGAAATCGCGATCAACTACAAACAGGCTGATTTCGTCGAGGTCGTGAAGGCCGAAGGCGGCGCTGATCTGATCCTTGATATGGTTGGCGGCAGTTATATGCAGCGCAATATCAATGCGCTGGCCGATGATGGCCGGTTGGTGCAGATCGCGTTCCTGCAAGGCATGAAGGCCGAGCTGAACATGGTCCAGATGATGACGAGGCGCCTGACCCTGACGGGCAGCACGCTGCGCCCGCAAAGCGATCTGGCCAAGGCACGCATTGCGGATCAGCTACGCGCGAAGGTCTGGCCGCTGCTGGCGGCGGGGCGTGTTGGTCCGGTGATGGACTTGGAATTTGCGCTAGAAGATGCCGCAAAAGCCCATGCCCGCATGGAAGCCGGGGATCACATCGGCAAGATTGTCCTAAAGGTCTGACGAAACGGCGCGCGTGTCATCGCCTTTGGCGGTGCCACGACGCCCCGCCCGCCATCCCCGGCCAAGTTACTGGCGTGGCGGAAAGCTTTTGTAGACCGGCAGGCACCAGCCGAAGGCGATCGACCCTGAACGCAAGGCAAATGTCGCCCCCGCGCAGGCCAGTAGCGCGATATTTTCGGGCAGGCCCAGTGCGAGGGCGATGACGGTTGTCGTGGCCCCGGCAAGGGCGCAGGTGACGTAAAGCTCGCCTTGTTTCAGGACCAGTGGCACCTCGTTGCAGACAACGTCGCGCATCAGGCCGCCAAAGCAGCCTGTCGTGATGCCCATGATGATGATCACGGGCCAGCTCATGCCCATCGCCAAGGCAACGCCCACGCCAGAAGGGACGGCGACGGCCAGCGCAAGCGCGTCGAGCCAGACGATGCCGCGATAGCGGCTTTCGAGAAGGTGCGCGGTGAAAAAGACCAAAATCGCCGCGACAGCAGCAACGCCGATCAAGCCGGGATTTGCGACCCAAAAGACCGTGTCGCGGTTCAAGATGACATCGCGCACAGTTCCGCCGCCCACGGCCGTCAGCGCGCCGATAAAGACGAAGCCGATCAGGTCAAGCTGCGCCCGGCTTGCAACAAGCGCACCTGTCAGTGCGAATACAAAGACTGAGGCATATTCGAGCGCTGTGAGTAGGGGCATGTGGGCGGTGCCTCCGGCGGGAGTATTTCAGAAAAAGCGAGGGGGCTAAGGCTTGAACGGGGCCATGCCGGCGCGGGCAAGCTCGTCGGCGCGTTCGTTTTCCGGGTGGCCGGCGTGCCCTTTGACCCACTGCCACGTCACATCATGAGATTTGGTCGCGGCATCAAGGCGCTTCCACAACTCTTCGTTCTTGACGGGCTTGTTGGCGGCAGTTTTCCAGCCGCGTTTTTTCCAGCCGTGGATCCAGCTGGTGATACCATCTTTGACATAGACAGAGTCGGTGATGATCGTAATTTTACTGGGCTTTGTCAGGCTTTCGAGGGCCGAGATGGCGGCCAAAAGCTCCATCTGGTTGTTCGTGGTCTGGGCCGCGCCGCCGCTGAGGTCTTTTTGCTTGATGACGCTGCCGCCTTCGCGGGCAATCATCAGGCAGCCCCAACCGCCCGGACCGGGATTTCCAGAGCAGGCACCGTCGGTGTAGGCAAAAAGTTCAGGCATCGGCGTCTTTCCGGGCTTGGATCACGAGATAGGCGTCATCGGTGCCCGCGAGGCCCTTGTCCACCCCCGTTCGCGTGAAAACAGGCGTAAGGCCCGCGTCTGTCAGCAGCGCGTTCATCTGCGGATTGGTCACAAAGGTATAAAGCCTATCGATGCTGTCGCGCTGCTCTCCTTCGCCTGTTTTCATCGCGATGTGGAACAGGCCGCCGGGGCGCAGGGCGCGGGCGATGGCGGCAATATAGCGGGGCAAGTCGGTAGCCCGGGCATGCAGCAGGCTGAAGCTAGCCCATACGCCGTCATAGATGTCAGCCCCAGTGATATCGTCAAAGGTTGCGATGCGGGCTGCTACGCCTTTGGATTGCGCAAGCTGGACCATCGCTGCAGAGGCGTCGATGGCATCAACGCGCAGGCCAGCAGCCACCATCTGCACCGCGGCAGTGCCTGGCCCGCAGCCGACGTCCAAGACATTGCCCTGCGCGCGCAAGCCGTCGATAAACTGGGCTAGGTCGCGCTGCGGCTTGTCCGGCCCCATCGCAGCATATGCTTCAGCGCGCGCATTATAGACGGCAATCGTGCGGGCGTCGGTCATCCGAAGGCGAGGGGCAAGAGGGACAGAACGACAAGTCCAGTGAGCAAGAGCCGAAGAGACATCCACCACGGCGGTGTCGCCCGGCGTTGCCAGAAATGAAGATCCAGCAAGAGCAGGCCGATAAAGCCGATGCACAGGTTCAACGCTGCGGATGCCGGGCCGCCGCCGACCATGAAGAACGCCCAAAGCGCGGGGATGGTTGATAGCGCGTAGCCGGTCCAGTCGGTGTCTTTGGTGGCAAAGCCCCAGAGCACGCCGGACATGAAGGATAAGATGACAGTGCCATAGGAGAGTTGCACAAAAGGTGCCGTGAACCGGCCGCCAAGCGTCAACAATGCCCATTCGCCCAAAGGCTGGTGCAGGTAGGTTGCGAGGCCCCAGAAAAACGGCAGCAAGCCAGCAAGGCCAAGGAGTAGGGGGGCGCGAGGGATGGCTTTGAACATCAGCGGTCCTTTGGCGGGGCAAGTGTGCTGCAGTCTAGGCTGCGCCGTGGGTGCGGCGCAACAATCGCGGGGGTGAAGCTGCTTGAGGTCAGGCCGTTTCGCGCAGGACGCGGGGCACCTTGAATTCGACGTTCTCGATTGCGGTCTCAACCATCTCGACTGTGACGTCGTAACGGTGCTTGAAGGCGTCGATTACCTCGTTGATCAGCACCTCTGGGGCAGAGGCACCTGCCGTGATGCCCATTGAGGTAATGCCCTCTAGCGCGCGCCAGTCGATGTCGGCAGCGCGTTGCACTAGCTGGCTATACCCGCAGCCAGCCTTTGTGCCGACCTCGACCAAGCGTTTGGAGTTGCTGGAATTTGGCGCGCCGACTACTAGCATTGCGTCGCATTTCGGGGCCATGGCTTTGACCGCTTCTTGGCGGTTCGTCGTTGCGTAGCAGATGTCTTCTTTGTGGGGACCGATGATTGCAGGAAAGCGCTGTTTCAGCGCGGTGACGATGTCGATGGTATCGTCGACTGACAAAGTTGTCTGCGTCACAAAAGCCAGACGTTCCGCGTCGCGCGGCGTGACATTGGCCACATCGGCGACAGTTTCCACCAGTAGCACTTCGCCATCGGGAAGTTGGCCCATGGTGCCGACGGTCTCGGGATGGCCCGCGTGACCGATCATCACCATTTGCAGGCCGTTGTCAGCGTGGCGCTGGGCCTCGATATGGACTTTGCTGACCAGGGGGCAGGTGGCGTCGACGTAGACCATCTGCCGCTTGGCGGCGGCCGCAGGCACGGCCTTTGGCACACCGTGGGCAGAGAAAATCACCGGGCGATCATCGGGACATTCATCCAGCGTTTCAACGAACACCGCACCTTTGTCGCGCAACCCGTCAACGACGAATTTGTTGTGCACGATCTCGTGCCGGACAAATACAGGGGCACCCCATTTTTCCAGCGCCATTTCAACGATCTTGATCGCGCGGTCCACGCCTGCGCAAAAACCGCGAGGGGCTGCAAGATAAAGGGTCAGGGGGGGAAGGGTCATCTGCGCGTCGCTCCTAGGATGGGTCATAGGTAGTCGCGCATGGGGCAAGCGTAAAGGCTGGGCGCACACAAAGCGTGACACCCGCAGAACGCCAACGTGGCGGACTGCGGGTTGGTCACGTTCAGTTGACGTTTTCGTCCTGATCGGCGTTTTCGCGCGCCGGGCGGCCCACAACGTCACGCAATTCATCTAGTTCGATGAAGTTGTCGCACTGGCGACGCAGCTCGTCCGAGATCATGGGCGGCTGGCTGCGAATGGTCGACACAACCGACACGCGCACGCCTTTGCGCTGCAATGATTCCACCAGCGGGCGAAAGTCGCCGTCGCCTGAAAACAGCACGATGTGATCGACGTGCGGGGCCAGTTCCATCGCATCGACGGTCAGTTCGATGTCCATGTTCCCTTTGACCTTACGGCGGCCCATGGAATCCGTGTATTCTTTGGCAGGCTTTGTAACCATCGCGAAGCCGTTGTAATTCAACCAGTCCACCAGTGGGCGTATGGGTGAATATTCTTCGTTTTCGAGTAGCGCGGTATAGTAGAAAGCGCGCAGCAGCTTACCGCGGCGCATAAATTCTTGGCGCAGCAGTTTATAGTCGATATCGAACCCTAGCGCTTTAGCGGCAGCGTAAAGGTTCGCACCATCGATGAAGAGCGCCAGGCGCTCGTCCCGATAAAACATGAAAGTTCCTTTCCGACGCGTCGGTCGGTGTTAGTTGTGACGTGTCGATGGTGGTGGATCGTGACACGGAGTTTTTGGTGTATGTTACTATGAAAACAACCATGCAAGTTGACGAAATGAACAAGGACGGCGACATCGCGCTTATTTTGTTGGGTAGCAATACCTCATCCCGCGATATTTTACCTGCGAATTTTGTACTAAATGGCAGGCTGCGTCTAATGGAATTGCTGAATCTTGATGCCGATAAATTCAGCGGTCTGTATGCGTCCCCCGCTTTTCCGGCCGGGATCGGGCCTGATTTTGTGAATGCTGCCATGGCGATACGGACCACGATGCCGCCGGATGATTTGCTTGGATTGATGCATAAAGTTGAGGCAGAGGCAGACCGGACGCGCTATGTGCGCTGGGGTCCGCGCACGCTTGATCTGGATTTGGTTGCGTTCGGCAGCGCAGTATTTCCTAACGTCAAAGTTCAAACACTTTGGCGCGATTTGCCCGCAGAGCGACAAAAAATAGAAATGCCCGGCGAATTGATCCTTCCACACCCCCGTCTGCAAGATCGCGCGTTCGTCCTTGTGCCACTGGCGCAGGTGGCCCCGGACTGGATGCATCCCGTCCTAGGTCGCAGCGTTGTCCAGATGCGCGATGCCTTGCCTGCATCTGACGTGGCTGCGATCAGGCCGATGGCTGGGTGACATCTGCGCGCCGCCGTTAAATCAGACTTGACAGACGGCAAAACTGGCTTGTCATTTCAGATTTGCCGGGCTAAGTGCAGGTCTTGCATCCACGCCTGGACAGAATTGGAGTGTGCCGATGGCCCGCGTTACCGTCGAAGACTGTGTCGACAAGGTCCCGAACCGGTTTGAGCTTGTCATGCTCGCCGCGCATCGCGCCCGTGAAATCGCTGCCGGCTCGCCCGTCACCGTTAGCCGCGACAACGACAAGAACCCCGTCGTTTCCCTGCGCGAAATCGCAGAAGAAACACAGCAAGCTGATGATCTGCGCGAGCGTATGATCGAAGCGAACCAGACGCAGATTGAAGTCGACGAGCCTGAAGAAGACTCGATGGCGCTGCTGATGGGCGCAGAGGCTGACAAGCCTGTCGAAGACGACATGAGCGAAGAAAAGCTGCTGCGCGCCCTGATGGAAGCGCAAGGACAGCGTTAAGGGTCCACACCGGCCCAAGTGAAAGAAGTGCCGGACCAGCATGAACACAGCAGATGACCTGATCGCGCTGGTCCGCACATATAACCCCCGCACGAACGAAGCGCTGTTGCGCGACGCCTTTGCCTTTGGCGAAGAGATGCACGAGGGGCAGTTTCGCCATTCCGGCGAGGCCTATTTTACCCACCCGATCGCCGTCGCCCAGATCTTGGCTGACATGCAGATGGATGATGCAACAATCATCACCGCCTTGTTGCACGATACGATCGAAGACACACCTGCCTCTTTCAAAATGGTCCATGACCGCTTTAGCCGCGAAATCGCAGAGCTTGTGGACGGCGTCACGAAGCTGACGAATCTACAGCTGACCAGCCGCGAATCGAAAGAAGCCGAGAACTTTCGCAAGTTGTTCATGGCAACCAGCAAGGATTTGCGGGTCACGTTGGTCAAGCTTGCTGACCGCCTGCATAACATGCGCACCATCAAGTCGATGAAGCCGGAAAAGCAGGCGCAAAAAGCGCATGAGACGATGGATATCTACGCGCCGCTGGCCGGCCGCATGGGTATGCAATGGATGCGCGAAGAGCTGGAGGATCTGGCCTTTCGCGTGCTGAACCCTGAAGCGCGCAACAGCATCATTCGCCGCTTTATCACGCTACAGCGCGAGGCTGGCGATGTCGTCGCCCGGATCACCGCTGACATGCGGGTCGAGCTGGAAAAAGCAGGCATTCAGGCCGAAGTCATGGGCCGCGCGAAAAAGCCCTATTCGATTTGGCGCAAGATGCAGGAAAAGGACATGGGCTTTTCGCGCCTGTCCGACATCTATGGTTTCCGCATTATTACTGCGACAGAGGCGGACTGCTACCGCGTGCTGGGTGCGATCCACCAACGTTGGCGGGCTGTGCCGGGGCGGTTCAAAGATTACATCAGTCAGCCCAAAACCAACGGTTACCGTTCGATCCATACGACGGTGTCAGGCCGCGATGGTAAGCGGGTCGAGGTTCAGATCCGCACCCGCGAAATGCACGAAGTCGCCGAAACCGGCGTTGCTGCACATTGGTCCTATCGTAATGGTGAACGGGTCGAAAACCGCTTTGCCGTCGACCCGGTGCACTGGATTTCTAAGCTAACGGAACGGCTGGACGAAGACGGCGATCACGATGACTTTCTTGAAGCGGTCAAGCTCGAGATGTTCACCGATCAGGTGTTTTGCTTTACGCCCAAGGGTGACGTGATCAAGCTGCCGCGCGGGGCTACTCCCATCGACTTTGCTTTTGCGATCCATACGCGCATCGGCATGGCCTGTGTCGGGGCAAAAGTGGACGGCATCCGCGTCCCGCTATGGACGCGGCTGAAGAATGGCCAAAGCGTCGAAATCATCACCGCCGAAGGTCAAAAGCCGCAGGCGACTTGGGTCGACATCGCGACCACGGGCCGGGCGAAAACCGCAATCCGGCGCAGCCTGCGCGAGGCGGACCGCGAACGCTTTATCCGGCTTGGCCGGGAATTGGTGCGGGTGGCGTTTGAAAACGTCGGCAAAAAGCTGACGGAAAAGGCGCTGCGCACAGCCGCCAAGGCGCTGGCGTTGGAAGGTGTCGATGACATGTTGGCCAGCCTTGGCAGCGCCGACATCAGCGCCCGTGATATCGTGCGTGCGATCTACCCCGATCTGGCCCAGACCACTGGCGATGAAATTGAAGCGAACCGCGCCGTCGTCGGTTTGGCTGTGGATCAATCGCACCGTCGCGCCCGGTGCTGTCAGCCCGTGCCGGGCGAGCGGATCGTCGGAATTATTTATCGCGGCCAAGGTGTTGTCGTACATGCAATCGATTGCGCCGCCCTCGCGGACTTTGAGGACCAACCGGATCGCTGGATCGACCTGCGCTGGCAAGACGGGCAACACCGGGCAGTGAATACGGTGACCTTTGACATTTCGATCACCAATGACGCTGGTGTTCTGGGCCGGATTTGCACATTGATCGGTGAACAGAAGGCCAATATCTCTGACCTGAAATTCATTGACCGCAAGCCGGATTACTATCGGCTTTTGGTCGATATCGATCTGAGTGACGCAGAACATCTGCACCGGGTCATGACGGCGGTCGAGGCGGACAGCAACGTCTCTGGCGTCAGTCGGCACCGGGACCCCGGCCAGTCCGGGTCACATCACGCGGGCTAAGGCTCGAGGAAGGACACGCGGTGTTCAAGCGCAGGGATAGGCGGCCGATCTGGAAGGTCGTGACCGCTGCTGTCTATCCGCGTGGCGGGTGGGGCCGGGCCTTTTCCTACGTCAAGCACCGGGTGCGCCGCTTGCCGGATACGCCGGAAAAGATCGGGCGCGGCATTTGGGCCGGTGTGTTCACGACGTTTACCCCGTTTTACGGACTGCATTTCATCGTTGCGGCGCTGATTGCCCGGGTGATGCGCGGCAATATATTGGCTGCCTTGATGGCGACGTTCTTTGGTAATCCGCTGACCTATGTTCCGATTGCCGCTGTATCGCTCCAGACCGGACATTGGTTGCTGGGCAGCAAGCCGCACGGACCGCCGATTTCGCTGGGCGAAAAGTTTGCCGATGCGGGCGCTGACCTGTGGCATAACGTCATTGCGATCTTTACGCCCGAGCGAATGGACTGGCAGGGCTTGTCGATCTTCTATTTTGATATTTTCTATCCCTATATGATTGGGGGCATTTTGCCGGGTATTATCACGGCAACCGCTGCCTATTATCTGTCGGTGCCGGTGCTGCAGGCCTATCAGAAACGGCGACGGAATATTCTGCGTGCCAAGCTGGAATCGCTGGGCCAGCCCAAAGATACCGGTGGCAAGGGACCTGCGGGACGCTAGATGCGACGCAAAGAAGGAGTGATGTGATGACCGAAAAGCTGCGACTGGGTGTGAACATCGATCATGTGGCCACCGTGCGGAATGCGCGCGGGGGTGACAATCCCGACCCTGTGCGTGCCGCGCTGATGGCGCAGGACGCCGGTGCCGACGGTATCACGGCGCACCTGCGTGAAGATCGCCGGCATATCCGCGATGATGACATGGCGGGGCTAAAGGCCGCGCTGCGCGTGCCGCTGAACTTTGAAATGGCCGCCACGGCCGAAATGCAGCGCATTGCGCTGGCGACCCAGCCCCACGCCGTGTGCCTTGTGCCGGAAAAGCGCGAAGAGCGTACGACCGAAGGCGGGCTAGAGGTTGCGCGGCAGGCCAATGTGCTAGGTGACTACATCGCGCCCCTGCGCGACGCGGGCTGCCGGGTGTCGCTGTTCATTGCTGCCGACCGCGACCAAGTCGAGGCCGCGCACCGCATTGGCGCGCCGGTGATCGAATTGCATGCGGGTGCCTATGCCGACGCTTGGGCGACCGGACGCTGGGATGATCGCGACCGGGAACTAGCGCGCCTGACCGAGGCTGCTGCCTATGGCCACTCCCTTGGTCTTGAAATCCACGTGGGCCACGGTCTGACCTATGACAGCGTTGGCCCCATCGCAGCCCTGCGCGAGGTGCGAGAGCTAAACATCGGGCACTTCATTATTGGCGAGGCGATCTTTCGCGGCCTGCCGGACGCCATCGCAGAGATGCGGCGCTGCATGGATGCGGCGCGGGGATGATCCTAGGTATCGGCACTGATCTGGCGAATATCGACCGGATCGCAGGCACGCTTGACCGGTTCGGTGACCGTTTTCGCAACCGCGTCTTTACGCCGACCGAGCAGGCGAAGGCCGAGCGGCGCAAGGATACCCCCGGCACCTATGCCAAACGCTGGGCTGCGAAAGAAGCGTGTTCCAAGGCGCTGGGCACAGGCCTTCGCATGGGGATTTCGTGGAAAGATATGGCCGTGAGCAACCTGCATACCGGTCAGCCCGTGATGGAGGTCACTGGCTGGGCCAAGGACCGCTTGGACAAGATGACGCCGCCGGGGCACGAGGCAATCATTCACGTCACCCTGACAGATGACCACCCTTGGGCGCAGGCCTTTGTCATGATCGAAGCGCGCCCCGTCGCGGAATAACGGTTTTTAACCGAAAACCCCGTTGGGGCAGGGGTTCGGCACCCTACCTTGACAGGGGGGGTGCGTGCGATCATGTAGCCGTGCAAAGCTGTGAATGGGAATAATGCAATGGCCGAAAAGACGGGTGTGATGGCCGGGGTGATCGAGACGGTCAAAACAGTGGTATATGCGCTGCTGATTGCCGGTCTGTTCCGCACAATTCTGTTCCAGCCCTTTTGGATTCCGTCGGGTTCCATGAAAGACACGCTGCTGATCGGCGACTTTTTGTTCGTAAACAAGATGGCCTACGGTTATTCCTATGCGTCTTGCCCGTCGATCCTGATCCCTGCGCTGAATGTCGACATTGGCGCGGATGATTTCTGCGGTGCCTTCAAAGGCAAGACAGAGCGTCTGTTCGGATCTGACCCAGAGCGCGGCGATGTTGTCGTGTTCCGTCACCCGGTCACAGGCCGCGATTTCATCAAGCGCCTGATTGGTTTGCCGGGCGATAAAATCCAGATGAAAGACGGCCTGCTTTATATCAATGGCGAGGCTGTCAAAGTCGAAGATAATGGCATCTTTGTCGAAACCTATGCGCCGCAGGGGCCAGAACGATCAATGCCTGCTTGTGCTAACGGTCCTGTTGGTCTTGATGCCGATTGCATTAAGGAAAGCAGCCGCGAGACGTTACCGAACGGCGTCAGCCATGACATTTTGAACATTGGCAACCGGTCGCTGGATAACACCGGCATCTTTACCGTGCCTGCAGACAACTTCTTTTTCATGGGCGACAACCGCGATAATTCGACCGACAGCCGCGTACCGCAGTCGCTGAATGGCGTGGGCTTTGTGCCGCGCGAAGATATCGTCGGCCGCGCGGATCGCGTCATCTTTTCCTCTGCGGGGGCGTCGATGCTGGCGTTCTGGACGTGGCGCAGCGATCGTTTCTTCAAGGGGATCGAGTGAAGCTATCAGTACAATTGACGGGCTTTGCCGCCCGCGTGGGTCACGACTTTGCCGACCCAGCTCTTTTGGTGCGCGCGGTAACGCATTCCAGCATGTCGAGCGTGCACCGCGACGACAACCAGCGACTAGAGTTTTTGGGTGACCGAGTCCTTGGACTCGTGATTGCCGAAGCATTGTTGCAGGCTGATCCGGGCGCTGCCGAAGGGCTGCTTGCTCCGCGCTACAACGCCTTGGTGCGCCGCGAAACCTGCGCCGATGTGGCGCGGGAAATCGGGCTGGGCGAAGTGTTAAAACTGGGCCGGTCTGAAATGCAATCCGGCGGGCGCCGCAAAGAAGCTTTGCTGGCCGATGCGATGGAAGCGGTGATTGCTGCGGTTTACTACGACGCTGGCTATGATGCCGCGCGCAAAGTGATCCTAAAGCACTGGCAGCCGCGTGTTGGCAGCGTTGCCGCAGATGCGCGCGACGCCAAGACGGCGCTGCAAGAATGGGCGCAGGGGCGCGGTGCGCCGCCGCCGGTTTATACCGAAGTTGCGCGCACAGGACCGGATCATCAGCCGGTTTTCACAATTCGTGTTACACTAGAGTCCGGCGAACATGCCGAGGCGACCGCCGGGGCCAAGCGGCAGGCGGAACAAGCAGCGGCGCAAGCCCTGCTCGAAAGGGTCGGACAATGACGGACGAAACACGCGCAGGCTTTGTAGCCTTGATCGGAGAGCCGAACGCAGGCAAATCGACGCTGCTGAACCGTATGGTCGGCGCGAAGGTCAGCATCGTGACCCACAAGGTCCAGACCACGCGCGCGCGTATTCGCGGGGTCGCCCAGGATGGCGCATCCCAGTTGGTCTTCGTCGACACGCCCGGTCTGTTCGCGCCAAAGCGCCGGCTTGACCGCGCGATGGTTGCCGCCGCTTGGGGCGGGGCTGGCGACGCGGATGTGGTCGTGCTGCTGATCGAGGCAAACCGCGGTGTGACGGCGGGCGTCAAAGCAATTCTAGAGGTGCTTGCCACCCGCGTTGGCAAAGCCAAAGTCGCACTGGCGATCAACAAGATCGACCGGGTCAAAACCGAAGCGCTGCTGCAGCTGTCGCAGCAGATGAACGAAACCTATGCTTTCGAAGAAACCTTTATGATCAGCGCAGAGCGCGGCCACGGTTGCGACGCGCTGAAGCATTGGCTTGCAGGCGCGGTCCCTGCGGGGCCTTGGCTGTATCCGGACGACGAAATCTCTGATTCGCCGCTGCGCAACATTGCAGCCGAAATGACGCGCGAGAAACTGACACTGCGCCTGCATCAAGAACTGCCCTATCAGCTAACGGTCGAGACCGAAAACTGGGAAGAGCGCCCCGATGGATCTGCCAAGATCGACCAGTTGATTTATGTGATCCGCGACGGCCACAAGGGCATCGTGCTGGGCAATAAAGGCGAGACGATCAAAGCTGTCGGCCAGGCCGCCCGCATTGAGATGGAAGAGCTGCTGGGCCGCAAAGTCCACCTGTTCTTGCAGGTCAAGGTCCGCGCCAACTGGCTAGAAGACAAAGAGCGCTACGACGAAATGGGCCTGAACTTTAAAGACGGCGATGCCTGAACCGCGCCTGACGGCGGACATCTGGGTCAGCGCCTATCTGGCGCGGCTGCGGGTGATGGATATTCCGGCCTTTGTCGTCGCGCGCGGTGATTCCACGGCGGGGGCGGTGCTGGTCAAGCTGAATACGCTGGACGGGCAGGCGGTTGCCTTTAATCGGTCCTTTGATTTGATGTCGGGCGACCGCGTCTGGGTTACGCTGGCGGATGGGGCAGAGGTGGATGTCGATGCCTCTATCGCGAAACAGCGCAGTTTTGACAGTGATCTTTGGGTGATCGAGGTGGAAGATCGACAAGGTCGCCATTTGCTGGATCAGCCGGGATTGACCTGATTTGACAGGCGAGGTCAGCCAAGCCTCCGGCGGAGGTATTTTAGACCAGAAGAAGTTGCTAGGATCGCGCTTATGATCAGCTGGCAGGATGAAGGCGCAGTGCTGCGCGTGCGCCCGCATGGAGAGACCTCGGCGATTGTCGAAGTCTTTACGATTGAACACGGGCGCCATGTTGGGGTCGTGCGCGGCGGGATCAGTCGTAAGATTGCGCCGTCGCTACAGCCCGGGGCACAGATCGCAGTGACTTGGAAAGCGCGGCTGGACGATCATCTGGGGTCATTCACTGTGGAGCCGCTGCGCAGCCGGGCCGTGAATGCGATGAGCGACCGCCTTGCACTTGCGGGATTGAATGCGGTCTGCGGGCTGCTTGCTGTCGTGCTGCCAGAACGCGAGGCGCATGGCGCGCTATATAAGCAAACCGTTCAGCTGTTGGATTTGCTTGGACAGACTGAGGTTTGGCCGCTGGCCTATCTGCGGTGGGAGCAGGCTCTGCTTGAGGATCTGGGCTTTGGCATGGACCTAAGCGCCTGCGCGGTGCGCGGCGTGAACGAGGATCTTGCATTTGTGTCGCCGCGGTCAGGCCGCGCCGTCAGCCGAGAGGCGGCGGGTGAGTGGGCCGACCGTCTACTGCTGCTACCGCCGGTCTTAGCCGGAAAGGGTGACGCCACGACACCCGAGATCATCAAGGCATTGGCGACGACCGGCTATTTTGTTGAGCATCGCCTGATACGGTCGCTTGATGCCGGGCGGGTGCTGCCTGCGCGGAACAGATTGTTGGATGCGATTCAGCGATCGGAATAAGGCCGGCGGAACGATCATCGGGGCGGGCGTGTTGTGACCAAAAGGAGGATCACCATGCTTTCACCATTCATTCAGATTATTGTGCAATCCGTCGGGGCCATCGTTTTCGTCGTAGCGCTGACGCGGGTGTTTGGCTTGCGATCATTTTCCAAAATGTCTGGCTTCGACTTTGCCGTCACGGTCGCCATCGGTTCGGTCGTAGCGACGACAGCGATGTCGACGACGACGCCGTTCTGGCAGGGCGCATTGGCGCTGGCGACACTTTTTAGCGTGCAGTCAATCATTGCGCAGGCGCGGTCCCGGTTGAAGGGGCTGGTTGATGTCACGGATAACGATCCGCTGCTGATCATGCGGGATGGGGAAATCTTGCATGACAACTTGCACCGCTCTGGCATGACGACGGGCGATCTAATCGGCAAGTTGCGCGAGGCGAACGCGCTGGAGTTTTCGCAGATCCGTGCCGTGGTATTCGAGCCGACGGGGGATGTTAGCGTGCTACATGGTGATAAAATGGACGACAGATTGCTCGACGGCGTCCGGCAGGCATAATCGACACGCGATGTCGCGTTTGGCAAAGCGCGGCGTGCGGGGCGCTGTCACAGGCAAGGGGTCCAACAAGGTCTTCGCGCTATGATTGCGCCTCGCGCTCCGCTTTACCTGACCCACGCACCGACGCCCAAGATCAGCGATTTCGCCCGTCTGGCCGCGTTAGAGGCGTGCATCCGCGCGACGTTGTTGTCGGTCATGCCGCTTGTTATCTATCGCGCCTACGGCGATGCGGCGGTGGTCAGCCGGATTTATCTGTGCGTCGGCATAGGCTCGATGTTTTTCGGGCTGATGGTACCCTTCGCGGCGCGCTATATTCCGCGCCGCTGGATGCTGACACTGGCCTGCGGGTTCTACCTTGCGGGTATCATGATGGCGCTGTTTGGCGGTGCGCAGGGTAAAGCGCTTGTGCTGCTGTTCAACGCCGTCGGCACGGTAACCTTTACCATCTGCCTGAACGCCTACGTCCTTGACTACATCAACCGGATCGAGCTGAGCCGCAATGAAGCGATGCGCATGGTCTATAGCGCTGTCCCGTGGAGCGTCGGGCCGATCCTTGGGGTGACGCTGCTGAACTGGTGGGAACCAGCGCCGTTCATTTTGGCAGGCATTTTTGCGCTGTTTCTGGCGGCAGAGTTTTGGCGATTGCGGCTTGGGAACGGGCGGCAGATCGCGCGGGCGCGGGCACCTGCGCCTAATCCACTGGCGTATCTAGGGCGGTTCGCCGCGCAGCCGCGGCTGATTGCGGGCTGGTTCTTTGCCGTCATGCGGTCTTGCGGGTGGTGGGTCTATATCGTCTATCTGCCGATCTTTTGCATCGAAGCCGGGCTTGGCGACAAGGTCGCGGCGATCGCGCTGAGCCTGAGCAACGGGCTGCTGTTTACGACGCCGCTGATGCTGCGCAGGGTCAGGCGGATCGGGGTGCGGCGTAGCGTGCGTTTGGGCTTTGCCGTCTCGTCCAGTCTGTTCATGGTGGGCTTTTTATTGTCAGGCTGGCCGTGGCTGACGGTGGCCAGCATCATGGTTGGGTCTGTGGCGCTGGTTCTGCTCGACGTTTGCGGTGGCTTGCCGTTCCTGATGGCGGTGCGCCCGGCCGAGCGGACAGAGATGGTGGCCGTCTATGCGACCTTCCGCGACGCATCGGGGATCACGACGCCTGCCGTGGCCTCGATGATCTTGTTGGTCGCCCCGGTTGCGGGGATCTTTGCGGCGTGCGGTATTGGATTGGCAGCCGGCTACATCGTAGCCGGCAACCTGCATCCGCGTTTGGGATTGCCCCGCGCGCAGCCAGCTTAGTCCAGAAGGCGGCGGGCGATCACTTGCGCCTGAATTTCGGCGGCGCCTTCAAAGATGTTCAGAATGCGCGCGTCGCACAGGATGCGGCTGATTTTGTATTCCAGCGCAAACCCGTTGCCGCCGTGAATCTGCAGCGCATTGTCGGCGCAGGCCCATGCGACGCGGGCACCCAGCAGCTTTGCCATCCCGGCCTCTAGGTCGCAGCGGCGGCCTTCGTCTTTTTCGTGGGCACTGAAATAGGTCAGCTGGCGGGCCACCATGATTTCGACCGCCATCATCGCCAGTTTGCCGGATACGCGGGGAAAGTCGATCAGCGATTTGCCGAATTGCTTGCGGTCTTGTGCGTACTTCATGCCTTCATCAAGGGCAGATTGCGCCACGCCAATCGCACGGGCGGCCGTCTGGATGCGGGCGGATTCAAAGGTCTGCATCAGCTGCTTGAAACCCTTGCCCGTCTGCCCGCCGAGCAGGTTTTCGCCCTTCACCGCAAAACCGTCAAATGCCAGTTCGTATTCTTTCATGCCGCGATAACCGAGGACTTCGATCTCGCCTCCGGTAATGCCGGCATCGGGAAAGGGGGCCTCATCGGTGCCCGGGGTCTTTTCAGCCAGAAACATCGACAAACCGCGATAGTCAGTGGTGTCCGGCTCGGTCCGAGCCAAAACGGTCATCACGTGGGTGCGGGCGGCGTGGGTGATCCAGGTCTTGTTGCCGGTGATCTGCCAGTCGTCGCCGTCTGGCACAGCACGGGTGCGCAAAGCGCCCAGATCAGAGCCTGTATTTGGTTCGGTAAAGACCGCCGTGGGCAGGATTTCACCGCTGGCCAGTTTGGGTAACCAGTGGGTTTTCTGGTCGTCCGTTCCGCCACATAGTATCAGTTCTGCCGCGATTTCGGACCGGGTGCCGAGCGATCCGACACCGATATAGCCGCGCGACAACTCTTCTGACACGACGCACATGGCGGATTTCGATAGGCCAAAGCCGCCAAAGTCCTCTGGAATGGTCAGGCCGAAGACGCCCATCTCGGCCATTTCGTCGATGATCGCCATGGGGATCAGTTCGTCCTTCAGGTGCCAGTCGTGGGCGAAGGGTTCGACTTTTTCCCGGCTAAAGCGGCGGAATTGATCGCGGATCATCTCAAGCTCTGCGTCCAGACCCGATGCGCCGACTGTCAGCTCTGCGGCGCGGTCCTGCATCAGCTGTGCCAGCATGGAACGGGCCGCTTGCGTATTGCCACGTGCCATCAAGGCGGCGGGGGCGGGGGCGTTTAGCGGGGCAAGGTCTGCTGGCGTCAGGCCAAGATCGGCGGCACGCACGACCTCTGTTTGGTTCATCTGGATACCGCCAGCGATCTGGGACAGGTATTCGCCAAAGGCGATCTGCAGGATCAACGCTTCGACCTCGCTAAAGCGGTTATCAGTGGTCAAGCGGTCGGCCCAAGACTGCATTTGCTGCAAGGCTTGGGCATATGTCGCCAGCCAAGCAAGCCCATGCGCGGCGGTTTGGTGCTGTTCAATTAACTGCGCAGAGATACGGCCATTTTTGGTAACAAGTCCGGCGACGGCGGATTTGGCGCTGTCTGTAATCGCCAGAACGGGGGCAAGCGCGGATCTGGTCAGATCGGTCAGGTTCGCCAGAATTACAGTGTCTGTCATGGGGCCTGCTCCGTCGTGTGCCATCAGCTTGTCCTCGTTATGTTGCAGTTGCACGGATAATACGTTTGCACCTGCAGCGCAATATTGATGCGCCATTATGTCAATAATAATACGAAAATGTCGCGGTTGATTTGCGTGGCGCTTGGGTTACGGATCGCGCAATGTGCCGCCAATATGACTGATATCCTCGCTGTAATCCCGCTTCATCTTGTCCTTTTTGCCTGTCTGGTGACGCTGCTTGGCGGCTTTATCAAAGGGGCGGTCGGCTTTGCGATGCCACTGATCATGATCAGCGGTATGGGCATCCTGATTGATCCGCAGCTTGTTGTCGCGGGAATCATCTTGCCGATTCTTGTTAGCAACGGGTGGCAAATTGCCCGTTCTGGCCTTGGCCCCGCGCGGGCGGCGGTTGCGGAACACTGGCGTTATCTGCTGATTGTCTGCGTGATGATCCTTGTGTCGGCGCAGTTCCTGACGTCGATATCCGCCGATACGATGTTCGTGATCCTTGGTGTGCCGGTTGTCGCGCTCTGTGCAGTGCAGCTTCTTGGCTGGCAGCCCACGATCCCGGGGCATTTGCGCAGACCCTTTGAGTGGGGCGCGGGATTAGCTGCAGGTACGCTTGGCGGACTTGCCGGGACATGGGGACCGCCGACGGTGCTGTATCTGCTGGCGTTGCGCACGCCGCGGGCAAAGCAGATGGCTGTGCAGGGCGTTATCTATGGCCTTGGTTCTGTGATGCTTTTCCTGGGTCACCTGAAATCGGGTGTGTTGAACGCGCATACGTGGCAGCTGTCAGCGCTGCTGGTCGTGCCTGCCGTGATCGGAATGTGGGCCGGATTCCGCCTGGGTGATCGTTTTAATCAAGAGATGTTCCGCAAGGTGACGCTGCTGGTTTTGATCGTGGCGGGAATTAACCTGATCCGTCGCGGATTGATGGGCTGACCTAGGACAGCAGCTCTTCAAACCCGCAGATACGGGCCAGTTCGGGCGCATCCTTTGGGGCAACGACGTCAAACGTGGTGCGATACAAAACCTCGCCATTTTTGACCGCTTCCATTTCCCACGTGCCCTGCACCAGTTCGTAGGCGAAATCGAATTGGTAGAACGTCAGCGACGGCGTGCCGCCATCAATTCGCGTAAGGAAGCTTTGCTGCGTTGCGCCGTCCTTGCCCATCGGCGGGTGGGTGACGGTCATCGTGACTTCGGACAAGCCCAATATGTCGGCGGTCAAAGTTTTTACACCGAAACCAATCCCTAGCACTGCCGGCACGCGGCGCGACATGGACACGAATGGCGGATCTTCGTTGACCAGATGGGTCACGCCCGCAACGGTGCCGGGCGCGGGTGCATCGCCGACAGAGGGCGGCGGGCAGATGACGCCGCTTTCCAACGCGCCAATCGCAGGGCTGACGAAGGTGTCAGGCGCAGCGCATACGGGCGTTGCAAGCAGGATTGATATGAAAAGGGTCAGGCGCATGGCCTGACCCTAATCAATTTAGCGGCGCTGAACAGGCACCATTTCAAAAGGCAGCGCCCCTTAGCCGATCGCGGCTGCCTTGACGTCTTCGTCAATGAACGGGACGTATTTGGCAAAGTTGTCCGAGAACATCTGCACCAGCTTGGCCGCCTGTGCATCGTATGCAGCGGGGTCGGCCCACGTGTCGCGCGGGTTCAGCAAGACCGTATCGACGCCTTCGCAGGCGACGGGCACGTCAAAGCCAAAGTTCGGATCCTTGCGGAAGCTTTCTTCAGTCAAGCTGCCGTCAAGTGCGGCGGTCAGCAGCGCGCGGGTTGCCTTGATCGGCATCCGCGAGCCTGTGCCGTAGGCCCCGCCGGTCCAGCCGGTGTTGACCAACCAGCAGGTGGCGCCGTGGGTCGCGATCTTTTCCTGCAACAGCTTGCCGTAGACTTCTGGCCGACGCGGCATGAAGGGCGCGCCAAAGCAGGTGGAAAACGTCGGCTCTGGCTCTGTCACACCGCGTTCGGTGCCAGCGACCTTGGATGTGAAGCCGGACAGGAAGTGATACATCGCTTGCGCTGGAGTCAGGCGGCTGATCGGTGGCAGTACACCAAAGGCATCGCAGGTCAGCATGATGATGTTTTTAGGGTGACCACCAAGCGCGGTGTCTGACGCATTAGAGATATAATCGAGCGGGTAAGCGCAGCGCATGTTTGCGGTCAGGCTGGTGTCGTCAAAGTCGAGTTCTAGCGTGTCCGGGTCGTGCACCATGTTTTCGATGACCGTGTGCGGCATCGCGCAGGTGGCGTAGATTTCTGGCTCTGCCTCTGCCCGCAGGTTGATCGTCTTGGCGTAGCAGCCACCTTCAAAGTTAAAGACGCCGCGATCGGACCAGCCATGTTCATCGTCGCCGATCAGCGTCCGGGCCGGGTCGGCGGACAAGGTTGTCTTGCCCGTGCCGGACAGGCCGAAAAATACGGCCGTATCAACGGGGTTCCCTGTCGCGTGATTAGCTGAACAGTGCATCGGCATGATGCCTTTATCGGGCAGCAAGTAATTCAAAAGCGTAAAGACCGACTTCTTATTTTCGCCAGCATATTCTGTGCCGCCGATCAGGATCAGCTTTTTCGCAAAGTTCAGCGCGATGACGGTCTCGCTTCGGCAGCCATGCTTGGCCGGGTCGGCTTTGAAGCTGGGAACGTTGATGATGGTGAATTCTGGCGCAAAGCTGCTCAGTTCAGAATGCTCTGGCCGGCGCAGTAGGTGACGGATGAACAGGCCGTGCCATGCGAGTTCTGTCACGACGCGTACATCCAAGCGGTAAGCAGGGTCCGCGCCGCCGAACAGGTCCTGCACATAGGCCGTGCCGCCGTTCATGTGGGCCAGCATGTCGGCGTAAAGCGTGTCGAACTTGGCCGGGTCCATAGGCGGGTTGTTGTCCCACCAGATCGTGTCTTCGACCTCTGGCGTGCGTACAACGAACTTGTCTTTTGGCGACCGGCCCGTGTGTTTGCCGGTGGTCACAAGGAAAGTGCCGCCCTTGCCGTTGATGCCTTCACCATTCGCAACAGCGGCGGTCTGAAGGTCGGCGGCGGCCATGTTATAATAGACAGCGCCCAGTCCGGTGATGCCTTGGTTTTCAAGTTTCATCGCGGGGTTGACCGTTCCGTGGTCCATGGGTGCGCTCCTTGGGGTTTGTGGCCTCTTTGGCTGACCTCTCTTAGCACCATGCTTTTGCGACCGAACAGACCGGAATTGCGACGTTAGCGCAACCAGCGACATGTTAGCGCAACCAAGGCGGCGTCTTGCGCAACTTTGTGACCCATTAGCCATTCCTTTGCGTTTTGTGCCGCAAATAAGGCACGGATCAGCGCTTGATTCGCGATAGAGGGTTGATTCGCTATGGCAAAAGCATGAAAGATTCTGGGAAAAGCAGTTAATAACAACAATCGAGCAGTAGGGGAAAACCCATGGCCAGGATCGCACTTGTCGATGACGATCGAAATATTCTGACATCCGTGTCAATGACACTCGAGGCTGAAGGCTTCGAGGTGGAAACCTATAACGACGGTCAGTCCGCGTTGGATGCTTTTAACAAGCGCATGCCAGATATGGCTGTCCTTGATATTAAGATGCCGCGCATGGATGGCATGGACCTGTTGCAGCGACTGCGGCAGAAAACCTCTATGCCTGTGATCTTTTTGACGTCGAAAGACGACGAAATTGACGAAGTGTTGGGCCTGCGTATGGGCGCTGATGACTACGTCAAAAAGCCGTTTAGCCAGCGTCTGTTGGTCGAGCGTATCCGCGCGCTGCTGCGCCGTCAGGATGTGATCGGCGGCGAAGTCGTGGAAGAGACCGAGGACAACAAGGTCATGGTCCGCGGAGAACTGACAATGGACCCCCTGCGGCACGCGGTGAAGTGGAAGGGCAACGATGTGTCGTTGACCGTCACCGAATTCCTGCTGTTGCAGGCGCTGGCGCAGCGTCCCGGTTTCGTGAAGTCGCGGGATCAGTTGATGGACGTCGCCTATGACGACCAGATTTATGTGGATGACCGTACAATCGACAGCCATATCAAGCGTTTGCGCAAGAAAATGCGTCAGGCCGATGACGAGTTTTCGGCAATCGAAACGCTTTATGGTATCGGTTACCGGTATAACGAAGCCTGATCATGAGCGAGGCTGCCCGCCATATTGATGTGCGCGATCTGAACTCCGTGCGGCGTGCCGCACGGAACGAGCCTGATCTTGTGCTGGGTGACGACTGGATCGCGCCGCAATCGGCAAACGAGCAGGAAATGCTGCGCCATCGCAAAAAGCGGCGGATGGTGAACCTACGGTCCTCTCCGATTGCGCGCAAAATCATTACTTTCAATTTGTTAGCCATGATTTTGCTCGTGTCCGGCGTGCTCTACTTGAACCCGTCGCGTGATAATCTGGCATATCAGCGCGCTTCTGGCTTGGTGAACGAGGCAGAACTGATCGCCGATGTTCTAGAAGCCCGTATGCCTTTGACCGCGCCCGTTGATCTGGCCAGCGGCGACGGGATCGATGTGGTTCGTACGTTGAACGATATGGACCTGCGCGGCGGCATCATCGTCAATATATTCGGGCCAACAGGTCGCCAACTGGCGACAGCAACCGGTAAATCCAGCGCTGCTGCCGTTAAAGAACTTCAACCCGACGATAGCCGCACTATTATCACTGACGCCCTATCGCGGGCGTGGACTGCGCTGCGCAATCTGGTTCCTGCGGATCAAACCTTGTCCGCAGATCCGCTGACACTCACCGCTGAAGACGTGGCGCGGGTGATGGAGCGTGGCATTGATGTACGGGCTTTGCAGACTGCGCTTGGTACAAATTTCGTCGTCGCGACGGCGATCGAACAAGATGGTCGCCCCGTCGGCGTCGTGTCCATCACCAGCGCCGCGGGCGAATTGGATGCGCTTGTTAGCCGAGAGCGCGAGCAGGTGTTGCGCCTGTTTTTGGTCAGCATGGCAGTTAGTGTGATTCTAAGCCTTGTGCTTGCCTCGACCATTGCGAATCCGCTGGCTGACCTTGCCGCTGCCGCAGAATTGGGCCGCGACAAGAACGCGCGTAAAATGGCCCCGACGCGCATCCGCATTCCCGACCTCACGGCGCGGCCGGATGAAATTGGCCGCTTGTCGGGTGCTTTGCGTGGCATGGTGCAGGCGCTTTATGAGCGGATCGAGGGGAATGAGCAGTTCGCTGCTGACGTCGCGCACGAGATTAAAAACCCGCTCGCCTCTCTTCGCTCTGCCGTTGGGTCACTGCGGATCGTCAAGAAAGAAGAGCATCGCGAAAAGCTACTAGAAGTGATCGAACATGACGTCCGCCGTCTGGATCGCCTCGTAAGTGATATCTCGAACGCGTCGCGTCTGGATTCAGAGCTTGTCAAAGAAGAAGAAGAGACATTCGATCTGCTTAGAATGTTGGGCAATCTGAATGAATTCCTTGGCCGCGAAGCCGAAAGCAAGGGAATTGAATACATCTCTGACCTGCCGGATCAGGGGATCATGGTTCAAGGCCTAGAGGGACGTTTGGCGCAGGTTTTCGTAAACCTGATTACCAACGCGATTTCGTTCTGCGAAGACGGCGATGCCATTCGCGTTTGGGCGCGCCGCCGGGAAAACCGGATCCTTGTCGTGGTTGAAGATACCGGCCCCGGCATTCCTGACGGCGCGCTGACTAAGATTTTCAAGCGCTTCTACTCCGAGCGCCCAGAGGGACAGTTCGGTAACAATTCGGGGCTCGGCCTTGCGATCAGTAAACAGATCGTCGAGGCGCATGGCGGCGTAATTTGGGCGGAAAACATTCGCCCAACCGAAGTCGACGTCACTTCAGATCCGCTTGGTGCGCGGTTTGTTGTGGGCTTGCCGGTTTAATTCGTGACCGAAACGATCCACGCAAGCGCCGTGTCTTTGAACGGGCGCGGCATGTTGATTCGTGGTGCGTCAGGGTCTGGAAAGTCAGCGCTGGCGTTGGAGCTTATGGCCTTTGGCGCAGACTTGATTGGCGATGATCGCATCATATTGTCCCGCCGTGTGGACCACGTCGTCGCAAGTTGCCCGGCAGCTTTGCGCGGCATGATCGAGGCGCGGGGTGTTGGCATTCTGCGGGCCAAGCCTGCCTCACCCGCGCCGCTCGTCTGTATTGTCGATCTTGATCAAACCGCCGAGGGCCGATTGCCGCATCTGCAAAGTCTAACGCTTTTGGGATGTAACCTGCCTTTAATTCAACGGCCAATCGGCGTATCCTTTGCCCCAGCCCTTCTGCAATACCTGCGCGCGGGCCGGATCGCTTGATGACTGAAACCGCTTCATCTGCCGAAGATCTATCGGGCCCCCGCATTGTGCTGGTCACTGGGCCTTCTGGTGCTGGCCGATCGACGGCGATCAATGCCCTAGAAGACATCGGTTTCGAAGTGATCGACAACCTGCCTTTGTCGTTGCTACCGCGTCTTCTGGATGGTGCAGTCGCAGGGCCGCTGGCGCTTGGGCTTGATGTGCGCAATCGGGATTTCAGTACCAATGCCCTGATCGAGGCGATTGACCGCTTGAGCCGTGTGATGGGGCATGACGCGCAGGTTCTGTTTCTGGACGCAGACGATGACGTGCTGATCCGGCGCTATTCCGAAACGCGCCGGCATCATCCGCTAGCGCCCGCTGGGCCGCCACAGGCCGGGATTGCCGCGGAAAAAGAGCTTTTGGGCCCGATTCGTGCCCGCGCTGATGTGCTTGTCGACACCTCGGATCTGTCGCCGCACGACCTGCGCAGCGAGGTTGAACGTCTGTTCGCCCAAGGTAAGGGCAAGCTGCTTGGCATTTCCGTGCAGTCTTTTTCTTACAAGCGCGGTCTGCCGCGCGGGCTGGACATGGTGTTTGACTGCCGCTTTTTGCGCAATCCGCATTGGGATCCGCTGCTGCGCGCGTTGGACGGCCGGGATGCTGATGTGGCAGCCTATGTCGCGCAAGATCCGCGATTTGATCCGTTTGTGGCGCAAATCAAAGGCCTGCTTGATTTGGTGCTACCAGCGCACAAAGACGAGGGGCGCGCGCATCTGTCCATCGGTCTGGGTTGTACCGGCGGGCAACACCGGTCTGTCGTCCTGACCGAAAGGCTGGCAGCATCCCTTGCGCTAGACGGCTGGCCCGTATCTAAACGCCACAGGGAAATGGAACGCCGCGACGGAACTGGGATTGGGTCTGGGGCCAGCGGAGTGCGGGGACAGAACGCTTGATCGGAATCGTCATCGTGGCGCACGGGAACCTGGCGCGAGAATATCTGTTGGCGGTCGAACATGTTGTCGGACGCCAAGACGGGATTCAGGCAATTGCGATTGCGCCAGATGATGACCGCAATGCCAAACAGGCCGAGATTTGTGATGCTGCTGATGCCGTCGATACGGGCCAGGGCGTTATCATCGTAACCGATATGTTTGGCGGCTCTCCCAGTAACCTAAGCCTGCGCGCGTGCAGCCCGGACAACCGTCGGATCCTATATGGAGCCAACCTGCCAATGCTGATTAAGCTGGCGAAGTCGCGTGGCAAATCCGTGCCCGACGCGGTGAATGCGGCGATAGAGGCCGCACACCGCTATATTAATTCTCATATCGTGGGACCGCAGTGACAATGGCTCAAACGCGCCTCAAGATACAAAACGTTAAGGGGCTTCACGCCCGCGCCTCGGCGAAATTAGTGGAAGTCGTAGAGGCCCATGATGCCACGGCGACAGTCAGCAAGGACGGCATGCAAACGGGCGGCGACAGCATTATGGGACTGCTGATGCTGGCTGCGACCGTCGGCAGCTGGATTGACGTAGAGACAAGCGGTCCTGACGCGCAGGCCTTGTCCGATGCAATAACGGCGCTTGTCGATGACAAATTCGGCGAAGGCGGCTAAGTCAGGCGGCGCGGCGACCGCGCCCCAAAATACGCCAATCGTTTATGACCGTAGGACGCTGAGCTATGCGTCGTCTTTTGATGGTCCGTTCCGGCAAGGCTTTATTCGAACCGTTGAATGGATGACGGGCAAGATGACCGTCATTCGCATGGTGCGCGCTTACGAGCAGGCTGGCCCGGCGACGGGGCAGGCATTCTGGTCAGCGACACTTGCCGCACAAGGCATTCGTGTGACGACGCCAGAAGATCAGATTGCCCATATCCCGCAGACAGGGCCGGTGATTCTGGTCGCCAATCATCCCCATGGCATGGTTGATGGGATGGTTCTGGCAGAACTGATTGGCCGCCGGCGCCCTGATTACCGCATTCTAAGCCGGTCGCTGCTGACGTCCCTTGACGCGGAAGCGACACGTTTCATGATTTCCGTCCCGTTTCCGCACCAGCCGGATGCGCAGGCCAAGATGATCGAAATGCGCCGTCAGGCGATGGATCATCTGTCGCAAGACGGCATGATCGCTTTATTCCCGTCCGGCGTCGTCGCATCTGCGCCGCGCGCCTTCGCCAAAGCCGAGGAGGCAGAGTGGAACGTCTTTACCGCCAAGTTGATCCGCATGTCCGGCGCAACCGTAGTCCCGTGCTTTTTCCCTGGCGCAAATTCACGCGCCTACCAAATCGCGAACCGAATTTCACCGTTGCTGCGCCAAAGCCTTTTGCTGCATGAGGTTGCCCGTACGCGAAACACAGTTTTCGCGCCGGTGGTCGGGCAGGCGATACCTTATGATGATCTTAACGCGCGCATTGCCGATCCGCGGGGGCTGATGGCATGGCTACGGGCGCAAACGCTGGCCTTGGGTCAGCGTGTCGGTACCGGGGTCTCGCCGCGATAGTCATAGAACCCGCGCTGTGATTTGCGGCCAAGCCACCCCGCCTCTACATATTTGGTAAGCAGGGGGCAGGGGCGGTATTTGGTGTCGGCCAGCCCGTCATGCAGGACGTTCATGATCGCAAGGCATGTATCTAGTCCGATGAAGTCGGCCAGTTCGAGCGGCCCCATGGGGTGATTTGCACCCAGCTTAAGGGACGTATCGATCGATTGCACCGATCCGACGCCTTCATACAGCGTATAAATCGCCTCGTTGATCATCGGCATGAGGATCCGATTCACGATGAAGGCTGGGAAGTCTTCGGATGCGGTAGAGGTTTTGCCAAGGCGCGCCACGACCGCCTCGCAGGCGCGGAAGGTCGGCTCGTCTGTTGCAATGCCGCGGATCAATTCCACCAGCTGCATGATCGGAACGGGGTTCATAAAGTGGAAGCCCATGAACCGTTCGGGCCGATCCGTGCGGGACGCCAGACGGGTGATCGAGATCGAAGAGGTGTTCGACGTGAGAATCGTGTCCTGCTTCAGATGGGGAAGCAGATCCTCGAAAATGGCCTGTTTGATCGTCTCGCGCTCTGTCGCGGCCTCGATAATGAGGTCGGTCTGGCCCAAATCGGTCAATTTCGCAGTGGTGACGATGCGTTTCATGGCCGCGTTTTTTGCGGCATCGTCGATCAAATCCTTGGACACTTGGCGTGTCAAATTTCGGTCGATCAAGGCGACGGCGCGGTCCAGCGCATCCTGACTGACATCCGTCAAAAGCACATCA
The DNA here is from genome assembly GCF_024206795.1 of Loktanella salsilacus. NCBI lineage: Bacteria > Pseudomonadati > Pseudomonadota > Alphaproteobacteria > Rhodobacterales > Roseobacteraceae > Loktanella > Loktanella salsilacus. The sequence continues at coordinate 149,253 of NZ_CP072994.1, forward strand.
TATCCTGCAACTGCAAAGACATGCGCGATGCCGTTGCCCATTTGGCCGGCCCCCACGATACCAACGCGTTCGATTGCCATGTCTATGATCCTTTGTCTGACGTGACCGCAGCATAGGCCGTGCTGCGTAGCGCCATCAAGCGCCAGTGATCATTAAAATCAGGCTTAAATCCCTAACTTAGCGAAATCGAAATACGAATCCGCGAATCTGCAATCCAAGGATGACGAAACGATCTGTGGTGAAGCGAATGAAGCATGATGAAATCGATAGTGCCGGACTGCACTATGCCCCTTGTCGCTATGGGTTATCCCGCATTTTCTTTCGCGGGCCCAAACGGCGGTTAGACACGCCCTATGTCGCGTTTGTTGGCGGGACAGAGACATTTGGCAAATTTATCGACCGGCCACTGGCCGCGCTGGTAGAGCGGGAAATCGGGCAAACCTGCGTGAACTTGGGCTGTGTGAATGGCGGGGTCGATGCCTTTGTGAACGATCCGACCATCATGGCGACGTGCCATGACGCCAAGGTGACTGTGGTACAGGTGATGGGGGCGAATTACCTTTCGAACCGGTTCTATTCAGTGCATCCGCGCCGGAATGACCGCTTTTTGCGTGCATCGACTGTGATGCAAGCGATCTTTTCCGACGTGGATTTCGCGGATTTTACCTTTACGCGCCACATGCTGACCAGCCTTTACGCCCGGTCCCCCGAAAGGTTTGACATCGTCGTGTCAGAGCTGAGAGAGGCTTGGGTCGCGCGGATGCGCAATATGCTGAACCAGATCGGTCCGCGCACCATTCTGCTTTGGTTTTCTAAGGAACCGTTGTCTGACGTCCCGTGGGATTCGCGGCCTGGCAAGCTGTCAGCCGATCCGTTGTTCATCACCGCGAGTATGATTGACCAACTGCGCCCGCAAGTTTTGAGCGTGGTCGAGGCGCAGCCAAGTCCGGTTGCTTTGTCAATGGGCACCAAGGGGATGTATTTTTCCCCCGCGCAAGCCAAGGCCGCGTCCGAGATGTTGAGTATCGGCTGCCATCAAGAGGCCGCTGCCAAGTTGGTGCCTGCTCTGCAGCAGATCCTGCACAAAGCGGCGTGACATAAAAAAGGGCGCGCCAGATGAGCGCGCCCTTTTCCATTGATAGCAGCGAGTGCTTAAAGCTTTTCGGTTAGCTCTGGCACCGCATCAAACAGGTCTGCAACAAGGCCGTAATCGGCCACCTGAAAGATTGGTGCCTCTTCGTCCTTGTTAATCGCGACGATGATTTTGCTGTCCTTCATGCCAGCCAAGTGCTGGATGGCGCCGGAAATGCCGACGGCCACATACAGGTCGGGTGCGACGACCTTACCGGTCTGACCAACCTGCCAGTCATTAGGAGCATAGCCCGAATCGACTGCAGCGCGGGACGCACCGACAGCGGCACCCAGCTTGTCCGCCAGTTTTTCGATCATGGCAAAGTTCTCTTCAGAGCCAAGACCGCGGCCGCCAGACACAACGACGCCAGCCGACGTCAGTTCCGGCCGGTCAGAGGCCGCAACTTTGTCTTCGATCCACTCGGACAGGTTCGGGTTGCCCGCGGCGTCGATCGTATCGACTGAAGCGGACCCGTCCATGCCAGCAGCATCAAACCCTGCGGTGCGCACGGTCAGAACCTTGATCGCGTCAGCTGATTTAACAGTCTGGATCGCGTTACCTGCGTAGATCGGACGCTCAAACGTGTCCGCATCGACGACCGCAGTCACCTCAGAGATGATCTGACAATCCAGCAACGCGGCGACGCGCGGCATGACATTCTTGGCGTCCGTCGTGCCCGGCGCGGCGATGTGGGTGTAGTCACCCGCCAGCTTGACGATCAGGTCGGCCGTTGGCTCTGCCAGACGGTGACCCAGCGCGGCATCTTCGGCGCAAAGCACGCGTGCGACGCCGTCGATTTTGGCCGCTTCGGCAGCAGCAGCGGATGCAGAGGCACCCGCACACAGGACCGTCACATCGCCCAGCGATTTCACGGCCGCGACGGCCTTGCCGGTGGCATCAGCGTTCAGCGCGCCGTCGGTAACTTCACCAATCAGAAGAACAGCCATTACACAGCCCCCGCTTCTTTAAGTTTCGCGACAAGTTCGTCGACGGATTTCACGATGATACCAGCAGAGCGTGTAGCAGGCTCGCTGGTTTTGACGACCGTCAGGCGCGGGCTGACGTCAACGCCGTAATCAGCGGGCGTCTTTTCATCCAGCGGTTTTTTCTTGGCCTTCATGATGTTCGGCAGCGACGCATAGCGCGGCTCGTTCAGGCGCAGGTCGACGGTCACGACTGTCGGCATTTTGACCTTGATGGTCTGCAAGCCGCCATCAACTTCGCGCGTCACAGTCGCATGATCGCCGTCGATTCCGACTTCGGAGGCGAATGTCGCCTGCGACCAGCCCAGCAGCGCGGCCAGCATCTGACCGGTGGCGTTCATGTCGTTATCGATCGCCTGCTTGCCGCAGAGCACGAGGCCCGGCTGTTCTTCGTCGACGATCGCTTTGAGGATTTTTGCAACGGCCAACGGTTCGATGTCCGTGTGGACATCATCAGCGGCCACGACAAGAATCGCACGGTCCGCGCCCATGGCGAGGGCGGTGCGCAGGGTTTCCTGCGCTTGCTTTACGCCGATAGATACGGCGATGACTTCTTCGACCTTACCTGCTTCACGCAGGCGGATCGCCTCTTCGACGGCGATTTCGTCGAAAGGGTTCATCGACATTTTTACGTTGGCCAGATCGACACCTGAACCGTCCGCTTTGACGCGAACCTTCACGTTATAGTCGATCACGCGTTTGACCGGCACCAATACCTTCATCGCGTATCACTCCCATCTTTTTACAAAACTTGCCTTTTGAGACATCAACCGCGCCTGAAAGGCAACAGGGCAAAACGGCTTGGACGCAGCGTCCTGACGTTCGCGTCAACTTGTCGGTAGCAATCTAGCGGTTCGCGCCGGGCACCCACAGCACGTCGGAACGGCCATCATCGTTAGCTATGCGGCTGGCCTGAAAGAACCAATCCGACAAACGATTAAGGTATTTCAGTGCGGCAGGGTTCACGTCGTCCTGCGCAGCAAGTTCGACACACAAGCGTTCCGCCCGCCGGGACACGGTGCGGCACAGATGCAAATGTGCAGCCAGTGCAGAGCCGCCTGGCAGAACGAAGCTGCGCAGCGGTTCGACCGCTTGGGTCATGGCGTCGATTTGCGATTCGAGGCGGTCCACTTGCGTATCCGACATCCGCAGGGGCGGATATTCGGCGCTGGCATCGGCGGCCATATCGGGCCGGCACAGGTCTGCCCCCAGATCGAACAGATCATTCTGGATCATGGCCAGTTGCGCGTCGATTTCGCCATCCGCATGAAGCCGCGCCATGCCCACGGTGGCATTGGCTTCATCGACAGTGCCGTAAGTGTTTACCCGGTCATCGTATTTCTTAACGCGGCTGCCATTACCAAGCGCCGTTTCGCCCGCGTCGCCGGTGCGCGTGTAAATTTTGTTTAGAACAACCATGGATCAATGCCCCCGTAGATAGACGAAAAGAAGGATCATCGCGATCGCGACGGCCTGAAGCCCGATCCGCCAGCGCATGATCTTATTCGCGTTTTTGCGATTATATTCGCCGCCTTTGCCAAAACTGCCGATGCCTAAGATCAGGACGGCCAAAACGGCAAGGCAGGCGACTGCGACCAGAATGAAAAGTGGATCGTTGGCCATGGGTCCCCCGGTATAACGTTGCATGCCGACATAGCACCGCCGGGCCCGAAGGCCAGACAGCTTAGTTGCGTGAAATCAGCGCATCCTGCGCCCACACCGGCAAAACGCGCCGCATGATCGCCGCAAGATAGGTTGGCACGGTGATATAGTACCGCGCTTTCGGCTTTGGATGTTCTAGCGCGTGGCGCAGTTTCGCGGTCACGGCGCTGGCGGGCAGCTGGAATTTATCCTCGCCGCCTTCGTACAAGCGTTTGGTCAGGTCAGGGTATTGCGCCGCCCGGGCAGAGGTTTCGGGCGTGAACCAGCGTTCAAAATGCGGAATCGCGTTTTCGCGGATGCGCGATGCGATCGGGCCGGGTTCAAGAAGAATCACCTTGATCGGTGTGTCGCGCATTTCCAACCGCAACACGTCGGTCAGCCCTTCCAGTGCAAATTTCGTCGCGACATAGGCTCCGCGCCATTTGTAGCCCACCAGCCCAAGCACGGATGAACAGTTCACAATCCGGCCGTGTCCCTGCGCGCGCATGACTGGAATGACCCGGCAGGTCAGATCGTGCACGCCAAACAGGTTGGTTTGGAAAATCGACTCAAGCCCGCCACGCGGCAAATCCTCGACCGCGCCGGGGCAGGCAAAGGCACCGTTGTTATAAAGCGCATCGAGCGTGCCGCCGGTGGCCGCCAAAACGTCGGCAAGCCCGGCGGCGATGCTGTTTGTGTCGGTGTAATCGATTTGCGGGCTATCGAAACCTTCGCCTCGCAGCCGTTCGCAATCGCTGGCTTTTCGGCAAGACGCAAAGACGCGCCACCCTGCATCCCGAAGGCCATGGGCCGCATCATAACCGATGCCAGAAGAGCATCCCGTGATTAAAACTGTACGCTGTGTCATGCGCCCTGTTTGGTCTGCGCCGGGCGGGCACGCAAGCTGTTTAGCCCCCCGTCAGCAGCCGTTCGGCCATCCAGCCCATCTGTCCCGTGCCCACAACCCGCACGCGGACCCAGCCGTTGCCGTCGCTTTCCACCACTTCGGTTTGAGTGCCACGCGGCAGTGTGTCCAGCACGTCAAAGCTGGTGTCGGGGCCAGCGCGCATGTTGACTGCACGGCCCGCGACTTCGCGCAGCGGCGCAATGTCGGGGCTGGCCACAGCGGCTGGCGCGGGGGCGGATAAAGACGTGAACGCTGGCTCAATACTGGTCACACCGACAGACGAGCCGTCAAAAGCGGGCGCAGTCTGAAGGCTCGCCGGTTCCGCAATCACAGTATCGGCCTGCGCTGGGGGCATCTGGGGCTGCACGGGAATCGCTATGGCTTCGGGCGCGGCAATCGTGATCGGCTCTGCTTGTTCAACCGAGATCGCCTGAGGCTCGGGCGCAGCGGTCGCCTGTGTCTCGGGCGCATATGACGCACCTCCGGACATGACATAAAACGCCCAGGCCAGAATGGCGAAGGTTCCGACGATGAATTTGCCCAAAACAGAGCCCCCAGTAATAAGTCAATCGCGCTTGGCAGTCGCAATACGAACACCATAACGTGATTCTTAGTTCCACCTGCGGGGAATTTCCCGCCCGTTGGCCCCACTGCCGCCTTTACGACTATCCAGCGCTTCGCTAAGTCTGCCAGCCATGAGCGATGCAATCGACGACACCCCAAATCCGAACGACGTAACCGAAACGCTGCGCCACGCGATTGGCGAGCGGTATCTGACCTACGCGTTATCCACGATCATGAACCGCGCGCTGCCCGATGCGCGCGACGGGCTAAAGCCTGTGCATCGCCGAATCCTTTACGCGATGCGAGAGCTGAAGTTGGCCTCGAACGGGGGCTTCCGTAAGTCCGCCAAGATTTCCGGCGACGTGATGGGTAACTATCACCCGCACGGCGATGCCGCGATTTATGACGCGATGGCGCGTTTGGCGCAGGACTTTAACGTCCGTTATCCGCTAGTTGATGGCCAAGGTAACTTTGGCAACATCGACGGCGATAACCCCGCTGCTGCGCGTTACACCGAAGCGCGGATGACCGCTGCCGCCGAAGCCCTAATGGAGGGGCTGAACGAGAACGCCGTCGATTATCGCCCGAACTATGACGGCACATTGGAAGAACCCATTGTCTTTCCGGCCGCCTTTCCGAATCTGCTGGCCAATGGGTCTAGCGGTATCGCCGTCGGCATGGCGACGAATATCCCGCCCCATAACCTGCACGAGCTGATCGACGCTTGTCTGCATCTGATCAAGTCGCCGAACGCGGGCGACGATACCTTGATGCAATATATCCCCGGTCCCGACTTTCCGACCGGCGGTGTCATTGTCGAAAAGCCGCAGGCCATCGCCGACGCCTATCGCACCGGTCGTGGCAGCATCCGCCTGCGCGCAAGGTACGAGGTCGAGGATCTTGGCCGCGGTCAGTGGCAAGTTGTCGTCACAGAAATTCCCTATCAGGTGCCCAAATCCCGCCTGATCGAAAAGCTGGCCGAGATTGTGCAGACCAAAAAGGTCCCGCTGCTGGCCGACGTGCGCGACGAATCTGCCGACGACGTGCGCATCGTGCTGGAACCGCGCGCCAAGACCGTCGACCCCGAAATGCTGATGGGCATGCTGTTCCGCAATTCCGATCTGGAAATCCGGTTCAGCCTGAACATGAACGTGCTGATCGACGGCCTTGTGCCCAAAGTTTGCAGCGTCAAAGAAGTGCTGCGCGCGTTCCTCGACCATCGCCGGGACGTTCTGCTGCGCCGGTCGCAGTACCGTCTGGAAAAGATCGACCACCGCCTAGAGGTGCTCGAAGGCTTTATCATTGCCTTCCTCAACCTTGACCGGGTCATCGACATTATCCGCTATGATGACGATCCGAAAAAGGCGCTGATGGTCGAGGACTGGTCCAAAACCCACGTCCGCGCCGTCAACGAAAAGGATTATGTCTCGCCCATGGTGGCCGGGGCCGATCCTGAAATCAGCCTGACCGAAGTGCAGGTCGAAGCGATTCTGAACATGCGCCTGCGGTCCCTGCGCCGTCTGGAAGAGATGGAGCTGATCGCCGAACGCGACGCCTTGATGGAAGAGCGTGCGGGCCTAGAAGACCTGATGGACGACGAAGGTCTGCAGTGGAAGCGCATCTCGGAACAGTTGCGCGAAACGCGCAAACAGTTCGGCAAGGACAGCAAAGGCGGCGCGCGCCGCACGACATTTGCCGAAGCTGGCGAAGTTGCTGATGTACCGCTGGAAGCCATGATCGCGAAAGAGCCGATCACGGTCGTCTGTTCGCAGATGGGCTGGATCCGCGCCTTGACCGGTCATGTGCCGCTGGACCGCGAGCTGAAATTCAAGGACGGCGACGCCCCGCGATTCGCCTTCCACGCTGAAACGACGGACAAACTGCTGGTCTTCGGCTCGACCGGGCGATTCTATACGGTGCAGGCCAGTACGCTGCCCGGCGGGCGCGGCATGGGAGAGCCGCTGCGCCTGATGGTCGATTTGCCGAACGAGGCGCAGATCGTCGATATCATGATCCACCGCCCCGGCGGCCGCCTGCTTGTTGCGTCGTCCGAAGGTGACGGTTTCGTCGTGCCAGAGGATGACGTCATCGCCCAGACCCGCGCTGGCAAACAGGTGCTGAACGTCAAGGATGGCGTGGCCAAGGTCGTACGCCCGGTGTCTGGCGATCACGTCGCGGTTGTCAGCGAAAATGGCCGCTTCTTGGTCTTCGCGCTGGACGAGCTGCCTGAAATGGGCCGCGGCAAAGGTGTGCGTCTTCAGAAGTACAAGAAGGTCTTTGGCCGACAGGGTACGCTCGAACTTGATGGCGGCTTGGGCGACGCGACGACCTTCGCTTGGGCCGACGGCCTGTCCTGGACGATGGGCGGGGGCAAGACCCGGACAGAGGCTGACCTGACCGAATGGAAAGCTGCACGCGGCGGCGTGGGCAAACGGGCACCGCACGGTTTCCCGAAATCCAACCGGTTCGAATAGGGCTGGTCGGGGCCGTGGTGTCCCGCGCAGGCATTAAAATCTGACCCTTTGATGGGATTTTTTAGCAGCGGTCCGGTGGGAAACCACCGGGCCGCTTTGGCTTGCGTCATTGCCTTGGCACATGACGGGTTGATTTCCCTTGCGATCCGCCATACATCGCCCGCGATGCTTCAAGCGGGGTCAGGACGGCCCCGCATTTATTAAGGGGGCCGATCATGGCTAAGGCAAAGTTCGAACGCAACAAACCGCACGTGAACATCGGGACCATCGGTCACGTTGACCACGGCAAGACGACGCTGACGGCGGCAATCACGAAGTACTTCGGTGACTTCAAAGCCTACGACCAGATCGACGGCGCACCCGAAGAAAAAGCACGCGGCATCACCATCTCGACCGCACACGTCGAGTATGAGTCCGAAGCACGTCACTACGCTCACGTTGACTGCCCCGGCCACGCCGACTACGTCAAGAACATGATCACCGGTGCTGCCCAGATGGACGGCGCGATCCTGGTTGTGAACGCTGCTGACGGCCCGATGCCACAAACGCGCGAGCACATCCTGCTGGGCCGCCAGGTGGGTATCCCCTACATGGTCGTCTACATGAACAAGGTTGACCAGGTCGACGACGAAGAGCTGCTGGAGCTCGTCGAGATGGAAATCCGCGAGTTGCTGTCCAAGTACGACTACCCCGGCGACGATATCCCGATCATCCGCGGCTCCGCTCTGCACGCGATGAACGGCACCCGTCCTGAAATCGGCGAAGAGTCGATCAAGGCGTTGCTTGCTGCTGTGGACGAGTACATCCCGACACCAGCACGTGCAGTTGACCTGCCGTTCCTGATGCCAATCGAGGACGTGTTCTCGATCTCTGGTCGCGGTACTGTTGTGACTGGCCGTATCGAGCGCGGCGTGATCAACGTTGGCGACAGCATTGAAATCGTTGGTATCCGCGACACCAAGACCACGACTTGCACGGGCGTTGAGATGTTCCGCAAGCTGCTGGACTCCGGTCAAGCTGGTGACAACGTCGGTATCCTGCTGCGCGGCATCGACCGTGAAGGCGTGGAGCGTGGTCAGGTTCTGTGTAAGCCAAAGTCGGTTGCACCGCACACCAAGTTCGAGGCCGAGGCCTATATCCTGAACAAGGAAGAGGGCGGTCGTCACACACCGTTCTTCGCGAACTACCGCCCGCAGTTCTACTTCCGTACAACGGACGTGACCGGCACCGTGATCCTGCCCGAAGGCACGGAAATGGTTATGCCCGGTGACAACCTGAAGTTCGAAGTCGAACTGATCGCACCGATCGCCATGGAAGACGGCCTGCGTTTCGCAATCCGCGAAGGCGGCCGCACCGTCGGCGCTGGCGTTGTGTCCAAGATCCTGGCGTAAGCACGTCGCGGCTTGGGCCTGTGGCTCAAACGTGACGCGTGGGGCATGGCAGTGACTTCGTAGAAGTCATGAAAATGTCCCACAGCGTGCAAGCCTAGGTTCTAATGAAGGCCGCTTCCGAAAGGAGGCGGTCTTTTTCGTTCTCGAGCCGTGCCTAATAAAAAGGCCACCCCAAGGGGTGGCCTGATCCGTCATCGCAAATCGTTTAGATTAGGCGACAGCGTCTTTGTTGACGCCGCCCTGCATCGCGATTGCTGTCATGTGGCGGTCGCCGCCATAGGTCTGGTCGAGGCACTGTTGCAAGACCGCAGCGTCGCCGTCCAAACCGAGGCGGTTCGCAAAGGCAACCAAGGTGCCGTAGCCGGCCAGCGCGTAGTGCACCATGCGCTGATACTGCGGAATGATCGCGGCATCGCGCACGTCGGGGTCAGAGATATCATCTGACAAGCCGTGGGCGCGGGCTTCTTTCACGAGCCCTTCCATGCCTTTGCAATGCTCGGCATTTGGCGCGATCCCGTGATCGGCGCACAGCTTTTCCAGCGCGGCAATGCCGTCACTGATGCCATTGCCGCCTGCAATCAGGGCCTCGCTCAGCTCTTTGTCTGTGGCGGCGCGGCCAAGCTCTGTCACGACGGGCAGGGACTGTGTGTTCGCGCTCCACAGGTCCTGCAGTTGGTCGAGGTAGATATCTTTGAGGGTGTTCATCGCCATGAAGTCTTCTCCTTTTATGATGTGCTTGAATGGCCAACGGGCGGGGCAGGGGGAATGTTCCATGATTGCCCAACATGCCCTGCTTCGTTTTTCTGCCGGTTTCGCACCGGAAGGGCGCATGGCCTCTTGATCCTGATCCCGGTTCGGGCTAATCGGACGACGGCCTTAGGGGTATAGCTCAGTTGGTAGAGCGACGGTCTCCAAAACCGTAGGCCCACGGTTCGAGCCCGTGTGCCCCTGCCAGTCCTCCGCCGTCTTTTCCGTTCGGAGGCGATGCACCAATGTCATCCTTCACATCTGCGCCAACAGTCGTGTTGCACCTTGGTGCGCATAAGACAGCGACCACGCATCTACAGCATTCCCTGATCGCCCACCGTATTGATCTGTGGCAGCGCGGCATCCGCACGATGATGCCGCCGCATTTGCGCGGTGGCGGGCAAAGCCTAGAGGCGCTGTTCGATTTGCCAATCAATCGCACCGTGACGGGCCACGCGCCGAACCCTGCAGAGGTGCGCGCCAAGCTGATTGGTCAGGCCAAGCGCTTTGTGGTGAGCGAGGAAAACTTACTAGGCGTTTTACAAACGCGCGAGGGTCGCATTCGCCTGCCGCTTTATCCACGCGCCCGCCAACGGCTGGCCATGCTGATCCCTGTGCTGTCGCCCGATCAAGGCGTCGACCTGTGTTTTGCGATCCGCGATCCTGCCGGGTTTCTGAATTCAGCCTACGGGCAGGTGATGATGGGTGGTCACGTCGTTGCGCCGGATGAGTTTAAGGCCCAGCAGCCGCTTGGTGACGTCGATTGGGTTGATGTCGTTAGACGGCTACGGGCCACGCCTGGCGTGAACCGGCTGACGGTGTGGCGTTACGAGGATTATATCCCGCTGTTCCCGCAGATTTGTGAACGCTTACTGGGGGATTGCGGCATTCCGATCGCGCCCCTGCCGGATGCGGTGCACGGCGGTCTGTCCTGCGCGGCTGTTGCAAATGTTCTGGCTGCTGGTCCTGATGACAACCTTAATCCTGTCGCCGCGCGGCAGGCTTGGCCTGTTGGCCCAGGCAATCCACCTTACAATGCTTTTGCAGCGGAAGAGGTCGCCTTGTCGCGCGCGTTCTACGCGGCGCAAGTCGATGAAATCGCAGCAATGGACGGTGTTGATCTGTTGCGGCAATGAAGCCGCGATGGCAGGGTTGAATTGCTGCGCCAAACCCCGTATCTGCGCACAGTCAATCGAAGGACGCTGTCATGGCCACGAATCCCGTCAAGTTCATCAACGAGACCCGCGCTGAAATCGCAAAGGTTGTGTGGCCGACCCGCCGCGAGGTCGTTCTGACCACGGTTATGGTGTTCATCATGGCTGCTCTGATGGCGACATTTTTTAGCATCGTTGATCTGGTGATCCGTCAGGGCCTGCAATTCGTCCTGACCTACTTCGGTAGCTAACCACCAACACGGTGGCGACAAACTGCCCATGCCCCCTTGAATTCAGGTGGCGTCAGCGGTAATAGCCCACAACTTACCCGGATGGCGTGCGGCGAATCGTGTTGCACGCCAAAATTTATTGTCCGGACAGGCGGCGTAAGCGGCTGATAAAATTGGAATTTATGCGGCATGCCCTTTGGGTTTTGACCGTAGTTGCGAGGTGCGAGGAACATGGCGAAACGTTGGTATTCGGTTAGCGTTCTGTCGAACTTCGAAAAAAAGATCGCAGAGACCATCCGTCAAAAGGTTGCCGAGCAAGGCATCGAAGATCAAATCGATGAAGTGCTGGTCCCGACCGAAGAAGTGATCGAGATCCGCCGGAACAAGAAAGTGACAACAGAGCGTCGCTTTATGCCCGGTTACGTTCTGGTTCACATGGAGCTGTCGGACGAAGGTTATCACCTGATCAACTCGATCAACCGCGTCACCGGATTTTTGGGGCCGCAAGGTCGCCCTAGCCCGATGCGCGATGCGGAAGTGCAGGCCATCCTTGGCCGCGTACAAGAGGGCGAAGAAAGCCCACGTACGCTGATTCACTTCGAGATCGGTGAGAAGGTCAAAGTGAACGACGGTCCGTTCGAAGATTTCGACGGCATGGTCGAGGAAGTTGATGAAGACAACCAGCGCCTCAAGGTGACGGTGTCTATCTTTGGTCGGGCAACCCCGGTCGAACTGGAATTCACGCAGGTCTCTAAGCAGGGCTGATGTGTCTCGGACGTGGGAGCGGTTTCGCGAACCACGGCAAATTGGCCCCTTTGTGGGCCGCTTGTAGGGCGGATCTGATCCGCCGCTGAATGAAGGAGAGGCCTCATGGCCAAGAAAGTAGTAGGCACGCTGAAGTTGCAGGTTCCGGCCGGCAACGCCAAGCCAAGCCCGCCCGTCGGCCCAGCACTGGGTCAGCGCGGCATCAACATCATGGAATTCTGCAAGGCGTTCAACGCCAAGACTGCAGACATGGAAAAAGACGCGCCTTGCCCGACCGTAATCACGTATTACGCCGACAAGTCGTTCTCGATGGAAATCAAGACGCCGCCCGCGTCCTATTACATCAAGAAGGCTGCAAAGCTGTCTTCCGGTTCCAAGCTGCCGGGCCGCACGACTGCCGGCTCTATCTCTGCTAAGCAGGTGCGTGAAATCGCCGAAGCGAAGATGAAAGATCTGAATGCGACGTCCGTCGAGGGCGCCATGCTGATCATCGCGGGCTCTGCCCGGTCCATGGGCATCGAGGTGAAGTAATGGCAAAGTTCGGTAAGCGCACAACCGCTGCACGCGCAGCATTCGAAGGCAAAGCAAACGTCAAGGTCACTGAGGCCGTGTCGCTGGTGAAAGCCGCTGCAACTGCAAAGTTCGACGAAACCGTCGAAATCGCAATGGTTCTGGGTGTTGACCCGCGCCACGCTGACCAGATGGTCCGCGGCACGGTCACGCTGCCACACGGCACCGGTAAAACCGTTCGCGTTGCTGTTTTCGCTCGTGGCGATAAGGCTGACGAAGCAAAAGCTGCTGGCGCTGACATCGTCGGTGCAGAAGACCTGATGGAAACCATTCAGGGCGGCACGATCGACTTTGATTGGTGCATCGCGACTCCTGACATGATGGGTGTTGTCGGCCGCTTGGGCAAAATCCTTGGCCCACGCAACCTGATGCCAAACCCACGCGTTGGTACCGTGACGCCTGACGTCGCGACTGCTGTGAAGGACGCCAAAGGCGGCCAAGTTCAGTTCCGCGCTGAAAAAGCTGGCGTTGTTCACGCTGGTATCGGTAAGGCATCTTTCAGCCAAGAGCAGCTGGAAGAGAACGTCAAAGCATTCGTCGACGCCGTGCAAAAAGCACGTCCCGCCGGTGCAAAGGGCACATACATGAAGAAGGTCAACCTGACCTCGACCATGGGCCCAGGCGTTTCTGTCGACATCGCATCCGCGAACGGCAACTAATAGAATTTGGCGCAGCCCTTCGGGGGTGCGCCACTTCGCAGTGACAATCGATCGTCGCTGTGCTGTCCGAGACGGAGGGTACAGGCATCTGTCTGTTATAATTCCTTCCTGAGATGGGAAACGAGAACAAGATTTCCGGGGTTTAGACCTCGGGCGAGATTGGCCTCGGGACCCTGAAACGGACCCGAACGCTCCCTGAAGTCCGGGGGCAAAATTGAGCCGGGGGGAAACCCCCAAACTTGGAGTAAAACTGTGGATAGAGCACAAAAAGAGAAGCTGGTCGAAGAACTCGGCCAGATCTTTGAAAGCTCTGGCGTCGTAGTGGTTGCCCACTACGAGGGTATGACAGTTGCCGAAATGCAGGATCTGCGCGCTTCTATGCGTGAAGCAGGCGGTTCCGTGCGCGTTGCCAAGAACAAGCTCGCCAAGATCGCCCTTGAAGGTAAACCCAGCGCTTCTATTGCTGAGTACCTGACGGGCATGACGGTCCTTGCCTATTCCGAAGACCCTGTCGCTGCGGCGAAAGTGGTTGATGCATATGCTAAGAAGAACGAAAAGCTCGTTATTCTTGGTGGTGCAATGGGCGAGACTGCTCTGGATCCAGCTGGTGTGAAAGCCGTTGCCGGGATGCCAAGCCGCGAAGAGCTTATCAGCTCGATCGTGGGTTGCATCGCAGCACCTGCCGCAAACATCGCCGGGGCCATTGGCGCGCCTGCTTCGAACATCGCGAGCATTCTTTCGACTATCGAAGAGAAAGCTGCATAAAGCACCTCGACTGCCTTGGGGCTTGAAAACCCTGACGTTGGAACACAATTAAGCAAACGGAAAGCATATCAAATGGCTGATCTGAAAAAACTGGCTGAAGAGATCGTTGGTCTGACCCTTCTCGAAGCACAAGAACTGAAAACCATCCTGAAGGATGAGTACGGCATCGAGCCCGCTGCTGGCGGCGCTGTGATGATGGCTGGCCCAGCTGCTGCTGGCGAAGCTGCTGAAGAAAAGACCGAGTTTGACGTCGTCCTGAAGGACGCCGGCGCTCAGAAGATCAACGTGATCAAAGAAGTTCGCGGCATCACCGGTCTTGGCCTGAAAGAAGCCAAGGACCTGGTCGAAGCTGGCGGCAAGGTCAAAGAAGGCGCTTCCAAAGCAGAAGCCGACGAGATCAAAGCAAAGCTGGAAGCAGCTGGCGCAACGGTCGAGCTGGCCTAAGCCTCTCGCGGGCCAGATCTTCTTTGAAGATTTGGAGTTCCGGTTTTTCCATGAAAAATCGGCCACACCCGCACTGTAAAAAATGGCTGGATCTGCGCACGTCGCAGGTCCAGCCGCACCTGTCTTAAAGGTTGGCTGATCAATCAGCCCCCCTTTTGGGTAGGTGGCTCCGTCGGGAGGCCTTTGGTGGGACAAAGGTCACGTATGGACGGCACGCCCCCAGTCATAAGCAGACCACTTTGCAGCCCAGGCAACGTGATATGCGACAGACAGATATAAGGTGATATTAGATATGGCTTCTTCTTTCCTTGGCCAGAAACGCCTGCGCAAGTACTACGGCAAAATTCGTGAAGTCCTGGAGATGCCGAACCTAATTGAGGTTCAGAAATCTTCTTATGACCTGTTCCTGCGGTCCGGCGACAGCCCGATCCCGCTGGACGGCGAAGGCATAATGGGTGTGTTCCAGTCGGTTTTCCCGATTAAAGACTTCAACGAAACCGCTGTTTTGGAATTCGTGAAGTACGAGCTGGAAAAGCCCAAGTACGACGTGGAAGAGTGCCAGCAGCGCGACATGACTTACAGCGCCCCGCTGAAGGTGACACTGCGTCTGATCGTGTTTGATGTAGACGAAGATACCGGTGCGAAGTCCGTCAAAGACATCAAAGAACAAGACGTGTTCATGGGCGACATGCCCCTGATGACGCATAACGGTACGTTCATCGTGAACGGCACCGAGCGCGTAATCGTGTCCCAGATGCACCGTAGCCCCGGCGTGTTCTTTGATCACGACAAGGGTAAGACGCACAGCTCGGGCAAGTTGCTGTTCGCCTGCCGTATCATTCCATACCGTGGTTCGTGGCTTGATTTCGAATTCGACGCCAAGGATCTGGTGTTCTGCCGGATTGACCGTCGTCGTAAGCTGCCCGTCACGACCCTGCTGTATTCGCTGGGCCTTGACCAAGAATCCATCATGGATGCCTACTACAACACGGTTGAATTCAAGCTGGACGCCAAGTCCAACGCTTGGACCACGAAGTTCTTCCCAGAGCGCGTGCGCGGCACCCGTCCGACCTATGACCTGATCGACGCTGCAACTGGCGAAGTGATTGCCAAGGCTGGCGAAAAAGTAACGCCACGGTCCGTGAAAAAGCTGATCGACGAAGGCGATGTCACCGAGCTGCTGGTTCCTTACGAGCACATCGTTGGCAAATTCGTCGCCCGTGACATCATCGACGAAGACACCGGCGCGATCTTTGTCGAGGCTGGCGATGAGCTGACCCTCGAGATGGACAAATCCGGCGACGTTATCGGCGGTACGCTGAAGGAACTGGTTGACGCTGGCGTCACCACGATCCCTGTGCTGGACATCGATAACATCAACGTGGGCGCATATATGCGCAACACGATGGCGGCCGACAAAAACATGAACCGCGAAACCGCGCTCATGGATATCTACCGCGTGATGCGCCCTGGCGAGCCACCAACCGTTGATGCGGCTTCCGCCTTGTTCGACACCCTGTTCTTTGACGCCGATCGTTACGACCTGTCCGCCGTGGGCCGCGTCAAGATGAACATGCGTTTGGATCTGGATGCCGAAGATACGCAGCGTACGCTGCGCCGCGAAGACATCATCGCCTGCATCAAGGCGCTGGTCGAATTGCGCGACGGCAAGGGCGACATCGACGACATCGACCACCTCGGCAACCGCCGCGTCCGGTCCGTCGGCGAGCTGATGGAAAACCAGTACCGCGTTGGTCTGCTGCGCATGGAGCGCGCGATCAAAGAGCGTATGTCCTCGGTCGAGATCGACACGGTCATGCCGCAGGACCTGATCAACGCAAAGCCTGCTGCTGCAGCTGTGCGTGAATTCTTTGGCTCGTCCCAGCTGTCGCAGTTCATGGACCAAACCAACCCGCTGTCGGAAGTCACGCACAAGCGTCGTCTTTCCGCACTGGGACCAGGCGGTCTGACCCGTGAACGCGCTGGCTTTGAAGTGCGCGACGTTCACCCGACCCACTACGGCCGGATGTGCCCGATTGAGACGCCGGAAGGCCCGAACATTGGTCTGATCAACTCGCTGGCTACCTTTGCCCGCGTGAACAAGTATGGCTTTATCGAAACACCTTATCGCAAGGTCGTTGACGGCAAGGTGACGGATGACGTGTCCTACATGTCCGCCACCGAAGAAATGCGTCACACCGTGGCGCAGGCCAACGCGAACTTGAACGAAGACGGCTCTTTCGGGAACGAACTGGTTTCGACCCGTAAGAACGGCGACTACACGCTGTCCCCACGTGAAAACGTGGACCTGATCGACGTGTCGCCTAAGCAGCTGGTCTCGGTCGCGGCATCGCTGATCCCGTTCCTAGAGAACGACGACGCTAACCGCGCTTTGATGGGTTCGAACATGCAGCGTCAGGCTGTGCCGCTGCTGCAAGCAGAAGCACCGCTGGTTGGCACGGGCATCGAAGAAGTTGTGGCCCGGGACTCCGGCGCTGCGATCATGGCGAAGCGCGCGGGCATCATCGACCAAGTTGATGCGCAGCGTATCGTTGTGCGCGCCACGTCCGATCTGGAATTGGGCGACGCAGGCGTCGACATCTACCGCATGCGCAAGTTCCAGCGTTCGAACCAGAACACCTGCATCAACCAGCGTCCGCTGGTTAAGGTTGGTGATACGGTTCTGAAGGGCGAAGTTATTGCCGACGGTCCGTCCACCGATATGGGTGAGCTGGCTCTTGGTAAGAACGTCATCGTCGCCTTCATGCCGTGGAATGGCTACAACTACGAAGACTCGATCCTGATCTCTGAGCGGATTACCCGTGACGACGTGTTCACCTCGATCCACATCGATGAATTCGAAGTTGCGGCCCGCGATACGAAGCTTGGGCCAGAGGAAATCACCCGCGATATCCCGAACGTCGGCGAGGAAGCTCTGCGCAACCTTGACGAAGCCGGTATCGTTTACATCGGTGCAGAAGTTGGGCCGGCAGACATTCTGGTGGGTAAGATCACGCCAAAGGGTGAAAGCCCGATGACGCCTGAAGAAAAGCTGCTGCGCGCGATCTTTGGCGAAAAAGCCTCTGATGTGCGTGACACGTCCCTGCGTCTGCCGCCGGGTGACTTTGGTACGATCGTCGAAGTGCGCGTGTTCAACCGCCACGGTGTGGAAAAGGACGAACGCGCCCTGCAGATCGAGCGCGAAGAAGTCGAGCGTCTTTCGCGCGACCGTGACGACGAGATGGCGATCCTTGATCGCAACATCTACGCCCGTCTGTGGTCGATGATCGAAGGTAAGGTTGCTGTTAAGGGCCCGCGCGGCTTCAAGGCAAACACCGAGATCACGCAAGAGTCCGTGTCCGAACTGTCCCGCGGTCAGTGGTGGCAGTTGGCACTGAAGGACGAAGCTGACGCGCAGATCGTCGAGGCCCTGAACGAGCAGTACGAGATCCAGAAAAAGACAATGGATGCGCGCTTCGAGGACAAGGTCGAGAAAGTACGTCGTGGCGACGACCTGCCGCCAGGTGTGATGAAGATGGTCAAAGTCTTCGTCGCGGTGAAGCGCAAGCTGCAGCCGGGCGATAAGATGGCCGGCCGTCACGGCAACAAGGGTGTGATTTCGAAAGTGGTACCGATGGAGGACATGCCGTTCCTCGCTGATGGCACACCGGTCGACTTCTGTCTGAACCCGCTGGGCGTGCCATCGCGCATGAACGTCGGTCAGATCCTTGAAACCCACATGGGTTGGGCTGCGCGCGGTCTGGGTATCCAGATTGACGAAGCTCTGGGTGCGTATCGCCGGTCTGGCGATCTGACCCCGGTCCGTGAAGCGCTGCGCATTGCCTATGGCGACGATGTCTACGACGAAGGCATCGAAGGCATGGACGACGCGGATATGCTGGAAGCTGCTGGTAACGTGACCCGCGGTGTGCCGATCGCAACACCTGTCTTCGACGGTGCCAAAGAGGCTGACGTGAACGACTCGCTGACGCGGGCCGGTTTCGACACCTCTGGTCAGTCGATCTTGTTTGACGGTCGTACTGGCGAGCAGTTCAGCCGCAAAGTGACGGTGGGTGTGAAGTACCTGCTGAAGCTGCACCACCTTGTCGACGACAAGATCCACGCCCGTTCCACGGGACCGTACTCGCTCGTCACGCAGCAGCCGCTGGGTGGTAAGGCGCAGTTCGGTGGTCAGCGCTTCGGTGAGATGGAGGTCTGGGCACTTGAAGCTTACGGTGCCGCCTACACCCTGCAGGAAATGCTGACGGTGAAGTCGGACGACGTGGCTGGCCGGACCAAGGTCTATGAGAGCATCGTCAAAGGCGAGGACAACTTCGAGGCTGGCGTGCCGGAATCGTTCAACGTTCTGGTCAAAGAAGTCCGGGGCCTCGGCCTCAACATGGAACTCCTGGATGCGGAGGACGGCGAGTAAGAATTTTCCCCGCGAAAATTCTTACGGCGGGAAAAGTCTTCGTGACGAAGACTTTTCCTGTCGGCCCCCACTGCACCCCAATTCAAGGAATTGAAGATGAACCAGGAACTGACAAACAACCCGTTTAACCCGGTTGCCCCGGTCAAAACGTTTGACGAAATTAAGGTCTCTTTGGCATCGCCAGAGCGGATCCTGTCGTGGTCCTTTGGCGAGATCAAAAAGCCAGAGACCATCAACTACCGTACGTTCAAGCCAGAGCGGGACGGTCTGTTCTGCGCGCGTATCTTTGGCCCAATCAAAGACTACGAATGCCTGTGCGGTAAATATAAGCGCATGAAGTATCGCGGCGTTGTCTGCGAGAAGTGCGGTGTTGAAGTCACGCTGCAGAAGGTCCGCCGCGAGCGGATGGGCCACATCGAGCTGGCTGCACCTGTTGCGCACATCTGGTTCCTGAAGTCGCTGCCAAGCCGCATCGGTCTGATGCTGGACATGACGCTGCGCGATCTGGAACGCATTCTGTACTTCGAAAACTACGTCGTGATCGAACCCGGTCTGACGGACCTCACCTATGGTCAGCTGATGACCGAGGAAGAGTTCAACGACGCACAGGACGCCTATGGTGCCGACGCTTTCCAAGCGAACATCGGTGCAGAAGCCATCCGCGAGATGTTGGCCCAGATCGATCTGGATGCCGAAGCAGAGCAGCTGCGTGCTGACCTGAAAGAAGCAACTGGCGAGCTGAAGCCCAAGAAGATCATCAAGCGTCTGAAGATCGTCGAGAACTTCATCGAATCTGGCAACCGTCCCGAGTGGATGGTTCTGACCGTCATTCCGGTCATCCCGCCAGAGCTGCGCCCGCTGGTGCCGCTGGATGGTGGCCGTTTCGCGACGTCCGACCTGAACGACCTTTATCGCCGCGTGATCAACCGGAACAACCGTCTGAAGCGTCTGATCGAATTGCGCGCACCTGACATCATCGTCCGCAACGAAAAGCGGATGCTGCAGGAATCTGTTGACGCATTGTTCGACAACGGCCGCCGCGGCCGCGTCATCACGGGTGCCAACAAGCGCCCGCTGAAGTCGCTGTCCGACATGCTGAAGGGTAAGCAGGGTCGCTTCCGTCAGAACCTTTTGGGTAAGCGCGTCGACTTCTCTGGTCGTTCGGTCATCGTGACCGGCCCAGAGCTGAAGCTGCACCAGTGCGGTCTGCCCAAGAAGATGGCGCTCGAGCTGTTCAAGCCGTTTATCTACTCGCGTCTGGAAGCCAAAGGTCTGTCTTCGACCGTCAAGCAGGCCAAGAAGCTGGTCGAAAAAGAGCGTCCCGAGGTTTGGGATATCTTGGACGAGGTCATCCGCGAACACCCCGTCATGCTGAACCGTGCGCCTACGCTGCACCGTCTTGGCATTCAGGCGTTCGAGCCGGTTCTGATTGAAGGTAAGGCGATCCAGCTGCACCCGCTGGTTTGTTCCGCGTTCAACGCCGACTTTGACGGCGACCAAATGGCTGTTCACGTGCCCCTTTCGCTGGAAGCTCAGCTGGAAGCCCGTGTTCTGATGATGTCCACGAACAACGTTCTGTCGCCCGCCAACGGCGCGCCGATCATTGTTCCTTCGCAGGACATGATCTTGGGCCTGTACTATACAACGATTCAGCGCGACGGGATGAAGGGCGAAGGCATGTCCTTCTCTAACATCGAAGAAGTCGAGCATGGTCTGACCTCTGGCGAGGTGCATCTACACGCCAAAATTCAGGCGCGGATGAGCCAGATCGACGACGAAGGCAACGAAGTCATCGTGCGCTTTGAAACGACCCCAGGCCGTCTGCGCCTTGGTGCGTTGCTGCCGCTGAATGCCAAGGCTCCGTTCAGCTTGGTCAATCGTCTGCTGCGCAAGAAAGAAGTGCAGCAGGTCATCGACACGGTCTATCGTTACTGCGGTCAGAAAGAATCCGTCATCTTCTGTGACCAGATCATGACCATGGGTTTCCGCGAAGCGTTTAAGGCTGGCATCTCTTTCGGTAAGGACGACATGGTCGTTCCTGACACGAAGTGGCCTCTGGTCGAAGAAACGCGCGACTTGGTGAAAGACTTTGAACAGCAGTACATGGACGGCCTGATCACTCAGGGTGAAAAGTACAACAAAGTCGTCGATGCATGGTCGAAGTGTAACGACAAAGTCACCGACGCCATGATGTCGACGATCTCTAAGTCGGGTGTTGACGAGAATGGTGCCGAGAACGAGCCGAACTCGGTCTACATGATGGCCCACTCCGGTGCGCGTGGTTCTGTGACCCAGATGAAGCAGCTGGGCGGTATGCGCGGTCTGATGGCCAAGCCGTCGGGTGAGATCATCGAGACGCCGATCATCTCGAACTTTAAGGAAGGTCTGACCGTTCTTGAGTACTTCAACTCGACCCACGGTGCCCGTAAGGGTCTGTCGGATACGGCGTTGAAGACAGCAAACTCGGGTTACCTAACACGTCGTCTGGTGGACGTTGCACAGGATTGCATCATCCGCGAAATCGATTGCGGCACCGATCGTGCCATCACAGCAGAAGCAGCTGTGAACGATGGCGAGGTCGTATCGTCCTTGGCAGAGCGCGTTCTGGGCCGGGTTTCGGCTGATGACGTGCTGCGTCCCGGCACCGACGAAGTCATCGTCGAGGCAGGCGAGCTGATCGACGAGCGTAAGGCCGACATGATCGACGTGGCTGGCGTTGCGAAAATGCGCATCCGTTCGCCGCTGACATGTGAAGCTGACGACGGCGTCTGCGCGACTTGCTATGGTCGTGACTTGGCTCGCGGTACGCGCGTAAACATCGGTGAAGCTGTCGGCATCATCGCCGCGCAGTCCATCGGTGAGCCCGGTACACAGCTGACGATGCGGACGTTCCACATCGGCGGTGTTGCGCAGGGTGGTCAGCAGTCTTTCCTTGAGGCAAGCCAGCCCGGTAAGGTCGAGTTCCGCAACGCGTCGTTGCTGGACAACACCGCAGGCGAGCATGTTGTCATGGGCCGTAACATGGTTCTGGCGATCGTCGACGAAAGCGGCGTCGAGCGTGCAAACCACAAGGTCGGCTACGGTTCGAAGGTCTTTGTCAAAGAAGGTCAGGACATCCACCGCGGCGACAAGCTGTTTGAATGGGATCCGTTCACACTGCCGATCATCGCCGAAAAAGGTGGTAAGGTGCGTTATGTCGACCTGATCAACGGTATCGCCATGCGCGAAGACACCGACGATGCGACGGGTATGACCCAGCGTATCGTGTCTGACTGGCGCGCGGCCCCCAAGGGCAACGAGCTGGCACCTAAGATCATCATCGCAGGCCCCGATGGGGAACCCGCGTTGAAGGACGACGGCAACCCTGTTTCCTACGCCATGTCTGTTGACGCTGTTCTGTCTGTTGAAGACGGCGAAGACATTCAGGCTGGTGACGTTGTTGCGCGTATTCCGCGTGAGGGCGCCAAGACCAAGGACATCACCGGTGGTCTGCCGCGTGTGGCCGAACTCTTTGAGGCACGTCGCCCCAAGGACCACGCCATCATTGCGGAAATCGACGGCTATGTCCGCTTCGGCAAGGACTACAAAAACAAGCGTCGCATCGCGATTGAAGCGGCGGACGACTCTGAGACCCGCGTCGAATACATGGTGCCGAAAGGCAAGCACATCCCCGTGGCCGAAGGCGACTTCGTCCAGAAGGGTGACTACATCATGGACGGCAACCCGGCCCCGCACGATATTCTTGCGGTCATGGGTGTCGAGGCGCTGGCTGACTACATGATCGACGAGGTGCAGGACGTTTACCGCCTGCAGGGTGTGAAGATTAACGACAAGCACATCGAAGTCATCGTGCGTCAGATGCTGCAGAAGTGGGAAATTCAGGACAGCGGCGATACCGTTCTTCTGAAGGGCGAGACCGTGGACAAGGCTGAGTTCGACGAAGCCAACGCCAAGGTTCTGGCACGCGGCGACCGTCCGGCAACGGGCGAGCCGATCCTGCTTGGTATCACCAAGGCGTCGCTGCAAACTCGCAGCTTCATCTCTGCCGCATCCTTCCAGGAAACCACGCGCGTGCTGACCGAAGCTTCGGTTCAGGGCAAGCGGGACAAACTGGTCGGTCTGAAAGAGAACGTCATCGTGGGTCGTCTGATCCCAGCCGGCACCGGTGGTGCCACCAGCCGGATCCGCGGCATCGCAGCATCGCGTGATGGTGTTGTGATCGAAACGCGTCGTGAAGAGGCCGAAGAGGCTGCCCGTCTGGCAGCACCGATGCCCGCTCCTGCCAGCGAAGACGTTGTTGGTGCCGATGTGTTCGACACTGTGATCGTCGACACTCCAGAAAGCCGCGACGAGTAAAAACGGCCTACGGGCTGTCAGTGAAAAGGCCCCCGCATTGCGCGGGGGCCTTTTTCGTTTTGCGGCGCGGCTATCACTTACCCTTTGCGGTTGAGAATTTATTCGCCCGCTCGCCGCGCCCTCTGGCGCGGGGCAGGGGGCGCTGATACGCCGACGTCATGGCACAGATATCAGACAATATGCGCGGCGCTGCCCTGATGACCGGGGCGATGGTGACATTCACGATCAACGACTCCTTTACCAAGACGTTGGGGGATGTCCTGCCGTTGTCGCAGCTTTTGTGCCTGCGCGGTCTAGGGGTGACAGTTTGTCTGATCATCATGGCGCGCGTCATGGGGCAGTTGCGGTTTGATCTACCACTACGTGACTGGATCATCATGCTGCTGCGCACCGCCGGAGAGATCGGCGGGGCCTACTTCTTTATCTCTGCGTTGTTTCATATGCCGATCGCAAACGTCAGCGCGATCATGCAGGTTCTTCCGCTCAGTGTTAGCCTTGCCGGTGCGTTGTTCATGGGCGAGGCTTTGGGGTGGCGGCGGCTGCTTGCCATTCTGGTGGGCTTTGGCGGCGTCATGCTGATCGTCCGCCCCGGAGGGGCTGATTTCAATATCTTCTCGCTTTATGCGCTTGGCGCGGTCGCCTGTGTGACTTTGCGTGACTTGATCGTGCGCAAGCTTTCGCGGTCGGTGCCATCGCTAATGGTGTCCTTGGCCGCAGCGGCCGGGGTGACGGTCTTTGCGGGCTTCGTTTCACTTTGGGACGACTGGCAGCCTTTGAACGCCCACGAGGCGTTCAATTTGGCCGGTGCGACTGTGTTCGTCATCTTTGGCTATATCTTTTCCGTCGCCGCGATGCGTGTCGGAGAGATCGGCTTTGTCGCCCCGTTCCGCTATGCTAGCTTGCTGACGGCAATGATGCTTGGTGTCGTCGTCTTTGGCGAATTCCCAAACAGCCTGACGTTGATCGGGGCGGGAATCGTTGTCGCAACGGGTATTTTCACGCTTCTGCGTGAGCAGCGGCTAAGCATGAAGCGGCGCGTTGTCCCTGACCGTATTCGTTAGGAAATACTGGGCCTGTACGACCGTTGGGGATGTGTTGACACCCTACGTCCAACGGCCTATACGGCCCCTCATCCGGGTCAGGGCGCAGTCCGTCCAAATCCGATATCATAGTTGAAGTGGTCAAGAACCGGGCACCTATAGCCTTGTTCCTCTGTTACCCACCGCACCGAACCTCCGGTAAGGGTTCGACTGCGGATTTTTTGTGCTGTTCCAATCGGAGTTGCACGCGTCATCAATCCGCGGCCCCCGGTGGTCGCCACACAAGAAAGATGGGGACAAAAGCCCAATGCCAACGATCCAGCAGCTGATCCGCAAGCCGCGTCAGCCTAAAGTAGTCCGTTCGAAATCGATGCACCTTGAAGGTTGCCCGCAAAAGCGCGGCGTCTGCACACGCGTCTATACAACCACGCCTAAGAAGCCGAACTCGGCTATGCGTAAGGTTGCTAAGGTCCGTCTGACCAATGGCTTCGAAGTCATCTCGTACATCGGCGGCGAAAGCCACAACCTTCAGGAGCACTCTGTTGTCCTGATCCGTGGCGGCCGTGTAAAAGACCTTCCAGGTGTCCGTTACCACATCCTGCGCGGTGTTCTGGATACCCAAGGCGTCAAAGACCGTAAGCAGCGTCGCTCCAAGTATGGCGCGAAGCGGCCGAAGTAAGAAACTCGGCCGACCCGGGCGACGCCCGGGAATTCGCCCGCAACTTGATAAGAGGAAAAAGACATGTCACGTCGTCACGCCGCTGAAAAACGCCAAGTCCTGCCGGACGCAAAGTTCGGTGATACCATTCTGACCAAATTCATGAACAACCTGATGGTCGACGGCAAAAAAGCCGTTGCTGAACGGATTGTTTACAACGCATTCGACCGCGTCGAAGGCAAGCTGAAGAAGTCCCCCGTGGAAGTATTCCACGAGTGCCTTGAGAACATCAAACCTTCCGTCGAAGTGCGTTCGCGCCGCGTCGGTGGTGCGACCTATCAGGTCCCCGTCGAAGTGCGTCCTGAGCGCCGCGAAGCGCTGGCGATCCGTTGGTTGATCGCTGCTGCGAAAAAGCGCAACGAAAACACGATGGAAGAGCGTCTTGCTGGTGAGCTGCTTGACGCAGTCAACGGCCGCGGCACTGCCGTGAAAAAGCGCGAAGACACTCACAAGATGGCCGACGCAAACAAAGCGTTCAGCCACTACCGCTGGTAAGCAGGAGCACCTTTTATGGCACGCGACTATAAACTCGAGCGCTACCGGAATTTCGGTATCATGGCGCACATCGACGCAGGCAAAACCACCTGCACCGAGCGGATCCTGTTCTATACCGGCAAGTCCCACAACATCGGCGAAGTTCATGACGGCGCCGCGACGATGGACTGGATGGAGCAGGAGCAGGAGCGCGGGATCACGATTACGTCCGCTGCGACCACCACGTTTTGGCAGCGCCAGGATGATCCTTCGGAAGAAGGCACGTCCGACACCAAGATCCGCATGAACATCATCGACACCCCCGGCCACGTGGACTTCACCATCGAAGTCGAGCGTTCGCTGGCTGTGCTTGACGGTGCGATCTGCTTGCTCGACGCCAACGCTGGTGTTGAACCGCAGACAGAAACCGTGTGGCGTCAGGCTGACCGCTACAAGGTGCCGCGGATCGTGTTCGTCAACAAGATGGATAAGATCGGCGCTGACTTCTACAAGTGCGTACAGATGCTTAAGGACCGCGTTGCAGCAGTTCCTGCCCCGATCCAGCTGCCAATCGGTGCCGAAACCGAACTGGAAGGCATCATCGATCTCGTGACCATGGAAGAGTGGGTCTATCAGGGTGAAGATCTGGGCGCGTCCTGGGTTCGTCAGCCGATCCGCGAAAGCATGAGCGAGCTGGCGCTGGAGTGGCGCGGCAAGCTGGTCGAGCTGGCTGTCGACATGGACGACGAAGCAATGATGGAATACCTGGAAGGCAACGAGCCTGACGTTCCAACACTGCGCAAGCTGATCCGTAAGGGTACGCTGGCAATGAAATTCGTCCCCATTCTGGCCGGTTCCGCGTTCAAGAACAAAGGCGTCCAGCCTCTGTTGAACGCAGTCATCGACTATCTGCCAAGCCCGATGGACGTTGTTGACTACATGGGCTTCAAGCCCGGCGATGAGACGGAAACCCGTAGCATCCCGCGCCGTGCCGATGACGATATGCCGTTCTCTGGTCTTGCGTTCAAAATCATGAACGACCCGTTCGTTGGCTCGCTGACGTTTACCCGCATCTATTCGGGTAAGCTGAAAAAGGGCGACTCGATGCTCAACTCTACCAAGGGTAATAAAGAGCGCGTCGGCCGGATGATGATGATGCACGCCATCAACCGCGAAGAGATCGACGAAGCCTGGGCTGGCGACATCATCGCGTTGGGTGGCCTCAAGGGCACTACGACCGGTGATACGCTTTGCGACCCTGCAGATCCGGTCGTTCTGGAAACGATGACGTTCCCAGAGCCAGTGATCGAGATCGCTATCGAGCCAAAGACCAAAGCCGACCAGGAAAAGATGGGCCTTGCCCTCGCACGTCTGGCAGCCGAGGATCCCTCCTTCCGCGTGGAAACTGACTTTGAATCTGGTCAGACCATCATGAAGGGCATGGGCGAACTTCACCTCGACATCCTCGTTGACCGTATGAAGCGCGAATTCAAAGTCGAGGCGAACATCGGTGCGCCGCAGGTGGCGTATCGCGAAACCATCGGCCACGAAGTCAAGCACACCTACACCCACAAGAAGCAGTCGGGTGGTTCGGGTCAGTTTGGTGAA
Source organism: Loktanella salsilacus (assembly GCF_024206795.1). Classification (NCBI taxonomy): domain Bacteria; kingdom Pseudomonadati; phylum Pseudomonadota; class Alphaproteobacteria; order Rhodobacterales; family Roseobacteraceae; genus Loktanella; species Loktanella salsilacus. Next base: position 176,307 of record NZ_CP072994.1, read on the forward strand.
GTCACGCTGCTGATCATGCCAACAGAGCCGGGCGAAGGTTATTCGTTCGAATCCAAGGTCGTTGGTGGTTCGGTGCCGAAGGAATACATTCCGGGCGTCGAAAAGGGTGTGAAGTCGGTCATGGACTCTGGTCCGCTGGCAGGTTTCCCGGTCATCGACTTCAAGGTGCAGCTGCTGGAAGGCAAGTACCACGACGTCGACTCCTCGGTCCTCGCGTTCGAGATCGCTGCACGTATGTGTATGCGTGAAGGCATGCGTAAGGCCGGCGCGAAGCTGCTGGAACCGATCATGAAGGTCGAAGTTGTGACCCCGGAAGAGTACACCGGCGGCATCATCGGCGACCTGACATCCCGTCGCGGGATGGTGCAGGGGCAGGACAGCCGCGGCAACGCGAACGTCATCGACGCCTTCGTGCCGCTGGCGAACATGTTCGGCTACATCAACACGCTGCGCTCGATGTCCTCGGGCCGTGCGAACTTCTCGATGCAGTTCGCTCACTACGAGCCGGTCCCGCAGAACATCTCTGACGAGATCCAGAAGAAATACGCTTAATCGGGCTGCGCGGGGGAGACCCCGCGCCCCACACCTAATTCGCATACCAAGGAGGCCATCATGGCTAAGGCAAAGTTCGAACGCAACAAACCGCACGTGAACATCGGGACCATCGGTCACGTTGACCACGGCAAGACGACGCTGACGGCGGCAATCACGAAGTACTTCGGTGACTTCAAAGCCTACGACCAGATCGACGGCGCACCCGAAGAAAAAGCACGCGGCATCACCATCTCGACCGCACACGTCGAGTATGAGTCCGAAGCACGTCACTACGCTCACGTTGACTGCCCCGGCCACGCCGACTACGTCAAGAACATGATCACCGGTGCTGCCCAGATGGACGGCGCGATTCTGGTTGTGAACGCTGCTGACGGCCCGATGCCACAAACGCGCGAGCACATCCTGCTGGGCCGCCAGGTGGGTATCCCCTACATGGTCGTCTACATGAACAAGGTTGACCAGGTCGACGACGAAGAGCTGCTGGAGCTCGTCGAGATGGAAATCCGCGAGTTGCTGTCCAAGTACGACTACCCCGGCGACGATATCCCGATCATCCGCGGCTCCGCTCTGCACGCGATGAACGGCACCCGTCCTGAAATCGGCGAAGAGTCGATCAAGGCGCTGATCGCTGCTGTGGACGAGTACATCCCGACACCAGCACGTGCAGTTGACCTGCCGTTCCTGATGCCAATCGAGGACGTGTTCTCGATCTCTGGTCGCGGTACTGTTGTGACTGGCCGTATCGAGCGCGGCGTGATCAACGTTGGCGACAGCATTGAAATCGTTGGTATCCGCGACACCAAGACCACGACTTGCACGGGCGTTGAGATGTTCCGCAAGCTGCTGGACTCCGGTCAAGCTGGTGACAACGTCGGTATCCTGCTGCGCGGCATCGACCGTGAAGGCGTGGAGCGTGGTCAGGTTCTGTGTAAGCCAAAGTCGGTTGCACCGCACACCAAGTTCGAGGCCGAGGCCTATATCCTGAACAAGGAAGAAGGCGGTCGTCACACACCGTTCTTCGCGAACTACCGCCCGCAGTTCTACTTCCGTACAACGGACGTGACCGGCACCGTGATCCTGCCCGAGGGCACGGAAATGGTTATGCCTGGTGACAACCTGAAGTTCGAAGTCGAACTGATCGCACCGATCGCCATGGAAGACGGCCTGCGTTTCGCAATCCGCGAAGGCGGCCGCACCGTCGGCGCTGGCGTTGTGTCCAAGATCCTGGCGTAAGCCATCCGTCAGACCGGCAACGGTCCGACAACAGAAAGGCCGCTTCCGAAAGGAGGCGGCCTTTTTCGTATATTTTAAAGCATTGCGATGAGCGCTTCGACGTCGAAAGGGAATACATGGACCGCAGAGAGCTAGAAATGACTGTTCTGATGACGCCTGATATGGCAAATTTCAGTGGAAAGGTTCACGGAGGCGCGCTTTTGAACTTGTTAGACCGCGTCGCTTTCTCCTGTGCGTCTCGCTATTCGGGTGAATACGCGGTGACCCTTTCGGTTGACCGCGTGGTGTTCAAGGAACCGATCGCAGTGGGGGAATTGGTCACATTTCGGGCGAGCGTGAACTACGCAGGGCGCACATCCATGGAGATTGGTATCAGGGTTGAAGCGGAGAATATCCGCGATGGAACGCGCCGACATACCAATTCATGCTATTTTACGATGGTTGCGGTGGACGCAGCGGGTAAACCATTTGCGATCCCTAAGCTTGCCGTGGACACGCCGGTGCGACAACGCCGAGTTGACGCCGCGATTAGGCGAAGGCAGCAGGCCCGCGACGAAGGCTAGGGGGCATAGTGTGGCGTTGCAGGGCAAGAACCCCCCTTGCCACACCGCCCGACTCACCCTATACGGCCAGCAACTCACCAAGGGTGCGCTTTGCGTGCCCTTTTTAAGTTACCATAAGACGCGACGAGGGGGCCGGATGAGCCTGTCTCCTCCTCTCCGATCTAAGCCCTAGTTGAAGGGTGATGTCACATGGCAGCCAGCCAGAACATCCGCATCCGCCTGAAGGCGTTTGACTACCGCGTCCTTGACGCTTCCACCGCAGAGATCGTCTCTACCGCTAAGCGCACCGGCGCTTCGGTTCGTGGCCCGATCCCGCTGCCAAACAAGATCGAAAAATTCACCGTTTTGCGCGGTCCGCACATCGACAAGAAGTCGCGCGACCAGTTCGAGATCCGTACGCACAAGCGTTTGCTTGATATCGTCGATCCGACTCCGCAGACCGTTGACGCCCTGATGAAGCTCGACCTCGCCGCTGGCGTGGACGTGCAGATCAGCGTTTAAGGAGGATATTGAATATGCTCCGTACAGGATTGATCGCGAAGAAGCTGGGCATGACCCGCTTGTTCATGGAAGACGGCCGCCAGATCCCGGTGACCGTTCTTGCGCTGGAAAACCTTCAGGTCGTCGCACAGCGTACGCCCGAGCGTGACGGCTACACAGCCGTTCAGCTGGGTGCTGGCACAGCCAAGGTAAAGCGCGTCAGCGCGCCAATGCGTGGCCACTTCGCCAAGGCGAATGTGGAACCAAAGCGCAAGGTTGCTGAATTCCGCGTTGCGACCGAAAACATGATCGCCGTTGGCGAAGAAATCACTGCGAACCACTACTTCGCTGGTCAGTTTGTCGACATCTCCGGCACATCGATCGGTAAGGGTTTCCAGGGTGCCATGAAGCGTCACAACTTCGGTGGTTTGCGCGCGTCGCACGGTGTTTCCGTGTCGCACCGTTCGCACGGCTCCGTTGGCCAGTGTCAGGATCCGGGCCGCATCTTTAAAGGTAAAAAGATGGCCGGTCACATGGGCTCCGCTCGTGTTACCACCCAGAACCTGCAGGTCATCAAGACCGACCCCGATCGCGGCTTGATCATGGTCAAAGGCGCTGTTCCCGGTTCCAAGGGCGCATGGGTCACTGTTAAGGATGCCGTCAAAAAGGCGACACCCGAAGGCGTGATGTACCCAGCTGGCCTGAAGTCCATGGACGACGAAGCCAAGCGTCTGGCCGAAGAAGCAGCAGCAGCCGCAGCCGCTGCAGAAGCAGCAGCCGCACAGGCCGCCGCTGAAGCAGAGCAGGCCGCACTTGAGGCAGCTGAAGCTGAGGCCGCAAACGAAACCCCGGCGGACGACGCCGCAAACGAGGGTGACAAAAATGAAGGCTGATGCAATCAAGATCGACGGCGCATCCGCTGGTTCCGTGGAACTGGATGACGCCATCTTCGGACTGGAGCCGCGTGCGGACATCCTGCACCGTGTGGTCCGTTGGCAGCGTAACAACGCACAGCAGGGTACACACTCCACGCTGGGCCGTTCCGATGTGTCTTACTCGACCAAGAAGATCTATCGCCAAAAAGGCACCGGTGGCGCACGTCACGGTTCCAAAGGCGCGCCGATCTTCCGTCACGGTGGTGTTTACAAGGGTCCAACCCCGCGTAGCCATGGCCACGAGCTGACCAAGAAGTTCCGCAAGCTGGGTCTGCGTCACGCGCTGTCCGCTAAGCTGTTGGCTGGCGAGCTGGTCGTGATCGACCAACTGGCTGTCGACAACGCCAAGACATCGGCGCTGGCAAAGCACGTGAACGATCGTGGCTGGAAGCGTGCGCTGATCATCGATGGTGCCGAGGTCAACGCTGACTTCGCCCGCGCAGCGCGCAACTTGGCCAATCTGGACGTCCTGCCCTCCATGGGCGCGAACGTCTATGATATTCTGAAAAGCGATACCTTGGTCATCACGAAGGCCGGTCTCGAAGCACTGGAGGCTCGACTGAAATGAGCGCGAAGGCAGAACACTACGACGTGATCCGCAAGCCGATCATCACGGAAAAGGCGACCCAGACATCCGAGAACAACGGTGTTGTTTTCGAGGTGGCAATCGACGCCAACAAGCCGATGATCAAGCAGGCCGTTGAGGCCCTGTTCGGTGTGAAGGTCAAGGCCGTCAACACGACGATCACCAAAGGTAAAGTGAAGCGCTTCCGCGGCTCGCTTGGTACCCGTAAGGACGTCAAGAAGGCCTATGTGACGCTCGAAGAGGGTAATTCCATCGACGTGTCCACCGGTCTGTAAGGCTGGCTTTACGGTTAGAATGAAGAAGGCCCCTCGTGAAAGCGGGGGGCCTTTTTTATTCTGTTATTTAGCTGCCACTGAGTAACAAGAGTCGTAGGAGTGGGAATAAATGAACATCAAGCAGTCGGAGTTATTGAAGCTCGAGCACCTTGACGTATCGGCGCTAAAGACACGTGATGTGCCTCTCTTGCCTGTCTGGAGAGATGGGGACTGGCACATGTGGTTTTTGACCGGCGACGCGTGTTTGCAGAAAATGCAAATACATGACATTGCTTCGGGCGAATATCTTTCTAATGGAGATGCGGCAAGATCTGATGATCTTGGCTTTGAGCTTCTTAATCTTTTTAATCAGTATTTTAGTTACGCCAGCCTTAGGTCATTTTCAAGCGCCCTCGCTGACGATTTTGGAAATTTGGCTGTTCATGCCGCTAAGATCGATCATTTGTTTTACAATCGTAATTTAATTGATCCGGTGTTACTCTCTTCGTTCATATCAACCGAAATAGAGGGCATGCTCGTCAATATTAGGTCCACATTTGATTTGACGCAGGAGATTATGTCTCGGTTTTGGAACGATCACGTTCAGCTTATCGATTTGCACTCAAATGCGTTAAAGAAACAAAATAAGCTTCCTGGTACATTCCGCAAAGTGATAGAAAGCAGTGGTAAATTGCGGTCGAAACCCGACATTATAGCGAAGTATTTACTGCCTGCTGACGTAGCTAATGAGTATGTCCGTCATTCTGAATTTTTTATGAGGTTGCGGGCTAATCGGGATTCTATTGTGCATGGAACGAAGGGGGTCAATCATATATTCGTTGATGAACGTGGGTTCGCTGTTAATCCATGTGATGAACTGTTTTCTAAATTTATTTGGAAGGACTTTCACTATCTTAATGCAAATTTAGTGTCGCTTAGGCCATGGCTAGCCGATATCATTCTATCAGCTATGCAAGCTTGCACTGATTTGATCGGCTCTTTTGGAAAGTGTATTCAGTTGGACGATAAGATTTTTCCAGGTTACAAAGTGTTTCTGCGACACTCAGCTAATCCTGCTTTGGCCACTCTATTAACTGCAGCTAGTGTTGATCGTGGAGTTGCCGAGCCCGCCGTCTTTTGGAACTAAACCGGATGAAGCAATTGTGAGTCAGGCTTGCCCCCCTTGCCAGCCTACCCCCTCCCTGCTATCAGCCGCCAATCACCCGGCCTCGGATTCGTTCCGGGGCCGTTTGGTTTATTCTTTGGGACCTTCGGGGCCCTTCACTTCAGGCACCTCGCAAGAGGCGCCGCCAAGCAAACGGAAGACAGAAACATGGCACTAAAGTCGTACAAACCGACGACGCCGGGCCAGCGTGGGCTGGTGCTGATCGACCGTTCGGAGCTTTGGAAAGGACGTCCCGTTAAGGCCCTTACTCAGGGTCTTACGAAATCGGGCGGCCGGAACAACACCGGACGGATCACCATGCGTCGTATTGGTGGGGGCGCTAAGCGTCTTTACCGCATCGTCGATTTCAAGCGTAACAAGCTGGACATGTCCGCTGTTATCGTGCGGATCGAATATGACCCGAACCGCACCGCTTTCATCGCGCTGATCCAGTACGAAGACGGCACACAGAATTACATCCTGGCACCTCAGCGTGTTTCGATCGGTGACAAGGTCATCGCGTCGGCCAAAGCTGACATCAAGCCAGGCAACGCTATGCCTTTCTCTGGCATGCCGATCGGTACCATCGTTCACAACATCGAACTGAAGCAAGGCAAGGGCGGCCAGATCGCTCGTGCTGCTGGCACCTATGCCCAGTTCGTTGGTCGTGACGGCGGCTACGCTCAGATCCGTTTGTCCTCGGGCGAACTGCGTCTGGTCCGTCAGGAATGCATGGCCACCATCGGTGCCGTGTCCAACCCTGACAACAGCAACCAGAACCTCGGTAAAGCCGGTCGTATGCGCCACTATGGCGTGCGTCCGTCCGTTCGCGGTGTCGCTATGAACCCAATCGACCACCCGCATGGTGGTGGTGAAGGTCGGACCTCCGGTGGTCGTCACCCGGTCACCCCGTGGGGCAAGGGCACCAAGGGCAACAAGACTCGCGACAAGAACAAGGCGTCCTCGCGTCTGATCGTCCGTTCGCGTCACCAGAAGAAGAAAGGCCGCTAATATGGCTCGCTCTGTATGGAAAGGCCCTTTCGTCGACGCTTATGTGTTGAAGAAGGCCGAAGCGGTCCGCGAAGGCGGCCGCAACGAAGTTATCAAGATCTGGTCGCGTCGCTCCACGATCCTGCCCCAGTTTGTGGGCCTGACGTTTGGTGTGTACAACGGCAAGAAGCATATCCCTGTCAACGTCAGCGAAGACATGATCGGTCAGAAGTTCGGTGAGTATTCCCCGACACGGACCTATTACGGTCACGCAGCCGACAAAAAAGCGAAGCGGAAGTAAGCCATGAGCAAGGACAAAAATCCCCGCCGCGTGGCCGACAACGAAGCCCGCGCAAAGCTGCGGATGCTGCGTACCAGCCCGCAAAAGCTGAACCTGGTTGCTGCGTTGATCCGCGGTAAAAAGGTTGAGAAGGCCCTGACGGACCTGACCTTCAGCAAGAAGCGTATTGCTGGCGACGTGAAGAAGTGCCTTCAGTCGGCTATCGCTAACGCCGAGAACAACCACAACCTGGACGTCGATGAACTGGTCGTCGCCGAGGCCTATGTGGGCAAGAACCTGATCATGAAGCGCGGTCGTCCGCGGGCTCGTGGCCGGTTCGGCAAGATCGTCAAGCCGTTCTCGGAAATCACAATCCTGGTACGCCAGATTGAGGAGCAAGCATAATGGGTAACAAAGTCAATCCCATCGGCATGCGTCTGCAGGTCAACCGTACCTGGGACAGCCGCTGGTATGCAGATACCAAGGACTACGGCAATCTGCTGCTGGAAGACCTCGCCATCAAGGCGTTCATCCGCAAAGAGTGCAAGCAGGCTGGCATCAGCCACGTGATCATCGAGCGTCCGCACCGTAAGTGCCGCGTCACGATCCACGCAGCACGTCCGGGCGTCATCATTGGCAAAAAAGGTGCAGACATTGAAGGTCTGCGTCTGAAACTGGCCAAACTGACGAAGTCCGAACTGCACCTGAACATCGTTGAAGTGCGCAAGCCCGAGATGGACGCAGCCCTGGTTGCTGAAAACATCGGTCAGCAGCTTGAGCGTCGTGTGTCCTTCCGTCGTGCTATGAAGCGCGCCGTGCAGAACACCATGCGTATGGGTGCCTTGGGCATTCGTGTGAACCTGGCTGGCCGTCTTGGCGGCGCCGAGATCGCACGGACCGAATGGTACCGTGAAGGCCGCGTGCCTCTGCACACGCTGCGTGCCGACATCGACTATGCGCTGTACGAAGCAATGACCCCCTATGGCATCATCGGGATCAAGGTCTGGATCTTCAAAGGCGAGCTGATGGAGCACGACCCAACCGGACATGATCGCAAGCACGCCGAGCTTCAGGAAGGCGCTATCCCGCGCGGTCCTGGTGGCCCGCGCCGTGATCGCTAAGGAGTAACACAAGATGCTGCAACCAAAGCGCACTAAATTCCGCAAGATGCACAAGGGCCGGATCCATGGCGAAGCAAAGGGCGGGTCTGACCTGAACTTTGGCACCTATGGTCTGAAGGCGATTGAGCCCGAGCGGATCACTGCACGCCAGATCGAAGCTGCACGTCGTGCCATGACGCGTCACATGAAGCGTCAAGGCCGCGTCTGGATCCGTATTTTCCCGGATCTGCCCGTCACCTCTAAGCCCGTCGAAGTTCGTATGGGTAAAGGTAAGGGTTCTGTCGACTTCTGGGCAGCCAAGGTTAAGCCTGGCCGCGTGATGTTCGAAATCGACGGTGTTGACGAAGTCACTGCACGCGAGGCTCTGCGCCTTGCTGCGATGAAGCTTCCGATCAAGACCCGCACGGTCGTTCGCGAAGACTGGTAAAAAGTCGGGCTTATCGCCCTTCTGAAATAAGAAGCCCCCGCCGAGTGATCGGCGGGGGCTTTTTCGTTTCAATGGTGAGCTTGAGGTCAGGCGGCTGAAAGTGCCGCAGCGATCTGATCTTTCAAATGCAGGCGCTGCTTGCGCATGTCAGCCATATGCTCGTCTGTGGTGGGCTCCACGTCAGTTTCCGCCCGGTGAACAGCGCGATTTACCTCGTGGTACTCGTCAGTCAGTTTTGCAAAGTGCGCGTTTGATGCGCGCAGGGCCTTCAGCTGCTCGGCTTGCGCGGGGAATTCTTCGGATAGTTCGTGGGGTGTGTTGGACATCGTTGTCTCCTTTTTACCTCGCTATTCTAGCCTGCTGCCGCTCAAGCAGCCTTGACCCAAATCAAGATGCGTAAGTCTGCTCTCGCCACAGCTCTGGCGCTGCGATATGACGGGGGCATGTCAGATATTTCATCACTCTTCGTGACCCGCCTTTATCGCGCCAAGCTGTCAGAGCATGGCAAACCCATCGACGCCGCCGAGTTGGAGGCGACATGTCTGTCCATTGCCGAGGATGATGAGGCAGGGCAGGCGTGGTGCGACGAGCACGACTTTCCGGGCTACACGTCTTACGCGTCGCTGACCGACCTGCCGTGGCGGATGCCGATCTTTAAGACGCTGAAGAAAGCGCTGGATAAGCACGTCAAATCCTTTGCGGTCGATCTGGCGTTCGATCTGGGCGATAAGAAGCTGAAGCTGGAAGATTTGTGGATCAACATCCTGCCAGAGGGCGGCATTCACACGGCGCACATCCACCCGCATTCCGTCATCTCTGGCACGACCTATGTTGCGATGCCCAAGGGCACCTCTGCGATCAAGTTTGAAGACCCGCGTCTGCCGATGATGATGGCCTCTCCTGGCCGCGTGAAGGGGGCAGAGGAGGCGCTGCGCCAGTTCATCTATGTCGCCCCGGACGTGGGTGATGTGCTGCTGTGGGAAAGCTGGCTGCGCCACGAGGTGCCGATGAACATGGCAGAGGAAGACCGGATCAGCGTGAGCTTTAACTATCGCTGGGGCGATTGATTACTCTGCTGCTGCCGGTACGATATCAAGGCTGATATTGCCGATCGTCTTGTCCCGCAGCGGAGCCCGATACTTGAGGGCTCCGTTGACGATATAAAGCTTGGCGACCTCATACTTCGTAAATGCGCCTGTGCTATCGGCAATGATCAAGATCGCTTGCTTAGCGAGCGGGGTGCTTGGTTCAATAAGCTCGAAATAGAGCGGGTCTGCGTTCGCCGCGAGGCTTTGCACTACGCTGAGCACATCATCGTATTCGGTGATCCGCTCATCCTTAAAGTAGCAGTACCCTTCGGATCCCGCGACACCAACGGCAAGGACCACGCCAACCGCAATCCCGATCGGTGACACCAGTGCCGCGCCTGCTGCGCCAAGACCGGATCCGGTGCTTGCCACCAGACCCGCTGCCCCAGCCGCCGAGGTGCTAACGGCGGCCGACCCCAACAAGGACGCCCCGGTCGCGGCGTCGGTTAAGGTGTAATACCCAAGGGCATTGCCAGCAGCGCTGGTCACGCTGCTTCCGGTGGATGCGACCGCGGCGGAGCCTTTGCCGATCAGGGAGCTTAGTCTGTAGTCGCAGGCCCCGGCTGATGCGGTGTGGGCTTGCAAGGCCACGGATAGAGCGCAAAAGGCAAGGAGAGGTCTGAACGCCATCTTATCGAATCCCTAAAACCGCGAAAGGCAGATATGCGCAGATACTGCATCGCGGCCCGTATTCAACAAGCCACAGTTCGGTTACTGAGCGACAACGCGCTGCGAGGCGATGTTTTCGGGCAGGGACTGGCCTTCTGGTGAAACGGTCTGCTTTAGCGCTTCGTTGTGGGCATCTTGGGCGGCGGCTGCGACGGGGTCGAACGAGTTGCAGGCCGTCAGAGCCATCAGGGCGGAGAGGGCTAGGGAAATCTTTATCACGGTTAAAACCTTTCAATTTGGCCGGGGCCATTAGTGCGAAATTAACCCTCGACCCAAAGCGATGGCAGCGCAAGCCGAAACCCTAGTTTACAGTGGTCTAAGGGGTTGCCACATGGGTGCAACACCTGTAGAGGAGCGCTTCATCGTGAACTCCACTGGACGACGGGTGACCCTTTTGGGCCCTCCAGTGATGTTGAAAGGAAATGGCATGAACGCCAACGAACTGCGTGACAAGACGCCCGACCAACTTCGGGAAGAGCTTGTAAATCTTAAGAAAGAGTCCTTCAATCTGCGTTTCCAGCAGGCGACCGGCCAGCTGGAAAACACCGCAGGCATCCGGAACGCACGTCGCTCCGCTGCTCGCGTGAAAACGATTCTTAACCAAAAAGCAGCAGACGCTGCCAAGTCGGAGGCCTAAAGAATGCCTAAGCGTATCCTGACAGGCGTCGTGACGTCGAACCAGAACGAGCAGACTGTGACCGTTTCGGTCGAGCGTCGCTTTAAGCACCCGCTGCTGCACAAGACTGTGCGGAAGTCCAAGAAATACCGCGCCCACGACGAGAACAACACGTTCAACGTTGGCGATCAGGTTCGCATTCAGGAATGTGCGCCTAAGTCCAAGACGAAACGCTGGGAAGTGATCGCAGCTTAAGCTGCGCCATCAACAGTTTAACGAAACCCTAGGGCCCGTCGGACAGAAATCGACAAAGCGCCTTAAAGGTCGAAAGGTAACCAAATGATCCAGATGCAGACCAACCTGGATGTTGCTGACAACAGCGGCGCTCGCCGTGTTCAGTGCATTAAGGTTCTGGGCGGTTCGCACCGCCGGTATGCTTCCGTGGGTGACATCATCGTGGTGTCGGTCAAAGAAGCTATTCCACGTGGTCGCGTAAAGAAGGGTGACGTCCGTAAGGCCGTCGTCGTACGCACCGCTAAAGAAGTTCGCCGTGAAGACGGCACCGCGATCCGTTTCGATCGCAACGCTGCTGTTATTCTGAATAACAACAACGAGCCAGTTGGTACCCGTATCTTCGGACCAGTTGTTCGTGAGCTGCGCGCCAAGAACTTCATGAAAATCATCTCTCTTGCGCCGGAGGTGCTGTAATGGCTGCCAAACTTCGCAAAGGTGACAAAGTCATCGTGCTTGCTGGTAAGGACAAAGGTCTGTCCGGCGAGATTAAATCTGTGGATCCGAAAGCTGGCAAAGCGATCGTCGAGGGTGTAAACATCTCGATCCGTCACGCCAAGCAGTCGCAGTCGTCCGAAGGCGGTCGTACGCCTAAGGCGATGCCGATCCAGCTGAGCAACCTGTCGCTGGTCGATGCCAACGGTAAAGCGACTCGCGTCGGTTTCCGTATGGACGGCGAGAACAAGGTGCGCTTTGCCAAGACCACAGGGGATGCACTCTGATGCTCGATCAAGCAAACTACACCCCGCGCCTGAAGCAGCAGTATATCGATACGATCCGCGCTGCGCTGACGGAAGAGTACAGCTACAAGAACCAAATGCAGGTTCCAAAGCTGGACAAAATCGTTCTGAACATCGGTTGTGGTGCTGAAGCTGTCCGTGACAGCAAAAAAGCCAAATCCGCTCAGGAAGATCTGTCCACAATCGCCGGCCAAAAGGCCCTGACCACACGCGCTAAGAAATCCATCGCTGGTTTCCGCGTTCGTGAGGACATGCCGCTGGGTGCGAAAGTTACCCTGCGTGGCGACAAGATGTACGAATTCCTGGACCGTCTGATCACCGTCGCAATGCCGCGTATCCGCGACTTCCGCGGCGTGTCCGGCAAGTCTTTTGACGGCCGTGGCAACTATGCCACCGGTCTGAAAGAGCACCTGGTGTTCCCCGAGATCAACTTCGACAAGATCGACGAGAACTGGGGCATGGACATCGTGATCTGCACCACCGCAGCAACCGACGCTGAAGCCAAGAGCCTGTTGAAAGCGTTCAACATGCCCTTCAACAGCTGATTGGGAGAATATTAGATATGGCTAAGAAATCCATGATCGAGCGCGAGAAGAAGCGCGAAAAGCTGGTGGCGCAGTATGCTGAGAAGCGTGCGGCTCTGAAAGCGATCATCAACGACCAAGAGAAGCCCGTCGAAGAGCGTTTCAAGGCAACTATGGCTTTGGCCAAACTGCCGCGCAACTCTTCTGCCGTGCGTCTGCACAACCGTTGCCAGTTGACCGGGCGTCCTCACGCCTATTACCGCAAACTCAAGATCAGCCGGATCGCGCTGCGGAACCTTGGTTCCAATGGCGAAATCCCCGGCATGGTCAAGTCGAGCTGGTAAGGAGAATTTATTATGAACGATCCTATCGGTGATATGCTGACACGCATCCGTAACGGCCAAATGCGCGGCAAGAGCGTGGTGGAAACACCTGCGTCCAAGCTGCGTGGCTGGGTTCTGGATGTGCTGGCCGACGAAGGCTACATCCGCGGCTATGAGGCGAAAGATGGCAAGGACGGTCACCCCGCCTTTGACATTAGCCTCAAGTACTATGAAGGCGATGCCGTCATTCGTGAAGTGAAGCGGGTCTCTAAGCCCGGTCGTCGCGTCTACATGGCCGTCAATGATCTGCCGTCCGTCCGTCAGGGCCTCGGTGTTTCGATTGTCTCCACCTCTAAAGGTGTGATGTCTGATGCAAATGCACGCGCAGCCAACGTCGGCGGCGAAGTGCTTTGCACCGTATTCTAAGGAGAGCATAATGTCTCGTATTGGTAAGAAGCCGGTCGAGCTGCCCTCCGGGGTTGAGGCGACAGTCTCCGGCCAGACCATCGAAGTAAAAGGCCCTAAAGGGACACGTTCCTTTAAGGCAACCGACGACGTGACCTTCTCGGTCGAGAACAATGCAATCACTGTGACGCCGCGCGGCAAATCCAAGCGCGCTCGTCAGCAGTGGGGCATGTCTCGTTCGATGGTGGAAAACCTCGTCACCGGCGTCACCACTGGTTTCAAGAAAGAACTTGAAATCAACGGCGTTGGTTATCGTGCAACAATGCAGGGCGACAAAGTCCTGAAATTGGCGCTCGGTTACAGCCACGATGTGAACTTCGAAGTGCCTGAGGGCGTCACTGTGACGGCCCCTAAGCAGACCGAAATCATTGTTGAAGGTATCGACCAGCAGCTTGTTGGCCAGGTCGCCGCGAATATTCGCGAGTGGCGTGCACCCGAGCCCTATAAGGGCAAGGGCATCAAGTACAAAGGTGAGTATATCTTCCGCAAAGAAGGTAAGAAGAAGTAAGGACGCATATCATGGCAAACAGCAAAAGAACTCTGTTTCTGAAGCGCCGCATGCGCGTCCGGAACAAACTGCGGGCTGTGAACTCCGGGCGTATGCGCCTGTCGGTTCACCGTTCCAACAAGAACATCAGCGTCCAGCTGATCGACGATGTGAACGGCGTGACGCTTGCGTCCGCTTCCACTCTCGAAAAAGCACTGGGCGTGGTTGGTCAGAACAACATCGAAGCTGCCAAGAAGGTGGGCGCTGCTATTGCAGAGCGTGCCAAGGCAGCTGGTGTCGAAACCGCGTACTTCGATCGTGGCGGTTTCCTGTTTCATGGCAAGGTGAAGGCAGTTGCCGACGCCGCGCGTGAAGCTGGTCTGAAAGTCTAAGCTAAAGTGAAGGCGGATGCCCGTTAGGGTGTCCGCCTCGATGATCGGGGGGCTTTTTGTCCCACTGCGATCGACCCAAGCGGCGCAAGCCACCAAGATAAGGAATGCCACACATGGCAGAACGTGAACAGCGCGGGAACCGTCGTCCTCGCGAAGAAGCAACACCGGAATTTGCCGATCGTCTGGTCGCCATCAACCGCGTGTCCAAGACCGTCAAGGGTGGTAAGCGCTTTGGCTTCGCCGCACTCGTCGTCGTCGGCGACCAAAAAGGCCGCGTCGGTTTCGGTAAGGGCAAGGCCAAAGAGGTCCCCGAAGCGATCCGTAAGGCAACTGAGCAAGCTAAGCGTCAGATGATTCGCGTCGCCCTGAAGGACGGCCGGACTCTGCACCACGACATGGAAGGCCGCCACGGCGCTGGCCGCGTTGTGATGCGTGCAGCAACAGCTGGTACTGGTATCATCGCCGGTGGTCCAATGCGTGCTGTGTTCGAAATGCTGGGTGTTCAGGACGTTGTGTCCAAGTCCATCGGTTCGTCGAACCCCTACAACATGATCCGGGCCACCATCGAAGGCCTGAACAAAGAACAATCGCCCCGCTCTGTGGCGCAGCGTCGCGGCAAGAAAGTCGCCGACATTCTGCCCAAGCGTGACGATCACGTGACCGAGCAAAGCGACGTGGCCCACAATGCCACCGAAGCTGAAGCTTCGGCTGACGCGTAAGGAGATCTGAGCATGGCTAAAACAATCGTCGTCAAGCAGATCGGTTCTCCGATCCGTCGCCCCGCCGTTCAGCGTGCAACGCTGGTCGGCCTCGGCCTGAACAAAATGAACCGTGAGCGCGAGCTGGAAGATACACCTTCCGTCCGCGGCATGGTCAACAGCATCCCGCACCTCGTTAAGATCATCGAAGAACGCGGCTAAGCTGCCAGCGACCATTTGGTTGCGAGAACTGTCGGAACGCCCCGAGGGAAACCTTGGGGCGTTTTGCGTTTCTGACAGAGTGTAAATTCAGCGTTTATAAACTGCTTAAATGCTATGCGTTTCGCGCATAACAGCCCGCAGTTTCTAGCGATTGTCCGACTCGGTTGCGGGGCCTAGATGAGCCTTACAAACGAAATGAACTGTTTGGCCAAAACACCAAATGGCCCGCACATAGATTGGACGCCATCATGGCAAATATGAACACTCTCGCACCGCACGTTTCCGGCTCGACCTTTGGTCAGGTCATCATCGACACCATCGCAGACCTGCGCGACCGCCGTGCGCAGCGCGCTGTCTATCGCCGCGTCTATAACGAACTAAGCGCCATGGGCCCACGCGAGCTTGCCGACATCGGTATCAGCCGTAACAACATTGCGGAAATCGCCAAGCAGTCCGCTTACGGCCTTTAAACTTAAAACATCCGCATGATGATGAACGCCTCGGCTACCGCCGGGGCGTTTTGCGTTAAGTCGGTCGGATTTTAAGGCGGCTAGCAGGGCAGGGGGCAAATAGTGCGATCCAAGATTCGGTTCCTTGACGCAGGAATGCGCCAACGCTATACGCCGCCAGTCTGCTCCCGTTCGGGTGCCGATTCATATGTAATGCCGTGTGCCACGTTCCCGTCGCTGGGTGTGGTCCTCCGGCTAAAGGAGAAGCGACAATGTTTAAGCTGAATGAACTGTCCGACAACGAAGGCGCAACCCACCGTCGCAAGCGCGTTGGCCGTGGCCCAGGTTCCGGCAAAGGTAAGACCGGTGGTCGTGGTATCAAAGGTCAGAAGTCCCGTTCGGGTGTTTCGATCGGTGGCTACGAAGGCGGTCAGATGCCGTTGTACCAGCGTCTTCCTAAGCGCGGTTTCAACAACATCAACGCAAAGACCTATTCGGTCGTGAACGTGGGCCTGATCCAGAAGTTCATCGACGAAGGTAAAATCGATCCTAAGAACGACCTGACCGAAGATGCGCTGATCGCATCCGGCCTGATCCGTCGTCTGAAGGACGGTATCCGCGTTCTGGCAAAAGGCGAGATCACATCCAAGATCACGCTGGTCGTTCACGGTGCATCCAAAGGCGCAATCGAGGCAATCGAAAAAGCCGGCGGTAGCGTGACTGTGACTGCTAAGCCAAAGGCTGGCACTGAAGCGGCCTGATCGCTTGCGGGCGACGGCTTCGTCGCCTAGATAGGGTCTGAGTTTTCCCAAACGCCGCCACCGGGACATCCGACTGGCGGCGTTTTTCATATAAAAGAGACTTGCATGGCATCCGCTGCAGAACAAATGGCCGCCAACATGAGCTGGGGCGCCTTCGGCAAGGCGACAGAGCTGCGCAGCCGTATCCTTTTCACCATTGGTATGCTGATGGTGTACCGCCTTGGTACGTATATTCCGGTTCCCGGCATCGACGGCATCCAGCTGCGCGCCTTTATGGACGACGCGGCTGCTGGTATCGGTGGCATCCTTTCGATGTTCACCGGTGGTGCGCTCTCCCGGATGGGCATCTTTGCCCTTGGGATCATGCCGTATATCTCGGCTTCGATCATTGTGCAGCTTCTGGGCTCCATGTGGGAGCCACTGAAGAACCTCAAGAAAGAGGGTGAGCAGGGGCGTCGCAAGATGAACCAGTACACGCGCTATGGCACGGTTCTGCTGGCAACGGCGCAGGCCTATGGTCTTGCAAAGTCACTGGAAGCGGGCGGCCTTGCGTCGAACCCTGGCCTGTTCTTTACCGCAGCTTGCGTGATTACGATCGTCGGCGGCACCATGTTCCTGATGTGGGTGGGTGAGCAGATCACCAGCCGCGGCATCGGTAACGGTATCTCTTTGATCATCTTCGTCGGCATCATTGCCGAGGTGCCGGCTGCTTTGGCGCAGTTCCTGTCTCAGGGCCGGTCTGGTGCAATTAGCCCCTTCGTCATTGTCGGTGTGATCTTAATGGTCATCGCAATTCTGGCATTTGTGGTGTTCATGGAGCGGAGCTTGCGCAAGATCCACATCCAGTACCCCCGTCAGCAACGCGGCATGAAGGTCTATGATGCCTCCTCTAGCCACTTGCCGATCAAGGTGAACCCGGCTGGCGTGATTCCTGCGATCTTTGCCTCGGCTCTGCTTCTGCTGCCGACGACGATCAGCACGTTCTCTGGTGGATCGACCAACGTCGTGATGTCGACGCTGCTGGCCTACTTTGGCCCGGGTCAGCCGCTTTATCTGTTGTTCTTCACGATCATGATCGTGTTCTTTACCTACTTCTATACCCGCGAGGTCGCCTTTAAGACCGATGAGGTCGCGGATAACTTGAAGAACCAAAACGGCTTTGTTCCAGGCATTCGTCCGGGCAAGAAGACGGCCGAATATCTTGACTATGTCGTAACTCGCATTCTGGTTTTGGGCTCTGGCTATCTGGCGCTTGTCGCCTTGTTGCCGGAAATCATCCGTAGCCAGTTTGCTGTGCCATTCTACTTTGGTGGCACTTCGGTTTTGATTATCGTCTCGGTAGGGATGGATACGATACAACAGATTCAGTCTCACTTGCTGGCACACCAGTACGAGGGACTGATTGAAAAATCGCAGCTACGTGGCAAGCGTGGTGCGAGCAAGCGGAGGGGACCGGCGCGTCGATGAATATTATCCTATTAGGACCGCCGGGGGCGGGCAAAGGAACACAAGCGCGTCGTCTCGTTGACGAACGTGGCATGGTGCAGCTTTCCACGGGTGATATGCTGCGGGCCGCCCGCACGTCTGGCACTGAAATGGGCAAGCGCGTCGCTGATGTCATGGATCGCGGCGAGCTGGTCACCGATGAAATCGTCATCGGTCTGATCCGCGAGCAACTGACCAATGACGATTCGGCGAACGGCTACATCTTTGACGGCTTCCCCCGGACGCTGGCACAGGCTGATGCACTTGGTAATTTACTGGCTGAGCTGGGCGAGAACCTTGATCGCGTGATCGAGATGAAGGTCGACGATAATGCGCTTGTTGCGCGGATCACGGCGCGATCGACCTGCGGGAATTGCGGCGAAGTCTATAACGACGCGACCAAGCCAATTCCGAGTGATGGCGTTTGCACCAGCTGCGGCCAAAAAGCCGAGTTTGTTCGCCGCGCCGATGACAACGAAGAAAGCCTAAAGACGCGTCTGCTGGCTTATTACAAGCAAACTAGTCCGCTAGTCGGCTATTACTACGCCCGCGGTGACCTGCGGTCGGTTGATGGTTTGGCCAGCATGGACGAAGTTGCGGCGCAGATCAAAAAATCCCTATGACGGCACTGTTCGGTTGGGGGCTTGACCCCCGGCCAGCACGCCTCTAGATACCCCCATCCCGCAAGGGAATCACTGCCGTGGCTAGGGTCGCACCCAAACGTTACGGATTACCTTATATGACATGGGCCCGCCGCACGTTCGGTCGGGCCTGCGTTGTGAAAAAAGGGTCTGGTATCACGGACCCGCAACGAAAAGGAAAGCTCACGTGGCACGTATTGCCGGCGTAAACATCCCGACTGCAAAGCGGGTTCCAATCGCCCTGACCTATATTGCCGGAATCGGCAACACGACTGCAGCACAGATCTGCGAAGCAACTGGCATCGACGTCACGCGCCGCGTGAACGATCTGTCCGACGCTGAAGTGTTGAAGATCCGCGAATACATCGACGAGCACGTCACTGTTGAAGGTGACCTGCGTCGTGAAACCCAGATGAACATCAAGCGTTTGATGGACCTTGGCTGCTACCGCGGCCTGCGTCACCGTCGTGGTCTGCCCGTTCGCGGTCAGCGTACGCACACAAACGCTCGCACCCGCAAAGGCCCCGCTAAGGCCATTGCTGGCAAGAAGAAATAAGGAGCCCCCGTCATGGCACGAGATACCCGCCGGACCGGCAAGAAAAAGGTCTCCAAGAACATCGCAGCTGGCGTTGCGCATGTGAACTCTTCTTTCAACAACACCAAGATCCTGATCTCGGACGTTCAAGGCAACGCGATTGCCTGGTCCTCCGCAGGCACCATGGGCTTCAAGGGTTCGCGTAAATCGACTCCTTATGCTGCTCAGATGGCTGCAGAAGATGTTGGCAAGAAAGCCCAAGAACACGGCGTCAAGACGCTGGAAGTCGAAGTGCAGGGCCCCGGTTCGGGTCGTGAGTCCGCGCTGCGTGCGCTGGCTGCTGCCGGTTTCAACATCACTTCGATCCGTGATGTGACCCCGATGGCCCACAACGGCTGCCGCCCACCAAAGCGTCGCCGGGTCTAAGTTAGACTACTACATGAGAGGGGCCGCGCGATTGTGCGCGGCCCCAATCTGCCGTTTTGAAACCTCGAGCGCCCGACTTTTTGGACATGAAGTCGAGCAAGGATGGAGGGACTATGATCCACAAAAACTGGGCTGAGCTGATCAAGCCGACACAGCTGGACGTGAAGCCGGGCAATGACCCGCACCGTCAGGCGACCTTGATCGCAGAACCGCTGGAGCGTGGCTTTGGCCTGACGCTTGGCAACGCGCTGCGCCGCATCCTGATGTCGTCGCTGCAAGGTGCCGCTATCACGGCCGTGCAGATCGACAATGTCCTGCATGAATTCTCCTCCGTCTCTGGTGTTCGCGAAGATGTCACTGACATCGTTCTGAACCTGAAGGGCGTCGCGATCCGTATGGACGTGGAAGGCCCGAAGCGTCTGAGCGTTCAGGCTAAGGGTCCGGGCATTGTCACCGCTGGCGACATCTCGGAAACGTCTGGCATTGAGGTTCTGAACAAGGATCACGTGATCTGCCACCTCGACGATGGCGCTGATCTGTACATGGAACTGACCGTCAACACCGGTAAAGGCTATGTCGCCGCTGACAAGAACAAGCCCGAGGATGCCCCGATTGGCATGATCGCAATCGACGCGATCTATTCCCCGGTCAAGAAGGTCAGCTATGACGTTCAGCCAACCCGCGAAGGTCAGGTTCTGGACTATGACAAGCTGACGATGAAGATCGAAACCGACGGCTCGCTGACGCCTGACGATGCTGTGGCCTATGCTGCGCGCATCCTTCAGGATCAGCTGCAGGTTTTCGTGAACTTCGACGAACCAGAATCGGCTTCTGCTGGTGGCGACGACGACGGGCTGGAATTCAACCCGCTGCTGCTCAAGAAAGTCGACGAGTTGGAACTGTCTGTTCGTTCGGCAAACTGCCTGAAGAACGACAACATCGTCTACATCGGCGATCTGATCCAGAAAACCGAAGCCGAAATGCTGCGCACGCCGAACTTTGGCCGCAAGTCCTTGAACGAGATCAAGGAAGTGCTGTCGGGCATGGGTCTGCACCTTGGCATGGACGTCGAGGACTGGCCGCCAGACAACATCGAAGATCTGGCCAAGAAGTTCGACGACCAGTTCTAAGAATAGGGGGCGGGTCACGATCCGCCCCTTTCCAAAATGCCCGCACTTAGCGGGGAATACCTGGGCAATACTGCCCCAATAATGCGGCTGACACGCATCAGACCGCTGCACAAAGTATAATTAGGAGATGACCAAATGCGTCACGCAAGCGGCTACCGCAAACTGAACCGGACCCACGAGCACCGTAAAGCGATGTTCGCTAACATGGCTGGTTCGTTGATCGAGCACGAGCAGATCAAGACGACTCTGCCGAAAGCTAAAGAATTGAAGCGTATCATCGACAAGCTGATCACGCTGGGCAAGCGCGGCGACCTGCACGCGCGCCGTCAGGCCAACGCGCAGCTGAAGCAAGAGATGCACACTGCCAAACTGTTCGAAATCCTCGGCCCACGTTACGCAGAGCGCATGGGCGGCTACTGCCGCGTGATGAAAGCTGGATTCCGTTATGGCGACATGGCACCGATGGCGATCATCGAGCTGGTCGACCGTGACCGCGACGCCAAAGGCGCTGCTGACAAGGCCCGCCTGATCGAGATCGACGAAGAGGCGTAAGCACTCTCCTCCATCGTATCGCGAAAGGCTCGGTCCAGTGGACCGGGCCTTTTTCGTTTTCGGGGTGCTGCGCAGATGTCTTTCAATACTGCTGAAACGGACCTAGATATCTTTTATGCCCGATCTTTTTGATAGCCCCTCCACGCCGTCCTCTGCCAGCGCTGGCCCGCGCCCGTTGGCGGACCGTTTGCGGCCGCAGACCTTGGGGCAGGTGATTGGGCAGGAACAGGTTCTGGGGCCTGACGCGCCGCTTGGCGCGATGCTCGCTTCTGGTTCACTATCGTCATTGGTGTTGTGGGGGCCGCCCGGCGTGGGCAAGACTACCATCGCCCGGCTGCTGGCAGATGAGACGGACCTGCATTTCGTCCAGATCAGCGCGATCTTTACCGGTGTGCCCGAACTGCGCAAAGTGTTCGAGGCGGCCCGCATGCGCCGCCAGAACGGCAAAGGGACTTTGCTGTTCGTGGACGAGATTCACCGTTTTAATAAGGCGCAGCAGGATGGTTTTCTGCCGCATATGGAAGACGGCACGATTCTTTTGGTCGGTGCCACAACGGAAAACCCCAGCTTCGAACTGAACGCCGCCTTGCTATCGCGGGCGCAGGTGCTGATCCTGACGCGCTTGAATGACGCTGACCTCGAACGCCTCGCGCAGCGTGCAGAGGCAGACCTTGACCGCAAGCTGCCGCTGGACGCGCAAGCGCGGGGTCAACTGATCAACATGGCCGACGGCGACGGGCGCAGCCTGTTGAACTTGATTGAACAGGTGGCGGCGTGGAAGACGGACAAGCCGCTTGGCACGGACGCGCTGACGTCCCGCCTGATGAAGCGGGCGACGAAATACGACAAGTCCGGCGACGAGCATTACAACTTGATCTCTGCGTTGCATAAATCGGTGCGCGGATCTGACCCCGATGCTGCGCTGTATTGGCTGGCGCGGATGCTGACGGGCGGTGAAGACCCGCGTTACCTTGCGCGCCGTATCGTGCGTATGGCGGTCGAGGATATCGGCCTTGCCGATCCGCAGGCCCAGCACATCTGCATTCAAGCCTGGGAAACCTATGAGCGCCTTGGCAGCCCAGAGGGCGAGCTGGCGCTGGGGCAGGCGGTCACGTACCTCGCGCTCGCGCCTAAATCGAACGCAGGTTATGTCGCCTTCAAGGCGGCGATGGCTGCTGCGAAGCAAACCGGGTCAGAGCCGCCGCCGCGACATATCCTGAACGCGCCGACGAAGCTGATGAAGGAACAAGGCTTTGGCACTGGATATGCCTATGACCACGACGCCGAGGACGGTTTTTCCGGTCAGAACTATTTCCCCGATACGATGAAGCGGGGGATCTACTATCTACCCGTCGATCGCGGGTTCGAGCGCGAGCTGAAAAAGCGCGTGGATTTCTTTGCGGGGCTGCGGGTCAAGCGTCAGGGCGGCACGAATTGACAAGTTGACCTGTTCGGGCGACAGGGGGTGATGATCTTGACTGCTTTCACTGTGGCCCTTGGCGGGGCGATCGGCGCGACGTTGCGCTGGCTGACCGGAATACTGACCCTGCGCATCATGGGGCAGGGGTTCCCTTGGGGAACAGTGTCGGTGAATGTACTCGGCTCGTTGCTGATGGGCGTGGTCGTTGTGGCGCTGGCGGAAAAGGGCGGCATGCGTGCAGCCCCGTTTCTGATGACCGGACTGCTCGGCGGCTTCACGACCTTTTCGGCGTTTTCGCTTGATGCGGTGGCGCTGATGGAAAGAGGCCAGTTCAATCTGGCCGTCGCCTATGTAGGCGGCAGCGTAATTATTGGACTGGCGGCGCTGGTCTTTGGCATGACTTTGACACGGATGGTATTGGCATGAGCGGCGGTGTTCAGACGCGGGTAATTGGCCCGGACGACGGCGATCAGCGGCTTGACCGTTACCTGCGGCGGCTGTTTCCGCACCTGACGCAGGGTCGGATCGAAAAGATGTGCCGCAAGGGCGACATCCGCGTCGACGGCGGCCGGGTAAAGTCGAACACGCGGCTGGACGTCGGGCAAAGCGTTCGCATCCCGCCGCTGCCGACAGAGGCACAGGTCGATGCCGAGCGGAGCATGATGAAGCAGGGCGTCACCAAGGCTGACGCTGCGCTGATCATGTCCTGCGTGATTTACCGTGACGATCATATGATTGTCATTAACAAGCCTGCTGGCCTCGCCACGCAGGGCGGCACGAACACCACCCGCCACGTTGACGCGATGTCAGAGGCGCTGATGTTTGGCTATGACGAAAAGCCGCGTCTGGTGCACCGTTTGGACAAGGACACCTCTGGCGTTCTGATCTTGGCCCGCACGCGTATGGCTGCCAAGCAACTGACTGAGAACCTAAAGCACCACGCCACGCGCAAGATTTATTGGGCCGCCGTCGCTGGCGTGCCGCATCCCCGCGCTGCGACGATCAAGTACGGCCTGTTGAAGGCTCCGGGTCACGGCAAAGGCGGCGAGAACGAAAAGATGCGCTGCATTCACCCCAAAGACGTCGACAGCACCGAAGGTGCAAAGCGCGCCACGACGGATTACGCTGTGCTAGACACGCTGGCAAAGCGGGCTGCATGGGTTGCTTTGGTGCCGATCACAGGCCGGACCCACCAGTTGCGCGCCCACATGGCCGAGATCGGTCATCCGATTATCGGGGACGGCAAATATGGTGGGACAGAGCAAGAAAACATGGGCGACGGCTGGGGCGCTGGCATGGGCGGCGATATCAGCCGCAAAATGCACCTGCATGCGCGCAGCTTGACCATCGAGCATCCCGAAACTGGCGCAATCCTGCACCTGACAGCACCGCTGCCAGACCATATGCAGCGCACGTGGGACTTTGTCGGCTGGCAGGTCAGCCATGCGCCGGTCGATCCCTTTAATATGCCCGACTAATCACAAGGGGCCCGTTATGCCTGACCTGCGCCTTGTCATTTTTGACGTGGACGGAACGCTTGTCGACAGTCAGGCGGAAATCCTTGGCGCGATGACGCATGCCTTTGGTGCGGTTGGGCTTGTCACCCCAAGCAGGGCAGAGGTTTTGTCGATCGTCGGTCTGTCGCTGCCAGAAACCTTTGCCGTGCTGTGCCCCGATTTGGACGCCGCGACGCGCGATGAATTGACGCAGCAATATCGCGCGTCGTTTCATGACCATGCGGTAGAGGACCTGAAACGGCGCAGCCCCCTGTTTCCCGGCGCGCTAGAGGCGTTGCACCGCTTGCAAGCGCAGGATCACACGCTGCTTGCTGTCGCGACGGGCAAGTCGAAGCGGGGGCTGGATCGGCTTGTTGATCAACATGCGCTGCAGGGGCTGTTTATTAGCGGCCAGACCTCAGATTTTCACCCGTCCAAGCCGCATCCGTCGATGGTGTTGACTTGTTTGGCGGACGCCGGGGTTGCGCCGTACCGGGCGGTGATGGTCGGCGACACGCGCTACGATATGGATATGGCCCGCGCCGCCGGGGTTGCCACGATTGGCGTCGATTGGGGCTATCACGCGCCAGATACCCTTGGCGCTGACCGTCTGATTAATACCTTCGCGGCGCTGGACGCTGCCATTGATGACCTGATCGGAGATCCCGCATGAGCGACTGGGCCCCCAAACGTTTCTGGACCAATGCCACAACTGTCGCCCGCGACGGTGGCTTTGCCGTCGATCTGGACGGCCGTGCGGTCAAGACGCCTTACAAGCAGCCCCTGATCATGCCGACGCAGGCCATGGCAGACCGTGTCGCGGCAGAGTGGCAGGCGCAAGGCGAGAAAATTGACCCCACAACAATGCCAGCCACACGCGCTGCAAACTCTGCCATCGACAAGGTGACGCCGCAGTATGCGGATGTTGTGGCGATGCTGGCGTCTTACGGCGAAAGCGATTTGCTGTGCTATCGCGCTGCTAATCCTGACGTGTTGGTCGCGGCCCAATCGCAGGCTTGGGACCCATGGCTAGATTGGTCTGCGACGACACTGCAAGCCCATCTGCACGTCACGACGGGTCTGATGCCAATCCCGCAGCCTGCCGAATCGCTGGATCGGTTGCACGCCCATGTCGGGCAGTTCGATCCCTTTGCGCTAACGGGCTTTCACGATCTTGTGCAACTGTCAGGTTCTTTGGTTCTGGCCGCTGCCGTCGCATCGGACGCATTGACGCCGCAGGATGCTTGGCCGCTAAGCCGGATCGATGAGGACTTTCAGATCAGCCAATGGGGTGACGACGAGGAAGCCGCTGAAGCGGCAGCGATTAAACAGCAGGCGTTCTACGATGCCGCGTTGTTTCTGAACCTAAGTCGATCAACCTAAGGCGGTCAGAAAATAGGCCAATCCAGTCAAACTGCCGCTCGCGTAGGCAGATACAGCCGATTGACCCGGCAGTAACTCTTGACCTCTGGGCTGGAATCCGCCCAATCTCTCTCCATTGGGGGGGTAACCCGTCAAAACCCAACCGTTCGGACGAACGGAGTAATTGGCTGCCCTTTATGGGCGGATACTCAGGAAGAGGTAATAATGAAAAAGACCGTACTTTTTGGAACGCTGGCAGTTGCCGGTCTGACAGCTGCTGCTGCATCCGCGGCAACGCTGGATGACGTCAAGGCACGCGGCCACCTGAACTGCGGCGTCGTGACCGGTCTTGCCGGTTTTGGTGCACCAGACGCCAATGGCGTTTGGGAAGGTTTTGACGTTGATGTCTGCCGCGCTGTTGCAGCTGCGATCTTTGGCGACAAGGACGCTGTCGAATTCGTTCCGACAACCGGCGAAACACGTTTCACCGCGCTGTCCTCGGGCGAGATCGACCTGCTGGCTCGTAACACCACCTGGACAATGTCCCGCGACACCGACCTGAAGTTCGACTTCATCGGCGTGAACTACTACGACGGTCAGGGCTTCCTGATCCCGAAATCGCTGGGTGTGACATCCGCTAAGGATCTGGACGGCGCAACCGTCTGCATTCAGACCGGCACCACGACAGAGCTGAACTTGGCCGACTTCTTCCGCGCTAACAACATCAGCTACCAGCCTGTGGCCGTTCAGACGAACGCCGAAGGTCAGCAGCAGTATCTGGCTGGCGCCTGCGACGTCTATACCACGGACGCATCCGGTCTGGCCGCAACCCGTGCGACTTTCGAAGCACCGGGCGACCACGTTCTGCTGCCTGAAATCATCTCGAAAGAGCCGCTGGGCCCGCTGGTCCGTCACGGCGACAACGAGTGGGGCGATATCGCCATGTGGACGCTGAACGCACTGATCGCAGCTGAAGAGCTGGGCATCACGTCTGCCAACATCGCAGAGATGTCCGCAGCACCGACCAATAACCCTGAAGTGAACCGTATCCTCGGCACCGAAGGCGAGCTGGGCGCGATGATCGGTCTGTCCGCTGATTGGGCAAAGAACGCGATCATGGCTGGCGGCAACTACGGCGAGATCTTCGAGCGCAACATCGGTGAGAACACTCCCATCGGTCTGGCACGTGGTCTGAACGCACAGTGGACCGACGGTGGCCTGCTGTATTCGCCACCTTTCCGCTAAAAATATAAGCGAAAGGCCCGGTTTATGCCGGGCCTTTCGTCATTCTGATCCACTTACGTTAAGAACGTCTGCCAGCGCGTGGTGCATCCGGGCCAACCGGAGCAACCTGAACAAAGTCTGGCATTGCCCGGGGAGAATATAATGTCATCGATGTCGGATAGCCCGCCACGCGAAAGCTTTCGGCTGAGCCAGCTTATCTACGACACACGCTATCGGTCTTTGACCATCCAAGTCATCACGCTCGCCTTGGTCTGCGTCGGTATTTATTGGCTGGTCTCTAACCTTTTGGCGAACCTTGCCAGTCTTGGACTGCAGCCTGATTTCAGCTTTCTAAGCTCGCGCGCTAGCTACGATATCACATCGAGTATCGGCACATGGCTGGTGGGCTACACCAACGCAGGATCTCACTTTGATGCGGCCCTTGTCGGACTTTACAACACGTTGCTCGTCGCCTTTCTGGGCATCATTCTGGCAACAATCCTTGGCGTTCTAGCCGGTGTTCTGCGCCTGTCACGCAACTGGTTGGTCAGCCGCCTGATGGCGGTCTATGTCGAAGGCTTCCGCAACGTGCCGTTGCTGCTGTGGATCCTATTGATCTACGCAGTCTTTTCCGAAGCTACCCCGCGCCCCGGCGATTTCCGTGTCGGCGACGATGGCACGGCAACAGCGTCGTTGATCTGGAACAGCATCGCTGTGACCAACCGTGGCACCTATTTGCCAGCGCCAATCTGGGGTGCGAACTCTGGTCTGCTGGTCGCGGTCTTTGTTGCATCGCTGATCGGGGCTTTCGCCTATCGGCGCTATGCGAAAAAGTTGCTGTTTGATACGGGCCGCCTGCTGCCTATGGTCTGGCCGCTGTTTGCGATCGTGATCGTGCCGTCCGTTCTGGCGTTCTTTGTGCTGGGGCGTCCTGTGACGCTAAGCTATCCTGAATTGACTGGCTTTAACTTCAGCGGCGGCTTTCAGTTAAGCAACCAGTTGATGGCCTTGTGGTTGGCCCTGTCGCTTTACACCGGTGCCTTTATCACTGAAATCGTCCGCGCTGGCATTCTGTCTGTGTCCAAAGGTCAGTCAGAGGCCGCAGCCGCCCTGGGCGTGCGTCCGAACCGCGCGATGAGCCTTGTGATCCTGCCGCAGGCGATGCGTGTCATCATTCCACCGCTGACATCGCAATACTTGAACTTGACCAAGAACTCGTCCCTCGCCTTGGCCGTTGGCTATGCCGACGTGCGGGCGACGCTGGGTGGCATTACGCTGAACCAGACGGGACGGGCGCTCGAATGTATGTTGCTGCTTGGCCTCGTCTATCTGGCCCTGTCCCTTGCGATTTCGTTCGTCATGAACGTCTTCAATAATTCAATGAAACTAGAGGAGCGTTAAGATGAGCGATACGCACGCACAAACCGCCCCTTACGTCCGCGAGAGCATGATTGCACAGCAGCCGCCCCCCCTGAAGGAGGCGGGTGCAGTGAAATGGGTGCGCGAAAACCTGTTCCCGACATGGCTGAATGGCCTGATGACACTGATCGCGATCTACGTCGTCTGGGTCGTCCTAAGCCATCTGGTGCCGTGGTTCGTCAGCCCAACATGGACGGCGACGTCTTTGTCGAACTGCCGCGAAATCTTGGCCGCCAGCGGCGACGCTGCGTCCAAGGCCTGCTGGGGTGTTATCCGTGACCGCTGGGAGCAGTTGTTGTTCGGTTTCTACCCGTCAGAGTTTTACTGGCGTCCCACACTTGCACTGGTCGTGATGTTGCTGGGCCTTGGTCCCGTGCTGTTCGGTAACTTCCCGCGCTGGTTCATGGGCTTCTCGCTCGCATCGCCTTTCTTGATCTTCTTTCTGATCTGGGGCGGGCCGATCTGGCTGCCAATTGCTGTTGCGCTTGGCTTTGTGCTGGGTGTGTTCGCATTCCGGGCACTGGTCGGTGTTAACCAGATCGTAGGCGTGATCGCTGCAATCTTGGTACCGGTGCTGTATTGGTTGTTCGTCATGGGACCGCTGGTCGATACGCTGGCTTCTATCGCGCCAATCGGCCTTGAATCTGTACGGTCGAACCAGTTGGGCGGCTTCCTGCTGTCCGTGGTCATCGGTGTGTCAGCCATCGTGCTATCGCTGCCGCTGGGCATCATCCTTGCCCTTGGCCGTGCGTCCGACCTGTTCATCGTGACCAAGCTGAGCGTTGGTTTCATCGAGATTATCCGCGGCGTGCCGCTGATCGTCTGGCTGTTCACCGCGTCCTTGCTGCTGAACTACTTCCTGCCGCCGGGCACGAACTTTGACCTGACGCTGCGGGTTATCATCATGGTGACGCTGTTCTCTGCCGCCTATATCGCAGAGGTCGTGCGCGGCGGTTTGGCCGCTGTGCCCAAGGGTCAGTACGAAGGTGCCGATTCGCTGGGCCTATCCTATTGGCAGTCCATGCAGCTGATCGTGCTGCCGCAGGCGCTCAAGATCTCGATCCCCGGTATCGTGAACACCTTTATCGGCCTGTTCAAAGATACCACGCTGGTGCTGTTTATTGGTCTGCTTGATCCGCTGGGTCTGACCAATGCAATCCGTGCCAGCACCGACTGGAACGGCGTCTATTGGGAACTGTTCGTCTTTATCGGTGTCCTGTTCTTCATCGCCTGCTTCAGCATGGGCCGTTATTCACTGCACCTGGAGAAGAAACTCCAGCGCGAAAACCGTTAAGGGAGGCATGACAATGTCAGAGGCCGTTCAAGATCGCCAAATTAATCGCAGCGCCATGCAGGTCAGCGATGAAGTTGCCATCGATATCAACAACATGAACAAGTGGTACGGCACGTTCCACGTCCTGCGCGACATCAACCTGACGGTGAACCGCGGCGAACGGATCGTTATTTGTGGGCCTTCTGGCTCCGGCAAATCGACGCTGATCCGCTGCATCAACCGGTTGGAAGAGCACCAGTCCGGTCAGATCATCGTCGACGGTACGGAGCTGTCGTCGGACCTGAAAAACATCGACAAGATCCGGTCAGAGGTTGGTATGTGCTTTCAGCACTTCAACCTGTTCCCGCATCTGACGATTCTGGAAAACTGCACGCTGGCCCCCATCTGGGTCCGCAAGACGCCCAAGAAAGAAGCCGAAGCGACGGCGATGCATTTCCTTGAGAAGGTGAAGATTCCTGATCAAGCAAATAAGTATCCCGGTCAGCTGTCCGGTGGCCAGCAGCAGCGCGTCGCTATCGCGCGGTCGCTATGCATGAAGCCGCGCATCATGCTGTTTGACGAGCCGACTTCGGCGCTGGACCCAGAAATGATCAAGGAAGTCTTGGACACCATGATCGAGCTGGCGGAAGAGGGCATGACCATGCTTTGCGTAACCCACGAAATGGGCTTTGCGCAGGCTGTGGCGAACCGTGTGATCTTTATGGACCAAGGTCAGATCGTGGAGCAGAACGAGCCGCATGCGTTCTTTAACAACCCGCAATCAGACCGGACGAAACTGTTCCTGAGCCAGATTCTGGGTCACTGACGAAAGCCCGTTCGGAAAAGGGCGGGGGCCAGCCCCCGCACCCCCGAGGTATTTTTGACCAGAAGAATTAAGGACCGCTTGCTGGCTGGCAGGCGGTCCTTATTGTTTTAGATCGGCGGGGATAACGAAGTCGGTGACTGTGCCTTGGCGAATGTCTGACCAGTCGGCGGCATCGAACCGCATGACGGTTGTCGCGGCAGTGGGGTAGTCGTCAAAGCGTTGGTGCTGCGGCGGTGTTAGTGCCAGTTGCTGCGCCGCAAACCCAATGCCTGGGTTGTGGGCGCAGATCAGGACGGTCTTTGCGCTTTGGCGTTTGATAAGCCGCACGATCGTATCCACAGAGGCATTGTAGAGGGCAGACAGGTACTGCGTCTGATCCGTTTGGTTAAGGCCAGATAAAACGCCCTGCATCGTCTGGCGCGTGCGGGTCGCGTCAGAGGACAAAGCCGCATCTGGCAGGTAGCGATTCTGCCGAAGCCAGGCCCCAATCGCATGTGCATCGCGTGTGCCGCGATCTGTTAGGGTGCGTTCGTGATCCGATGCGATCGGATCGTCCCAGCCGGATTTCGCATGGCGCAGCAGGATCAGTGTAAGGGGCACCGATTAGTCCTGCCGCGATTTGACGCGCGATTCCGTGGACCGGATGATCGAACCGGCACCATGTTCGGTAAAGAGTTCAAGCAAGGATGCGTTAGGCAAACGTCCATCGAGGATCACGACGGCGCGCACGCCGTCCTCGATCGCCTTGAGGGCCGTTTCCACCTTTGGGATCATGCCGCCAGCGATAGTGCCGTCGGCGATCATGTCGCGGATCTGGTCGGGGTTGAGTTGGGTCAGGACTTCGCCATTCGCATCCTTGACGCCGGCCACGTCCGTTAGCAGCAACAAGCGGTCAGCCTTAAGGGCACCCGCAATCGCGCCGGCGGCGGTGTCGCCGTTGACGTTAAATGTCTCAAGGAAATCCATGCCGGTCGCCACGGGGGCGACCACGGGAATGATGCCCGCGCCGTAAAGGTCGCGAAGCACTTGGACGTTCATTTCGACCGGGCGACCGACAAAGCCGAGTTCTGGATCGTCCACCTCGGCGACCATCAGGTCGTCATCTTTACCGGAGAGGCCGACAGCGCGGCCGCCTTCGTCCATGATGGCCTGGACAATGCGCTTGTTCACAAGTCCGGTCAGCACCATTTCGACCACTTCGACAGTCGCTTGATCGGTGACCCGCTTGCCGCGGATGAATTTTGATTCGATGCCCAGTTTGTCGAGCATTTCGTTAATCATCGGGCCGCCGCCGTGGACGACCACGGGGTTCATACCGACTTGTTTCATCAGCACGATGTCGCGGGCAAATTCAGCCATCGCGTTGGCGTCGCCCATAGCGTTGCCGCCAAATTTCACGACGACAACGGCACCGGAATAGCGTTGCAGATAGGGCAGGGCCTCTGACAGCGTGCGCGCTGTGGCGATCCAGTCTCGGTTCATGTCCTGAGTCCTCATGGCTATCCCCCGGGGTGTGTTGCCTAGGGATAGCGGAGCGCGCGCGCCCCCTCAAGCGATGATCGCAAGCGAGGTTTAAGCTTCGATAGACGCAATCACAGCGCGTAAGGCGGCGATGCCCTCACCTTTTTCCGAACTGGTCAGGATAAGCTCTGGATAGGCGGCGGGGTGCTTTGCCATGGCGGCGCGGGTTGCGGCCATGCTGGCGTCAAGCGCGTCGCCTTTGACCTTGTCCACCTTGGTCATCACGACTTGGAACGTCACCGCGGCGCGGTCGAGGAGGGTCATGATTTCTTCGTCCACGGCTTTGGCCCCGTGACGCGCGTCGATCAGAACAAAGACCCGGCGTAGGGTTGGGCGACCTTGCAGATAGTTTTTCAGCAGGGCCTGCCATTTGGCAACGACGGCGACGGGCGCATTGGCAAAGCCATAGCCCGGAAGGTCGACGACATACAGTTCGCCCGCGGTGAAGAAGTTGATCTCTTGCGTTCGGCCCGGCGTGTTGGACGCGCGGGCAAGGCCCTTGCGACCCGTCAGCGCGTTAATCAACGACGACTTACCGACGTTCGATCGTCCGGCAAAGCAGACCTCTAACCGGTCGGCAGGGGGCAGGCCGTCCATTGCGACGACACCTTTTAGGAATGTCGTCTCGCCTGCGAATAGCAGGCGACCTTTTTCCAACGCCTCGTCCGAGGGCATTTCAATTTCTGGGAATGGCAGTTGCATCACAGCACCTCTAGTTCGTCGCCAAGGGCGATCCTGCCGCCGGTCATTACGGCTGCATAAACGCCGAAGTCGGTATGAGTCCAGCCATCGCACAATGCACCAAGCGTATCAGCGTCGCGTAGGCCGGTTTCTGGGCTGGCTGCGGTATGGGCGCAACGGGCAATCCGCTCTTGGATCCGTAGGGTTACCGCGCCAATCCGAATGTCACGTCCAATCCAGTCCCACTCGATCCAAGGGGGCAGACCGTCGAGCCAGATATTTCCGCGCCACCGCTCTGGTTCCAGCGGTTTTCCCAGTTGATCCGCCACTGCGGCATGGCTGGCGGTGTTCATAATCGAAACAGAGGGGTATTTCGTGTCCGTCATGCCGCGCTGGCCTGCGGTGACGATAGCCTGCGGCGCAGCGCGGCCCGGCGGCGTCAGGGGCGTGACCCAAGTGACGAATGCGGCGGCGCTTTGCGGATCATCCGGCTGGATTGAAATATCGGGCAGGGCAGGGTGCTGCAGATGCACAGTCTGCGATTCTTCGTCCAGCGTTGCCGTCATTGCTGCCAATGCTGGGTTGTGGGTGCCGATCATGAAGGCGTGGCACTCGTCCCAGCCCCCCTGATACCGAGAGGCGCCGGACGTAACCGCCCAGCGCCTGTCGTATGGCATCGTCTGACCCGCAATCAGTGTGATCGCGTCCAGTGCCTGTCGTCCATGACTTTTAATCGGGTGCCGCCACAGTGCGGCGACAGTTCCGGTCACTTGGACTTAGGCTTCTTAGGGCTATTGGCCGCGACCGGTTCACCCTTTTTGCGGCTAAAGGTGGTTCGGATGTTGCCAAACACATCAGGCTTTGCCCCGTGGCTGCGCATGATGATGTACTGCTGCATAAAGGTGATTGTGTTGTTCGTGATCCAGTAAAGAACCAGACCCGACGCAAAGCGACCCAGCATAAACATGAACACCCAAGGCATCCACGCAAAGATCATCTTTTGCGTCGCATCTGCTGGGGCTGGGTTCAGTTTCTGCTGCAGCCACATCGAGACACCCAGCAGGATCGGCAGAACGCCAAGGCTGATGATATGGATCGGCGAGGTGACATCAGGCGTCGCCCATGGGAACAGGCCGAACAGGTTCAGGATGGACGACGGATCGGGTGCGGACAAGTCTCGGATCCAGCTGATCCACGGCGCGTGACGTAGTTCCAGCGTGACGAAGATCACTTTGTACAGCGAGAAGAAAATAGGGATCTGGATCAGGATCGGCAGACAACCCGCGGCGGGGTTCACCTTGTTTTCCTTATAAAGCTTCATCATGCCGGTTTGCAGTTGCGATTTATCGTCGCCGGCACGCTCTTTCAGCTTCTCCATCTCTGGCTGAAGTTCCTTCATCTTCGCCATGCTGACGTAGGACTTATAGGCCAGCGGAAGAACCAGGAGTTTGAGGAAGAAGGTCAGCGCGATGATGGCGAAACCCATGTTGCCGATCAGCAGGTTCAGGTGGTGAAGTACCCAGAAAATCGGCTTGGTCAGGAAAAAGAACCAGCCCCAGTCGATGCTGTCGACAAAGCCCGTGACACCAGCCTCTTGGTAGTCACGGATGGTTTCCCATTCCTTAGCACCGGCGAAAAGCTGCGTTGTCACGCTGGCGGTGCCGCCGGGGGCGACGGTCTGCGCGTCCTGCACAGCCTCTGCCTGAAAGATGTCGCGGCCGGGGAAGTATTTGGCGACGGACCGGAAGGGCACAGCCTGGTTCGGGATCAGCGTCGTCATCCAGTAGTGGTCGGTATAGCCGATCCAGCCTGCGGATGTGACGTCCTGACGTTCCGCATTGGTGCCTTCGCGGTCATCGACCGCGAAATCGAGCATTTTCTTGTACTTAACTTCTTCCAGCGTGCCGTCGGTCATGCGGACCAGACCTTCGTGCAGTATAAAGAAGTTCTGCAAGTCAGACGGCATGCCTTCTTGGCGCAGCAGACCGTAGGGGCGCAGGCTGATCTCTTCGGTGCCCGTGTTCTCGACACTTTGGTCGACGCTGAACATGTATTTGTCATCAACCGAGATTTGGTTGCGGAAGATCTGGCCAGCGCCGTTGTCCCAAACCAGCGTGATTGGCGTGTCCGGGGTCAGCGTCTCTCCGGCTTCAACGGTCCACAGGGTGTCGGGGCCGGGGACGGCATCGGCAGCGATACCCGTCGCCGCGGCCCAGCCGAATGACGCGAAATAGGCGTCGGGCGTGCCGCTGGGGGACAGCAGCGTCACCTCGGGCGAGGTGTCGTCGATTGTCTCGTTGTATTGCGTCAGCTTCAGATCGTCGATCCGGCCACCCAGCAAGGAAATCGTGCCCGACAGCTCTGGTGTCTGCACGTTCACGCGCGGGGCGTCGGCTACAGCGGCTGCTTCCGCGTCAGTTGGGGCAGCGATGCCGCCAGTGACAGGATCAGCCGTCGGCACCGTCGTATCCATCTGTTCCTGCGTCGCCTCTAGCGTCGCGGGGGCCTGCACCTCTGGCGGGAACAAGAATGTCCAGACGATGATAACCAGCGTGCTGAGCACAAGTGCCAGGATCAGGTTCTTGTTTTGATCTTCCATGCGTCGCAACCGTCCGTCTGTGAAATCTGGTGGGATTGGTTCAAACCGTGCAGGCCCCAAAGGTCAAGGGGTTTCAGGGTCTTTGTGATTTAGGGCAAGTCCCGTAAAATCGAACAATGCCGTATCAAGCAGATGGCTTGGCCGGGTGTTCATCAGGGATGAGAATATTTTCTGGCGCCGTCCTGGGCTGTTGGTTTCCCAGCCATCCAGCAGGCGTTTGATCTGCTGGCGCTGCAACCCGTCCTGCGATCCACACAGGTCGCAGGGGATAATGGGATAGTTCATCGCTTGGGCGAATTTTTCGCAATCCGCTTCGGCCACATGGGCAAGAGGGCGGTACAGAAACAGATCGCCCTCGTCATTCTTTAGCTTGGGCGGCATCGTGGCCAGCTTGCCACCGTGGAAAAGGTTCAGGAAGAACGTTTCCAAAATGTCATCGCGGTGATGGCCCAGCACAACGGCGGTGCAGCCTTCCTCGCGGGCGATGCGATAAAGATTGGCGCGGCGCAGGCGTGAACACATGGTGCAAAGAGTGCGCCCTTGCGGGGTTTTATCCATCACGACGGAATAGGTGTCGCGATATTCGATCCGGTGCGGCACGCCCATTTTCTGCAGAAATTCGGGCAGAACGGTCGCGGGAAAGTTAGGTTGGCCCTGATCGAGGTTGCAGGCAAGAAGCTCTACCGGAAGCAAGCCGCGCCATTGCAATTCGTATAGGATCGCCAGAAGCGTATAGCTGTCCTTGCCGCCTGACAGGCAAACGAGCCACTTACCGCCGGGAGCGATCATGCCATAGCGGTCAATCGCTTCCCGGGTGTCGCGCACGAGGCGTTTGCGTAATTTCTTGAACGCGACCGTGTCCGGTGCGCCGTGAAACAGCGGATGAATTTCGGTTTCGTCAAGCATGGCATCACCTACTGCGGCAGGGGGCAAAACACTAGTAAAATTGATCGGCAAGGCGATTCCCGTGTCCGGCGACGCCAGCCAATTTTTTGCCTAAGATTTGGTGGCTAGTCAGGCACGTTATCGATGCCGGACCCGCCCCAAGGCTGGCAGCGCCCGATGCGCCGCAAGGTCAGCCATCCGCCCTTTACCGCGCCATGCTTTTCCAGCGCTTCAAGGGCATAGGCCGAGCAGGTCGGATGAAAGCGGCAGCCATGACCAACCCACGGGGACAGCAGCAAACGATATGCACGCACGGGCACCGCGACAATATACGCCAGCGGCGTCACTGGTGTACCTTCGCAAGGGCGCGGATCAGGTCTGATTGCAATTGCAAAAAGGGCAGCGCACCGGTTGTCTGGGCGCGGCCCACAAGGACGTAGTCCCAGCCGGGGCGGCCATGCACCGGCAGGATCATGCGCGCAATTTCACGCAGACGGCGCTTGGCTCGGTTCCGCGCTACGGCGTTGCCGACCTTTTTAGAGCAGGTATAGCCCACACGCATCAGATCACTGCCGTCGTCGCGCGGACGGCCCTGCAAATGAATGCCGGGCGTGCCTTGTCTGCGACCATGGCTTGCGGCGATAAAATCGCGCCGCTTTGTCAGGACCTGCGGACACACTAAAACCGCCGGTTTGCCCTTGTCAGGCGTATCCGGCGGCGTCATGTCGGTCATCGTCAAGTGACGCGCTTACGCGCTCAGCTTGGCCCGGCCTTTTGCGCGGCGGGCGTTGATGATCTTGCGGCCAGACGGCGTCGCCATACGGGCACGGAAACCGTGACGGTTTTTGCGGACGCGGTTGCTGGGTTGGAACGTGCGCTTCATCGCTTGTCCTCCGGTTCGGGGGCCAAACCCAGGATGGATTCGAGGCCCGTCATTCATTCAGACCTGCCCTTTAAGTGGAGGGCCCTCGCGTGTCAACGGCGCTGCGCGGTAAGTTTTGCTACGGTGTGCAATATATAGTGCAACGAATTGTTACAGTTTAGCCCCTAGAAGCCCGACTTTGGGCTGGTCGGATCAAGGCCGCGTGAGTCGTCTATCCGCCGCCCATCCAGTGCGCCATGTAGGGTGCCAAGGTCCAGCGCCCCTGCGGCAGAAAGAGTGAAGATGTCCGATACGACCACCGCGAACCCTATTTTGCGCCGCCTACCTTTGATTGTGATCGTCATCGTTGCGGTTCTGGGGGCTTGGTTGCTCCGTGACTATCTATCCTTCGATGCGCTTAGCCAGAACAGAGAGGCGCTGCTGGCGTTCCGCGATGCTAATTATCTGCTTTGCGTGCTTGGGTTTATCGCGGCCTATGCCGTGATCGTGGCGTTCAGTTTGCCCGGTGCGACGATTGCCACACTGACGGGCGGCTTTCTGTTCGGCAGCTTCCCCGCTGCCTTTCCGGTGCTGCCGGGTGCGATTTTTAACGTGACCGGGGCGACGATCGGCGCGATTGCCTTGTTTCTTGCGGCACGCTGGGGGCTTGGACAGTCTTTGGCGAAAAAAATGGATGCCAGTGACGGTGTCGTTAAGCGAATCAAGGACGGCATTGATGATGAAGGCAATCAGTGGTCGATGTTGTTCCTGATCCGGTTGGTTCCGGCTGTACCATTCTTTGTTGCGAATCTAGTGCCCGCCTTAGTGGGCGTACCGCTTTACCGTTTCGCGGTTACGACCTTTTTCGGAATCATGCCTGGTGCGGTTGTCTATACTTCGGTGGGGGCGGGCCTTGGTGAAGTGTTCGCCCGCGGCGAGACGCCCGATCTGGGAATCATATTTCAGCCGGCGATTCTGTTGCCAATCCTTGGGCTTTCCCTGCTGGCCGCCCTTCCTCTGATCATCAATGCCCTGCGCGGCAAGAAAGGCCTGTAACATGAGCCGTATTGAAACTGATATTTGCATCATCGGTGCCGGATCCGCTGGCCTGTCTATCGCATCGGGTGCTGCCCAGATGGGCGCGCGCGTTGTCCTGATCGAGGGGCATAAGATGGGCGGCGATTGCCTGAATTACGGCTGTGTTCCGTCAAAGGCGCTGTTGGCGTCGGCCAAGCACGCTCATGCTGGGCTGGATAATCCTGACTTCGGCATCGCGCAGGCTCATCCAGAGGTTAACTACGCAGGTGCCAAGGATCATGTGCGCCGCGTGATTGATGCGATCGCCCCAGTCGATAGTCAGGAACGATTCGAAGGATTTGGTTGCACAGTCATCCGCGAAAACGGACGCTTCATCTCTGAAACAGAAGTGCAGGCCGGCGAGACCATCATCAAGGCCCGCCGTTTCGTTGTCGCCACCGGGTCCGGCCCCTTTGTGCCGCCAATTGATGGCCTCGATAGCGTAACGGTTCACACCAACGAGACGATTTTTGATCTGCGCGAAAAGCCTGACCACCTGCTGGTCGTGGGCGGCGGTCCCATCGGTATGGAGATGGCACAGGCGCATGTGCGACTTGGCTGCAAAGTCACGGTGATCGAAGGCGCCAAGGCGATGGGCAAGGATGACCCTGAAATGGCTGCCATCGTGCTGGACAATCTGCGCAGCGAAGGCATCGAAATTGTCGAAGATGCGCAAGCCAGCCGGATTAGCGGCGGTGATGGCACGATTACAGTGCACACACCTAAGGGCGACTTCACCGGCTCTCACTTGTTGATGGCCGTGGGCCGCGCTGTGAACGTCGCAAATCTGGGCTTGGATACGGCCAATGTCGAACATGATCGCAGGGGCCTTAAGGTTGACGACAGCCTGCGTTCTGTCAGCAACAAGCGCGTTTATGCTGCGGGGGATGTTGCTGGCGGTCTGCAATTCACTCACGTCGCGGGCTATCACGGCGGACAGCTCGTGCGGTCGCTGGTGCTTGGCCTGCCGTCCAAGGTGCGTACAGACCACATTCCGTGGGTCACCTATACTGACCCAGAACTCGCGCAGGTCGGCCTGACCGAAGCGCAGGCGCGCGAAGCACATGGCGACAAGCTGACGGTCGTGCGGTCTGAATATTCTCATAATGACCGCGCGAATACA
The DNA here is from genome assembly GCF_024206795.1 of Loktanella salsilacus. Taxonomy (NCBI): domain Bacteria; kingdom Pseudomonadati; phylum Pseudomonadota; class Alphaproteobacteria; order Rhodobacterales; family Roseobacteraceae; genus Loktanella; species Loktanella salsilacus. The sequence continues at coordinate 215,158 of NZ_CP072994.1, forward strand.
GAGCTTCAGATGCGCGGTCTGATCAAGGTCATGGTTGTCGGTGGCAAGCCTGTGGGTGCGTCGATTGCGGGGCATCTTGCAGGCGAATTGATCGCGCTTTGGGCTATGGCGATTGCCAACAAGATGAAAATGCAGGCTATCAGTAATACCGTTTTACCTTATCCAACCTATATGGAACTGAACAAGCGGGCCGCCGGGGCATATTTCACCCCCAAGCTGTTCGAAAGTGATATGGTCAAACGGATCGTGGGGCTGGTACAGCGCTTCCTTCCCTAACGTCGGAGGTGCAATGCTGAACACTCTCTCAGGTCGCTTCCTGATTCTGACCGTCATCTTCGTGATGCTGGCAGAAATATTTATCTTCGTCCCCTCGGTTGCCCGCTTCCGAGAGGACTATTTGCTGGCTCGTCTGGAACGGGCGCAGATCGCGTCGCTGGCGGTTGAAGCCACCGACATGATCGCGCCCGAGCTAGAGGCAGAGCTGCTGACCAACGCTGGCGTCTTTAACGTCGTGTTGCGGCGCGACGACATGCGGCAGCTGGCGTTGTCCTCTCCAATCCCGGCGGAAATCGCGGCCACCTACGATATGCGCGACCCTTCTGGACCCGCATTGATTCGGGCGGCCTTGGGCACCCTGTGGGATCAGTCGCCGCGGATCATTCGTGTGATCGGCACCCCGGTGCAGGGCGGGGGGCAGCTGATCGAGGTTACGATGGATCAGATGCCGCTGCGCAGCGCGATGATCGAATACGGTCTGAACGTGCTGCTGCTGTCGGCTATTATCTCTGTCATTACGGCCTTTTTGCTGTTCCTCGCGGTGCAAACGTTTTTGGTCCGCCCGATCAAGGGCGTCATCAGTCACATGCAAAACTACGCAGAGGCACCAGAGGACGCACGCCGCATCATTGAACCCAGCGCCGGTGTACGAGAGTTGCGCGATGCCGAAAACGCGCTGCAGATGATGCAGACCCAGTTGACGTCGGCTCTGCGCCAGAAGGATCGCCTTGCGCAGTTGGGCGGCGCGGTCGCGAAGGTTAGTCACGACTTGCGAAATATCCTCACGTCGGCGCAGCTGTTCACCGATCGGATCGAAGGCTCTGATGATCCGCTTGTTATTCGCATGGCGCCAAAGCTTGTGGGGTCGATCACCCGGGCCGTTCACCTGTGCGAAAGTACGCTCGCCTTTGGCCGTGCGGATGAGCCTTCGCCGCGCCTCGCCCGAGTTGAGCTTGCGCAAATCGTCGACGAGGTCGTCGAGAGTGAACGCCTTGCGGCGGGCGATTACCCCCTGTCCTTCGCCGAAGATATTCCGGCGACCATGAACCTGCGCGCCGATTCAGAGCAGATCTACCGCGTGCTGTCGAACCTTGTGCGCAACGCGCGCCAAGCTGTCACGGCCACAGGTAACCCCGGTGAAATCTGTATCTGCGGCGAAGAGGACGACAGGCTGTGGCGTATCACCGTGTCAGACACTGGCCCGGGCTTGCCGCCAAAAGCGAAAGAGCATTTGTTCCAACCCTTCCAAGGCGGTGTGCGTAAAGGCGGGGCAGGGCTTGGCCTCGTCATTTCTGGCGATCTGGTGCGCGGGCACGGCGGCCGACTGACGCTTTTGCAAAGCGATGCCAGTGGCACCACCTTTGAAATCACCCTGCCAAAAGCTGATTTTGCACTTAGTCCAGAAACTGTATGATTATTTTACGTTTTGCGCTTGCATCGGTCTGACGCTGCAGCTAAATCCCACCACAGGCGGATTGGTAGCTCAGTTGGATAGAGTACTTGACTACGAATCAAGGGGTCGGGGGTTCGAATCCTCCCCAGTCCACCAAAAAATACGCAAGCACCTGATTATACTGAATTTTAATCGGGTGCTTGCAGTTTTTCGCGATAGTGTTTGCATTTGACGCCGATCGCCATGATAGACAGACTGCCTGAGGACATTGGAAGTTCATTTTGGTATGATCTCCATTAGTTATTTGCACTGCTATTTAGCGTGACGCCCGCAGGTAGTGCGCTGACTTTTTGAATCCGGCAACGGCGGCGCTGTCCCGGATTATGTTGTCAAGGCCAGTTGGCGATCGCGTGCGTCCCATCTGCGCGGCTATAAACGTCACATGACCGGTCGACGTAGCCGCAAAGTTTGCTCGCATTGGGTCGTTATGGGAAGCGCTTTGCGCGGCGAGTCTGGGCTGGTAGCCAAGGTTTCGATTGGTGTGAACGTGGGCAATGTCAGCGTTGCTTGTCATTTCGGCGAATGTCAATTTTTGGTATTTTTATGTATCATGTCGAAATTAGTGACGTGGCGCGACTTCTATTTTTCCATAGTAGGCTTCAACTGGTTCAGTTTTGAGCAATCATCCTGCACGTTTTGCAGATAAGGCATTACTTTTTGTCTGCAAAATAAGCTGTTGTTATGTCTATGGATTTTCGCGCTGCGTGGCCCCTTTCTGACTTCACAAGCAGTGCCGTAAGTTGGTAGGTTAATCGAGCAACGCATAGCAACTCAGTTGTTCTTAAGCGAAATAGGGTAATTTGGATAATGATCGCCAAAAGCGAAATGCAAGATAGCGGCCATTTTAGCGATCTTGATGGTGTAAGGGGATTGCTGGCGTTTACAGTGATGCTCTTCCATTATGGATTGAACACTATCTTGGCACGCACCATCGGCATTGGCCCTCCCGTTTGGGACTCGTGCGTTGACTTTTTTTTCGTGCTGAGTGGTTTTGTTATTTGCAAGTCGATCTCTGGTCGCGCGGTTAGTGTCCGTCACTTTTCGGCGAAAAGGATTTTGCGACTATTTCCCCTTCATATAGCCGTTTTGATCCTTTTTTCACCTGTACTTTTCGACGGAGAAGAAGGCGCGATCGACCTTATATTAAACATTTCAGCAATCGCTCCGCTGGTGCTTCAAAAGATGGAGAACTTCCCGGCATGGAGTATGGGCTTTGAGTTCTACCTTCCGATTATCTTTGTCGCTCTTTTTTCGAGACGAGGCCTAAGCACGCCAGTTGTAGCGGGGGTCACTGCAATCCTGTTCGTTATTGCGACCGCCGCTTCTTACGAAATGTTGGCTCGGAACACGTTATTCTTTGGCCCATTTCTAGATTTTGCAAGGGCGATTGCGGGGCTTGGTCTTGGGTTCATGGCCTGGAAAATTTACGAGAGGGGCGTGTTTGTTGGTTTTCCGCGCTGGAACGGCCCCATATTTATATTGATAATTCTAAGTTTTTTCGGGCTGGTCATGGGAAGCGTTAGGTTTCCCTTATTGGGCTTTTTTCTGCCGCTTCTGCTTTTAGCGGCGATGTTTTTTGGTTCCCGCTCGCATACGTTTTTTTCATCGTGGTTGTTTCAATGGGCAGGACGCTTGTCGTTCGGTGTTTACATGGTCCATATTCCGGTTTTGTTAGTTTTTACACGGGTGGTGGGCCCCGTTACACTTGACGGTAGCATTATTTTCAAAGGCGCAATGATCGTCGTGAGCGTAGTGGTCGCGTTAGCCCTTCACATATTGATCGAACGCCCCGCGATGCGGATTGGGCGCGACGGGTTCTTGGGGATTATTGCTCAACGAAAGTACTTTCAAGACTAGGCTAGTATTCGATCGTTTGGCGGATCAAGTCCCGAAATGGTTCGAAAGGCAGCGCGATTTGAGATTTAATATCCTATTTATTGGCCGGCCGAATGTCTAGACCGGCTGCAGTCTGCGCGAAATCATTCCATAATGTACGGGTAAATACGACGTCCAGCGATCCGTCGATCAGTGCCTTCCGACCCGGCCTGATACTGGGAGGAATGTGTGCCGCGTTGGTCGCATCGTATGGGCATTGGCCCAGTGTCGATAGTCGCGTTTAGGCGTCATCTAGGCATCCGCGCTAAAATGGCGTCATGGCCAGCTAGGGTGCGATAATTTACATGCTTATGATCGATTGTTCATCAGCGATTAATCGTTTGGAAGTAATCGATATGAAGCACTTCTACGGCCTGTCGGGTGCGAATATGTATTTTGTTCAAGCACGGCATGCCCACTCATACAACGAAGATATTCTTTCGTATTTCTATCCTGATCACTCACGCAATTCCACCAGCGCTCGCTCTGATCTGGTAGTCTGGCAGTGCCGTGGGTGTGGTCCAGTCATTTTATTATCTCGTGACATTTCTCACGCCGTCGTAAGTGATTTTGTGGCATTTTGAGAATCATTATTATCAGCACTGATCGCAACATATTACGTCGCCGCCACTCATCTGGGTGCGAAATATCTTGGGGGTCGGCCGACGCGGCTTCATTTGTCTGAAGTGGTTATGGAGCAGGCTAAATAATTGGAATAGAACTGGGCTCAGATGTTTCGCCGCAAGCTGGGTCGTGATGTGCAGTTAAGTGACGCTGTCCGGTCATTGGCGGGGTACGGAAAAACAGTGGGTGAGTATCGCTGAGAAATACAGCGACGCTTTGTTAATATCGACGGATATGTTCACGAAATTGCGGTGCACGAACGTGAACTAAAGGATATCGAGCGAAAGTTAGATGATATTCAGTCCCTCATCCCTTGAAGGATATCTGAATGAGGGTGGCGTGCTGAACCTGTAACGGAAGGAGGTCTTGGAGTGCCGCCAATCGGGGCGGGCGGCTCGACTGCAAGTGGATGCTCAGTCGCTGGATCATTGGCGCGGTGCCGTTGGGCACCCGTGGCACGGCAGCGCTGTCTGATCATCTGTGCGGGCGGTGTCGGATGGTGCCGCCCGAGCAAAGGGGTTTGCAGTCAATCGGTAGGTCATTGTTTTCTATAGGTGCAGAGGTTTGCAGTCCGCAACGATTTTTCGTTTATAATCAACGGATATGATGTTCCTCCCCAGTCCACCAAAAAATGCGTGTGAAGCGACACATAGTTTTGCCCTTAGCGGCAAACATGTGTCGCTTCACAAAACCTCCCAAAATCGTGTAACTTGTTGGTTCGGTTCCTGGCTCTTGCTGTGAATCGACACATAGATCTGCCCTTTGCGGCATAGGTTTTTCTATCGTGGCGCTTAGGCTTCCTAAGCCCTGCCATCTGTTGCTTAACTGCACCCCTCTTACTTTCAGTCGGCGCAGGTTTTTGGGACAGCCGCTTTAGCGGCTTGCTTTGAAACCTTGCCACGTGGCGAACGCGGATGGGGGCGAAGCGATGCTATTCGATTGGGGGGAACGGCCTGCAGCGCAGTGCGGACACCGCCAAACCTAATGAGGTTGCTCGAAAGGGAAGGCTGCGCCTTCATTCTGACTCGGAGTAGTGAAGTTATTCAGCCCGCGTGGCAGCCGTTGTCGCAATAGCTGGGCTGGACTTATTCTAATGCCCTGCATGAGGCGAATAGCGATTTTCGATCCCGCTTAATGTCAGGGATGGGCGGAAAACGGACCTTCGCTGCAGCCTCGACGAATGGCGGATAGGCAAAGGAAGCGAGCGTCGGCGAAAGAACCGTGGACAGCACATAAAGTGTCAACTGCATCATGACGTCTGCAGTTTTGCCTTACCAGCCGCCAGAGGACGAGGCAGTGCTAGCACTTGTCGGGATCGGTTATGGTCCTGTCCCGCTTCAGGACGCCGCTCAAAAACATATGCCTCTTTCGGAGGAGTATGGCATCTGTTGGCCGTGATCTCTACTGTTGGAAACGGGTTAGGTCGGGGCGTAAGTTCTTTCTTAGCAATCCCGGGAAATGGTCCAATGCCAACTGTTCTTGTTCTTGGAGGCTATGGCCTCATCGGCTCAGCATGTTGCCGTGCTCTCTCAATGGCCGAATTCCAAGTCGTGGGCCTCGGCCGATCACGCCACGCCGCCATGGCGGCCGCACCGAACCAGAAATGGATTTTTCGGGATCTATCTGTGCTCGATGCAGCCGCATGGACAGGGATACTGAAAGATGTGGACATCGTCGTGAACGCCGCCGGTGCGCTTCAAGATGGCCCCAGCGACGATCTCGAGGCCATTCACGCGACGATGCTCAATCAGCTTTGTGCGGCTGCTCCTCCTACACTGCGCCTCGTCCAGATTTCGGCGGCAGGTGTCTCTTTGGAGGCCTCAACGGAGTTTTTTCGCAGTAAGGCCCGCGGAGACGCATATGTCGCGGGCGCGTCGTGCGACTGGGTAATCCTACGACCGGGCCTTGTGCTCGCACCCGATGCCTATGGCGGCACGGCACTTCTGCGCGGCGCGGCGGCGATGCCTGGACTTCTGCTGGAGGTTCTATCAAAAAGTCTGATCCAGACTGTCTATATCGAGGATTTGGCCGCTGCCGTCGTAGCGGCCGCGCGCGGAGATATCGCCTCCGGCACGATTGCCGATATTACAGAGAAGGAGGCTCGACCTCTTCCCGAACTCATCCGCAAAATCCGCAGTTGGCAAGGCTATCCCCAGCCGCGCCTGCGTCTTCGCTTGCCGAACAAACTTCTCGACCTCATCGGATTCGGCGCGGACATTGCGGGCCGCTTGGGGTGGCGCTCTCCGCTGCGGTCGACGGCGATTAACGTCCTGCGCGACGGTATTCGTGGCGACCCCGGACAGTGGGTTGCGGCTGGTGGGACATTGCCTCGAGATCTCGATGCGACGCTAGGTGCATTACCGGCGACGCGGCAAGAGCGCCTCTACGCTCGGCTTTATTTCGCTCTTCCGTTGGCGATTTTGGTGCTCTCGATCTTCTGGCTCGCCTCTGGTCTCGTGGCTCTCGTCCGGCCCGCGGCCGCCGCATCGGCGCTCGCGGGCGGCGCCCTTCCGACTTGGGCCGTCGGCGCAACGGTCATTGGTGGAAGCCTGATCGATATCGCGCTCGGCGTTGCTATCCTTTGGCGACCCTGGTGCCGGCGGGCCGCGCTCGGCATGGTGGCCGTCTCCGGTGCCTATCTCGCTGGCGGTACGCTCTTCGCGCCCGATCTCTGGATCGATCCGCTCGGCCCCTTGGTGAAGGTCCTGCCCTCGATCGCGCTCGCGCTCATCGTCTGGCTGGGGGTTGAGGATCGATGACCTACGATATTATTCTCTTCCTGCATGTCATCGGTTCCACGGTCCTGCTCGGCACGGGGGCTGGCATCGCCTTCTTCATGGTCGCCTCGAACCGAACCAGAAATCCTGCTCTGATCGCACATGTTTCCGGAATTGTTGTTCTTGCCGATACAGTGTTCACGGCAACTGCGGCCGTGTTTCAGCCCATTACCGGATTGATGCTCGCCCGCGAGGTCGGCTGGCCCCTCCTTGAGGGCTGGGTCGCCCTCTCGCTTGCTCTCTACGTCTTCGTCGGCCTGTTCTGGCTTCCGGTGGTTTGGATGCAGATACGTATGCGAGACCTGGCGCGGGCCGCGCAGGATGCAGGTCAGGATCTACCTGATGCCTATCATCGCCTTTATCGCTGGTGGTTCGCTTTCGGGTTTCCGGCCTTTGCCGCAGTCCTGATGATCTTCTGGTTAATGCTTACAAAACCTTCCATCGGCTGGTGATCATCATATCTGGGCGGTCGAAGCTAAATCTTTGTGGTAAAACGCCACTGATATGCTTTGTGAGATACACCATACATCGCACTATTTTCGCGGCTTTTTCTGGTGGATAAGCGGGTTTGACTTTTACGTCACGTCCCTGACAAGGGCCTTAGATCGTTGTCTGCCGGCCCCAGTGATCGTCACCCGCGAGGGCGCATCAGCACGGACATGAGAGGCTGGAACGTAACGGGCCGCAAGCCGGTATGTCCGCTGTATCCTAGAGCGCAGCGACAAGACCAAATGCCACGGCGGGGCAAGCGGTCATTCTTCGAAAATGCAGCGAAGGTCGGCTATCAGGTGAGGGGCAAAAACCTTCAACAACTGGCTGGGTTTTGAGCGAGGGTTTTGGCAGCCCGCAAATATTCAATAAAATTAGAAATGGCCCACACCGGAGAGGACGGTGCAGGCCATATCGTTAAGGTATGCGGCGGGAGCCGCATGTGCGATGCTATTTCAGAGATGCAACTCCGAGCGAAACACTGAACTCGTCGCACCAGATATAGACTTCGTTGAAGTCATCAACATTTACAGAAGCTGGCACCACGTAGGCTTGGAGGCCACCAAAATTCACCAGATCGCCAAGATCGGATGCTTTGACGTATTCGCCATCTTTGCCAAAGCCAACGCTTGGGTCTGGCGCGCCGTCGAGGCTGAAGTCTGTGTCGAGGATAACAATAGCGCCACCGCCTTCAGTTTTTACGACAGTGACACCACCTGTCGTGATGTGATTATTGGCACCCGTGAAGGTTCCTGTGACAGCCACTTCTTCAGCTGACGACAAGGTTGGAGTCAGTGCTGCTACGGCGAGGAAGGTTGCGGCTGCGGCGGTTGTGAAGAGCGATTTCATCGTAAATTCCTTAGATTGGTTTGGCAGTTTCATGTCTGCTGTGCCTCTAAGCTAGAGTTATGTACTGATCGGTACAATACACAGTTTCGTTAGTTGTGTACTTATCAGTACATAACTATAGCTTACGGAAGATAAGGAGTTTTCTTTATGGCCCGCCCTAGGAAATTTGATATCGAGGACGCCCTCAAAGACGCGATGAATATCTTTTGGCAGCATGGCTATGATGCTGCATCTCTCGCGGTTCTTCTTGAGGGAATGGGGATGACCCGCAGTAGTCTTTATCAAGCGTTTGTAGACAAGAAGACCTTGTTCCTGAAAGCTCTCGACAGGTATGAAGTCGAGGCAGTCGATGCGGCTATTGCGGTATTGACGACTGGGTCTGAAGATGGCGCAGAGCGCATTGATAGGCTCTTTTGCAGCGTAATCGAAGCTGTGAAGAACGGTGATCAGCGAGGGTGTTTATTGTGTTCCGCAGCTGCTGGTCCTGCGGCAGTAGACCCAGATATTTCGGAAGTCGTGCAACGACAACTCAACAAGATGAGCCAAGCATTTTATGTGGCACTGACACAATCGGCCGCCCACGCGCATACGAGCGAGCAGGAGCGGGGGGATATGGCAGAAATGCTCCTCTCTCAATATGTTGGGCTTCGCACAATGATCAGATCGAAAACCCGAGACGAGGCAGTCCAAAAGAGCGTGAATGCCATGAGAAAATTTGTTGGCGGCGGGAGGTCGGAAGTGTCTGCATGAGCAGACACTGATCCAACAAACAACAAATCAGGCTGCCGCAAAGCAGTCCGTGAGCAGCCTGCTCAAAATGACTTCATAGCAATATATAGCATTCAAAAACGACCGTCTTTGGAACGGTTCTCTGAGCCAAAACAGAAAGTGATGATCCACTCCGACCAGGGCTCTCTGTTCACCAGTACAGAGTCGCGATCGTTTCTTAGCAAACATGATCTGGATGCCAGTATGAGCAGGCGTGGGAATGGCCATGACGCTGCTGTCGCAGCGAGTTTGTTCCAGCTTTTGAAACGGGAACGGATCAGGCGGCGAACATACCTCACACGGGGTGCCGCAAGGCAGGACGTGTTCGATTACATCGAGATGCTTTACAACCCAACGCGCAAGCACACCAACAACGGCACGCTGTCGCCGGTTGACTATGAAGCAACAGAGTTGAACCTGAAAAATGCAGGCATCTAGGAAACTAGGGGCACCTCGTGTCGCGGTTTGACGGCGTATTCAGGCACTCTTTATCTCTCGCGCCTTTGCATCGCTTTCAGAGCAACCGTTGTCGATTCACGAGAATATCCTCGAAGATCGCAGCATAGGTCCTCTTCAAATACGGGCAACGTTGCCGCCAACCTCTTCACACAAATCGATAAAAAGCTTCACATTCCTGTTACAGCCCAGCGCCATGTCAGGCGCAGTGATTGGCGCGGGGGTGGTCAGGCGATGGCCGCTGCTCTTGCGTCTCTTCATCTTTGGGGGACCACCAAGGTCCAAAATACGGCGCAGCCGGTGCCCGCGGGGGCCGCTGCGTTATTGCACGTGCCCAGCATGGGCATACAAAAGACCGGAGCTAACACATGACCCGAATTTCACTCGCCTCGGCCGCTGCGCTGGCACTTTTTGCCAATGCCGCATCCGCCCAGACCGAAATCAGCTGGTGGCATGCCATGGGCGGCGCGCTGGGCGACACGGTCAACCAGATCGCGACCGACTTTAACGCCAGCCAGTCCGACTATGTCATCACCCCCGTGTTCAAGGGCACCTACGAAGAAGCCTTGACCGCTGGCATCGCCGCCTTCCGCGCGGGCGAGCAGCCGAACATCCTGCAGGTCTTTGACGCTGGCGCTGCTACCGTGATCGCCGCCCAAGGCGCGACCATTCCGGTGCAGGATCTGTTGATCGACAATGGCGTTGATTTTAATATCGAAGACTACATTTCCGGCGTGCGCTACTTCTACGCCGATAGCGAAGACAAGATGATCGGCATGCCGTTCAACTCTTCCTCGCCCATCATGTATTATAACGTGCAGGCGCTGGAAGCTGCTGGCGTTACCCCGCCCAAGAGCTACGAAGAATTCGAAACCGTGACCGCCCCCGCGCTGGTCGAGGCGGGCTATATCCCGCTGGCGCAGTCCCACTCCCCGTGGATCTGGGTCGAAAACTTTATGTCCCGTCATGATCTGCCGTTTGCCACGAACGACAACGGCTACACCGGTCTGGACACCCAGATTTTGGTGAATTCGCCAGAGCTGAAAATGCACTGGAACAAGGTCAAGGAATGGCGCGATGCGGGTTTCTACGAGTGGTATGGTGCCGCTTGGAACGACAACCAAAAGCCGTTTGAAGAAGGTAAAGTCGCGATCTGGATGGGCTCTTCGGGTTCCTTCGGGGGGCTAAGCAAGCTGGACCTGCCGTTCGATTTTTCGGCAACTGTTTTGCCGTACTGGGAATCTGTCACGACAGAGCCAAAGCAGACCTTCATCGGCGGCGCGGCGCTCTTCGCCATGTCCGGCAAGTCTGACGCGGAAAACGCCGCAACCGCTGCGTTCTTTCAGTACCTGACATCGCCTGAAACGCAGGTCATGTGGCACAAGGAAACCGGTTACGTCCCGGTCACCACCGCCGCCTACGAGATGGCCAAGGCTGAAGGCTACTATGACGAACTGCCTGCTGCTGAAGTTGGCATCGAGCAGCTGTCGCTGCCCGCAGGCGAGCACACCAAAGGCTATCGCATGGGCTTTTACGTGCAGATCCGCGACGTGATGAACCGCGAATTTGGCCGCATCCTGGCCGGTGATACCAGCGTCGACGACGCTTTCACCGCGATCGAGGCCGAGTCGAACGAGCTGCTGGCGAAGTTCGCCCAGACCCAAGGCTAATCACGAAAAATCGCCGAAGGCCCCCTGCGGCCTTCGGCACCCCTTTGGAAATGTCTCATGAAACGTGCCGGATTTACCTCAGCATGGCTGCCAGCCATGCTTTTGCTGCCTCAATTGGCAGTCATCGCGATCTTCTTTTACTGGCCCGCAGCCCACGCGCTGCGATCTTCGTTTTACCTCCAAGACCCCTTCGGGTTCGGTGAAACCTTTGTCGGGCTTTCAAACTTCACATCCCTGCTGACATCCGCCGCCTATAGCCGCGCCGCGTGGTTCACGGTGTTCTTTACGCTGATCGTCACCTTCGGATCGCTTAGCATCGCGCTGCTGCTTGCGGTTAAGGCCGACAAGGTCATTCGGGGGGCTAAGACCTATCGCACGCTGCTGATGTGGGTCTATGCCGTCGCCCCGCCCGTGGCCGGCGTGATCGGTCTGATCCTGTTTAATCAAAGCTGGGGGCCGCTCAAGGAATTCTTTGCGCTGTTCGGCTGGGACTTCAAATTGGGCGTGAACTACTTCGATACCGCCTTTGCAATGATCGCCGTGTCGATCTGGAAACAGGTGCCGGTCAATTTCATCTTCTTCCTGTCTGGCCTGCAATCGATCCCGAAATCAGTGCGCGAGGCGGCGTTGATCGACAACCGTTCTGCCACAGGTCGGTTCTGGGACATTACCTTTCCGCTGTTGGCCCCAACTGGGTTTTTCCTGCTGATCACCAATATCACCTACGCGATGTTCGACACCTTCGGCGTGATCGACACGGTGCTAAAGGGGCAGCCGGGCAACAACCCGATGACGCTGGTCTACAAGGTCTATGTCGACGGCTTTCGCGGCAACGATCTTGGCGGATCGTCTGCGCAATCTGTGGTGCTGATGGTGCTGGTTCTGGCGCTGACCGTGTTCCAGTTCCGCATGATCGAACGCCGCATCCATTACACCTGAAGGACAGTGCAGATGACAACTCACAAACGCCGCCTGCGGCTGTCCACGGTGGTGGACCACGCCATTCTGATCGCCGGATCACTGCTGATGATCGTGCCAGTGCTGATGCTGGTGCAGATGACCTCTATGCCCGATCTGATTAATATGAAGACCGGGCCAAGCCTGTCGATTGGCGACCAATGGGTGCCCAACTTTGAAAAGGCGATGTTTCAGGCCGACGGCTTTTCCGGCATCAACACCGGTACGCGGATGCTGATGAACTCGTTCATCCTTGGCATCGGCTTTGCCTTCGGCAAGATTTTTGTCGGCATGCTTGCTGCCTATGCGATCGTTTACTTCCGCATGCGCTATGCCTCGCTCGCGTTCTGGATCATCTTTACCACGCTGCTTCTGCCGCTCGAAGTGCGCATTCTGCCGTCCTACGAAGTTGTGCAGCGACTGGGGATGCTGAACACCTATCAGGGCCTGATCATCCCGCTGATCGCTTCGGCCACCGCGACATTCTTTTTCCGCCAATACTTCCGGTCGATACCAGAGGAGCTGGTCGAGGCCGCGCGCATCGACGGTGCCGGGCCCGTGCGGTTCTTCTTTGACATCCTGATCCCGCTGTCGCGCACCATGATCGCGGCGATGTTCATCATCATGTTTGTCTACGGCTGGAACCAATACCTTTGGCCCACCATGGTCACGACAGAAGAGGGGATGTTCACCCTTGTCCGCGGGATCAAGCAAATCACCCAGATGCTGGAAGGCAACCAGATCCCCGAATACGGCCGCGCCAATATGCTCGCCCTGATCGCGATCCTGCCCCCCGTTATGATCGTCATTTTCTTCCAAAGTTGGTTCGTCAAAGGCCTGACTGAATCCGACAAGTAAGGACCACACCCATGTCTCACGTCACACTGACCGCCTTGCGCAAGGTTTATGCTAACGGTTTTGAGGCCGTCAAACCGGCCAGCTATGCCATAACCCCCGGCGAATTCGTCGTGCTGGTCGGCCCGTCGGGCTGCGGTAAATCCACGATGCTGCGCATGATTGCGGGGCTCGAGGATATCTCTGACGGCACGCTGGAAATTGCGGGGCGCGTGGTCAATACGCTCGACCCCGCTGACCGCGATATCGCGATGGTGTTCCAGAACTATGCGCTTTACCCGCATATGACCGTGCGCAAGAACATCGGCTATGGTTTGCAGAACCGCAAAATCCCCAAGGATGTCATCGCCGCAAAGGTGGCAGAAGCATCAGCCCTGCTGAACCTTGACGACTATCTTGACCGCAAGCCCAGCCAGCTGTCCGGTGGCCAGCGCCAACGCGTCGCCATGGGCCGCGCCATTGTGCGTGACCCCGCGCTGTTCCTGTTTGACGAGCCGCTGTCGAACCTTGATGCCAAGCTGCGCAACCAGATGCGTATTGAAATCAAGGCCCTGCAACGCCGCCTTGGCGTCACCAGCATTTATGTCACCCACGATCAGGTCGAGGCGATGACCATGGCCGACCGCATCATCGTGATGAATGCAGGCCGGATCGAACAAATCGGCACCCCCGCGGAAATCTATCACACCCCCGCAACGACCTTTGTCGCGTCGTTTATGGGGGCGCCGCCAATGAACTTGTTGGACGGCCAGATCGCTGGCGGTGCCGCACGTGTTGGCGATCATACGGTCATGACAGACGCGCCCGTAGCCCCGGGGCCGGTCACCGTTGGCATCCGGCCAGAGGATATTGTCGCCGACGCCAATGGCCCGCTGACCCTCGATATCGCCATCGTCGAAGAACTCGGTGCACACCGCCTGTTGCACGGCACATTGGCGGGCCAACAGCTGAGCGTTCATGTCGGAAAAGACAGCCCCGCCACGACCGGGCCTTTTCGCGCCGCGCTAAAGCCGGGCGCTGTGTCGCTCTTTGACGCCGGAACGGGGGAACGGCTGTGATCGCGACCTTGCCCGCGCTGCCGCTGGTCACAGCACAAGAGCGCACCGCCATTCTGTCCAGCCCGCGCACCGCCGTAGGCCACCGCGCCTTGATGCAGGCGATCCCGGCGATGAATGCGGTGCAATGCGGCGGCACGGCAAGCGCCGCGTCCCTGCCAGACACGCTGTCCGTCGCCGCGTGGAACGTCGAACGCTGCCTGTTCCCGCAGGCCAGCGCCGACCTGCTGCGCCCCTACGCCCCTGACATCGTGCTGTTGTCAGAGGTCGATCACGGCATGGCCCGCACCAGCCAACGCCACACCACGGCGGACATGGCCGGCGCGCTGGGCATGACCTATGCCTTCGGGGTGGAGTTTCATGAACTCGACCTTGGTGGCCCCACAGAGCGTCATTTTTGCACCGATGATTTCAACGCGTGCGGGTGGCACGGCAATGCGATCCTAAGCCGGGTGCCGTTCGAGCGGGTCACGCTGGTCCGGCTGGACGACCATGGTCATTGGTTCGCCTCGGATGAGCGTGACGCCGACCCGAACCAGCCCCGCGTTGGCGGGCGAATGGCTTTGCTCGCTATTGTACCGACCGCTACGGGCGCGGTCTGCGCCGTGTCGACCCACCTTGAAAGCAACGCGAATGGTGCCCACCGCGCGCAGCAATTTGACCTGCTGATAGACGCCATCGACGCCTTTGCCCCCGGTCTGCCCGTAGTGATCGGCGGGGACTTAAATACCGGCAACCACATGCCGCCGGATTTTGACTGGCGTGCAGAGCCGCTGTTCGAACGTGCAATTGCGCGCGGTTACGACTGGTCCGCGACACCCGATGGCCTGACCACCCGCGCCAGCCTGATTACCCCGCACCCGGACCGCCAGATGAAGCTTGATTGGTTTGCCCTACGCGGCGCTGTGCCATTGGAAACAGCGCTTATCCCCGCGCAAGATCAAACCGGACGCCCCCTGTCGGACCATGATGCTGTGTGGTGCAGGCTGAAAACAGAGGGTTAAGCTTTAGCGACTGGCGGATCTGCCGCCTCTGCTCGCACATCGGCGGCGGTTCTGAAAACCTGCATTATATTGACCTGAATCAACTCCAACGCCGCTGAATTGGCGCATTATGACGGTATTGAAACAGGGAGTGCCGCCGATGATGACTGTTACAAAACCAAGTCCGAACAGGGTCGACATCGTCTTGTCTGGCCTTCTTGATACGGCCGAAATGGGCGAAGCCCTTGATGATCTGATTGCGCAGTCAGCGGACGTCACCCACGGCCAGATGCTTTATACTGTGCAGGATTTTGAAATGCCGACGCTGGGCGCGATCACCGCTGAAATCGCGCGCATGCCCAACCTGCTGTCACTTCTGACCCGCTTTGATAAATGCGCGGTCCTCACCGACAGCCCCTGGCTGCGCACCGCTGCCGAATTTGAGGGCGCGATGATCCCGATGATCAGCATCAAGGGCTTTGCATTGGCAGACACCGCCAGGGCAGAAGCGTGGCTTGCGGATAAACCGGACGACGAGAACGAGGAACCCTTCGACAATTTCCCAGTCTAGGGTACGTCAAAGCCGCATGAAACGTCGTCCTCGCAGTGCCCTAAACAAAAGCGGTATCTTATGAAATCTGCCCCGCAAGACCGCCTTGTCACCGCATTGCTGATTATCGCTGCGCTTGGCCTGATCACGGGCAGCGTGTTGTGGCTGTCGGGCAGGGTGGATACGGCGAACATCGTCTGGGCGCTGGGCGTTTGCCCCGTGCTTGCAGTGCTCGTGATCGACATCCTGCGCAGCCTTTTAAAGGGCGAAGTCGGGCTAGATATCGTCGCGGCCCTGTCCATGTCAGCGGCGCTGCTCTTTGGCGAAACCCTTGCCGCCGCCGTCGTCGCGCTGATGTACGCTGGCGGCACGGTTCTAGAGCATTTCGCCCAAGGCCGCGCCCGGCGCGAGATGTCTGCCCTGCTATCGCGCGTGCCGCGCACGGCTGCCCGGTATCGCGATGGCAGCTTGGAAGACGTGCCGCTGGACGTCATCGCGCCGGGGGACATGTTGCTGATCCGTCAGGGTGATGTGGCCCCCGTCGACGGCACCATAACCAGTGACAGCGCGATGCTGGACCTATCCGCCCTGACCGGAGAGTCGATGCCCGTGCGCGTGACGTCCGGGCAAGAGGTGATGAGCGGCGCGACCAATGCGGGCGATGCCTTTGACCTGCAGGTCACGCGGGCCGCTGCGCAAAGTACCTTTGCGGGGATCGTGCGACTTGTCGAGGCGGCGCAGGCGTCTAAGGCACCCATGTCCCGGCTGGCCGACCGCTGGTCGCTGATGTTCCTTGTCGTCACGGTCACGCTTGCGATGGCTGCATGGTGGTTCACAGGCGATCCGATCCGCGCTGTCGCTGTTTTGGTGATCGCGACGCCGTGCCCGCTTATTCTGGCTGTGCCAGTCGCGCTGGTGGCTGGCCTGTCACGAGCTGCGCATTTTGGCGTTTTGATCAAAGGTGCCGGCCCGCTAGAGGCATTGGCCCGCATCACGACGTTGATCCTTGATAAGACCGGCACGCTGACAGACGGGCGGCCTCAGATCGTGTCGGTCACCGCGCAGGGCGCACTGACGCAGGACGAGGTTCTGTATTTTGCAGCCGCTCTTGATCAGGCGTCGCAACACCCGATCGCGCAGGCGATTGTCGCCGCAGCCAAGGCGGGCGGCGCGAATTTACCGGTGCCGCAGTCCATTGTGGAAACCCCCGGCGAAGGCGTCGCTGGCACGGTCGATGGTCGCCGCGTCGTTGTGGGCGGGGCGGATTTTGTCGCCGCAAAGGTCGGCTCTGCTGGCACCGACGCGGCAATGGCTGGTTCGGTTATCGTGGCGCTGGGCGTGGACGGCAAACCAGGCGGCTATCTGGTGATGGCCGATGCCCTGCGCCCCGGCACGGCGCAGCTGCTGGCCGGGCTGCGCGGCCTTGGCGTTGGTCGCATCCTGCTGGCCACCGGTGACCGCCGCGCCGTGGCCGATGCGGTGACGCAAGGGTTGCAACTGGACGCGGTCCACGCCGATCTGACACCGGATCGCAAGGTCGCGCTGGTCGTGGCCGAACATCAGACGGGGCGCGTGATGATGGTCGGTGACGGTGTGAACGACGCCCCCGCATTGGCGGCTGCGGACATCGGCGTTGCCATGGGCGCGCGCGGCGCCGCAGCGTCGGCCGAAGCGGCTGATGTCGTACTGCTGGTCGACAACCTTGACCGCCTGCTGCCGGGGATTGAGATTGCACAAAAGGCCCGCCAGATCGCAGTGCAAAGCGTCGCCGTCGGGATCGGCCTGTCTGTCGCAGGCATGGTCGTTGCGGCCCTTGGGTATTTGACGCCGGTGCAGGGGGCTGTCGCGCAAGAGCTTATTGATGTCGCGGTCATCCTTAACGCGCTGCGGGCACTGCGCATTTCGCCCAGTGTTTGGACAGCGCCAGCCACGACGTAACCCTGCAAGGCGTTCGGTTTTAGCCAGTCACCACCCCGTCTTTTACCAAAACCCGGCGGCGGCACAGCCCGGCGATGGTGTCGTCATGGGTCGAGATCAGGAAGGTCGTACCTTCCTCTGCATTGATCTGCGCGATCAGCGCCATGACTTGCATCGCCGATGCGCGGTCAAGATTGCCCGTTGGCTCGTCCGCTAAGACCAGCTCTGGCGCGTTCATCAACGCGCGCGCGACGGCGACCCGCTGTTTCTGCCCGCCCGACAGATTGGCCGTGGGAAAGTCGATCCGGTCCGCTAGCCCCATACGCGCCAGTAGATCGCGCCCGCGGGTCCGGGCGGCGGCCGTTTCCCGGCCCTCGCGGACGGCGGTGGGAAACAGAACATTTTCCAGCGCGGTAAAGTCTGGCAGCAGGTTGTGGAATTGAAAAACGAACCCGATGTGCTTGTTGCGGAACTGCGTTAACTGCGCGTCACCAGCGGCCAGCAAGTCCTGCCCCAGCATGGTATAGCTGCCCGATGTCGGCTGCATCAACGTGCCAAGGATCGTCAACAGCGTGCTTTTCCCCGATCCCGACGCGCCCAGCAGGGCCGCCATTTCGCCCTTTTCCAGCGCCAGCGTCAGACCGCGCAGGACGTGGGTTGCGGCATCGCCGGACCCGTAGGTCTTGACCAGATCGCGGACCTCTAGCAGGGCGCTCATTGGCCGATGGCCGTTACGGGATCGACGCGCGCGGCGGACCGCGCAGGCAGGATAGACGCGGCGATGGCACCGATGACGGTCAGCAGAATGGCAAGGCCATAGCTGCCCTGCGTGATGTCCATCGGCAAAGTGCCGGATCGAAACGCGTCGCGCGTCGGAAACGGCAAAAGCGCCAGATAACCAAGGCCTGCGCCCGTCAGGCCGCCCATCAAGCCGATCAGCGCCCCTTGGGTGACAAAAACAAAGACGACAAAGCCGCGCGAAGCGCCCATCGCCCGCATGATCCCGATTTCCGGCCTGCGGCGATAGGTCGACAACAGCAGCGCCGAGGCGACGCCGATGACGATGGTGATCAGCGCGAAGGTCTTCAGGAAATATCCCGTCTGTGCCTGCGCGGCCAGCGCCTCCATCAGTTGCGCAGCACCGTCGGTCCAAGGCACGGCGTCCAATCCGGTTAGCGCTTGAATGCGCAGCGCTGTGGCATCCGCTGCGTTCAGGTCGGTCAGTTTAATCTCGATCCGCGTGGCCCCCTGCGGCAGACCAAAAAGCGAGCGGGCGGTGGACAGGCTGACGAAGGCGCGCGCGCCGTCCATGCTTCCGTTGCCCGTCTGATAGATCCCGCCGAGCGTCAGTAAAGCCGTCGCGCCCTGCGCCGTTTGCAGTCGCAGAACCTGACCGACGGACAAATCCAGATCATCCGTCAGGTCGCGTCCCAGCACGATGACGCCAGCGCCCAGCCTTTCGGACCCCGCGACCGTATAGCCGGCAAGGTTCAGGATCGCGGATTCCAGTCCCGGCTCTACCCCCGTCACGCTGACCTGCGACACCTGCGCGCCGCGTGTTAAAAAACCGGCCCCGGTGATTTGCGGGGAAACGGCTATGACGCCCGGCACGGTGGCAATCAAAGGGGCCCAAGTGGCGGCCTGCGATAGCGTTGCAGTGCGGGTGCTGCCGCGTTCTGACGCAAGCAGGACATGCCCCGGCGGCGTCACCAGAAGCGGGGGATCGGTATCCTCTGCCGTGATGGTGATGTGGGGGATGTCGCCCACGGTGCGCGACAGGATGAATTCCGCCAACCCGCCAATTAGCGCGGACATAAAGATAAAAATGAAAACGCCGACAGCGACGCCTAGCACCAAAAGCGCGGTCTGCGCCTTGCTGGCCGTCAGATACCGCGCTGCGATCTTGATGGCATAGCGCATCAGGGGGTCGCCACCGTAACGGATTGTCCGTCAGTGACACCGCTGGCATCCGTGATGACAACGTCACCCACCGCAAGGCCGGATGTGGCGATCAGCCGATCTGCGGGCCAGTCCACGACAGACAGGGCGCGGCGTGCGGCCTTGCCGTCGGTGACAACATAAACATCACCGCCTGCCAACGCCGTGCGCGGAACCGTCAGCGCGGCGTCCCGCTGGTCAACGACGATATTGGCCACCACGGTCAGGCCGATGGGGGCCTTAGTCGGGGCATCAAATGTCATCTTAATCGCAAGCCCGCCGGTGGTGACGTCCACCCGGTCAGAGACAAAGCTGACATGGCCATCGCGCACTTCGCTTTCGCCAGCGAGCTGCAAATGCGCAGTCTGCTGCAAGGCGATCTGCGTGGCATACGCTTCATCCACGTCCGCCGCGACCACGATGTCGCCCAGATCGGCAAGGGTCAGTAGCGGAAGGGTGGGGCCAACGATCTGTCCCGCCTCGACCTGCAGTTGCAGCACGCTACCCGCGATCGGCGCACGGATCGTCAGATTGTTCAATGCCACCTGCGCCTGATCAAGCAGGGCGGTTTGACGCGCAACCTCTTGATCTGCGGACTGCACAGCGCGGGCGTCCGCCTCTAGCACGGCGCGGGCGATGTTGGTGCCAAGCGCCTTGGCGCGAGCATAGGTTTCCGTTGCTTCGGTTTGGGCAACCAAGGCGGCGTCTAGGCCCGCGACCGCTTGGCGCAAAACGGTGTTCTGCGCGGCGGTGTCGACCTGTGCCAGCGGTTGACCTGCTGCTACGATGTCGCCTTCGGCCACCATAAGCTCTGTCAAATTGCCACTGGCGACGGACCGCACGTCGACCGGTCTGACCGCCGCAACCCGGCCGTTGACCGCAAGGATGCGCGTCACGGGGGCAAGCGCTGCGACCTCAACCGCGACCAGTGGCGGGGGGGCAGGCCAAAGCGTAATATACGCAAGGGCCGACAAGCCGACAGCGACCACAAAGCCGCTGATCCATCGCCACCAGCGGCGCGGGGCAGGGGCCGCTTTGATCACGGCAGGGACCTGATGCGGCGGTTGCGGCGGGACCACAGCGGTGGCTGGTGTGACTGTCGGTGCCGGGTTCAAGACAAAACCTTTCGTAGAGCGGGGGCCGTTCAGGTGGCATGACCTGAAGGGGCGCTACCCGATGACACTACGATAGGCGTTTGATGCGCAATTGCTTTGATCTAAATCAGCCGCGCGATGCGCGCTGGGACAGGCCAAGACCAAGTTGTGCAGGCACTGACGCTGCCGGAATGGGCAGTGCCTAGTCGCGGCTGCAGAACAGATCGTAGACCAGATCGATCACCTGACGGGACCGGTCGTCTGCAAGGCTATAGAAAATCGTTTTGCCGTCACGGCGCGGTACGACGAATCCTTCTAGCCGCAAGCGTGCCAGCTGTTGCGACACAGCGGCCTGCCGGGCAGAGAGCAACGCCTCTAGTTCCGTCACGGATTTCTCGCCGCTGGCCAAGTGACACAGGATCATCAGCCGCCCCTCGTGGCTGATCGCCTTAAGAAAATTCGCCGCCTCGGTGGCGTTCTTCATCATCTTGTCGAGGTCTTCACCCCGGATGCTGTCATCAATGATCGGAATACCCACAGGCCAGCCTATTGTTCTAAGTCATTTTTGGTCACAAGACCTTTAGTGCATGAAGATCGCCGCGTCATGCGTCTAATTGATCACTTCACTGCCAGCGTCCGCGAACATGCTGTCCAGCAGACCCCAGAAAAAATCAGGCCCCGGATAGCCTTCGATACGGTTCACTTCCGTGCCCGCGGCGATCAGCACAAAGGTCGGCGTAAAGACCACGGGCCGGGCAAGGGTCAGATCGTCCGGCACCGGGTCGCGCAGATCAATGCGCCGCAGTGGTGCTAAAGCGGCTTCTGGCGTTTTGGGATAGATCGGCCCGATTTCGGCGTTCCACCGGGCGCACCACTGGCAGCCAGCCTGTTCGACCATCACCAATTCCATCGCGGGTCCGGTGTCCTGCGCCGCGGCGGGGGTGCCGGCCAAGAGCATCATCGCGCCAAGCGCAGTGCGAAGTGTGATCATAGTCGCAACCTTCCACGGCGATTGACGGAATGCATTACATAACTCATAATTTGAATATGTGAATAACTCAAGGAACGTACGCGTGTTCGATATGACATACCTTGGGGCCGCATTCGCAGGCTTGCTGTCGTTCTTTACGCCCTGCATCTTACCGATGGTGCCGTTCTATCTGTGCTACATGGCCGGAATTTCCATGTCAGAACTGCGCGGCGACGATGAAATTGCCCCCGGTGCGCAGGGCCGATTGGTGCTGCAGGCCGTGTTCTTTGCGCTGGGCGTCACGACGATTTTCATGCTGCTTGGCATGGGGGCAACGGCGGTAGGCCAAGCCTTTGGTCAGTGGAAGCAGCCTCTTAGCTATGTCGCGGCGGCGGTGCTGTTCGTGTTTGGTCTGCATTTCCTTGGTGTGGTCCGCGTCCCGTTTTTGTACCGCGAAGCGCGCGTTGAAAGCAAAGTCGAGCCGACGACTGTTGTCGGGGCCTACGTTATGGGCCTTGCCTTTGGTTTCGGCTGGACGCCCTGCGTCGGGCCAGCGTTGGCGGCGATCCTGATGATCGCAAGCGGCATGGGCGACATCTGGCGCGGCGCGTTGTTGCTGGCCGTCTACGGTGTCGGCATGACCGCCCCATTTGTGGTGGCCGCGCTATTTGCAAAGCCCTTTCTGGGCTGGGTGCAACGGCACCGCGCCGCCATGGGTTATGTCGAAAAGGCGATGGGGATCATGCTGATTATCTTCGCCATTTTGATCGTTACCAATTCCATAAATGTCATTGCCCAATGGATGATCGACACCATTCCCGGTGCCGGATCCCTTGGCTAAAGGGAGGATAAGATGCTGAAATCACTCACGCTTGCGCTGGCTCTTGTTGCTGCGCCCGTCATGTCCGCCACGGTTGGCGACGATGGGCTGCACAAGGCACCGTGGATCATCGACACCTTCAAGGACCTGCGCGAGGATCTGGCCGACGCGGGTGCCGAGGGCAAGCGCCTGATGGTCATCATCGAGCAACGCGGCTGCATCTATTGCAGCAAAATGCACGAGGAGGTTTTCGTGCTGCCGGTCATCGAAAAGCTGCTGACCGACGACTATTATGTGGTGCAGCTCAACATGTTTGGCGATCTTGACGTCACGGACTTTGACGGCACCGTGCTGCCGGAAAAGGACATGATCGCGCGGTGGAATATGATGTTCACCCCAACCATGATGTTTATGCCCGAATCTGTCCCGGACGATGTCACCGCCGTGCAGGCCGCTGTCGCCACCGTACCAGGTGCTTTTGGCAAATTTACGACCTTCAATATGCTGAACTGGGTCAAGAATCATGGCTACGACAGCGACGAGCCGTTCCAAAAATACCATGCCCGCATGATCGAGGCGGGTGCCTTTCCTGAATGATCCCAGCGACTTGACTATGCCGCACTGCAGAAACATTCAAGAATTGTAATTTGTAATTGCGTTATGCTGTCACACCGGTCTACCCTGTATGCAACGGAATGCGAACATGCAGGGGAGGTGTCATGAACCGCACGCTTACAGCCATCGCAGGGGTATGCCTTGCTACGACTGCTGCCGCGCAAGAGGTGGCACCACTCGACGTCAGCTTTGATGAATACGGTGCAATTGCCGCGTCCTTGTCCGGTGTTCCGGGCGATGCGGCCGCCGGCAAAGAGGTGATGTCAGAACGCAGCATCGGGAACTGTGTGGCCTGTCATCAGGTCACCGCGCTCGAGGCTACGTTTCAAGGCAATGTCGGCCCGTCTTTGGACGGTGCAGCGGATCGCTGGGATGAATCCCAGCTGCGCGGCATCGTGGCAAACGCCAAGATGACGTTCCCGGAAACGGTCATGCCCGCCTTTTACAAGGTCAACGGCTATATCCGCCCCGGCGACGCCTACACTGGCAAGGCAGGCACAGAACCACTGCCGCCACTGCTGAGCGCACAACAGATCGAAGACGTCGTCGCCTATCTGACGACGCTCAAGGAATAACGCGGCCCAAAGGAAGAGGTCATCCGATGACAATCACACGTAGACAAACATTTATGATGGCGCTTGGCGCGTCCGTCGCAGCGGCCATGCCGTTTCGCGCTTTTGCTGACGCGTCCGAAGACTCGATCGCGGCCTTTACCGGCGGTGCCGAGATGGGAACCGAAGGTCTGACGCTGACCGCGCCAGAGATCGCGGAAAACGGCAACACCGTCCCGGTCGAAGTCAGCGCACCCGGCGCTGTGTCAATCATGCTGCTGGCCACGGGCAACCCGACGCCAGACGCCGCGATCTTTAACTTCGGCCCGCTGGCTGCGTCGCAAACGGCGTCCACCCGGATCCGCTTGGCCAAGACGCAGAACGTGATGGCGATTGCGAAAATGGCGGACGGCAGCTTCGTTCAGGCCACGCAAGAAGTGAAGGTTACCATCGGCGGCTGCGGCGGCTGATCAGGAGGATATGAACAATGGCTGACAACGTAAAACCCAAGGTCCGCGTACCCAAAACAGCGGCTGCAGGCGAGGCGATCACGCTGAAGACCCTGATTTCGCACCCAATGGAATCCGGGCAGCGCAAGGATGACGCGGGCAACCTGATCCCGCGGTCGATCATCAATCGCTTTACCTGTGAATTCAACGGCCAGAGCGTCATCGACGTGACGATGGAACCGGCGATTTCCACCAACCCTTATTTCGAGTTCGAGGCCACCGTGCCAGAGGCCGGGACATTCACCTTCACATGGTATGACGACGACGGCTCCGTCTACACCGAAAGCCAGGACATCGCGATCGGGTAACCCGAAGCGGAGGACGACAGGGGAGGGACGACAATGAGAACAACAGGACTTTTGACCGCCGCCATCGCATTGGTTGCGACCGGTGCTGTGGCCCAAGATGACCACCAGCTGGTCACAAACGGCGACATCGAAATCGTGACCGAAGCGCCCGCGCCCGACTATATTTCGGGCCTGCGTACAATCTACTCTGGCTGGCGTTTCCGCGACGCGTCGCTGCAGGAAATGCAGATGGACGACTTCGAAAACCCGGCCATCATCGCCGTCGATAAAGCCATCGTGCAATGGTCAACGGTGGACGGCACCGAAGGCAAATCCTGCGCGTCCTGCCACGAAGATGTAGAGCAAAGCATGCTTGGCGTGCGCGCGGTCTATCCGAAATGGAACGAGGACGCAGGCGAAGTGCGCACCCTTGCGATGCAGATCAACGACTGCCGCACCGAGAACATGGGGGCCGAGGCGTGGAAATACGACGGCTCTGACATGACCGGGGCAGAGGCGCTGATTTCCATGCAATCACGCGGCATGCCGGTCAACGTGGCCATTGATGGCCCCGTGGCTGACACCTGGAAGCAGGGCGAAGAGATGTATTACACGCGCTATGGCCAGCTAGAGCTGTCCTGCGCGTCCTGCCACGAAGAAAACTATGACAACTACATCCGCGCTGACCACCTGAGCCAAGGCCAGATCAACGGCTTCCCGGCGTTCCGTCTGAAAAACGACGGTTTGGTGCAGACGCACAACCGCTTTAAGGGCTGCATCCGCGACACGCGTGCGGAAACCTATAGCCCCGGCAGCGCCGAATTCGTCGCGCTAGAGCTTTATGTTGCATCGCGCGGTAACGGCCTGTCGGTCGAAGCGCCGTCAGTTCGCCCGTAACAAACAAGCCCGCGCGTGGTTTTCCCATGCGCGGGCTTTTCTGCCTCTCATTATATTCCAAATCGTGAATAAGTTTACCAAAGGACCGCGCCCATGATCTCTCGTCGTGATTTCCTGCAGGCCAGTGTGGCGGCATCCGCCATCATCGGCGCGTCCGGGTTTGGCCGCTGGGGCCGTCTGGCCGCGCAGCAGGCGCTTACGCAGGACCAGTTGTTGCAGTTCGATACCTACGGCAATGTGTCCCTGATCCACGTCACTGATATTCACGCGCAGCTCAAGCCGATCTATTTCCGCGAACCGTCTGTGAATCTTGGCGTCGGCCCGAATAAGGGAGAGGTGCCTCACATCACCGGTGCCGACTTCCGCAAGCTTTATGGGATCGATGATGGGTCTGCGTCGCACTATGCGCTGTCGTCCGGCGACTTTAGCGCGCTGGCGCAGGGCTACGGCAAAATGGGCGGTCTTGACCGGGTCGCCACGGTCATCAACGCCATCCGCGCCGACCGCCCAGACGCGATCCTGCTGGATGGCGGCGACACGTGGCATGGCTCCATGACGTGTTACGAGACGCAAGGCCAGGACATGGTCAACGTCATGAACCTGCTCAAGCCTGACGCCATGACCTTTCACTGGGAATTCACCCTTGGGTCCGACCGGGTGCGCGAAATCGTCCAAGATTTGCCGTTTGCGGCCATGGGGCAGAACATCTTTGACGCCGAATGGGACGAGCCTAGCGAGGATTTTAAACCCTATGAATTCTTCGAACGCGGCGGCGTAAAGGTCGCCGTGATCGGTCAGGCCTTCCCCTATATGCCTATCGCCAACCCCGGCTGGATGTTCCCCGAATACAGCTTTGGTATCCGCGACGCGCATATGCAGGACATGGTCAACGAGGTGCGCGGCATGGGTGCCGAACTGGTCGTCTGCCTGTCGCACAACGGCTTTGACGTGGACAAAAAGATGGCCGCGAATGTCACCGGCATCGATGTCATCCTGTCCGGTCACACCCACGACGCGCTGCCAGAACCTGTGCTGGTCGGCGAGACGATCATCGTCGCCTCTGGTTCGAACGGGAAATTCGTCAGCCGCGTTGATCTGGATGTGCGCGATGGCCGCATGATGGGTTTCCGTCACAAGCTGATCCCGATCTTCTCTGACGTCATCACCCCTGACGCTGAAGTGGCAAAAGCCATCGACGCCGAACGCGCGCCGTTCAAAGACCGGCTAGAGGAAGTCATCGGGCGCACCGACGACACCTCTTTGCTGTATCGCCGGGGCAATTTTAACGGCACATGGGACGACCTGATTTGCAACGCTCTGCTGGACCAACGCGATGCGCAGATCGCCTTGTCGCCCGGTGTACGCTGGGGGCCGTCGATCTTGCCCGGTTCTGATATCACGCGCGAAGACATCTGGAACGTCACTTCGATGACCTACGGCAAGGCCTACCGGTCCGAAATGACCGGCGAGACGCTGAAGCTGATCATGGAAGACGTGGCCGACAACCTGTTCAACCCCGACCCCTACTATCAGCAGGGCGGCGACATGGTTCGCGTCGGCGGCATTGGTTATAAGATCGACATCACCAAACCTATTGGAGAGCGGATTTCCGACCTGACGCTTTTGGCAACGGGCGAGGCGATTGACGCCGCCACGCCATATGTCGTCGCCGGCTGGGCCTCGGTCAACGAGGACACCGAAGGGCCGCAGATCTGGGATGTGGTCGAGGATTACATCGCATCACAGGGCACCGTGTCGGTGCCCGACAACACCAACGTCGTCGTTGTTGAATAGGGGAACATCATGAAGACCTTTGTACTCGCAGGATTGCTGGCCATCACCGCCACCTTTGCCATGGCGGAGGGAGTTAACCACAAGGTCGCCGTCCACGTCGACGAGAACGATCCGCAGGTCATGAACATGGCCCTGAACAATGTCGGCAACCTGATCAGCTATTACGCAGAGCAGGGCGATACCGTCACGGTCGAGGTCGTTACCTACGGCCCTGGCCTGATGATGCTGGTCGAAGGGGAAAGCCCCGTTGCCGACCGCATCGCCGCGATGACCTTGGCAAACGACGGCCTGACCTTCGCTGCCTGTGCCAACACATTGGCCGGGATGGAGAAAAAGGCGGGCCACGACATTCCGCTGATGTCAGAGGCGACGGTCGTCCCCTCTGGCGTCGTGCAACTGATCACCCTGCAAGAAGATGGATACGCCTACGTGCGGCCCTAGGGCCCGTTGGCCGAGAAGGAGAGAGACATGGAACACTACAAGGGCTTGAAGCCATCCCGCCGCAATTTTCTGACAGGGGCTGCCGCTGTCGGCGGTGCGCTGGCCGGATCGCGGTTGTCGGCGCAAACCGCCGATCCGCTGATCGTAAACCCGCAGCCGTGGCGCCAAGACCTTGGCGCTGGCGTTGATGCCGCGCCCTACGGTGTGCCGTCAAAGTTCGAGGCTGACGTCATCCGCCGCGACGTGCCGTGGTTGACTGCTGACGCAGTGAGTTCGGTCAACTTTACGCCGCTGCACGCGCTAGACGGGATCATCACACCGAATGGGTTGTGCTTTGAACGTCACCACGGCGGCGTCGCCGTGATTGAGCCGTCAGAGCATCGCTTGATGATCAACGGTTTAGTGGACAAAGAACTGGTCTTCACGATGGAAGACCTGATGCGCTTCCCCCGCGAAAACCACGTCTATTTCTTGGAATGCGCCGCCAACTCCGGCATGGAATGGGCCGGCGCGCAGCTGAACGGCTGCCAGTTTACCCACGGCATGATCCACAACGTGCAATACACCGGCGTGCCCCTGCGGCTGCTGCTGGAAGAGGCTGGCGTGAAGACCGAGGGGAAGTGGATCATGGTCGAAGGCGCTGACGCCGCTGGCATGAACCGCTCTATCCCGATGGAAAAAGCGCTGGATGACTGCCTGGTCGCCTTCAAAATGAACGGCGAGGCGCTGCGCCCCGAACAAGGCTATCCCCTGCGGCTGGTCGTGCCGGGTTGGGAAGGCAATATGTGGGTCAAGTGGATCCGCCGGATCGAAGTCGGCGACCAGCCTTGGCACGCCCGCGAGGAAACCAGCAAATACACCGATCTGTTGGCCAACGGTGTCGCGCGTCGCTTCACGTGGGAGATGGACGCAAAATCCGTCATCACATCGCCGAGCCCGCAAGCCCCGATCACCCATGGCAAAGGCCCGCTGGTCATCACAGGCGTCGCATGGTCCGGCCGCGGTACGATCCCGCAGGTGGACGTGACGACCGATGGCGGCATGAACTGGCACAAGGCTCGCATGTCTGGACCTAGCTTCGATAAATCGATGCATCGTTTCTATTATGAAATGGACTGGGACGGCGCGCCGCTGCTGCTGCAAAGCCGGGCGCATGACAGCACCGGATACGTGCAGCCAACCAAGGACGCGCTGCGCAAAATCCGCGGCGAAAATTCGATCTACCACAATAATGGTATCCAGACTTGGGCCATCGATGCTGACGGAAAGGCTGAAAATGTCGAAATCTCTTAATCTCGCTGCAGCCCTACTGACCTTTGCCACCGCAGCCGCCGCGCAAGACGTGGCACCGTCAAAGGACGGCGGATATGGCATTGGCCGCGCTGCGATGCCCGAAGAAGTCGCTGCTTGGAACACCGACATCCGCCCCGATGGCATGGGTCTGCCTGTCGGCAGTGGCGATGTGCTGACGGGCGAAGATATCTACGTCGAAAACTGCTCTGTCTGCCATGGCGACTTTGGCGAGGCTGTCGGCCGCTGGCCTGTGTTGGCTGGCGGTGATGGCACGTTGGAATACAAAGATCCGGTCAAGACTGTGGGCAGCTACTGGCCCTATTTGTCGACTGTGTTCGACTACGTGAACCGCGCCATGCCTTTTGGCCACGCAGCCTCGCTCAGTGATGATGAAACCTATGCGCTGACGGCCTATATCCTTTATCTGAACGATCTGGTGGATGATGATTTCACCCTGTCGAACGAAAACTTCACCGAAGTGTCCATGCCGAACGTCGATAACTTTATCGACGACGACCGGGCAGAGACGGAGTTTCCGATCTTCATGGCAGAAGCCTGCATGGAGAACTGCAAAGACAGCGTCGAGATTACGATGCACGCCAGCGTGGTCGATGTGACGCCAGAGGAAACGGCCGCCAAGGCAAACGAGGCCGCCGCAGAAGCAGCCGCTGTTGAAGCCCCTGCTGCCGAGCCTGTCACCGAAGCCGCAGCAGAGCCAGCAGCAGAACCTGAACCAGCAGCAGAACCCGCCCCGGTGGTTGTCGCTGCCGCTGATCCAGCCCTTATTGCGGACGGCGAAAAAGCATTCCGCCAGTGCAAATCCTGTCACATGGTGGGCGAGGGGGCACAAAACCGCGTCGGGCCAGAGCTGAATGCGATTATGGGCCGCACCGTCGGTGCCATCCCTGATTTCCGCTATTCGGACGTGTTTCAGGATGCGATGGCCGCGGGCGAGGTTTGGGATAACGACAAGCTGCACGCCTTCCTTGCCAACCCCAAGGACGCGATGCCCGGCACCAAAATGTCGTTCCGCGGCGTGCGTGACGCCGCCGATATCGACGCACTGATCGCCTATCTGCAAAGCGCCAGCCCATAAGGCAGCGCATCACATAAAGGACCAGTCCCATGCGTAAATTTGCCCTCGCCTTTGTCCTTGTCGCCAGCCCCGCGCTGGCGCAACAGGCCACCGTCTATGATTATGACGGCAGCTTTGACGATGCGACCTTTGGTGTTGAATCTGCCATTGTGGGGCGGGGGCTGGTGATCGATTGGACCAGCCACGTCGGGGAAATGCTGGAACGGACCCGCGCCGATGTTGGCAGCGACGTCGTGATCTATGACGATGCCGATATCTTCATGTTCTGCTCTGCCACGCTGTCCCGCAAGGTGATGGAGGCTGATCCCGCCAATATCGCCTATTGCCCCTACGGCGTGTTCGTCACTGACAAGGACGGTAAAGTGCAGGTCGGCTACCGCAACCAACCCGAAGGCGTCATGCAAGACGTGCAGGCGCTGCTGGACGACATCGCGCGCGAAGCCGCCGGGCAATAGGAAAAGGGGCCGCCCTGCCGGTCAGGCCGGCGGCCCCCCTCCGCGTCCATTAGGTGAGCGGCTCAAATCGAAACGCATTCCCGTCCCGTACCGCCCGGCCAAGCCCGGGGGCAGGTAAGTGGAACCCGGCAAAAACGGTGCCTGTATCTGCCAATTGCGCCAATAGCGTAGCACGGGTTTCGGCCCCTTGCGCGGTGTCCTGATCGGACCCGTTCGGCCAATCGGGCCGGACAAAAGCGATGTGGTGATTGGCAATACAATCGCCCAGCACCATCACGGTCTCTTCCTCTGTTGCGATTTCAAACGCCATGTGACCGGGGGTATGCCCGTGGGTGGCGCGGGCGGTTATACCCGGCAGGACCTCATCGCCATCGTTGAACAGATTGATGCCCTCGGCTAGCACCTCTAGCCTGCGGGCTGCCCCGACGGCAAAGGTCAGGCGGTCGGCGGCAATCGTATCTGGCAGGGCGGGGTCGGTCCAATAGTCCCACTCGATCTGCCCCATATGATGCTGGGCATTGGCAAAGAGTGGTTCGTCGAAATCGTCCAGCGCGCCCCACAGATGGTCAGGGTGGCCATGGGTAAAGACAACGTCGGTGACGTCCTCTGGCGTGATCCCCAGCGCATCCATCGCGGCCATCAGATGCCCGGCGGTTGGCATGAAATCTGGGCCAGAGCCTGCGTCGAACAGCACGGTGCGATCGTCACCCCGCCAAAGCGTCAGGTTGCAATCTGGCAGAAGCGAAGCCGCGCCAGCCAGACCGAAAGGTTCCAGCACGGCGTCCGCCTCGGCCACGGGAATATCGCCCAGCACGAAACTGCGCGGCAGCATCAGGTGACCATCGCTCAGCGTATCAAGCATGCCCGCGCCAAGGCTAAGCGTGGTATTCGCCCAGGCGATACGCGGCAGCACCGCGCTGCCAGCCACTGCAATCACCCCCGAAATCAATGTCCGCCGCGAAATCTTCATGGTCGCCCCCTCATATTCGTATCTTTGAATGATAGCAGGGTGGCTGTCATCGGCAAAGCGAATTTAGGCGATCCGGGCAAAGCCTGTAATCAATTGGCGCAGCCCGATCCCGGCCCCGGTAAAGATGCCAGCCATGACCAACGGCGCCGAATAGGCCAGTACTGAAATCGCGGACAGACCTTGACCGATGCTGCATCCCATTGCCAGCACTGCGCCAACACCCATCAACGCGGCCCCGGCAATCTGGCGGCGCAATTCCCGCGGATCTTCGCAGGCTTCCCAGCGGAAATGGCCTTTGACCAGCGACCCGATGAACGCCCCGAACAGCACACCAAGGACAGAGCCGATGCCGAACGACAAGGAACTGCCGGACGCCGTCATCGCGTAAAGCATCGTCTCGCCCAAGGGGGCGGCAAAGGTGTGGGATTCCACGACTGTCGGCGCAAAGCCTGCGACCGCGACCCACTGCGTGCCCGCCCAGCCCGACACAATCGCAAGCCCGACACAGACGCCCCAAAAGACAGCCCTTAGGTTTGACCGGAAAGGGGCCGCAGACAGTGTTATTGCCAGAACGGCAGCCCCGATGGCGATGCCAATGCCGTTGACGGGCAGGCCCGTTAGTCCCGACAGTCCTTGCGCAATACCCGGTGCCGCGTCGGCTGGCGTCTGCGCAAAGGCCGCGACGCGCAGGTAAGCCAGCGGGCCAGAGATTGTCGCAAATGCAGCCAATCCCATGACCAAAACGATGACGAAGGACCGCAGGTCACCGCCGCCGAGCCGCGCCAATGCGCCGTAGCCGCAGTTGCCCGCTAGCGCCATGCCGTAGCCAAACATCAATCCGCCAAGGATGCTGGCCAGTGGTTGAAACGCAAAGGCCAGATAGATCGTCTGTTCAGGCTGCAGCAGCCCGGTGGCAGCAAGGGCGAAACTGCCGATGATCGCCGTGCCAATCGCTATGCCCCACATCCGCAAGCGCGTGTCATCTTGCGCGTATAAGGCATCCTCGATCGCGCCAAGGGTGCAAAAACGGCCCAGCCGGGCCGCAAGCCCCAAGACCACGCCGCCAAGCAGCCCCAGCAGCGCCAGAACTGTCGGCTCTCCTATGTCGTTCATCATCCCCAGCCCTCCAACCGTAAGGACTTATAGGTCAATTCCATTCGGAAAAATATAGATCTGGGTGATCTTCCGCCTTTGTTTCCGCATCGCGACAACTTCGTGATGGGGGGCCGAACCTGATTGTCGCTTCGGGTGCGATGGGGCAGTGTCATCAGGTAATTCCTGAATGCGATATCCGCGACCATGAGCAAGAAGACCCTGAACACGACCAATCTGGAAAAGCTGGGCGCAGAGCGGCTGGCGGCTTTGGTGATGGATCTGGTGCAGGGAAGCGCCGCATTGCAGCGCCGCGCGCGGCTAGAGATTAGTGCCGCGCAGGGCCCGCAGGATATCGCGGTGGATATCCGCAAACGCTTTGCCATGATGCGGCGCGCGGCGGCTTTTGTGAACTGGCGCAAACAGAAGGCCCTGATCAAGGATCTGGACGGTCTGTTGCAGATGATCAACGCGAACGTTGTCCCGTATAACGCAGACGAGGGCTTTGATCTGCTGTGGTCACTCATCCAACTGGCCCCGTCCATTCACGAACGGACCGACGATAGCAACGGGGCCGTGGGCGACGTATTTCGTGATGCCATCGACGCTATCGCCGCCATCGCACCGCGGATCAACGTCGCGCCTTTGGTGTTTGCGGACCGCATATTGGACGCCGTCGTGGGGGCCGGCTACGGCGAGTTCGACGGCATCATCCCGGCGACGTCTGCCATCTTGGGCAATACCGGGCTAGAGCACTTGAAAGCCGGTGCCAACGCATGGGCCGATGCTGCGCCCACGCCAGAAGAGGTCGAGCGATACAGCGGCTTTGGCCTGTCGCGGTCGGCAGCAGGCAGCATCCAGCGCAACAAAGACCTGACCCGGTCGGTGATCCTTGCGGACATTGCCGACGTACAGGGCGACGTCGATGCCTATATCGCGCGCTATTCGCCCCAGCAGCTGACCTTTGGCACCATCGCGCCGCAAGTGGCGCGCCGATTGCTGGACGCTGGCCGCGTTGAAGAGGCGATGCAGATTATTCGCCGCGCGATGGCCGAGGGCGGCAAGGCGTCACACGGCACCGCCCGCCATGATCTGGAACTGGTCTTTGAGGACGGCTTGAAACAACAGGGCAATACGGCAGAGCTGACGGATCATTTGTGGCAGCGCTTTGCCCAGACACTGGACGCAGACAGCCTGCGCAGGCACCTGAAGTTGCTGCCCGACTTTGACGATATCGCCGCAGAGGACGCGGCGCTGGATCTGGCCGAACGCTTTGCCAAGCTAGAGGTCGCGATCGATTTTCTAACCGGATGGCCCGAGCTGGACCGCGCCGCCCGGTTGGTGCTGGACCGCGCAAAACATCTGGACGGGGACCAGTTCGAGGCGCTTACCCCAGCCGCAGATGCGCTGTCTGAAAAGCACCCGCTTGCGGCAGTGATCATCAGGCGCGCGATGATTGATGACGCACTCATCGGGGCAAAGTCCAAGCGGTACCGTCATGCAGCCCGTCACCTTGCGGAGTGCCAGTCGAGCGATGCGCGCATCGATAACTACGGCGCTTATCCGGATCACAGCGCATATCTGGCGCATCTTAGGCAGAAACATCACCGCAAATCTGGCTTTTGGGACCTTGTTGCGCCGCCCGGCTGACAGCTTTTGAAACCGCCAATCCGCCCCAAATCTCCCGTGAAGGACAGTTTCATGAAAACCGAGCGTATCACATTCAAAGGCCATTCTGGCGACATGCTGGCCGCGCGCCTTGATCTGCCGGACGGGCCGGTGGGCGCGACTGCGATCTTTGCGCATTGCTTCACCTGCTCTAAAGATATCCCCGCCGCGCGCCGCATCGCCGCCCGCCTTGCTGCCAAAGGCATCGCGGTTCTGCGCTTTGACTTCACCGGGCTGGGCCATTCAGAAGGCGAATTCGCCAATACCCATTTTTCGTCGAACGTTGACGATCTATTGCTCGCCGCCGCGTATCTGACGGATCGCGGCATGGCGCCATCGCTGCTGGTCGGTCATTCCCTTGGCGGGGCCGCTGTCATCAAGGCCGCGCCTCAGGTGCCCGGTTTGCGCGCGGTCGTCACGATTGGTGCGCCGTTTGCCCCCGCGCATGTGTCGAATAATTTCGGCTCCAAGCTAGATGATATCCAAGAGCACGGGGCAGCGACGGTCAGCCTTGCCGGGCGCGATTTTACCATCCGCAAGTCATTCATTGATGACATCAGCACAGCGTCCCTGCGGGATGCGTTGCGGCACCTGAATGCCGCCTTGCTGGTGCTGCACGCGCCGCGCGATGCGACGGTTGGCATCGACAACGCGAGCGAGATTTTCATCGCTGCAAAACATCCAAAAAGCTTTGTCTCGCTTGATACGGCAGACCATCTGATCACGGCTGAGGAGGACGCAAAATATGCCGCTGACGTCATCGCGACATGGGTGTCCCGCTATCTGGATATGCCAAAGCCAAAGGCCGCGCCGCAGGTACCAGAAGGCGTGACACGGGTGTCAGAACGTGACCCGGACGGCCTGCTGCAAGATATTGCTGTAGGCGGGCGGCATCAGCTGATCGCGGACGAACCTATCAGCGTTGGCGGCACGGATCTGGGGCCAACCCCTTATGAATATCTGGCCGCGGGACTGGGCGCTTGTACCGTCATGACCATCCGCCTTTATGCGCGGCGCAAGGGCATTCCTTTGACGCATGCCGAAGTCGACGTCACCCATGACCGTGAACATCTGGCCGACTGCGAGAACTGCGAAGAGCGGGCGAACAAGACGGATGTGTTTACCCGCCATCTGCGTTTCGAGGGCGATTTGACAGAAGATCACCGCGCGGGGCTGCTGCGTATTGCAGACAAATGCCCAGTGCATCGCACCCTTGAAGCCGTGGCCGTCATTCGAACGCAGCTTGTTGATTAACTGCGGATAGGGTGCCGCGCCCCCGTCGTCAGACCTAAACCAACGTCAAGGCAAAGCTTTTGGCCGTTTGACAGGAACAGGGCTTTATTGCGCATCATAAATCGTCATTCTGTATAGGCTATTAGCGACCACAGTTAGGAACGCCCGATGCCTTTGCAGATGAACCGCGATGTCTTTATTACCTGTGCGGTGACGGGGTCTGGCAATAGTCAGGACCGCTCGCCGCATGTGCCGCGCAGCCCCGAACAGATCGCGGCGTCGGCGATTGCTGCGGCAAAGGCTGGGGCGGCGATTGTGCATTGTCATGTGCGTGATCCGGGCACCGGGGTGCCATCGCGTGATCCGGCGCTGTATCGCGAGCTGACCGAACGGATCCGCGATGCCGACGTCGATGTGGTCCTGAACCTGACCGCTGGTATGGGCGGCGACATGGTGTTCGGACCACCCTCTGCCCCGCTGCCGCTGCGCCCTGCGACCGACATGGTTAGCGCCGAAGAACGCCTTGTGCATATCGAGGATTGCCTGCCCGAAATCTGCACCCTCGATTGTGGCACGATGAACTTTGCCGAAGCCGATTACGTTATGACCAACACGCCCGGGATGCTGACGGCCATGGGCGCGCGCATGGAAGAACTGGGCGTCAAACCAGAGATCGAAGCCTTTGATACCGGTCATTTGTGGTACGCCAAGCAACTGGTCAAAGACGGCGTGCTGTCGTCCCCCGCGCTTGTGCAGCTTTGTATGGGTGTCCCTTGGGGGGCACCGAATGATCTGAACACCTTTATGGCGATGGTGAATAACGTCCCGGGCGACTGGCACTGGTCCGCCTTTTCCATCGGACGCGATCAGATGGCCTATGTCGCCGCCGCTGTGCTGGCGGGCGGCCATGTGCGCGTCGGGCTAGAGGATAACTTGTGGCT
Source organism: Loktanella salsilacus (assembly GCF_024206795.1). NCBI lineage: Bacteria > Pseudomonadati > Pseudomonadota > Alphaproteobacteria > Rhodobacterales > Roseobacteraceae > Loktanella > Loktanella salsilacus. Next base: position 251,376 of record NZ_CP072994.1, read on the forward strand.
GGCCAAAGGCGAGCTGGCCACGAATGAAGCGCTGGTTACCCGCGCCGCCGGTATTATCACCGCGATGGGCGGCAATATCATGGGGCCGGATGCGGTCCGTGCGAAACTTGGCCTGACAAAGCGAGCACCAAAATGACCCATACAGCAGCGATTATCGGCGGCGGAGTCATTGGCGGCGGTTGGGCCGCGCGCTTTGCCCTGTCAGGGTGGGACGTCGCGATCTTTGACCCCGATCCAGACGCCGCGCGCAAGATCGACGCCGTCATGGCGAACGCCCGGCGGTCCTTGCCCGCCCTGTCAGAGGTGGCTTTGCCGCCGGAAGGCCAGATCAAATTTGTTCCAACGCTGGCCGAAGCCGTCGCAGATGCAGACTGGATTCAAGAAAGCGCGCCAGAGCGGCTGGAGATGAAGCACCGGATCCTGAAAGAGATCCAAACCCACTGCCGCGACGATGCGCTGATTGGCTCCTCAACCTCTGGATTCAAGCCATCAGAGCTGCAGGAAGGCGCGCTGCGCCCGGACCAGATCTTTGTCGCGCACCCATTTAACCCCGTCTACTTGCTGCCACTGATAGAACTGGTGGGTAGCGATAAGACAACCGCGCGTGCCCATGAAATTTTGACCCGCATCGGCATGAAGCCCCTGAAGGTTCGCAAGGAAATCGATGCGCATATCGCGGATCGCTTTCTAGAGGCGGTCTGGCGTGAAGCGCTTTGGCTGGTCAAGGACGGCATCGCCACCACGCAGGAAATCGACGATGCGATCCGCTACGGCTTTGGCCTGCGCTGGGGGCAGATGGGCCTGTTCGAAACCTATCGCGTCGCCGGAGGAGAGGCGGGCATGGCCCACTTTATCGCCCAATTCGGACCCTGCCTGCAGTGGCCTTGGACCAAACTTATGGACGTGCCAGAGTTGACGGACGAACTGGTGCAGACCATCGCCAGCCAGTCTGACGCCCAATCCGGTAGCCATAGCATCCGAGAGTTAGAGCGCATCCGCGACGACAATCTGGTGTCCATGATGCGATCCCTCAAGGGGCGCAACTGGGGCGCAGGTGCCTTGCTGAACGAACATGATGCACGGCTGGGCGCGGCGACTGAACCTGACTTCACCAAGCCCATCATCAGCGTGAACCGTACGGTCCCGGTCGATTGGTCCGACTACAACGGCCACATGAACGAAAGCCGTTATGGGCAGGTCTGGTCCGACGCCGCCGATACCGTGATGCGCATGATCGGCGCGGATGCGGCCTATATCGCGGCGGGCCTCAGCTATTTCACCGTCGATACGCACACCAAATTCATGAACGAATGCCTTGTCGGAGAGCCGATCACCGTGGTGACCCAAATCATCGAAGGGGCGGGGAAAAAGCTGCGGCTGTACCACGAAATGAAAAACGCGTCAGAAGACGTGGTGGCAAGCTGCACGCAACTGCTCATTCACGTCAGCCTACAGACGCGAAAGTCATGCGAGCCTGCGCCTCTGGTTCTTGAAAAGCTCGCGGCGATCGTAGCGGCGCAGGCTACGATGCAGGCGCAGTCCTAAAACGGCCACGACAATTGAATCGGCCGCGTCCGGAGCGCATCAATAACCGCGACGCCCGATGTCGCGGCCCGTGCGCGCAGCACAACCATCGCAGCAGCGCGCGCGTCCTCGCCTGCGTCATGGTGGTGGAAATCCAGGCCGAGCACCTGCTTGAGGTTGGCAAGCCCATGACCGCCATTGCCCTTCAGCTCTGGCCAGGCGGCACGCGCAATTGTCACGCTGTCGTGCCAGGTCAGGCGCGGGCGCGGCAGTTGATGGGCGCGGCATGCCGCATTGATGGCCTTTTCGTCAAAACGGCTGTGCTGCACCATCGGATGCCGGGACAACAGCGGCACCATTGCGGGCCAAATCTGCGCGAACGTCGGCGCGCCGCGCACAGTGTCCGCGCCGATCCCGTGCAATTGAGTGTTAAACGGCGCAAATGCCATCTGCGGGTCAACATAGACCGACCATGTATGGATGGTGTCATCATGGCCCACGCAGGCAATACCGATCTGACAGATGCTCGCGCTGTCGCCGCAGGCGGTTTCGACATCCAGCGCAATAAACTGGAAGTCGCCGTCAGGCATGTCGTCAATCAATGGGGCACCCTGCGCATCAGCGCCTCTTTTATGGCGATCAATGTGTCGCAATAGGCGTCTTGACCGCCGACATCAACAGTCGGCCGCGCATAGGGCTGAAGCCGTCGAAACGATGCCATCGCATTGCATATTGTCAAAGACAAAGGCGTGCAAAAAAAATGCGTGCAGATCAAAAATGGAAGGAAGGTTTGGTGGAGCCTAGGGGGATCGAACCCCTGACCTCTTGCATGCCATGCAAGCGCTCTCCCAGCTGAGCTAAGGCCCCAAACCGTATGACGCGAACCGCGTCGTCTGTGTGCCGCTGTCTATGCAGCCATCGGGGCGAGATCAAGTAAGAAATCGCGCCCCGACGAGAAGTTTTTTAATCGTCGTCGCCTTTGGCAACATCGGCGATTTCGTCAAGGCTGACGGTATCGTCGTCGTCGTCTTCCAGGACATCATCGCCCAGATCGACGTCCTCGTCTTCATCATCGTCGTCGTCCAGGACCAGATCGTCCTCTTCGTCGGCGACTTTCATCTTCTTGGTCTGCGCATCTTCAGCGTCAGCGACCATGGTCCGGGTTTTGCCAGTGTCTGTGTTCACGACACTGCCCGTGTAGGGGCTGATCACGGGTGACTTGTTTAGGTCATAGAAACGCTTGCCCGTCTCAGGACATAGGCGCTTTGTGCCCCATTCTTCTTTTGGCATGGGTTTCCCCCTTTGAATGTCGGTGCTGCCCTTGCGGCGGCCTGTTTTCCACTGCCATAAGGCAGGCACGGTGTCAAAGACCTTTGGCGCAGGCGGAACAAAGGATCCATATGGGCCGCGATCTGATTATTGGCAACCCCCCGATTACGGTGGACCTGCGTCGGTCGGCTGGCGCACGCAGATTAAGCCTGCGCGTGTCGCGGCTGGATGGCAAAGTCACCCTGACGATGCCGCCCCGCGCGCCAGAGCGCGAGGCGGTTGCGTTTTTGACCGAACGCGAAAGTTGGCTGCGCGGGCACCTTGCTGATGTGACACCGCCTGTGTCGGTGATTGCAGCGGGCGAGGTGCTGTTTCGCGGTGCGAACCTACCGATCGTGACGGCTGGGGGGCGGCGTGCGCGAATCCGTGATGGGCAGCTGGAATTGCCGGAAGGGGCAGGCGCGCGTGCCGTGATGGCGGTGCTTAAGGCGCAGGCGCGCGATGCGTTGGCGGCCGCCTCTGATCGCTATGCGGCCCAGATCGGACGGTCCTATGCGCGTTTAACCCTACGCGACACGCGCTCGCGCTGGGGGTCGTGTTCATCCGCCGGTGCGCTGATGTATTCGTGGCGTCTGATTATGGCCCCGCCAGAGGTGCTCGATTACGTGGCCGCCCACGAGGTCGCGCATCTGGATCAGATGAACCACAGCCCAGCGTTTTGGGCCGTCGTGGCCGATCTGATGCCCGACTATGCGGCGCGGCGGGAATGGCTGCGCGAAAACGGGGAACTGCTTCATCGTCTGCGTTTCGATGATTGACGCCGCCGCGTGCCTGATCCCATGATCGCCCCATGATACAGCCCCGTCCGATTGCGCCCCCCGGTGCCGCCCATGACCGCGTTTTCCGCGCGTTGCGCACGCGTATCCTTCATGGTCAGATCGCGCCGGGCACAACGCTGACCTTGCGCGGCATCGCAAAGGAATATGAGGTGTCGATGACCCCTGCGCGCGAGGCCGTGCGCCGCCTCGCGTCAGAAGGTGCGCTGTCGCTGTCAGCGACGGGCCGGGTCAGCACACCGCTTTTGTCTAACGAACGAATCGAAGAGCTGGCAACGCTGCGTGCATTATTAGAGCCAGAGCTGGCATCGCGTGCCTTGCCCCGCGCGCATTTTGCCCTGATCGAACGGCTCGAGGCGATTAACCACGGCGTAAGCCAGATGGTCACCCGTCACGATGCCAGCGGCTATATCCGCATGAACCTTGAATTTCACCGCACGCTTTATCTGCGTGCGCAGGCACCGGCCATTTTGGCGATGACGGAAACCGTGTGGCTGCAACTGGGGCCGACGATGTGTGCGCTTTATGGCAAATTGAACCGCACAGACCCGCCGACGCATCACCGTTTGATCGTGGCTGCGTTGAAGGCAGGGGATGAACCCGGGTTGCGGCTGGCGGTGCGGGGCGATGTCACCAAGGGTCTGCGGCTTCTTAAAACCTAGTGATTGGCGCTGGCGGCGCAGGGGGCTGTCTGCCCCCCGGCGCTACGCGCCGTCCCCCGAGGATATTTTTAAAACAGAGAGGGCGGGCTTTTACCGGGTCTTAACCTTGTCCCGTCAATCTGGATAAGCGGGACAGGCAGGGATGCCGATGACCGTAAACAGAGAGGCCCCCGGAGGTCATCCGGGGGCTGATCGCATTATTAGGCGTGGATCGCGCCGTCGCCGCAGGCCAAGGCTGCCTCGCGCACAGCTTCGGAGTACGTGGGGTGGGCGTGGCAGGTACGGGCCAGATCCTCTGCTGCGGCACCAAATTCCATGGCAACGCAGATTTCGTGAATCAGATCACCGGCCATCGGGCCGATGATGTGCGCGCCGAGGATGCGGTCGGTTTCCTTGTCGGCGAGGATCTTAACGAAACCGTCACCCATGAAGTTCGCCTTAGCCCGCGCGTTGCCGAGGAAAGGGAACTTGCCAACTTTATAGGCGCGGCCCGCTTTTTTCAGTGTTTCTTCTGTTTCGCCGACAGAGGCGACCTCGGGGTGGGTGTAGATCACGCCGGGGATCACGCCGTAGTTTACGTGACCGTGCTGGCCGGCCAGAATTTCAGCGATGGCCATGCCTTCGTCTTCGGCTTTGTGGGCCAACATCGGGCCGACAATCGCGTCGCCGATGGCGTAGATGCCGGGGGTGCTGGTCTGATAGCGGGCGTCGACGTCGATCTGGCCGCGCTCAGTCATTTTAACGCCCACTGCGTCTAGGCCAAGGCCGTCCACAAAGGGGCGACGGCCGGTGGCAAGCAGCACGGTATCTGCGGTAATCTCTGCTTCAGTTTCGTCTTTGCGCATTTTGTAGCTGACGGTCGCTTTTTTGTTCTTGATGCTGACGCCTTGGACGGCGGCCCCAAGAATGAATTTCAGCCCCTGCTTGGTTAGCATTTTCTGAAACTGGCGGGCGATTTCCGCATCCTGACCGGGGGTGATGGCGTCAAGGTATTCGACGACCGTCACCTCGGAGCCGAGGCGCGCATAAACCGAGCCGAGTTCCAGCCCGATGACGCCCGCACCGATCACGACCAGCGACTTGGGGATTTTGTTCAACTTCAGCGCACCGGTCGATGTGACGACAGTTTCCTCGTCAACCTCGACGCCCTTCAGCGGCGACGGCTCGGACCCGGTGGCGACGATGATGTGCTTGGCGTCATGGACGTCATCACCAACCTTGACCTTGCCGGGGGCAGGGATCGAACCCCAACCCTTGATCCAATCGACCTTGTTCTTCTTGAACAAAAACTCAATGCCGCCCGTGTTTTGGCTGACGGTTTTGTCCTTGTAGGCTTGCATCTGCGGCCAATCGACCGATGGCGTTTTGCCCTTCAGGCCCATTTCGGCGAAGTTATGTTCCGCTTCATGCAGCATTTCAGTTGCGTGCAGCAGCGCCTTGGACGGGATGCAGCCTACGTTTAGGCAGGTGCCGCCTAGCGTGTCGCGTCCTTCGACGCAGGCGGTTTTCAGACCGAGCTGCGCGCAGCGAATGGCCGAGACATAGCCGCCGGGGCCGGAACCGATGATGATGACGTCATAGCTGGCCATTGGGGCCTCCGTTCAGAAAAGGGCAGAAATTAACATAAGCATGGTCGCCAAGAAGCCAAACATCCAGATGATTGACCGCCACGGCGTCAGGCCGAAATAATAGGCTGGCACATAGGCAATCCGCGCAATCAAGAACACCCAAGCGCAGCCTGCGGAAAGGCCGGTCGCCTTGTCGCCAAGCGTGACGACGACCACCGCCAAGGTGAACATGATCAGCGCTTCGAAATGGTTGTTCATGGCGCGGATTAAGCGGCCCGTGCGCGGTGTGACCTGTTCGGGAATTGGTTTGCCAAGGCGGTCCGGATCGCGCGGTCCCATGGTTTTGCCATTGGGCAGTTCCATATTCACCCGCACTGACATCAGCGCAAATTGCACCCCTTGCAAAAGACCAGCAAGGGTAAGGACGGTCAATTCAGGGGTCATGGCGGCCTTTGCTTTCGTCAGCGCCGGGCAGGTTAGTCCTGCCCGGCATATTTTTTTACAGGTCCATCAGCAGACGGCGTGGATCTTCTAGCGCTTCTTTCACGCGGACAAGGAACGTCACCGCGCCTTTGCCGTCAACGATCCGGTGATCATAGGATAGCGCCAGATACATCATCGGGCGGATCACAACCTGACCGTTAATGGCCATCGGACGATCCTGGATCTTGTGCATGCCCAGAATACCGGACTGCGGCGGGTTCAGGATTGGCGAGGACATCAGCGAGCCATAGACGCCGCCGTTGGAGATGGTGAACGTGCCGCCCTGCATATCAGCCATGGACAGCTTGCCGTCACGGGCTTTGCCACCCATTTCGGCAATCGCCTTTTCGATACCCGCAAAGGACATCTGATCGGCGTCCTTCAGCACGGGAACGACGAGGCCGGTCGGTGTACCAGCGGCGATGCCCATGTTGACGTAGTTCTTGTAGACCACATCGGTGCCGTCGATTTCGGCGTTCACTTCCGGCACTTCGTGCAGGGCGTGGATGCAGGCTTTGGTAAAGAAGGACATAAAGCCAAGCTTTACGCCATGTTTCTTAAGGAACAGGTCTTTGTATTCGTTCCGCAGATCCATAACGGCGGTCATGTCGACCTCGTTATAGGTCGTCAGCATGGCAGCGGTGTTCTGGCTGTCCTTCAGACGCTTAGCGATGGTCTGACGCAGGCGTGTCATTTTGACCCGCTCTTCGCGGTCAGCCTGATCGGCGGACGATGCCGCGCGCGGGGCTGCTGCGGGTGCGGCGGCCTTAGGCTGCGCCAAGGCTTTCAGCACGTCCTCTTTCATCACGCGGCCGTCTTTGCCGGTCGCGGTCACGGCATCGCGGTCGATACCCTTTTCAGCCATCAGCTTTTGCGCAGAGGGGGCGTCTTCGGGATCGCGCGGCTTTGTGTCTTCCGGGCCAGCGTTCACCGTTCCCGTGCCGCCAGTCGCTGGCGTGTCAGCAGGCTTTTCAGCCGGGGCTGCGTCGCTGTTAGCTTTTGGCGCAGAGGCCGCCGCGCTATCCGCGCCGCCTTCGCTGATCTGCGCAAGCAGGGCATCGACGCCGACAGTCTCGCCTTCGGCGGCGACGATTTCGGACAGGGTGCCTGCGATCGGGCTTGGCACTTCGACGGTGACCTTATCGGTTTCCAGCTCGCAAAGCATTTCGTCGACGGCGACGCTGTCACCGGGCTTTTTGAACCAAGTCGCGACGGTCGCTTCGGTTACGGATTCGCCCAAGGTTGGGACACGGACTTCGGTGCTCATTTCGTAATTCCTTCGATGTTCAGGGCCTCGGCGACAAGGGCCGCCTGCTGGGCTTTGTGCTGGCTGGCCAGACCTGTCGCTGGCGACGCAGCGGCCGCCCGACCGGCATAGACGGGCCGTGTGTGTTTCGCTTTGATCCGGGTCAGGCACCATTCAAGGTTGGGTTCCATGAAGGACCAGCCGCCTTGGTTTTTGGGTTCTTCCTGACACCAGACCATCTCGGCGTTTTTGAACCGCTCCAGCTCGTTCACCGCGGATTGGGCGGGGAAGGGATAGAACTGTTCGAACCGCAGGATGTACGTGTCAGTGATGCCGCGGGCGTCACGTTCTTCCAGCAGGTCGTAGTAGACCTTGCCGGAACACATCACGACGCGCTTGATCTTGTCGTCCGCCACCAGCTGGGTGTCGGAATGACCCTTTTGCGCATCGTCCCACAGCACGCGGTGGAAGGACGAGCCAGTGGTGAAATCAGCGGCATCGGACACGGCCATCTTGTGACGCAGCAACGATTTTGGTGTCATCAGGATCAGCGGCTTGCGATAGCTGCGGTGCAGCTGGCGACGCAGAATGTGGAAATAGTTCGCCGGTGTCGTGCAGTTGGCGACGATCCAGTTGTCGTTGCCGCACATCGTCAGGAACCGTTCCAGACGCGCGCTGGAATGCTCTGGTCCCTGACCCTCATAGCCATGCGGCAGCAGGCACACGAGGCCCGACATCCGCAGCCACTTGGCTTCGCCAGAACTGATGAACTGGTCGAACATGATCTGCGCGCCGTTGGCGAAATCGCCGAACTGCGCTTCCCACAGGGTCAGGGCGTTCGGTTCGGCCAGCGAATAGCCATACTCAAAGCCCAGCACCGCGTATTCCGACAGCATCGAATCGATGACTTCGTACTGCGCCTGACCCTCACGAACGTGGTTCAGCGGATAGTAACGCTCTTCGGTGTTCTGGTTGATCAGGGCAGAATGACGCTGGCTGAACGTGCCGCGCGTGCTGTCCTGTCCGGCCAAGCGGACCGGGTAGCCTTCCAAAACGAGCGAGCCGAACGCCAAGGCTTCACCGGTGGCCCAGTCAAAGCCTGTCCCGCCTTCGAACATCTGTTTTTTCGCATCAAGCAGACGATCAATCGTCTTGTGAGTCGCGAAATGCTCGGGCGGGGTCGTCAGCGCCTTGCCGATATCGGCCATCGCCTCGGTGCTGATCGCAGTTTCGCCGCGCTGATAGTTGTCCTTGTCCCGGTCCAGGTGCGACCAGCGGCCGTCAAGCCAGTCAGCCTTGTTCGGCTTGTAGGTCTTCCCAGCTTCAAATTCAGCATTGAGCATGGACTGGAAAGAGGCTTTCATGTCCTCAATCTCGCCCTCAGGAATCAAGCCATCCTTGACCAGACGGTCCGTATACAGCGTCAGCGTCGTCTTTTGCTTTTTGATTTTTGTGTACATGACCGGGTTGGTGAACATCGGCTCGTCGCCTTCGTTGTGACCAAAGCGGCGGTAGCAAATGATATCCAGCACCACGTCTTTGTGGAATTTCTGGCGGAATTCCGTCGCGACGCGGGCGGCGTGGACCACAGCCTCTGGATCGTCACCGTTGACGTGGAAAATCGGTGCCTCGACCATCAAGGCGATATCGGTGGGGTAGGGGCTGGACCGGCTGAAGTGCGGCGCTGTGGTAAAGCCGATCTGGTTGTTCACCACGATATGCATCGTGCCGCCCGTGCGGTGGCCACGAATGCCGGACAGCTGAAAGCCTTCTGCAACAACGCCTTGACCCGCGAAGGCCGCATCGCCGTGCAGCAGGATCGCCATAACCTTAATACGGTCCTTGTCGTTCTTCTGGTCTTGCTTGGCGCGCACCTTACCCAGCACGACGGGGTTCACTGCCTCTAGGTGGGACGGGTTGGCCGTCAGCGACAGGTGAACAGTGTTGCCATCAAACTCGCGGTCGGACGACGCACCAAGGTGATATTTGACATCGCCAGAGCCTTCGACGTCTTCGGGCTTAAAGCTGCCACCTTGAAATTCGTTGAAGATCGCGCGGTAAGGCTTCTGCATCACATTGGCCAGAACCGACAAACGGCCGCGGTGTGGCATGCCGATCACGACCTCTTCCATGCCGAGCTGGCCACCGCGCTTGATGATCTGCTCCATCGCGGGGATCAGGCTTTCGCCGCCGTCCAGACCGAAACGCTTTGTGCCCATGTATTTGACATGCAAGAACTTTTCAAAGCCCTCTGCCTCGACCAGTTTGTTCAGGATTGCCTTGCGGCCATTCTGGGTAAAGCTGATTTCTTTACCATACCCCTCGATTCGCTCTTTCAACCAAGCGGCTTCATCAGGGTTAGAGATGTGCATGTACTGCAGCGCAAAGGTGCCGCAGTAGGTACGCTTCACGATGGCCATAATCTCGGCCATGGTGGCGACCTCAAGGCCCAGTACATTGTCGATAAAGATCGGACGGTCCATGTCGGCTTTGGTAAAGCCATAGCTTGCCGGATCCAGTTCCGGATGCGCGGTGACTTCGCGCATGCCCAGTGGGTCCAGATCAGCAATCAAGTGGCCGCGGATGCGGTAAGCACGGATGATCATCAACGCGCGAATGCTGTCCAGAACGGCGGCGCGAACCTGGTTCTCGGTCAGGTTGACGCCCTTTTCCTCGGCCTTTGCAGCGATCTTTTTGCCAGCAGCATCGGGTTCCTGCGCCCACTGGCCATCCAGCGCCTGCGTCAGGTCATCGTTTGGTACTGGCGGCCAGTCCATCCGGCCCCAGCTTGCGCCAGCGGCCTCGGCTTTAGCATCGGCGGGCGCATCACCCAAAGCGGCAAAGAAATCCCGCCAGCTTTCATCAACCGCCTGCGGATTATCCGCATAACGCGCGTAAAGTTGCTCGACGTAATCGGCGTTATGCCCTTGCAAGAAGCTAGATGCGTGAAGCACGTCGTTCGGGGATTGGTCGTTCATGGCAGAGCCTTTCGGACAGCACGGGTGGTTAAAGGGGTCACGGACCCAAAAATGGGAGGGCGGTTAGAGATCATAGGTGTCCACCGGCGGCAACGATGCCTTCGAGTAGATCTCGCTGATTGCTTTGTCGTTGCAATAGACGCTTCTTCAAAGCCGCCCGCGCTAGGCGGCTGTGCCCACGTGAAACAGCGGCTGTCAGAAGTTCTTGCATATAGCGATCAGAGAAACGACGACGACGAAAATCGTCGAAGAATGTTTTTCGGGTCAGTGTCCCCTCAAGCGCGGACACCGCCGATGGTTTAAGAAGTTGCATCGAAGCCAGCACCGGCATGAACGGGTGGGTCAGCCACGGGCAGGGAAACATGACCGAATTAGCCCCGACGAGGCGAAGCGCGTGCAACTTGTCTTCGACAACCATAGGGTCGTAAAATACGTAGTTTTTGGCGGCGCAAGCTGCACCTTCCGCTCCGTCGACATAGGGACCGGTCCAATCGCCTAGCCCGCGACCTGGTTCAAACCGACGTTCAAAAGGCACGACATCATGCATCAGCGAAGTTTGCGGATTGAACGTGACGGTGATTGGATCGGGGAACAAGCGCGAAAATGTGAGTGCACCGAATCCACCCATGGAATTTCCGTATAAGCTGAACCCGCTATAGGCGGGCACCAGCGTGTTGGCGACAAGCGTTTCAAGGGTGGGATATAGATCAGGGCAACGATACCAATTTTGCTCGATCGCCATGACGCCCAAACAGCCCCAGCCCTGCTCTAGTATCAACTTGTCGCCCCACGGCCGGCGCTGATCATTGCTGTTCAGCGCGGCCCGATTGTCAAAGGTCGCCACAAGGCGATCCTTCCCAGGGATGTGCACAATCACATGGGTTGGCAGCTCGATATACTGCCCGCCCAGTTCACTAACCTCCTTTCGGATGTCAGCGAACTGGGCGTAGCGGCCAGTGGATGTGTCTTGCGCGTTCATTGCAAGCGAGCCTTACTTTGCAATAGCTGCCAGAACGGCCTCGCCCAGCGTCGCAGGGCTATCCGCGACGATGATGCCGGCGGCTTTCATCGCTTCGATCTTGCTTTCGGCGTCGCCCTTGCCGCCAGCCACGATGGCACCAGCGTGACCCATGCGGCGACCCGGAGGTGCGGTGCGGCCAGCGATGAAGCCCGCGGTTGGTTTCCAACGGCCGGCTTTACGCTCGTCAGCCAAGAACTGTGCGGCTTCTTCTTCAGCAGAACCACCGATTTCACCGATCATGATGATCGAGTGTGTTTCGGGGTCAGCTAGGAACATCTCGAGGATGTCGATGTGCTCGCTGCCCTTGATGGGGTCGCCGCCGATGCCGACAGCCGTGGACTGGCCCAGACCCGAATCGGTCGTCTGCTTGACGGCCTCATAGGTCAGCGTGCCGGAGCGGGACACAACACCAACGCTACCGCGTTTGTGGATGTGGCCGGGCATGATGCCGATCTTGCAAGCGTCGGGGGTGATGACGCCGGGGCAGTTCGGGCCGATTAGGCGGGACTTGGAGCCTTCCAGCGCGCGCTTGACCTTCATCATGTCCAGCACGGGGATGCCTTCCGTGATGCAGATGATCAGCTCCATCTCGGCGTCGATCGCCTCTAGGATCGAATCGGCTGCGAAGGGCGGCGGAACGTAGATGACCGAGGCATTTGCTTCGGTGCGTGCACGTGCTTCGTGGACCGAGTCAAAAACCGGCAGGTCAAGGTGCGACTGACCGCCTTTGCCGGGGGTCACGCCGCCGACCATCTTGGTGCCATAGGCGATGGCCTGCTCAGAGTGGAATGTGCCCTGCGAGCCGGTGAAGCCCTGACAGATGACGCGGGTGTTTTCGTTGACGAGAATGGCCATTGGGGCCTCCGTATATTGTGTCTTGGCGGTCGCCCGCCGGAAATTAGCGGAACATGGCCTGCGCGATGATCAGACCAGCCTGACGGCCAAAGGCCGCTCCGGCATTGATCTCGCCTGTGGGGGCGGGTTGCGCAGACTCTACGATGATGACGTCCGTCGCGGCCTGTTCACTTGCAGGCAAGATCGTCACAGGTGTGGCCAACGCGGCCCCACCAGACGGGCTTTGCGACTGCGGCCCGGACCTGACTTCGCCGGCATCACTGCAGGCTGCCGTCAGGCCAAGCGTCGCAAGCAGAGCGACGGAGCGAATCACCCCTTCACCGCCTTCACGATCTTCTGCGCGCCGTCCTTCAGGTCGTCGGCAGCAATCACATCAAGGCCGGAATTGCGGATGATCTCTTTGCCCTTCTCCACGTTCGTACCTTCAAGGCGCACGACCAGCGGAACCTTCAGGCCGACTTCTTTCACTGCAGCGATCACGCCTTCGGCAATGACGTCACAGCGCATGATGCCGCCGAAGATGTTGACCAAGATACCTTTGACGTTGGGGTCAGAGGTGATGATCTTGAACGCTTCCGTAACCTTTTCCTTGGTCGCGCCGCCGCCCACGTCGAGGAAGTTGGCAGGCTCTGCGCCGTACAGCTTAATGATGTCCATCGTTGCCATGGCCAGACCAGCACCGTTGACCATGCAGCCAATTTCGCCGTCCAGCGCGATGTAGTTCAGGTCATACTTGGATGCGGCCAGTTCCTTGGGGTCTTCTTCCGTCTCGTCGCGCAGGGATGCGATGTCGGGGTGGCGGTACATGGCGTTGCCGTCAAAGCTGATCTTGGCATCAAGCACCTTCAGATCGCCCTTGTCGGTCACGATCAGCGGGTTGATCTCCAGCATTTCCATGTCCTTCTCGGTGAAGGCTTTGTAAAGCTGACCCATCAGGGTGACGCACTGCTTGACCTGACCGCCAGTCAGACCCAGCGTGAATGCAACGCGGCGACCGTGGAATGCCTGATAGCCGGTGGCGGGATCGACGCTGAACGACAGGATCTTTTCCGGCGTGCTGGCTGCGACTTCTTCGATGTCCATGCCGCCTTCGGTCGAGCAGACAAAGCTGATGCGGCTTGTCTGACGATCAACGAGCAGGGCCAGATACAATTCTGTTTCGATGCCGGAACCGTCTTCGATGTAGATGCGGTTCACAACCTTGCCAGCGGGGCCAGTCTGGTGCGTGACCAGCGTGCGGCCGAGCATTTTCTTGGCTTCCTGTGCGGCTTCTTCAACCGACTTGGTCAGGCGAACACCGCCCTTTTCGCCGGCGTCAGCTTCGACGAAGTGGCCCTTGCCGCGACCACCTGCGTGGATTTGTGCCTTGACCACCCACAGCGGGCCGTCGAGTTCGCCAGCCGCGGATTTCGCGTCTTCGGCTTTCGTGACCGGGCGGCCGTCACTGACCGGGGCCCCGTAAGTCCGCAGAAGTGCCTTGGCCTGGTATTCGTGAATGTTCATGTCGCGTCCCTTGTCCGATTGGGTTTGTAGCCTTGAACCATATCTGGATTTAACAAAAAACTACTGGACGCTGTTCCTGACAATAAATCCGACATTTGTGATCACAGCCACGAAACGTGTGATCACAAAGCTGATTATTTCAGCAGGCGTGGACGATTTCTTAATAATCCGCCCGCCAAGCTGCGCAATCGACTCATGGGTCTGGCAGCGCTGCGCTGAAATGTGCGCACCCCCGTGTACCTTTTGCGCAAGCCATCGCTGACAAGGCTAGGGCGCATCGTGCAAAATTGAAAAAGCCGCGCCGCATATTCTGCGGCGCGGCTTTCAAGCATTTTGTCCTGATGCGGCGATTAGGCCAGCGTCGGGTCAATTTCTTTGCAAGCGGCGACAAGGCCCTTCACGGCGTCGACGGACTTGTCGAACATCGCCTGCTCGGGCTTGTCCATCTTGATCTCGACCACACGCTCGATGCCGCCAGCACCGATGATCGTCGGCACACCAACATAGAAACCATCAAGGCCGTAAGCGCCGTCAACATGCGCGGCGCAAGGCAGCAGACGCTTCTGGTCCTTCAAGAAAGCCTCGGCCATCTCGATCGCTGATGTCGCGGGGGCGTAGAAGGCAGAGCCGGTCTTCAGCAGGCCAACAATCTCTGCGCCGCCGTCACGGGTACGCTGCACGATGGCGTCCAGCTTGTCCTGCGTGGTCCAACCCATCTCGACCAGATCGGGCAGAGGAATGCCGCCAACGGTGGAATAACGGGCCAGCGGCACCATGGTGTCGCCGTGGCCGCCCAGTACGAATGCTGTCACGTCGCGCATGGACACATTGAATTCGTCAGCCAAGAAGTGGCGGAAGCGGGCAGAGTCGAGCACGCCAGCCATGCCGCAAACCATCTTGTGCGGCAGGCCAGAGAATTCGCGCAGCGCCCAGACCATCGCGTCCAGCGGGTTGGTGATGCAGATCACGAAAGCGTTCGGCGCATGAGCTGCGATGCCTTCGCCAACGGATTTCATAACCTTCAGGTTGATGCCCAGCAGGTCATCACGCGACATGCCCGGCTTGCGCGGCACACCAGCGGTCACGATGCAGACGTCAGCGCCCGCGATATCGGCGTAATCATTCGTGCCCTTAAAAGAGCCGTCGAACTTGGCCGAGGGGCCCGATTCGGCGATATCCAGCGCTTTGCCCTGCGGCGTGCCTTCGGAGATGTCGAACAAGACGACATCGCCAAGTTCTTTGACAGCTGCGAGGTGGGCAAGCGTACCACCGATTTGTCCGGCGCCGATAAGTGCAATCTTGGGTCTGGCCATAGGAAGGCTCCTGCTAATATGCGGGTTGAACTTGGCGAGCTGGTTATTCCTTTGACATAAGGGGTGCAAGGGGACAGCCAAGAACACCCTTTTCCGGGTCTTAATCGCCAGCGTAATTTCACCCGGCGAAGGCTATCTTTCATAAGGTTTCGATGATGATCACCTTCGATCTACTTTTTTTCGCGCTTGCCATTCCGGCGGTCCTATTTGCGGCTATTTCCAAGGCGGGCTTCGGGTCGGGGGCCGCTTTTGCCGCCTCTGCCGTGCTGGCGCTAGTGGTGCCGCCGGGGGCGGCGCTGGGCATCATGTTGCCCTTGCTGATGCTGATCGATGTCACATCCTTGCGGCCTTATTGGCGCAAGTGGGACGCCCCGTCGTCGCTACATATCTTGATCGGTGCTGTGCCGGGCGTCGTGCTGGGTGCGTTTATATACGCCGCTGTAAACGCAGATTCGTTTCGTCTGCTGATCGGGGTGATCTGCATCGCCTTCGTGATCTGGCAGGTCGGCCGGTCGCGCGGAATAATTCGTGTCGGTAGCTTCAAATTCTCCCGCCCTTGGGCATGGGTCACAGGGTTGACCGCCGGTTTCACCAGCTTCGTCAGCCACGCCGGAGGCCCCCCGGTCGCGGTCTTTCTGCTAGGCCAAAACGTGCCCAAGACGACCTATCAGGCCACAACAGTCATCGTCTTCTGGGCGATCAACCTGATGAAGTTCGTACCCTATTTCTTTCTGGGGATCTTTAATGCGCAGACCGCAATGGCAGATCTGTTCCTCGCGCCGTTTGCCATCGCAGGCACGTATATCGGCGTGCGGGCGCACAACTATGTATCGGACCGTGTGTTCTTCGGCCTGACGTATGTCTTGTTACTGGCGACCGGCACCCGTCTGCTCTGGCAAGCGCTGACTTAAGCCGAAGCCAAAACGAAAAAGGCCGCCCACGATGGGGCGGCCTGATCACAAATCCAGCGTGGATTAGTTCATCGGTGCTTCGTACTGGGGCAGCTCTTCCAGCTGCTCTTCGGTCATCGACACATAGGCGCGCATGTCGTCGCCGTCGGTTTGCTTCATCAGCTGTACGTCGTCATAGGCGATGGACACTGGCTTTTCGCCCAGACCCAGAAAACCGCCTACGTCAACGATCACGTCGGTCACTGTGCCATCTTCGGCAATGATCAGATCGCTGATTTCGCCAACTTCTTCGTCATTCGGGCCATAGATATTGAGGCCGGTCAGCTCTTCTGCTGTGACATCCGCGTTCACGGCTGTGGTGTAGCCGTCCTTTTCCATCATTGGCGCGCCTGCGCCGTCCATGGTGTCGGCCGATTCCATGTTGGTCGATGTGGCGTCAGTGTCGGACATCGTGTCCGTCATCTCTTCCGTTGTCGTCTCGGTCATGGTGTCGGCTGGCATCTCTTCGGCTGGCATGGCTTCATCAGTTGGGGCCATCGTGTCGGTTGTGGCTTCTGGTGCCAATGTGCCGTCGGTGGTTGCGGGCGCTTCGGTGGTCATTGCGCCGTCAGTGGCAGTGCCATCAGCAGCGACGTGGCTTTCAGCAAATGCGCCGTTGGCAACAACAAGAGCAATCGCGGTGGTTGCAAGAAAACGTTTCATGACTGGTTCCTAACGAGTGGTTTCATGGGCCAGAGCTTCTAGCCCTTCTATGTCCACACAACGCCGCTATTTCGCGTTTGGTTGCACATCGTTCGGTTAATATTTGCGCGGCGGCGATAAACCGCCAGTGCCTAGGTCGGGGTCGCGGGAACCAGCCCGTCGCGGTGCATCAGGCTGAAATCATGGCCTGATGCGATAATGCAAGCAGGCCCGCCGGGCTGGGTTATGGTCATCGTCCATGTGCCCTTTGCGCTGACATAGATATCGATCAACAGGTTCTGCGGTGTCAGTGCCGTTGCCAATGGATGCTCTTTATATATGCGCGCCAACGCGGCAGGCATGTCTGCAGATGGCAGGCACACCGCCCCTTGCGCGAACACACGCGGAGCGAGCATCATGAAAAGGCTAAAGGTCAACAGCAGGTGGGTCATATGGCGGCGCATGGCGTGTCCTTTGATTGCATGCCCCAATCCTGCGCTGCCGTGGTAAATCAGCCCGTCAACCATCGTGCGGCAGGGTTAACACGCTGCGCTGCGGCATTTTGGGGTTGAACTATTGCGTCTCATTTGATCAATTTCGCGCAATCTTATTGCGAGGCTGAAAAATGCAAACCCGTCCCACCCGCTCTGCCCTCTATATACCAGGCTCTAAACCGCGTGCGCTGGACAAGGCGCGCGGGCTGACCTGCGACGTCATCCTGTTCGACCTTGAAGACGCAGTCGCCCCCGATGCCAAGATCGAGGCGCGTAGCACCTTGCATGATGCCTTGGCGCAGGGCAGCTATGGTGGGCGGCTAAAGCTGGTGCGGATCAATGGGCTGGACACAGACTGGGGCGCTGATGATGCCCGCGCCGCAGCAAAGATGCCGTGCGACGGCGTGCTGGTGCCCAAGGTCAGCAGTCCCGCCGATCTGGATGCCGTCGCCGATTTGGTGCCGGACCTGCCGCTTTGGGCGATGATGGAAACCCCGCTGGGCATCCTGAACGCGCAAACCATCGCCGCCCATCCCCGGCTTGAAGGCTTCGTGATTGGCACCAACGATCTGGCCAAGGATATGGGCAGTCGCACCCGCGCCGCCCTGACCACTGCGCTACAGCACTGCTTGCTGGCTGCGCGCGCCGCTGGCATTGTCGCCATCGACGGCGTCTATAACGCCTATCAAGATCAGGACGGCCTGCAGCGCGAATGCATTGAAGGGCGCGATATGGGTTTTGATGGCAAGTCCCTGATCCATCCAGCGCAATTGGACACGGCCAACGCTGTCTTTGGCCCAACGGTCGAAGATATCGACCTTGCCCACCGCCAGATCGCGGCCTTCGACGCCGCCGTGGCCGAAGGGCAGGGGGTGGCTGTTCTGGACGGCCGCATCGTCGAGAACTTGCATATCGTCACGGCGCGGGCCACGCTGGCGAAAGCAGACGCTATCGCCGCATTGGAGCGCACATGAAATTAATCCTACTGGGCCTGATCTTGTGGTCGGGCAGCCACCTGTGGAAGCGGCTTGCTCCTGAAAGCCGCGATGCCATGGGGCCAAAGGGACGGACTGCCGTAGCAATCCTGTCGGTGCTTGGCATTGTCTGCATGGTGATCGGCTACCGCGCCGCCGACGGTGCCGTCTACTGGGGCCGCACGCCCGCGATGACAGGTATCAATAACCTGCTGGTCTTGCTGGCCTTCTACCTTTTTGCCGCCTCTGGCAAAGGCACCCGCATCACCCGTGCGATCCGTCATCCGCAATTAACCGCCGTCATCGTTTGGGCTGTGGCGCATTTGCTGGTGAACGGCGACACCCCGTCCTTCTTGCTGTTTGGCGGTTTGTTGGTCTGGGCCGTGGCGGAAATCTTTGTGCTGAACAAGGCGCTAGGCCCGCGCGGCACCTATCACGCACCCCGAATTCTATCGGAGTTCATCGCCGTCTTCGCGACGCTGGTAGTATTTATCGTCGCTGCCGGTATTCACATCGCTCTTGGCTACAACCCATTCGGATAAATCATGACCAAAATCTATCGCCTCCTGACCGAAGACGACACCTCTGCTTTCTGCCACAAAGTCTCTGACGCCCTGTCCAAAGGGTGGGAGCTTTATGGCACACCTACCTACGCCTTTGATCAGGCGAACGGCGTCATGCGCTGCGGGCAGGCCGTGACCAAGGACATTTCGGTCGACTATCACGCCGATATGAAGCTGGGGCAGCAATGACCAAAACCAACGCCGGCCGCTTTTTCGAAGATTACGCGGTCGGCGATGTCATCACCCACGCCGTGCCGCGCACGATCCAAATGGGGGAACGGGCGCTGTATCACGCGCTTTACCCCGCGCGGCACGCCCTGCATTCTGCCGATACCTTTGCGCAAAGCTGCGGTTTGCCGTTCAGCCCGCTGGACGATCTAGTTACGTTCCACACCGTCTTTGGCAAAACCGTGCCCGATGTGTCCTTGAACGCTGTCGCCAACCTTGGTTACGCCGAAGGCCGCTGGGAAACCCCGCTTTGGCCGGGCGATACCATCACGGCCACGTCCGAAGTGATCGGCGTGAAGCAGAACTCCAACGGCAAAAGCGGCGTCGTGTGGGTCCGCACCACTGGCCGCAATCAGCACGGCGCAGTCCTGTTGTCCTATGTTCGCTGGGTCATGGTCCGCAAACGCGGTGATGGCCCTGCGCCGCAAACCGTCATTCCAGATCTATCGGTTAGCGTTGCTGCCACTGATCTGGTCATCCCCCGCGGGCTGGATTTCACCAACTACGACTTCGCCCTCGCGGGCGAGCCGCACCGCATGAGCGACTATAAGGTTGGCGAGATCATCGACCACGTCGACGGCGTCACTGTGGAAGAAGCAGAACATATGTTGGCCACCCGCCTGTGGCAGAACACCGCCAAGGTCCACTTTGACGCGACCAACCGTCCTGACGGCAAGCGGCTGATTTATGGCGGCCACGTCATCAGCCTTGCCCGCGCGCTGTCTTTTAATGGACTAGCCAATGCGCAGCTGATCGTTGCGCTGAATGGCGGGGCCCACGCTAATCCTTGCTTTGCAGGCGACACGGTGCGGGCCTGGTCCGAAGTGCTGGATACCGCTGAAACCACTGCCCCGGGCGTCGGCGCAATCCGCCTGCGTCTGGTCGCGACAAAAGGCGCCGCTGGCGAATTGCGGGATGATGATGGCAAATATTTACCCGATGTTCTTCTTGATCTGGATTATTGGGCGCTGATGCCACTTTAAGGGGCGCGATAACCTCGACTGCAATTTTTGTGATCACGCCTTGAAAATACGTGATCACAAACACCCAAAATCCGCCGGGCGCGGCGTTATCGCGCAGAATTTGACCGCCGCTGCGCGTGACTTCGCGTTCGTGATGGTGCAGAACTAGACCAATTGCGCACCCGGACGCGGGATGCCGTAGCTTAAGGGAACTGACATGGCTGATGCAAACCGGGGCAATCGCCCGCTTTCGCCGCATTTGACGATTTACCGTCCGCAGTGGACGTCGATGACGTCGATCTTTACGCGGATCACCGGCAATGCGCTGATTGTGACCGCGCTGCTGATCGTATGGTGGTTTGTCGCCGCTGCGACCGGCCCCGACGCCTTTGCCACCGCTGATGGTTTCATCACCAGCTGGTTTGGCGATCTGATCATGTTCTTCTCTGTCGCGGGGATCTGGTATCACACGCTCGCTGGCATCCGTCACCTGATCTGGGACAGCGGCCGCATGCTAGATGTCGACAAGTCGGAAACGTTCGGTCAGGCCATGGTGCTGATCGCCGTGCTGCTGACGATTTTCACTGTCATCGTGCTGTAAGGGGTTCTGACCATGGCTTATATGACCGACCGTAAACGCGCCGCTGGCATGGGTTCCGCAAAATCCGGTACCCAGCACCACTGGCACATGATGATCAGCTCTGTCGCACTTGCTGGCCTGATCCCTTTGTTCATCTTCACCTTCGGCAGCATCTACGGCGCGCCCTATGAAGATGTCGTCGCCTATTATCAGCGTCCGTTCCCGGCGATCGTCGCATTGCTGACGATCGCTGTCGGCTTCATCCACTTTCGCGGTGGTGTGCAGACCCTGATCGAAGACTACGTTCACGGCACAGCCAAGAAGGTCGCGATCATCGCGATGATCTGCCTGTCCTATACCGCAGCTGCGGCCGGCGTTCTTGCCGTCGCTAGCCTTGCCCTTTGAATCGCTTGAGGAACTGACCGATGGCTGCTTACGAATACGAAACCCACACTTATGACGCGATCGTTGTCGGCGCTGGCGGCTCTGGCCTGCGTGCGACGCTGGGTCTGGCCGAACAGGGCCTGAAAACCGCCTGCATCACCAAGGTGTTTCCGACCCGGTCCCACACCGTTGCGGCCCAGGGCGGCATCGCTGCGTCCTTGTCCAACATGGGTCCTGACCACTGGCAGTGGCACATGTATGACACCGTCAAAGGCTCTGACTGGCTGGGCGACACCGACGCGATGGAATACCTCGCGCGTGAAGCCCCCAAGGCTGTGTATGAGCTAGAGCACTACGGCGTGCCGTTTTCCCGGACCGAAGAAGGCACGATCTATCAGCGCCCCTTCGGCGGCCACACCACCGAATTCGGTGAAGGCCCCCCCGTGCAGCGCACCTGCGCCGCAGCCGACCGCACAGGCCACGCGATCCTGCACACGCTGTATGGTCAGTCGCTGAAGCAGAAGGCCGAGTTTTACATCGAATACTTCGCCATCGACCTGATCATGGGCGAAGACGGTCAGTGCCAAGGCGTTGTCGCATGGAAGCTGGATGACGGCACCATGCATGTCTTTAACGCAAAGATGGTCGTGCTGGCCACGGGCGGCTATGGCCGCGCCTACTTCAGCGCGACCTCTGCCCATACCTGCACCGGCGACGGCGGCGGCATGGTTGCTCGTCAGGGCCTGAAACTGCAGGACATGGAATTCGTGCAGTTCCACCCAACCGGCATTTACGGCGCTGGCTGCCTGATCACCGAAGGCGCGCGCGGCGAGGGTGGTTACCTGACCAACTCCGAGGGCGAGCGCTTTATGGAGCGTTATGCGCCGACCTATAAGGACCTTGCGTCCCGTGACGTCGTATCCCGCTGCATGACGATGGAAATCCGCGAAGGCCGCGGTGTTGGTCCGAAAAAGGACCACATCCACCTGAACCTGAACCACCTGCCGCCGGAAACGCTGGACCTGCGCCTGCCGGGCATCACCGAATCGGCCCGTATCTTTGCTGGCGTCGATCTGACCAAAGAGCCGATCCCGGTGCAGCCGACCGTTCACTACAACATGGGCGGCATCCCCACGAACTATTGGGGCGAAGTGCTGAACCCGACGGACGAAAACCCCGATGCCGTCGTGCCCGGCCTGATGGCCGTGGGCGAAGCAGGGTGCGCCTCTGTGCACGGTGCGAACCGTCTTGGCTCGAACTCTTTGATCGACCTCGTGGTCTTTGGCCGCGCCGCCGCGATCAAAGCTGGTGAAATCGTTGACCCGAACACGGAAAACGCGCCGCTGAACCAAGCGTCCGTTGATGCGGCGTTCGACCGTTTCGACAAACTGCGCAATGCCAATGGCAGCACCCCAACCGCTGCCCTGCGCCTTGAAATGCAAGAGGCCATGCAAGCCGACGCCGCCGTCTTCCGCACGGATAAGACGCTGGCCGAAGGCGTGGAAGCGATGAAAAAGATCGCCGCCAAGCTGGACGATCTGCACGTGACCGACCGCAGCCTTGTCTGGAACAGCGACCTGATGGAAACGCTGGAACTGACAAACCTGATGCCGAACGCGCTGGCGACCATTGTCTCTGCCGAGGCACGTAAGGAATCCCGCGGTGCCCACGC
The DNA here is from genome assembly GCF_024206795.1 of Loktanella salsilacus. Lineage (NCBI taxonomy): Bacteria > Pseudomonadati > Pseudomonadota > Alphaproteobacteria > Rhodobacterales > Roseobacteraceae > Loktanella > Loktanella salsilacus. Next base: position 274,083 of record NZ_CP072994.1, read on the forward strand.
GCACGAGGATTACCCTGATCGCAACGACACTGACTGGCGCAAGCACAGCCTTGCGACAGTGGACGGCGCGAATGTGAACCTGACCTATCGTCCGGTCCACATGGACCCGCTCACCACCGAAGCTGAAGGCGGGATCGACCTGAAAAAGATCGCACCGAAAAAGCGGGTGTACTGATGCGCGCTTTCGGCCTGATTGCGGGTTTGGCGGTGTTGGCGGCTTGCACGCCGCCCACGCCACCGACCTTGCAACAGGTCGAAGCCAAGTGCAGCCAAGAGGCACGCGCAGCGGCCGGACCAACCGGTCAGGTCACTGTCGGTGCCTCTAGCAGCAACGGGCTGCGCTCAGGCATCTCGATCGGTGTGACGGACGATTTCTTGCGCGGCCGCGATCCGGCCGTCGTTTATGCGGAATGCTACACCCGGTTGTCCGGTGCCGCGCCGCTGACCCCTTATTCGCCTACCGCAACCCGGTAAGGCCGTTTGCAGACAGGAGCCTGAGACATGGTTGAATTCACGCTACCCAAAAACAGCCGCATGGTGACGGGCAAGACTTGGCCCAAGCCAGAGGGTGCCAAGAACACGAAAAAGGTGCAGGTTTATCGCTGGAACCCTGACGACGGCAAAAACCCGCGTTTGGATACCTATTTTGTCGATCTGGACACCTGCGGCCCGATGGTTCTGGACGCTTTGATCAAGATCAAAACCGATATCGACCCGACCCTGACCTTCCGCCGGTCTTGCCGCGAAGGGATCTGCGGATCCTGCGCGATGAACATCGACGGCGTGAACACGCTGGCCTGTATTTCTGGCCTTGATGAAGCCAAGGGCGATATCAAGATCTATCCGCTGCCGCACATGCCTGTGGTTAAGGACCTGATCCCCGATCTGACGCACTTCTATGCGCAGCACGCCAGCATCATGCCGTGGCTGGAAACCAAGACGAATGCCCCCGCGAAAGAGTGGAAGCAGTCGATCGCGGACCGTGAAAAGCTAGATGGTCGCTATGAGTGCATCATGTGCGCCTGCTGCTCTACCAGCTGCCCGTCTTACTGGTGGAACTCTGACCGCTACCTTGGCCCAGCTGCCCTGCTGGCGGCGCACCGCTGGATCGTTGACAGCCGCGACGAGGCGACGGGCGAGCGTCTGGATGATCTGGAAGATCCGTTCAAACTGTATCGCTGCCACACGATCATGAACTGCGCCAAGGCTTGCCCTAAGGGTCTGAACCCGGCCAAGGCGATTGCAGAGATCAAGCACATGATGGTCGAGCGGATCGTTTGATCCTGACTGGACGTTACAACGCAAACGCCGTCCCTTGTGGGCGGCGTTTTGTTTTGAGTACTTAGAAAAAAGCGAGGAACGACATGGGCGAGCCATTGGACGCACAGGCGCTGCGGGATATCGCGCCGGTCATCTGTTATCCCAATGACAGTTTGGCTGTACCGCAAGCCGCATTGGATCGCGGTGCCTTACCGCTTGTGCCGGTGTCTCGCGTCACTGTTCCAGCCCGAGAGGCCGCATCGATCCGCGTGAAGGCGGGGCAGGTGCTGCGCATTCACTGCCCGGACGGGCCGCAGGTGGGTGATTTGAACCTGTTCAACGCAAATGACCTGTCAGAGCGGTTCTATTCTGGCAAAACCCGCGCGCTGCACGGCAGCCATGTCACCACTGGCGATCAGCTTTGGTCGAACTTCCCCTATCTGCGCCCTATGGCGACAGTCACGCATGACACGCTGGGCTGGTACGGGCGGGATGCCTATGGCGGCGCGGTGCACGACGTGATCGGGACGCGCTGCGATCCCTATACGGCGCGGCTACTCGGCGGGGGTGATTACCATCACTGCTGTCATTCTAACCTGACCCGCGCCTTGGCTGATGCGTCTGGCCTGCCGCTGCTGGATGCGGAACCGCATGTGCATGATGTGCTGAACGTTTTCATGTGCACCGGTTTTACCGCAGGCACCGGGCAGTACTTCATGAAAGCCAGCCCCGTGCGCAAGGGCGACTATTTAGACCTTCTTGCGGAAATTGACCTGCTTGCGGTCCTGTCGGCCTGTCCCGGTGGTGATTGCAGCGCCCAGCATTCGTCCGACACGGCGGTCTGCTATCCCCTCGCGATGGAGGTGCTGGATCCAAAAGGGGCGGAACCTTGGCAGGAACCGCCCCTAAATTTGTATTCACGCAGCCACGGCGTTTAGGCGAAAGCGGCTTCCAGCGCGATTTCAACCATATCGCCAAAGCTACGCTCGCGTTGATCGGACGGCAGCGCCTCTCCGGTGATGATGTGGTCGCTGACGGTCATCACGGCCAAGGCGCGGCGCTTGTAACGGGCGGCAAGGATATAAAGCTCTGCCGCTTCCATTTCGACTGCTAGAACGCCATGACGGATCATCTGTTCCGTAAGGTCGGTACGTTCGGCATAGAAGGTGTCAGAGGAATAGATGCTGCCGACATGGGTTGGGGTGCCGCGCTTTGTCGCCGCAGCGTGAGCCGCCTGCAGCAGGCCGAAATCGGCGACGGGGGCGTAGTTCAGTTCGCGAAAGATCGTGTCCGATGGGGTGCCGGAGGAGCAGGCCGTCATCGCCAGCACCACATCGCGCACCTTGGTTCGATCCTGCATGCCGCCGCAGCTGCCAATCCGGATCAGTGTCTGGACGTCGTAATCCTTGATCAGCTCGTTCGCATAAATCGACATCGACGGCATACCCATGCCCGAACCTTGAATGGTGACGCGGTTGCCATTCCACATGCCCGTGTAGCCCAGCATCCCGCGTACTTCGTTAATGCAAACGGCATCGGTCAAAAACGTCTCTGCCGCCCATTTGGCGCGGTAAGGATCGCCCGGCATCAGGACGGTTTCAGCGATATCACCGGGTTTTGCGCCAATATGAATAGTCATGTCTTGGTTTCCTTGTTGTTTCGACCGAGTATTGCTGGAAACCGCATCGAAAGAAAAGCCATGCTACGCTACGTGATCTTTCTGCCGCTTCTACTTGCCGCCCCCGCCACGGCGCAAGACGCGCAAGAATTGGCTCTGGCCCGCACTGTGCTGAGCGATCTACAAACGCTGTCGTTCAAGAAAAAACGTGAATACTGCGGCTATCTTGGGCTGACCCGGGACGGCACATTGATCAGCAGCGATCCGGTGGTTGGCGATATGGCTAGCTGCGCCGCGCGCTTCCCGGACGACATTGCGGTGATCGCATCCTATCATACCCATGGCACATTCGATGAGGGCTATTTCAACGAAATGCCCAGCACGATTGACGTGGAAAGCGATAGCGCCGCCTATATGAATGGATATGTGGCAACGCCTGGTGGACGGTTGTGGTTTATCAACGGTCGCACACGGGTATCGCGGCAGATTTGTGGTTTAGGGTGTTTACCTGTCGCACCCCAATTCCGCAAAGAGGCTGATGGCGAGGTTGCCGAAGAATATACCTTCGAGGCATTGCGACGCCATCAGCGATAGATTTAGATTTCCAGCGTGCTGGGATCTGTGCCGTTTGCCATTTCCGACTTGTACCATTCAGGCTGGCGGCCTTTGCCGGTCCAGGTCTGTGTTGCGTCGGCAGGATTGCGATACTTAGGCGCAGAAACGGACTTTGGACCGCTGCCGCCACGCTTTTTGCTGCCAGCCATATCGGCCAGGTCGCTCAACGAATAGCCGAAATCAGCGGCTGCTTTTGCAGCGGCGTCATGGGCCATCTTCAATTCGCGGCTCTCGACGCTCTTCAGCGCGGCATCGACGTCCTTGCGCAGTTTTTCCAGATCCTTGCGGGTCATAGATTTTAGATCGGCATTCATATTCAACTCCTGAAAAAGGCGCCGGGAATAGTCCCAATAGGCCCGATATAATGCATTTGTACCGAAGTCGATAATATTTAGTTAATGCTGTCCTATAGTGCAGCGACTTCTGGCCGGTCAACCAAAGTCACGATGTCTTCCATAATGCGATTAAGGCGGAAATCCTTTGGCGTATAAACGCGGGCAACACCCATTTTTTGCAAGCGCAGCGCGTCTTCGTCAGGAATGATGCCGCCAGCAATAACGGGAATATGCCCAAGCCCAGCAGCCTGTAATTTCAGCATAAAGCTTTCAATAAGTGGTATATGTGACCCCGAAAGGATCGAAAGCCCGATGACATGGGCCTCGTCATCCTGCGCGGCCCGCACCAATTCATCAGGAGTCAGGCGAATACCCTCATAGGCAATATCCATTCCACAATCACGCGCACGAGTTGCAATTTGTTCCGCGCCATTGGAATGACCGTCTAAGCCGGGCTTTCCGACGAGAAACTTCAACCGACGCCCTAATTTCGCCGAAACCGCATCCACGCGCGCGCGAATCTCGTCCAGATCTTCTGTGCGATTTGACGGCGCGTGGCTGACACCCGTGGGTGCGCGGTATTGGCCAAAGGCCGCCCGCACGACGTCGGCCCATTCGCCCGTTGTCACGCCGGCTCTTGCCGCATCAATCGAAGGGGGCATGATATTTGTGCCATCTTGTGCGGCCTTGCGCAGGGCTGTCAGGGCAGCCTCAACCGCTTTGGGGTCGCGCGCTGCCTTCCATTTTGCAAGGCGATCAAGCTGGTCCGCCTCTGCCGCTGGGTCGGATACCATGATGGCATCGTCGCCAGCGGTCAGCGGTGATGGCTCGCCGCTTTCCCACTTGTTCACGCCCACCACCGTTGTGGCACCGGTTTCGATCCCGCGGATACGGGCGGCGTTGGATTCCACCAATCGCCCTTTCATGTAGGCAATCGCTTCGACCGCGCCGCCCATGCCGTCAATTGTTGCCAATTCGGCGCGCGCGCCGTCCATCAAGGCCTGCACTTTACGATCAATCGCCGGGTTGCCGTCGAATAGATCGTCAAATTCCAAAAGGTCTGTCTCATAGGCCAGAATTTGTTGCATGCGCAGAGACCATTGCTGATCCCAAGGCCGCGGAAGACCCAGCGCTTCATTCCAAGCGGGCAATTGCACGGCCCGTGCACGGGCGTTTTTCGACAAGGTCACGGCCAGCATCTCGATCAGGATGCGATAAACGTTGTTTTCTGGCTGCTGTTCCGTCAGCCCAAGCGAATTGACCTGCACGCCATAGCGAAAGCGGCGGTACTTGGCATCCTCGACCCTGTAACGCTCGCGGCAGATTTCATCCCACAGGGCGACAAAGGCGCGCATTTTGCACAGCTCTGTCACGAAACGAATCCCCGCGTTCACAAAGAAAGAGATTCGTCCGACCATTTGCGGGAAATGCTCTGCGGGTACTTTGCCTTTCAAATCGTCCAGCACTGCCGTTGCGGTTGCAAGTGCGAATGCCAATTCCTCTTCCGGTGTCGCGCCGGCCTCTTGCAAATGGTATGAACAAACGTTCATCGGGTTCCATTTGGGCAGGAATTCCCGGGTATAGGCGGCGATATCGGTAATCATCCGCAACGACGGGGCAGGGGGGCAAATATAGGTGCCCCGCGACAGGTATTCTTTGATGATATCGTTTTGAACGGTGCCTTGCAGAGCCGAAATATCGGCACCTTGTTCCTGCGCCGCCGCGATATAAAGCGACAAAAGCCAAGGCGCCGTCGCGTTGATCGTCATCGAGGTATTCATTTGGTCCAGCGGAATATCTGCAAACAGCATCCGCATATCGCCCAAATGGCATACCGGGACCCCGACCTTACCGACCTCGCCCTGCGCCAATTCATGATCGCTGTCATACCCCGTTTGCGTCGGCAAATCGAAGGCCACGGATAATCCGGTCTGCCCCTTTGCCAAATTGCCGCGATATAGCGCATTCGACGCTTTCGCGGTGGAGTGACCAGCATAGGTGCGAAACAGCCAAGGGCGATCGGTCATTGGGGAATCTCCGTCATTCATTGCGCAACTTTATTACGTTGAGTGTCGGTTATATGTAACTTTGAACCGTCGTCAAGCGCTGCGCTGCGGCATGGCGGGATTTACGAGGCGGCGCAAACCTGTCACGGTTCCGCCATGACGCATTCCGTGACCCTGCCGGCCTGGGCCTTTGTCCTTATTGTGCTGTTCGCGGCCGTGACCTTTGCGTCGCATTTCCTGTTTCCTTCTGTCCGCTGGTTCTTTCGCAAAAGGGCAGAGCGGGTTATTGCCCGGCTGAACCAGCGTCTTGCGCGCCCGATAGAGCCGTTCAAGCTCGCGCGCCGCTACGACATGATCCAGCGACTTATCTATGATCCAGAGGTGACGCAGGCGATTGTCGATTATGCCCACGAACATGACGTGCCCGAAAACGTCGCCTTTGAAAAAGCCAAAAGCTACGCCCGCGAAATCGTCCCTAGCTTTTCTGCGACGGCCTATTTCTCTTTCGGGATGCGGGTCGCGCGGTTTTTGTCCAACACACTTTACCGCGTTCGTATCGCGACCTTTCCACGCCAAGAACTGAACCAGCTTGACCCAGAGGCGACGATAATCTTCGTGATGAACCATCGCAGCAACATGGATTACGTCCTTGTCACCTATCTGGTCAGCCGCGCTGGCGCGCTGTCCTATGCCGTCGGCGAATGGGCGCGGGTTTGGCCGCTATCCGCGCTGATCCGCGCGCTTGGCGCGTACTTTATCCGCCGCCGGTCGCGCGGTGATTTGTACCGCCGGGTGCTGGCCCGCTACGTCCAGATGGCCACCGATGCAGGCGTCACGCAGGCTATGTTCCCCGAAGGCGGCCTGTCCTTGAACGGAGAGGTGAAGCCGCCCAAGCTGGGCCTGCTGAACTACATCGTCAGTAATTATCGCCCGGGCGGGCGGGACGTCATCTTCGTCCCCGTCGGACTGAATTATGACCGTGTGCTCGAAGACCAATTCCTGATCGGCGCTGATAAACGCGGCGTCCGCCGCTTTCGTCCGCCTGCGATGACTGTGCTGCGCGGGATTTCTTGGCACCTTTGGCAACGTATCACCCGGCGCTTTGACGGTTTCGGCACCGCCTCTGTCGGCTTTGGCGAGCCCCTCGAACTCTCGCTCTTTCTTAAGGCGCACCCAGACCTGACGGGCGATCGGACAGAGGTCGTGGCGACCGAATTGATGGACCGGGTCCGCGCCGTCGTCCCTGTTCTGGCCACCCCGCTGATCGCGCGTCTTTTACTACGCAGCCCCGGCCTATCCCCGGCAGAGCTGCTGACGCAGACGACCATCTGCCTTGACGCACTGCACACCCGCGACATGCCGCTGCCGCAGCGCAGCCCTTCTATCCTCGTCGATGACACACTTTCCCGGCTGACAGAACGCGGGCTGGTCGCGGTCACGCCCCAAGCCATCACGATCACCGACCGCGGGCAGGACATCCTGACCTACTACGCCAATTCCATCGCGCACCACTTTCCAGACGAAAAATCCGTTACGTAATTAAATTACAAAATACTCCGCTTTGGGGTTGCATCATTACGCTGCGCTTGCATACTCAGGCGCAGAAGCCGACTCTGCAGCGCGGCAAAAACATGATGGATGCAATGATGGAGACGGACATGCCCCTTGATCTGGACCCCGCCACCAAGGCGAGCCAAAAGCCCCTTTACGCAATCGGTGAAATGCCGCCCCTCGGCCATGTGCCGGACCAGATGTACGCTTGGACGATCCGGCGCGAACGGCACGGCGAGCCTGAAAAGGCGTTCGAGGTCGAAATCGTTGCCTGCCCCAAGCCCGACAGTCACGAAGTACTGGTCATGGTGATGGCCGCTGGCGTCAACTATAACGGCGTTTGGGCCGGCCTTGGCGTGCCGATCAGCCCGTTTGACGTGCACGGCGCCGATTTCCACATCGCCGGTTCCGACGCCTCTGGCATCGTTTGGGCTGTGGGTGACAAGGTGAAGCGCTGGAAAGTCGGCGACGAGGTCGTGATTCATTGCAACCAAGACGACGGCGATGACGAGCATTGCAATGGCGGCGATCCCATGTTCTCGCCCAGCCAGCGGATCTGGGGCTATGAAACCCCTGACGGCTCTTTCGCCCAGTTCACCTGTGTGCAGTCGCAGCAATTGATGCCCCGCCCGCAGCACCTGACGTGGGAAGAATCCGCCTGCTACACCCTGACGCTGGCGACTGCTTACCGCATGTTGTTCGGCCATGAACCGCACGACCTGAAGCCCGGTCAAAACGTGCTGGTCTGGGGGGCCTCCGGCGGCCTTGGGTCCTATGCGATCCAGCTGATCAATACGGCAGGGGCTAATGCAATCGGCGTCATCTCGGACGAATCCAAGCGCGAATTCGTCATGTCGCTGGGGGCCAAGGGCGTGCTGAACCGCAATGATTTTAGCTGCTGGGGCCAGATGCCCACGGTGAACACGCCCGAATACAAAGAATGGTTCAACGAGACCCGCAAGTTCGGCAAGGCGATCTGGGAGATCACAGGCAAGGGCAATAACGTCGACATGGTGTTTGAACACCCTGGCGAGGCGACCTTCCCCGTCTCAACCTTCGTATGCAAACGCGGCGGCATGGTTGTGATTTGCGCGGGCACCACCGGCTACAACCTGACCTTTGACGTGCGCTATATGTGGATGCACCAAAAGCGGTTGCAGGGCAGCCACTTTGCGAACCTCAAGCAGGCCTCTGCCGCCAATAACCTGATGGTCGAACGCCGCCTTGATCCGTGCATGTCCGAAGTGTTCGGCTGGGACGATATCCCCGCCGCCCACACCAAGATGCGCAAGAACGAGCATAAGCCCGGCAACATGGCCGTGTTGGTGCAAAGCCCGCGCACCGGTTTGCGCACCTTTGAAGACGCGCAGTTTGAATCGCGCGGCTGAATAACTCGGCTGAAGCTATCGAAAGGCGTCCGCATCTGCGGGCGCCTTTTGCCATTTAGAATCTGTTCATCTGTATGACCAATCACTGACCTGCACGCCCTGCGCCCTGCAAAGGGCCTTTGGCACCCGTCAAGTCGGTTCCGTGACGCCCATCGTTTGAAGTCAGATGTTTGTGCCGCTGGCACCCCCCTATATCGGGGGAGGCTTAAGAAGTGAGTATTTTGTTAAATTAACGCGTGCTACCTTGAGTTGTTAATGACTCATTAACGATTTGTAAGGGAGTGTGAACGTGGGACATAAGTGGATAATCGACGTTCTGGCCGACTTGGAGTCTTTCGCGTTCCAAAATGGTCTGCCTCTTGTGGCGGATCGGATGCGTGAAGCCGCAGTCGTGGCATCGGCAGAAATCGCGTCGACATCCGAGGGCCACGCAGGCCGGGTGCGCATTGATGCGGAACAAACTGAACCGCTTTTTGCAGCGGCTCGAAGCCACAGACCAGCTTGACCAACTTCAAGAGCTGATCGTCAGCTTGCGGCAGGCGTTAAGTGTCGATCACGTCGTCTATCACTGGGTCAGCGTCGACGGCGAACAATACGGATTTGGAACCTACGACCCCGGCTGGGCGCAACGCTATCAGGACATGGAATATATCCGCGTCGATCCGGTGGTGTCGGGCTGTTTCCAACGCTTTCACCCTGTCGATTGGAAGCGGATGGACTGGTCGTCAAAGGCCGCCCGGGCATTTCGCGCCGATTCGATTGCGCACGGCGTCGGCAATCAGGGTTTCACGATTCCGATACGCGGCCCTAATGGGCAGTTCGCCCTTTTTACCCTATCGCACACTGCGACCGATGCCGAATGGGACGCCTTCACCGCTGATTACCAGCGCGACTTGATCGTGATCGCCCACTTTCTGAACGCCAAGGCGCTTCAAATCGAAGCAGGTCGTACCCCAGATGCGATACGCCCGCTGTCCCCGCGCGAGGTTGATGCGCTCAGCTTTCTGGGCATGGGCTATTCCCGCTCTCAAGCCGCTGATTTGCTGTCGATTTCCGAACATACGTTGCGGGCCTATATTGAAAGCGCACGTCATAAACTGGGTGCCCTCAACACCGTCCACGCTGTGGCCCGCGCCCTGTCCGAAGGGCTGATCATCATCGGCGGCGCTGCCAAAGATGCGCCCGGCGGCTGGCCGGGACGCCAAGGCGATACCGATGTTGCGCCCGACTAGGCACCGTTCGCAGGGCATCATTTTCTTAACCAAGTGATCCGAAGAATACCCCATCACAACGACAGGGGCCTTCGCCATGATTCGCTACATCTATGCCAACGACTTCCACCGCCACCCGGACCTACAAGCCAGCATGCACAAAGACCGCGCCGCCCAATTCCGCGACCGCCTGAAGTGGGAGGTCTCGGTCAATAAGAACGGCTGGGAACGTGATGAATACGACGCGATGAACCCGCTTTACGTTGTATGGGAGCAGACGCCCGGCGTGCACGGCGGGTCCATGCGCTTTCTGCCGATGTCGGGGCGCACCATGGTGAATGACCACTTTGCGGATTTGATGAGCGGCGAAATCAAAAGCCCGCTGATCTGGGAATGCACCCGCTTTTGTCTGTCCCAAGGGGCCAGCCCGCGCGTCGCTGGTCTGCTGATGCTTGCGGGCGGGGAATTGATGCGGGCGTTCTCCTTGACCCATCTGCTGGGTGTCTTCGATGCCCGCATGATCCGCATCTACAACGCCATTGGTGCCGCGCCAGAGGTGCTCGGTAGTTCTGGCACCGGGCGCGATACGATCAGCGTCGGGCTTTGGCCTTACCGCGCCGATGACCGGCTGAAGGTGTTGCGCCGCGCGGGGGTTAGCTCTGCCATATCAGAGGCGTGGTTCGCGCGATCCTTTGGCCATGTAATCGGGCAGGCATCGTCAGAAAAGGCGGCCTGACATCTGGCAGGGGGCGGCGGGGGCGGATAGGGTCGCGCCATGAATACACCCGCCCCCACCATCACCTTTTCCGAAGATCAGGCCGCCGCTTGGGACAGTGTCGAAATGACGCTGCGCCAGTCCGGTGTCGATCTGAACAATGACCTTCTGCAGCCGCCGCAAAGCGATGTCAGCGAAGTCCTTGCGGTGATCGGCAAGGCGGGCAGCGGCAAAACGATGCTTTTGGCAGAGCTTTATCGTGCGCTGGAAAAGGCCGGGGTCGAGATCGTCTCTGGTGACTACGAGGGCAAAAAGCGGACCGGGCGGCGCACGCTGGCGATTTTGGCCCCGACGAACAAAGCCGCGTCCGTTCTGCGCAATCGCGGCGTGCCAGCGACGACGATCCACCGGATCCTGTATACCCCCGTTTATGACCCCGAATATGAAAAGGTCGCCGAATGGCTGGCCGGGCAGGGCGAGCGGCCGGATGTGGAACAGCTGACCGATGTCGCGCTGGACCGGGCCTATGTGTCGTACCAAGGGCACAAATCCATTCCCGCCGCATTGGCTGCCGCAGGTCTGCGCGGCAGTGATTTCATCACCGGTTGGAAGCGGCGTGAAGAGACGCTGGATATTGGGTTTATTGACGAATCCTCGATGCTGGATGCCAAGCAGTTCGAAGACTTGCAGGAAATCTTTCCCACGCTGATCCTGTTCGGCGATCCGGCGCAGTTGCCCCCCGTGCAATCCAGCGGCGGCATGGTGTTTGAAACGCTGCCCGAAAAGCGCGTGTTGACGCTGAACCGCATCCACCGGCAAAGCGCGGATAGCCCGATCCTTGATCTGGCGCACGCGCTGGCCGATCCGATGCTGGATTTCTACCATTTTGAACGCATGGTCGCTGAGGCGGCAGAGAAGGACGAGCGCGTCGTCATGGCGCAGCGGGTAGAGGCGGATTTGATGGCCCGCTCGCCCTGCCTTGTCTGGACGAACAAGACTCGCATCCGCCTGATCCACGCCTTTCGCGCCGCCTATGACGCGCCGGGCGATAGCCTGCTGCCGGGCGAGCCGCTGATCTGCGACGGGATCGAATTGCCGGTGAAGCACCGTAAAAAGCGGCTCGACCTAGAGGCGCGCGGCCTGATCAAGGGCGCGCAGGTTATCTATCTGGGACCTGGAAAACGGCCCGGTTTCAGCCGTTTGCATGTGCTGGGTGCACTGGACCCGCAGATGTCTGCCGCGAGCATCGTAAAAATCGAACTTGAGGGCGATGAAGAGCCGTTCATCCCCTTTGCCGCCAAGATGGGCGCGACGTTCCTGCATGGCGCTGCCGTGACGATCCACAAAGCGCAGGGCAGCCAGTGGGACACAGTCCAAGTCTTTGCCCCCGATATCGAAATGGCATCGCGCATGGGCCGGGTCGAGGCGGGGCAGCCGCTGTGGAAACGGTTGGCTTATGTTGCCATCACGCGGGCCGAAAACCAGCTGCGCTGGGTTGTGCGGAACCGTCTGGCGAAACCGGCAGAGCCGTTCTTGCGGATCGACGATCTGGACAAGGGGCCAGCGCCGCTGACCCTGACCATGCAAGAGGATGACGAATAGGCGGCACCTTATCCGCGGGTAAAACGTACGCCTTATTTATCAAGTATTTACCTTTTTAGCGCAGCAGCCCCAGCAGAGGCAGCCCAGCCTGCGGCGATCGCGATCACCAGCGAGAGCAGGCCGTAAAAGAACGGCTGCACATGGGCAAGGTTGTAAAGCCAGCGTTCCAGCCCGACCTTTTGTACCGGAATGACCGTGCTGTGGGTGTCGATCACCTTGCCGCCGCGCGTCAGAAAAATCCGGGCAAGGTAGTCGCCCTCAATCAGGTTGGCGGGCAGACTGAATGAGGTACGGAACAGCGTGTCTTGTTCCAGATCGACCGCGCCTGCGTTCATCTGAAAAAGCGCGTCTTTGGCCCGGATACGGATCAACGCTTGGCTGAACGTGTCGCTGTCGTCCACGGTGGCCCCGACGGACCGGATCGCGCGGGGGATGGTGACGCGGTTGCGCAGGTCTTCGGTATCGCTCAGCACGTCTTCGATCGGGCCGCTGGTGGCGACGGCATAGAAGGACGGGGCACGGTCGACGATCACCTCGTCTGTATTGACCCAGATGCCCATGCGCCGCTGTTTGCGAAAGACCGACACGGTCTGGTCGGGGCCGGACACGGCGATGATGACGCCCAGCTTGCCCTTGTCGAGCGGCTCTGGCGCGGTGCGGCTGACGGCACCGAAGATCAGGATGTCAGAGCCGTCAAAGGTGGCGGTGATGGACACGGAATCTTGGCTCAGGCCCAGCACGATGGTTTCGCTATGGGCCTGTGTGGCGAAAAGGATCAGGGCGAGGATGGCGCGGATCATAGGTCACCTGCCGCTTTAAGAGAGTACAGCTCTGCCGGTTGCAGCAGCAGATCAAGGCCAAGTTTACCGCAGACCAGCAGCACCAAGAGGGCAAGCAAGATGCGCAGGCTTTCGGCCTTTAGCTTGGCACCGATGCGGGTGCCGACTTGGGCCCCGATGACGCCGCCGACGATCAGCAGCAAGGCCAGCATGATATCGACAGTATAGTTCGTCGTGGCGTGCAGCATCGTGGTGTAGGCCGTGACAAAGATGATCTGGAACAGCGAAGTGCCGATCACGACTTTGGTCGGCATGCCAAGCAAATAGATCATGGCAGGGACCATAATGAACCCGCCGCCGACGCCCATAATTGCGGACAAAATGCCGACCAGCACGCCGACCAGCAGGGGCGGGATGACCGAAATATAAAGGCCAGAGACGCGAAACTTGACCTTAAGCGGCAGGTTGTGGACCCAGTAGTGATGCTTGCGTGTCTTGCGTGCGCCGGGCTTGCGCGATTTCAGGATCGCGTTCAGGCTTTCCACCAGCATCAGCGCGCCGATGATGCCAAGGAAGACGACGTAGAACAGGCTGACCAGCAGATCGACTTGGCCAAGGCTGCGCAGGTAGTTGAAGATCAACAGGCCGAGGGTAGAGCCCACGAGGCCGCCGATCAGCAGGACGGTGCCCATGCGCAAATCGACGGTGCGCCGTTTCAGGTGCGCCAGCAGCGCAGAAAAGGACGAGGCGACGATCTGGTTGGTAGAGGTGGCGACCGCCACGGCAGGCGGGATGCCGACAAAGAACAACAGCGGCGTGATCAAAAAGCCGCCGCCGACGCCGAACATACCCGATAAGACGCCAACCAGCCCGCCCAATCCCAGAATTAGGAAAATGTTAACCGAAACTTCTGCGATGGGCAGGTAAAGTTGCATCGAACGTCCGATTGGAAGTGGTTTAACCCACCAGACTGCGGATCGGCGGCAGTGTCAAACCGACAGGTTAGCGTTCTTTGACGTAGGGCTCGCCTCCGGCCTTTGGGGGGATGGCTTTGCCGACAAAGCCGGCAAGGATCACGACGGTCAGAATGTAGGGCAGGGCGTCAAGCAGCTGGGTCTGGACGCTGAAGCCAAGCGTGCGCTGGATCAGGTCGGGACGCAGGGCAAGCGCCTGCAGAAAGCCGAACAGCATGGTCGCGCCAAGGGCGGGCCAAGGCTTCCATTTGGCAAAGATCAGCGCGGCAAGTGCGATGTAGCCGCGGCCCGCGCTCATGTCTTTGGTAAAGCCGGCCTGCAGGGCGGTGGCAAGGTAGGCACCGGCAAGGCCGCAAAGCACACCGCAGATCGCAACAGCAGCAAAGCGCAGACCGACGACGGACACGCCAGCGGTATCAACAGCGGCGGGGTTTTCGCCCACGGCGCGCAGGCGCAGGCCAAAGCGGGTCGCGTAAAGCACCCACCACGTTACGGGCACGATCAGCAGGGCGATATAGACCAGCGCGGTGTGGCCGGAAATCAGCTCGTAATAGATCGGGCCAAGGATGGGCACGTCGCGCAGGGCGTCGGCAAAGGGCAGGGTGATCGGATTGAACCGTGCACCGCCAGCAAGCTGGGGCGTGCGGCCACCTTGGCCGAACCAGCTTTGCGCGATGACGACGGTCAGGCCAGCGGCCAGAAAGTTGATCGCGACGCCAGAAATCAGCTGGTTGCCGCGAAACGTGATCGAGGCGACGCCGTGGATCGCGGACAGCAGCAGGGACGCACCGATGCCAGCCAGCAGGCCAACCCAGACGTTGCCGGTGGTGTAGGCAATCGCGGCGGACAGGAAGGCAGCGGCAAGCATCTTGCCCTCTAGCCCGATGTCAAAGATGCCAGCGCGTTCGGAATACAGGCCCGCGATACAGGCCAGCAGCAGGGGCGTGGCCAGACGGACGGTGGAATCAAGCAGTTGCAGAAGCGTCATCAGGTCCATGGTGTCACTCCGCCGCGGTCAGTTTGGATTTACGCTGGGCCGCACGGCGCCGCGACAGAAAGAAGCTTTCCAGCGGCATGCGGACCATGTTGTCTAGGGCCCCTGTGAACAGGATCACGAGGGCTTGGATCACGACGATCAATTCGCGCGGGATGCTTGTCCAAAGCGCGAGTTCCGCGCCGCCTTGGTACAGGAACCCGAACAGGATCGCGGCCAGAAAGACGCCAAAGGGATGGCTGCGGCCCATAAGGGCGACGGCGATCCCGATAAAGCCTGCGCCCTCTACCGCGTTCAGAACAAGGCGTTCAGCTTCGCCCATGACGTTGTTGATCGCCATCATGCCAGCCAGTGCGCCAGAGATGGTCATAGAGATCATGATGATTTTGGTCGGGCTGATGCCCGCGTATTTGGCAGCGGATTCCGAATGGCCAAAGGCGCGGATTTCATAGCCCAGACGCGTGCGCCAGATCAGCGCCCAGACCGCGATGCAGGCGGCGATGGCGACGAAAAAGGTGATGTTGGCAGGCGCGCCGCGGAACATCACGGTGTCCGCGGTTGAGAACATGTCTTGGAACGACGGCAGGTGCGTCGGCTCTGGGAACTTGCCCGTCGAAGGCTCCATGCTGCCCGCAGGTTTCAGCGCGCCGACCAGCAGGTAGTTCAGCAAAGCGGCTGCGATGAAGTTGAACATGATCGTCGTGATGACGATGTGGCTACCGCGTTTGGCTTGCAGATACGCGGGGATCACGGCCCAAGCGGCTCCGAACAGGGCCGCGCCCAGCGTGCCGCCGAGCAAGGCGAGCGACCAATGTGGCCATGGAATGTAAAGGCAGACAAGCGCGACGCCAAGACCGCCGAGGACGGCCTGACCTTCGCCGCCGATGTTAAACATGCGGGCGTGAAAGGCGATGGCGACGGCGAGGCCGGTAAAGATGAAATTCGTCGCGTAATAAAGGGTATAGCCCCAGCCATAGGTCGATCCGATGGCACCATCGACCATCAGCTTGAGCGCCTCCCACGGGTTTTCACCGATGGCAAGGATCACGAGGGCCGACAGCAGCGCGGCCAGCACCAGCGAGATAACGGGGATCAGGACCACATCGGCCCATTTTGGCATCGCATCCATGATTTATACCTTCTCGCCTGTACCGGCGTAGGCCAGACGTTCTTCGATTTGGGCGACGGTGACATCGGCGGGATCGCCGGTCATGCCAGCCATCAGCATCCCGAGTTCTTTTTCGTCTGTCTTTGCCGGGTCGCGTTCGCCCATAATGTGGCCGTCAAACATGACTGCGATGCGGTCGGACAGGGCCAGGATTTCTTCAAGCTCGACACTGACCAGCAGGATCGCCTTGCCTTGATCGCGCAGGGCAACGATTTGCTGGTGAATGAATTCGATCGCGCCGATATCGACGCCGCGTGTGGGCTGGCCGATCAGCAGCAGGTCGGGATTACGCTCGATTTCCCGCGCAAGGACGATTTTCTGCTGGTTGCCGCCAGAGAAATTCTTGGCCGCCAATTTGGGATCGGGCGGGCGCACGTCGAAACGGGCCATCTTTTCTTCGGTATCTTGCAGCATCGCGGCGTGGTTCATGAAGGGGCCGGTGCGGAATTTGTCGTCAAGGTGGTAGCCGAAGGCGATGTTTTCCCACGCGGCGTAGTCCATGATCAGACCTTCGCGCTGGCGGTCTTCTGGCACATGGGCAATGCCGCGCGCACGGCGGCTTTGGCCGTCGGATTTGGTGCCGGTCAGATCAATCGGCGTGCCGTTCATCAAAATGGTGCCGGTGCCTTTTTCATAGCCGCCCAGCACTTCCAGAAGTTCGGACTGACCGTTGCCCGCGACGCCCGCGATGCCAAGGATTTCGCCCGCACGCACCTGAAGGTTGATGCCCTTAAGGCGGTGAACGCCCTTGTCGTCGGTGACGTTCAGGTTTTGCACATCCAGAATGACTGCGCCCGGGACGCTGGGTGTTTTGTCGACCTGTAGCAGGACTTTACGTCCGACCATCAGCTCTGCCAGCTCTTGCGGGCTGGTTTCGGACGTCTTGACCGTGGCGGTCATTTGGCCGCGGCGCATAACGCTCACGGTGTCGGTGGTTTCCATGATTTCGCGCAGTTTATGCGTGATCAGGATGATGGTTTTGCCTTCGCGGCGCAGGTTTTCAAGGATGCGGAACAAATGGTCCGCTTCCGCCGGGGTCAGCACGCCGGTGGGTTCGTCAAGGATCAGGATGTCAGCCTTGCGATACAGTGCTTTCAGGATTTCCACCCGCTGCTGCATGCCAACGCCGATGTCTTGCACCAGCGCGTCGGGTTCGACGTTTAATTCGTATTCATCGGCCAGCGCCTTAAGCTCGCGCCGCGCGCGGGCAAGGGACGGGCGCAGCAGGCCGCTGTCTTCGGCGCCAAGGACGATGTTTTCAAGGACGGTAAAGGTCTCGACCAGTTTGAAGTGCTGGAAGACCATGCCGATGCCGGCTGCGATGGCGGCTTGGCTGTCGCGAATCTCTACTTTTTTGCCAGAGATAAAGATCTCTCCGGCGTCGGCTTTGTAAAAGCCGTAAAGGATGCTCATCAGCGTGGATTTGCCAGCGCCGTTTTCACCGATGATGCCGTGAATCGTGCCGGGCATGACGCGGATGCTGATGTCTTTGTTGGCCTGCACAGGGCCAAAGGCCTTGGAGATGCCTTTGAGTTCGATGGCGGGTGCGGTCATGCTGTGATCCCTTCTGCGCCGACAAAGCCGACAAGGCGGGCGATTTTGCCGTCCTGCAAGCCCGCGACATAGGTGCCGTGCTGGCGCGCTGCGCCGTTTTCGCAAAAGGCGACGAAGGTGCGCTGGTGGTCGCCGTGGCCATCAGATTGCACGACCTTTGCGGTCCAGCCGGGCGCATTGGCGGTGAACTGGCCGACGTAGGTGTCAAGGCCGTCCAGCGTCGTGAGATCCGCGCCGGTGCGGGGATCGGCGTAAACAAACTGATCGGCCATGGCGGCAGCAATCAAGTCGCGGCGCTGGGCGGCGTCTGCTGTGCCCCAAGCGTCGAAAAAGGTCTGGATCATGTCTGTCATGCCGGGTCCCCTGATGGATAAGGGCCGCGCCGATGGATCAGCGCGGCCCCGATTAGTGTGGCCTGAATGGTGCTTAGAACGTCAGCGCCGGGCAGGATTCGTCGGACATGTAGTCGTGAACCATGATGGACCCGTCAGAGATGCCAGCCTTGGCTTCTTCGACAGCGGCCAGCATTTCTGGGGTGACGAGGGATGCGTTGTTCTCGTCCATCGCATAGCCGACGCCGTCTTCGCTGACGCCGAGGGATGCAACGCCGGGCTCTACGTCGGTGCCAGCGGTGAAGGCGTCATAGACAGCGACGTCAACGCGCTTAAGCATCGAGGTCAGGACCTGACCGGGGTGCATGTAGTTCTGGTTTGCGTCAACGCCGATGCCCAGCATCTCGTTATCGGCAGCAGCTTGCAGGACGCCAACACCGGTGC
Organism: Loktanella salsilacus; assembly: GCF_024206795.1. Classification (NCBI taxonomy): domain Bacteria; kingdom Pseudomonadati; phylum Pseudomonadota; class Alphaproteobacteria; order Rhodobacterales; family Roseobacteraceae; genus Loktanella; species Loktanella salsilacus. Next base: position 292,629 of record NZ_CP072994.1, read on the forward strand.
CGCCAGCAGCCTGGAACACAACGTCAGAGCCTTGGGACTTCTGCGCCAGTGTCAGTTCTGTGCCTTTGACCGGGTCGTTCCATGCGGCGGGGGTGGTGCCGGTCATGTTCGCGATGACGGTCACGTCAGGGTTCGCAGCCTTCGCGCCTTCGGCATAGCCGCAAGCGAATTTACGGATCAGCGGGATGTCCATGCCGCCGACGAAGGACACGGTGCCTGTCTTGGACGCCATAGCGGCCAGCATACCGACAAGGTAGGAACCCTGCTCTTCGTTGAAGACGACGGATTTGACGTTCGGCGCGTCGACAACGGCGTCGATGATCACGAACTTGGTGTCGGGATAATCGGCAGCGATGTCACCCAGTGGTGTCATGAAGGAAAAGCCGGCCATGACGATGGGGTTCGAGCCGGATTCGGCAAAGCGGCGCAAAGCCTGCTCGCGCTGGGCGTCGGACTGCAGTTCGACTTCGGCGAACTTGCCGCCGGTCTCTTCTGCCCAACGGGTCGCGCCGTTGAAGGCGGATTCGTTGAAGGATTTGTCGAACTTGCCGCCAAGGTCAAAGATGATTGCGGGGTCAGCCATAGCAGCGCCGGCGGACAGCGCCAGAGCGGCGGATGCGCCGAGGAATTTTGTGAAAAGCGTCATTGCAGAGTCTCCCAGAGGACGGTGTTATTTTCCGAACGGTTTAGCCCGTCCGTGTTGCATTAAGAGATAAGGCAATGTGGCGCGGCGGGGGTCAACCGTTTCTTTGCGGAACATGCTGCATCTTTTGCCATAAGGTCAAATATCAGGCGCTTGTTAGCGGTATCAGCGTCCGGCGCAGGACTAGCGCATCGACGGCAGGGCCGTTCGCGCGGTCATAGTAGGCGCGGCGCTGGCCGACTTTTGCAAAGCCAAGGGCGGTATAAAGCGCGATGGCGGCGGCGTTATCTGCGGCAACTTCTAGAAAGACGGTGGCGGCGCCGTCTTGTTGTGCTTGATCGCAGAAACCCGCGACAGCCTTGTAGGCAAGGCCTTTGCGGCGTTGATCTGGTGCTGTGGCGACGGTCAGGATTTCAGCTTCGTCCATGATAACACGGCCTAGGACAAAGGAAGCTGGCGTCCCGCATAGGACGGCGCCGCGCTGCGCTAGCAGGGCTGTGAACTCAGCCGCGGACCAAGGGCGGTCAGTGGTAAAGGCCAGTTCATGCGTGGCGGCCAGATCGTCCGGTGTCATGGGATGATGGTGGGCGGCGCGTCGCGCGCGGGCGCGGCATCTGCGGGCCGCAGATAAAGCGGCGCGGGGCGTTCGGGGTGATCCATGCGGTAGATCGGATCGGCCGCAAGCAGGGCGATTCCCTCGATCACGCTGACGGCTTGCGGGCCGGTCGGCAGGCCGTGGGCGGCCAAAAGAATCGGGGCCATATCGCCAAGGACGGTAACATCATCAGGACCAGCGACGGCGAGCGCCCCGGTCAGATCGGTGAAAATCGGCTCTGATTCGGGCCAGCCGTCGGTGAAGCGCTGGGCATAAACCATGTCGCGCGGCGCGGCAGCCGTGGATAGGATCGGGCCAGATGTGCCGAAGGCCTGCGCCTCTAGCACGCCGACGCCGACGACAGGCTTGTTCAGTCCAAGCGCAAGGCCGCGGGCGGCGGCGACGGACATGCGGATGCCGGTGAAATTGCCCGGCCCGGTGCCGACGCCGATGACGTCGATATCGGCCCAGACAAGGCCCTCTTTCGCCAACATCTCTTCCAGCATGGGCATCAGGTGTTCCGCCTGACCGCGCGCCATATCGTCGGTGCGGGTGATGATGCGGTCGCCAATCAGCAAAGCCCCCGCGCAGCGCGGGCCAGAGGTGTCAAAGGCGATGACGGTGGGATCGTCGCTCATGCGCGGGTCCTGCTTTGGTCGGGAAACGAGAGGATGGGCTTGGGAGGAACATGCAAAGGCCCGGCGCGATGCACCGGGCCTGTTCGCATTAAGGCTGACCTGTCACGGCTTAGGCCGCGACGGGGCGGACTTCGGTCACTTCTGGAATGTAGTGACGCAGCAAGTTTTCGATACCCATTTTCAGCGTCAGCGTGGACGACGGGCAACCGGCGCAGGCACCCTGCATATGCAGGTAAACGACGCCGCGTTCAAAGCCGTGGAACGTGATGTCGCCGCCGTCTTGCGCCACGGCGGGACGTACGCGGGTATCGAGCAATTCTTTGATCTGCTCAACGATCGCGCCATCTTCGCCGTCATGCGCGGCATGGCCGGACACGGGGGTATGATCCGCGCCCATGACGGGCTGGCCGGACTGATAATGTTCCATGATCGCACCCAGCAGGGCAGGCTTGATATGGTCCCAATCCACAGCTTCGGCTTTGGTGATGGTCACAAAGTCCATGCCAAAGAATACACCGTCGACGCCGTCCACGGCGAAAAGGCGCTGCGCCAGCGGGCTAGAGCCTGCGGCATCGGGAGTCGGGAAGTCGGCAGTGCCCATATCCAGCACTGTCTGACCCGGCAGGAACTTGAGCGTCGCGGGGTTTGGCGTTGATTCGGTCTGGATGAACATGAAAACCGTCCTTTTTTGTCAGGTATCAGATATGCGCCTTTGTGGCGCTTTCGTCAAGGTTTGGAACCATTCTAACCTATCTCAGGTAATGGATTCCAGCTTTTCCTTGGAGAGATCGCCCGGCACGATGGTAATCGGGATCGGCAAGGTGCCCGCCTGCCGCGATAGCGCGTTAATCAGCGGGCCAGGACCTTTGTTGTCGGTGCTAGCCCCAAGGACAAGGACGCCAATGGCGGGGTCTTCGGTGATCTGTGCCAAGATTTCGGGCATTACCTCGCCTTCGCGGATCACGAGTTCGGGGTTCACGTTTTGGCGATCCCGCATCCATTTGGCGAAAACTTCAAAGTGGACCTCGATCCGCTCGCGGGCTTCTTCGCGAAAGATTTCCCCGACACCGATCCAGTGATTGAACTCGTCTGGCGGGATAACCGACAAAACGGTGACGCCCGCGCCCGTCTTGGACGCGCGCATCGCGGCATATCGCATAGCGTTCAGACATTCGCGGCTGTCATCCAGCACGACCAGAAACTTGCGCATGGTGTCCCCCTTGTTTGCGCGCATCGTGCCGGATCATCGGCGTGCTGGCAACGGTTACAGTGTTTCGGACGCGGCCCAGTCCCAATACATCTGCCGCACGCGGTCTGTGACCGGGCCGCTGTTGTAACGCACGTCGTCAAAGGCGCTGACGGGGGTGACCTTCATCATGTTGCCGGACAGAAAGACCTCGTCGGCGCTGCGGAAGTCGTCAAAGGTCAGCACGGTTTCGCGCACATCAACGCCGTCAGCGCGCAGGTTTTTGATGTGCCGCGCACGGGTGATTCCGGCCAGAAACGTGCCGTTGGGGATGGGCGTAAAGACAACCCCGCCGCGCACCATAAACACATTGGCGCTGGCGGTTTCGGCGACGTTGCCCATGGCGTCGGCGACAAGCGCGTTGCCAAAGCCCTTGGATCGCGCTTCTGCCAGCATGCGGGCATTATTGGGGTAAAGGCAGCCGGCCTTGGCGTTGACGACGTTATCCTCCATCACGGGGCGGCGGAAACGGGTGGTGGTCAAGGTGGTGCTGGCACCAGCGGGGGCCATCGGGATCGCCTCTAGGCTGATGGCGAAGCCGGTAGAGTTTTCGCGCGGCACGATGCCCAGATCGCCGCCATCAAGTGCCCAATACATCGGGCGGATATAGACGGCGGTGCCCGGGGTGTAGCGGGCAAGCCCCTCGCGGACGATTTGCACCATGTCATCGGCGGCCACGGTCGGCGTGATCATCAGCGCTTGGGCGGAGCGGTTTACCCGGGCGCAATGGGCGGCCAGATCGGGGACAACGCCATGGGCATAGCGTGCGCCGTCAAACACGGTGGTGCCCAGCCAGGACCCATGGTCCGCCGCGCGCATGACGGCCAAGTCGCCGTCGTGCCAACGGCCTTCGAAATAGGTGGTGATCTGGGTGCCGGTTGCCATGACTGCGCCTTTCGGGAAACGTTGACGGCACAGTATGCAACAGGGCGCGGGGGGTAAAGGCGGCGCATTCACGCTGTGAACACGCCGCCACAGGCCGCTTTTGGGACAGGGTGCGGCCCAGTCGAAATGCAGCCGGGGAACTGCGGAAGTAGTTTGACCCGGGGGTGGAATCAGTTTTGTGACAGGGCCTGCACAGGATAAGCGTTCAGCAGCGCTTGCAGGTCGAAAGGCGTGTTGTTCATCTGCAGATTGCCATCCGCATCGCGGGGCCAGTCGGCCTCTTCACGGTCGACATAAAGCTCTACGCCATTTTGATCCGGGTCGCGCAGATAGATCGCCTCGGACACCGCATGGTCGGCCGCGCCGTCTAACGGTAGTCCTGCCGCCAACACGCGGTGCAGAACGGCGGCTAATGCGGCCCTGTCGGGATACAGAAAAGCGGTATGATACAGCCCTGTGTGCCCCGGCGGCGGCGGGGTGGCCCCGGCGCTTTCCCAGGTATTCAGGCCGATATGGTGATGATACCCACCAGCGGACAAAAACGCTGCCTGTTTACCATAACGCATCGTGACTTCGAAGCCGAGGACATCGCGGTAAAACGCAATGGCGCGCTCTAGGTCAGCGACCTTGAGGTGAACATGGCCGATACGCGTGGCGGCGGGGGCTAGGTTTGTCATGGTGAAATCTCCTTCACCACGAACATAATCGCTACGCTACTGCACAATAGGCGGCATTTCCAAACCGAAGCTCTGCACAATAGCGCAGGTCCGCCCTTCTTCTGGTCGAAAATACCTCCGCCGGAGGCAGCTGCCGTCCGGCAGCTTCGCTTTTCACGCGCGAGCCGAAGGGGCGACCGTGCCGCGCGTTAGCGCAGCAGGCCGACGATATCGTAGGTCCGGGCAAGGATCGGGGCGGCAATGGCGCGGGCGCGTTCGGCCCCGTTTGCGAGGATGCGGTCGATCTCGGCAGGATCATCCATCAAGCGCGTCATCTCGTCCGAAATCGGGGCGAGCTTATCGACGGCCAGATCAGCCAGCGCAGGCTTGAAGCGGCCCCAGCCAGCGCCGGCATATTCGCCTATCACAGCCTCTGACGTTGTGTCGGACAGGGCGGCGTAGATATCGACCAGATTGCGCGCTTCAGGGCGGTCCTTTAGACCAACGAGGGTGTCTGGCAGTGGCTCCGGGTCGGTCTTGGCCTTCTTGAACTTCTTGGCGATCGTATCGGCGTTGTCGCGCATGTTGATGCGCTCCATGTCCGACTCGCCGGATTTGGACATCTTTTTCGTGCCGTCACGCAGGTTCATCACACGGGTGGCGGGGCCGTCGATGACAGGGATCGTTTCAGGGAAGAAATCGACCTTGAAGTCGTGGTTGAACTTGTTCGCGATGTCGCGTGTCAGCTCTACGTGTTGTTTCTGATCCTCGCCCACGGGCACATGCGTCGCGTGATACAGCAGAATGTCGGCGGCCATCAGGGACGGGTAGGCGTATAGGCCAAGCGATACTTTTTCAGCGCCCGATCCAGCCTTGTCCTTGAATTGGGTCATGCGGTTCATCCAGCCGACGCGCGCAACGCAGTTAAAGATCCAGCCAAGTTCAGCGTGTTGGCTGACACGCGACTGGTTGAACAGGATCGATTGCGCGGGATCTAGGCCCGCGGCAAGGTAGCCTGCGGCGACTTCGCGGGTCGCGTGGCTTAGCTCTGCGGGGTCCTGCCAGACCGTGATCGCGTGCAGATCGACGACGCAATACATCGTCTCCATCTCGCCTTGCATACCGACGAAGCGCTTGATTGCGCCTAGATAGTTGCCAAGCGTCAGGCCGCCAGAAGGCTTGATGCCGGAAAAGACGCGGGGGGTGAAGGTCGCTTTGGTCATGGGATCATCCGGGGTGGTCACAGGGGGCAGGGTGTCATACCCATGCCAGAGCCGCACTCGAACTTCAACAACAGGTGGACATGGCTGCCGTCCGCCTCTGCCAAGGTCATAGATTTCATGAGCGACGATCCTGCCCCCTTTGAGAGCCCATTTAACACCATTCCGCCGGTCATCATTGTGCTGGTGGCCATCGTCGCCGCGATCGAGCTGACGCTAAGCGCAGGCGCGACAGGGCTGGTGGGCGGTCCCGGCGCGATCGGCTGGCGGCTGTCGGCGCTGAACGACTACGCATTTTCGCCTGCGGTATGGGACTATGTGTGGACGCGCGGCGATACCAGCCCAGAGCTACTGAAGCGGTTTATGACCTATGCCTTTGTGCATGGCAGCTTTACGGACGCGCTGTTTGGTGTCGCGTTGCTGCTGGCGCTGGGCAAGTTCGTGGGGGATGTGTTTTCCGGCGCGGCTACTTTGGCGGTTTTTGTGATTGGCACGCTGGTGGGCGCACTGGTTTACGGCGTTTTCGTCAAGGGCGCTGTGCCGCTGTTTGGCGTCTGGCCTGCGGTCTACGGGCTGATCGGTGCCTTCACCTATATCCTGTGGCTGCGGCTTGGGCAGGCCGGGCAAAACCAGATCGCGGCCTTTCGGCTGATCGGGTTTCTGTTGGGACTGCAGCTGGTCTTTGGTCTGATCTTCGGGTCCAGTCCGATGTGGATCGCTGAGTTGGCGGGCTTCGTGGCTGGCTTTGCGGCGTCAGTGGTGCTGGCTCCGGGTGGGTGGACTGCCTTGCTGCACCGGTTGCGCCAGCGGTAAGATTGGGTGCCTCCGGCGGGAGTTTATTGGGCAAGGTGAATGGGATCAGCGGCGCAGCGCGCGGCGAAATTCGTGGAGTTTGAAGGCGCCGACGGCTTGGCCGATCGCGAAGTAGCTGATGATGCCAGTGGTCACGAGGGCGGTCAGCGCGATGTAGCGCAGGCCCGGCGTGCCGAAATAGGGGCCAAGGATGACTTGGGTGATCCACAAGGCAACACCCATGCCGCCCGATGCAATGATGATGCGCCAGATGCGGGTCTTGAACCGGGCGTCCAGATTTGCCGCTTCGCCCATATCACGAGAGCCGCGCCAGAGCATGACGACCATGGCCCAGCCGGTCATGGTGGTGCCAAGGGCGGCGGCGATGAAGCCGATGAAGGGCGACAATCCGACGGCGAGCACGAGGTTTAGAATCATCGCGGCGACAGCGTATTTAAATGGGCTACGTGTGTCTTCGCGGGCGAAGAACAGTGGTTGCAGCGTCTTTTGCAGCACAAAGGCCGGCAGGCCGAGGCCGTAAACTGCCACGGTCAGGGCGGTGGCGGCCGTATCGTCGGCGGTGAAGGCCCCGCGCTGAAAGAGCACCGAGGTCAGCGGCATCGGGATGACGACCAGCGCGACGGCGGCAGGGACTGTCAGAGCGAGGCTAAGTTCTGACGCGCGGTTGAACGCATCGCGCCCGCCCGCCGTGTCGCCGCCGCGCAGACGGCGGGACAGGTCGGGCAGCAGCACCACGCCGATCGCGATGCCGACAACGCCAAGGGGCAGTTGGTACAGGCGGTCCGCGTAGTTTAGCCACGCGACGGCACCTTCAAAGAAGCTGGCGACTTGGCGGCCTACAAGCAAGTTGATCTGCACCACGCCGCCCGCCAGAGCGGCCGGGGCGGCGATATAGGCGAGGCGCTTGAGTTCTGGCGTCATGCGCGGGCGTTTCAGGCGCAGCGGATAACCCGCGCGGGCCGCGGCCCACCAGACAACGGCCATTTGCACAAAACCTGCGAAGGGGACGGACAGGGCAAGGGAATCGCCGACGCGCAGGCCAAGCGCTTGGTCGAGGCTGACGCCCAAAGTGTCGCTGAGCGGGCGGCCAAGCGCGGCAGCGACGATGATCGCAAGGATGAAGACGACGTTCAGCAGAACCGGGGCGGCGGCGGCGGCCATGAAGCGGCCCGTGGCGTTCAGCACGCCAGACAGCAGCGCTGCGAGTGAGATGAATAGAATATAGGGAAAGGCGTAGCGGCCATATTCCACAGCCAGATCAAAGCGTTCGTCGCCGCGAAAGCCGGATGCCATGGCCGTGACCAGCAGGGGCATGAAGACGATGCCGAGGATGGTGAAGAACGTCAGGATAACGGCCATGCCGACAAAGGCGTCTTGGGCGAATTCCTCGGCACCATCGCCGCCTTCGACCTTTTTTGAAAACATGGGGATGAAGGCCATGTTGAACGCGCCTTCGGCGAAGAAGCGGCGGAAGAGGTTGGGCAGGGAAAAGGCGACCAGAAACGCCTCGGCCACGGGGCCGGTGCCAAGGTAGCCCGCGATCATGATGTCGCGCGCAAAGCCCATGACGCGGCTTAGCAGCGTCCAGATGCCGACAGTGAAAAAGCCGGACATCAGGCGGATCGGTTTCATGGCGTGGCCCCTAAGATTGCGGCGTCACGTGTGCGCCCGTTCCGCGCCGCGGTCAATGGCCTCGCGCAGGCGCTTTTCAAGGCTGTGGCGTTTGCTTTCGCTGTGGAATTTCAGGCCCGTCAGGTCCTTGACGTAGAAGGTATCGACAGCCTGTTCGCCGTAGGTCGCGATGACGGCAGAGGCGATATAAACATGGGCGTTCGCTAGCGTGCGGGTCAGGTCGAACAGCAGACCAGCGCGGTCGCGGGTATCGACCTCGATGATGGTATAAATCTCGGAGCCTTCGTTATCGAAGGTGATGTTGGTTGGCACACGGAAGGCACGCATGCGCTTGGGCAATTTATCGCGGTCGGCAAGGGCGTCGCGCGGCACAACTTCGCCAAGCAGCGTCTTGTGGATCATATTGCGCAGGCGGGGCAGGCGGGTTTCCTCGAACGGGTGGCCGTCGGCGTCTTGGATCCAGAAGACGGCGGTCGCGTAGCCATCCTTAGAGGTGTAGCTGCGCGCATCGACGATGTTCGCGCCAACAAGCGCCAGTGCGCCGGTCATGCGGGAAAACAGACCCGGGTGATCGACCATGGCAAAGCAGGCGCGGGTGGCATCGCGGTCGGGGTCGGGCATCAGGTCGATACGAATTTCGTCGTCGGGAATGTCGTGCAGAAGTCCGGCAAAAATGACGTGTGTCGCGGGGGGCAGACCCTGCCAGTAGGGCCCATAGTGGCGGCCCATTTCCTTTTTGATATCCGCAGGTTCCCACCCGTCCAGCGTATCACGCAGACTGCGCTTGGCGACGGTTTCGCGGGTTTCGCGGTTCACGTCTTCTAGCCCGTTATCAAGGGCAGAACGGGTCGCGGCGTGCAAGTTGCGCAGCAGGACAGCTTTCCAGTTGTTCCACGTGCCGGGCCCAACGCCGCGAATGTCGCAGACGGTTAGCACGGTCAGCAGGTCCAGCCGTTCAACGGATTTCACAGCCTTGGCAAAGCCGCGGATGGTGCGCGGTTCGGATATGTCGCGCTTTTGCGCGGTGTCGGACATGAGCAGGTGATAGCGGATCAGCCATTCGACTGTTTCGCATTCCTTTTTCGACAAGCCTAGACGGGGGCAGAGGCGACGGGCGATTTGCGCGCCAAGGATAGAGTGATCCTCTGGCCGGCCTTTGCCGATGTCATGCAGCAACATGGCGACGTAAAGGACCTTGCGGTTCACCCCAGCCTGCAGAATGCCAGAGGCGAGGGGGAGGCTTTCAATCAGCTCTCCTCGTTCGATCTGGGACAGGTGGCTGATGCATTGGATCGTGTGTTCGTCGACGGTGTAGTGGTGATACATGTTGAACTGCATCATCGCCACGATCGGGGCAAAGTCGGGCAGGAACGCGGCCAGCACGCCGAGTTCGTTCATGCGCCGCAGGGATCGTTCGGGGTTGCCGTGTTTCAGCAGCAGGCCGAGGAACAGCTTGTTCGCGTCCGGATCATTGCGCATCGCGTCGTCAATCAGGTGCAGATTTCCCTTGATCAGGCGCATGGCGTCGGGGTGCATCAGGGTGCCGGTGCGCATCGATTCCTCGAAAATACGCAGCAGGTTCATCGGGTCTGCCAGAAAGGTTTTCGGGCCAGAGACGGTGAGGCGGTTCTGCTTGATGTCGTAGGGCGGCTTGGTCTTGGGTTTGCGTTTCAGCAGCCGTTCCAGCATCGGCGCGGCCTTGGCGTGGCGGCGTTCTTGGGCGACAAGGAAGATCCGCGTCAGATCGCCAACCATCGTCGCATGGCGGAAATAGGCCTGCATGAAGTGTTCAACGCCGCGCCGCCCGCCGCCGTCGGCGTAGCCCATCGCGTCAGCCACGGCGACCTGCATGTCAAAGGTCAGCTGATCCTGCGCGCGGTTTGCGATCAGGTGCAGGTGGCAGCGCACGGCCCACAGGAATTCATGCGCAGCGCGGAACGCCTCGTATTCCTCTTGGGTGAAAACCTTGTGGCGCACCAGTTCCGACGCGTCGCGCACACCGTGGATATATTTGCCGATCCAATACAGCGATTGCAGGTCGCGCAGACCGCCTTTGCCCTCTTTCACGTTAGGCTCGACCATGTAGCGCTGGCCGCCTTGCTTGCGGTGGCGCTGGGCGCGTTCCTCTAGCTTGGCATCGATAAAATCGGGTGCGGTGGATTTGAAAAGCTCTGTCCACAGGCGCTTGCCTAGCTGTTCGGCCAGGGCGGCGTCGCCGGTCAGATAGCGGTATTCCACCAATGACGTGCGGATGGTGTAGTCTTCTTCGGCTAGGCGCAGGCAATCTTTGATGGTGCGGCTGGCGTGGCCGACTTTCATCTTAAGATCCCAAAGCATGTAGAGCGTGGATTCGATCACGCTTTCGGCCCAGGGGGTCATTTTATAAGGGGTCAGGAACAGCAGGTCGACGTCGGAATGGGGGGCCATTTCGCCGCGGCCATAACCGCCGACAGCGATGACGGACAAACGTTCGCCGTCTGTGGGGTTGGACAGGGGGTGCAGGCGATTGCGGGCGACGTCCAGCACAGTGGTCAGGATCTGGTCGGTCAGCCAGCTATAGGCGCGGGTCGTCGGACCGGCGCGAAAGGGCTGCGCCTCGAACGCGGTCTTGATCGCGGCGCGGCCAGCGGCCTGCGCGTTTTTCAGCAGGCCCACGGCAGCGGCGCGCAGCGCCTTGTCGTCCGGCGCAATCAGGTTGGCCGCATCCAATGCGATCTGCATCGCGGGGGCGTCAAAGATTTGCAGCGCCGGAAGGATCAGATCCTGCGGCGCTGCGTCGATTTGGGGCGTGTTCAACTTAGCTGCCAGTCCGGCCAAAGCTGCGCGGCGCGTTCTGCAGAATGACCATCTGATTGCCGCGCACGGTGGCGACAGCAAGGCCGCGCTCGTTCAGGCCATTGGGCAACAGGCGGAAGATACCGTTGGTGCCTTGAAAGCCTTGCTGCGTGGTCAGCGCAGATTTGGTCAGCGCATTGCGGTTGCCGGTGGCGACCAGCGCGCCAACGGCGGCGATGCCGTCATAGGCAAGGCCCGCGAGCGGGTGCGGATCGCTGCCATAAGCCGCGCGGTAGCGCGCTTCGAAGTTCGCGACCATGCCGCGGTCTGGCACGGCGAACAGACCGCCCTGAACACCGGGAAGCGCCAGCGCTTGCGGTGCGGCGGCCCAGTTGGTCAGGCCAATGTAGCGGGTCAGACCGGGGTTGATCCCTGCCTCTGGCAACGAGGTCGCGATCAGGGGCAGGTCAGCGTTGGCACCTGCGGTCAGGAACACGGCCTGCGCGCCTGCGGCTTTCAGCGTCTCGGCAATCTGCGGCGTGGCAGACACGATACCTTGCTGGGACAGGGGGTAGCTGCCGACACCTGCAACCTGTGCGCCATTGGCCTGCACGGCAGACACAATCGCGTCGCGGCCAAGCTGACCGCCAAGATCGTTCGCGTGCACGATGCCGAAACGCTCTACTCCGGTCTGGCGGGCATAGCTGACAAGGCGGTTCGCGGTATTGTTGAAGGTCGCGCCAAGGATAAAGACGTTACCGCCAGCCACGGTGGGGTTGTTCGACAGTGCCAGCACGTTGACGTTGCGCGCGGCGACGGCATTGCCGACGGGGTTCACGGTTTCGCCGTACAGCGGGCCGATGATGATCTTGGCACCTTCGTCCACGGCTTGCGTGGCTACGCTGGCGGCCTTCGCTGGGTCGGCACCGCTGTTGTAGACGCGCAGGTCAATCTGCACGCCATTCAGGTCGGCAATCGCCATGCGGGCTGCGTTTTCAAGGTTGCGCGCGAGTGTGGCATCGTTCGAATCGCCCGATCCACCGGGGACCAGCAAGGCAACCTGAACGGGCGCATTGGGATCGATAGCAACGCCTGTATCAGTTGCGTTGTTCATGGGGACCGCGACGCAGGCCGCCATCCACAACATGGCAAACAGCGCGGCGGCGCGGGCGGCCCATCGCCGCAGATTCGGTGTCGTCGCGTGGGGCAGCAGGGCAGTCATCGGCGGCATCCTCTTGTTTTCCGGGCCTCAAGGTGCGACGGGCGTTGTCCTCACGCCTGTTCCGCCCCATGGTTCAAGGCTCGGACATCATAAAGCAGCAGGCACAGGGGTCTAGGCATGAATCACGAGATCAGACCATTGGTTGCGGGATTGTATCTGGTGGCAACGCCGATCGGGTCTGCGCGGGACATCACGCTGCGCGCGCTGGATATCTTGGCCAGTTGCGATGTGATTGCCGCCGAAGATACGCGCACAGCGCGTAAGTTGCTGGAAATCCACGGCGTTCCGCTGGGTAAACGCCCCGTTATCGCGTTCCACGATCATAGCGGCGAAGGGCAGATCAATCGGTTCGTTGCCGCGATCGCAGAGGGTAAGTCTGTGGCTTGCGTCTCCGAGGCGGGCACACCTTTGATCGCGGACCCAGGGTATGAGCTGGCTCTGGCAGTGCAGGCCGCCGGATTGCCGGTGACGGCCGCGCCCGGTGCCTCGGCTGTATTGACGGCGCTGGCCGTCGCAGGATTGCCGACGGACCGCTTTGCCTTTGTTGGCTTTTTGTCAGCGGCGCAGGCACAGCGCGCGACCCAACTGGCCGATTTGCGCGATCTACCATTCACGCTGGTGTTTTATGAATCGCCGAAACGCGTTCATGGAATGTTAGCGAGTGCGTGCGAGATTTTAGGGGAGGGTCGGTCTGCGGTGGTGTGCCGGGAACTGACGAAAAAGTTCGAAGAGGTGTCGCGCGGAACTTTGGGGTCGCTTGCCCGCGATTTTGAAGGTCGCGCCGTGAAGGGTGAAATTGTTGTCCTGATCGGGCGCGCTGGCGCTGAAACGATTGAAGCCGTGGATGTGGAAACTGCACTGCGCGATGCGATGAAGTCGATGCGTGTGAAGGATGCGGCGACTGCAGTCGCGGGCGCATTGGGGCTACCACGGCGGCAAGTGTATCAGACAGCTCTTGGGCTGGAACATAAGGATGAGTGAAAATGCAGGCCATGATATGCGCAGACGGGACCAATAAACCGGGAAAAGCTGTGCAACACCGTAGCCGGGCAAATTATCATGCGGGGCTGGCGGCCGAGGATATCGTGGCGCGTAATTACGCACAGCGCGGTTGCGCAGAGGCCGCCCGACGCTGGCGCGGTAAGGGCGGCGAGATTGACCTGATTGTGCGCGATGGCGATTCTGTTGTGTTCGTCGAGGTCAAAAAAAGCCGCACACATGGGCGTGCAGCGGAACGGGTGACACGGCGGCAAATGGACCGAATTTGCATGGCAGCGTCCGAGTTTGTCGGGCTTGAACCGCGTGGCGCGTTGACGCCGATGCGGTTTGATGTGGCAACTGTGGACCAGTCTGGACAAGTTCAGGTGATCGCCAATGCCTTTGGTGGATGGTGACCTGCCATTGCGCAACGGGTGGGGCGGCGCCATATCGGATGGAAATCCGATCCAAAGGGCCAGGCTATGACATTAAAAGTTGCGATTCAGATGGACCCGATCGGTCCAATTAATATCGACGCGGACAGCACATTTCGTATTGCTGAAGAGGCGCAGGCACGCGGGCACAGCCTGTTTTACTATACGCCTGACAAACTGGCGTTCAATCAGGGCCGCGTCACCGCGCGGGGTTGGCCGCTGACGGTGCGCCGCGAAAAGGGTAACCACTTTTCGCTTGGCGAAGAGGTCGAGGTCGATTTGTCGACTTTTGATGTCGTGTGGCTGCGGCAGGATCCGCCTTTTGATATGGGCTACATTACCACGACGCATTTGCTGGACATGATTCGTGACACGACGCTGGTCGTGAATGATCCCTTCTGGGTGCGCAATTATCCCGAAAAGCTGCTGGTTCTTCAGTTTCAAGACCTGACGCCGCCGACCATGGTTGCACGTGATCTGGACACGTTGCGCAGCTTCCGGGCGGAGCATGGGGATGTCATCCTTAAGCCGCTGTACGGTAACGGCGGGGCTGGTGTTTTCAAGCTGGTGCAGGGGGATGGCAATCTGGCGTCGCTGCATGAACTGTTTGCCGGTATCAATCGCGAGCCGCTCATTATGCAGAAGTTTCTGCCTGCCGTATCCAAGGGCGATAAGCGGGTCATTTTAGTTGATGGTGAGCCTGTTGGTGCGATCAATCGCGTGCCTGCGGCGGGGGAAACCCGGTCGAACATGCATGTCGGCGGCCGGCCTGAAAAGGTTGAACTGACGGACCGCGACCGCGAGATTTGCGCCCGGATCGGGCCGCTGCTGCGCGAGAAGGGTCAGATCTTTGTCGGGATTGATGTGATTGGCGAGTGGCTGACGGAGATCAACGTCACCTCTCCGACCGGTATTCAAGAGCTTGAGCGGTTTGACGGCACGAACATCGCGGAAAAAATCTGGCTGGCGATCGAGGCACGCCGCGCCGCCTAGGGTAGGCGCAGGACGGGGGCTGGTCCCAGCGGGACTGGCCCAAGCGCCATTGCGCCATTCGCGAAAGTCAGTGGCAGGCTGACTGCACCGTCGTTTGCGAGCATGCCGACCACGGCTTTGATCGTTTGAACAGACCCTGGCGCGATCGCGCCAAGATTTGCTACTAAATCAACTGCCGTCAGCCAGCCCTGGGCTTTGAGGTCGATGCGACCCGTAGGCAGCCCCGCGGCATCAACGGTAACTGATCCGCTGCCGGTCAAGCGGATGTCGCCCCAAGTTGCCTCAATGCTATTAAGCATGGCTGTGGTGATAAGGGGACGCCTCGGCAGGAAGGCTTGCCGGTCGAGGGGGCGGTCAAGGGTAAGGGTCGCATCCATCACCAATTGTGCCGGCCCGTTCGGATAGACCTGCAAGGCTGGTAAGACTGCGACGTCTGTTAAGTTCAGATAGGCTTCATAGGTGTTGGCCTGCGGCGCAAGGCTGCGCAGCGCTAGTAAGGTGCGCTTTGTTTGCAGGGTCCAGCCGTCGCCGGATTGGATCGCCAGATTTTGCCCCTCTGCCGTCATGCTGTCAAAGCTAAGGGCAGTGTTGGCGGCGACATCGACGTTGGCCTGCAGGCTGTCCGAGGTGACATCGAATGTCTGACGTCCGACCTGTAAGGTTTGCTGCGGCGCGAGGGTCGCGATGATTTTGTTGGGGCGGTACGACAGGGCGGCGGTTTGCACCCAAGGGGCCTGCCAGATCAGCCCGCCGCCGGGTGATGTGACGGTCAGATCGCGGGCGGTGACGTCAAAGCGAGAGGGGAAGCCGCCAGTTTTCAGGGTTTTCGTCTCAACCTGCCAACCTTGCGATGTTGCCGCGTTCAGCCCGGCCTGCAGTCCGCGATCAAGGCCGCGCGCGGCGACAAACCAGACGCCCGCGTAAATCGCAGAGAGCGTCAGAACGATGACCAACAGCAGCTTCATGACAGACCCCTCGTATTCAGTTGGCCTCGCGTTTATAGGGGCACAGGGAAAAGGACCAGTCACATGAGCTTGTGGGTTTTCGGGTATGGATCGTTGCTGTGGAACCCCGGTTTCACGCCGGTCGCGGCGCGGCGTGCGGTGTTGCATGACTACCACCGCAGCTTTTGCATGTTGTCGATCCACCATCGCGGCACGCCGGAACTGCCGGGGCTGGTTCTGGCGCTGGATGCGGTGCCGGGCGGACAATGCACGGGGATGGCGCTGTGCGCTGATGACAGCGATGCGGATGAAGTTTTGCAGATGCTGCGCGAACGCGAATTGGTATCGTCAGCCTATGTCGAGCGGATCGTGACCTTGCAGACTGAAACGGGGCCGCAAGACGCGGTGGCCTATGTGATTGACCCGGATCATGAACAATATGTGCAGCTGGATCTGGAAACGCAGGCCCAGATGATTGCCCGCAGCACGGGCGGGCGCGGGCCTAACCCAGAGTATCTGTTTCGGACCGCCGCGCATCTGGATCAGATGGAGATCGTCGATCCTGACATGCGCTGGTTGAGTGCGCGGGTGCAGGCGCTGGGCGAGGCGGATTAACCATTTACGTTTGGCCCGTTGGCCCCTTAGGCTGCGGTCAATTGACAGGACAGGACAGCCGACGTGACGGATTTCAACAGGCCGGAAGTGCCGCCGCAGTTTTCCCAACCTGTGCGCCAAATTACATCCATGCTGATCGCGCTGGGGCTGGTGGGGGCGGGCCTGTATCTCGGCTTTGCCGAGATGCGGCTGATTTTTTTGTCCAACCCCTACCTGAACGGCCTGATCTTGGTTGTTTTCATTCTTGGCGTCGCTTCGACCTTTGCGCAGGTCTGGCAGCTGATGAAATCGGTCGAGTGGATCGAAGGTTTTGCGACCAACCGCGTCGGGCACCGGATGACGATTGCGCCATCCTTGCTGGCGCCGCTGGCGACATTGCTGCGAACGCGCGGTGCGCGGATGCAGATTTCGTCAACGGCAGCGACGTCCATTCAGGACTCGGTGGCGCAGCGCATTGACGAAGACCGAGAGATGACGCGCTATCTGGGCAGCACTTTGATTTTCCTCGGTCTTTTGGGGACATTCTATGGTCTGGCGACCACGGTACCCGCGCTGGTCGAGACGATCCGGTCGCTTAATCCAGCCGATGGCGAAAGCGGCGCCGATATCTTTGGCCGGTTGCAGCAGGGGCTGGAAAGCCAGCTGGGCGGCATGGGCACGGCGTTTTCGTCGTCCTTGCTGGGTCTTGCTGGATCGCTGATTGTTGGTTTGCTCGAGCTGTTCGCCGGGCACGGGCAGAACCGCTTTTACCGCGAGTTGGAAGAATGGCTGTCCACGATCACCCGGCTTGGCTTTGCCAGCGGTGAAGACGGTGCAGGCGGTGAAGACAGCGCGATGATGCAGGCCTTTGCCGAACATATGGGCGCGCAGTTGGATACGATGCGCGGTATGTTTGTGCAGGCGGAACAGACGCGGGGGCAGGCGGATGATCATCTGACCCAGCTGACCCGCACGATTGAACGGCTGGTCGATACGCAGCGCGGCAGCGGCGCGGATGTCGCTTTGCTGACGCGGATCGCAGAGGGCCAAGAGCGGCTGATCGCGCAAATGCAGGACGGCGGCGTCGACGGTTTGGATGCGGAAAGCCGGATGCGGCTGCGGTCCATCGACACGCAAATGCTGCGCCTGCTAGAGGACGTCGCCGCCGGACGGCAGGAAACGCTGGCCGATCTTCGCAGCGATTTGGCCGGGCTGACCCGCGCGGTGAAACAGTCGCGGCGGGACGTGTAAGTCATGGCTTTATCGCGGCGCAATCAGCGGATGAACGCGAACATTTGGCCCGGTTTCGTGGATGCGATGACCGGGCTATTGCTGGTGCTGATGTTCGTGCTGACGATCTTTATGGTGATCCAGTTTGTGCTGCGCGAAACGATCAGCGGGCAGGAAACGCAGCTTGATGATCTGGCGGGGCAGGTGGCTAGCCTGACCAGTGCGCTGGGTATTGCGGAAACGGCGAATACCGCGCTCTCAGCGGATAATGACGCGCAATCCAGCCGGATCGCGCTGTTGCTGGACGAGCGGAATCAAGCGGCGTCAGATCTGCAAGCTGCGCAAAACCGGGTCACCGGGTTCGAGGCGCAGGTCGCCGGGTTGCTGGCGCAGCGCACAGATTTGTCCGCCCAAGTTGCTGGGCTTGAGGCGACAAATGCGGATCTGATGACGCAGCAACAGCAGCAGGAATTGGCGCTGGCCGCCGCGCGGTCAGAGGTCGACGCGCAGGCCGAAGCTGCCCGTCTGGCAGCGGCCCGGCGCGAGGCGTTGCAGGCGATGGTCGCTGATTTGCAGGCGCAAAGCGACGGCTTGCAGGGGCAAACTTCGGAGCAGACGCGCCGTATTAGCGATCTAGAGGCGGCGCAATTGGCTGATGCAGCCGCAGTGGAAGCCTTGCGCAAGCGGCTAGAGGGGGCGGACACCGAGTTGACCGCCTTGACCCTGTCGCTAGAGGCGCAGCGCCGCGAGGCTGAGGAAACGCTAACCTTGCTGGCGGCGGCCAATGCGGCCCGCGATGCGTTGCAGGCCGATCTGGAATCGGTCGATGGCGGCCGGGCAGACGCGTTAACCGAGGCGGAGCGTCAGGCCGCTTTGCTGGCCACAGCGCAGGCGGCGTTGTCGCAAGAGCAGGCGCAAAGCCTAGAGGCGCAACGGCAAACGGCGCTGCTGAATGAGCAGGTTGCGGCGTTGCGCCAGCAAGTTGGCACACTGCAATCGTTGTTGGACGTGACCGCAACGGACGGGTTGGACGCGCAGGTGCAGATTGAGCAGCTGGGCGCGCAGTTGAACACGGCGCTGGCCCGTGTCGCAGCAGAAGAGCGTCGCCGCCGCGCGCTGGAGGAAAGCGAACGGCAGCGGCTAGAGGCAGAGAATCAGGATCTAGAACGCTTCCGGTCTGATTTCTTTGGCGAATTGCGCGGATTGGTCGAAGGCTTGGACGGCGTGCAGATTGAAGGCGACCGGTTTGTGTTCTCGTCCGAGGTGCTGTTTGGCACCGGTGATGCGACCTTGTCTGCGCGGGGACGCGAAGAGATTGGCAAGGTGGCAGGGTTGCTGCGGCAGATCGCGGATAATATCCCAGACAATATCGACTGGATCATCCGCGTCGACGGGCACACGGATAATGTGCCGCTGTCTGGGAACGGCGTTTTTGCCGACAATTGGGAACTGTCCCAGGCGCGCGCGCTGTCTGTGGTGAAGTATATGGAAACGCTTGGCATTGCGCCGAACCGGATGTCTGCCAATGGCTTTGCAGAGTTTCAGCCGCTGAATCCGGCCAATACCGCTGCAGCGCGGGCGCAGAATCGGCGGATCGAGCTAAAGCTGACCGAACGCTAGTCCAGCGTGACCTGGGTGGTCTGCACATCCAGCAGATCGCCGTCGCGGCGCAGTTCAATCGTGCCGGTATAATCGCCAGCGGCCCAACCGCCGGGAGGCGTGCGTTTGCCGCCAGCGCGGAATAGTTGGGCCTGCGTGCGATCTAGGGTTTGGGTGTTGGTAAAAATGTCCGCTTCCGGGCCGCGAATGGTGAGGGTCATTAGATCGCCAGTGCGGCCACCAAAAGCAAAGCCCCAGACCACAAGCGCGGGGGCCGTTGTGGGCATCACGTTTTGCGCGGCAGTGCCCGATTTGATCGTATCGAATTCGGGGACAGCATCGCTAAACCCGGCCGAGATCAGCCCGCCGGGGGTGAAGGGCACAACCGTGTTCCACAGCGTTTTGTCCGGGACGGTGCCGCAGGTGTTCAGCGCATCCGGCGCGAAAGGATCTACAACCGCGCCGTCCTTGCGCACTGAAAGATGCACATGGGGGAACTGGGTCGCGCCGGACAAGCCGACCTGCCCGAGCACTTGCCCCATGGCCACGGTCTGCCCGGTTTGCACGGTGACAGAGCCTTTTTTCATATGGCAATATTGCGTTTCCCAGCCGTCACCATGGCTGACGACAATGCCGTTTCCACATTCGCGGTCAGAGACATCTGGCGCGCCGGGGGTGCCTTGCAGAATGTCAGCCATATCATCGCGGACGCCGCGTACTGTGCCGGGGGCAGAGGCGAGGACATCGACGCCTGCCGTCTGCATCGCGAGGGTCGGAAGCGCGAAATCAGTGCCTTTATGCCCGTCATAACTCAGGTTGCCACATTGGAAATCCTGCGCGCCGGGACCGGGATCGTGGTCGGCGGTCTGCTGAATATAGCAGGTTTGCGTCAGGTCGCAGTCGAGCGGCGGCTCTAAAAGAATATCCCCCGCAGCCGATGTGGCTGCGAGGGACAGGGTCGTTATCGTGATCAGCCGGATCATTCAGCCGTAAGCAGCGGAGGCTTCTTGCCAGAGATCCGGGCCTGTTCTGGCGCTTCAAACGTAAGCTCCAGATCCTTGCCTTTGACGCCGACCTTTACCAAGCCGCCCTTGGTCAGCTTGCCAAACAGCAGCTCTTCGGCCAGCGGCTTTTTGATGTGCTCTTGGATGACACGGCCCAGCGGGCGCGCACCCATTTTGACATCATAGCCTTTCTTGCCAAGCCACTCGGCAGCAGCCGGGGTCAGTTCGATATGGACGTTGCGGTCGATCAATTGCGCCTCAAGCTGGAGGACGAACTTTTCGACCACCTTCATGATCACCTCTTGTGGCAGCGTGCCGAAGCTGATGATCGCGTCCAGACGGTTGCGGAATTCCGGCGTAAAGATCCGCTCGATCGCAGCCATATCCTCGCCCTCGCGGGATTCGCGGCCAAAGCCCATGGCGTTTTTGCCAATTTCAGAGGCACCAGCGTTCGAGGTCATGATCAGGATCACGTTGCGGAAGTCGGTCGTCCGGCCGTTGTGGTCGGTCAGTTTGCCGTGGTCCATCACCTGCAGCAGGATATTGTAGACGTCAGGGTGCGCCTTCTCCATCTCGTCTAGCAGCAACACACAGTGCGGGTTCTGATCGACGCCGTCGGTCAGCATGCCGCCTTGATCAAAGCCAACATAGCCCGGAGGCGCACCGATCAGCCGCGAAACAGCGTGCTTTTCCATGTATTCGGACATGTCAAAGCGGATCAATTCAACACCCAGCGTATCCGCCAGTTGCTTTGCGACCTCTGTTTTACCCACACCAGTTGGGCCTGCGAACAGGTAGTTACCAATCGGCTTTTCTGGCTCGCGCAGACCCGCGCGGGACAGTTTGATGGCAGACGACAATGCTTCGATCGCTTTGTCCTGACCGAAGACGACACGCTTGAGCGAACCTTCGAGATCTTTGAGGACCTCTGCGTCGTCCTTGCTGACGTTCTTGGGCGGGATGCGGGCGATCTTGGCCACGACAGCCTCGATCTCTTTGATACCAAGCGTTTTGCGGCGCTTGGAATCGGGCAACAGTTGCTGGGACGCACCCGCTTCGTCGATCACGTCGATGGCCTTGTCCGGCAGTTTGCGGTCGTTGATGTAACGCGCGGACAGTTCCACAGCCGCCTTAATGGCGTCGGCAGTGTATTTCACGCCGTGGTGCTCTTCAAAGTAGGGCTTGAGACCTTTTAGGATCTTGACCGCATCTTCGACCGAAGGCTCGTTCACGTCGATTTTTTGGAAACGACGCGCCAGCGCGCGGTCCTTTTCAAAGTGCTGGCGGAACTCTTTGTAAGTCGTCGAACCCATGCAGCGCAGCTTGCCGCCCTGCAACGCAGGTTTCAGCAAGTTGGACGCATCCATTGCGCCACCAGAGGTCGCGCCAGCGCCAATGATCGTGTGGATTTCGTCGATGAACAGAACCGCATCCTTGTGGTTCTCCATCTCGGTCATCACGGCTTTCAGGCGCTCTTCGAAGTCGCCGCGGTAGCGGGTGCCGGCCAGCAATGCGCCCATGTCGAGGCTATAGATCGTGGCCTTAGCCAGAACCTCTGGCACTTCTTTCATGACGATCTTGTAGGCAAGGCCTTCGGCGATAGCCGTTTTGCCCACGCCGGGATCGCCCACCAGAAGCGGGTTGTTTTTACGGCGGCGGCATAGAACCTGAATGCAGCGCTCGACTTCATGGGCGCGGCCGATCAGGGGATCGACGTCGCCTTTGCCTGCCTTCTCGTTCAGGTCCACGCAGTATTTTGCCAGCGCGGATTCTTTTTTGTCGCCGTCGGTGACGCTTTCGTCTTCATCGGGCTGTGGGCTGCCATTGACGGGGCGGCTTTCGCCAAAGGCCGGGTCTTTGGCGACGCCGTGCGCGATGAAATTGACGGCGTCGTAACGCGTCATATCCTGTTCTTGCAGGAAGTAGGCGGCGTTGCTTTCGCGTTCGGCAAAAATTGCGACCAGCACGTTTGCGCCCGTGACTTCGGTGCGGCCAGAGGACTGCACATGAATCGCGGCGCGCTGAATGACGCGCTGAAAGGCAGCCGTTGGCACGGCTTCAGAGCCGTCGACGTCGGTTTCCAGCGTCGACAAATCGTCGCTGATGAAATCTTCTAGGTCTTTACGCAACTCATCCAGATTGACGGAACACGCCTGCATGACGCGGGCGGCGTCCGGTTCATCAATCAGCGCCAGCAGCAAATGCTCTAGCGTGGCAAGTTCGTGGCGGCGGGCGTTGGCCAAGGCCAGCGCGCCGTGAATGGACTGCTCAAGCGTCGTTGAAAAAGATGGCACTTCGGGTGCTCCTTGCTGTTCGGAAGGTCCGGCGGGCTGGCACCCGCTATGGACCGTGGCCTTAGTGTTCAAGGTTTGGGTTTTCGGCCCAACCTTCAAGTTTTTTCTTGTCCGATGTGTTCACAAAAAGACTGACGTGGTGTGAACAGGGCGGTCGAGGGGACAAATTTACGCAAATCTGCCCAAGTGGCGTCAAAACCGATCCCTACGGGCGCGGATTTCGGTGAAAATATCGGCAGGTTGTGCGCCAGCCATATCAAGGGCCTTTGCCAAAACCGGGTCGTCGGCGCGTAGAAACGGGTTTGTTTCACACTCCAGCGACAATGGCGATGGAACAGTCGCGAGGCCGTTTTCCCGCGCAGTCCGTGTCGCCGCTGCACGAGAGATAATAGCAGAATGGTCCGGTTCAAGAGACAAAGCAAACGCTGCGTTCGTCGTCGTGTATTCGTGACCAGAGCAAACGACCGTGTCGGCGGGCAGCGCGCGCAGGCGTTGCAGGCTGTCCCACATCTGCGCTGGCGTGCCTTCAAACAGGCGGCCGCAGCCCATCGCCATCAGGCTGTCGGCGGTGAACAGCAGCTTTTCAGATGCTAGGTGAAAGGCGATATGGCCGACGGTGTGGCCATAAACCTCGATCACGTCGGCCTGCACGCCGCAGACGGTGAACGTGTCGCCGCCCGTAACGGCAAGGTCGAGGTCTGGCAGGCGATGCACGTCGGCCTTGGCACCGATGACGCGGGCGTTGCCGCGCAGGGCGGGCAGGGCCTGCACATGATCGTCGTGGTGGTGGGTGAGCAGGATGTCAGTCAGGGTCCAGCCGCGCGCATCAAGGGCAGCTTGAATCGGCGCGGCCTCTGGCGCGTCGATCAGCGCGGTTTGCCCTGTCGCAGCGTCGTGAATCAGGAATGCGTAGTTATCATTCAGGCAAGGGACGGTGATCAGTTCAACGGGCATGGCAAATTCGCTTTTCTTTGGTAGGGTGGTGCTTAAGACCGCCTTGGGACCTCGCACTTTGTAATGCATCTGGACGTACTTCAACTGCGTAACTTCTATTATCGCAGCGCCCTTGGCCGGGCGGCGCAGAAGGTCATACGTGATGAACTGGTGCGGATGTGGCCAGAGGCAAAGGGCCAGACTGTCGCAGGCTTTGGTTTTGCCGTGCCTTTGCTGCGGCCTTATCTGGGGCAGGCGCGGCGTGTCATTGGTCTGATGCCCGGCCCGCAAGGCGTGATGCCGTGGCCGGCGGGGCAGCCAAATGTATCCGTGCTGTGCGAAGACACGCTGTGGCCCATACCCACCGGGTTCGTAGACAAGCTGGTTGTGATGCACGGGCTAGAAACGTCGGACCACGCAACTGCGGTGCTAAGTGAATGTCACCGCGTGTTGGGGCCGGGAGGGCGGGTGATCTTTATTGTGCCAAACCGCGCCGGGCTGTGGTCGCGGTCGGATCGCACGCCATTCGGCTTTGGCCGGCCCTATTCGCCAAGCCAGTTGGAAAGCCAACTGCGCGACCATGGTTTCGATATCGGCACTGTGCGCGCGACGCTGTATCAGCCGCCATCACACCACCCGGTCTGGCGGCGGATGGCAGGCCTGCTGGAACGTGCAGGCCATGCGATCCCAATGCTGGCGGGCGGCGGCGTGCTGATTGTCGAGGCTTATAAGCAGTCGCCAGCGACCAGCGGACCCGGCCTGCGCGTGCGGCGGCGTGAAACGGCGCTTGCCCCCTTCCCAGAGGCCGCACCCGCATAATGGTGCCCCGCGGCGTGATGACGCGCTGCGACAGATCGTCCTTTGGTGCGCGCAGACGTCTAAACTGGGGCTTATAAGACGCTAAACATCGCCTTAACATGTTGCGGGATGCAAACTCCTCTGCTAGATCGACGCTGATTTTAATGCCTCGGTTACTTCGGGGAGACGTGAACGCCTCCGGACCCTTTTGGGGTCGCGGGGGCCTTATATCGGAAGGGTGGACGTGTCCGAACCAGCTTCGATCACTCAGGGTATCGCCGGGCGCTATGCGTCGGCGGTGTTTGACATCGCTAAAGACGGCAACAATCTCAAGGCGATGGAACAAGACGTCGACGCGCTTGACGCGGCTTTGTCCGAGAGCGCGGATTTCCGCGATCTGATCACATCGCCTCTTTATAATCGTGAACAGCAAGCTTCTGCCGTGAAGGCGATCGCGCAAAAGATGGCACTGTCGGATACGATGGCGAATCTTCTTGGCCTGTTGGCTGACAAGCGTCGCCTTTTCGTTCTGGCCAGTATCGTTGGTACGCTGCGCGACCTTTTGGCCGAGGACCGTGGCGAGGTCACCGCAGAGGTGACCAGTGCCAAGGCTATGACCAAAGCTCAAAGCGACAACCTTGCTAAGGCTCTGACTGAACAGGTCGGCAAGTCGGTCAGCATTAAGGAAACTGTGGACGCCTCCATTCTTGGTGGTCTGATCGTCAAGGTCGGCTCGCGCATGATCGACACGTCGATCGCGTCCAAACTCAACGCACTCCAGAACAACATGAAAGAGGTCGGATAAATGGCGATCCAAGCGTCTGAAATCTCTGCGATCCTAAAGGACCAGATTAAAAACTTCGGTCAGGATGCCGAAGTCGCCGAAGTCGGCCGTGTGCTGTCCGTCGGTGACGGTATCGCCCGCGTTTATGGCCTTGATGCCGTGCAAGCCGGTGAGATGGTCGAATTCCCCGGTGGTATCCGCGGCATGGCCCTGAACCTCGAAACCGACAACGTCGGCGTCGTGATCTTCGGTTCCGACCGTGACATCAAAGAAGGCGACACCGTCAAGCGCACTAAGTCCATCGTGGACGTGCCTGCTGGCCCAGAGCTGCTGGGCCGCGTTGTTGACGGTCTGGGCAACCCGCTGGACGGCAAAGGTCCGATCAACGCATCCGAGCGCCGCGTCGCAGACGTCAAAGCGCCGGGCATCATCCCGCGTAAATCGGTTCACGAGCCGATGCCAACGGGTCTGAAGTCCATCGACGCCATGATCCCAATCGGCCGTGGCCAGCGCGAGCTGATCATTGGTGACCGTCAGACTGGTAAGACCGCTGTCGCGCTCGACACCATTCTGAACCAGAAGTCGTATAACGACGCTGCCACCGATGACAGCCAGAAGCTGTACTGCATCTATGTTGCTATCGGTCAGAAGCGTTCGACTGTTGCTCAGCTTGTGAAAAAGCTCGAAGAGACAGGCGCGATTGAATACACGACTATCGTCGCTGCAACGGCTTCCGATCCTGCACCAATGCAGTATCTGGCACCGTACTCTGCCACCGCGATGGCCGAATATTTCCGCGACAACGGCAAGCATGCTTTGATCATCTATGACGACCTTTCCAAGCAGGCTGTGTCCTACCGTCAGATGTCGCTGTTGCTGCGTCGTCCACCAGGACGTGAAGCATACCCAGGCGACGTGTTCTATCTGCACTCTCGTTTGCTGGAGCGTTCGGCCAAGCTGAACGAAGACAACGGTTCCGGCTCGCTGACGGCTTTGCCGATCATCGAAACCCAGGGCGGCGACGTGTCCGCGTTTATTCCGACGAACGTGATCTCGATCACCGACGGTCAGATCTTCTTGGAAACCGAACTGTTCTTCCAGGGCATCCGTCCTGCTGTGAACACGGGTCTGTCGGTGTCTCGTGTTGGTTCTGCAGCCCAGACCAACTCGATGAAATCCGTCGCAGGTCCGGTTAAGCTGGAACTGGCGCAGTACCGCGAAATGGCGGCCTTTGCGCAGTTCGGTTCCGATCTGGATGCCGCAACGCAGCGTCTGCTGAACCGTGGTGCCCGCCTGACAGAACTTATGAAGCAGCCGCAGTATTCGCCGCTGACCAACGCAGAAATCGTCACCGTGATCTATGCGGGTACGAAGGGCTTCTTGGACAAGATCCCCACAAAAGAAGTTGGTCGTTTCGAGGCTGGTCTGCTTAAGCACATGCGCAGCGAAGGCCGCGACGTTCTGGACATGATCACGAACGAAGATCCCAAGATCAAAGGCGATGCAGAAGCCAAGCTGAAGGCAGCCATCGAAGCCTTCGCCAAGGATTTCGCGTAACCTTTGCCCGAGAGAGGAGTTTAGGTTTTGCCTAGTCTCAAGGACCTTAAAAATCGGATCGCGTCGGTCAAATCGACCCGCAAGATCACCAAGGCCATGCAGATGGTGGCCGCCGCAAAATTGCGGCGGGCACAGGACGCAGCCGAGGCCGCGCGCCCCTATACGGAGCGATTCAACGCGGTCATGGCAGGCCTGAGCCAAGCAGCAGAGGGTTCTCCCTCTGCGCCAAAGCTGTTGGCTGGCACTGGGTCGACCCAAACGCATCTGCTGGTTGTCATGACCGCAGAGCGCGGCCTGTGCGGTGGCTTTAACGCCAACATCGCCAAGCTGGCCCGCGTGCACGCGAAAAAGCTGGTTGCCGAAGGCAAGACTGTCAAAATTCTGACCGTCGGTAAAAAAGGGCGCGATTCATTGCGCCGCGAGCTGGGCGATCACTTTGTCGGTCACATCGACATGTCCGACGTCAAGCGGATGTCCTATGCCGACGCACAGCGCGTCGCAAAGGATGTACTTAACCGTTTTGACGCGGCTGAATTCGACATCGCAACGATCTTCTTCTCGCGGTTCGAAAACGTTGTGTCGCAGCACCCGACAGCGCAGCAGATCATCCCGGCCAAGTTCGAAGCCGTGGCGGATGCCGCAACCGCAAGCACGCTTTACGACTACGAGCCCAGCGAAGAGGCCATCTTGGCTGACCTGCTGCCGCGCGGCGTCGCAACGCAGATCTTTGCGGCTTTGCTGGAAAACGCAGCGTCCGAGCAGGGCGCACGGATGTCCGCTATGGACAACGCAACGCGCAACGCCGGCGACATGATCGACGATCTGACCATCGAGTTTAACCGCTCGCGTCAGGCGAAGATCACGAACGAGCTGATCGAAATCATTTCGGGCGCTGAAGCGCTCTAAGAAGACTGGAGAAACACTTATGGCAAACGCAAAAGGCAAAATCACGCAGGTGATTGGTGCCGTCGTGGACGTCCAGTTCGGGGATCACCTGCCCGAAATTCTGAACGCCCTGACCACCGACAACAACGGCAAGCTGCTGACGATGGAAGTCGCCCAGCACCTTGGTGAAAACACCGTGCGCTGCATCGCTATGGACGCGACCGAAGGTCTGGTCCGCGGTCAAGAAGTCACCGACATGGACAACACGATCACCGTGCCCGTCGGCGACGCGACCCTGGGCCGCATCATGAACGTCGTTGGCGCGCCAATCGACGAACGTGGCCCCATCGGCGAGACCGAGCGTCGCTCGATCCACGGCGATGCACCATCCTTCGAGGCGCAGTCGACCGCGTCCGAAGTTCTGGTCACCGGCATCAAGGTCATCGACCTGCTGGCCCCCTACGCAAAGGGCGGCAAGATCGGCCTGTTCGGCGGTGCCGGTGTGGGCAAGACGGTTCTTATTCAGGAACTGATCAACAACATCGCAAAAGTGCACTCGGGCTATTCCGTGTTCGCTGGTGTGGGTGAGCGGACCCGTGAGGGTAACGACCTGTACTACGAATTCATCGAGTCCAAGGTCATCAACATGGAAGACCTGACAAAGTCCAAAGTGGCTCTTGTCTACGGTCAGATGAACGAGCCTCCTGGTGCCCGTATGCGCGTTGCACTGTCCGGTCTGACGATGGCAGAAGCCTTCCGTGACCAGTCCGGTACTGACGTTCTGTTCTTCGTGGACAACATCTTCCGCTTCACGCAGGCTGGTTCCGAGGTGTCCGCACTTCTGGGCCGTATCCCGTCCGCTGTGGGCTACCAGCCAACGCTGGCGACCGACATGGGCCAGATGCAGGAACGCATCACGTCCACTAAGAACGGTTCGATCACGTCCGTGCAGGCCATCTACGTGCCCGCCGACGACCTTACCGACCCGGCACCTGCGACGTCCTTTGCGCACCTTGACGCGACCACGGTTCTGAACCGTGCGATCTCGGAAAAGGGTATCTACCCGGCTGTTGACCCGCTGGACTCCACCTCGCGTCTGCTCGATCCGGGCATCGTGGGCGAAGAGCACTACAAAGTGGCGAACGACGTTCAGCAGATGCTGCAGCGTTATAAGTCGCTGCAGGACATCATCGCCATCCTTGGCATGGACGAGCTGTCCGAAGAGGACAAGATGACCGTCACGCGCGCCCGTAAGCTGGAGCGTTTCCTGTCCCAGCCGTTCGACGTGGCAGAAGTCTTTACTGGCTCGCCAGGCGTTCAGGTTGCTTTGGAGGACACCATCGCGTCGTTCAAAGCCGTTGTGGCTGGTGAATACGATCACCTGCCAGAGGGTGCCTTCTACATGGTTGGCGGCATCGATCAGGTTATCGCTAAAGCCGAGAAAATGGCCGCAGACGCGGCGTAAGGAGCGATCATGGCAGAAACTCTGCAATTCGATCTCGTCTCGCCCGAGCGCCGGTTGGCCTCGGTCGAGGCCTCCGAGGTGCAAATCCCCGGTGCCGATGGCGACCTGACGGCGATGGCGGGCCACGCGCCCACCATCACCACCCTGCGTCCGGGCGTTCTGCGCATCGTGCGCAGTGGCGGTACTGACGAATTCGTGGTGCTTGGCGGTTTCGCTGAAATCACGGCAACGTCGGTGTCGGTTCTGGCCGAAAGCGCACTGCCACGCGGCGAGATGACGCAAGAGGTCTTTAACGGACTGATGGCTGACGCTCACGCTGAGATGTCGAAAGCCAAGGACGTGTTCAAGAATGAGCCCGGCCCGGTCGACGACGCGGCAAAGCTGATTGCAGATATGGTGGCCATTGGCACCCATATTGGACTTGATCCAAAGCAGTCAAACTTCGGCTAAACGCTGTATTTTGGTAACAAATTTTAAAAGGCCCCGCATTCCGGGGCCTTTTTGCTGTCTTAAGGACTTCTTTTGGACGACTGAGGCAGAATTAATCAACAATCTTTTTCTGGATAAACTTAACGATGCGTAAATTCGCAAGCCATACGGTCGGCATTGATCAGGGCAATCTTGTCCTGTTTTCTGACTTTGAAGACGACGGTGAAATGTGGACGGGAGAGGGGCCGCGCCTGACCCGGCATGCTGTGCTGTTCTCGGACCGCTATGATGCTGCGCCGGTGGTGCAGGTGTCGCTGGCAATGTGGGATATCTCGAACAATGCCAATGCGCGGGCCGATGTTTCATCTGAAAACATCACCCGCGAAGGCTTTGATATCGTGTTCCGGACGTGGGGTGACACGCGCGTGGCGCGTGTCAGAGTGTCTTGGATGAGCGTTGGGCCGATCCCCAGCGACGAGGTCTGGGACCTTTAGCGGCCGTAGACGCCCTCATAGATCGGCTGCAGTGTCTTGTGGTTGAACAGGGACGACACGGATGTGCCGTTCCATGTGTTCAAGATCGCCTGTGCAAAGATCGGTGCCGTTTTCACGATGCGGATGTTGGGGCAGGCGATGGTTTCCGGCTTGGGCATGATCGTGTCGGTGATCACGAGGTTCTTCATCACAGACTTGCTGACGCGTTCAATCGCGGGGCCGGACAGGACGCCGTGGGTGATGTAGGAATGCACTTCGCGCGCGCCGTTTTCCATCAGCACTTCAGCGGCTTTGCACAGGGTGCCAGCCGTATCGACAAGGTCGTCGACGATCAGGCAAACGCGGTCTTTGACGTCACCGATAACTGTCATCTCGGCCACTTCACCGGGCTTGCCGCGCCGTTTGTCGACGATGGACAGGGGCGCACCGATCCGCTGCGCCAGATCGCGGGCACGGGCCACGCCGCCGACATCGGGGGACACGACCATGATGTCGTCCATCTGATCTTTGAAATTGTGCATGACGTCCAGCGCCCAGACAGGGCTGGCGTACAGGTTATCCACGGGGATATCGAAAAAGCCTTGGATCTGCGTCGCGTGCAGGTCGAGCGTCAGAATGCGCTCCACCCCGGCCTCGACCAGAATGTTGGCGACCAGCTTGGCGGTAATCGGCGTGCGGGCCTTGCTGCGACGGTCTTGGCGGGCATAGCCGAAATAGGGCATGACGGCCGTGATCCGCGCGGCTGAAGACCGGCGCAGCGCGTCCGCGATGATCAGCAATTCCATCAGGTTGTCGTTGGTCGGGTTCGACGTCGGCTGGATGATATACATATCCTCGCCGCGCACGTTTTCGAACACTTCGACGAAGATCTCTCCGTCATTGAACCGTTCAACCCGCGCATCGACCAAGTTGACGTCCATGCCACGGTGCATCGACATGCGGGCCGCGACGGCCTCTGCCAAGGGGCGGTTCGCGTTGCCGGAAATCAGCTTGGGTTCGTGCAGGTTCGCCATGGGGGGTCCTTATCGCCACATCGCGGAATCGCCCGCGTTGACACCGCCTAGCACACCACTACGGTCCCGAAAACACTCTCGCAGGAAAGGCTGACGAAAATGGCCCATATCGATTACTACTTCGCAACGATTAGCCCCTATACTTACCTTTGCGGCGTCCGTCCGGCGGACATCGCAAAGGCGCATGGGGCGACGATCACCTATCGTCCGATCGATTTGATGAACGTCTTTTCCCGCACCGGCGGTCAGCCCCCTGCGGAACGCCACCCCAATCGGCAGGCCTATCGTTTGCAAGACATGCGCCGCCGCGCAGGGATGACCGGATTAAAGATGACCGAAAAGCCTGCGTTTTTCCCAACCAACCCCGCGCCCAGCTCTTACGCGATTATCGCAGCGCAGGCCGCAGGTGGCGGCGATTTGGGCGCATTGGTCGCCGGGATCACCCGCGCGTGCTGGCTTGAGGATCGCAATATCGCAGATGACGACGTGATCCGCGACTGCCTGACCGCCGCCGGCTTTGACGCCGCGCTGGCCGACAAAGGGCTGCTGGCGGGCGCTGAGGCGTATCACCGCAACACCGAAGACGCCGTGCGCCTTGGCGTGTTCGGCGCGCCGTTCTTCATCACCGATGGCGACGAGCGGTTCTGGGGCGAGGATCGTCTGGTCGATCTGGATGCCCATCTTGCCGGGCGCATCTGATGAGCATTGAAACGCGGGGCGGGCGCGATGTGAAAGTGCTGCGCCTTGGCGCGCCGCCTGCAAATCTGCTGCTGCACTGCACCTTGGCCCGGTCAGAGGCGCTGTTGCCGCTGGCGCAAACGCTGCCGGCCGGGTCTGTGCTGATCGACTTGCTGGGCCATGGCAAGTCTGCTGATTGGGACGGGCAGGGGGATTACCAGAGTGCGAACGCCGCCGCCGCGCTGGACCTGTGCGAGGGGCCGATGCATGTCATCGGCCATTCGTTCGGGGCGACGGTCGCGCTGCGCATGGCGCTGGATCACCCAGAGGCTGTCGCGCGGCTGACCTTGATCGAGCCTGTCTATTTCGCCTTGGCAACGGATGCGGCGGCGCAGGCGGACCATGTCGCGCGATTCACGCCGATCTATGCGGCCTACAATGCTGGTGATCTGGAAGAGGCCGCACGGCTGTTTCACGGCGACTGGGGCGGTGGTGCGTGGGATGCGATGCCGGACCACACGCGGGCCGGGTTTGCGCGGCGGATGCCCCTGATCATGGCGGGAACGCCGTCGATACAGAATGATATCCACAATGCCGCTGGACGGCTGTCGCAGCTGCGGATGCCAATCACCTTGATCCGCGGCGAATTTTCAGCGCCGATCATCCCGGCCATTCATGCCGGGATTTGCGCGGCCGTGCCACAAGCGCGGGATCACGTCGTGCCGGGCGCGGGCCACATGGTGCCGATGTCCCATGTGGCGCAGGTCGCGCAGATTATTGCGTCAGAAGCGTGATGAACTGGTCAATCGCCGCGTGATCGCATGACCAGTCACACACCAGCCGCCCGGTCAGGACCTCGTCCGCCGGGCCGCTGTCTGGGTCGCCAGAGGTGACGTAGTAGTGCGCGCCTGCGGCCAGCATGCGCTGATGCAGCCCACGGGGGGCGTCAAAGAACACCAGGTTCGATTGCGACTGATACTGGATTTCAACGTCTTTCGCGGTCTTTAGGCCCGCGATCAAGCGGGCGCAGGCGGCGTTGGCCTTAGCCGCAAGCGTGAGCCACAGATCGTCCGTCAGATAAGCTTCCATCTGGGCGGACAGGTAGCGGTGCTTGGAAAACAGATGCGCGCCACGCTTGCGCCGCAGCTCGAATTCCCACGACGCAGCGGGGTCGAAAAAGATGCAAGCCTCGACACCCAGCAGGCCGTTTTTGGTGCCGCCAAAGCTGACGGCGTCGATGCCAGCTTTCCACGTCATTTCCGCTGGCGAACAGCCCAAAGACACCAGCGCATTGGTGAAGCGGGCACCGTCAAGGTGGGTCTTTAGGCCAAATTCATGCGCAACGGCGGTCAGGGCCTGCAATTCAGCAACGGAATAAACCGTCCCCTTTTCAGTGGCCTGCGTGATAGAGACCGGTCCGCGCTGGGGGCCGTGCACACCGCGAGTTTCCTCGCCCAAGATCGACGCGCGCAGGGCGTCCGGGGTCATCTTGGCATCTGTCGCGGGCACCAAGGTCAGCTTGGTGCCACCGGTATAAAACTCGGGCGCGTTGCATTCATCTTCCTGGATATGTGCCATGGGGCTGCAAAAGATCGTGTCCCACGGGTTCGATAACGTGGCGAGGGTTAGCGCGTTTGCGGCGGTGCCGGTGGCGACCAGATGCACGGCAGCTTCTGGCGCCTCAAAAATCTCTTGGATCATGGCGCGCACGCGGGTCATGCCATCGTCGCTGCCGTAGCCGCTGGCATAACCGGTGTTGGCGTCCATCAGCGCCTGCATCACAGAGGGGTGGGCCGGGCCCGCGTTGTCAGAGGTAAAGAACATCTAGGTCGGCTCCTCGATGATGTTGTCTTCCCATTCGTCGTCGTTCACGTCGACTTCCGACAGGGTCTGCCCGCGCATGGTAACGCCAGCGGTGTGGGGGCTGTCCGGATCACCCGACAGCAGCGGATGCCAAGGATATAGATCGCGCCCTTCCGCCACGAGGCGATAGGCGCAAGTCTGCGGCAGCCAATACATGTTGTCCGCGATGGTCTTTGGCGTCAGCACGATACATTCAGGTACAAATTTGTGCCGCACTTCATAGCGGGCGCAGAGGCAGGATTCGTTGTCGAGTAGGCGGCAGGCGACACGGGTCAGGGCGACTTCGCCGGTGTCTTCGTCCTCTAGCTTGTTCAGGCAGCATTTGCCGCAGCCATCGCACAGCGCTTCCCATTCGGGGCGCGACAGCTTGGCCATGGGGATGGTTTTCCAGAACTTCGGGCGCAACCCGCTGCGGTCAATGGCGTCAGACATGGGATAGGATCTCTCTTGCCTTGGTGCAGTCGGCGTCCATCTGGTCGATCAGGGCCGGCAGGCCGTCAAACTTCAGCTCTGGCCGCAGGTAATCGACAAGGGCGACGCTGATGTGCTGGCCGTAAAGGTCGCCTTTGAAATCAAAGATAAACGTCTCACAATTGGGGACTTCGCCGTTGAACATCGGGCGTACGCCGATACTGGCGGCCCCGTCATAGCGGCCCGCGTGGGGGCCTTTGGCGATATCGACGCGCACGGCATAGACGCCGAATTTTGGCGGGTGCAGACCTTCGATGGACATGTTCGCGGTGGGATAGCCCAATTCACGGCCACGCTGGTCGCCGCGAATGACTTCGCCCACGATGCGGTGCCAATGACCCAGCATGGCGGCAGCGTCGCGCGGCTTGCCATCGGACAAGGCCGTGCGGATCGCGGTAGAGCTGACGCGCCCGCCTTCGAGCGCGACCATAGGGGCGACGGTGACGCCAAAACCCATTTCAGCGCCGTAGCGTTGCAGGTCAGCAGCATTGCCAGCGCGGTCTTTGCCAAAGCAGAAGTCAGCCCCGATCACGACATGGGCTAGGCCAAGGCGGTCATGGATCACTGTTTGCGCAAATTCGCGGGGGCTAAGCGCGACAAGGGCGGCATTGAACGGCACCTCGTACAGCTTTTCGACGCCTTGCTTGGCCAGCTCGTTCGCGCGCGCCTCGGCGTTCATCAGGCGAAAGGGCGGGGCGTCGGCGGCGAACAGCTGGCGTGGATGCGGCTCGAACGTCATCAGGCCAAGCGGCGCGCCAAGTTGCGTCGCGGCACCCCGGGCTGCGTCGATCACGGCGCGATGGCCCAGATGAACGCCGTCAAAATTGCCAATGGCGGCGGCGGCACCGCGGTCGGAGGGATCAAGATAGAGTGTGTCACGAATGATGCGCATAGCGATTGCGTAGCGCGGTGCGGCACCCGGCGCAAGGTGCGCGCAGGGCAGGGGCTGGCTTCAGTCGAACTTGCCCGACGGTGCCAACACGACGGCTTCCCCTGCGAGGACTTTTTTGCCGTCCACGAGGCAGCGGGTGTCCAGTGTCACCTTGCGCTTGGTGTAGTCGATTGCGGTGACTTCTACCTCTGCTGTGACCATGTCGCCGGGGCGCACGGGGGCCAAAAAGCGCAGGGATTGGCCCAAATAAACCGTGCCATGACCCGGCAGCTGTTCCCCGATCACGGCAGAGACAAGCCCTGCTGTCAGCATGCCGTGGGCGATGCGACCCTCAAAGATGGTGTCTTGGGCATAGGCATCGTCAAGGTGGACGGGATTCCGGTCGGTGCTGACCTGCGCGAACATCTCGATATCCTCGTCGGTGACGACCTTGCGCAGGGACCGCATCATGCCGACTTCGAGGTTTTCAATCACGATGGTACCGCGGGGGGAATTGTCGAGCATGGCGCAATCCTTAAAGTTACAAACGACCCAATAAAGCGGATCATTTGTAACTAAATTACGCTGCAGGTGCGAAATGTCAACTGCGCCCTTGGTCGAATGGGGGGCGGTTAGCGCAGAAAGCCGATGGCATATGTCGGGTTGACCTGCTGTGTGGCAAGATAGGATTCAAGCGCCGGACCGGCGGGGTGCATGTCGGTCGTCTGCGTTTCCGCGGCGGCCAGACCGCCGGTGATGAACAGCGAATCAAGGTCTTCTTGCTGCCCGCCAAGGATATC
This sequence comes from Loktanella salsilacus, assembly GCF_024206795.1. Taxonomy (NCBI): domain Bacteria; kingdom Pseudomonadati; phylum Pseudomonadota; class Alphaproteobacteria; order Rhodobacterales; family Roseobacteraceae; genus Loktanella; species Loktanella salsilacus. The sequence continues at coordinate 328,065 of NZ_CP072994.1, forward strand.
GGTGTGGATGCCGTCGCCGATGCAAATGATCCGCGTCAGATCCGCGCCGCCATCGAGCTGCGACAGCCGGCGGCGGGCAAGGTCATAGATCGGCGGATGCGGTTTGCCGAAATACAGGCTTTCGCCGCCCATTTCAGTGTAAAGTTTCGCCAGAGCGCCAGCGCACCATTCCCGGCTTTCGCCGCGATCAACGACGATATCGGGATTCGCGCAAAGCAGCTTTAGCCCGCGCTGCTTGGCCGCCAGAAATTGTGGGCGATAGACGGACGGATCGGCGTGAGGGTCGGCAGGGCCGCAGCAAACGATGCCGTCAGCCTCGTCCAGCGGAACCTGCGTGATTTCAACCGGGTTGGCGAGCATATCCATCGGTTTGAAAAAGCTCTGATCGTGGTCTTCGCCCATGAACCAGACCTTTTGGCCAACGGCACCTTCGAACATAGCGGCGCGGGCGCTGTCGCCAGAGGTCGCGATGGCGTCCCAGCTGTCGTCAGGAATACCCATGCCTTGGATCTGTTTCTGGACAGAGGTCCAGGGGCGCGGGGCGTTGGTGACAAGGATCACGCGGCCGCCCGCTTTGCGATAATCCTGCATCGCCTTGACCGCGTCCGGGAAGGCCGTGACGCCGTTGTGCATGCAGCCCCAAAGATCGACGAAAGCTGCGTCGTATTCGCTGGCGATGTCGAGGAAGCTGTGGACGATCTGGGTCATGGCGTGGCCTTCATGGGGGGGTGATGCCGGAGGCCAGTGTCGGAGCCTCCGGCGGGAGTATTTCGGGCAAGATGATGACGCGAAGCCGCCACGCCCGCTTTGGTTTACTTCTTCAGGTTTGGAATGATCTGCTTTTTGCGGCTCATCACGCCGGGCAGAACGACGGTGTCGCCTGCGGTGTCGGCATCAAAGGACGCCTTGGCGACCTGCTTGGTCAGATCGTTGGGCAGCAGCATCGTGGCTTCTTCACGGATGATGTCGACGACGAAGAGCAGGACCTGATCGACGCCGTCTTCGGCTGCGACGGCGGGCATGGCAGCGACCAGCGCATCCTTGCGGTCAAGCACGACGGCGGGCGAGGTGGTTTCCAGCACGGAGACGCGGAATTTTGTGCCTTCGATCTCGTACTCTTTGGAGTCCATGCGCAGCAGATCGGCGTCAGAGAAGGCGCTGACATCGGATTTGGCGGCGAACATTTCATCCGCGTAGGATGCGATGTCGATGCCCAGATCGGCGGCGAGGTCTTCGGCAAGTTTCTGGTCCACAGGCGTCGTGGTCGGCGAGCGGAAGGCCAGTGTGTCGGACAGGATGCAGGACAGCATCAGGCCTTTGATGCCTTCGGGCATTTTGGCCGCTTTGTCGCCCATCAGTTGGTGCATGATGGTGGCGGTACAGGCCAGCGGGCGGATCGTGATGTCGATCGGGCCTTTGGTTTTGATGCCGCCGACCAGCAGGTGGTGGTCGATGATCGCCTGCACGTCGGCGCCGTTGATGTTTTCCGGCAGTTCAGCCGGGTTATTGGTGTCGACGATGACGCAGGCTTGGCCGTCGGTCACGTCGCGGACGATTTCAGGCAGGGCAAAGCCCCAGCGCTTAGCGACAAATGCGGCTTCTGTGTTGGGCTGGCCCAGTAGGACGGCCTTGGCATCGACGCCTGCGTCCTTCAAGAACCATTCCCAGATCAGGGGGGACCCGGTGGAATCAGTGTCGGGGGATTTGTGGCCGAAGATCAGGGTGGTCATTGTCATTTCGCCTATGCTGATGAATGATTTTGCCGCCTTATAGTGGCGATGACGCGTGCTGTCACGCAAGTCGGGAATACAATGACTAAACCACGCGAAGCTGACCTTTACCCCGCCATCAAGGCGCATCTGACCCGGCAGGGCTATGACGTAAAGGGCGAGGTGGGCGCGGCTGATGTCGTCGCCCTGAAGGGCGAAGAGATGCTGGTGGTTGAGCTAAAGACTGGCTTTTCGCTGACGCTGTTTCACCAAGGCATCGCGCGGCAGGCGGTGACAGATCAGGTGTATCTGGCGGTGCCTGCGGGCGGGCAGCGCAAGGCGATGCTGGCCAATGTCGGGCTGGCGCGGCGGTTGCGGCTGGGCGTGATGACCGTGCGTTTGCGCGACGGGTTTGTCGAGGTGATGGCCGAGCCCGCGCCATTCACGCCGCGCAAATCGCCCAAGAAGGCGAAGGCGATCAAGAAAAAGTTTGCGCGGCTCAAGGGTGATCCCAATGCGGGGGGCGCGACGCGGCATGGGCTTGTGACAGGTTACCGGCAGGATGCAGTGGCCTGCGCCCGGTTTCTGGCGGTGCATGGCGAATCCACCGGCGCGCGGATCAAGGACTGGGCAGAAGTGCCCGATGCGACGCGAATCATGGCAAATGACCATTACGGCTGGTTCACCCGCGTGCGGCGCGGCGTTTACGATTTGACGGCTGCGGGCCGCAAGGGGCTGGCGGATTGGGACGACAGCTAAGGCTGCGTGATTGTCCAACCGGCCTGCGCCAGCAGGTTCATGAGGCCAGTTTGCCCTTGCAGGTGGGCCGCGCCGACGGCGACGGTGATATGGTCATGGGTGGCGGCGGCCTGCGTGATCATGGGCATCCATGCTCGGTTGCGGTCGGTCAGAAGTTGTTGTTCCGACAGATCGAAAAGCGCCTCTGCCTCTGCCGCGTCGATGCCCGGAAGCAGGTGGGTCGCCGCGCGGGACACGTGCCAAAGCTCTGCGGTATGTCCGGCAAAGTAGCTGTCCAGCATGGTGGCGAACATGGCGGCCTGCAGGTCAGGTGGCGACAAGGCCAGCCGCAGTTGATCGACCTGGACGTCGATGGGGTCGCTGCGCATCATGTTAAACAGGGTATCCCAAGGCTCTAGCGCTTGCACTGGCACGCCGGCCGCCGCAGCCTGATCCATCATTAAGCCGTCCAGTCCATCCTTGCCCGATTGAAGATCGGCCATGGCACAGGGCGGAATAGCAAGCGTCAGGGCGACGTACCAAGGCTGCATCTTGGAAAGAAGAATCGCGGGGATGCCCCGGTCGCTGGCGGCCTGCACGATGGCTTGCCAGGTCGCTTCGTCCATCCGTTCGGGCAGGGTGGGGCCGTCTGGCATAAAGATCAGCGCCGGGTCCGTGGTCATCGCTTGCGTCAGATCGGCCTTTTCCTGCGGCCCCGCCTCGACCAGCAGCAGGTCGCTGGCGGCGACGATGGGGGCTGTGCGGGCGGCCAAGGGAATCAGGCGCGGATCGAAAAGGTGCATCGTGCCGATCACGTCGATCTGAGTGCCGCCTTTGACGGCGCGAAAGAAAAGTCCCTGCCCGTAAGGCGTGTTCGCAACCGCCTGCGCCACAGCGTCGCGGTCGGTTTGCGTCAAAAGCGTCTTAATGTCAGGCCCGCTGCACAAGGCATGGGCCGGACCGGTCATAGCGATCAAGAGGACGATCAAAAAAGCGCGCATGGCGGGTCCTTATGTGGCGAGATGCCGCCCAAGCTTAAGGCGGGATTAAGGTGTCCGCCATAAGGCATGGCGGATCGCGTGCAATCCGGTTGACAGGTGCCGCGCGGGTGCCTAACTAACCGTCGCTGGCACTCGACCTAGGTGAGTGCTAACGAAATTTGAAACGCTTCAAGGAAGGTTCACAAGATGGCATTTAAACCTCTGCACGACCGCGTGCTGGTCCGTCGCATCGAAGGCGAAGACAAGACCAAGGGCGGTCTGATCATCCCTGATTCCGCTAAGGAAAAGCCTGCTGAAGGCGAAATCGTTTCCGTCGGCACCGGTGCCCGCAAGGACAACGGCGAGCTGATCGAGATGGCCGTTAAGGCTGGCGACAAAGTTCTGTTCGGCAAGTGGTCCGGCACCGAGGTCAAGCTTGATGGCGAAGACCTGCTGATCATGAAGGAAAGCGACATCCTCGGCATCATGTAATGCCCGGACGCCTTGGCGCTTTTGCGCCTTGGCCCATCGCTTTTCCAACCCACTACACAATTTTTAGGAGCACATGAAAATGGCAGCTAAAGACGTCAAATTCGGCACCGACGCCCGCAATCGCATGCTTAAGGGTGTCAACATCCTTGCAGACGCCGTCAAAGTGACGCTGGGCCCAAAAGGCCGCAACGTTGTTCTGGACAAGTCCTTCGGCGCACCGCGCATCACGAAGGACGGTGTTTCTGTCGCCAAAGAGATCGAACTGGAAGACAAGTTCGAGAACATGGGCGCACAGATGGTCAAAGAAGTCGCGTCGCGTACCAACGACGAAGCCGGTGACGGCACGACGACTGCAACCGTTCTGGCGCAGGCCATCGTCCGCGAAGGCATGAAGTCCGTCGCCGCTGGCATGAACCCAATGGACCTGAAGCGCGGCATCGACCTGGCAACTGCCAAAGTCGTCGAAGCGATCAAGGCAGCTGCACGTCCCGTCAACGACAGCGACGAAGTTGCACAGGTCGGCACGATCTCTGCCAACGGCGAAGCTGAAATCGGTCGTCAGATCGCTGACGCGATGCAAAAAGTCGGCAACGAGGGTGTCATCACCGTCGAAGAGAACAAAGGCCTCGAGACTGAGACCGATGTTGTTGAAGGTATGCAGTTCGACCGCGGCTACCTGTCGCCTTACTTCACCACCAACACCGAGAAGATGACAGCAGAGCTGGATGACGTCATCATCCTGCTGCACGAGAAGAAACTGTCGTCCCTGCAGCCAATGGTTCCCCTGCTGGAATCCGTGATCCAGTCGCAGAAGCCACTGCTGATCATCTCGGAAGACGTCGAAGGCGAAGCTTTGGCGACTCTGGTCGTCAACAAGCTGCGCGGCGGCCTGAAAATCGCTGCTGTGAAGGCACCGGGCTTTGGTGATCGTCGTAAGGCCATGCTGCAGGACATCGCGATCCTGACCGGCGGCCAGGTCATCTCTGAAGATCTGGGCATGAAGCTGGAAAACGTGACCATCGACATGCTGGGCTCTGCCAAGCGCGTGACGATCACGAAGGACACCACCACCATCATCGACGGTGCTGGCGAAAAGGCCGAGATCGAAGCACGGGTCAACCAGATCCGCGGCCAGATCGAAGAGACCTCTTCCGATTACGACAAAGAGAAGCTGCAAGAGCGTGTTGCTAAGCTGGCTGGCGGCGTTGCTGTCATCCGCGTCGGCGGCATGTCCGAAGTCGAAGTGAAAGAGCGTAAGGACCGCGTCGACGACGCCCTGAACGCAACTCGCGCTGCTGTGCAAGAAGGCGTCGTCGTTGGTGGCGGTGTTGCTCTGGTGCAGGCTGGCAAGTCGCTTGACGGTCTGAAGGGTGCGAACTCTGACCAGGACGTCGGCATCTCGATCATCCGCAAGGCGCTGGAAGCACCGCTGCGTCAGATCGCCGAAAACTCCGGCGTTGACGGTTCCGTTGTTGCTGGCAAGATCCGCGAAAGCACCGATCCGACCTTCGGCTTCAACGCACAGACCGAAGAATATGGCGACATGTTCAAGTTCGGCGTCATCGACCCTGCAAAAGTCGTGCGCACCGCGCTGCAAGACGCAGCATCGGTCGCTGGCCTGCTGATCACCACCGAAGCTATGGTTGCTGATCGTCCGTCGAAAGACAGCGGCAACGGCGGCGACATGGGCGGCATGGGCGGAATGGGCGGCATGGGCGGCATGATGTAAGAAACATTTAGGCCATCTGGCCTGAATGATTTCGGTGGGGGTGCGGGGTTTGCTTGCAAACGCCAAAGCCCCCACACATCGCCGAACAGACGCTTTACCGATCTGAACGTTACAAAAGACGGGCCCGCAGTGCAGACTGCGGGCCCGTTTTCGATCTTAGGCTTCAGTTGCGCGCCGCATTTGGACATCGGCGCAGTGGCTGGGTTCCCGTGGGTAGCAGCAAAAGCAGCGCTATGGCCCGCAGGGGCGCCCCACTATGCTGGATTGCAATGCATCGGCGATCGACCTGTTGCGCGGGTCGCCCGCGATCACAGTTGTCAGCGCCATGCGCTTGCTTGCGTACATCGCGCGGTCGGCGGCCTTTTCAATGTCCTGTATGGTATCCCCGTTATCGGGATAGCGGGCGATCCCCATGGCGGCCGATAGCTGCTGGACCCGTTCGCCCGGAAGTATGACGCTATGCTGTGCAAGCGTGGTGGCAATCGCCTCTCCGATATCGCGCAGAACATTTGTCGAATGAACATGCAGGGCCAGCAACGCAAATTCGTCGCCGCCGATGCGCGCCGCAACGTCGCGATCGCGCGAGTTTTCCTTGATGGCTCGCGCGAGCGTCTGGATCGCCTGATCGCCTGCCTCGTGCCCCAAGGCGTCATTGATGACCTTCAGGCCGTTCATGTCGATATAGAAAAGCGCAAAGACCTTTCGTTGGGCGATGGCGTCCTCCATCATCCGGTGCAGGCCGCGGGCATTCAAAAGGCCGGTCATCGGGTCCGTTTCGACCTGTGTCGCCAGCACCTGATTTTCCTGCTCTAACCGTATTTTTTGCAGGTGAAGCCGTTTCGCCCTTTGCAAATTGCTGCGGTGGGCCGTTGTCATATTTGCGAACCCCGTTTTGATCCGCAGCGTTTCCACCAGCTTTACCGCGATAAGATCATGGGATTGGAACGCGCCGCCCAGCCGCCAGCCGCAGGCCGTCAGTCCTTGGCCCGCTTCAGTCTGCATCGCAAACCTGATCTGCGCTGTACTGCCAAAGCATGCCGTCAACTTGCGCTTTTCACGCGGGGCATTCAAAACCCAATCCAAGAACGTATCCCCGGCCTGTAGCGCAAACGAACTGCGCGCTAGATCGTTTCCCGCAACAACATGCAGGTTCCGGTTCAGCACGACGCATGGTTCAGAGCTGAAGGACAGCATCGTTTCGATCAGGCGACGTTCCATAAGTCAGTCTGCGAAAAATTCAGACCCGGACGTCGGGGCATTTTCGTCAATCTGCAGCGCGACGACCACATGGCAATGGCTATCGTGGCGCGCGATGGACTTGTCGATTGTGACGTGGGCATAACCGTTGCGGTCAGCGACCACGCGGCCAAAGACGTTGGTCGTCATCATGCAAAGCGATGGTCGGCCCGTCACCTTGTCGCCAAAGGGACAGCGCCCGGCGCGCATGATGATTTGGGTGCTATCCGCAGACACGACTTCAAAGTTGCCCCCGATCCGCGTTTTAAGATCAAGCAAAACCTGCCCAAGTTGGTCAGGATCGGCGCTGCCGGGGTCTACGGGGTAAAGGCCAGAGATTTCTTTCCCGATATGGCTGCCGACAGTACTGATAAAGCCTTCCGCATCTTGCAGCCCGATGATCGTTTCCAACAGCTCTGCCAGATCGCCGAGGACATTCGCAAAGAAATCCGGTTGGTTCAGTGATTGCGCTGATTGCGCTGTGGCTACATCGATCTTCTGTTCGAACATCTTGGCCATCCATATTTGCGTTGTGGCCTATCCTATGGCGGCAAACTTTAACGCCAGCTTAATTCCTGACCACAGATCAGGTTTGGCTGGGCAAATTGCAAAAGGCGCGCCATGGTGGCGTTATGCAATTTCCCGGCTTTATCCGTCCCGCCAGCTCTGGCGATATCCCCGCTATCGATGCGCTGCTCAAGGCGGCCTTTGGCGGCAGTGAGGAGGTCGCCCTTGTCCACGCGCTGCGCCGTGACGGGGCTATTCGGGGCGAGCAGGTGATCCCGCTTGGGGATGAAATCATTGGCTATTATGCGCTATCTGCAATGAAGTCCCCGGCGGGCTGGCTTTGCCTTGCGCCTGTCGCAATTGCGCCCGGCTGGCAGGGCCGCGGGCATGGGCGGCGGCTGGTGTCGCAGCTTGCGGCATGGGCGGATCAGACGCAGACTGTGATCGCTGTGCTGGGCGCGCCTGCATTTTATGCCAAGGCGGGGTTCGTCGCCGCTGCGGCCGCTGCGCTGACATCGCCCTATCCAGTGGCGCAAACCTTGCTGGCCGGGGCAGGGGGCAAGGTCCCGCCGCAAAAGCTGATCTATCCAGCAGCTTTCGGTAAAGGCCCGACTGCTCCGAAAAACGCGTCTGCCTAGCGAATGATCGGCTCTAACGGGTCGTAAAGCATCAAACCTGCTTCGCCCCAAGCCGCTTGGATCAGCGCATCAGGCTTGACGTGCATATCTTGCGCCTGATCCTTTGTGACCCACCGGCGATGCGTGACGATCCCTTCAGGATCGGCCCAATCGGGGTCTAGGGTGCCCTGCGTGATGTTGGCATGAAAGTAGATGTCGATCTGGTGGAAATCACGCTCTACGTCGTGGAATTCGTTCACAAGGCATGGGGTGCCGACGCAAATCGTCAGGCCGGTTTCCTCGAACACTTCTCGGATCAGGTTATCGTGTAGGCTGGCGTGGGCCTCGACTCCGCCGCCGGGCGCGCACCACAGGTCGGTCCGCCCGGCATAGGCGTTGACCAGCAACAGGCGATCCTGATGCAGAATAACGGCGCGGACAGCGGTGCGGGGCGGGCGTGACATAGCGGCAACCTGACCTGCGGCGCAAGTTTGTGCAAGCGCTGGACTAGGACTTTGCCGCAGCGGTGCTATCTAGGGCGGATGAATTATATCACCTTGATGATGCTTGTGTTGTTGACGGCCTGCGCGCGCGGCGGACCCGTCGTTGCGCAATCGCGCGAATGCGTTGTGCTGCTGCATGGGCTTGCGCGCAGTGAAATCAGCCTGACCCCGATGCAGCTTTATCTGGAAGGGAAAGGCTATTTCGTCGTAAATCGCGGCTATCCGTCGACCGAAGACCCCATCCAGAAATTAGTCGCCGAGAACGTGGGGCAGGATATCGCTGCCTGCGGCGATCGGCGTGTGAATGTGGTGACGCATTCGATGGGCGGCATCTTGATCCGCGCTTATTTGGCCAATCACCACCCGGAAAACCTAGGCCGTGTCGTCATGCTGGCCCCCCCAAACGAGGGGTCCGATTTGGTCGACGTTTTTGGGACGTGGGAGCCGTTCAAATGGATTAATGGTCCGGCAGGGCTGCAGCTTGGTACCGATCCAGACAGCTTTCCGAATGAACTGCCGGGGGCAGAGGGATATGAGCTGGGCATTATCGCAGGATCGCGCAGTTTGAACCCTGTCTATTCGGCGGTCATTGACGGCGGTGATGACGGCAAGGTCAGCGTCGAAAGCACGCAGTTGGCAGGCATGCAGGACCACATCGTGCTGCCCGTGACGCATACCTTTATGATGAACAATCCGCTGGTCATGGCGCAGGTGCTAGCGTTCTTGCAAAGCGGTAGCTTTGATCGCGGGCTCAGCCTGACCGGGGTGATCTTTGGCGACGAATAATATCAGGTTTTCGTTGAAAAGCTGATGCCTCCGGCGGGAGTTTTTCCGGCAAGGTGAATGGGGGCGTGCGGGTCTGCACAAAAGGCCATGCGCGGGTGGCGCGGCCTTTTGCAGCGTTTTATATTCAGCCTTGCTTGGCTTCGAGGGCAGCAATGCGCGCGGACAGGGCCGCGTTTTCTTCGCGCGCTTTTTGCGCCATTGTGCGCACAGCGTCGAATTCTTCGCGGGTGACAAGATCGCGGTCCGCCAGCCAGCGGTCCATCATGGATTTCATGGCGTTGTTCGCCTCATCCTTTGCCCCTTGGGCGACGCCCATGGCGTTGGTCATCAGGCTGCTGAGGTCGTCGAAAATCTTGCCCTTGGGTTGCATCGGGTTTCTCCATCCGGTTGCGGGGCACAGCCCCGTTTCCCTTCCTATATGGTGTTGTGATGGCTGGGCTGCAAGCGGGCGGTTGACTTCGCCGATGCTGCACCACAGGAATAGCCCCATGTTGGCTGCCATTCCCTTTCCCGATATCTCGCCCGAGATTTTCTCGGTCACGCTATTTGGCGCGACCTTTGCGCTGCGCTGGTATGCGGTGTCCTATATCGTGGGGATCGCGATCGGGTACCGTATGATTGCCGGGGCCCTTAAACGGCCCGCGCTGTGGCGGGGCGAGCCGCCAATCGCGCCGGCGCGGCTAGAGGATTACCTGACCTATATCGTCATCGGTGTGATTGTGGGCGGACGGCTGGGCTACTGTCTGTTCTATCAGCCGGGATATTACCTGGCGCATCCACTGGAAATTCCGGCGATCTGGACCGGCGGCATGTCGTTTCATGGCGGCTTTTTAGGGGTCGTTCTGGCGGTCATCGTCTTTGCCCGCCGTAACGGTGTGGCGCTTGGGTCGATGGCCGATGTGACGGCGCTGGCCGCGACGCCTGCCATTTTGTTGGTGCGGATTGCGAATTTTATCAACGACGAGCTGTGGGGCCGGCCAACCGATCTGCCGTGGGGTGTCGTATTCCCATCTGCGGCAGCGCAGGATTGCGTCGGGGTCGTCGGCCTCTGTGCACGGCACCCAAGCCAGTTGTATGAATCCGCGCTTGAAGGTCTGGTGCTGGGCGCGCTGCTGCTTTTCCTCGTCTACCGGCGGGGCGCGTTGAAGTTCCCTTGGCTGACGACGGGCGTCTTTTGTGCGGGCTATGCGCTCGTGCGGTTCATGCTGGAATTCGTGCGCCAGCCGGATGCGCAGTTTCGCGGCACGGATAACCCGCTGGGCTGGGCGCTTGATTTCGGCGATTGGGGCCTGACGATGGGGCAATGCCTGTCGCTGCCGATGTTCTTATTTGGGGTCAGCCTGATTGTGCTGTCGCGCCGGCGGTGAGCCTTGCTGCGCAGCTACGCGCGCGGATAGCGCAAAGCGGGCCGATGACGCTGGCCGATTACATGGCCGCCTGCCTGCTGGATCCGGCGCATGGGTATTATGCGACCCGCGATCCTTTCGGCGCTGGGGGCGATTTCATCACCTCGCCCGAGATTAGTCAGATGTTTGGGGAAATGATTGGCCTGTGTCTGGCGCAGACCTGGCTGGATCAGGGATCGCCCGCCCCCTTTACGCTGGCCGAGGCGGGGCCGGGGCGCGGTACGCTGATGGCGGATATTCTGCGCGCCACGCGCGGTGTGCCGGGGTTCCTTGACGCGGCGCAGGTGCATTTGATCGAGGCTTCTGCAACCTTGCGTGCTGCGCAGGCAGAGCGCGTGCCGGGGGCGATCTGGCTGGATCACGTGGACCAACTGCCGCAGCAGCCGCTGCTGTTCGTCGCGAACGAGTTCTATGACGCGCTGCCGATCCGTCAGTTCCGCCGCGACGGGGCAGGGTGGCGCGAAGTCGTTGTCGGGCTGCAAGGTGATCAGCTGGCCTTTGGCGTGACTGACCCCGCGCCGCTGGCGGCGTTGGCGCACCGGATTGCGGATACCAAAGACGGTGATCTGGTCGAGGTTTGCCCCGCATTGGCGCCTATTACCGCAGCCATCAGCGCGCTTATCGCCGCGCATGGCGGGGCGGCGCTGATGATCGACTATGGCGACTGGACGTCGCTTGGCGATACCTTTCAGGCGGTGCAGGCGCACCGCGTGACCGACCCGCTGGCGAACCCCGGACAGGCGGATCTGACGGCGCATGTCGATTTTGCCGCGCTGGCCGCCGCAGCTGCGCCAGCCAAGCATACCCGCCTGACGCCGCAGGGCGTGTTCCTGGAGCGCCTTGGGATTACGCAACGTGCGCAAGCGCTGGCGGCTGGGCTGTCCGGCCCGGCGCTGGACGCGCATGTCGCCGCACATCGCCGCTTGACCCACCCTGCCGATATGGGCGACCATTTTAAGGTGATCGGGATTTATCCCGATGGCGCTACCCCACCACCGGGACTGACCGCATGACACTGGATATCATTACTGCACCCTTGCTGGACCCTGTGCGCCACGGGTTCTTTACCCGAGTTGGCGGGGCATCTTCGGGTGTATTCTCGGGCTTGAACTGCGGTTTTGGCAGTAGCGATCAGTCGGACATTGTCGCGATCAACCGGGGCCGCGTTGCGGACGCGATGGGTGTTGCGCATGACGGGCTGGCGGGGGTGCATCAGGTGCATTCCGCCGATGTCGTCGCTGTGACCGCCGCACCGGTGAACAAACCCAAGGCCGATGGTCTGGTCACGGCCACGCCGGGCGTTGCCCTGTCGGTGCTGACCGCCGATTGCCAGCCGATCCTGTTTGCCGACCCGGTGGCGGGTGTCATCGGGGCCTGCCACGCAGGCTGGCAAGGCGCGCTGGACGGCGTCATCGGTGCGACCGTCAAGGCGATGGAAGCACTGGGCGCGCGCGCCGCTGATATTCGCGCGGTTATCGGGCCGACCATCAGCCAGCGCGCTTACGAGGTCGGGCCAGAATTCCGCGACCGCTTTATGGCGCTGGACGCGAGCGCAGAGCGTTTCTTTGTCGCGGGGCAGGGGGATCGCCTGCATTTCGATCTGCCCGCTTACGGCCTTTACCGTTTGCGCGGTGCGGGCGTGGGGCAGGCCGAATGGACGCGGCACTGCACCTATGCTGATCCTGCGCGATTCTTTTCCTATCGTCGCAGTGTGCATGCCAAAGATCCGGACTATGGCCGCCTGATCGCAGCGATTTCGCTGTAATCGGGCGCAAATGCGGCGGGCGGCGGCCCAGATCCCGCCTTGATCTGCGCAACAATGCGCGCTTTTACAAGGTGATTGGCGCTGCTACCGCGCACAATCCTGTTAAAAGCTTGAGGTTTCCGCCTGCGCAACAATGCGGCCCTATTCGCCGGGATTAGCGCTGCGATTTTATTTAGAAACCGCGTGAATGGCCCAATTTGTGCCGCAGCCCGGGGTGACAGTGGTTCTATCAGCTGCAGTACCTGCAGCCACACAAACACTCAGAGGACCACCCCATGACAATGCAAAAGCGCTGGATGACCAACATGATTTCCGAGGCCGAGGCCTGCACCACCAAGATGCCTTGGGAGCGTGGATTGCGCCGCCAAGCAATGATTTCCCGGCGACTGGACACTGAAGAGCGCAAGGTCAAAGTGACCCTGCCGCCGATACCCGCTGGCATCAGCCTGGCCAGCTAAAACTGACCCATTCCCCGGCCGCTGGGTTTTCCCTGCCTGCGGTCCGACGATCCCGCGCGGTTCACCCCTCTGGCTGCGCGGGTTTTTCATGTTTCCGGCAGCGCTGCGGTCCGCCGCTGACCGATGTCATGATGTGATCACTTCAAATTTGACTGTGATGGGCTTCACCTGCTGCCGTCGGTTGCTGGTCTGGCAGGATCGCAGGGCCGAGGGGCCGTTGATTCGGCCCAAAATAGGGCATGAATGGCCCAGATTGTGGCGTCACTGATCTGCGATCGTGGACAATCACACGTTTAATTAACTGATTAGTAGTTAATTAAGGGCGTTTGAGAAAACACTTTGACAGCCCCACCCCTTTTTTGACACAATTAGGACAACAGCAACGATCTCCTCAGATGTTGTCGGTGGGGCCGGCAGATGATGTGACAAACCGCAAGGTAGTGCACATGACTCTAAAGACTCCTACTGCCGCCGCAGGCCTCGCGGCGGATCGCTATACTAATCCGGTGTCCTCAGACCGGATCGCTAGTCCAGATGGGCAACCTAGACGCGTGATGCCTCTCATGCGTCGGTACGAGGTTGCCCACCTGACGACTTCCTTAGAAACCCATGAATTTCAACGCCTTGCGCCGGCTAGTCCTGTGTTCGAAGACTGTTTTGGCGCGCTTGGTCGCGGCGCAATCCTGCAAACTGATTCCGGACCGCGCGCAGTCGAGGATCTATGGCCCGGCGACCGCATCTTGACAGTTAGCCATGGCATGCAGACCTTGCAATGGCGCGGCCAGATGCAGATCGTGCCGCGTAGCACGCAAATGCGTCCTGAAATCGGCACCATGGTCCGCATCACGTCAGAGGCGATGGGCCTGTCCCGCCCGGCACAGGATTTGGTGCTGGGGCCAACCGCCCGCATCGCCCACCGCGCCCCCGGCACCCAGCGTCTTACCGGGGACGAGGTTGCCTTCGTCCCCGCGCGTGACTTCGTTGATCATTGCAGTGTGATCGCGCTGCAACCAATCGCGCCGGTGCACGCCTATCAGCTGGGCTTTTCCGACCATGCCGCCGTCAGCGTCAACGGGATAGAGGTCGAAACCCTGCATCCTGGCCTGCCGCATCAGCTGAACCTGCGCGGCGAAACGGCGGCGACGCTGATGGCGCTGTTCCCGCATAAATCGACGCTGTCTGACTTTGGCCCATTGCTGCACCCTCGCATCGCCCTGCGCGATCTGGACCTGTTCAGCGCCGCTTGACGCAGATCAAGGCGGGCGGCGGGGCTGTGTCCCATAGTCATCGTGCAAGGCTGGGCCGTGCGGCCCCGCCTGCATGATGCATGGGAGCAGACAGATGATCACAATCAACACCGTCGCCACGCCCGGACAGTTGGAATGCCGCGTGTCCGGCCACCTGACGCAAGCAGATTACGAGGACACGCTGTCGTCGCCTGCCTTAGAGCAGGCATTTTCGACGTCAGACACGCTGCGTGTGCTTGTCATCATCGACAATGATTTGAGCGGGATGGACGCCGGTGCCGTCTGGGAAGATACCAAGTTGGGGCTGGCGCATTGGCGCGGGTTTGACCGTCTAGCCGTTGTCACCGATCTGGGATTCGCCCGTGTTGGTGTGCGCGCTTTTGCGCCGCTGATGCCATGTCCCGTGCAGGTCTTTGCCCACGTCGATATCGATGCAGCGCGCCTGTGGTTGCGCGAATCCCTTGGCACGATCCACGCACAAGAGCTTGCCCCCGGCACGATGGAGTTATGCCTGCTGGGCGAGGTCGATGCAGACGCCTACACCCGCGCGAACGAGGCTTTGGCTGCCCATGTCACGCAGGGCGAAGAGTTCCGCCTCTTGCTGGACGTGCGCGGGTTTGATGGCTGGCAGGGTCCAGCCGCAATGGCAGCGCATCTGCGCACGGTCATGGCCCACGCCGGGCAAGCCAAGCGTATCGCCATCGTTGGCGCGTCGCACTGGCAGCACGCGGCAGAGCTGATCGGCAAGCGCGTATTGGCGGCCAAGGTTAACTACTTTGACTCCGATAAATACGCCGAGGCCCGCGAATGGGTGCTGGGCACCGAGGCGGCTTAAGCGTCTTTCGCCAGCCGCGCTTCAAGCACCTCAAAGGGGACGCCGGGTTCATCCTTGGCGCCCCGGATGACCAAAGACGTCTTAACGCTGGCCACATTGGGCGCGCTGGTCAGCTCTTCGGTCAGGAACCGCTGGAAAGACCGCAGGTCAGGCGCGACGCATTTGAGGATGAAGTCCACCTCGCCGTTTAGCATGTGACACTCGCGCACCAGCGGCCAGCCTTTGCAGCGGCCCTCAAAGGCGCTCAGGTCCGCCTCTGCCTGACTGACCAGCCCGACCATTGCGAAAACCTGCACTTCAAAGCCCAGCTCGCGCGGGTCGATGTCGGCGTGATAGCCGCGGATGTAACCTTGCTCTTCCAGCGTGCGAACGCGGCGCAGGCAGGGCGGGGCGCTGATGCCGACGCGCTTGGCCAATTCAACGTTGGTCATGCGTCCGTCGGCTTGCAGCTCGGCAAGAATCATACGATCAATCTCGTCGAGTTTGGCGCCTGGCATAATCTTCGGTCCTCTTGCGAATTTTGCAATTCATACGCGGTCGCTGCGGTGGGCGCAATAATATAACAAACTTGCGCAACAACTGACAACGCGCAGTGGGTTTTCACGGTGCCGCCGCGCGCCTATATCCACACCAAAGCCATCAGGAGGCATCCCATGACGGATCGCAACACACATACCAAGGTCTTGATCGTAGGCTCCGGCCCCGCCGGATATACCGCCGGCGTCTATGCCAGCCGCGCGATGCTGGAACCCATGCTGATCCAAGGGATCGAGCCGGGCGGCCAGTTGACCACCACAACCGAGGTTGAAAACTGGCCCGGCGATACCGAAGTGCAGGGTCCCGACCTGATGGTTCGGATGGAGGCACACGCCCGCGCCATGGGCACGAACATCGTGCATGACATCGTGACCTCGCTCGATCTGTCCAAGCGTCCCTTTACGGCGACCTGCGACAGCGGCGCGGTTGTCACGGCGGATGCGGTTATTCTGGCGACTGGCGCGCGCGCCAAATGGCTGGGCCTGCCGTCCGAGGAAAAGTTCAAGGGCTTTGGCGTCAGCGCCTGCGCCACCTGTGACGGCTTCTTTTATCGCGGTCAGGAAATCGTCGTCGTCGGCGGCGGCAACACCGCCGTCGAAGAGGCACTATTTCTGACGAACTTCGCGTCCAAGGTCACGCTGGTCCACCGCCGCGATACGCTGCGCGCGGAAAAAATCTTGCAGGACCGCCTGCTCAAGAACCCTAAGATCGTCACGTTGTGGCACCATGCGGTCGAAGAAGTCGTCGGCACCACCAATCCGCTGGGCGTCGAGGCCGTGCGCGTCAAACACGTCGAGACCGGAGAGATCACTGAAATTCCTGCAAAGGGTCTGTTCATCGCGATCGGCCATGCCCCGGCGTCGGAATTGGTGAAGGATCAGCTGGAAACGCACAACGGCGGCTACGTCAAAGTAGAGCCCGGCACGACCCGCACCGCAATTCCCGGTGTCTTTGCGGCCGGCGATTTGACCGATCATATCTACCGCCAGGCTGTCACCTCGGCCGGGATGGGCTGCATGGCCGCATTGGACGCAGAGCGATTCTTGGCGGAACACGGTGAAGCGGAACGCGAGGATGTGACGCTGCCCCTAGGCTACGGCGCGGAAGAACCCGCCGAATAACATCCGCAACTGGCCCCCGCCAAAGGGTGGTGGGCCAGCTTGACGCCGCGCCGCGCCGTTCTGCTATTGGCGCGTTTTTCGGAATAATGTTCCCGTAATCGGGGCAATATTGATCCATTGCGCCCCGAGTTATTTCGAATCTTCGTGCAGGTCTTGATACTGCCACGATTCCATGTTTCGGACGCTACTTAATTGAAACGACATTTTTACAGGTCTGCCCATGCCTCAGAATCTCTCGCCGATCCCCGAACTCTTTGTCTCTCCCGACAGTGCGCAAAAGCTGAAGCAAGAGGCAGGCGAGCTGATTAGTCACGACCTGACATCTCGTCAGATTTGCGACCTAGAGCTGCTGATGAACGGTGGTTTCTATCCGCTTAAGGGCTTCCTGCCCGAAGCCGATTACGATTCCGTCGTGTCCGACATGCGCCTTGCCGATGGCAAGCTGTGGCCAATGCCGATCAACTTGGACGTATCGCAAAAGTTCGCCGATACGATCGAGCTGGGCACGGATATTGCCCTGCGCGACCAAGAGGGCGTGATCCTTGCGACCATGACCGTCACCGACAAATGGGTGCCGAACAAGTCGCTGGAGGCCGAGAAGGTCTTTGGCGCTGACGATTCTGCGCACCCTGCTGTGAACTATCTGCACAACACCGCTGGCGCGGTCTATCTGGGCGGCCCGGTCACCGGGATCCAGCAGCCTGTGCACTATGACTTCCGGTCCAAGCGCGACACCCCGAACGAGCTGCGCGCCCTGTTCCGCAAGCTGGGTTGGCGCAAGGTCGTCGCCTTCCAGACCCGCAATCCGCTGCACCGCGCGCATCAGGAACTGACGTTCCGCGCCGCAAAAGAAGCGCAAGCTAACCTGCTGATCCACCCTGTTGTCGGCATGACCAAGCCGGGTGACGTGGACCACTTTACCCGCGTGCGCTGCTACGAGGCGGTCCTAGACCAGTACCCCCAGTCCACGACGACCATGTCGTTGCTGAACTTGGCCATGCGTATGGCTGGCCCACGCGAAGCTGTCTGGCACGGCCTGATCCGCGCCAACCACGGTTGCACCCACTTCATCGTTGGCCGTGACCACGCTGGCCCCGGCAAAAACTCTGCCGGTAAGGATTTCTACGGCCCCTACGATGCGCAGGAGCTGTTCAAAAAGCATGAAGAAGAGATCGGCCTGGAAATGGTCGACTTCAAGCACATGGTCTATGTGCAGGAAAAGGCGCAATACTATCCTGCGGACGAAGTCCCCGAAGGTGGCACCGTGTTGGATATCTCGGGCACCGAACTGCGTCGTCGTCTGGCCGAAGGTCTGGAAATCCCCGAGTGGTTCTCTTTCCCGCAGGTCGTGTCAGAGCTGCGCCGCACCCGTCCAGCCCGCAACAAGCAGGGCTTTACGGTGTTCTTCACCGGCTTCTCTGGCTCGGGCAAATCCACCATCGCGAACGCGTTGATGGTCAAGCTGATGGAAATGGGCGGCCGTCCGGTCACGCTGCTTGATGGTGATATCGTTCGTAAGAACCTGTCGTCTGAACTCGGCTTCTCCAAAGAGCACCGCGACCTGAACATTCGCCGCATCGGCTATGTCGCGTCGGAAATCACCAAAAACGGCGGCATCGCGATCTGTGCGCCCATCGCGCCCTATGCGACCACCCGCCGCGCTGTGCGTGAAGATATCGAAGCTTTCGGTGCCTTTATCGAAGTCCACGTCGCCACGTCCATCGAGGAATGTGAACGCCGGGACCGCAAGGGCCTGTACAAGCTGGCCCGCGAAGGCAAGATCAAGGAATTCACCGGTATTTCTGACCCCTACGACGTTCCAGAGACCCCTGAAATGCGGATCGAGACTGAGTCCACCGAAGTCGACAACTGCGCGCATCAGGTCATCCTAAAGCTGGAATCGATGGGCCTGATCACCGGCTAATCGTACGCGATTTTTAAAATACAAAAGGCCGGACCCTCGCGTCCGGCCTTTTTCTATGTCGCGCCCTGCGGGCTAAGCATCTTGCCAGATGACCCTAAGGGCGCAAAGGCAGCAGCCGAACGGGTTAGTGCAGCGTGACCAGCTGCATGTCATGTTCGTCTGCCAGATGGGTTGCAATGCCCTGACTGGCCACCAGCGCAACCTGTTCGCCCATGGTGTTATGCACCGCGAACAGTGTCTTCAGATCACCCGCCTGCGCGCGCACGTCATCGGGCAGATCGGCCGTCAGTACGGGCTTCAGATAGACGATATTTTGACCCAAAGATTGCAGATCGTTTTTCGTGAACATGGCTTATCCTTTCCGGATCTGTATTGTTTGTATAACGCGGTCAGGTTCGCTTCGGTTCAGATCAATGTGCAGCAGACCATTTTCAATGGTTGCGGCACCGACCTCGACCCCCTCTGCCAACACAAAAGAGCGTTGAAATTGCCGACCCGCGATGCCGCGATGCAGGAATACCCGCTCGCCGTTCTCTTCACTTTGGCGGCCGCGCACGACCAGCGTTGAATCCTCGACCGTGATGGCCAGGTCATCCTCGGCAAAGCCAGCAACCGCCAGCGTAATGCGATACGACCGCTCAGAGGTCTGTTCGATGTTATACGGGGGGTAGCCGTCGTTACCCGTCTTGGCGGTGCGTTCCACCAAGCGTTCAAGCTGCTCAAACCCCAGCAGGAACGGATGTGTTCCCAAAGCCAGTTTCGTCATGCGGCACGTCCTTACCTTTAAGCGACATCTGCAAAGCGGTCCCGCGTTTGGCAACCGCTACATCCAATATGGGAACCTTTGCGTCCTGTCGCAAGTCACGGTCTTCGCTTGCGTTTACGGGACTGAAACCTCTAGGCGTTTTTGTCGAAAAGCGATAGGATTACAGCAACCCGGCACGGACGGCGATCCGCGCACAGATTGAAAGACCACCATGAATTCCTCTTCCCGCATGAGCGAGGCAGAGATCCTGACCATCGAAATCGCCGTCCTGCGCGGCGAGCATCGGGATCTGGATCTTGCAATCGCTGCTCTACAAGAACGTCACCCCGGTGATGTGCTGACGCTGTCGCGCCTTAAGAAAAAGAAGCTGTCGCTCAAAGATCTGATCGCCCGGCTCGAGGATCGCTTGAACCCTGATATCATCGCCTAAGGATTGGGTCCTTATAAGGCCCGTTACTTGCCGCTGCGTGCGCGCGCGGTATAAGGCAAATGCAACAGCACAAGGGGGACGTCATGGCAGACGTGCAGATCGGCATCATCATGGGCAGCCAATCCGATTGGCCCACCATGAAAGAAGCCGCCGACATCCTAGATGCGCTTGGTATCCCGTACGAGAAAAAGATCGTCAGCGCCCACCGGACGCCCGACAGGCTGTGGGATTATGGCAAAACGGCCGTTGATCGCGGCCTGCAGGTCATCATCGCCGGGGCAGGGGGCGCGGCCCATCTGCCCGGTATGATGGCGTCGAAAACCCGCGTGCCCGTGCTGGGCGTGCCGATCCAGACCCGCGCGCTGTCGGGTGTCGATAGCCTTTATTCCATTTTGCAAATGCCGCGGGGTTTTCCCGTCGGCACCATGGCGATTGGCGCAGCCGGCGCGGCGAACGCGGGCCTGATGGCCGCCGCGATCCTTGCGCTGCATGATCCCGCTTTGGCGCAGCGCCTTGACCAATGGCGCAGCGATTTGTCTGCCTCTATCCCGCAGGAGCCGATTGATGACTAAACCGCTTGCCCCCGGCGCAACCATCGGCATTTTGGGCGGCGGCCAATTAGGGCGTATGCTGTCCGTCGCGGCCGCGCGCCTTGGCTTTAAAACCTGCATCTTTGAACCCGCCGGCGACTGCCCCGCGTCTCATGTCGCGAACTTTCACATGCAGGCGGATTACGACGATACCGACGCCTTGACCCGCTTTGCGCAATCCTGCGACGTCATCACCTTTGAATTCGAAAACATCCCGACCGCCGCCCTTGATACGATCGAGGCGCTGCGCCCGATTCATCCGCCCCGCACGGCCCTCGCGACCTCTCAGGACCGGCTGACCGAAAAGGCGTTTCTACAAGGCCTCGGTCTGACCACCGCCCCCTTTGCCGATATCACCGATGCAGCCAGCCTTGACGCTGCAATCGCCACCATCGGCACCCCCGCGATCCTGAAAACCCGCCGCATGGGCTATGACGGTAAGGGACAGGCGCGCATCATGACGCCGGAAGACGCCGCAACTGCGCTGGCCGATATGAACGGCCAGCCTGCGATCCTTGAAGGTTTCGTCGATTTCACGCACGAGGTTTCCGTCATCGCCGCCCGCGGCCAAGACGGCGCGGTCGCCTGTTTCGATCCCGGACAGAACGTCCATCACAGCGGTATCTTGCACACCACCACGGTCCCAGCGACCCTGACGCCGACCCAGCGCACAGACGCCATCCTGATCGCCGCGCGTGTCTTGAACGCGCTCGACTATGTCGGTGTCCTTGGCGTCGAACTCTTCGTAACGCCCAAAGCCCTTATCGTGAACGAAATCGCGCCGCGCGTGCATAACTCCGGTCACTGGACGCAAAACGGCTGCGCCATCGACCAGTTTGAACAGCACATCCGTGCGGTTGCGGGCTGGCCGCTGGGCGATGGGTCACGGCACAGCAACGTCACGATGGAAAACCTGATCGGCGACGACGTGGATCGCATCCCGCTGATCGCAAAAGAGCCCGCGAGCCTGCACCTTTACGGCAAACCGCAGGCACGCCCCGGCCGCAAAATGGGCCACGTCAACCGCGTCACCGGCCCCGCGACATAATTGGCAGTTGGCCCATTTCATCTGGCCAAATAAACTCCCGCGCGGCGCGCTGGGGTTTTTCGCAACGCGGAAAACCTCACATCTGCTCGCCTGAATTAACCAATTAGCAACCATCGCACCGCTACCTGTTAACCGTAGTTAATCTAAGGAGCGCGCATGGTTGCGATGGCCTATACCGTCGCTTTCGACGGCATCGATGCGCGTCTGGTGCAGGTGCAATGCGCGATCAGTCCCGGCCTGCCGGGGTTTTCTATCGTCGGCCTGCCCGACAAAGCTGTGTCAGAGGCGCGCGAGCGGGTCCGCGCTGCGCTGACGGCGATGGCGATCGCGCTGCCCAGTCAGCGGATCAGCATCAACCTCTCTCCCGCTGATATGCCGAAAGAGGGTTCTCACTTTGACCTGCCCATCGCGCTGGCGGTCTTGGCGGCGCTGGACGTCGTTCCGCATGAAGAAGTCTCCGACCTTGTGGCGCTGGGCGAGCTGTCGCTTGACGGCACACTGGTCCCCGTGATCGGCGCGCTGCCTGCTGCAGTGGCGGCGGGTGACGGCGACCGATCCTTGATGTGCCCCGCCGCCTGCGGGGCAGAGGCGGCATGGGTCGACAGCGTCCGCGTGATCGCACCAACGTCACTTGCGCAGGCCATCTCTCATCTGACCGGCCGCGCTGTCTTGGACCCCGCGGTGCCCGGCGATGTGACCCATGCGAGCGGCGCGCGCTGCCTGTCAGAAGTCAAAGGACAAGAACGCGCTAAGCGTGGCTTGGAAATCGCCGCGGCTGGGCGGCATCATATGCTGCTGGTCGGCAGCCCCGGCTCTGGCAAATCCATGCTTGCCGCCCGTATTCCCGGCATTCTGCCCGCCCTCACTCCGATTGAGGCGCTGGAGACGTCGATGATTCACTCGCTTGCTGGACTTCTGGACGACGGCGGCATTTCCCGCACCCGCCCGTTTCGCGAACCGCACCACACTGCATCAATGGCGGCCATCGTCGGCGGCGGGCGCGGCGCAAAGCCAGGAGAGATCAGCCTCGCCCACAACGGCGTGCTGTTCATGGACGAATTTCCCGAGTTCCCGCGCGCCGTTCTGGAAACCCTGCGCCAACCGATTGAAACGGGCGAGGTCGTCGTCGCCCGCGCCAATGCCCACGTCCGCTACCCCTGCCGCTTTATGCTGATCGCCGCGGCGAACCCCTGCAAATGCGGCTATCTGGCCGACGCCGCCCGCGCCTGCAGTCGCGCGCCGATCTGCGGAGAGGATTATATGGGCCGGATCAGCGGCCCCCTGATGGACCGCTTCGATCTGCGGATCGAGGTGCCCCCCGTTGCCTTTACCGACCTTGATCTGCCGATGTCCGGCGACACATCAGCCGATATCGCAGCGCGTGTTGCCCAGGCCCGCGCGGTACAAGTCGCACGTTACGACGGCCACGCGGGGATGTGGGCCAACGCAGATGCGCAAGGCGCTGTACTGGAACAAGTCGCGACCCCTGACGCAGAGGGCCGCGATTTGCTGCTGCGCGTGGCAGAGCGGTTTGGGCTGTCTGCCCGCGGCTATCACCGTGTCCTGCGGGTCGCGCGCACGATCGCAGATCTGGATGGATCAGCAGATGTGCAGCGCAATCATATCGCCGAGGCCGTGAGCTTTCGTCTGACTCTGACGAAGGAAGTCTAAGGCAGGCTGGCGTGCGGGAGGTGTTCCGAATTTTCGGATGAAAATTCGGTGGCTCCGGCGGGAGTTTATTTGGCAAGGTGAAGCTGGATCAACTCTGATACAGGGCCATGAAAGCGGGCCATGCGGCGGGATCGGCAACGGTTTTGTCCCGGCAGAAGGCATTGCAGAAGCCGAAGATCCGGCCGCCAATTTTCAGCAGGTGGGTGACAGGATCGCCGGAGTATGGGCAAGTTTCGTTTTCTGCCGTGCCATCGGTGACGGGCGCGGCGGCGAGCGGCGCGGGGCCGGGCCATGGGCGCGCAGAGCCATCGTATTCGAAAACGTCAGAGGTCTGGTTCGCGGCCAGCCCCATCGCGCGCCAGCGGCGCAGGGCCGGATCGGCCAGATGGGCGGCGACATAGGCTTTCGTTGTGGGGCGCGTGTCAAAACCGTAGTTGGCCAGTCGCACGGCCATGGGGGCGAAAATCGCATCAGCAATGCTGTAATCGCCGCACAGCCAGGGTGTGTCTTGGCCTGTGACGCGGCGGGCGTGGGTCCAAATTTCCTCTAGCCGGTTCAGCTCCGCCGCGACCGCGGGGGAGGGTATGATTGGGGCGTAGCTGCGATGCAGGTTGACGGGCCAGTCTGATCGCAGATTGCGGAAGCTGCTGTGCATCTCGTTGGCAAGCGTGCGGGCAGTGCCGCGGGCAAGGGGGGCTGCTGGCCACAGGCCCGCGTTTGGGTAAAGGCTTGCGAGCTCTTCAGCGATGGCCATGCTGTCGGACAGGGTCGCGCCGCCCGCGGTAATCATCGTGGGCAGTGTGCGCGCTGGGGCGTAATCTGTCATCAGCGCGGCTACGCCGTCCTCTGATGCGGGGTAGAGCACAGTTGTCTTGACCTGATCCGCCAGACCGAAACGTTCGACCATCAACCACGCGGCAAGCGACCAGCTGAAGTAGAGGCGATTTCCGATGATCAGCTGATGGGTCATGGCGGCTTTGTCCTTATGGGCGGTGGTTGATTTGGCCGATATGCCAGCGGTCCGCGTGGGCGGTGATGTCGGTCACGCCAAGCGGGTCGATGCTGTGCGCCATGGCCTGATAGGCTGTCTGGCCCGTTGCGCGGGGGATTTGTGACATGATCGCGCCCATATGCGCCACGATGATCAGGTGGGCCGGGGTATGGGTGGTCATCAGCGCATGAATAGCAGTTACGACCCGGGCTGTGACGGCGTTCCAGCTTTCGCCATCGGGCGCTTTCAGATCGCCGGGGTTTTCCCAAAACTGACGTGACAACACGGGATCGCGCGCACTGACTTGCGTGTGGTGCAACCCGTCCCACGCGCCAAAGTCGATCTCTCGCAGGTCGCTGCGGTGGGGCAGGCGGGTGCGGCTGGCGGTCAGGGCGTCGGCGGTTTGCACAGCGCGTGTTAGGTCAGACGAGACGATCAATGCATCCTGTGGCAGGTAGGCGTTGAGCCGTGCCAGCGCTGCCGTATCGGACAGATCAACCGGTACATCGCGCCAACCCGTCATCACCTTTTGATGGGTGGGGCCATGACGCACAAGCCACAGCCGGGTCACGGCAAATCGCCTTTCAACGCCAGCGGCAGGCCTGCCATGACGGCAACCACAGTGTCTGCCTGCGCGGCAAGGCGGCGGTTGATCTGGCCCTGCGCGTTCCGAAACCGCCGAGAGAGCGCGTTGTCGGGGACGATGCCCATCCCGACCTCGTTCGATACGACGACCACAGGGCAGGGGCAGGCAGCAAGGGCGGCGAGCAGGTCATCGCAGGCAGCTGATATGTCGCGGTCAGCCAGCAGCACGTTTGTCAGCCAAAGCGTCACGCAGTCCAGCAGCGCGATGTCGCCAGGCCCTTGCCGCCGCAGCACCGACGCAGGGTCAAGCGGCGCGTCCGCTGTCGTCCAGCCGGGTCCGCGCTGGATAATATGCGCGGCGATTTTTGCTTCCATCTCGGCGTCAAAGGCCTGCGCGGTCGCGATGTAAGTCTTTGGTCTGCCTGTGGAAATCACCAGACCTTCTGCGTAGGCCGATTTCCCTGACGACGCGCCACCTAGTATGAATGTGAGGCTATGCAACTTCTTCATGGAACTTTCGCTGCGGCAACGGGTTTGAACTCACATAGAGACTGCCTCGCCAAAAGACACAAGCAGTTCGCGCAACCCTGGGGGATACCACAATGGCTTTTGACGGATATTCAGATCAAACCATGTCGCGGACTGCGATGAAAGCAGAGCTGCTGGATGCTGAAACCGAACTGCGGTTAGCTTATGCATGGCGGGATGAGCGGTGCGAGGAAAGCCTGCACCGCCTGATCACCGCCTACATGCGTTTGGCGATTTCGATGGCTGCGAAATTCAAGCGGTACGGGGCACCGATGAACGACCTCATTCAAGAGGCCTCTGTGGGTCTCATGAAGGCGGCCGAAAAGTTCGATCCCGACCGCGGCGTGCGGTTTTCGACCTATGCGGTCTGGTGGATCAAGGCGAGCATTCAGGACTATGTGATGCGCAACTGGTCGATGGTGCGCACCGGGTCCACGTCCTCTCAGAAATCGTTGTTTTTCAACCTGCGCCGCGTGCAGGCCCGGCTGGAACGGGAAGCCGCTGCAGAAGGGCGCAAGCTGGAAGGCCACATTATGCGCCAGATGATCGCGACCGAAGTCGGCGTGCCACTGCATGATGTCGAGATGATGGAAGGCCGCCTGTCCGGTTCCGATTTCAGCCTGAACGCGACCCAGTCGTCCGAGGATGAAGGCCGCGAGTGGATTGATGCGCTGGAAGACGACAGCTCTCAGGCGGCGGAAAACGTCGAACTGGCTCATGATAACGCGCAGCTGCGTCAGTGGCTGCTGACAGCGCTGGGCGATCTGAACGACCGCGAGCGGTTTATCGTGCGAGAGCGTAAGCTGCGTGACGACCCGCGCACGCTGGAAAGCCTTGGTGGCGAGTTGGGCCTGAGCAAAGAGCGCGTGCGCCAGCTAGAGGCCGCAGCCTTTGGCAAAATGCGCAAGAACTTGGAAAGCCAAAGCCGCGAAGTGGTTGCGTTTTTCGCATGATCTTAAAGCACCTGATCTGCTCGCTGTGCTGGTCGGGCAAGTGGCCCCTGTGGCCGCAGATGTCGGCCCGCTGCCACGGGCCGACATTTTCGTTCTGGGCGAAGTGCATGACAACGCTGCGACCCACGTGGTGCAGGCGCAGATCATCGAAAAGGTCGCGCCGCGCGCGATGGTGTTTGAAATGCTGACCCCTGCGCAGGCCAAGGCGGCGATGGGCGTGGATCGCAGCGATCCAGATGCGGTGGCGCAGGCGACGGATTGGGCAAACAGCGGCTGGCCAGATTTCGCGATCTATGCACCCATCTTTGCCGCAGCGCCGAAGGCGGCGATCATTGGCGCAGCTGTGCCGCGCGAACGCGTGATGACAGCGATGCAGGACGGCACCGCCGCGGCCTTGGGTTCAGCGGCTGCGATGTGGCTATCGCCAATCGCCCCAGCCGATCAGCAAGCACGCGAGGCAGAACAGGCAGAGGCGCATTGCGGTGCCTTACCGCCCGAGATGCTACCCGGCATGGTCGCGGCGCAGCAGCTGCGCGACGTTGCATTCGCCCGCGCCGCAGCGGGTGCGTTTGATGATATGGGCGGTCCGGTCGTGCTGATCACAGGCACCGGGCATGCGCGCAAGGACGTCGGCGTGCCGTCCTATCTGGCCGCCGCCCGCCTTGATTTATCTGTCTTTGCCTTGGGCCAGTTCGAGGGCAGCGCGCCCGGCACGGATGTTCAGGGCGCTTTCGACAGGATCATCCTGTCCGATCCGGCCAATCGTCCCGATCCCTGCGCTGCCTTCACCAACTAGCCTTGTTGTCATCGCGGGTTTGGCCCCCTACATCTGGAGCGCAACAAAGGGGGCGGGTCCATGCTGCACGACAAGCGTATTTTGCTGATCATTGGCGGCGGTATCGCGGCTTATAAATCGCTGGAACTGATCCGTCTGCTACGGACTGCGGGCGCGGCGGTGACCCCAGTCATGACGCGCGCGGCATCCGAATTTGTAACCCCGCTGAGCGTTGCGGCGCTAGCGGGGGAAAAGGCCTATACCGATCTGTTCGATCTGACGGACGAGGCAGAGATGGGTCATATCCAACTGTCTCGCGTCGCTGATCTGATTGTCGTTGCCCCGGCCACAGCCGACCTGATGGCCAAGGCCGCAACCGGGCTGGCAGGCGATCTGGCGACAACGCTTTTGCTGGCCACGGACACGCCTGTGATGATGGCTCCGGCGATGAACGTGCGGATGTGGGACCACCCCGCTACGCAGCGCAATCTGGCAGTCTTGCAGGGCGACGGCGTCAGCTTTGTCGGCCCTGACGTGGGCGATATGGCGTGCGGGGAACATGGTCCGGGGCGTCTGGCTGAACCTGCGGCGATCTTGGCTGCGATCCAGAGCCACTTTGCCAGCGGCCCGCTGAGCGGGAAGCATATCATCGTGACCTCTGGCCCCACGCACGAGCCGATTGACCCTGTGCGCTATATCGCGAACCGGTCCTCTGGTGCGCAGGGCACGGCGATTGCGCAGGCTTTGGTCGCGCTGGGCGCGCAGGTGACCTTTGTCACCGGCCCCGCAAGCGTGCCGCCGCCGACAGGCGTGACGCTGGTCAAAGTTGAGACCGCCCAGCAGATGAAAGACGCCGTGATGGCCGCGCTGCCCGCGCAGGCCGCCGTCTTTGCCGCCGCTGTGGCCGACTGGCGTGTGGCGAATGCAGGCACGCAAAAGATAAAGAAAACCGCAGGCGGTCTGCCCGCGCTAGAGTTTGCAGAAAATCCCGACATCCTTGCCGCTGTCAGCGGTTTGGACGCAGCGATGCGCCCCGCGCTCGTCGTGGGTTTTGCCGCAGAAACGCAGGATGTGACTGAACTGGCGAGTCAAAAGCGCGCGCGCAAAGGGTGCGATTGGATCGTGGCGAATGACGTTAGCGACGGCACAGGCATCATGGGCGGCACGGAAAACGCGGTTACCCTGATTACCGCTAAGGGTGCCGAGGATTGGCCGCGCATGGCCAAGGCAGCGGTGGCGCAGCGTCTTGCGCAGCGCATGGCCGAGGCGCTGGGATGAGCGTCGGGGCATCGGAGGTTAATTCGGCTGCGCCGAATGACATAGAAGGGAGTATTTTTGGCAAGATGAAACCGGAAATGCGTGTCGCGCTGGCTTATGTTGCGGGAGCTGATGAGGCATTGCCACTGCCCAGCTATCAGAGCGCGGGGGCGGCGGGTGCGGATGTTTGTGCGAATTTGGATGCGGATGATCGGGCGTTGGGCATGACGCTGGCCCCCGGTGCGCGGGCCTTGATCCCGACAGGGTTGCGCCTTGCGATTCCGCAGGGATTCGAGGTGCAGGTCCGCGCCCGTTCCGGCCTGGCAATGAAGCACGGGATTGCGCTGGTGAATGCGCCGGGCACGATCGATAGCGATTATCGTGGCCCGCTGGGGGTGCTTGTCGTGAACTTAGGACAAGAAGCGTTCACTGTGACGCACGGAATGCGGATTGCGCAGCTGGTCGTGGCCCCTGTCGTGCAGGCTGATTTTGCGCTGGGTGATCTGGACAATACGGCGCGGGGTGCCGGAGGGTTTGGATCAACTGGGTCTGGAACAGATGGGGGCGCATCATGATTATGGTCGGGTTTCTGGCTGCCGTAATTTGGGGCGTTGGGGCGGCTATGGGCGCGCCGCGCCGGGCGCGGTGGGTCATGCTGGCGCTGCTCATTGGCGCCGTGATTGCAGTGCAGCTTGCCTTGCCCACCGGTCACCCGCTGCGCGAGGCGACGGGCGGTGATGTGCGCCTGTGGCTGCTGCTTCTTGGGTTTGGCGCTGTGATCTGGGGCTATGCCGCGATTTTGCGCGCCGTCAAATCGCGCGCGCAGGCAAAGCCCGCGCCGGCCGCGGCGGCCAAGGCGGGCTTTTCGGACGATGAACTGCAACGCTATGCGCGCCACATCATGCTGCGCGAAGTCGGCGGCACCGGGCAGGCGGCCTTGGGCCGCGCAAAGGTGCTGGTGATCGGGGCAGGCGGGCTGGGATCGCCCGCGCTGCAATATCTGGCCGCGAGCGGGGTTGGGACGATCGGCATCATTGATGACGATGTGGTCGACAACAGCAACCTGCAGCGACAAGTGATTTACGGCGAGGCTGACGTGGGCCAGCCCAAGGTCCAGATCGCCGCGCAAGAGATCACGCGCCGCAATCGCCATGTCAGGGTGCGACCCTATCAGCGCCGCCTGACCGCCGAGATCGCGGCTGATTTGATCGCCGAGTATGATCTGGTGCTGGATGGCTGCGATAATTTCGATACGCGCTATCTGGTAAACCAGACCTGCACCGCACTGGGCGTGCCGCTGATCGCGGCCGCGATGACCCAGTGGGAGGGGCAGATCAGCCTTTATGATCCCGCCCATGGCACGCCGTGCTTTGCCTGCATCTTTCCAGATCGCCCTGCACCCGGCCTTGTGCCAAGCTGCGCCGAAGCGGGGGTCATCGGCCCGCTGCCCGGCGTCATGGGGTCGATGATGGCGCTAGAGGCGGTCAAGGCGATCACCGGGGCCGGGCAGGGGCTGGGGGGGCGTTTGCTGATTTACGATGCGCTTTATGCCGATACGCGGATCATGCAGGCGGCACCGCGGGCCGATTGCGCCGTCTGCCATGGCAAAGGCTTGCAGGCCGCCGCGCAAGCGGCCAAGGTCTGAGCCGGGACATCATCTGGGATCGGAACTGCCATGAAAATCTTGACCACTCTTGCAGCCGTTATGCTGGCGACCACTGCAACCGCCGAAAGCCATCTGCCCGATCTGGGCGGGCAGGTTGTGACCGTCGTGACCGAAAACGCCTATCCGCCGTTGCAGTTCATCCAGAACGGCGACGCGATCGGCTGGGAATATGACGCGATGGCAGAGATCGCACGCCGCCTGAACATCGACGTCGTCTATGAAAACAGCAGCTGGGACGCGATGATCCCCGCCGTGTCCGAAGCGCAGTATGACATCGGCATGACCGGGATCACGATCCGCGATGACCGGGCTGAAGTCGTAGATTTTTCTGACCCCTATATGACATCCGAAATGGTCATGCTGGTGCGCGGCGATGAAGACCGTTTCAGCGATGCCGCCAGCTTTGCCGCCAACGCCGACCTGCTGATGGCCGCGCAGCCCGGGACGACGCCGTTTTACGTCGGCGTCTATGACGTGTTGGACGGGGACGAGGCGAACCCGCGGATTCGGACGATGGAAACCTTTGGCGCGACAGTGCAGGCGCTGCGCACCGGCGATGTTGATCTGGTGCTGACGGACGGCACAGCCGGGCAAGGCTATGTCGATGCCTCTGATGGGGCGCTAAAGATCGTTGGAGAGAAGCTGGGGACAGAAGACTTTGGCTTTATCTTTCCCAAAGGCTCGCCCCTTGTCGGGCCAATCAATCTGGCCATTGCGGATATGAAGGCTGACGGCACGCTTGATGCGCTGAATACCCAATGGTTCCTTGATTTCAAAATGGGCGAATAAGACAACGTGACGCCCGGCGGCCGCGACTTTCCCTATTGGCTGGTTGCGGCCTGCCTGATCGGCGCTGCGATGTTCGCCGCCGTGCTGGGCGATCCTACGTCGAGGGGTGTGCTTGTTACGCTGATGCAGGGCGTCAAGACGACGGTGTTCGTCACGCTCATCAGCTACGCGATGGCCTGCGCGCTGGGGCTTTCGCTCGCGTTGATGGCGGGGTCGGGATCGATTGTGCTGCGGCAAATCTCTCGGTTCTATGTCGAGGTGATGCGCGGCATCCCGATCCTTGTCTTGCTGCTTTACGTCGCCTTTGTACTGGCACCGGCGCTGGTGGCCGGGTGGAACGCACTGGGCCTGCCAGAAGCGCGGACCCGCGATTTTCCGCTGCTTTGGCGTGCCATCATCGCCCTGTTTCTGGCCTACTCTGCCTTTCTGGCCGAAGTGTTTCGTGCGGGTTTGCAATCGGTCGATAAAGGCCAGATCGAGGCAGGCCGCGCCTTGGGCCTGTCACGCTGGCACCGTTTCCGCTTTGTGGTTTGGCCGCAGGCGTTCCGCACGATCCTGCCGCCGTTGGGCAACGATTTCGTGGCGATGGTGAAGGATTCGTCCTTGGTGTCGGTGCTGGGCGTCGCGGATATTACGCAGCTGGGCAAGGTGCTGGCGGCGGGCAATTTCCGCTATTTCGAGACCTATAACGTCGTGGCGTTGGTGTATCTGACCATGACGATCACCCTGTCTATCGTCCTGCGCCGGTTCGAGCGGGGCCAGCGCCGCGGGTGAGTATTTAGAGCAAGATGATGTACAAGGCCTGCGCTTTGGGAGCGCGCCGGAATTGAGTTTATTTTGCCAGATGAACACGGGGCGGTGGCGCCTATGCGGGTGCGGCCTTACCTTGAGCGCAAAGGAGATTTGCTATGACCAATCCGCTGTTGACCCCTTGGGATACGCCCCATGCTTTGCCGCCATTTGATGCGATCAAAGACGCCGATTTCGCGCCTGCCGTTGAGGCCGCATTGAGCGAGGCGCGCGGCAACATCGCAGCGATCGCGGACAATCCGGATGCGCCGACCTTTGACAACACCATCGCGGCGCTGGAGTTGGCGGAGGCGACATTGGGGCGGGTCTTGGGCGTATTTTATGGCGTGGCAGGGGCGGACAGCAATCCGGCACGCGAGGCGCTCCAGCGCGACTTTTCCCCACTGCTGAGCGCATTTGGGTCGGAAGTGACTGCAAATGCGGCCCTGTTTGCCCGGATCGAGGATCTTTGGACGCGGCGGGATGATTTGGATCTGAGCGACGAGCAGGCCCGCGTCTTAATGCTGAGCCGGCGCAGTTTCGTGCGGCAGGGGGCGCAGCTGACGGGAGCTGCTGCGGACCGGTTGCGGGATGTGAAGTCGCGGCTTGCGGTTCTGGGCACGCAATTTACGCAAAACTTGCTGGCGGATGAACGGGATTGGTTCATGCCTTTGGCCGAGGAAGATCTGGTTGGCTTGCCCGATTTCGTGATTGATGCGGCCCGTGCGGCGGGCGAAGCCGGTGATCATGGCGGGCCTGTGGTGACCCTGTCGCGGTCGCTGATTGTGCCATTCTTGCAGTTTTCACCGCGCCGCGATTTGCGTCAGCGGGCCTATGCCGCTTGGACGGCGCGGGGCATGAATGGCGGGGCGACGGATAACCGCGCCTTAGCGGCAGAAACGCTGGCGCTGCGGGGCGAGCGGGCAAAGCTTTTGGGGTATGACAGCTTTGCCGATTATAAGCTGGAGACAGAGATGGCGGGCACGCCGGGTGCGGTCCGCGATCTGTTGATGCAGGTTTGGGCCCCGGCAAAGGCATCCGCTGAGGCGGACGCCGAAAAGCTGACCGCCCTGCTACACGCTGACGGCATCGCAGGACCGCTAGAGCCTTGGGATTGGCGCTATTATTCCGAAAAGCGCCGTCAGGCCGAGCATGATTTGGACGAGGCGGCGCTGAAGCCCTATCTGCAGCTTGACCGCATGATCGAGGCGTCTTTTGCCTGCGCGACGCGGTTGTTTGGGCTGCAGTTCGAACCATTTGACGGGCCGGTTTACCACCCAGATGTGCGGCTGTGGAACGTGACGCGGGACGGCAAGCATATTGCTGTTTTCGTTGGCGATTACTTTGCCCGCGCGTCCAAGCGGTCAGGCGCATGGTGCATGGCGATGCGCAGCCAGCAAAAGCTGGCGGGTGATGTGCAGCCTATCGTCGTGAACGTATGCAACTTTGCCAAGCCAGCAGCGGGCAAGCCCGCGCTGCTGTCTTATGATGATGCACGGACGCTGTTTCACGAGTTTGGCCACGCCCTGCACCAGATGCTGTCGGATGTGACCTATGAAAGCATTAGCGGCACGTCCGTGGCGCGGGACTTTGTCGAGCTGCCCAGCCAGCTGTATGAGCATTGGCTGGAGGTGCCTGCGGTGCTGTCCGAATTTGCCGTTCATGCTGAAACCGGTGCACCGATGCCGCAGGACATGCTGGACCGTATGCTGAACGCGGCCACCTATGACATGGGCTTTCAGACGGTCGAATATATCGCCAGCGCCTTGGTCGATTTGGAATTTCACGCGGGCCCGCCCCCGGCTGATCCGATGCAGCGGCAAGCGGAAATCCTGGGCGATCTGGGGCTGCCGCATGCTATAGGGATGCGGCACGCGACGCCGCATTTCGCCCATGTTTTTGCGGGTGACGGCTATTCCAGTGGCTACTACAGCTACATGTGGTCCGAAGTGATGGACGCGGATGCCTTTGCTGCGTTTGAAGAGGCGGGCGATCCGTTTGATCCGGCGCTGGCGCAGCGGCTAGAGCAGACTGTGCTGTCCTCTGGCGGCTCTGTCGATGCGGCCGCGCTCTACCAGCAGTTCCGCGGGCGCATGCCGGGGGTAGAGGCGCTTTTGAAAGGGCGCGGGCTGGCGGCCTAAAACCTTTCGTCCGAAAAATCTTGGGCGCAGCGCTAAACGGATGGATCGTCGGGGTGTTTTTGCACCCCGACGGGGTCCTTGTGGATCAGGACATCGGCGCCGGGATAAGTGTGCAGGATCGCGCGGCGCAGGGCTGCGCCGATGGCGTGGGCACGGTGCAGGGACTGATCGCCGTCCAGTTCGATATGCAGGTTCACAAAGACCCGGCTGCCAGCGCGGCGGGTTTTCAGATCATGAAAGCCGTGTACGCCGTCGAAACCCTGCGCGATGGCCGCGATTCCGGCGATCATCTCTGGGTCGGCCTGCCGGTCCATCAGGGCGTCCCACGCCTCTTTGCCGATGCGCAGCGCGCCGAAGGCCAGCAACAAGGCCGCGCCCAAGGCGACAACACTATCGACCTGCGCAAGGCCCAATGCCGATGATGCCCAAAGCGCAAGGATCGCGCCGACATTGGGGATCAGGTCGCCCAAGTAGTGCAGGCTGTCTGCCTTGACGACAGGGTTGTTGGTACGGGCCGCGACCCGGCGCTGCCAGACGACAAGGCCCAGCGTCAACACGATGGAAAGAGTGACGATCGCGATGCCAGCGCCTTCGTTTTCGGGCAGGCTTGGATCACCCTGCCACAACCGCCAGACCGCCGCAGTGCCGATCACGGCAGAGGAGGCGAGGATAATTAGGGACTGGCCAAGGGCCGCCAGATCCTCGGCCGAGGTGTGGCCAAAGTTGTGATCGTCGTCGGCGGGTTTGGCGGCATAGGCGATGGCGGCCAAGGCGGCCAGCGACATCATCAGGTCCATCGCAGAATCGGCAAGCGTGGCGGCAATGGCCAGAGAGCCGGTCTGCTGAAATGCCCAAAGCTTCGCCACGACCAACGTCAGCGCGACGGCGCAGGACAAAAGGCCAGCGGACAGGTTCAGGCGTTTATCGGATACGGCGCTACTCATGCGGGCCGTCTAGCCCATGATCGCTGCGCGCGAAAGCGTCAGTCTGCGTCGACGCCCCAAAGCACGGATTTATGCGCCCAGCCCGTATAGCCGCCGGCGGTCAGTTCGCACCAGTCCGCCTCGCACTCGCCAAGACGGGCGATGACGTTCAGTTCAAGTTCGGCGCGTTCGGCTGCGGTATCGGTGGGCTTGACGCGCAGGGGCAGGCGGTCTTGGTCGACGATGACCGTGCGCACGCCCGACAGCATGGTGTAATGGACCCAGCCGCCTTGACCGTCGCGGTCGATGACCCGGCGCCAGTGGCCGTATTCGGCGACGACTTGCAATGGCATGTCGCGGCGCTGGAACACCCAGTCAATGCGGTGCGTCAGGCTGGGGCCGCGGCGCACGTTTGCCTCTTTCGCTTTGAGGCTGACGTAGCGGGGCAGGGGCAGGTTCGTTTCTGGCCCGACCTCTGGCCCAACCTCTGGCGCATCGACATTGGCTGTGGTGTCCTGCGCGTTTGCTGGCACCGCGACACAGGTCGCAAGGACAAGACACAGAATGTGCGTAATTTTCATGGGTACAGCCTCGATCCGCCTGATGGGCGCGTTGGTTCTTGTGCCCCGCGTCCCTGACTGGCAACCTGACACTACAACGACCTTTTGAAAAGTGCTGCAGGAGCCCACATGCCGAGCAAGAAGCTGAGTGTTGTCGTCACGCGACGGTTGCCGCAGGTGGTCGAGACGCGGATGACCGAATTGTTCGACGTAACGCTGCGCGAGGATGACGCGCCAATGACCCGCGAGGCGCTTGTCGCGGCGATGCAGGACGCGGATGTGCTTGTGCCGACGATTACCGACCAGATTGACGCGCGACTCTTGGCGCAGGCCGGCGATCGGTTGAAGCTAATAGCGAACTACGGGGCAGGGGTCGATAATATCGACGTCGCCACGGCGCGGCAGCGCGGGATCTTGGTATCCAACACGCCGGGTGTGCTGACCGACGACACCGCTGACATGACCCTCGCGCTGATGCTATCCGTGCTGCGCCGCATTCCCGAAGGCATGCGCGTGGCGCAATCGGACGAATGGGCGGGCTGGGCCCCGACGGCCATGCTCGGCGGGCGCGTCGCGGGCCGCCGCCTTGGCATTTTGGGGATGGGCCGGATTGGACAAGCCGTCGCGCGCCGCGCCCGCGCCTTTGGCATGCAGATCCATTATCACAACCGTAAACGCCTGCGGCCAGAGGCAGAGGAGCCGCTGGACGCGACCTATTGGGAAAGCCTTGATCAGATGGTCGCGCGGATGGATGTGATCAGCATCAACTGCCCGCATACGCCGTCTACATTCCACCTGATGAACGCCCGCCGGCTTAAGCTGATGAAGCCTGACGCCGTGATCGTGAACACCAGCCGCGGCGAGGTGATCGACGAAAATGCGCTGACTCGGATGCTGCGCGCCAATGAAATCGCAGGCGCTGGCCTTGATGTGTTCGAACGCGGAGGAGAGATCAATCCCCGCCTGAAAGCCTTGCCCAACGTGATTTTGCTGCCTCATATGGGCTCGGCCACCACCGAAGGCCGGATCGAGATGGGAGAGAAGGTTTTGATCAACATTAAAACCTTTGCCGACGGCCACCGTCCGCCTGATTTGGTCGTGCCGGGGCAAATGTAACACCGCGGGTTTGACGCGGTCGCGCTTTGCGCCACGTCTGGCCCAATGTTTAAAGGAGAAATGTCGATGATGAAATTCGTGATGCCAGCCGCCGTGCTGGCTGTGCTGGGGGCCTGTGCCACACCAGTGCCGTCCAGTTTTAACGGATCAGAATCGCAGGTCGGCAACGCCGTGCCGCTGGTTATCCCCGCCGTGCCACAGCCGATCTTGGTCGATCCACCCACGCCGGTCAGCACCACGTCGCTTGATGGCCCGGCTTCATCGCCTGTGCCGCGGCCATCGTCCACCGGCATGCCGCCGCCGCCCGTCGAAATCGGCGTTGTTGGCCCGGTCCCAGCGGACCTGCCTGCGTTCGAGCCGCTGATTATGGATGAAGACGTTTCCGGCTGACGCAAAGGCGAAAGGGCTGCACCGATCGCAGTGCAGCCTGAAAACTGTAGGTAATATGGCATGAGGCGCAGATATTCTGCGCCTTTTGCTTTTCTACTCTGACCGCTCTAGCGCGGGCGAATAGCTCATGGTTGAAAACCGCATCATATTGGTATCAGCGCGACCTGCTTCTGGCTCTGGCGAAATACAACCGCCCAAAACCATGAGTGCAGCCACCGCATAAAGCGTGGTGCGTTTCATAGTGCTCTCCTCAAATCCGCATCTGACGTGCGGTACTGGGGATATAACACTAAATTGTCGCAATTGATCCCCCCTCCTGATCAAAAGATCACGAAACGGGCTAGCCCGTGTCAAAAATACAAATACAGATCAACGATATTGGGGGGTTACGCCCGGAAGATGGCGCAGATGCGCTGTTTTCCGGGCGTTTGGGGCTTAGCGATATACTTCGTCTTCGGTGGGGAATGCGCGGGATTTGACGTCTTCGGCATAGCGTTTGACGGAATCTTCGATCATCGGGCCAAGCTGGCCGTAGACCTTGACGAACTTTGGCGTCCAGGGATTCAGGCCCAGCATATCCTCTAGCACCAGAATCTGCCCGTCGCAGTCGGCAGAGGCCCCAATGCCGATGGTCGGGATCTCGACCTCTTTTGTGATTCGGGCGGCCAGCGGCTCGACCATGCCTTCTAGGACAACGGCAAAGGCACCGGCGTCGGCCACAGCGCGGGCATCATTGCTGTGCGCGTCCCAGCTTTCCTCGTCCCGGCCTTGGGTTTTGAAACCGCCCATAACGTGGGACGATTGCGGCGTCAGGCCGGTGTGGGCCATGACGGGAATGCCGCGTTCCACCAGAAAGTGGATCGTCTCGGCCATGCGCGCGCCGCCTTCTAGCTTGACCGCACCGCAGCCGGTTTCTTTCATGATCTTGGCCGCATTGCGGAACGCCATATTGGGCGATTCCTCGTAGGTGCCAAAGGGCATGTCCACGACGATCAGCGCCTTTTTGGTGCCGCGCACAACAGCTTTGCCATGCATGATCATCAGGTCCAGCGGCACGCCAACGGTGCTTTCCATGCCGTGCATCACCATGCCAAGGCTGTCGCCCACCAGAATAAAGTCGGCGTATTTGTCCACGATCGCGGCGGTATGCGCGTGGTAAGACGTCAGGGAGACGATCGGCTCGCCGCCCTTGCGGTTGCGGATTTGCGGCACGGTTGTGCGGCGAACGGTTGGGGTTTGCGTGCTCATGGCGTGATTTCCTTTTGGTCGATAAGTAACACGGTCATGAACTGGACCGCGATCATGATGCCGATTTTCCGGGTGGGGATGCCGGTGACGGGCGCAAAGGTTTCGGCGTCGACGATATCCAGCCCCGCCAGTGTCGCCCCGCGTTTCGACGCGATGACGCCGCAAATCGTCTCGGCGATCACCTCGATGGTTGCGCCTTCTTTCACCATCGCCGCGGCGACGGTCAGCGACAGGTTTAGAACGCGCGCGTCATAGCGTTCGTCCCCGATCAGGCGCACGTTGCGTGACGACATCGCCAGCCCGTCAGATTCTCTGACTGTTGGAACGCCGTGGATGGCCACGGGGATGAACAAATCGGCGACCATGCGGCGGATGACGGCAAGCTGTTGGTAATCCTTCTCGCCAAAGTAGGCGGCATCAGGCCCCACGATATTCAGCAGCTTGGTCACCACCGTCGCCACGCCGCGAAAATGCCCCGGACGCACTGCGCCATGCAGAATATTCGCCAGATGCGTCGTCTCGACGATCGTCTCGTCGCCCGCCGGATACATCACATCAGGGGTCGGCATAAACACCGCCGCCACGCCTGCGGCCTTTAGCATCGCCAGATCAGCCGCTTCGGTGCGCGGATAGTTTTCCAAATCCTTGGCGTCGCCAAATTGGGTCGGATTGACGAAAATCGTCGCAACAACCGATGCATGATCGCGGGCCGCAGCAGCGACCAGCGCCATATGCCCCGCATGCAGCGCCCCCATCGTTGTCACTAGTCCGACAGTCCCTGCCTTGCGCAGGCCCGCCACGGCGGTTTTCACCTCGGCCACGGTTTTGCAGATCAGCATCTTCGCTCCCTGTTTCCTTTGCCTGACGTTCTAGGGCGCGGCAGCCGCCATGTCACGCGCGCACCCGTGCATCGTTGCGTCGGTAAAGGCCCGCTTTGTCCGCCCTTGTCGTATTCATGCCGATTTGCGTCGGCTGGTTCTTTCGCTGCGCGCTGCTTTGCAGCAGATTGCCAGCAACATAGCAGGCTTCGGGGAATCGAACATGAAAACCAACGTCAAAGCACTGGTCATCGGCGGCGGTGCCGTTGGCACGTCGATTGCCTATCATCTGGCCGCGGCCGGCTGGGACGATGTCATGCTGCTGGAACGGGACGAGCTGACGTCAGGCTCTACTTGGCACGCCGCTGGCCTGCTGCCCTATTTCAACATGAGCTTTGCAACCACCCACATCCACGACTACTCGATCCGCTTCTACAAAACGCTAGAGGAAGAGACAGGCCTGAACGCAGGCTTCGCTGTCGTCGGCAACCTGCGCATGGCCCAGACGATTGAGCGGATGGAGGAATATCAGCTTTATGCCTCTACGGCGGAAACCTGCGGCGTGCCTTACGTCTTTCTGACACCGGACGAAATCAAGGCAAGATGGCCTCTGATCGAAACCTCTGACCTGAAGGGCGCGCTTTATCATAACACCGACGGCTACATTAACCCCGCCGATGTGACGATGGCGATGGCCAAGGGCGCGCGCCAGCGCGGTGTGATGATCGAACGCCGCTGGCAGGCGGACGCGTTTCATTGGAACGGCACCCATTGGGAAGTCACTGCCACCAAAATGGTTGAAAAGGGCGGCAACCTTGTCCCATCTGACGAACAGATCGTCATCACCGCCGAACATGTCGTCACCGCCTCTGGCAACCACGCGCAGCGCACTGCAAAAATGCTCGGCATCAAGATCCCCGCGATCCCCGTCGAACACCAGTTCATCGTGATGGACGTCGACCCCGCGCTTCAGGAATACCGCAAGACCAACCCCGAACACCCCGTCGTGCGCGACGCCGACGCCCAATCCTATGTCCGCGAAGAGCGCGGCGGCTGGATCCTTGGCGTCTATGAAAAGCACGCGCCAGCGCGGTTCGAATACGGCGTCCCTGACAGCTTCCGGGCCGATCTGTTCGAACTCAATCTGGAACGGATCGAAGAGCAGTATCTCGCGATGATCCACCGCATCCCGTCTTGCGAGGATTCTGGCCTGAAGAACGACTTCAACGGCCCGATCTGCTACACTCCCGACGGCAACCCCCTCGTCGGCCCGGCCCCCGGCCTGCACAACATGTGGCTGGCCGAAGGGTTCAGCTTTGGCATCACCGCCGCTGGCGGCACCGGCTACTACCTTGCGCAGATGATGGTGAAAGGAGAGGCCGAAATCGACATGGCGTCCCTTGATCCCAAGCGGTACGGCCCGTGGATGACGACCGAATGGGCCGCCCGCAAGAACGAGGAAGCCTACGAGCACGTCTATATCCTACACCACCCGGACGAAGAACGCCCCGCCTGCCGCCCGCTGCGCACCACGCCCGCGTTTGATCGGCAAAAGGCCCGCGGCGCGCAATTTGGCTGGGTCAACGGATGGGAACGCCCGAACTACTTTGGCCCCGTGGACGCACCGGAAAGCTTCGACCACGACGCCCGCAGCTTCCGCCGTGGCGGCTGGTGGAAACATGCTGTCGAAGAAGCCAAGGCGATCCGGACAGGTGTCGGCCTGATCGACGCCTCTGCCTTTACCAAGCACCGCATCAGCGGCCCGGGTGCCACCGCGTTCCTTGACTGGTTTACGACAAACAAGCTGCCCAAGGTCGGCCGCATCAACCTGACCTATGCGCTGACCGGGGCAGGGACCACGCGCACCGAATACACCATCGCCCGCACGGGGGATGACGACTACTACCTGATCTCTGCTGGTGCGTGGACGGCCTACGACCAAGATTACCTTTA
Source organism: Loktanella salsilacus (assembly GCF_024206795.1). Classification (NCBI taxonomy): domain Bacteria; kingdom Pseudomonadati; phylum Pseudomonadota; class Alphaproteobacteria; order Rhodobacterales; family Roseobacteraceae; genus Loktanella; species Loktanella salsilacus. Next base: position 368,642 of record NZ_CP072994.1, read on the forward strand.
TAAAGCCATCGCCGACAAAGAGGCGGACTTCGGTCGTATCAACGAACAAGAGGTCACGACCCAGTGGGGCGTCTTCGCCATCGCTGGCCCCAAATCCCGCGACGTGCTGCAATCCATCATCAAGGACGCCGACCCCGCGACCGCCCTGTCCAATAAACGCTTTCCTTGGCTGTCGGTGCGCGACATCGAACTGGGCATGTGCCCCGTCCGCGCCATCCGCGTCGCCTATACTGGCGAGCTTGGCTGGGAGTTGCACCACCCGATTGAGATGCAGAACTACCTGTTCGATCTGCTGGAAAAGGCAGGCGAAGCGCATGGCATGAAGCTTGTCGGTGCCCGCGCCCAGAACTGGCTGCGGCAGGAAAAATCCTACCGCGCCTTTGGCAACGAACTCGGCCGTGACGCCACCCCGATGGAAGCCGACCTGCCGCGCTTTGTTGATCTGAACAAAGACTTCCACGGCAAGGCTGAAATGCAGGCCAAAGGCATCCGCTCGACCTGCGTCACGCTGCTGATCGACGGGCCGGATAATGCCGACCCTTGGGGCCGCGAAGTCCTCTACCACGGCGACACCCGGGTCGGCCGCCTGACCTCTGGTGGATACTCGGTCCACTTCGGCAAAAGCATCGGCATGGGCTACGTCCACCCGGACCACGCCGCCGTCGGCACCCAGCTACAGGTCAAGATGTTCGACCAGCTTTGGCCTGCGACAATCGTAGAAGACTCGCCCTACGATCCGCAAAACGCCACGATCCGCAAAGACGGCTGATCCGCATTCACCTTGCCAGATAAACTCCGGGGGAGGGCGCAGCCCGGGGGCAGCGCCCCCTCAGTCGTCGCGCTTCTCCCGCCGCCGCTGACGAAATCTGTCAGCCCGGCGGCGCAGGCGAATGATCGCCCCTGACACGGGGCGGCGCAGCCACGGCACATCGACCGCCAGCAGCAGCAGACCCACCGGGATCATCCACAACCCGAACACGGGCAGGATCGCTAGAAATCCGCCCAGTATAAACGTCACGCCTACCGGCACCCGTACCAGCGCCCATCCCGGGCGGCTGATGCGGAACAGGACGCTCCCCATGCGGGGATAGTCACGGCGCAGCCGTTCGAATTGGCGGTGCAGGCGGCGGCCTTCGGGATTGATGCGGTGTCTGATCATGAGCAGGACATGGCTGCGCGGGGCCAATCATCAAGTGGCGCAGTGCTACATATTTTATCCCAGCCGGGCATGCAGGTTACTCATCTGGCAAAAACGATAGACAAGTCATGTCAGGCCACTGGCCGCGACGACATCTCTTGCTCAGATCCATTACCGCAACCTTGCGGCAGCAACCATCCATAACGCCGCATCGCCCGCTCTGTATCGCAACCTCGCCCGCTGGCCCTAGCCAAAGCGGGCCGGTGACAGCGCCGCGGCTAGATCAGCGCCCAGCTGCGGCGTGCGGTTTGCAACGACATCGGCGATCAACGCAGATGCGGCGGGCGCGGTCTGGAACCCGTATCCGCCTTGTCCCGCACACCAGATAAAGGTTGGCGCATCCACCGCCCGTCCCAACACCAACTGACGGTCCGGGGCAAAGGTACGCAGGCCAGCCCAAGTTGCGACAGGGCGCGTGACCTCTGGCGTGACATATTCCTGATAGCGCGCCAGCCCTTCGGCCAAGGTCATGTCGTCGGCAAATGCATCATGAGGATCAACCAAGTCTTCCTCCGCTGGCGACACCAGTAGCGCCCCCGCGTCGGGTTTGGCGTACCAGCTTTCGCCGGGTCCGAATATCATGGGCCAGTTGCTGACCGCATGTCCGCCCGGTGCGGCCAACCGCGCCATAGACCGCCGCAGCGGTGTCAGCCCCAGTGGGCGCACCCCGGCTAATACGGCAACCTGATCGGCCCAAGCCCCCGCGGCGTTTACAATCACGCGGCAGGTCACATCGCCCGCAGGTGTCGTCAGCTGCCATCCGGCCCGTGTGCGGGTGATGGTCTCCACGCGCGCGCCTGTCATGACGCTGCCGCCATTGCCGCGCAGTTCGCGCAGCCAATTCTGCATTAGTAAATCGGTGTCGATATCCCATGCCGCTGCGTGATAGGCCGCGCGGTCCACGTAATCCGATAGGATCGGCACCAACGCCCGTGCCTCTGTCGTGGTGATCTGCTCTAGCCCCATATCCGCAACATCAGCGGCAAAGCGATCAGCCTCGTCCTTTGCCCCCAGCAGCATCAACCCGCGCGGCGACAGCACGCCGCCATTGGCGTTTTCGTGGAAATCGCGGCTGGCGGCGTTTAGCGCCCGGGTGGTGGGCTTGCCGTAGTTTTCCTCGAACAAAGCGGCAGAGCGGGCAGAACTGTGATAACCCGTCTGCGCCTCTGCTTCGATCAAGGTGACGTTGCCCAGATGCGAAAGCCGGGCTGCAGCAGAAATGCCAGCAACCCCGCCGCCAATCACTACGATGTCAGTCATACTTCTTCTAACCGATCCGTGGCAGGGGCGGGGGTCGGGCTCAGCGCGCTGATCTGAGTATAGAGTGCATCGGTCATCGCGAAATCCTGTGCGGCCAGCGACGGCGCAAGCTGCGCCATCGACTTGGCTGATATGATGGGCGAGGGGGCAGTGGGATGCGCTGCAACCCAAGCGACGGCCAAAGTCGCCGCATCCGTCCCCAATTCATCCGCCATATCCGCCAAAGCGGCCCCGGCGGCATGCATCCAGTCGGGATTATAACGGGCGGCATACATTTTATCTTCGCTCAGCCGTCCTGTGCCGCCGCGCGCATACTTTCCGGTCAGCAATCCGCCCCCAAGCGGGGAATAGGCGCAGACTTGTATCCCCTGATCGGCGGTCATCGGCAGAATCTCGACCTCTGCCTGCCGTTTGACTAGATTATACATCGGTTGCATCACATCAATCTGCGTTCCAAGGCTTGCACAGACCGCTTGCGCCTTCATAACTTGCCACGCAGCATAGTTACTGACGCCAATATGGCGGATTGCGCCGTCCGATTGCAGGCGCGCAAGCGTCTCAAATGTTTCAATCAGGGGCGTGTCATTGTCCCAGCGGTGCAAATACAGCAGATCGACGCTGTCCACGTCCAATTGTTGGCGACAAATTTCGAACTGCGCCAAAATATTTGTTTTGCCCGCACCGCCCGCGAAGGCAACTTTGGTCGCAAGATAGATCGAATCCCGTTCCGGTGCGATCATCGGCCCGAGTAGCAGCTCGCTTGCGCCGTCGTTATAGCGGACGGCGGTGTCGAAATGATTGACGCCGGCCGCGCGCGCCCCACTATACATGGCTTTACTGGCCTGCTCATCGGCGCGGCCGCCGAATTGCATGGTGCCAAATGTCAGTCGGGACAAAGCGGTCCCGTCGCGTGTATGCAGCTGTTTCATGACGCAACGATGACACGCAGGTGGCCGCCTAGCAATCTACTTGGGCACCTTGTCAATCATACTACGCCGAAAGTTCCACATTCCGTCTGTGTAAAATAAATCTGTCTTGTGTGCGCAAATGCAGACATCACATTAAAGTTTACAGCTAGGTGTGCACATTCGCAAAAAACCTCCCTATATCGTTTGGCAGAAGAGGACACGATGTCCCTCACCAAACGAAAGATAAGACAATGACAAACTTCAAATCCTCCCTGATCGTCGCCGCTCTGGTTTCTGCATTCGGCGTGACCGCTGCTTCCGCCGCTGACTTCCAGCCCACCAAAAGCTTCAACGACCTGTCCGCTGCTGGCGTCGCCGCAACCGAAGCAAACATTGCCGCCCTGGGCGTGAGCAACCGCGCTGGTAACGTTCTGACAACCGGCGAGCTGACCGCGATCCAGCAGATCATTCTGGACCAGTCGAACGAAGCGTCGAAAGCCAAGCGCGTGAACTTGATCGTGAACGGCGAGTCCGCAGGCTACGGCCCCGGCTACTCCGTCACTTACTAATCGCTTCTTAGCGACCTTCCTCCCTCCGCTCCTCCCAGCGGGAAATACACAGGGCGCTGCCCTGAGAATATGAAAGATAAGTCAATGACAAACTTCAAATCCTCCCTGATCGCCGCCGCTCTGGTTTCTGCATTCGGCGTGACCGCTGCTTCCGCCGCTGACTTCCAGCCCACCAAAAGCTTCAACGACCTGTCCGCTGCTGGCGTCGCCGCAACCGAAGCAAACATTGCCGCACTGGGCGTGAGCAACCGCGCTGGTAACGTGCTGACAACCGGCGAACTGACCGCGATCCAGCAGATCATTCTGGACCAGTCGAACGAAGCATCGAAAGCCAAGCGCGTGAACCTGATCGTGAACGGCGAGTCCGCAGGCTACGGCCCCGGCTACTCCGTCACTTACTAATCGCTTCTTAGCGACCTTCCTCCCTCCGCTCCTCCCAGCGGGAAATACACAGGGCGCTGCCCTGAGAATATGAAAGATAAGACAATGACAAACTTCAAATCCTCCCTGATCGCCGCCGCCCTGGTTTCTGCATTCGGCGTGACCGCTGCTTCCGCCGCTGACTTCCAGCCCACCAAAAGCTTCAACGACCTGTCCGCTGCTGGCGTCGCCGCAACCGAAGCAAACATTGCCGCACTGGGCGTGAGCAACCGCGCTGGTAACGTGCTGACAACCGGCGAACTGACCGCGATCCAGCAGATCATTCTGGACCAGTCGAACGAAGCATCGAAAGCCAAGCGCGTGAACCTGATCGTGAACGGCGAGTCCGCAGGCTACGGCCCCGGCTACTCCGTCACTTACTAAGCGCAGGCCACGGCCACGCCGTGCCGAAGGGCCTGCCTGTTACAGGCAGGCCCTTTTGCGTTCTAAAACTTCGACCATGTTGCGCCCGCACAAAGGAATTCGACGATGTCGTTTCATGCCAAACCCGCCCTGATGATGGCCGCGATGATGGCCAGCCTTACCGCTGCACCGGCTGGCGCACAAAGCTTGAGTGAGATGAAGATCGCTGACACCAGCCCCGCAATGCGCGCGGCCTTTGATCTTAACCTTGATCTGCTGCGCGTGCAGCTTGATCGCGGGAAATCGTTCAATCTGGATACGTATATTCAGGCGCAGCGGATTATGAATGACCGCTCGGACCCATCGCTCAAGGCGAGCCGGATCGAAAACCTTGTCAATAACGGCAATGAGTTTGATCCGCGACGCGGCGACTGACACCGCCCCGAAAATGCAAAAAGGCCCGCCAATGGCGGGCCTTTCGCATATCGCAGAAACGTTTCGCTTACTGCGGAATGTCGCCTTCGATGCCTTCAACGTAGAAGTTCATGCCCAGCAGCGTGCCGTCATCAGCGGTCTCGCCGTCAGCCAGCCAGACAGAGCCGTCCTGCTTGTTGACCGGACCGGTGAAGGGGTGGATTTCGCCAGCGGCAATCGCGTCGCGCAGCGCTTCTGCGCTGGCTTTCACGTCAGCGGGGACCGCGTCGGTGATCTCGCCGATGCCAACCATGCCAGCGCCGATACCATCCCAAGTGCTGTCGGATTCCCAAGTGCCGTCCATGACGGCCTTGGTGCGGGCGATGTAGTAGGGGGCCCAGTTGTCGATGATCGACGACACGCGCGGCATTGGACCATATTCGGCCATGTCGGACGCCTGACCAAAGGTGTAAACGTTGCCAGCGGCCTGCGCGGCGGCCTGCGGCGCGGTCGAGTCGGTGTGCTGCAGCACAACGTCAGCGCCTTGCTCGATCAGCACATTGGCTGCTTCAGCTTCTTTCGCCGGATCAAACCAAGTGTAGGCCCAGACGATCTTGAACTCGACGTCAGGGTTCACAGCCTTGGCGGCCAGATAGGCAGCGTTGATGCCGCGCACGACTTCGGGGATCGGGAAGGACCCGATGTAGCCGATGATGTTGGACTTTGTCAGGTTGCCAGCGATGTGACCCTGCACGGCGCGGCCTTCGTAAAAGCGCGCGGAATAGATGCCGACGTTGTCAGCGGTCTTAAAGCCTGTCGCATGCTCGAACTTCACATCGGGGAACTTGGCCGCGACTTCCAGCGTCTGGTCCATGTAGCCAAAGGACGTTGTGAAAATCAGGTCAGCGCCGTCCAGCGCCATCTGCTGCATCACGCGCACAGCATCGGGGCCTTCGGGCACGGATTCGACGAACACGGTCTCGACTGCATCGCCGAACTCGGCCTCGACCGCTTGGCGGCCCTTGTCATGCTCGTATGTCCAGCCGCCATCGCCGACGGGGCCGACATAGACGAAACCGACCTTGGTCTTGTCTTGTGCCAGTGCGGGCAGGCCGGCCATGGCCAGCGTCGCTGCTGCAACGCCAGATGCGAGAAGTGTTCTTCTTTTCATTGGTATATCCCCTGTAGTCGCCGCTTATCTTGCGGCATGAAAGATTCGGCCCAAGCTTCCGGGCGCGCGTCCGGCGGACATGATGACCAGAACCGCGATGGTGGCAAGGTAGGGCGACATTGAAAGATATTCGACCGGTACCGCAACCCCTGCTGCCTGCAAATTAAGCTGTAGCACGGTAACGCCGCCAAAAAGATAGGCGCCCAGCACCAATCGCCCCGGTTTCCAGCTGGCGAAGACGACAATCGCCAGCGCGATCCAGCCCGCGCCTGCGGTCATGCCTTCGGTCCATTGCGGCACCCTCACAAGGCTTAGGTAAGCCCCGCCAAGGCCCGCGCAGGCCCCGCCAAACATGATCGCCAGCATCCGTGTGCGGCGCACGTGATAGCCCAGCGCATGGGCGGCATCGTGGTTTTCGCCTACCGCCCGCAGGATCAAACCGCCGCGGGTGCGGTTCAGGAAAAACCACACACCAGCCACGATGAGCAGCCCGATATAGACCATGGGATCATGCTGAAACACGATGGGACCAATTACGGGAATATCGCCCAGCAAAGGGATATGCCAATCAGGAAAGGACGGCGCGCGGATGCCCAGATAGCCTTGCCCCATCAGCGCCGACAGGCCTAAACCGAACAGCGTCAGCGCCAGACCTGTCGCCACTTGGTTGGACAGCAGGAACTGCGTCAGCACCCCAAACAGCAGCGACAACATCGCGCCGCCAATCGCGGCCCCAATAAACCCGAGCCATGGGCTTCCCGTCGCCACGGCGATGATAAAGCCGCAGATGGCACCGGTGATCATCATCCCCTCAACGCCAAGGTTCAGCACGCCCGCGCGTTCCACCACCAGCTCTCCAATCGCGGCCAGCAGGATCGGCGTAGCGGCGACCATCAAGGACGCCAGCAGCAGGATCGGATTGATTGCACTTAGGTCCATTACGCCGCCACCTTATTGGAAAACCGCACGCGGTAGTTTGTCAGCACATCAACCGCGAGCAGGAAAAACAGCAGCATCCCCTGCAGCAGGCTGATCGCCGCAGCAGGCAGGCCCAGATTGCTTTGCGCAATGCCGCCGCCGATATAGGTCAGCGCCATCACAGCCCCCGCCAGCAAGATGCCCACGGGATGCAAACGCCCCAGAAACGCGACGATGATCGCGGTGAAACCGTAGCCGACGTTAAAATCGATCGTCACCTGACCTGCCGGGCCGGACACCTCGAACATGCCCGCTAAACCGGCCAGCGCGCCCGATAGGCCCATGCAAATCAGGATCATGCGCGCCGGATTCACGCCCGCAAACCGCGCCGCCCGCGGCGCTTGGCCTGCTAGCCGTACCTGAAACCCGAACATGTGCCGCGCCAGCAGCACATAGGCAAAGATCACGGCAATCAGCGCGGCAACCACACCCCAATGCATGCCAGAGCCTGAAATCAGCTCCAGATTAGCCGCGCTCGGATATTGCGACAGGTTCCGGCTGCCCGGAAATCCCATGCCTTCGGGGTTCTTCAACGGCCCCAGCGCCATCGCAGCCAGCAGACTCTCGGCCACATAAACCAGCATCAAGGACACCAAAATCTCGTTAGTGCCAAATCGGACCTTCAAAAGCCCCGGTATCAACCCCCAAAGCGCCCCGCCAATCGCCCCCGCCATAATCATCAGCGGGAAAATCAGCCACGATTCCATCGGATAAAACGCAAGCCCCACCGCCGCGCCGCACAGCGCGCCCATAATGTACTGGCCTTCAGCGCCAATATTCCAAATCCCAGCGCGAAAGCCGAAACTTAAGCCGACCGCGATCAGCACCAGCGGCGCGCCTTTGATTAGCAGTTGCGGGCGATAAAACCACGCGTTCTTGGAAAACAGCGGATCAAGGAAAATCGTCCGGATCACCTCTACCGGGTTCTTGCCCAGCGCGGCAAATAGGATGCCCCCCACCAGCATTGTCAGCACAACCGCCAACACGGGCGCGGCATAGCTCCACATCCGGCTCGGCTGTGGCCGCTTGTCCAGAACGATCATCGCCGCATCCCCGTCTTCATCTGGCCACCTAAACTCCCGCCGGAGGCGCCAAAGCCTTCCCCCAGCACAGCGCCGCTTTTATTCATCATCTTGCCGAAAATACTCGCCCGCGGCAGGCGTTCCTCACGTCGCCACATGCGCGACCTCCAGATCATGAGCGCCGCCCAGCATCATTCCGATATCTTCAACGCTCAGCCCCCGCGCAGGCCGCGCAGGCGACAATCGCCCATCGGTTAATGCGCAAAACCGGTCAGAGACTTCCATCAATTCATCCAGATCCTGCGAGATTACAATCACCGCAGCACCCTCGTCGGCCAGCGTCAGCAGCGCCTGCCGGATCGCCGCCGCCGCAGAGGCATCGACCCCCCAAGTCGGCTGGTTCACCACCAACACGCTTGGATTTTGCATAATCTCGCGGCCGATCACAAATTTCTGCAAGTTTCCACCTGACAGCGACCGCGCCGTATTTCCCGGCCCCGGCGTGCGTACGTCAAACGCCTCAATGATCTCTTTCGCGAAAGCCGTGGCAGCGGGCCAGCGCAGAAATCCGCGCTGTTCCAGATGCTTGCGACGCACCCCGGTCAGCAATGCGTTTTCGGTCAGCGTCATATCAGGGGCGGCGGCATGTCCGAGCCGTTCCTCTGGCGCGCACAGCAATCCGGCCGCGCGCCGCGCATTGACCGCATCCGCGCCAATCGGCGTGCCGTCCAGCTCTACCATCGCGGACGCGACAGGCATCTCGCCTGACAGCGCTGCAATCAGCTCGTCCTGCCCATTGCCAGCGACGCCGCCAATACCCAGCACTTCGCCCGCGCGAACCGTGATCGTCACATCCTTCAGTGCTGTGCCAAACCGTTGCGGGGCAGGGGCGCTTAGCCCCTTCAGCGCAAGCCGGATCGGCCCCTCTGGCCGCGCCGTGCGCACGGGCGATTGCAATACCGTACCCACCATCAGCTCTGCCATTTCGCGCGGAGCCGTCTGGCGCGGATCACAGGTCGCCACGACCTGTCCCAGCCGCAGCACCGTCGCATTGTCGCAAAGCGCCGCGATCTCGCCCAGCTTATGAGAGATATACAGGATCGACGTCCCTTCTGCCGCCAGCTTGCGCAGCGTCAGGAACAGGATGTCCACCTCTTGCGGCGTCAGCACGCTGGTCGGCTCGTCCATGATCAGCAGTTTGGGGTCCTGCAAAAGGCAGCGAATAATCTCGACCCGCTGCCGTTCCCCCGCCGACAAATCGCCAACGATCCGGTCCGGATCCAGCGGCAGGCCATACAGATGCGATACCCGCCGCACCTCGCCCGCAATCGCGCGGGGGGATGGCGGATTATCCATGCCCAGCACGATATTCTCGGCCACGCTCATCGCATCGAACAGCGAAAAATGCTGGAACACCATCGCGACGCCCGCCTTGCGCGCATCCCCCGGCTCGCCCGGTGCAAAGGGCACCCCGTTCAGTGTCATCGTGCCGCTGTCAGGCTTCACCAGGCCGTAAATCGACTTCACCAGCGTCGATTTCCCCGCCCCGTTTTCCCCCAGCAGCGCGTGAATCTCACCGCGTTCAATGGAAAATGACACGTCCTTGTTGGCGACCACGCCCGGATAGGCCTTGGTCAGCCCATCGAGTGTCAAAAGGGTCTCGCTCATCCCGCCGCCTCAATCTGCCTAGCTGCATTTCGGCCCAGCATCGCCATGGCGACGCCGATGGCAATGGCCTGAGGATGTTTTCCAAGCCGCGTGTCGCCAATGGGACAGGCAATGCGCGCAATGGTTGCAGGGCTATGCCCAAGGGCCGCCAGCCGCCCGCGAAACCGCGCCCATTTCGTAGCGGACCCGATTAACCCGCAACTGGCAAAGGGACGCGACAGGACCGCGTGGCACAGCTCCAGATCGATCGCATGGCTATAGGTCAGGATCAGGTGATGCGCATCCGCTGGCGCATGCGCCGCTGCCCGCGCCGGATCCGCGGCGACAAGCACTGCGGCCTTTGCATCCTGCGGAAACCGATCTGCGCCTGTATCAACCCAAGTGATGTCCCACTCCGGCAGCGGCGCCATTACATCGACCAGCGCGCGGCCCACATGCCCCGCACCGTAAATCCACAGCGGCGCACCCTTCGGTACCTCCAAAGCATCCGCTTGCGCGAGTTCCAGCGTCACCGATCCGCCGCAGCATTGGCCTAGCGCCGGACCCAGCGGCAAGGTCAAAACCTGCGCCGTGTGGCCCTCCGTGATCATGCGTCGGGCAGCCGCCATGGCTTCCCACTCCAGCGCGCCGCCACCAATGGTGCCTGCGGTGCGATCCGCCCAAACCATCATCTGCGTGCCCGCCTCGCGCGGCACCGACCCGGCGGTGCGCGCGACTGTGACCTTAATCCCGCTCATCCGCGCGCGCGCTTTACAGCGGCCAAGATCGCCTCTGGCGTCGCGGGGGCCTGCAAATCTGGCCAAACAGGCCCGCAAGCCGCCACCGCATCGCCAAGCGCGGCAAAGGCAGAGATGCCGTGCATAAACGGCGGCTCGCCCACGGCTTTCGAGCGATAGATCGTCGCCGCCGGATTGGGCTGATCCCACAGCGCGACGTTGAACACATCCGGCCGGTCGCCGCAGGCGGGGATCTTATAAGTGCTTGGTGCATGGGTCCGCAACCGGCCCTTGTCGTCCCAGATCAGCTCTTCCGTCGTCAGCCAGCCCGCGCCCTGCACATAGCCGCCCTCAATCTGTCCCAGATCCAGCGCGGGGTTCAGCGAGTCCCCCGCATCATGCAAAATATCGCAGCGCAGAATCCGGTTTTCCCCGGTCAGCGTGTCAATCACGACCTCTGTCACTGCCGCCCCTTGGGCAAAGTAAAAGAATGGCCGCCCCTGACCTTTGACCCGGTCCCACGCCAAATCCGGCGTCTTGTAAAAGCCCGCCGCGCTTAAGGATACACGCGCTTGATAGGCCAACATCGCCGCCTCGGCAAAGCTCATGTCCTTGCCTCCCACACGCACGCGGCCTTGGGCGAATTGCACATCCGCGACAGCGGTCTGATGCGCATCTGCTAAATGTTCAGCAATCCGCGCGCGAATAATATCGCAGGCGTTCGCGACAGCCATTCCGTTCAGGTCGGCCCCACTCGACGCCGCCGTCGCCGACGTATTCGGCACCTTGCCTGTATCCGTCGCCGTGATCTTGACCTGTGCGACATCAATCCCGAACCGCGCCGCCGCGACTTGCGCAACCTTCTGGAACAAACCCTGTCCCATCTCGGTCCCGCCATGGTTCAGATGAACCGAGCCATCCTGATACACATGCACCAAGGCGCCGGCTTGATTAAGATGCGTCAGCGTAAAGGAAATCCCGAACTTCACCGGGCTAAACCCAATGCCGCGCTTCAGCAGGGGATTGGCGGCATTCCAATCCGCAATCGCCGCCTTGCGCGCGTGGTAATCACTCGTCGCCAGCAGGCTCTCCGTCATCGCATCCAGAATGAAATCCGTGACTGCCATGCCATAAGGCGTGGTGTTCACCGCCGCCTCTGGCACTGCAACCCGGTCATCGGCCACAGTCTGCGCCCCGCGCGACGTCAGGTCCGCTTCGCTCTCTGTTTTGGAAATATCCTCGGGGGGGGCCGCAGGCCGGGGGGCAGACAGCCCCCCTGCAACGTGGCCGCCTGCACCGTCAGTCGCGGCATTCATCGGCGCATAGTAATTCACGCGCCGCAACGCGACCGGGTCCATACCCAGCACATGGGCCGCGTGATCCATCACCCGCTCAATCCCCAGCACACCCTGCGGGCCGCCAAAGCCGCGGAACGCCGTGGCGCTATGCGTGTGGGTCTTCAGCCGATGCGACGTGATGCGGCAGGCGTCCAGCAGATAGGCGTTATCGCTATGCAGCATCGCCCGGTCGGCGACGGGCAGGGATAAGTCCATCGCCCAGCCGCAGCGCGTATACTGGGTAAAATCCACGCCCAGCAGCCGCCCGCCCTCATCAAAGCCGGCGTCATAATCGATGCGGAAATCATGACGCTTGCCGGTGACGATCATGTCGTCATCCCGGTCATAGCGCATCTTGCACGGCCGCCCGGTTGCGCGGGCCGCCACGGCACAGACGACGGCCAGCGCATTGCCCTGGCTTTCCTTGCCGCCAAAGCCGCCGCCCATGCGCCGCACCTCGACCCGCACGGCATGCATCGGCACGCCAAGCGCCTCGGCCACTTTGTGCTGGATTTCCGTGGGATGCTGGGTGCTGGAATGGACGGTCATGTCGCCGCCTTCTTGTGGCAGGGCAAGGGCGGCTTGGCCTTCCAGATAGAAATGCTCTTGCCCGCCCATGTCGATCCGGCCCTTGATCCGGTGCGCGGCGCCGGACAATGCGGTACCGACGTCGCCCTTGGTCCAGACGCGGGGTCCATCCTCGAACCGGCTGTTCGCAGCCAGCGCGTCCTCGACTGTTAGGATCGGGGTCTCGGCTGCAATCTCGATCCGACCAAGCCGCGCCGCATGGCGGGCGTTCAGGTGGCTGTCGGCGACAACGGCAAAGATCGGCTGCCCGGCGTAATGCACCCGGCCCACGGCCAACAAAGGCTCGTCATGATTGCTGGGCGAGACGTCATTGGCAAAGGGCAGATCATCCGCCGTCAGCACCATGACGACGCCCGGCGCGGCGCGCACCGCGTCCAGATCAACCGAAGTGATGGCGCCGCACGCGACCTCGCTTAGGCCAAAGGCAAGGTGCAGCGTACCTGCGGGCACCGGCAGATCGTCGATATACCGCGCGGTGCCCGTCACATGCAGGGCGGCGCTGTCGTGGGGCAGGGGGCTTGCGACGCTCATGCCGACACCTCCCGCACGTTGACGCTGACACCAGAAAGGTCCGCGAAATACCGCTGTAACATGTTTTGTGCGGCCTCGAGCCGGTAGGCGGCACTGGCGCGCATATCGCTCAGCGGTTCAAAGTCTGCCGCAAAGGCGGGCAAAGCATCTGCTATCGTCTGTGCGTTCCAAGGCTGGCCGATCAGCGCGGCCTCGACCGCCGCTGCCCGCTTTGGCACGCCTGCCATGCCGCCAAAGGCGATGCAGGCGGCGGTGACATTGCCGTCCGAAACCGTGACGTCAAAGCCGCCGCAGACGGCGCTGATATCCTGATCAAACCGTTTCGACAGTTTATAGACGCGGTGCGCATCCCGTCCGCGCGGGATGGTGACGCCTGTGACGAACTCGCCGGGCTGCCGGTCCTGTTTGCCATAGGCCAGAAAGTAATCCTGCAACGCGACATCGCGCAGCGCATCCCCGCGCCGCAGATGCAAGGTCGCCCCCAGCGCGATCAGCGCAGGCGGGTTGTCCCCGATGGGGCTGCCGTTGGCGATATTGCCGCCAATCGTCGCCGCATTGCGCACCTGAACCGAGCCATAGCGCCGGATCATCGCCGCGAAAGACGGATAGTCCGCCGCCACGGCGTCCAGCACCTGCGTCATGGTCACGCCCGCACCAAAGCGGATCGCGTCGTCAGTGACTTCAATCGTTTGCAGATCGGTGCAGGCGTGCAGAAACGCCACATCGCCCAGATCGCGGAACTGCTTGGTAACCCATAGGCCCACATCGGTGGCCCCTGCGATCAATGTTCCGTTCGGGTGGTCCAGATACCAGGCGGCCAGATCGTCCGCGCTTGTGGGGGCATGGGGTGTCTTGGCGTCTGGCGCAGTGTCGCGCATCCAGACCGGAACCGGCGCATCCGCCGCCGCCTTTGCAGCGCGCACAATCGGGGCGTAGCCTGTGCAGCGGCACAGATTACCTGCCAACTGGTCATCGTGATCGCTGCGCCCGTTCAGATGGGCCGTCGCCATGCTGACGACAAACCCCGGCGTGCAGAACCCGCATTGCGAGCCGTGATGATCCACCATCGCCTGCTGCACCGGATGCAAAGCGCCATCCGGGCCGGCGATGCCTTCGACCGTGCGGACAGCCTTGCCCGCAAGCTGCCCCATAAAAAGGATGCAAGCATTCAGGCTGCGCGCGCCGCTGGCGTCGGTGACCATGACGGTGCAGGCCCCGCAATCGCCCTCATTGCAGCCCTCTTTTGTGCCATTCAGCCCGCGCTCTGTGCGCAGCCAATCCAACAGAGTGACTGTTGGGGCCGCTTGGGCGGTGACAGTCTCTCCGTTCAGAAGAAACGTGATATCCATGTGAAAACCTGCCGCCTTACCAGGTCAATCGGGTCACGGCACGACGTCGATGCGGCGTAGAGATCGGCCCCCGTTTGGCACAGCAAAGCCGCTTGGCGTCTGATTTGCAAGAGCGGAGGGGGCGCTGCCCCCCGGCGGCGGCGTCCCCCGGGATATTTTTGACGAGAAGAAGGGGGAGGTCTGCCTGATTTATAGGCATGTTTTTTGGGCGGGGGTGAGGGGGCTCTGCCCCCGGCTGCGCCTCCCTCGAGGTATTTGGGACCAGAAGAAGGGCGGTTAGAGGCTGCTGGCGAGCGCGCCGAGTTGCGTTGTGGCGGTGCCCCAGCCATCGTAAAAGCCCATGTCTTTGTGGGCTTGCGCTGTTTGCGCCGAGGCGTGTGTGACAGTTGCGGTGTAGGTGCAGCCGCCGGGGGCGGGGGCAAGCAGGATTTCGGCCGTAAAGGCAAAGTCCATCGGGCCATCGCCGATCTTGTTCGGGTGAAAGCCGGGGCCAAGCGCGTTGGTCCAGACCAGCCGCCGTGCTGTTTCGGCAACAAGAATGCAGCCTGCGTCGCCGGCCATGGTGCCGTAGTCGGGAACGACCATCACGGTGCGAAAGGTGCCGCCGGGGACGGGGTCAATCTCCACCTCGGTCGTCTGCACAGGGGCAGGGGCGAACCATTGTTTTATCAGCGCAGGTTCGGTCCAGCAGCGCCAGATATTGGCGGGGCTTGCGGACAGCGTGCGGGTGAAGCTGAGGGTGAGATCGTCGCTCATTCGTCTTCCTGCGGGGCAGAATCGCTGTCCAAGGCTAGCGCTAATTGGTCGACGTGATCTAGCCGTGTTTCCCACAGGCGGCGTTGCCACGCCAGCCAGCCTTGGGCTGTCACCAGCGGCGTTGCGTCCAGATGGCACATCCGCACCCGGCCTTTTTTGATCGTGTGCACCAAGCCCGCTTTTTCCAGCACGCCAAGGTGTTTCATGAAGGTCGGCAGCGCCATCGGATGCGGTGCCGCGAGGTCACTGACGGATGCCGGACCTGCGGCAAGGCGTTCGATCACCGCGCGGCGGGTCGGGTCCGATAGGGCGGAAAAGAAGTGATTCAGGGGCGATGTCATGGCGGCGAACTTGCGCCGCGGGCGGGCCAGCGTCAACGCGCTTAGCTGTGTGACTAAGCGTTAGCGGCTTTCCCCCATCCGCCGGGCGATCTAGGGTAGCGCATGACCCAATCCCCTCGATTCATTCACCTGCGCGTGCACACCGAATATTCCCTTTTGGAAGGGGCCGTTCCGGTGAAAAAGCTATCCGGTATGGCCGAGGCGGCTGGCATGCCGGCCGTCGCCGTGACCGATACGAATAACATGTTCGCTGCCCTTGAATTCAGCGAATATGCGTCAAAGGCGGGCATCCAGCCGATCATCGGCTGTCAGATGTCGCTGGCCTATACGGTGCCAGAGCCGGGCAAGCGTGCACCAGATCCGGCACCTATCGTTTTGCTGGCCCAGTCCGAACAGGGCTATCTGAACCTGATGAAGCTGAACTCTGCCGCGTATCTGGATAACGAGGGCCAGTTGCCGCAGATCGATTTTGATGACCTGAGCCATCATAACGCTGGGCTGATCTGTTTGACCGGCGGGCCGGACGGGCCTGTCGGGCGTCTGTTGCAGCAGGGCCAGCAGCCGCGGGCAGAGCAGGTGCTTGATACGCTGCATGCGCTGTTTGGCGATCGGCTTTATGTTGAATTGCAGCGCCATCCTGACGGCGGCGGTCTGCCGCAGGCCGAGGTTTTGACCGAGCGTGGCCTGATCGAGATGGCCTATGCCAAGGGTCTGCCGATTGTCGCGACCAATGACGTCTATTTTCCGAAAACGGGTCTGTACGAGGCGCATGACGCCCTGCTGTGTATTTCCGAAGGGTCCTATGTCGACCAGTCCGAACCGCGCCGCCGCCTGACGCCGCAGCACTATTTTAAATCCGAGCGCGAGATGGCGACCCTGTTTGCCGACCTGCCGGAGGCGCTGGAAAACACGGTCGAGGTCGCCAAGCGCTGTGCTTTTAAGGTCTACAAACGTCCGCCGATCCTGCCCAAATTCGCTGATGACGAGGTCGCCGAACTGCGGCGTCAGGCGCAAGAGGGGCTTAAGTTTCGCCTATCGATCATCCCCCACGCGGTCAGCGTCGAGGAATACGAGAAGCGGCTTGAGTTCGAGCTTGGCATTATCGAAGGCATGGGGTTTCCCGGCTATTTCCTGATCGTGGCCGACTTTATTAAGTGGGCCAAAGACAACGGTATCCCCGTCGGGCCGGGCCGTGGTTCGGGTGCGGGTTCGCTCGTGGCCTATGCTCTTTTGATTACGGACCTTGATCCGCTGCGATATTCTTTGCTCTTCGAGCGTTTCTTGAATCCAGAACGGGTGTCGATGCCCGACTTCGACATCGACTTTTGCATGGACCGGCGCGAGGAAGTGATCCGCTACGTCCAAGATAAATATGGCCGTGATAAGGTGGGGCAGATCATCACCTTTGGTGCGCTGCTGTCCAAGGCTGCCGTGCGCGACGTGGGCCGCGTGCTGCAAATGCCCTATGGTCAGGTCGACCGTCTGTCCAAGATGATTCCGGTCGAGGGGGTCAAACCCGTCAGCATTGAAAAGGCGTTGGCAGACGAGCCGCGCCTGCGCGAAGAGGCCAAGAACGAAGAAGTGGTCGAACGCCTGCTGCGCTATGCCCAACAGGTCGAAGGTTTGCTGCGGAACGCGTCCACGCACGCCGCCGGTGTCGTGATCGGCGACCGCCCGTTGGACGAGCTGGTGCCACTGTATCAGGACCCCCGGTCCGACATGCCCGCGACCCAGTTTAACATGAAATGGGTCGAACAAGCGGGTCTGGTGAAGTTCGACTTTCTGGGCCTGAAAACGCTGACCGTCATCCAGAACGCTGTAGAGCTTGTCCGCAAAAACGGACGGCCGCTGAATAAATCCGCTGACGGGCGAGAGCTTTATCAACCGCCCGCCGGGTTTGAATACGACATAGGGGCGATCCCGCTGGACGACGAAGCGTCCTATAAACTTTATGCCAGTGCCAAAACTGTCGCCGTGTTCCAGGTGGAATCCAGCGGCATGATGGACGCGCTGAAACGGATGAAGCCGACCTGTATCGAGGATATCGTCGCGCTTGTGGCGCTGTATCGTCCCGGTCCGATGGAAAATATCCCGGTCTACTGCGAGGTCAAGAATGGCCAGCGCGAGATCGAATCTGTCCACGAATCCATCGACTATCTGCTGGCCGAAACCCAAGGCATCATCGTTTATCAGGAACAGGTGATGCAGATCGCGCAGGTCATGGCGGGCTATTCGCTTGGCGGCGCTGACTTGCTGCGCCGTGCCATGGGTAAAAAGATCGCCGAGGAGATGGCGAAGGAGCGTCCCAAATTCGAAAAAGGGGCGATGGAAAACGGCGTTGCGAAAAAGAAAGCCTCTGAGGTTTTCGACCTTTTGGAAAAGTTCGCCAACTATGGATTCAATAAATCCCACGCCGCCGCCTATGCGGTGGTCAGCTATCAAACAGCTTGGCTAAAAGCAAACCACCCGGTCGAGTTCATGGCTGGTGTGATGAACTGCGATATTCACCTGACAGACAAGCTGGGGGTTTATTTCCAAGAGGTGAAAAAGGGTTTGGGGCTGGAATACATTCCGCCCTGCGTGAACCGGTCTATGGCGACCTTTGATGTGCGCGACGGCAAGCTGATCTATGCACTGGGCGCCCTGAAGAACGTCGGTGTCGAGGCGATGAAGCTGATCGTCGAAGGGCGGGGCGACCGTCCTTTCGTGAACCTGTTCGACGTCGCCCGCCGGGTGGACCTGAAAAAGGTCGGTAAGCGCCCGATGGAAATGCTGGCCCGTGCAGGCGCATTTGATATTTTGGACCCTAACCGCCGCCGGGTCATGTCCTCTCTTGATGCGCTGGTCGGATACTCTGCCGCGATCCACGACCAAAAGAACAGTAATCAGGTGTCCTTGTTCGGAGAGGCGGGCGACGACTTGCCCGAGCCGCGCCTTGCAGGCGGCGACGACTGGTTGCCAGCGGAACGTCTGGCCGAGGAATTCAAGGCCATCGGTTTTTACCTCTCAGGCCACCCGCTGGACGACTATATGGGCGCGCTCAAGCGCAAGAACGTGCTGACGCTGGACGAGGTCATCGTCAAAGCGGGCCGCGCCGCTTGTATCGTCAAGATGGCAGGCACCGTGTCTGGGCGGCAGGAACGCAAATCGGCGCGGGGCAATCGTTTTGCCTTTGCCCAGCTGAGCGATCCAACCGGGCAGTACGAGGTGACGCTGTTCAGCGATACGCTGGAACTGGCGCGCGAGCATTTGGAGACCGGCTCTCACGTCGTGATCCAAGTCGAGGCGACGATGGAATCCGATCAGCTGAAGCTGCTGGGCCGGTCGGTCAGTCCGATCGACACAGCCGTCGTGGATGCCACCAGCAATGGGCTGCGGGTGTTCCTTGATTGCGCTGATGCGATCCCTTCTGTCGCGTCGATTTTGGAATCGGCGATGAAGGATAAGGTCAAAGGCGCGCGCGGGCCTGTGTATTTCTGCCTGATGGACCCGTCGTTGCCGGGAGAGGTCGAGCTGGATCTGGGGCAGGACTTTCCGGTCAATCCGCAGATCCGCGGCGCCCTGCGCAGCCTTGGCGGCGTGATCGAGGTCGAAGACGCGTGAATCTGCCGCATCACGCAACCGCTACTCGGCGCGCCTTTCGGGGCATGGTAGTCAAATTCAATCAGCGGAGGGGCCAGTTATGAAGTTTTTGTTTTCGAGTGTTATCGCCTGTTTGGCCCTTGCTGGCTGCGCTGGCGTCGGTGCCACCGGAACCGGGACGCCGATCATGAATAGTGACGTTGATATCGGGCAAGCCGCCCCGGGGGCCGGGCTGGCCTTTGGCAAGATTGACACGACTTGCGGTGTTGCGCCCGCCAGCCTTGGGACCGCTGTGGCGAGCGCCTCTGGCTATACGGTCTACGATTCGAAACCCACCAGCACCGCGCCTCGCGCACATTATGTCGATGGGTTCACCGATGGCTGCTTGCGGCAATTCACTGCGGCGCTGGTGTTGACTGGCGATGTGCAGACCCACGAGGGCGTCCGTTATCAAGCCTCGAACACGCGGCCTTATTCGGAAACGGATACGGCATACGAGGTGATTAAGGGCAAGTACTGCGGCGCACCCTCTGGTCAGAGCTGCGGTGCGAAGATTGATGCGCTTGGGCGGCGCACTGTGTTTTTGACCGCCTATCCGTCGTTCTCTGATAGCGACAACTGGGTCGAGTATCTGCTGCACGAAGGCGTCGTCGCCGACGCCGGGGCAGAACGCTAACGATGGCAGGGGGCGCTGCCCCCCGGCTTCGCCTTCCCCCCGAGGTATTTTTGACCAGAAGAAGAGTGATGTGTGTTGGTTGAGGGGGCGCTGCCCCCGCCGCTGGCGCGGCCCCCCAGGGATATTTAGGACGATAAGAAGAGGACGGCCTTACCAGTGCGGCGGGCGTTCATCGCCAAGGGGGATCGTGCCGCCGGCGTCGGCCTCTCGCGTGGCTTCACGCTGCATCAGCATCTCGATCCGGCGCTGGGCCGTGTCGATGGTGCGGTCTTGGCGGGCGACAACGTCGCTTAAGTCCTCCACCAAGCGGGTGAGGTGGGCAATTTGTTCTTCAAGGCGCAGGATATCGGTCATGAGGCAAGTTCTAGCGTAGGGGCGGGGACTGCGCCACAGCTTGATGTGGCTGGATTGACGGATTTTGTGAATAAGTCACTAATTTCAGTGCCTTATTTAACATAATATGTTTCGCGTGCGAAACATTTAGGTTTTGCAATGTAAATCGCACCGCCATTGCCACGCTGGCCCCTGCGGGTTATGTCGCGCAGCGATGACCAGCGGATGCGAGGATGCCATGGCCAAGGAAAAGAAGACCCCGCGCCCTAAGGCGGAAACGCCCAAAGGCTTTCGCGACTATTTCGGCGCGCAGGTGACGCAGCGCACCCAGATGTTGCGCCAGATCGCCGAGGTCTATCATCGTTATGGCTTTGATCCGCTGGAAACCTCTGGCGTAGAGACGGTCGAGGCGCTGGGCAAGTTCCTGCCCGATGTTGATCGCCCGAACGAGGGCGTCTTTGCTTGGGAAGAGGACAGCGACTGGCTGGCCCTGCGCTATGACCTGACTGCGCCGCTTGCCCGCGTCGCGGCGCAGTATCGCAATGATTTGCCCTCGCCGTACCGCAGGTATGCGATGGGTCCGGTGTGGCGCAATGAAAAGCCTGGACCGGGGCGTTTCCGTCAGTTTTATCAGTGCGATGCGGATACGGTCGGCGCACCTTCTGTCGCGGCCGACGCCGAGATTTGCGCGATGCTGTCCGACACGCTAGAGGCCGTCGGCATCAAGCGCGGCGACTATGTGATCCGGGTGAATAACCGCAAAGTCTTGAACGGCGTGCTTGAAGTCGCGGGTCTGGCTGGCGACGACAAAGAGGCTGCGCGCGGGATCGTGCTGCGGGCCATCGACAAGCTGGACCGCCTTGGCGTGGACGGCGTACGCGCCTTGCTGGGCGAGGGACGCAAGGACGAGAGCGGCGATTTCACCAAGGGTGCGGGGCTTGATGACGTGTCTGCCGACGTCGTCATGGGCTTTATGGATGCGGGCCGCGAAACCGGCGCTGCGACGGTGGCCCGGCTGTCCGAACTTGTCGCTGGATCAAGCGTGGGTGAGGCGGGTGTGCAGGAATTGCAGACGATCGCGGACTTGCTGTCGGCCCAAGGTTACGGCCCCGACCGGATCGTGATCGACCCGTCCGTCGTGCGCGGTTTGGGCTATTATACCGGGCCGGTTTACGAGGCCGAACTGACCTTTGAGGTCACGGACGAGAAGGGCAATGTGCGCAACTTCGGCTCTGTTGCGGGCGGCGGGCGTTACGACGATCTGGTCAAGCGCTTCACCGGGCAAGAGGTGCCTGCGACGGGCGTGTCCATCGGCGTGGATCGCCTGCTGGCGGCGCTGCATGCGACGGGGCGGCTGGATACCAAGGACGTGGGGCCTGTCGTGGTGACCGTCATGGATAAGGTGCGGATGGCGGATTATCAGACCATGGTTGCTGAATTGCGCAATGCAGGCGTGCGGGCAGAGGTTTATCTGGGCAACCCTAAGAACTTTGGCAACCAGCTGAAATATGCGGACAAGCGGAACAGTCCCATCGCGATCATCGCGGGCGGGGATGAGTTTGAGAAAGGCATCGTGCAGATCAAGGACCTGATCCTTGGCGCGCAGATGGCCGAAAACGCGACGCTGGAAGAGTGGAAAGACCGCCCAAGCCAGATTGAAGTCGCGAGGACTGATCTTGTGGCCGAAGTCCAAAAGATGCTGGCCGGACAACAGGAATCGCAATCGTGACCTTAGCCGCCACACTGACCGAAGCCGACCGCCTGCGCGATTTCTTTGCCGCGCGCGATGCTGTTGTGGTGCAGACCGACGTGCTGCAATCGGCGGACACTTTGCTGGATTTGTACGGCGAGGATATTCGCGGCCGGTCCTACCTGACCGCCGATCCGATCCGTGGAGAGATGGTGCTGCGCCCCGACTTTACGGTGCCCGTCGTACAGATGCACATGCAGTCCCACGCGGACCCGGCCCGCTATACCTATGCGGGCAAGGTGTTTCGTAAGCAGGATAGCGATCCCGACCGGGCGAATGAATTCGTGCAGGTCGGGTACGAGGTCTTTGATGGCGTTAATCCGGCGTTGGCCGATGCCGAAGTCTTTGCCGCGATCCGTGATGCGCTGGGCGATGTGCCGCTGCGGGCTGCGACGGGGGACATCGGGATTTTGATGGCTGCCGTTTCGGGTCTGCGCACGTCGCAGGCGCGCAAGGATGCGTTGGCGCGGCATATCTGGCGGCCACGGCGGTTTCGCAATTTGCTCGACCGGTTCGGCGGGCGTACAGTTGTGCCGCCAAGCCGCGCAGCGTTGCTGGCGGCCAGCGATCCCTTTGCCGGGGCGGGTGCTGATATGGGTAAACGCAGCCGCGTCGAGGTCGCGCGCCGGATCGAGGCGCTGCGGGCTGATGCGGCCACTGCGCCGATCAGCGGCGAGGAACTGGCCTTGCTGGATACGCTGACGGGGCTGCGCGAAACCTCTGACCATGTGCTAAGCCAACTGCGTGATATCGCGGTGGATATGCCGGCGATTGGTCCGGCTGTGACGCGTCTGAATGCACGTTTGGACGCGCTAGAGGATTACGGCGTGGATGTGTCTAAGCTCGAGTTCGAGGGCAGCTATGGCCGCACTTCGCTTGAATATTACGACGGCTTTGTCTTTGGCTTTTACGCAGCGGACGATCCGACCTTGCCGCCTGTGGCGACCGGCGGGCGTTATGACGCACTGACAGCGCGGCTGGGCGAAGGCGTGGCCGTGCCTGCGGTGGGCGGTGTGATCCGGCCTGATCTGCTGCTGCAGCTGCGGGGGGATATCTGATGCTGAAGCTGGGTGTGCCGTCCAAAGGGCGGCTGATGGAGAAGACCTTTCAATGGTTTGGCCAGCGCGGCGTAACCCTGCGCAAATCGGGCAGCGACCGCGAATATGCGGGCGCTGTTGATGGGATCGAGGGTGTCGAGCTGGTTCTGCTGAGCGCCGGGGAAATCCCGCGCGAGCTGGCAGCAGGGCGCATCCAGATGGGTGTGACCGGATCGGACCTTGTCCGTGAAAAGCTGGTGAATTGGGAAAAGTCGGTGCGAGAGGTCGCGCTGATGGGCTTTGGCGGGGCGGACCTGATTATCGCCGTGCCGCAGGCTTGGGTCGATGTCGATACACTCGACGATCTGGATGCAGCGGCTGCCGCTTTTCGTGCGGTGCACGGTCATCGGCTGCGGATCGCGACCAAGTATCACCGCCTGGTGCGCGAGTTCCTGAAGCAAGCGGGCGTTGCGGATTACGCGCTGATCGACAGCCAGGGCGCGACAGAAGGTACGGTCAAGAACGAGACCGCCGAGGCGATTGCTGACATCACCTCGACCGGGGAAACGCTGCGCGCGAACGGGCTGAAAATCCTAAGCGACGGTATGATCCATGCGTCGCAGGCGACCTTGTTCCGCACGTCCCGCCGCGACTGGACCATGCAGCAGCGCGCGACATTTAAGACGCTAGAGCAGTTGCTGGGCACCTAAAGGCGGGCGCCTTTGTGATGATGTGAACGGCCGGGATCCGCTTGTGCAGCGGTCCCGGCCGTTGACTTGTGCGCTGGGCCGTGCGGTTGTGTCCGGGCCCTTAGTCATTTTTCAACCATTTCTGCAGGAGCCGTCATGCGGTCATTTTTCTGTCTTGCTGCCTGTGCTCTTGTCCTTGCCGGCTGCGGCGGGCGCGTGTCTCGCGACCGCATTGCGACGTCAAGCGCGCCAGTTTATCCGGTTTTTGCCGATGCCGCGCCCCACGCAAACGTCGGGCAATTGCCGTCGTATTATCCGATCCACGGGGTTGATGTGTCCCGCTATCAAGGGGCGATTGACTGGCACCGTGCCCGGGCGGGGGGCATTTCCTTTGCCTATATCAAGGCGACAGAGGGCGGCGATGTGGCCGATCCGATGTTCCATACCTACCGCGCGGGGGCGGCCGCAGCCGGGGTGCGGCATGGGGCTTATCATTTCTATTACTTCTGCCGTTCGCCGCAGGAGCAGGCGGCGTGGTTTA
Source organism: Loktanella salsilacus (assembly GCF_024206795.1). Lineage (NCBI taxonomy): Bacteria > Pseudomonadati > Pseudomonadota > Alphaproteobacteria > Rhodobacterales > Roseobacteraceae > Loktanella > Loktanella salsilacus. Next base: position 392,839 of record NZ_CP072994.1, read on the forward strand.
TCCGGAACGTGCCGCGCGACCCGGGTGCGCTGCCGCCGGTGCTGGATATGGAATGGAACCACCAGTCCCGGACGTGCAGCCGCAAGCCCGATGCCGCCACTGTGCGGGCAGAGGCTACGGTGTTTCTGGACATGCTAGAGCGGCACTATGGCAAGCGGCCGCTGGTTTATACGACGCCTGATTTCTATTGGGACACAGCCCTTGGCCAGCTGCCGCGCACGCAGTTCTGGCTGCGGTCCGTCGCGGCGCATCCATCCGAGCGCTATCCCGGTGAGGGCTGGGCGTTTTGGCAATACACCGGCACCGGGATTGTGCCGGGGATTGCACGGCCTGTCGACGTGAACGCCTTTGCCGGGAGCCCGGCGCAATGGGCGAAGTGGATCGAGTAATCGCCTGATGGTGTCGCCCCGGCGGTGCCGGGGCGGGCGTTGAGGGGGCGCTGCCCCCGCCGCTGCGCGGCCCCCCGAGATATTTGTGACCAGAAGAAGGTGGGGGGCTGCGGGTTTTGCGGTTAGCCTTCGGCTTTGATTTTGTCGCGCAGGAAGCGGCGCAGGATTTTGCCGGAGGCGGATTTCGGGATTTCGGTCACGAAGTCGATGCGGTGGACCTGTTTGTAGGACGACAGGGTTTTCGCAAGGTGCGCCTTGATCGCGGCGTCATCAGGGCCGTTTTCGGTGCGCACGATAAAGGCCATGGGGATTTCACCGGCCTCTGGGTCTGGCAGGCCGATGACGGCGGCGTCGGTAATGCCGTCCATCGCGACAAGTGTCGCCTCCAGCTCTGCCGGGGCGACTTGGAAGCCTTTGTATTTGATCAGCTCTTTGAGGCGGTCGACGATGAACATCTGGCCGTCTGCGTCGATCACGGCGATGTCGCCCGTGCGCAGCCAGCCGTCCTCTACAATGGTTTCGGCAGTGGCTTTGGCGTTGTTGAGGTAGCCCTGCATGACGTTGGGGCCTTTGATCCAAAGCTCGCCTTCTGCCCCGGTATCAAGGTCTTGCCCGGTTTCGATGTCAACGATGCGGCACAGCACGTTTGGCGCGGCAAGGCCGGAGGCACCGGGGATGGCGCTGTCGATCGGGGACAGGTGGCTGACGGGGGACAGTTCGGTCATGCCGTAGCCTTGCAGGGACACGCAATTTAGGCGGGCACCGACGGCGTTCGACAGGTCGGCACCCAGAGGGGCGGCACCGGTAAAGACTTGCTGCAGCGCGGACAGGTCGAACTGATCGACCATCGGGTGCTTGGCCAGTGCGAGGGCGACGGGCGGGACGATCCACATGCGTTTGGATTTGTAGTCCTGACTGATGCGCAGGAACATTTCCAGATCAAAGCGGGGCAGGGTGACGAGGCCGCCGCCGCCTGCAAGGTGCAGGTTCATCAATACGGTCATGCCGTAAATGTGGAAGAACGGCAGGAAGGCGGCAGCGACTTCGCCGCGTTCAAAGTCTGCACCCGCGATGATCTGATCGACGTTCACGACCAAGTTGCGGTGCGACAGCATCACGCCTTTGGGCAGGCCGGTGGTGCCAGAGGAATAGGGCAGCACGACGGTATGGTGGTCCAGATCGACGAGGACTTGGGCGGACAGCGGCTCTTCCATCAGGTCGCTGAGTTCCAGCGTGTTGTCGGCTTTACCGATGGTCGCGATGTCTGTGACGTTGGTGCCGGGTAGTGCTTCGCGGGCGGTGTCGAGGAACATCGGCACGGTGATCAGGAATTCAGCGCGGGAATCCTGCAACTGATGGCGGATTTCCGAGGCGGTATAGGTCGGGTTGATCGTGGTGATGGTGCCGCCAGCGAAGGCGACGGCGTGGAAGATCACGCAGTATTCGGGGCAGTTCGGGGCCATCAAGGCAATGGTGTGACCCGCGCCGAAGCCGCGTGCGGTAAGCCCGCCCGCGAGGGATTCGACCTGATCAATGAACTGCGCGGCGGTGATGGTGCGGCCCGTGGGGCCGTCGGTCAGCACGACCTCTGACGGGCGGTCGCGCAGGCCCTCAAAGACGCGTTCCGTGATCGAGATATCGCGCAGGGCGACGTCGTCGAAGGGGCTTTGGAAAATGGTCATGATGGATCTCCTCTTGTGCAGAGCATGCATCGGAGCGGGGCGACTGTCACCGGTTTTGACGCCACGTCATGATATAGACCATTTGGGGGCTTGGGGCGGGTGTCTTGTGCGCCGGGCGGTTAGCGGACGCCGAGGGCGGCGAGGGCTTTTTGCAGCTCTGGGGGAAGGGAATCTTCGGCCTGTTGACTGTCTGTCAAATCGCCGGGCGCGTCGGCGGGGGACAGGTAGCGCCAGCCTTGGAACGCCTTTTTCGGGGTAGAGGCGGTGCGGATGATTTCGGGTGCAAGCACGATGCCGCAGCGGCGGATATCGTCTTGGCCGATCACCTCGCGCAGTTCCAAAATGCGTTGGCGACATTGGATGACGCCCTTGATCACCCAGTAGATACTGCCGCCGTCCAGCAATTCTGCCTCGCGCTTGGGCCACATGCGGGTGACGTGGTAGTACTGGCCATCACGCGATTGACTGGCGCGTTGCTGCTGCCAGCCGAGCATGTCGTCGATGGACTCGGTCCCGACAGAGAGTTTCACCAGATTTATGTGAGAGGGCAATGAGTTCACCTAGATGTTGTGGTATGTGTGACGCCTTACCGCAGGTCATCAGTGGTTATCAATTAGTCCGGGCGTTGCCAACTGCAAGGCTTGGTGAGCGGGGGGAGGCTCGAGGTGACGCGAGTATTCCTATAAAAATTACCTTGTTGAGTCCGAAATTGAGGTCGCTGAGCTAACCCACCCCAAGCCCAGATTCGGCGTTCCGTCGCGAGGGAAGTTAGGGCCACATATGCGGTGGAGTGCGAAGCGCAACCCCATATGTTGTGCCTATGCGGCATTTTGGCCTGATATTTTGTGTGCAAAATGGCCGTAAGTGAATTGCCAATTCAAGACCCGTCACCTAGAACGGGCATCCTTAACCCTACTTGATTCCCCCATCCCAAGGATTGCTATCATGACCCATTTCAGTGCCCCCATCGCCGCGCAGATTTGGGATATGAAATACCGTTTTAAAGAAGCTGATGGCACGCCGAAGGATATCACAGTCGAGGATACGTGGCGGCGGATTGCGACGTCTTTGGCGTCGGTTGAGAAGTCGCCGAAGGCTTGGGAAGACAAGTTTTACGGTGCGCTGGAGGATTTCAAATATCTGCCCGCTGGCCGGATCACTGCCGGTGCAGGCACCGCGCGTCAGGTGACGCTGTTTAACTGTTTCGTCATGGGCACTGTGCCAGACAGCATGGGCGGCATCTTTGACATGCTCAAAGAGGCTGCGTTGACGATGCAGCAGGGCGGCGGGATCGGGTATGACTTTAGCACGATCCGCCCCAAGGGCGCGATTGTGCATGGTGTGGCGGCGGATGCCTCTGGTCCGCTGTCATTCATGGATGTCTGGGACGCGATGTGCCGCACGATCATGTCCGCAGGCTCGCGCCGCGGGGCAATGATGGCGACGATGCGCTGCGATCACCCCGACGTCGAGGATTTCATCACCGCCAAGCACGACGCGGCCCGGCTGCGGATGTTTAACATGTCGGTGCTGATCACCGATCCGTTTATGGATGCGGTCAAGTCTGGCGGCGACTGGGATCTGGTGTTCAAGGGCACCGTGTACCGCACCGTCAAGGCTCGCGATCTGTGGGATGCGATCATGAAGTCGACCTATGAGGTCGCAGAACCGGGCGTGATTTTCATTGACCGGATCAACAAGGCGAACAACCTGAGCTATTGCGAGACGATTGCCGCGACCAACCCCTGCGGCGAGCAGCCTTTGCCCCCCTACGGTGCTTGCCTGCTTGGCTCGATCAACATGGCGCGGCTGGTCAGCGATCCGTTTGGCGATGCGGCTGCGCTGGATATTGCGGCGCTGGGCGAACTGGTCGCCACCGCTGTGCGGATGATGGACAACGTCGTCGATGCGTCGCAATTCCCACTGGAAGCGCAGCGCCAAGAGGCGAAGGCCAAGCGCCGGATCGGTCTGGGCGTGACGGGTCTGGCCGATGCGCTGCTGATGGTCGGTCTGCGCTATGGCTCTGAAGAAGCGGCGCGTCAGACGGATGAGTGGATGCACGCGATCGCCCGCGCCGCCTATCTGGCGTCGGTCGATCTGGCCAAGGAAAAGGGCGCGTTCCCGCTGTTCGACGCAGAGGCCTACCTTGCGTCCGGTGCGATGGAAGCAATGGACGAGGATGTGCGCGAAGCGATCCGCGAGCATGGCATCCGCAACGCGCTGCTGACCTCGATTGCGCCCACTGGCACGATCTCTCTTTACGCGGGCAACGTGTCGTCGGGCATCGAGCCGGTGTTCGCATATGCCTACACCCGCAAGGTGTTGCAGAAGGACGGGTCGCGCACGGAAGAAGAGGTCGTGGACTACGCCGTGCAGATGTGGCGCGAGCTGAAGGGTGACACCCCGCTGCCCGACTATTTCGTCAACGCCCAGACGCTGGCCCCGCTAGAGCATGTGCGCATGCAGGCTGCGGCGCAGAAGTGGATCGACTCGTCGATTTCCAAGACGATCAACTGCCCCGAAGACATCAGCTTTGACGATTTCAAAGAGGTCTATATGGCCGCTTGGGATCAAGGCTGTAAGGGCTGCACCACCTATCGTCCGAACGCCGTGACCGGTTCCGTGCTGAGCGTGTCTGACGACAAGCCAGTCGCCGTCGAGCAAGAGAACGGCACCGCCGAGGTCGTCTATATGACCGAGCCGCTGGATCGCCCGACCGAGCTGGAAGGCGCGACATACAAGCTGAAGTGGCACGATAGCGAGCACGCGATCTACATCACTGTGAACGATCTGGTCGTCGGCGGGCATCGCCGTCCGTTCGAGGTCTTCATCAACTCCAAGAACATGGAGCATTTCGCTTGGACCGTGGCGCTGACACGGATGATCTCTGCTGTGTTCCGGCGCGGCGGCGATGTGACCTTTGTGGTCGAAGAGCTGAAGGCGGTGTTCGATCCGCGCGGCGGCGCTTGGATGCAGGGCAAGTACGTGCCTTCGATCTTGGCGGCCATTGGCGGCGTGATCGAAAAGCACATGATCGCGACGAGCTTTTTGTCGGGCGAGGGCGAAGGCCTGAAGAGCGATCCGCAGGCGGATGTGGTCACCCTTGGCAATGCGCCACGTGGTAAAGCCTGCGGCAGCTGCGGCAGCTATGACCTGCGCATGGTCGAAGGCTGCATGACATGCGGGAGCTGCGGCTATTCCAAGTGTGGGTGATGGGTGGCCAGTCGGCCATCTGTTGATCGTCTGATGTGCTTTACGTGAAGCACTGACGCGGCTCCGAACGCGACATAAGAAAGGGGGCGACGCTGCGGCGTGGCCCTTTTTTGCATTCTATATGGCAATTTTCGGAAGAATGATGGAGCGCCGCTGATGACGCGACTGGGCGCGGTGCGGGTGATTGACGCGTGGCGTGCGCAGATCAGAAAGCCGTCATTTTTTTGTTTAGTTGTTGTTAATAAGTGAAAATATCGAAGGATATATCCCCCGCTCGCGCTATAAACTCTTTTAGTCAACTATTCCCGTTGACGTATCTGACTGTTTCAGTCAGAAAAGGCGCATCATCCTAGCCACCCTTACGGCAGCCCGGAACACACAATGCCAAAAGGTGACGCTATGTCCGCTTCTACCCATACGCAGGATGCGCCAACGCATAACGCCAAAGACCTAATGGCGGGCGGCGATCAGGCGTGGATTTTGCTTTCGGGGCAGGCGTATCTGCTGCGCGTGACCCGCGCTGGCAAACTGATCCTGACGAAATGAGCGTGCGTCCGCATTTCCCCGGTGTGGATGTGCCGCAGCAGACACCGCGTGGCGGTGCCCCTGTTGGCACTTTGCAGGAACTGGGGCCAATTGAGCTTGGGGCCGTTGTCTACCTGCGGGCGTGGTGCACGGGCGGCGCGGATCGCGGCATGATTGCGCGGGACTTTGCCCTTGTCATGGGCGATGCCGCTGGGCCGATGGTGGCCGATTTTGATGCGCTGATGACCGCGGTTCTGACCAATGCCCGGCGGCCTATTATGCGGCACGGGCTGGGATGCAGTTGTTTCTGCGGGGATGAAAGCGCCTTTGCCAATCTGGTGGCTGCTGCCGCTGGGCGGGACCATGAAGAGGCGCTTTTGTTCGCCAGCACTTTGATCAAGGGCCATGCGGCATGGGCTGCGGTGGAGCTGGCTTTGCGCCTTGGGCAGGTTTTCCTGCGGCTTGCACGGATGCCAAATACCGCACCCGTCCCGACACATAGCCAACATAACTTACGCTAAAAAAAACTAAGGAACACGATCCGATGAAATCCATGCTTTTCGCCATGACGGCGACCACGGCACTGACGGCCCTGCCCGCATTCGCGGTCGAGCGGGCCGAGGTGTTGGACACCTATGCCAACATCGCGGCGGCCGGATATGCCGACAGCCTGACCACCGCGCAGGCGCTGCAAACGGCAGTGGACGTATTGCTGGACCAACCGTCAGAGGCGGCGCTGCAAGCAGCCCGCACTGCATGGATCGCGGCGCGCGTGCCCTACATGCAGACCGAAGCCTACCGGTTTGGCAACGCGATCGTCGACGATTGGGAGGGCCGCGCGAACGCCTGGCCGCTGGACGAAGGGCTGATCGACTACGTTGACGCCACCTATGGCGGTGCGACGGACGAAAACGAATTTGCCGTGCTGAACGTCGTGGCGAACCCGTCGTTCACCCTGTCCGGCGAAGAGGTGGACGCGAGCGCGATCACCCCCGCCTTGTTGCAGGACACATTGCAAGAGGCGGACGGCGTCGAGGCGAATGTCGCGACAGGCTATCACGCGGTGGAGTTCCTGCTGTGGGGCCAAGACCTGAACGGCACGGATGCGGGGGCCGGGGACCGGCCTTGGACCGACTATGCGGCAGGGGACGATTGCACCAACGGCAACTGTGATCGTCGCGGCGATTACCTGCGTGCGGTGACTGATTTGCTGGTGACGGATCTGGACGAAATGGCCGCTGCTTGGGCCGATGGCGGGGCTGCGCGGACCGCAGTTTTGGCGGATGAAACCGCTGGCATTTCGGCCATGCTGACGGGCATGGGGTCGCTGTCTTATGGCGAGCTGGCAGGCCAGCGCATGAAACTGGGCGTCATGATGAACGACCCAGAAGAAGAGCATGACTGCTTTTCCGACAACACGCATATGAGCCATTATTACGACGGGCTTGGCGTCCAAAACGTCTATCTTGGCAGCTATACCCGCGTTGATGGCAGCACCGTCAGCGGCCCATCGCTGTCTGATTTGGTCGCGCAGGCTGATCCGGCGATTGATGCGCAGTTAAAGACCGAGCTTGAGGCTTCCGTCGCTGCGCTGGCCGTGATCCGCGATAAGGCAGAGGCTGGAATGGCCTATGACCAGATGCTGGCCCGCGACAATACCGAAGGCGAGGCGCTGGTGATGGGCGCGGTGGACGCGTTGGTTATCCAGACCCGGTCGATCGAGCGGGCGGTCGCTGCGCTGGACCTGAACGGGATCGCGGTCGAAGGGTCCGATAGCTTGGATAACCCGAACGCCGTGTTCCAGTAACGCAGGTCTCGCGTTGCGCTGTTTGTCAGACGGCGCCATGTGATGTTTGCAAGTGATGCGGCGGGGCCTCGCCGCATCGACCCATTTCAAAAGACAAGATGCCGATATGACCCAGCGATACAGAACCCTTTTGCTTGGATGCGCGGCGGCCATGGCGCTGGGCGGCACGGCTTTGACGGCGCAGACGCAGGCTGAAAGCTACGACCTGAACGCGCCGCATCTGACGGGTCAACCGCGGACGGACGCAGAGGCCGCGCGCATCGCGGCGGTCACCGCGCCGACGACAGATTTCACCAAGGCGGAACCGTTCGAGGCGAATGGCGCAGGCGCGGCCACGGTGCGGGCGCGGGACAACGGCGATGCATTCTCGATCCCCTCTGCCAATATGCCGTTCGCGCGCGAGTTGGACTTTAAGGTCGGCGACGGGCTGTTTCGCAAACTTTGGGTGTCGTCGCCGTCCTCGACGCTTGTGTCGGACGGGCTTGGGCCGCTGTATAATGCGCGCAGTTGCCAGAATTGCCACCTGAAAGACGGGCGCGGCCATCCGCCTGAAGGCGATGAAGAGGCCGTGTCGATGTTCCTGCGCATCTCGGTCCCGGCACCGACCGATGCGGATATGTCAGAACTGGACGCTTTCCTGCTGAGCCTTGGCGATGATGACACGCCGCGCACAGCGCCCGATCCGGTCTACGGCGGGCAGTTGCAGAACTTTGCGGTGCAAGGGCATCCGGCGGAATATCGCATGGGCATCACCTATGCGGATGAAAAGGTGCAATTGGCGGGCGGGCAGACGGCCACACTGACCGAGCCGACCTATACGGCTGACAATCTAGGCTATGGCCCGCTGGCCCCCGGCGCGATGCTGTCGCCCCGCGTGGCCCCGCAGATGATCGGTCTTGGCCTGCTAGAGGCGATCCCTGCCGCCGATATTCTGGCACAAGCTGACCCGGATGATGCGGATGGGAACGGTATTTCGGGGCGGGCGCAGGTGGTTTGGTCCTTTGACAAAAACCGCCCGATGCTGGGCCGCTTTGGCCTAAAGGCGGGCGCGCCGACGATCCGGGAACAATCCGCCGCTGCCTTTGCTGGCGATATCGGCATTTCCACCCCGATCTTTGACGCGCCTTGGGGCGATTGCACGCAGGCGCAGGCAGATTGCCAAGGCGCGCCGCACGGCACGACAGGCACCGAAGAGCTGACCGAGATCAACGCCGAAGGGCTTGATTTGGTGACTTTCTATGCCCGCAATCTGGGCGTGCCGGAACGGCGCGATGTGGACGATCCGCGCGTGCTGCGCGGCAAGCAGGTGTTCTATGACACCGGGTGCATCGCCTGCCATACGCCGAAATATGTCACCGAACGGCTGGACGATCAGCCAGAGCAAAGCTTTCAGCTGATCTGGCCCTATACCGACATGCTGCTGCACGACATGGGCCCCGGTCTGGCAGACAACCGTCCCGAAGGTCGCGCAAATGGCCAAGAATGGCGCACCCCGCCGTTGTGGGGCATTGGTTTGACGCAGACGGTATCGGGGCACACATATTTTCTGCACGATGGCCGCGCCCGGTCCTTGTTGGAAGCCGTGCTGTGGCATGGTGGAGAGGCGCAATCGCAGCGTGATGCGGTCGTCGCGATGGCTCCGCAGGACCGCGCTGATCTGATCAAATATCTGAAGTCCCTATGAAATCCGCATTGTCCCTGATCGCCGCGCTGGCCGCATCCCCTGCCTTTGCTGGCGTAGAGGAGGTGGTGGATGCCCACATCCTGCCCGGCTATGCGGCGCTCGAAGCGTCCGCCGCTGACTTGCGCGACATTGCCGCTTCCGATTGCACGCCGGATGCGGTGCGCCCGGCCTGGAACGACACCTTTGACGCTTGGATGGCGGTCAGCCATCTGAAGTTCGGACCCATCGAACAAGACGGCGCGTCCGTTATCGTGGCCTTCTGGCCGGACGAACGCAGCGCGACGCCAAAGGCGCTGGCCCGGCTGATCGCCGATCAAGACCCGATCATCGACACGGCGACGGGGACGGCGCAAATCTCGGTCGCGGCGCGGGGCATCTATGCGTTGGAATATCTGCTGTATGATCCGCAGTTCGATCAGGCGGGGGATTATGGCTGTGCCTTGCTCCGGGCTTTGACCGCCGACTTGGCGACCATTGCGGCGCGCGTTGATCAGGATTGGCAGGACGGCTACGCCGAGACGATGCGCACGGCGGGCGCGGCTGGCAACCAGACTTACCTGAGCGATGACGAGGCCACGCAGGCGCTGTTCACGGCGCTGCTGGCGGGGCTCGACTTTGATGTTGAACAGCGTTTGGCGCGTCCGCTGGGTACCTTTGATCGCCCCCGTCCGAACCGGGCAGAGGCGTGGCGGTCTGGCCGCAGTCAGCGCAACATCGCGCTGTCTCTGCAGGGGCTGGCCGATCTGGCGCGGCAGTTAACGGATGGCAATGCGCCGATCACGGATGCCGCTATGACCCGCGCGATTGAATTGGCCGAAGGTCTGGATGATCCAATTTTGGCAGGGGTGGACAACCCATCCAAGCGGTTAAAGATTGAAATTGTGCAACAAGCGATCACCACCGCATATGACGCGGTGCTGGGCGAAATCGGCGCATCGCTGGGCGTTTCGGCAGGCTTTAACTCCGCGGACGGGGACTGACATGACTACACGGCGCGGATTTCTGGCCAGCCTTGCGGCAGCGGTTGCGATCCCAAGTGTGACCTGGGCGGATGCGGGATCGCCGGACTACCTTGCCGCCGCGCGAGAGCCTGACGGCAGCTTTGCGCTGTACGGTGTGACGGCGCAGGGGCAACAGCGGTTTCGCATTCCGCTGCCGGGGCGCGGCCATGCCGGCGCGGGCCATCCAGTCCGGCCAGAGGCGGTGACCTTTGCCCGCCGGCCCGGCACCTATGCGTTGGTGATCGACTGCGCGCAGGGCCGCGTGATCCGCACCTTGACCGCGCCAGAGGGGCATCATTTCAGCGGGCATGGCGCGTTTTCGGCGGATGGTGAACTGCTGTTCACCGGAGAGGTCGATAACGCCACCGGCAGCGGCTGGATTGGTCAATGGACCCGTTCCGGTGGCTATCGCCGTACCCGGCAATTCGCCTCCGGCGGGATTGGCCCGCACGAGATTTTGCGCCGCCCGGATGGGGGCTTGGTTGTCGCCAATGGCGGGATCATCGCTGCGCTGGACGACGACCGCACCAAGCTGAACCTTGATACGATGCGCCCGAACCTGACCTATCTGGCGCTGGATGGCACGGTCGAGGAACAGGTCGCACTGTCCCCCGATCTGCACTGGAATTCGATCCGCCATCTGGCCGCCCATGCGGATGGCACCATCGCCTTTGCGATGCAGTGGGAAGGCGCGGCAGCGGTCACGCCGCCCTTGCTGGGGCTGCACCGCCGCCGGCAGGCACCCGTTATGTGTAAACTGCCCGACACGATGGCGACGCGGATGCAAAATTACGCGGGCAGCGTCGTGTTCGAGGCCGCAGGGGACCGCGTCGCGATCACATCGCCCAAGGGCGGTGTGCTGGCGATTTTCGATCTGGACGGGACATTCATCGACATGCCCGTGCGGGCCGATGTCTGCGGGATTGGGGCCGCGCCGGATGGTTTTATGCTGACGGATGGCTTTGGCGGGATGGCGCGGTTTGGGGCCAGTGCTTTGGCGGGTGTCGCGGCCTTTGATGTCGCTTGGGATAACCACCTGATCACGATCTGATCGCCTGATATCGCAGGCTTTGCGGCCCTGCGGCGGTCCTGTAAGCTGCCCGCAGCCCCCGCCGGTTTCGCCCTGTGGTTGGGCATCAAGGAGGCCGGGATGGCTGGCGACGACGATCAAGACAAGACGACCTGCGCCCTGTGCGGCAAGGCGATGCCGCGCGGCGATGCTGTGTCGCTTGCTGTTATGCGGCCCGATATGACGGCAATGATCTTGGCGGATCATCCAGATATGGGCCCGAACGCCTTGATCTGCCGTGCCGATCTGGCGCGCTATCGCAGGAAGCATCTGGAACACATCCTGACCGACGAGGCGGGCCGCCTGAGCGCGCTGGACCGCGAGGTGATCGATGCCCTCGCCTCTGGCCAAATGCTGACGCAAGATCCGGGCGATAGCGACGACCCAGCCGCAACCAGCTTTGGCGAACGTATGTCGGACCGGGTGGCCGCCTTTGGTGGGTCGTGGACCTTTATCATTGGCTTTGTTGTGACGCTGGTGGCGTGGATGTTGCTGAACGTGACCGGCTTGATGTTCCGGGCATTCGATCCCTATCCGTTCATCTTTTTGAACCTGATCCTGTCTTGTGTGGCGGCGCTGCAGGCCCCAATCATTATGATGAGCCAGCGCCGGCAGGACGAAAAGGACCGCATCCGTGCCGAGAGTGACTACCGCGTCAATCTGAAGTCAGAGCTGGAAATCCGCGCCCTGCATGAAAAAATCGACCACCAGTGGGAGCATCTGTTGCGCATTCAGCGCGCGCAGTTGGATATGGCTGACCCAATAGACACTCTGTCGGGGCAGTAGGGGGGCAGCCGTATAAAGGTTCCATGACGCGGGACCTCGACGATCGGTCTTTTAAGTTAGGTGGGGCTCTCTGTCTTTGATGCGGCTTTGCAGCATCCGTAGGACACGCGCGACGGTGGGTGATGTTTCCGACTGGCGGCGACAAATCAGGGAGTAGGGGGCAACCGCCATGTCGGGGGTGACATCCAGGATGCGGATGTCACTATTCATACGCTTGGGGGACACCAGCACGTCGGCCACGGACCGGGCGACGGGTGCCACGACATTGGTGTCTGAAACGATCCCCAAGGTCAGCACCAGCGACGATGTGCTAAGGGTGCGGACCGGCGGCTCTAGATTGTGATGAAGCAGATAGGATTCGACCGCCTGCCGCATCAACCCGCCCTGTGCCTGCATGACCCAGTCATAGGCCAGCGTGTCGGCCAGCGTCGTATCGCTGCGCCGCATCAAGGGGTGATCTTTGCGGACGATAAGGGCGATGGGCTCTGCGCCGATGGTCGTCGTGGTGACATCGTGGGCGGTGACATTGGACAGCATCCGCCCAAGGTAAAAGTCGATGCGCTGCGCCAAAAGGGCATCGGCCAGCACATCGGATGTATCGACCATGACGTCGAATTCGATCTCTGGATAGGTGACGCGCATATCGCGGATCAGGGGCAGGACCAGTTCCAAGCCTGCACCCGTCACAGTGCCGATCCGGACTAGTCCACCAGTTCCCTGCGCAAGCGTGTCAACTTGGGCAAAAGCGATTTCCAGATCATGCAAGGCGGTCCGCGCGCCTTTGGCCAGCAAAGCGCCTGCCGCGGTTAGGATTACGCCGCGCGGGTGACGCTCGTACAGGCGCGTGCCGGTCGTATGTTCCAGTTCTGTCAGCATCCGAGAGGCGGCCGGCTGCGTGATGCCAACTTGCGCCGCAGCGCCCGAGATTTGACCCAAATCGGCAACCGCGATGAGCAGGCGTAATTGCGGCAAGCGCAGGCCGCGGTGGATCAGGTTGGCGGCTGTGCCGTCTAATACATTTGATCGTATCATTTCGCCGCCCATTTGGTTTCTCGGGAATAATGACATACCCGTACTGATATATCCAAGCGGCATTTTTGCATTTGAAGGTCATATCGCGGGCGCTCAAGGTGCGCCCGTGCAGATGGCGTTCAAATTGGGCCGCCGAGACCTGCCGAATATCATCAGCGGCAACCACCGGGAGGAAACGGGTGGTATTCGCGCAAGGGAGGACGACATGAAATTAATGACATCCATGCTGGCGACGACGATGCTCGTGGCCTTTAGCAGCGGCGCAATCGCGCAGGACGCCGGCTATGTCGGGATCGCGATGCCGACGAAATCGTCGGCGCGCTGGATCGCGGACGGCGACAACATGGTCAAGCAGTTCGAAGAAGCAGGCTATACCGTTGATCTGCAATACGCAGAAGACGACATTCCCAACCAGCTGGCCCAGATCGAGAATATGATCACCAAGGGCGTCGACGTGCTGGTCATCGCGGCCATTGACGGCACGACCCTGTCGAACGCTCTGGCCAATGCCGCCGCATCCGACATCGACGTAGTCGCTTATGATCGCCTGATCCGCGACAGCGGCGATGTCAGCTACTATGCGACCTTCGACAACTTCAAAGTTGGCGTACAGCAGGCATCGACACTGGTCGATGGTCTGAACGCGCGCTTTGCCGATCAAAAGCCATGGAACGTTGAACTGTTCGGCGGCAGCCCGGACGATAACAACGCCTATTTCTTTTATGATGGCGCGATGTCGGTCCTGCAGCCACTGATCGACGCTGGTGATATTGTCATCCAATCCGGCCAGATGGGCATGGATCAGGTCGGCACGCTGCGTTGGGATGGCTCTGTTGCGCAGGCGCGGATGGATAACCTGCTGTCCGCAAACTATACTGACAAGCAAGTCCAAGCGGTCCTTTCGCCCTATGACGGTTTGTCCATTGGCATACTGTCCTCGTTGAAAGGCGTGGGCTACGGCTCTGGCGATATGGCAATGCCGATCGTGTCGGGTCAGGACGCTGAAGTGCAGTCGGTCAAGTCGATCTTGGCGGACGAGCAGTATTCGACGATCTTCAAGGACACCCGCGAGCTGGCCCGTGTCACCGTTGGCATGGTCGAGGCGCTGCTGAACGACGGCGAGCCAGAGATCAACGACACCGAGACTTATGACAACGGCGTCAAAGTCGTCCCGGCCTATCTGCTGGAGCCTGTGGCTGTCACCAAGGACAACGTTGAATCTGTTCTGATCGACGGTGGCTACTACACCAAAGACCAGATCGAGTAATCCTCCCTGCCGGGGGCGCGCGGTTGCGCGACCCCGGCGCTGGCCTTTGATCTGCGCCGGTTGGCACAGATCAAAGGCCCTTTTTTTCAATCGGGCATCCGGGGGGGCCATGACAATACTTCTTGAAATGCGGGCGATCACCAAGGAATTTCCCGGCGTCAAAGCGCTGGACGCCGTCAACCTGACGGTCGAAGAGGGCGAAATCCACGCTCTCGTTGGTGAAAACGGCGCAGGCAAATCCACGCTGATGAAGGTGCTGTCTGGCGTTTATCCCCACGGCAGCTATTCCGGCGATATCGTCTATGACGGTAAGGTGCAGTCCTTTGGGGGCATTCGCGATAGCGAAGCGCAAGGTATCATTATTATCCACCAAGAGCTGGCCCTTGTGCCGCTGCTATCGGTCGCTGAAAATATCTATTTGGGCAATGAACGCGCCACGCGCGGTATCATGGACTGGCGCGCGACCCGCGCTGGTGCCGCGAAACTGCTGGCCCGCGTTGGCCTGAGGGAACACCCCGACACGCTGGTCGACGCACTGGGTCTGGGCAAGCAGCAGTTGGTTGAAATCGCCAAGGCGTTGTCCAAGGACGTGCGCCTGCTGATCCTAGATGAGCCGACATCGTCATTGAACGAGACAGACAGTGCCAAGCTTCTGGACCTGTTGCTAGAATTCAAACGCCACGGCGTGACGTCCATCCTGATCAGTCACAAGCTGAACGAGATTAGCAAGGTCGCCGACACGATCACCGTCATTCGCGATGGCGCTGCGGTGTCGCGGCTGGACTGCCGCAATGGCATCAGCGAAGGTGACATCATTCGCGACATGGTCGGCCGGTCGCTGGATGACCGCTATCCGCCAAAAGTGGATACTGCGAAGGTAGAGGTCGCCATGGATGTGCGCAACTGGTGCGTCACTCATCCGCTGCATTCTGACCGTCAAGTGGTGAAGGACGTGTCCTTTCACGTCAAAAAGGGCGAGGTAGTTGGCATTGCGGGCCTGATGGGCGCTGGCCGGACAGAGCTGGCTATGTCCCTCTTTGGACGCAGCTATGGTACCCATATCACCGGATCGGTGCAGATCGGCGGTACAGATGCAGACCTGTCCACTGTGCGCCGCGCGATTGATGCGGGGCTTGCCTATGCTACCGAGGATCGCAAGACATATGGCCTTGTGCTGGACGACACGATCCGCCGCAACGTGCCGCTGGCACATTTGGATGGTGTCGCGAATGGCATGGTCGTGGACCGTCAGCGCGAGGCCGAGGTGGCAGCGCAATACCGCACCCGGCTGAACATCAAATCTAGCAGTATCGAGCAGCAGACCGTGAACTTGTCTGGGGGCAACCAGCAAAAGGTTGTCCTGTCGAAATGGCTGTTCGCGGACCCGGACGTGCTGATCCTGGACGAGCCCACGCGCGGCATCGACGTCGGTGCGAAATACGAAATCTATACGGTGATCCGTGATCTGGCGGCGGCGGGAAAGGCGATCATCGTGATCTCGTCCGAGATGCCGGAACTGCTGGGTATAACTGACCGCCTTTATGTCATGAACGAAGGCCGCTTTGTGGGGGAAATGCCCACGGCGCAGGCGAGCCAAGAGAAGATCATGGCAACCATTATCAGATCAGGGGATCGTCCATGACCAATACCACCAACCCGGACACCGCAGACTTGCCGCCCGTGCAGGTTAAATCCAGCTGGTCGTTCCTGCGCGGTCACATGCGCGAATACGGCATCCTGTTTGCGCTGATCGCGATCATGGCGTTCTTTCAAATCGCGACGGGGGGCATCCTGCTAAAGCCTGTCAACTTGACCAACCTGATCCTGCAGAACAGCTATATTATTATCATGGCGATCGGCATGCTGCTGGTCATCGTGGCGGGCCACATCGACCTGAGCGTTGGGTCTGTCATGGGTTTTGTCGGGGCGCTGGCCGCTGTGATGATCGTGAATTTCGATATTCCCTACTTTCTTGCCGGACTGCTTTGCCTTGTTGCGGGCGGGTTGATCGGCATGGCGCAAGGGTTCTGGATCGCCTATTTTAAGATTCCCAGCTTTATCGTCACGTTGGCCGGGATGCTGGTCTTTAAGGGTCTGACCCTGTGGCTGCTGGCCGGTCAGTCGGTGGGGCCGTTCCCCAAACAGTTCCAACTGATCGCCTCTGGCTTTATTCCCGATGTGTTTCGCGGCGAAGATCTGAACCTTTTCTCGCTCGCGCTGGGCGTTCTGGTCGCAGGCACCATCCTGTTTCTGGCAATCCGTAGCCGGAGTGAGGCTGCCAAAACCGGCAGCGTCGAGGAGCCCTTTGCTTTCTTCGTGGCAAAGAACGGCCTGATCTTTATAGCACTGGTCTACATGAGCTATCTCATGGCTGACTTCCGAGGTTTGCCGAACGTGTTCATCGTCATGGCGCTGCTGATCGCGGTCTATTCCTTTGTCACCAGTCGCACGACCATCGGGCGGCGCATCTATGCCATCGGCGGGAACGAGAAGGCGGCGATGCTGTCGGGCATCAACGCGCCGCGCCTGACTTTTTTGACCTTTGCCAACATGGGCGTGCTGGCAGCGCTGGCGGGCCTCGTCTTTGCTGCGCGTCTCAACACCGCGACCCCCAAGGCCGGGGCGGGGTTTGAGCTTGACGTAATTGCCGCCGTCTTTATCGGCGGGGCGTCCATGGCGGGCGGCGTCGGCACCGTGGTGGGTGCCGTCATCGGTGCTTTCATCATGGGGGTGATGAACAACGGTATGTCGATTTTGGGCATCGGCATCGACTGGCAGCAATGCATCAAAGGCTTGGTGCTGCTGGCCGCCGTCATCTTTGACGTCATGAACAAAAGAAAAGGATAAGCGACATGCTGCTTTCACAATACCGTACGACTGATGGCCGCATTCAGCTTGTCGCCCGCGACGGCACACAGGCCTGTAATGTGGCGACTGATCTGTCGCTGTATGATCTGGCGATGGATTGCGCCGCGACTGGCACGTCCCTGCGCGACCGGGTGGGACAGCTGGGTATGAGCGATGTTGTCGATCTAGAAGCAATCTATGCCGCCGGTCAGATGTTACCGCCCCTGTTCCATCCCGATCCCGCGCATACCTATCTGACCGGTACCGGCCTGACGCATCTGGGCAGCGCCTCTACCCGGTCGGCGATGCATGAAAAGGACGACAAGGCCGAAACGGATTCGATGAAGATGTTCCGCTGGGGTGTGGAGTCAGGCAAGCCCGTTGGCGATGGTCCCGGCGTGCAGCCGGAGTGGTTCTATAAGGGCACGGGCCACGCCATGATGGCCCCGGGTGCCGCACTGCCTTCGCCGTCCTTTGCATTGGACGCGGGCGAGGAGCCGGAGATCGCAGGCATCTACATCATCGGCCCGGACGGTGCGCCATTCCGCGTCGGCTTTGCCCTTGCGAACGAGTTTTCGGACCATGTGACGGAAAAGCAGAATTACCTTTATCTGGCCCATTCTAAGCTGCGTGTCTGTTCCGTTGGCCCAGAGTTGCTGGTTGGCGATCTGCCTGCGGATGTGCAGGGCTACAGCCGCATTCTGCGCGGGGAAGAGACGATTTTTGACGCCCCATTTGTGAGCGGCGAGGCGAACATGTCTCACACCATCGCCAATCTGGAGCATCACCATTTCAAATACGGGATCTTTTGCCAGCCCGGCGATGTGCATGTGCATATGTTCGGCACGGCGACTCTGTCGTTCGCCAAGGGAGTTGTGTGCCAGTCGGGCGATATCTATGAAATCGGTGCCCCGGCCTTTGGCTTGCCCCTGCGCAATCCCCTGGCCATAGATGACGCGCCGCAATCGCCCCGCGTTCACGTTACAACTCTTTAGGAATTTGCGATGACTTTCACTCCCGCTCCATGGCCCCGCACCCTGCGTTCGCAAGAATGGTATGGCGGCACGAGCCGCGATAATATCTATCACCGGGGTTGGCTGAAAAATCAGGGGTATCCTGACGATCTGTTCGACGGGCGCCCTGTGATTGGCATTCTGAACACATGGTCTGATCTGACCCCCTGCAACGGCCACCTGCGCGAGCTGGCGGAAAAGGTGAAAGCTGGCGTGTGGGAAGCTGGCGGCTTTCCAGTCGAAGTTCCCGTGTTCAGCGCGTCCGAAAACACATTCCGCCCCACGGCGATGATGTATCGCAACCTTGCCGCGATGGCGGTGGAAGAGGTGATGCGCGCCCAGCCCATCGACGGCGCGGTGCTGCTGGTCGGCTGTGATAAGACGACGCCGTCCTTGATGATGGGGGCCGCGTCGACGGACATCCCGTCCATCGTCGTCACCGGCGGGCCGATGCTGAATGGCTGGTTCAAGGGCGAGCGCGTGGGCTCTGGCACTGCACTTTGGCAGATGTCCGAAGACATCAAAGCTGGCAAGATGACGCAAGAAGACTTCCTTGCGGCAGAGCAGGCGATGAGCCGTTCATCGGGTACCTGCAACACGATGGGCACCGCGTCCACCATGGCCAGCATGGCCGAGGCGCTGGGCATGGCCCTGTCCGGCAACGCCGCGATCCCCGGTGTCGACAGCCGCCGCCGGGTCATGGCGCAGATGACGGGCCGCCGTATCGTGCAGATGGTCAAGGACGACCTGAAACCGTCGGACATCATGACCAAGCAGGCGTTCGAGAACGCGATCCGCTGCAACGGCGCGATTGGCGGGTCGACCAATGCAGTCATTCACCTGCTGGCGTTGGCGGGCCGGGTTGGCGTTGACCTGACGCTGGACGACTGGGATCGCTGCGGCCGCGATGTGCCGACGATCGTAAACCTAATGCCATCGGGCAAATACCTGATGGAGGAGTTCTTTTACGCGGGCGGCCTGCCTGTCGTGCTGAAGCGTCTGTCAGAGGCCGGGATGCTGCATGACGACGCGTTGACCGTGTCCGGCACCACCATTGGCGAAGAAGTTGCCGGTGCCCAAAACTGGAACGACGACGTGATCTTGCCGGTGGAAAAGGCGCTTGCGGCATCCGGTGGCATCGCCGTGCTGCGCGGCAACCTTGCGCCCAATGGCGCGGTGCTGAAACCGTCTGCCGCCAGCCCGCATCTGATGAAGCACCGGGGCCGGGCCGTCGTGTTTGAAGACATCGACGACTATAAGGCGCGGATCAACGATGATGCGCTGGATATCGACGAGAACTGCGTCATGGTCCTGAAAAACTGCGGCCCAAAGGGCTATCCGGGCATGAGCGAGGTCGGCAATATGGGCCTGCCGCCCAAGGTGCTGAAGAAGGGGATCACCGACATGGTCCGCATTTCTGACGCACGCATGTCAGGCACGGCTTACGGCACTGTCGTCCTGCACACCGCGCCAGAGGCAGCCGCTGGCGGCCCGCTGGCCGTCGTGCGCACGGGCGATATGATCGAGCTCGACGTCGAGGCCCGCCGCATCCATCTGGACATCAGCGATGACGAGCTTGCCGCGCGTCTGGCCGCATGGACCCCCGCCGCGCCGATGTTCACGTCGGGGTATTCCAAGCTGTTCGTCGATATGGTGGAAGGGGCGGATACAGGGGCCGACTTCGGGATCCTGAAAGGAAACCGTGGAAACGAGGTGCCGCGTGACAGTCACTAATCTTAGAGGCGCAGGCGCTGGCGGCGTGGGCCGCCAGTTGATGAGCGAGCCGATTGCCCTGCTGGGCATCGGCAAGATCGCGCGCGATCAGCACATCCCGGCGATTGCCGCATTAAACGCCTTTGCGCTGGCGGCCACGGTCAGCCGTTCGGGCGGTGTGGACGGCGTTGAAAACCATGACGATATTGCGGATCTGCTGGCGGCCCGTCCGGATATCCGCGCGGTGTCGCTCTGCATGCCGCCGGTGCCGCGCTTTGATATCGCCATGGCCGCGCTGGCGGCAGGCAAGCATGTCATGCTGGAAAAGCCCCCCGGCGCTACAGTGTCAGAGGTGCTCAAGCTTGAACGCCTTGCGCGCGCCAAGGGTGTTACCCTGTTTGCGACATGGCATTCGCGCCATGCCGCTGGCGTCGCGCAGGCCCGCGCCTATCTGCGTGATGCGCAGATCAAACATGTCCAGATTGACTGGAAAGAGGACGTGCGCCGCTGGCATCCGGGACAAGACTGGATCTGGCAGGCTGGCGGCCTTGGGGTGTTCGATCCTGGCATCAACGCTTTGTCGATTATGACGGAAATCCTACCAAACCCGGTGCATCTGACTGCCGCAACGCTGGCATTCCCGGACAACTGCGAAACGCCGATTGCGGCGGATCTGGCTTTTGCCGGACCTGCGGGCATGACCGTTGATGCGGTTTTCGATTGGCGTCAGGAAGGTCCGCAAAGCTGGAATATCACCGTAGATACGACTGATGGCCAGCTTCGTCTGACCGACGGGGGTGCAACATTAATTATCGACGGTATGGCGCAAAAAACCGAAGGCCCCGGTGAATATCCGGGCCTGTATCACCGCTTTGCCGAACTTATCGAGGCTGGTCAGTCCGATGTGGACATTAGCCCGTTACAGCATGTTGCAGATGCCTTCATGCTGGGCCGCCGCGAGGTGGTCGCCGCTTTTTATGACTGAATTAAAGGACACGACATGACCGAACTGACTGGCCTTCATTACATCAACGGCACTTGGGTCGCAGGCGGAACAACGTTTCAGTCCGATCCCGTCAGTGGCGATCCGGTGACGGTCCACTCTGGTGGCGCGGCGGAAATCGACGCGGCGATGCAGGCGGCCGAGGCGGCTTTTGCCACATATGGTTGGACTAGCCGCGAAGACCGCGCAGGCTTGCTCGATGCGATTGCCGACGAGATTGACGCACGCGGCGATGATCTAACAGCCTATGGCAGCGCCGAGACTGGCCTGCCTGCCGCCCGCCTGAACGGCGAGCGGGGGCGGACTTGCGGGCAGCTACGTCTGTTTGCTGATCACATCCGCAAGGGCGAGTTTCTGGATCGCCGCTTTGATCCCGCACTGCCGGACCGTGCGCCGTTGCCGCGCCCTGATCTGCGGATGATCCAGCGCCCGCTTGGCCCGGTGGGGGTGTTTGGCGCGTCGAACTTCCCGCTCGCGTTCTCGACCGCTGGCGGCGACACGGCGGCCGCCCTCGCCGCTGGATGTCCGGTGGTTTACAAAGGCCACCCCGGCCACCCCGCAACCGGGGAAATCGTGGCGCAAGCCATCGCCGCCGCGGTTGAAAAGACAGGCATGCCCAAGGGCACCTTTGGCTTTGTGCAGTCCAATACGAACGCAGCAGGCGAGGCGCTGGTCCAGCACCCGCTGACCCGCGCCGTAGGCTTTACCGGGTCTTATCGCGGCGGCAAGGCGCTGTTCGATCTGGCGATGGCACGGCCAGAGCCGATCCCGTTCTTTGGCGAGCTTGGCGCGATCAACCCCGTCTTTATCCTGCCCGCCGCTGCCACAGCGCGTGCCGCTGCTATCGGCACTGGCTGGGCCGGATCGCTAACCATGGGCGTTGGCCAGTTCTGCACCAACCCCGGCGTTGTCGTGGTGCCTGATGCGCAGGCAGACGCCTTTATCGGCGCAGCGCAGGATGCATTGGCGCAGGTCGCGCCCACCCCGATGCTGACGGGCGGCACGGCGGAAGGTTACCGCGCGGGCGTGGCGCATGCGGCGTCGCATGCCAGCGTGCAAACCTGCCTGAATGCCGGCGGCACAGGGCGCGAAGGCGGTCCGGCGCTGTTTGTTGTCGCGGGCACCGATTGGCTGGCAAACCCCGATTTGGCGGCAGAGATGTTCGGCCCCGCTGGCATTGTCATTCGCGCCAAAGATCAGGGCGAAGTGCAGCAGATCGCGCAGGCTTTGCATGGTCAGCTGACCTGCACCTTGCAGATGGACGACGCCGATCTGGACGCCGCCCGCGCGCTTGTGCCCGTGCTGGAACGCAAAGCGGGCCGTTTGTTGGTCAACGCCTTCCCGACCGGGGTAGAGGTGGCGGACAGCATGGTCCACGGTGGCCCATTCCCGGCCAGCACGAACTTTGGCGCGACGTCCGTCGGAACGCTGGCGATCCGCCGCTTTACTCGCCCGGTGTGCTATCAGGACATGCCGCAGGCCTTGCTTCCGCAGGACTTGCAGGACTAGTAAAACGCGCCGCCGCTGGTGCCTAGGCCCAGCGTCGGGTCGCTTCGGCGATCACGATTTCTTCGTCGGTGGCGATGACCAGCACCTCTATCGCAGAGGTGTCCGTGGAAATGCGCGGGGCGTTTTCTGCGTTGGCCTCTGGGTCAATATTCACGCCCAGCCACGCCAGCCGTTCGCAAATTTGCGCGCGGACAAGGGCGGATCGTTCGCCGATCCCGGCGGTAAAGACGATCGCATCCAGCCCGCCGTTCGCGGTGGCAAGCGCCGTCAGCTCGTTCGCGGCGCGGTAGCAGAACAGGTCGATGGCTTGGTGCGCCTGAGGCGCTGTGCTGGCCTGAAGCACAGCCATGTCGGGGCTGATGCCGGACACGCCCAGCAGCCCGGATTGGGTATACAGCAGGGTTGAAAGCTGCGCGGCCGTCATGCCCTTTGCGTCCATCAGATACAGCAGCACACCGGGATCAATCGCGCCGCAGCGCTGCCCCATCATCAAGCCGTCTAGCGCGGTGAACCCCATGCTGGTCGCGGTGCTGCGCCCCTTTGACAGCGCACACATGCTAGCCCCGTTGCCCAGATGGGCGACGACGACCTTGCCCTGCGCCCGGTCCGTGTAGTCAGGCAAGACGCCTGCGATGTAATCATAGGACAGCCCGTGAAAGCCGTAGCGGATGACGCCGTCGTCCGTCATCGCGCGGGGCAGGGCAAAGAGTTGGGCAAGGCGGTATTGGGTGCGGTGAAAGCTGGTGTCAAAGCAGGCCACTTGCGGCACCTTCGGCAGCAGCGCCGCAACCCGGCGAATGGCGGCAATGTTATGTGGCTGATGCAGCGGCGCAAGCGGCACCAGATCGGTCAGGGTGTCCAGCACCTCTGGCGTGACCAGCGTTGGCGCCTTGAAGCTGCGCCCGCCGTGCACGACGCGGTGCCCGACGGCGGTGATGGTGACGTCCGGAAATTGCCGCCCAAGCCAGCGCAGCAGGTCGGGGATCAGGGCATCGTGCTGGGCGTCCGGCTTGACCCCCATCGGTTGCGTCACGGGCTTGCCATCGTGGTCGGTCGCCGTGAAACGCGCTGCCGTGCCTATGCCTGCGATCTTGCCGCGCATCAGGGCGGGAAAATCGTCAGTGACGGGAAACAGCGCGAACTTAAGGCTGCTTGATCCCGCGTTCAGCGTCAAAATCGCCTGTGTCATCCGATCACCAACCGTGCCAGCGCACAGGACGCCAGCCGCGCCCAACTGTTATCAGCACGGCTTGTCAGGATGATCGGCACCGACGCCCCCATGACCAAGCCTGCGGCCTGCGCCCCGGCAAGGTAGATCAGCTGCTTGGCCATCATGTTGCCGGACTCTAGATCGGGCGCGACAAGGATATCTGCATCCCCTGCGACCTGCGATACGATCCCCTTAGCGGTCGCGGATTCGGATGATATCGCGTTGTCAAACGCCAGCGGTCCGTCCAGCAGCCCGCCTGTGATCTGGCCGCGATCCGCCATCTTGCAAAGCGCCGCCGCATGCAGGGTCGAGATCATACGCGGGTTCACGGTTTCGACCGCCGCCAAAATCGCGACCTTGGGCAAGGCGACGCCAAGGGCATGGGCCAGATCAATGGCGTTCTGCACGATGTCGCGCTTGGCGGACAGGTCCGGGTCCACGTTGATCGCGGCGTCCGTGATCAGCAGCGGCTTTGGATATGTTGGCACGTCGAGGACGTAGATGTGGCTCATCCGGCGCTCTGTTCGCAGCCCGGCCGCGCTGTCGACAGCGGCGTCCATCAGCTCGTCCGTGTGCAGTGCACCTTTCATCAAGGCGGCGACTTTGCCCGCGCGGGCAAGGGCGACGGCTGTGGCGGCAGCGGCGTGGCTGTGCGGGGCGTCGATGATTTCGATGCCGGTCAGGGACAGGCCTGCGTCCTGCGCTGTCGCCGTGATCTTAGCTGCGGGTCCAATCAGGACCGGCACGATGATACCGCGCGCCGCCGCGTCCAGCGCGCCGGTTAGGGATAAGGCATCGCAGGGGTGAACGACCCCAGTGCGGACCGGCGGCAAAGCGGCGCTGGCGTCGATCAAGCGGGCGTATTGGCTGGGTAGGGCTACGGTGCGAGGCATTGAATATCCTTCGAAGCAGGGACGCAAAGGGCTCCTGTCCGTCTGATAGTCGTATCCCATGATTGGGGTGTTGATCCACATCAATCTTGACGCAAGGTGCGGGCAAATTGGCGAGGTTTAGCCAGTGATAAAGGCTGCGGCGCGGGCGACGATGGTATCGCGGTCGTGATCCAGTGTGGCGACATGATAGGACCGTTCCAGCCAATGCAGCGTCACGTCCGAAGAGCCGACGTCGCGCACGATGCGCAGGCCATTTTCGGGCGCAACAACATGGTCTTGGCGGGATTGAAACACCAAAATCGGCTGTTTCAGATCTGGCAGCATCAGACCCGTCGCGCAGGTCAGAATGAAACGCTCGCGCAGTGTTGCGGTGGGGATTTGATCGTAGCAAACTTCTTTGCGGCTTGGGTGCTGGATGTCGGATCCGATGCCGGGGTGGAATGCGGTGGGCTGATCGGCAAAGAGTTTGGCGACCTGATCCGGCCGGTAAATGCCCGTAGAGCCGTTGATGGTGATCACCCGGTCAACGCGGTCCGGCAAGCGGATGGCAAGGTTCAGCGCAATCGTGCCGCCTAGCGACAGGCCTGCGACGACGACGTGATCGCAAGTGGTCCGCAAGGCATCTAGCGCAGCCTCGGCCGAGGCGAGCCAATCGCGGTAACCGGTCTGCGCCAAAGCCTGCGGCGTGTCACCATGGCCCGCCAGCAAGGGCACGCTGACGCTTGCGCCGGTGGCCGCGTGAATGGCGTGGCCGACATAGGCGACGCTTTGCGGTGTGCTGGTGAAACCATGCAGCAGCAGCACCCCCGTGGTCGATCCCTTCAGATGAAACGGTCGGGGATCGGTGTCGTAATCCATCGGCTTTTACACTCGCAGCGGCTATTGCTGGATCATAAGACGCAGGATTGGCACGGCGCTCAAATAGGGTTGTGTGATCGGGTGATCGTAGAATTGGATCACCCGCGCGCCGCTATTTAGGAAAGCTGTCGCGGAAAGCTTGCAGCAGCTTGGTATCGACGACGCGGCTCCATGCCATTGAGATGGTCAGTTGCGGGGTCCAATCGGGGACCGGCAGGATGGTCAAAGCGGCGGGCATGCTATCTGCGGCACTGATCGGATAGAAGGTCAAACCGCGCCCGTCGGCCACCCGCTGAAAGATAACCTGCACGTCCCACGCCTCGTCCACGACGTGCGGGGTCAGGCCGGGCGCAAGGAACGCAGCGTCAAGAAGGGCGCGAAAGGACCGCCAGTTTTCGCGCACACCCATGACGAAATCGCTGCCGCGCAGGGTATCCAGCGTCACGGCGTGGACATCGCGGGGTACGACGACCCCGATCTGTGTTGACCAGACCGGCTGCTGCGCGACCTCTGGGTCTTGCACGCTGTCGTGGGATAGCAAAAAGCCGATGTCGATCTTTCCGGTTTTAAGGTTCCGCATCATGGCGTCGGTCGACATCACGTGCATTTCGACCTGGCAGCCCGGATAGCGTTTGTGAAAGCGATCCAGCCCGGCAGAGATCTGGGCAGAGGTCGCAAGCGCCGAATATCCCACGATAATATGGCCGCGTGCCCCAAGCTCGTTCTGGCGGGATGCGCGGATGGTGCGTTCAAAAGTGGCCAGCGTCAGGCGGGCATCGTCAAGAAAAACGCGCCCGGCGTCGGTGATTTCAAACACGCCGGCCGCGCGCAGGAAGATGGCAAAGCCGAGATCCTTTTCCGTGTCTTGAATGGTCTTGCTGACCGCGGGCTGTGCGATATTCAGCGCCTCGGCGGCGGAGCGAAACCCGCCAGCATCGGCGACGGCAATCGTATAGCGTAGGTGACGGATGCCTATGCGGGTCGGACCCATCGCGTTCTCCGATTATATTCTGAATACCGGACCGATAACGAAGTGCGATCACCCGATCAAGCTTTGCGATTTGAAGTGGGCGGGTCCGTGCGGAATGCTGTGGTAAGGCGCAGGAGATCAGGAGGGTCAAATGCGCAGGGAGGATCTATGGACCGTGCATTTCGCAAACTGACCCATGGGCTGATGCTTGTCGGCGGCTTGGGTATCATTCTGATGATGCTGAACATCACACTCGATGTCATTCTAAAGGTGTTTTGGAACGCCCCAATCCAAGGCACGGTCGAGATTTCGTCATATTATTATATGGTTGCGATCGTCATGCTGCCGATGGCCATGGTGGAATATGATGATGAGCAGATCAGCGTGGATCTGTTGTTCAACCATTTCCCTAGCTGGCTAAAGCGGACATGTCTGATGATCACATTCGTCGCCACGGCGGTGATGTTGTCGGTCATGACCTGGCGCACCGGGCTAGACGCCGTGCGCGCATTCAAGGTGGGCGAGGTTGTCATGGGCAGCCGCGAAATCATCGTCTGGCCCGCGCGCTGCATGTTGCCACTGGGCTTTGGTCTGGCGGCTGTCGCGGCCGTCTTGCGGGCGGTCATGCTATTGCGCGGCCGCCCTGTCACGAAACTTCATGATTTGGATTCCGCAGCATGAGCATGTTGACCATCGGTTGGATCGGGGTCGCGAGCCTTTTTGGTCTGCTCGCCCTGCGCATGTCCATCGGCATCGCCCTGATGATTGTGTCGTTCATTGGCATTTCGGTCATGCTGAACACAACGGCGGCCTTTGGGATCGTCAGCGCGCTGCCCTTTAGCTTTATCGGGGACTGGTCCCTGACGGCGATTCCGATGTTTTTGCTGATGGGGTTTATTGCGGCAAATACGGGCCTGACCACGGGCGCGTTTGATCTGTTAAAGCTGCTGCTGGCCCGTGTGCCCGGCGGGCTTGCATCGGCCAGCGTCGGGGCCTGCGGGCTGTTCGCCGCGGCCTCTGGGTCCAGCATCGCCACGACCGCCGCCATGTCGCGGATCGCTGTGCCGGAAATGCTGCGGGCAAAGTATCACCCATCGCTTGCGACGGGCGTGGTTGCCGCCTCTGGTACGTTGGGATCGTTGATCCCACCGTCGATCCTGATGGTGCTTTACGGTATTTTCACAGAGCAATCGATCGGCCAGCTGTTCATTGCTGGCGTCATCCCGGGCGTGATTTCGGCCCTGATTTACATGGGGATGATCACGGTGCGCTGCACCTTGAACCCGGATCTTGCCCCGCGTAGCACGGATACCTTCGACGCGTCTAAGTTCCTGCGCCTGCTGTGGTCGGTCTGGCCGTTCCCGGTGCTGATCATGGGCGTGCTTGGCGGCATCTTCGGCGGCTTTTTCACCCCGACCGAGGCGGGCGGGGTCGGCGCGACGCTGGCCATTATCATCGCACTTTTGCGCTGCAGCCTGACATGGGAGGCGATGCGCGACGCCATCCGGCAAACCGTCGTGGCGACGTCGTCGATCTTTTTCCTGTCCATCGGTGCCATCATGTTCACCCGCTTTATGGGGCTGTCGGGCGTGCCGCGCGCGCTGACGGACGCGATGCTGTCGGTGTCTGACAACAAGATTGTTATCATTCTGATGGTCGCTGGACTGTTCGTGATCCTTGGCATGGTGATCGATTCCATTGGCCTGATGCTGCTGACACTGCCGGTCCTGCTGCCGGTTTTGGAAGGCGCTGACATCAACCTGATCTGGTTCGGCATCATCACGATCAAACTGCTTGAAATTGGCCTTGTGACGCCGCCCGTTGGTCTGAACCTTTACGTCCTGCACTCTGCCCTGTCGGGCAAGGTCAAGCTGGGCGACATCATTTCCGGGACAACATGGTTCATCGCGATGGACATGGTGACCCTGATCCTGCTGATCGCATTCCCCGCGCTTAGCCTGTTCCTGCCGTCCTTGATGGCGAACTGAACCACACAACCACTGCACGTTCCAAAGGGAGGAAACCTGTGAACATGACGTCCATTCTGAAATCCACGGTCGTCGCACTTGCGGCCATGACAACGACTATGACCACCGCCGCATCGGCCGAGAGCTATAATGCGAACCATTTCTTTGCCGAACGCCATTCGATGGTGCGCGGCCCCTACGTTGAGTTTGCGAAAAAGGTCGCAGAGGAAACCAACGGAGAGATTGATTTTACAGTCTTTTCAGCCGGTTCGCTGCTGCCGCCAGCATCGTCGCTGCAAGGCGTGCGTGACGGCGTCGCGCAGGTCACCTATCACGCGGGCACCTATACGCCGTCCGAATTGCCAATTGATAACCTGATTGGCAACATGGCGTTCTATAATACAGACCCGCTGGTCATGGCCTTTGCATCGACTGAATTCGGCCTGACCAATGCTGAACAGCAGGCGGAATGGAAAGCGAACGGCGTTGTCTATGGCGGCGGCTATTCGACTTCTGAATATTTCATGCAGTGCAATACCCCGATCCGCACGTTGGAAGATATGCAAGGCAAGCGTTTGCGGATGGCTGGCGGCGCTTGGTCGCGTTTCGCTGAATTCGCCGGGGCGGTGCCTGTCTCTATTCCGTCAAGCGAGATGTATACCGGCCTTGATGCAGGATCGCTTGATTGCGCCGTGGCTGCGGCTGATGCGCTGGACAGCTTTAGCCTGAAAGACGTCGTCACCGACATGAATACCCTTGCCATCGGCAATTACTATGCCGGGTTTGAATGGGGCTATAACGTGCCGTTCTGGCAATCCATCACACCTGAAAACCGCCGCGTGCTGTTCAACGAAATGGCCTATTATCTGGGCGAGCACCGCATCGCGTTCGACAAGGACGTCGATGAAGCCGTCCAGTCCGCCAAGGACGGCGGCATGACGGTCGTTGACCCCGACGAGACGC
The DNA here is from genome assembly GCF_024206795.1 of Loktanella salsilacus. Classification (NCBI taxonomy): domain Bacteria; kingdom Pseudomonadati; phylum Pseudomonadota; class Alphaproteobacteria; order Rhodobacterales; family Roseobacteraceae; genus Loktanella; species Loktanella salsilacus. The sequence continues at coordinate 422,240 of NZ_CP072994.1, forward strand.
TGACAAATGCGCTGGCGGAATTCGTGGTCGCTGACGAAGCCACCTTGATTTCGACCGCCAAAGAGCGTGGCGTGGCAGACCCAGAGGCGATCCTGACCGCGTTCAAAGCGATCATCGATAAATGGGATGGACTGCTGGCGGATGTGGATACAACCGACGTTGACGCCCTTGCAGCGCTGGCCCGCAGCGAAATCTATGACAAGATCGACGAAACAACTTACGGCGTGAATTGATCGTTCACCGCCTTTGAGGTGACGCAAAAGGGGCGGCCATGGGGTCGCCCCGACCTTTTTGCGGCTCAGATCGCTGGCACCGCGATGGGGCACCGCGCCCCTTTTATCCGCTTTCACAAACGGTCTGGACGCACTAGGCATCCCCAACTTGGCTATTTTGGGGAACATCATGGCGCAAAAAGCCACCATCTATAAAGTTGAACTGTCCGTATCGGATATGGATCGACACTATTACGAAACCCATAAACTGACCGTAGCCAAGCATCCGTCCGAAACGGACGAACGGCTGATGGTGCGCATTCTTGCCTTCGCCTTGAATGCCCACGAACAATTAGAAATGACAAAAGGCCTGTCGACGGATGACGAGCCGGACATTTGGCAGAAAAGCCTAAGCGGCGAGCTAGAGTTATGGGTGGCGCTAGGCCTGCCGAGCGAGAAGGTCGTGCGTCAGTCCTGCGGCAAGGCGGATGCGGTCGTTATCTATTGCTATGGCGGGCGCACGGCAGAGGTCTGGTGGGACAAGATTAAGAATAGCACCACGCGATTTAACAACCTTCAGGTTGTCAATTTGTCCGAAAACGAGACGAGCGAATTGGCAAATCTGGCGGATCGGTCGATGAAATTGCAGGTCAATATTCAAGACGGTGAAGTTATGGTCAGCGTCGATGACCGCATCGTCTACGTTAACCCGGTCAAATGGAAATCTGCTGACCAGTAAAGTAAATTCTCTAAACCGCTGACATATGCGCGGGCTGGACGGGTGATTAGCGCCCGGCAGCCCCGCCTGTCACGCGCTGCGATAGATAGGTTTCCAGCCGGATCATGGCGTCATAGATCAGCACTGCGAATAGGCCGACAATCAGGCCGCCTTGCAGAACGTAGGCGGTGTTATTGGTCAGCAGGCCGGCGATAATCACCTCTCCCAGCGTTTTGGCCGCGACGGTGGACCCGATGGTTGCGGTGCCAAGGGCGATCACGACGGATAGGCGGATGCCGGTCAGGATGACTGGCAGGGCAAGCGGAAGCTCTACCCGGTTTAGCCGCTGCCAGCCGTTCAGGCCGATGCCGCGCGCGGCCTCCATCGTGGCGGGGGGCAGGGTGGTCAGGCCGGTGATCGCGTTTTCGAAAATCGGCAGCAGGCCATACAGAAACAACGCAACCAGTGTTGGGCCAGACCCAAAGCCAAGCGCAGGCACCGCAAGCGCCAGAACGGCGACGGGTGGAAAAGTCTGCCCAATATTCGTGATCGTGCGCGACAGCGGCAGGAATGCCGCCCCGGCGGGCCGGGTCACCAAGATCGCCAGCGTTACCGCCACGACCGTCGCCGCGGTAGAGGCCAGTACAACCAGCCCAAGGTGGTTGAGCGAGAGGGACAGCAGCGAGGCGCGCTCATAAATTACCGGCCCGCCCGTGGGGGCAAAGGGTGCAAAGGCCCAAGCGAACCAGCTGGGCCGCACAACAAGGGCAATTAGCAACGCGGTCAGCGCGATGCGGCGCAGGCCTCCGCCGGTCATGCCGTGGCCTGCGCTTGTGCACGGATCGCGGGCAGGGTGACACGCCCAATGATCGCATCGCCGCGCGTGACGGGCAGGGCGTCTCGCCCGCTCCATAGGCAGGCGGACAGCGCGTCGCGTAGGCTTGCCTCTGCCGCGATGGGGGTGCCGGTGGCGGGGCCGTCTTCAACGATATCCGCGACCGCGATCAGCGATAGCAGCCGCAGGGGGCGATCAACACCGCCGACCATATCAGCGACAAAGGGGGTCGCGGGGTTCTGGATAATCTCGGCCGGGGTGCCGTGTTGCACCAGCTGGCCGCCGTCCATGACAGCAACGCGGTCGCCCAGATGAATCGCTTCTTCCATGTCGTGCGTGACCAGCATGATGGTCGAGCCAAGGGTGCGCTGGATGCGCCGCAGGTCGGTCTGCGCCCGCGCGCGAATGATGGGGTCAAGCGCACCAAAGGGTTCGTCCATCAACAAAAGATCGGGCCGCGATGCCAAGGCGCGTGCGACCCCGACGCGCTGCTGCTGCCCGCCCGACAGCTCTGCCGGATAGCGGTCGCGGAATTGCGCCGGGTCCATTGAAAACAGGTCCAGCAGTTCGTCCACGCGGGCGCGGGTTTTCTCTTTGGACCAGCCCAAAAGCTGCGGCACGGCCCCGATGTTGCGCCCCACGGTGTGATGCGGGAACAGCCCGTGCCCTTGAATGGCATAGCCGATCCGCCGCCGCAGAATATGGCCGGGCATGGATGTCGTCACCACGCCGTTGATCCGCACCTCGCCAGAGGTAGGCTCTTCTAGCCGGTTGATCATGCGCAGAAGTGTCGTTTTGCCAGAGCCAGAGGTGCCGACGATGACGGTGATCGTGCCGGTTTCCACCGTCATCGACACCGCATCGACAGCGGCCTTGCCGTCATACACCTTTGAGATCTGGTCAATTTCGATCATGGCGCGCTTTCTGAAACGTGGCGAGTGTGCGGCTGGGTCAGGGCGACAAGGATGTCCATCAAGACGCCCGCGACAAGGGCAAGGGCCACCGTCGGCAGCGCGCCCAGCAGGATCAGATCGGTCGCAGTTTGGTTCAGCCCCTGAAAAACAAATGCGCCAAAGCCTCCGCCGCCGATCAGCCCGGCAATCACAGCAAGCCCGATGTTTTGCACCAAAACGATGCGCAATCCGGCAAGGATGATTGGCAGGCCCAGCGGCAGCTCTACCTTGGCTAAGCGTTGGATAAACGTCATGCCCATCCCGCGCGCGGCCTCTTGCGCGGCGGGGGGCGTGCTGCTGAGCCCGGCAGCGGTATTGGCGACAACGGGCAAAAGGGAATACAGGACCAGCGCGATAAAGGCGGGGGCAAAGCCGATACCGGCGATGCCGATTGCCTGCGCGCCAGGGATGGTGTCACCGACCCAGCCCAGTAGCGGGATCATGATGCCGAACATCGCCAGCGACGGGATCGTCTGCAAAAAGCTAAGGGCCGGCAACAGCGTGTCCTGCAGGCGCGGCTTGCGATAGCAGGCGATCCCGAGTGGCAGGCCGATGATGGCAGCCAACAGCAGCGATCCAAGCGAAAGCCAAAGATGCCGTGACAAGGCGTCAAAGAACGCAGGTTTCCGGCTGGAAAATTCCTGCATGATCGACAGGTGGGACAGCAGCCCTGATGTCAAAAGCGCAGCGAGAAGGCCGAGTATGACGCCCAGAATGCCAAGCCGCGCCCATGGCCCCGGCGATAGGTTGGTCAGCCCGTCTGCCAGCAGCAGCGCCAATACCACCACCAAACACCAGAACCCCGCAGCAGGAGAGACGCGTGCATATTCCCCGGCGCCGTCCAGCAAGGTCGTACTGCCGAGGGTCAGCAGCCAGATCAGCGCCCCCAAACCAACCGCGGCACCGATGACGCGCAGGGTGGGCCATGCGCCCAGCACACCCATCGCCAATCCTGCCGCCAGCACGCCCAGTGCAAGCACCGACGGGCCGGGGCCCGCAAGTTGCCATGCGCGAAATCCATCGCCCGCCACGATGCGGTTCGCCGCGAGCGTCATATAGGGTGCGGTCAGGGCCGCGCACCCGAGGATGAAAAACAACAGGCCCGGCGCTGAAAGCACCGGGCCTGCCAAGCCGTATGACCACCGGGCAGAGATTACTGCAGGACTCCGATTTGCGTCAGGTAATCCCGCGCGACGGCCTCAGCTGGCTCTCCTCCGACTTGGATGCGGCCGTTCAGCTTTTGCAGGGTCGCCATGTCTAGGCCTGCAAAGATCGGATTCAGAACCTCTGGGATGCTGGGATATTCGGCCAGCACTTCGCCGCGGATCACGGGCGCTGGTTCATACACCGGCTGCACGCCCTTATCGTCGGCCATCACGACCAGACCCGTCGCGCCAACACCGCCATCGGTGCCATAGGCCATCGCCGCGTTAACGCCCGATGTGCCGCGCGCTGCCGCCTGAATGGTGGCCGCCGTATCGCCGCCCGACAGCACGACCGTCTGATCCGGCGAAAGGGTAAAGCCATAGGTGTCTTGCATCGCAGGCAACACAGCAGGAGAGGATACAAACTCTGTCGAGGCGGCCAGCTTGATATCACCGCCGCCCGCAACCCAAGCGCCGAAATCGGACATGGTCACAAGGCTGTTTTCCTCGGCGACAGGGCCAGTCACTGCGATGGCCCATGTGTTGTTCGCTGGCGCGGATTGCAGCCAGACCAGACCGTTGGCATCCAAATCAAGCTCTGCCGCGCGGGCATAGCCAGCTGCGGCATCTTTCCAGATTTCGCTGTCAGCTTCGTTAAAGAAGTATGCCGCGTTGCCGGTGTATTCGGGATAAAGGTCGATTTGGCCTGTCAGCAGAGCTTCGCGCACGACCTGTGTCCCGCCTAATTGCAGGCGCCGTTCAACCGGCAGACCCGCGTCTTCCAGCGCGAGGGCGATCATATTTCCCAGCAAGCCGCCTTCGGTATCGATCTTAGAGGACACCACGACGTCGGCCTGCGCGGCTGATGTCAGTGCGGCAGTCAGCCCCAGCGAGGCAAGAATGAGTTTAGAAGCCATGTTCACGGTGTCCCTGATTACCTGTGTCTGCATCACACAATGCAGCCATTCGACGCTAAAATCTAGCGTGGGGGGACCTTTTGCCAAGTGAAAATCTTGGGAATACCTAGGCGGGCTGTGCCACGGCGAAAGAAAAGCAATCGAGCTATCCGCTTTCGCCCCGCATAGGCAGCGCATCAAGTTGCGCTGCCTTATGGCCGTGATTTAATTTTTCGCCCGGTCATTTAGACGGGAATGACGACCTTCTGGTCCTGCGCAGGCGCATCAAGCGGAAGGTGGTTATCCATAAGAACCAATATGTTTTCCGCACCGATGATGTTGCTTTGGGTCTTATATCCAATGACGTCTTCGACCGGTCTATCCAGATTGCGCGCCATCAGCAGCGTTTCCTCAGAGGAGAAGTTGGTCAGGCCGCGGGCGACCTCTTCGCCGTCTTCGCTATAGACGTGCAGCACATCGCCTTTTAGGAAATCGCCCTGCAGCGAAATCACATCGGCCCGGCTAATGCCGCGATCCTTTTTCGCCAGATCGGCGGCCAATGCATTGGACACGACCAGCGTTCCGGATACCTGCAGCCGGTTGCTGAGCCAGACTTTCAACGGAGACGCGGTTTCGCCTGTGACCAAGCAGCGGGTAAAGCGCCGTTCTTTGTTCAGCACTGATGACACGGGGCGTTCAATGATGCCTTCGGCGATAATCGTTTCGACACCTGCGTTCTGGGCCATGTTCGCAGCCTGCATCTTGGTCAACATGCCGCCGCTGCCCAAAGCGCTGATGCCTGTTGTGGATTCCAGATGCTCGCTGACGTCTTCGATTTCAGAGATGAATGTCGCATCCGGGTCGGACGGGTCGCGGTCATACAGACCCTCGACGCTGGTCAGGATGATCAAAAGATCCGCCTCGATCATCTGGGCGACTTTGGCTGACAGGCGGTCGTTGTCGCCTACGCGCAGGTCGCGGGTTGCGACTGAATCGTTCTCGTTGATGATCGGCAAGATGTCGTTTTCGAACAATCTAAACATCGTGTTCTTAATGTTCAAAAAGCGGCGACGTTCTTCCATGTCTTCGACCGTGACTAGCATCTGCGCCACGTCCAAATCGAACTCTGACGCGACCTGGCGATAGGCGTTCATCAGCAGGGGTTGGCCGCAGGCGGCAGCGGCCTGTTTGTCCAAAATGCCGGCATCCTCGGGCCGCTTTCCGATCATATTCAGACCCAGCGCGACAGAGCCGGACGAGGTCAAAACAATGTCGTGACCTTCGCGTTGAAGGTGGGCTAGATCGCTCATCAGCCCATTCATAAATGCATAGCGCAAGGTCAGGTTGTCACTGTTCGCAAGCAGGCTGGACCCGATTTTTACGACGATCTTTTGTTTCTTCGACATAGTAAGTCTCCGATATATATTTGAATTAATAGGGAAAAACCTTGGCCGTTTGCGTATCTGGACGCACCCTTGTAGCCAGCCCCTAATCATTGTTAGGGGTCCTATAACATGCACCCACTGCATAAGTGCAACCATGTCGCTGCATTGCAGCATTCATTCTGGCGCCTTTTGGCCGCCGGGCGACGTGATCAAAGGGGCGCAATCCGGTGCCGGGCTCAGTGCAGGCGCGCTGCGCTATATGCAAGGGTCACCGAGAACAGAAAGGACAAAAGCGATGAACATACTTTTGATAGGCTGCGGCAAGATGGGCGGCGCGATGTTGCGCCAGTGGATCAAGCAGGACGCAAACCAATTTACGGTCGCTGATCCGGGGGCCACAGACCTGCCGGACGGCGTAACTCATGTCACAAAAACGACAGATCTGCCGTCCGCCGCATTTGATGTCATCGTGATCGCAATCAAGCCGCAGATGATCGCCGATTTGCTGCCGGGTTATGCCCACGCCCTGAAACCCGGTGGCTGCTTTGTGTCGATCGCGGCGGGTTTCAGCGTTGGCGCATTGACGGATATCGTCGGCCAAGCTGCGATCATTCGCGTCATGCCAAATCTTGCGGCGATGGTCGGGATGGGCGTGTCGGGGCTCTACGCGAACGATGCCTGCACGCCGCAGCAGATCACCGACGTCACCGCGTTCATCGCCGAGACAGGGCGCTGCGTTCCGCTAAAAAGCGAGGACGAGATTGACCGCCTGACCGCCATCAGTGGCAGCGGCCCGGGTTATGTATTCGAGGTGATGCGCACCTATGTGGCCGCCGCTGAAGAGCTGGGGTTTGACCACGACACGGCGCGTGCGCTGGTGTTCGACACGATCACGGGCACGGTCGAGGCCGCGCGCCAGTCAGACGCTTCGCTTGAAGAATTGCGCAATTCCGTGACCAGCAAGAACGGCACGACGGAGGCCGGATTGAACGCGCTGATGCACGACGGGCAATTGGACGCGCTGTTTCGTGATACCGTGCAGGCCGCATATCGCCGGGCCACAGAATTGAAATAAGCGCGGCGCTTTTGGCGCTGCGAAAGGAGAGACATATGAATGACCTAAGCACCGATACAGCCGGTATGGACGTGGCCGCCGTTGTTGCAGACCTTGGCCAGCGCGCGAAAGCCGCGGCGCAAGAGCTTGCTTTGGCCACGGCAGACCAGCGCAATTTGGCGCTCCGCGAGGCGGCAAAGGCGCTGCGTGCGCGCACGGATGACATTCTGACCGCGAATGCGGCCGATCTGGACAGCATCAGCGGCAAGGATGCGGCATTCATTGATCGCCTAACCCTGACCCAAGACCGCGTCGCGGCGATGGCGGATGCGGTCGATGCTATTGCGGGGCAGTCCGACCCGCTGGGCCGCACCCTTGCGACGTTTGACCGGCCCAATGGCCTCAAGATTGACCGCGTCAGCGTGCCCATTGGCGTGATCGCGATGATCTATGAATCGCGCCCGAATGTCGGGTCTGACGCAGGTGCGCTTTGCGTGAAATCCGGCAATGCGGTGATTTTGCGGGGCGGTTCAGAAAGCCTTCATTCCTCGCGGGTTATTGTGGCCTGTCTGGCGCAGGGCCTTTTGGCTGCGGGCCTGCCCGAGGATGCCGTGCAACTGGTGGATACCCGCGACCGCGAGGCGGTAAAGCTTTTGCTGCACAGCACGGATACGGTCGATCTGGTGATCCCGCGCGGTGGGCGCGGGCTTGTGTCCTTGGTGCAAAAAGAGGCGCGCGTGCCGACGTTGCTGCATCTGGATGGCAATAATCACAGCTATATTCACCAAGATGCCGATATCGCGAAAGCCGTGGGCATTGTGCGAAACGCCAAGATGCGGCGCACTGGGATTTGCGGTGCGACCGAATGTGTCGTCATCGACCGCCAGATCGCAGATCAGGTCTTGCCGCTGCTGCGCGATGCACTTGGCGACTGCGAATTGCGTGGCGACGATGCGGCGCAAAAGATCCTGCCCGGCATAATCCCTGCAACGGACGCCGATTGGGACACCGAATACCTTAGCAACATTATTTCTGTGAAGGTTGTCGACGACTTGGCTGAGGCGATTGCGTTCGTTCAGGCCCATTCGTCCGGCCACACTGATGCGATTGTGACGGAAAACCATGACGCCGCGAAGCGGTTCATGACGGCGATTGATTCAGCCGTCGTGATGCACAATGCGTCAACGCAGTTCGCCGACGGAGGTGAGTTTGGCATGGGCGCAGAAATTGGCATCGCAACTGGTAAAATGCATGCGCGCGGCCCGGTGGGGGCCGAACAACTGACCAGCTTCAAGTATTTCGTCTTCGGTGACGGGCAGCAGCGGCCATAACTCTCGCAACCGCTGGAGCAATAGACAGGCGGCGCGAGCGGTCACGGGCTGACGTCGATCTAAGCTAGGGTGGCCCGGCCGCGATGCCGAGCCGCCCCATATGCGCGTTCCAAGCCAGCTTTCGGTCGAAAGCTGGCTGGTCTTTCCAGCGCAAACGAAGCAATTGTTTCGCGGATGTCTGAACCCGCGGATGCATACCAGCAGAGCGATCGTAACCTGCGGCGGTGTTTGCCATGCAGTGATCAGATCATTCATGCTTCACTAAGATATAGGAGGAGCTGGCTGGCGTGGTAGGATACCGTCTAGCTGGAAGAAGCGGGTCAGCTTCCCTCTTTCTCGCGGCAGCGGAAACCTCCGACTTCCCGATTACCTTTGACAGCAGGGGGTGGTTTCAGGGAATGCCCGTCCCTCGTCACGGCCTAGATGGGACACTGGAACGTTGGCGTACTGGCTAACGAACAGCCCGATGGAATGCCGGCCTGATTTGTAGCCCCCAGGACGCAACGCCTCGGCCCGCTTCCTAAGGTAGATTTTGGCAAGATCCCCAACCTTTGCAGAGGTTCGTTTGGTTCCGCTGAAACCCTTAACCCCAGAGGGTTCCAGAGCAGCCCGCAGGCGAGCATCGGTTTGCTTGTTAACGCCATCCCAGTTCTCACCAAGTCCCTGAGCAGGCAGCCCTCCCCAGCGCACGCGTCTTCGCCAGATCAGAACGCCTACATCGCGCGATATGGGCCGCACCGTTAGGTGCTAGTGGCCCGACCAATACATCATCAACAGCATTTAGTCGTGGCTCGTCAGGGACGTCTGGAGTGGCATCTTCATCGTTATTTAAGATGTCCAAAGTACGCAAAATATTGAATGTATAGCCAGGTGAAAATGTCTATGTACACACCGCGTAAGATGACATTGATGTCGTTACTGTCCGTGATCATATTTCTGGCGGTCGTCGGTTCTGGTGTTGTGATGTTTTCGTCAGAACTGGACCGCCGCGTCGTGGATGACAGCACGCAACTGGTGTCACGCTATTTGAATAGCCAGCGCGGCTTTGTTGATGGCTTGGATGCCCCCTCCCGACGGCATCGCAATGTGCCACTATGATGAGTGTTGAAGCCATCACAGAAGGAAGGAGCATCCATGTCCGAAGTTACTATTATCGGTGTCGATCTGGCAAAGCGCGTTTTCCAGCTGCACGGTGCACACCAAGACGGTTCGGTCGCGTTTCGTAAGAAGCTTTCACGAGGTCAGTTTCTCGCGTTCGTGGCGCAGCAGCCTAAATGCCTGATCGCCATGGAGGCTTGTGCAACGGCGCATGGCTGGGCTCGGGAATTTGAGAAGTTGGGCCACGACGTGCGCCTGATCCCGCCAATCTATGTGAAGCCGTTCGTCAAACGTCAAAAGAATGATGTGGCCGATGCAGAGGCCATCGTAGAGGCTGCATTGCGTCCAACCATGCGCTTTGTCTCAGTGAAGACGGAAGATCAGCAGGCCCGCGCCATGCTGTTTCGCACGCGGCAGATGTTCGTTGGCCAACGCACCCAGATGATCAACGCTTTACGCGGCCACCTCGCCGAACATGGACTGGTCGCTGCCCGGGGGCCTGCTCATCTCAAGACGCTCGCGCACGCAATTGCAGACACTGACACGACTCTGCTGCCTGAAGTGCGGGAACTTGGTCGGATGTATCTGGAGCAAATCGAGGGGTTGAATGCACGTGTTGCAGAGCTCGACGCGAAGATGAGATGCGCCGCTAAGAAAGCGGACTCGGTCCGCCGCGCACAGACCATGCCGGGCGTAGGCCCTGTCACGGCTCTTGCGATCGAGACGTTTGCACCTGACCTGGCCACCTTCAAACGCGGTCGCGATTTTGCCGCGTGGCTTGGACTCGTGCCTAAGCAGCACTCGACAGGCGGCAAGGCCCGGCTCGGGAAGACGTCGAAGATGGGACAGCGCGACATCCGCACCCTCTTAGTCTCAGGAGCCATGGCAGTTCTTCAGGCTGTCGAGAGGTTTGACACACCAAATAATGGCTGGCTGAAACGCCTGCTGACCCGCAAGCCACGCATGGTTGCCGCGATTGCGCTCGCCAACAAGATGGCGCGAGGCCTCTGGGCCATGATGACGAAACAAGAGGATTACCGGAATCCGGCGGCGACGATAGCGTAGCAAAGATTGCGCGTCACGACGTCCCGGTAAGTTGGGGGTGTGAGGAGGTCACTGAACAGTAAGGGCAAAGGATCGATCAGATCCGGGTCAGAGAAAGCAGCATTTGCGCAGGAGCCAAAGAGCTCGGTTTGTTGATTTGCTTCTGGTCCGCGCATCGCCATACCGGCCCGCGGTCACATCAACGCCGCACACAGAGGCCTGATACATGACAGCACCCGATCACACGCTCGCACCGTTCAAAAATCACTTGCACCAACGGGGGCATCCATACATGCGCAAATCAGCTGACGAACGGTTCTCCCCTTTCCCAGACGGATTTACCCCACGGCTTTCGTGACAGGGATGCCAAGGGCGGTGTAACCGTTCAGGATCGCGATGCGCACCTGAACCTCGGCGACCTGGCGGTCAAAGTCGCGCGCCATCAGCCGCTGGCCCAGCAGTTTTACACAATGCATCTTTGTCTCGACGCGGCTCCGGCGGTGGTATCCGCTCCAGTTTCGCCAGAGTGCCCGACCCAAATATCTCGATGCGCGCAGTGCGTCGTTCCTGGCGATGGCGCCGGCAGTGGTTGGCTTCCATGGCTGGGCATTTCTACGCGGGGGGATGACTGCAGAGGCTCCACGATCGGCAATGGCGTCATGGCATTTGCGCGTGTCGTAGGCACCATCCGCAGTCACGGTGACGATCTGCTGGTCAGCTGGAATCTGGTTGAGCAGACAGGGCAACATCGGTGCATCTCCGGTGTTGCTGCCCGTGATCTCGACTGCTCTGATTTCCAGCGTTTGCTCATCAATGCCGATGTGGATCTTGCGCCAGACGCGCCGTTTGCGGCCGCCATGCTTGCGGGCGTTCCACTCGCCTTCCCCTTCGACCTTGATGCCTGTGCTGTCGATAAGCAGGTGCAGCGGGCCCTTCGCGCAACGATACGGGATGTTGACCGCAAGCGTCCTTTGGCGTCGGCAGATGGTGCTGAAGTCAGGAACGTCCCAATCGAGGCCCGTCAGCCGTAAGAGGCTTTCCACAAAGCCCGTCGTCTGCCGAAGCGCCATTCCGAGTAGCACTTTCATGGTCAGGCACGTCTGGATGGCAGCGTCACTAAATTTCCGCGACCTGCCCCTCTTGCCGGAAGGTTTGGCATCCCAGTTCATCTCGGGATCGAACCAGATCGTCAGTGATCCGCGGCGCTTCAGCGCCGCGTTATAGGCAGCCCAGTTCGTCGTCTTATAGGTAGGTGATGACGGTTTGCTCATGCGGGCCAGCTACCACACTGGATTCACGACATGAATCCCTCAACCGATTTGTGCAACAGAGCCTCTAACCCCTGTGGTGCAGTCGGGCGAGGTTCAGCTGTTCCACTACGGTAGCTAGGCCATCTACGGCAGATTAAAGGGGACCCTCGGTGGCTTCGGCTGCTGGGGGTTCATCCTGCCTTAAATTTCTTTTTGTTGATCAGTCTGTTGATTGTCACTGAGAACTGACCCGGCATTGTCACCGAGACTTGACCCACCCAGTTGTTATGTTCTTTGCGTCATGATGGCGTCAATGCTGCTGTCTCCTTTCGTTTCTTTTTCGCGGTCTCTGAGCTGGCCTTGAACCGATAGCTGTCATTACCGGTCTCCAGGATGTGGCAGCGGTGGGTGAGGCGGTCGAGGAGCGCGGTAGTCATTTTCGCATCGCCGAACACGCTGGCCCATTCGCTGAAGCTCAAGTTGGTTGTGATGACGACGCTGGTGCGCTCGTAGAGTTTACTGAGAAGGTGGAACAACAAAGCGCCACCTGAAGCGCTGAAAGGCAGATATCCCAGCTCATCCAGGATCACCAAGTCGGTTTTCACCAGCGCTTCAGCGATCTTCCCCGCCTTGCCTTGGGCCTTTTCCTGCTCCAGCGCATTGACGAGTTCGACCGTCGAGAAGAAGCGCACGCGCTTGCGATGATGCTCGATCGCTTGAATGCCGAGGGCGGTGGCGACATGCGATTTTCCGGTTCCGGGGCCTCCGATCAGCACTACATTCTCAGCCGCGTCCATGAACTCGCACCGATGAAGTTGGCGGACCAAGGCTTCACGGACTTCGCTGGCAGCAAAGTCGAAGCCAGAGAGGTCCTTGTATGCTGGGAAGCGTGCTGCCTTCATGTGATAGGCAACGGAACGCACCTCACGTTCGGCCATTTCGGCCTTGAGCAGCTGCGACAAGATGGGGATCGCTGCATCGAAAGCGGGCGATCCCTGCTCATGCAGGTCCTGCACGGCTTGCGCCATGCCCGGCATCTTCAGGCTGCGCATCATGATAACGATGGCAGCACCGGCGGGATCATGACGCATGACGTGTTCCTCCCGTGGTGCGCAGCCCATCATACCGTGCGACATTGGCCTCGGGTTCCTTGCTCAAAGAAAGGGCTTCGGGCTGAGTCACATCGGGCTGGTCTATCGGTGTGCCGTCCACCAGACGGTGGAGCAGGTTCAGCACATGGGTCTTTGTTGGCACTCCTGCCTCCAGCGCCATTTCCACAGCACAAAGCACGGCCTGTTCGTCATGGTGGAGCACCAGTGACAGGACATCGACCATCTCGCGATCGCCACCGGGCCTGCGCAATATCTGATCCTGCAGCTTCCGGAACCCTTCTGGCATCTCAACGAAGGGAGCACCGTTCCGTAATGTGCCTGGCTTGCGCTGGACCACAGCGAGGTAATGGTGCCAGTCATAAACGACACGCCCCGGCTGACGGTGCGATCGTTCAATGATGCGCTCATGCGTGCAGACCACATGCCCTTCGGCGACGATGACCAGCCGTTCGGGGTAGATGTGCAGGCTGATGGGCCGGTTTGCGAAGCTGGCGGGCACTGAGTAGCGATTGCGATCGAATGTGATCAGGCAGGTGGGCGACACCCGCTTGCTCTGCTCGACAAAGCCATCAAACATTGTGGGCAGTGGCATCAGCGCGGGCTTTTCGGCCTCCCAGACATCGGCAATGCTGCCAGGTAAGGTGCCATGCGGGGTCTCCGCCCACAGGAGCTTGCAGCGCTCCTCCAACCAGTCATTCAGCGCATTAAGGTCAGGAAAGGCGGGCATGATCTGCCAAAGCCGATGGCGCGCATCGCGCACATTCTTCTCAACCTGACCTTTCTCCCACCCTGCTGCTGGATTGCAGAACTCAGGATCAAAGACATAGTGGCTGGTCATCGCCAGGAACCGTGCGTTTACATCCCGCTTCTTTCCGACACCAACCCGGTCGACGGCTGTCTTCATGTTGTCGTAGATGCCGCGCCCCGGAACACCCTCAAACACCCGGAAGCCATGCCAGTGGGCATCGAACAGCATCTCATGCGTTTGCAGCAGATAGGCCCGCACCAAGTAGGCGCGGCTGTGCGACAGCTTGATATGGGCGACTTGAAGCTTGATGCGCTCGCCGCCGACATAGGCCCAGTCCTCGCTCCAATCAAATTGAAACGCTTCACCAGCCTGAAACACTAACGGCACGAAGACCCCGCGGTCAGTCGTATGCTGCGCGCGCTGTCGTTCACCCTTCCAGTCCCGCACAAAGGCCGCGACACGCTCATATGAACCATCAAAGCCAAGCTGCACCAGATCGGCATGCATCTGCTTGGCGGTTCGCCGCTCCTTGCGTGATTTGCGCTGCTCAGACACCAACCAGGCTGTCAGCTTCTCAGCATACGGGTCCAGCTTGCTCGGACGGTCCGGCATCTGGAACTCAGCCTCAACAATCCCGGCCCGCAGATACTTCTTGATCGTGTTGCGAGACACGCCTGTCCGCCGCGCAATCTCGCGAATGGGCATCTTGTCTCGCAGCGCCCATTTCCGAATAACCCTCAAAAATCCCATGTCTACCACTCCAATAGCCCCCAGCTGAATCAAGCAGGGGCAAGGTTGCACATGGGTCAATTCTCAATGACAATTTCTGCAGTTGCCGGGTCAGTTCTCAGTGACAATCAACAGCCCGGGCTTTGATGGAGTTTCAGAAGGAGATTGTGGGGATAGCCGGCACGGCGGAAAGAGTTGGGCCCATGGTCGCGATCCTGACAGACATTGCCATCCACAACCCCCGGACCTTCTCGATCTACGCGTCGATCCTGAGCCGGATGTTTACGTGGGTCAGGCCACAAGAACGGGAGGGGCTCTTGGAGAATATCCAGACCAAGTTCGAGTCCGTCCCCCATGCTGGCCAGCTGGAATTGTGGTTGCAGCGGGTTGCTGCCCCTTTCGGGCTGAACGTGACCTACAGTGAGCCGCTCTGCGACGCCGTCGTCGACCCTGAGTTCCAGCTTTGGAACAGCAACTGGGTGCACGTAAAACATCGGACGTTGCTGAAGGCGTCCGAGTACGTCGATCAGGGGGTGTTCCTTGCTCTAACCCCTGTGGTGCAGTCGGGCGAGGTTCAGCTGTTCCACTACGGTAGCTAGGCCATCTACGGCAGATTAAAGGGGACCCTCGGTGGCTTCGGCTGCTGGGGGTTCATCCTGCCTTAAATTTCTTTTTGTTGATCAGTCCCCTCAGAGACATCGGTCAGGCTTTAGAGAGCGGACCTCGGACTTTGATGGGGCTGTTGCTTGAGCTCGACGTTCGGGTGGGGGGGGGGGGGTGCCTCTTGGGGCGAGTGAGACCGCCGAAGCCTAGACCGTCACAGCCTTCAGTCTGGTTCACCGTCGCCGTTCGCCGACCTCATCGGACTAAACCGGGACCGGGGTCGTGCTGAGGGGGGCTTCTGATCCACACTAAAGTAAAGCGGGACAGGCCCAGGATCTGCTTTAATCGCCACGTTTCGGCAGCCTGATCCACTACTTTGGCACGTACCTGTGGTGGCTTCGAAAACTGCGCCTGCCAAGTATAATAACGACTTCGTGCTAATCCCAAAGCGCTCAGCCACCTGGCTAACCGCACATCCACGCTCGACAACCTGTCCATAGCGTCCCGTCTGAACTCGTCCTTAAACCGAATGCCCTTACTCATATCCGTCTCTCCTCGGTACAAAATTATCAAGCAAAGCGTCTATAGATCTGGGGCCCTCACCCGATTTTGACCTAAATGAGCGCAAGGCAAAGATTTGATGCACTTCATAGACGTAATTTCTGCGTTAACCCGCCTTAGTCAAAACACAATCTTATTTAATCTAGGGTTAACCCAATAAATGGACATGCATAATGTCACTGATAAGCAATAGATTTACTCTTTACCTCGAACGTTTTCGCAAGTCCGAATCGGGCTCATCCACCTTAGAAGCGCTCATCTGGGTTCCAATCATTGTCTACCTAATGACCATGATTGCTGACTTCTCATTCGTTTTCTATGGCAAGGCGCAAGCCCTTAGGTTGGTTCAGGACAGCAATCGCGCCCTCTCAGTCGGCCACGTCGCTACGACCGACGAAGTGGAAAATTTAGTGCGTACCGGCATGTCCCATGTATCAGAGCAGCTTTCGGTTACCACAACTGTCACAAGCGGAATCATTAAGACGGTACTTACGCTGCCCGCCAGCAGCTTTACATCAGTCGGCGCAGTCCCCGGACTTTCAAACGTTGATGTTACAATTGCATCACAACATTTTCTGGAGCAATAAGATGGGAAATTGCAAAATCAAGAAACGCTCAAAGCTACTCCACGATTGCGAAGGATCAGTAAGCCTTTTGGGGCTCTATATGTTCGTTGTAGGTACGATGATCGGTGCTTTTGCTCTTGATTACACTTACCTTGAGGCGACGAAGACCCAGCTTCAAGTGGCGGCGGATCAAGCAGCCCATGCCGCGCTTTACAACCGACGAACAATGTCTGAGGCAGATGCAAAAATAGCTGCGGTTGGAATAATTCAACCCCTGCTACCAAGCGGAAAGTACGGAGAAATAATCTCGGATTACAGCATTGAATTTGGAACATATGATCGTGACAGCTTACAGTTCACATCAGAGGCGGGATCAAACGAAGCCGTTCGCGTGACTACATCAATGCTGGCAGAGAAGAACAATGCCGCACCAAGCTATCTATTCACCATGCTGGGCGTTGATCATTTCGATATTAAGGCCAGAGCAACCTTCATGACCTATAAGCCGGGTTGCCTAAGGGAAGGCTTGATGGCGGACGGTATCGTTGACCTCCAGTCAAACAACAGCTTCTCGAACGGCTTTTGCATGCATTCCAATACCTATGTTTCAATTAACCAGAACAACTACTTTGAACCAGGGACTGTGGTGTCAATGCCCAACATTGCAGACTTGGACATGCCAAGATCCGGTTTCGATAAGAACAGCGGCCTCCAAGAAGCGTTGCGTGATCAGAGAATGAATTTGAATGTATTAAACCGCCTTGATGAAATTCGCTCTGGACTGGAATCTGGCATCGGCCAATATGTTCCAACCTATATTCAATCACCAGTGATTGCCTACATGAAAGCTCAGACGGTGACTCAAGACATGTTAACTTCAAACGTCATCCACAGAATTGACTGCCAAGGATCTAAACTGACCATCGATGGATCGTCGGCGGCAATTGAAAATGTAGTAATCATTACACCATGCCCTATCAGTTTTTCTAATGACAGCAAAATAGCTAATGCAGCAATTTTCACGACGGACACATCGGCAAGATCCATCACGGCACCACAAGGCCTTCAGATCGGACGAAACGACGACTGCGCTGAAGGCGGCGGTGCCCAGTTGATTACGATGGGTGGCGTAAGTGTCGCCTCCAAGCTCTCAATGTTTGGAGGTCAGATTTTAGCTAAAAAGGATGTAGACTTCGCTGCAAACGCGGATGGCATGCAAGGTGCCTCCATTGTTACACGCGGCACGATCAATGGAACATCCAACTCAAAGATGGGGTTTTGCTTGTCTGGAATGGAGCAGAATTTTGAAACTGACTACTATCGGATGGCTGAATAAAGG
This sequence comes from Loktanella salsilacus, assembly GCF_024206795.1. Lineage (NCBI taxonomy): Bacteria > Pseudomonadati > Pseudomonadota > Alphaproteobacteria > Rhodobacterales > Roseobacteraceae > Loktanella > Loktanella salsilacus. The sequence continues at coordinate 439,819 of NZ_CP072994.1, forward strand.
GGCAAGTAATCCGATAGTTCACACGGCATTAGCCTTTTGCCTGAAAGTCCGCGTGTACGATCATGCAACCCTGTAAACTTACCTTTCCTATATCCCCAAGGCCCTCGCATCGTCTCTCCTAGGCTCTGGCCTCATAACCAAAAGATCACGGCCGCAGGGAGAGCGATGGCTGAGAGAAAGCCCTTGGGGCTTCAGTCGTAACGTGAGGCCACGCGCCTCCAGTCCTTCAGTCGTCCGAACATGATTTCGATCCGGTTGCGCTTTCTGTAGCGACGCTTGTCGTATTTGACGGGTTTCTCGCGCAACTTTCGACCCGGAATGCAGGGCGTTATTTTCTTGTCGATAAGGGCTTCGCGGAACCAATCCGCGTCATGTCCGCGGTCCCCTAAGAGCCAGTCAGCGGACGGAAGACGGCTCAGCAGTGCCCTCACTCAGTATAATCGCTGATTTGCCGGGCCGTCATGAAGATCTGTATGGGCCAACCACGCGCATCGGTAAAAGCATGAAACTTGCTGTTCGTACTGCCTTTCGTTCGCCCGATCAGACGTCCAGCCCCCCCTTTTTGCCCCAAAGTTCGAGGCCGTTCCCCACTCAGGGCAACTGGAACTATGGCTGCAGCGCTTTACCGGCCGTATCGACCTAGGGGCCGTCTACAGCGAACCCCTGTGCCGGTCGGTCACCGATCCTGACCACCAGCTCTGGAACGGCGACTGGCTACCGCCTCCTCTGCAGGAGTTGGTGAAGGCGTCGGAGTACTTCGAACAGGCAACCTTTAATGACCTAGACCCGGTGGTGCAGTCAGACGAGGTCCAGCTGTTCCACTACGGTAGCTAGATGATCCTGACCCTCGGTGGCTTCGGCTGCTGGGGGTTCGTCCTGCCCCACCTTTCTTTGTGCTGATCAGTCCGGTCAGGCTTTGTAGAGCGGGCCTTGGACGTTGCTGGGGCCGTTGCTTGAGCTCGACGTTCGGGTCGCATGGATTGGGTGGGGGTCGCCTCTCGGGTCGTGTGGGACCGCCGGAGCCTCGATCGTCGTAGCCGTCATACTGGTTCACCGTCCCCGTTGCCGCCGACTTCATGGGACTAGACCGGGACCGGGGCCGTGCTGAGGAGGGCTAGTGGTCCACACTAAGTCGACCCGTGGTCCAGTCCGCCCAGCGTCGTTTTGAGCCAACCCGAAGCACCCGTACCACCCGGAATGCCTCAAGCTTTGCCTCAAGGTGCCGCAAGAAAGAGGGAAGTTGATCCGCTTCTTCCAGCTAGAGGGTATCCTACCACCCCAGCCAGCTCCTCCCTCCACTTGATTACTTAGGCCTACGGGCCCGCCGAGAGCGCAAAGTGCCCCGGATAATGCCTCGGGTCCTGCGGGTGTTGTGGGTGCCTTCAGAGGTCGCCCGGACGGCCTGCGCCACACGCTACAAGTGGCGGTAATCAGTCCCGTTGGCCCAGTGATCATAGTCGTCGCGCTTGTTGTCTGCCCGGGTCCCCTCAATCAGATGCTCGGGGTTCACACAGCGCCGGTTATGGCACCGATGCCGCACGACCTGATCCTCGGTCAGCACCGATCCGGTCAGCACACAATACACGAAGCGGTAAGCCGCGACCTGCCGCCCGTTGAACCTGATCTTACGGGGCCGCTCCGTATCCGTGACCATGCAGCCGTTCTCGTCGGTCGTCGTGAGCTCAAGAAGGTTGGCAGCCCTCGAAAGGGCCACCTCCTTACGGTTATCCAGCAGGTCTTGGAGCCAGACCTCGGAAGGGTCTTTATACCTGACCATTGACCAACTCCTGTTCTTCAGGCGAGGACGTTTCATCGAGGTAGTCCCCGATCGACTTCCCATCGAACCCGGAACCGTAGATTTTACCGGCATCCAGTTGCACATCGTCCGTGTGCCAGACCGCCCGAGCGTAGTCGACGCCACCCCATTTCAGCTTGCGCATCTTCCAGCCCAGATCATCCATCAGATACTTGGTTTGGTTCGTTGACCCTCCCAGTTTGTCCCTGATGATCTCGATCAACCGATCCTGTGCGATCACAACGATCTTCAGCTTGCCCAAGGCCTCCCTCAGCTGGTCCACGACCGTGTGGTCAGAGAGCTCGGATAGTCGCATCATGGTGGACGTTTGGTAGTGGCTCAGGTCCAGCGCCTTTGCGTTGAAGTGATCCGACAGCTCGCGCTCCATCAGTGCCGCGTAGAGGCTGGCGAGGTTGTGGGGGTGCGAGAAGAACTCCCGGCAATGACCGACAAGTTCGCTGAACTCCTTAGCTCTTGCCCCACCAGCGCGACCTTCATGGTCAACGTCGAAGACCTGATAACGCCGCTCTCCCTTCTCCATCCACGTCGGGAGGTGGTTAGAAGTGAAGAGGAAGCAACAGCGCTGGCGGATCCGTTCGGCTTCACGGCCCTTCCGTTCTACCATCATGTATTCCTCGGTAATGTTCATCTTCAGGGTATTGCCCTGCGATGACCCGGGCCGCAGTTGGGTCTCTTCGCAAACGACCAGCTTACTTTGCAGCGAGGTGGAGCTGAAGCGACCGGTCAACTGATCGACGTTGTTCAGGGTCGCTGTGTTCTCTAGCCCGAAGAGCTGGGCCACGATCCCGCACAGGGTACTCTTCCCGGTGCCCTTAGAGCTGGAGAAGAGGAAGGGAGCCCAGAACGGCTTGTCACTTTCGTTCTGTAAGCTCCACGCAACCCAGTCGAGGAATAAATCAGCCTCGATATCAGTAGCGAACATTGCAGAAAGTAGCTCCCGTAGTGGCCCGTATTCGCGAGAGTTCCCGCGCTGACTTCGGTATTCAGGGGAGGACCAAGCGTTCAGGCTCACGGACCCGTTCTGCCAGACGACCCGTTCGCCGGTGCTCGGGGTGCAGTCAATCGCACCGTTCCAGACGGGAATGCTTTGCGCTCGATCCGTGTGGCGCTCAGTGATGATGCGTCTGAACATCTCACCAATGAGTTTGTGCGTTAGTTCGGTGTCCGGCAGCGCTTCCGATAAGCGGTGGAGAATGATCTGCTGGACGTCGTTCTGGGATAGCTTAACCGTTGGCCGGTCGACGGCATAAAACTTATTGTCCTGCCGCACGAACCATGAGCTTGCGAGGGCGCAGATTTTGTCGAGCGTAGTATCGGGGTTCTGATCGTTTAGAGTAGTCATAGATTTGAATATCCATTGACTGATCGCGCTGACTTAGGGGCCGGATTGCTATGAATGAAAGGTGCTTAGAGTGGGGTGCAATCGCTCGGCCAAGCGCATCAGTTTACTGTGATCTCTAGCTATAATGTCCCCTGGCGGAGGGGGTGGATCAATTTTAAGCAATTACAGCCACTTAGCAGGAATACACCTTATCGACTGGACGTCCTGATAAAGACCCTTCCGAGGTCTGGCTCCAAGACCTGCTGACGAACCACACGGAGGTGGCCCTTGCGAGGGCTGCCAACCTTCTTGAGCTCACGACGACCGACGAGAATGGCTGCATGGTCACGGATACGGAGCGGCCCCGTAAGATCAGGTTCAACGGGCGGCAGGTCGCGGCTTACCGCTTCGTGTATTGTGTGCTGACCGGATCGGTGCTGACCGAGGATCAGGTCGTGCGGCATCGGTGCCATAACCGGCGCTGTGTGAACCCCGAGCATCTGATTGAGGGGACCCGGGCAGACAACAAGCGCGACGACTATGATCACTGGGCCAACGGGACTGATTACCGCCACTTGTAGCGTGTGGCGCAGGCCGTCCGGGCGACCTCTGAAGGCACCCACAACACCCGCAGGACCCGAGGCATTATCCGGGGCACTTTGCGCTCTCGGCGGGCCCGTAGGCCTAAGTAATCAAGTGGAGGGAGGAGCTGGCTGGGGTGGTAGGATTCGAACCTACGGTACACGCTACCAAAAAGCGTTGCCTTACCGCTTGGCTACACCCCATCAGCAAGGCGGTGGATACGATAAGCTTCGGGGGGCTTCAAGCCCCAGATCGCACTTTTTTCGCACTATTCTGACTGACCGCCATCCCGAAGAAGATCGGGGCTGTCGTCGCTATGCCTTTCGGTTGCAATCATGGCTTCTAGGGCGGTTTCATGGCTCGAATCGACGACGGTTTCGGTGTCATTCTCGGGGGCGGGGTGTTCGCGGTGGGGGGCGGATTTGGTGATGGCGATGGCTTGTGTGTTGTCGGGAATGGTGATTCCCGCCGCCTCGAGTGCGCGCTTTACCTTGCGGATGGCTTCGCCCTGCGCCAGCGTCAGTGATGCGCTACGTTGGTCTATCCAGCCGGTGGCCTGCATGGCGATCCCGCCTGCCTCTAGCGCGGTGATCCAGACCTGCGCCGCGGGGGCGTTCAGCACGAAGGGCAGGTCTTGGATCGTCGCTTCGATTAGGGCGCGGGCGGCGGATAGGTCGCTATCGCGGGACACGTCAATGCGGAATTGAAACCGCCGTTCCGCGTTGCGGGTGTAGTTGATCAGGCGGTTAGAAAAGACCGTCGCGTTGGGAATGTGGATGTGATTGCCATCGTTTGACAAAAGGATTGTGGCACGGCTGGTCAGGCGGATGACTTTGCCTTGGTCGCCATTAATCTCGATCAAATCATTGGGCTGAAACGGCTGGCGGATCGACAACATGATCGAGGCGATGAAGTTTTCAACCGTGTCCTTGACCGCAAAACCAAGCGCGAGGCCGACGATACCAGCGGCACCAAGGATCGTGCCCAGCAGCGCCGTCGCGCTAAGGATATCCAGCGCGATGACCAGCGCGAGCACAACAAAGCCAAGGCGCACGATTTGGCGAAAAATCTCGGCTATAAAGGGATTGGGGGCCAGCCTGTTCCACGGCTGGGGGCGCCGGGCGATCCAGAACCCGCCCCAGACGATCAGAGCAAAGACGACGGTGGCCACAGCGAGCAGCGGCAAGAGCGCAATGGTCTGCGCAATCCGGGTCTGAAAGCGGTCCAGCACAGGGTTCAGCCGTGCGCCCACGTCAGAGGTTTCGGCGACATTGTTGCGGGTCGCGACGACGCCCGCCACGCGGTTCGCCAGATCATCAAGGCGCGCGGCATCGCTGGCGTTTGTCACCGTGCCGTCGAAGGTCACGACACCTTCTTGTACCGCGACGCTGACGGCATCGTAGCCGCCCAGCACGCCTAGGATATCCTGCAAGCGGGCCGCGATCGCGCCGTCTTGCTGCGTCGTGGCGACAGTGTCGATCGTGGTGGTGGGGTCCTGCGCTGCCACGGGGGCGGCCAGACAGGACAAAACGGCAATCAGCAGCAGGTATCGCATGGGCAGCCCCTTTGGTTTGGCTGCCCTGCAATCTAGGGCAGGGGGGAGGGTCGTAAAGTTAGACCCGTAGTGGGTTCGCCTTGGCCAGCGCATCGAATTGCATCAGCGAATTGATCAGCGCGCCCATCTGGTCCAGCGGGATCATGTTCGGCCCGTCAGACGGGGCGGTATCCGGCGCCTCGTGCGTTTCGATAAAGACGGCGGCGATACCGATGCTGACGGCGCAGCGGGCCATGACAGGGGCGAATTCACGCTGCCCGCCAGACGATCCGCCTTGGCCGCCCGGTTGCTGCACCGAATGGGTCGCGTCCATAACGACGGGATAGCCTGTTTTCGCCATCGTTGGCAGGGACCGCATGTCCGCAACCAGTGTGTTATAACCAAAAGAAGAACCGCGTTCGGTCAGCAAGATGCGTTTGTTTCCGGTGCTTTCGATTTTGGACACGACGTTTGGCATGTCCCAGGGGGCCAAAAACTGACCCTTTTTCACGTTGATTACCGCGCCCGTTTCGCCAGCGGCCAGCAGCAAGTCGGTCTGGCGGCACAGGAAGGCGGGGATCTGCAGCACGTCGACAACTTCGGCGACGGTGGCACAATGGTCGATGCCGTGGATGTCCGTCAGGACCGGGCAACCGATGGAGTCCTTGACGCCTTGCAGCACCTTGAGCCCCTCGTCCATGCCAAGGCCGCGCATGCCCGATAGGGACGTACGGTTGGCCTTGTCATAGCTGCCCTTAAAGATGAACTGCGCGCCGGCAGCTTTGCAGACCTCGGCCATTTGGCCGGCGATCATCTGCGCGTGGTCCGCGCTTTCTAGCTGGCAAGGGCCAGCGATGACCAGAAGGGGGCGGTCGTTGCCGACCGTCAGGTCGCCGATGTGGACGTCATGCATCAATTTGTTACCTGTTCGCGAAGGACGGAAGCGGTGATCGAGATCATAAGGTAGATGCCTGCAAAGATCAAAAAGGCCAAGATCGAATTCTCGAAGGCTTTGGGATAGGTCGCCTCGTCTGGGGCGACGGGTTCGACGCCCATCGACAAATAGCGGACCTGGCGGTTTGCTTCGATCCGGGCGGTTTCCATCTGAGTCAGGGCTTGCTGGGCCAGCATGGTCTGGAAGGTATAGTTTTCCTCGGCCAGCCGCAGTTCGGTGTTACGCGACGCCAGCGACGTGCCTGTGATGGCAGAGTTCGTCATTTGGTTGCGCAGATCGGCGATCAAGGCTTCGATATTGGAAATCTGCGCCTGCAAGCCATTTACCTGCGCCTCGTTCGGGACGCGCACGTTCAGCCGTTCCTGCAAGGACAGGGTCAGGCGTTGGCGTTCGCTTTCGAGTTGAGAGATCTGCTGCGTGCGGGCCTGCGTTTCGCCAATCGGGTCGATCTGCTGCACGTCTTCTTGCAGCTGCAGCCAAGCGGCAAGAGCGTCGCTACGCTTGCCTTCCGCTGATTCGTAGCTTTCGCGCGCGCCGGCCATCTGGTCTTCGCGCAAACGCTGGGTCAGCTGGTCGACTTGATCCTCGGCATAGCCGATCAACGCCTCTGAAAATTCCTGACTGGTCTCGGGCGAGGGGGCGATGACATCCATTTTCAGGATGCCTTCGGTCGGATCATAGCTAATCTTGACGCGGCTTTTGTAGATGCCAAAGGCGGCCTCGTTCGTGGCACCCTCTGGCAGGCGTTGAATGGGATCAATCGCCGGATCGCTGAACACATCCTTAAAGTTGTGATCGTCGTCCAGCCGTACCATCGCCGCACGGGACGACAGATAGGATTGCACCGTGATGCTATCCTGCTGCGTGGCCATCGACGTGCCTTGAAACAACCCGCCAAGCCCACCTGAAGCCGCCGCAGGTTCCGCCTGCTGAATGACGAATTCAGAGCTTGTCGCATACATCGGGGTCGCGACATTGTAGAAATAATAGCTGACCATCAGCGTCGGCAGCAGCACGAAAACCGCAAGCCGGGACATCATCATCGCGGTGCGCCGGCGACGGCGTTTGCCCAGATCGGCCTGAATTTTCATGATCTCTGACAGGTGCCGGTCGGCAGGGCTGGCAAATTCAGTGGACGGCAGGTTGCCGGACGTGTCGGCCATGGTTTGTGGCAGTTGAACGCGCGCATTTGGCATCCCCGGCATGCCCGGCGGCGCACCCAGCGCTGCACCCGGCGCACGCGTGCCGCCGGTCGCGTTTCCATCAGGGGCAACCAGTTCCAGCACGGTGGACCGCTGGAATGGGTCAACACCTGCTAGCCGCAGCTGCCGTACGGCATCAAAATCAGAGGTCACGGCCATGCCGTTCTTTTGCGCGACGCGCCGTGCCATGCGCAGCTGCCGTCCAGTCAGACCCTCGCGGCGAATGTCTTCGATATCGGCGCTGCCTTCGGGTGCATCGCCCGTCGCAGGAACATCCGCAGGCTCGTCCAGCGTAGGCTGCTGCGGGGGCACTGGGCGCGGGGCTTCTGCCTCTGCGGGGCGCAGGGGTTCAGGCGCGGCGGGCGTTGCAGCGGCGGCACCCGGCGTGCGGATGCGGAATTTCTTAGCGGTCGGCTTCGTAGTCATAAAGCTGCTTGGCCTCTTCCAAAGTGTCGAACATGTGTAATTTACCGTGGCGCAAAACGGCAGCAGAGCGGGCGAACCGTTCCAAGATTTGCGCCTGATGCGACACGATAATCACGGTCGTCTTTTCCAGCCGCTCGCGCAGGATTTCACCAGCTTTGCGATTAAATTCGACGTCAGTCGTGGATGGCATGCCTTCATCGATCAGGTAGATGTCGAATTCCAGCGCCAGCATCAAGGCAAAGGTCAAGCGCGACCGCATACCCGCGCTATAGGTGCCGACGGGCATGTCGAAGTATTCTTTGATCCCGCAAAGCCAACGGCAGAACGCCTCGATATAGTCAGGGTCTAGCCCGTAAAGCCGTGCGATATAGCGCACGTTTTCCCGCGCCGTGTGGCGGTTCACGACGCCGCCCATGAACCCCAGCGGGAACGAAATCCGGCAGCCGCGGTAAATCGTGCCTTCGTCAGGTTTTTCAAGGCCTGCCATCATGTTGATCAGCGTGGTCTTGCCAGTTCCGTTCGGTGCAAGGATGCCCAGCGAATTGCCCAGTTCAACGCGAAACGACACGCGATCAAGGATCACCTTGCGCGTTTTGCCCGTCCAATAGGACTTGCTGACCTGATTAAACTCCAACATCGCGTCCCTGATCCGCCCAACTTTTGGGTGCCTTTTGATGACGCACAGGGGTTAACCGTCCGTCACATCGGGCCTTCTTTTCATCGGTATGCCGTAGAATTATGGCTAAAGACAGGCGGAACTCGTAGATGCGCAGCCTTTCACTGTGGTGTGACCGGGCGTTAGCGGTTGATTGCCGGGCGCGCGACCTAAATGGATGGCATGGATCTAAAACACGACATTGCTGCCTGCCGCATCTGTGCGGACCGGTTTGCCGCAACGGCGACGCGTCACGCGCCGCGCCCGGTGGTTTGGTTCAGTGGTCCGCCGCGCATTTTGATCGCAAGTCAGGCCCCCGGCGCGCGGGTCCATGCAGCGCAAACGCCGTTTTGGGACAAATCCGGCGACCGTTTGCGCGACTGGCTTGGGATTGGCCACGACGATTTTTATGACCGGGACCGGGTTGCGATCGTGCCAATGGCGTTCTGCTTTCCAGGGTATAACGCCGCAGGGTCCGACCTGCCGCCGCCGCGTGTTTGCGCAGCGACATGGCGGCAGCCGGTGATGGACAGCCTTGGCGATATCCCCCTGACGCTGCTCATCGGTGGTTATGCGCAAGGCTGGCACTTGGGCGGTAAGGTCGGCGTCACGGACCGCGTTGCCGCGTGGCGCGATCATGCGCCGCGCGTGTTCTGCTTGCCTCATCCGTCGTGGCGCAATACGGCTTGGCTGAACCGCAATCCTTGGTTTGCGACCGATCTGTTGCCCGTGCTGCGGGCCCGCGTACAAGAGGTGCTGTCATGACTGCCGCCCCCGAAATCGAAACCGACCTGGACCGCGCCCATGCGTTGATGGGCGATTCTGACACCCTGCGCCTGCGGTTCTATGAACTGCTGGCCGATACGGACCTGTTCATTCTGCTGGACGCAGAGCCTGACGGCGACAGCGTGCGCCCCTCGCTTTTCACGGTTGATGGCGCATCCTACACGCTGGTTTTCGACGCAGAGGAACGTTTGTCCGCCTTCACCGGCCGCGCCGCGCCTTATGCTGGCCTTCCGGGCCGCGCCTTGGTGCAGATGATGGCCGGGCAGGGCATTGGCCTTGGGCTGAACTTGCAAACCGCCCCTAGCGAAATGCTGATCCCTGCGGATGCGGTCGACTGGCTAGCCTCGACGCTTGATCACGCGCCAGAGCAGGCAGAGGCGCGCCTGACCGGCGTGTCCCGCCCCACTGGCCTGCCGGACGCAGTGTTAGAGGCGCTGGATCGCAAGCTAAGCCGCTGCGCCGGTCTGGCCGATCACGCACTGCTGGTTGCGGCGGATTATGCCGACGGGGCCAAGGGGCACGTGTTGGCCTTTGTGGATGCGCCCGAAACAGCGCAAGCCGCGCTGGCCCATGCAGCAGGAGAAGCGCTGACCTTTTCCGGTATCGAAGCAGGCGTGATGGACGTGATGTTCGTGGCGAGCGCCGATGCGGTATCGCAGCGTTTAGCCCGCGTCGGCCTGCGGTTCGATCTGCCCGATGTATCGCGCCCGGCGGCTGCCGTGCCGATGGCACCGGGGTCTGATCCATCCGCGCCGCCAAAGCTGCGTTAAGGCGCGTTAATAGCCAGCCTTGCGATCCACCAGATGCAGGAAAGGTAAGCCTGCCTCGCCGCGGCGGATATTCTCTGCGATGACCTGCGCCGCCGTATCGGGGCGGGTGGTCGATGCGATATGCGGCGTCACGGTCACGCGGGGGTGGGACCAATAGGGGTCGCCCGCGGCCAAGGGTTCCTTGCGGAACACATCCAGCGTTGCCGCCCCGACTTGTCCACTGCTAAGTGCCGCCAGCAAAGCCGCGTCGTCAATCAGCGGCCCGCGTCCGGGGTTGACGATAAAAGCACCCGGTTCCAGCAGCGCAAGGCTGCGGGCGTTCAGAATACTGTCCGTCGCAGGCGTTTGCGGCAGCAACAGCACGACGCCCTGCGCGCCGGACAGGGCCGTTGTCAAACCATCGTCGCCTGACAGACAGGTCAGCCCGTCGATCTGCTTTTGCGACCGGCTCCACCCCGTGACCGGAAACCCAAGCGCGGCCAGCGCTTGCCCGCAGGCAGCACCAAGCGCGCCAAGGCCCAGCACCGTGATGGGGCGATCCTTGGCCAGCGGCGGATAGACCGTATCGCGCCAGACGCCGTCTTGCCCGGCCAAATGCGCATCCATCCCAAGGTGGTGGCGCATCACATGGCCGACGACGTATTCGACCATCCCGCGCGTCAGCCCGTCATCCACCATACGTGCCAGCGGCTGGGTCAGGGTGGTGTTGCCGACAACGGTTTCGACCCCGGCCCATAGACCCATCACCAGCCGGGTGTTCACGTAGGGCGTGAAATCCTTGACCGGCCCGCTAGGGGCAAAGACGATATAGCGCGTGTCCTGCGGCGCGTGATCGCGGGACAGATCGCAGTCCAGCCCGGCGGCGTCAAAGGCGCGGCGCAGCGGGGCCTCGTATTCATCCCAAGCGGCGGGGCGGGCAGAAAATAGGACTTTGATCATCGCGGCTTATGCACATGTGCGGATTGCACCAGACCGAAAGCCACCATCAACACCAGCATCGCGGACCCGCCATAGCTGACCAGCGGCAGCGGCACGCCAACCACCGGGGCCAGTCCCGTGACCATCGCCATATTGACCGAAAAGAACAAAAAGAACGTCATCGCGATCCCCATCGTCAGCAGCGCCGCAAAGCGGTCTTTGTTATTCATGGCAGAGGCGACGCAGAACACAATGATCAGCACATAAAGCGCAAGGAGTGAAAACGCGCCGACAAAGCCGAACTCTTCTGCCAAGGTCGTAAAGATAAAGTCGGTGTGTTTTTCTGGTAAAAAGTTCAGCCGGCTTTGCGTGCCCTGCATAAAGCCGCGCCCGGTCCAACCGCCCGATCCCAGCGCAATCTTGGCCTGCGTGATGTGATAGCCCGCGCCAAGAGGGTCATTGGCCGGGTCCAGAAACGTATCGATCCGGCGGAACTGATAATCCTTTAGCAGCTGCCATGTCGTGCCCCGGCTGACAAACACCGCATAGACAGCGCCCACGCCAGCCCCGATCACGGTCGCGAAATAGGCCCAGTGCACGCCTGCCAAAAACATCACCGCACCGCCGCCAAACAGCAGCAGTAAGGCCGTGCCAAGGTCGGGCTGCTTCAATACCAGCGCCGTTGGCACGAGGATAAAGATCACCGGCAGTGCAACCCACACCGGATGCGACGTCTTGTTCGTCGGCAGCCAGTCGTAATAGGCGGCCAGAAACATCACGAGGGTGATCTTCGTCAGCTCTGACGGTTGCAGGCGGATAAAGCCCAGATCGATCCAACGCTGCGCGCCCATGCCGACGCTGCCGAACAGCTCTACCCCGACCAGCAAGGCGAGGGACACGGCAAAGGCAAGACCAGCCATATTGCGCCAGAACCAGATCGGCACCATGCCAACGCCGATCATCAGGACGACGCCAAGGATGAAACGCTTAATCTGCGGCTCCATCCACGGCTGCGCCGATCCACCCGCGACGGAATACAGCATGACAAACCCGGCAGAGGCGACAGCCATCAATAGCATGATGACGGGCCAGTTCAGGTAGAGGATCTTGCGAAACCCGGTGGGAACGAACTGGGTGTTATGCGCCAGATAGCTCATCAGACGCGGTCCTGTGCTGGTCTAATCTTTGTGATCCGCTCTGCGATGCGCTTTTGCTGTTCCTCGATCCGGCCGCGATCGGCCGAAGGGTAGGCCTCTAGCGGGGGCGGGCCATCATACAGCGCCTGCAACATAATATCGCGGGCGATGGGTGACGCGGCGGTCGATCCGCCGCCGCCGTGTTCGACCACGACGGCCACCGCGAATTTCGGATTATTGATCGGCGCAAAGCAGACGAACAGCGCGTGGTCACGCCGTTCCCACGGCAGGTCCTCATTGCGGGTCACGCCGCGGGCACGCTCGTCCGCTGTGATGCGCCGCACCTGTGATGTCCCGGTTTTGCCGGCCATCTCGTACCCGGCGGTCAGAATCTTTGCGCGCGCGCCGGTGCCGCGCCGGTCGTTGACCACGGCGTCCATCGACTGGCGGCAGCGCCGCAGCATGTTCTCGTTAATGCCAAGGGACTCGCCGATACCGCTCGGTTCTTCGACGCCGTCGATGGATTTGATCAGGCGCGGGGTCACCATTTTGCCCGTCGCAATCCGCGCCGTCATGATCGCAAGTTGCAAGGGCGAGGCCAGGACATAGCCCTGACCAATCGACGCGTTCACCGTATCGCCGATGCGCCACGCTTCGCCGCGCACTTCGGTCTTCCACTGTTTGTCGGGGGCAAGGCCTGACGACACTGCAGACAGCGGTAGGTCATGCTTCAGTCCGATCCCCATCTTGCGCGCCATTTCAGCGATCTTGTCGATCCCGACGCGCTGGCTGACTTCGTAATAATAGCAGTCGCAGGAAAATTTCAGGCTGTCGTGGAAATTGACATTGCCGTGGCCACCGCTTTTCCAGCAGTGGAACCGCGTGCCGCCGACTTCGGTGTAGCCCCGGCAATAGACGGTTTCCTCGGGGCTGATTGCGCCGGCCTCTAGCGCGGCAAGCGCTGTGACCATCTTAAAGGTAGAGCCGGGCGGATAGGCACCCTGCACGGCCTTTGCCGCAAGGGGGCGGTATTTATTCTCGTTCAGGTCGGTCCAATCCTTGACCGAAATGCCGCGCACGAACAGGTTTGGATCAAACGACGGCGCAGAGGCGATGGCCCGCAGATCGCCGGTTTCCAGATCAATCACCACCGCGCCGCTGCTTTCGCCGTCCATGCGCGCCTGCGCATAAGATTGCAGCCGCTCGTCCAGCGTCAGTTGGATATCTTTGCCAGCAAGGCCTTCTTGCCGGTCAAGTTCCCTCATCACGCGGCCAAGGGCGTTGACCTCGATCCGTTTGGTGCCAGCCGATCCGCGCAGGGTGTGTTCCAGCTTGTTTTCCACACCGGTTTTGCCGATCTGGAATTTTGGAATTTGCAGCAAAGGGTCCTGATCTTCGATCTTGGACAGGTCGTAATCGCTGACCGGGCCCACGTAGCCAATGACGTGACCCACATCTGCGCCGTAAGGGTAATGGCGGGACAAGCCGACCTCGGCGCTGACGCCGGGCAGGGCGGGGGCGTTGACGTTGATCTTGGCGACGTCTTCCCAGCGCAGGCGGTCGGTGATGGTGACCGACACGAAGGACGACAGCTTGCGCATGTCTTCCTTGGCGCGTGCGATGTCGGCGGGGTCAATGTCGACGATGGTTTGCAGACGGGCTAGCACAGCGTCTACGTCGCCTGCGTCTTCGCGCACCATGACGACGCGGTAGTTTTGTTCATTCGCAGCCAGCGGAATACCGTTCAGGTCAAAGATCAGACCCCGCGCCGGCGGCAGCAGGCGCACGTTGATGCGGTTTTCCTCGGCCAGTAGGCGGAACTGGTCGGCCTGTTCGATCTGCATCGATTGCATCCGCCAGCCCAGCACGCCCGCCACGCCAAGCTGCGCCGACCCAAGGATCAACGCACGGCGGCTGATGCCGCGTGACGACTGTTCGTTTTCCTTGACGGGTCGCTTCATAATCGGTGCCCCAGACTATCTACCTGACCGGGCGCGGGCCGGGTCAGACCAAAAAGAACCTGCGCCACCAGCACGACAACCGGATAGATCATAATGGTCATCACCATCTGGATCAGGGTCAGCGTTAGCGGCGCTTGCGGGGTCAGCATGATCGCCAGCACCAAGCGGTTGACCAGCGTGATCGCGACGATCCCGAAGGCCACTGTACCCCATTCCAGCGCCAAAGGCACGTTGCGCAAACCACGAGAGCGTGATCGCACCGTCTCTGTCAGGACCACGACCAGCGCGGCCCAGAGGCCCGGCGGGCGTTGAAATAGCAGGTCGGTCAGTAAGAACACCGCAAAGACCACGATGAACGGCAGGAATTCAGGCCGCCGCGCCACCCAAGCAAGCGAGATGGCAAGCAGCAGGTCCGGCGCGGCCCAGCTGGGCGGAGCAGTATCCAGCGGTAATAGCTGGATAAAGATCACCGCTGTCGCCAATGCCAGAAACACGGCGCGGCCAATCCAGATGCGTGCGGCAGGGCTTTCAGCCATCGCTGCCCACTTGCGCCGACTGCGGCAGCAGGGGGCCGATCAGCGTTTCTTCGGGGATCAGCAGGCCGCCGGGATCGCTGATGTCTTCGTGGGCATGGGCGCGCAGAATGCGCAGAAATTCAAGGCGGCCGTAATCCGCGGCCAAGCGCACGCGCAAGCGGCGGTCGCTGCCAAGCGCGACTTGGCCGATCAGCAGGTCGGCAGGAAACACACCGCCATCGCCGGACGACACAACCCGGTCGCCGGGGCGGACGGCATCGGCGTTTTCCAAAAACTCCAGCGGCGGGTTCAGCGTGTTGTCGCCCGCCAGAATCGCCTTTTGTCCTGACGGTTGGATCGTCACGGGAATGCGGCTGGACGTGTCGGTCAGCAGGATCACGCGGGACGTGCTGCGCCCCACGCCGCTGATCCGCCCCACAAGGCCGATCCCGTCCATCGCCGGCCAGCCATCCACAATCCCATCGCGGTGGCCTACATTCAGCAGCACCGACTGGCGAAACGGCGACCCGGAGTCGGTCATGACGACGCCGGTGATATAGGTCAGCTGGGGATCAAGGCGGACATTGTTCAGCTCTAGCAAGCGGGCGTTTTCCTGCTCTAGCTGCAGGGCCGCCTCTTTCCACGCTTTCATCTGCTGCAATTCGCGGCGCAGGTTGGCGTTCTGCTCTGACAGGGCAGAGTAGCTGCGGAAGTCATCGACCAGCTCCACCGCGCCCGTCACAGGCGCCATGGCCCAGTCGAAGGACGGCACGATCCGGTCGATCACGGCCGCGCGAAAGCGTTCAACACGGGGGCTATCGATGCGCCACACAAGGAAAATACCCAGCAGCAACACAACACCAACCCCGACCAGCAATCTGCGGATCGGGGCGATGAAATCGTCATGGGTGTTGCGATCGCGGGCCAATGCTCGGCGCCCTTCCGGGGTTAGGGCTTAGCTGTCGTAGTCGATGACGTGGCGCAGCTGCTTTTCGTATTCCAGCGCTTTGCCGGTGCCGAGTGCAACGCAGTTCAGCGACTCGTCTGCGACGGAAATCGCCAGACCTGTCTGCTCGCGCAGGGCTAGATCAAGCTGGCCAAGCAGCGCTCCGCCACCCGTCAGCATGACGCCGCGGTCAACGATATCGGCGGCCAGATCCGGCGGAGTCGCCTCTAGCGCGGTCATCACGGCCTCGCAGATTTGCTGCACGGGTTCGGCCAGCGCCTCGGCGACTTGCGCTTGGCTGATTTCGGTTTCCTTGGGCACGCCGTTCAGCAGGTCGCGGCCACGGATGTGCATGGATGCGCCGCGCCCGTCGTCGGGCATGCGGGCGGTGCCGATGCTGGTCTTGATACGCTCGGCGGTGGATTCGCCGATCAGCAGGTTATGCTGGCGGCGCAGGTAGTTGATGATTGCCTCGTCCATGCGGTCGCCGCCAACGCGGACGGACCGTGCGTAGACGATATCGCCCAGCGACAGGACAGCCACTTCGGTCGTGCCGCCACCGATATCGACGACCATGTTACCAGTCGGGTCGGTGATGGGCATGCCTGCACCGATAGCGGCCGCAATCGGTTCAGCGATCAGGCCAGCGCGGCGGGCACCAGCGGACAGAACCGACTGACGAATCGCGCGCTTTTCAACGGGCGTCGCGCCGTGGGGCACGCAGACGATGATCTTGGGTTTAGAGAAGGTAGAGCGTTTCGCGACCTTGCGGATGAAATACTTGATCATCTCTTCGGCGACGTCAAAGTCAGCGATAACGCCGTCGCGCATCGGGCGGATCGCCTCGATGCTACCGGGGGTGCGGCCCAGCATCAGCTTGGCGTCTTCGCCAACAGCGAGCACTTTTTTCACGCCATCCTTGACGTGATATGCGACGACGGAAGGTTCCGACAGCACGATCCCACGACCCTTGATATAGATCAGCGTATTCGCTGTCCCAAGGTCGATCGCCATGTCGGATGAAAACAAACTGTGCCAGATCGCCATGTGTAGTGGCCTTCCCAAGTCGCAAAAGCAGATTTGCCAAGCGATTCCCGGTGCCGCTAGGCTTGTGCCTTATAAGGACAAGCCTTGGTGAAATGAAAGCCCCGGTTTGGTGACGTAGTGGCACGTTTTTGCCACTATGACTTTTGCAACTTTGCGGGGCGATCCTAGGTTCGGATCACCCCGCAATTTGTCATTTTGCAACATTCAGTCGACTACTGACCAACGTCCTTATAACTGACGCCCTTGGTGTCGTGATCGGGCGCGGTCTTTTCCCGGCGCACAATCAGGCGGTTCAGCGCGTTGATATAGGCCTTCGTGGACGCGACAACCGTGTCGGTATCCGCCGATTGGCCGGTTGCGATACGGCCATCTTCCTCAAGCCGGACGCTGACGGTGGCCTGCGCATCGGTGCCTTCGGTGACGGCGTGGACTTGATACAGTTGCAACCGCGCCTTGTGATCAAACAGCGCTTTGACCGCGTTAAAGGCGCTATCGACGGGACCGTCGCCCGTGGTGCTGGCGGACTTTTCAACGCCGTCAATCGTCAGCACGATATCGGCCGTTTGCGGGCCATCGGTGCCGCAGACCACGCGCAGGGATTTCAGCTTGATCCGGTCTTCGACCGCATCGTTCTGGCGCATCAGCGCGACAAGGTCGTCCTCGAAGACCTCTTTCTTGCGGTCGGCCAGTTCCTTGAACCGGACGAAGACATCGGCCAGCTGATTGTCGGCAAGCTCGTAGCCAAGTTCCAGCAGCTTTGATCGCAACGCGGCGCGGCCAGAATGCTTGCCCATGACGAGCGAGGTTTCGGTCAGGCCCACGTCGGTGGGGCGCATAATCTCGAACGTCTCGGCGTTTTTCAGCATGCCGTCTTGGTGGATGCCGGATTCGTGGGCAAAGGCGTTCTTTCCGACGATGGCTTTGTTGAACTGCACCGGAAAGCCGGACACCGTGGCCACGCGCCGAGAGATCGCCATGATCTTTTTGCTGTCCACGTTCGAATGGAACGGCATGATGTCAGACCGGACCTTCATGGCCATTACGACCTCTTCCAGTGCGGTATTGCCCGCCCGTTCGCCAAGGCCGTTGATCGTGCATTCGATCTGACGCGCGCCGCCTTCGACAGCGGCCAAGCTGTTCGCCGTCGCCATGCCAAGGTCGTTATGGCAGTGCGTGGCAAAGATCACGTCCGTGCCGCCTTCGCATTCTGCAATCAAGCGCCGGATCAGGTCGGCAGATTCGACAGGCGCGGTGTAGCCGACGGTGTCGGGGATGTTGATCGTCGTGGCACCGGCTGCGATCGCAATCTCGACCGTGCGCTTGAGGAAGTCCCATTCCGTGCGGGTCGCGTCCATTGACGACCACTGCACGTCTTCGCACAGGTTGCGGGCATGGGTGACGCAGTCATGGATGCGTTCGGCCATCTGGTCCATCGTCAGGTTCGGGATCGCCCGGTGCAATTCCGAGGTGCCGATAAACGTGTGGATGCGCGGCTTGGCGGCGTGCTTGACCGCTTCCCAGCAGCGGTCGATATCTTTGAAGTTCGCGCGGGACAGGCCACAGATCGTGCTGTTGCGCGAGGCTTTGGCGATGGCGGCGACGGCGGCAAAATCGCCCTCAGACGCGATGGGAAAGCCTGCCTCGATAATATCGACGCCCATGTCGTCCAGCATGCCTGCGATTTCCAGCTTTTCAGCATGGGTCATCGTGGCACCGGGGGATTGTTCGCCATCGCGAAGGGTGGTGTCGAAAATGAGAACGCGGTCGGTCATGGTCTTTGGTCCTGAGCTTGGTCTGTGTGGGGATGTTCGGCGCTGTCACCTATCGAGCGGTCGCGCCGAAGGGCACGCTCAGGCGTGGTTCAGGCGTAGGTTACGCAGGCCTAGGGCCAAGGTGATGCGGCTCGAATTCATGGGGGTGACTATAGCGCAGGTTTCGCGGGATGAAAGGGGGGAAATAAGGGCACTGCCCTCGGCCGCGGTGCGGCCTCACCCGGGACATTTTTGACGAGAAGAAATATGGACCTGCGGGAAGCTGGGGCTAGGTCACAGTCTGGCTTGGATAAGGGGCGGCATATGGCGCGGGCATTGGTGATTGGGGCCTCCGGCGGGATCGGGCAGGCCGTTGTGCAGGCGCTGCATGATCGCGGCGACGACGTGGTGACGCTGTCGCGGCGTGCGGACGGGCTGGATGTCACAGATGCCGCGTCAGTCGCGGCGGTTTTGGGCGGGCTTGATGGCCCGTTCGAGACGATCTTTGTCGCAGTGGGTGTGCTGGGCGTGCCAGAGAAGTCGCTGGATGCGATTGACGCAGGCGCGATGGCACAGGTGTTCGCGGTGAACGCGATTGGTCCCGCGCTTATTCTGCGGCATCTGCCCCGGCTTTTGCCGCGCAGTGGGCGCAGCGTCTGTGCTGTGTTGTCGGCGCGGGTGGGGTCGATTGGCGATAACGCCATTGGCGGCTGGCATTCCTACCGCGCGTCCAAGGCGGCGCTGAACCAGATCGTCCATGGCGCGGCGATTGAGCTGGGGCGCAGTCACAAGGATAGCATCGTGGTCTCGCTGCATCCGGGGACGGTCGAAACGGCGTTTACCGCAAATTATGCCGGACGACATAAGACGGTGACGGCGGGTGAGGCGGCTGGCAATTTGCTGGGCGTGATGGGCGGGCTGACGGCGGATCAGTCCGGCGGGTTTTTTGATTACGCCGGAAAGGCTGTGCCATGGTAAACTTGATCTTGGTGCTGGGCGACCAGCTGTCGATGAACCTAAGCGCCCTGCGCGCGGGCGACAAAGCCAGCGATGTGGTCGTCATGGCAGAGGTGGCGGACGAGGCGGGCTATGTGCCGCATCATCCTAAGAAGATCGCGTTTTTGTTTGCTGCGATGCGAAAGTTTGCCAAGCGGCTTAGCGATGATGGCTGGACCGTCGACTATGCCCGGCTAGAGGCTGGCGAGACCAGTATCGTCGGCGCGCTGCTGGCCGCCGCGACGCGGCACGGGGCGGACCGTGTGATCGCGACAGAGCCGGGCGAATGGCGTCTGATTGAGGCGTTGACCCATTGCCCTGTGCCCGTAGATCAGCGCCCGGACGATCGCTTTATCGCGTCGCATCAGGACTTTGCCGGCTGGGCCAAGGGACGCAAAGCGCTGCGGATGGAGTATTTCTATCGCGATATGCGCCGCAAGACAGGCCTGATGATGGAAGGGGACGATCCCGCGGGCGGGCAGTGGAATTATGACCACGACAATCGCAAACCTGCCCCAGGGCAGGTGGATTACAGCGGGCCGATGCGGTTCACCCCGGACGATACTGTGCAAGAGGTGCTGACGCTGGTGGCGGCGCGTTTTGGCGACAACTTTGGTGATCTGGATGACTTTTGGTTCGCCACCGATCAGGGGCAGGCGCGGCAGCATCTGGCGCATTGGATCAAGGGCGGTCTGCCGCAGTTTGGCGACTTTCAGGACGCCATGCTGGACGACAACCGCTTTCTTTATCACGGGCTGGTCGGGCTTTATATCAACGCGGGGCTGTTGGACCCGGTGGAGGTTTGTGAGGCGGTAGAGGCTGCTTGGCAGGCGGGTGACGCACCGATTAACGCGGCAGAAGGATTTATCCGCCAGATAATTGGTTGGCGCGAATATGTGCGGGGGATCTATTTTCTAGAAGGGCCGGATTACACCCAGCGCAACGGTTTAAAGCACACGCGCGATCTTCCTGCCGTCTATTGGGGCGGCGCGACGTTCATGCGCTGCATGAAGCAAAGCGTCGCGCAAACCAAAGAGGAAGCCTATGCCCACCATATCCAGCGGTTGATGGTGACGGGTAACTTTGCGTTGCTGGCGGGGATCGCGCCCGCGCAAGTGCATGAATGGTATCTGGCGGTCTATGCTGACGCCTATGAATGGGTCGAGGCCCCCAATGTCATCGGCATGAGCCAGTTCGCCGATGGCGGCATCATCGCCAGCAAGCCCTATGTCAGCTCTGGCAACTATATCAACAAGATGTCGGATTACTGTGGTGGCTGCGCCTATAAGGTGGCGCAGAAAACGGGCAAGCAGGCCTGTCCGTTCAACCTGCTGTACTGGCATTTCCTTGACCGGCACCGCGATCTGTTCAAAGGCAATCCGCGCATGGGCAATATGTATGCCGTCTGGGACCGAATGGACGCGGCCAAACGCCAGACCATCATCACCGAAGGCGACGACATTCTGGCGCGGCTGGACGCGGGCGAACCGGTTTAGGCCGCCAAGGACGTGCCCTGCATCACCTCTGCCGCGATCTCAAAGCTGCGGATTCGGGCGGCGGTGTTGTGGATCTGGCCGGTCAGGATGACTTCGTCCGGCTGGTAGCGGGTGATCAGGTCGGACATCTGGCGTTGCACCGTGTCAGGGCTGCCGACGGCGGTGATGCGCAGGGCGTGATCCACCGCCGCGCGCATGCCAGCGCCGATCAGCCCGTCGATATCGTCAGCAGGGGCGGGCAGCTTGCCCGGTTTGCCGCTGCGCAGGTTGGCAAAGGCTTGCTGGACAGAGGTGCGCAGGCGCTGCGCCTCTGCATCTGTATCGGCCGCGATGACGTTGGCGGCCAGCATGAAATAGGGCTTGGCCAAGCTATCAGATGGGCGGAAGTTGCCGCGATAGGTGGCAATCGCATCCTCTAGCGCGTCAGGCGCAAAGTGGCTGGCAAAGGCATAGGGCAGACCCAGATGGGCCGCCAGTTGCGCGCCGAACAGCGAACTGCCCAGCATCCAGACTGGCACATGCGTGCCTTGGCCGGGGTGGGCCTGCACCGGGCCAGAGGCGTCGTCGCCAAGGTAGTCGATCAGCTCCATCACGTCCTGCGGAAAGGTGTCGCCGCGCCGTTCGACACGCATCGCACGCATCACATGGCCGTCGCCGCCCGGCGCGCGGCCTAGGCCAAGGTCAATGCGGTTTGGATACAGCGTCGCAAGCGTGCCAAACTGTTCAGCAATCGCCAGCGGCGCATGGTTCGGCAGCATGATGCCGCCGGCACCGACGCGCATCGTCTTGGTCGCGCCAGCGATATGCCCGATCAGCACAGAGGTCGCGGCGGATGCGATGCCCGCCATGTTGTGATGCTCTGCCAGCCAATAGCGATGATAGCCAAGCTGTTCGGCGCGCTGGGCAAGGGTGACGCTGGCGGCAAGCGCCTGCGCGGTGGTGCTGCCTTCGGGAACAGAGGCAAGGTCGAGGATGGAATACTGCATGGGGTGGTCCACTTTAGGGTTACTTGTAAGTTATGCCGCATCCCGATCTGTGCAAGTGGTGTGATAACATGCTTGCACGCGCCGCAGCGTCCTGTTCTGTGCTATTGCGCACAGAAAAAGACTGCGCCCCAACGCCCCGCTGCCATTAAGGAGGCCCGCCATGAGCCGTATCAATGAGACCAGAGACTTCATCCCCGTCCGCATCGCCGTGCTGACGGTCAGCGATACTCGTACGCCAGACGATGACAAATCCGGTGATACGCTGGTGGCGCGGTTGCAGGATGCTGGGCACAGTTTGGCGGCCCGTGATATCGTGAAGGATGATCGCGGAACGATCGCGGATTGCCTGCGGGCGTGGTGTGCGAACCCTGACATTGATGTCGTCATCTCGACCGGGGGCACTGGGCTGACCGGCCGCGATGTGACGGTCGAGGCGCACCGCGATGTCTACGAGAAAGAAATCGACGCCTTTGGCACGGTGTTCACCCATGTCAGCATGGCTAAAATCGGCACCAGCGCCGTGCAAAGCCGCGCGACGGGCGGCGTGGCGCAGGGCACCTATCTGTTTGCGCTGCCGGGTAGCCCGGGGGCGTGCAAGGACGCTTGGGATGAAATCTTGGTCAAACAGCTCGATTATCGGCACAAGCCCTGCAATTTTGTGGAAATCATGCCGCGACTGGACGAACATCAGCGGCGCAAGTGACGCGCCTGTGATGTGGTGATCTGCGGGTTTCGGCCTACCTTGCGTCAAGTAAACTTACGGGATGAGTGAATGCGATTTTTGCGGCGATCCTTGGTTGGTGTGTTTCTTTTGGCGGTAACGCTGGGACTTGCGGCTTGGGCTGTGAACACCCTGCGCGGCGCTGTCGTCGCCCGCATGAACGAAGAGCCGCGCAGCTTTGCCCAGCGGGAACGGGTGTTTGCGGTCAATGTCACCGAAATCACGCCCGGCACCCTGTCGCCCGAACTGACCGTGTTCGGAGAGGTCCGCAGCCGTACGACCCTTGGCCTGCGCAGCGCGGTTGGCGGCACGGTGATCTGGACCGCGCCGGCGCTGGTCGAAGGCGGCCGCGTCACGGCAGGGCAGGACCTGCTGCGACTGGACGGGGCCAACGCACAGGCCGCCCGCGACCGGATCGCCGCTGATGTGCAAGACGCGCAAGGCGAGGTGCGGGACGCCGAAACGGGTGTGACGCTGGCCGCGGACGAGCTGACGCAAGCGCAGTCCCAACTGGATTTACGCAGGGCAGTCTTGACGCGGGCCAGCGATCTGGCGCGGCGCGGCGTGGGCACGCAGTCGGTGGTTGAAGAGGCGCAGCTTGCCGTCTCAAACGCCGAATCCACCGTGTTGACCCGCCGCCAATCGCAGGCGCAGGCGGCGGCGCGGCTGGACCTCGCCCGCACCGCACTGACCCGCGTGCAAATCGACCTAAGCGAGGCGGACCGCACGCTAGACGACACAGTTGTCACGGCGGTCTTCGACGGCGTGCTGACGGGCGTGTCCACCGCGCAGGGCGCGCGCCTGACCGCGAACGAAGAGTTCGGCACGTTGATGGACCCCGATCAGCTAGAGATCGCGTTCCGCATCTCGACCGCGCAATTCGCGCGGCTGCTGCAGGATGGTGGCGAGGTGATCGGCTTGCCTGTGACGGCCAGCCTGAATGTCGAAGGGCTGGATTTGGATGCCAGCGGCACTGTCGACCGCATTGGTGGGGCGGTGGGCGCAGGTCAGACCGGGCGGCAGATCTTTGCCGCGCTGGATGACGCGCCGGGGCTGCGGCCGGGGGATTTCGTGACCGTTCATGTGCTCGAACCGCCGCTTGACGGCGTGGCGCAAGTGCCCGCCACAGCGGTCGCTGCCGATGGCACCGTGCTGGTCGTTGATGCGGATGACCGCCTGCAATCGCAGCAAACGCAGGTCCTGCGGCGGCAAGGCGACGACGTGATTATCGCCACCGCCGGGCTAGAGGGCGCGCGCATCGTCACCGCCCGCACCCCCTTGCTTGGCGCTGGCATCGGCGTGCGTCCCATCGCGCCTGAGGGCACCGCCGCGCCCGCGCCAGAGAATATCACGCTGGATGATGACCGCCGCGCCAAGCTGAAGGCGTTTGTCACGGATAGCCGTATGCCGGATGACGCCAAGGCGCGTATTCTGGCGCAACTGGATGAACCCGAAGTGCCCGCCGCGACTATTGCGCGGTTGGAAAGCCGGATGGGGAGCTGATGGCAGGGGGTAACAATCAAATGGGACCTCATCAAACGGGGGGCGACGCGTTGAACGCCCGCGCCGGGGGCATTCTGTCCTATTTCACCCGGCACCGGACCATCGCGAACCTGTTGCTGTTCATCATGATTGGCGCGGGCCTGATGGCTTGGCCGAATATGCGCGCCCAGTATTTCCCCGATGTGATTGTGGATGGAATCGACGTCAGCGTCCGCTGGGATGGGGCTGGGGCCGAGTCCGTGGACGAAGGCATCGTGCAGGTGCTTGGCCCTGCGTTGCAAGCCGTCGAAGGCGTCAGCGACACCTCTGCCCGGTCGACCGAAGGCAGCGCCCGCATCAGCCTTGAATTTACGCCCGGCACCGACATCGACCGCGCCGCCGAAAACGTGCAGGCCGCGATAGATGCCGCGGGCAATCTGCCAGACGACGCCGAAGATCCCGAACTGCGCCGCGGTGGCTGGTCCGACCGGGTGACGGACGTTGTGATCACCGGCCCCGTCGGCGTGGACCAGCTGGGCCGCTTTGCAGACGAGATGATCGTGCGCCTGTTCCAAGAGGGCGTCACGCAGGCCACCGTCAAAGGCATCGCCGCGCCCTCTACTGTCGTTGAAGTGCTGTCGCTGTCGCTGATCGAATACGACATCGGGCTTGCCGATATTGCGGACCGGATCGCGGAAGAAGCGGTCGGCGATGCGGTCGGCGACGTCAGTGGCGCTGCGCGGGTGCGCACGGGCGTGGCAAAACGCAGCGCAGAGCAGATCGCGGCGATTGCCTTGCGGTCCAACCCTGATGGGTCGACCCTGACCATAGGTGATGTGGCGCGGGTGAGTGTGGAAGGCGTGGACCGCAGCCGCGCGTATTTCGTCGGCGATAACCCGGCGGTGGAAATCAGCGTCGTGCGCTCTGCCACTGGGGACGCCATCGGTTTGCAGGAAAGCGTTGAAAAGGTCGCGGCAGAGCTGCAGGCGACTTTGCCGGCGGGCACGACGATTGACCTGATCAACGCCCGGGCAGAGCAGATTACCGGACGGCTGGACCTATTGTTCGAAAACGGGCTGCAAGGCCTCGCGCTGGTTGTGATCCTGCTGTTTTTGTTCCTGAACGCGCGCACCGCACTTTGGGTCGCGATGGGGATTCCGGCGTCGATGCTGGCGGCGATTGCGCTGATGTATGGCTTTGGCATCACCATCAACATGATCAGCCTGTTCGCGCTGATCCTGACGCTGGGTATCGTCGTTGATGACGCCATCGTCGTGGGCGAACACGCCGATTACCGCGCCCGCACCTTGAAAGAGCCGCCGCAGGTTGCCGCCGAAAATGCGGCGAAAAAGATGTTCAGCCCGGTGTTTTCTGCGACCCTGACGACGGTCATCGCCTTCTTTGGCCTTGTCGCCGTGGGCGGGCGCTTTGGCAGTTTGATCGCGGACATTCCGTTCACTGTGATCGTGGTGTTGGCGGCGTCCTTGGTCGAATGCTTTCTGATTTTGCCCCACCACCTAAGCCATTCCATCGGCCCTAACGCCGGACAGGCGTGGTATGATGCGCCCTCGCGCTGGGTCAATCGCGGCTTTGATGCCTTTAGCCTGCGGGTGTTTCGCCCCTTCATGGCGCTGGTGATCCGCGCGCGCTATCCGGTGTTTGCAGCCGTCCTGTTGATCCTGGCCACCCAGGTCGCGCTGTTCATTCGGGGTGACGTGCGCTGGCAGTTCTTTTCCAACCCCGAACAGGGCGAGGTGACGGGCAATTTCGCCATGCTCCCCGGTGCCACCCGCGCTGATACGATTGAAATGATGCACGAAATGCAGCGCGCAACGCAGGTCCTATCGGACCGCATCGCGGCCGAGACGGGCACCAATCCGGTGACCTATGTCGTCGCGGAAATCGGCGGCAATGCGGGGCGCGGGATTGCTGGGTCCGACCAGAAAGACCCTGATCAATTGGGCGCCATCAGCATCAGCCTTGTCGATGCCGATAGCCGAGAGATGACGAGTTCTGAGTTCGTCAGCGCCCTGCAGGAAGAGGTCGTGCAATCGCCCATGGCCGAAACTGTCAGCTTTCGCAGTTGGGGATCGGGGCCGGGGGGCGATAGCCTAGATGTGCAGATGTTCGGCGCGGACGCGCAAACGCTGAAAGCCGCGTCAGAGGCGCTCAAATCCGAACTGACCCAATTCCCCGAAATCAGCGGGCTAGAGGACAGCCTTGCCTACGACAAAGAAGAACTGCTGCTGGAACTGACCCCGCAGGGCGAGGCGCTGGGCCTGTCCATCGACGCGCTGGGCGGCATCCTGCGCGACCGCCTTGGCGGGATCGAGGCGGCGAGTTATCCCGATGGTGTCCGGTCCGCCACGATCCAGGTGCAACTGCCTGACGACGAGTTGACGCAGGACTTCCTTGATCGCACCCAAATCCGCACCGGCGACGGCATTTATGTGCCCTTGGGCGACGTGGTGACCGTGACCAGCCGCACCGGCTTTAGCACGGTGCGCAGGGAAAACGGCGTTCCACTGATTTCCGTCACGGGCGATTTGTCGGACGACGACCCTGACCGCGCGGCAGAGGTGAACAAGATCATTGATGAGACGATCCTGCCCGCGATTGCCGAACGCTTTGGCGTCGAAACCCGGCTGGCTGGTCTGTCAGAGCAAGAGAGCGCGTTTCTGACCGACGCACGCAATGCGCTGATCCTTGTGCTGGGCGGCATTTACCTTAGCCTTGCGTGGATTTTCAGCAGCTGGACCCGCCCCATGGTGGTGATGGCGATCATTCCCTTTGGTTTGATCGGCACGATTTACGGCCACAACGCGTGGGGCATCCCGATGAGCCTGTTCACCGTGGTCGGGATGATTGGCATGGTCGGGATCATCATTAACGATTCGATTGTGCTGGTCACAACCATCGACGAATACGCCGCCGATCGCGGGTTGGTACCTGCGATTATCGACGGCACGGCGAACCGCTTGCGGCCTGTGCTGCTGACCACGTTGACGACCGTGCTGGGCCTTGCGCCGCTGCTATTCGAAGGGTCGACGCAGGCCGAATTCCTAAAGCCGACGGTGGTGACGCTGGTCTATGGCTTGGGCTTTGGCATGGTGCTGGTGCTGCTGGTCGTGCCGTCGCTGATCGCGATGCAGGCGGACTTTGCGCGGCAGATCACCGCCGCCCGCCGCGCCCTGCGCGCTGGCCGACGGGCGATGTGGCTGCCTGCGGGCCTTGGCGTTGCGGCGGCCCTTGCACTGTTCGGTGCCTTGGTGGTGCCGGTGCTGCTGACCGGGGCGGCGTGGCCTGCGCTGCAAGGTATTGCGCCCGCCAACGCGGGGTTGGCGATGGGCATCTTCATCGCTGGATTGGCGGCCATTCTTGGGGCGATCTATCTGATGGCCGCGCTAGCGCTGGGCCTGCGCCGCAGTTAGCCTGCGGTGCAGCCCTGCACTTCGACCGCGCGATCCGATCCCAGCAGCGTAAAGCGCACGGCGCTGCGGTCAAAGGCAAAGGCGTCGCCAGCGCCGCGCACCAATTCGGCCTGCGCGGTCACAGTGTTGCCTTGCCGTGCGATGACGGGTTCGGACACCCAGATGTGCGGATCGCCAGCCTCGACCACCAAAGCCTCTCGCGTGCCCGTTGTGGGCAGGGTCAAAACGGCCTCTAGATGCAGGCCGTTTTCTGTTGGTGTGACGCGGCATGTGGCGGTGCCGCTGCTTTGCGGCTGGTTCAGCAGCGCCCCAACAATCGCCGGATCGCGTCCGCCGTCGGTCAAGGGCGCGTCAAAGTGCAGCTGCGCGGGAATACAGATATCAAGGCAAACCCCGATATCCAGCGTGCCGGTCAGGCGTAGATCGCCGCTGCCGGTCACTTCGATCGGCAGCGTCAGGCTGTCGTGATAGCCAATGGACCGCATGCCGTTCTGATCAAACACCTCTGGCGTGGGCCAGTGAAACGCGACGCTTTGCACGTTTCCGTCCGTGATGGTGATTTGCGGCGGAATGCCCGCATCCCCGGGCGCGCGCCAATAGGTTTTCCACCCGGGCGCAAGCGTCAGGCGCAGGGCGGCCATATGGGTGCCTTGCGCGGTTTCCCAGCCGGGCAGAACCTCGACCGACGCGACGTCTTGGGCATGGGCTGTGGCGGGTGCCAGCAAGGCGGCGGCAAAAAGGGCATGGATATATGTCATGCCGCCCTTCCTGCGCAAAACCCTTTGACATGGGAAGTCACGAAAGGGCGATTGCAAACCTGCGTGATCCACTTGCACAGGCGCACGGTGCCGCGCATCATGGGGTATGGATGAAATGACAACGCTGGCAGGCAAGCTGCTGATCGCAATGCCCGACATGGAAGACCCGCGCTTTGCGGGCAGCGTCATTTATATCTGCGATCATTCGGATGAAGGCACGATGGGCCTGATCGTCAACCGCCCATTCCCAGACATCGCATTCCGCAAACTATTGGCGCAAATGGGAATTTCCTGCGGCGACGCGTGCCAAGATATTGGCGTCCATTTTGGCGGCCCGGTCGAAAAGGTGCGCGGCTTTGTCTTGCACACGCTGGATTATACCGCTGACAAGGGCACGCTGCAGGTGGATGACGACATCGGCATGACAGCCACGCAAGACGTGCTGCAAGCACTGGCCGAGGGGACAGGCCCCGCCACATCGCTGTTGGCGCTGGGTTACACTGGCTGGGGCCCCGGCCAATTAGAAGAAGAGCTAGCTGACAATGGCTGGCTGACTGGGCCTGCGAATCAAGCCATCCTTTTTGGCACCGATCATGCTGGCAAATGGGCGGCAGCGCTGGCGCTGATGGGGATCTCTCCTGTGGCGTTGTCCCAGTCGGGCGGGCGCGCTTGAACACTGTTCCCCGGCGGAAATGTGGCCTAATGTGACCGCCACTTTGCCAAAGGGCTGATGATATGACCTCGATCCTGCTGCTGACGTTTCTGTTTCTGGTGGCCGGGGTCGTGGCTGTCCCGCTTGCGACCCGCGCGGGGCTAGGGTCGGTGCTGGGCTATTTGATTGCCGGCATCGTGATCAGCCCTGCGCTGCATGTGCTGAATGTCGATGTAGAACAAATCCAACATTTTGCGGAATTTGGCGTCGTCATGATGCTGTTTCTTGTCGGTTTAGAACTTGAGCCAGCAAAGCTGTGGGACATGCGCGGCCGGCTGCTTGGGCTGGGCGGCGGGCAGGTTGTGCTGACGATGGCCGCCGTGATGGCGGCCGGTATCGCCTTGGGACTGACATGGACCGTCGCATTGGCGGCAGCGGCGGTGCTGGCGCTTTCATCCACGGCGATCGTATTGCAGACCCTGACGGAAAAGGGCGTGTTGAAATCCGATGGCGGGCAGGCAAGTTTCGCCGTGCTGCTGACGCAGGACATCGCGGTCATCCCGATGCTGGCGCTATTGCCGCTGCTGGCGGTGTCCGGGGCAGGGGCTGCGGATTCGCATGACGCGGGCCTTAGCCTTGTGGCGGATTTGAACGGTTGGCAGACCGCGCTGGCCACCGTTGCCGCGATTGCGGCGGTGGTGATCATCGGGCGCACCCTGACGGGCCCGGTCTTTCGCTTTATCGCCAAGGCGGACCTGCGCGAATTGTTTGTCGCCGCAGCCTTGATGATGGTTGTGGGCATCGCGTTGCTGATGTCGCTGGTGGGCCTGTCGCCCGCGCTGGGCACGTTTATCGCAGGCGTCGTGCTGGCCAGTAGTGATTACCGGCACGAGCTGGAAAGCGATATTGACCCGTTTCGCGGCCTGCTGCTGGGCCTGTTTTTCATGTCGGTGGGGGCGGGGATCAACTTTGTCCTGCTGTATGACCAATTCGCGCTGATCATCGGCCTGACGCTGGGCCTGATCGCGATCAAAGCGGCGGTTTTGTTCGGGCTGGCGCTGGTGTTTCGTTTGCGACCAACTGATCGTTGGCTGTTCAGCCTTGGCCTTGCGCAAGCGGGGGAGTTCGGGTTTGTGCTGCTGTCCTTTGTCGTGGCGGGGGATATCCTGCCGCAGGCGCTGGCCGACCAGCTGTTACTGGTGGTGGCGCTGTCGATGCTGCTGACGCCGGGGCTGTTTATCTTTCATGACAAGGTGATCCTGCCCCGCGCCGCCAAGGGGCTGGCCCGCGAACAGGACACGATCGACGGTCCTGCTGATATTATCATCGCAGGGCACGGACGGGTCGGCGGAATCGTGAAGCGGATGCTGGAAGGCGGCGGCTTTGACCCGACCGTGATCGACTATTCCGCCGCCCAAATCGACACGCTGCGCCTGTACGGGTTGCGCGCCTATTTTGGCGATGCCACCCGCCCCGACATGCTAGAGGCGGCAGGCATTCGCAGCGCGAAAATGCTGATTGTTACGATTGATGACCGCGAAAAGGCGACGCAACTGGTGGCTTATGTGAAAGAACATTTCCCCCGCGTCCACGTCATCGCCCGCGCCCGCGACAGGCATCATGTTTATGAATTATTCAACGCTGGCTGCCGGGACATTATTCGCGAAACCTTTGACAGCTCGGTCCGGATGGGGCGTTCCGCGCTAGAGGCGATGGGCGTGTCCCACGCGGACGCAACCGACATGGCGGATGGCTTTGTCGACGACGATTCGGCGCGGCTGATCGTCATGGCACCCGTCTTCGCAGAGGTCAAAGGCGATCCCATGGACCCGCGCTATTTGGACAAGACCAAGGCGCTGATTGCGCTGCAAGATCAGGTCTTTGCCCAGAACGGTCCTAGCTTTGGCCTGATGCGCGCCCGCATGAAAGATGCGGGCGACGATGTGGACGAAATTATCCGCCTTTACGGTGTGGCGCTGTCGCCTGACGACGAGGTGCCTAAGGTTTAATCGCCTGCAGCCACGGCCGTCAGGATTGCTTTGGCGCTATCCGACGACCAATCGGCGTCGCCTTGCAGGCGGGCGATTTCCTGGCCTTCGGCGTTCAGGATAATCGTCACGGGCAAGCCAAGCACGCCAAAGGCGCGGGCCATTTCCTGTTTCGGGTCCAGTGCCTTGGGCAGGTTCTCGACCTCGATTTCGGCAAAGAATCGGTCAATCGCCTCTGGCGGATTGCGGCCTGTGGCGATGGTCAGCACTTTGATCTGATCACCCATCGCGTCCTGCAATTCGGACAAGTGCGGCATTTCTTTGCGGCAGGGCGCGCACCATGTCGCCCAAAAGTTCAACAGCACCGGAGTGCCAACGTAATCGGCCAGTGTGGCCTGCGATCCGTCCTGCGCGGTAAAGGTCACATCAGGCGCCGCGGCGGGCGCTGATGCGATCACCAGCTTGCGCATATCGCCGTCTTTCAGCGCCTCTAGCGCCGCATCTGCGTGGGCCGTGGTTGCGGCGGCATTTGCAAGGATCGCAAGGCCCGTATAAAGCAAGGCGGATTTCAGGGATTTCAAGGGGCGCGTCCTTCTCATGACCAAAACTGCTAACTCGATGTGGGGCGGCCGTTTCGCCGCAGGGCCGGACGCGATCATGGAGGCGATCAACGCCTCGATCGGGTTCGACAAGCGGCTGGCAGCCCAAGACATCGCCGGCTCTCGTGCCCATGCCGCCATGCTGGCGGCCACGGGCATCATCAGCAATAACGACGCGGACGCGATCCGGGAAGGCCTGCTCACGGTACTGTCAGAGATCGAGGGCGGCACGTTTCAGTTTTCCACCGCGCTAGAAGACATTCACATGAATGTGGAAGCACGCCTGAAAGAGGTCGTCGGCGAGGCGGCAGGCCGTTTGCACACGGCCCGGTCGCGCAATGACCAAGTCGCCGTCGATTTCCGCCTGTGGGTGCGCGATCAATGCGATGCAGCCGGCGAGGCACTGAAGGCGTTGCAGAACGCGCTGCTGGGTCAGGCAGAGGCCGGGGCCGATTGGGTCATGCCAGGCTTCACTCACCTGCAAGTCGCGCAGCCTGTCACATGGGGTCATCACATGATGGCTTACGTCGAAATGTTCGCCCGCGACCGGTCCCGCTTTGCTGATGCGCGCAAGCGGATGAACCTGTCGCCACTGGGCGCAGCTGCGCTGGCGGGCACGTCGTTCCCGATCGATCGCCACATGACGGCGCAGGCGCTGGGCTTTGACGGACCGATGGGCAATTCGCTCGATGCCGTCAGCGACCGCGACTTTGCGCTGGAATTTCTTGGGGCTGCGACAATTTGCGCCGTCCACCTGTCGCGTCTGGCAGAAGAGCTGGTGATCTGGTCGTCCGCGCAATTCCGGTTCGTCAAGATGTCGGACCGGTGGTCCACCGGGTCCAGCATCATGCCGCAAAAGCGCAATCCTGACGCAGCAGAGCTGATCCGCGCCAAGATCGGCCGCATCTTTGGTGCCAACGTTGCCCTGACGATGGTGATGAAGGGGCTGCCGCTGGCCTATTCCAAGGACATGCAAGAAGACAAAGAGCAGGTCTTTGATGCCGCCGACCACCTGATGCTGGCGCTGGCCGCGATGGCGGGCATGGTGGGCGATATGACCGCCAACCGCGAAAGCCTGAAGGCTGCCGCTGGCACCGGCTTTTCCACCGCCACCGATCTGGCCGACTGGCTGGTGCGCGAGTTGGGTCTGCCGTTCCGCGATGCGCACCACATCACTGGATCACTGGTGGCGCTTGCCGAAAGCCAAGGGGAAGATTTGCCTGATTTGACCCTTGCCCAGATGCAATCGGTACATGAGGGTATCACCCAAGAGGTCTTTGACGTGCTGGGGGTGGAAAACTCTGTCGCATCGCGGACCAGTTTCGGCGGCACGTCCCCCGCCTGCGTGCGGGAGGCCGTCGCCCATTGGCGAAAGGTGCTTGGATGAACAAGGCAACGATTGCGGGGCTGCTGGCCCTGACACTGGCCATGACACTGGCTGGCTGCGGCGCGCAGGATAAACCTGTCGCGCCGGGTGCGGCGCAGACGGGGGCGACGGCGAACGTGGGCCTCGGCCTTGGGCCGAACGGCGTGACCCCGGGCGTGACCTTGGCGGACGGCATTGGCCGCGTCACACTTGGACCGGGCGGCGTGCGCCTTGGGGCTGCGGGCATCCCGCTTAGCCTTGGTCTGTGATGCGTGATATGTCGCCCCTGCGCTGGGTCTGGGCGGCGCTGGCCGTCTGGGGCGCGGTGCATCCGATGTATTGGTTCGTCGCTTGGTTCCGGACCGAAGGCTGGTCGCTGCCGCGCATGATCGACGCGTGGTATGTCAATACGGCCACAACCGGACTGACCTGGGATCTGACGATTGCAGCGATCACCCTGACGGTTTGGGTGCTGGCAGAGGTCGCGGTGCGGCGCAATTGGATCGCCTTGCTGGCGATCCCGGCGACGTTCTGCATCGGGGTCAGCTGCGGGCTGCCGCTGTATCTGTTCTTGCGGGCCAAACCGATCCGCTGACGGCGCGCGCTGCTGTTTGCCGCCCTACGGCGGCAAATGCGCCCCGCCCGCCGTCCCGTTCCATCGCACCTGATTTCGGATTCCGCGCTTGGGTTGGCGGATCAATCTGCTATGACGCCCCGGTAAGAGCGGGAGCAGTGCCTTGGATCATTTTGTGTATCAAGACGGCGTTTTGTGCGCCGAAGATGTGTCAGTCGCGGAAATCGCGGCGCAGGTCGGCACGCCGTTCTATCTGTATTCCAGCGCGACCTTGCTGCGCCACTACCGCCTGTTCGATGAAGCCTTGGCGGGCATGGACCACCTTGTCTGCTTTGCGATGAAGTCGCTGTCCAATCAGGCGATCCTGCAATTGCTGGGCGAGGCTGGGGCCGGCATGGACGTGGTGTCGGGCGGCGAATACGCCCGCGCCCGCGCCGCTGGTGTGCCCGGCGATCGCATCGTCTTTTCCGGCGTCGGCAAGACGCGGCTTGAGATGCGTCAAGCGCTAGAGGGCGGCATTCGCCAATTCAACGTCGAGAGCGAGCCAGAGATGGAAGCGCTGTCCGCTGTCGCGGTCGAGCTGGGCAAGATCGCCCCGATTACCATCCGCGTGAACCCCGATGTTGACGCCAAGACCCATGCCAAGATTGCCACGGGCAAGTCGGAAAACAAGTTCGGTATCCCCATCGCCCGCGCCCGCGAGGTCTATGCCCACGCCGCGCGTTTGCCGGGGATCGAAGTGATTGGCATCGACGTGCACATCGGCAGCCAATTGACCGATCTGGCCCCGTTCGAGGCCGCCTATCTGAAGGTCGCCGAGTTGACAGAGCAGCTGCGCGCGGATGGTCATACGATCAAGCGCCTTGATCTGGGCGGCGGTCTGGGCATTCCCTATGTGCAGTCGAACGAAGCCCCCCCAAGCCCGCTGGATTACGGCGCGATGATTAAGCGCACTGTTGGCCATCTGGGGTGCGAGATCGAGATCGAGCCGGGGCGTCTGATTTCCGGCAATGCTGGCGTGCTGGTCAGCCGCGCGATTTACGTCAAAGACGGCGCTGATCGCCAGTTTCTGATCCTTGATGCCGCGATGAACGACCTGATCCGCCCGGCGATGTATGATGCGCACCACGATATCGTGCCTGTTGTGCAGCCCGAAGCCGGGGCAGAGCGTGCGACCTATGATATCGTCGGGCCAGTTTGCGAAAGCGGCGACACCTTTGCCAAGGGCCGCGCCATGGCGCAGGTCGCGCCCGGCGATCTGGTCGTCTTCCGCTCTGCCGGGGCTTATGGCGCGGTCATGGCGTCGGAATACAACTCGCGCCCGCTAATCCCCGAAGTTTTGGTCCACAACGATCAATTTGCGGTTATCCGGGCACGTCCGACCTTTGACGAAATGATTGCGCGCGATATCATCCCTGCATGGTTGTGACCTATTCGGTCGCACGACGCGCCAAGGGAGAGGCCCGCTGACCGATCACCCTGACGATCTAGCGCACCTGTCGCGTCCCGTTGCCTTGACCCGCATGGGCCTTGTGGCCGAGCGCGCGACGCGTGCCTTCTGGCCGCTGTGGAGCGTGCTTTTCGTTATTCTGACCCCGCTGATGTTCGGTTTTCAGGACCGCATGAGCCTAGAGGTGTTCTGGGGTCTGTCGCTGATTGCCGCTTTGGCGGTGGGTGCCGCCTTGGTGCGCGGGCTGCGGATGTTCCGCTGGCCGAGCAAAGACGAGGCGCTTGCCCGCGTTGACGCCGCCTTGCCAGGGCGTCCGATCTCTGCCGTGCGTGATGCGCAGGCGATCGGGGCGTCCGATCCGGCCTCTGCCGCTGTGTGGCAGGCGCATCAGGCGCGGATGCGCGTGGCCACGCAGTCCGCCCGCGCGGTGCAGCCTGACCTGCGCGTGTCGGACCGCGATCCTTATGGGTTGCGGTTTATGGCTTTGCTGATGTTCGTCGTGGCCTTGCTGTTCGGATCGGTCCTGCGCGTGGGGTCTGTCGCGCAGATCGCCCAAAATGGCGGCGGCGCTGCGCTGGCGACCGGCCCCGTCTGGGAAGGCTGGATCACGCCGCCCGCCTATACCGGCAAGCCTGTGCTATATTTGAACGACATCGCGCCGGGGGCGGTGCAGTTGCCGCTCGGCTCTGACATCACCTTGCGTTTGTACGGCGAGGTTGGCGCGCTGAGCGTGAAACAGACCGTATCGGGCGACGCCGCGGTGCCCCCCGTCACCGATCCACAGCAAAGCTTTAGCGTCGCGCAGGCGGGGCAAATCACCATCGACGGGCCGAACGGCGCGGCGTGGGATGTCGGAATATTGGCCGACGCCGCCCCCTATGTCACTTTGACCGCCCCGATTGAATCCGACGCAATGGGAGAGTTGAACCAAGCCTTCGCCGCCTCGGATGATTACGGTGTGGAAAGCGGCACGGCGACATTCGCGCTGGACCTTAGCGCGGTTGATCGCAGCTTTGGCCTGACGGTGGACCCGGACCCGATTGACCCGGTGGTGCTGGATCTGCCGATGCCATTCAGCGGTGACCGCAGCGACTTTGACGAATTTCTGATCGACAACCTGTCCCAGCATGAATTGGCGAACCTGCCCGTCACGCTGACGCTGTCCGTAACTGACGCGGCAGGCCAGACCGCAAGCACCCCAGCAGAGCCGATCACCCTTCCGGGCCGCCGCTTTTTCCAGCCTGTCGCCAAGGCGATTGTAGAACAGCGCCGCGATTTGATGTGGAGCAGGGCCAACGCCCGCCGCATCGTGCAGGTGCTGCGCGCCATTTCTTACGAGCCGGACACGCTGTTCACCAATCAGGCCACCTATTTGCGCCTGCGCTTTATCATTAAGCGGCTGGACCAGTTCGATCGCGACGGCATAACGGACGAGAACGAGGCAGAGATCGTGCAGGCCCTGTGGGATCTGGCGGTCCAGCTTGAGGATGGCACCCTTGCCGACGCCCGCGAACGCCTTGCCCGCGCCCAAGAGCGGCTGGAAGAGGCGATGCGTAACGGCGCGTCAGAGGCGGAAATCGCAGAGCTGATGCAAGAGCTGCGCGACGCCACGCAGGATTATATGCAAATGCTGGCCGATCAGATGGAGCCGGGCGACGGCACGGACGAGCCGCAGTCGGCCGAAAATTCAACACAGATGAGCCAAGACGAACTGCAGGCGCTGATGGACCGCATCGAAGAGCTGATGCAAGAAGGCCGTATGGCCGAGGCGCAGGCACTGATGGAGCAGCTGAACAGCCTGCTGGAAAACATGCGCATCACCCAAGGCGAAGGCAGCGGCGATGGCCCGCAGACGCCGGGACAACAGTCGATGCAGGATCTGGCTGATACGCTGCGCGACCAGCAAGATCTGTCCGATGATGCCTTCCGCGATATGCAGAACCAAGGGCAGCAGGGCCAGCAAGGCCAGCAACCCGGCCAAGAGCAGGGCGAAGGCCAGCAGGGCCAGGCACCCGGGCAAGGTCAGCAGCCGGGGGCTGATGGCTCTGGCGAGCAGCCGGGCCAAGAGCAAGGGCAGGGTGACGGCGAAGGCCAGAACGACGGACAGGGCAGCGGCGCAGGGGAAAACGAAGGTCAGTCCCTCGCGCAGCGCCAGCAAGCCTTGCGCGATGAATTGAACCGTCAGCGCGGTGCCTTGCCCGGTCTGCCCGGCGATGCGGGCGATCAGGCGCGGCGGTCACTGGACAGCGCCGAAGGCGCCATGGACGGGGCGGAACAGGCACTGCGTGATGGCGATATGGCGCAGGCGATTGATCGTCAGGCCGATGCCATGGACGCCCTGCGCGACGGCATGCGCGCCATTGGCGAAGCGCTGGCCCAGAACGAGAGCCAAGAGCCGGGGCAGGGCAATGCGACGGGCGATCAGACTGGGCAAGCGCAGCCCGGCCGCCGCGATCCGTTGGGGCGCCAATTGGGCAGCACCGGGCAATATGGCACCGAAGAAAACCTGCTGCAGGGCGAAGACACCTATCGCCGCGCCGAAGAACTGCTGGAAGAGCTGCGCCGCCGCTCGGCCGAACAAGAACGCCCGCAGGTCGAGCGGGACTATCTGGACCGTTTGCTGGACCGCTTTTGATCTAAGGGGTGAGGCCCGTACCGCCTGCGCGGCGGTACGGCTTAGGTGGTGGGCGGTACCGCGTCGCCCAGCATCGCTGCGATCTGGTTGTCCAGCCAAAGGCGCGCGCCATTCACAGCATCGACATAGCTTGACAGGACCGCCGACAGGGCCGGGACCTGCGCTGAAATCGTGTCAGCATAGGCATAGATCAGTGCCAGAATGACGATCAGTGTGATCATCACGAAAAAGCCGCGCCAGCTGCTGCGGCGTGCGATCTCGTCCTCTTCTGACGGCAGCAGGGGCAAGCCGCCCCGGTCCGCGCTGGACCGCAGGGTCGAATTGATTTCCTCGATATCGGGGAATAATTCTTTGCGGCTGCCCGGCGTGTCAGATGGCAGTTTTGGCGGCATGGCAGGGGGCGCGCTTTGCGCGTTGTCTTTGTGCACATGACTTTGGTCATAAGGCATCGGCGGGACCGGCTGGACGGGGCGGGGGCGGACCGGTTCGGTCAGTCCCAAATCAGCCTGCTGTTCCAGACCACCAGCGGATTCGGATTTGCGCGCAGCTTCTTCGCGTGCGGCCTCTTCGCGCAGGATATCGGCAATGGATGGGTCCAGCTGGCTGCGCACAGGCTGCGGCGGTGTGCTGGCCACAGGGGCAGTCGGTTTCGGCTCTGGCTTATCATCAACCTTCGGCGCGGGCTTTTGCTCTGGCGCGCTTTGCGCGGTTTGGGGCTGTGCAACAACAGCAGCCAGCGATGCGGCGGCGACCGACACAGATCCCGGTTTTGCAGGCGCACGCATATCGTCTTCTGCCGCAGCAGAGGGGTCTTTGGGGTCTTCAAACCATGTCTGGCCGCAGTTTGAACACTGCACATCACGTCCGTCATCGGGGATGACATCCAGGCCGACTTCGTATTGAGCGCCGCAGTTCGGGCAGATCAGCCGCATCGCCACAGGTCCTTTTGCACAGCACAAGGCACCAATCGGCACCCATTGTTTCGTCATTCCTAGCAATGCGCGCGCCTAAGGCCAAGGTTTTGCAGCACGATCCGGCGTGATTGCATTGTAACCTGTTGCAGATTTGGGCAAAACATTGCTGACACAGGTGAGGATACCACTTTGATCGAGCTATCGGACGTGGCCTACAACTATGGCGGGGCAGAGCTGTTCTCGGGCCTTTCGCTTGCGCTTGCGCCGGGATCGTTTCAATTCCTGACCGGCCCGTCAGGCGCGGGCAAGACGACGTTGCTGAAATTATGCTACGGCGATCTGCGGGCGACAAGCGGGGTGGTCAGCCTGTTTGGGCAAAATGCTGCGCAGATGAACCGGGACGAAATCGCGCTGGCGCGGCGCCGGATTGGCGTCGTGCATCAGGATTGTCAGTTCCTTGACCATTTGCCGGTCGCCGAAAATATCGCGCTGCCTTTGCAGGTCGCTGGCCGCGCGAACGAGGCTGAGGGCAATCTGGACGAGCTGCTGGCGTGGGTCGGCCTGTCCGCCCAAGCGGGTCAATTGCCACCAGAGCTGTCAGGCGGCGAACGGCAACGCGCCGCGTTAGCGCGGGCTGTGATTACGTCGCCGGATGTGATCATCGCGGACGAGCCGACGGGCAACGTCGATTGGGAAATGTCGCAGCGCCTGCTGACGCTGCTGGTCGAGTTGAACCGCATGGGCAAAACCGTGCTGATCGCCAGCCATGATTTGAACCTGATCCGCGCCGCTAAGGCGCAGGTCAGCGCCAATGTGCTGCGGCTAAAGGGCGGGCGATTGCAGGCGGGGGTGGCGCTGTGATGGACCGTATATCAGAACTGACAGCCCGCGCCTTGGCGCTTTTGGGCGGTGATCCGCAAGCAGACCGCGCTGTGCCGCCCACGGGATTTACCGCGCGGCTGACGCTATTCACAGCAGCTGCCATGGCGTTTCTGGCCGTCTTTGCGATTGCTTTGTCGCTAGCGACAGGCCGTCTGGCCGATCGTTGGTCAGCCGAACTGGCGCGCACCGCGACGCTGCGCATTTCTGCGCCCGCCGATCAAGCCGATGCACAGGTCCGGGCCGCGCTGACGGTACTGGAACAAACGCCCGGTGTCGCCAGTGCCCGCGCGCTCAGCGATGATGAAGAGCGCGCCTTGCTAGAGCCGTGGTTCGGGCCTGATTTGCCGCTCGACGCCTTGCCGATCCCGCAACTGATTGAAATCGTCGAAACGGCGGACGGCTACGACGCGACGGGCTTGCGTGCCCGCCTGCAAGCCGAGGTGCCCGGCGCGGTGCTGGACGATCACACGCGGTGGCGGCAGCCGCTCGTGACGGCCGCGAACCGGCTGCGGATGCTGGGCTGGGTTGCGCTGGCGCTGATCGGCGGGGCGACGGCTGCGATGATCACACTGGCCGCGCAATCGGCGCTGGCGGCCAATGCGCAGGTGATCCGTGTGCTACGGCTGGTCGGCGCGCGCGACACCTATATTGCCCGCGCTTTTGTGCGGCGATTTACCTTGCGGGCTGCGGCAGGGGCGGCGCTGGGGACATTGCTGGGCGTGATGGCGGTGGCCATTTTGCCTGACGGCGGCGATGCGGGTGGTTTCTTAACCGGTTTGGGCTTTACAGGTTTGGGCTGGCTTGCGCCGCTGATGATTCCGCCATTGGCGGGCGTGACCGCCTTTTTCGCCACTAGGGCTGCTGCCCTGCGTACCTTGAGGACGCAATCATGAGCTATGCAATTCAATGGCTGCGATCGCTGCTGTTCAGCATCGTGATGTATATTCTGATGGCCGTCATGGGCATCGTGTTTCTGCCCTATGCGCTAATCCATCCGCGCGGTGCGGCGAATACCTGCCTGTGGTACTCTCGCGCTGTGATCTGGCTGGCCGGCTGGATGATCGGCCTGAAGTTCGAGGTGCGCGGCACGCCGCCGACCTATGGCTGCATGATTGCGGCCAAGCATCAGTCGTTCATGGATGTGATGTATATCTATCAACTGCTGCCGCGCCCACGTTTCATCATGAAGCGGCTTTTGCTTTATGCACCTATCTTGGGTTTTTTCGCCTATCGTGCTGGCTGTATCCCCGTGGACCGCGGCAAAAAGGGTGCAGCGATCCGGGATATGCTGGCGCGGGTGAAATCCGGTGACGGCGCGCCGGGCCAACTGTGCATCTATCCCCAAGGCACCCGCGTCGGGCCGGGCGCTGTCATGCCCTATAAGAAAGGCACAGCAGCGCTTTATGCCGATTTGAAGCAGCCGGTTGTGCCCGTGGCGACGAATGTGGGCGTCTTCTGGCCCAAGCGCGGCATCTATCGCAAACCCGGCACGGCGGTGTTCCAGTTCCTAGACCCGATCCCGGCAGGCATCGGCCTACGACCCTTTTTGCACCAGCTTGAGGTCGCAGTCGAAGGTGCCTCTGACGCGCTAGCGCGCGAGGCTGGGTTTACTGTGCCCGTGCGTACTGCGACCCCGCCAGAGGTCGAAGGGCCGCCTGTATGACCCCCATTGCGGATTTGGCCGCGCTAGAGACGCTGTATGGTCCCCCGGTGCCAGCATCGCTGACGAAGGTCGTACAGCAGATTACGCCCGCATATGGGCGCTGGATCGCGGCGTCGCGGCTGGTCATGGTGTCCACGGCCGGACCGGAAGGTACCGATTGCAGCCCGCGCGGCGATGTGGGGCCGGTGGTGCGGGTCGCGGATGCGCGCACGCTGCTACTGCCCGATTGGCAGGGTAACAACCGCATCGACAGCCTGCGCAATATCGTCCGCGACGGACGGATTAGTCTGCTGTTCATGGTGCCGGGTGAAAACAACGTCGTGCGCGTGAACGGGCAGGCGATTGTAACGGCGGATGCGCAGGTGCTGGAAAGCTTTACCCAGAACCGCAAGCACCCCCGCAGCGTGATCGTTGTGACAGTGCAAGAGGCGTATTTTCAATGCGCCAAAGCACTGATGCGGTCGCAGACATGGGATACAGGGGCGATGCGTACCGCTGTGCCAACAGCGGGAGAGATGCTGCGCGAGCAAGACGGCACGTTCGATGCGGTCGATTACGACGACAACTATGTGGCGCGCGCACAAGACGGGATGTGGTGATCTGCGCCGGGGGACGGAGGGGGCGCTGCACCCGGCTGCGCCTCCCCCGAGGTGTTTTTGACCAGAAGAAGGGCGAGCCTTAGGCGGCGAGGCCTTTTTTGCCGAGGTCGAGATATTTCTTGCGGCGATCAAGGCGGATTTTGTCAGCGGCGACTTTGTCGAGGTCTTTGAGCGTCGCCGTCAGGGCCTTGCCAACCGCCGCAATGGCGGTCTGTGCGCCGCGGTGGGCACCGCCAAGGGGTTCGGCGATGATCGTGTCGCAGACGCCAAGTTCCTTAAGGTTTTGTGCGGTCAGACGCAGGGCGGCGGCCGCCTCTTGCGTTTTTGCGGCATCTTTCCACAGGATCGATGCGCAGCCTTCGGGGCTGATCACGGAATAGATGGAGTGTTCGAGCATCAGGACGCGGTTTGCGGTGGCAAAGGCGACAGCGCCGCCAGAGCCGCCTTCGCCGATCACGACGCTGACGAGGGGCACGTTGAGTTCTAGGCAGGCTTCTGTCGCGCGGGCGATGGCTTCGGATTGGCCGCGTTCTTCTGCGCCTTTGCCGGGGTAGGCACCGGGGGTGTCGACCAGCGTGACCACGGGCAGGCCGAACCGGTTCGCCATGTTCATCAGGCGGATGGCTTTGCGATAGCCCTCGGGCCGGGCCATGCCGAAGTTATGTTCGATCCGCGATTTGGTGTCGTTGCCTTTTTCATGGCCGATCACCATGACAGCGCGGCCATCAAGACGGGCAAGGCCGCCCATGATGGCGTGGTCGTCGGCAAAGTTCCGATCCCCTGCCAGCGGCGTGTAATCGGTGAACAGGGCGGCAATGTAGTCCTTGCAATGCGGGCGCTCTGGGTGGCGCGCGACCTGGCATTTGCGCCAAGGCGTGAGGTTGCTATAGAGCGATTTGAGCAGGTCGGCGCTTTTCTTATCCAGCGCGGCGGCCTCTTTCTCGATGTCCATCTCGGCGTTGTCGCGGGCCATGGCACGCAGTTCTTCTGCCTTGCCTTCGATTTCGGCGAGTGGTTTTTCAAAGTCGAGATACTGAGTCATGGGAACGCCCTTTTTGCCTTACGTCGATATAGGCGACGTAAGGTTCGAATTGCAATGGGCACCCCAATTTGCGCGAGGCTGCGTTAACCTGAAATCATCTCGGATTGCTTTACGATCACCTCGGCCTGTTTGATGCTGGCGATGTCGACAAGGCGGCCTTTGTAGACGGTTGCGCCTTGGCCTTGGGCCTTGGCCTGTTCCATTGCGGCAAGGATCTCGCGCGCCTCTGCGACGGCTTCTGCCGAGGGGGTGAATACCTCGTTGGCGAGAGCGATTTGCTTAGGGTGGATCGCCCATTTGCCGACCATGCCGAGCGTTGCGCTGCGGCGGGCTTGGGCGCGGTAGCCTTCGTCATCGCTGAAATCGCCGAAGGGGCCGTCGACGGGCAGAATGCCATGGGTGCGGCAGGCGGCGACGATTGCGGTTTGCGCCCAGTGCCACGGGTCGGAATAGTGGCGGGTCTCGCCGTGCAGCATGTAATAGTTGTCCTGCGTGCCCCCGATGCCCGTTGTTTGCATACCCATCGAGGCGGCGTAGTCGGCAGCGCCAAGGCTCATGGCTTGCAGGCGCGGGCTGGCGGCGGCGATGTCGCCCACGTTCGCTAGGCCTGCAGCGGATTCGATGATGACTTCGAAGGCGATGCGCTTGCGGCGACCTTTTGCGGCCTCGATCGCGGTGACAAGGGCGTCGACGGCGTAGACATCGGCGGCGCAGCCGACCTTGGGGATCATGATCTGATCAAGCCG
The DNA here is from genome assembly GCF_024206795.1 of Loktanella salsilacus. Taxonomy (NCBI): domain Bacteria; kingdom Pseudomonadati; phylum Pseudomonadota; class Alphaproteobacteria; order Rhodobacterales; family Roseobacteraceae; genus Loktanella; species Loktanella salsilacus. The sequence goes on from NZ_CP072994.1 coordinate 483,120, forward strand.
GTCACCCGCCTGTTCCAGCAGGTCGACCACATCGCGATACCAGAAGGGTGTATCAAGGCTGTTGATCCGCACGCTGAGGTGCTTGGTGTTCCAGTCGATGTCGCCGATCGCCTGAATGATGTTGGCGCGGGCGGCGTCTTTGTCGTTTGGGGACACGGAATCTTCGAGGTCGAGGTTAATGACATCCGCATCCGACGCGGCCATTTTCGCGAAAAGCTTGGTGTTCGAGCCGGGGCCAAACAACTGGCAGCGATTGGGACGGGCAGGGGGTGTCGGTTGGATGCGGAATGACATGAGTGAGGTTCTTTATTTCATTTTAAGTTACGCAATCGGTATATTGTTGCGTGACGAGTCGCAAGGGTTCTGTTTGCAGGTGCAGCATGTTTGCGCAAACAAAAAGGGGGGGCGCTGCCCCCTGCGGCTGCGCCTCCCCCCGGTATATTTCGGACGAGAAGAAGGGTGGGCCCGCGTTATTGGCGGGCCCACAGAGGTTTAGATGCCAGCGTCGACGATCGCTTGCGCGAGGATCGGGACGGTTTCGGCGTTCAGGCCAGCGATGTTCATACGGCTGTCGCTGACCATATAGATGCCGTGATCGGCGCGCAGGATTTCGACCTTTGCCTCTGTCGTGCCAAGGCGGCTGAACATGCCGCGGTGGTCGGCGATAAAGTCAAAGCGGTCGTCGTTCGCACGCTGGCGCAGCTCGTCGGCTAGCTGTTTGCGCAGGCCAAGCATGCCGTTGCGAGTCTCTTCCAGCTCTGCTTCCCAATCGGCGCGCAGGGCGGGGTCGGTCAGGATCGTGGTGACGACGCGGGCCCCGTGGTCGGGCGGGAAAGAGTAGTTCTGACGGTTCAGGAAGTTCAGGTTGGCTTGGGTCAGTTTCGCTTCATCCGCGTCGCGGGCGATGCCCATCAGGATGCCGGTGCGTTCGCGGTAGATGCCGAAGTTCTTGGAACAGCTGGCGGCGATCATCACGTTGGGGAAGGCTGCCGCGATTTTGCGGGTGGCCTGCGCGTCTTGGTCAAGGCCGTCGCCGAAGCCTTGGTAGGCGACGTCAACGAAAGGCACGGCCTGCACGTTTTGCAAGGTGGCGATGATCTGGTCCCATTGGTCCAGCGTCGGGTTCGCGCCGGTCGGGTTGTGGCAGCAGCCGTGCAGCAGGACGACGTCGCCTTCTGCCACGGTGGACAGGTCCGCGATCATGCCGTCGAAATCGACGCCGCGGGTCGCTTCGTCAAAGTAGCGGTATTCGCGCAGGGGCAGGCCGAGGAATTTGATGATGGACGCATGGTTCGGCCAGCTGGGGTTGCTGATCCAGATCGTGGCGCCGGGTGCTGCGAGCTTTACCATTTCCAGCGCTTGGCGGATGGCGCCTGTGCCGCCCGGGGTCGCGATGGCGGCGATGCGGTCCCGTTTGACAGTGTCCGCAAGCAGCAAGTCGATCATGGCGTCGGCAAACGCAGGATCGCCGGCAAGGCCGGTATAGGCCTTGGTGGTTTGTTCCGCGACCAAGCGGCGCTCTGCCTCTTTTACGGCGCGCATGACGGGCGTGTTGCCGGATGCGTCCTTGTAGACACCGACGCCAAGGTCGATCTTGGTGTCGCGGTCGTCAGCCTTGTAGGCCTGCATCAGGGACAGGATCTTGTCAGGGGCTTGCGCCTTAAGCGTTTGGAACATCGCGGATTTCCTTTGGGCCTGCAGGCCAGTTGCGAAGGTAAGGTTTAGCGGGCGGGGCCAGTTTCGATCGGCAGGTCGGGGAACATGCCCCATTCGGACCACGATCCGTCGTAAAGCGCGTGATCCGTCTTGCCGATGCGTTCCAGCGCCAGATTGATGATCGCAGCGGTCACGCCAGAGCCGCAGGTCGTGATGACGGGCTTGGTCAGATCGGCACCAGCTTCGGCAAAGACCTTTTGAAGCGCGGGGACGGATTTCATCGTGCCATTGGGGGTCAGCAATGTGGCGTAATGCACATTGCGCGCGCCGGGGATATGGCCGCTGCGCAGGCCTGCCCGGGGTTCGGGTTCTGCGCCTTCGAACCGGCCGGGGCCGCGGGCATCCAGAATGGTGTGGTCTTCCAGCTTGGCCGCGCGGGCGACTTGGGTGACATCGCGCAGCATCTGGTTCTGGCGGCTGGTTGTCATGTGGCGGTCGCGGATGACGGGGGCCATGTCCTCGACCGGGCGACCCTCGGCCAGCCATTTCGGCAATCCGCCATCAAGGACGGCAACGTCGCGTTTGCCCATCAGGCGGAACAGCCACCAGACGCGGGCGGCGGAAAACAGGCCTGTGCTGTCATAGATCACGACCTGATGGCCGTCGCCCACGCCCATGGCGCGCAGGCGGGACATGAATTTTTCCGTGGCAGGGGCCATGTGGGGCAGTTCGGACCGCGCATCGCTGATATCGTCGATATCGAAAAAACGTGCGCCGGGGATGTGCTGCTGCGCGTATTCAGCCGCGCCGCTGCGCCCGGTGTCCGGCATGTGCCAAGAGGCATCCAGCAGGCGCAGATCGGGGTCATTGAGGTGGGCAGCGAGCCAGTCAGTGCTGACCAGCGTTTGCGGATCGTCGGACAGTTCGGCCATATTGCACCTTTTGCAGCTGATCGGTCACTGCCTAGCGCAGGGGCCGCCCCCGTGCAAGTTCGCGCTGACACGCAGATGCGTGCAGCGGGTGCGGTGCGCGGCACCTGTGCTGCGGGCGTTAGTCGTGGTTTTTGAGGATACGCTGCTTTTGCCGGGACCAGTCGCGCTTTGCATCGCTGGCGCGCTTGTCGTGGTTCTTTTTACCCTTGGCGATGGCGATCTTAAGCTTAACCAAGCCGCGTTCGTTGAAATACATCACGAGCGGGACAAGGGTCATGCCCTCGCGCTTGGTAGCGTTCCACATCCGGGCCAGCTCGCGCGATTTCACCAGCAGCTTGCGCTTGGCGCGCGACTCGTGGCTGAACATCGCCTGTTCGTAAGGCGCGATATAGGCGTTCGTCAGCCACAGCTCGCCGTTATCGACGGAGGCGTAGCTGTCGGCAATATTCGACTGACCGACGCGAAGGGATTTCACCTCGGAGCCGTGCAGGATGATGCCGACCTCAAGGTCCTCTTGGATCTCGAAATCATAGCGGGCGCGCCGGTTTTCGGCGACGACTTTGTAGTTTTTACTGTCAGGTTTCTTGGCCATGGCCCCGATGTAGTCGTGCTAGCCAGTCTGCACAAGGCGCTCTGCGCCGACAGGTTACACGGGGCGTCTGGTGGCGCGGGGCAGGGCTGCTATGGTGAGGCTGCGACAACAGGAGGCGTCATGCTGATCCAGATTACCCTTGGCAGTGCGCTTGTGCTGGCGTCGATCCTAGTCGCGGGCATCAGTTATTGGCTGATGGAAGTGGTGCTAAGCCGTCTGCATCCGTGGCTGGCCAAGCGGCCACATAAGCCCAAGCTGGTGTTGGTTCTGTGCATGACGGCTGTCTGGGTGCTGGCGCAAATGACGGTGGGCGTGTGGATCTGGGCGCTGGCGTTGCGGGGGCTTGGGATTTTCGTACACCTCGAAGAGGCGGTTTATTTCGCGCTGGTCGCCTTTACCACGCTTGGGTTTGGCGATGTGTTGCTGCCGGTGGAATGGCGGTTGCTTGCGGGGATGGCGGCGACGAATGGGTTGCTGAATATCGGTCTGACGACAGCGCTGATGCTGGACAGTCTGCGCAGCATCCGTGCGGGCCAGATGGGGCCAGACGTATGAGCGTGCCCGTGCTGGACAATGCCCGCGCGCGGGCTGTGTTTCTGGCGCGGCATGGCTTGGGGGCGAAGGCACCGGCCTCGGCCATGGATGTGATCGCTGATCTGGGCTTTGTGCAGCTGGATAGCGTGAATACCTTTGCCCGCGCCCATGATCTGATCTTGTGGTCGCGCCATGGCAGTTATCGCCCGGATGCGATGAACGGGTTGCTGGCGCAGGACCGGGCTGTATTCGAACATTGGACCCATGACGCAGCGGTTATTCCGATAGACCTGTGGCCGCATTGGCGGCTGCGCTTTGCCCGCGACGCGGCGCGGCTGCAGCGGCGCTGGGAAAATGACCGGCCGACAGGCTTTGGCGGGCAGGTTGATACAGTGCTGCGCCAGATTGCGGATCACGGGGCCTGTACGTCCGGTGACGTGGGTAAGGACGAGGTGCGCGGCAAAGGTGGGTGGTGGGACTGGCATCCCAGCAAGACCGCGCTGGAGTATTTGTGGCGCAGTGGGCAAGTGTCGGTTGCCCGGCGCGAGGGGTTTCGCAAGGTCTATGACCTGACAGAGCGGGTGATTCCGGATGCCGTGCGCGATCAGCCCGCTGATGCGGCCGCGACGGTGGACGCGCTGTGCCATGCGGCGCTGGACCGGCTGGGGTTTTCGACACCAACCGAGGTCGCGGCGTTCTGGGATGTCGTCACAAAAGAAGAGGCCCGCGATTGGGCGCAGGCGGCGCTGGCGGATGGGCACGCGATTGCGCTGGATGTGGCAGGGGCGGACGGTAAGCTGCGCCGTTGTCTGGCGCGGCCCGATGTGCTGGATCAAGCCGCTGACCTGCCGGGAAAGGTGCGCATCCTGTCGCCCTTTGACCCTGCCTTGCGCGACCGCAAACGGGCGGAATGGTTGTTCGGCTTTCGCTACCGGATCGAGATTTTCGTGCCAGCGGCGCAGCGCACCTATGGCTATTACGTTTTCCCGGTGTGGGAAGGCGCGCGGGCCATCGGCCGCATCGACATGGCGCGGCAGGGCGATGTGCTGCAGGTGCGCGCCTTCTGGCCCGAATCCGGCGTTGCCATGGGGGCAGGGCGGCTAGCGCGGCTCAGGTCAGAGCTGTCACGGGCTGCGCGGTTTGGTGGCTGCGGTGAGGTCGTTTATGCAGAAGATTGGTTGCGATCCGGCGGCTGAAGCTGTTTGCGGGCAGGCCCGCAAAGGCACCCCGCCCACCGGCCCGCTAAGCCGCGGCGCTTTGGCTCGGGATTTTTAGAATGCGGGACAGATCGGCCACGACCTGATCCTGCGGCTCTGCAATGAAATTCCAAGGCAGTTTGATCTGCCCCTGATGGCCCTTGGCTGGATCGTCATAGGTCAGCGCCATGCCTTTGCCATCCGCGTGGGGGGCGATGGCGGTGATATGCGCACGGGGTACGCGGGCTGTCAGCGCAGTGCGGATGACAACGTCCTGATCCGTGACAATCAGCGGCTGGCGCGACACGATCAGCCCCGCCACCGTCAGGGCTAGGATCAGCGCCTGAAACAGCGTCAGCAGGATAAAGAACGAAATCGCCCAATAGGACAGATCGGTCGTCACCCAAGCCCAGCCGATCACGCCCAAACCGACCGCTGCCATCAGTGCATTGCGCCGCAAACGCTTTGCCGCGTCCGCAGAGCGGGTCGTTGCATAGACAGCAGCGGGCTGCGGCATCAGTTCAGCAGGCCAGCGTGGACCATGCCAGCGCGGATGCGGTCTTTTACGCCGTCCGTCAGAACGACCAGCGGCAGGCGCACGTCTTCGTTGCCCATGCCCAGCAGGGACATGCCGTATTTTGCGCCGACAAGCCCGGGCTCGAGGAAGATCGCCTCGTGCAGGGGCATCAGGCGGTCGGTGATATCCAGCGCTGTGGCGAAGTCGCCAGCCAGTGTCGCCTCTTGCATCTGCGCGCAAAGCGCGGGGGCAATATTGGCGGTGACGGAAATGCAGCCGACGCCGCCGTGGGCGTTATAGCCAAGCGCTGTGGCGTCCTCGCCAGACAGCTGGACGAAGTCGGTGCCGCAATACAGGCGCTGCTTGGGCACGCGGGACAGATCGCCGGTGGCGTCCTTGACGCCGACGATCATCGGCAGCTTGGCCAGTTCGGCCATCGTCGCGACGCTCATGTCCACGGCAGAGCGGCCGGGGATGTTGTAGATCACGATGGGCAAACCGCAGTCGGCAGCGGCGGCGAAATGCGCGATCAGGCCAGCCTGCGTCGGGCGGTTGTAATAGGGCGTGACGACCAGCGCGGCGGCGGCGCCCGCATCCTTGGCGGCCTGCACCAGACGCACGGTTTCAGTCGTGTTGTTGGACCCGGCACCTGCAATGACCGGAATGCGGCCAGCGGCGTGGTCGACGACGGTTTTCACGACCAGATCGTGTTCGGCGTGGGTAAGTGTCGGGCTTTCGCCAGTTGTGCCGACCGGAACCAGCCCGTGTGTGCCCTGATCGACATGCCAGTCGACAAGGCGTTTCAGGGCGGCAAGGTCGACCTCTCCGTGTGTGAACGGTGTGACGAGTGCGACGTAAGAGCCTTTGAACATAGACCTGTGACCTTGTGCGAATGGGCGGCCCAGAACCGGGCCGGTAGAACGTCGCGGACCCTAGACCGGTTTGCGCGCAATGCCAAGATTGTGCGTTGCATCGCAGTGCATGCACGATACCATAGTGAAACTCTTGCCCTGATCCCCGGGACCTATTGATGCCGTTCCCCGCCGCGCGCCGCCTTGCCGTCGCAGCCTGCTTGTTTGCCTTGCCACTGCCCGTTGCCGGGCAAGTGTCTGGTAATGACGTGGCCGCTGTGGAATTCGCGATGAAGCGGGATTTTCTGAACGCTTATTCCAAGGCGGGACCGCAGGATGACGCGATCAGGACGTTGGTGACGTGGCAGCGGCTGCGGTTTGGCGATGCGGTGTTTCAGGACTACGTCGATTTTCAGCAGGCCCATGGCGACTGGCCGGGGCAGGACGTGCTGCGCGGCGCGGGCGAATTGCTGATCCCGGCAAATTTTAAGCCTGAAAGCGTTATCGGCTGGTTCAGCAGTGCCGCGCCGACAACGGGCGAAGGGGCAGTGCGGCTTGCGCAAGCCTATGTGGCCACTGGCGATCAGGCCGCCGCGCGCAGCGCAGTGCGGGCCGCTTGGTTGGACCTGTCGCTGACGGCTGATGGACAGACCGCTTTGCTGGACGCTTTCGGCCCTGATCTGGCCGACCTGCACCCCGCGCGGGCGGATGCCCTGCTGTGGCGGTGGCAGACCGCAGAGGCAGAGCTGATGCTGCCCCTGCTGGACGACGGCCAGGCCGCATTGGTGCGCGCGCGCATTGCGCTGATCCGCAAAGCCAGCAACCCTGACGCCGCGATCGAGGCTGTGCCAGCTGCGCTTCGCAATACGCCCGGGCTGATGTATGACCGCTTCAACTGGTTGGCCGGCAAGGGGCGGCAGTCCGACGCGATTGCTATTTTGTCGGCGCAATCCACCTCTGCCGAAGCACTGGGGCAGCCGTGGCGTTGGGCCAGCTGGCGGCGCATTCTGGCGCGCTGGCAGATGCGTGACGGGAATTATCAAGCGGCCTATGATCTGGCGGCGAACCATTTTGTTGCGCCATCCGATAGCGCCGCCAATTACGCCGACCTCGAATGGCTTGCGGGTTATCTGCAGCTGCGGTTCCTGAATGATCCAGCCCTAGCCCTGACGCACTTTGACCGCACCGCGGCAGAGGTTGATAGCCCGATTTCCCTTGGCCGCGCCGGGTATTGGCAGGGGCGGGCGCTGGATGTGCTGGGCCGAACGGATGATGCGCGCATGGCCTATGCCCGCGCGGCGCAGCATCAGACTAGCTTTTACGGGCTGCTGGCAGCGGAAAAGCTGGGCGTGCCGCTTGATCCTTTCCTGACGGGGCGTGGCGATGCGCGGGACTGGCAAAACGCTGATGTGATGCAGAACGATTTTGTTCAGGCCGGCATGGCCCTGCTAGAGGCGGGGGAGCGTGGCAAGGCTGTGCTCTTCTTTGCAGAGCTCGGCAAAACGCTGGACGCGGACGATCTGTCCCGCCTTGGCGCAGCGCTTGAAGCGCAGGATCAAACCTACTTTGAGGTGCTGCTGGGCAAAACCGCCGCCACCCGCGGCATGGTTATCCCGTCGCTGTATTTCCCGCTGCATGGTTTGGCAGAGGCTGAGCTGCCCGTGTCCACCGCGCTGGCACTGTCCATCGCCCGCCGCGAAAGCGAGTTTAACGAGGCTGCTGGCAGCCCTGTTGGCGCGCTGGGCCTGATGCAGTTGATGCCGGGCACCGCCAGCGATGTCGCCCGCAGTCTTGATTTGCCCTACGACAAAAACCGCCTGACGACGGATTGGCGCTATAACGCCACGCTTGGCAGTCGCTATCTGGCCGATTTGACCGACCGCTTTGGCGACAGCCCGGTGCAGATCGCCGCAGGCTATAACGCTGGGCCGGGCCGTCCGCGCGACTGGATGCAAGAACGCGGCGATCCGCGCAGCGGCGAGGTTGATGTCATCGACTGGATCGAAATGATCCCCTTTCGCGAAACCCGCAACTACGTGCAGCGCGTCACAGAATCGATCCCGGTCTATGAGGCGCGCCTGACGGGTGTGGCCGGACCTATCGCCTTTACGCAGCTGCTGCGCGGCGAAGAAAACATCGTGCGCCCGGTCGCGCGGGCCGATGGTACTTTGGAACTTCCGGCCCCTGTGACCGGGGATAACAGCGAACAAGACCCGTCCCCCGCTTTGCCCCGCCCTGTGGCGCGTCCGGTTGATGCGGTGACGGATGGTGCGGCGACGCCGACTGCGGCAGAGCTTGTGCAGACCTCTTTGACGACGGCCAGCGTGCCACCGCAGCGCCCTATCGCGCGGCCAGAGGATATTGCGGATGATGCCTCGGCGACGATAGCTTCGGGTGCTGTGACGACGCCTGCCCCAGCGGTGCAGGCCGCTGCGGCCGCCCCGTCTGATGTTGCCCCGTCTGATGTGGTCGCGGCAAACCCGCCCACAGCGAACGGTCCGCGCGCAACACTGCGTCCCGTCGCGCGGCCCTGAAAGTAGTCTATTTGGCTAAATATCGCGCGGCGCAAGTTACAGCGCGGCGGGGTCCCGCACGATGGACGGATCACAGGTAACGCCCCAATGCACACCCGTTGGGTCGTAGCGCAGGGTGACCTCTGCCTCTAGCGCGCTGCGCGTCATGCCTTGCAGCACCGTGCTGCCAAATCCGGTACGCTGCGGCGGCACGACAACAGGTCCGCCGCTTTCGGTCCATGACAGGGTGAACTGCCCGTCCTGAATATCCCAGCGGATGTCCAACGTGCCATCCGGCACCGACAGCGCGCCGTATTTGGCGGCATTGGTGGCAAGCTCGTGCAGGGCGAGCCCGATGGGCTGGATTGCGGCAAAGCGCAGAGGCAAGTCCGGGCCACTGATGCTGATCGCGGCATTGGCATCACCGGAGAAGGGGCGCAGCTGTTCTCTGACCAAATCGCCCAGAACGACGCCTTCGTGGCCGCGCGACACCAGCAAATCCTGATTATGCGACAGCGCCCGCAGGCGCGCATTAAAGCGCGGCAGGAATTCGGACACGTCGCAGCTGCGCGCCGTCATGCGGGCGATGCTTTGCACGACAGTCAGCAGGTTTTTCAGGCGGTGGTTGGTTTCCCGCATCAGGTCCTGCACCTGACGTTCGGCCTTTTTATGCGGAGTCATGTCCATGATCGCCACGATACCAGAAACCGGTGGCATAATCCCGTTCGCGTCCGCAGGGCCAAAGCTGACCCGCTTGCGGGCACTGACCCAGCGTTCACTGCCGTCGGCGGTTTGGACCCGGTGGATCACGTCGATGAAGTTGGGCAACTGCGGGCTTAGCATCTGTTCCACCAGACATTCGACTTCGCCGATGTCATCGGGATGGATTTGCGCATGAAGCGTCTTGCGCGGCACAGGCGTATTCGCAGGCAGTTCGAACAGCGCGGCGGCCCGGTCATCCAACGTAATCGTATCGGCGATATAATCGATTGTTCCTAGCCCGAGGCCAAGATCGGTCACTCGCATGCCAAGTGGCGGCAATGCGTCCGAAGGGGGGGCAGCGGATGCCGCGAGGGGTTCGGTCTGTGACATCGTCGCCTTGCTTCTTATCGGTGGAGGAAAACCTTAACAAACATTGAATCTTTGATCAACGAAGCCGCCTTAAGCTATGGCAGCAAAGTGAACCAAACGGCCCGTTCCTCCCATCATGCGCCGCCTGTTGCAACCTTTCGGCTGCGGATCAGCGTGAAAACGCCTGCACAGACAACGATCAGCGCACCGACGGCCACGTGCGTCTGCAGCGTTTCCTGAAACACAAGCAGGCCAATGGCGCTGGCGAAGACCAGTTGCAGATAGGCAAAGGGCTGCACAGCGCTGGCCTCGGCGACCTCGTAGCAGCGGATCAGCAGCCAGTGGCCGGTCACGCCGGTGACACACAGCGCTGCCATCCAGCCCCAGTCCGGCGCGCTCATCGGCTCCCACCCCCAGATGCCGACGCAGGTCATCACGGCAGCGCCGCTGACCCCGGTCCAGAAAAAGCTGGTGGCCGTGGTGTCTTGGCGCGCGACATAGCGGGTCAGCAGGCCGTAAAGCGCGAACATCACAGCCGCAGCCAGCGGCAGGATGGCGGCAGGGGCAAAAACGGTGATCCCCGGCTCTAGGATGATCAGCACCCCGACAAAGCCGATCCCGATGGCCGCCCAGCGGCGCCAGCCGACACCTTCGCCCAATACCGGGCCAGACAGCGCGGCAATCAGCAGCGGATAGCAGGCAAAGATCGCGTGGCTTTCGACAAGCCCTAGGGCCACGAAACCCGCGACCATGATGCAGATCTCTCCGGCCAGCAGCAGGCCGCGAAAGATTTGCACGGCGGGCTGGCGGGTGGCCGCGGCGCGGCGGACCGATCCGGCCTTAAGCCGCGCAATCGCGATCACGAAAGCGGCAAAGAACCAATACCGGACCATCACAATCATCAGCACATTGTATTCGCCCGCCAAGTGGCGAGAGATCCCGTCCTGCACCGCAAAGACAAAGGTCGTGGCGATCATCAGGCCGATGCCCAGCTTGGTATTCGAGCTTTGCATCAACTCGCCTTTCGCGCGATGGTCATGTGGCGTTTGGTGGCGAAACCCGCCACGCGGGTCACGTCAAAGCCCGCCGCTGTCAGCGATGCCCGCACATGGCCCGCCGCCGAATAGGTCGCGGCGGTGCCGCCGGCTTTGGTGTGTGCCGCAACGGCGGCGATAATCTGGGGCGTCCACAGACCGGGATTTTTGGCAGGCGAAAAGCCGTCCAGATACCACGCATCTGCGCGGCCATCCCACGCGGGCAAGGTTGTGGCCGCATCGCCAATCACCACGCGCAGATCGAAATCCGGCCCGGTGATATCGCCGACCCGGCTCAACACCTGTACAGGCAAGTCTGCTGCAAAAGGCGCAAGAGCACGCTGCAAGGCTGCAGGGTCAAGGGGATAAGCCTCGAAGCTGGTGAACTGCAAACGGCCGGGGGTGCCGCTGTCGCGAAAGGCCTGCAGCGTCGTCAAAAAGTTTAGCCCCGTGCCAAAGCCAAGCTCTGCAATATGGAACCCATCAACAAACCGCGCAGGCAGGTCGTTGCCGCCTAAAAAGACGTGGCGCGTTTCCGCCAGCCCGCCTTGCAGCGAATAGAATGGATCGTCGAACTGCAAGGACACCGGCACGGTGCCATGCGCAGTTTCGCGCCAGTCAAGGGGATGGGGGTCGGTGCTCTGGCCGGTCATGATGCTTTGCCGTATGGGGTAAGCTGACTTGTGAAGCGCGGGGCGGGTAATGGCAACGGCGGATGTGACGGTAATGGGCGCGGGCGTGATTGGCCTGTCAATTGCGTGGGCCTGCGTGCAGCGCGGGGCAAAGGTGCAGGTCATCGACCCAAACGGCGTGGCGGCAGGTGCCTCTGGCGGGATCGTCGGGGCGCTGGCCCCGCATGTGCCGGAAAATTGGAACGCCAAGAAGGACTTTCAGCTGGGCAGCCTGCTGATGTCGCAAGCGTTTTGGGCGGACGTGACAGAGGCATCTGGGCGCGCCACCGGCTACGCGCGCACAGGCCGCCTGCAGCCCTTGGCGGACGAGGCTGCCATAGCGCTCGCGCAGGCCCGCGCGTTTGGCGCGGCAGGCCTGTGGCTGGGGCAGGCGGACTGGCGCATCGTGCCCGCCACCCATGCGGATTGGGAACCGCCAAGCCCGAGCGGCCTTCTGGTCCAAGACACGCTGACCGCCCTGATCCACCCGCGCCAAGCGACCCTCGCCCTTGCCGCTGCGATCACAGCGGGCGGCGGGGACATCCTGCGGGGCGGCGATGCACAGGGTAAGGTCGTCTGGGCCACCGGTGCCGCCGGATTAGAGCAGATGACCGGGACCCATACCCGCCTTGTTGGGGCAGGGGTGAAGGGGCAAGCAGCGCTGCTGCGCCTTGATGCGCGCGGGTTGCCGCAACTTTTCGTCGATACGCTGCATATCGTGCCGCATCTGGACGGCACCGTTGCCATCGGATCGACGACAGAACGGGATTTCGATGACGGCACCGCCACCGATGATCAACTTGACGCACTGGTCGCCAAGGCCCGCGCTGCCCTGCCGGCTCTCCAAAACGCGCCGGTCATCGCCCGCTGGGCCGGCGTGCGCCCGCGCAGCCGCAGCCGCGCCCCGATGCTGGGCCGGCACCCCTTCATCCCCGGCGCATTCGTCGCGAATGGCGGGTTCAAGATCGGCTTCGGCATGGCCCCAAAAATGGCGCAGGTCATGGCAGATCTGCTGATCGACGACCGGGACACGATCCCCGCCGACTTCGACCCCGCCGCGTCCCTTTAGCTTCTTCTGGTCAAAAATACCTCGGGGGGCGGCGCAAAGCGCCGGGGGGCTGGCCCCCCTTTGCCGCTGAAGATATCACCGCGCTTCGGCCACCATGCACTGACGCCCGTCTGCGGCCCGCACCCATGCGACACCATCGCGCCAACACAGGCTGGCCGCCTCGTGGTGCAGCAAGGGCGCTGTGGCGCGATAGGCAAATTCACGCAACTCGCCCAACTGCCGCTGCGCCAATCCCATCAGCAGATGCGCCAGCAGCGGGGCATGGACGACCAAGCCGTCATAGCCTTCAACGTCGCGGGCGTAGGTCTCGTCGTAGTGGATGCGGTGACCGTTGAAGGTCAGCGCTGAATAGCGAAACAGTAGCGTGGTATCTGGCGCAAAGGGTTCAGCGATCGCCTCGTCCGTGCGGGCCGCAGGCGGCGGCGATTGGTCCGTGCCGTCCGGGCGATAGACCAAATCCTGCCACTCCGTCAGCGCCAGCGCTTGCCGTTGCCGGATGTCGTGCCGCACACGCACAAAAGCCAGCGGGCCGCTACGGCCGTCCTTGCGGGTGATACCTTCGATCCGGCTGATCCGTTCCGCCCGCACACCTGCCAGCAGCGGCTGGTGAAACACCAAACGGCCCGCCGCCCACATGCGGCGCGGCAGTCCAAGGTCGGGGATAAAGCCGCTGCCTGTGGCCGGATGACCATCGCGGCCTAGGCGGGAAGGCGGCGCGGCCTCCCAGAAATAGATGTGATGCGCAAAGGGCGGCAGCGGATCGCCCGCTGCAATCGTCGGCTCTGCGCCCATGGCGGCCTGCAAGGCCTGCGCGCGGGCGGGGTCCATCAGGTCTGTGCGGGTTTGTGTGCGGTCGTCGGCTGTGTTCATCCCGCTAATGTGACTGCAAAATCAAAGGGGCGCAAATGCCGATCTACCTTGCGGGGCTGCTGTCGCCGCGACATGCTGGGACAAGTTTAAAAAAGGGCGGATGACATGCGGCACGGCGGTAAAATCCTAAGCGATCAACTGGTGAAACTTGGCGTGCAGCGCGTGTTCTCTGTGCCGGGCGAAAGCTTTTTGGCCGCGCTTGACGGGCTCTATGACAGCGGCATCCAAAACGTCGTGTGCCGCCACGAAGGCGGGGCCGCGATGATGGCAGAGGCGCAGGGCAAGCTGACCGGCCAGCCTGGCGTCTGCTTTGTCACGCGCGGGCCGGGGGCCTGCAACGCCAGTGCGGGCGTGCATGTGGCGCGGCAGGACAGCACGCCGATGGTGCTGTTCGTTGGCCAGATCGACAATGGCCAGACGGATAGGGAGACCTTTCAAGAGGTTGATTACAAAGCGATGTTTGGCACGCTGGCCAAGGGTGTTTATCAATGCAATGACACGGCCCGCCTGCCGGAATACATCGCGCGCGCGTTTCGCCTAGCGATGTCCGGGCGTCCCGGGCCAGTGGTGCTGGCGCTGCCTGAAAATATGCTGAGCGCGTCTTCTGACGTACCTGATTTCACCGGCGGTTGGCACACAGATGTGACGCCAGACGCGGGCGTTTGGGATGACCTGCTGACGCGGCTGCGCCGTGCCAAACGGCCCCTTATGGTCGTGGGCGGGCCGCATTGGTCGCAAGAGGCCGCGGCGGCGCTGGCCGCCTTTGCAACCGCGGCGCAAATTCCGGTTGCGACGTCGTTCCGGCGGCAGGACTACATGGACAACCGCCACCCTTGCTTTGCTGGCGATCTGAATGTCGGCGTGAACCCGGCGCTTGCGGCGCGGGTGCGCGATGCGGATGCGCTGCTGCTGGTGGGCACGCGGTTCAGCGATATCGAAACGCAGGGCTATACGCTGGTGGAGCCTGCGGCCCCCGGCAAGATGATCGCGCATATCCACGCGGACGCGGACGAGATCGGGCGCGTTTACGGCGTGGATATGGGCGTCGTGTGCCGCGGCGATGTTGCGGTGGCTGGCCTGTCGGGTGCGGTGCAGCGGCAAGCTGATTGGGCGGGTTGGCCCGGCGAGGTGCAATCGGCGCGGGCGGCCTTTGATAAATGGCAGGACCCGGTGGAAAGCCCCGGCGATGTGAAGCAAGAGCAGGTGATCCGCTGGTTGTCAGAAACGCTGCCGCAGGACGCCATCCTGACGAATGGGGCCGGGAATTATGCAGCTTGGTTGCACCGCTATTTCACCTACAAACAATACGGCACACAATTGGCGCCGACCTCTGGCTCCATGGGCTATGGCTTTCCCGCAGCCATCGCAGCGGCGTTAGAGCATCCAGCGAAAACGGTGGTCTGTCTGGCGGGCGATGGCTGCTTTCAGATGACCTGCAACGAGCTGTCGACGGCGGTTCAGCATGGCGCGGCTCCGATCATCATCGTGATGAATAACGGCCGCTACGGCACGATCCGCATGCATCAAGAGCGGACTTATCCGGGACGCGTATCGGGCACGGTGCTAGCGAACCCTGATTTCGCCGCCTTAGCGCGGGCTTACGGTGGGTTTGGCGCAACCGTGACGGACCAGGCGCAGTTTGCGGATGCCTTCGCGCAGGCCCGGGCTGCGGGGACGGTTGCGGTGATCGAATGTGTGCTTGACCCGCGTGTGCTGTCGCCGGGGGCGTCGCTGAGCTAGCCGATTTTTCGGCGAAAAATCGGAAAAAAAGCCGGGGCGCTGCCCCGGACCCCGAGGTATTTGGGACCAGAAGAAGGTTAGACCCTGCGCCACGCAGTGCGGGTGTTGGCCTGCCAGTCGGTGCGGTGCAGCAGCGGTGTGTCGTCGTCACTGGCGGCAATACCAATGCAGAGGTAGGCCGTGAAGGTCCAGTTTGACGGGGCGTTCAGGGTGGCGTGGAGCGCTTCTGGATCGAGGATCGACACCCAGCCGACGCCGATGTTGTCGGCGCGGGCGGCGAGCCACAGGCTGTGAATGGCGCAAATGGTCGAGAAAGTCAGCATCTCCGGCATGCTTTGGCGGCCAAGGCCATGGCCTTCGTCCGGGTCACGTTCGGTGAAGATCGCCAGATGGACGGGGGCGTCGCGCAGGCCCGCCAGTTTCAGGGCGTTGTAAGCGTCCTTTTGTGCACCGTCGTAGCGCGCGGCAGCTTGGGTATTGGCGGCCTCGAAATTGGCGATGACGGCGGATCGCAGTGCAGGCGTGGTGACTTGCATCACGCGCCACGGCCGCGCATTCCCGACAGATGGCGCAAGGTCCATGGCGGCGCGCAGGCGGTCCAAGCGGTCCTGCGCGACCGGGTCAGGGCGGAAATGCCGCACATCGCGGCGCCATGTCAGGATATCCTGCAAGGCTTGCGCGTGGTCTGGGGTCATCTGCATGGGCGAGCCTTGGGCGGGCAGGGCATTGTCATGCGCCGTGATATGGCGCGGTGTGGGTGATGGTGCCATCCGCGTCGCGGTAGGTCTTGATGCCGTCCCGGATTGTCAGCGTATCGCCGGTGAGCGGGTAGGTCACGTCATCACGGCCTGACCGTGTGCCGATCACCATGTAACTGGCCGGCGCGTCGCTGTCATTGCGCAGGCAGTGTCCGACGGGAATGCCGGCCTGAAAACAGGCGGTATCGCCGGGGTGCATTGCTGTCTGCATGTCCCCTTCGATCAGGGTCACGGTACCGGTTAGGATGTGGACCATTTCATCCTCTTGCGCGTGCCAGTGTAGCGTGGAGGAGGCCGAGCCGGGCGGCAGGGTTTCGATGAACGCGCCGAATTGCGTCAGCCCGCCTGTGTCAGACAAAAGCGCAGCCGTGTACGGCCCGCAGACACCGTCACCGTGGTCAATGCGGCTCGTGCCCTGCGGAATCAGCGGCATATTAGTATTCCACGCCAATCTGCGCTTTGATGCCTGCACGGAACGGGTGCTTGACCAGTTCCATTTCGGTTACCAAGTCGGCCAGTTCAATCAGGTCGTCGTGGGCGTTGCGGCCCGTCAGGACGACATGGGTCATGGGCGGCTTTTCATCGCGTAGGAATGTGACGACGTCGTTGATGTCGACATAGTCGTAGCGGATCGCAATGTTGATTTCATCCAGCAGGACCATGGTGTTGGCGGGATCGCGGATCAGCTCTTTGGCCTTGGCCCAAGCGGCCTGCGCCATTTCGGTGTCGCGGGATTTATCCTGCGTTTCCCAGGTAAAGCCTTCGCCCATGGTGTGGAACGCGCAGATGTCGGTGAACTTCGCCAAGATCAAGTCGCGCTCGCCCGTGCTCATGCCGCCTTTGATGAACTGCACGACGGCGCATTGCATATCGTGTGCGATGCAGCGGAAAATCATCCCGAAGGCGGCGCTGGATTTGCCTTTGCCCTTGCCAGTGTGGACGATGACGAGACCCTTCTGGTCGGTCTTGGTCGCCATGATCTTGTCGCGGGCGGCCTTTTTCTTGGCCATTTTCATCGCGTGGCGGTCTGGATCGTCGGTCATGGCGGCACTCCCTTTTTGCAGGTGTATGTGTAGGCGGCGTGGGGTGTGGGCGCAAGCAAGGCCGAATGCGCCAGTCGTGGGAACAGGGGGCCGGATTGCGTGTTATTCCCCGTGCCGCACGAATGAAGTCAGACTAGGAACAGCGGCAGAACACATTGGGGTATGTTATGCACTATTTTGCCGGATTTTTATTGTTGTCCTATTTGTTGATTGGCGCACTGTCTGTCGCAGGCTAATCCAGCAGTCCCGCGATACGGGCGCGGGCCGAGTTTGACTTGGGCGTCCACAGATTGCGGTCAATGGCTTCTTGCAGGCGCTGGGCGATTTCGCGCAGGGCGGGCGGGTTGACCTCTGCGATAAAGTCGCGGGTATCGTCGTCGGCAAGGAAGGCGTCTTCGACCAGATCGAAGTGGTGGTTCCGCACGGCGCCTGTCGTTGCCGCGAAGGCAAAGAGATAGTCGACTGTTGCCGCAATTTCGAACGCGCCTTTGTAGCCATGGCGTTTTACGCCTGCGATCCATTTCGGGTTCGTGGCGCGGGACCGGACCACGCGGCCGATTTCATCCTCTAGCCGCCGGATGACCGGGCGTTCCGGGCGTGAATGGTCATTGTGATAGATCGGGCGATCCGTGCCTTGCAGGGTGGCCACAGCGGCAGCAGCACCGCCTTCGAATTGGTAGTAGTCGTCGCTGTCCAGAATATCGTGTTCACGGTTGTCTTGGTTTTGCACGATGGCGTCGGTTTGCGACAGCCGCGCCTCGAAGGCTGCACGGGCAGCGGTGCCCGCTCCGTCTGCGCCGTAGGCGTAGCTGCCCCATGTTAGATAGGCCTGCGCAAGGTCGGCCCGGTCTGACCAAAGCCGTTCGTCGATCATGGCTTGCAAGCCCGCACCGTAAGCGCCGGGTTTGGAGCCGAAGACGCGCGAGGCATCTTCGCCGCGTTTTGTCCGGGCGGCGGCGGGGTTGATGTCCTCGGGCTCGTCCAGTGCTTGGATCGCGCGGGCGGCACCGTCGACGAGGGCGATCAGCTGGGGGAAGGCGTCGCGGAAGAAGCCAGAGATGCGCAAGGTGACGTCGACGCGCGGACGGCCAAGGGTGGTGGCGGGGATGACGGTAAAGCCGGTGACGCGGCGATTGGCGGCGTCCCATGTCGGCTTGACGCCCATCAGCGCCAGCGCCTGTGAGATGTCATCGCCGCCCGTGCGCATATTGGCCGTGCCCCATGCGGTGATCAGCAAGGATTTGGGCCAATCGCCTTCGGATTGCAGGTGGGTGTCCAGCAGCAGGTTCGCCGATTTCCAGCCCAGCGCCCAAGCGGTCGGGGTCGGCACGGCGCGGCTGTCGACGGAGTAAAAGTTGCGTCCTGTGGGCAGCGTGTCAAGGCGGCCACGGGTCGGCGCGCCGGATGGGCCGGGGGGGATGGCGCGGCCATCGAGCGCGCGGAGCAAGCCTGCGCCTTCGCTGGGGCCGCAGGCGGCGACGGCGGGGCGGATGCGGGTTTCGATTTCCTCAAGGACAGCAGATGACGCGATGGGGCTGACGCCTAAGGCACCCCGCCCGCCGTTCCCGATGATCTGCTGGCTGAGAAGTTCGAGCCGTTCAACCGTGTCCCCGTTGCTGCGCCAGCCTTTGAGGTCACCCAAAGCGGCGGGCTTTTCGGGGGCAGGGGCCGACAGGTCGCAGTCGAGCGGATCGATGCTGAGCCCGAAGTCGAGGGCCAGCGCACGCAAGAGCGAGGCATTCGCGCCCTTGCCGTCGCCGCGCGGGACGCGGGCGAGGGCGATGGTCAGGTCGATTTCCTGCTGGCCCGTCGGGCTTTGGCCAAAGATGTGCAACCCGTCGCGGATCTGCGCCTCTTTCAGCTCGCACAGGTAGGCGTCGAGTTTCGCCAGATCGCTGTCGGCATCGCCGGACAGGCCTGCGTCTTGGGCAAGGCCTGTGGCGTCTGACAACGACAGGATTTGTTCGCGCAGGTAGGTCAGGCGGCGCGGGTCGAGGCCTGCGGCCTCGTAATACTCGTCCACCAGCGCCTCTAGGTCGCGCATCGGGCCGTAGCTTTCGGCGCGGGTCAGGGGCGGGGTCAGGTGGTCGACGATGACAGCGCTGGTGCGGCGTTTCGCTTGCGTCCCTTCGCCTGGGTCGTTGACGATGAAGGGATAGATGTGCGGCGTGGGACCAAGGGCGACCTCTGGCCAGCAGTCTTGTGACAGGGCCAGCGCCTTGCCCGGTAGCCATTCAAGGTTGCCGTGTTTGCCCATGTGGACAACAGCGTGGGCACCCCAGTGGTGGCGCAGCCAGAAGTAGAAGGCGAGGTAGTTGTGGGGCGGCACGAGGTCGGGGGAGTGGTAGGTCTCAGTCGGGTCGATGTTATAGCCACGCGCAGGTTGCAGGGCGACGACGGCATTACCGAAGCGGTGGATCGATAGCTTGAAGCCTGTGGCCTTTGAGGGCTTGGATGCCTCCGGCGGGGATATTTCACAAACAGAGAGGAACGGGTCGTCCTCTGGCGCACCCCAGCGGGTGGTGATTTGGTTTTTGACGTCCCAGGGGAGGGTTTCGAAGTGTTGTTTGTAGACGTCGAGGGAGAGGAGTTCGCCGCCGTCCGTATCCGCGCGGTCGGTCAGCCAGTTGGTGGGGCCGGCCATCATGGTGTTCATGAGGGTTTGGGCGTCAGTTGGCGGCGTGGTGGTGTAGCCTGCCTTAGCCAGCAGGTCCAAGGTGTGGACCGTCGCCGCTGGCGTATCGAGGCCGACACCATTGGCCAGGCGGCCGTCTTTGTTCGGGTAGTTGGCGAGGATCAGGGCGACTTTGCGCTCCGCTGGGGCGGTGCTGCGCAGGCGGGTCCAGTTTGCGATCAGCTGCGTGACAAAGTCGATGCGGTCGCCCATCGCCTGATAGGTCGTGATCGCGCATTCCGTTGCCTCGTCGAAATAGGCGGCACCTTTGAAGCTGATGGCGCGTGTCAGGATGCGGCCGTCGACCTCTGGCAGGGCGACGTTCATGGCGATGTCGCGGGCGGTCAGGCCCTGGGGGGAGGCGCGCCATGCGTCTTCGGACCCGCCGGACAGGACGATCTGGAAGACGGGAGCGTCATTGGCAATCAGCGGGTTCGCGGGGCTATCATCGCCGTCATGCGGGCTGCCGACGGCAAATGCGGTGGCGTTCAGGATCGCGGCAGGGGGGGCTTGGCTGAACAACTGGCCCAACGTGTCGGCGGACAGGGAGTCCTTGAGCGAGGCCACGAAGATTGGCAGCGGGTTCAGGCCCGCGCGGGTTAGGGACCGCACAAGGCGGTTGATCGGCGCGAGGCCGCCGCCCTGCACGAGGGCGCGGTAGAAGACGATGGGCACGATGGGGGCGTCCGGCTGCCACGCGGCCTGCGCGGTGGACAAATCTGCGATGCCTGCGCCGGGCCAGTAGACGCCGGCGCGCAGCAAGGGGCTGGGGCCGGCGGGGCGGTCAGTGCCATCCACGATGGCCTTGGCGCATGCAAGGAAGCGGACTGTGTTCTGCGGGCCGCCTTCGACAAGGTAGGACCAAAGCGCATCGTAGTCTGCGTCGGTGACGGTGGACAGGCCGCGCAAGTCGGGGTCGTCTTTGTCGTCGCCAGGCAGCAGGGCCAGTTTGACGCCGGATTCGCGCAGGCGTGCGGCGTATTGGGTGACACCGTAGTTCCAGTAGCCCATGCCGCCCAGCACGCGGGCGATCACCAAGCGGGACCGCGTCGCGCAGGCATCGAGGTGCATGTCCACGGACACCGGATGGGTCAGGTTCATCAGGTTCAGCAGGCGCAGGGACGGGGCCGCGTCCATTGCGGCTCGCGCTTCTGACAAGGCGGCGAGTTCGGTATCAGCGGCGCTGATAAAGACCACATCGGCGGGGGTCTGGCCGGGATCGACAGGCTCTGTGCCGTCGGGGATCGCGTTGGCGCTGGCGGCAAGCAGGTGCATCACGCTTGACCTTTCGTTGCAAAAGGCCACATGGGGTTATCAAACCACGCAAGGGGGCCAGTCCCATGGACTACGGAAAATCGGGAACACCGAAAACGGCGAAAAAAGGGCCGAAGCATCAGGAACATAACCAATATGGTTCTGACAAGACGCCATTTGGCTCTCGGCCTTCGAAAGAAGAGCTGCTGGCGCGCATGAAGAAAAGCGCGGGCAAGACCGATCTGGATAAGCCCAGCGATCCTGCCGACGATTTTGCCACGGACGAGGCAAAGGGTAAGGCCATTCGCGGCACAGAAAACCTGCCGGACTGAAGGCTCACAGCCGCTTTTCCATAAAGACGGAATGGGGCCCCTCGGCGTAATCGCCAAAGGGGCCACAAACTGCGAAACCGTGCCGCTGGTACAGGCGGTGGGCATCATACAGATCGTTGCCGGTTTCCAGCTGCATCAGGGTCAGACCCTGCGTGCGGGCCTCGTCCTCTAGCGTTTGCATCAAGGCGGCCCCAGTGCCGCTGCCGCGGGCGTCGGGGTGGACGAACATCGATTTAATCTCGCCGTAGGTGCCCTTGTTGGACAAGGCCGCGCAGCCTAGCGCCTCTCCATTGCGGTCTGCGATGAAGAAGCTGACATGCGGCTCTGCCAGTTGGTTGGGGTTTAGGGCAAAGCTGTGCTCTGGCGCGTAACGCGACATCAGGAAGGCGTGGCTGGCGTTTAGCAGCGCCAGTCCCTCGGCCGACCGGGGGTCAGCCAGATCGACCGTGATCGTCATGCCTGCAACGCAGCGCGGATCGCGTCCTGATCAAGGCCAGCTTCGCCAATCACGACCAGACGTGTGCCGCGGGGCGCGTCGCCGAGCGGTTGGTCAAAGTAGTGATCCACGCGGGGGCCGACGGCCTGCACGGTAAGGCGCATGGGCTTGCCGGTGACAGAGCCGAAGCCCTTAAGGCGCAGGATGTCATGGGCGCGGATCACGTCAGAGACCTGCGCGGCGAATGCGGCAGGATCAGTGATTTCGCCGCGTTCCACGATGAAGGATTCGAATTCATCGTGCCCATGGTCGTGGTGATCATGGTCATGATGATCGTCATCGTGGTGGTCATCATCTTCGTCATCGTCGTGGTGATGGTGGTGATGCACTTCGTGACGCGATTCCAGGTCGGTTTCAGCACCAATGCCTTGGCCCAGCAGCACGTCGACGGGCAACTCTCCCATCGAGGTGCGGATGACTTGTACGCCGGTGCGGGCCTCTGATTTGAGGCGGTCGGCCAGTTCGGACGCGGCCTTGGGGTCCATCAGGTCGGTCTTGTTGATGACGATCATGTCGGCGCAGGCGATCTGGTCTTCGAACAGTTCCGACAGCGGCGTTTCATGGTCAAGGCCGTCGTCTGCGGCGCGCTGGGCGTCCACGGCGGCAACGTTATGGGCAAAGCGCCCTTCGGTCACGGCGACGCCGTCAACCACGGTCACGACAGCGTCGACGGTCACGCGGGTCGACAAGCCGGGCCAGTTGAAGGCCCGCACCAGCGGCTGCGGCAGGGCAAGGCCCGATGTTTCGATGACGATGTGATCGGGCTGCGGATCGCGGGCTAGCAGCGCTTCCATTGTGGGGATGAAGTCGTCGGCGACGGTGCAGCAGATGCAGCCGTTCGACAGCTCTACGATGTCGTCCTTGGCGCAGACATCGCTGTCGCAGCCTTTCAGGATGTCGCCATCGACGCCAAGATCGCCAAATTCATTGATAATCAGCGCGATGCGCTTGCCTTTGGCATTTTGCAGCAGATTGCGGATCAGGGTTGTTTTGCCAGCGCCCAGAAAGCCTGTGACGACGGTTGCGGGGATTTTCGCGGCCATGAGGGGAACTCGATATGTCAAAGGGATGCGGGCCGAAGTCCTGCGACTTCGGCCCGGCGTGTCAGATCAGCGAATGCGGGCTTAGCCGTAAACGCGGGCGTCCAGAAGGCCGGAACCCTGTGCTTTCATGCGCTTGGCGACAGCCAGCACGGCCAGGTCAACCAGCGGTTCGATCAGCACGACGGTCATGTAAGCTGCGCCAAAGGTCGACAGCGACGCCAGCGTGGACATGCTGGCACCTTCGCCCCAGACAACCCAGAACGCGACCCAAGCCACAACGCCAGCCTGGTACGTGGTCGAAAGCTTCAGCGCCTGCGTGTAGGTCAGATCGACATAAGCCGTGCCGCGCGCGACGACGGATTTCGTGACCATGTGCAGCGCCAGCAGGGGCACCAGCAAGGTGGTGACGTTCATGCCGTACTGGGGCAGATCCGTTGGCGACATCAGCAGACCTTGCAGCAGCAGGCCAAGGGCCAGACCGACAGCGGCGGGCGCGGTGCCCAGCATCAGCAGCAGGGTCGATCCAAGGATCAGGTGCACTTCGGACGGGCCGACGGCCAGATGCGGCAGCAGTTCAAAGAAGACGAAGGTCGCGGCGGTGGCCATGGCGCTGCGTGCGATCAGGGACGCGGCCCCGCGCTGCACCAGATTTTCCCAAACCATTTTGGCGGACACAGTGGCGGCACCTGCAGCGGTCACGCTGCCAAGAGCCAGTTTTGCGCCTGTCACGACGCCGGGTTCGATATGCATTTTGTCTCTCCTATAGCCCGTCACACCCGACGGGATGGGGTTTCATCATGCGAGGCCGGTCTCCTGGCTTGCGGCTCGTGCACGCGGCGTCGCCTTCCCGGGGGCCAATTGCTTGGCAGCCCAGTGGCTTAATGACGTCACGCTCACCGCTTACAGTCGCGGGGGCGGCTGTGGCACGGGGCCTCCCGATCGCAGGATCGGCCCCTTCCACATTCCCAGTTTCATCCCCAACGCTTTGCGTCTGTCGTGGGGAACCTTGCAGGGTTCTTTGTGCGCCCGGCGCAGCGGGCGCGTCAACCCGGATTCGGGCGTGATCTTAGGTGGGCAGGGGGCGTAGAACGCAGGTTTTACGTCGCATTTCGCCGTCGCGGAAATAATCGCGCACGGTGCCGCGCTGATCTTCGGGCACGGCGTCCCAATCAACCCAGGTGCAGCCATAGCCCAGCACATCGGCCATGCGTTCCATCGCACCAGTGGACGGCACACCCTTCATCGTGACCTCTTGGCCCGGCACCTGCGCGATGGCGTTCAGCGGGTTATCGGTGCGTTCCTTGACCATCTGGATGATCGGATTGCGGTCCACCATAAACTCCGAATCGATCACGATCAGCTCTGGCTCTAGCTGTGTGACGCGGGCCAGCAGGCCGTAATGATCCATGACGTGATAATAGATGCCGAACAGCATGACCGCATCAAAGGTTTCGTCGCGGATCAGCCGTTTGTCCAAATCGCGATAGATGTCGTCGCAGACCAATTTCACCCGGCCATGCTGCGGCCCTGCGGGATATTGGGCGAAGCGGCCGATCAAATCTGGGCGCGCTTCGACGCCGACGACACGCTCTGCATGTTCGGCCAAGGCATAGCTCCACCGGCCGTCATGGGCGGCCAGATCCAGCACCTGCGCACCAATCAGATCCTCTTTGAAGGGGGCGACGATCCGCGCATGACGGCGGTTCATCCGCGTCACCATATCGGGAGAGTAATCCTCTAGCTCGTGCAGAAAATCGAAAAATGCCAAAACGCGGGGACCCTTTTAACTGTGTATTGCGCCGCCTTAGACAGGTCTGGGATGGCGACAATATGGCGGTGCCTACTGATAATTGTGGTGCCGCGCATTTAAGATCTTGTGGATAACTTCGGTGTCCCCGGCTGGTTCAGCGGCGGCTTGGTTGACTTGGCGCAGTTTCGACGATCAACCTCGACCCTCAAAGAATCAAACAAGGGGCCATGGCCCATGCGTTTTACCCGCCTGCGCCTGAACGGCTTCAAAAGCTTCGTTGATCCCACTGACTTGGTGATCGCCGATGGCCTGACCGGCGTTGTCGGCCCCAATGGTTGCGGCAAGTCCAACCTGCTTGAAGCTTTGCGCTGGGTGATGGGCGAAAACCGTCCCACAGCGATGCGCGGCGGCGGGATGGAGGACGTGATCTTTGCCGGCACCGCTACACGCCCGGCCCGCAACTTTGCCGAAGTCGCGCTGATCATCGACAACGGCGAGCGGCTTGCACCTGCCGCGTTTAATGACAGCGACAGTCTGGACATCACCCGGCGCATCACGCGCGACGCAGGCTCGGCGTATAAAGTCGGCACGAAGGACGTGCGTGCGCGGGACGTGCAGATGCTCTTTGCCGATGCCTCGACGGGTGCGCATTCGCCCGCCTTGGTGCGGCAAGGCCAGATTTCAGAGCTGATCAACGCCAAACCCACCAGCCGCCGCCGGATTCTGGAAGAGGCGGCAGGCATTTCGGGCCTGTATCAGCGCCGTCACGAGGCAGAGCTGAAGCTAAAAGGCGCAGAGGCGAACCTGCTGCGCGTGGATGACGTGGTTGGCCAATTGGCCGCGCAACTTGGCACACTGGCGCGGCAAGCGCGGCAGGCCGCCCGCTACCGCGAAATCGGCACCGCCCTGCGCCATGCCGAAGACTTGCTGCTGTATCGCCGCTGGCATGACGCCAACGCCGCGCTAGAGGCCGCTTTGGCCGAGGTCCGCAGCTCTGCCCTTGCGGCAGCGCAGGCGGAACGCGCTGCAGAAGAGGCGACTGCAAGGCGCGCAGGCGCCGAAGAGGCTTTGCCGCCTCTGCGTGAAGAGGACGCAATCGCCAGCGCGGTTCTACAGCGCCTGACCGTCCAGCGCGACCAGCTGGCCGATCAGGACGCGCAGGCCACCGCTGCAATCGCCACGCTGACGCGGCGCATTGAACAGCTGGCGCATGACATCGCGCGAGAGGACAGCCTGAACGCCGACGCCGAAGACACCATCGCGCGCCTGACGTGGGAAGCGGCGGAAATCGCCAAGGCCAGCGCGGGCCACGACGATGCCCTGTCTGCCGCGCAAGACGCCGCATCAGAGGCGGCAGAGGTGCTGGCCCAGCGGGAACAGGACCTTGGCCAGCTAACCGAAGATGTCGCCCGCCTGTCCGCGCGCCACCAGTCGGCGCAGCGCCTGCTGGACGATTACCGCAAGACGGCTGATCGC
Source organism: Loktanella salsilacus (assembly GCF_024206795.1). Taxonomy (NCBI): domain Bacteria; kingdom Pseudomonadati; phylum Pseudomonadota; class Alphaproteobacteria; order Rhodobacterales; family Roseobacteraceae; genus Loktanella; species Loktanella salsilacus. Next base: position 509,192 of record NZ_CP072994.1, read on the forward strand.
GCAGAAGCCGAAGCCGCCCGTGCCCGCAGCGCCATGGCAGAGGCAGAGGCCGCACGGAGCAGCGCTGAAGCGGCCTTTGATGCAGCCACGCTGGCCGAGGAGATCGCGACAGCGACGGCGGCCAATGCCGAAGAGACACTGGCTGAAACCGAAGCGGCCCGTGCGGCGACGCAAGGCCTGGAAAGCGATGCCCGCGCGCAGCGTTCCTCGGCAGAAGGCGAGGCGAAAGCGCTGCAAGCCGAAGTTGGCGCATTGGCGCGGCTGGTCGAACGCGATGCGGGGGCAGGTGGCCAAGTGCTTGACCTGCTGACCGTTGCTCGCGGATTCGAGGCGGCTTTGGGTGCGGCGCTGGCGGATGATCTCAAGGCACCTGCCGTGCTCGCGACTGACCCTTCTGGCTGGGTCGAACTGCCCGGCTACGCGCGCGCGCAGCCTTTGCCTGCCGGGGCGCGGCCCCTATCCGAAGTTGTCGATGTGCCGGACGTTTTGGCCCGCCGGATCGGCCAGATCGGCGTTGTCGATCCCGCCGATGGTCCCCGTTTGCAGGCCGATTTGATGCCGGGCCAACGCCTTGTATCTCAAGCAGGCGATCTGTGGCGCTGGGACGGCTACCGCGCTGGCGCGGCCGACGCCCCCTCTGCCGCCGCGCTGCGTTTGCAGCAACTGAACCGGCTGGCCGACCTGCGGAGTGAGCTGGAAATCGCACAGGCCGCTGCTGCCGAAGCGGTAGAGACGCATGAAACCCTGACCGCCCGCCTATCCGCCCTGACGCAGGCCGACCAAACCGCCCGCCATGCCCGCCGCGACGCCGATATGCGCGTCGCCGAAGCGCAGCGCGCCGCCAGCCGCGCCGAAGCCGACCGCAATCTGGCTGCTGGCAAACTGGAATCCCTCTCGCTCGCCATGGCGCGCCACGCAGAAGAAGCCGCCACCGCACGCGCACAGGTGATCGAGGCAGAGGCCGCGCAAGCGGACCTTGCCGATCTGGACGACGCCCGCGCTGGCGTTGACGACATCCGTATGACGGTTGAAGCCGCGCGGATGACGATGATTGCCCGCCGTGCTGGCGCGGATGATCTGCGCCGGACAGGTGACGCGCGCCTCAAGCGCAGTCAGGAAATCACCAAGGAATTGTCGGGCTGGCGGCTGCGCCTTGATAACGCAACCCAGCGCAGCAACGAGCTTGCCGCCCGCAAAGACGCGTCAGAGGATGAGTTGGAAGACGCCGCCAGCGTCCCCGCCCAGATCGCGGAAACGCGCGAACAGCTGACCGCCAGCATCGCAGACGCGGATGCCCGCCGCGCCGCCGCCGCCGAGGCGCTGGCACTGGGCGAAGCCAGCCTGCGCGATGTAACATTGGCGGAACGCGAAACCGAACGTGCCGCCTCGGACGCCCGCGAGGCCCGCGCCCGCGCCCAGGCCCGCGGCGATGCAGCCAGCGATGCCGTAACTGCGGCGGTCGAGCGGATCAGCGAGGATCGCGACATCACCCCGCAAGCTTTGTGGGACAGCCTAGGCATCGATGCCGCGGACCTGCCGGGTGCCGATAAAATCGATGTCGATATCGTGAACCATCGCCGCCAGCGCGACGCGCTTGGTGCGGTGAATCTGCGCGCCGAAGAAGACGCGGCCGAGGTCATGACCGAACACGACACGCTGGTCGCGGAAAAGGCCGACCTTGAAGGCGCAATCGACGCCCTACGCTCTGGAATCGCTGGGCTGAACAAAGAAGGCCGCGAACGGCTGCTGACCGCTTTCGAGCAGGTCAACGCCAACTTCTCGACCCTGTTTCGCAGCTTGTTCGGCGGCGGAGAGGCGCGTCTGGTCCTTGTCGAAAGCGAAGACCCGCTTGACGCGGGGCTAGAGATTATGTGCCAGCCGCCGGGCAAAAAACTCTCGACCCTCTCGCTGCTGTCAGGCGGCGAACAAACCCTTACGGCGATGGCGCTGATCTTCGCGGTCTTCCTTGCGAACCCCGCCCCGATCTGTGTGCTGGACGAGGTCGACGCGCCGCTGGACGACGCCAACGTGACGCGTTTCTGCGATCTACTGGACGAAATGACCCGCCGCACCGACACGCGCTTTTTGATCATCACGCACCACGCCGTGACGATGGCGCGCATGGACCGCCTGTTCGGCGTCACCATGGGCGAACAAGGCGTCAGCCAACTTGTCTCGGTCGATCTGAAAAAAGCCGAAAGCATGGTCGCCTAGTCGCGCCGCCCCGCAGCCCGGGTCCATTCTTCTTCTGGTCAAAAATACCTCGGGGGGAGTCCCGCAGGGACGGGGGGCTGGCCCCCCGATCAAAGCTGTCCCAGCAGCGCAGCCGTTGGCCACGCATCCGCAGGCAAGCCCAGCCGCGCCTGCTCCAACTGCACAGCCTCGCGCGTTTTCTCGCCCAAGATCCCGTCGATCCCGCCCACGTCATAGCCGCGTGCCGCCAGCTTTTCCTGCAGCGCCATCATCTGCGCCCCGTCCAAACCCGGGTCGGTGCCCCCCGCATCATAGATTTGTGCCCCCGCCAACCGGGTCGCGAAATAGGCGGCGGTTGTCACGTAGGTCAGCGACTGGTTCCATTCGAAATAGACGCTGAAATTGGGGTAGGCCATGAAGGCCGGACCGTTCCGCCCCATGGGCAGCAGCACTGCGCCGGGCAGATCCGAAAGCGCTTCGCCGCGTCCCGTCACGCCAAGGGCGGCCCAATCGGCAGCGGGCAGTTCGTGATTAAGTCCCGTGCGGGACCAGTCCAACGTATCGGGAACGGTAATCTCTTGCAGCGCAGGCTCATTCGCGCGCCAACCCAGCGCGGACAGAAGCGCCGCGCCTGACATCAATGCATCGGCGGCAGAGCCTTTCAGGTCGATATGTCCGTCACCATCGCCGTCCACGGCGTGGGCGATGATGTCGCGGGGCAGCATTTGGACTTGTCCGATCTCTCCGGCCCAAGCACCCGTCGTGCCCAGATCGAAATCACCGCGTGCGTATAGCTGCATTGCGGCCAGCAGTTCGGGGCGGAACAGCTCTGGCCGGCGGCAATCATGGGCGAGGGTAAAGAGCGCGTTGCGCGTATTGAAATCACCTTGGATTGCGCCGTAGTCGGTCTCGAACGCCCAAAACGCCAGCAGGACACCGCGCGGGATGCCGTATTGCGCCTCGATCTGCGCAAAGGTGTCGGAATACTGCTGTCCCATCGCTTTGCCGGTGTCCAGCCGCGCGGTGCTGATCAAGCGGCGAGAGAAGGTGACGAAATCAAGCTGGAACACCCCCTGCGCCCGGTCCGCCTTCAACACAGCTGGGTCAATCTGCGCGCTGGACAAGAATGCCTCTGCCACATCGGGTGCGATGCCCATTGCGGTTGCCTCGGCCAGAACCCCCGCCTTGAAGTCCGGCAACGGTGCGCCGCAGTCCTGTGCGGCCAATGGCGTGGCGAGGGTGAGGAGCAGGGCAGTCAAGCGCATGGGATCGGTCCTTTTGATGTGACCCTATCCTGCCAGAGGCATCTGCGGATTAGAACAGGGTCACAATCAGGGCGGCGAAAAGCCCCAGTGCCCAGGTACGCCACAGCACGGTGCAGGCGTTTTCGATGTCGGCGGGGCCGATCAAATGGCGGCCATCATCGTTCACGAAGGGATAATCGCGCCGCACACCGTCATAGGTGCGCGGGCCGGAGAGGGCGACGCCCAGCACTTGGGCCATCGCCGCCTCTGGCCAGCCTGCGTTGGGAGAGCGGTGGCGCGGCGCCTCTGTCATGATCGCGGGCAGGGCATAGCGATTAGGGGCGGTCAGCCAGATCAGCAGGGCAGATAGCCGCGCAGGAATCAGGTTCAGCAGATCGTCGAACCGCGCCGCGGCCCAGCCGAATTCAGCGTATTTTTCGGTGCGATAGCCGATCATGGAATCAGCGGTATTGGTGATTTTATACAGCAGCAAACCCGGCAACCCGCCAACGGCGAACCAGAAAGCAGGCGCGATCACACCGTCAGAGAAGTTCTCGGCGGCGCTTTCAATCGCGGCGCGGCTGACGGCGGCTTCGTTCAGGGTCGCGGTCTGGCGGCCGACGATCTGCGCGACGGCGGTGCGTCCAGCGCTTAGCGACTGGCGCAGGGCCGTTGCCACAAGGCGGACGTGATCAACAAGGCTGCGCTGCGCCAGCAGGATGGCCAGCACGATAATGTCCACGGCGTGCCCGGGAATGGCGGCCAGCACAAAGCCTAGCAGGACAAAGGCCAGCGCCAGTAGGCCAAAGGCAATGACGCCCTTGGCACGGCGATTGGCACCATTATTAGCGCGGCGGTCGATCCAACTGACGCAGGCTCCCATCATGACGGCAGGATGGGGAATACGGGACCATAGCCAGCGCGGTTCGCCAAACATGGCGTCCAGCAAAAGGCCGAAGATCAGCGTCAAAAGGCACCTTCAATTTGATCCCAGCGGTCCGGCGGAGGCAGGCCAAGGCGCAGCCAGTCGGTCGCGTAGGGGAAAATCCGGCTCCAGATATGGCTCTGGCCCAGATGCGCCTGCGCGGCGGCGGCGTCTTCGACCTGATACAGGCGGAACAGGGATGTGCCGCCTTTCACGATCGCACCTTGTGCGATGAGCAGGTCATCAAGGCGCTGGGCATCTTTGGTCAGCCGGGCGCATGTCTCGTCCGCCCACATCGGGTCGGCCAGCGCCTCTGCCCCGATGGAAAGGGCCGGACCGGACACGGGCCAAGGGCCAAGCGCTTCTGCCAGATCGGCGATAATCGCCGGATCGCCAATGGCAAAGCCAAGGCGCAGACCCGCAAGCCCCCAGAATTTGCCAAAGCTTTTCAGCACAATGGTGCCGGGCCGCGCGGACAGGCGGATCAGCGACGCCTCTGGCATGACATCGCAAAAGCTTTCGTCGATGATGCTGAGGTCCGCGGTGATCTGATCCGCTTGCCACACCATGCCGTCCGGGTTGTTCGGGTGCACCGCGACGATGGCATCGCTGGCATCATCCACCAGTGTCCAGCCCGCAGCGCGAAAGGCTGCGCCGTGTTCGTTGTAGGTCGGGCCGGGGATCGAGACCTGACCCGCTTTGCCAAGGCGCGGCAGTTGGGCAATCGCGGCAGAGGCACCGGGGATCGGCAACACGGCCGCTGCGTCCGGGACATTCCAGAAGGCGCGGGCGCGCTGGATCAGTTTGGCCTGCGCGGCCTGATCGGGCAGGGCGTTCCACGCATGGGGGGCAAGGTCGGGCAGCGGATAGGGGACGGGGTTAATGCCCGTCGATAGGTCAAGCCAATCGGCGCGGGTGCCGCCGTATTCCGCAATAGCCGCGTCCAGACCGCCGCCGTGATCGCGCGGCGCCTTCATGCAGCGTCCGAGTCTGATGCGGCGTCCGGCAGGGGCGGGTGGCGGGTGACAAAGTGGCCTTTGATCGCCTGCGGCCAGTCGCGGTACGGCACTTGCCCGTTTTTGGACCCGGCATGCAGGGCCGCATAGGTCACGATGCCGTCTGCGGCCTCTGCCATGGGTTCAAAGTTACCGATGGTATAGGACAGTTTGCCATGGGCCTGCACGGCGACGTTGCAGCCAGCTTTGCAGCCCATCAAGCAGGCCACGCGGCGGGTACGCACGTCAGGCACATCGCGGGCTGCATCCTCGATCAGGGCGGCCAGTGCTTCGCCGTCGGTTTGTGCCGCGCCAGTCAAATCCCAGCCGTCACGTTTGCACGTGTCGCAGATCGTGATCCATGTCGTCATCTTCGCGCGGCCCTTTGCAACAAGTTATGCCTGTTTCAACCGGATTTTCGCCTACGATACAAGCTGACCGCGGCAAGAATCAGCCTTTCGGGGGTAAGGTATCAATTGAGTGTATGCAGATGCCGTTTTCTGCGGTAAATTTTTACTCATGGTAAAATCTTCGGATCATCATATCGCTCTTGCGCCTGTGCGTATCCTTATCGTGCAAAGCAATGCGGCGCTTGGCGCGGTTTGGCAGCGCCATATGCAGCGGCACGGGGCTAAGGTGACACTGTGCGGCGATTCCGATTCTGCGGTGCAGGCATTAGAAGATTTCACCTTTGACGCCATTGTTCTGGATCTGGTGCTTGAACGGGGCAACGGGCTGACCGTCGCTGATGTTGCCGCATTCCGGCAGCCGTGGGCGAATGTGCTTTGCGTCACGGACAGCAGCTTTTTCTCGGACGGGTCGATCTTTAACCATTGCGCAACGGCGCGTTTGACGTTGAACCGCGATGTTCCGCCAGACGAGCTGGCGGATATCGCGTCCCATTACGGCGAGCAGTCAGCCGCGGCCGTGCGCTAAGTCAAAATCCGGGTTCGGATTGATCGGGATGATCCGGTAGGGGTTCACCGTTTCATGGCTGTAGTGATAATGCTGCACGATGTGATCCATATTCACCGTATCCGCGATCGCGCCGTCCTGCGTCTGCCACTGATATAGCTCGCGCGTAAAACCCCACAGGTTCGGATAGTCGCGGATAAAGGCGCGGTTGCACTTAAAGTGGGCGTGATAGACGTTGTCGAACCGCACGAGGGTCGTCCAAAGCCGCCAGTCAGCCTCTGTCATGCGGTCCCCCATCAGGTAGCGATTGCGCGACAGGATGTCTTCGAGCCAGTCAAGACTGTCGAACAACGGGTGCACGGCGGCGTCATATGCCTCTTGCGTGGTGGCAAAGCCTGACCGGTAGACGCCGTTGTTGACCGTGTTGTAGATGCGGTCGTTGATCGGCGCGATCGCGGCGCGCAGGTCTTCTGGCCAATAGTCGTCTGTATTGCCGGTCAGATCGTTAAAGGCGCTGTTGAACATGCGGATGATTTCGGACGATTCATTCGACACGATGCGCCCCTGCACCTTGTCCCACAGCAAGGGCACGGTGACATGGCCGGTCATATCCGGCGTATCCTTCAGATAGACCTGCCGCAGGTAATCCAGGCCAAACAGCGTGTCCCCGGTGGCCCCGTCCCAATCATCCGACAGCTCCCAGCCTTCGGACAGCATGTTCGGATGCACGACCGAGACGCTGATATGGTCCGTCAGACCCTTGAGCATGCGAAACACCAGTGCCCGGTGCGCCCAAGGGCAAGCATAGCTGACATACAGATGATAACGCCCGGTTTCCGCCTTAAAACCCGCATCACCCGACGGCCCGGCGCTGCCATCTGCGGTGATCCAGTTGCGAAAGCTGGCGACGTCACGTTCAAAGCTGCCACCGCTTTTCTTGGTGTCGTACCATTTATCTTGCCATTGTCCGTCAACCAGCAGGCCCATAGCCATCGCTCCCTTTTTTACCGTGTTGAGGGAAAGCTAGGGCAGGCGGGACGAACTGGATACACGGATTGCCGCGCAGGTGCTGTGCGCAGCGCGGATGATGCCGGGATTCGGCGGCTAGTCGGCTGGATTGGACGAAAATGGCCGATCTTAAAGGCACATTTCGGGATCATCGTAAGCGTGACCTAACGTCAGAAAATAACAACCTGCGATATACTTAACTGCGCCCAAACTTCGCCACAGTTGGCCAGAATAGAGAGGTTAAAACATCGTTAATCGTTAAACTTGGTAAAGAGTTAGTCAGAGCAGCACTATGATGACCATCGTCACCTGTATTACGGCATTCCACGACATGAGCCTGGTCGCTTTGGCGGCGATCCTATGCGGCTTTGGCAGTTGGGTGACGTCGCGCCTGTATCGCCACGCGCGCAATCGGTCACATCGGCATGCGATTTCGTGGTATTTGCTGACGGCGCTGACCGCTGGTGTGTCGATCTGGTGTACCCATTTTGTCGCCATGTTGGGTTTTCGCCCCAATGTTCCTGTCAGCTTTGATCTGGGTCTGACCTTGGTGTCTTTCGCGATTGCGGTTCTGGGCAGCGCCATTGGCGTTCTGGTGTCTACGATCAGCTCGATCCGCTTTGCCCCGCTGCTGGGCGGCGCAATTCTGGGCCTTGCGATCGCCGGGATGCATTATGCGGGCATGATTGCCTACCGGGTCCAAGGCGTGATCTTTTGGGATCAAACCTATCTGATCGCATCTATCGTTTTAGCCGTGGTCTTTGGCGCGGCGGCCTTGGTGTTTGGCAACCGAAGCAAGGGCGCGGGCGAATACCAGATGTCCATCGCACTGGCGATCGGCATCATCAGCCTGCACTTTACAGGCATGGCGGCCTTTAGCGTGTCGCCGCTAGATATCTCTGGCGATTTTATCAACCCCGAAGCGTTCAAGGTGCTAGCTCTTGCCATCACCGGCACGGCCATCGTCATCGTGATGGGCGCGCTGTTCAGCTATACGATCGAAAACCGCACGTGGATGGAAAACATCCAAGAACTGACCGAGGCGCGCAATGCCGCCGAAAGCGCAAGCCGGGCAAAGTCGGAATTCCTTGGCATCCTCAGCCACGAGCTGCGCACGCCGCTGACCATCGTGCTGGGCTACGCCAGCATTCTAGGGCGGTTGAAGGACATGAACGCCGCCAAGACAGGGCAAGCGGCTATAGAATCTGACAGCCGGATCGGCGATCAGGCAGAGCTTTATGGCCACAAGATCACCGTCGCGGCGAACCACTTGCTGGGCATGATCAACGAGATTTTAGACTACACCAGCATGGAGCTGGGCGAGGCAACGCTGGACCGCACGGCCTTTCCGGTGCGCGGACTGCTTGAAGACGTCAAAGCGCAGTTCGCCCCGATGGCCGTTGAAAAGGGCGTCACGATCAGCGTCGATTGCGAAGAGGTCATGGCCTTTGCCGACCGCGCCCGCTGTTTGCAGATTCTGTCGAACCTTGTTGGCAATGCGTTCAAGTTTGCCCAGTCCAGCGATATCACCCTGCGCGCAAGGCTGACGGCGACCGGCTTTAACATCGAGGTCGAAGACAACGGCTGCGGCATCCCGGAAGAATCCCACAATGTGATTTTCAATGCTTTCCAGCAACTTGAAGCGACCCATAACCGGTCCGAAGGCGGCGCAGGCCTTGGCCTTGCCATCTGCAAGACGCTGGCCATCGCGCACGGCGGCGGGGTGACGGTGCAAAGCGCAGCTGGCGCAGGCACGACCTTTACCGTCGCTATGCCCACCAGCGCCCTGCAAGCCGCAGAAGAGGCAGCGGCGGCCCGCCCGCGGTCCGGCTTGCGCCTCGTCAGCTAAACGCTGCGCCAACAGACGGCGCTGCGATTTCAACGGGTCCTATGCATTGCGCACTGCGCGGCTCCCGCCTATACCCCATCCCTGACGAAGCCCGATACGGGGCCAGAGCGGTTGGTGGCAGACGGGTCGACCCTGACGGGGACCGGAATGCCACATCGTCAATAGCCAGCTCTCGGCCCCGGCCTACCCACGCCCGGAGATACGCCATGCGCCTGCTGACGACGATCTTGATCTTGACGGCCACGACAGCCTCTGCCCACCCCGGCCATTTGGTCGATGCGGCAGGGCATAACCACTGGGTCGCGGGTATTGCCCTTGGCGCGGCGGGAATCGCCATCGCGCTGGGCGCGCTGAAGGGCCGCAAAGCAAAACAAAAATCCGAACCAGAGCGCGAGGAACAGCCCGCATGAAAACCGGTGTGATGATTTGCGGCCACGGCTCGCGTAGCCAGTCCGCCGTCGACGAATTTGCCACGCTGGCCGAAAAGCTGCCCGCGTTCCTGCCGTCCGACTGGATGGTCGACTACGGCTATCTGGAATTTGCGAACCCGGTGATCCGCGACGGTCTAGACCGGCTGCGGGATGCAGGGTGCGACCGGATCTTTGCGGTGCCGGGCATGCTGTTTGCTGCCATGCACGCCAAGAACGACATTCCCACGGTGCTCAACACCTATGCCGCCCAGCACGGCACGGCCATCAGCTATGGCCGCGAACTTGGTGTTGATCCCAAGATGATCGCCGCCGCCGCCAGCCGTATTCAGGACGCTGTGGACAGCGCCAACGCCGAACACGGCGCGCTGCCGCTGACGCAGACCTGCCTTGTCGTGATCGGCCGCGGTGCCTCTGACCCGGACGCCAATGGCAACGTGGCCAAGATCGCCCGGATGCTGGCCGAAGGCATGGGCTTTGGCTGGCACGAGGTGGGCTATTCCGGCGTGACCTTCCCGCTGGTGGAACCTTGCCTGCAACACGTCGCGATGCTGCCCTACAAGCGCGTCATCGTGTTCCCGTATTTCCTGTTTTCGGGCATTCTGATCGACCGCATCTATGGCTTCACCGACCAAGTCGCGGCAGAGCATCCCGGCATCCAATTCGTCAAAGCCGGCTATCTGGGCGATCATCCCAAAGTGCTGGAAACCTTCGCCGAACGGATCACCGAACAGGCGGGCGCGACGCCGCCGCCCAACTGCGGCATCTGTGCCTACCGTGATCAAGTGCTGGCCCTTGCAGGGGGAGAGCAGCGCGAAATCAGTGCCGCTGACCGCCAACACCCGGCCTTTGCCGCAACGCCGCCTGCGCTGTGCGTCATGTGCAAATACCGGACCAAAGTGCTTGGGTTCGAAGGCGAAGTCGGCGCAGTGCAAGAAAGCCACCACCACCACGTTGAAGGTCAGGGTGCCAACGCCCCCGGCTCTAACGTGGCCGACTGCACGCTGTGCGACACCTTCTGCACCGGCATGTGCCGCCTAGAAGCGCAACACGCCCACGCCCACGCGCACGGCCTGCCGCACAGTCATGACCACGGCCATGATCACAGCCACGACCACGGGCACAATCATCACCACCACGACGATCACGACCACGCCCACCCGGTCTATCCGCACGCCCAGCACCCCCACGGCCCCGAAAGCGCGCGCAAAACCCGCAAGGTCTGATCCTCATCACCTTGCCAAATAAACTCCCCCCAGAGGGTCCGCCCTCTCCTCCCACGCAAAGGCCTCGCTTGCATGAGACCCTACGAAAAAGACCCCGCCGCGATCTACGCGCAAAGCTTTGCGACCGTGCGGGCCGAGGCACGTCTGGACCGCTTTGCCGCAGACATGCATCCGGTGATGACTCGCTTGATCCACGCCTGCGGCATGGTTGAAATTGCGGATAGGCTGGCGTTTTCGGCAGGGGCCGCCAAAGCAGGCCATGCCGCGCTGGCGGCTGGGGCACCAATCCTATGCGATTGCGAAATGGTGGGGGCGGGGATCATCCGCCGTTATCTGCCAGCGCAGAACCAGGTCATCGTCACCTTGAACGATGTCAGCGTGCCGGACCGTGCACAAGCGATTGGCAACACCCGCTCTGCTGCCGCGGTAGAGCTGTGGGCCCAGCATCTTGAAGGTGCGGTCGTCGCGATCGGCAATGCGCCAACAGCGCTGTTTCACCTTCTGGAACTGCTCGACGCAGGCGCGCCGAAGCCTGCGGTGATCTTGGGCTTTCCTGTGGGTTTTGTCGGCGCGGCTGAATCCAAAGCTGAACTCGCGGCGCATCCGCGCGGCTGCGACTTCATCGCGTTGCGGGGGCGTCGCGGCGGCTCTGCTCTGGCGGCGGCGGCGGTCAACGCTTTGGCTGCTGGCCTGCCGGAAGACCGGATTTAATGGCACAAAATTATCGCAAGGCGGGCGGCAGTGCCGATTTTTCGCCGAAAAATCGGAGTGGATCATGACGCAACCGTGGCTGCACATTGTCGGCATTGGCGAAGACGGCATGGATGGGCTGAGCCCCGCCACCCGCGCGGTGGTCGAGGCGGCAGAGGTCATTTTGGGCGGCGGGCGGCATCATGCCCTGTCAGGCAGCGTGACTGCCGAACGTCTGGCTTGGCCATCGCCTTTTGACGCCATGATCGAGACTATTCACGGATTGCGCGGACGGCGGGCGGTTGTTCTGGTGACCGGCGATCCGTTGTGGTTTTCCGTTGGCGCGCGGATCGGGCGGGCGATTGATCCGTCAGAGATCGTCTATCACCCGCAACTGAGTGCCTTCCAGCTGGCAGCGGCCCGCATGGGGTGGAGCCTTGCGGATGTTGAAACGCTGACCGTGCACGGGCGGCCCGTGGCGCAGATGGTGGCGTTTATCCAGCCCGATGCACGCCTGTTGATCCTGACGACCGGGGCCGAGACACCAAATCAGATTGCGGCCTATCTGGCAGCGCGCGGCTTTGGTCAGTCACGGATGACGGTGTTGGCTGCGATGGGCGGCAAGGACGAGGCGCGCTTTGATGGCGTGGCCGAGAGCTGGGACCATGTCGTGCCGCCGTTCAATACGCTGGCGGTCGAGTGCATAGCAGCCCCGGACGCTGCGCTTTTGCCGCGGGTGCCGGGGCTTGCGGATGATTTGTTCCAGTCCGACGGTACGATGACCAAGCAGGAAATTCGTGCGGCCACGCTGGCCAAGCTGATGCCGATGCGCGGGGCGCTGCTGTGGGATATCGGCTGCGGTTCCGGCTCTGTTGCGATCGAATGGATGCGCGCGGCGCGCTATGCCCGCGCTATCGGGATAGAGCCGCGCGATGATCGCCGCGCGATGGCGGCGGCCAATGCGCTGGCGCTTGGCGCGCCAAAACTAGAGCTGCTGGAAGGCACTGCGCCGGACTGTCTTGATGGTCTTGCCGCGCCGGATGCGATCTTTATCGGCGGGGGCCTCAGCGAAGCGGTATTTGACGCGGCATGGTCTGCGCTGCGTCCGCTGGGCCGGTTAGTGGCCAATGCGGTGACGCTGGAGTCAGAGGCGGTGCTGATGGCGCTGCACGCCCGCCATGGCGGCGATCTGGTGCGGCTGTCGGTGTGCCGGGCTGAACCGGTCGGGCGTTTGACAGGATGGCGGCCAGCGATGCCGGTGACCCAATGGAGCCTTGTGAAGCGATGAGGGGGCGGAGCCTCCGGCGGGAGTTTATTTGGCAAGGTGAATGCGGATGAGCGGCGTGCTTTATGGTGTGGGTTTGGGGCCGGGGGCGGCGGATCTGATGACACTGCGGGCGGCGCGGCTGATTGAAGGCGCTGCGGTCGTGGCCTATCCGGCGCTGGCGGGCGGCGCGAGTTTCGCCCGGTCGATCGCTGCGGATTTGATCCCGGCGGATGCGATTGAGATCGTCATGGACGTGCCGATGAGCGTGGAACGCGCACCTGCGCAGGCGGCCTATGATACCGGCGCGGCGGCGATTGCGGCGCATCTGGATGCGGGGCGGGACGTGGTTTGCCTATGCGAGGGGGATCCGTTCTTTTACGGATCGTTTATGTATTTGTTTGCCCGGTTGTCGGCTGATTACCGGGTCGAAGTTGTGCCTGGCGTGACGTCTATTGCGGCCTGTGCCGCGGTGGCTGCGCGTCCGCTTGTTGCGCGGAACGAGCGTTTGACGGTGCTGCCCGGCCCGCTGCCAGAGGCAGAGTTGCGAGAGCGGATTGCGGGGGCCGAAAGCGTTGTCATCATGAAGGTTGGCCGGCATCTGGCGAAGATCCGCGCCGTGTTCGATGACCTTGGGCTGACGGACCACGCGGTCTATGTCGAACGGGCCAGTCTGCCAGAGCAGGTCGTTTGCCCGCTTGCGCAGGCACCGGCTTCGGCACCTTATTTTTCAATGATCTTACTGACAAAAGGGGCCGATCCATGGCTGTAGAACCTGTCGTATTGGCCCTGTCGCGGTCTGGCGAGGCGACGGCGCACCGTGTGGCGGCAACGCTTGGCGCTTTGGTGCATGGGCGCAAAGGGCGTGTCGATGTGGCGGATGCGTTTTTTGACAACGCGCTGGATCATGCCCGCGACTTGTTTGCGGCGGGCGTGCCTGTTGTTGGCGTCTGTGCCAGCGGGATCCTGATCCGGGCGGTGGCGCCATTGCTGGCGGATAAGACGACCGAGCCGCCTGTTGTGTCGGTCAGTGATGATGGCGGCGTTGTCGTGCCGTTGCTGGGCGGGCACCGGGGCGCGAACCGGCTAGCGGCGCGGATTGCGGATGCACTGGGGGCGGTTGCGGCTGTCACGACGGCGGGCGATGTGGCGCTTGGGGTTGCTTTGGATGCACCGCCTTTGGGGTGGCGATTGGTCAATCCGTGGGATGCGAAGGACGCGATGGCCTTGCTGCTGTCCGGCGCTGGCGCGCGGGTGACCGGGCCAGAGGCGGCTGCTGCGGAATGGTTGGCGGATCTGCCGGCGGGGGACGGCGTGACGATCACTTGCGGCACGGCGCCTGTCGCGGAACTTGGTCCGCATCACTTGCAGTTTGCACCGCAGCGCTTTGCACTGGGCGTAGGGTGCGCGCGCAATTGCCCAGAGGTGGATTTGGCGACCTTGGTGGGCGAGGCTTTGGCGGAAGCTGGGATCGCGCCGGAGGCGATTGCTTGCGTCAATACGATTTCACTGAAGGCGGACGAGCCCGCGATTATCGCGCTGGCGCAGGCCTTTGGCGTGCCGCTTCGGTTGTTCGATGCGGATACGCTTGAGGCAGAGACGCCCCGTCTGGCGCATCCGTCAGACGTGGTATTTGCCGAGGTCGGCACGCACGGCGTGTCCGAAGCAGCAGCTTTGGCACAGGTCGGCGCGCAGGGGCGTTTGGTTGTCGAAAAGCGCAAGGCGGCGATGGCAACTTGCGCCGTGGCTGCGCTGGATGCGCCGCTGACAGCGCTGCAAGGCCGCGCGCGCGGCAAGCTGTCGGTCGTGGGGATCGGGCCGGGGCAGGCATCCTGGCGCACGCCAGAAGTGTCGCGGCTGGTCGCCGATGCCGAGGAATTGGTAGGCTACGGGCTGTATATCGATTTGCTTGGGCCACTGGCCGTGGGCAAGGCGCGGTCGGATTTCCCGCTGGGCGGGGAGGAGGCGCGCTGCCGCTATGCGCTAGAGCAGGCAGGGCAGGGCAAGAACGTCGCGCTGGTGTGTTCGGGCGATGCCGGCATTTACGCCATGGGCGCCTTGGTGTTCGAATTGCTTGATCGCGGACCAGAGGCGCTGGGTGTGTCTGATGCCGCCCGGCGGGTCGAGGTCGTTTGCTCGCCCGGCGTCAGTGCTTTGCAGGGCGCGGCAGCGCGGGCGGGGGCACCGCTGGGGCATGATTTCTGCGCGATTTCCTTGTCCGATTTGCTGACGCCGCGGGATGATATTTTGCGGCGGCTGAAGGCTGCGGCAGAGGGCGATTTTGTCGTCGCCTTTTATAACCCGGTCAGTAAAACGCGGCGCACGCTTTTGGCAGAGGCGCGGGATATTTTGCTGCAACATCGCCCCGGCGATACGCCCGTTATGCTGGCAAGCTCGCTTGGGCGGCCAGAGGAGCATGTGCGCTATCGGCGCTTGGACGCGCTGGAAGTTGACGAGGTCGACATGCTGACGGTCGTGCTGGTGGGGTCGAGCAACTCGCGCCTTGCACAGCTGGGCGAGGGGCCGCGTATGTTTACGCCGCGCGGCTATGCCCGCAAGATTGATGGCGATCTGGCGGGGTAGTCGAATTTTCGTCGAAAATTCAGGCTTTCGGCGAGCGTATTTAGAAAAAAGCGAGGACGGGCATGACGGTTTATTTTATTGGTGCGGGGCCGGGTGATCCGGAGCTGTTGACGCTGAAAGCGGCGCGGCTGATCGCAGCCTGTCCGGTGTGTTTGTACGCGGGATCGCTGGTGCCAGAAGAGGTGGTCGCGATTGCGCCCGAAGGCGCGCGGGTGCTGGATACGGCCCCGATGACGCTGGATGACACGCACGGCGAAATCTTGGCGGCGCATGCGGCGGGGCAGGATGTGGCGCGGGTGCATTCGGGCGATCCGTCGCTTTACGGTGCGATTGCAGAGCAGATCCGGCGCTTGAAGGCGGATGGGATCGATTATCAGATCATCCCCGGCGTGCCTGCCTATGCAGCGGCTGCTGCGGCCATGGGGACGGAGCTGACCGTGCCAGAGGTTGGGCAGTCGATCGTGCTGACGCGGATGAGCATGAAATCCACCGGTATGCCCGAGGGCGAGACGCTCGAGAATTTTGCGGCCACCGGCACGACGCTGGCGATCCATCTGGGGATCAGGGCGCTGCGCGATATCGAGCGGCGTTTGACGCCATTTTATGGCGCCGATTGTCCAGTGGCGGTGATTTACCGTGCGTCTTGGCCGGATCAGCTGATTCTGCGCGGCACGCTCAGCGACATTCACGCCAAGGTGCGGGACGCGAAAATTACGCGTACGGCATTAATTATGGTTGGCCCCGTGCTGGGATCGCAACACGGGTTCCCCGACTCGGCGCTGTATGATGCGGCGAAACCCCATGTTTTAAGGCCTAAGGTGAAAACGGGCTGACCGCTTTCTGCGACTGCACTGCTGCAGCGCGGCGGATAAGGCGTTTGAATAATCGTCACACTTGCGCGTTACTGTGAACGCGAAGGAGGCGCTGCTATGAATGACTTTTTGCCCGATGCCGTGATCAAGGGATTGCAGGACGCCCGCCGCGCGTCGATTTCGCGCGGCAATCGCCTGTGTGTGCATGATGGCGACGATATCATGCGCATCCGCCGCTTTTGGGCCGATGGCATGGCGCTGGACGCTGATGCTGGCGACCTGCTGCGGGGCCGCGTCGATATTTATGACGGGATGCGGCACCTGTATCAGGCGCTGATCGTCGGCAGCCGGGTCGAGGGTGAAGAGTGCATCTTTGATTTCAAATGGTTGCACGCCGTCACGGATAACCCGCCTGTCGATTTCGTACGCGCGGATGATGCGCCAGCGGGGCTATTGCCCCGCCTGTAGTTATTGCAGGTCGGCAAAGGCCTTTTGCAGACGGTCCACCGCGTCGGCGATCTGCGCGCGCGGGGCACCTAGGTTGAAACGCAGGAAATTCTCGCCGCCTTTGCCAAAGGTCACGCCGTGATTTGGCGCGATCAGTGCGTCTTGTTGGACGCGGCGGATGACTTCGTCGCTGCTCATCCCGGTCCCTGTGAAATCGACCCACGCGAGGTAGGTTGCTTCGAGCGGCATGGAGTGGACGCCGGGGATGGCGTTGATGCCGTCGTCGAACAAGCGGCGGTTCGCGTCGAGGTAGAGGCAAAGTTCGTCCACCCAAGCGGCCCCTTTGGGGGAATAGGCGGCGGTGGTCATGTGCAGGCCAAAGCTGTTGGCAGATATGCCAAGGGCCGCCATCCGGGCGGCAAAGGGCGCGCGTAGGTCAGCATTTGGAATGATCACATTGCCGGTGTGGCTGCCTGCGATGTTAAACGTCTTGGTCGCGGCGGTCATCATGACAAGGCGGTCTTCGATCCCATCGATGTGGGCCATGGGGATATGGGTCTGGCCGGGCATCAGTAGGTCGTGGTGAATCTCGTCGGATACCAGCACCAGATCGTGGCGTTTTGCAAAGGCGGCGACGGCTTGTAATTCGGTCTTTGTCCAGACGCGGCCACCGGGATTGTGCGGCGAGCAGAGGATGACCATCCGCTCTGACCCGGTCATCTGGGCATCGTAGGCGTCAAAGTCCATCTCGTACCGGCCGGCGTTATTGACCAGCTCGCAGCTGCGGACCTCGCGCCCGGCGGCAGTGATGACGCGGGCGAAGGCGTGGTAGACGGGGGTGAACAGCACGACGGCATCGCCGGGTTTGGTATAGGCGTCGACGCACAGCGCGGTGCCGTTCACAAGGCCATGGGTCGTCATGATCGCGTCCGCGTCTACCTGCCAGCCGTGGCGGGTTTGCATCCACCAGCGGATCGCGTCGGTATAGGGCTCTGGGTTGCCGTAGTAGCCATAGACGCCGTGATCGTGCATCGCGGCGAGTGCGTCCTGAACGACGTCTGGTGCGCGAAATTCCATGTCTGCCACCCACATCGCGATGCCGTCATCGGGGGATACGCCGTAGACGGATTCCATCGCGTCCCATTTGACGCAGTGGGTGTTGCGACGGTTTACGGGGGTGTCAAAGCTCATGGCGGGATACCTATTTGGGAGTTTGCGGCGACCCTAGCAGGCGCAAACCGCGTGCCAAGGGATAAATCGCGGGCCATCTTGGCAATTGGCGGTCCAGCGATTAGATCGGGGGCATGACATTACGCCCCATTTTGATCCACCCCGATCCGCGCCTGAAAAAGGTCACCGCAGCTGTCACGCAGGTGGACGATGACCTGCGGGTACTGGCTGCCGATATGTTGGAAACGATGTACGACGCCCCCGGCATCGGCCTTGCTGCGCCGCAGGTCGGCGTGATGCTGCGCGTGATGGTGATGGATTGCGTTAAGGATGACATCAATCCGGCGCGGCCCATGGTGCTGATCAACCCAGAGATTACGTGGGAAAGCGACACGCACAGCGTCTATGAAGAAGGCTGTTTGTCGATCCCAGAGCAATACGCCGATGTCGAACGCCCGGCAGAGGTCGAGGTGCGCTGGATGGACCTTGATGGTGCCGAGCAGACAGAGCGATTCGACGGACTGTGGGCGACCTGTGTGCAGCACGAGATTGACCATTTGGATGGCAAGTTGTTCATCGATTATCTGAAACCGCTGAAGCGCCAGATGATTACGCGCAAGATGCAAAAGCTAAAGCGCGAAAGAGCGCGGGCGTGACACGCCCCATTCTGACCGTGCCAGACGCGGCGCTACGCGCGGTTTGTGCACAGGTTACGGTGTTTGACGCAGCGCTTGCGGATTTGAGCGAAGAGATGTTCGCGGCGATGTATGCCGCGCCGGGGCGGGGGCTTGCGGCGCCGCAGATTGGCGTGCTGCAGCGGATCTTTGTCATGGACGTGACATGGAAAACGGGCGCGCGGACCCCGCGTGTGTTTGTGAACCCGCACATCGTGACGGCCAATGTGGCGCTGGTCGTGAATGACGAATCCTGCCTGTCGATCCCGATGCTGACCGTCGCCGTCCCGCGTCCGCGCGATCTGGTGCTGCGGTGGCAGGATCTGGATGGCGCCGCGCATGAAGAGGCGTTTGAGGGCACAGATGCTGTCATCGTTCAGCACGAGCGCGACCATCTGGATGGCATCCTATGCACCGATTACACGGAGATTATGTGATGCGGACTGTTGTATCCTGGCCCCATGCCGCCCTGCGGACCCCTGCAGCTGATGTTCCCGAGATCACGGACGAGGTCCGCGCGATCTGGGAGGATATGGTCGATGTGATGGAGGCGATGCCGGGCGTCGGCCTTGCCGCTGTGCAACTGGGCGTTCCGCTGCGTCTGGCTGTCGTCGATGCCAGCACGGCGCGTGGGCAGGTGGTGCGGATGGCGAACCCGGAAGTGTTGCATGCCAGCATTGAATTTCGCGAGCATGACGAGGCCAGCCCATGTTTGCTGGGAGTTTCAGCGGTCGTCAAACGTCCCCGGGCTGTGACGGTCCGCTTTCTGAATGAAGCGGGCGAGACCGAAGAGCGCGACTTTGTCGGGCTTTGGGCGACGAGCGTGCAGCATCAGATCGATCATCTTGCGGGCAAGATGTATTTTGATCGGCTGACCAAGCTGAAGCGGGACATGCTGCTGAAAAAAGCGGCAAAGCTGGCGCGCTAGGCGACAAATGAGGAGAGGGAGGGGGGCGCTGCCCCCATCGGGCTATGCCCGATTCCCCCGAGGTATTTTTAACCAGAAGAAGTCCGGACGCTTAGCCGCGATGGCAACCGTCGGCGAGGGATTTGACAAAGGCGAGGACGTCCGCGACGGATTCGCCTGCGCCGATCTTTTCGACGATAGCAGAACCGACAACAGCGCCGTCTGCGACGCTCGCGATGGCCTCTGCTGCCTCTGGTGTGCGGATGCCGAAGCCGACGATCACGGGCAGGTCGGTGTGCGACTTGATGCGTGCGACTTCGGGCGCGACATCGGCGGTTTGTGCCGCGGCGGTGCCGGTGATTCCGGTGACCGAAACGTAGTAGAGGAAGCCGGATGTGTTCGTTAGCACCTTAGGCAGGCGTTTGTCGTCCGTGGTCGGGGTCGCAAGGCGGATGAAATTGATGCCGGCGGCCTGTGCGGGCAGGCAAAGCTCTTCGTCTTCCTCTGGCGGTAGGTCGACGATGATGAGCCCGTCGATCCCGGCCTCTGCCGCCTGCTCTAGAAACTTAGGCACGCCGCGCGAGTAGATCGGGTTGTAGTAGCCCATCAGCACAATTGGTGTGGTGTCGTCGGTTTTACGCAGCTCGCGGGCAATATTCAGCGTCTTGTCCAAGGTCATATGCCCGGCCAGCGCGCGTTGACCGGCGAGCTGGATCGTGGTGCCGTCGGCCATTGGGTCGGTAAAGGGCAGGCCGAGTTCAATGATATCAACGCCTGCAGCGGGCAGGCCTTTGACGATCTCGACGCTGGTGTCGTAGGTCGGATCGCCCGCCATGACATAGGCGACAAACGCCTTCTGGCCGCGCGCTTTCAGATCAGCAAATTTAGCGTCGATACGGGACATGACGGCATCCTTCTTGGGTCGCCGTGTTTTTGGGGGATGGGACGCGCAAATGCAATGGCCCCCAATTGTTTTCGCCAGAATTGAAATTTGCGCAGGTCGCCCCATATTGGGGCTATGAATTATTTACTCGCCCTGCTGCTTCCGCCGTTGTCGATCCTGTTCGCAGGACGTCCCATCATCGCGATCATCACGTTTCTGGTGTGGATTCCGGCGCTGCTGTTCAGTGGCGGGCTGACACATCCGATGTTCATTATCCTCGCTTGGATTCTGATCTGGGAAGGCCGCAACCGGACCGAATAACGGCCTAAGGCGCGCCGTCTTCGGTGCCGATCATCCAGCGGATACCGAAACGGTCGGTGAAGGCACCAAAGCCGGGCGTCCAGAAATGCGCCTCGAACGGCATACGGACCTCTCCCCCCTTTGATAGCGCGTCAAAGTGTTGGCGGGCGGTGTCCGCGTCCGGCAGTTCGACCATCACGTTACAGCCTGCCATGGCCGCGCCCGGTGCGGGGTCCAGATCGTCGGAGCCATAGATTTGGCCGCTGCCGATCTTGAGGCTTGCGTGCATGATGGAATTGGCGGCCTCTGGCGGAAGGTGTTCTTCCATGGGTGACCCTTTGACGCGCATGAAATCAGGCGCATTTCCAAAGACAGAGGCGTAGAACAGGAATGCGTCTTCGCAGGTGCCATTGAAGAAAAGGTAAGGGACGGGCTGCATTTTCACCTCCTGTGGCGGAATGTCGCGGCAGGATAGCACGGATCGGTGCATTCCCAAAGCCTTTGGCTTGCGCGGACAGGGCTGCGGGGCTATGCCCAGCGGGATTTAAAACAGGAGATGCGTCATGGGCTTCAAGATGGGGATCGTTGGTCTGCCGAACGTCGGCAAGTCCACGCTGTTCAACGCACTGACGCGGACGGCGGCGGCGCAGGCGGCGAATTTTCCGTTCTGCACGATTGAACCGAACGTCGGCGATGTGGCTGTGCCCGATGCGCGTTTGGACAAACTGGCGCAGATTGCGGGGTCCAAGCAAATCATTCCAACGCGGATGACCTTTGTTGATATCGCAGGTTTGGTCAAAGGCGCGTCCAAGGGCGAGGGGCTGGGCAACCAGTTTCTGGCGAACATCCGCGAGTGCGATGCTATTGCCCACGTCCTGCGCTGCTTTGAAGACGACGATATCACCCATGTCGAAGGCCGTGTTGACCCAGTCAACGACGCTGAGGTGATCGAGACTGAATTGATGTTGTCCGATCTGGAAAGCATCGAAAAGCGCCTGACCAACCTGCAGCGCAAAGTGCGCGGTGGTGACAAAGAGGCCGGTCAGCAGGTCCGCCTGCTGGAAGCCGCGCAAAAGGCGCTGGAAGACGGCAAGCCCGCGCGTACCGTCGATGTCGACCCCGAAGACGCGAAGGCGTGGCGGATGCTGCAGCTGCTGACCACCAAACCAGTGCTGTATGTCTGCAACGTCGAGGAAGAAGCCAGCGCCACAGGCAACAGCCAGTCCGAGCGCGTGCGCGCCATGGCCGAGGCAGAGGGTAACTCTGCCGTCGTGATCTCTGCCCGGATCGAGGAAGAGATCAGCCAGTTGGACGCCGAAGAAGCAGAAATGTTCCTGTCCGAAATGGGTCTGGCCGAGGCCGGCCTCGATCGCCTGATCCGTGCGGGCTATGCCTTGCTGCATTTGCAGACCTACTTCACCGTCGGTCCGAAAGAAGCGCGCGCTTGGACGATCAATGCGGGGACATCGGCACCCAAGGCGGCTGGCGTTATTCACGGCGATTTCGAGCGTGGATTCATTCGCGCTGAAACCATTGGCTATGATGATTTCGTCACGCTGGGCGGCGAGCAGGCTGCGAAAGAAGCGGGCAAGATGCGGTCTGAAGGCAAGACTTATACCGTCAAGGACGGCGACGTTCTGCACTTCTTGTTCAATACCTAAGATGCGTGCAGAGGCCAGATTTTCGCCGAAAAATCGGCGCGCCGCGCGCTGATGACGCGTGTGATTTCTGACTTTCGTATCGCGCGCCTGCCGGTTGGGCGGGGCAAGCTTGGGATGTGTCCGATGCCGGGGATTGGGGGCGACTATGCCGCTGATTTCCGGGCCATCCTGCGGTGGCAGCCTGCGCTTGTCGTCTCCTTGACCGGGCCTGCGGAAATGGACGCGCTGGATCATAATTTAGGAACAGACCTAAGTCATGCGCCGCCTGATTGGACCGGGTTGCCTATGCCCTTCTCCGGTGTGCCGGACGCCCCAACAACAACGCGGTGGATTGGCCTTGAAAGCCGGATCACTTCGCAGCTGGCAGCGGGTCGCCGGGTTTTGTTTCATGGCAATGGGGACTGCGGCAGGGCCGGGATGGCCGTGTTGCGCCTGATGGTTCTGCATGGCGAGCCGCCAAAGAATGCGCTGGCGCGGTTGCGGGCGGTGCAGCCGGGCGCGGTCGATGCGCGCGGGCAGCAGATTTGGGCGACGCGTTAGCGGCGGCGGCTGGCAGATTTGGTTGGTTTGCCCGTCCGGCGCTTGCGGGCATGGGCGGCGGCCGTTGTCTCGGTCGCTTGCGCGTCTTCGGCCCGCAGTTTGCGATAGCGGCGAACGCGTTCAGCATCGACAAGGCCTGCGTCCACGGCAGCTTGCACCGCGCAGCCCGGCTCGCCCTCGTGCTTGCAATCGCGAAAGTGGCAATCGTCAGTCAGGGCGCTGATTTCCGGGAAGGTCGCGTCGATGCCAAAGGTCACATCGGCGACCGCAAGGCCGCGCATGCCGGGGGTGTCGATCAGCCAGCCGCCGGTGGGCAGCACGTGCATCGACCGTTTCGTTGTGGTGTGGCGGCCGCGGGCGTCGTCTTCGCGGATGTCTTGGGTTTCGTCGACGCGGCCCGTCAGACCGTTTGCCAGCGTTGTTTTGCCTACACCGGATGATCCGACCAAAGCCACGGTTTTGCCCGGCCCGCACCACGGCGCGAGCGCGTCCGCGACATCTGCGCCTTTGGCGTTGATCGCGAGCACGGGGAAATCACCAAGGGACTGCGCCTGCGCTATGTAATCGGCGGCTTCATCAGTTTGATCGGCTTTGGTCAGCAGGATCGCGGGGGCAATTTCGGCGTCATGCGCCAAGGCAAGATAGCGTTCCAGCCGGGCGACGTT
This sequence comes from Loktanella salsilacus, assembly GCF_024206795.1. Classification (NCBI taxonomy): domain Bacteria; kingdom Pseudomonadati; phylum Pseudomonadota; class Alphaproteobacteria; order Rhodobacterales; family Roseobacteraceae; genus Loktanella; species Loktanella salsilacus. The sequence continues at coordinate 532,571 of NZ_CP072994.1, forward strand.
GAAATCGGCGTTGCAGGACGTGACGATGAACAAGGTATCTAGATTGGCTGCGATCAGCTGGCGCTGGCTTGATTTATACTCTGCCCCGCGTTGCAGCAGGCTGCGGCGATCCAGGCGGCGGACCAAGTGCGCTGATTCCAGATCGCACATCACCCAATCGCCGACGGCAAAGCTGGCGGTCGTCACGCCGGGGTCGGCAACAAGGGTCAGGGGGCCGCTGGCGGTCAGCGCGGATACATTGCGCCGGTGCACGCTGGTAATACGCGCAGGGTGCAGGTTTGCGTCATCTGCCGTCAGCTGTTCAATTTCGAACGCGGACCAGCCCAAGGCATCAAGCGTAAGGTCGCTCAACGGGAATACTGCTTGGGAAAGGGGTAGGGCAAATGCGTGTGACCCTGACAAATGCGGGGAAAACTTAGGTGAGAGGCTGACAACGACCCAAGCGGGGCTCGTTATGGCTGCTTCCTTCCGGACCTGACCAGGTTGGCGAGGCGCTCGCCCGCGCCAACCTCTCAATGTCCATATAGCGAGGCATAGGGTGCTGTGCAACCCGCTGCGATGTAAATGCTGATGCCGCAAGGCCGGGTTTAGGGGGAATTCCGCCCCATTCAAAACATTGCGCATCGCAGCGGCTCATGCGATTGCAAGTGCATGAAAATTGCAGAGACCGTGACATTCGCCGGAGGCGGCCTTGATCGTGCGGCAGAGTGGCGTTCAACCGCCACTGACCGCGCTAAGCATGCCGATTCGCGCGTGATCGTTTTGTGGCAGGGCAAGCCCCTGATGGATGACTCGGGTCTTGTGATGCTGCCGCCCGATCACCCTATTCTGGACGATGCCGAGCCCGATTGGCTGATGCTGGGGCGCGTGGATGGTGCAGCGGTTTTTGCCGCCGATCTGTCAGGCTGGACGCCGCAAGACGATGCGGACACCGGGGCGCTGAACAGCTTTATGGATGCCAGCCTGCAGGTGCATCCCGCGCTGCCGGGTGGTCCCGCCTTTGCCGAATTGCGCGGCGTCATGACCCGGCTGACCCCGATCGAGGCTGAACTCGCCGCCACCGCGCGGGCGATGTTCATGTGGCACGGCAGCCACCGGTTTTGCGCCAATTGCGGCACAGCCAGCGATCTGGCGATGGGCGGATGGCAGCGCAATTGCCAGACCTGCGAACGTCACCATTTTCCGCGCACCGATCCTGTCGTCATCATGTTGATTACGCATGGGAATTCTGTCCTTGTCGGTCGTTCGCCCGGCTGGCCGGAGCGGATGTATTCCTTGCTGGCCGGCTTCGTCGAGCCGGGCGAGACGCTGGAGGCCGCGGTGCGGCGCGAAGTGTTCGAAGAATCAGGCGTGCGCGTGGGCAATGTGCGCTATTTGGCCAGCCAACCTTGGCCGTTCCCCGCATCTTTGATGTGCGGTATGGCGGGCGAGGCGACGAGCCGCGATATCACGATCGATCCCGCTGAAATCGAGGATGCCCGCTGGGTGACCCGCGAAGAGATGGCTGACGTTTTCGCCGGACAGCACCCGGACATTAACCCAGCAAGAAAAGGTGCAATCGCCCATTTTCTGCTGGAAAACTGGTTGGCAGACAGGCTCGGTTAAGCTTTTTACGCGCATAAAGTACCGGGGCACCGGACAGGACAGGACAAGGCAGACTCAATGAAATTCAGCGCCCGCGAAGATATCGAAGCACCGATTGAAAAAGTCTATGCGCAGGTCACGGATTTTGCCGGGTTCGAGCGTCAGATGATGCGGCGCGGGGCCGATGTGCGCCGGATGGATCCGGGGCAGACGGTAACGATTGGATCTGCATGGGATGTGGCGTTTACGTTTCGCAGCCGCGAACGGCGGCTGCGGGCAGTTGTCGCGAGCCTGAAATCGCCCACGGATGTGGTGATTGATCTGGCGTCGAACGGGCTTGATGGCAAAACAACCGTGGAACTGGTGGCCCTGTCGCCCCAGCGTACGCGGCTGTCTGTGTCGATTGATCTATCGGCGAAATCGCTGTCGGCGCGTCTGCTGCTGCAATCGCTGAAGCTGGCGAAATCGAACCTAACCAAGCGCTTTAAAAAGCGGGTTGCCGATTTCGCCGTGGGCATCGACGGCGAAAAGCGCAGCGTTTAATCGCTGCGCTCGTGCCGGCGCGGAGCTGCGGGGAAGACGCCCATCAGCTTGATGTGGTCGGTGAAGTAATCCAGTTCCTCTAGCGCGAGCTGCACGTTGCGATCGTCTGGGTGTCCTTCGATTTCCGCATAGAACTGGGTTGCGGTGAAGTTGCCGCCGACCATGTAGCTTTCCAGCTTTGTCATGTTCACGCCGTTCGTCGCAAAGCCGCCCATCGCCTTATACAGCGCGGCAGGGATGTTGCGCACACGGAACACGAACGACGTGACCATCGGGCCGCGGCCGCGGCGGCGCAAATCAGGTTCGCGCGACATGATCACAAAGCGAGTCGTGTTGCGGGCGTGATCCTCGATGTGGCGAGCCAGAACGTGCAGGCCGTAGATATCGGCGGCCAGCTCTGACGCAAGCGCGGCTTGGGTGATGTCACCGCGTTCGGCCACTTCGCGTGCGGCGCGGGCGTTGTCGGCGTTGACGATTCCCTTGATGCCATGTTCGCGCAAAAAACTGGAACACTGCGGCAGAACAACAACATGACCATGCGCCTGTTTCACGTCGGCAACTTTGGCACCGGGCACGCCGAGCAGATTGACGTGCACGCGCACAAACGCTTCGTCCACGATATGCAGACCGCTGCCGGGCAGCAGGGAATGCACGTCGGCGACGCGTCCATAGGTCGAATTTTCAATTGCGATCATGCCCAGTTCGGCATCGCCCTTGCGCACGGCCTCGATCGTGTCCTCGAACGTGCCGCAGGGCAGGGGGTCATGATCAGGCCGCGCCTCGGCGCAGGCTTGGTGGCCGTAGGCACCCAGTTCGCCCTGAAAGGCGATTTTTGCGGGCATAAGTGTGTCCCCCCAGACAAATTGGCAGCATTTGCGACAAACAGGTCGTTTCGTCGCGCCACTATAGCTTGCGTATCCGGGGGGGAAACGGATACTAGGACGCAACTGATCAAAGCGGGGTGGAACGCGACATGTTCGACACAATGACGATGACCAAGGTGGTCGGCGGCCTTTGCGGCACGTTTCTGGTGTTTTTGCTGGGCGGCTGGGCAGCTGAAGCCATTTATGTAGGGTCCGAAGGCGGGCACGGCGAAGGCGAGCACGCCGCCTATGTCATCGAGGTTCCAGAAGCTGGAACTGGTGAAGCCGCCGCTGTCGAAGAAGAAGTGCCGTTCGACGTCGCTTTTGCTGCTGCTGATGCGGCTGCAGGCGAAGGCGTGTTCCGGAACTGTAGGTCCTGCCACGCGCTAGACGGTGCCAATGGCGTCGGCCCCCACCTGGACGGTGTCGTCGGCCGCGCCGTCGATGCGGTTGATGGCTACGCCTATTCCGGCGCACTAGAGCAGGTCGCCGAAGTCTGGAGCGAAGAGAACCTTTATAACTTCCTGCAAGATCCCGCAGGTTATGCCCCCGGCACCAAAATGTCGTTCAAGGGTCTGGCCAAGCCAGAGGATCGCGCGAACCTGATCGCATACCTCGCAACCATTCCGGGCTAATTGCTCGCGCAGGTTGCGCAAGATTTGAACCGCGCCCTGCAATGGGCGCGGTTTTTTGTTGCGCCAGCCGATGTTCACGCAGACATTACATTTTCGCAACTTGTGCCGCCCGCTTTCGGGGCGCTACGCTGTAGCTTAGCCCATTGACCGGAGACTTCGATGCCTCAGACCCCCCGCCGCCCCCGCGCCCTTGCTGTGCCGCGTCCACTGGATTTACTGGCTGGTTCGGTTTTACTGCTGGGTGGCATGTTTTTGGCAGGGCAGGCGGGCGCGCAGGATTTGGTCAAATCCCACGGCTATTCTTATTTCGGCGATCTGAAATACCCCGCCGATTTCCCCCATCTGGATTATGTGAACCCGGACGCCCCCAAGGGCGGGGAAATCTCCGAATGGGCCCCCGGCACCTTTGACGGCTACAACCCGTATTTCCGCGGTGGCAATACCGCCGTAATGTCCACCGCCCCGTTCGAGGCGATTGTGACCACCACGGCGGACGATCCGACTGCGCTGTACTGCTATTTGTGCACAACGATGGAGTATCCGCAGGACCTGTCCTACGTCATCTTTAACCTGCGCGATGACGTGACATTCAGCGACGGCAGCCCGATGACCGCCGATGATATCAAGTTCAGCTACGACACGTTTATGGAACAGGGCCTGCCGGAATTCCGCGCTGCCTTTGACGGCCAGATTACACTGGTAGAGGTGCTGGACCCCCACCGAATCAAATTCACCTTTGGCGATGACGCGCCCCTGCGCGACCGCATCAGCCTTGCCGCGACATTCCCGCCGTTCTCCAAGGCAGAGTGGGAGCGCGATGGCCGCCGGATCGACCAGACATGGAAAACACCGCCTATGGGCACGGGTCCCTATATGCTGGCGGATTTCGACTATGGCCGCAGCCTGACCTATGGCCGTAATCCGAACTTCTGGGGCGCGGACCTGCCGATCAATCTGGGCCGCAACAACTTTGATTCCATCCGCATTGAATACTTCGCCGACGGCGATACCGCGTTCGAGGCGTTTAAGGCGGGCGAATATACGTTCCGCGTGGAAAATTCGTCCCTAAGCTGGGCGACGGGATACGATTTCCCCGGCATCCAGAACGGCAGCGTGATCAAGGCAGAACTGCCCAACGGCAGCCTGCCAAGTGCGCAGTCGTTTGTCTTTAACCTTAAGCGCAGCCAGTTTCAGGACCCGGCGGTCCGAGAGGCGATCAGGCTGATGTTCAATTTCGAATGGTCGAACGAGACGCTGTTTTACGGCCTTTACGACCGGGTCGAATCCTTTTGGGCCAACACAGAGATGGAGGCGAAGGGCACGCCCACGCCAGAAGAGATCGCCGTGCTGCAGCCGCTGGTCGATCAAGGTTTGTTGGACGCCGCCATCCTGACGGACGAGGTCACGATGGCCCCGACATCCAACGCAAACCAGCTGGACCGGGGCAACCTGCGCAGTGCATCTGCCCTGCTGAACGATGCAGGCTGGATTGCGGGTGATGACGGGATTCGCCGCAAGGATGGCAAGACGTTGGATGTGGCTTTCCTAGAAAGCAGCCCGGCGTTTGACCGCGTGATTAACCCTTATGTTGAAAACCTAAAGCGGCTTGGCGTGAATGCCAAACTGGACCGTGTTGATCCTGCACAGGAAACCGAACGCACGCGGTCGGGCGACTGGGATATCGTGACGCATAGCTTCTCGATGCAGCTAGAGCCGGGGACAGAGCTGAAGCAGTGGTTCGGGTCCGAGACCGCCGAGGATAGCAGCCGCAACCTGATGGGCCTCGCCGATCCGGCTGTCGACAGCCTGATCGACACGGTCGTGGCCGCCCAGACGGCCGATGACATGCATGCCGCAACCCGCGCGCTGGACCGCGTCCTGCGGGCCAAGGGGTTTTGGGTGCCGGAATGGTTCAAGGCGGTCTATACCGTCGCCTATTACGACATGTTCGAGCATCCAGAAAACCTGCCGCCCTACGCGCTTGGAGAGACGGATTTCTGGTGGTTCAACGCCGATAAAGCCGAGGCGCTGAAAGCGTCCGGCGCGCTGCGCTGACCTGACATGAGCGCCTATATCCTACGTCGCTTGCTGCTGGTGATTCCGACTCTGATCGGGATCATGGTGGTGAACTTTACCCTGACGCAATTCGTCCCCGGCGGGCCGATTGAACAGATCATCGCCCAGATGGAAGGCGGCGGTGACGTGTTCGAGGGCATCTCTGGCGGCGGCGGCGGAGAGCTGGTTGATGGCGGCGGCAGTGACTACATCGGATCGCGCGGCTTGCCGCCGGGGTTCATTGAAGAGCTGGAAAAAGAGTTCGGTTTCGACAAACCGCCGCTGGAGCGGTTCCTGTCGATGATGTGGAACTACGTGCGGTTCGACTTTGGCCAAAGCTACTTCCGGTCGATTTCGGTCTTTGATCTGGTCATGGAAAAAATGCCCGTGTCGATCACGCTGGGCCTGTGGACGACGTTGATCGCCTACGCGATCTCGATCCCGCTGGGCATCAAAAAGGCGGTGCGCGACGGGTCAAAGTTCGACACTTGGACCAGCGGCGCAATCATCGTCGGCTATGCGATCCCCGGCTTTTTGTTCGCGATCCTGCTGATCGTGCTTTTTGCAGGTGGCAGCTATTGGCGCATTTTCCCGCTGCGCGGTCTGACGTCGACGAACTTTGACGACCTGTCGATGCTGGGCAAGATCGGCGACTACTTCTGGCACATCGCCTTGCCAGTGCTGTCGATGACCATCGCCAGTTTCGCAACGCTGACATTGCTGACCAAGAACAGCTTTCTGGACGAGATTAAAAAGCAGTACGTTCTGACCGCTAAGGCCAAGGGATTGGGGGAACGGACGATCCTGTATCGCCACGTCTTCCGCAACGCGATGCTGATCGTCATCTCTGGCTTTCCGGCGCTGTTTATCTCTGTCTTCTTTGGCGGCTCGCTGATTATCGAGACGCTGTTCAGCCTCGATGGTTTGGGGCGTTTGGGATACGAGGCCGCCGTGGCCCGCGATTATCCTGTCGTCTTTGGCACGCTGTTTGCGTTTTCCTTGATGGGGCTTGTCGTCGGGATCATCACCGATCTGACCTATATGTTCATCGATCCGCGCATCGATTTCGAGGCGAGGGGCTGACATGACCAATATCGACCCAAATGAACAGGCGCTGATGGGCGCAGCCAAGTCCCGCGCGCCGTACCTGTCGCCGCTCAACCAGCGCCGCTGGCGCAATTTCAAACGCAACCGCCGGGCCGTCTGGTCGCTTTGGATTTTCGCGATCCTGTTCGGTCTGTCGCTGTTGGCCGAATTCATCGCTAACGACAAACCCCTGCTGGTCGACTACCGCGGCGAATTGCGGATGCCGATTTTTGGCTTCTATTCAGAGGCGGACTTTGGCGGCGATTTCCTGACCGAAGCGGGTTACACCGACGTTGAGGTGAAGTGCCTGATCGCCACGGGCGGCCTTGCGGATATGTGCTTTGACGACCCCGAAGCCACCATTGCGGCGTCGGACGCAGGCACGATTGACGATCCGAACTACCAAAAGGGTTGGATGGTCTGGCCGCTGATCCCCTATAGCTACAACACCATCGTTGACGTGCCGGGCGTGGCACCGTCCGCCCCTGACGCCAACAACTGGCTGGGCACGGATGACACCAAGCGCGATGTGGTTGCGCGTGTGATCTATGGCTTCCGCCTGTCCATCGTCTTTACCCTGATCGTGACCGTGGCGTCATCGTTGATTGGGATCGTGGCCGGGGCGGTGCAGGGCTATTTCGGCGGCTGGGTCGATCTGACCTTTCAACGCGTGATCGAGATTTGGACCGGCATCCCGTCGCTTTACGTCATCATCATTATGTTCGCGATTCTGGGGCGAAGTTTCTGGCTGCTGGTGTTCTTAATCGTGCTGTTTGGCTGGACGTCACTTGTGGGCCTTGTGCGCGCTGAATTCCTGCGGGCGCGTAACTTTGAATACGTCCGTGCGGCGCGCGCGTTGGGTGTGCGCGACCGGACGATCATGATGCGGCACATCCTGCCCAACGCCATGGTCGCCACCGTCACAATGCTGCCCTTCCTGATCACAGGCGGCATCAGCACACTCGCGACGCTGGATTTCCTTGGCTTTGGCTTGCCATCCTCTGCTCCGTCATTAGGCGAGCTTACGTTGCAGGCCAAACAGAACCTGCAGGCGCCTTGGCTTGGCTTCACCGCGTTCTTTACCTTTGCGATCATGCTGTCGCTGCTGGTGTTCATTTTCGAAGGGGTGCGTGATGCGTTCGACCCCAGAAAGACCTTCTCTTGACCGTCCTGCTTGATGTCCGCGACCTGAACGTTTCCTTCCGGCAGGACGGCGACACGACCCACGCCGTGCGCGGGGTGTCGTTTCAGGTGCATAAGGGTGAAACCGTCGCCATCGTCGGCGAAAGCGGGTCGGGCAAATCCGTGACCGCCTTGTCCACGGTGCAGTTGCTGGGCGATTCGGCGCAGGTCACGGGGTCGATCACCTATGACGGCACCCAGATGGTCGGCGCGCCGGAACGCGATCTGATGCGGGTGCGCGGCAACGACATCAGCTTTATCTTTCAAGAGCCGATGACATCGCTGAACCCGCTGCACACGATCCAGCGGCAGCTGGGCGAATCCATCGAGTTGCACCAGGGCCTGCGCGGCGACGCCGTCCGCGCCCGTGTGATTGAACTGCTGACGAAAGTTGGCATCCGCGAGCCTGAGGAGCGGCTAGAGGCCTATCCCCACCAGCTGTCCGGCGGCCAACGTCAGCGCGTGATGATCGCGATGGCGCTGGCGAACGGCCCGCACCTGTTGATCGCGGACGAGCCGACGACAGCGCTGGATGTCACGATCCAGGCGCAAATTCTGGAACTGATGGCAGAGCTAAAGCGCGACACAGGGCTGTCGATGCTGTTCATCACCCATGACCTGACCATCGTGCGCAAGATCGCCGACCGGGTCTGCGTGATGAAAGACGGCGTCATCGTTGAAACCGGCCCCACGGCCGAGATTTTTGCCCGCCCCCAGCACCCCTATACGCAGATGCTGCTGGCCGCTGAATCCGTCGGCACGCCCGGCCCGGTTGCTACTGACGCGCCCGTTATCGTTCAAACGGATCATCTGAAAATCTGGTTCCCGATCCGCCGCGGGCTGATGAAGCGCACGGTCGGGCATATCAAGGCCGTGAACGACGCGAACCTGTCCGTCCGGGCAGGGGAGACGATAGGCATCGTCGGCGAATCGGGTTCTGGCAAGACGACCATGGCACTGGCGATTATGCGCCTGATTGCATCAGAAGGGCGGATCCGGTTCCAAGGGCAGGACATTCAGGACCACAATCAACGCCAGATGCGGCCCCTGCGCTCTGCCATGCAGATCGTGTTTCAGGACCCCTTTGGCAGCCTGTCGCCGCGCATGACGGTCGAGCAGATCATCGCAGAAGGGCTGACGATCCATCGCATCGACCCGGCCCGCAAACCGCGCGACATGGTGGCAGAGATCATGGCAGAGGTCGGCCTTGATCCTATCCTGATGGACCGCTACCCGCACGAATTCTCTGGCGGGCAGCGCCAGCGCATCGCCATCGCTCGCGCGATGATTCTGCGTCCGAAACTGGTGGTGCTGGACGAGCCGACAAGTGCGCTGGATATGACTGTGCAGGTGCAGATCGTTGATCTGCTGCGCGATCTGCAGCAGCGGTACGGGCTGGCCTATATCTTTATCAGCCACGACCTGAAGGTCGTGCGCGCCATGTCGCACAAGGTCATGGTGATGAAGCAGGGCGACGTGGTCGAGGCGGGCAGCGCGGCAGATATCTTTGACGCGCCCCAAACTGACTACACCCGCGCCCTGATGGCTGCCGCCTTTGAGGGGCGTGCCGTCTGAAGGATTTGATCCGGGGATTGTGACTTGCTGATTGGGAAAGTTTTGGGCCAGTGTGCCGCAAGCCATTTCTTAAACCAAATCAGTAGGACAGCAGATGACCACAGCCAAGCCGAACGTCGGCGCACAAGTCGAACAGATGACCTTTGCCATCGCAGGGCAGGACGGAACCGTCACGATTGGCGCGCCAAAGGATCGCTGGACGATGCTGTTCGTCTATCGCGGTCGCCACTGCCCGCGGTGCAAACGCTTTTTGAACAAGCTGAATGCCGTGCTGCCGCAGTGGACAGACGTCATGGACGTCGCGGTCGTGTCGGCTGATACGCAGGATAAGGCGATTGCGGATAAGGCGGAATTCGGCTGGGACTTCGATCTGTGCTATGGCCTTAGCGTCGATCAGATGCGCGCATTGGGGCTTTACGTGTCAGAGCCACTGTCGGATGCGGAAACGACCGAAATGTTCGCAGAACCAGGCGCTTTCGCGATCCGGCCCAATGGCACGCTGATGCTGGTCGATATCTCGAACGGGCCAGCTGCACGTCCTGATCTAGAAGAGTTGCTGGACGGTATGAAGTTCAACATCACCAACGATCGCCCCGTGCGCGGTACCGCCTGAAGGCGGGGCAGGGGGCTAAAGCGCCCTCTGCCAACCCCCCAAACGAAAACGACGCCGCCGGTTTCCCGGCAGCGTCGGCATCACAGATGGCGAACGATCGTCCAAATCGGCCATCCGATTGTCGCTAGCGAGGGCTATTAACCCTCTGACCCGATCATGAAGCACGATTGGCTACGGGCCTGCAAGCGTCGGCAGGCTAAATCGGCACCTTCTCGCGTTAAACCCATAAAGTTGGCATCAAAGCCACGGGCATTCTGCGTTACGCGGCGCACAGCACCGTCCAGCGTACTCATTTCGTTCAAAGCTACGCGCAAAAGCACCTTTTCCGCCTCATAGCGGGAATTGTAACGGCCGACGTTAACGCCCCAATGGCGTCCGCCAGACGTCGAGATCCGCGTGACAACCTCTGGTGCGGCGGGGGCAGAGGCGATGGCTCCGGCTGCAGGGGCGACGGCGGCGACCTGAACGGCCTCTGCCAGGACCGAGTTGATCAGGTCCGTGTCGACGGCCAGCTGCACGGGTGCGCTGACGGCCTGTGTTGGACGCGCGGCGGGGCGCAGGCTGCGGGATACGCGGCCAGACACGCGGACGGTCTTGCCCGCGCCGCCATTCGTGGCCGGGCCAACGTTGGAGGATACCAGCAAGGGATCGGTCGCAGGTGCAGCCGAAGGCGGCTGGGGCCGCTGCAGCGTTGCGTTCGCTGGCGCGCGGTTAAAGCCCATGTCCATCAGCTCTTTGATCTTGCCGTTGCGCTGCGCGGTCGATGTGCCGCCAAAGACGGTCGCGATAATGCGTTCTTGGCCGCGCTGCGCAGAGGCAACAAGGTTAAAGCCGGCCGCGTTGGTAAAGCCTGTCTTGATGCCGTCGGCACCTTCATAGCTGTCCAGAAACCGGCGATTCGTGTGGCGTACTTCGGCGATGCCTGCATCAGCGGTGCGGCGCGAGAACAGGTTATAATACTGGGGGAAGTCATAAATGACGTGGCGGCCTAGCACGCTCATGTCGCGGGCGGTGGACAAATGGCCTTCTTGGGTCAGGCCGTTGGCGTTTTTAAAGGTCGTATTGGTCATGCCCATCGCAGCGGCAGTACGGTTCATGCGGACGGCAAATGCCTCTTCGGATCCCGAAATCGCCTCGCCAATCGCGGTGGCAGCGTCGTTTGCCGATTTCACAGCCGCAGCGCGCAAAAGATAGCGCAGCTTGATCTGCTGGCCGGTCTTTAGACCCAGTTTGCTGGGCGGCTCTGCCGACGCGTTGCTGGTGACGGTAACCATCGAATCAAGCGTGATCTCTCCGCGCTGGATCGCTTGGAAGGCGATATAAAGGGTCATCATCTTGGTCAGGGACGCGGGGTGCAGGCGGGTATCGGCGTTTTGCGAATACAGCTGCTCTCCGGTGCGGGCATCCATCACGTAGGCGGCGTAGGGGGCAGCGAATGCGACCACCGGCGTCAACGCAAGGAATAGCATCACGGAAATCGCACGCATAGCGCGGGTATGGGGACGGTTTTGCACGTCTCTTGCCTCTTTTTACGAATCTGCCTCAAAGCCCCGAATTTTTTCGGTGACCATTGTTATTGCATTAACGCTAACACAGGCGCGGTACAGGCGAAAATAGCTAATTTTCAAAGGCTTTGACTGTGGTCTTTCTGCACAATTTCCAGATGTAGTGGGGCGATGTTGTGCGCACGTCTAGATGCGGTGGGTCGGCGTGGTTGCGACGTAAAGGCCTCTTACAGATCGCGCGACAGTTTTGTATGCGTTGGCAATGATCCGCCACCTGCGCCACACCTTGCTGACCCTGACTGCGATTCTTGTCGTTGCGGTGTCCAGCATCACGTCTGCTGCGCAAAAGGCACCGACACCTGCGCAGGCTGCTGCGGTTCAGATGCTCGTCGCTCTTGGTGCGTCGGCAGATGATTTGTGCGGCGATGGTCCGATTTCGGGCCACAATCATTGCCCGTTTTGTCACCTGCTGCCCGATCCGCCATCCTGTCACGCCAGTCCGCGCGAATTTCGCCTGTCCACAGTGTTCGATCTGGCGGATCAATCCGACCTGATCGCCGGATCGCAAAGCGGCGATCCCCATGTCCGGTCCCGCGCGCCCCCCACTTCGGTCTGATCCACCGCGCCCCTTTGGCGTGTTTTTCAGTCAATTTCGCAGGCGCGGGTTGCGGTGTGTCCGCACGCGTCCAGCGATACCGGAGATATATTATGAAACTGACAACTCTGACACTTGCAGCCGCCCTGACCCTTTGCACCGCAGCGCAGGCCCAAACGGCAGACGGCACGATGATGCACGGCAACGTGGATCATGGCGCAATGGATCATGCGGGCGGCGCCACCTACACGCTTGGCGATCTGACCATCGCAGGTACATTCACCCGCGCAACCCTGCCGAACGCCCCCGTCGCGGGCGGTTTTCTGACTGTGACCAACGCGGGCACGGTCGATGACACGCTGATTGGGGCCAGCAGCAGCATCGCAGGTGACACCCAGATCCACGAAATGGCGATGCAAGGCGACGTGATGAAAATGCGCGAGCTGCCAGCAGGTTTGCCGATCCCAGCGGGTGAATCCGTGACCCTGCAACCCGGCGGCTTTCATCTGATGTTCATGGATTTGAACCAGCCTTTGGTTGAAGGAGAGGCCGTCACCGTCACCCTGACGTTTGAAACCGCCGGCGAAATTGACGTGGTGCTGCCCGTTGGCGCGACCGCGGCCAAGATGGCGCACTAGGGGGCTCTTGATGACACGCAATATGAAACGCGCAGGCTTTGCGCTGTGGGGTGCCGTCGTGTTGGCCCTTGGCGCTTTGGTCTGGCTGCAACTGGCCGGGCCGGACGGCAGCGATCCGCTGAACTTGACCGATACACTGGGGCAGGGCGATTACGCGCTGACGACAACCGACGGCGGGGCCTTTACCTCTGACAACCTAAAAGGCGGCGCGACAGCGGTGTTTTTCGGCTTCACCCACTGCCCAGAGGTGTGCCCGACAACCCTAGGCGATGTGTCGATGTGGCAAGAGGCGCTGGCTACGGACGGCCAAGCGCTGAACGTCTATTTCGTCACAGTTGATCCCGAACGTGACACGGTGGACACCCTGCGCGACTATGTCTCTTGGGTGCCCGGCGTGACCGGTGTGTCTGGCACGCCAGAACAGGTAAAGGCGGCAGAGGCGGCGTTCCGAATCTATGCCCGCCAAGTGCCGCTGGATGGCGGCGGCTATACGATGGACCATTCCGCCTCTGTGCTGTTGTTCGACGATCAGGGCCGCTTTTATGAACCGATCGGCTATCAAGAAGGCACCGATCGCGCGCTTGCGAAAATCAGGCGCATGATCGCCAGCTAGGCAGCGGCGGCATATCGACCCCCTTGCGGTCCTGCTGGATCGCAGGGGGTTTTCTTGTGGCCATTTCCGACTATATAGACAGCCTTATTCACATGGATGCAGGACCGGAGTCTCGATGCAGACGCGACACGACATCATGGCGGCCAATAACGACGATGACGGCGAAAACGACATCGGCGTCGTGCTGAAGACAAAGCCAAAGACGGCTAAGCCTCCGCTTTATAAAGTGCTGATCCTGAATGACGATTTCACGCCGATGGAATTTGTCGTCATGGTGCTGGAACGCTTTTTTGGTATGACCCACGCGCAGGCGTTCGACATCATGTTGACCGTCCACAAAAAAGGCGTCGCGGTTGTCGGCGTCTATAGCCACGAAATCGCAGAAACAAAGGTGGCGCAGGTCATGGATTATGCTCAACGTCACCAGCATCCGCTGCAATGCACGATGGAGAAGGAATAGCGCTGTCGCGCTGTTCCGCCCCTAATGGCCGCAACATCCCGCCTTTTCACCGTCTTGAACGACGAACTTGTGACCCTGCCTGCAGGCCCTGTCACAGTCATGCGCCCCGCCGCCGACTATGACCTGTCGCCGCTGGCGGACCGCGATATTCGCATCAGTCATGGCTTTGCCCCCGACGCCAACGCCTTTGCCCAGGCAGGCTATGCCGTCAGCCAAGACACCGCCGCATCGCCGACGATGATCGTCACTGTGCCCCGGTCCAAGGCACTGGCGCGGTCGATGATCGCGCAGGCCTGTGCATTGGGGAAGGTCGTCATTGTTGACGGTCAGCGTACCGACGGCATCGATAGCCTGTTCAAGGATGTGCGCGCCGTGCTGGGCGATCTGCCATCCCTGCCCAAGGCCAAGGGCCGTCTGTTCTGGTTCAATGCCACGGACAAGCTGGCAGACTGGGCCGCTCCGCCGCCCGAAGTTGGCGATCACGGCTTTTACACCACCGCTGGTGTCTTTTCTGACGGCGCAATCGACAAGGGCTCTGCCCTGCTGGCGGGCGCGTTGCCTGCGAAACTGCCCAACCGTATGGCCGACCTTGGCGCAGGCTGGGGCTATCTGAGCCAAGCCGTGCTAGGGCGCGATGGCGTCAAATCGCTGGACTTGATCGAGGCAGAGGCGCTGTCGCTGGATTGCGCACGCCTTAACGTGACCGACCCCCGCGCCGCGTTCCATTGGGGCGATGCGCTGACGTTCAAGCCCGCCACGAAATACGATGGCATCGTGATGAACCCGCCGTTCCATACCGGGTCCAAGGGCACACCATCGCTGGGCCAAGGCTTTATCGCGGGTGCTGCTCGGATGCTGGCCGCGCATGGCAAGCTGTGGATGGTTGCAAACCGCCATCTGCCTTACGAGGCGGCGCTGCGCGAGCATTTCCGCAATGTCGAAGAACTGCCGGGCGACGGCGGCTTTAAGCTGTTTCACGCGACCCGCCCGCTGAAATCCTGATCAAAGGACTGTTTCATGTCTTTTTCCATCAAAGGCCGCACGGCCATCGTGACCGGTGCTGGTAACGGCATTGGTTTGGCGATTGCCCGCCACTTCGTTCGTGCCGGTGCCAACGTTATGTTCGCTGATATAAACGAAGAAGCGTTAGAGCGTGAGATTGCTGATTTGTCCGCCGATGAGGACCGCGTGCGGATGTTTACCGGCGATCTGCGGCAAAAGCTGTGCGTGGCGAACCTGATTTCGGCGACAGTGGATGCCTTTGACCGGGTCGATATTCTGGTGAATGCGGCGCGTCTTGTGACTGGCACTGCGCCGCTGGACGCCGAAGATAATTCTGTCGAAGAGCTGATGCAGCAGAACCTGATGATGCCGCTGCGCCTGTCGCAGGCCATCGCGCGGCGCTTTGTTAAACAAAAGGCACCTAGCGAAGACGGCCCCATCGGGTCCATCGTGAACCTGTCATCCATCGCAGGCCAGCGGGCGCATCCTGACTTGATGGGCTTTTCCATCGCGAATGCGGCGCTGGATCAGATGACACGCTCTATGGCGGTCGCGCTTGCGCCCCAGCAGATCCGGGTGAACGGCGTATCCGTCGGTTCGGTGCTGTCCAACAATTTGCTCGGCTGGATGCGCGATCACGAACACGCCCGTAGCGCGATCCTAGACGCCACGCCCATGGGCCGCCTTGCTAACGCGGCAGAGGTCGGGGACACGGTGCAATACCTAGCCTCTGATGCGTCGAGCTTTGTGACGGGTCAGATCGTGACGCTGGACGGCGGTCGCACATTGGTCGATCCCGCCGCCATCGCTGTTCACTAGTCGCTATTCAGGATACAGCAGGCGGCATTGGTTTGTCGCGGTGCTGGCCTGCTTTTCCAAAATCGCTTGCCGCGCGAGCAGTTGATCGAGCGTTCCGCGTTCCACATCCATATTGATCGCCTGCGGCACGTTGACCGTCTTCACCCGCGTTGTCGGACAAAGCGTGGTCGACACGTTGCCGTCGCGGTCACGCTGGCGGCACATATCAAAGCCCCGGCTGACGCGCTGCTGCTGGTCAACGGCAAAGCCGCGATCCAGATTAGCCTGCGTTTGCGCAATCAAAAAGGCGTTCACACGCAGCGGCTCTGACACATTGTTCAGGCATTGCTGTTGCGGCGTGGCGCAAGCGGCCAGCAGGGCAAGTGGGGCAAGGGGCAGAAGATACCGCATATCGGGGCTCCGGTAGAGGGTGTGCCAAGGGGCTGGCGCTTGGCTTTACCCTTAGTGTCCCTTTAAGATGATATGCAATAACAGCAGGGCAAGGGCCAGATGACCGACACGATGGATACTGAAAAAGCGCGGGCTAGCGCATGGTTCGAAACCCTGCGCGACACGATCGTGACCGCGTTCGAAGGATTAGAAGACACCCAGACCACAGGCCCCACGGCAGCGCTGCCCGCAGGCCGGTTTGAACGCACGCAGACGCGTCGCACCGCCGATGATGGGTCAGAGGCGGGCGGTGGCCTGATGTCCGTCATGCGCGGCGGGCGGGTGTTTGAAAAGGTCGGCGTAAACACGTCGACCGTCCACGGCGTATTGGGCGAGGCGGCGCAGCGCGCTATGGCCGCACGCGGTGTGCCGGGCATGGACAGCGATCCGCGCTTTTGGGCGTCTGGCATTTCGCTGGTCGCGCATATGCAAAACCCCCATGCGCCTGCCGTGCACATGAACACCCGCATGTTCTGGACGCCGCACGCGTGGTGGTTTGGCGGCGGGTCCGATCTGAACCCCTGCATCGAATACGCAGAGGATACGGCCCATTTTCATGCAGCCCAGCAAACCCACCTCGACCCGCATGGCACCGACCTTTACCCCCGGCTAAAGGCTTGGGCGGATGAGTATTTTTATATCCCGCACCGGAACCGTGCGCGGGGTGTCGGCGGCATCTTTATGGACGACCACTGCACCGGCAACTGGGATGCTGACTTTGCCCTGACCCAAGACATCGGCCGCGCCTTTCTGCCCGCCTATCAGCCGTTGGTGGAAAAGCGCCGCAGCCAAGACTGGACCGACGCCGACAAGGACACGCAGCTGATCCACCGCGGCCTTTATGCGGAATATAACCTTGTCTACGACCGCGGCACCAAATTCGGCCTGACCACCGGGCACGACGCCAACGCGGTCCTGATGAGCCTGCCGCCGATGGCCAAGTGGGTCTGACAGGGCCCATGCGGATCGGCGAGTGTCCGCCTGCGGGCGGGCGTGGGGCGCTTCATGGGCAGAGCGGGGCTTGAGCGCGGCGTATCGCCCCGCATAAGGTGCCTTCAAAATAGGGGCGGGGGCCATTCAATGAACCAATCGGGCAAAGCACTGTGGCTGGCAGGTCTGATCGCTTTGGCGCTGACGGCTGCGGGATGCGGCATGGTCGGCGGCAAAAAGGATGACGTTGCCGCGCGCAGCTTTGCCCGCGTGGACACGGATGACTTGGAATGCCTTGAACGGGCGATGTTTTTTGAATCGAACCGGTCCAGCCGCGACGGGTTGGTTGCCGTCGGAAATGTCGTGATGAACCGTGTTCAGTCAGACGCATATCCCGATACGGTCTGCGGTGTTGTGGGGCAAAAGAACCAGTTTGCCCCCGGCGTGATGTCGCGCCCGATGTCCGCCAGCGGCCTGCCGACGGTGCAAGAGGCGGCGATTTCAGTCATGCTGGGCGAGCGGCATCCGATGATTGGCGATGCAAAGTTTTTTCATCAGGCAGGCCATCGGTTTTCCTACGACAACATGAATTACGTCGTCACCGCTGGTGGCAATGCGTTTTATGAAAAGCGCAAAAGCGCATATGTGACCCAGCCCGTGCCGCTGCCAGCAATCGAGGGGCTGACGGGGCGCTAAGCCTCCGGCTTTAGCACTTGGGCAAGGGCGCGGCCCATCTCTCCGCTGTCTGCTAGCCCCTGCGCTGTGCCCGCGCGATCGGCCTCTGACTTGTGCTGGTTCACCTTCCACGCCCCTGTCAGGCGTGTGACAGGCATGCGCAGACCAACGATCCCGCGCTGCAAGCTAGCGATATAACCGGCAGGTGCGTCGTCCACAGCCCAAGGGGCAGGGCGGCCTGATTCCATCTTATTGGTCATCGCGGTCACATGGGCATGCAGCCAGTCGCCGTCCTGCACAGCGGTCAGCATCCCGTGCGCATGCACCGCGATATAGGTCCAAGTCGGTACGACCTTGCCCGTTTCCGCCTTTGACGGATAAAACCCCGGCCGGATATAGGCGTGCGGCCCTTGAAAGATCGCGACCGTCGGCCCTGCGTGGCGCCAATGCGGATTGCCGCGGGCGACATGCGTTTCCAGTACCATGGCATCGTCCGGCCCGGTCAGCATCATTGGCACATGCGTGACGACCGGACCATCATCCGTTTGCGTGACTAGCGCGCCAAAGGTGATATCACCGATGGCGGCGCGCAGGACTTCAGTCCGGTCCTCTTGAAAGGCCGGGGGGGCGTACATCAGATGCCGCGCACCGTGTCGATCATCAGCTGCACATTCGCCGGATCGGCGTCGGGCGTGATGCCGTGACCAAGGTTAAAGATGTGCGGCCCATTGCTAAAGGCTTGCACGACTTTGCGTGTCTCGCGGATCAGATCCTTGCCGCCGGTAACCATGTGCCGTGACGCCAGATTGCCCTGCACGCAGCCATCGATCTGGACATGACCAGCCGCCCAGTTCGGCGTGACGCCGTCATCCAGCGCGATGCAATCGGCCCCAATCGCGGCATGCAGCCCCTCGTACCGGTGACCTGCGCCACGCGGAAAGGCGATGACCGGGATATGCGGATACTTAGCCTTGAGCGCCGCCGTGATTTCGCGCGCGGGCTCTACTGCGTATTTGGCGAAATCCTCGCCTTGCAGCGATCCGGCCCAGCTATCGAAAAGCTTGACGACTTCTGCCCCGGCGTCGATCTGGCGCGACAGATAGTGGATCGTGCCTGCGGTGATCTTGGCAAGCAGCGCTTCGAACACGGGGCGGTTTTCGTTTTTCAGCGCATGCGCCGGGCCTTGGTCCGGGGTGCCTTGGCCTGCGATCATATAGGTCGCGACGGTCCAAGGGGCGCCAGCGAAACCGATCAGCGTGGTATCCGCAGGCAGTTCACGCGAAAGGATCTTGACGGTTTCATAGACGGGCGACAGCACGGCGTCGATCTCGTCCACGGGGCCGAGTTTATCCAAACCGGCCTGATCGGTGATTGTGGACAGACGCGGGCCTTCGCCCGTGACGAACCACAGGTCCGCACCCAGCGCTTGTGGCAGCAGCAGGATGTCCGCAAACAGGATCGCCGCGTCAAAGCCGTAGCGGCGGATCGGCTGCAACGTCACCTCTGCCGCCAGTTCGGGGTTATAGCACAGCGACAGGAAATCACCGGCCTGCGCGCGGGTCGCCTTGTATTCCGGCAAGTAGCGTCCGGCTTGGCGCATCATCCAGATCGGCGGCGTGGGCAGTGTTTCACCCGCAAGGGCGCGCAGAATGGTCTTTTGCTGAGGCATGTGACGTCCTTTGTGTTGTGGGTTTCGTCGCAACGCGCAGGGCTGTTGTCAACCCGGATTGGCAGGGCTAACAGTTGTGTTATGAAGCTGAATTTGCCCACACCCGCCGCCGCGTTCAAGATCGGAACCAGAGGATCGCCTCTTGCGATGGCGCAAGCCAACGAGACGCGTGCGCGTCTGGCGCAGGCTTTTGATCTGCCGTTCGAGGCGTTTACCATCGTCATCATCAAGGTGACAGGCGATCAGATCATTGATCGCCCGCTCAAAGAAATCGGCGGCAAGGGCCTGTTTACCCGCGAGATCGAAGAGGCGCTGTTGTCTGGCGAGATTGATATCGCGGTGCATTCGATGAAGGACATGCCGACTCTGCAACCGGGTGGCTTGCTGCTGGATACCTATTTGCCGCGTGAAGACGTGCGCGACGCCTTTGTATCCCGCAATGCCGCCGGGCTGGCTGATTTGCCGCAGGGGGCGACGGTCGGGTCATCGTCCTTGCGCCGCCGCGCACAGGTCAAGGCGCGACGCCCTGACCTGAACGTGGTCGAATTTCGCGGCAACGTGCAGACACGTTTGAAAAAGCTTGATGATGGCGTGGCCACCGCGACGTTTTTGGCCATGGCGGGCCTGAACCGTCTGAAAATGGACGACGTCCCGCATCACGGCATCAGCGCCGACGACATGCTGCCCGCGATTGCGCAGGGTGCCATCGGGATTGAGCGGCGCACAGATGATAGCCGCGCCGCCCAGATGCTGGAAGCGATCCACGACGCCGAAACCGGCTACCGGCTTGCTGCAGAACGATCCTTGCTGCTGGCGCTGGATGGGTCGTGCGAAACGCCGATCGCGGGTCTGGCAGAGCTTGAGGGCGGCAATCTGCGCCTGCGCGGCGAGATCCTGCGCGAGGATGGCACCCGCGTGCTGTCCGACGATATGACAGGCCCCATTGCCGACGGCGCACAGATGGGCCGCGAAATGGCGGCCAAGCTGCTGGAACGCGCCGGGCCGGGGTTCTTTGACTAAACCCTAGCGCTTTGGCGGGATCACCTTGCCGGGGTTCAGGATGCCGCTGGGGTCCAGCGCGTCCTTGATCGCCCGCATGACATCCAGCGCGACCGGATCCTTGCGCTTTGCCATGCTATCCAGCTTTGACAGCCCTACGCCGTGTTCGGCGCTGAATGATCCGCCCAAATCTTGCACTACATCATCCACCATCTCGCGGATCGCGGCGCTTAGGTCGGGGTCCTCTTTGCTGGGGTATGCGGTGTAGTGCACATTGCCATCGCCCAAGTGCACGACAGACAGATCATCTGCGCCGGGGTCCAGCGCCAGAAGGCGTTTGCGCGCTTCGGTTAGAAAGGTTTGCACGTCGGGCAGGGCGACGGCGATATCTGTGTTCACAAAGGGGCGGCGGTCAAAGATCACCTCTGACGCTGCCTCGCGCCGGGCCCACATGTCGCTGCGCTGCTGTTCGGATTGGGCGGTCACGGCGTCCAGGATCAGGCCGTCCTCCATCATCTCGGCCAGCGTTTCCTCTAGCAGGGTGACGATGGGCACAGAGCCGTCGTCTAGCGGGGTGGCATCGCGGGGGGCGGTGGCACCGACCTCTATCATGATGTTGACGTCGTGGCGGTCGGCAAAGGGCGCCTTGGCCCCGGGGGTGATGCGCAGATGGGTGTCGATGTAATTGGCAGGCATGTATTCAAACGCCTCGACCGCGCCCCCTGTGGCAGCTTGGATGCGGTGCAGCAGGGTCAGGGCAGCATCCAGCGACGCGGCCGCGACCATCGCCGTGGCATAGGCGCGCGGCTTGGTGAACAGCTTGACCGTGGCGGCCGTGATGATGCCAAGCGTCCCCTCTGCGCCGATCATCAGGTGCCGCAGGTTCAGGCCGCTGTTATCTTTATGAAGCCGCCCCATCAGATCCATGATCCGACCATCCGCCAGCACGACGGTCAGGCCCAGCACCAGATCGCGGGTATTGCCATAGCGCAGCACGTTCGACCCGCCCGCGTTCGTCGAAAGCGCACCGCCGATCATTGCAGACCCGCGCGCGCCAAACGTCAGAGGAAAGATCAGATCATGGGCGTCTGCCGCGTCGTGAAGGCGCGAAATGATAACGCCAGCCTCTACCTCTGCCGTACGAGAGGCGGGATCGACGTTGCGGATTGCCGTCATCCGGTCCAGCGACAGGGCAATAGCCCCCATGGCGGACGCGCCGCCATTCAGCCCGGTATTGCCCGACACGGGCACCACAGCCTGCCCGGCAGCGTGACAAGCGGCCATCACAGCGCTGACCTGCTGCGTCGTGGTGGGCCGCGCGACGGCCAGCGGGACAGAGGTGTAATAGCCCGTCCAATCGTTGGTCCAGCGCGCCATATCGGCGGGGTCGGTTAGTAGACCTTGGGGGCCTAGAATATCAGCAAGTGTCGTCAGCAAAGTCATCGTGGTCCCCCGGTCTGTTGCGCAGACCCTGAACCTGCTGTGGGGACGTTGCAAGATGGTATGCCAAATTTTGAGGCGCGCTGAACGGCAAACGCGCGTGAGCGATCTGCGGTGGCTGCTTTGCGTTTCGTTTTGAACTGGGGGACTGTGGTGGTGGCGTGGAGGAGACTTGATCTCTCGACCCTGCGTGGTTTGCGCAGCAAACGCGCCGGTCGGTCCGGGGTGTCGATTTCGCGCTGCATTTGAACTGGGAGACTGTGGTGGTGGCGTGGGGGAGACTTGAACTCTCGACCCTGCGTGGCTTGCGCAGCAAACGCGCCGGTCGGTCCGGGGTGTCGATGTCGTGCTGCATTTGAACTGGGAGACTGTGGTGGTGGCGTGGGGGAGACTTGAACTCTCGACCCTGCGTGGCTTGCGCAGCAAACGCGCCGGTCGGTCCGGGGTGTCGATGTCGTGCTGCATTTGAACTGGGAGACTGTGGTGGTGGCGTGGGGGAGACTTGAACTCCCGACCTATCGATTATGAGTCGATCGCTCTAACCAACTGAGCTACCGCGCCTCACCACGGCGCATCCGATAAGCGGACCAGGGGGCGGTGTCAAACGCATTTTTCCACTTTTATGCGCGGGATGCGGGGTGCAACGATTTTTCGATGAATAATCGTCCGGCGTTAAACCTTTTGGGCGAAAAGTTTTAGGCTCCGGCTTGGCGCTGACCGGGTTGACAAGCGGGGAAGCAGGCCGCTTGTTCACAGGCGAAATGAAAAGGAGTGCGCTTATGTCGCAGGGATATTTAACGACCCATGTACTTGATACTGCACGCGGTTTGCCTGCGGGCGGGTTGCAGATCGTGCTGTCGCGGATCACGGACGCGGGCCCGGCAGAGATCGCGCGCATGACGACGAATGCTGACGGGCGCACTGATGCGCCGATCCTGCCCAAAGGGCAGTTCGCCGTCGGCACCTATGAGCTGACATTCCATGCGGGTGACTACCTGCGCGCGACCGGTCAGGACGGGACAGAGCCGCTCTTTCTGGATATTGTGCCAATCCGCTTTGGCATCACGGATGCAGAGGCGCATTACCATGTGCCTCTGCTGCTGTCGCCTTACGGCTATTCGACCTATCGCGGCAGCTAAGCCTGCGGCTTAGTCTGGCTTAGCGAAGGTATAAGTCGTGAACTGGCGATAAGGTGTGTGCTCGCCCACGCGGATGGACGGGAAATTCGCGTGGGTGGGGGCGTCTGGCCAGCCTTGCGCCTCGAACGCCAGCGCTTCGTATTGCGGCTTGCCGGGGCGGATCGCGTGGCGCCCGTCAAAGACCTGCATGCCGGGCTGATCGGTCGCGATGGTCAGCTTTACGCCGGATTGCCCGGTGAGCCACAGAACATCACGCAGCGGCACCTGTCCATCTGACAGACACATGTTGTTGTCCATCTCGGGGTTCTTGACGCTGATCTCGCGCGGTGCGCGGAAATCGAGCGGGGTGCCGTCTACATCGGCGATCTCTCCGGTGGGATAGAAATCCTCGGTCGTGGGCAGATAGCGGTCGGCGGCGACTTGCAAGGTGTGGCCGTCCCATGTCGGGGTGCCGTCAAGGTTCCAATAAGAGTGGTTCGCGAAGTTCATCAGCGTCGGCTGGTCGGTGGTACCCGTGATTTCCATCGTCAGGATGGCGGGGGCGATCACGGTGAACACAGCGCGAATATGCCGGTCGCCGGGCAGTCCGCCATCACCATCGGGCAGATGCAGTTTGAACACAGCACGGTCGGCCGAGGATTCGTGCAGCTTCCATGGCCGCAGGTGCGTCGCGCGGCTGCCGGAATGCAGGTGGATGCGGTTTTTCAGGTTCCGTTCCAGCTCGTACATCATGCCGTCAATCTCGACCCGGCCGGTGCTGATCCGGTTCACAACCGGACCGATCAGCGATCCACTATAGCGCATCTCGCCCTCGTAATCGGCCAGAAGGTCAGAGCCGCGGGTCAGGGAATAGTCAACGCCCGCAAGCCGCACGTCCTGCACGACGCAGCCCCATGTCAGCAGGGTGACGGACAAGTCGCCTGCATGCAGTGTGACGCTGTCGATGTCATGACCAGCGGCGGATGTGCCAAAATGTGCGATCATCAAAGTGCCTCCCAGTGAACCCCCGCAGCGGGGATGATTGTGTCTTTCCATGTGACAGGCTTGGGACCGTAGTTGAAGAAAAATCGCGTGGTGGCCGTGTCGCGCACGCGCAGGCCATCTGGCAGGCGCAGGGTCGCAATGCCCGCTGCGTCGCAAAGCCCGCCAATGATGCCGTCAAAGGTCGCGTCATCCGGCCAGCCGGCCAGATAGCGCAGGTGATCGCCGCCCATGATCGCTGGTTGGCCTGATTTCGTGGACAGATGCACCGGCGCTGTGCCGTCCAGATGTTCGAACCAATGGCGGAAACGGCCGCCGCCTTGCAGCTTGATCTTGTCGCTGGGAGGCAGGCTTTCGGTCAGTGTGACGGTGACGTCCGTATCGGGCAGGGAGGGGCCCATGGGCACGGGGATCGCCATGTCGCGGGTTTTTAGATCGCTGCGCGGGCCGATCAGCGCGATGCCTTCGTATGTTGCCAAAGCGGCGCGCAGGTTGTCCGAAATCGTCATCAAGCCGGGGGCAAGGACCAGTTTATAGGCCGACAGATCGCCCGTATGGGGCGGCAGAATGTCCACGGACAGACCCGCCCGGCGCAAGGCGCGGTAGGCGGCAAAGGCCAGGCGGAACATGTCAAAGTCCGCACCCTGCGGCTGCGTGTCCCACGCCCATGCGCTTTCGTAATCAAACATCAGCGCGGCAGAGCCTGTGGCGTGATCAAGGTCTGGCATGGCAGCGATTTCTGCCGCGACCTGCGCGGCCTCGCCCAAGGCCGGGGCGGGTTCGCTGTCGGGGCGCAGCAGGCCTGCGTGCATTTGTTCCTGCGCAAAGGGGGCTTGACGCCAGCGGAAATAGCAGACGGCCTCTGCCCCGTGCGCGAAGGCTTCCCATGCCCAAAGGCGGGCCATGCCGGGCAGGGGGGCCGGGTTGTAGGGGGCCCAGTTTACCGGGCCGGGTTGCTGCTCCATCACCCAAAGGCGGCCATTGCCGACAGCGCGGTACAGATCGTGGTGAAAGGCTTGGTTATCCGGGTGACCTTGGCGCAGATAGGTCTGCTTTTCCTTCGTCGTCCCTTCGATCCTATCGGACAGAAAGCCGATAGGGTAACTGTCCCACGACGCGATATCGAGGTCGGCACCGACTTTGAAATGATCAAACGTCAGCGTGCGGCCCATGTAGTTGTGGATCAGCGGCGTGTCGGTCAAAGGGCGCAGAGCGTCGACCTGTACGCGGTTGAACGCGGCGACTTGGTCAGAGCTGTAGCGCCGGAAATCCAGCACATGCGCGGGGTTGGGTTCGGTGACGGTCAGGTTCGGCAATTCGATCTGGTCGAAGGTGTCGTATTGCATTGACCAAAAGATATTGCCCCAAGCCCGGTTCAGCGCGTCCGTGCTTTGGTATTTCTGCGCAAGCCAATCCTGAAACCCCTGCTTTGCAGCACTCGAATAAGACAGCGTCGTATCGTGGCAATCGTATTCGTTATCGATCTGCCAAGCGGCGACATGGGGATTGCGGCCATAACGCTCGCCCATCGCTGTTGCGATGCGGCGACATGCGTCGCGGTAGCCCATGTGGCTGAAGTCATAATGCCGGCGCGAGCCAAAGCCCCGCGTGCGCCCCTGCGCGTCGACGGGCAGCATGTCGGGCATGCTGTCCACCAACCAGCGCGGCGGGGTGGCAGTGGGTGTGCCCATCACGACCTTGAGGCCAGCCGCGCCAAGCGTTTCAACAGCTCGGTCCAGCCAATCCCAGTCGTAGGTGCCCGGGGTGGGTTCCATCAGGCTCCAGGCGAATTCGCCAATGCGCACCCACGTCAGGCCGGTGGCCTTCATCTGGGCGGCATCAACGGCCCATTGGGATTCGGGCCAGTGTTCGGGGTAGTAGCAAACGCCGAGCGTGCGGGTCATGTCTGGGACCTTTTTGAGTATTTTTGGCAAGATGATGGGGGACGCCCGCGTTTAAAGGATAACGCGGTGTTCCCGTTGGCCGGTATAGCTGGTTTTGATGGCGTAAGTCGCGCCTTGGGCGTCGTCCGGGGCGTCGATGCCTTGGCGGGCCGAAGTCACATAGAGCGTCGACAGGTCCGCGCCGCCAAAAGCCGGGCAAGATGTGTGGTGCGCGGGGAATGCGAAGGCTTCGATGAACTGGCCATGTGGGTCGTAGGCGGCGACGCGGCCCGCACCCCATTGCGCATTGAACAGGTTGCCCGCGGCGTCCACGACAGAGCCGTCGGGGTTATAGTCCGTGCCGGTCAGGTCAATATGGAGTTGCGGTGTACCTGATGGCCAGCCAGCGGCGTCCAACGCGACGCGCATGATTTGTTTGGTGGGTGTGTCGGTGAAATAGGCGGTTTTGCCGTCTGGGGCGAAGCAGATCGAGTTGCTGATCGCAAGGTCGGCGTAGATCTTGCGCAGCGCGCCCCGGTAATAGCGCCAGATGCTGCCGTGGCCTGCCTCTGCCCCTAACCCCATCGTGCCAATCCAGAAGCCGCCCTGCGGGTCAGCGCGGCAATCGTTGGACCGGTTGCCCGCCAGATCGTGTTCCAGATCCATGATCTTGACGGTGTCGCCAGAGGCGATGTCAAAGCGGCTGAGTGCGATGTCAGAGGCGACGAGCAGCGTTTCATAATCCACCCAGCCCGCAGCCGAGACATGGCCGGGAAAATCCCAATGCTGCCCTTTGGTGTGCATGCGGCGCGACAGGATATCGAACCAGAACAGCTGATCGCGTTCAGGATGCCAGAGCGGGCCTTCGCCCAAGGCGCAGGGGGTGGCGTCGAAGATCATTGGATGGCTGCATCAAAGGCGGCCACGATGTCGCGGGCGCGGGTGGCAACGTCGTCGGCGCTTAGACCGGGGGTGTAAATCGCGGTGCCGATGCCGAAGCCGTCGGCACCTGCCTTGATCCAGTCGCCAAAGTTATCGGGGCCAGCGCCGCCGACGGCATAGACCGGGCAATCCGTAGGCAGCACGGCGCGCATGGCTTTGATCCCGGCGGGACCGATCAGCGAGGCGGGGAAAATCTTGAGCCCGTCAGCGCCGGCTTTCAGCGCCGCAAAGCATTCGGTGGGTGTCATCACGCCGGGCCAGCTGGCCATGCCTGCGGCCTTGGTCGCCATGATCACGCGCGGGTCGGCGTTGGGGGATACGATCAGCTTTCCGCCAGCATCACGCACGCGGTTCACGTCGTCTGGCGTCAGCACGGTACCTGCGCCAATTTCAGCAATATCCCCGTGCGCGTCAGCCATACGGCGGATGCTGTCGAAGGGTGCGGGGGAATTCAGCGGCACCTCTATCCGTGTGATGCCTGCGTCGATGCAGGCGCGGGCGACGGCGACGGCATCGTCGGGCGTGACGCCGCGCAGGATGGCGATGATGGGGCGGGTCATGTCTGGTCCTTCCAGCTGCGATAGGCGGCGGTTAGCCCGGCCAGTGTGGCGCGGTCCGCGTTGACTTGGGTCGCCGGGGCAGCCTGCGCCCCAAGGGCCGTCACGTAAAGCCCCGCCAAGGTGCCAGCGCCGATCACGGCGATTTGCTGCCCGAGCCAGTAGGGCTTGGTCGCGGCAAGTTCTGCCCCGATGAGCAGCCCCGACAGGCGGGCGCGCGCGGTGGCATTGGGCAGATCGTTCAGCAACCCTTCGGCGCGCAAAGAAAACAGGCGGGCGGCCAGCTTTTCCGGGCGGGCGATGGCGTCATCGACGCCTTGCAAAAAGCCCGCGTCGTCCCAGCCGTCGGTGCACGAATGGCGCAGCACGGTGTGGCCCGTGATGGCGGCGAACAGATCGCCGGTCATCACAGTCTGAAAGCTGACGACTTCATCCGCGCTGACGTGCACCCATTTTGTGTGGGTGCCCGGCAGGCAGATCACGCCGTCCCAGCGCGGGTTCAGCGACAAAAATCCCGCGATCTGGGTCTCTTCGCCGCGCATGACATCGGCGGGGCTGGCTTGTTTTAACCCCGGAATGATGTGGCAACGGGTGCCTGCAAGGGTCAGGTTGCTGGCCAGTGCGGGGCAGGGGACGGCGGAATAGGGTGCCTCTGTCCAGCCTTGGCGGGACCCGACCATGCCGCAGGCAATCACGGGCACGGCGGGCCAATCGGCGGTCAGGGCGTCCAGCGCCGGGGCAAAGCCGTCGCGGGTCAGCGTGCCCATGCCGTCGGCGGACCCAGCCGCCGCCAGCACGGTGCCACTGTCCGACATGGCCC
The DNA here is from genome assembly GCF_024206795.1 of Loktanella salsilacus. NCBI lineage: Bacteria > Pseudomonadati > Pseudomonadota > Alphaproteobacteria > Rhodobacterales > Roseobacteraceae > Loktanella > Loktanella salsilacus. Next base: position 560,803 of record NZ_CP072994.1, read on the forward strand.
AAACGCGCAGATGCGTCGTGCCCCAATCGGCGGCGATCCATGTGGCGGCGGCGGCACTCATCCTGTGAACGCCAAGCCGCCGTCAATGAACAGGCACTGCCCGGTCATCATGCGCGACAAATCAGAGGCAAGGAACAGCGCGGTGCCCGGCACGTCTTCGGGATACAGGTTTTCGGGGATGCACTGCTTTTTGCGGAATTCAGCAAGGTCTTCATCGGTATGCACCTCTTCAATCTGCTTTTTGGTCAGCACAAGACCGGGAGAGATCGCGTTCACGCGAATAGCGCGCGGGCCCCAGTCGCGGGCCAGCGAGCGTGTCAGCCCGAGGATGCCTGCGTTTGACGACACATAGGGTGCAAGCTGTTCGCCTGCGATCTGGTAGCTGGCGGACGAAAAATTGATGATTGACCCGCCATCCGTCATCAGCGCACCCGCCTTTTGGCAGGCAAAGAAGTAGTGGCGCAGGTTCACGGCAATTTGGCTGTCCCAATCTTCGACCGTGATGTCGGCGGGGTCCATGCGCGTGTCGGCAGCGGCGTTGTTGATTTGGACTTTCAGTGCGCCTTGCTTGGCGACGGCTTCGTCCATCGCGGCGTGCAGCGCCTTGGTGTCGGTGACGTCGCATTGCAGGAAGAACGGCTTAGTGCCGGTTTTTTCCGCCATGTCGTCCGCGAAATCGCTGTAGTCAGAGCGGCCGACAAAGCTGACCTTGGCCTTTTGCGTCAGAAAAGATTCCGTCAGCGCGGCACCGATGCCGCCGCCGCCGCCGGTGATAAAAACGTGGGCATTTTCAAGGTCGTGAAACTGGGCTGTCATAGGCGATGTCCTTCGATGATCCATATGCTGTCGGGGACGGCATAGGGTAGGGCAATGCCCTGTGACATCAACGTACGGCCCGTCAGGGTCAAGGGGCCAGATTTCAGCGCAGGCGTGCCGCGTGACAGGGTGGATAGGTCGTCTTTGTTCGCGATATTAACCGTATAGGTGGCATCCGGATCAAGCCCCGTTAGGCGCAGCGGGCGCGGCGCGATCTGTGTGCTGGTGCCTGCGTGACCCGCGAAGACGACAAACCGCGTGCCATCGGCGGCTTGCTGCTGTTCGGCGATGATGGCGGGGTCGGCGCTCTCCAGCCGCAAGATATCGGCGCTGCGCATCCAGTCGCGGTTGGCTTTGTACCACGCGGTGACCCGCGTGAGGGTCGCGGCCTCGTCCTGTGTCAGCTCGCGCGGGTCCATCTCGAACCCCATGTGGCGCTGGGCGGCGACCCATGCGCGGAAGCTGATGGAATGGACGCGTCCGGTCGTGTGGCAGTGGCGCGGGCCAACGTGGCTGCCGGTGACGCAGGATGGCAAGAAAAGGGCCGCATCGTGCTGAATGCGCAGGCGCGTCAGGGCGTCGTTGCTGTCGGACAGCCAGACGCGCTGGGTGTGCTTCAAAATGCCAAAGTCGATGCGTCCACCGCCAGAGGCGCAGGATTCAATCTCTACCTCTGGATGTGCTGTGCGCAGGCGGTCCAGCAGGGCGTAGGTGCCGCGTGTCTGGGCCGCGTCGTTATGAGGGAGCACACGGTTGTGGTCCCATTTGATGTATTCGATGTCGTGGCTGGCTAGAATACTGCTGATTTGATCAAACAGATTTTCGCGCAGATCGGCGTTCGCCATGTCCAGCACATATTGGCCCCGGCCAAGCGGCTGATCCATTGGGCCAAGGATCCAATCTGGGTGATTGCGGGCCATGTCGCTGTCGGCGTTGACCATCTCAGGCTCGAACCACAGGCCAAAGGTCATGCCAAGGCTGTGGATATGGTCGATCAGCGGGGTCAGCCCGTCTGGCCATTTCGCGGCGTCGATGGTCCAGTCGCCAAGGCTGGTGGTGTCGTCATTGCGCGCCTTGAACCAGCCGTCGTCCAGCACGAAACGCTCTGCCCCTAGCGCAACGGCGCGGTCGGCGATGGCGGTCAGGGCAGATAGAGAGTGGTCGAAATAGATCGCCTCCCAGCAGTTGTAATGCACGGGGCGGGGTGTGTTTGGCTGCGGCCAGGTGATGATGCGGTCGCGCAGATGGCGCTGAAAGCTGACAGCGCAGCCGTTCAAGCCTGTGTCCGAATAGGCCACATAAAGCGGGGCGCTTTTAAAATGGGTGCCGGGCAGGGGATCGCTGCCGCTGGCGTGGCCGAACTGGATCTGGCGGCGCCCGTCGGGAAGCTCCTCTGCGATCATGCGGTGGCCGCCGGACCAGCCATAGTGCAGGGCGTGCGCCTCTCCGCCGGTATTAGTGCAGCCGCGGGCGGGCAGGATCAACGCGGGGAAATGTTCGTGCCCGGTGCGGCCCGTGCGGTTGTCGCGGGCGCGGATGCCAGCGGCCCAAGGTGTGCGGACGGGCTGGAATTCATCGCACCAGCGGCCCGCGAAATCGATCATCTCGTCGGCCAACTGCGGGCCGGGCAGGGTCGGCGCGGACAGCCAGTCGCACAGGACAGGTTGTGTTGCATCCAGCGCGGTTTGGGCGGTGATGATTCCAGTCGCCGCATCGGCGCTGAACTTGAAGGTCAGGGTCAGCCCAAGGGCGGCGTCAGCATAGGACAGCGACAGTGCCTCTGCCCGTTTGGTCGCGGTTTGTGCAAAGACGGGGCGCAGGGGCGTGCCATCCTTGCTGCGCACGTCAAGGCCCGGCTGCCCCGGAAAGGCAGACGCGGTTTGCGGACACAGCGTGACCAGCGGGTTCGCATCCAGCATACCGCCCGTCAGGTCGATTTCAGCGGCAGCGGCAATCGCGCCAAGGTCGGTCCCGTCCGGCAGCCGCGCACCCCAATAGGTGCAGTGCGGCAAACCGTTCGCGGGGGCGGCCAGAACGATCGTCTGGCGACCGGCATCAAGACGATAGTGGGTCATTTACTTGACGGCTCCGAGGGTGAGGCCAGCGATGAAGTGCTTTTGCATCAAAAAGAACATCGCGACAGGGGGCAGGGCGGCGACGATAGACCCGGCAGAGACCAGATGCCACGCAGCGACCCATTGGCCGTTGAGCGATGACAGGCCAGCGGTAACGGGACGGGTTTCGGCGCTAGTGGTCAGCACGGTCGCCCAGAAGAAGTCGTTCCAGATGAAGGTAAAGATCAGCACCGACAGCGCCGCAATCGCGGGCTTCATCAGGGGCAGCACGACGAACCAAAAGATGCGCCATTCGGCTACGCCTTCGACGCGGGCGGCCTCGATCAGTTCGCGCGGCAGGGCGGCGATAAAGTTGCGCATGAATAGGGTGCAGAACCCGGTCTGAAAGGCGATGTGGAACAGGATGAGCGCCTGCGGTGTGTTGTACATGCCAAGGTTCAGCGTCAGGTCGCGAACCGGGACCATCAGGATCTGGAAGGGTACAAAGTTACCCGCCACGAACATGAAAAAGATCAGCAGGTTGCCTTTGAACCGGTAAATGCCAAGGGCAAAGCCGGTCAGGCAGGACAGGGCGACGGACCCGATCACGGTCGGGATCGTGACGATGAAAGAGTTGCGGATGTATTTCCACAGGTCGAAATCGAACAGGACCGTCCAGTAGTTTTCGATCGCGATATGCGTGGGCAGGCCAAAATAGTTGCCAGCCGCCAGATCGGAGGACGGTTTGATGGACGTCATGGCGATACCAAGCAGGGGCAGCAGCCACAGGATCAGGGCCACGGGTAGCAGGGCCTGATATGTCAGTTGTGCGGCGCGGGACCGCTGGGCAATGGGGCGTGGGAACATCTTAGTGGCCTCTCTCGTCGCGGACCATCTTCCAGACAAAGCCGGCGATGAAGACCATCATGATTAGGAACAGAACAACGGCAATGGCAGCGCCATAACCCATGCGGTAGCCGTATTCCGACAGCGCTTTTTCATACATGTAGAACGACAGCACGCGGGTTTGGCCAAAGGGGCCGCCGTTGGTCATGATCGACACAAGGTCAAAGCTGCGCAGGGCGCCGATGACTGTGACGACGACGGCGATAAACGTGGCGGGGCGCAGCTGCGGCAGCACGACATACCACAGCATTTTCAGGCCCTTGGCACCGTCCAGACGGGCCGCCTCGATCTGGTCGGGGGCGACGTTGTTCAGGCCGGTCAGGTATAGGATCATGCAATAGGCAATCTGCGGCCACAGGCCGGCGACGATGATGCCATAGGTCGCGTAGTCGGGGTTCGCCAGAACGGCGGTGCCGGTGCCAAACAGCCATTCCGTCAGCTGAAAGAACAGGCCGAAGTTGGGCGCATAGAACCACGCGAACATCAGGCCGACGACGACTTGGGAAATCACGAAAGGGAAGAAGAACAGGGACTTATAGATGCGGATACCGCTGACCGTCTGGTTCAGGAAAATCGCGATCCCCAGACCTGCAGGCACGGCAAGCATGTAAAGCACCAGCCAGATCAGGTTGTTTTTCAGCGAGATGATGAAATTGCGATCACCCCAAAGCTCTTGGTAATTGCCCCAGCCGACCCATTCTTTGGGCGACAATCCGTCCCAATCATAGAACGAGAACTGGAACGACGCGAAGATGGGCCAGACGACGTAGACCGCAAACATGAATATGCCCGGGGCGAGGAACAGCCAAGGCGTCAGCTTTTGTTGGTTGGATTTCCACCAAGACCGCTTGGGTCCGTGGGCGTCGGGTAGTGCGGTCATGGTGTAGTCCCCCCTTGCGATGAACGGCGGCCCCCGCAACAGGGGCCGCCATCAAGTTTTACTTTGCGTAGATACGCTGACGATCGGATTCCAGACGGGTCAGGATGTCTTCCAGATTGTCTGGGTACGCCATGAACTCTTGGAAGCCTTCCATGCCCGATGCGGCCATTTCGGCAGGCGCGTCACGGTCAAAGAACTGCGCCAGACCAGATGCCGTCGACAGCATCTCGAAGCCTTGGGACAGGAAGGGGTCAGCTTCGTCCACGGTGGACTCGTTGTTGACGGGCAGCTGGCCAAGGGCGGCGTTCAGCTTGGTCTGCACATCGGCGCGGGCCAGAAACGCAAGGAAGGTCTTGGCGTCTTCTGGGTTCTTCGCACCGGCAGGGATGTGGACCGTGTCAGTCGGCGCGTCTTCGGCGCGGGCGACGTCAGGGTTGATCGTTGGGAACGGGAAGAAGCCCAGCGTATCGTCGGTCATGCCGCCGTCTTTGAACGTGGCCACGGCAAAGTTGCCCATGACATAGTTCGCAGCCTTACCTTGGCTCATCAGGGCCGCAGCGTCCTGCCAGTCGATGGCAGCTGCGTTGGCAGTGATATAGCCCGGCTCGACCAGACGGTTCCACTGCGCAAAGGTTTCGCGCACACGCTCGTCCGTCCACGGGATCTCGCCGCCCGTCAACTGCATGTGGAAGTCGTAGCCGTTGGTGCGCAGGTTGAAATAGTCAAAGATACCAGCGCCGGGCCACATCGCGGATGTGCCAGTGGTCAAGCAGTCGATGCCTGCGTCTTTGAACAATTTGCAGTTCTCGACGAACGCGTCATAGGTTTCTGGAACCTTTGCGCCGACCTGCTCGTACAGGGCTTTGTTATAATACATGCCCCACTGGTAGTAGGTATAGGGCACGCCCCACTGCTTGTCGTCGATGGTCATGGACGACGCGGCAGAGGCCAGCTGTTCGTTCAGGCCATTGTCGGCCCAAACGTCGGACACATCCATGAACTGGCCTGCGTCAACGAAAGGCTTCATGCGGTTGCCGGCGTACCAGTTGGCAAGGTCCGGGCTGTCAGCGGTCAGGAAGTTACGGATCGCAGTCTTGTAACCCTCGTGGTCGAACAGGTTCACCTGCACGTCGATGTCGGGATACTCGGCCTCGAAATCAGCGATCAGCGCTTCAAAGGCGGCTTTTGGTGCGGGGTCAGACGTGTCGGTGTTGAACGTCAGCACGCGCTGCTGGGCGATGGCAGATGTGCCAGCAAGCAGAGCGATCGAAAGTGCCAGACCGGCGGTGAGTGGTTTGCGCAACATTTGGTTTCCTCCCTAAATTAGCGTCCAATGGTTTCATTATTTGAAACTTGGTTTTGGGTATTGATACTTAATCGCGAATCCCCTAGGCTTGTCAACACACCCGTTACGCGGCAGCGCAGCATTCGGGTGAGGGATAGGGATGGATATGGCAGGCAGCGGCAGCGGCGATGGCACAGTCGGCAAAGCACTAGAGGTGTTAGATCAGGTGGCCAGCTTTGGCCGCCCGGTACGATTTTCTGAGGTACTGGCGGATAGCGCCTATCCAAAGCCAACGCTGTATCGCCTTCTACAAACCCTCGTGAGCCAGAATATGCTGTCCTATAATCTGGACCGGCAAACCTATGCCCCCGGTGCGCGGCTGGTGCGGCTGGCCCATGCCGCTTGGGCACAATCAAGCCTTGTGCAAGTCGCCAGCCCGCATTTGTTGCGGCTGTCCGTTGCCACCAGCGAAACTGTGCATCTGGCGCAGCTAGATCATGCGCAGGTGCTGTATTTAGATAAACGCAACGCCGCCCACCCGGTCGAGATTTTCTCTCAGGCGGGCAAGGTTGGACCCGTCTATTGCACGGGCGTTGGCAAAGCGATGCTGGCCTTTACCGATGACGCGCAGGCGGATGACATCATCGCGCAGCAGTCGTTCCACAGATTTCAGCCCGGCACCCTGACAACGCCCGCCGCCTTGCGGCAGGAACTGCAGGCGATCCGGGCACGCGGATATGCCTTTGACCGCGAAGAACACGAGCCGGGGATCATCTGCATCGCCATGCCAATTCTGACGCCGTCAGGCCGGGTGCTGGGGGCGGTGTCCGTCACCAGCACGACAGCGCGTACCGATTTAAAGGGGCTGGAAACACTGGCTCCCAAAGTGCGCGACGCGGCCGATGCCATCGCGCAGGACGCGGCGAAATGGAGCTTTCCCGATCACGGGACACACACACTGAAACTCGCGTGGGAATAATTCATGTCGGGCGTAACGCTTAAGAATACGATCAAGAAATATGGCGACATCCAGGTCGTTCACGGGATCGATCTAGAAGTTGAACACGGCGAATTCTGCGTCTTTGTCGGCCCGTCAGGCTGCGGCAAATCCACCCTGCTGCGCATGATCGCAGGGCTAGAGGAAACGACCGCAGGCCAGATCAACATCGGCGCGCGGGACGTGACGCGCCTTGATCCGTCCGACCGCGGCGTGGCCATGGTGTTCCAAACCTACGCGCTTTACCCGCATATGACCGTGCAGGATAACATGGGGTTCGGCCTTAAAATGAACGGCCACCCCAAGGCGGAAATCGCTGCCAAGGTGGCAGAGGCATCGCGGATCCTAAAGCTGGATGAATACCTCAGCCGTAAGCCCGCCGCCCTGTCCGGCGGTCAGCGCCAGCGTGTCAGTATCGGCCGCGCCATCGTGCGCGGGCCAGAGGTGTTCTTGTTCGACGAGCCGCTATCGAACCTTGACGCTGAACTGCGCGTCGAGATGCGCGTCGAAATCGCCCGCCTTCACAAGGAAATCGGCGCGACGATGATCTATGTTACCCACGACCAAGTCGAGGCGATGACGCTGGCTGATAAAATCGTCGTGCTGCGCAAAGGCGTGATCGAACAGGTCGGCGCACCGATGGACCTGTACCGCGACCCAGACAACAAATTCGTCGCCGGCTTTATCGGCAGCCCCGCGATGAACTTTATGGCTGGCGAAATCGCGAATGGCACGGTCGCAGTCCCGGGGATGAAGGCACACTTCGACCTTGGCGTCACATCGCATAGTGGCCCTTTCACCGTCGGTATGCGGGCAGAGCACCTTGTCGTGGATTCGGACGGCGACACGCACACGGTCGACTTGACCGAAAGCCTTGGCGGCGTGTCCTACGTCTATCTTCTGGGCGACACCGGAGAGCGGATCGTCATTGAGGAACGCGGCGACCACCGCTCGCGTCTCGGCGACCGCGTTGGCATCACCATCGACGCAAACCGTGTCTACCTGTTTGACGCAAAGACCGAAGCGCGCATCAGAACGTAAGGTCCACCCTTCTTCTGGTCAAAAATACCTCGGGGTTTGGGGCAGCGCCCCAACCCGATTTTTCGCCGAAAAATCGGACCGCCCCGCCGCTATCGCTTTCCATAGTACAGGCCGACCACATGTTCGGCCTGTGCGAAAAACAGCCAGCGCAGGCAGAGCACACCGGCGATATGGGCCAGTACGGCGACCAGCGCTGTGATATGCCCAAGCCCGGCCGCAATCAGCGGGATCGGCACGCCAAACGCCAGAATTAGCCCGATGGCGCGCAGCTGCAGCGCATGGCGGCGGCCGACAACATAAACAAATTCCCGTAGCAGATAGTTTGACCCCGAGTGCGGCGGCAGGAATGCGCGCACGCGGCCGATGTCACCCAGCCCGGTGGCCGTGCCCAATGTCGTGCCAGACTGCTGCAAGCGCGTATCGCCCGTGATCCACGCAACCAGTTGCAAGACGGCGGCCAAGGCCAGCAGGACCAGCGCGGCACTGCCGCGATTGGCCAAGATGGCCCCGCCCGCCAGCGACAGCGCCAGAAACAGCGAAGGCGTCGTCCAGTGCCGCCAGCGCGGCACGGTGCGCATTTGGGTATAGATCATCGCGGTGGTGAAAACGGTGGCAAGGCAACCCAGCGATACCAGCCATCCCAAGGGCGCGGCCGAGATGTCCCAGATCCGCAGCAAGGCGAACACCCCGCCTGTGAGCAGCGTCGCAATCGCCGCGATCGCTTCGCGTGACAGCCAGCTGGTGCGCCACTGGGTGACTGCCAAATAGGCGCGTTCTGGATGGCCAAGGTGGAATGTCGATGCCAAAAGCCCGCCGACCGCCATGGCATAGGCCAGCGCAAAAAACGCAAAGGCGACCCAGCCGGTGGGGGCGGGTTGGCCAAGGCCAAGCCAGAACAGCAGGCCGAACCCGAGCCCGGAAAACGTCGTGAATAAAATGACGGAGGGTGCCGGATGCATCAGGCATGTCCCCCCGGCAGCTTGGACAACGCCTTGTCCAGCCACGCAATCAGCCCTTTGCTGTCGCTGGCCACGGGGGCCAGCAAGGGCGCAAGGATATTGATTTGATCGGCGTCGCGGGGCCGCGGCGGCAGATATTTGTTCACGGGCTTGGTCCCCATCTCTGGCATCAGATCAAAGCCGCCGCGTTCGGCCACCAGCTTGCTGACGTCCGAGTCCGCATCGCCCAGATCACCAAAGTGCCGCGCGCCTGCGGGGCAGGTCCGCACACATGCGGGGGTGCGGTCGACCTCTGGCAGGGCCTCGTTATAGATGCGATCGACGCAAAGCGTGCATTTCTTCATCACCCCCGCCGCCGGGTCCATTTCCCGCGCGCCATAAGGACAGGCCCAAGCGCACAGCCCGCAGCCGATGCAGGCGTCCTCGTTCACCAAGACGATGCCGTCGGCCTGCCGCTTATAGCTGGCACCCGTGGGGCAAACGGTAACGCAGGGCGCGTCGTCGCAGTGCAGGCAGGATTTGGGAAAGTGGACTTGCTGCGTCGGGCGGTCCTGGGGGGTCACCTCGTAGCTGTGCACGCGGTTCAGGAATGTGCCGCTGGGGTCCGCGCCGTAAGGGTCTTGGTCCGAGAGCGGCGCGCCCAGATCGCTTTGCGTGTTCCACGCTTTGCAGGCCACGACGCAGGCATGACAGCCAACGCAGGTATCAAGGTCGATCACAAGGCCGAGCTTTACGGCAGAGGGCGGCGGCAAGGTTGTCATTTGGTGCAGCCTTTGCGGAAGGGTGATTTTTCGGTGAAAAATCGGGGGGGCCAGCCCCCCGTCCTGCGGACTCCCCCCGAGGTATTTCTGACCAGAAGAAGGAGGGCGGGGCGGTGCGAAAGAGCGATCATGCTTTGCCAACCTTCCAGCGCAGGCTGCGCGGTGCCTGCGGAAGCGGGGACGCGATGGGCGGTAGGATCGGTTGCGATTCTTGCGGTGCGCCGGATTTTTCGATTTTGACGCGTAGGTCGAACCACGCGGCCTGGCCGGTAATCGGGTCGGAATTGGACCAGCGCAGACCGTCGCCTTTGGGCGGCAGCAGCTCGTGGATTAGGTGGTTTAGCAGGAAGCCTTTTGTTGCCTCCGGCGCGTCCTTGTCCAGCGCCCAAGCGCCCTTGCGTTTGCCAATGGCGTTCCACGTCCAGACTGTGTTTTCGTTCAGGGATTCCTGTAGCGCGACAGGCACGGTGATCGACCCGTGGGCAGAGGTTACGCGGGCCCAGTCGCCGTCCTTGAAGCCGTGCTTGGTCCAGATTTTCGTCGGTACATAAAGCGGGTTATGCCCGTGAATTTGCCGCAGCCACGCATTCTGGCCGCCCCAGCTGTGATACATCGCCATGGGCCGCTGGGTCAGGGCGTGCAGGTCGTATTCGGCGGGGTCGATATGGCCATCCTCGAACGGGGGATACCAGATCGGCAGGGGATCCATGGTGACTTTGATCTGGCCGCGCAGGTGGTCGGGGGGCTGGCGCAAACCGTGCCCTTCGGCGGCGAGCTGAAAGCGGCGCATCGGTTCGACGTAAAGCTGAAAGATATAGGGCTGCGGCGCGTCATACAGACCCATGGTTACCGCCCAGTCCTGATAGGCGCGGTTGAAGGGTTTGTAGTATGCTGCCTCTGCCGGGATATGGCTGGTCCAGAAGCCGCCGTTGGCGATGTATTCGTTCAGCTGGTTGTCGTTCGGCTCACCGCGCCCGCCTTGCAATCCGTTGTCGCCTATGCGCCAGCCCGCCAGTGGGCCGATGCCGGGGCGGCGCAGGTGGTGGGTGATGTAATCGGCGTAGTCGGCGTATTTGGCGCTGCCGTCGGCGTTCACGAAACCGGGCAAGTCCAGCCGCGCACCCAGATCGCAGAGCACGGATTGAAAGGCGCGCACGTCACGGTCCGGTGCGACCACGGGCCAGCGGATCGCGTCAGCGACGGCGTCCGCCTCGCAGATTGGGCGGTCGAGCAGGGAAATGCAGTCGTGACGCTCCAGATAGGTTGTATCGGGCAAAATCAGGTCGGCGTAGGCCACCATCTCAGACGCATAGGCGTCGGAATAGATGATCCGCGGGATGACATAGTCGCCGTCCTCGGTTTGGTCGGTCAGCATATCGATCACGCCGCGCGTGTTCATCGACGAATTCCAAGACATATTCGCCATATACATAAATAGCGTGTCGATTTTATAGGGATCGCCGGCGTGGGCATTGCTGATGACCATGTGCATCAGGCCATGGGCGGACATGGGGTTTTCCCAGGTGAAGGCCTTGTCGATGCGGGCTGGATCGCCAGCGTCGGTCAAGCACAGATCCTCTGGCCCTTGGGGATAGCCAAGGTGGGGGCCGTTCAGCGGCTGACCGGGGACAACTTTGCAATGCGGTTTGGGGTGAGCCGTCGCGGGCTTGGGGTAGGGCGGTTTAAAGCGCATGCCGCCGGGGGTTTCCACCGCGCCGAGGATGATCTGCAGCGTATGCAGGGCGCGGCAGGTCTGAAAGCCGTTGGAATGGGCGCTGATGCCGCGCATGGCGTGGACGCTGACGGGGCGGCCAATCATTTGGTCGTGCTTTTTGCCGCGGAAATCGGTCCAAGGCTGGTCCAGAATGACGGGCTGATTGAAGGCGACGTCGGCCATATCGGCGGCCAGCTGGCGGATGCGGGACGCGGGGATGCCGACGCGGTCCGCCACGTTTTCGGGCGCATGGACCGGGTCGGTATAACGGTCGGCCATCAGGTGAAACACGCTGCGGTGGGTGAAACCCGCGTTGCGCCATGTGCCAGTCAGGCTGGGTTCGACACCAACCCCGTTCCATGGGGCCAGCTTGCCGGTGCGGCGATCGATCACTTGCGGGCGTAGTTCGTCATCGCGGATGAACAGGCCATAGTCTGGCGATTTGGGGTCTTGGTTCACCAGGACAGAGGCATTGGTGAAGCGCGCCAGATAGTCGGTGTCGATCTGGGCTGCGGTCATCAGGCAGTGAATTAGCGATAGGATCAGCAGCCCGTCATTGCCCGGGGTCACGCCGAACCAATCGTCTGCGACAGCGTTATAACCGGTCCGGATCGGGTTCACGCCGACGATGCGCGCGCCCCGCGCCTTCAGCTTGCCGATCCCCATCTTGATCGGGTTGCTGTCGTGGTCTTCGGCCACGCCGAACAGCAGGAACAGCTTGGTATGGTCCCAATCCGGCTGGCCAAATTCCCAGAACGCGCCGCCCATCGTATAGATGCCCGCCGCCGCCATGTTCACGCTGCAAAAGCCGCCGTGGGCGGCGTAGTTCGGCGTGCCAAAGCCCTGCGCCCAAAGCGAGGTAAAGCTTTGCGACTGATCGCGCCCGGTAAAGAACGCCAGCTTTTCCGGCGCTGTTTCGCGCAGTGGCTTGAGCCAAGACGTCGCGAGCTCCAGCGCCTCGTCCCAGGTGATTTCTTCGTATTCCCCCGACCCGCGCGGGCCAGTGCGTTTCATCGGTGCCCGCAGGCGGGACGGCGCATTGTGCTGCATGATGCCCGCAGAGCCCTTTGCACAGAGCACGCCTTTGTTCAGCGGGTGGTCGCGGTTGCCTTCGATATAGGCGGCGCGTTTTTTGCCGTCAGGGCCGTCCTTCATATGCACGTCGATGCCGCAACGACAGGCGCACATATAGCAAGTGGTTTTGCGGATTTCGGTGCCGATGGGCTTGGACAGGTCGAGCACAGGGTCGGTCATGGGTTCGCCTTTCGTGCCGGATCGGCGCAAGGTTGCGGCTTGGTCGACGTGCGGATCATGTGCAAACGGGCCCCTCCTGTCGCATTGGCTGCTGTGACCCTGCCCGGTCCGTCATGGACCAGCCCCCCTTGCGGGTCGCGGCGCTGATGGTGCGGGTATTGTTCATGATGACAGGCGCAATGACCAGTGTATCAATTTGGTAATCTCTGCAGCGGTTTGCGGCGCAAGGGGCAAGAATACCGACGTAAAACCGCGCAGAGCGGGCCGTATCAATCAGGTCAAGCTGCGCAGAACACCAAGCACTGACAGGCAAAGCAGCAACCACGTGGCAAAGCGGCGAAAGGTGGCGGGCGGCGCTGCGGCAAAGCGGCGATTGCCAAGCAGGATACCAGCGGCAAGAAAGGGCGTCGCGATCAAGGCTGCGGCAAAGGTGTCCGTGGTGATCTGGCCGCCAAGCCCCAGCAGGGGCAGGGTCATCAGATCAAGGCCGGTCAGAAACACGATCATAGTCGCGCGAAAAGTTGCGGCGGGGATCGGCTGCGCCCCAAGGCAGGCGGCAACGGGCAACCCGCCGACACCTGCTGCATTCGCGCTGCCTGCAACTATGCCCGTGAGGACGTGACCCATGCGGCCTAAGGGCTGCTGGAGCGTCCAGCCGCTGAGCATGACGAGAGACAGAACCCCGATGATGGCGCTGATCAACAGTTGGACCGTTGGCGCGGGTAGTTGCAACATGACCCAGATCGCGGCGGGCAGGGCCAACGCCGCCCCCGCCAGCAACGCGCCCGCGCGGTGCCAGTCAATGTGCCCCCGCATGCCCCGTGCTTGCAGGGATGTCATGGCAATTTCTGCCATGAAGACGACCGGGATCAAAGGCAGCGGGTTTGTGACAAGGCTCGCGCAGGCAATGAAAATCGCGGAAAAGCCAAAGCCTGTGTAGCCGCGTATGATCGCCGCCCCAAGCAGGGCGCATGCCAGAAAGGCCGCTGCGGCTGGGGCGAGGTCAAAAGGCATATTTCACGGCCTAACATCCGGGGGGCGACCCGATTTTTCGGCGAAAAATCGGGTTAGGGCTCTGCCCTAAAACCCGAGATATTTTTGACCAGAAGAAGGACGGACCCTTACCCGAGGACGCGGGTCAGGGCCTTGTCGACGGCACCGGTGATTTCGTCGATGTCATCTTTCGTCGCGATCAAGGCGGGGGCGAACAGCAGGGTGTTGTTAAAGCCGGGGACAGAGCGGTTGGTTGCACCGATGATCACGCCTTGCCCCATGCAGTCTGCGACGATGGCGCCGACTTGCTTTTCGTTCAGCGGATCCTTGGTGCCACGGTTTGTCACCAGTTCCGCCCCGGCGAACAAGCCTTGGCCGCGCACGTCGCCGATGACGGCGTGTTTGTCCATCAGCGCATGTAGATTGCTCAGCAGGTGGGCACCCATGGTGGTGGAGTTTTCCAGTAGACCCTCTTCTTCGATGATCGCCATGTTTTCGATCGCGGCTGTCGGGCCTGCGGTGCAGCCGCCGAAGGTCGAGATGTCGCGGAAATAGGACAGGTGGTCCGTGTCGTCCTTGAACTGTTCGAAGACCGCATTCGTCGTCACGCAGCACGAAATCGCCGCATAGCCAGAGGCAACGCCTTTGGCCATCGTCACGATGTCGGGCTGCACGCCGTAGTGCTGGTAGCCGAACCATGTGCCGGTCCGGCCAAGGCCGCAGACGACTTCGTCGATGTGCAGCAGGATGTCGTATTTTTTGCAGATTTCCTGCACGCGATCCCAATAGCCCTGCGGCGGGGTGATGATGCCGCCGCCTGCGGTGATCGGCTCTAGGCACAGCGCACCGACGGTGTCGGGGCCTTCGCGCAGGATGACCTCTTCAATCGCGACGGCAGCGCGGCGGCCGTAATCGGCGTCGGTTAATCCGTCTTGGCGGCGGTATTCAAGGCAATGCGGCACCATGATAAAGCCGGGCGTGAAGGGGCCGTATTGCGCATTCCGCTCTTCCTGACCGCCGGCGGACAGGTTGGCGATGGTGGTGCCGTGGTAATCCCGCTCGCGGTACAGGATCTTGTATTTGCGCCCGCCGTGGTGCTTGTGCGCAATCTGGCGCACCATCTTAAAGGCTTTCTCGTTCGCCTCGGACCCGGAGTTGGCATAGTAGACGCGGTCCAGCCCCGGCATTTTGGCGGTGAGCATTTCGGCAAACTGTGCGGCAGGGATGTTGCCAGCGGCACCGGCATAAAAGTTCAGCTTGGTCAGTTGGGCGGCCATCGCATCAGCGATCCGCTTGCGCCCGTAGCCGACGTTCACTGTCCAGACCGCGCCGGACACCGCGTCCAGATGCTCGCGCCCTGTGATGTCCCAGACGCGCAGGCCTTTGCCTTCGACCATGATGCGCGGATCAACGGTTTCAAAAGGTTTGTGCTGCACCAAATGGTGCCAGACATGGGCCTTGTCGGCAGAGATGATTGCGGCGGGATCGTTCGACAAGGCGTGCTGGTTCATGGCTGGGTTCCGGTAAGCTGGTGCAATGCGATGGCAAGCCCAATCTTGAGATCAGGCCCGATCATTTGCAAGAGAATGTGACCAAATGGTTAAAATTGCAGCAAGGACCGCGACAGTTCGCAGTCTGTCCGCGACACGCGGGTTGGCGCTTTGCCCCATTGCGCGGGGGATACGTAGGATCGCGGTTGCTTTGGGATGTCAAAGCACTGATACCACAACCGTAGGTTTTGACGTTTGCGTGATCGCCGGATGCCGCCCTTGTGGCGGCGGCGCTGCGCAAAAGGGCTAAGGCGAAGATCATGTTGAATGTCGCAGGGGCGCTGGGCGCGCTGTTCGTGCTGGCCGCGCTGGCGGGGATGGATCCTGCCGCATTGCGCGCGCTTGGCGTGGCGACGTTGATCGTTTTGGCGCTGGGTCTGTTGTGGGACGGGCTGTCGTTGCTGGTGCAGCGCGGGCCTGCCCGGCAGCGGGGGCGGGTCAGGCCGCGGCGGCCGACGCGGCCAGCGCCACGCGCACAGGCCCGTCCGGCAACCTTGATCGTGGACGGATCAAACGTGATGCATTGGAACGGCGAAGCGTCGCATATGGTTCTGACCCGCGTCATCGCCAAGCTGGTCCAAAGCGGAGAGCGCCCTCATGTCTATTTCGACGCCAATGTTGGGTATAAACTGAAAGGGCAGTATCTGGGCGATCGCGCCATGGCGGCGATGCTGGGCCTGCCTGAAAAGCGCGTGACCGTCGTCGACGCCGGCGTCCCTGCCGATCCTGTGCTGCTAGAACATGCGATCAAGGCGGGGCTGCGAGTTGTCACTAATGATCGATTTATGGAGTGGCGGCCGCAGTTCCCGCAAATCGGAAACCGCGGCTTTTTGGTCAAGGGGCGCTGGCAGCAGGGCACCCCCATGGTGCAGCTTTAGCCTTCGACGCGGGTGATGCTGAGGAATTTGCCGACGCCGTTGTCGCCATTGCTTTGGTAGTCGATCAGGATGCGATCACCGGCGATCAGATCCGTCGGCAGGGCGAAGTCAGCGGGGACTTCCCAGATGGACCGGTCGTCCAGCACGATCACATGGGACACGCGGTCATAGGCGACAACGGTGCCGGTGGTATCATCCGCAAGCGCGGGCAGCGCAAAGGCGGTCAGGGCAGCAGAGATCAACAAAAGGCGCATGGCCGGTGTCCTTGGGTAAAGTGTTACAAAACTGTAAGTGGCGTGAATTTTGAGGCGTGCAAGTAGGGCGCGATCCCGCATGCAAAATATATAGTTCATAGATGGTGCAAAATGGTGGAGCCGATCGGGATCGATCGGCCACCTTGTCGTTGCGAACGACGCGCCCTCCCGGCGGGGCTAGGTTCCCACCGTTGCACATAAGGTGGTGCGGGGCAGGTCCCATTGCGCCGCTGCGCATCATCCATCATGCTAAATCAAGGTTAACAAATGGAGACGGTGATGGAGACGTTTTTCGAAGTAGTCGGCTGGGGTGCGCTGACATTCCTTGCGATCATCGGCCTTGTGGCGGGGTTGATTGCATCCGCTGTTACCGGCGGCAACCGCGCCGCCTATGTGATCGCAGGCATTCTTGGCGCAATCGCGCTGCCCTTTGTGCTGGCGCTGCTGGGCGTCACGGCTGCCATCGGCGCAAGCCTGATTGCGATCTTGGTGATGGGGATAATTGGCGCGGTGCTGCTGGTCGTGTTGTTTAAGGCGCTGACGGGACGTGCCGACACGCCCCGCCGTTAGGATTTATTTCTTCTTGCCGCCATATCGGGACTTGCCGCCGCGCATGCCGCCGCGGCCACCGGTGGATCGGCCTGACGCTTTGGCCGAATCCTCGACCGCTTTGTCTACGGCCTGCTGGCGCGCCAGTGGGTCGTCGGCGATGGCCAGTTCAACCGCCTCAAGCCGCTTCAACTCGTCGCGCAGGCGGGCGGCTTCTTCGAACTCTAGGTTCTCGGCCGCTTTGCGCATATCGGTGCGCAGACCTTCCAGAACGGCCTTCATGTTTGACCCTTGGCGTTCCACTTTGGCGGTGACGCGGTTCATGTCCACGTCGCCTTTGTAGAGGCCGGCAAGGATATCCTCGACGTTCTTTTTCACGGTCATCGGCGTGATGTTGTGTTCGACGTTATAGGCCATCTGCCGCGTGCGGCGGCGTTCGGTTTCCAGCATCGCCCGTTCCATAGAGCCGGTGATACGGTCGGCATACATGATCACGCGGCCTTCGGCGTTCCGCGCGGCGCGGCCGATGGTCTGCACAAGCGAGGTTTCAGAGCGCAAAAAGCCTTCTTTGTCCGCGTCTAGAATAGCGACAAGGCCGCATTCGGGAATATCCAGACCCTCGCGCAGCAGGTTGATGCCGATCAGCACGTCGAATGCACCAAGGCGCAGGTCGCGCAAAATCTCGATCCGTTCGATCGTGTCGATGTCAGAGTGCATGTAGCGCACGCGGATGCCCTGTTCGTGCATGTATTCGGTCAGGTCTTCTGACATGCGTTTGGTCAGGGTCGTGACAAGCGTGCGGTAGCCTGCGGCGTTGACCTTGCGCACCTCGTCCAGCAGGTCGTCGACCTGCATTTCGACCGGGCGGATTTCGATCTGCGGGTCGATCAGACCGGTGGGGCGGATGATTTGTTCGGTAAAGACGCCGCCTGTCTGCTCCAGCTCCCACGCCGCTGGCGTGGCGCTGACGAACACGGATTGCGGGCGCATGGCGTCCCATTCTTCGAACTTCAGCGGGCGGTTATCCATGCAGGACGGCAGGCGGAAGCCATGTTCCGCCAGCGTCATCTTGCGCCTAAAGTCACCCTTATACATCGCGCCGATTTGCGGAACGCTGACGTGGGATTCGTCAGCGAAAACAATGGCATTGTCGGGGATGAATTCGAACAGGGTGGGGGGCGGCTCTCCTGGGGCGCGGCCGGTCAGATAGCGGGAATAGTTCTCGATCCCGTTGCACACGCCGGTGGCCTCTAGCATTTCCAAATCGAAATTGGTGCGCTGTTCCAGACGTTGCGCCTCTAACAGTTTGCCGTCGGCGACAAGCTGGTTCAGCCGCATCCGCAGCTCTTTTTTGATGCCGATGACGGCCTGCTGCATCGTGGGTTTCGGCGTGACGTAGTGGCTGTTGGCGTAAACGCGGATTTTCTGAAAGGTATCCGTGCGCTCTCCGGTCAGGGGGTCGAATTCGGTGATCGCCTCTAGTTCCTCGCCAAAGAACGACAGCTTCCATGCGCGGTCATCCATGTGGGCGGGCCAGATTTCCAGACTATCGCCGCGCACGCGGAAACAGCCGCGCTGGAAGCCTGCATCGTTGCGGCGGTACTGCTGCGCGATCAGGTCGGCCATGATCTTGCGCTGGTCGTAGGATTTGCCGACGTGGATGTCCTGCGTCATCGCGCCGTAGGTTTCGACAGACCCGATGCCATAGATGCAAGACACGGACGCCACGATGATCACATCGTCGCGTTCCAGCAGTGCCCGCGTGGCCGAGTGGCGCATCCGGTCGATCTGCTCGTTGATCTGGGATTCCTTCTCGATATAGGTATCCGACCGCGCGACATAGGCTTCGGGCTGGTAATAGTCGTAGTAGCTGACGAAGTATTCGACGGCGTTGTCGGGAAAGAAGCCTTTGAATTCGCCGTAAAGCTGCGCCGCCAGCGTCTTGTTCGGCGCAAGGATGATGGCTGGGCGCTGGGTGTCTTCGATCAGTTTCGCCATGGTAAATGTCTTGCCCGTGCCGGTCGCCCCCAGCAGCACCTGATCCCGCTCGCCGGCGCGCAAGCCGCCTGCGAGTTCAACAATTGCCTTGGGCTGGTCGCCTGCAGGTTCGAATTCGGTTTTGAGCACAAAGGCGCGCCCGCCTTCCATCTTTTCCCGGTCGCGCACATTGGGCGCGGGATTGGACAGATAGGCAGCGTCAGCAATTTCACGTTTGTCGGTTTGGGCGTAGGCCATGCGGAATCCTTTGGGGCTGCGCTATATTTGACCTCGAAGCGCCCCGGTTCAAGGGGCACTGCTGACAGGATACGTCAGCAGGCGCGCGCTGCTTGACGATACGCATAGCGGGCGTAGGTATGGGGCACATCTGAAAAGGACACATTATGTCATCCCACCTAGATCCTGAAAAACTAGACCGTCTTGCCGAAGTTGCCGTGCGTACCGGTGTGAACCTGCAAAAGGGGCAGGACTTGATCATCACCGCAAACATGTCTGCCCTGCCGCTGGTGCAGCGGATTGCGGTGCACGCCTATAAGGCCGGGGCCGGTCTGGTGCTGCCGTTCTTTACCGATGATGCGATCACGCTGGCGCGGTATGAAAACGCTGATGACGCCAGCTTTGACCGGGCCGCCGACTGGTTTTACGAAGGTCTGGGTAAAGCCTATAACGGCGGGGCTGCGCGCATGGCGATCACCGGCGACGACCCGATGCTGCTGGCAGACCAAGACGCTGGCAAGGTCGCCCGCGCGTCCAAGGCTGTGTCCATCGCTGGCAAACCCGCGATGGGCCCGATTGTCGGGTTCGAGGTGAACTGGAACATCGTCGCCTTTCCCGGTGCCGCATGGGCCGCGCGCGTCTTTCCCGATGTTCCGGTGCAAGAGGCGCAGTCCAAATTGCTTGACGCGATCTATGACGCATCCCGCCTTGATGGCGCAGACCCGGTGCAGAACTGGGCTGACCACACGGCAGAGCTGAAAACCCGCGTGAAGTGGCTGAACGCGCAGAACTTCGAAGCGCTACAATACACTGGCCCCGGTACCGACCTGCGCCTTGGTCTGGCCGAAGGTCACATTTGGAAGGGCGGCGCATCGCCTGCGCTCAATGGCGTTGTGTGCCAGCCCAACATTCCGACAGAGGAGGTCTTTACCTGCCCGCACGCCTATAAGGTCGACGGCACCGTGTCCGCGACTAAGCCGCTGGCCTATCAAGGCACAGTGATCCGCGACATCTCTGTTCGGTTCGAAGCGGGCAAGATTGTGGATGCGACCGCGTCAGCCGGCGAGGCGGTGTTCCGCGACTTGCTAGGCGTTGATGATGGGTCTAGCCGTATTGGCGAAGTCGCCCTGGTGCCGCATTCCTCACCGATCTCTCAGTCAGGCACGCTGTTTTATAACACGCTGTTCGACGAAAACGCCTCCTGCCACATCGCGCTGGGCCAGTCCTATGCGGATACGGTCGCTGGCGGATCAGAGCTGGGCGAGGACGAGCTAAAGCAAAAGGGCGCGAACCAGTCGCTGATCCATGTCGATTGGATGATCGGGTCTGGCGATGTCGATATCGATGGCATCACCCGGACGGGGGACATCGTCCCGGTGATGCGCAAAGGCGAATGGGCGTTTTAAGTTATTCGCCAAACACACCGCAGGCGATCCGGTCGCCTGCGGCACCCGACGGCTGGCTGGCGTAATCGTCAGTCCCGGCGTGCACGATGAAAGCAGAGCCGTCTTCGTCGTTCATCAGCTCTGGCGTCAACATCGCGTTAAAGAATTCCATCTTCGCCGTGCCGTCTTCTGCCACGGTGATGTTGGGGATATCGCCCGGATGCGGACCATTGGCGGCCATCACGCCGTGGTCGTGCCCGTCCGCCAAGTGACCGCCAGCGCTGGTGAAATCAGCGGCGGAACAGTCGCCGGTTTCATGCACATGGATCGCATGCTGGCCCGCAGGCAGGCCGGACAGATCGATTTGAACCAGCACCGCGCTTGATTCTGTGGGCGTGACGGTGACGGTGCCAGCGGCACCATCTGGGCCTGAAATGGCGGCGGTCGTCGGCGTCATATCAGCATGTGCTGCGGCAAATGCGCTGGCGGGCAGGACGCTCAGCGCAGCAATAAGAGGAAGCATTTTCATGGGTTCAGCCTTTGTTAATGTCTGTGAGGGATCAACGCGGCGATGTGACTGCGGGTTCCTCTTGCCCTTGGCACTGGTTTTGCCGATAACAGCGGCGGTTCAACAGGAGCACAGTCCATGCAGGCCCGTATCTATCGCCCCGCTAAAACCGCCATGTCATCTGGCACAGCCAAGACTCACGTCTGGGTTCTGGATTTCGTGAAAGACAGCGCAAGAGAGATCGATCCGCTGATGGGCTGGACCAGCTCTACCGATACGCAAAGCCAAGTGCGCCTGCAGTTCGACACCAAGCAAGAGGCCGTCGATTACGCCCGCGACCACGGTATCGACGCTGTCGTGACCGAACCCCAAACGCGCCAAGCCAACGTGCGCGCTGGCGGCTACGGTGAAAATTTCGCGACCTTCCGGCGCGGTGTTTGGACACACTGATTATTTGTGAATCGTAGTAAAGTTGCCGCCAATTCGACGTAAAGATTTGGCCAAAACACTGTGTAAATCAACATGATGTGGCTTTGCGATTTCTTTGTGTAGATATGGTTTTCGTTTTCTTGTTTGGTTTGCGACTAAATGTCGAAGCCTGATGTCGCGTAAAATTCGTTGCGAACTGAAAGAGTGCTGCTGTAAGCGCGTTCAGCGTGGCACGGAAAGGGCTCGAACCTCCCCAGAGCATGACATTTTTCATAAGTAGTGTTCGGGATAAGAAAGAAGCCGCTGACGTGGCATTGGCAACTGCTTTGTAATCAGTAGGTCCGCGGTTCGAGTCCGTGTGGGGGCACCATTTTTATATAAAATTCAAGTACTTGTATAGTTTTCGGTTCTGACGATAGCTGTCTTAAAATTCCGGAAGCTTATAGGAACCTCTTGTTCTACTGTGGCGCTTGGAACACACTAAAAGAGACTCATGTCTCGCGGATTGAAAGACAAGATTTCCTAGATCTGCATGCCAATCCGCCATTCCATGGAGCACCTGTGCTGGAATATTTTAAAATCGGATTCTCTCCAGCCTAGCGTGGTGCAGGAACCTTCGATTGGCACACAAGCAGGGCATTCAAACGAGATGTAGAAAATGATCCGTCGCTGTCGTACTAGCGGCGCATTGTTCGTCAAGTCTATATGATATCGTCGACGCCGCCCCACAGCTCGGTCAGATCGACATCTCTGCTGTCAGGCTCACGGTCGACCTCTAGTTTATCGATTTGTAGCAACATGGGTATGTCAAATGTTGTCCCCGTCACCACACACGCTCCTTTAGGTAAAGAAGGGATTTGGGATTTTGAAACGGAATCAAGTGTTGAAATAGTACTGTCAAGTAATGCCAAGTCTCGATCATTGACGAGACGATGTATGAAATAGTTGTGGATTTGCGAAACTATGGTCGGAGATATATCCGACGGCCTTTGACTTGCAAGTGTAAGAAAAACTCCAAATTTCCGGCCCTCCTTAATGATCTCCTCAAAAAGCTCTAACCGATAGTCTTTCCAACTTTCAGCTTCTCGGGAGGATTGTGTCGACAATATATTATGAGCTTCATCAATAACTAGGTGAACTGTAGTGGTAGGGGGTGATGTGCTTGTTTCCTTTTGGTGTTCAAAATATTGTTTTGCGACAAGTATAGGAATGATTTTTTTTATTTCTTGCTTAACTTCTCTGAGAGAAATTACAGTCAATGGCTTAGTAGTCTCAGCTTGATCATCGCTTACTGAAATAACTTTTTTTAGATCCTCTTTTATGGCCTCCATTCTACGAAGAAGGGGTTGAATGTGGTCGTATTGTGCTGAGCCGCCTAAAACGTCACGAATAATTTGCAGATTTGAGCGCACTTGAAGCTCATCGAATCCATCTAACGTTCCGGCGTCTAGATCATCCACATAATCCAAAAACCTCTTCTTGCAGAATTTGGACTCGCCCTCCTGACTTAGGAATTTCCATGTTCCATTCTCTATATAATGGAAGCTGTCGACATCAGGACCGCGCCTAAGTCCAACACCATCAAGTGCTTCTGTCAAATCGCCTTCATCGTCTAGAAAACGCGCAAGATACTTGAGTTGTTCTAGGGCTTCGAGGCTAGGAGATTTCGATTTAAGAACTAGTTCAAAGGTTGCTCTGAGGTACCTTGCAAGAGAATTATCAATTTCTTTGAATCTGTTGCGACCTGACACAACACGCTTTAGAAATGGCTTTTGCGTGTTGGCTGTAGCTTGAAACAAAATTCCTAGAGTTTCCGCATCCCAAAATTCTTGATTGGATATAGCGAAGCGGTCAGCCTTAGACCGCCTTGTGCTCAACTTTATAACTTCTTTAAATTGTTCTTGCGCAAGTTGTTCGCCCGTATACTCTCCGTTGAAGTCGAGAAAAATAAACTTACTCTTATTAATCATTCCTTCGATCTTAGTATCGAAAAGCGTGGTAAATAATTTAGCAAGCGTATTAGATTTACCGCTACCGGTGTTCCCAAAAATACCAATATGAGTATTGAAAATATCTCTCCAGGGTAGAGAGATTGGTAAGTCCTCTTTAAGTAGGCTCCCAATTACAAAGCTATCTAAAGATTTCTTCTCAAATATTTTTTCCACTTGTTTCGCAGGCATCAGTTTGGCTGGGTCGCCAATTTTAGGTAGAAATTTTATGCCGTCTTGAAATTTCCCGTCTTCAAAATACCCGATGGGACGTGCCTTTAGTTTCCTGACATATTGAAAATTCGGCCCCTCTCCCTCCTTCCATCTTTCATCCAGAATTTCACCCTCGACAATGCATATTACTTCTCGGAAGCCATGGTCGATTGCAATAAATTCACGAATTGATACTCCCTTGTAGGACTGCCCATGGTAAAAGTGAGTTTCAAGGTTTGAATTGTCGTTGGCCTTGATCGTTATTTCAACTCCGACCACAGCAGTTACTTGACCTATCTCAATCATTTTTCGCTACTCGTCGGAGGTGGAGGATTTGCTGAAAAGACATCATTGTTAAAGGCGTCGAAATTTAATGCGCCTACTGTTCGAATGAGCTGCACGTTATCAAAGCCACTGAATTTAAATTCGAGGAAAGATTTTATTGAATCGGAGTAGCAGCAAATGAAAACTTTGAGCGTTGGATTAGATAGCGATCTTTTTACCAAGCTTAAAATATGTTCATCTGCAAAGGAAAAACCAAATATTATGAATACCGAGTTCGGTCGTTCAAGTTCATAACTTAAAGCTCGCAGCGATTGGTAGTAGTGTTCCTCGAAGACTGTTTCGTGGAATTTCCATTTTGTCGGGTTGACGATTGGCAGTTCGCGGTAATCGTCCCAGAATGCTTTGCGATCACTATCGGGCACTACAAATTCATCGGGGTCAATATCGCTATCATCTAATGTTTCATCACATATTATATCTTCAAAATCAGATGTCATCCACGTGGAAACGTTCGTCGCTCGATTTGAGGACTTATTTAGATCGTAAGAAACTTCGATATTTTCGCCATCTTTGTACCAATAGACAGAACCATGCGGCTGGATAAGGTTGATCTGAGGTACGCTAATTTCGTGTTGATCAAAAGTACCTTGATCCTTTACATATCTGTTAAAGCTTCTCGTTTGAAGTGTGCGCTTTACAAATCCGATACTGCCGTCGTTCAAAATGAAATCATATTTTCCACTTTGCAACATTCTTTCCGCGCAGTGTGCGATAAGCCCGTCATAATTTGTGGTGAAAATGTTAGCTCTTTTAGTTTGTCCCTTTTTGTTTAATATAGCTAGAATGGACTTCAAGAACTTAATGTAATTTATGAGAACCGCTCTCTGCGGCGATTTCAGTGAGTCAACATCAAAATTCGCGGCGGGGGCTATGACGTTCTCGACGTAGTAAGAGAATAAAAGACACATTATGTCTTCATCATCTTCGAACAGAGTGGCAAGAGTCTCTAGTGTATGCGGTTTAGAATTACTGCTTTGCTTTATCTTTAACTCGAGTGTGGGAAGAATTCCAACTGATGCACCTGAGCCAATAAGGAAACTCAGATTTTTGTCGTAAATATCGCTTCTATTAATGATAGTCACGTTGCCCCCTAATTTTACGCTACAACCTATACGATTAGACCCCTCCAGCATCAAGCGTTTCAGGCTGATGTTGCCTGAGCACGATTTTTGTCAAGCAGTGCAAGGTGTGAGGATTTCTGCTAAGGTCGCGATGCTCGACGGGCACGCCTAAATGCGGCGTCTTGGCACCAAATTGAGCTGAGAAAAATTCTTTGCGGGTGCTTGGTGGTGATAATCTTAGTCAGAAGTCGATCGTTGACCGTACTAGCGTTCTGACCGCAAATAATCGGCTTTATGTGAACTTTTAGCGCCCTACGGAGCGTAGGGCGCGATAAATTTTTCATATTTTTACGTACCTGTCGAATTGTGCGAGAAATTGACCCAGTTTTCCGAAACGTCGTGACCCACCAGCTGCCATTAATTCTGCCGACTTCCCATAAGGTTATCATAAGCCAGAGGGGTCAACGCCAATTGAAAAAATGGGTCAATTCGACCCCGAAATCAACAGCTTGTGCGTTTGGTGACCGAGACCGGCATACCCTTCATTCTAACCCAGACTTACACCGGCTACCCGATGGTCCGCGAGGCGCGCGCCTTGGTCGCGGCAGGCCGTATCGGGCACGTGCGCCATGTGCAGGTAGAGTATCTACAAGACTGGCTAGCTGAACCGGTCGAGCGTGGGGGTCAGAAGCAGGCTGCGTGGCGCGCTGACCCAGCGCAGTCGGGAGCGGGCGGGTGCATCGCAGATATCGGCACCCATGCCTTCAACCTTGCAACCTTCGTATCCGGTCTTGTGCCGCATGCCCTACTGGCTGATCTGACAGCTTTCGTCCCTGGCCGAGCACTTGACGACAATGCGGCACTCCTGCTCCGGTTCGAGGGCGGGGCCAAGGGCATTATCTGGGCAAGCCAAGTGGCGCCTGGCACGAAGAATGGTCTGCGCCTCCGCGTGGTAGGCGAGGCCGGGGGCCTGATGTGGGATCAGGAGCACCCCGACGATCTGGAGTTTACTCCCCTCGGCCAACCCACACAGAGCTTGCGGCGTGGCGGTGAGGGGGTGGCCACAGCATCCCGTTTGCCGGCAGGTCACCCGGAAGGCTATCTTGAGGCCTTTGCCACGCTTTACGCCGAGGCCGCGGGAATGGTTCGGAGGTTTCGCGAAGGGGCAAAACCGGATCAAGCGACGATGTTGCCGACGGTGACTGACGGGCTGGCGGGTATGCGCTTTATCTCTGCTGGCGTTCGGTCGCACGAAGGTGGCGCGGTGTGGATCAATCTATGAAAGACAGCATTGACGACAGGACGTCGGCAATTCCGCCGAGCCAACCCCTCGATTTGCCAAAGGGGAGACTGGGCTGGGATCCTGAATTTGCGCTGTATTCTTTCAGCAAGTGGATGAGTGTCCGATGCTCGTTGATCCTGAGCAGTAAGGCCACTTGGGACCCGTTTTCATTCCGCCATAGACCGAATGCGGCACCGAGTTAGACAGAGCTTGCGCGTCTGCAGTTAACGGCAAAAAGGTCCGTTGACCGATGTTTGAGCCAACATAACGCTGCAAGATGCACGAATGGCCGGTCTGGTGAAGCTGCGCCGCAGCGCTCTACAATATCGTGAAGGTCTGGTTTGGGCCGATATCGTTTGCAACCTTACGGCGATTGCCTCTTCCGCCGAGACGACGTTCTTGACACGGCGTGGGTAAAGGCTTTCTTACCAAGCATGACTGACCTCTCAACCCAATCGCTCCATGACCTCAATATTGATGAGGCTTCACGGCCTAAAGCGCCGAAGGTTTCGGCGGCAACAGACATGCACCGTCGCCAAGGTCGACAGCTGGCGGCAATTCATCGTCACTATCTGATGGAGATGGCCCAGATCGGTGCGGTGTTGGCGCGGATCGAAGCGAGGGATACCCCCCCGGAACATCTGAAGAAGATCGTGCTTTCTCTCGATATGGCCGAGAACTTTCGCGCGTTCGGATCTCTCTGCGGGCGAGAGTGCCAGGTTCTCAAGTTTCACCACGACATCGAAGGCTCCGATATGTTCCCCCGGATCGAGGCGGCTGGCGGAGGTAAGTTCCGAGAGGTCGTAGCCAAGCTGCTTTCAGAGCACGAGGTGGTCCATGAATTGATAATCCGCCTCGGTCGAGCCGCTGACGCGCTGGCGGACGATCCAGGAGAGGCGAACTTCGTTCAAGCGGCCACCACCTACCGAAAGCTGGAAGAGGTCGTTCGCTCCCATTTTGGCTATGAGGAAACGGAGTTGGCGGAGGCCATCGGGTATTACCTCGGGGCGATCTGACGTCGCACCCCGGATAACTCTGCAAAGCGCTACGACATGCCGCTATGGAAAAGCGGTGCCTCAGCGATGACCATTTTACCAAAGGTCCGGAATTGGACGCGATCGGCCGTAGCGAAGCTGGCCTTCAATCGGTAGCTATGAGCCGATAACGACCGAGGCGACCCCACCTACACGAGGGGCGGGAAGCGGTCCTTCGCTGCAACTTGCACCGAGGTCTGCTGAGCGGACTTTTCCGACTTTCGCTGCAACCGCGAAATTGAATTAGCCTGAAAGCCAGCATCAACACCAAGGGCGGAGAGCTGCCGTTCGCTGCGGTCTGCTCCGATGTCTGCAATGCGCAGGAAGCTGCCTTTTGCAAAGGCACGGCGCTCCTACGGTATAGTTGGGTCGTATCGGCCTGGTGGGGGCAACCGGGTGCGCCCACGACCATTGTCTGCTTAGGTAAATTCGTTCTGCCCGAGATTTCGAGCAGGACGTTTCCTTCAAGGCTTGTATGCCGCGTCCTGTTGCCAACCGATGAGTCCGGTTTGCATCACAACGACGTTCGCTCGACCGGCTACGCGCAGGGCAAAGGCCGCCTGGGCCGACAAGCTCCCAGTATTGCAGAATAGGATCGTCATGCGACCTTCTGGAATTTCATCGATCCGGTCGAGCACTTCGCGCCATTCGATGTTGACGGAACCCAGAATCGTTCCGTCTTCAAACTGTCCCGGATCACGTGTGTCGACGAAGAGTGCCGACTCGAACACGGACTGATCGATCTGTTGGGGCAGGATGATGCCGGATTCATATTCCGAGAACATCATATATTCCTGCATCGCCTCTATGGCGGCGTCTTGCGCCAGGGCGGGTGCCATATGGATGCCGAGCGCGACGGTCGCCGCCGCAAGAACGTGGCATACCTTCATCAAATTACTCCTCTATTCTCGTTCTCATTCACCGGTTTTCAGTTTCAAGTCTGTAAAGAAAGCCTCGATACGCCGGGCGTTGGCGCCACGGTCGATCTGGCCAAGGCGCGAGCGCGAGCGCATGTCGAGACGGGTGCCCACTTCGGTTTCGGTGACGCGGATCGCCACTTCGTCCTCAAACCCGAAGATATGGCTCCGGGCGATGGCTTCGAGCTGGCCTTCGACGGGATCGGCCGAGAGCACCTCCCAGCCGCGCGCCTCGACTAGGGCCCGCACCGTTTCGAATGCGTCGTCGACAGAGAGCGGCAATTCCAGCGGCCGCACATGCGGGTAAGCGGCGAGTTGCGGTTCAACATTCAGTGTCGGGTAGTCGCTCGGTGTCACGGTGAACCAGAATACCGGCGGATCTTCGATGTCGGTCGAGATGTCGTTGATTGGTGGTGTCGTTCGCGCGGCGATCTCGAAGACAGTTCCGAGACCAGCAATTGGCAACGACAGGATCAGGCCAAGTAGCGCAACCAAGGCTCCGCCCCGTCGCGAAAGCATCCACCTCAGCAATGCGGCGAGCGCAACGATGACTCCGGCTCCCGCCGTCCAAGCACCCCAACCGGCAAGGTCATAGGCTTTGGGCCAAGGCCAGCCGCCTGCCCGAAAGCCCCAGACCGATACGGTAAAAAGCGCAAGGGACGAAAGGCCCAGCAAGGTGGATAGGACGCCAAGGCGGCGGGTCAACGAGTCATGCATCTGTAAGCTCCTGATCGGGGACGGGATTGAGGCGAGGGTGCGTTTCGTCCATTTTAAGGACAAGCCAAAGCCCCGACAGCGCCATTGCGGCACTCGTCAACCAGAACCCTGCCTCGAGCATACCCGAGGCATCTGCGATCAATCCCATAGCAAGCGCCCCGATGGCATAACCGAGGTCACGCCAGAACCGGTAAACGCCCAGTGCCGAACCGCGCCAAGCGGGGTGCGCGATGTCACCCATCGCTGCAATGAGGGTTGGATAGAGCAGCGCCATGCCGACCCCGATGATGGCGGCGGCAACGGCCCAACCCGAAGTTGTTGCGAGGAACGGAAACACAAGGACGCCACCGGAACAGATGAAAAAGCCTGCAACAGTAGGCCACTTGCGCCCCAAAACATCAGACAGTGGTCCAGTCCACAGTTGGCTACCGCCCCAGACGAGACCGTAGATGCCAGTTACCCAGCCGATCTCGATCAAGCTTGCCCCCTTCGCCACCATGAAGACCGGCACCAGAGCCCACATCAGCGCATCGACGAATTTCTCGATACTGCCCGCTTGCGCCAGCGCCATAAAAGTGCGGTTGCGCCAAGTGACCAAGGCAAAGATCTGGGCCGAGGTCGGGTTTTCGGACCCTTCGACGTAACGCGGGTGCGGTCCGTTGCTCGTGCCCGACTTGTGTCGCGCGGCCTCGGCGCGGGCATAAGGAAGCGTCTCGGTAAAAGCCAGCACCGCTGCCGCAAGGGCGATAAGGGTCACGACAAGGCCAAAAGCAAACAGGGTCATACGCGGATCGAAATAGCTGGCCAGATAGCCGGTCGAGAGGGCTGCCAGCGCCACGCCTCCATAGCCTGCGAATTCGTTGAATCCGGTGGCCAGCCCGCGCTGCGATCCCTTCACGATGTCCATCTTGGCGGTGACGGTCATCGACCAGCAGAACCCTTGGTTGACGCCCAAAAGCACGTTTGCGGCCACGATCCAGCCCCAGGACGGTGCCCAAAGGATCAAGAACGGGATCGGCAGGGCGACCAGCCAACCCCAAATCAAAACCCGCCGCCGCCCGACCCGCTCGGATAGGCGGCCCGAAACGAAGTTCATCGTGCCCTTCACGATCCCGAAAGAGACAACAAAGGCAAAGATTGTCGTCATTGAGCCCTGAACGACGCCGAATTCCGTTTCGGCCAGAGCAGGGACCACTGTGCGTTGCAGGCCGATAGTCAGGCCTACGAAGAATACCTGTAATAGCTGCTCAAGAAACGGGCGCAGGTTCTCGCGGATACCGAGGGCGTAGGTCATTTCTGCTCTTTCGCTGTTGAGTGTGAATCAAGCGCGTGACCCGATGGCGGGCCGCGCAAGGGTTGGATCAGCATCCGGTCCAGCCAGAGATCGCGGCGGGTGTGGAACTGCTCGATCCCGATGTTCATTTTTTCATGACCCTTGGCGGGTTGGGCGACATATGTGCCAAGCAATCGGTCCCACCATGGCAGATTGAAACCGTAGTTCGAGTTGGTCTCGCGCGGGTCGACAGAATGGTGAACCCGGTGCATGTCGGGTGTCACCACGAACAGGCGCAGCACGCGATCGACAGGACGCGACAGGTTGATGTTGGCGTGGTTAAAGAGTGCGGTGGCATTCAGGATCACCTCGAAAAGCAGGACGGCAACGGCTGGCGGGCCAAGGGCGGCAACTACGGCCAACTTGATCCCCATGGAGATGAGAATTTCCACAGGATGAAAGCGCAGCCCCGTCGTCGCGTCGAAGTCGAGATCCGCGTGGTGCATCCGGTGCAGCCGCCAAAGCCCCGGCACCGCGTGGAACATGACGTGTTGAAGGTAGATCGCGAGGTCGAGCATCACCATCGACACGACAATGGAGACCGAGGCAGGCACATCTATGTTATTGAAGAAACCCCATCCACGTTCCTCCGACATGACGGCAAGTCCGACCGCGAGGATCGGGAACATCGTGCGCAGGATCACGGTATCGAGAACGACAAGGGCAATGTTGTTCGTCCACCGGATCACGCGCGGGATGTCCCTTTGCCGCCGAGGGGCTGTAACCTCCCACAGTGCCATCGTCGCCAGGACGCCCAAGAAAGCGGCAAGTCGGATCGTTGGCCCAGCGGCAAGGATGGTCTCGGTCATTCGTTTGGGACTTCCGACTTGCGATGCGCGATGGAATCGATATCATTCAAGTTATTGCTTGAATGATATAATCTCCCGAGGTCTCCCATGTCAATCAGCCCAAAGAAGGCCCTTCTCGACGAATACGCCCTCGTCGCGAGGGCCCTGTCGGCACCCGCACGTCTCATGCTCCTTGAACAAATGGCGCAAGGCGAGCGTGGCGTAGAGGCACTTGCTGAGAAGGCCGGCCTCACCATCGCAAATTGCTCCCAGCATTTGCAGCAACTGCGACGCACGGGCCTTGTCACCAGCCGCCGAGACGGAAAGGCCGTGATCTACCGGTTGACCGACGCGAAGACGCTGGAACTGATGGACCTCATGCGCGTCGTCGCCGAACGGAATCTGGCGCAGGTAGGGTGCATCCTGCGTGGGCTCTCAGGCGGCGAAGACGCGCCCGAACCGATCAGCCGAGATCAACTCGCAACCCGATTGGCCGAGGGGTCAGTCACCGTACTCGACATCCGACCCGCGGATGAATTCGCCGTCGGCCACATACCGGGGGCGGTCAACGCGACAGTGACTGAGATTGAAGGAATTATCGCGACCCTCGATCCACGCGCTGAGATCGTGGCCTATTGCCGGGGACCCTACTGTGTTTATGCCCACCAAGCCGTCGCCGCCCTGCGCAAATATGGCTTCAATGCACGGCGCCTTGAGGGCGGGTTTCCCGAATGGCGCGAGGACGGGCGTGCCATTCGGTCAATGTCCTGATGAACAGAAACCTTGTTTGCTGTCACCACCGTCCAATTTAGTTACTTCCTTTCAAAGCAGACGTTGCGGGTTTCAGAACCGCGCGGCGACTGCTTTGGCGGCCTGATTGGAAGTCCGTCTCGCGTCCGCTTCGCGCTGTGAGCGGTTGTTAGACGTGTTTCACACCAACGGCAGCTGTGGGCCGTTCCCGACGATGGCTCGACTGTCAGCCGAGATGCCTCAAACGGCCTGACGATGATAGGCAGAATTGTTCACCCCGATGCATCGGCACCCCAAGGCATCCCCGTCAGCATAGGCACCCTTTCTAGGACATCGTCACAAATGACGAGCCATTCCTCCCTCAACTAGTTGCTAAGGCGTCCTGCACACCAATCACCGAAGTGATAAAGCGGGACGTGATGTCAGGCGCGCGGTGGCTCAGGATCAGCCCGCACACCCTCCTTCAGCAGTAGCTGCAACTCTTGCGTCAGATTGAACGTCACGCGTGGCAACCGACCACCCGTAATCGCGCGCAACGTCATGACCCATTCCCATTCTGTATCCGTCAGAGGACGGCGGTTCGGCAGCTTGAACATCCCATCACCATGCTCTGTCATTTCGAGAATATCCCCCGGAGTGCGGTGCGCGAGCGGCTCGTGAGGGACGGGTCGATGCGACCGGAAGCATCGCGCAACTCCTCCAACCAGATCACTTCGTTTCGTGTGACGACGGTGCCAAAGATGTCCGCAATCGCGGTTTTCTCGGTCTCGTTGCCCCGCTGCTGGAATGCGAGTAGGAAAAGGCGCTTTGGGTCACATTCTAGCGCATTCGCAAGTGCCAGAACGCGGTCGAGTGGAAGCTTCGTCGTGCCAGATTTAATCATCGACAAAACGTTGGCGTTCACGAAACCTGCCTCACCCGCAATTTCGATCTGTGACTTCGGCCGCAATTGCAAGGTGCGCTTAGAGACGTAGGCCGCAAGTGCGGTGTCTGCATAGGGTCGTTTCATCTTTCAATTCCAAAAAAGCACACAGCTGACTGCTGCACTTTCTTTATAGCGTCGCGCAAGTAGGGGCTGATTGGGAACTGCTAGCGATTAAGCTCCGGAACACAAACGCATGTTCCTCAATTTATTCACATCAAATATTTGACGATGTTAGTCAGCACATCTAAATCTTGTGTTGCCCCTAGGGGCAAACAAAGTTGTTCGCCTGTTAGGTATGCGCGTTTCCACCTACACTTACTTTCCCGACGGCTACATTTGCAGATGTCGTAAGAATATAGAATTTAAACTCGGGTGTCTGACGCTATTAACGATTTTCAAATGGCAAAACGCAAGGCATTTGCTATTTGTCAAATTTCTATCACTACCCCTTTCCCAGCCGCCGTAGGTAATCGCCCCGCGCCACGCTGGATCGACAGGCTACGACTCGCTGCCAAAGTTGGGGGGGGGATTAACTCACCCATACGCTTTAGCTATATCCAGCTTGAATATTGCCCACTATATCAGAGGATGAAATTTTTCTTAGGGATGCAATCTTGAAACTGACCGCAACTTCACTTGCCATTGCCATTTTAACAATGACGGCCACATCCGTCTCCAGCCAGTGGATGCAGCCCCAGCCGGAAAAACCACAGACAGACTGTAACCAGCTAGGTCAGTTTGCTGCAGAAATAATGGACAACCGACAACTTGGCGTGGACATCGGCACAATTATGGGCATTTTCGCAGCTTATCCAGCTTTCCAAACCATGGTGTTGGCAGCATACGAGCAACCGCAATATGCCAGCGAAGGCCGACGTGCCGACGCCGTCCAGACGTTCAAGAACGATGTCATGTTAATGTGCTACAAGAGCAATCAGTAAGCAACTGAACGGAGGGCCCGAACATGAAACGCTACACTAGTTTGGCAATCCTTGTGCTCGCTTACGCCACCTCTGCGGAGGCTTCCCCTTCAGTCCAAGAACAATTGCTCGACCGCTATTGCACGGCAATCCACGATCTAGCGAAAGTTACGATGGGCCTTCGGCAGCTGGAGGTCGCCGCCGCCGACATGAGCGCGAACAATCAGGGCACACATGGCGCGTTTATCGTGAAGGAAGCGTTCAAGCGCGATCTCGCTACGGGGGTGCATCTGCATGAGCTCTACACTGCTCAACAAACTGCAAATTTGGCCTTTGCATACGAAATGGAAGCAGTTTGCAGGGCGGAAAAATGGCAATAAAAGATGTCGTATTTTTTGACTGCTACGACAACCATGCAGAGCCTCCCCACTGCAAATTTGTGGCAGAGCAGGTTGTGCATCTTTTCTAAGTTTCCACTGCTTAAGGCGTTTCGGGCCCACTACCGGGCTATGCACGAATAGTGGCTTTAGCGGGCTGCGGTGCAGTTTTGTATCGGCAACTGGATGTCCGCTATGGGCCGGAAATGACAGGCTTGGTAAATTCGCCACGAGGGGCGGTGAGCGGACACACGGCGGCGCGGCGCAGCAGCCGCAGAATTTTTCATAGCGGACGTTCAGCGACGGCGTACTGTTAGAACGATGTGACCAGCAGGTCGGGCGGGTAACGGGCATGCGTGGTGCAGCTTGGCAGCCGCAGCAACCGTCGCGGAGCTACGATGTCTTGCGGCTCATTGCGGCGGCCTCGGAGGCGATCCGGGGAATGTCGGAACTGTGGATACCGATATCCGCTCGTTCACGTCCGGACATTGCCGAAAGCTCGCGCCATGTCCTGTCGTAAACGGCTCTTACCCTGCGCCGCTCGGCGTGGTCAGCCCTAAACTGTTGGATCGTATTGTGGAATCCCTCGAAGGGATGGACGGTAAGAATGTTCTGAAGTGTCATGTTTTCGGTCTTTCGTTTCAAATGGTGGAATTCGATCCACCAAATATCGCCGATGATGGCGTTTGGGTCATTCTGGATTTGTACGCTGATCGTCACTGTACCCTCAGCTTGGACTAAGCCTGAGAGCGATCGGTCGCGGACAAGCCGCGATCACTGCATCTGCGGAAGCCAGGGGTCAGGCAGTTGCTTTGGCTACAGGATTCTTGTGACCAAAAACACCTTGAAGGTTGAACAACCCAGCCTTGATCGACTTGGCAAAATATTCGCTGCGCATCCGATGCGCCCGATGGATGATCTTTTGAACTTCGGCCTGGGTGGGCGTCTTGAATTGTGGTTGCGTATTCATGGTGGGCCTTTCGTATTGACTGTGCGTCTTTGCTTGACCCAAAGATATGGGCCAAACACCAAATCCCTAACCATAGACGGTATGCTATGGCTGCATGGCAAAGGGCGCGATGGGTGCTGTCAGACTAATTCGATCCAGTCTGAGTTCGCCGCCACACGTCGGAGCCTATGTTGAAAAAGTTGACGCCACGCGTCCAGAACGGCGGCGCGGTTGAGCTTAAAGGAATTGCGTCAATAGAGGTGGCGCTGTTGATTGAAATGGTTGTGGACCGAGGCGTGGACGGCGACAATTTCTGTAAAGTTCGCATCTGCCTAATGCGAAGCATGGCCTGCTCTCTTCGTCTAAATGGCTGGTGTGAGTTCTCGGCTCGATTGTTTAGCGAGCGTCCGGATTCCTGTCTGACTACGTTGCCGATCTCCTTCATCTCCGCGCCGTAGGAACGTAGCTTGTCGGTGACGAAGATATGTGGGCGATCACGGCGCTTCGCGACGAAGTCCTTCCAAGACTTCCCCTTCGTGATCCACAGCCCGCCGGAGGTAGTGCGTCTCGCCGTTGACCTTCACGAACACCTCATCCAGATGCCACTGCCAATGTGTGCCAGACCGCATTCGGTCAACACGTCTGCGGCGGATCTTAGCTGCAAACATCGGGCCAAATCTGTTCCACCAAAATCGAACCATCTCATGGCTGATGTCGATGCCGCGTTCGTGCAACAGATCCTCCACTGTTGATTTCCGGGTCAAATTGACCCATCTTTTCATTTCGCGTTGACCCCTCTGGCTTATGATAGCTTGATGGGAAGTCGCCAGAATTAATGACAGCTGGTGAGCCACTACGTTTCAGAAAACTGGGTCAATTTCTCGAACAATTCAACAGCTGCTGCTCTTTCAGGTCTTGCAGAGACCGTTACCGCCTGCCGCCAGCCGATTATATCAGCGTAAATTGCGCACTGGGTTTTAGGGGGTGCTCATCACGCAGAGGGTCGCTCTCACCAAGCGTGCTGCGTCTAGGCCCGCTCGGTGCGGACTGGGCGTGGTTTCGAGATGTGCAAACACCGTACTCACCGCGTTGGGATTTCCCACACAAAACGCGCCGATCGCGGCATCGAAATTGGCAAGCATCTTGAGACGCACCCTGACGGGATCAGTCAACTTCTCAGCCTAGAGACAGTCGTGTTCGGGAGCGTCGCTCACTGCTAACTTGCCCTCCAACCGCCTCGCAGTCTCTTGCACTAATTGATTTTCAAGATGTGAACACGGGCAACCGATCTGTGTGTGATTTCCGGATTCCGTAATGGCGCAGTCTGCGGATCGAAAACTTGTCTTTGGGCAGATATTGAAGTGATTCGTTAGTAGGAACCTACACCTTAAACTCTGCCAAGTTTTTTCGCCTTCTGCCGCGTTGCGAAAAACACAACGGTGCAAGTATTAACAAAATCGTTTAAAAACAATTGCTTGACTCATCCACGTATTTCCTGTGGAAAACCAAAATTGGCGTTAGTGTTTTTCCTAGATTCAACGGATGCTTAGGGCAGCGCGGATCGGAAGGCTTGATACGCAAGAGAAATTTGGACTGAAAGGAGGCCGATGAAACAGACACAGGGTCCAAAAAAAAGCCCAGCCGGGTCAAACGGCTGAGCTTCTGTGACCGGAATTCCAGCCAAACTTCGTACGTTTTCGATAGCCGAAAGGCGTCGAAAAGGCAAAGGATTTTCATCTCGCCGAAGCAATGGCTTCAGCGAGGAAAGCCGCTTCAAAAGCAGCTGATCACGTGGGTGACCTCAAAATTGCAGCGGTGCCGGACCGCCTTAATTTCCGGATCACACTCTAACGGTGGCTGAAACCACCATGCCTCACGATCCGCGCAATGAATCTGCGCGGCAACGATGGATTTTGCACGCCATGCTTATGCTTGACGACGACACCTATATCTACCGGGACCCGATCCCGAGCCGCGCACGCCGCAAGATTCCCAAGTCCTCTCAAGGGCATTTCGTAGGGGAGTTTGTGTTTGATCGAAATGGCGTTAGCCAAGTCGTCGGATTTGAAAGTTTGCTCGAGTATAAGGCAGGACTCTGTGCCGTGTACCAGCCTGGTTTCTTTGATCTGGAGGAACAGATCGATCCCGTTTTCTATCGGAACCTAAAGGGACGGATTGTCCCGCACTGGTTTGATTTTCGGATGACGATGACAGGTGGATTGCGCATTGCTATGGCAGTCAAACCAAGAAAGATCGCCATCACAGCGAAGTTCAGAGCAAAAATGCAATTGATTGCAGACGCAGCTGTTCCGACGGTGGCAGACAGGGTCTGCATCGTCACAGAGCAAAATATCTGCCCGGTCGAGTTTCATAATGCGAAGCTATTCCACGCTGCGCGGACGACAGAAGCCAGTATCGATGAACACATTTCCGCAAATATTCAGAAGCTGAGAATTCCGACACCAATCAACGCCTTTCTTGACCAAATCGGATTGAGGGGTGATGGCTTTCACAGCATAGCGCGCCACATCAGAAGCAAAGCTCTTGCTGCTGAGGACGGTGAGAAAATCACCGGTGCAACTCACATTCGTGTGGCGGAAGCAGCGTAATGCCCGCTCCGTATTTACCCCGAACGCATGATATATTGGAGACAGACTGCGCTTTCACGATGTCTGAGCGGCCGGGCTCGGTATTGGAAATCAGAAAAGAGGGGTATGTGATCCTCTGGGATGAATGGATCGATCCCGAAACCGGTGAGGTCCGTGAGTCTGACTGCAGTATGTTGTCGCACGAAGACGTTCGAAAGGGAGACCGGTTTGGAACTCTTCGCGTGGTTCGACGCCCAAACGTCAGCGTAAGTCTTGGTGAAGATGTCTTGCGGCATGACCGGTCGCAAGACGAAATTCGGAGAATGATTCTTCGGAAGGCGTTTGCTGTTTCGGTGGAGGATATGATCGCGCGCGGCGACTTGAGAGATCGTCGCGCTGATTTTGAAAGGCAAGCTGAGGCAATTGCCCACGACGCTAAGCGACTTGACCAAAAGTGGGCGAGAGATCGCTCTGGCCGGCCACAGGCCCGTGGAATGGCAAAGACCAAAGTTGTTGTGGGTGAACTCGGTTATTCTGAAAGCGGTCGGCAAATTTTCGATTGGTACCAGCGTTGGAAGTCTGGTGGAGAAGGCGGGCTTTTCGACAATTATCGCTGCTGCGGAAGTGGTTCGCGCTACACTGAAGAAGAAAGAAAGATCAGCGA
Organism: Loktanella salsilacus; assembly: GCF_024206795.1. Classification (NCBI taxonomy): domain Bacteria; kingdom Pseudomonadati; phylum Pseudomonadota; class Alphaproteobacteria; order Rhodobacterales; family Roseobacteraceae; genus Loktanella; species Loktanella salsilacus. The sequence goes on from NZ_CP072994.1 coordinate 599,081, forward strand.
GAAGATTGTCGGCAGGCGTTTGGATGAGGAGCGCTGCTCGATTTCAAGCATTGTTAACAGCGTTCAGGCCTTCATCCGATTGCTGAACAAGCGACGGGCACGGCAAATATCACCGCATGCGCCTCTCGCAGTTCCAGGCTACCGGTATGTCTGGAGCCTTATTAACGAAATGGCTCCGGTCGAACACGCAATTCGTACGCGTGGTCTGAAGGTCGCATATAAGAATATGCATGGTGTCGGCGTCGGTGTTACGACCAGTCGGGCTCTTGAGAGGGTTGAGACTGATGAATATACTGTAGACCTAATGGTGCTATTTCGCGATAGCGGAATTCTTGAAAATCTGCTGCCATGGCAGAAGCTTCAGTGGGGCCTGGACGGCGGACCAAAGCGCGTCACCATATCAGCTGCAATTGATGTTCATACCCGCTGCATTGTAGCCATGCAAATGGTGCCTGAAGGGGCCCGCCATACTTTGCGCGATACTGTCGAAATGATTTACACCAACAAAAAGCCGCTATCAGATGCGGCAGGTTGTGAATTTTCTTGGGAGCAATTTGGAAAACCAGAAGAAATTTGTATGGATCGTGGATCTAAGTATACCGCAGATGATGCGTATTCTGTTTTGTCCTCTCTTGGAATTACAAATATGGGAGCGCCGGCAGGTTTGCCGTGGCTCCGACCGTTCATTGAACGGATCTTTCAGACGTTACATAAAACTTTGTTGCATCGCCTGAGTGGCCGCACTTTCTCCGATGTCGTTGCAAAAGGCGATAACGACGCTGAAGCGCGTGCGACGGTTACGCTGGACGAATTCCTTCCATTACTCGTTCGCTGGATTGTTGATATGTATCATACGACACCGCATCCCGGGCTCAATCATACCACGCCTCAAACAGCGTGGCGCAGGGCAATTGGTGATTGCAAACTCAAGGAACTTTCTAGCAGAGAAATGCGCTTGGTTTTCGGGACTCGTCTGACCCGCAAGGCTGGCCCGCACGGCCTACTCGCCATGCACATTAACTATCAGACCAAAGCATTCGAAAAGGTTGCTTTAAAGAAGCGGCTGGGGTTTGTCGAATTCGCCTATTGGCGTGGAGATATTGGCGCAATCGAAGTTAAGCTTCACGGCGATACGTGGATGACTGTCACGGCCGCCGATGAGCGATGGATCGGCAAAGATCACATTGATCTTGAAGAGTGGTTAGCTCAACGCGATCCAATTGACCCTGTCGAGCAAGCTGCACACGACCAAGCCGTCGTTGATATTGATGCCTTATCGCACAGGAAGAAGAAGCTGCGCGGCATGATTGCCAGTTCTCCTACGGCTAAAGAATTTGAGAAGCTGGAAGAACTATTCACACGGCATACTGACACGGCCGACCGCCGTCACGCAGCACCGGCTAAAATGAGCCTATTTGGCGATGAGGTCGTCCCGTCGCATGCAGCAACGCCTGTGTCGGTCAGACCTGAAACGAACCCTGCAACCAACCGTGATGAGTCTTCTGATGTGATCTCGGTCGATGATCTGATGGAGTGAACATGACCAAATATATCAAAAATCCCATGAATTCTAACGAACAAATGAATTTGAAAGAAAAGCTGGATTGGCTCGCAGATCGCTATTTGAAAAACGACCGTGACGAAATTTTTGCTGATTACCTCCGCGAAATCCTGAAAGTCGACATAGATGGCTCCATAATCCCCGAACCCGTCCGCGATCCCCTGACGAATGAAGTTAGGGGGCTGATGGTGATCGGCGCGTCACAAACTGGTAAGTCGGCGCTCATTGATCGCAATCTGAAACACCTTGGCATCTTTTCGAAAATGGACGGCGATGCAGCTGGCAACTATGTTCATTGCCGGGTTCCTGCTGATGCGACGATCAAGAGCCTTGGCCAGCTCGTTGCTCTGGCGACGGGTTATCAGGTTTCCGACAGATCAAAAGGTCACGAGGTCTGGACCATCGTGCGGCATCGAATGAAGGAGTTTGGCGTCAAGTTGGTTTGGATTGACGAAGCGCATCACCTTTTGCGCCCTGGTGCTGGGCGCGACGTTGCAGGCGCGGTGCAGGCTCTCAAGAGCCTTCTCCAAGAAAACACTGGTGTATCAGTCATTATTTCGGGTGTTCCCAAACTCGAAGAGGTCATCCTGAAAGACGAAGAAACTGCGCTGCGATTCGTGACATTGAACCTTTTCCCGATGACGGAGGGTGCTGGGGAATTCGAACGGTTTCAGCGCTTCATACAGATTTGCGCCGACAAACTCGGCGTTGGTATGCCGCGAGACCCACATTTCGCAGAGCGGATCGTATTTGCGATGAATGGTGAGCTTGGTCGGTCGATCAAGCTCGCCAAGGCAATTCTGCGGCAGGCCTTAACAAGCGGCAAGGTAGAGCTCACTCTTGGCGATGCTGCACGAACCTACAAGATGCTGCATAAGCATACGCAGGCCGGCCCTTTCGACGCCGGCACTTGGCCCGTGGTCAAAGCCACTCTCATAGAGCTGGGATGGGTCTGATGCACATTTTAAAGCCGCATATTCATTTTGATGGGTCGGAAACGCTTCTGTCTTATGCTGCGCGTCTTGCTGCCATCCACACGGGTTTGGGCACTCAGCAGTTGCTTTCGGATTTAGGTATCAACCGACAAGCATTCCTGTCCGGCGACTTGGACGCTGTGGCTCAATTCTCCGAACAAACGGGATCCGATTACGAAAAAATAAGGCGCGGCACGATCCGGCTTTTGACGCGCCATAATGAGTTCAGAGGGGAGGCCATGTCCCGAGAGTTCATCAATCCCCGCGTTACGAAGATTTGTCCGCAGTGCCTGGCCAAAGATCGCATTCTGGGTGGTTATCGGCACCAGGTCATGTGGACCTTTCGCTGTATCCGAAGCTGCGAATTTCACGGCACGACATTGATTGAAACTGGGTCCACCAAGGCAATGGATTTGCGTCAGGTTGCGAGTTCAATCCTTTTGAGTGGGGCAGGGAGGGGCATCGCGCAAAACAACGAGAGGCCATCGTTCGCTGCATGGCTGTCAGGCCGATTGAACAACCGGAGCCTTGCGACGGATTGGACGGCAGATCAAACGATTGAGCAGGTGATCGCAGCAGCAGAAATGATCGGTGCTGTCATGACATTCGGGCATGACGTTAACTTGAAAAGGGTGTCTGCCGTCAACCTCGAGGATGCAACAGAGCGGGGATTTAGGATCTACATGCAAGGTCATGATGTCGTTGCCGAAGCCCTGACTGACATTCGAAGGGCGAGCCAAGCAAGGGCCGTCCAAGCAGGTCCACTTGCGATGTATGGCCGCCTTTTTGATTGGCTTGATCGCCGGGCAAATCTTATTGATCCTGGGCCAATCAGGGACATACTTCGAGACCACATCGTGGAGCACTCTGCTGTCGGCCACGGTGATGTTGTTTTGGGTGTCGAAATTGCACGTCGGAAGTTTCATTCCCTGAACAGCTTGGTTGAGGTGACCGGGATTGAGCGCCGTCGTCTTTCAAGACTTCTTCAAAAATCAGGGCTGGTTCCTGATGGGATGTCTGACGCCGAAAGTGGCCGTTTGGTATTTCCGGCGACAGATGTTGAGGACCTATGTGCTGACATCGCGGACGCAATCCAGCTTCAAGATGCCCCTGACTTTATCGGTGCTTCGAAAGGTCAGTTCCTGGCCCTCTATGCTGCTGGAATAATCAGTCCAATTTTCCCAGTTGAGGAGCGAGGGGCCGTCCGAAATGTTGTCTTCGCTCAGCGTCACTTGAACGTATTTTTGCAAAAGATCGCTGATTTGATCGTTCTGGAAAGTGACGGCTTCGATGATTTTCAGTCGATATCGTATGCTTGTCAGAGAGGTGGCGGAACAACCACAGATGTTGTCGCGAGAATTCTCAATGGGAAGATCTTTGCCATGCGCCGACCAGGTGAGCCCGGCCTTTCCAAGGTTTTGGTAAGGCCTTCTGAAGCAATTGCCACTAAGGATCCTGCTGCGGCTTGAAACCCTTTTAACTTCAAAAACTCCGTTTTATCAGGCCCGCATTCGCGGGCCTTTTTTTGTGGCTATATGACTTGGCGGGATCTTTACCGCCAAGTGGCTGGATCCTTAGTGCGAGCCTGGAAAGAGTCATTGATTTCATTGGGTTATTTCGGCAGTTCGGCGGCAACTTTACTCACATTGTCATTATTGTAAATCGGGGCAAAGTTGTCGCGGAATCGGCGTAAAGATCCCGCGATGGCGACATGGCATCAATATGTTGGGTTCCAATCTGTGCGGCATCTAAATGTAGGGAGCGACGAGTCGGCTCGGATAGCCGCCTATAGCTTCCAGTCTTCTTCAGCATGAAACGCTCAGATTGATAGGCGAGTGGCGAGGTTGCGCATGGCTGAAGGGTGCATGACCTGCGACAGCTGCGGCTATTCAAAGTGCTGATGATCAGCTGTTGGGTCACATGATGATGAGAATGCCGGCCTTTCTCTGCCAAAATGGGTGTTTTGACTGCCACTTTCGTAGCCTATTTTTGCCAAGTTGCGTCAAGGGCTGATTTAATAGAGTAATATTACGCCGCCTTTCGAGGCGGCGTTTTCCGTTTAATTCTTTGCGTAGAACGAAGGCGCAACATGCCCCCAATGTCCCTATAGGTTATCATCCAGCTGTAGAGGCTGTGGCTCATCGCAACGTCGACCGGCATTCAATGGACGAAATCATTTTCATCAAACTTTCGGGAGGTTTGGGGGTCCTGAAACTACTCGAGTTTCTACGTTTAGGGCCGTTCGTGTCGCTGCTCAGTTGATTGGCAATAGGGGCGGATTGCGGACTTTCGCCGCAAGAGCGAAATCGAAAGGGCAGCTCGAAGAAAGCTGACGCTCAGGGCATCGACCAGTTCTTTCGGGGTGCATCTGCAGCGAAGGTCGGCAGCGAGCCCGTGTTGCAGGATTTCTGCTTCGCAGCGATTGTAAGCTATTAAGAGACATTCAAAAACCTTCAACTACGGCTCGGGTTTGGAACGGGATTTTTGGTAGCTTCAGGTGAGGTGGCTTACGCATATTTCAAAAACGAGCGTTTTCGGCGGGCGCTTCTCAACCGCTTTCAAAGTGACTTGTCAAATATCTTAGGATTAACTGAACAAGCTGTCTGAAACCATGATGCCTTGGAACAAGAAGGCCGCCGAGTCCCCCAATGCTGATGCCGAGCCTGAGCAGGACGAACAGCCCATACCCTGCTAATATAGACAATGGCAGCAACCGGCCGTTTCCACCCAATTTCTTTTCGGATGGCACCATTGCCTGGCGGGTCCGACATCCCTCGCTACAAATTCGTGGGACAGCACACCGTCGGCTTCGACATGATCGAGAAAGCGGACGCTTGTATCTGATCCAATGAAAACATTATTTTTGTGCAGAACCAGTATGGCAGGGATGGCGAGGACGTGATCGCCGTGGTCGACTTCTTTCCGCATGAGATGCTGTCGATACTCGCCACCGGAAGAGCCACCTGATAGGCTAAAACAATCACGCCCCGCGGGCGTAAGCTCGCGGGGCGCTGGTGCTACAAAATAAATTTTTTCTGCTAATGCAGTCCCAATTTGAGACTTGCTCTCACAGATGTCAATTCCTATCGTTGAAGGCCTGACGGGTCTGACAAATTTATCGTCGCGTAGAAAGGTTGCTATGAAAAGGCTCGCTTCAATCGCTCATCTTAAGGAGCTGCTCCTCGGGATGGAGCGGGATCTTGGGATCGATGATTTAGGGTCGATTCAAAAGGACATTGTCTATGCCGCTACAATCTTGTCCGAGACCAATGGCACAACCGTTGAGACGGACGAAATCCGCAAGCACGCATTGCTTGCTGGCGTGCCACGCAGTAGCTTCTTCCGAGCTATGAAGGACGTCGTAGATGCCGGCTATCTTGTCCATAGCAATGAAAAAAAGCGATCAACCTATTCATTATCAAAGAAGTTGACGTGACCATTTCAGAATTCGGTCGAAATCTTGGCGGCCTACTTATCGCGTTCGCTCTTATATCTATCGCATATTTAGCGGCTTTTAGCCTCTCGATGGATGTGCTTTTGCCGTGGCAACAGCAATACACCCCTGAGATGGCAGCCTATGCAAGCCTCCTGTTCCTACCTCATGGGGTTCGGGTGCTATCAGCTTGGCTGATGGGGTGGAAGGCGATCCCTCTCCTGCTACCGGCCGCAGCATTTACCCACTGGCTCAACTTCGGCTTGTCCGGGTTCACACCGCTTCAGATCATCGGACTGATGTCAGGTGTCGTCTGTGCCGTTGTTACATTTTGGGCACTGGCACGCGCTGGCATGGATTTTCGCATCACCTCAGGCACCCGTGCGAACTGGCGAGACATCCTGATTGCTGGTTGTATCGCATCCGTCATCAATACCGGCGGCATGTTGCTAGCCTTCCAGCAAGCCGCTTCAACGTCCGCTGGATATCTCGTCGGTGATGTTTCAGGGATGTTTGCCTGTATGCTAATACTGATGCTTGCCTTTAAGGTGTTGCGCAGATTTGAAACCGTGAGCGATTAAGTCCCACAGAAATTAGTCGCTCACCAAAAGAAGCGCGTCGCCAGCACTACGAAGTTGTTGATGTCAGACTCGCGCCATTTGTCATTGGCTTTTCGTAGTTACCGACACAAGCTTTGTTAAGCTTGTCCGCCCAGCCGATATTCATCGCAGCGTATCGTTCTTGGAAATTGACACGTCGCTCCCACGCTTTTCGATCATTGATCCTGAAGTATGGCTTTGAGATCATCAACTCCCCGGACTTCTTAAATTTTCTCATAGTTAAATTTATGCAGAGGTAGGAATACGCTGCTGCCTTCGCATGCGTCGCATGACGTTTCCAGAGATCACCGTTCGTTGAATTGAAGCGCCCGAACCGGACGTTTGCGCAGCCATACTCTACGGCAGTTTTGTCCGCAGACCGAACCTTAGTGCTATGCGCCGCAGAGGTCCGCTTCGAGCCCTTTTTTCACTAATCGTATTCGTGGCTATCGCGGCATCCCATCCGACTTTAGAAGACTAGAATCCATAAAGTCCCAGTGCTGTGCGCTATTCACATATATATTGCGACTGGGTCTGTATAAGCTTGGGTCATCTAAGCTCCCAGCGAACAACATAATCGCACCCTCATTCACTTCATTTTTTAAAAACAATGGTGAGCCACACTTCGAACAGAATCCATGGCTCATTGCATGACCACTATCAGACATGCGTTCGAACCAACTCGGTTCGCCGCGCTTAAGATTAAAATCCGACCTTTTGATAAGGACAGCAGGGAAATAAGCGCTCCCTGTTGCCTGCTGGCAGTCGCGGCAATGACAGTTGCCCATGTATCGAGCTTGGCCAAATGCACCGTAGCGGATAGCACCACATGCGCAGCCGCCGGAAAAAACTTCATCGCTCATCGCCAATCCCACAAGACTTTGGTCAACGGTCGCAAGCATAGTCAGACATCAGTCTTGGGAGCAAGCAGTCGATGCGCGGAATCTAATGTTCACTATGTCCGCACTGCCGCCGCTCGCCTTCCGATTTCGCGCTGATTTCGTGTGCAGCCGCGGGGAAAGTCGGCAGTGAGCCTAAAGTGCATGTTTTCTGCTGTGCGGCGAATGACTGCTTTTAAGGTGTAGCCAGATTGCTTCACGGCAGTTTGGGGCTTGGACTGAGGCTTATTGCAACGGTAATCAAGGAGGTTGGTGTTCGTCCAAATGAGGGCCTTATAGCGGACCTAATGCTTTCTCGATCCGAAAAGCCTACCGCGACGCTTTTTGCAGAAGACCGATCAGTTCACCGAACTTTGCGCGCTGCTCATCCGGGTCGCCGCTCTGGATGGCGGTCTCGACGCAATGCTCTGCGTGGTTCTCTAGGATGAGCTTTTCAACGCCCAGGATTGCGGACCGGATGGCGGCCGTCTGCGCAAGGATATCCATGCAGTAACGATCCGCTTCGACCATGCGTGCTACTCCTCGCACCTGACCTTCAAGCCGAGAAAGCCGGTCCAGTGTCCTATCCTTGTTTGCCTTCACGTTCTACGTCTCCCTGTGGTTTGGAACCGGCTATCGACTTCTTAGTTGTATACCCACCATGGGTATATCAAGGAGACAGGCAATGGCACAGCGGGACGACACTACAATGAACTCAAATTCGACGCATCACGATAGGTCCGGCGACAAGGGCGGCGGATACGGACGTTTCCTCGCAATGATCGCAACCTCGACGGTCGTGATGTTCGGGCTGATGTATCTCAACACCTATGCACTCGATCATGTTTTCTTCTCGCAGACCCGCATGTGGATGGCTCTCTACATGGGAGGGGCCATGGCCATCGTGATGCTCGCATTCATGCTGGGCATGTATTCCAACAAACGCGCGAACATCGCGCTCATCGTCGGCGCGCTGGCAGCGTTCGCAGTCGGCGTCGGTCTTGTTCGCACGCAGTCAACGGTAGGCGATGTGGCCTGGATGAAGGCGATGATCCCGCACCATTCCATTGCGATCTTGACCAGCGAGCGCGCCAACATTTCCGATCCGCGTGTGCGCGCACTCGCCGATGCGATCATCGACGCGCAGCTCGCCGAAATTGCAGAAATGAAGCTCTACATCACCGATATCGAAGCGAACGGAGATGCGCCTGCGGGCACCGCCCGCGACGAGCAATACAAGTGACCGACATCAGACAAATGGAGAACCCGTTATGCCGGCAACAGATATGATAGACGGCCCTAACACCGCACGCACCAAGAGCGAAGGCACGGGAAAAACCGCATCCCTCTATCGGATGGCCATGCCAGGTCACCTGTGTCCCTTCGGCCTGAAGTCCAAGTCCATGCTGGAGCGCAAGGGTTACACGGTAGATGACAACCTGCTCACGACCCGCGACGACGTGGACGCCTTCAAGAAAGCGCATGGGGTCGCGACGACACCGGTCACCTTTATCAGCGGCGAACAGGTTGGTGGCTACACTGACCTTAAGAAGCACTTTGGTTACAAGGTTCTGGGTAAGGACGACACGACCTACACGCCGGTGATCGCTATCTTCGCCTCCACGGCGCTGATGGCACTGGCCATCGTTTTGAACCTATACGACGGCTTTCCCTTCCTCACGTTCCTCAAGTGGTTTTTCGCAGCCTCGATGGTCGTCCTTGCGATCCAGAAACTGCAAGACGTCGAGGGCTTCGTGAACGGCTTTCTTGGCTACGATCTGTTGGCCCGAAAATACGTCCCCTACGGCTATGCCTATCCTTTCGCCGAACTCTATGCGGGCGTGGGCATGATGGCGCTGATCGGCACCGGCAGCGCTCTGGTCTGGCTGGTAGCCCCAGTGGCCATCTTCATCGGCACCATCGGCTCCGTCAGCGTCATCAAGGCGGTCTATATCGAAAAGCGCGACCTAAAATGCGCCTGTGTTGGCGGTGGATCAAATGTGCCGCTCGGATTCATCTCGCTGAGCGAGAACCTAGTCATGCTCGGCATGGGCCTCTGGATGCTGGCGATGTGGTTCGCAGCCTAAAACGCTCCGCACCTACCCATTTCGAAATGATAGAAACAGGAGAATTCAAAATGAACATAATAAAGCCGGTCTTCGTAACTGCCCTTGCGGCGTTTGCGTTTTCTGCACCGGCTTGGGCGCAGGATGCCAGTTTCCAACTTCCTGAACAGTGCACCGACATGTCTGCTAGGAGCGAAATGGATCATTCTGCCATTGGCCATGGAGATCAGGCGAGTGACATGGGGTCAGAAATTGCTGGTTTTGATGCCATGCCAGAGCATGTGCAGGAAAACCTGCGCAGAATGGCTACAACCATGCCTGCGATGGAGGAAGGCATGATGCAGGAAGATGCCGACGTGGCATTCGCTTGCGCGATGATAGCCCACCACCAGGGGGCAATAGACATGGCCCAGGTTCTGCTTGAGTATGGCGATGACCCACAGATGATCGAACTTGCAGGCGAAATTATTGCCGCGCAGGTCGGTGAGATTGATGAGATGACCACTTGGTTGGTCGAGAACGCCAAATAATACGGCTCAGGCCTCATGGTCCAGACTATGGAGCCAGAACCTCGCCATCTCTCAAAAAAGACAATTTTGTAGCTGTGCCGAAAGCGGACCTTTAGCCAAGCGGAGCTAAGGCTTTCTTTGTCCGCTGACCGACGTTTCAATGCTGCGCCATGCGCGAATGGCCGCAATGACGGGCCGCGCCGCAGCATTCGGGATGGTCGCTGGAAGGCGGCTTTGGGCCGAACACGTCGATCGACACCAAGGGCGGAGAGCTGCCGTTCGCGGCGGCCGCAAACTAAAAAGGGCAATCCGAAGAAAGCGGACGCTCGGGAACGCGCCCCAGTACTTTTTGGGGTGCATCGGTTTTGCGTGGGGTCGCGATCCAGAGCAGCGGCAATCCCATGACCAAGCCGAGGCCGACTGCCGCCTATGTCGCACGCCCGAGGTTCCCGATGACTATCTCGCAACCGAAATGCGCGGGGAGGAAACTCACAGGCACAATATCGGCCACTGTAGTTGGCGCGAAACGCCAAGCACTCAGCGAACTGAGCCCGGCCCAGTCCATGGGCCCTGCCGGAACCTTGTCGTCGGCAGGTCGGGCGGCAAGCCCTAGAGGACCAGGCACGGTCACGCAGCCGAAGCCTCTGTTGTCAGGCCCAGCACCAGCCAGTCCTGCATGCCGCCGCGGTAGTAGTAGATTTTGTCCGGCGGAAAGCCGTTGTCGACCATCGCGTGCATCGCGCGCGTACTTTGAGGGCAGGCTGGGCCATTGCAAAACGCGACTACTTTCTTGGCGGCGTCGCAATTCCAGCCGGACGATGATCGCACACATCCCAACACGTCCAGACGGTTGGCCACCTCTTCAAATGGAACCGAGATGCTTCCTGGAATCGTGCCCTTCAATCGCCAGTCGGGATCGCGCATGTCCACCACGATATAGTCGTCATCCCCCAAGCAGGTCAGAACCTCAAGCTCGCCGACGGGGGTGACACCGACGATCGGGACCATCGGTTGCAGATACCCGGTAATGAGTTGCATGTCGTTCCGGTGGCGTTCGATTTCAACCGGTCCGCCAGCCATTTCGATAACCCGTTTCGTCTCGTCCGCCGTGATATTGAGCAGTTCAACCATTGATCGATCTCCGGTCCATTCTTGTTTCATTTTGCAGCCGGCGCCATCGGCACCTTGGGCGTCTTACGCGGCATCAGGTTGTTTGTCGGTCAAGACCGACAAACCACCAGACCCCGAATACGACGAGCCCCAAGACTACAATCGCAGCAAGGATGCCGATGCGTAATCGCATCTCAGATTGCCTCTACCGCCTCCGCCAGAAGGTCCCGGACCTGGCCCGCAACGGCCGTCAGTTCAGCGTTTTCGATCGCCTGCATCGACGCCACCGGATCAATGGCGCTGACCTCAACGCCGCCATCGACTTCGCGCAGGATGACGTTGCAGGGCAGCATCGCGCCCACCCGCGGCTCCATCCCGATCGCCTGATGCGCCATCTTCGGATTGCAGGCCCCCAAGATGCGGTAAGCTGGCATTTCGATGTCGAGCTTCTTTTTCATCGTCGCCTTCACGTCAATCTCGGTCAGCACGCCGAAGCCGTTGTTCGCAAGGGCAGTTCGAGTGCGGGCATCAATATCGTTAAGTGTGGCACCTTCGAACATGCGGTTTATCGTATAGCTCACTGAAAATATCCTTATTTTGCGGGTGAAGGGCGATGAGTAGGCGAGGCACCACTGACATCGGCCTTGCGCGCCCAAATCAGTTGCGACGGTCCATAATTCACGCCTTTGTCTGTGTGCAGCTGGCTAACGTATCTCAATCTTCCCGCCATGATTTAGATCAAAGCCCTCGCGCCGCTTCGATCCTACACTGACACATGCAATAGGCGGCCAGCGTTGATGCCGTGCAAAAGGAGTCGCAGAATGGAATTCAAAAATAGGGCGATTGCCCCGATTGTCGCGGGCATACTTTACACGACCGCCACCTCTGCAATGGCGCAGGTCGGGGAAATCCCAGAGCGTTTTGGCCAGTACAATCATGGACATGACATGATGTGGGGCAGCAACCAGTGGGGCGGCTTCGGCATGGTCATTGGGCCGATTTTTATGATCCTGACCGTCGTCGGGATCGTCGCCGCGATCATATATCTTTTGCGCCTGTTTGGTGCGACTGGACCTGCCACCAGCAGTCACGCTGCGCAAGACCGTGCCTTGGTGCTGCTGAAGGAACGCTATGCCAAAGGTGAAATCGACTCGACCGAGTTCGCCGAGCGCAAGAAGCTGCTGGCTGACTAACCTGCTATTTTCGTGTGGGTTCAAGCCTCGCGGTACCGTGGCGATTCCGTCATTGATGCGCGGGGCTTCAGCCTGCTGTTGCCTTGTGAAGCGCTGGGTCATACGCCTTAACCACAGACGTGGTTTGCTATTGCAACGCTTCTAACCAAGCCTTGAAAGATCAGCATGAAAAGACGCCAATTCCTGACCTCTACCTCCGCAGCGATCATGACTGCGGGTATTGTGTCACCAATGTTCGGCCTGCGTGCATTTGCACAAGGCCAACCGGCTTTGACCCGCCTTGCAATGCCGCCTCTTTTGGACACGCGTCCGACTGGCCGGTTATCGCTGACGGCAACGTCAGGCAGCAGCAGCTTTTTCGGCGGGCCCGGCACACCGACCGCTGGGTTCAATCAGGGTTATCTGGGACCGACCATCATCATGCAGAACGGCGATTTGGCGGCCGAGGTGCAGAATAACATTGATGAACCCATCAGCGCGCATTGGCACGGCCTTCTAGTGCCCGGAGAGCATGATGGCGGCCCGCACCTTCCGATCGCGCCCGGTGCGACATGGCAGCCAGAAATGTCGATTGCACAGGATCCGGCAACCATTTGGTATCATTCGCATATTCACGAACGCACTGCAGAACAGGTCTATTTCGGGCTGGCCGGGGTCATCCACGTGACGGACGGGCAGGACGATGCGCGCGGACTGCCGTCCGCTTACGGGATCGACGATCTGACGCTTGTTTTACAGGATCGTCAGTTCGATGCCGCCGGACGTATGGCCTATGACCCGTCGATGATGGACATCATGCACGGGTTTGTCGGGAACCGGATGCTGGTCAACGGTCAGGCGGGTGCCACAGCGGTCGTGCCAGAGGGATTCGCCCGACTGCGCCTGCTGAATGGCTCGAATGCGCGCAGCTACGCATTGTTTTTCGACGATACGCGCCCGATGCATCTGGTGGCGACAGATGGTGGCTTCCTGCCAGCGCCCGTCGCATTGGATGTGCTGCGCCTTGCACCCGGAGAACGGGCCGAGGTTCTTGTCGATTTCTCGGATGGTGGCGCGCCCGTACTGATGAGCGATCCTGACCAAGCCTACGGTGTCCTGCAGTTCGCCTCCGACAACACGCTTCCCGCGCGGATCACCCGCCTGCCAGAGCAGTTGGATGGTGCGCCCGAAGATTTGACAGGAGCAGAGGTTGCGACGCGGCAGGTCTCTCTCGACATGGGCATGGGTGGCATGATGATGGGCGGCGGTGGCTTTGCCATCAACGGGCGCCCCTATGACATGGGCCGGATCGATTTTGAAGTCGCCCTCGGGTCGGTAGAACGCTGGCAAATCCGCAGCACCATGGTCGCGCATCCGTTCCACGTTCATGGCGTACGCTTCCGGGTGGTCACTGAGAACGGCGGCCCTCCGCGGCCCGAGAACTCCGGCTGGAAAGACACCGTGTTGGTGACCGGAGAGGCCGAAATCCTCGCGCGGTTCGACCAACCCGCAAGCCGCGACACGCCGTTCATGTTCCATTGCCATATCCTCGAACATGAAGATGCAGGCATGATGGGGCAATTCACCGTCACCTGACGCGCGCGCTGCGCGGACCGCGACAAAGAAGCTCCGGGAGTGCCGATGACAGAGTCCCTACTTGCTACTGAACCGCAGCTACGCCTCATCGTGTTTCTCGGTGTTTTGGTAGCGATGGCCCTTTGGGAACTCGCAGCGCCCCGGCGCAGGCGAGAGATTCCGCGAGTCATCCGCTGGACGAACAATCTGGGTCTCGTTGTGATCGATACCATTGTGTTGCGATTGAGCTTTCCGATCCTTGCGGTCGGATTAGCCGTGACTGCTCAAGACCTTGGCTGGGGGCTGTTCAATATCATCGCGGTGCCGGGATGGGTTGCGGTTCTCGTCTCGATCGTCGTCCTCGATCTGGTCATTTATCTGCAGCACGTCATGTTCCATGCGGTGCCCGCGCTGTGGCGGCTGCACCGGATGCATCACGCCGACCTTGAGTTTGATGTCACGACGGGCCTGCGCTTTCATCCGGTCGAAATCCTACTGTCGATGGGGATCAAGTTGGCGGTGGTCGTGGCATTGGGGCCACCCGCCGTCGCGGTGTTAATCTTCGAAGTTTTGTTGAACGCAACTGCGATGTTCAATCATTCCAATATCCGGCTGCCGATGCTTGTGGACCGCGTCCTCCGCTTGATCGTGGTCACGCCAGATATGCACCGCGTCCATCATTCAATCATTCCAGAGGAAACAAACAGCAATTTTGGCTTCAACCTTCCCTGGTGGGACAGACTGCTCGGGACCTACAAGGCGCAGCCAAAAGCGGGCCACGAGGAAATGTCGATCGGGATCGAGCAATTCCGGACAACGCGCGACCTGTGGCTCGACCGGATGCTGGTCCAACCGATCAAAGGCCCGGCAAGCGGCTATCCGATCAATCGTAAGACGGCGCGGAAGCCTTAAGCGAACATGCTGGTGGTCGCGTTCCGACCGCCAACTGTTTTAAGTGTTTTCGGCAAAGCAGAAGGTGCGAAATGGTGGGCTTTCTTGAACGCCTTTTGGCGCGATAGACTCGCCCATCGTTCAGTCCTCACCAATGGAAGAACGCTTGGTAGAACGATAGCAAGTAACCAGCCCAAAGAAGACATGCCGTAAGCGCAGCAAAATCACATTTTTGTCCGCGAACCGGTCTATCAGTTGCCGAAAATGCTGCGCCATGCGCGAATGGCCGCAATGACGGGCCGCGCCGCAGCATTCGGGATGATCGCTGGAAGGCGGCTTTGGGCCGTCCCTGTTCAGGCTGGCAAGGTGTGCAATCACCGAGCCAGCCCTAACCGACACCTGAGCAGCATACCCAAGAATGGCTATGGCCCCGCTAACATGCAGTGTGCGGCTCGTGCAACTGCGCGTAGAGATCAGCTTGTAGATGGAAAATTAGAACACCAGTTAATGACCGCTTTCGGGAAGATACATCGCAGCGTCCCAAGTGCCGCCCAAGGTCCGCAATGGGCCGGAAGCGACAAGCAACATGAAGGGCGGAAAGCCGCCGTTCGCCGCACCCGCAAACTAAAATGGGCAATCTAGAGAAAACGGACGCTCAGGGCCGCGCCACAATACTTTTCGGGGTGCATACGCAGCGAAGGTCGGCAGTGAGCCCGAAGTACCCCATGGTGCACATAGGTAGAATTGATGCGATGCACGCAGAGCTAAAATCGAATCTTTCTTCAGTTCTAACCCAGCGTTTGCTGGTTGGCTCGAATCCACGCATCAGCTTTAGCCGCGCGGGCGTCCATAAACGTCGCAGCATTGGTATTCGGATCAATCAATCCCTCGCAAAATGCCGCGTTCAGCACAGAGAACATAGCGGTTTTAGACAGTCGTGTGAGGGTTGTGTGCTCCCGGCGATTTCCGCCACGGCGTGCCAGTTTAAGTTTCCGTTCGGCACCATCCGGTTGTCTCTGCCTGCCTATCCGCGCTCTTGCTTTGGAAAGTCCCGTTCGACAACAGCTCACACCTAATCGTTCAGGCCAAATCCAGCCCATCACCCCCCCTTCCAACGTTTAATCATAGAGCTAGCCGCACATATAGCTCGCTGCGATTGGGTTCGCGGACTTAACACGTGGTCGAGATTTCGGCCTCAGCAACTAAAGTTCTGTCAGTTTGGTCCAACTCCGGCCATAATCGGCACCTACATGACGATTAGGGCATTGATTATACAGCTGAGTGGAGACTGATATTCTTCGGGATCAAGTTATAGAGTGTGGCAAAAGCGATCATGAAATGAAAATTTTGATTGTAGATGATGATGTTTTCATCATTGAGCTTCTCGGGATGGCTCTCGAAGCTATGGGGTTCGCAAATTTTGAGGCCGCGAACAACGCGCACGAGGCGCTGGCCATGGTCAAAAGAGCTAATGATCCATACGAATGTTTTCTGATCGATATCCAAATGCCGGGTATGGACGGAATGGAGTTGTGCAGGGAGCTTCGACAGGATCAGGCATACAAGCGCGCGCCGATCATAATGCTGACCGCAATGTCTGATCGGGAGTACATCCAGAAGTCTTTTTCGGCCGGTGCGAACGATTACATCGTGAAGCCTTTTCAGTTCAATGACCTGATGGCTAGGATCGAGACGGCAGCGCGTCTGAGCCGCCAAATTACATCCACTGATCGGCTTGTGCGTCAGATCGCTTCGGCATGTCAGGGCCAGGGCATTCTATCGGGGCTAAAGTTTGAGGATGCTGTCAGCTTCGAAGGCACGACGGGCTACCTTGAGCAGCCTGCGTTCAGAAATTACATCGACCGGATGGAGCGCAGCCAATTCCGCCTTGGCGGGGTCGCCTCGGTCAAGTTCCAGAACCCTCTCCAACTTTTCGAAAATTCGACCCCACAGGAATTTTTGGGGCTACTTTCAGACATAAGCGAAGCGCTTTCTGTCGCGTTGAGACAGGAACAATGTCACTTCACTTATGGTGGGTACGGATGCTTCCTCGTCATGAAAGTTGCTACTGAAAAGTCCAATTTCCAGACTGAGCTTGAGTTTTTGGTAAGGAAAGAGCTCTCGCGCATAGACTTGCGCCATCCGGCAAGCGACCTGAGTCCAATAGAGATGTCTGTTGGCCGCGTTTTTCTTAAGACGTCCGGCGATTTTGACAGCATCGACGAAACCCTGCTACGTGCGCGCGAGCGGACACAAATCAAATGCGCATAGGGGCAATTCTGTCTGTTGATTTATGTGGGAATTTGACCCAGCCTTTCGAAACGTCGTGAGCCATCAGCTGTCATCAATTCCGTCGACGTTGAATGAGCTTTTCATAAGCCAGACGGGTCAGCGCTATACCGCCACTACTTCAAAACCCGAAAGTTTTCGTAGGTTATGACGCGGAAGTTGTCTGAGACCTTGTCGCGGAACTTCGTCCATTCCTGCGGGATGGTTTCACGCATGAATGCAAGGATGGCGTCGGCGAACTGCTTTTGACTTGGGTAGTAGCGATTGTGGGTAACGTATTGATGCAAGACGGCCCAAAGCCGCTCAATGGGATTGAGATGAGGGCAGTAAGGCGGCAGCTGGATCAGATGGATACGGCAAGCTGCCCTGGCGAGGAAGGCTCTGACATCGGGCCCTTTGTGGTAGGCCGCGTTGTCCCAGATGACATGAATGATGCGCTTGTCAGGGTTGCGCACTTCGATCTTGGTCAGAAGCTGTGCTGCACTGACGCCATCAACGGTTGTGGGCTCGACAAAGGGTGCATCGAAGGTTTCAAGGTTCACAGCCCCATGAATATTCACACGACCGCGCCCTGCCGTGCTGAGAACCGCTGGATTTGATCCTACCTTCACCCAGCCAAACGCAGGCTTGGTCTGGTATTCCGGATGCACCGCATCGGCGAAGTAGACGGCTTCATCCGCTGGTAACTCACGCATCAGGCGGTCGTAGAATGCGATGAAAGCGGCCTGTTTTTCCACGGATGCCACGCGCGGCAGGGGCTTGGGCTTGCGGTATTCAAAGCCCAGTCGGGCCAGAAGTTTAATGCAGCCAGAATGGGAATAGTTCAGACCGCACTCAGCTGCGACATGGGCCCTGATCTCGACCGTCGAGCGACAGAAGCGTGCTTCCAGCCAGGCGCATAAAGCAACCTCCTGTGCCTGTGTCTGTTGATTTCCGGGTCGAATTGACCCATTTTTTGATTCCGCGTTGACCCCTCTGGCTTATGATAACCTGATGGGAAATCAGCGGAATTAATGACAGCTGGTGGGTCACGACGTTTCGGAAAACTGGGTCAATTTCTCGCACAATTCAACAGTCCTCGTCACGCTGGTCGCTTTCATCGCTCTCGGCGGTCTTCTCTACTTTTTCAGCAGTGCGGATGGCGGCTTCTGCCATCACCTTATGCGGCACCTTTTCGGAGGCGTCGTCTGCCGGCGCGTCTTTTTCATCGTCGGCTGATTTCTGCGCCTCAAGCTGAATGCCGAAGACGGACAGCGCTTCGGCCAAGGCGTCAACGTCGGCCTGCAGCACCAGCACATCGCCCGCCTTGATCCGGCGCAAGCCATGGGGCCCGGTCAGGCGGACTTCGTTTCGCACTAAGCCGATAATCTGTGCGCCGCTGTCTTCGATTTCGGCCTCGAAATCGCGCAGGGTCAGGCTGACGGCCTTGCCACCGTCAGGGACGCGGACCTCGGTCAGATAGGTGCCAGTGTCGAAACCTGTGCCAGCGGCAGATTTGCGGGCAGGTACCAGACGCCAACCGATCAACGCGACGAACAGAACGCCCAAGGTCGCAACCGCAATGCCAACGGGCGCAAAGTCGAACATCGCAAATTGCCCCAGCCCGGCCTCTTCGCGAAATCCGGAAACGATCAGGTTGGGGGGCGTGCCGACCAGCGTGGTCATGCCGCCCAAAATTGTCCCAAAGGCCAGCGGCATCAGGATTTGTCCGGGTGCCAGATTCAAACGAGCCGACAGTTGGACTGCGATGGGCATCAAAAGCGCCATCGCGCCCACGTTGTTCATAAAGCCCGACAGCGCGGCCCCCAGCCCGATCAACGCCAGCAGGGTTGTGATCCGTCCGGCATGGCGTGGCAGAATGCTGCGCGCCAACCAATCAACCGCGCCTATGCTGCGCAGCCCCTAACTTAGCACCAGGACGCAAGCCACCGTTATGACCGCCGGATGGCCAAAGCCTGCGAAGGCCACGCCTGATGTAACGAGCCCCGCGATCACGCAGGCCAAAAGAGCCGTGAGTGCGACCACGTCGTGGCGAAACCGTCCCCACAGGAACAGTCCCATCATAGCGACGAGGATTGCGAAGATCAGGATCTGCGGCGTGGTCAGGGACATAGCTTTCAAGCCGGGTCTTCGTGCAAGACGCGTTTCTTTATCGGGTGCTGATCCGGATGCGCCCCAGTGTCAGGACCACTTGGCTCAGCCCTCGGTCACAAGCGAAACTGAACGATCGCTTACGCCTCACCCCATTTCTGTCACTCTGACGAACCTTCCTTCTCGTCGGCTTTGTTGACGCGGGTTTTGCCGGCAGGGCGTTCGTTGGACCGCTTAAGTTCATCTTGCGTGCCAATGTCTCGCGGCAGACGGCCGCCGGACCGACCGGCCTGCGATATCGTGCCTTCGGCACCAAGGCCGTGGTCTGAGGTGTCGGGTTTTGGGGCTTTATCCTGGGTCATGGTTGTTCCTCTGCTTTGTAGTGTTACCGAATGAACGCACCCGCGTCCGGATAGGCCGTCGAGTTGGGTGCGTCAGAACAGGATCATTGAGAAAGATCCCCCGATCAGCGACAGAATGGTCCTGAACGCATATCTGACCGGATAGGGCACGGCAGCGATGGACCTACTGGATTTCTCCAAGATGGCGTTCAGGCTGAGTTTGGCACCGACTGCTCAGTCAACTTACCACAAGATTAGTGAGATGGTGCTGATCGAGATTAGCCTTGGCGAAGAGTCGCCACCCACCGACGCAGAAAATGGCGTCATGATACAATGGGTCCCGCCGCGTCATACCGGTTCTCGCAAGATTCGTCGCCTTGCGCCTCAGTTAGCCGCGGTCGAGGGCATCTCCACAAACAATTTAAGAAGGGCGGCATGATCCATATCAATGCTGCGACCGGCCCGCGTGATACCCTCAGAGCGTATTGAACACGATGCGCGACCGATGGCCTGCCCTTGGAAGATGCCGGGATCGCCGAACTCGTGCTGCGGCTCGACGCCGTGATTGCGCCGGAAGGGATTGTTGAGGGGCTCAGCCTGCGTGCCGCAATCATGCCAATGGTGCGGTGAACACCGTGAAATGAGGTTCGAGGTCCAAAATGTTTGGCGCGAGGGAAAAGCAAGCAGCCCATCGGAAACCGGCTACTCATCCGCCTCGTAGATTGTAATAAAGCAAGGAGTTGCGCATGGCTGCCTCATTTTCGATAACCCGCGTCACAGCGTTTTGGGGACGGCTCAACTCCAGCTTCTGGTTTGTGCCCGCAGCCATGGCATTGTCAGGTGTCGCTCTTTCGTTTGTGCTCATTGCGGTAGATACCCTACTCGATGTGACCCAGGGGGACAATCCGGGCGCTCTCTTTACGTTCGGACCTGAAGGGGCCCGGACGATGCTGTCGGTGATCGCAAGTTCCATGATCACGGTGGCCAGCCTGATCTTTTCGATCACGATGCTGTCGTTGCAGCTTGCCTCTTCGCAGTTTGGTCCGCGGACACTCGGCAACTTCATGCGGGACCGCAGCAACCAGATCGTGCTGGGTACGTTCATTGCGACTTTTTTATATTGCCTGTTCGTGCTGCGGTCGGTGCGCGGCACCGAAGGGTTCAGCTTCGTTCCGCATCTGGCGGTTGCGTTCGGAGTGCTGATGGCTGCGGCAAGTGTGGCTGTCCTTCTCTACTTCATTCATCACATCGCAACGTCGATCCGGGTCGAAACACTGCTGGAAAATCTCGCTGTCGAGGGTTGCGCCGCCGTCGAGCAGGTCTTTCCCGAGCGACTCGGCCATGGGCCGGCAGACGAAGCGGCCGGACAGACTCTTCCTTTCGATTTCGAGGCTGACAGCAGGCAAATCCCGGCCGATTCAGATGGCTACGTCCAGTATATCGGCGGTGATGTACTGATGCGGATCGCTACCAAGAATGATCTTGTCCTGTCGATCGCAGCGCGCCCCGGCGTGTTCGTCACCAAAGGCACGTGCGTGATTGCAGCCTATCCGGAGGCAAGGGTTTCGGATGAAATCGACGAGGATCTGCGCGGTGCGGTCGTCATCGGACGGGATCGGACACCCTATCAGGATTTGGAGTTCGCGATCCGCCGCATCGTAGAATTGGCGCAACGCTCCCTGTCGCCCGGAATCAACGACCCCACCACCGCGCTTTATTGTATCGACCGGCTGGGACAAGTTCTTGGCCGAGTGGCCGACCGGGACATTCCCTCGCCAATGCGGCTCGACGAGGGCGGCCAGTTGCGCGTCTTGACCGAAGTCTTTGATCTTGGGGAAGTCACCTGCCGGGCCTTCGCGGCGATTGCACGATACGGGATGACCGATGCGGATGTCGTCACCCGGCTTGCTGAAACCCTCGCGAAATTGGAAAAGTCCTTTCCGCTGGCCGCGAGTGCCGCCGTTGCCGAGTTGCGTGAACAGGTTTTGCGCGAAAGCGGGGGGCCGACAGTTCATGCCTTTGACCGCAAAATTATTTTGGATTTACAGGAGAATAGCGAGAAGATACCCTGAGTCCGGGCGCGTTCCTGCGCCCTTGCGACGCGGAGACGCACCCGGCCGTGGCCTATGCCGAAGCCCGCGTCTTGTATGTCCGGTTCAGCCGCATTTGCGGCACCAGCCTTGCGTCAAACCCCAGAAATCAGCGATGTGGCGGGTGGAAGATATGCCGACCTCTAGCATGTATTTGCCTTCTTCCCCCAATCCCTCAACGCCATCTGCGCTGATCGGCGTGCCGTGGCCCATGGACGTGATGATAAATTCCTCGATCACCACGCGCCCGTCCGCGTCGCACCAGACCTTGCGCGGAAAGCCGTCAACGGTCTCAACACGGGTCGGCTTGTCTGCGACTTTGTGAATTTGCTGCCACTGGGCGACGATGGACGCGGCGTTGGAACTGGCGACGGTCGTATCGCTATCGCCTTGCCAGACCGAGATCGTCGGCCAAGGCCCGGCAAAGTCCGTCGCGCCTTGGACAAGCGCATCTAGGCGGCTGTCCGATGGGCTTCCGAAACCATTCATGCGCATGACCGCCTCCATCATGTTGGTCGCGCTGCCAAAGGCGATCCCTGCGATGATTGCCCCTCCGGCGAAGACCTCTGGATAGGTTGCTAGCATCACCGATGTCATGGCACCGCCCGACGACATCCCCGTGATAAAGACACGCGACGGGTCGACTGCATGATCATCGACGACTTGGCCGATCATTTGACGAATAGACAAAGGCTCGCCTTCGCCGCGCTGGCTGTCGCCTGTCTCGAACCAGTTAAAGCTGCCGATCATGTTGTTGGTCAGTCTTTGCCCCGGAAACAGCAGCGCGATCCCGCACTCCTCGGCGAGCGTGGACCAGCCGGATCCGATATCGTAGTCATCTGGTGACTGGGTGCTGCCATGCAGCACCACCACAAGCGGTCCGTTTTTCGGGAAGTTCTTTGGCACGTAGATGTCGGCACTTAGCGAACCTGGGTCCGTCCCGAAGTTTGCAAGGACGGAAAGGCGATCGCTGGTATTGGAAAATATTGACATAGAAACCTCTTTGAATGGGCGGGGGTGGGCGGCCTGCGCGGGGCGCATTTGGCCAGATTTTGCGGGCCGGGCGCTGTGTGAAGGATGGCATTTCATGACGGGCGCCAAATTGCTTTGGCACCCGAACGTGGTGATTTCCCTCTGATGCGCAGGCCAATTGTGTGGATTGTCCTGCGCAGCTTGCCCGTTTCCTAAGTCTTGCGCACCGATGTAGGTTAGCGTGGGCACTTATAATCGAAATGAGCCTGACCTTAGCGCGGCGCATCCGTAGGACGGACCGCTTTTGCCGTCCAAAGGTATGGCCTGATCACAAAGCGCTTCGGCTTCAGGCGCTTTGTTTTGGCCACAGCCACCAAGATTTCACAAACATGAAGCGTCTTATGGGTGTTTTCACGACAAGCAGCAGGATGCCGATTGATAGCAGGCACCAGATCGCGGCGACCTCGTTAGGGTCGTTGGTCAGCAGAACGGCCAACTGTGGTCCGATTAGGAAGTGATAGATCGTGATGCGCCATGACCCGTAAAGAAGCGGCATTGCAAACGCTGCGATGAAATAAGTGGGATAAGCGGTCAAAAAAGAGGCCCAGGAATCAACCGTTATAAAGTTCAGCATGCCGTTCGTCGGCACCTCCCAAGCGATATGCCAATTGCCCGACACTGAACAAAGGCGCTCTGCGCACAGCACCTCACCCAGTGGACATGATCCTGCCCATGCGAACGGATAAAGCTGCAAAAGCATGACGATGGCCGATGCAAAACAGACCGTATAAACCGGCCACTGAATCTTGACCCGCACAGCATCTGGAATGAAATACATCGACAGCATGTTGATGAAAAAGGGCTGAAATACGATGTGCAAATAGCTAAGCAGGGTGGCGACCTGATTTGAAGGCAGTGCGCATTGGTCAATCACCGAATAAGTGAAGGCCTGCAAAAGCTCCATTGACGAGAAATAGCCAAGAGCCATCCACAATGGCGCCGGTTCTTTCTTGTATGCGGCGTAGACGGTGGTTGAAATACCAACGATTGCCAGCGCCGCCGAGGCTTCACCGCTCCAGCACATAAGACATCTCCTTCGACTTCCAGAATAATGCGACTGTCATCTGCCGCCCGTTGCACGCGGATTGCCCGGTTTTGCGGCGTCCTGCGGGGCCGTCGCTTTGTCGTCCCCGGCCGCCGTGTCGGCGCGCGTTTGCGCCTCGAGTTCGGCATTCAATTCCGCCCCCATCAGGACGATGTAGGCTGAAATCCAGAACCACATCAGCAGCACGACAACGCCGGCCAAAGTCCCAAAGCTTTGGTTATAGTAACTGAAATTGCTGACGAAGAACGCAAAGCTGGCCGACGCCGCGATCCAGACAAGGCATCCTGCGACTGCGCCGACCGACGTCCATTTCCACTCTGGCGTCTCGCGTGACGGTGCAAAGCGATAAAGCACGCAAAGCCCGGCAATGGTCAGTGCGATCAATCCGGCCCAAAAGGCCGCCGTCAATAGGATCGCGACGGCCCGTCCCATATCCACGAAGGCCAGAATGACGGGCAGGGCCAGCGTCGCGCCAAGCCCGCAGACAAGCCCGGCAATCAACAGCAGCGTTAAAGCGGACGTGACCAACAAACGCGCGGTGAACCCGCGCGTTTCCTGTTCGTCATAAGCGATATTGAGGCCTTGCATCAGGCTGGCCATGCCCTTGGATGCGGAATAAAATGCAATCAGCAGTCCAAGGATGGCAGCAAAGCCCAAGCTGCCTTGGCGGGAATTCGCAACAGCCGTGGCCTGTCTGGTCACGATTGCGATCACGTCCTCGGGGACAAGCCCCGAAAGGCTGCTAAGTTGCGCGAGGATGCGGCTTGGCTCTATCAACAGGCCGCTGATGGCGATGGCAGCGGTGATGGCCGGAAAGAGGGCCAGCAAGCCATAGAACGCCACCCCGGCAGCAAGCAGCCCGACGCGGTCCTTTGCGATTTCATCCTTGACGCGAAATGCCACGTCCTTCCAGCCCACAACCGGTATGTCTGCCGGAGTTGCGGCATCGCGGCGGCGTGTCATAGGCGATCCTCACTTCAGAAAAATATCGCGACTGCACACGCCCCTCTCGTATGACCTTCACGCTGTCGTATTCCGTCGCTTCTTGTGATGGACAAGCAAAGCCCCGGCAAACCCTCGTCATTTGACGAGGGAAGCATTCCAAATGCCGCCATTCTGTCCTGAACGGTAAGTAGCTCGTTCAATCAGTATACTGATCCCTATCAGGTCACCAGAAACGATAATTCTGGCTAACCTGATTGGGACGCCAAAGGCCCGGCAACGGGCGCATTAAACGAGCACACCCAATAGCCAGAGCACGATGAAGATAACGATCACAAGGCCGAGGACGCCACCGAGGCCACGCGTTCCATAGCGGTTGTAACCGTAGTAACCGCCGCCGCCGCCGAACACCAACAGCAGGACAATGATAATCAGAATTGTACTCATGGGAGATAACTTTCTATTTGCCGATGGGTTAAGAGTGAAGCACCTGTAACCTCGATGGCAATCGAGGTCCGTGGGTTCATCCCCAAGTCAATCATTCGGGGCTGCTTCGCCGCGTATCTGCGCTCAGCGCAGGCCAAAAAAGCCCAGGATGACCAAGACGACGACCACGAGGCCGATGATATACACGATCCGGTTCATTGCATTCCTATCTGCTCAGGGAGTGGCCCAAGGCCACCGATATCGCCAAGCATAAGCCATCACAATTCCGGGCGAACTGACATGGATCAATGCGCGGCGTGCCGCAGCACGCATTATGTGCCGGAGACATCGGTTTTGATCGCAAGGCCACGACATGAGGCTACCGAAGAAACGTTTGCTGTGTGCAGGTTCCTAACCCGCCGAGCGCGGCGAACACTACGCGCAAGGCGGGCGGCGCCAGTTGGGGCGCCAAACTCAGTCATATGAAAGGAAAATATCAAATGTTAATAGAGGCTTCGACTCTCAAGGGTTTCAAGATCGCCGCGACCGACGGCAGCATCGGCACCGTGACGGATTTCCTGTTCGATGACGAAAGCTGGACACTCCGCTGGATCGTCGTCGATACTGGAACTTGGCTGTCTGGGCGCAAGGTGCTGCTGCCGGTTTCAGTTCTGGGTCACCCGGATACGTCTGCCCGCAGTTTTCCAGTCCGCCTGACAATGGCCAGGGTCAAAGACAGCCCGGCCATCGACACGCATAAACCCGTGTCGCGGCAGCACGAAGAACGCATGTATAGCTACTACAACATGAGTCCCTATTGGGGAAACGGCTTCTACATGAGCGGTTATGGCGGCTGGACCGCGGACATGTCAGACGTGCATTACGTTGATTCACGACGGCGTCAGGACGCGCTTGACGCCAAGCGGCATCAGGGCGATGAACCCCATCTGCGCAGCATCGATGCCGTGACCGGCTATAACCTGCAGGCCACCGATGGCTCCATCGGTCATGTCGAGGGCTTTTTGATCGACGATACCGACTGGACGATCCATTTCCTGACCGTGGATACAAAGAACTGGTGGCCGGGCAAACATGTCCTGATTTCGCCGCGCTCAGCAAAGAACATCCAGTGGGCGGAGAATTTGGTCAATCTGGATGTCGATAGGAAAACTGTCATGGACAGCCCAACCTATGACCCTTCCGTTCCGGTGGATGCGGCGTTCGAGGCGCGGATGGCGCGTCACTACATCCCTGAGGCCACGCATGGAGCCGCAAGTTAAGAGGGCTGTGGGATGGGATCATGATGCTGACTTCCGTTGAGGGCCAGACCGGCTTGCCGCGCTACTTCGCGCAGGTGTTCGACGTGGCGCAGTCATTGGAAAACGGGCGGCTCGATCTGGTGCTGGACGATGGCCGCGCCTTTCGCGCCGAAGGCCGCCACCCGGGTCCGGTGACCGGCCCGATGGTGTGCGCCATCCTTGCCGCGATCCAACGCCTGCGAGCGCCGCCGTCATGCGCGTGACCGCAAACCAGACCCAAACCGGACGAAAGCAGCAGGACAGGTCTGTCCGTCGCGCTGAAAAACGGGGTAGCCAGGCTAGGATGATGCGGATTCGCAGCTTGATCCGCACAGTTCCAGCTGCCTCCGCAGCGATGTGAGCCTCAATGACCCCAAAATCCCTGATCTACGCGCCTGATCAGGCGACCTTGACGCCGAACGGCATTCTACTTGGGGAATGTCGGACAGTGAGGTGCTCCCCATTCCCTGGACAGGATCTGGCGTTTTTC
The DNA here is from genome assembly GCF_024206795.1 of Loktanella salsilacus. Lineage (NCBI taxonomy): Bacteria > Pseudomonadati > Pseudomonadota > Alphaproteobacteria > Rhodobacterales > Roseobacteraceae > Loktanella > Loktanella salsilacus. Next base: position 625,893 of record NZ_CP072994.1, read on the forward strand.
AAGCTCTGATCTGCTCCTGCTGATCGGGTTGCGTTGCATCGAATCTCAGTGAGTAGACCACCGCTGGCGGTCGGCCGCCAAGAGCCTTGTGTGGGCGGCGGTGATTGTAGAACTCCATCCATTTCCGGACACCCGCGCGAGCCTGAGAGCCGGTCTCCCAAGCATGCAGATAGACGCACTCGTATTTCAGGGTGCGCCACAGGCGTTCAATGAAGATGTTGTCCAAGTAACGACCCTTGCCGTCCATTGAGATGCGGACGCCTGACCGGCGCAAGCGATCTGTCCAGACAAACGACGTGAACTGAGATCCTTGATCGCTATTCATGATGTCCGGCGATCCGAACCGATGGATTGCCTCGTTCAGCGCCTCGACGCAGAAGTCGGCGTCCAGCGTGTTCGATATCCGCCACGACAGAACCATGCGAGTATGCCAGTCCATGATCGCCACCAGATAAAGGAACCCGCGAGGCATCGGCAGGTATGTAATGTCCACACACCAGACCTGGTTTGGCCGGTCCACTCGCAGCCCTCGCAGCAGATAGGGGTAGGTCTTATGCCCCTTCGCTGGCTTGCTGGTGTTGGGCTTCTGATAGATCGGCATCAACCCCATCAGGCGCATAAGCCGACGGATGCGCTTTTCGTTTACCTCGTGGCCTTTGTTGCGCAGGTGACAGGTCATCTGACGGACGCCGAAGAAGGGCGTCTCCAAAAACTGAACATCGATCAATTGCATCAGCGCAAGGTTCTGCTCCGTCTCACCCTGCGGCGTGTAGTAAAACTACGACCGAGGGATCGACAGCAGTGCGCACTGCTCACCAACCGACAGGTCCGGATGATCGCGCAGGGTCATCCCGCGCCTCTCTTCCCGCCCCAGGGTTTGAGCTTTCTTTCCAAAAAAGAGTTGGCCACCGCCAGCTCTCCGATCTTGGCATGCAGGTCCCTGACCTGGTCTTCATCGATGACCGGGACCTTACGGCTACCGCGTTCAAACACATCGGACGCGCCATCTAGCAGCGCACGTTTCCATTGATTGATCATCGTCGGATGCACGCAGAACCTGCTCGCCAGCTCAGACACGGTCTCCTCGCCTTTTAGCGCTTCAAGCGCCACCTTCGCTTTGAAATCAGGGGCATGTTGCTTTCGTTTCGACATCTTCGATCTCCTTCGTGGTGAAGATCAGCAGACAGCAAATCGGAGCTTACGTCAGTGTCCAGTTTTCGGGGACCACCTCAATTATCGACGCGCCGTCATCGACCAAGAACAAGTCCAAGGCGCGAGATCCCGAAATGTCGTCCACGAAGAAGGGCAATGACTGGTTCTTCGGTATGAAAGCCCACATTGGCGTCGACGCCGAGAGCGGCGTGACACATAGCCTTGAGACCTCGACGGCCAAGCTGCACGACAGCCAGGTCTGGGATGCGCTGCTGCATGGCAATGAGACCTCTGTCTGGGCTGACAAAGGATATGTCAGTGCCGAGCGCGCGGGCGTGTTCAGTGGCCCTGGCCAGTTCTGGGGCGTCATGCGCAAGGCCCCAAAGGGCGGCAACCTGCATCCGCTTGAGGAAAGCGCAAACCGCATCATCGCCAAGGTGCGGGCCAAGGTTGAGCATCCCTTCCGTGTCATTAAATGCCAGTTTGGCCATGTGAAGACCCGTTACCGCGGCCTCGCCAAGAACCGGGCCCAACTCTTTACGCTGTTCGCCCTCGGCAACCTGTTTTAGGTTCGACGAAAGCTGATGGCATGAGGACAAGTCCGCCTGGAAACAGGTGACAGGCCGCAACAGCGGCACAAAACGCATGACCACGGCTGCTTTTGGCTCCGAAATCCGCCCCCGCAAAGCTCAGGCGGTAATTGCGGCGCAGCCGACAGCGTTGATCAGATGTTCCTATACTATTTCGTCGGCCCACTATTCTAAAGGATACATTGCCAGCGCCACGTCCTGAGATTAGCGTAAAATTCATTGCGAGGAAGTTATGTTTCGGCGATTCTTTGCTGGACATTCGAAGCGACCGGCCATCTGCATAGAATATTTATAATGGGCTATGACGCAAAATAGTGATAGGGGTAACATGGCACTTATTGAATTGAACCCGAACGTCGGCATGTTCGACCGCGGCGTGCGATTAGTGTCAGGAATTTGCCTAATGTTCGTGGCAGCACCAGGTGTCGACCTACTCGGTGAATCGATTTTCAAGTACGTAATCTTCCTTTTCGGAATCCTGAACATCGCCACAGCTTTTTCGGGATGGTGTTTGGTTTACCACTTGGTGGGGATTTCATCCCATGTCACCCCCGAAGACTCTGAGAAATGATATAGGAAAAGATGTGTTCGGAATTGGCAGATGCCAACCCTTCTTCGCCCGGCAATCTTGAATGCATGATCCGCAAGTCCGGACCGGTCCGGGTCAGGATTATCTTTTTCGTAACTTTAGCGCTTGTTCTTCTCAACGCTGGTCATGCCTACGATTCCGTCCGGTCAGCGGTCGCCAGTGCGCAGCGAGTGGAGATTTCAAACTATTTAGGCGAGCTTCAGATGATCGGGGACCATCTGGAAGCTAAATACGCGGGAATGATCGAAGCTACCCCGGGTGACAAAGCGCGTGCTGTCGAGGAGTTTCTGGAGTACCTCGGCGAGGAAAACCATCTCGACGATTTGCACATGTCTTCCCCATCCTTGTTGAGCGTCGGGGTTGGGGAGAAGAAGTTTGCCGTCTCCAGTAATATGCGCCAAGAACAAACCGCAGTCGTATCCAATTTCTTGGCGGAAAACGGAATTCAAAACACACTGCTGACGAACGATTTCGAATTGATGCTCGAACAGCTTGATCAATTCATTTACACCGACCTCGGTTCCGAGAGTTTTCTGGTAGCGCAAGCGCGGTTCATGGGCGGAAAAGGACAAGTAATTTTTGTCCAGAAATCCATCACGCGCCAAGTCGCGCTCTGGAGTACGGTTCGGAGTTCGATAGCGTTTGCCGTGGTAGTGTTTTGGCTTGGCGTTTGGTTCGCAATCTTAGTGGCAACGTTCGTCGGTCGCCGTATCGATCAGTCAAACTCCGTGATCGTCGAGGCTTTGCAGGCCCGTGACCGGATCAATTTTGAGCTGGAAGGCATCGTGTCCGATCGGACGAGTGAACTTGAGGCGGCCAAGGTGGCAGCCGAATCCGCCAACAGGTCAAAAGGTGATTTTCTTGCTAACATGAGCCACGAAATCCGTACGCCGATGAACGGTGTATTAGGTATGGCGGAACTGATGGCCAGAACCGACTTGGGGGAAGACCAGCGCCGACAACTTCAGACGATTATCAATTCCAGCCAGGCGCTTATGAGAATCCTTGATGACATATTGGATATTTCGAAGATCGAGGCTGGCCAACTGGAGATTGAACATACCCGGACGAAAGTCCGTGACCTAGCAGAGACCATTTCGATGGCCCTTGCGCCGGAAGCAGACAGGAGGAATGTTCGCCTCAGCATGATCGTTACTCCTGATGTTCCTGAAGAGTTGCTATCCGATCCCGTCCGACTGCGGCAAATCTTCTACAACCTTTTGAGCAACGCGATCAAATTCTCGGAAAGCGCCAACCTTGATAAACCAGGAAAGGTCCTTTTCAGGCTTGACCACCTCGATGGCGAGGTCTTGGAAGTTAAGGTTTGCGACAATGGAATCGGCATCAGCGCAGAACAATCTGAGAAATTGTTCCTACCTTTTTCACAAGCTGAAGCTTCGACGACACGGCGGTTTGGCGGAAGCGGTTTGGGGTTAAGCATAACCAAGAACATTGCCGAGCTTCTGGGTGGGCATATCAAGCTTGAATCAGAGTTTGGGAAGGGATCGACCTTTACGGTCAGTTTGCCCTGCAAGGAGCTGAAAACGAAGGGGCTTGAAGAGTCAAAGGAACCGGTCACCCTATATTTTCTGTCTGACGAAGAAATGAACCCGCAATTGGCAGACGTGAATGCAAAGGTGCCGGAATCGGACCCCATTCGTGAATTTCTGGATGAGGACAAATTACGCTCCGCCGTTCTTGAAACAGAGGAACGCGTCATCATTGTCCTCGGTTTGGGAATGATGTCAGATAATCTCGCTGCAAGAGAAAGACTGATCAAGGCAGCCGGTTGCGAAAGGTTTCTGCTTTTGACTTCAGATAGATCAGCAAAATTGGGGCTTCATCCGTCAGGGTACTACGTCGCCTCACGTTTTCCAGTTTTGCCTTCCGAACTAGAAAAAGCGACGGCCGCTCTTTTGCATCCAAAAGAGGAGCTGGCTACCGAGAAGAAATCACCTCCAATTGGGTGCTCAGCAAAATTTGAATCAGGTCGTAAGAACCTAAAAATCCTGTTGGTCGAAGACAACGAAATCAACGTCGCGGTACTAACAAGGCAGTTAGAAATACTAGGATTTGTGCCCGAGGTTGCCGGAAACGGTTTAGAGGGGCTTCAGAAGTGGAAAACTGGAGATTTTGATTTAGTGATGACGGACTGCCATATGCCTGAGATGGACGGTCTCGAAATGACCCGGTGGATTCGCGAAACGGAAAAAGCCGAAAGGCGTACGCCTACTAGGATCATCGCGATTACTGCCAATGCGATGCAGGGTGAAGCCGAAAGGTGCCGTGCCGCAGGAGTGGATGGCTACCTATCGAAGCCGACCAGGCTTAATGAATTGCAAGAAGCTCTGAGCGTCACCGGGTCAGGCCGCGAGTGGAAGAAGAGCTCAGGGACACAAATTTGAATCTCTTAATTACTACCTAAGGAACATCTGAAAAACCTCCCGCTATCAGCGTTATGTGGTAATCTTGGGCATCCCCAGCGAGGAGCCTTTAAGATGCCAAAGCAACCTGCCTTTCCGGTCCTGCGCGATGCGATGAAGAAGAAGCAAACGCGGCGCGAGGTGTTCCTGTCCGAGATGGAGGCCGTGGTGCCTTGGGGTCGGTTGCTGGGGTTGATCACACCACATTACCCGAAAACCGGACCGAAGGGCGGTCGCCCACCGATGCCAATTAAGACCATGCTGCGCGTCTACTTCCTCCAGAACTGGTATGCCCTGAGCGATCCAATGGCTGAGGAGACGCTCTATGACAGCGAGGCTATGCGCCGTTTCGCCGGGATCGAGTTGAGCGACGACCGCATTCCTGATGAGATCACCATCCTTAACTTCCGCCACCTGCTGGAGCGGCACGGGCTGACCGAGGCGATCTTTGCGGAGGTGATGCGCATCTCACCGACAAGGGCATCACCCTACGCTCGGGAACACTGGTGGTTGCAACAATTATCGACGCGCCGTCATCGACCAAGAACAAGTCCAAGGCGCGAGATCCCGAAATGTCGTCCACGAAGAAGGGCAATGACTGGTTCTTCGGTATGAAAGCCAACATTGGCGTCGACGCCGAGAGCGGCGTGACACATAGCCTTGAGACCTCGACGGCCAAGCTGCACGACAGCCAGGTCTGGGATGCGCTGCTGCATGGCAATGAGACCTCGGGTAATCCTCCCCAAAACTAAGGGGATGCGGACGTAGAATTTTCTCAGCAAGATACCTGATGAGATTCTGATGAAGATGACGAGATTTAGCGAATCCCAGATCCTTGCGATCCTGCGTCAGGCTGAAGGCTGGACCTGTCGCGGTTTGATGCCGCTCCTGTGATAGCATTTACTGCAACAAAGGAGACGGACTATGGGACTGAAACGGACAGACGAATTCCGCCAAGATGCGGTGCGTATCGCGTTAACCAGTGGGCTGACACGCAAACAGGTGGCTGACGACCTTGGTGTCGGTATGTCGACACTGAACAAGTGAATCACGGCGGATCGAGACACGGATGTGGTGTCAAAAGAGGATATGAGCCTCGCTCAAGAGAATGGTAACCGCTCCATTGAGACCGCGGTCATGCAGCTTGAATGTTCTGCATGGCCATCGGCGTCCAATTCCACGGCAGTAGTTCATCCAGCCGGTTGATCTTGTGATCATGGATGCGTTCGAGGATGTCAGCGAGATACGCCTGCGGATCAAGGCCGTTCAGCTTTGCGGTTTCAATGATCGTCATGGCGCGGGCGAGTGTTTCCGCACCGGTGTCGGCCCCGGCGAAGAGCCAGTTTTTTCTTCCGATTCCAAAGGACGTCGTTAAGCACGTCTCTTAGCAAATCATCAGGAAATCAGGCAGGCGGTCCCAATGGAGTGGTTACGTTTGATTTGACAAATACTACGGAGTATATGCAGTAAACGCCGCATTATTTGAAGTGAAAGCGATTTTATGCTTACCGCCCCAATCCTTCAAGCTTTTAGGCATGTCCAGGTACCAATTTTGACCATCGATGTTCATGGCGGCATATCCCATAGCAATGCAGCGGCTGACAAACTGTTTGGCTATGATGAATCACTCATGGGGTTGGCTGTTTCTGAGCTCTTAGATGTTCAATCATTGGAAGCTCTTGACAGCTTCATTCACCCTCCGGAGGTTGATGCGAACATCAAGTTGATGATGGGAAAGACCAAGTCCGGCGGGGAGGTGCCATTGTCGATACATCTGACATCATGGACAGATGAGGGAGGGCTCCAATACGCGATGATTTTACGAAACCTCACCGAACTGATGATTGCTGAGAGGGCTTCAAGTGTTGAGCTACAGCGAGCAAACATAGCCATAAACTCAGCACGTATCGGTGTCTTCGAGTATTTCCCGATTGAGGGCCGCGTTGTTGTTTCCGAAATGTGGCGCGAACTCATGGAACTGTCAAAAGGTGATCCCGTCGACACCCAAGTTGAATGGCGTTCTCGGGTCCACCCGGACGATCTCTTTTTCGCCGAGGAAGCAGTCCGTGTTTGTGTCGAAGGTGAGCAAGAAAAGGCACAAAGTGAATACAGACTACTATCCAAGGATGGCTTCACCTGGCAGTGGATGCAGGTGAACGTCGCAGGTATCAACAGAAACTACTTGGGGGAGGTGACGTCACTGGTTGGCTCAATGAGCAATATATCGGCACGCAAGAATATAGAAGTTTCACTGCGCAGCAGCAACGAGCAGTTTCGATCAGCATTCGAGAATGCCCCGATCGGACACGCTATTTTCGGTATCGATGGTCAGTGGCGACGGGCCAACAAAGCCCTTTGCAACGCACTCGGTTTCACGCGAACAGAGATCTATAGCCGACCAGTCGAGAAACTAACCCATCCCGAGGACATGGGGAGGGCCTCCGAGCAGTTAGGCAAATTGATCGCTGGTGAGATCGATACTTACTCTGAAGACCGACGCTACATTCGAAAAGACGGATCAACGATGTGGGCCCAAGTTACCGTCAGTCTGGTCAGGGGTGCCGCAGGCAAGCCTGATCATATTATATCTCAAGTTGTGGATATGACCGAGCAGCACAAACTTGCAGCTATGAAAGGTGAGTTTATAGCGGTCATCAGCCACGAGCTGAGAACACCTTTGACATCCGTACTCGGCTCACTACGCCTGCTGACGGCAATGAAGAGCGAAAACCTCTCCGAGAAAGTGAAGCGGTTGCTTTTCATTGCTCAGCAAAATGGCGATCGGTTGTATTCGCTAATCAACGATCTTCTAGACTTCGAAAAGTTTTCGGCAAACCAACTGGAACTATCCCTAGGGTCCCATAATGTCTGGTCGCAGGTTAACGAAGCTATCGCGACGAATGCAGACGTCGCGTGCAGGTATGATGTGACGTTCAAGCTATATGAGTCATGCGAAGGCAATCTTGGCCACTTGGATCCCAAACGGTTCCAACAAGTGATGACAAATTTGCTTACGAATGCTGCGAAATTTTCTGACACAAAAAGCGAAGTTCGCTTGAAAATTGAGGAGGATAGTGATTTCATCAAGATCTCAGTTACCAACTTTGGACAAGGCATTCCCCTTTCGTTTCGTGATAAGATTTTCTCTGCATTCGCTCAAGCCTCTATGGCGGATACTCGTTCGCGTGGCGGCACGGGTCTTGGACTGGTTATCAGTAAGCAGATTGTTGAACAGTCCGGGGGCCGTATTGGTTTTACCAGCGACATCAATAAAGAGACGACCTTCTGGTTTACCGTGCCTCGGATCGAATAATTAACCCATATGATGCAAATTGAAGGCTATCTGTATTTGATCTGACGCTGGATAAGATGGTCCCGGCTGAGGCCTCGCGGGATGAGGGGTGATCAGAAAACCATCCAACGGATAGCTTTCCGCCCTTAACACGAAGCCCTTCTGAGCCTTTCCCGCCGCAGTCAATGCATCAATCATGTCCGCCACCGACGACGGCGAACCCTTGGTATGAGGTGGTCCCCGAAAACTGGACACTGACGTAAGCTCCGATTTGCTGTCTGCTGATCTTCACCACGAAGGAGATCGAAGATGTCGAAACGAAAGCAACATGCCCCTGATTTCAAAGCGAAGGTGGCGCTTGAAGCGCTAAAAGGCGAGGAGACCGTGTCTGAGCTGGCGAGCAGGTTCTGCGTGCATCCGACGATGATCAATCAATGGAAACGTGCGCTGCTAGATGGCGCGTCCGATGTGTTTGAACGCGGTAGCCGTAAGGTCCCGGTCATCGATGAAGACCAGGTCAGGGACCTGCATGCCAAGATCGGAGAGCTGGCGGTGGCCAACTCTTTTTTGGAAAGAAAGCTCAAACCCTGGGGCGGGAAGAGAGGCGCGGGATGACCCTGCGCGATCATCCGGACCTGTCGGTTGGTGAGCAGTGCGCACTGCTGTCGATCCCTCGGTCGTCGTTTTACTACACGCCGCAGGGTGAGACTGGACCTGTCGCGGTTTGATGCCGCTCTGTTGATTTCCGGGTCGAATTGATCCATTTTTTCATTTCGCGTTGACCCCTCTGGCTTATGATAACATCATGGAAAGGCGGCGGAATTAATGAAAGCTGGTGGGTCACGACGTTTCGGAAAACTGGGTCAATTTCTCGCACAATTCAACAACCCCGGTATCAACCTACGGGGTCATTGCCGCCTTGCAAAATATTGCAAACCTTTTTCTTTTTTTCATGGTCGTCACCTCGGGCAGTCTTGTCGCCGTTGTGTCGGCTAATCCTGTGCCAGGTGAACCCGTCTTGATCCTTTCGGCGCAAGGCGTTTTGTCGCGCGAACACATTGTCCGCAGCAGTGGGGGCCGATTGATAGGTCCAACATCAGCCCCGCTGGCAAGCCTTGCTGTGTCTGACGATCCTGAATTTGTCGAACGGTTGCGATCCCTAGGCACCTTTATGGTGCTGGATGGTCGTTCGATTGCCCAACTTTGTGGAGCTTCAATATGACTTCTTCAACCGAACCGAAACTCTGCGATAACATCCGAATCGAACGCCAGCGCGCCATGCGCATCGTCGCTGTCAGTGGATGGTGTTTTGCGCCGATCCCAGTGTTGGTTGGATTTTTCGTTGGAAACCCGATTTTGCCAATTTTGATCGGGACGGCCCTTTTCGCTGTTATGGGATCTATCGCGCTACGGATGGGTGAAAAACACGCGACGGTCGGTGTTTGCCTCGCCTTGGTAGGGCAGGCTTTTATGCTGACCGCATCACTGGCCGGGCAGGGGTGGCAACTGGACAGTCACATGATGTTTTCTGCTATTCTGGCCTGTACCATGCTGGTTAACGATGCCTCTGCCACCATCGTCGCTGCGCTCGCGATCGTCGTACATCACTTGCTGCTATCAGTATTGGTTCCCTCGCTTATTTACCCGTCGTCGGACATGATCCTAAATGTCGAACGATCGCTTTTTCACGGTGTTGCCGTGATTGTTGAAACTGCTGCGCTACTCCGGGCCATCTCGACACGGGCACGCTTGGATCGTCAGTCCAGTTTGATCGTAGCGCGATCGAAACGGCAATGACTGATGCTGCTGCTGCGCTTGTGCAGGCTAAAGCCGGTCAAAAAGAAAGCGAGGAACTGCGCATGCGCGCAGAGACCGCTGTGACCAAAGCAGAACAAGATACTCTGAAATCAAGCGAGGCGATGGCCCAATTGGATGTCGCTAACGCGCGCGAACGCGAACGTCAGCAAAACGAGGCGGAGCGCGACCGCGCCCAAGCCGAGCGGGTGTCCTTTGTCGTCGAACAGTTGCGGATCGGATTGAAAAACCTGTCTGATAAGCGTCTGGATCAGCAGCTCGATCAGCTATTTTCTGACGAATATGATGACCTACGCCGCGATTTTAACGACGCTGTCGTGTCACTGCGGCGGGCGATGGAATCTGTCCTAGAAGGCGCTGACGATATCAGTGTCGAAACCAGTCAAATCTCTAAGGCGACAGCAGATTTGGCGACCCGGACTGAAAGTCAGGCAACCATGCTTGCTGATGTCGCAGCGCAGATGTCGCGGGTGAATGAAAACGTGCGCGGCACGGCAAAGCTGGCGAAAACCACAAGCGGGGAAGCGAACCAAACGCAGGTCGAAACGGAAAAAAGTGCTGCATTGGTTGGCGATGCGGTCGTTGCCATGGGAAAGATTGAAGCATCGTCCCAGCAAATCACATCAATTATCAAAGTGATCGAAGACATTTCCTTCCAGACGAACCTATTGGCGCTGAACGCCGGCGTAGAAGCTGCACGCGCCGGGGATTCTGGTCGGGGCTTTGCGGTTGTCGCATCTGAAGTGCGCGCCCTTGCACAACGTTCGTCGCAGGCGGCAAGCGAGATCAGAGGGTTGATCGAAAACAGCGGCGCACAAGTGACCCAAGGCGTTGATCTGGTGCAGCGCACATGGGTCGCACTGAAAGACGTGGCAGAGCGTATCATCGCGATGTCATCGCGCGTCACGGAAATTGCGACATCCGCAGAACAACAAGCCAAAGTGAGTCAAGGGATCGATCAGTCTTTGGGCCAGCTTGATCTGGTAACCCAGCGCAATGCCGCAACCTTTGAAGAGACAACAGCAGCCAGTTCTTCGGTCGCCACAAATGTGCAGGAATTGGTGCAGACGATTGCTGTGTTCGTTCCTAAAAGCACGAAATCTGTCAAACGCAAAGTAGCGTAAAGTATCAAGCCCTGTCTCTTGGCCAAGTTTGGTCAGATAGAATCGAAAAAGGTGAATGTATTCAAATCTTGCCGATTTACGCGTCTAGCACATTTCGATTGATCCCGTGATCGCGCCTAAAAGCCAGATGGGACCGCATTAGATCCGCCGTTCGTTTGGCGGATCTAATGCCGCAAAATGACGGGTGCCTAGACCCGGACCTGACGATTTGTGGAAGGCGGCCTAATCTTATGACTGCGTGATCCTTGGGCAAATGGGGCGCACATTACACCGAAGACATGTTTGCGACATGAAGCGACATGGTATGCCCAATATCGTGAAGGGTAAGCGATCTGACACCGGGTCAGGTCCACGGTCCGAGAGATTGATCATGTCGCAGACACCCCCGCTTTTCTACACGACCGGTGCCACCCAAACGCCGCGCCACGCCATCGCAACGCGCGTTTTGCATGCAGGGCTTGCGACGGCGATCGTCGTGCAGCTTGGCAGTAGTCAGTTCATGAACCCTGACGACGGGGGCGATAATATCTTTCGTGTTCATTCTTATGTTGGGCTGGCGGCCTTTGCCCTCGTGCTTGCTTTTTGGGTGCAGACGCTTTTGCGCCAGCGCGGCACGCCGCTAGGCATGTTGATCCCTTGGTTTAACGGCCAGCGCCTTGGCGCGGTCTGGTCTGATTTTAAGGCGCACCTGTCCGCGCTGACAAAACGACGCCTTCCGGTGCACGACACCCATTCCCCCTTTGCTTCAGCCATTCATGGTCTTGGTTTGCTGTTGGTGACGGCGATGGCTGCGTCGGGCACGCTGTATTATTTCGTAACCACGGGCGATCCTGACGCAGGCGGCTTGGTCAAGGTTGCGATGACCGTCCATACGACGCTGGCTAATCTTGTCTGGATTTATCTCATCGGTCACGCGGCGATGGGGTTGATTGCGCACTATGGTGGCACCCTATCACTGCGGCAGATGTGGTCCTTGCGCAAACATCCCGGTGCCTGACGGGGGCTTAGGGAAATCGATGCGCGCGGCCAGTCCGGGGGCTTAGGGAAATCGATGCGCGCGGCCAGTCCGGGCGCATTGTCGGCCAAGGTCAAATGCGCGCGGTGCAAAGTGCAGACTGCCGCCACCAGCGCCAGGCCAAGCCCGTTTCCATCCGCCGTGCGGCTGCGTTCAAGGCGGTAAAGACGTTGTAAAACCTTGCTGCGCTCATGCTCTGGAATACCCGGACCTCGGTCTGCGACAACAAGCGTGACGCCATCCGCTCCAGTGGAAACGGTGACCTGAATGGTGCCGCCATCGCCGCCATGCAGCATGGCATTTTGGATCAGGTTGACCAGCAATTGCGATAGCAGTTGTCGGTCGCCTGCCACGATAGCATCCGAAGTCAAATCCGTCGTCAGGATCAACCCTCTTGCCTCGGCGTCGACTTCTAGAAAATCGACAACGTCGCGGGCGATATCTGTCAGATCAACCGTCGTCAGGCGGTCGCGTGCGGCACCGCCTTCGATTTGTGCCAACTGCAGCAGCGCCTGAAACGTGCGCACGATGCGCGCGGTCTCATCCTTTGCGCGTAGCAGCAGCGTTTCCTGCGCTGCGGACAGGTGTGTTTTCGTCATCACTTGATCCAGCAGCACCGACACCCGCTGGATCGGTGTCTTAAGGTCATGCGCAATATCGGTCGAGACTTGGCGCATGGACACAAGTAGCGCCTCTTGCGCGGCGGCCATGTCGTTCACGTCCTGCCCGATGCCTGACAGATCATCGTGGCGGCCAGCAACGCCCGGCACGCGCGCGGCGGTTTGGCCGCTTGTGATTGCACTTAACGCGGTCTGGATGGTGCCAATCCGCTGCTGCGTCCGCCGGGCCACCCACAGGCCCGCACTGGCGGCGATGCCAATCGCGGGCAACAATCCCATTAAAACGGCGGCGGCAAACACTTCGGCCATTTCAATAATAGAATCGCGGGATTGCGCGACGATCAATTGCCCATCCCCGATCCGAAGGCTGCGCACCTGATAACTTTCGGCGAGGGGCCGACCAGACGTGGCAAAGTCGGACCCCGGCAAGACGGCAAATCCGCTAACCGGTGCGGCCCGTTTAACGTTCGCAATGACAGCCCCATCATCCGGCAGAAAGTGCAGGATCCGGTAAGCCGGGTCGGTCGTCAGGGACGCCTCTGTCAAATGTTCGCGCAGTTCGGCAAGGTCGGCGGTTGACCCAAAGGTATCGACGGTCTGCTGCATATCAGACAGGATCGCCGCCGTCAGATTGGCGCGCACGAGGAAAAATGTTGTGGCAAAACAGGCCAGCGACGCCGCGGTAAAGATGACCGACAAGATGACGGTCAGGCGCAGCGGCGTAGACCTGATGCGCAGCAAGTGGGCGGGCATCATGCGACGTTGATCCGGTAGCCCGCGCCGCGCACTGTCTCGATCAGTTCTGACCCAAAGGGTTTGTCGATCTTGGCCCGCAGCCTGCTGATGTGGGTGTCGACAACATTGGTCAGCGGATCATAGTGAATGTCCCAGACCGATTCCATCAGCATGGTCCGCGTTTGCACCCGGCCTTTTCGGCGCATCAACTGCTCTAACAGGGCGAATTCACGCGGCAGCAGATCAATGATCTGGCCCGCCCGCGTGACCTTGCGGGTCAGCAAATTCATGTCCAGATCCGCGACGGTTAGGCTGATCGGGTCGTCCTGCATCTTGGGGCGCCGACCAATGGCTGCGATCCGGGCAGAGAGTTCGCCAAAGGCAAACGGCTTGACCAGATAGTCGTCCGCGCCCGCGTGCAGCCCGGCGATCCTGTCATCGACGCCGCCCATCGCAGTTAGAAACAGCACGGGTGTTGCATTTTTCGTGGCCCGCAGGGTTTTGACCACGCTCATGCCGTCTAGTCCCGGCAACATCCGGTCCACGACCATCACGTCATAGGTCCCGATCGTGGCCTGCACCAATCCGTCAGCGCCAGAGGCGATCAGATCAACGCTATGTCCCTCTTCGCGCAACCCGTCCGCGATATAGGCCCCGGTGGCTGCGTCGTCTTCGATGACGAGTATTTTCATGGTCGCCCCTTACGCGTTGAACCGACTGACAAAGCCGCGGCTTTGGGGCTGAGTATCACAGAGCGCTGAACTGCGATCATTGCAAATTTGCAATGATCCGGAAAACGCCGCGTGGGGGCGGGGCTGTCACGCCACGCAGCATGGCAGCGTAGGATTTGCGACTGCTTGCACGATCATCCCCGGCCCTGTGCCGGACCATCAGGGGCAGCCGCGATGAGGAACCTTTTGTTAAGCACGGTGCTTGTCATCGTCCCGGTCGGCCTTTTCGCCGCCGGATACAATTTTTTAACGCCGGCGCAGATTGTGCAGGCCGCCGCGCCCAGCCTTGGCGACATGGCGCCCTTCGTCGTAATCACAACGGACGTACAGGGGATCGCGGCGACTGGCGATTTGCCAGCTGCCAAGGCGCGGATCACTGATCTGGAAGCCGCTTGGGATGACGCACAAAGCACGTTGCGGCCCAATAATACAATGGCTTGGGGCAATGTTGACAGGGCGATTGACGACGCGTTGACGGCGTTGCGCGCTAAGGCTCCGGACGGCCCCACGGTCACCGCGACGCTGGCCGTTTTGCAAACCGCTCTTGCCGATCCCGCCGCAGGGGCCGCAGGCGGGCCGCTACAAACCGTGTCCGGCGTGGCCACCACTGACGGAAACGGTCGCGCCCTGCCGTGTGAAGTCATGCTGGACAAGTTCCGCACGGCCCTGTCGCAAGCCACCATCGCGCCGCTCGATCGCGCCACCATCGACACGCTGCAGGCGAAGGGGACAGAGCGTTGCAACGCTGACGACGACACCCGCGCCGATGATTTTTTCGTGCAGGGCATTGCCCTGATGACCCACTGAATCTGCGAGCTAAGGGAAAAACCATGAGCACTTTTGCACCATCCGCCGCCCTGAACCGCGTACCTGATGTGACCGTCGACTTCTGGCTGATCAAACTGATGGCCGTTACGATGGGGGAAACCGCGGCCGACTTTTTGGCTGTGAACCTTGGCCTTGGGCTGACTGCGACCTCGCTGCTGATGGCGGCCATTCTGATCGGCGCGTTGGCGCTGCAATTTCGCCAAAGGCGGTACGTGCCGTGGTCATATTGGCTGGCGGTCGTGCTGATTTCGATCGTTGGCACGTTGGTGACTGACAACCTTGTCGACAACTTTGGCGTATCGCTGGTGACGACGACGGTTTTGTTCAGCGCCTTGCTGGCCCTGACCTTTGCCGCTTGGTTCGCGTCAGAACGCACACTGTCGATCCACGAGGTCAAGACGACCCTGCGCGAGGGCTTCTATTGGCTTGCGATCCTGTTCACCTTTGCCCTTGGAACCGCTGCGGGCGATCTGGTGGCAGAGCATTTTGCGCTGGGCTACATGGCGACGGGCATCTTGTTCGGCATGATCATCGCATCGGTGACGGCGGGTTATTTTGTGCTCAAACTTGACGGGGTTTGGGCATTCTGGATCGCCTATATCTTTACCCGCCCGCTGGGCGCATCCTTTGGCGATCTGTTGTCGCAGCCTGCGGAATATGGCGGCTACGGTCTTGGGGCGATCATGACCAGCGCGCTGTTTCTGGCCGCCATTGTCGCGATTGTCATCTACATGTCGCTGGGGCGCCAAACCCGCGTGCAGCCTATGATCGGCTAACGCTCATCCAGAATGGCTGCGCATGGCGCAGGGTGATCCCGGGATCGGTGCGGGGCGTCTGGCCGGGCAGGGGCTGCAGGTCAAATTCTGCAAAGACCCGGCCGATCACGTGGGCTGCGATCTTGTTCGCCAGATGCAGGCCGACGCAGCGATGTTGCCCCAGCCCGAACGGCAGGTAAGCATCGCGCGGACGCGGTGTGCCATCGGCAAAGCGGGCGGGGTCAAATCGCGTCGGATCAGGCCAGAAATCAGCCCGGCGGTGCAGCAGAAACGGAGAGATCAGGACCGAACTGCCGCGCGGGATGTCAACGCCGCCAATGGTGTCCGCCTGCAACGCACGGCGTTCGATGATCCAGATCGACGGGTAAAGCCTGATCGCCTCTGCAAAAATGTGTGCGGGGTCTGCGACCTGAATGGTACCAGAGGCGTGGATGAAGGCCCAAGACAATGCATTGGCCGTCGTCTCGTGCCCCGCAAGCAGCAGCGTCACGGCGGCGTCGCGCAGTTCTTGATCCGTCAATTGCGCCTCTCCCTCTGCCGCGTGGGCATCCAGCAGGCGGGTCAGCACATCGTCCGGGCGCTGGACACTGGCGCGGCGCGTTTGGATCAGATCGAGCACGATCGCATCAATCTGCGCAACAGCCTTTTTAAAGGCGGGGCGGTGCAGACGGGGAGAGAGGAGAGAGGCGTCCAAAGGGGCCTCGATCCGGCGCCAGGTGTCGGCCAGCAGGATTTCCAAAGGCGCGTTAATGCGCTGCGGATCGATGCTGGATGAAAACAGGATGCGGATCGCGGCAGCGATGACCAGTTGCATCATCTCGTCCACGATATCGATCTTGCCCGCCTTGTCCCAACGGACAAACATCGGAGCAATCAGGTCGTCTAAGACAGGGCCGATCCCATCGAAGGCGCGAGGCTGGAATGCGGGCTGGATCAGGCGGCGGTGCCGGGCCCATGCGGTCTGATCGGCAGACAAAAGGCTGCGCCCTGTGGTGGCCGCGATCCGGTCCGCGCTGCGGGTGGCCTTGTCATAGTTTGCCGCATTGCGCGACAGCACCCGTTCCACCAGCGCAGGGTGGTTGACTAAATGCGCCGTGATCGGCCCAAATCGCAGGCGCACAATATCGCCATGGTCCTGCGCGGCCTGCGCCAAAAACCCCAGCGAGTCCGCCTTAAACGCCCCTAGCGATCCCCACAGCAAGCTGCCCTTTGGCCCCGGCGCACGCGTCATTTCGCATAGCCCCCGCGTTCAAAACTGCGGGCCCAGCGGTCTGCGACGATGGCTTTGGTGGGGGCGTCCAATTCGCCGAAACTGTTCTTTTTATACCCTTTCAGGCTGGCTACATAATCGCGCAAGACCAAAGAGAATTCCGCGAAACCGTCCAGCGACAGCGCGTCATAGGCCTTTGCGATTTCGCCGACCGGATCGGCCTCTAACGCATCAAAGCGAAGCTCGTGAATCTGGCCTTTTGGGACCAAGGGCAGGTCGGCGTAATAGGCGTCATACATCGCCTCGTGGCGGCGCAGGATGCCATCGTCAATCGCCCCCAGATCGGGCTTTTGCAGATAGGTGTACCAGCCAGCGGTATCAAAGAAATGCCGCTGCGATTGAAAGACGCGGTAGGGGTCGCGGTGGATATGAATGAAACGGGCGTCCGGAAACATCTGTAATATCAGCCGAATGCGCGCGGTATGCGGCGGTGATTTGATCAGCAAATGGCGTGTGTCATGCAGCGATAGCTTTTTGCAAAAGGTGACAAAGGCGGACTGCCAGGCTGCAACTTCTTGCGGGTCGGCATCTTGAAACGTCATGTAGCGGTCGTAATGATCCATCCGGCGCGGAAAACTCGTGCCAAGGTAAAGCGAGGTCAGCGTCATCAGCAGCGGCGCGAACTCGTCCTCTTGCGGGGACGTAAAGGCCAGCGCCATGTTATCCATCGGGCGCTTTGGCGGGACCAGCCATGGGAACATGCGGGTGGTAAAGCCTTCGGTCGTCAGAAAAGTGTAAGGGTTCACAACCTGATAGGTGTTAGGAAATTGAAACTGGGCGCGGTCCTGCGCCAGCAATTCGTGCAGCAGGGTCGTGCCGCTGCGCCAATGGCCAAGGATAAATAGCGGCGCTTTGGGGCGCGGGGCCTGGCGGATCGCCGGGCCATAGCGCAATTCCTCTACCCCGGCGCAGACCGAATTGGACAAGCTTGCCAGCGTAATCGCGGCAGCGCGGTGCAAATAGGCAGGGGACACCTGAAACCCGTTTTGCGCCAGCAATTTGCACCACCGCCCAAAGGTGATTCCGGTCAGATAATTGTGCCCAATGCTCCATTGATGTTTCAGCTGGGCGCTCATTTCCGGGTCCGATCGCATATTTACCGCATTGCCGATATGTTTTTAGGCTATCACCCGCGAAGTAAAGCCGGAGTTCTGCCTATGACCATCCCGTCCCATGTGATCGACATGCTGCGCAAAGTCCGCGCAACGTTTCAGGCAGAGCCACTGGCAAACCGTATGCAGCCCAGCGCGGCTGCCTTTGCCGCCCTTCGCCCGGTGCGCCGCGCCACGGCGGCATCGGTCGCGAAATACTGGAACCGTTTGCTGGATACAGCATCGACGCAGGACCGAGACGCCTTGGCCGACCCGCTGACCATGGCTGGTCCGGCGCTATTCGACGCCAATATTGAAAACTTCATCGGCACTGTAAAAATCCCCGTCGGCATCATCGGCCCGCTGCGCATCAACGGCTTGAACGCCCACGGCGATTACAACGTCCCGCTGGCCACGACAGAGGCGGCCTTGGTCGCGTCCTACGGGCGGGGCGCCTATGCCGCGACAAAATCCGGCGGCATCAGCACCGCGCTGCTGTACGAGGGCGTGATCCGCACGCCAGCCTTTGTCTTTGACAGCTTGGTCAACGCAGGGCTGTTCGTGGAGTGGGTCGTGAATGACATCGAAACGCTCAAGGCCGCAGCAGAGGCGACAACGCGCCACGGCAAGCTGACCTCGGTCGAGCCGATGGTGGACAATAACATCGTGTTTCTGATCTGCCGCTACACAACGGGCGACGCGGCGGGGCAGAACATGGTGACCATCGCGACAAACGCGCTGTGCGAAGACATCAACGCGCGCTGCCCCATCAAGGTGAAGGCGTGGTATATCGAAGGCAACTTTTCCGGCGATAAAAAGGCGTCCTTTTTGGGCCTCGTCACCGGACGCGGCCGCAAGGTCAGCGCGTCTGTCACCTTGCCCGCCAAGGTGGTCGAAGGCGTGCTTGGCACCAGTGTGCAGGCGATGCTGGATTACGGTCAGGTTGCGAACCTTGGATCACATCTGTCAGGCCAGCTTGGCGCGCAGGCGCATTACGCGAACGGTTTGGCCGCGCTTTATCTGGCCACCGGGCAAGACGCCGCCTGCGTGGCCGAAAGCGCCGTTGGGATCACAAGGATGGAGGCGCGGGGCGATGATTTGTTCTGCTCTGTCACCATGCCCAACATCCTTGTGGGGTCGGTCGGCGGCGGCACATCGCTGCCCAGCCAATCGGCAGGGCTGAACATTCTGGGGCTCAAGGGTGCGGGCAAAGGCGCGGCATTGGCAGAGGTCGCGGCAGCGACGTGTCTGTGCGGTGAAATCTCGATCGTGGCGGCGATTGCGGCGGGGCATTTTACGCGGGCGCATCAGCAATTGGCGCGGCACCGATGAAGACTGCGGCGCTTTGGACCTATCAAAAGGAACGCTTTCCGTTGGCCAAGACGGTCCCGTTGCTGGCGGTGTTTTCAGCGGCAAGCCTGTGCGCTTCGGCTGAAATGGCAGGGCGGCCGCTGCCCGAAGCGTGGGCGTTTGTGGCGGCCTTCATGGCCGCGATGATGCTGTTTTTCCAGATGCGCGTTTGCGATGAATACAAGGATCTGGACGACGACCGCCGCTATCGACCGCACCGCCCGATCCCCCGCGGGTTGGTGTCGCTGCGCCAGATTATCGCGCTTGGGCTTGCCTCGCTGCCCGTCACGGCGCTGGCCGTTTGGCTGTGGCATCCCCCCGCGCTTTGGCTGCTCGCGCTGGTCTGGCTCTGGCTGGCTGCGATGACCGCAGAATTCGGCGTGGCAGCGTGGCTCAAGGCGCGGCCGCTGCTGTATCTGGTCAGCCATATGGCGATCATGCCGTTGATTGATCTTTTGCTGACCGGGATCGAATGGATGCCCGGCGGCGGGGCAGCGCGGGGCATCTGGCTGTTTCTGGCGCTATCTTTCGTCAATGGCTGCGTGCTGGAAATCGGGCGCAAGCTGTGGGCACCGCAAAGCGAATTGCCGGGGGTGGAAACTTATTCCCGCCTCTGGGGGCCGCGCCGCGCGGCCATTATCTGGGCGGCTTGCACCGCGCTATCCTTTGGCCTGCTGCTAGGCGTCGGTGCCGTAACAGGCGCACCTTGGATCACGCTTGTATTGGGCGGGGCAGGCTTTGCCGCCTGCCTTTGGGCCGCGCGGGCCTATGCCATATCCCCCACACCCGGCGCGGAAAAGCGCATGGATACGGTTGCGGGTCTTTGGGTTTTCGCCTGCTATGCCATCGCAGGCTTTGTGCCCGTCTTGATAAGGGTTCTTTAATGTCTGGCATCATCGCTCAAGAGGCCGCGCAGGACGTGCAGCAGGTCGGCGGCAAGGCTGCGTCCCTCGCGCAGCTGGCCAAGCTGGGGTTCAACCCGCCTGCGTTCTTTGTCATCCCGGCAAGCGCCTGCGCTGCGCGTGAACCGATCGCCGGGCTGGACGCGGCCTTGCACGCGCTGGGGGTCGGCCCCTTTGCCGTGCGCAGCTCTGCCCGGGCAGAGGACGGGGCAGAGCATAGCCACGCGGGGCAGTTTGATACGATGCTGAACGTCGCGGCCGCTAACGTCTGGCAGGCCGCGCAACAGGTTTACCAGTCAGGCTTTGGCGATACCGTCGCCACCTATCGCCAGCTTAAATCCGGCGGTGCGGCAGAAGGGCCCGCCGTCATTGTCCAGCGCATGATTGACGCGCAATCCGCAGGCGTCGCCTTTTCCGCCGATCCGGTGTCGGGGCAGCGGGGCGTTGTTGTGATCTCTGCCATCGCAGGCTTGGGCGAAAGGCTGGTGTCGGGCGAAGTCGACGGCGAGGATTGGATCGTCACGGATACAGCGCAAGGGCCAGATGCGCCGCAGGTGCTGACCCCCGCGCAGGCGCTGGCCGTCGCAGACCTTGCGCGCCGGGCAGAGGCGGCCTTTGCCGCGCCGCAGGATATCGAATGGGCCATCGACGCCGCTGGCCTGCATATCCTGCAATCGCGCCCGATCACGACGCCGCTGCTGCCAGCGCCGCAGGCAGACAGCGCGCTGACGATCTTTGACAATTC
This sequence comes from Loktanella salsilacus, assembly GCF_024206795.1. Classification (NCBI taxonomy): domain Bacteria; kingdom Pseudomonadati; phylum Pseudomonadota; class Alphaproteobacteria; order Rhodobacterales; family Roseobacteraceae; genus Loktanella; species Loktanella salsilacus. The sequence goes on from NZ_CP072994.1 coordinate 646,941, forward strand.
CAACATTGTCGAAAGCTATCCCGGCATGGTTAGCCCGCTAACCTATTCCTTTGCCGTGCATGTCTATGCCCGCGTTTACCGCGCCTTTGTTGGCCTGTTGGGGGTCCCTGATGCCACGGTTGCAGCGCATGCCGGCGTCTTTGGCAATATGCTGGGGCGGGTTGATGGCCGTGTCTATTATAACCTTGTGAACTGGTATCGCGCCTTGGCCCTGCTGCCGGGGTTTTCGCTGAACCGCGCCTATATGGAAACCATGATGGGCGTCGCGACCCCGATGCCGGATGAAGTCACGCAAAGCATCGGCCCGCCCCCCGCCAAGGGTGCCGCGCGCGCGCGGGAATACCTCAAGCTGGTGCGGGTTGCGGGCGGTCTGATCTGGCAGGCGACCCGGCTACCCCGCACGCGCGCGCGGTTTTATGACCGCCTGAACGCGGCACTGGATAGCGGATTTGCTCCACAAACGGCGGGGCCAACCGCGCTGGCCGCCGAATACCGCCGGATTGAAAGCACGCTACTGGACCGCTGGGACGCGCCGCTGGTGAATGACTTTTTGTGCATGATCGCCTTTGGGGCCTCGCGCAATCTGCTGGAAAAATGGCTGGGGCCACAGGGGCTTATCCTGCACAACGATGTCATGATCGGGCAGGGGGATATCGTCTCGGCCGAGCCTGCGCAGCGCATTGCGCAGATGGGGCAGTTGGTGGCGCAGGCGGGTCTGGCCAAGGCTTTGGCCGCTGATGGATTGGACGCGCTGGCCGGACATCCGGCGATATTGCAAAAGGTTCACGCTTATCTGGACCGCTTTGGTGATCGCTGCACCGAAGAGCTAAAGCTGGAAAGCATCCCGCTGACGGATGATCCCAGCAGTCTATTGCAGGCCATCGCCGCCAGTGCCGGGCGCGGCCCGGTGGCTGATCGGGTGGGGACCGCGCCGGACTGGTCCGCGCTGTTTCCCCAAAATCCCATCAAGCGACACTTTGCCAAATGGCTTATCAACTGGACCAAGGCCCGGGTGCGCGACCGCGAAAACCTGCGGTTTGAACGCACGCGCATCTTTGGCCTGACGCGCCGCGTCTTCCTGGCGCTGGGGCGCGAATTCGCTGCCCGTGGGCTGATCGCCGCGCCGCGCGACATCTTCTATCTGACCAAGGACGAGGCGCTGGGCGCGGTCGAAGGTTACGGTCTGTCGCCGAACCTGAAATCCCTGATCGCCCTGCGCAAGGCAGACGACGCCGCATCCGCCCTGCGCCCCGACCCGCCAGAGCGGATTACGCTGCGCGGCCCTGCGATTGCACCGGTGTGGCAACCCGAAAGCACGACAAAAGACCTCGCCACGCAGCGCAGCGCGACAGGCTGCTCTGCTGGCCGCGTCACGGCGCGGGCGCGGGTGATCCGCGATCCGCGCACGGAAACCTTGACCCCCGGCGACATCTTGATTGCGCGCCATACCGATCCGGGCTGGATCGCGGTCTTTTCCAACGCCGCCGCCATCGTGGTCGAACGCGGCTCGCTCTTGTCCCATTCGGCCATCGTGGCGCGCGAACTGGGCATCCCTTGCGTTGTGGGTCTGAAAGGCGCGACACAGTGGATTAGCGACGGGGAGTTGATCTGCGTCGATGGGGCAACTGGCATAGTGGAGCGTTTGAATGACCTCTGAAATCGCAGGCAAGGCGGCTTTTGACCACATCCGCTATGCCCAGTTGTGGGAGGACGCGGATGTCCTGACCCAGGCCCTTGGCGATTGCGCAGGCGGGACGCTGGTGTCGATCTGTTCCGCCGGGGATAACGCATTGGCGATGCTGACGCTGGACCCTGCAAAGGTCGTGGTCGTCGATCTGTCGCCGGCGCAAATCGCCTGCCTGCACTTGCGGATCGGCGCGTTTCGCAACCTATCCCACTCAGAGTTTCTGGAGCTGATGGGCGCGCGCCCCAGCACGCAGCGCGCAGGTCTGCTGGACCGGGCGCTGGCGGGGCTGGACCCAGACACGCAGACCTTCTGGCAGGCGCTCGCCGATGACGTCGCGCTTTATGGCGCTGGCGGCGTGGGCAAGTTCGAACGCTATTTCCGCATCTTTCGCACCCGGCTTTTGCCGTTGGTCCACAGCAAGCGGACGATCGATGCTATCTTTGAAACCCGCCCTTTGGCCGCGCGTCAGGCGTTTCTGGATCAGCGCTTTAACACGTGGCGGTGGCGTTTGCTGCTGAACACCTTCTTTTCGCGCTTTGTTATGGGCCGGATGGGGCGGGACAAGGCGTTCTTTGACCACGTCGACGGCAGCCCGGCGCAACACGTTGCCCGCCGCATTCACCATGCTGCCGTCACCTGTGATCCGGCGGAAAACCCCTATCTGCACTGGATCATGAAAGGCACTCACGGCGCGGCCCTGCCGATGACGTGGCGGGCAGAGCATTTTGAGGTGATCAAGGCGCGCCTTGATCGCCTCGACATCCGCCCCGGTGCGTTAGAGGCATTTATCTCGACCGGGGAAAAGGCCGACGGGTTCAACCTGTCAGACATCTTTGAATACATGTCGCCGGATACCTTTGCGCAGGTCTATGGCGACATCCTTGGTGCCGCGGCCCCCGGTGCGCGGCTGGTGTATTGGAATATGATGGCCCCGCGCCGGATGCCGCCACAATACGCCGGCCGCGTCCGGACGCTGGCAGATACCGAGGATCGCCTGAAAGCTATCGACAAGGCGTTCTTCTACTCCGACCTGATCGTCGAAGAGGTCACTGCGTGACGGCTCCGCTCCAGATCGGGCTGGCGCTTGGCTCTGTTGCGGTGCTGCTGGGGGTGATGGCTTTGGTGCGGCGGCTGGCGGGCGTCTGGCAGATCGGGGCAGAAGTGCAGCGCAAGCTGGTGCACATCGCCACCGGCCTTTACGCCCTGACCCTGCCGTGGCTGTTCCCGGATCGCTGGCCTGTCTATGTGCTGGTCGCGGTGACGCTTGTCGTCATGCTGGTGCTGCGGCGTCCCGGATCGCGGCTTGGGCAGACGTTGCACGGCGTCGAGCGCACGTCCTATGGCGATCTGCTGCTGGCGCTGTCCGTCGGCGTTTGCCTCTTTCTCGCGGGCGACGAGCCTTACCTTTATGTGCTGCCGATGGCCGTGCTGACACTGGCGGATGCTGCGGCGGCGCTGGCGGGCAGCACCTATGGCACGCGGTTTTTCAAGATCGAAGAAGGGCGCAAAAGCGTCGAAGGCAGCGTCGTCTTTTTCATAGTCACCCTGCTGATTGCGATCCTGTGCCTGATGCTGATGACGCCGTTCCCGCCGCCCAATATCATCGTCATTGCCCTGATGGTCGCCGGCTTTGGCACACTGGTCGAGGCCGCCAGTTGGCGCGGCTTCGACAACCTGTTCCTGCCCTTGGGTCTGCTGACATTCCTGTCCGTCCATGCGGCCAGCCCGTTGGGCGACCTGCTGTGGCTGGCGGCTGTTTTTGCGGCGTCCCTTGTGGCATTCCGCCTGATTGCGCCGCGCATCGGGCTGACGCATCACGCGTCCCACGTCTATGTCACCACGGTTTTCCTGCTGCTTGCTACGGTAGAGGTGCACAACGCGATCATCCCGATCCTTGTCCTTGCCGCCCATGCGTTCAGCCGCAGCGCCGCACCCTGCCGGGGCAAATACCCCGATCTGGACATCGTCGCCGGGCTGGCGCTGGTCAGTTTCGGCTGGCTGACGCTGGGCAATGCGACGGGGTGGAACGCGGTGACCTTTTACGGGCTGACCGCGATGGGCATGACCTTGGCGCTGTGCGCCTTAGCGCTGGCAGACCGTCCCGTAGCGGTGCGCGGCGGGCTGCTGTTGCTGGCAGCAGGGGGGCTTTGCGTGATTTACGCAGTGGCATTTGGGCTAAACCCTGATGCGTCGAACTGGAACGGTCCGATGTGGCCCGCCGTGGTCGCCAGCGTTTTGCTTTCAGGGCTGACGCCGTCCCTGATCCCAGCCGCGTTCGGGGCAAGCCGCGTGACAAAGGTGACGCTGATGTCCCTCGCGATCCCGGTGACAACCTATCTGGCAGCGATTGGATTTGCCGCATGACAAGCCGTGTGTTTCAAAATGACGGCGCCAAGATCACCGTCTATCTGGACGGCCCGGCATGGGACGGCGCACCAACGGCGACGCTGGGCGGGTTCGCCTGCAAAACGCCAGAGGCAGGCCGCGCGGTGTTGGATCAGGCGATCGCCCTTGTCTGGGATGCTTGCCAGCGCCGCATTATCGGCCCGATGGACGGCGACACATGGCACAGCTACCGCTTTGTCACGCAAACAGACGGCAGCCCCGCATTCCTGCTGGAGCCGAAGGACGATCCCGCAGCGCGCGTCCTGTTCACGGACGCAGGCTTCACCCAGATCAGCAGCTACTTTTCCGCCCGGGTGCCACTGGCCACTGCCGCAGCCACGCCGCCTGCGCCCACCGATGATTTTACAATTCAGGCGTGGGACGGCACCGCGCCAGAGGCGCTGTTTGCGCAGGTCTACGCCCTGTCCAGCGCAGCCTTTGCGCGCAACGCCTTCTACAAACCGATCAGTCGGGACGCCTTTCTGGCGATGTATATGCCCATGGTGCCGATGCTAAAGCGCGAGCTGATCTTCTTTGCCCGCCGCCCGGATGGCACGCTGGCGGGCTTTTTGTTCGGCACGCCCAATTATGCCGAAGGGTTTGCGCCGCGCAGTGCGATCCTCAAGACTTATGCCAGCCTACAAAAGGGTGCGGGGCAGCATTTGGCCCATGCCTTTCACACCGCCGCCGCCGCGCTGGGCTATGACACCGCGATCCATGCGCTGATTCATGACGACAACCTGTCGGCCTTGCGCAGCGCGTCCGAAGGCGCGGAGATCTTTCGCCGCTATGGTCTGTTCGGGCTGATCCGCGATGGCTGATCTGCTGTCCGACTTTGCCGCCGCCGTCGCACGGACCCCTGACCGAACCGCAATCATCGACGGGCTAGGGCGGCGGGTCAGCTTTGCGCAGTTGCAGGCCCGCGCGCAGGGATTGGCGCGGGCGTGGCACGCCTGCGGCATCGGCAAAGGCGACCGCGTGCTGCTTGCGATGCGCGTGGACGCCGACCTTTACGCCAGCCTTGCGGCGCTGTGGTCGCTGGGCGCGACCGTGGTCTTGCCAGAGCCTGCGATGGGTCTGGCGGGCCTGCGCCATGCGGTGCGGGTGGCGGGGGTCACGGCCTTTGCCAGCGCGGGCGCATACGGGCTGCTCCGCTTTGCCTTGCCAGCGCTGTGGCGCTTGCCGCATTTGCGCCCCATCGCAAAGCTGGGCCCCGCGCTTGAACTGCCCCTGCCAGATGCGGGTGATCTGGCGCTGATCTCTTTCACCTCTGGCACCAGCGGCGCGCCCAAAGCGATCCCGCGCAGCCATGGCTTCCTCGCCGCCCAGCACCGCGCCATTGCGCCGATGCTGGACAGCAGCGCCGCAGAGGTCGACCTTGTCGCCTTTCCGGTCTTTGTCCTGATCAACATCGCCAGCGGCCGCACGTCCGTCCTGCCAAACTGGAAGATGTCGCAGCTCGCGCAGGTGCAACCCGCCGCGCTGACGGCTTGGATAGCGCAGCACATCGTCACCCGCGCCCTTCTGCCGCCCGCGCTTTGCGACACGCTGGCTGGCGGCGCGATACCGCCGTCACTGCACACCGTCTTTACTGGCGGCGGCCCGATTTTCCCGGACCTGCTGCGGCGATTGCAAGCTGAGGGGCCCGCCTTGGACATCACCTGCGTCTACGGCTCGACCGAGGCAGAGCCGATTGCGCACCTCAGCAGCGCCCAGATCACCGCTCAGGACGTGGCGGCAATGGCGGCGGGGCAGGGCCTTCTGGTCGGACCGCCCGTTCGCGATATTCAGGTGCGCATCGTCGCGGGCGAAATTCAGGTCGCCGGCGGGCATGTCAACGGCGGCTATCTGGACCCCGCGCATGATGCGGAAAACAAGGTGCGGATCGGGCAAATCATCTGGCACCGCACTGGCGATGCGGGGTATTTCGACGCGCAAGGACGGCTGTGGCTTCTGGGGCGCGTTGGCACGCAGGTCGATCTGGCTGGCAAGCCGACATATCCGTTTCAGATTGAGGTCGCCGCGCGGTCTTGGCCCGGAGCGGCCCAATGCGCATTGATGTCGGTGCGCGGTGCGCCCTGTCTTGTGATCGCAGGGGACGCGGCGTGCCTGAACGCTTGGACGAAAGCCGCCGCACAGCTGGATATCCCCAGCATCAAGCATATCGCTCGCATCCCGATGGACCGCCGCCATGCGTCAAAGGTAGACCGCAAGGCGTTGCAAAAGCTGCTTTAATCGCCGTGCGCATAGCGTGACAACTGATCTGCAAGCTTTCCCACAGCCAGATGCAAAGCGACCGTCAGGCAGGCCAAAACGATCAGGGCGGCGAACATCAGGTCGATCTTGGCCCGGCCATTGGCCAGCAGCATTAGATATCCCAGCCCCCGCGACGCCCCGACCCATTCGCCAATGACGGCCCCAATCGGCGCATAAACTGCGGCCAACCGCAGGCCAGACCCCAGCGCGGGCAGGGCCTGCGGGATCGCGATTTGGCGCATGAACCGCCAGCGGCTTGCGCCCATCGTCGCGGCCAGATCGTGATAGCCTGGGGCCGCGCGGCGCAACCCGTCGTGAAAGGCTGATGTCACGGGAAAGAAGATGATCAGCACGGTCATCACGATTTTGGACCCCATGCCATAGCCGAACCACAGCGTCAGCAAGGGTGCGAGGGCGAAGACCGGGACCGCTTGGCTGAAGACCAGCAGCGGCAGCATCAGCCGCTCTGCCCTTTTTGAGAACGCCAGACCGACCGCCGTCGCGGCGCCCAAAGCCGTGCCAAGGACCAGGCCCAGCATCACTTCGATCCCCGTCACCCACGCGTTTTGCGCGATTAAAGCCCGGCTTGCCCAAGCGGCCTGCATGACCCGCAGCGGCGAGGGAAGGATGAAATGCGGCGCGCCTGTCAGTGTGACCGCCGCCTGCCACAGGGCCAGCGCAAGCAGTACCGCAGCCAAGATATCCCGCCCCCTCATGCGGCGCAGCGCAGATGCGCCAGCAGGCGGCTTTGGCTCGCGATCGTGTCCGGGGCGTCGATGGCGCGGGGCGGGGATTGCGGCGGGGTCGGCCAGACTGCCGTCCCTTGCGGCGACAGCAGGACGATCTGATGGGCCAGCCGCGCGGCCTCTGCCGGGTCGTGAGTGACCAGCAGGACAGTGCGGCCCGCCAGCGCCTGCGCCGCAAGGTCCTGCATATCGGCGCGGGTGCCTGCATCAAGCGCCGAGAAGGGCTCGTCTAGCAGAACAACGGGGCGATCCTCGCACAGGGTGCGGGCAAGGGCGGCGCGTTGGCGCATGCCGCCGGAAAGCTGGCGCGGCATGTAATGTGCGGCACCTGACAGACCGACACGGCGCAGCAGCTCTGCCGCGCGGGCACGGTCAGGGGGCGTGCCCCGCAAGCGGGCGCCGATGCAGACATTGTCCAGCACGTTCAGCCAGGGCAGCAGCAGATCAGATTGCGCCATATAGCTGACGCGGTTTTGCAGGCTGGCACTGTCCGAGGCCGCAATCTGCCCGGCAAAATGGCCACCCGTCGGCAGGCTAAGCAGCAACCGCAGGATCGTCGTTTTGCCAGTGCCGGACCGCCCAAGCAAGCAGGTCCATTCCCCCGCCCGCAGGTGCAAATCCGCGCTGAACAGCGGCGCACCCCCTAGGGCATAATCCCCCGCTAGTGTGATGCCCGGCGGGGGTGTCATGCGTCCAGACCCATCTGCCAAAAGCCGACCTCTAGCTGGGTCGCCGTGGTGAAACGCTGCTGCAACCGCGCAGCACGCGCAGAGGCGGACAAGGTGCCGATCCGCTGCGTCACGGCGTCGTCGATCATCACGCCGACACTTTTGCAAACGGCCTGATAGTCCGGGGCGGCATAGGTATCGATCCAGTCCTTGTAGGGCGTGTCCGGCGTGCAGGTCTGCGCCAGATGCAGGCCGATTTCGCCGTATCCCATGACGCAGGGCGCAAGCGCGGCCATCAGATCAAGGAAATCCCCCTGCAGGCCCGCGTCCAAAACGTAGCGGGTATAGGCAAGGTTGGGCGCGGCCTCGGCCGTTGCGAAAAGTGTTGCCTCGTCAATGCCGTGCGCAGCGCAGACGCCGATATGCAGGGCCATTTCGTGATTGACCAGCGCGTCTACGGTTGCGGCGCAGGTGCGCATCTCCTCCAGCGTTTCCGATTTGACCACGGCCAGCGACCACGCGCGGGCGAAGTGCACCAGAAAGACGTAGTCCTGCGTCAGGTAGTGCAGGAACGCCGCACGCGGCAGCGTCCCGTCGCCCAGTCCCGCGACAAAGGCGTGGCGGGTATAATCGCGCCACGGCCCCAGTGCGCCGCCGCGCCACAGGGCAAAGGTTTGCCCGTAATCCGGTGCCGTCATGGCGCGGTCACGTCAATCGCGATGCCGGACACAGGCGTCTGGTCAGGCACAAGGCCAGCTTCGGCCAGAAACGCCTCGAACGCGGCATAGCGGCCGACGTCAAAGGCAGCGGGGCGCAGGGCAAAGCGCGGGATCGTGTCGGTCCAAGCGCGGGCGTTCAGGGTGTCGTCAAGCTCTGCCGAGGTGGCGGCGAAGACCTTCCAGCTGTCTTGCGGGTGGTTGACGATATATTGGGTCGCCTTCTGCGTAGCGGCCAAAAAGCGGGCGATGCGGTCTTTGTCCATCGTGTCCGCGTTGGCGACATAGATCAGCTCGTCATAGGACGGGATGCCTTCTTCTTCGACGAAAAAGCAGTGGCCTTTGACGCCTTCAAGTTCCATCTGGGTCAGCTCGAAATTGCGAAAGGCCCCGATGACCGCGTCGACTTGGCCCGACATCAGCGACGGCGATAGTGACCAATTTACGTTGACCATTTCGACATCATCCGGGGCGACGCCGTTGTGGGTCAGGATGGCCCCCAGCATCGCCTCTTCAACGCCGCCGACAGAAAAGCCGACCTTTTTGCCCGCAAGGTCGGCGGGGGATTTGATCGGCCCGTCCGCCAGCGCCAGCAGGCAATTCAGCGGGGTCGCGACCAGCGTGCCGACACGGCGCAGCGGCAGCCCCTCGTGGATTTGTAGGTGCAGTTGCGGCTGGTAGGAAATCGCCAGATCGGCTTGACCCGCGGCGACCATCTTGGGCGGATCGGACGGATCAGCCGGGGCGATGATCGTGACGTTCAGGTCTTGGTCCGCAAAATAGCCCATTTCCTGCGCCACGATGATCGGGCCGTGGTCGGGGTTCACGAACCAATCCAGTAGAATAGTCATATCGTCAGCAGCCCAAAGCGGCTGAGCGGTGAGGGCCAATGCGGCGGTGAGGGTGGTCAGTTTCATGGTCTGTGCCTTTCAAATTTCCGGCGTATCGCCGCATGCAATGAGTGAGATTTCGCCGCCCCGTTTGGTCCGCAACGTGCTGGCCGCCTGCCATGCCCGCAGGCCAGAGCGGCAGGCGAAAACGATGCGGCCCGTATCAGGAAAAGTTTGATCCGCGATCTGCGCGTTGGTCATGCGCAGGGCGGTGGGGATGACGGGGGATGGTGCTTCTTGGGTATCGCGCAGGTCGATGACCACATCGGCGGGGCCAATCTGCGCGGGGGCGATAAAGCGAAAACCGGCTTCGGGCTCTGGCGCTGTGTCAAAACGAAAGCCGCTGGCGCGAAAACTGGCCAAGTCGAACTGCAACATCTGGCCAAGCGGGGAAGGGGTTTGCCCGATCAGGACAGCCAGCGCCATCTGCGCCTGCGCCGCCCCGATCAGCCCGACAACGGGGCCCATCACGCCTGCGGTCGCGCAGCTGGCGGCGCGGTCCGGCAGATCGGGGAATATGGCGCGCAGGGATGGGGCACCGGCGCAGAACCCGCCGACATAGCCGGTAAATCCAAGGGTCGAGGCGCTGATCAGCGGCACCCCGGCGACAAGGCAGGCGTCAGACAGGATGTAGCAGGCGGCAAAGCTATCGGCGCAGTCCAGCACAAGGGTGTGGGCCGCAATCAGCGCAGCGGCATTTGCCGGATCAAGGGCGGCCTGCACCGTGTCGATCCGGCAGTCATCGTTCAGTTGCCGCAGGGTCGCGGCGGCGGCGTCTACCTTCGGTTGGCCGATGTCATCCATGCGAAACAGCGTTTGCCGGTGCAGGTTGGACAGGGACACGGTGTCCGGATCGACCAACGTCAGATGTCCGATGCCTGCCCCAACCAAATATTGCAGCACCGGCGCGGCCAGCCCGCCAGCGCCGATGACAAGCACACGGGCGGCGCTGATGGCGGCCTGACCTGCGGGGCCGACCTGGGGCAGGATTTCCTGGCGGATATAGCGGCTCATCGAGTGGCCGCCAGCCAAGCGCGGACCCGCGCCTCTGGGTCTGTGTGCAGGGTGATATCTGTCACGGCGGACACCGTGTCTGCCCCGGCGGCAAAGGCCCCCGCCGCGCGATCAATGGTCATGCCGCCGATGGCGATCAGGGGCGTTTGACCGATCAGGCTGCGCCATGTGGTCAGCTTGTCCACGCCTTGTTGGTGCCACTTCATCTGCTTCAGGATCGTCGGATAGATCGGGCCAAGGGCGATGTAGTCGGGGACCAATTCCAGCGCGCGGGCCAGTTCTGTGCGGTCATGGGTGCTGACGCCAAGGCGCAGGCCAGCGGCGCGGATTGCGGGCATGTCGGCGGTGTCCAGATCCTCTTGACCAAGGTGCAGCCAGTCGCAGCCTTCATCAATCGCGATGCGCCAGTGATCGTTGATGACCAGCGTGCAGCCCTGCGCGGCGCAGATCGTTTTGGCGCGGCGGATGTGACCCCGCAGCACGGCTTCGCTGGCGTCTTTCATCCGCAGTTGCACCAGTTTGATGCCCAGCGGGACCAGCCGTTCCAGCCAGTCGGCGCTGTCAAAGATGGGATAGAAACGATCAAGGCTCATCCAAGGAACGCCTTTCCAAGCAGGGGGGTGGACGGTGCGGCCATGTCGCGCGGCTCCATCGGGTCTGCGTGCGCGGCGAGTTGTCCGGCGCGGATTGCCAGCGCAAACGCCTCTGCCATCGCGGCGGGATCGCCGGCTGCGGCGACGGCGGTGTTCAACAGCACGGCGTCGAACCCCAGTTCCATCGCATGTGCGGCTTGCGATGGCAGGCCAAGGCCTGCGTCGATCACCAATGGCACATCCGGAAAATGGGCGCGCAAGGCCCGCAGGCCAAAGATGTTGTTGAGCCCCAGCCCCGACCCGATGGGTGCCCCCCAAGGCATCAAGACTTCGCATCCCGCATCCAGCAGGCGGTCTGCGACAACCAGATCCTCAGTCGTGTAGGGGAACACTTGAAAGCCATCGGCGGTCAGGATGCGGGTGGCTTCGACAAGGCCAAAGACGTCGGGCTGCAGCGTGTCGGCATCGCCGATGACCTCTAGCTTGATCCACGGCGTATCGAATATTTCGCGGGCCATATGGGCGGTGGTCACCGCCTCTTTTACCGTGTGGCACCCTGCGGTGTTGGGCAGAATGCGTACGCCCAGATCGCTGATCAGCCGCCAGAAATCTTGGCCTGCGCGGTCTTGTCCGCTTTCGCGGCGCAGGGACACGGTGGCGACACTGGCCCCGCTGCGGCGGAAGGCGTCGGCAAGGATCGCAGGCGACGGGTATTGCGCGGTGCCCAGCATCAAACCGCCGGGCAAGGCGGTGCCATAAAAATCACGCATCACTCAGCCCCCCTGCATCGGCGCAAGGATTTCGACCTGATCGCCGTTTGACAGCGCATAATCGGCGCGGTCGGTGGCGGGCACGAATTTGCCGTTCACCGCGGTTGCCACTTTGGCATTGGCAAAACCGTAGGCGTCCAACAGCTCTGCAAGGGTCGCTGCCTGCGCCGCGATGGGCGCTCCGTTAAGCTGCAGTCTCATCCATCACCTCTGGCATTTGGTTGTCGAAAATCAGGTCGGCCACCATGCGGGCGGCGGCAGGGGCCAGCAGAAAGCCGTGACGGAACAGGCCGTTCAGCCGGATCAGATTGCCGCTGCGGCGGATGCGCGGCAGGTTGTCGGCAAAGGCGGGGCGGCTATCGACGCCAACCTCGATCACCTCCGCCTCGGCAAAGGCGGGGTGCAGGGCGTAGGCGGCGGACAGCAGTTGCAGCAGGGCGCGGGCGGTGATGTGCGGGCCTGCGCGGCCTTCGATCATCGTCGCCCCCAGCATGAATATGCCATCCCCGCGCGGCACGATGTAGAGCGGCGCGCGGGGATGCAGCAGGCGGATGGGGCGGGACAGCGACACGTCAGGGCAAGACAGGATCAGCATTTCACCCTTCACACCGCGCAAATCAGGGATCGCATCCCGCGCTGCAAAGCCGCGGCAGTCAATCGTCAGACTGCGGGCGGCGTGATCTTCGGGGCGCGCGTCGGCGATCTGGAAGGCGCAACCATCTGCCACAAGGCCAGCACGCAGATCGGCAAGCGCGGTGCGGGGGGACAGATGCGCCTCTTGCGCGAAATACAGCCCGCTGGTGAAACGTCCGGCAAGATCGGGTTCCAGCGCGGCGATGGCGCCTTGATCGACGGTGCTGTGCCCGGTCGTCCGCTTGGCGAAGCGTGCAAGTTCCGCCCTATCCCGCGCGGGAGAGATTACGAGAGAGCCGCAGCGTTGCACGGACCCGGTGCGCCGGGCCCACCAGTCTGCCGCCTCTTGGCCTAGCCGCACCACGGGTTCCTCGGCGCTTTCGCCTTCGCAAAATGGGGCTAGCATGCCGCCCGCCCACCATGAACAGGCGTGGGGGCCGGGGGCGGCGTGGCGGTCGATGACCGTGACCTGCGCGCCGCGATCCAGCAAGGCGCGGGCGGTGCACAGGCCTGCAACGCCTGCGCCGATGACGGTGACAGAGGCGGTGTTGGCGGTCATGCCCAGACCGCGTGGAAATGATGCACCGGACCGTGACCGGCACCGACGTTCAGTTGATCGGCGGCTTTGATCGCGCCTTGCAGATAGCGGTGCGCGGCCGTGACGGCGGCAGGCAAGTCCAGCCCCAGCGCCAGTTGCGCCGTGATCGCGGCAGAGTAGGTGCAGCCGGTGCCGTGAGTGTTGCGGGTGGCAACGCGGGGGGCGTTTAGCGTGGCCATTACGCCGTCCGGGCCGATCAGGATATCGGTGCAGACCGCACCTTCAGCATGGCCGCCTTTCATCAAAACGGCCTGCGGGCCAAGGTCCAGCAGGCGCATGCCTTGGGCGATCACCTCAACCTTGGTCGTGGCGGGGGCGGTGCCCAGCAGGCGGGCGGCCTCCGGCAGGTTGGGGGTCAGCAGGGTCGCGCGGGGCAGCAGTGCACGGGTCATGGCGGCGACGGCGGCATCTTGCAAAAGCGTATCGCCGGATTTGGCGATCATTACGGGATCAAGGACGATGGGGCCTGTAAATCCAGCCAGCCCCTGCGCCACGGCATCGATGATGGGCGCGGAAAACAGCATCCCCAGCTTGATCGCCCGCACGTCCAGATCGGACAGCACTGCTGCAATCTGGGCGGCAACGATGTCGGCGGGGATCGCGTGCAGATGGGTGACAGCGCAGGTATTTTGCGCGGTCACGGCGGTGATGACACTGGCGGCATAGGTACCATTGGCGGACATCGCCTTGATGTCAGCCTGCACGCCAGCGCCGCCACCGCTGTCGGATCCGGCAATCGTCAAGGTGATCGGAGGGGCAGTGTTCACGGCGGCAACTTTCCAAGTTTTGGGAAATGCCGACGTGAAAAAACGAGAATACGCCCCAAGAGTGGTGCGTTCTACCCGTTCCCTACGCCGGTATAACCCGGATCAGGTTCGACGGGTCGGTGCGTGCACCTCTCAGCCCCAAAGGGCCCCCCGACGGATAATATGTCTTGCGCCGCCCCCAAGTTTGGGGTGGCGATTTGACCGGACGCTAGTTGCGAATTTTGCGGATCGCAACAGCGGAATGGTTGTGCCGGGGGCGCGCACTGCAACCGCGTGCCGCTGGGCGTCCTCCCGGTCGCGCGGGCTTTACGACGCGTAGGCCCCGGCAGAGTAGGTCAGCTCGTAGCTGTGGCTGTAGATCTCGAACACGATGCCAAAAGGGTCTTCGACATAGACCATGCGATACGGTTTTTCGCCGGGGAAATATTCGCGGATCGGCATCCGCTGGCGGCCGCCTGCGGCGACGATGGCTTTGGTCAAACCTTCGACATCGGGGTCTTGGACGGCAAAGTGAAAGGCGCCGTGGCGCTTGTGTTCCAGCTTTTCATCAGGGGCATAATTGCCAGGGAATTCAAAGATTTCGATACCGATACCATCGGCGGTGGAAAGGTGCGCGATGCGCAGCGACACCCAGCCGGGGCCGAAAACATCGGTGCACATCACGCCGATGGCGCTGTCATCTTCGAACGCTTCGGTGGGCTGCATGACGACGTAAAAACCAAGCACGTCGGCATAGAATTTTACGGCGGCGTCAAGGTCGGGAACGGAGAGGCCGATGTGGGAAAAGGTGCGGGGTGTCTGGGACATTTTAGGTCTCCTGCAAGGTTGCGATACCCATCAGATAGCGATGCGTGCCTTGCGTGTGAAATTATGATATACAATAAAAATCATAACAAAATATTTGGTTAGCCCATGCTGAACGCGACTTGGCTCGAGACCTTTACAACCCTGTGCGAGGCGGAACATTTCACCCGCACGGCGGCGCGGTTGAACATGACGCAGCCCGGCGTGTCGCAGCATCTGCGAAAGCTAGAGGCGCAGGTCGGTCAAAGCCTGATCACGCGGCAAGGCAAAAGCTTTACCCTGACCCCGGCGGGGGAAGCGGTCTTGGCCCTTGGTCAGTCCCGCCGCGCGCAAGAGGACGCCTTGCGCCGCGCAATCACCGCCGATGATCGCGACAGTGGCACCGTGCGGATCGCCTGTTCCGGCAGCTTTGCGATGCTGCTGTATCCCGCGCTGATGCCTTGGATGCAGGCTGCGCCTGATCTGGTGATCCACCTGCAAGCCGCGCCGCAAGCGCAGGTGCTGTCGGGGCTGATCGACGGGCAGTTTGACTTGGGCGTGCTGGACGCAGACCCCGGCCACCCGCGCCTGCAAGCGACGCATTTGGGCGAAGAAGAATTGTGCCTTGTCCTGCCAGCAGATGCGCCAGATACGCCGCCCAGCTTTGCCGATTTGCAAGCGCGGGGGATGATCGGGCATCCTGATGGCGACGCCTATGCCGATGACTTGCTACACCTTAATTTTCCCGGCGCATACCCCGGTGCCGACAGGCTGCGCGTGCGTGGTTTTGTCAACCAGATCGGCCAGATCCCGGCCCCGGTGGCGCAGGGCGTTGGTTATACGTTGTTGCCGCGCAGCGGGGTAGAAGCCTTTGCTCGCAGGGATTTGCTAAAGGTCGTGCATCTGGCAAAGCGGCGGCGGCATCCGCTGTGGCTCGCGGGGCGGCGCGGACGCACGATGTCGGCGCGGCTGCAGTATGCCAGCGAACTGATTGCATTGGCGGCGGGACAGTTAAGCTAAGTTAAATGCCTTAAATTCGCGCGCGGCCTTGATACGCAACGGCGCGTCTGACGCCGATGTGATCTGCAAAGCAAAACAATCGAAAGAAACTTGCGACGGATGCTGCATCACCGCGCGTTCAAGCCGGGATACATCTTGGCATCAAAGGGGCACAGGGCGTGCGCAGACTATTTTCAGTGATATTCTCGGTTGTGATTTTGTTTGTGATCTATGCTGCGGTCTTTGGCATGCCGGACCGCGTCACGAGCGCTCTCAATCTAGAAACGGCAGAGGCACAAGGCGATCAGGCCGCAGCTGCTGGCCCTGCCGCTGGGGGCCGCCCCGGCGGCGGCGGACGGCCCGGCGGGGGCAGCCGTGCGACGACCGTGGTAACCACGCCGCTGGAACTGCAACCCTTTGAGGTCGTCTTGAACGCGCTTGGCACCGCTGTCGCCCTGCGCAGCGCCGATGTTGTGTCCGACACGGCGGGCGAGGTGACGCAGGTTAACCTTAGCGCCAATACCACTGTCGCGGCGGGTGATGTCCTAGTGCAACTGGACGCCCGCACCCAGACGCTGGATCTGGAAATCGCGCAGGCGCAACTGGATCAAGCGAACGAGACCGTTGGGCGTTATGATCGCCTGCGGGCCAGCGGCAATTCCACCGTGACCGACGTGACCCTGTCGGATGCGCGCATCGCCCAGCGGTTGGCCGAGGCGAATGTCGGCTTGGCGCAAGTGGCGCTAGACGATCGCACCCTGCGCGCGCCCATCGCAGGCAAGCTGGGGCTGAGCGATATCGAGGTCGGCGATCAGTTGTCCGCCAATGATGTCGTCGTCACCATCGACAATGACGAAGCCTTGCTGGTGGAGTTTGAACTGCCAGAGCGTGCCATCGGCATTCTGCAGGACGTCAAGACCGTCGTCGCCAGTACCCCCAGCTTTACCGGGCGCAATTTCGAGGGCGAGGTGGTGTCCTTTGACAGCCGCCTTGATGATGTGACCCGCAGCGTGACCGTCAAGGCGCGGATTGATAACGCCAGCGGGGAACTGTGGCCGGGCATGACCTTTGCCGTGCGCATCTTGCAAGAAAGCGACCCGCTGCCTGCCGTGCCCGCGACGGCGATTACGTGGTCGCGGGCCGGGTCCAGCGTTTGGATCGACGCCGATGGCAAGGCAGAGCAGGTCGCCGTGACGATCCTGTATCGGCGCGATAGCACTGTTTGGATTGATGCTGATATCGCTGCAGGCACCGCTGTGATCAGCGAAGGCGCGCAAAAGCTGCGCGCTGGCGCGGCGATCACGACGCCGGATGCCGTGCGCAGCGGTGCTAGGGACGGTGCGCCACGAGAAGGCGGTGCCCGTGTCGGGGCTGACGCAAGTGCGCAAACTGCACCGGCAGGTGATCCGACATGAGCGATCCTTCGAAAATGAACCACGTCAAAAAGGGTTTTGCCGACCTGTTCGTGGCGCGGCCCTTGCTTGGGATCGTGCTGAACCTGCTGATCCTGATCGCGGGTCTGGCGGCGCTGTCTTCGGTCGATGTGCGCGAAATGCCTGACGTGGACCAGCCGGTGCTGTCTGTGCGCACGTCCTATGAGGGCGCTGTGCCGTCCACCGTGGACCAAGAAATCACACAGGTCCTAGAGGACGCGCTCAGCGCGCTTGAGGGGCTGTCCTATATGGAATCCAGCTCCTCTACTGGGTCCAGCCGCATTACAATCGACTTGTCCGAAGGCACCGATGTCGACGTCGCCGCGAACGAGGCCAGAGAGATCGTATTCGCCACGCTGCGGCAGTTGCCGGACGATATCGACGATGACCCCAGCGTGACGAAAAGCGACAGCAACGCCGATGCGATCATCCGTTTGGCCCTGCTGGGGGACGCGAGTTTTGACGAACTGACAGCGATTGCCGAAGGCGCGGTCTATGACCGCCTATCCACGATTGATGGCATCGCCGAGGTGACTGTGCGCGGCAATCGCGCGAATGAATTTCGGGTCACGCTTGATATGCGGTCCTTGCTAAGCCGGGGGCTGGACGTCGCAGACGTGACCGATGCGCTGGCGTCCTTGCGCGATGACACGCCGCTGGGGTCGGTGGAAACGGATGCGCAAACCTTGGCGCTGCGGGTCGGCAATGCCGATGTGACTGTCGATTCCGTCAATCAGGTGGCGATCAATGCGACGACGCGCGTGTCAGACGTGGCCTTTGTCCAGATCGTGCCAGAGGACAGCGATGTGTCCACGCGCGTGAATGGCCAATCGGCGGTGGGCCTTGATATTACGCGGCAATCCGTGGGCAACACGCTGACGATTTCCAAGGCCGTGCGCGCAGCTGTGCATGATCTGCGCACCACCCTGCCAGAAGGGGTCGAGCTGCTGATCGCATCCGACGATGGTGTGTTCATTGAAGGGTCCATCGACGAGGTGATCAAATCCATTGGCCTTGCGACGGTGATCGTTGTTGCCGTGATCTTTGCCTTCCTGCGCTCGCCGCGCGCGACGATCATCCCGGCGGTTACGATCCCGGTGTCGCTGGTCGGCACGGTCGCGGCGATCTGGATCACAGGCTTTTCCGTGAACTCGATCAGTTTGCTGGCGCTGGTGCTGGCCACGGGCATGGTCGTGGATGACGCCATCGTCGTGATCGAAAACATCGTGCGCAAACGCAAAGAAGGCATGGGCCCCTTTGCCGCCGCCGCCGCTGGCACAAACGAGGTGTTCTTTGCCGTGATTTCAACCACGGCGACGCTTGCCGCTGTGTTCATTCCGATTTCATTTCTGCCGGGCCAAGCGGGCGGCGTGTTCAGCGAATTTGGCTTTGTGCTGGCGTTTTCTGTCACGTTGTCGTCGCTGACGGCGCTGACGCTGGCCCCCGTCATGGCGGCGTTCCTAGACCCGGGAAAACCGGGCAAGGCAGAGGCTGAGCCGAAGCCGAAAAGCCGCATGGCGCGCGGCTTTGACGCGATCATGGACCGGGCAATTCGCGCGCCGATCCTTGTGCTGACCGTCGCCATGGGCTTTGCCATCATGGCCGCAGGCGCGTCGCAGACCCTGTCGTCCAGCATCACACCAGAGGAAGACCGCGGGTTTTTCCTGATCCAAGCGCGGGGCGCGGCTGATACAACCGTCGCCTATCTAGACACGCAGGTCGCCCAGATCGAAGCGATCCTTGATCCCTACCGCGCCAGCGGCCAGATCGACGTGGTGCAAAGCATCATCGGCGTCGGCGGCGGCACCAGTGCCTTTATCGTGGTGCGCTTGCCAGATTGGGCAGATCGCGACTGGTCGCAGGCAGAACTGATCGCCGAGATTAACGCCAAGCTGGGCAGCGTGCCCGGTGTGCAGGTCAGCGCCCGGTCCACCAACAGCTTGAATATTCGCGGCGCGGGGCAGGGTCTTGGGTTCGCGGTGACGGGGAACAACGTCGATGCGATGACGGATGCGGCTGATACGCTGGTGGCTGCGATGGGCAACGACGCCAGCTTTGTGAATCCGCAGCTGTCTGGCGACGATGTGCAGGCGCAATACGAGGTGCGCGTGGACCCTGAAATGGCCGAAGTGTTCGGCCTGACCGAGGCAGAAATCACGCAAACCGTCAGCACCATGATCCAAGGCAGCGTGGCCGTCACCGTGTTCCAAGATGACACGGAAACTGACGTCAATGTCGTCGCGGGCGGGCCGCCGATTGACGATCCAAGCGATATCGAAGGCATCTTTTTGCAGCTGCCCGGCGGCAGCTTTGTCCCGCTGTCGTCAGCGGCAACCTTGGTGCCTGTGGTCAGCCAGTCCAGCATCACCCGGCAGGGCGGATCATTGGCCGTCTCAGCGCAAGCGAACCTTGCCGAAGGCGTCGATTTGGGCACGGCCATGGCGCATCTGACCACAATCGCCGAGGAGGTTTTGCCGGATGACATGGGCATCATCTTTACCGGTGAAGCCGCAACGCTGACGGACGGCCAGTCGGCGATGTACACTGTCTTTGGCGTGGCGTTTTTGATTGTGTTCCTTGTGCTGGCCGCCCAGTTCGAAAGCATCGCAAGTGCGGTTGTCATCATGCTGACCGTGCCTTTCGGTCTGGCCGCGGCCTTGTTCGCGATTAAACTGACGGGCGGATCACTAAACTATTACAGCCAGATCGGCCTTGTGATGCTGATCGGGGTCATGGCTAAGAATGGCATTCTGATCGTCGAATTCGCCAACCAGCTGCGCGAGGCCGGGCAGGATATCGACAGCGCCATCCGTGACGCGCTGGCACTGCGCATCCGGCCTGTGATGATGACGATGGTGTCCACCGTCTTTGGCGGCCTGCCGCTGATCATCACCTCTGGCGCGGGGGCAGAGGCGCGGATTGCCGTGGGTTGGGTCATCGTCGGCGGGCTTGGCTTTGCCACTATCTTTACCCTGTTCTTGACGCCGGTGTTCTATCGCTGGATTGCCATTTGGGGGTCAGAGCCCGGGATGGCGTCCAAGCGTCTGCAAGGCGAGCAGCAGGCCCGCGGGTTCGACACGACGTTTGACCGGGTGTGAGTTTTAACGCCGTAAAAACGGCGGGCTGACGTTTGAACCATCAAAGTGAAAAGGAAAGTTGACGATGCAGCGTGTTTGGACGACCTCAATCTTTATCGCGGCAGGGTGCTTTGCACCTGCCATGGCATTTGCCCATTCGGATGTGGACAGCATTTCCGACAAAGCTTTGGTGCAGCCTGCGCAGATCGTGGACTGCACGCTGGAAAATGGGGACGTGGCGCAATGCGCGTCCTATACGCTGAAATTCGTGCCGGATGATTTGGAAATCGGGCCGTTCTGCCCCGCGACACTAGACGACGTCGGCGGCATCTGGGACTGGGATGGAGAGAACGCAGGCCTTTACCGGATCGACGGCGACTACTTTAAGATGCTGTCAGGACTTGGCTACACGTTCTACAACGACGACGGCGTCGTGAACGTCTTTGACATCCGCGTCGAAGGGCCAGAAGCCGAGCACGAATGTATCGCCGGATCGCTGGACGCGGGCAGCGAGATGTCGATCACCACGCTGATCCCGATCGCACCCGTCTTGGCGGACGCGCCAACGTCGCTCGGCACTGTGGCCAAGGTCGGGATCGCGCTCGACGGCGTTCCGATCTTTGCCGATGCGCCCAGCGTGCTGGACACCGGACATATGCCCGCGCTGGACACCTGCGGCGGCCACGTAGATCCGGGCGGCTGGTATCACTGGCACGCCACGGCGACGGATATCGACACAGTCTTTGCCCAAGACGGTGTTGACGCCAGTTGCGCCAATGTCGCGCAAGATCAGACCGCGCAGTTCGCCTATGCCTTTGACGGCTTTGCGATGTTCGGCTCGCTTGAGGCAGATGGAGCGGCACCTGTCGGGCTGGACCAATGCGGCGGCCATATCGGTACGACTCTGGGCAGCGCGGAAGAGGTTTACCATTACCACGCGGGTGACGGTTTTCCGAACCTGCCGACCTGTCTGGTGGGCGTTGTTGTGCAGGATAATTTTGCAACGACTGCGGCGCAGGGTATCGGTTCTGCTGGTGGGCCGGGCGGCGGTGGCCAAGGTGGTCCCGACTTCTCAGGCACTGCAGCGGCGCTGGGCGTTGATCTGGCCGATCTGCAAGCCGCACTTGACGCAGAGGGGGGCCGGGACGCTGACCTTGCCAAGGTGGCCGCACGTTTGAATGTGTCGCTGGACGATCTTCAGGCCGCTATGCCGGGGCGGCCATAACGGGTTACGAAGTGGTGTTCAGTCCAAGCTGGGCTGAACACCTCCGCAGTTCAAAGCAAGAAGATATGCGCAAAGATCACGGCCTGCAGCAGCAGAAACACCGTATCGACCGCGATTAGGACCAAGCCTTTGACGCCCGGCGCAAACAGCTTTTGCAGCGATGTTTTGACCCCAAGCGCCGAAATCGCGACGACCAGCAGGAACCGCGACGTGTCGTTGACGAAGTTCAGCAGCTCCTCTGGCAGCGGCACGAAATTGCGCAGCAGCATCAGCGCGATGAACGCTACGACGAACCATGGCAGACCAGCGGTGCCGCCAGCGTCCTTGCGGAAAATCACCGCGACGACCAGCAGGACGACCGGCAAAAGCGCGACGCGCAGCAGCTTGGTAAAGGTGGCGATATCGCCTGCGGTGTCGCTGACCGAATAGCCCGCGCCGACGACTTGCGCGACATCGTGGATCG
Source organism: Loktanella salsilacus (assembly GCF_024206795.1). Taxonomy (NCBI): domain Bacteria; kingdom Pseudomonadati; phylum Pseudomonadota; class Alphaproteobacteria; order Rhodobacterales; family Roseobacteraceae; genus Loktanella; species Loktanella salsilacus. The sequence goes on from NZ_CP072994.1 coordinate 668,644, forward strand.
TCGCGCCAATCATGTAACCGCTTTCGACATCTGCAAGGCCAAGCCGGCTGAACAGCATTGGATAGACGATCATCGCGATGGTCGACATGGCCGTCACGCCGACGACGGTCAGCAAGACGTCTTCTTCTTTCAGGTATTTCTTGGGCAGTACCGCCGCGATGGCCATGGCGGCAGAGGCACCGCAAATCGCGACAGAGCCGCCTGTCAGCAGGCCAAACGCCGTCGTCCGCCCAAACAGCCGCGCAAACACAACACCGCCCAGCAAGGTCAGGATCAGCATCCCCACCACGCCGATGATCGGCGTGATGCCCAGTTGTGACACATCCGCAAAGGTCAGGCGCAACCCCAGCAAAGCGACCCCGACACGCAGCAGGGTCCGAGAGCAGAAGGTGATGCCTTCCATCGTGCGCGGCGTGTCGGTCATAAAGTTGAACGCCATGCCGATCAGCAGGGCAAACAGCATTGCGGGGGCGTTGTAGTGATCCGCCAAAAAGCTGGACGCCAGCGCGACGGTGACCGCCAAAATAATGCCGCCGCGATGATCCGCGATCCACGCCAAAGTTTGCGGAACGGGGCCAGTTTGGGGGCGAGGTGACAGCTTCATATCGTCTGGTCGGGACATTGGCGGGCCTTGATCTGGGGGCGGTGCGCGGCGTGGCAGCCGCGCCCGCGCAACCGACGGGCTACATCCGGCCTTTCCAAGGCACAAGGCGCTGGATCATCAGCCGCATGAAAAGATCAAAGGCAAAGGCGATAAACGCGATGACAAAGATGCCCATGATGACGACGGGCGTTTGCAGGAACTGACTGGCCGACAAAACCATATACCCCACACCCTTGGTCGCGGCGACCATTTCGGCGGCGACCAGCGTCGTCCAGCCAAAGCCGATCCCGATGCGCATCGCGGTCAAAATCTCTGGCATCGCGGATGGCAGGATGACGTGGCGCAGCACCTGCCAGCGGCTTGCGCCAAAGGAATAGGCCGCGTGGATCTGTTCAATCGCAGCAGATTTCACGCCAGACCGTGCGCCCAAAACAATCGGCGCAAAGACAGACAGAAAGATCAGCAAAACCTTAGAGGTCTCTCCGATGCCGAACCAAATGATCATCAGCGGCAGATAGGCCAGCGGCGGGATCGGGCGATAGAATTCAATCGGCGGGTCAAGCAACCCGCGCATGACCGGGCTCATGCCCATGGCCAGCCCCAGCGGGATGCCGATCACGCAGGCAAGGATGAAGGCACCAAAGACGCGCGCTGTCGAAATGCCCACGTGTTCCAAAAACGGTGTGCCGGTAAAGCCTGTGTCCCAGATCGATAGAAATTTCTGCAAAACGGTCATGGGCGCGGGCACAAAAAGCGGTTTGACCCAGCCCATGAAGGTCACCAGCCACCACGCAAAAAGCAGCGCCGCGATGGACATTAGCGACAGCCACAGCGTGTTGCCTTCACCGGGGACGCCGTAAACTGCGCCCGGTTTGACTGGACGGCCGCGGGATAGGCGGGCGAACAGGGACGGTTTTTGGCTCATGCCATGGCCTCTTGGTCGGCAAAGACGATGTCCAGCACCTGTTCGCGCATCGCGATAAAATCGGGGCTGGATTTCAGTGCGCGGGCAGGGGTGCCGTTCAGATGGGCGCGCGAAAACGGCAGGTCAAAGGTATGGGTGATGCGGCCCGGACGCGGCGACATGACGACCAGTTTGGTGCCCATGAACAGTGCTTCTTCAACGCTATGAGTGATGAAAAACACCGATTTTTGTGTGTCGTTCCAAACCTTCAGGATCAGCTCTTGCGCCTTTTCGCGGGTCAGTGCGTCCAGCGCGCCAAGCGGTTCGTCCATCAACAAAATGCGCGGATCGCAGGTCAGGGCGCGGGCGATGCCGACCCGTTGCTGCATGCCGCCGGACAATTCGTAAACCGGCGCATCGTGAAACCCGTCTAGCCCCAGCATGTCTAGAAACGCATCGGCCGTTTTGTTGCGCAGCGCCTTGGGCACGCCTTGGATTTTCAGGCCAAAGGCGACGTTGTCGCGCACGCTAAGCCATGGCAGCAGCGCATGTTTCTGGAACACCACCGCACGGTCCGCGCCGGGGCCAGACACCACTTTGCCATCTAGCAGCAACTGACCCGAACTGGGGGCCAGAAAGCCTGCGATCAGGTTCAAAAGCGTCGATTTCCCGCAGCCAGAGGCACCAAGCGCGACGACAAATTCAGCATCCTTGATCGTCAGATTAATTTCGCTGAGCGCCGCAACTGGCGCACGACGTTTCGCCGCCGGATAGACGACCGAGGCGTCCGTAATGATCAGTCCCAAACGGGGGCTCCTTAGCTGGGCAAAGCGGCGGCTATTGCGTAGCGGCCGCCGCAATATCGGCGTTCACAAAGGGGGCATAATCATCTGCGACCGTGTCGATCCGCCCGGCTGATTTTAGGAATGCAGCGGTGGATTGCATCACATTCGCCGCATTGCCCAGCCACGCCGGGCCGGTCTGATCTGCCAGCGGGACAAAGGTATAGCCCTGCAAAATTTGGGGGATTTGGTCCGCTGGCGCGCCGGTCAGATCGGCGATGGCCGTCACGGGCGCACTGCCGGGTGTCCACGCGGCAGGATCGGCCAGATAGGCCTGATTGGCGCCGTCCATCACGCGGGCAAAGGCGGCCATTTCCGCCGGATGCGCGGCGGCGAAATCCGTGTCGACGACCCAAGCGTTAAACGTCGGATAGCCCCAGTCCGCCGTCTGATCCGCGCCGACGATGCGCGTGCCACTTTCCAGCAGTTGGGTCTGCACGGGCGGCCAGATAAAGGCGGCGTCCAGCACGCCCATGCTCCAGCTTGCGGCGATCTGGTCCGGGGGCATGGACACGATGGTCACGTCAGCCTCGGTCAGGCCAGCGTGGGCCATTGCGCCCATCAGGGAATAATGCGCTGTCGATCCGACCGGAACGGCGACGCGTTTGCCTTTCAGATCGGCAAGGGTGGTGATGCCCGATCCGTCGTGCGCGATCAGGCTTTCCGCTTGGCCGATCGCATAGGACAGCATGAACATCTGCAAGTCGACGCCCTGACTTGCCGCAATTGCCAGAGGCGACGAGCCCAGTTCCGCCACCTTCACATCGCCAGAGGCCAATGCCGCGATGACCTCTGTGCCAGAGTTAAAGACCCGCCATTCGATGTCCCATCCGGTTGCAGCGGCGAAGGCGTCGGTGCCGCGCACTGCGTTCATCGGGGTCGGATCGCTGAAGGTCGCGATGACCATCGTTTCGGCCGCAAGGGTAGAGGCCGAAAACGCCAGCACCGCAGTCCCCATCATGATGATCTTTGAAGGGCGGGTCATAGGTCGGCTCCTGAATGGAATAATAGGATTATGCTGCATTCTTCGTGGTCGAAAGGGGCCGAAGGTCATTTGTATGGCCCTCGCGCAAGACACGATTGTCTGGCGCGGATTGGGGTGACTATGAAATGTCGCGGCCCGCGTTGCCACCCCTCCTTTTTCGAACGGGGCGCAGGTTACGCGTGCGTGAAGGGCGAATGTAGCGTCCTTATGACAGCGGTCCGACCGCAGCCTTGATTGGCAGGCGTCGACGGCACGATCCGCGACATTGCGATCTTGCCTGCAATGTAAGTAGCCAGCGGCTATTTATGGCGCGGCGCGGATTAGCAAAAGCCGCGCCGTTTTGTTTAGGAGGCATCCCCTTGCAGTCCAGCCATGCGTCACCGTGGCCGGACTGGTGCAACAAGATCTGATCGGGCACCCTGTGTAGGAAACCCTGCCGATCAAAACCGACGTGGTGACCTAAAACGGTCGCGTGATGTCCATTTTGACGCGAAAGTCTGTCAGACAGTGCAAACCGCGTTGATCGGCGTCATCATCGGCGCATTGCCAGGGACCGGCGGTGCCTTTCGGCCCGGGCGCAATGTAAGGCTTTGCTGCGAAAGGATCGCGCATGACGACGTTAAAACTGGGGCTTATCGGGGACAATATCGCCCGGTCCCGTTCGCCTTTGTTGCACCGGCTGGCGGGGGAGCAAAATGACCTGGCGGTGACCTATGATCTGCTGGTCCCGGTTGATCGCGGCGCACTGTTCGAGGAGGTCTTTGCCGCCTGCCGCGACGGGGGCTATCGCGGGGTCAACGTGACCTATCCCTATAAAGAACGCGTCACCCAAGGGCTGCGGATCGACGATGCCTTGGTGCGGGCGATTGGGGCGGTCAACACAGTGATCTTTACCGCGGATGGGCCGCAGGGCCACAACACGGACTACACTGGGTTCAAAGCAGCCTACGCGCGGGTGCGCGGCGATGCGGCCACCGGTCCGGTGCTGATGATCGGCACTGGCGGTGTCGGGCGGGCCGTGGCCTTTGGCCTGATTGCACTTGGCGCGACCGATTTGCGGTTGGTGGACCGGGATCTGACCAAGGCCAAAGCTCTGGCCGCCGACCTGCGCTGCGCGGCCCCGAATGTGCAGATCAGCGTTGGCAGCGACGCCGTTGCAGCAGCGCCGGGGGCGGCTGGGCTGATCAACTGCACGCCGGTGGGCATGACCGGGTACGAGGGCACGCCGCTTGCCGCTGCAGCAATGACCGGGGCCGAATGGGCCTTTGATGCCGTCTATACGCCGGCTGACACGCAATTCCTGACCGATGCCGCCGCCGCTGGTCTGACGGTGATGTCCGGGTGGGAACTGTTTTTTTACCAAGGCGTGCACGCTTGGGCGATTTTTGCCGGGCTACCGCTGGACGAAGACGCGCTGCGCCATGATCTGATTCACACAAAGGAAGACGAATAGTCATTAGATTACCGAAGGCAGCGCGCTAAGCATTCGACTGTATTCTTAATGCGGTTTGACCGACAGGTGGAGGTTTTACCGCCCCTTTTCAATTCTTGTCGCCAGCGGGGCTTCTGGAGATTTCCTGTGGGAGTTGCGTCAGCCATATTTTGGAAATCATTTTCGTTCTTATAGACCCGAACCTCGGCGCCATAAAAGCTGTCGTAGTATCTGTCGTCCACACCTATGAGGGCTGCGTAAACGTAATCGACGTTTTCATACCCGATAACCAAGAAATCGGTAAATCTCGACCGTATATCTTTTGGTCAATCGCACTGGCACTTATTACGTTAAAATAGGACGTTGTTGGCGTGAAATATAGCTCTGTTGGGGCGGTTCCCCGCGCTAAGGAATAGCTGCTTTGGTCCCCTGGCACCGAAGATGCGTTCGATGTGCGTTCTGTCGCTATTTCGTGGCAAAATTCGACCCGCGTATCGATGTTTTCAAAGGTGCAAGCGAACAAGGTCTGCATCGGTGGCAGGCAGTTTGCAGATGCCGCTGAGCTAAACAGGACGAAGCAAGACCGGCAGGGGTTATGTATTTCAAGCGGTTCTTCATGGATCGATCCGATGTGTTTGGCGCTGTGGTTCGAGGCGTGCTGGTTTTTAGGGTGCCAGACGGGCATCTGTATTACGCAAACTGTTCCACAGCCCAATCTTTTTGAACGCTTATAAAAGCCTAGCATTGCATGGTTTTTTGCTCACATTGATAAAGCTGCCCGGCCCTTCTTGTTCAAGATAGTTTAAGTATTTAGGGCAAGCTGATGACTGACGTGCGTTAAAGAAGTTAGAGATGGAGCCATCATGATCCCGGCATATATGCTTATCGGTGCCCTGGTGGTTTTTGGCGTTCCTGCCGCCATCATCTATCTATTGATATCAAATGCCAGCTTGCGTCGCCGCGTTGCCATTTTAGAGCAGGCATTTGCGAGACCGGGAAACGCCACGCCAGCCATTCCCGTCCAGCGCGCTGGTCCGCCACCGCTCACTAAGATTTCAGAAACTGACGGTGTTGGCGGCGACTTTCATGAACGGCCACCTCTGCCACAGCCGGACAATTCAGCCACCGTCTCGCAAACTATCGTGTTCACCGCAGTCAACATGAGGAAGCTTACCAGCTGGATCACTCAGAACTGGTTCTACGCGGTGTCAGCGCTGTCTCTGGCTCTCGCCGGGGTGTTCTTGGTCATCTACGGCGCTGAACAAGGCCTGCTTCCGCCATCGATCCGTATCATATCGGCTCTGGCGCTTGGTTGCGGCCTCATAGCTGCAGGAGAGTATATCCGACGGCGATATGGCGACGGGAAAACAGTCAGCACGACTTACCTGCCATCCACGCTTTCAGGAGCAGGTATCGTCACGCTGTTTGCGGCCATACTGGCTGCACGTTGGCTATACGGCTTTACCGGTCCAGAGGTGACATTAGCGGGTCTGGCCGCGGTTGGTGCCATCGCCATGGTGCTAGGCTGGTTCTACGGTCCCTTCCTCGCCGCAGTAGGTATCCTTGGCGCAATGGCCGCACCGTTTGTCATTGGTGGACCATCGGAAGATCCTTCAGGCCTATATGCATACTTCGCGGTCGTTACCGTAATGGGGCTAGCCATCGACACATTCCGACGCTGGGCATGGGTGTCGGTGCTGGCGCTCATTTCAGGCTTCGCGTCAGGATGGCTTCTGAGTGTCGGTGCCGGAGCGATCGTTTCAATCTCGTTTGTGCTTTACCTTGCCGTACTATCGTTTGCCGCGATCACGGTCCCGGTCAGAAGCCTGAAGCCCGATCATCAGGGGGCGCTGCTTAGCATGTCCATTCTGGCGCGGTCGGAAGGCGCTGCTTGGCCAGAGTTCCCCGCGCGCCTCGCTGGAGCTGCAATTTTGGCCGCGAGCCTTTTGATCTTGCACACGACGTTGGAAACCTCAGACCAAAGCTTGTTCTGGGTCGCCGTTCTAACGCTCACCGCGCTGACCATGGCGCTGATCGTCTGGGCCCGCAATGCACCTGCCTTGGCCGATCTAATCGCCTTGCCGGCCGCCGCTCTGCTGGCCATCGTATGGAGCAGCTCTCGAGTTTGGCGAAGCGTCGTCAACGCCTCTCAGACGCCAGGCAACGAGCTTATCCTGATGCCAACGCTTATGGTTGCGATCGGTCTACTCATCTCGATTGCCGCAGCTTGGCGATCCCTGCGCGGCGGTCCGGCCTACCAATTCGCCGCCGCCTTCGCAGCGCTCTTTGCTCCGGTTCTGGCAGTCATCATCGAGGTCCAGTGGCAGCCGGCGCATTCCATAGGAGCATATCCTTGGGCCCTGCACGCTATGGTTATCGGCGCAGCTATGGTGCTGATTGCTTATCGGTTTGCACGGCAGGACGGTCCTGAAGATAGAACTCGGGTTTCCTTTGCGGTTCTTTCCTCATTGGCCTGTATCGCGTTTGGTATGGTGGTGATCCTGACATCAGCCGCACTAACGATCTCCTTGGCGGTTACGGTCGTCGCTGCAGCTTGGCTTGATCGGCAGTATAGCTTGCCACTGATGGGCACCTATATCCTCGCCGGCGTTGCAGCCATCGGCTACCGGCTCGTCGCCGATCCCGGACTAGGTTGGGCATTGGATGCGCCCATCATGGAAGTGCTGCCGACCTATCTTATCGCATTTACCGCTTTTGCCGTGTCGTGGGTTTTCATGACATCCATCAACCGTCCGCGGTCAGAGGTCATTTTAGAAAGCGCGTCCATCTCATCGTTTGGGCTGCTGCTATCCGTGGCGCTGTATCGCTTTCTGCTGCATTGGACGGGACTACCCAGCGCCGGTGAAAGCCACTGGGCGGCAGGTATTGATACAGCGATCTGGATTGTGCTTGGATTGGCTCAATTGCGCCGCTTGCAGCTTGGCGGGCCGCTGCGGTCGGTAAGGATTGGCATGGCGGTGATCTTTTTCACTATCGCCTTCATCCGGTTCGCTGTCGCGCTGGTATTCTCAAACCCCATATCTGTTTACATAGATGATCAGGTCATCGGACCCGTCCTGTTGAATACATTGATGCCCGCTTACTTGCTTCCTGCCGCGGCTTTGCTGCTGGGGGCCATATGGCTCAAGGATCTGCAAAGCGTCCTCAGGAAGGCTCTTATGATACTCGCGGGCGCGGTGGCGACCTTCTGGCTGACAATGACGATCAGGCACGGCTGGCGCGGGGCGGAGGATATGGCTTCTGTCAGCGCAAGTCAGGGCGAGCTTTACACCTATACCGTGGCAATCATGATTGTCGGGGCGGCCGCATTCTACCAGTCCCTTGCCCGAAGGAGCGTAAATCTACGCAGAGCTGGCTTGATCATCATCGGACTTGCTGTCGCCAAGGTCTTCTTCATCGACATCGGTGAACTGGATGGACTGACACGTGTGTTCGCGCTGCTTTTCCTAGGCCTGACATTAGCCGCGCTCGCATGGCTTAACCGCTGGGCAAACGGCCACGATCCGCAGTTGGAACATCAGCAGGCTGAAAAGTAATCTGCTGATGCCTCTGACCGGAGCCCCTAAAACGCCTCCGATCTTGTGTAGAGTCCGTCCGAAAAGAGGACGGGCAATTGAAGGCACGAATTTACGGACGAACAGATCATCGCGGTGATCAATGAACAGGAATTTTTAGCGAAGTCCGCCGATCGATGCCGACAGCAACTGTCAGTTACAGCATCCTTTTTCTAAATCCCGAATACTGAAGATTGATTTTATTGAACTTCTTAACATTCACTCACACCAACCGTATTCCGTTTTCCACTAAGCCTTTTCCGCCGGGCACTGCAAACTCCCACCGATCAAGCTAAAACTCAGGAAGATTGACCGCGCAACCTTAGATGGTTGGACGCCCACATTGATATTACAACAAAAGCTGCCATTCACTTAGGACGCAGCTAAGGGCATATTCGAGCCCGGAGTGTCAAATAATAGAGCGAGCAGAAATGTCTTCCGAAGGGGAGCAGGTCAGCTGTAGACACGTTTGTAAGCAGTATATGGTGAAAGTCGACTTTCGTTGGACTTCGAAAAGTCGCAAAGCAGGCTCACGCTCTGTTTCAGCCCTTTTCACGAGACGTCCGGTGCCGTATCGGGTTATCTATGTCAAACCGTGATGATTTTAGAGCGCCCATTATAAGAACGATTGCGCAACGTGCAGGTTACCGCTGTTCAAATCAAACCTGTTTACGCCCTGCCATCGGACCGGACGGTGCCGATGATAGCGCGAGCATAGGTGTTGCCGCGCACATCACTGCCGCTGCTGAGGGCGGGCCAAGGTATGATCCGGCTTTGACCTCCAGAGAACGAGCTGCTGCTGAAAATGGTATTTGGCTCTGTCAGACCTGTAGCAGGCTGGTTGACGTCGATGTCATTAGTCATTCCAAAGAGCAACTAAGAGAGTGGAAAACCTTCGCTGAAATGCGGGCCTACTTGGGCATTCGCGGGTTTGCGATTGCTGTGTCTAGGAGTTTTCAAAAACTTGAAGGCAAGATGCCAAGCCTTGTGATGGAGATGCGAAATCATATCAGAAATGCGCCTTTTATTCGAGTTTGTAATTCTCGCTAAGCATTGGTCATATAATGGTGATCCCCAGAATCCCATTTTTCTGTATTACTTCGAAGAGCACGAAAATCTGAAGCCAATGCTAAAAGTGATGCAAAATTACGGTGCGATCACCGAAACGACGCACAACAACATTGATCGATATGAATTTACAGAAGACTTTGTTGAATACCTTCAACTCCCTGCTTAACTCCTATTACGCAACGGCTGCTTAAGACTGGACACCCACTTTGGGCTAATAGATCTAATAGGGGAATCGTTCACACTGCCGACGCTCCATTAGCCCAACAGGAATGTCCGAAAGTCGCTTAGCCGGTCAGTAGTCGGCCATGAGCTCCTGCACGTTACAGGATTCATAATCAGCACGCAGGAAGACATTGTGCCCAGGCATGCAGCCTGTGTCGCACTCATACTGACCCGCCAGATGCGACACCGTTACCATGGTTTCGCCACTGGGGAGGGCGCTGAAGACGTTGACAATAAATTTGAAGATTTTGCCGTATAGATGTTCCTGCCCATAACAAATGCGTAGGTAGGTTTCCTCGGTGCGGATGCCGCTGATATCGAGACCCAGTGCTTCTGCCATTTCGTAGATGACGCTGTCGATTTCATGAAGATCATCGGACCGTGGATCGAGACGATTTAAGGAGTATGGTGTCATAAGATTGCGGAGTTGTGGATCGAGATTCACTTTAGCCAAAAGGTCCGGGATGCCGCTCAGTATAACGATAACGGGCCACTCACGATGTTTCATTAAGGTTTTGATTGAATTTATGACCTTTCGAGTTTCCTTTTCACCAAGCGTTTCGAACATATGTTGGCACTCGTCGATATGGAGGAGCCAAATGCCTTGCCCCTCTAACTGAGAACGAACACGCTCCCAAATTTCATGCTCCGTCCGACTTGTTGCAAGCGGATAGCCGAGCTTGGTGAGGACCTGCAGCCCCAAAGCCTTCCACGTTGTCTCGCCGTCAAGTGCAACCTGCAGAATAAGTTTTTCAAGGCCGCATTCTAACGCCGATCCATCGGCCAAGAAGCGCTCCAGAGCCTTATCGATTTCTGTGGACTTTCCTGAGCCGCTCTCGCCGATGACGACCAATCCTTGTCCTTCCAAGCGCTCCCCTGACAACTTACCCGCATCAAAATCATCGACGATGGCTCTCAGCCGCGCGTCTAATTCCTCTGCACGAGCCATTTTGAAATACTTTGACTTGAGGAACGCGCGACGCTGCACGGGTGTAATAGATGTTTTTATCTTAGTGGACGTCATATGAATTTTCCTTTTCCTTTCGGCTTTCCGACAAATGGTCCAGTTGAACTGGTATCTTTACGTTTACGAGTTCTGGATTGAACGGTCGGGCCTTCGACGCTGGCATCATTGCTGCCAGTGATATCCACAGCGCCGATTAGTTTTGGTTGAGGAGGCGGATCTGCTTCTTGATCCACTTCGACTACAGGCTCGGCCGTTGCTGATGCCTTTTCTGCTGCAATGTCAGCGGGACTGAAGATACCGGGCCCTGTCCCACCTTGCAGCAGAGTAGCAATGTCGGCTGACTGAGCCTGTTCAGGGTTCTTCTCGATTTGAAGCCTCAGGCAGAAGGTGGACTCGAACCAATCAATCTCTTGCGCAGTTGCCTCTTGGGAAGGAAGGCCGCGCGCTTGAATTCCAGCTCGGATTTGCTCGGCAAACCAATCTGCGTGCTTTGCGAGAACATATTCGTAATAGGTGCGGTCTGACGGTTTGGTTGCAGTCATTTTTTTGATTGCTGCCATCAAAGTCCGAATTGAATGATGCTCGAGGTCGGGACGCTGGTTCGCAAGGTAAAAAATTTGATCCTCGACGTGGATGGTCACCTCTCGCAGATTTTGCGGGTCAACAAACACTTCGACTTTAATTTTTCCATTTCGCAGCGCATGCGGAAACAGGGATGGGGAGCTGAACGGTATGCCACAAATCTTGATGCCTTCCTTCGATAGCATCCTTTTGAGCTTCAAGCCTGTCGCTTTGCGTCGAACCCGGAGGGTCGGGGGTCTTACAGCACCGTATTTTTGGGAGTCTTTCCATGCATCGATCGGGCGTTTGCCCAACAGGCCAGTGTGTTTGCGAAGAGGGTAGTGATCTACCAGGTAGCGTAGGATTAAATGTCGGAACTGCTCAGTATTAAAAGCGGCCATACCGGCTTTGTCGTATGCTACAAGACATTGCGGGGAGTAGCCTGTCTTACCTGGCAGCTCATCCGCAAAAAGAGTTCGAAAGCCTCCAAAAAGGCGCTCGACAAACGGCTTGTCCATTGGCACAGCGGCCCGACCGTAGACGAACGATCCACCCGTAGCCAAAATGGCCGTGCGCACTTCGTTATCAAAAAACTCCGCTCCCGTATCAACGATGATGGTGCCGATGCCTGAATGCTGGCTCCAAGGCGTGCTGCACCCGGCTAGGGTGCTCATTTCGATCTTCTCACGCATGATCTGATCGAGCAGTTCTATTACAGTTCTGGGGTTTGGGGTCTCAGCAATGCCGATGCCTAGAGGCATCCTGGTGGCCACATCGAGCGCAACGCAGATCCAGAGGCGTTGGCGCTGACTTTTGGGCCCATCTTTTTTTCCGTCTTTCAGGACTTTTTGCAGATCGGGCGTTAATAGATCCCAAAATTCGCTACGCTTGCTGAAGGTGAAGACATCACCCTTCCAAAAATCTAGTTCTATCAGCTCGCCGGGTTTCAGGGCCCTGACACCATGCTGAGTTGGCGAAAACTCCTTCTGGGCGGCCTGACGGCCTTCTCGTGAGAAAACCAATTCAAGACGGTTAAACCGGTCAAGGCGCCTGTAGACGGTGTTGCTATGGGGTGTCAGGAACGGTGCTGTGTTTCCAGCCCTCAAGCGTTCGTTGCGCACTTCCCTGAACCGTCGCTCTACAAGCCTAACGATGGACGCTTTAGCCGGCTGCGCCTTGCTAAGATAAGCCCGGCAGCAAGTTTCCAAGAGACAATCTTCCGCAGCACTCAGGCGCCTTCTTGTATTGCCGGAAGGAGTGTCGCTGAGAAGTGCGCGGGGATGGGGATTCTTTTGCGCGTAATAGGTCTTGCAAAAGTTGCTTACAGATTTTGCTCCCCATGTGCGGCCCTCGAATTTCCCATTCTTAGACTTTATGCCCAGTGCGTTGATGCGCTGGAGGTCAATGGCGTGGGATTGAATTTGCGCAAACTTATATTTGATCCTCGTCTCAGTATACGGGCCACCTTGCAGAGTAGAATGGGTCGCTTTGCACCAAGCTTCGCGCTGAAAGGCTGTATGACGCTCAGCCTCTGACCGGTCCTCAAATCGCGAAGGTGAATTTAAATTTTCGGAAATATCTGAGCTATCAGTGTCGAAATTATCGTCGATAACAGCATCGGTGCGTTGCAATAGCTTCTGCACCATTTGGTCGTCAAGAACGAAATACCGTTGAGCCTCGTTCTCTCCAACGAAACGGTCTCGGACGGCAATGCCTCCTTTTACGGGGCCCGACACAACCACTTCATACCCGTCATACGCGATGAGCGTGCCGGGCGAAAAATGAAAGTGTTGGACGATCGCGTTCACGCGTGCCAGCCCAGAACGGTGGGGTAGTCGATCGCTTCAAGCCGAGAGGTCGCAATCTTTTGGTCAGCGATCGCGCGAAGAATTGCGTCGAAAATCCGACCCTGATCAGCAAGTCTTGATCCCGGTTGGCACCGCTGCACCAATTCGTTCACAGTGAACCGGTCAACATCCAGAATGTCGTTGAAAACCAAAGCAAGACGAGCGTCTGCTTCAGGGTCGGGAAAGCGTTTTGCTAAGAACATCCGTTCATTGTTGCCACGCATAATTGTTGGCAGCGTCGCCTCAGAAATTGTGGCGAAACCGTAGCCTTCGGGTAAGACTTTACGGATCGCTTGACAAATCAAGGCGGTTTTAGGCAGTCCGAGCGCCTCTTCATTTTTGACGAAAACGTAGGTTTTTGCACCCGACCTCTGCGTCAAAAGAAAATCCAAAGTATTTGACGCGACCTTGTGAACCGGCTCGAGAAATTCCACTTTGCGCGGCTGACACTTCAGGCCAACTGTGTTTGGGTGCAGCAGAAATGCAATCGCAGTCGCTCGTTCTAGGCTACTTTCAAACCCAACTGGGCGTGGATTGCCGCCGTCGTCTTCAGTGCGCCCGACGAGCATGCCTGTTTTGGCGACATGGCTTCGATGAACGGTTCCGCGAAGCCCATCGTAAAGAAGCATACCTTCCAGATTGTCTGCGAAAACCTCTTGGCGCGGTGCCAAGTCGACATACATTGAATGGCCATGATCATCCTCGACAACGAAGGAATTGCTTTCCTGTGTTTCACAAGAGGTCACCTTGGCCGTGTCAGCATATGTGGTCTCGGTTTCAGGCATGACTTCTCCGTTGCCGGACATCGGAGTGCCGGCTCGTTTATACTTGTGTGCTATGTTGGGGTGTTACTTATCGGTCGTTCGAAGGGGCCTCAGCGGGATTGTTGCGTTGTATTGCGTCGCTTGGGTTCGTCGTAAGCCGACACGCAGTTTCCCTACCATTTGTTGTTACTACATTTGAGTTTGCTGACCCGGTTGCCACATTGAGGGCAGCGCGCCGTGCGCGCTTCCATTTCCATGCCTGCATTTTTGAGTCAACCACCTGATATAGCTTAATAATTGCGAAAATATCTAAACCTCTTATTTTCCCGTTTTTCCTCATTACTCGTATCACCTCTCGGCTGCGGATGATCCTGCCGTGATGTCATAAGGTATAATGCTAAGGTGCGTCTCGCGGTAGACAGCTGGCACACCAGGGCTGTGGAGCGCCTATCTGCTTTACGCAGCAGATGGCCGGTCGAGTTGCAGCCTCAGTTGTTGGCGGAAGATCGTAAGGGCGAGCTATTCCTGCTCAAGCAGCCAGTTCAGATGATCTGCGCTTCCAATAACGGTGCCTGATGGCATAATCGGTGAAGTTACGCATATAGCCTTTCTGAGAAGGCCGGGTCCGCCAAGCGTAAGGTCAGCCAGCAATTTCTTATTCATTCGCCAACCTGCTTCGTATTCCACGCCCAGACAGTCGGCCATCTCACGGTTGATCACGTGTCTTAGGCCGCCGCGATAGGCGTGGGTCCTTATCAGTAGCTCGGCACCCGCGAACCACAGTGTTGGGGGCAAATGACTTCGATGCATGGTCGTGCCAGATGTGACTGAGAACTGCCGTCTGCAGTTTTGGCATTGGAAGACCGGGCGCGTGGCGAGCGAAACAATTTTGTTGCTGCCGCAGTGTTCACAACGCTGCTCGTTGGTCCAGCGCACCTTTTGGAGCCGCTGAAGGCAATCTGCTTCGGTTGGAAAAGCTGATCTAACGCCCTCCGTTGGAAGCTGTGCTGCGAGAGTGAGCCAGTAAATCCATTCAAGATCGCTATCGTTTGTATCTGTTGGGTGGTCGTCCACTTTTGAAATCGTCGGCCTCGAATTTTGTCTGACGGCTTGACGTAGCCGCGGCTCATGCAGGGAGGGAGGTAGTCACTTAGTATCATTATGACCACCTCCATGGTCCAGCGCGTATGAATAACTTCCACTGCAGAGAGCCGCATGGCTGGCAACTCCCTTGGACATGAAGAAAGTTTTTTGAGAGCGACGGCTCAGAGTAAGCGTTAGCTGGTCATCACTTGCAGCCAACGCTTACAAATAACCGCCCTGGCGGCGGGAGCTTCAGTCGGGTGGTCATGCCTGAGTTTCATGAACGCCTTATCTGTTGATCGGTTGCGTGGCGGCCCGGCACAAAGGGGTTCTCCCTTACAGAAAAATACCAGCGAATCGAACCGACTGCGATTATGGAGACAGAAAGTTCACGCCGCGGTGGGTGTGTGCCTCCAGATTGACGGGGAATCTAATCGTGATTGTCGCGCAGCACCGGTCAGCAACGCCTTAGGAATATCGCTGATTGAGAGGATATGGCCATCAGCGCAACCCTCCAAATAGCACAGGTGGTAGTCATAGCCGGGTCTAAGGTCCCTATAGCGGTTTATAGAAACCGAACTGTAGAGGGAACCAACTATGACGGAGATTATTGGTCACAGCTTACACAGACATCATGAGGTGTGACGTACTCATAGGAATAAGTATCTTCGTTGTCGAATTCTGAATAATCGAAATACCCCACAACGAATTCTAGCTTTGTTGACTTAAGTCTTCCTTCAAATTTCTTAATGTGACTGAAGTTTCGACACATATTTTCTATCGAATTACGAATTTTACCAAAGTGACGCTTAAGTGCGATTTCTACCAGCCTATCGTCTAAATGATCGAAATCTTCAGAGTCTAATATGTTCTTGAAGCTATCAAATGACACTCCAGAAACACTTGCATCTGCTATGGTGCTGATTAGATTTGAGCTAATACCAAGCGAATTTGATAGGGCGAAACCTTCAATTTTAACACCATGAAATTTCGGAAGTTCTTTTTTAAAGTTCCAGTTCCTTTTCCATAGGTTTTCGCTATTCTCAGCTGTCGTATGTGAAAGGAGATCGTCCAAATCCATCTTATCTTCAGAAGATGCCTTGCGTATCCAGTCTAATAGTATAATTTCAACGATTGCCTGTGTTGCCTTTATTGGTAACAATGAACTGAAATTTTGAGATTCTGCGCTTAAGGATTCGAGAAATCTGATATTTTCTCTTCTGAGGTCCAAGATTTCTGAGTCGGAGTTGTAAGAATCAGTATTTTCATCTGTTTCTTGCATTGCGGTGAGAATTTTATTTTTGAGGTGATAGTCAAATGGAGTATTCTTGCTCTCATTCTCACTAACTAATTTTGAAATAATACTCATACGCTGATCGCTATTGAAGTGCTTAAATATTATCGTGAGTAGTACTAGAGAGTTGGCCACCAAGGCATTTTGATATTCATCTCGTCTTTTCTGGAGATCTTTGAGTTTAGCGCTCGGCAGCCGTTTGTTGCAAGATTGACATTGGTCGCGATCCGAATGAATTTCCTCCACATCGATATATTCGTTAACAAGCTTTAACTCTTCTGCGAGATTTGCATCAGCCACTAGAGTCTTTGCAATATGCTCTCGTATTGTTGTGAACTCTAATATTCTATGCGCGAGCTCCTCGCCGATCTGGTCGTATATCTGTTTCCCGACTTCAAATTCGTTCTGTTTAATCGAAAATATCTCTTGCCTTTTGAGAATATCTGTTTGTTCATTGGATATTCTCTCAACCCTGAACGCGATCCATATTGTAACTGTTGTTGCTCCAATGGCAAATGGCAATCCTAATATAAGAGTGATATACTCTGACCTATTGCCCCAATCAGCGGAGACTTCTAGAAGTAGTGTTGAAGCCATCATTAATGATAGGGTTATGGCGGCAATGACTGCTACGACCCCCAGAATAAAGCTAAATGTTAACGACTCAATGTTTAGTAATTTCATTCACTTGTCATCTTTTAATTAACTCTCGACGCTCTGCAGGCTCTTGACTAACGAGAGTTAATACTTTGCAGAAAAAAATAATAAACTCTTTTGAATGGTAAGCGTCTGGTCTGAGCACTTATACCGGCACATTTGCTACCGCAAGATATCATCAACACATCCGTTCCGTCTGAGGCCCAAGTGGCGATGTAAAGATTTGCTACTGAAGCGCTGCGCTTACGATCAACCTCGCTGCAACCCAAGCCTTCAAGCCGAATTTTTGATGCCAGTCTGAGTGAGAGCTTTTACGACAAACACGAACTGTCGACTTATGGAGCACCACTCTATGCTCTCATTTTTGTCAGTTTAGCTGACCAACACGAACTGGGAATGTGCTTAAACGAAGGCCCACTCCACGAATAGAAAAGGCTGCAAAATTTCGGTAAGTTGGGCTGGCTCAGAACATGTGAGCTATAGAAAATCAGTATTATAGCGCCAGTGATATGCGTGATCAAATCGGCTCATTATGGACGGTGACATCAAATCAGATTGAGAAGGGTTTCCACGGTAATAGCTGTGCCCATTCCAATACCCACAAGTTCAAGCGTAGAGCGGATTTGTGTCCGATCTATTGCTTGACCCTGAAGGGTCGCCTTCGCCTGTAGCGCCCCGGCGATCAGTATTGAGGTCAAAGCTCCATCCTCGATGAAATCACTGATGTCTTCACCGGCCAAATCCAAAAGCGTTTCCTGAGTTTCCTTGGAAATCTCGATATTGCTGAATCCTGAGTCAAAAAGCCGACCTGCATAGTCGGCGCCAACTTCTGCATAAATTTCAGAGGTCGCCATAACGTCGATATCCGGATAGCAGGCAAAATGCTCAACGATCGACGCAGGATCTTGGACCGCTTTCAGCTGCACCTGCTGAATAACCGTTCCATCGATTATGAACTCAATATCAGCACCTGGATGGTTGGTTGCATCGAAGATCTCCGCTGTAGTCAGATCTCCATCCATATTTTCAGCGCGCTTGACCAGCATTTCATGAAAGATGCCCTTCACGTTCGATGCGACACCGTTCAGCTGGTCAGGTCGCAATGATTTGACATACTCGCTCAAGTCAGCGTCCGAGGCGTGATTTAGGGTCTCTTTGGATCGGCGCAGTGCATCAAGGACGAGTTTTTGATCCGGTGTCCAATCGGCTGTTTTGCCGGAAGCAAGCTGCTGGATTGTAACAGCAACAGCGACTGCTGCACTTCGGCGGATCATGCGCGCTCCAGCTTCAGCTGAAGAGACCGAAGGTTGATCACGTGTCCACGCAACCTGGCCCGATTATAGATTTTCAAGTCATCAAAATCGCCTTTGAAAAGGGCATGATCAATCTCCGCCAAAAATGGACCGATCCCGACTCGTGAGAAGACTATCCGTTCATTCTGACGGATCGTTTGGCTACTGCTGATCGCAGTCTGGATTCCTGATACCAAAGAGTTGGCAGCGTGAAGGATCTTCTCCTCTTGCGGGGACAGGGAACCCTTATCGCGTGCATGACCCAAGATCGCGCGCCTGACTTTAACCGATCCGTAGATACCTACCCCGAGCGCACCGACGCCGAGAAGGGCGGACCCGGCGGCTACGCCACCTCCGACAACGCCACCGATCCAATAAAGAGTGGCAGTCGTCTTTGCGGCGCCTGATAATCCTGCAATCGCTGCGCCTGTCCCAGCCGTCCCAAGTGAACCAACTGCCCCTGTCACTACAGATGCAAAAGCTGATCCTGTCAAAACTTTCGTCGTCACCCCCATGACAACGCCGGCCTTGCGGTCAGAGACCTGCAAAATGCGACCAGTGATTGCGGTCAACAGATCTGATGCATTTTGTAGGTCTCTAATGGTGCTGTCGATCGTGTCTGTCATGTCCTTCAGCTACCAAACCATTATCGTGAAGTCTCTTGCTGACCCAACTGAAACAGGCTTATTTTGATCTTATGGTTCATCTGTGTCTCATACCCCCACGCCCATAGACACCCGCATCGCGGGTGGCATTGGCCATGCGCGTGACCTGACATCACCCTGAGACCCATCGCCACCTGTGTGATCCCCTTCACGAACAGGAATAGCTCATGGTCAACTGGTATACGGCCGACCCCCATTTTGGTCACGACAACATCATTAAGTTTTGCAATCGCCCATTCCGCAGCACCGCGCACATGGAGCAAGTCCTGCTGGATAATTTGCAGGCCAGTGTCGGTGCCGAGGATGATCTCTGGATTTTGGGCGACGTGGTGGTGGGTCCCCGCGCAAAGAGCCGCGACTGGCTGGATAGCTTGTTCGGCTTACTGCCCGGCAGGCGTAAGCATCTCGTCACCGGTAACCATGACAAGGATCTGGTGCTGTCCTTGCCTTGGGACACGGTCACGCCGCTCGCCGAAGTGCGTGACGGGCCAAGGAACCAGCGTCACACCCTGTGCCACTATCCGATGCTGACGTGGAACCATTCGCGCCGCGACGCCCTCATGATGTTTGGTCACGTCCACGATAACTGGCAGGGGCACCGGAACTGCGTGAATGTCGGGGTGGATGTCTGGGACTTCAAGCCGGTGCGGTTTGAGGACATCGCTGCGCGAGGTGCTGCTTTGCCTGTTAGCCCGCACTGGACTGCCGTTGAGCCTGAATGATTTGGCTTGGATTGCGTCTTCGCTGCGCCCGAAACGACAGTAAGTAGAAACCGAATATGAAAGACGCTATCGTATTTCATATGGTGCCGTAACTATTTGGAACGGAGAGGCTTAAATGATGACGTCTGAAAATATCGTATATGGCGCTCTGTTGATCGGGTTTTTCCTTTTCTTCGCGCACGGTGTCTATGCGCAAGTCAAGATGGAACGTGATGCCAGAGACAGTCTTTTCAGCGGTTTTGAAGCTTTGCTAAAGGACTGGAACCGTATCGATAACACGCGGCCGATGAAACCTATAACACCAGATGGCACGCCGCTGCTTGTTGACGTGAATACCTTAGAAGCAGCGGCAAAAAAACAGGCTTATCGAAAAGCGCAGGCACGCACGAAGGCCTTACGGCGCAAAGGAATGTTACACGTCGCAAAGCCCTATCGCTTCATAAGGAAATCATAGCCTTAAGCCGCCCCAGCTATTTATTGCCATCGATCCACTTCGACATCAGGCCCTTATCGCGAAAGCACTCATCGGGCACAGCGCGTCGCTTAATTCGTGCAAGTTTCTCCGCGAAGGCAACCTGCTTGGAGCTGGGCCGGGGGTCATTGTCCGCAGCTGGCGTCAACTGAGCCTGCGCATCGATCCAAGCGCTGAGGGTCCGGCGATCTTGCTGCACGTCCCACGGCAAGAGTGTGCCGTTCCGCGTTGCAAGCGAGCGTGCGTAGGCAATCTGACGCGAGGTGGCGGGCAGGACAAAGGCTGATGTTTCCATGACAGAACTCCAACGATGACTGAAGCTTGCAGATAGAACATAACATGAACAAAGTCAAGTTGCGGCGACTTTGTAACAGCTGTGACCCGACTTCAGGTCTCGCTCAATCTGGAATCCGATGTCGCCAGCCGTGACGTCGACTTCAATTGTGCGTTGGTTATTTGGCGGCGCTTATGCCTTTGAGGATCGCTAATGCCAAACGCGCAGCGTCTAGACCGGCTCTGTGTGGACTGGGTGTCGCTTCAAGATGGGCAAAAACAGCACTCACTGCCTTGGGGTTTACTGCACAGAACGTGCCGACTGCTGCGTCGAAATCGGCAAACGGCTTTAGCTGAACCCCAATGGTATTACCGAGCATTTCAGCCCAGCGATAATCGTGTTCCGGGGCATCGCTGACGACGATTTTACCCTCTAAGCGCCTCGCAGTATCTTCTGCGACAACGTCAGCCGATGGCGCAGTATCGAGAGTGTTTCGCGGGATCCCATGAATGTCGGCCGATTGTTCCGACCAGGCAACTTCGTCCCAGTTATAATGCGGTCGAATGAGCGAAGACCACGTTTTGACAGAGCCACTAACGATCCACGCAAGCCCAACCTCGATCGGCCAAGACTGAGCCGAAAGGCTTGAGGCTTCGAAGTCGATGAAGATGATATCGTCAATTTTCACGAAACGTCCCCGCTCACATCACATGTTTATCTTACGCAGCTGGGCAGTCGACTTGTCAAAGGCTGCTGTTTACCTTGCCAGAAAGTTGTCGCGACATTGGCGTGAAAACTAATACCGCGGAAAACAGGTGCCGACGCGCCCCCAAGGTTCTATCCTTGGATGCATGTGCAATCTCTATTCGAACACGATGGCGAAGGACGCGATGCGACAGCTCTTCGCTGTCGATGCGGCGCATGACGCGCTCGGCAATGTCGAACCGCTGATGGCCATTTTTCCGAAAGGCATGTCCCCGATTGTCGGCACCGACGCCGACGGCATGCGCTGGCTCCAGCCGGCGCACTGGGGCTTTGTGATGCCGCAGGTGTCAAAGAAGACCGGCAAGCCGATCCAACCAAAGGCCGTGAACAATGCACGCGATGACAAGCTGCGCACGTCCAGCTTCTGGAAAAAGAGCTTTGAAGAGCGCCGCTGTCTGATCCCGGCAACAAGCTTCTGTGAGGCCAAGGGACGCAATCCGGCGACATACGTCTGGTTCGGCGTGGCCGGGGAGGGGGCGCGGCCGCCCTTCGCCTTGGCGGGCATTTGGCGCGCCTACAAGGGGATCTACGATGGCGGCGAGCTACGCGACATGATCATGAGTTCTATGGTCACGTCGACGCCGAACGAACTCGTCAGGCAGACCCACCCGGACCGGATGCCGGTGATCCTGGCCCCCGAGGACTACGCGGAGTGGCTGATCGGCACGCCGGACGAGGCCTACGCACTTCTCAAGCCGTTCCCGGCAGAGCGGATGGTAATCCATCAAAGTGGGGAGGGCCTTAAGTCGGATCACGGCGGTCTGGAAGAAACAGGGCCCACATGACAAACGTCCAAATCGAAATGTTTCCGACCTCGATACGCCTGCAGCGTCGGGATCCGGATCGCAATATGCAGCGGTTTTACCTTATGACGGTTCAAGCCGATCTGTTTGGTGGCACAGCATTGATCCGAGAATGGGGACGGATCGGCGCGGGAGGTCAAATAGTGCGCGAGGTATACCCTGATGAGGGGCAGGCAATCGATGCTTTGGCACAAATGGCAAAGATCAAATCGCGACGCGGCTACGGCGATGTTTAGCACCACCCAAATAATCGACAGTTTCGTGGCTGGTGACCTTAGCAGGGAAGACACGATGGAGAGGCTGCATATGTCAACTTACTCTCACCTTCTCAACGCGCTGGCCGATCGCGGCATCGCACCCCCGAAACCGCCGGCCCATCAGGTGGCTGAGGAGGTCGCAAGCTTTCTCGCCATTCTTGATAAAGTAGAGCCCCCCATCTGATCGCTAAAGGGACGTGAGCAGTCCATGTTAGCTACGCTCAAATTAATTTCGAACGCACTGTTACGGTCCTCATCCGTGACCAAAGGTAACATGCTGAAGCGTAATTTTCACATGGCTGTCCGGTCGATGGCGTTATGCATAAACCCCATACTCGATACGGGTAAGATAGTCCTCAACGGCGTCAACCCCTGCGGCCGTGCAGAGCAAATCGATAGGCCGTCGCCGATCTAAACCGATCGCAGGCCTATTTAGCCATGCCTCCGCTTCTGCTTGCGCACCTAAAACGTCTGTGGTTCGCAGGAGGATTTCCGTAAATGTCCAAGTTCGATTGCTTTGCTCAGTGCTTAGAGCAATCTCGGACGCATCTATCTTTCGCCGCCGAAGCGCTTTCGCACTAATCCCGATCACTTTCTCTAGGGCATCATCTGTGGCCAGAAGTGGAACTTTAGACTGGAGGTGCAATAGAGCAGAGGTAGGCAGACCTGCGATAAGGGCGTCATGTGCGTCCAATAGATTGCGTAACGGTTTTCGAATTGTTTTGCCGCCGCCCAAAAGCGCGTAAGTCCGAGCGATGTTGTGCTTGATCAGTCCTGTCTGGGTCATTCAAATCTCCAATGTTGCACGCATGACAATTCGAGGTTGAGGCCTTCCCCCATCGACCGCGCCAGACCGCGTTAACCACAGCGAAATATACAGTGACCACGGCAAGCACGCCAATATGGTGGAAAGTATTTCTCCCTCCGCCCCGTGGTTGCCCTGTAGGCCTTCCAAATACGCGCAAGCGCGAAAGATGGCCGCACATCCTCACCAGTCACCCCGAACCAGACACAGGTCACAGCGTTGCGCTTCTTGGCCTCACAGAAGCTGGTAGCAGGGATCAGGCATAGCCTCCTATCGCGATGCGAGAAACGTAACTCTTCACTGCACTTACCCGGCCTTCACGCATGAGATCTGCGCAAGTCTGATCGCCAAACGAGGGAAGGGGTTCTGTGCTAAACCATACGAATGCTTGTGGTGGCGACTCTGTCCACCGACTCACGCTGGTTAGAACATCAATAAAGCCTCTTAGCGTTCTGTGCGTTCCCTCTGCGGTCGATATTGCGTTCGCGGACAACGCATTCAGGGGCAGGCCCAAAACGGCCGCAAGATCAGGCTTTGACGTGCATAATATTTGCGCGAGATCATCAGCCATGACGGTGCCATCGGGCTCGATCATCTGTTGAAGATGCAAATTTTTTTCCATTTCCGCAAACGTCTTTCCTGACAAAAAACAATTCACCGTAGAATATGGCGCAGTCCAATGAGAAGGATTTTGGCCTCAGTCATACCCGTTCTCCTTTGTCACTAAAATGAGCATCCACACATTTAAAATCCACGTCTTTAGAATATCGTCAGAAAACCCAAGTCCCATGGAAGGGATAGCTCGCGCTTGGGCCGCTCACCGACACCAGAATTCGTCGCCATCTGGCCAGCGCCTTGCAAGCTTCTCGGTAATCAGGATGTCGCCAATATCGCCGCCGTCGATCAGGATCGTTGCCAGCTGACGCTTTCCCGTCCCATCAATTCCAAAGGTCTCAATGGTCCATGCATTACCATTGAGCAATTCTTGAAGCCGATCCGTGGCTGCTCGCGCCAAGTCGATCTCAAAGAAACTGCCGCAGATATTCGTGCGGGATTCCGGCGTATCAAAGTCCTTCAGCCTGATGTTGACCCCATTCAGCCAGAGGGTATCCCCGTCGACGATGCATGTCTTGTCTGACGTGTTGCGCTGGTTCTGCCCGCAGATCGGGAGGTTTGCGGCGGGGACAACATTACTCTCAGTCGTAGATGCGTCAGAGCATTTGCCTGCTGCGAGCAGGCAAATGACAATGAAGCTGGAGCACACACGTCTTTGAATGCGCATCACGCTGCAACTCAGTCGGCTGTCGAGATCAAGAACTCGTCTTTGGATCGCCCATTTTCCAAGGCGTCCTTCATCCAATCAGGCTGGCGGCCGCGACCGGTCCAAGTCTGCTCCGGGTTTTCCGGATGACGATATTTCGGGGATGAAACTGCCTTGGCCTTCTTATTCGGCTGTCCGGTCAATTCGGCCAAGGTAAAGCCCAATTCTCGTGCTGCGGCTTCTGCGGCCGCCAGGGCCTCTCTGCGCTGCTTGTCCTGATAGCCATCAACAGCCTTGTTTACGGCTTTTTGAAGCTTCTTGAGGTCATCCAGCGACATGCTGTTCAGATCGATATCGGCCATTCTCATTTCCTTGTCTTGTTTGCCCTGCAAAACGGACATCTCCAATTGTTATTATAGGCAACAGGTCGGCAATGGAACGCTTCACAGCGGTGCCTGATATGTGCGTGATTATGCCATTTTGTTTCGTGAACGAGAAACGTCGAATTGGCAGTGATGTGTCCAGAAAGGGGCTGCACATTGGTTGCCTTGATCACCAGTGCGTCGTTCCGCGACTGCCTTTCGGCGTGCCTCGCAGGTTGGACGTCACCCAGCCGCCGTAGAAGTCGCCCGGTTGCGGGATGACGCGCTCCTCGCCCACAAAACACGCGTCCATGAGTCCGGCGTAGAAGGCGACATGTCCGGCGATGGGCGCAAAGCTGGACGACGGTCGCTCGTAGGTCCATGCCGCGCGTCGTGCGACTTTGCCTTCTACCACGACATCATAATACTGCGCTTGCCCTTTCCATTCGCAGAAGCTGCCGCCGCTGACGGGCACAAGATCGGCATGAACGCTGTCGCGCGGCAAGTAGTAGGTCGGTGCATGATGCGTTTCGAGGACGCGCAGCCCCTTGGTGGTATCAGCGGCGACCTGATCGGCGAGCATGACCCGCAGATGCTGCGGGACGTCCTCAAGGCTGGGCGGTCGCGGGTAGTCCTGAACATTCTCGATGGGAAGCGTTTGCATGTCTGTTTCCTGAATTCTCTGATCGTGGTTCAAAACGTGACGAAGTGGGTGTCTTCATCAGCGACTGGCGGCCCACTGAAGTCCTCCTCGTCCGGAATCCGGCCAAAGGCGATCTTCGCGCCGACATAGCCGCCGGGCACTTCTGTCTGTGGTCCCATCGACAGTGCCTGCGGTCCTAGCTTTGCGCGCAGGCCGTCCATCAGATCGCTGACCTTCTCCCACTTGGCGCGGTTTTCCGTCTCCGATGCGCCGCCAGATACGCCCGGTGACGCCGCGAATAGGTCGTCCATGACCTCGGTGGTGCCAATCAGGCCGTGGATCATCACGCTGACCGATCGCGGTTGAAAGGGCAGTCTGCGCTCAGCCTCTGCAAGTCCGGCGCCGAGGGCTGTCATGAAGGTGTGGTCGTCACGGGCCGGTGCGAATGACCCTTCCCAGCTCCAGTGCTTGTCGTCCGATCGCCGGCCAGATGGATCCCGGGCTCCGCCGCCTTTAAAGCTCAGCGTCAGCTTTGTCGCGCGAACGTCGGCGCGGCGGACACGGCGGCTGGCGCACTCTGTCAGGAGCCTCGCGCAGCTCTTTACCTTTTCTGGATTGCGCCAGTCCCGCGGTAATATCCGGCTGTGACCGAACATGCTCTTCTTGGTGGCTGGGCGTTCGGTGTGGTAGCCGTGTAGCCCATTCCAAAACCGCTCTCCCTCGACGCTGCCCCAGATCGCCCGCGCCTGTTTGGGGGCCAGCGCCCAGAGGTCATTAAAGCTGTGAACCTGCGCTGCCTCAAGGCGCGCGCGCATGCCCTTTGAGATGCCTGGGAGATCATCAAGGTCTATGCCGGACAGAGCCTGTGGCAGATCCTCGGCTTTGATAAGCTTGAACCCGTCCGGCTTATGCAATTCAGCCGCAATCTTGGCGAGAAGTTCGGTCGGTGCCATCCCGATCGAGCAGGTCAGCACGTCACTGAACGCGGCGGAGAGTGCGGTCTTCAGTTGCTGGGCAAGACCTTCAGCGCGTTCGCCTTCCGAAGGCAGTAGGTTGCAGACGACTTCGTCGATTGATCTCACGTGGGCGACGGGCACGACCGTTTCGATGACGTCGAGGATGCGCTTGTGCAGGCGGACGTAGACGTCGTGTCGTGCCACGACGAAGACCATGTCCGGGACGATCTCGCGCGCCTGTCGGATTGTCGCACCGGATTTGACGCCCCGCGCCTTGGCCTGGCGGCTGACCGCGATGCAGCCGGTATGCAGCGCATCCAGTGGCACGACACCGACGGGACGGCCGCGCAGGTCCGGATTGAAATGCTGCTCGGCCGACGCGAAGAAGCTGTCGAAATCTAAGTAGAGCCGTTCAATGCCGCGTGCCTGACCGCGTGAATGCTGTGTCATCGAGAGCTCCGGACCGGGAATGGTCATTATAGCCTTTGGTGCGTGTCGGACAATGCGACACGTCGCAAGATGTGGGCGCTTGGAAAACCGTGATCGTCTCGCGAGCGCTGCTTGACAGGTGACACACGGGTATCAGATAGAAGTGGAACATAACAAGAACAACGCAGGAGTCGTGGATGCCCCTTCATCCCATCGAAGCCCCCATTTTGGCAGACCGGCACATCATTGGCATGCCTGCCATGCGAGTCAGTGCAGGCTTTCCGTCACCCGCAGGTGATGATCTCGAAGACGAGATTGATCCCATCGCTTGGGTTGTGCGGCACCCCGCATCGACCTTCTGGTGGCGCGTAGAGGGGGATTGCCTCTGGGATGTCGGCATTCGTGACGGTGATATCATTGCTGTCGATCGCGCAGGCAAGAGGCGGCTGGGACGTGCCGTCCTCGCGGTGGTCGAGGGGGCCGTGACGGCGAAGATCCTGCGCAAGCGGGATGGCAGGTTCTACCTGGCACCGGCCAACAGCCGGGAGTCCTATCCGGACATTGAGTTGACCGAGGACAGCGAGATTTGGGGTGTCATTGCCGGCATTGTGCGTCGGTATGATCTGGCGTGACGCGGCCGATCGCGATTAGCGACAGCGCGAACTTCTACGTCAGTGCAGAGCGGATATTCGATCCGACGCTGAAGAACGTGCCAGTCATCGTGCTGTCGAACAACGACGGCTGCGCTGTAGCCCGCAGCGACGAGGCCAAGGCTTTAGGCATCAAGATGGGCGAGCCCCTGCACCTCATCCGCGATAAGGTCGAGGCGCATGGCATTCGCGTCTTCTCGTCGAACTACACCCTCTACGGCGACATCAGCCGGCGGGTTGTGGAGGTCTATGAGGATTACACGCCCACCGTGGAGATCTACTCGATCGACGAGTGCTTTCTAGACTTCACCGGGTTCAAGGATCGCACCGCCCATGCCAAGGCGCTCCGGCGTGATGTGCTGCGTCGGGTGGGTGTGCCGGTGCGTGTCGGGATTGCGCCAACGAAGACCTTGGCGAAATGCGCCAATGACATCGCGAAGAAGAACCCCATTTTTGCGGGTGTGCTCGACATTATGGACCAATCGCTGGCCAACTGGCTGCTGCCACTGGTGCCGGTCGGTGACATCTGGGGGGTCGGGCGAAAGACGCAAGCCAAGTTGAAAGGGATCGGCATTGGCACGGCGGCGGAGCTACGTGACATGCCGCTGCGCCAAGCCCGCGCCCTCGGAACCGTCGTGCTGGAGCGGACCGTGCTGGAGTTGCAGGGAGAGCCCTGCATCGCCTTCGACGATGTGGAGCCGCAGCGCAAGGGCATGGCGGTTACGCGGTCTTCAGGCACGCCGATGACCGATTTTGATACGCTGTTTCAGGCGATCACTGCGCATATGACCCGTGCTGCAGAGAAGTTAAGGCAGCATGGCCTGGTGGCGGGAACACTCACAGTGTTTTTCCACACAAACCGCCACCGTCAAGATCGTCCGCAGTATGCTGGCTCACGATCGACACGATTGACGCCGATGTCGTCGGACACGTTCGACCTAGTCGCAGCGGCGAAGCGTTGCGCTTTGGCGGCCTGGCCTAAGATAGGCGCGGCAAGCTACGGATTTACGAAGGCTGGCGTCATGCTCGACGATTTGCTGCCCTTTGAGCAACGGCCGCTGACCTTATTCGACGCCTCTCGGGAGGGATCGCCAGCACTGATGCAGGCCTTAGACGAGGTCAACGGGCGGTTCGGCAAGAAGACCATGGTCTTGGCGAGCGAGGGAATGTTGCGATCCTGGCAGCTGCGCGCGGATCACCGCAGCCCGCGCTACACAACAAGGCTGAGCGATTTGCCGGTGGTGAAATAGGTAGACGGCGAAGCTGACGTTCATCCCGCAGTGCTGCAAGGTCCACGACGCGGACTTTTCCGACTTTCGCTGCAACCGCGAAATTGGATTGGCCTGAAAGCCAGCACAGACACCAAGGGCGGGAACCGGACCTTCGCTGCAAGCGCGAAGTCGGGTTGCCAATGACGCGGGAGTCGACATTGTGAATCCTCAAAATGAAACTTTTCCTTGCGCCGCCGATAGGCAGCAGAGGTCCCTAACGGACCGCGCTATTCCTGGCTGTCTTCGATCCCGTAGCTTCCAAACGGTTAGCAAAGACGACCCTGTTCGGTCATTAACTGACAGTGCTTTCGTTTCGATGGAGTTCTACATAGCGGCCTTTCATCAGGACAGCAGGGGTCTATGCAGCCAATCATTTTATACCGGGCGAACGGTTCGACCCTTGCCGTCAGGGCGCCAGGCCAAGCAAGCGCAGTGCCTCGCGGGGGGCAGGCTTTCTCCAGATGATCTGAAAACTGTCGGCCACATTGCTTTGGGCCACAGACATTCCAGGTATGGCGATCCAGGCCGGAACTGTCCGGTCTAAAAGTGCGAGGATCGTCGTGCGGGCAGCAGCAACCCCTTGCTGAAAGGGCAATTGGGCGGCCACGCTGACGAATTGCCGCCCGGCTGCCAGCGCGATGGCGACATCTTCGCCCAGATCGACCGTCGCCATAGCAGGTGTGTGGCCCGCCAACTGCAGCCGGGTCGCCACCGCATTCGCGGGTGTGTCCCAGACAACGAAAAAGGCCGATATGTTAGGGTCATCCGCAATCATCTGCAGGGCCAGATCGGAGGCTTCATCCATCGCACCGAACCGCCGGACATGACTGCGCACGTCGGGGCGGTTGGTCTGCATCCAGTTGGTAAAGGCGATCTCACGTTCGTTGGTGGCGAAGAAATCTGCTGCAAAGCCGAGGACACCTACTTCCGCCCCCTCAAGTAGGTGGGGCGCAAGGCCGGCGGCGGCCATTTTCCCCAACCCGAAATTATCCGACGATACCATCGAGGTGTAATGCGTGCCGGGCAAGAGGCCTGTGGGAACGTTCTCCAGCAGTATAAGGCGGATGCCTGCCTCCGAAACCCGCTGGAATGCTGCTGCGACATGTTCGTTTGCCACGGGCAGGGCCACGATTGCATCCGGTGCCGCCACTATTAGTCGGTCCAGTTCGGACACCTGCCGGTCTGCCGAGAAGCCGCAATCGATCACCTCGGTGACGACCACGCCACAATCGCCGAAGATGCCCAGCATGCCGGAGATCTGCTGTTTGGTCCAATCGCCGTCCAGCGTATGAAGCACGATGGCAACGCGTCTGGTTGCCGCCTTCGCGGCGGCCATATCTTCGGGCAGCAGGCTGACCCGTTCAGGTGGCGATGCGCGCTCGCCATGGGGGCCGAGTCCGGAAATCATCACGGTGCGTTTCTCCCTGGGTCAGATGGCGGCAAGTGAGTTGGTGGTGGGAGCTCTGCCTTGTTAGCACGGGCCCGAAAGTTGACGAAATCGGGATGCAGGGTTGGCTTTCCGTGAAGAATCCAGTCCTTGAGGAAGGCAGGGGCGAACAATGCTTCGGAGGCAACGCGCGCAGCGCCGACTAGCCCGGCGGAACTGCCCATTTGCGAGCAGATAATTTGCAGGTCCCGCGTCACCAGCGGATGGGACGCGCCGTAGACCGCCTCTCGGATGCCCGCCAGCAAAATGTCGTTGGTCTGGGTCAGCGTGCCCGACAGCACGATGATTTCAGGATTTAGGGCATTGGCGAGCGTCGCGACCACTTGCCCGATCAGATGCCCCGACTTCGACAGGATCGCCGACGCAGCAGGATCGCCTATCTGTGCAGCCTGAGACACTTCAATGGCGGTAATCTCGGATCCGCGACGCAAGAGATCCGCCAGAACGGGACTGCGACCGCTCTGCGCCGCGTTGCGCCCTTCGCGCTCGATCATGTCGGAGCCTGCCATCACGTCCAGCGTGCCGGTTACCCCGTCCGAGACCACCGGCAGCGCTCCGATCAGCCCAGCCGCTCCCTGCGCACCGCGATAAAACTGCCCGTCGCAAATGATCCCGGCTCCGATCCGGCGCCCGGCTTTAACAAATAAAATAGAGCGTCGGCCGAGCCCCGCGCCGGCGTGCAACTCTCCCATCGTCATGGTTTCGACGCTGGAACGGATCCAGACCGGCACGCCGAACTGGCGGGTCAGCGTTTCGACCAGCGGAAAATCTTCCCAAGCGGGAAGAGTGGTCGGAGTCGTGGTCATGAATACATCGTCGCGTCCGGCCTGCACCGTGCCCGGAACCGACAGGGAGATCCCCCAGGGCGCGGTTGGCGTGGCCTGGCGTTCCAGACACCAGTTGAACAGGGACGTCAGCCTGTCTGCCAGTTGTGCTACAGGGGCAGTCAGGTCGGCGGCCTCGTGGTGTTGGGTCAGCAGCTTTCCCGTCAGATCCGAAACGCCCACGCCGATCGACGTCTGATCCAGCGTCGCCAGCAATATGAACCCTTGCCGGCCCGAGAACTGCACAAGGCGCGGTGCTCGCCCGCCAGTCGCGTTACCAAGTTCGCTTTCATCGACAAGGCCCAGATCCGATAACAGCTGCAACCGGTCCGCTACCACCGCCCGACCCAGTTCGCCCTTCTGTTCGAGTTCCTGCCGCGTCGAAGCGCGCCCGGTGCGGATCAGGTTCAGGATTTGGACCAGCGAGGGGACTGCCGTTTCGCTAATGCGTGGACGGCCCTTGCCGCGTGAGCGGGATGATTCGGCAGTGTCCGTAGCGTCGATTGGCAAAAGTGACTCCTCGAGTGGATACAACAGGAATAGTCGCCACGCTTTCGTCGTTCAAGAAGATACTTTTGCATATTATCTGCAAAAGTTGAATAACTTTAGCAGATATATAGTTGACCTGTGCTGTTTGTAGACTTAATGCTGTTCTTGCGGTCGAGGAGGCCGTTGGGAGGATCGCTTCGGCAAGTAAGACCGCGCCGGGCACGCAACGAGGGAGGGGTCGCAAATGGCCGCATGGAAGCTGGCGTATCACGCCAATTGCTGGGGGGCGCTTGGCGGTAATGCCGAGGGCGTCACCTCAATCACCCAACTCAGCTATCGCACCTTCGGCGCGATGGACCGCGCCTTCGCTGACATTGCGGCAGCGGGCTATGAGGGGGTGGAGCTGTTCGACGGCAACCTGCTGGACGCTACAGCTGCGGAAATGCGGCAAAGTCTAGCGGACAACGGGCTGACGCTCGTCGCCGCCTATGCTGGCGGGAACTTTATCTTCGACGATATCCTGCCAGAGGAGCTGGCCCGGGTGACCCGTGCGGCCGACCGCGCCGCCGAACTGGATGCGCCGCATCTGGTGGTGGGTGGCGGGGCCAAGCGGTTCGACGGTGTACGGGAAACGGATTACCACAAGCTGGGCGGGGCGCTGGACCGGGTCAAGACAATTGCCGATGCCCGGGGGCTGCGTGCGCATTATCACCCGCACCTTTCCACCATCGTCGAGGGACCGGCCGAGGTCGCCAAAATCTTTGATTTGACCGCCATCGAATTCTGCCCGGACACGGCGCATCTGGCCGCCGCAGGGGGCGACCCTGCGCAACTGATCCGCGATCACGCGACGCGCATCTCTTATATCCACCTCAAAGGATTGCAGAAAGACCCCTTCGCCTTCACCCCCCTGGACCAGGGGGACGTGCCGACCGGCCCCATCCTTGAGGCAATGTGGGACGTGGGTTTTGAGGGATGGGTCTGCACCGAACTCGACAGCTGGGACGATCCCGCCGAAGGCGCGCGTGTCAGTATGGAGTATCTGAACCGGGCGATGGCGGACTGAACCGCCAGCCCTTTACCTGGGGTGATCCCCCATCTCTTCTCTGGGAGGAAGAAGTTATGCTCAATAGACGTGTTCTTTTAGGTTCGGCCACCGCCTTTGCGCTGGTCCTCGGGTTGAATACCCCCGCCTTTGCCGACCCCGATGCGGCACTGGCTGCGCTGCAGGAAACCGTGCTGTCTAAGGGTCCGAACGGCGAGGAGCCGACGGCGCCGTCAGCCGTTGTCCTTAGCGACGAAGAACTGGCAAAGATCAAGGAGATGGGGGCCACTGCCGCCATCGTCATGCACTACGGTGGCAATGACTGGTCCCGCGCACAGATCAACGGGCTACAGACGCAGTTTGACGCAATGGGGATTGAGGTGATCGCGGTCACCGATGCCGGGTTCAAGCCGGAAAAGCAGGTCAGCGATCTGGAAACTATCATGGCGCAGGCGCCAGACATTATTGTGTCGATCCCGGCCGATCCCACCGCCACCGCTGCCGCCTATCGGGCAGTAGCAGAGGCCGGGGTTAAGCTGGTCTTTATGGACAACGTGCCCACCGGTTTTGTTGCAGGCGAGGACTTCGTCTCGGTTGTCTCGGCAGATAATTACGGCAACGGTGTCGCCGCAGCACATCTGATGGCCAAGGCCTTGGGTCCGGACGGCGGGGATATCGGCCTCGTCTATCACGCCGCCGATTTCTTCGTGACTAAGCAGCGCTACGACGCCTTCAAAGCGACGATCGCAAGCGACTATCCCCAGATCAATATCGTAGCAGAACAAGGGATCGGCGGGCCTGACTTTTCGGGCGACGCAGAAAAGGCCGCCGGGGCTATGCTGACGTCCAACCAATCGATCAAAGGCATCTGGGCGGTCTGGGACGTGCCCGCCGAGGGCGTGGTTTCCGCTGCAAGGGCTGCAGGGCGCGATGATCTGATCATTACGACCGTCGACCTTGGGGAAAACGTGGCAATCAACATGGCACAAGGCGGATTCATCAAGGGTCTTGGTGCGCAGCGTCCTTATGATGCGGGTATCGTCGAGGCCAAACTGGCTGGCTACGCGCTTTTGGGCAAAGAGGCCCCGGCATTTGTAGCATTGCCCGCGCTCCCCGTCACAAGGGACAACCTGCTGGAAGCCTGGACGCAAGTCTACTCCGCCGAAGCGACCGACAACATCAAGTCGTTGATGAAGTGATCACTGCGGCGCGGGGATCATCCCCGCGCGACATCAGAGTCTTCGGCTCGGCAGATTATTTCCTGGCCCGACCGAAGCCTCTCCCTCAGCCATGGAGACTGAAAATGACTAAAGTGATGAATGTAGCCATGATCGGCGGCGGGTTCATGGGCAAGGCGCATGCCATGGCCTATGCGTCGATGCCAATGTTCTTCTGGCCCGCCCCAGCCATTCCGCACCGCAAGGTCGTGGTTGATATCACTGATGGAGCAGCCGAAGAGGCGCGTCAACGCTTCGGCTTCGACGAGGCCAGCAGCGACTGGCGTGCCGTGATAAACCGGCCGGATATTGACGTCGTGGATATCTGCACCCCGAACAACGTCCACGCCGAAATCGCCATCGCGGCGGCAAAAGCGGGCAAGCACATCATCTGCGAGAAACCCCTCGCGCGCACTGTTGAAGAGGCTCGCGCGATGACCGAGGCGGCCAAGGCCGCAGGTATAATCCACATGGTCGCATTCAACTACCGCCGCACGCCCGCCGTGGCGCTGGCAAAAAAATTCATCGAGGAAGGCCGCATTGGCCGTATCCTGAACTTCCGCGGCACCTATCTGCAGGACTGGTCGGCGGATGAGAATGGCCCGCTGTCCTGGCGGTTCCAGAAGAAAATCGCCGGGTCTGGCGCAGTGGGCGATATTGGCACCCACGTCGTCGACCTGGCTCACTACCTTGTCGGCCCCATCGCCGAGGTGATCGCGATGACTAAGACCTATGTGGAAACACGTCCGATCCAGCAGGGCGGCGTCGATAAGCTGGGCGCGTCAGAGAAGGCCGCCGATGTCGAGCGCGCCCCGGTGGATGTGGATGACGAGGTGATCTCAATGCTGCGATTCGCCGATGGTGCTGTCGGAAGCCTTGAGGCGACGCGTAACGCTTGGGGTCGCAACAACTTCATCACGCTGGAAATTCACGGCACCAAGGGGTCAATCCACTTTAACTACGAGCGCCGCGACGAGTTGCAGGTCATGTTCGCCGATGATCCAGCGGATGCGCGCGGGTTCCGCACAATCTATACCGGTCCGGCGCACCCCTACGGTAACGGCCTGTGGCCGATCCCGGGCTTGGGCATTGGCTATTCCGAGACAAAGATCGTGGAATGCTTTGACTTCTTCAGCGCCATTGCCTCTGGCGAGCAGCCCAGCCCTAACTTCGAGGATGGACTTCTGACCGAGTTGGTGGCGGATGCGATGTTGCGTTCGGGTGAAACCGGCAAGTGGGAATCGGTAAAATGACCAGCCCCGTTGCTGCTGTTCGCATGACGGGAATTTCCAAATCCTTCGGCGGAGTGCGCGCGTTGGACAATGTTGATCTGGAGGTTCTGCCGGGCGAGGTCCACGCCCTTCTGGGTGGCAACGGGGCTGGCAAATCGACCATTCTCAAGGTGCTGAACGGGGTGCATATCCCAGATGAAGGCATAGTCGAGGTGGCAGGCCAGAAACTTGCCGCTCATACCCCGGAAGCGGCCCGCGCTGCGGGAGTGGCGATGAACTTTCAGGAAATGTCGCTGGTCCCCACCCTGACCGTAGCACAGAACGTGTTTCTGACGCGCGAAGCCCGAAATGCGCGCGGCTTGATCGACGACGAAGACTCGATCCACCGGGCAGCAGCAATCTTCAAGATGCTTGAGGTAGAGGTCAACCCCCGTGCTCTGGTGGGGGATCTGGGGGCTGGGCAAAAGCAATTAACGGAAATTGCCAAAGCCATCAGCCAAGACGCAAGGGTGTTGATCCTGGACGAACCCTCGACCGCGTTGGCCGTTTCGGATGTTGAGCGGTTGTTCGTGTTCCTGCGTAAGCTGAAGGCCAAAGGTGTGGCGGTCATCTATGTTAGCCACAGGATGGACGAAATTGCCCGCATCGCGGACCGCGCCACGATCCTGCGCGACGGGCGGCACGTCATTACTGCACCGCTGGCGGACCTACCTGTCGACACGATGATCGAGCATATTGTTGGGAGGCGATCAAAGGGGTTTGCCGACGTGGTGCGCGGCGATGTGACCCGGGGCGCGGCGCTGCTGGAGTTGAAAGACGTCACTGGGCCGCACAAGCCCGACAACGTCAGTTTTACTCTCCATCGGGGTGAAGTGCTGGGGTTGGCGGGGCTTCTTGGCTCGGGCCGCTCCGCGCTGGCGCGGGTCATCGCGGGAATCGAACCCGCCGTTGCGGGAGAGATCGCCATCAATGGCCGCGCAGTGCAGATCCGCCGTCCGGCGGATGCGATTGCGGAAGGGGTGGCGCTGGTGCCCGAAGCCCGCGCAACGCAGGGCATCATCCCAGCCCACAGCGTTTCTGACAATATGGTCATGGCCGTTCTTGGCCGCATCACCAAAGGTGGTCTCGTGGATCGCACCCAGGCGAGCGAGATCGCTGACCAGATGATCCAACGTCTGTCAATTAAGACGGCCAGTCGGGATCATGCTGTTTCTACGCTTTCGGGCGGTAATCAGCAGAAAGTGGTCATCGGGAAATGGTTGGCCACTGACCCTGACATCCTGATCTTGGATGAACCCACGGCCGGCATCGACATCGGATCGAAGTCCGAAATCATTCGCTTAGTGCGCGATCTTGCAATGGCGGGCAAAGGGGTGCTGGTAATCTCGTCTGAGTTGTCAGAACTACTGACCGCCTGCGACCGAATTCTGGTCATGGCCGATGGCCGCGCACATCAAATGCTGGACCGTGCCGATCTGGACGATCCGACCGAGACCAACCCCGAACATGCCCTGCAAGCCGCCGAGCGCCGTCTGCAGATCGAAATCCAGAAAGCACTGACCGCAAAGGAGACCACACATGGCTAATGCAGTATCAGCCCCCGGCAGGGCCCTGTTCGCGAATTGGCGGCAGAACATCATCTACATCGGCTTTGTCGTGATCTTTCTGATCTTCGCGGTGACACTCGGCGACAAAGGCTTTCTGAACCCCAATAACCTGCTGAACATCGTAAGGCAGACGGCGATGATTGCCGTCATGGCGATCGCAATGACCTTCGTTCTGTCGGCTGGAGAGATTGACCTTTCCGTAGGTGCGGTTGCCGGGTTGACGACGGTTACCGTTGCTATGGCCATCGCCGTAGCGGGCCCGATCGGTGGGGTCGCGGCAGGTATTGCCACCGGCCTCGCAGTCGGCATGTTCAACGGCTGGCTGACGACCCGCATCGGTATCCCTTCCTTTCTAACGACCCTTGCGATGATGGGCATAGCTAAGGGGGTGGCGATGTGGATTTCCGATACCGCTGCCGTGCCGATCCTGTCGCCCGGTTATGCCTGGCTGTTTGGCGGCGGGTCCGTCGGGCCGATCCCGGTGCTCCTTGTCTGGATCGCGGTGCTGGGAGGCTTGGGACACATCGTGCTGCGCCGATCGGGATTTGGCCGTCGGGTGCTGGCCACCGGTGGCGGCGAGACCGCCGCGCGCTATTCCGGCATTGATACCGCCAACATCAAGATGAAGGTGCTGGTTCTGTCCTCCTGTGCCGCTGCATTGGCCGGGATGCTTTATGCCGGGCGTCTGCAGTCGGGCCGCTTTCAGCTGGGCGAAGGGGATGAGCTTTCGGTCATCGCGGCAGCGGTCCTGGGCGGTACCAGCCTGTTTG
The DNA here is from genome assembly GCF_024206795.1 of Loktanella salsilacus. Lineage (NCBI taxonomy): Bacteria > Pseudomonadati > Pseudomonadota > Alphaproteobacteria > Rhodobacterales > Roseobacteraceae > Loktanella > Loktanella salsilacus. The sequence continues at coordinate 705,710 of NZ_CP072994.1, forward strand.
GCGGCAAGGGCACAGTCATAGGCACGATCGTAGGTGCCATGATGATCGGTTTGATTAACAACGGGCTGATACTGTTCGGGCTGGAGTTCAGCCAGCAACTGATCGCGCGGGGCGGGATCATTATCATTGCCGTCGCCCTTAGCCAGAAGCGGTGAAACCATGGCACATGTCACCATCATTGGCACCGTCACCGCCAAGCCGGAAACCCGCGACGAGCTGCAGGCGCTGCTAAGCGCCCAAGTAGCCGCTACACGAGCCGAACCCGGTTGTCTCAACTACGACTTCCACTGCGATGCCGCCGACTCGTGCTGCTTTGTGTTTTACGAAAACTGGCGAACACAGGCTGATCTGGACATGCATATGGTCATGCCCCACCTTGCGCCGCTGTTTTCTCAGCTTGATAGGTTGCTGGCCCGGCCGGTTGAGATCCGGCCTCTGAAGATGCTGTCGGATATGGCGGGTCAGACATGACTGCGATCAGGGGACCAGGCATATTTCTCGCTCAGTTCGCGGCTGACGCCGCACCTTTCAACAGTCTGCCCGCTATCACGAAGTGGGCAGCGGGGCTGGGCTACAAGGGGGTTCAGATCCCGACATGGGATCGGCGGCTGTTCGATCTGGAGCTTTGCGCGGAAAGCCAGACCTATGCTGACGAGGTTGCGGGTGTCTGCTTCGAGGCAGGCGTGGAGATCACCGAGCTTTCGACCCATCTGCAGGGCCAACTGGTTGCCGTAAATCCGGCCTATGACGCGGCCTTCGAAGCATTTGCGCCCGCAGCGGTGAAAGGTAACAGGCAGGCCCGACAGGATTGGGCGGTGGCACAGGTCATCAATGCCGGACGGGCTGCTCGCAACCTTGGGCTTGCTGGGACGGTGAGCTTCACCGGGTCGCTGGCTTTTCCCTTCCTTTACCCATGGCCACAGCGACCAGCCGGTTTGATCGACGAAGCATTTGCCGAGCTTGCCCGTCGTTGGACGCCGATCTTGAATGCCTACGACGAGGTCGGGGTCGATATCGGTTTTGAATTGCATCCCGGAGAAGATGTCTTTGACGGCGCTAGCTGGGAAATGTTCCTGTCGGCGGTGGCAGAACATCCGCGTGCCCGGATCAACTATGACCCATCACATTTTTTACTGCAGGCCATGGACTATCTGGCCTTCATTGACCTCTATCATGACCGCATCTCGGCTTTTCATGTAAAGGATGCCGAGTTTCGGCCAGATGGTCGGCAGGGTGTCTATTCCGGCTATTCTGCCTGGCCCGAAAGGGCGGGACGATTTCGCAGTCTTGGAGACGGGCAGATTGATTTTGGCGCCATCTTCACAAAACTGACGCAGCGCGGTTATCGCGGCTGGGCGGTGATGGAGTGGGAGTGTTTCCTGAAGTCCCCTGTGCAAGGGGCGGCTGAGGGAGCGCCGTTCATTGAGCAGCATCTGATCGAGGTGACGGGGCAGGCGTTCGATGACTTTGCGGGCGGACAGGTTGATCGTGCGGCGCTGTGTGCCATGCTGGGGATTGCGGAATGAGCCTGAAACTCGGGATGGTGGGTGGCGGCAGGGGTGCCTTTATCGGCGGAGTGCATCGCATTGCGGCGCGGCTCGACGGCCACTGGGAACTGGTAGCAGGGGCCTTCTCATCTGATCCTACACGGGCGGCTACGTCAGCGGCGGAACTGGGGATAGTGGCAGAGCGCAGCTATGGCAGCTTCGCCGCTATGGCTAAAGCAGAGGCAGCACGGCCAGACTGCATCGATGCTGTCGCGATCGTCACGCCCAATCACTTGCACGTTCCGATCGCCACGGCTTTTTTGCGCGCGGGGATTCCTGTGATCTGCGACAAGCCGCTGGCGACGACTGTTAAAGACGCCGAGGCGCTTGTGCGTTTGGTGACCGAGACCGGCATACCCTTCATTCTAACCCAGACTTACACCGGCTACCCGATGGTCCGCGAGGCGCGCGCCTTGGTCGCGGCAGGCCGTATTGGGCACGTGCGCCATGTGCAGGTAGAGTATCTACAAGACTGGCTGGCTGAACCGGTCGAGCGTGGGGGTCAGAAGCAGGCTGCGTGGCGCGCTGACCCAGCGCAGTCGGGAGCGGGCGGGTGCATCGCAGATATCGGCACCCATGCCTTCAACCTTGCAACCTTCGTATCCGGTCTTGTGCCGCATGCCCTACTGGCTGATCTGACAGCTTTCGTCCCTGGCCGAGCACTTGACGACAATGCGGCACTCCTGCTCCGGTTCGAGGGCGGGGCCAAGGGCATGATCTGGGCAAGCCAAGTGGCGCCTGGCACGAAGAATGGTCTACGCCTCCGCGTGGTAGGCGAGGCCGGGGGCCTGATGTGGGATCAGGAGCACCCCGACGATCTGGAGTTTACTCCCATCGGCCAACCCACACAGAGCTTGCGGCGTGGCGGTGAGGGGGTGGCCACAGCATCCCGTTTGCCGGCAGGTCACCCGGAAGGCTATCTTGAGGCCTTTGCCACGCTTTACGCCGAGGCCGCGGGAATGGTTCGGAGGTTTCGCGAAGGGGCAAAACCGGATCAAGCGACGATGTTGCCGACGGTGACTGACGGGCTGGCGGGTATGCGCTTTATCTCTGCTGGCGTTCGGTCGCACGAAGGTGGCGCGGTGTGGATCAATCTATGAAAAACAGCATTGACGACAGGACGTCGGCAATTCCGCCGAGCCAACCCCTCGATTTGCCAAAGGGGAGATTGGGCTGGGATCCTGAATTTGCGCTGTATTCTTTCAGCAAGTGGATGAGTGTCCGATGCTCGTTGATCCTGAGCAGTAAGGCCACTTGGGACCCGTTTTCATTCCGCCATAGACCGAATGCGGCACCGAGTTAGACAGAGCTTGCGCGTCTGCAGTTAACGGCAAAAAGGTCCGCTGACCGATGTTTGAGCCAACATAACGCTGCAAGATGCACGAATGGCCGGTCTGGTGAAGCTGCGCCGCAGCGCTCTACAATATCGTGAAGGTCTGGTTTGGGCCGTTCGTGTCGCTGCTCAGTTGCCCGGCAATATGGGCGGATTGCGGACTTTCGCCGCAAGAGCGAAATCGAAAGGGCAGCTCGAAGAAAGCTGACGCTCAGGGCATCGACCAGTTCTTTCGGGGTGCATCTGCAGCGAAGGTCGGCATTGAGCCCTCTTTGACCTATGCTGCACGTCGCACCAATGGCTGCTATCGTTACGTTTCGGGTAACAACTCGCCTGTGAGGTATGTGTAAGACCCACGCACCAATTGAAGCACCACGTCCAATGCGGCTTCGGTGATCGGGGTGTAGATCATAACGAACCCTTCCCAACCTGCGCGTTGATCGGCCCAAGGATGCGCCACGGCCCAACCGGCGTCTATTGCGCCGCGAGCTGTGTCCCAGTGAAGCGACGTATGGAGGCAGCCATCAGGATGGAGATGCGCAAACTCACGCCCCCCGACAATTGCCTGTGGTTGGGCTATCGAGACCTCACCCGCCATTTGAAAGCCGACAGCATTGGGAAGTGATACACGGGTAGCACCAAGAACGACTCCGGGAAATTCTGCAGCCTGACGTAGCATCTCTTCGGATAGCTCAGGGATTGCCTGCACGTGTGGCACCCCATTCGTTGTTTCAGGCCGAGGGAGTTCACGCATTGGGAAGGACCCGTCTTGGGCCATTGCAGGCGCAGACATACTGGAAGAATGATCGACCGCGGTTCTACCATCTTCGAGATCGTAAGAAACTCTGGATAGGCCGTTCGTATAAATAAAGGCTCATACTTGCCAGTATCAGTGTAGCTCCCGTTACGAGACTAAATGCTCCCCACCCCCCTATACCGAGTTTGAACATGACTCCAATCAATGGCCAGTGAAGCAGATACGCGCCAAATGAAATCTTTCCCAGATAACGCAGCAGGGGATGTGCGAGGAAACGAAAGGCGGGCGTGGCCCATAGCACCAGAAGAAACAACAACACTGGATAGCCAGCAGTAATCGGATCATAATAATTCGGAAGAACAGTCCAGTTCAGCATCCGCCGCACCTCAGGTAGCGCTAGTGGTAGGGCACATAGCATTACGACGCTAATCCAGCTGGGCACCTTGATATTGGGGTTAATCAGCGACGCTGCTCCTCCAATAACAAAGAAATGCAACCAATATGGTAGACTGTATTCACTTGTATCTGTCAGCACTAACAGTGCCGCCTGTATCGCCAGCAAACCAAGAAGAGCGCAGATTGGATAGCCATACGCATATACCCACCACAGACCGACGAAGAGAACGTAGAATTGAATCTCGACCGGAATCGACCACAGCACGGCGTTTCCCTGTATTAGAAGCAGGTTAGCCATGAGTTCGCGGGTGGAATCAAAGCCATAAGCGGTAAGGCCTGTAATAGCCCAGACAACCGCTGCTCCGAGAACTACGGCATAAAACAGCGGCAACACTCGCGCACCTCGCGCAACCGTATATTGGACAATGTTATGCTTTGTAAAATCCCGGTCGAGGTAGAGATAGAAGATCAGATACCCACTGAGTAGGTAGAACAGCGCGACGCCTTGCTGCCCAAACCCCTTCCCTAGAAATTGTGGCAGGAAGCCAGCATTAGCGCAATGTGCTACGATAACGGCAAGTACAGCTATCCCTCTAAGCCCATCCAATTCGGGAACGTGTTTCTTACGTGATCTCGTAGAATGTTCTTGCAAGATAGGGGTCGAGTCCGGCTGGGGGCGTAATCGTATCATAAGCCGCCGTTCACTCGGATTGCAGCGAATGACGGGACAGAGTCCCATCGTGACAGATGCTGCATCATGCACCAACGTATGCTTTCTTCGATTCATGATGTCCAGTGAGCCAGAGACAGACCAATGAGTTGTTCGATTTTGCGGCGTTCGCTTTGGTACCTGCCTGCGAGAGAATGCGCTGTGTCCGCGCGCAACGCAGGAACCGGACGCCGAGGTCCTTCGAGGAAATGACGAAGCTTTGCCCTAAGGCGCGGGGGCATTAATCGTTTGAGCAGCGCCTGAACCGGTCCTGGATGTTTTAATCGGCGTGCCAATCCAGGGCGGCCTGACACGTCCACCAAGTCGCAGGTTGCGTTGACCCGCTCATTTTGAACCAAGCCAATTGGTTCAATGCGCAGATGCTCACAGATCTGACGCCAACAGTGTTCGGGTGCGGATTGCAAATCTTGATATTCCAGAACGAGTATCTGCTCTTTGGGGAATACGGCAAAGTATTTTTCGATCTGTGACAGGTAGTGGCCATGGGCCGCGTAGGCATGGCCCGGGCTCCAGCCGTCAAACAAACGCTTCTCTTCTTGCTCAAGCGCCTCTTCGAAAGTTTCACAGGGTTCGATACTATCGCGCAGGTGGTGCATGAACTGCGAGAATGCCCGTTCAACTGGATCTCGCAGAAGAATGATAATCCGTGCATCAGGGCGCGCCGCTGCGATCCGCTCTGCCGCACATTCATTCAACAGATAAACTGGCGAGATGTCACCAGTTAGCCCTGAGCCCGCTGCGTCGTAGAGTTCGGCATAGGATTTACGGTTGACGGTGATTTTCCTTACGTAATCCGGATCGTAGGGACCGCCTCTTGGAGTTGCAGAACTGTCAACATAGGCGAAATAGCTTGGCTCTTTAACACTCGGTAAGAAAACTGCAGGATGCGAACGTAACCAATGATAGACTGCCGTCGTACCAGCTTTTGGTGCTCCAACGACGAAGAATTGTGGGGAGAAGTCTGTATGCGATTTAATCATGTTCGAGACATCGCATATTGGCCCACCATTTCAACAACGGAACGGTATAGGTTCGTTGGCTTTCTGGAGTACGTCATCATACTTTCGGATAGCCAATTCCTCAATTCAGAGCTGTCGTATTACAAGATGCGATCTTAAGCAGTCATTCGTAGGGTGAAACCCAACGGCAGCTTTGTCCGCACTGCCGCCGCTCGCCTTCCGATTTCGCGCTGATTTCGTGTGCAGCCGCGGCGAAAGTCGGCAGTGAGCCCATCTTACCGAAAATGCTGCTGCGCAGCGAAGGTCTGCTCTTACCGATCAATGTTTCGGACGATGATCTCGCTCACTTTCTCCGACGTGCAAGCTCGCGATAAAGCGCGGGTGGCGATACACCAATCTGATCGGCAACCCTTATCCATTCACCCGTCGGTGGCTCAGCATTTAGATCCAGCCAAACGTCCAGCCTGTCGGACACCCGGCGCAGGCGCAATATCTCGATCCGCGTCCGTTGGGATTGGACCTCTTTGGCATGAGTTTCGATCAGGCTCAAAGCAGCGTCTGGCCGTTCGCGCAGCGCGGACCGAAAGGCGGCGCGAGGCATGATCGCTATTTCGGCATTCATGCGTGCAATCGCATCGCAATGATAGGTAGTGGCGAACAACGACGCCTCGGCCAGCGCCATTCCAGCCGTGGCAACGTTGAGCGTAAGTGCGGTTCCATCCGTAAGTGGACGCTCAAGTGCGACTATGCCGGATCGAACAAGATACATCGAATGAACGCGATCCTCCCTGCGAAAGAGAACGGCCCCCTGATCGAAGGTCTTCATCAGCGCGTCACCAAATATATGCTGCCAGTCTGACATGATAGAAATCATACGGTATGGCCGCAGTGACCGATAGGGTGTTCTTGAAAAATGTGAGGACACAGAATGAAAACAAAGATGATTTTGATCGTGACGGCGCTGCTTGGTGGAACAGCTTTCGCGGCCGCCCAGACAGCTCACTCCGGTCACGGGGAGGTCATGGATCACGCGATGCATGGTCAATACCAGCCGCCCGGGGTGGCGAGGCTGACCGAACCGGGGCAAGGCGCCTTTGCGGCACTTTCGGAAATCGTGGGTGTGCTGGAAGCCGATCCCGGCACCGACTGGGAGCGCGTCGACCTGACGGGACTGCGGGCACACTTGGTCGATATGGATCGCATGTTCTCGGACACGATTGTCAAAGAGACAGATCTGCCGAACGGCCTTTCCGCGATGGCGACGGGAGATGCGGACACGGTCGCCACGCTCCGACGGATGGTGCCCGCACACGCGGCCCAGCTGGCGCAGGACGATCGGTGGAGCGTCGAGGCAATCGAAACGGAAAACGGTGTGGAGCTTCGCGTGACAAGCGGTGATCCTGCCGTGGTGGCGCGCATAAGAGGGCTGGGGTTCTTCGGACTTATGGCAAGCCAAGACCATCATCGCGCACATCATATGATGATGGCGCGCGGAGAAGATGCCCACGCGCACTGACGCGATGCGACACGTTCTGCCTAAAGCCGCGGAATATATTGTGGCGCAAGGGATACGAGGTCGATGATAACCTGCCGTTCGCTTCGCTGGGTTGGAAGGCAGCATAGTCCGCTGACCGACGTTTCAATGCTGCGCCATGCGCGAATGGCCGCAATGACGGGCCGCGCCGCAGCATTCGGGATGGTCGCTGGAAGGCGGCTTTTGGCCGTCCATGTCGCGCAGCATGATCCACGGCGACAAAGTTCACTTAGCAGCGCTGAAGGCGGCTGTGAGTCCTTAGTGCCTTGTAGAAAATCGCATGAGAACCTAATCATTAACGATCTTTGATGTGGGTATGTGAAATGAACCTAGACGTGAAAATTGCTAACGATGAGAGCGAGGTGGCCGCATGCATGCGGCTTCGTCGGGCAGTATTTATCAAAGAGCAGAACGTCGCCGAACATGAAGAAGTCGATGGCCAAGATCAAAATTGCACTCACGTTCTTGCGTTGGCAAACGGAATGCCAGCGGGTGCAGCCCGTTTTCAGCAGCTTGGTTCATATGTAAAAATCCAACGAGTTTGTGTCCCCAAAGAGCACCGCGGACATGGGATTGGTGCCGAAGTTATCAAATTTATTGTCGGTCACGCCTCAAATTCTGGGGGCATCGCTTCGATCCGTTTGGGTGCGCAGACACATGCCCTTGAATTCTATCACAAGCTAGGATTCATCGAATGCAGCAAAGAGTATTTAGATGCTGGAATCTTACATCGAGACATGGAGATGAGACTCTCCTGACAAAGTAGCTCAGTCTGCACAGCGACGTTTCAAGCCGACAAAAAGCTGTGCGATGCGCGAAAGTCCGCTTCGACGGGCCACACCGCAGCATTGGGAAGGCATAGTCAATGTCAGCTTAGGGCCGCTTGCCAATGGCGAAGGATGGTATGACACAATGGACGCTTGTAACTCCACCGAGTTGATGGATTTGGCTTTTGCAGATAAATTAGAGATATAGGCAAAATATGCTTTAAGTTAGTTAAGCAAGAAAGGATCTATCGTATCAATAAGTTTGGCCCTAAGACACTATCAATAGCTCATCAAGACGTAGTTAAAAACACCCGTCGATGGCTTGAACAAATGGTAGTAGGATTAAATCTATGCCCATTTTCCCATAACGTCATAGCCCAAGACCAAGTGTATTATGCCATCTGTGATGCCACCATCGATGCACAACTAAAGCAGTTCTATGTGAATGAATTACAGCGCCTGCTTGGGGCTAACGAAAATGACGTTGCCACTAGCTTGCTCATGTTTACCCGAGGTCTAGAAGAGTTCGACGATTACCTCGACTTACTCGATTGGTTTCAGCAGCTATTGGAGAAGGCAGAACTGACAGAGCATGTCCAATTAGCATCATTTCATCCTCAATATCAATTTGAAGGTGTAGCTGCTAACGATCTTAGCCATTTCACTAATCGCTCACCCTATCCAACCATACATCTTCTGCGTCAAGATCAAATGACTAAAGCCCTCGCTCACGTTTTGGACCCTAAGAAGATTTATATAGATAACATAAAAACATTGAATAAACTTGGTCGCCAACAGGTCGAAGCACTCTGCCCCTGGGGTAAATAAAAAACGTTAGCATTGTATTGTAACCGCTGTTAACCCAGCTACCATTATCGCTCGTTTTGCAGTGGCAGCGAAGGTCCGCAATGACGGGCCGCACCGCAGCATGCCGATCATTGGGCCAATGTCCGCAAAGGGCCGTGAGCAACAGGCTGGAATTTCTGCACTCTCAAAATGCTGCGGGACGGCATTCGGTAAAGAGGGCTCAAACCGGACCTTCGTCGCAGCGAGCATGAAGGTCCGGTTTGGGCCGGAAGTGACCGCACTGACACGAGGGGCGGTTTGCCGACATTCGCTGCACCTGCAAACTAAATGGGCACGTCCTAAGAAAGCAGACGCTCAGGGCCACGACCCAGTTTTCTTCGGGGGTGCATCTGCAGCGAAGGTCGGCAGTGAGCCCTTCCTGCTGATATTCTGCATCGTCGCGAATGGCAGCATCCGAATTGAGGTCAAAACCTTGCCAAGCGACCATCGGTAGGGATGAGCACGACCGACCACCCTCGCTTTAACTCGAGGTGCAAACCTTTCCACCGGCTCGGATGCTGCGCGTCGTGGTAAATGAGCGCGTCCGAGGAATTACGCAGCAGAAGGCAACCGCTGCCGGTTAGCGTGACTATGCCGGAAAACGTTGTCCAACCTCCGATCTCAAGTTGACTCATCCGTGGTTTGCCCCCAGGGGTTTGGAAAAATAGGGTATTGCGCGAGGCAACCGGTGCCACTTGCGAAGATCAATGGACGACTTCTCAACTTTATCCATATACCCAAGACAGGTGGATCCTCCGTCTCAAGCTATCTAAGGGCAAAAGGCCCGGTGGCATTATACAGTCGTGAACGCGTAGAATGGTCGAGGTCGACGCCGCAACACATTGAATTAGCAACACAGAGTGTGCTCATACCAGATGGGTTTGCCGATCACACCTTTGCTATTCTGCGCGACCCATTCGACCGCCTACTGAGTGAGTATCGCTACCGCGCCTTGCGGCGAAACCACGCCAATGACCTTCCCGACCGCATCGGACCTTGCGACAAGCTTACAGTAGAGTTTGATTGGGAAGCTGAATTTCACGGCACCTTCGATCAATGGGTTGAGCGAATCTTCTCAGGCCAAGCTAGTGATCCTTATCTCTGCGACAATCACGTCAGGCCGCAGGCCGACTTCATCGGGAGAACGGCAAAGGTCTTTTTGTTCGAGGACGGTCTTGAACCGGTTTTTACTTGGATTGACCATATCACGGATACCGAGCGGGCTTTGGTCAACCTCGACCGCAATGCCAGTTCGAAGTTCACCATCCACATGCTGGATGCGACCCGCAAGATGATCTTGGACTACTACCGTGGGGACTTCTTGTTGGTCAAGAAGGCCAGGGTTGCCCGAACTTCAATATTTGCGTCGCTTATTTAGACTACGGGCAATGGTGACACCTTGCGGCTGTCGTGCTGTGCAGGAACCAGATCCAATTCGATCCAAAAAATTGACCCTTCTCCTTCGATCGAACTGACGCCGATTTTTCCGCCAAGCAGATCCATCAGTTGCTTTGTTATGCTCAGGCCGAGGCCGCTGCTCTTGTTGCCAGCGGTGGTGCCGGGGTTGATCTGATGAAATGGTAAGAAGACATTGTCCTGTTGGTCGGCTGAGATGCCTATACCGTGATCGATGACCTCGATCCGCGCCATTTGTTTGTTTCGCCTCACGTCGATTTTCACCACATCGCCCGAGGCGGTGAACTTTGCCGCGTTAGAGATGAGATTGACAAGAACCTGCGTGACGCGCGCACTGTCGGTCAAAGCTACCATCTTCTCATTCGTCGTGGTCACACAGTAGGCAACCCCGAGCTTTTCGGCATAGACGTTGCAATTCTCGACCGCCGTTACGACAATTTCATTAAGGTCCACTGGGTTGCGCTCTATAGAGACTTTTCCGTCACTAAGGGCTTGGGCGTCTAAGATGTCATTGACCAGCATCAGAAGTCGATCTCCGTTGCGGCTGGCTACATCGAGCAACTTTAGGGTGGATTCGTCTTTGGATGTTTTGCAAATTCTGACCTTCAACAGGGCAAGTCCACCGAGAATTGATGTAAGGGGGGTGCGCAATTCGTGACTGACGACACTCATAAAGTTCATTTTCATCCGTGATGCCGATGTCGCCTCCTGCGCGAGCACGCGCATTTCGTTTTCTGTGTCTTTGGCGGCCCTAAGCTCGATCATGAGCAGAAACACGAAGATGCCGAAAAGGGTCAGGATCGTAGCACCGAGGTATGCAATGGCATGAGACAGAGACAGTATGCCGGTTCTAAACTCCGCCATAGCGTGGTTCTTTGCTTGCGCCAGCGCCAGCAAGAATTCCCTGAGCGACAGATCAAAGCCTTCAAGCGCGGCCAGAATAGTCGCGGCCTTCTGACGGCGCACCTCGTCGGTCATACCTGACGCGGTGAGCCCCTCAATCTGAGGCTCAATGGTCGTGAATGTGGCCTCGAGGTCGGTCAGGACGCCTTGGTCTATCTCAAAGTTTGCGAGAAGCTGCGGCAGCTTGCCCTCCTGAAGGATATTTATCCGGCTCCAGGCTATGTCAAAGCGCAGCACCGCATCTGCCGCAGGTTTGTAACCAAGAGCCACCTCGCCGAGGTTGTTCTCGAGCCGCAGCAATTCAAACTGCAACTGCGACCCGATCCAAAGAGGATCACTCTGCTCAGCAGTCTGGATACTTTGGACTCTATCGCCCAGTTTGTAGATCACGCCGATACCAAAAAAAACGGCTCCGACAAACAAAGTCAGGAAAACAATCCGGGTCAACCTGCTCCGATGGGTCACTTGACAGCAATGCTCTTGAGTTGCCATACCAGCCGGCCATTAAAGACGTCGTCTTGAAGTTCGGGATAATCGTCCATCGGATATATGACCCAGATTGGTCCTTTGTCCCGCACCGACATCACCTCACCGTCGCGAAGCACCGCCAGAATGACGTCGTAGGTGAAAGCGTCGCCGGCGGGCACTTCAGAGGCAAAATCGTTGAGCGCGACCATTTTTAAATTCGCAGTGCGGTCGATGTCCATATCGTTGAGGACCGACCGCAGGCTCGGCCCTTGGAAGGTGGTCAAATCGTCCACATAGTCGTTTTTAGTCACGACAGTTGTCTGCGGCATCGCCAACAATTCTTCGAGGGTGTAGGTTGCTGAATTGTCAGAATTCGTGACAGTTAAAATCGCCTGCGCAAAACCAAAGGTCGGCAGCATGAGCAGGGAGGACGCGAGGGCGGCCCGCATTATTCTCTGAATATCCATCTTCGATCCTTATTGAGTTCGCCGGTCTACCAAGGCGCTGACATATACTTATGGCATTTTTTGGGCAACTGCCGGAGTGCCAGAAATATTATGTAAAACCATGGGCTTGAGGCAGGCAGGGTGATTTCGCCTCCAGGCGACCCGGTGCGGCGCTGGCTGGCCCGGAAATCACACGTCACATCCTTTCGCAATCAGCAAAGGAGCGAATGGCGATGGATCAACGCGACCGGTAATTTTGCAATCCGCCCTCATGGCGGAAAATTGCTTCAAGCGAGCGCCGCTCGATATCCGTCCAACGCGAACCTTATGGCGTTCTCATGCCCAGTTGCTAAAAGCAGCCATTGGCGCAGCCGCAGAAAAAGCACACTTAGTCTAAGTTCGCTCTGCCGCCATTCGTCGTCCAATTTGTTCGCGACCGCAACGAACGGCAGGTCCGAGCCCAATTTGCATCGCAGCGAATAGCTGCTTTAGGGAAGCCGTAGGTTCCGATGCGCCTAAGCGGTTCCCAACAAATCTCGCGCAATGCGCTCAAAGATTGCGCTCCCCATAGGGATCAAATCATCGGGGAAATCGTAGTCCGGATTGTGCAAGGCCGCATGATCTTCGCCGGAGCCCAAGAACAACATCGCGGCTTTTGCGCCCCATCCAAATACGCCGAAATCCTCTGATGCACGCATCGGCACGCTCTCTTGCCCGTGGGGAACACCGATTGCCTCCATCGCCCTGGTCGCGACATCGTAGGCGTCCGCGTCATTTACCGACGCCGCGAAATGGTCATGGATATCGCACACGACGCTAAGCCCGTATTCGTCTGCGATAGATGTTGAAAGGCTTCGTGCGGCGTCTTCAAGGCTTTCTATGCCAGCATCACCAGCCGCGCGCAGGGTTGCGAAAACCTCTGCTTCACCGGGGGCGATGCCAAAGTTTGGTTCCCCGATGTTGGCATGAGTGATCGTCACCAGTCGAAATGCATCGTTGCGTGGACCGCCTTCGCCATGCCCCAGATCATCCAGCGCAGGGATCAATTTGGCGACCGCTAACGCAGGGGAGACACCGTCCTGCGGGTTGGCAGCGTGGGCAGTTTTTCCGCTGAGCATGACCTTCAGCCCCAGCGACGCACAGTTCATCAGCCCCACACGGGTCGAGACGAACCCAAACGGGCTTCCGGGGTCGTTGTGAATGGCAAAGGCCCAGTCCGGCTTAACTTCGTCAAAGGCCGGATCAGCGACGACCGCCTTCGCACCGCTTCCGTCTTCTTCGGCGGGCTGAAACATCAAGATGACGCGCCCTTGCGCGACCGGCTTGCGCGAGATCATACGGCCCAAGGCAAGCAACATCGTCATGTGGCCATCATGACCACAGACGTGGCTTTTGCCAGAGATCTCCGAAGGCCACGCGATTTCGTCATTGCGTTCCTCGATGGGCAGGGCATCAAGTTCAGCGCGAAAGAGAACTGTCGGGCCGTCCTTGCCGCTGTCAAAGATCGCAGCCACGCCATGTCCGCCCAGCCCTGTGAGGATGCCCGTCGGACACATCAGTTTCAATGCAGCCACAACAGTCTTAGCGGTTTCCGCTTCTTCGCCAGACACTTCCGGACGACGGTGAAGAGCACGGCGAAATTCTGTCAATTCGACCAGGTCGCTATTTGTTAGCATGTTTCGCTCCGCCTTCGAATTCAACTTCCTTAATCATTGCCATACCAAGCCGAACAACGGACCGACAGCCGCCTTCAGAAAACAACCTACAGCGCACCCGAGATCCATAGCCGCAACTGGCTCCGCCGCAACGAATTCACGCTTCGTCCACTGACCGACGTTTCATCCAGCAAAATGCTGCGCGATGCACGAATGGCCGCTCTGACGGGCTGCGCCGCAGCATCGTGTCAGCGCGTGAATGGCCGGTCTGGGCCGTTCGCTGACGCTGACACGTAGGGCGGACAACGGTCATTCGCTGCAGGTGCGAAAAGTATGTGATAATGGTTCTAAGCAGCCATCTGAACGTCAGGCTACGCTACTCAGCACTGCGTTGGAAAAGTCCATCGCTTTCGAATGAAAAGTCACTTTAATGAGCACTTGAGGTAGCTTAAGGAGCGACAGGTCTAAGGCGACGATTAGATGCAGGCTCAACGGTTCGAAATTTTATAGCCTTCTGTACGTTGACCAAAGGGGGCACGCCCACCTTCCAAGATTCGGATTGTCTCTTCATGTGGTGAACTTTCGCCCTCAATAGCTTCAAAAGCTCCCCCGCTATATGACAACACAGGATGGTCTAAGCCTGTGGGACGCGTTGCAGTAGATATGATTATTTGCTCCGCGTCCGTGACAACGACCAGATTAGGATTGTGAGATACAATGATGATTTGCCGTTCTCGCTTACTCGTCCGGATAAACGGCACCAACGCTTTTGCGACTGATGAGTTGTCCAAGTTTCCTTCGGGTTGATCAATGATGAGAGGGCGATTGTCTTTGTCATCGACCAGCAAATACAAGAGTAAGAGTACGATTCCTCGCGTACCCGGCGACTGATGTGAAAGCTCTACACCACCATACTCAAGAACATAGCTGACCGAAATACCTGTGGTATCAAACAACCAATCCGAAACGTCTTGCGTTTTGAAGCCCGTTCTTAGCCGCTGCTCCATTTCTTCCCGAGAACCTAACTCAGCGTCTAATGTTTTAATAACCGCAATGAGCTCATTTCCTGTCTCATCTGTCAGTAACGCCTCATTCAATTGCTTGACCCTCTCATCGGTCAGATTGACATTGGATGGCTTTCTTCTATCGAAAAAATCCGGGCATTTTTCTAGCCAACCTTTCCAATTGGAACGAGGTCGGACACCTACTGAGAATTCTTCTGTCTCAGTTTCCGCGAGCCTTTCAGCAATCTGCTGCGTCAGCGGACTGTATAGAACCTTTAGTACCTCAGCCTCATCTTGAAGAGTTTTCAAAACCTTGCGGTAACATTCAAACCGCCGTTCCTTCTGTTCGGCAATGTCCAACTCTATTGCCGTTAAGCGCTCTAAGCGTTTCTGACCTGATCCTGCGCGCTGTTCATTGTCCGATATTTGTTCACGCAGCTTAAGAACCTTGGCTTTGACTTGCATATCAATGGACACTTCTTGTTGAGCTGCCGCCAGTTCAAGTGCTGCATCCGACCTCGTGCCCGGCGTCAAGCCGTCACCATCATCTGACGATGTGGCTCCCAATGCAGTAATGTTTGCTTCTACTTTCTCCAGCAATTTCGCAAAAACCAGAACCACAGACCCTTGGAAGCTTGGTTTGAAAGTTGCGATGCTTTCCTGATCAATTCCAGCACGTATCAGCTGTGTTTCCAGCTCAGAAAAAGCGACAAACGTTCTTCTTTTAAATAGTTCATAAGCTTCAAAGGCGTTCTTCAGCTGAGATCGCTGTTCATTCAGTTCAGATAACTCGCTCTCCAATTTCTGATTGATCGTTGCAGCTTTCTCTAACCTTGCGAGAGCTGTTGGATTGATAGATGACTGGGCTTCTTCGAGAAGCAACTTGAGCCGAACAATTTCAACCTGAAGTTCAGCCGTTTCGGCCTCGAGCCTATGCTTGGACTCAATTTCTTTCTCTGCGTTGTCAATTTTTTCATTCAGAATCTTGATTTCGTCTTGAAGGTCTACCTTTCTCGTTACCATCGCTGCAGTGTGCTTATTTCGTAGTTCCGAGAATGTTGCGCATTGCAGGCGTTTCTCAACAGGGAGATGATTGAAAACCATTTTTTCGAGTTCACTGACCAAGCTATCGCCAGAATGGTCTTCGCTACATAGCCGCTCTACGAAGTCCTGAGATAAATACCTCACTCTTTCGGTCAAGCTCATGGGTTCATCACCAACCTTGAATGAAGTTTTGCTTCCATCGCCCCAGCCAAGCGTCACGGACAATCCATTCAAACTTTTGCCTGCCCTTCCAACGAAGGTCTGAGAATGATTACCTGACCGCAGCTCAGAAATCTTTACACCAGCAGCTCGGGCTATCAGCTCACCAATCGCTGTTTTCCCCGCACCTTTTTCTCCAACAACGGCTACTAGTGCAGAATTTAAAGTTATGTCAGTAGTCTCGAACCATGCGTTTCCGCTAAGTGAAACCCTTTCGATGATTTTTGCAGGGTCAGTTGGCCCAGGTTTGGTCGAGCCAATCCAAATACGTTCTTGGGGTTCCCTGAGTATCTGCCGAAAGCCAACAAATGTGGGGTCAGATTTTATCCAACAGTATTTCTGATCAACCGGCTCAAAAACGGCTTGCGCATCACACCCATGGATGCAGGGCTTCGGCTTGGGCAACTGAAGGTAGTGCTCTCTGTCTCGATCGCTGCCTGAGAACACCAAATCAGCCCACTGCTGGAGGCGTCCCTGCAACGCGGTCAGTCCGGACGACTGGGTTAAACCGGTGATACCATCACTTCCGTTGGCGACCGCCAAAAGCGTTCGAGACTTCAACCATTGGCCAGCTTCATTGTCTAACCATTCAAGAAACACATCATGGCTAGGTTTGAATTGCTCGGTCCCAAGCTTCAGACGCCCTTTGGCATCAGTTGGGGACGATTCCATGAATTCACCTAAGCTACGCAAGTCATCCTGAGTGCAGGAGAACTTCTTACCTTTCTCCACCTCAAATCGAAGGTGTTTAAGTGCAGCCTCAATCTCTTTGATATGAGCATCATCAGCTTCGTTAAGCTTGGGAGTTGGATCAATCAGAAGGTGAATATTAAATGACTTGCCTGCCTGCGTCTGAAGAGCAAACCGGCATTCTATGTTTGGTATTAAAAGGTCAACGCTTGAAAGGCGCCCAGCTTTCTTTTCTTTAAATAGGCGTTTGTAGCCTTCAATGCTCCAATAATCTGTCACACCAATTACTGAAATATTGTGGTCTAGCGCCTTTTGCTCAAGTACATCCAAGTACTCATCCCAGTTACCGTAATACGAATTCGTAGCTGACCGAGATCCAATTACACTTTCAGGGGTGTGAACGTGTAGATCCCATCTACGCCACGTTGCACCTTGTTCAATTTTGTTTGTGATCACGACAGCTTGCCCCAGCCAACCAAGTAGAATTTCGATTATCTTATCTAGGAGGGGGCCTCGCCGCACCACAAATCTAGCGGTCGCACTACTTTAGATTGAACTGAGTTCATTTGGGCATTGTTGATTGCCGCGCCTTTGGGGCTTGCTGTTTGACGAATGGCCGCTACGGGGAAGTTGCACCGCAGCGATCGAACCCATCGCGAAGGTCCGCATTGGGCCGTGAGCAACAGGCTGGATTTTCTGCACTCGCAAAATGCTGCGCGACGGCATTCGGTAAAGAGGGTTCGAACCGGACTTTCGCCGCGCCCAACACCAATGTCCAGTTCACCGACTTCCGCGAAAACATCGTTGTCTTATATTCCCAGATATCAGGCCGCGCTGGCCAGTTTCCCAGCCTTGCGTTGCTTCAACGTCGTCCGGTGCTGCAACATAAAGCGCAGCATCTCACGGGACGCATCGGGGCCGGCCGGATCGGTGAATCGCCCCGCCGGGCTCCCGCCTGACCACGCGTGACCGATGCCCATAATGACCCAGAATTCGGTGAACGATTTCCCTTTGCCCTTGCGGTGCGACTGCCGCACGAACAGATGCCCTTCAATGATGCGCCCCTTGCGTTCGGTGCTGACCAGGGTCGGGTAAGCGTCGGCGGCGCGCGCGGCAACATAGCGTCCGTTCCGGACATGAACGACCTTGTCGTTCTCGCCGTGGAAATTGATCGTGGGTATCGGCGCGCGCGAGCGGCTACCCGGCGCGCCATGCTTCATGGCAATCATTGCCGTGGACGCATCGTGTGCTGACCCCACTGAAAGTCCCGAGTGGGCACCGACGGCGGCAAAAATGTCCGGATATGCTGCGGCGAGGATCAGTGCCATTGAGGCCCCTGCAGACAGACCGGCGACGTAGACCCGCGCTGGATCGGCGGGTGTGGTGCTGAGGACCATGCGCGTCAGGTCTGCAAGAAGGGCAGGTTCACCGGCAACCCGGCTTTGATCCCCCCGGCGATACCAGTTCCAACAGCGGTTCTTCTGCGCTTGCCGGTTCTGGGCAGGGTAGACGACGATGACGCTCAACTCCTCGGCCAATGCGTTCATTCTCGTGCCGGTCGCGAAATCATCGGGCGTTTGTCCGCAGCCGTGAAGCATGACGAGGAGTGGTAGGGGGCGCTCTGCACTTGTGGCGCTGGCGGGCAGATACAGTTTGTAGTCTAGGCTGCCAAACGAACTGTCGTGGGTCAGCGACCTGAAGGTTGCTCCGCGCGGTATCGGCATTTGCGCCCGTGCGGTTGCCGTTACCGGCTTGGCTTTAGCCGCAGGTTTTACAGATAGTATTGGATGAACTTTGACCCGGCTCAGCGCTTGGCCGGCACCCTTCGATGTGGGTTTTGGCCGGGCCTTTGCCTTGGCGGGTTTGGGCAGCATTACACCAACCATCTGTCCAAATGCCGTTGCAGTGGCATGGCGGACCTTCTTGCGGCTACGAGCTTGCACTTTCTGAAATGGGTTAAACATGCGCCTCACCAGTTGAATGCGGACAAAGCCGCTGCAGCGGCTTCCTAATCGTGCTGCACATGCCAGCGCAGACATAGCACAACCAATTAGGACGTGATGGGTTTCGTTAGAAACGGACTGCGCGGCGCAAACCGGCTATGCGTTGGGGTCAAAGTCTGGGGTTGCATTGCAATGAATGACTATTCATCCATGGCCGCGCCTCGTCATTCCTATAGCTATCAAACGGCACCTTGTCGGTCTCGGCGGCTATGAAATGCGCGAACGAATTTGCGAAAAAGGCCGTCCCGAAAATCCTTAAGACAACGGTTGTTCTTCTTTTCATGACGCTTTCGTGAGTCTTTGAGTTGCGAAAAATTATACAGTATAAACAGTGACTTAATTATTATTAATTCTTGCGGATGTAAGGTTTCCCTGGTATTTTCCGACATCCGAATTTGTTCGGGGAGCAGAGCAGAGCAGAGCAGGGAGATAGAGATTGCCATACGTCGACAGTGCGATCGTGGCCTTTCTCACCTTTGCGGCGGCCATAATGTTTTGGTCAAACTGGGAATGGCGTAAGGAGAGCAAGGAGCGGCATAGTGCCTTCATGCAAGATCGGATTTCCAAGAGGCGGCCACCGCGTTGCCCGCAGTGTGGTTGGGATATGGCCAAAGCCGAACCTGAAAGTCGCGACACCGAAGGTGCGTAGCGATTGCCGCATATGACGCTGACACCACAGAACCTCATCTTCATCGACTTCGAGGCGTCAGGTCTTGGCCCGAATTCGTGGCCGATTGAAGTCGGAGTGGCGTGGATTGAGAATGACACTGTTGAAAAATGGTCCTCTCTGATCCGACCCGAACCGAACTGGAACGAAAATGCGTGGTCATCGCAATCAGCCAGCATTCACAAAATCCAACGAGAAGAGCTTCGATCCGCACCAAGCGCGGCTGACGTCGCCAGTGACCTTCTTCATCGGATACATGGAAAACACGTTGTCAGTGACGCCGTAGCGCACGATCACTGGTGGGCGGAATTATTACTGGAGCCGCTGGGTTTCCAGCCGCCGCCTTTTGCCAGCATCGAAAAGGTGATCACGGCGGTATGCAAAGGTAATTCAGCGCTTACCCATCATGTCCACACGCAACTTAATGGAACGCCTCGACCACACCGGGCCGGCCCTGACGCGGCCCGATTGGCGGAGGCAATTTTACTTGCGATGAAGTTGAGGGCTGAAAACTGAGTATGGCGGGATGTGTCAGTCAGCGGCAGTGCCTTGCTTAGAGAATGGGTTAAGGGGTGTAATGCAGTTCTTGAAAACGGAACACGGCATCATCGCATGCGAGCGGGTTATTGCGGGCATTGTCATCAACCCCTTCGATCCCCCGGGTGTCTGCGATCCCATCAGAGAGCAACTGTCAGATGTAATATTTAGGTATATGGTGCGATGTTGTCTGACTTCACTTTTACGCCGGCATTCATAAGAGCCTTCTCTATTCACTGTAGGCGGATCGATCCTGATCTGTTTCCCTCTGCTAATTTGTAATTAAAGCGATGACATGACGAGCCCACTGCCACTCCGCGTTTGTCCTGCTCCGCGAGAGACGATCTTTTCATTTGTCGGTCGTATGGCCGCTGTTAACCGGCTTGATACCGCAAGCTTCTGTCAGGATATGGGGGTGCCGCTTCGGTCTCTAAGCAATTTTGAACCCAAGGCAGTCGACAAGGTTGCTGATATTGCAGGTCTATCGCACACACAGATAGCTGAGTTGATGTCGTGGACTGGTCGACCACTTAAAAGCGTCCGCATAGAATTTCGGGGGGCTGCCGTCGTGTCGCGCGCCGTGCGAAACCCGGATGTGTATGGCTGCCCAATATGCTTGCGCGACGATGCTGCAAGTAGCGAAGCGAACCCGCTAACGAAGATGGTGCTTCGCGGTGAATTTCTTTTCCGGCATAGCCAGACCTGTAGCAAGGATGGCCATCCGCTGGTCATGCTTTGGTCGGATAAGAATCCGACGCGCCGATATCTTGCAGATCAAATGTCGAGCTTGATCAAGCCGCTAAGCAACAGCACTTTTGAACGCGCGTTTAGAACACAAACAGCTTACGACAAATGGTTGATTGCGCGGCTGGAAACTGGCGACGACGAGACTTGGCTTTCCTGCCATACACCCCACGTCGCCGCTACAATCTGCCGTCTTATCGGCAGGCAACTACTATTAACGGATCGTTTGCTGGACAATGTCCCGCCAGCAGATCGGGACTGGCAATGCTATTCACTTGGTTTCGAGACAATTAGCGGTAATGAACGTGACTTCAGAGCGGTGCTGGTCGATCTGGTAGCTGAAAAATCTGGCGGCCTGGGTGGGGCTGCCAGCGCCTTTGGTGACCTCTACCGGGATCTTTCAACGACCCTAAGCTATGATACTGCATTTGATCCGTTCAGGGACATTCTCCGAGATGTTATTTTAGACCAATGGCCCATAAAAGTTGGTGAAGTTTTGCTGGGACAAGTTCAGGAAAAATCACGGCTTCATTCGGTTGCCAGTGCCGCTGGTGCCTTTGGTCTGCATCCTGACCGTATGCGTTTGGTCTTGGCGGCTGAAGATATTATTTCGGATAATGACCCGCGCTCAGACGCTCGCCTGACGTTCCCAGCCACTGCACTAGAAGGATTAAGCACTAAGCTGTCTGGCTTGGTTGATCTAGCAACTTTACGCGACAGATTTAATGTTACGGAGTTTCAATTTATCTCTCTCAGACGTGAAAAACTTTTTGCGCCTACGTTGGACAGACGGCGCGCAAGATCGGCCTGGGATCCAGAGCCGTTCGCCTGCTTTCTGAAAGATATGTTCCGGAATTCTGTCAACATAGTAGCTCAGGATAATGGATGGGAACAAATCCACGACGCGTCAGTCAGAGCTGGCATCGCCGTCACCCTTATCTCTAACGCAGTGCGAGAGGGGGCAATCTCTGTCGGGCGGCTTCACGGGGTGAACGGGTATGCGGCATTATTTGTAAGTTCTGCTGAGGTTGATCGGCTGCGCGTCGCTGTTGTCCCTGAGGGGCAATCCCCTTTTGTATTTGGCCAGAGCGTCGGGATAACGTCGAAGGGGACCATGCAGGCGTTGTTCGATAGCGGCCAAATGCCTGCCACCCTCATCCGCGACTCCCGGTCGGGGAAAACGCGCCACCGGGTGACGCAAGCCGACGCTGATGCGTTTCAAGCGAAATTCGTCACCCTTCGGACGGGGGCCGCCGCTTTTGGTATCCAGAAGCGGATATTGAAGTTCATACTTGAGAATGCTGGAGTAAGGCCATTTGCATTTGAAGACGTCTGTTTCGAGGGCATTTACCTGAGGCGTGATGTTGAAGCAGCGGTCTCAGCGTCAGGAAAGTCCCTGTAGTCCAGAGCTATACTTTCTAACTTTTATAGCCTCAGTTCGCGCTCACTTGTGTCGCCTCTACTAAGTTGGCATCCGCCGACCGGCCGGAGCAAAGAGCTTAGAATGGCGCATGTTAGGATTTCCGGAAAAGGCACGCTCCAACTGACAGCAACAAACAATTATTGCGCAAGATTTGTCTTTTTCTGACAGTAGTGCAGTGCGCTTACGCCTGAATTTTAAGGCCTGGGGAGGCGCTTCCTACCATTGCCTCTACTAAAGTTGTCGACCGTCGGCGTGTCGGACCAAAGCACTCGGAAAGCGCATGGTGTGATTCCCAGAAAAGGGATGCTGTAACTGACAGCAACTTATCAAAACTGGCGATCCCGGAAGGAATCGAACCCTCAACCTGCCGATTAGAAGTCGGCTGCTCTATCCAGTTGAGCTACGGGACCGCACAGGTCGTGTTTTGCGGGGTTGGCGGGCGGTTGGCAAGCGGGTTGCGCGTTAAAGCGCGGCAAAAGCGGAATTTCCCGGCCGGATCGCAGCATTCTTAGGGCGGGCCCCGTGACACTTGATCGCGGGACACGGTATGAGGGCGCAACAATTATGAAAGGTGCCCCCATGCGTCATATCTTGCTTGGTCTGCTTGTCCTGTCCGCGCAGCCGCTTGCGGCGCAGACGCTATATTTTTCGGCGATTCCTGACGATGACGAATCCCGTCTGGTCGAACGCTTTGGCGCGGTGGCGGGTTATCTGTCGGACGCCCTGGACGTTGACGTGCAGTATGTGCCGGTCAAAAGCTACGCCGCGGCCGTCACCGCCTTTGCGAATGATCAAATCCAATTGGGCTGGTTCGGCGGGTTGTCCGGCGTGCAGGCGCGCATTGCAGTGCCGGAATCCCACGCGATTGCGCAAGGCGCAGAGGACGAGACCTTCGTCACCTATTTCATCGCCAATAAGGACACCGGCCTGACGCTGGACCCCGCATTCCCCGATCTGGTAGGACGCAGCTTTACCTTCGGCGCTGAAACCTCGACCTCTGGCCGCTTGATGCCGGAATTTTACATCCGTGCAGAGTCGGGCCAAGCGCCAGAAGAGCTCTTCTCCAACGTCGGCTTCTCTGGCGATCACGGGCAGACGCTGCGTCTGGTGGCATCGGGCGCTTACGAGATCGGCGCGCTGAACTATTCCGTCTATGACACTGCGGTCGCTGATATGACGCCAGAGGCTGCGGCGACCACGATCATCTGGGAAACGCCGCCTTATCCCGACTATAACTGGACGATCCGCGGCGATGTCGATGCCACCTTTGGCGCGGGCTTTGCGGACAAGGTGCAGGCTGCTTTGATCGGCATGGACGATCCAGTGCTGCTCGAATCCTTTCCGCGTAGCGCCTTTATCGCAGCTGATGATGCGCTGTATCAGCCCATCGTTGATACGGCGCGCGCGCTGGATCTGATCGACTGATGACACAGCCGCTGGTCACGCTGACGGGCGAAAGCCTTGGGTGGGGTGGCCAGCTGGCGCTGCACGATGTGTCCTTGCAGATTGCGCAGGGCGAGCGGATTGCCATTCTAGGGCGCAGCGGCGCGGGCAAAAGCACGCTGCTGACTGCGCTGCACGACCGGGCGCAGGGGCGGCTGGCGCTGGTGCCGCAGGACCACGGGCTGATCGGGGCGCTGTCGGTATTTCACAACGTCTGGATGGGCGTGCTGGATGATCACGGCACCGCCAGCAACCTGCGCACGCTGATTTGGCCGAATGCTGATGAACGCGGACGGGTTGCGCAGGTCCTTGGCGTTGTCGGCCTTGATGATCTGGGGCGACGCCCCGTGTCGCAACTGTCCGGCGGGCAGCGGCAGCGGGTCGCGCTGGCCCGCGCCTTGCTGCGCGGCGGGGCGCTGGTGCTGGGGGACGAGCCTGTGACGGCGCTGGACCCCGAACAAGGCGCGGCCTTGCTCGATCATCTGCTGGGGGCCTTTCCGACAAGCGTGCTGGTGCTGCATGACGTGGATCAAGCCTTGCGGGTCGCGACGCGGATTATCGGTCTGCGGCAGGGCAGGGTTGCCGTGGATGCGCCTGCTTCTGATCTAAGCGCAGACGATCTGCTACAGCTTTACCGATGATCTTGCAGCGGCGTCATGTGCTGGCGGGCTTTGCCGCGCTCACCCTTATGGCCCTTTGGTTCGCCGACCTTGGCGCGATGCGTCCTGACCCTTGGATGACGCTTCGCGCGATTGGGCAGGGTATTCTGCATCCTGATTTTTCCGATATCGCGGGTCTGCTGCGGGCGACCGGGCTGACGGTTGCCTTTGCCTTTTGCGGTGTCGGTCTGGGCGCTGTGCTGGGCCTGTTGCTGGCCCCATTTTATGGCCGCGCCGCCGTGCGCCTGACCTGCATCGCGGTGCGGTCCGTGCACGAACTGTTCTGGGCCCTTCTGCTGCTGGGCCTGACGGGCCTGTCGCCCCTGACCGGCGTGCTGGCCATCGGGCTGCCCTATGCGGGCATCTTCGCCAAAGTCTTCTCTGAATATCTAGAGGACGCCGCCGCCAGCGCGCCCCTGAGCCGCCGCTTGCCGCGCCTGACGGCGCTACTGTGGGTCCGGTTGCCGCAGGCGTTGCCGCAGATGCGGACCTATACGCTGTATCGCTTGGAATGCGGTCTGCGCTCGTCCGCTGTGCTGGGGTTCATCGGGCTGCCGACCTTGGGCTTTCAGTTGGAAACCGCGTTCAAGCAGGCGCAATACGGCCAAGCCGCCGCGGTGCTGGCGCTGTTCCTCGCGCTGATCTTGCCGCTGCGCTTTTGGGTGATCTGGCGGCTGGTGCCGCTGATGCTCGCGGCCTCTGCCACGGCGCTGATCTGGTTGCCGACGCCGCCGATGGGGCAGGGCGCGCTGATGCGTTTCTTAACAGGCATTGTGCCAAGCCCGCTGCGCACTGGGGCCGATTGGGGCGGCTGGCTTGATAAGGTGCTTCTGCAACAAGCGCTGCCCGGCAGTATCGACACGCTCATCTTGTCGCAAATCGCGCTGGCGGCGGCGGCGCTGATCGCGGCTGTGGCCTTTCCGGCGATCGTGCCCCGCGTCGTGGGCCGCGCGGGTGCCGTGATCGGCCATGGCGTGCTGGTCGTGCTACGATCAATTCCGGATTACATGCTGGCCTTTGTGCTGCTGCAAGTGCTGGGCCCGTCGATGCTGCCCGCCATTCTGGCACTTGGCCTGCACAACGGCGCGATCATCGCCCACCTGCTGGGCCGTCAAGCGGCGAGCCTGCCGCAGCGCACCGGCGCGCCGCGCGGCGTGACGCTGTGGGCGTGGGATCTGTTCCCCCGCCTGTCCCCCGCCTTTTGGGCGCTGTGTCTGTATAGGTGGGAGATTATTTTGCGCGACAGCGCCATCATGGGCCTGCTTGGGATCGGCACGCTGGGCTTTTATATTCAAAGCAACGTACAGACCCTGCGCATGGACCGGGTCGTTGCGCTACTCGTCGTGTCGGCCCTCCTGACGCTGCTGATCGACACGCTTTCACGCCGCCTGCGCCGCGCCATGCGCGACGGCCCGCCCCTGCGGATCGAGGCGTCGCGCTGCCTCGCGACATAGGCGTCCCTTGACGTCCGCGCCTTGCGGGCTTTCATAGAGTGTATTCCAAACCGGAGCCTGCATCATGGCCGCCACCACCACCGATCTGACATTTGATGTCACTGGCATGTCCTGCGCCGCCTGCGCTGGCCGGGCAGAGCGTGCCTTGGCCGCCGTGCCGGGCGCACAGGACGCGCGCGTTAACTTTGCGACGGGACAGGCGCGGCTGTCGCTGGACGGGGCATCGCTGACGGACGTCACGCAGGCACTGACGCGCGCGGGCTATCCCGCCGCCACCACCGTGATGCAGATCGAAGTGGACGGCATGACCTGCGCGTCCTGCGCCGGCACGGTCGAACGCACCTTGGCCAAGGCCCCCGGCGTGTTGGACGCGCAGGTCAATTTGGCCACCCGCCGCGCCACTGTGACGGCGCTGGTTGGGGCGGTCACAGCGCAGGACTTGGCGCAGCGTGTCACCGACAATACCAGCTATACCGCCAGCGCCGAACCTTCCGCCCCGCAAGAGGATCGCACAGCGGCAGAGCAGCACGCCTTGGGCCGCGACACGGCGATTGCCGCCGCATTGACCCTGCCGGTTTTCATTATGGAAATGGGCGGTCACGTCATCCCCGGAATGGCCGCGGCCATCGACGGCAGCATTGGGCGCACCGCGTCGTGGCTTATCCAGTTCGTGCTGGTGACCCTTGTGCTGATCGGTCCGGGCCGCCGGTTCTTTGTCCACGGCATCCCGTCCTTGCTGCGCGGCGCGCCAGAAATGAACGCCCTTGTCGCCCTTGGCGCAGCCGCCGCGTGGACCTATTCCACCGTCGCCCTCTTCGCGCCCGGCCTGCTGCCCGCAGGCACGCAGGCCGTCTATTTCGAGGCAGCCGCCGTCATCGTCACCCTGATCCTGTTGGGCCGCTGGCTAGAGGCGCGGGCGCGGGGCCGGGCAGGCGCTGCGATCCGGTCACTGGCCGGGTTGCGGCCGCAGTCTGCGCAGGTGGAACGTGACGGGGTCGCGACCGAAATCGCCACGGATGCGATCGTCGTCGGCGACATTGTGATCGTCCGGCCCGGAGAGCGTTTGCCCGTCGACGGCACCGTCCTGACCGGCTCCGGCTGGGTCGATGAAAGCATGATCACCGGAGAGCCCGCGCCCGTCGAAAAGAAGCCCGGTCGCAGCGTGACAGGCGGTACCGTGAACGGCGAATCCGCCTTGCGGGTGCGGGCGCAGGCTGTGGGCGCGCAGACGGTTTTGGCCGGGATCGTGCGGCTGGTGCAGGACGCGCAGGGTGCAAAGCTGCCCATTCAGGCACTGGCCGACCGGGTCGTGCGCTGGTTCGTGCCGGCTGTTCTGGTGGTCGCCGCCTTGACCGTGGCGGCTTGGTTGGTGTTTGGCCCCACGCCCGCCTTGACCTATGCGCTGGTCGCTGGTGTGTCGGTCCTGATCATCGCTTGCCCCTGCGCCATGGGGCTGGCCACACCGGTCAGCGTCATGGTCGGCACGGGCCGGGCCGCGGATCTGGGCGTGCTCTTTCGCCGGGGCGATGCCTTGCAGCGCCTGTCGGATGCGACCGTGATTGCCTTTGACAAGACCGGAACGCTGACCCTTGGCGCACCGGATTTGACCGCCTTGACTGTGGCCCCCGGACAGGACGAAGGCCGCGTGCTTGCGCAGATCGCAGCGGTAGAGGGCGCGTCAGAGCATCCCTTGGCCCGCGCCATCGTGAAGGCCGCAAAGGCACGTGGGCTTACCGTTCCCGCCGCGACGCAGGTCACGGCCCTGACTGGCATGGGCGTGCGCGGCGTGGTGGACGGCGCGGTTGTGTTCGTCGGCGCGCCGCGTCTGATGGTGCAAGAGGGGATCGATATCAGCGCTTTGCGTCAGGCAGCAGATCAGATCGCGGCCTCGGCGCAGACGCCCGTTTTCGCCGTGATCGACGGTGTGGCGGTCGCAGTGCTCGGCCTGTCCGATCCAGTCAAGCCGAACGCCGCCAAAACCATCGCCGCCCTAAAAGCGCGGGGCTTACGCACGGCCCTGATCACAGGCGATGCGCAAAGCGTGGCGGATGCGGTCGGGGCCAGCCTTGGGATTGATACCGTCGTGGCAGAGGTACGGCCCGAGGGCAAAGTCGCAGCGCTGGACGATCTGCGCCGCGCAGGGGACACGCTGGTCTTTGTGGGCGATGGCATCAACGACGCGCCCGCCTTGGCCGCCGCTGACGTTGGCATCGCAGTGGGCACCGGCACGGATGTGGCGATTGAAACGGCGGACGTGGTGCTGATGTCGGGCGATCTGGCTGGCGTGGGTACCGCGCTGAACTTGTCGCGCGCAACCCTGCGGAATATCCGGCAGAACCTGTTCTGGGCCTTTGCCTATAACGTCGCGCTGATCCCGGTTGCGGCAGGCGCGCTGTATCCGTTCACAGGCATGATGCTGTCACCGATGCTGGCCGCCGGCGCGATGGCGGCGTCCAGCGTGCTTGTGGTCTCCAACGCGCTGCGCCTGCGCCGCGCTGGCTAAACCTTAGCCAGCGACGGATTTACGGATCGCGGCCATGTTGGCACCGTAAACATCCGCCTTATCGACCGATCCGCCCCGGAACACGGCAGAGCCCGCGACCAGCACGTCGGCCCCGGCCTCGACAACCAACGGGGCGGTGACAGGGTCGACGCCGCCGTCGACCTGAATGTGGATGTCTCGGTCGCCAATCAGTTCGCGGACGCGGCGGATTTTGGCGGTCATGTCGATAAACTTTTGCCCGCCAAAGCCGGGGTTCACGGTCATCACCAGCACCATGTCGGCGACGTCCATCAGGTCAGCGACGGCATCCGCCGGGGTTCCGGGGTTCAGGGCGACGCCAGCTTTCATGCCCGCGGCGCGGATCGCCTGCAGGGTGCGGTGGATATGGGGTCCAGCCTCGATATGCGCGGTCAGGATGTCGGCCCCGGCGTCGGCATAGGCGTCGATATAGGCATCCACCGGAGAGATCATCAGGTGCACGTCCATCACGGTTTTCACGTGCGGGCGGAAGGCTTTGACGGCGGGGGGACCAAAGGTCAGGTTTGGCACAAAGTGGCCGTCCATCACGTCGATGTGGACCCAGTCAGCACCCTGCGCCTCGATCGCGCGGATTTCGCGGCCGAAGTCGGCAAAGTCTGCGGACAGGATCGAGGGGGCAATCTTGAGGCTGCGATCAAAGGTCATGGCGGCTTTCCTGTGGTCAAAAGGGCAGGGGCAAAGGGTGCGGCGCACCATCGTCCAAACACGGCGGCTTTACAACGGGGCGCGGCACGGCGGATGGTGGGGGATCACGCAAGGGAAAATTGCTATGAAGATTACTGCCGCCGCCGATCTGATCGTAAAGCCCGCCAGTGCGGATTGGTTTACTGGGGACGTGACAATGTCGCCGCTATTCCACGACGAGGCCCCGTCGCACGCAGCCGGGGCGCGGGTGACGTTCCAGCCGGGAGCGCGCACAAATTGGCACACTCATCCGCTGGGGCAGATCCTGATCGTGACGGAG
Source organism: Loktanella salsilacus (assembly GCF_024206795.1). Lineage (NCBI taxonomy): Bacteria > Pseudomonadati > Pseudomonadota > Alphaproteobacteria > Rhodobacterales > Roseobacteraceae > Loktanella > Loktanella salsilacus. Next base: position 734,860 of record NZ_CP072994.1, read on the forward strand.
GGCGAAGGACGCGTGCAACGCGAGGGCGGTCCAGTGCAGGTCATTCGCACCGGCGATGTGGTGCGGTTTGACCCCGGCGAGCGGCACTGGCACGGGGCTGCACCGGGCCTTGCCATGACGCATATCGCCATCCATGAGGCCGTTGATGGCAGTGCGGTGACCTGGGCGGAGCCTGTTGCAGAGGCAGATTACCTTAGCTGACGTGGACGTTTCGCCGGAGGCAGGATGCCTCCGGCGGGAGTTTATTTCGCAAGATGAATGCGGCGTCGCGGCCTGTCGGGCGGGGCAAGGCGATACAGTCAGGTGCCCCGTTTTGAGTATTTAAGAAAAAGCGAGGACAGGGCGTTAGTCGAAAACGATGACATTGCGTTTGGCCGCGCCAGATTTAGTGTCGGCGATGGCGTCGTTGATCTGGTCCAGCGTCCAAGTGCGACTGACAAGTTCGTCCAATTTCAGGCGGTCTTGTTGGTAAAGATCGACCAGCCACGGAATGTCGCGGGCGATGACGACGTCGCCCATTTTTGATCCGATCATCGCCTGGCCAGAGGCGGCGATCATCACCGGCTGGTAGCTGCTGGTGGCGCCAGAGTGTGGCATGCCGACCATGATGACCTTGCCGCCCGGCGCAAGGTACTGCGCGGCGGTGTCATAGGCGGGAATGGCACCGACGGTGACGACGACGACGTCAGCGCCTTTGCCCATCGCCTTTTTCGCGGCGCGCCACGGTTTGGTGTCGGTGGCAAGGACGCCGTCGGTCGCGCCGAAATCGCGGGCGATAGCAAGTTTGTCGTCCGTCATATCGACGGCAATGATACGGCGGGCCCCAGCAATGCGGGCCCCTTGGATCGCGTTCAACCCGACGCCGCCTGCGCCGATGACCACGACGTCTTGGCCGGCACGCAGGCCTGCGGCGTTAACCACAGCACCGACGCCAGTGATGACACCGCAGGCCAGCAGGGATGCGGCGACAAGGTCCATATCAGCGGGCAGTTTTACAATCTGGCTTTGGTCCACGACGACTTTTTCGGCAAATGCGCCGCTGTTCATAGCTTGCTCTACCGGCGCGCCATCAAGGGTGGTCAGCGGGCCATCGTGGGCGGCGGGCGCGCTGCACAGCACCGGCATGCCGCCGCCGCAGGTGGCGCAGGTACCGCAAGCGCGGATTAAGGTGACGACGACGGGATCGCCTATGGCTAGGCCGCGCGTGCCTTCGCCGATGGCGGTGACGTGGCCGGCGGCCTCGTGGCCATAAACGGCGGGCAGCTTTCCGCCCCAAGCCCCTTCGGCAAAGTGGATGTCGGAATGGCAGATCGCGCAGGCTTTCAGGGTGACTTCGACCTCTCCCATCAGGGGGGCGCGCAGGTTCAAGGTTTCGATCTGCAGAGGATCGCCATGGGCGTGACTGACGGCGGCTTTGATCTGGGGCATGGGGGCCTCTTGCTGGGGTTGGCCGTCAGTCTGGGCCGGGGGGCGTTAGGCTGCAAGGGCGAATGCGGCTGCGCTAGAAAGCGGTGCGCGCGCGCATGAAAACGGCGACTGCAAGGACGACCAGGCCAGCCGCCAGCAGGAACGGCGCGCCGGGCAGGTAGATGGGCGCGGATGCCGCCGTGAAGAGCCAGAAGGTCTGCGTCATCAGCAAGGGGCCGATGATAGTGGCGATCGCGTTGACGCCGGTCAGCACGCCTTGCAATTCGCCTTGCTGGTTGTCGGCGGCACGGCGCGACATGATGCCTTGCAGTGCAGGCCCCGCGACAGAGCCGAGGGCGGTGAGCGGGGTGAGCGCCAGCGCGAGCCAGCCGCTGGTGACAAAGCCGAGGAAGATAAAAACGCCCACGTCGACGGCCAGGCCTGCGATGACGGTGTTGCGTTCACCCAGCACGCGCAGGATTGGCTTCATCAGCAAGCCTTGGACGATGGCGATGCCGATGCCGAAAAACCCAAGCGACAGGCCAATCATACCCGGCCCCCAGCCAAAGCGGGCTTGGCCGTAGTAGGCCCAGATCGCCGGGTAGACGAAGAACGCCATGGTATAGATGAAACTGACGGTCAGAAGTGGCGCAAGGCCGGGCAGGGCTGCAATGTGGCGCAGCGCGCCAAGCGGATTTGCGCGGGCAAGGGTAAAGGGGCGGCGGATGCGGTCGGTCACGGTTTCGGGCAAGATTAACCAGCCAAAGCCAAGGTTGAGCGCCGCCAGCAGAGCCGCCGCATAGAACGGCGCGCGCTCGCCCCAGATTGCGAGTGCGCCGCCCAGCATCGGGCCGATCACAAAGCCGACGCCGAAGGCCGCGCCGATCAGGCCAAAGTTGGCAGCCTTTTCATGCGGTTTCGAAATGTCGGCCATATAGGCGCTGGCGGTCGATTGCGTCGCTGCCGTGATGCCGCCGATGATGCGGCCCAAGATCAGCAGCCAAATCGTATGGGCGAGGGCCATCAGCAGATAGTCCAGCGCCATGACGCCAAGCGCCAGCAGCAGCACGGGGCGGCGCCCATATGCGTCGGACAGCGCGCCGATCATCGGGCCGAACAGGAACTGCATTGCGGCAAAGATCGTTGCCAGCAAACCACCCCAAAGCGCGGCACTGGCAAGGCCGGGGCCTTCGACGCTTTGGATCAGGTCGGGCATAACCGGCAGGATCAGCCCGATCCCCATCGCATCAATGACAACCGTGATCAGAATAAAAAGGACCGGCAGCGGCATGGCGTTAGGTGGTGTGCGGCACGGTGCCGGTGCGGGTCAGAAAGTCCGTCAGGATCTGCGCGTATTCTTCTGGCTTTTCGCCGCATGGCAGGTGGCCCGCGCGGCGGATCAAGGCAAAGCTGCTGCCGGGGATCAGGTCGGTCGTTTCCCTGACCAAATCAGGGGGCGTGGCTTTATCCTCGCTGCCGGCAATGCCCAGCGTCGGCAAGCGCAGGCCGCTAGTCGGGGTAAAGAAATCGGTGCCGGAAATGGCGGCACAGACGCCCAGATACCCCTCTAGCGGGGTGTCGATCAGCATCTTTTGCCATGGCTGCACTGCGGGGGTGGCGCAGAAGTCCGGTCCGAACCAGCGCAGCATGATGCCGCCCGCCATCGCCTCTAGCCCTTGTGCGCGGACTGTGGCGATCCGGTCCGCCCAGATGGCGGGGGTGCCGATTTTGGCGGCCGTGTTCGACAGCACCATGGCGCGCACGATGTCCATGCGTTTAACCGCCAGTCCCTGTGCGATCATGCCGCCGACGGACAGGCCGACAAAGACGCAATCACGCACGTCCAGCGCGTCGCACACGGCCTCTGCGTCACCGATCAGCTGGCCCATGGTATAGGGGCCGTCCGGCACGCTGCTTTGGCCATGGCCGCGCTTGTCCCAGCGAATATAGCGGATGCCCTTTGGCAGCAGGTCCATCACCGGGTCCCACAGGTGCAGGGTGGTGCCAAGCGAATTGGCAAAGACCACGGTGGGCGCGGCAGGGTCGTCCACGCCATCAATGCGGGTGTGAAGGGTGATATCGCCGCGGGTGACGGTGGTTTCTCTCATGCGAAAGCCTTTGTGTGGAAGTGGGGCCGACAGACCCGGTATTGATTGACGCGTCAGGCGGTCAGGTGTCCATGGCGATCGCGCGTGTAAAGGTGTTCGGGTCGACATTGCCGCCCGTGGCGATGGCGATGACCGCGTCGCCCTGCAAGCTGTCCCCGTGGAACAGGGCTGCTGCCAGTGCAGCCGCGCCGCCCGGTTCAGTCACGATCCGCAGGCGGGCAAAGGCCAGCGCCATCGCGCGCAGGCAGTCGTCGTCGCTGACCACAAGGCCGGGACCGCACAGGCGTTGCATGATCGGAAAGGTCAGATCGCCCGGCTGCGGCGTGACAATGGCGTCGCAGATCGACCCTTCGGCAGCGGCATTGCGCTGGATCTGCCCCGTGGCCAGACTGCGGGCGGTGTCGTCAAAACCCTCCGGCTCGCAGGGGCGCGCGCGCAGGCTGGGGGCCGATGCTTCCAGTGCGAGGGCCACGCCAGCGGTCAATCCGCCGCCGCCGCAACAGATCAGAACGTCGGCGTTTGTGATGCCCCTCGCGGCGGCTTGAGCGGCGATTTCTAGGCCCGTGGTACCTTGGCCCGCCATGACCTGCGCATCGTCAAAGGGCTTGATCAGCGTCAGGCCACGTTCGGCGGAGAGGCGCAAACCAATGGCATCGCGGTCTTCGGTCGCGCGGTCATACAGAACGACTTCGGCGCCCAAGGCACGGGTGTTTGCGATTTTGATCGCTGGCGCATTTGCGGGCATGATGATGACGCAGGGGCTGCCATGGGCGGCCGCAGCGCGGGCGACGCCCTGCGCATGGTTGCCGGACGAATAGGCAATGACACCCGCTTTGCGCTGGGCCTCGGTCAGGGCCGATACTGCCGACCATCCGCCCCGCGCCTTAAAGCTGCCGGTGTGCTGCAGGCATTCTGCTTTGACAAAAACGCGGCGGCCCGCGATCTGATCCAGAAAGGGCGAGGAGAGCAGCGGCGTGCGCCGGACGTGGCCATCAAGGCGCGCTGCGGCGGCGGTGATCATATCGATATTCATGCCATGGACCTTATCCAAGATTGCAACGCTGTTAGGGCAGGGCCCTCGTCCAAGAACGGCACATGACCGCGATCCGGCACTTCGGCAAAGATGCCGTCCGGGCGCCGGCGCTGCATTTCGGCCCATGTCGCGGGCGTCAGCAGATCGCTGTTCGCGCCGCGTATGGCGGCCAAGGGCAGGTTAGCTGTCGCATCAAACAGTGGCCACAGGTCCGGCATCGCGGTTTTACCATCGCCTAGCGATTGCGCCAGCGCCGGGTCATATCGGATCACAAGGCCGCCGTCTGTTTGCTCATAATGCTGCTCAACCTCGGCCAGCCAGCGATCCATGGGCACGCCGCGAAACGTCGTCCAGACGCGGTCCCGAAAGGCGGCGGCGTCGGCATAGGTTTTCTGCGCCGGGTTCTTGCCGACATATCCGGCAATGACGGCCAGCCCTGCTGGATCAATCTCTGGCCCGATGTCGTTCAGGGCCACACCCAGCAATCGGTCGTGCGCGGTGGCGGCCAGTATCATCGCAATCAGCCCGCCGCGCGACGTGCCAAGCACGGCCGCCTTTGCCAGGCCCAGATGATCCATCAAGGCTAGCGCGTCTTTCGCCTCGACCGGGACGGTGTAGGTGGCTGGATCGGCCCAATCCGATTGGCCGCGCCCGCGATAGTCCAGCCGGATCAGCCGGGCGTCCAGATGCGGCGCGACGTGGTCAAAATCCGTGCCGTTGCGCGTCAGCCCTGCCAGCGCCAGTACGGGCAGGCCGCTGCCGCTATCGGTGTAATGCAGACGGGTGCCGTCTGGTGCGATGAAATTTGGCATTAGACATACTCCGGTAAGGTGGACAGGTCCGGCAGCACATGCTGTGGCTGGGCATAAAGCCGGTCAATCGGCGCGCCAAGGCGGTTGACCCAAGCCGTGTGAAAGCCATAGCCAGCCCCCGCCGCTGCGTCCCAGCCGTTCGAGGACACGAACATCACCTGATCGCGGCGGCAGCCAAAGCGGTTGCCGACCATGTCATAGACGGACACATGCGGCTTAAAGACGCCCACATCCTCGACCGACAGCGCGTCATCAAGCAGGTCATTCAAGCCCGCCAGCGTGATCGCCGCGCGCAGCATATCAGGCGGCCCGTTCGACAGAATCGCCGTTGTCATGCCGCGATCCTTTAAGGTGCGCAGCATGGCGGGGACCTCTGGATAGGCCTCAAGTTCCCAATAGAGCGCAAGCAGACGCTTGCGCAGGGCAGGATCGTCTAGGCCCGCCGCCTCCATCGCCCAATCCAGACCGTCTTGGGTCAGCTGCCAGAAATCGCAGTGCCGATCGGCGACGGCGCGCAGCCAGCTATACTCCAGCTGCTTTTGCCGCCAGTCGCGGGCCAGCTGTTCCCAAACGGCGGCAAGTCGCTCTTGCCCCGGCTCTTGTGCGGCCCTGCGGGCGGCGGCGTTGACGTCAAACAATGTGCCATAGGCGTCGAAAATACATGTGGTGATTGTCATGGGAAGGCTCCTGTCGCTTGGCGAAGACTTGCACGACGCGGCGGCAGGGGCAAAGCGGTTTGCATCCCATAGCGCGATTCGTTAGCGTCCCCGGGATTTTGAACTGAAAGGACGCAAAATGACGACTGCAAAACAGGGCGACACCGTCCGCATCCACTATACCGGCACGCTGAACGACGGCACGGTTTTCGACAGCTCTACGGGTCGCGACCCGCTGGAATTCGAAGTTGGATCCGGCATGATCATCCCCGGTCTGGACGTGGCAATCCCCGGCATGACCGTTGGCGATACAAAGACTGTGAACATCGCGGCTGATCAGGCATACGGCCCGGTCAACGACCAAGCACGTCAGGCCGTGCCGCGCGCTGACATCCCCGCGGATATCCCGCTAGAGGTTGGCGTACAGCTGCAGATGCAGACCCCTGACGGCCAAGTTGTGCCCGTCACGGTCGCCGACGTGAATGAGACCGAAGTCACGCTGGACGCAAACCACCCGCTGGCTGGCAAAGACCTGAACTTCGACATCGAGATCGTCGAAATCAAGGCAGCCTAATCAGGCAATACGAACAAGGCCGCGGGGATCATCCCCGCGGCCGACCGGCGCACCCCAAGGTCACGCCTCTTACTTTACCCAAAAATTATGCACCTGACGTCGCGCACCCCCGAAGGTCTGCGCCGCTGAAGGAGATCCATCCTTCTTCTGGTCAAAAATACCTCGGGGGGAGACCCGCAGGGACGGGGGGCTGGCCCCCCGCCTTTTGCGATTTTTCGCCGAAAAATCGACCCGCTTTACAGGTGATCCGGCTGCGGCATGCCCAGAACGTGGAACCCGCCATCGACGCGGATAATCTCGCCGTTGGTGTAAGCACCAACATCGGACGCCAGATACACTGCCGTACCGCCCACCGCTTCCAATGTCGCATTGGACCGGGCCGGGGTGTTCTGTTCGGTGTGCTTGAACGTGCGCCGCGCACCGGCGATGGCCGATCCGGCCAGCGTTTTCATTGGGCCGGGGCTGATCGCGTTTACGCGAATGCCTTGCGGGCCCAGATCGTTCGCCAAATAGCGCACTGCAGATTCCAGCGCGGCCTTAGCGACGCCCATGACGTTATAGAACGGGGTCACGCGGTTGCTGCCTTGATAGGTCAGCGTCAGGATCGTGCCGCCGTCCGGCATCATCTCTGACGCGCGTTTGGCGACGTCGATCAGCGAATAGCACGAAATGGTCAGCGAGTTTTGGAAGTTCGCCCGCGTCGTGTTGATGAAACGGCCTGCCAGTTCGTTTTTGTCGGAATAGGCGATGGCGTGCACGACAAAGTCGATGCTGCCCCACTTGTCCTTCAAGGTCTGAAACGCGGCGTCCATGCTCGCATCATCATTCACGTCGACGTCGATCATGATGTCCGATCCGACGCTTTCCGCCAGCGGGGCCAGACGCTTGCCAAAGGCTTCGCCCTGATAGGTGAACGCCAGTTCCGCGCCCGCCTCGGCCATGGCCTTGGCGATGCCCCAAGCGATCGACCGCTCGTTGGCCACGCCCATAATCAGGCCGCGTTTGCCCTTTAGCTCGATCATACTCACTACCCTTTGAAGCGCGACAGCAACATAGATCCGTTGGTGCCGCCAAACCCAAACGAATTCGTCATAATCGTATCCAAACCTGCGTTATCGACGCGGGTCATGGCAATCTCGGACGCATCGAGCGCTGGGTCCAGCGTTTCCACATTGATTGACGGTGCGATGAAATCGTCCTGCAGCATCAGCAGGCAATAGATCGCCTCTTGTGCGCCAGTTGCGCCTTGGCTGTGGCCCGTCATCGACTTGGTCGAGGAGATCGGCGGCGTGCTGCCTTGGCCAAAGACGCGGCGCACGGCCTCAACTTCGCCTACATCGCCGACGGGGGTGCTGGTGCCATGGGCGTTGATATAGCTGATCTTGCGGCCCTCGGGCAGCGTTTTCAGCGCCATCCGCATCGCCCGCTCGCCGCCTTCGCCAGACGGCGCGACCATGTCGGCCCCGTCAGAGGTGGCAGAGAAGCCGGTGACTTCGGCATAGATCTTGGCGCCGCGTGCCTGCGCGCCTTCCAGCGTTTCCAGCACAACCATGCCGCCGCCGCCTGCAATCACGAAACCATCGCGGCCTGCGTCAAACGCCCGAGAGGCCTTGGTGGGGGTGTCGTTATATTTGCTGCTCATCGCGCCCATGGCGTCGAACAGGCAGGACAGAGTCCAGTCCAGTTCCTCGCCGCCGCCCGCGAACATGATGTCCTGCGTGCCAAGCGCGACCTGCTGCGCGGCCATGCCGATGCAATGCAGGGATGTCGAGCAGGCAGAGGTGATGGAAAAGTTCATGCCCTTGATCTTGAAGGCCGTCGCAAGGTTTGCGCTGACCGTCGAAGACATCGTCTTGGGCACAGCGAACGGCCCGATCCGTTTGGTCGCGCCGGTGGCCAGCACCGATTGGTGCGCGGCAAACATGGCAGAGGTGGACGGCCCGCCCGAACCGGCGATCACGCCGGTCATGGGATTGACGATCTGTTCCTCTGTCAGGCCCGCATCCGCAATCGCTTGCGTCATGGAAATATGGGCATAGGCCGCACCCGGACCCATAAACCGCAGGGTCCGCTTGTCGACGTGGTCCGCCACGTTGATCTTAAGCGTGCCAGCGATCTGGCTGCGGAAACCGCGTTCTGCCATCTCGGGCGAGGCTTCGATACCGCTGGTCCCTGCTTTCAGGGCAGCGGTGACTTCTTGTGCATTATTACCGATGGGGGACACGATTCCCAAACCGGTGATGACGACGCGACGCATGGGCGCACTCCTTCATAGTTGGGGTATGTTTAGGCCACACTGGCCTGCTGCCGCAACCATATAGAGGTGCGGCGGCGCGCTACGGGGCAAATTGTAGGGTTTTTAGTAGCAAAGGGATCGACTTGCTCGCGCAAGCCGATCCGCAAGAAAGGGGGTGCCAAAGGCTGTCGCGATCAGCTTTCGCTGAGGGCGACCTTCATGTCCTTGACGATATAAATGACTTCGCCGTCAGCTTCCACGATGCCGTCAGCGACGCCCATCGTCAGGCGGCGGGTCTGGATCGCTTTGGTGAAATCGATCTTGTAAGTCAGGCGTTTGCGGTCGGGGCGGACCATGCCGGTCAGCTTCACTTCGCCAACACCAAGAGCGTAGCCGCGACCCTGCCAGCCGCGCCAGCCCAGATTGAAGCCTGTCAGCTGCCACAAGCCGTCAAGGCCAAGGCAGCCGGGCATAATGGGGTTGCCGGGGAAGTGGCAGTCAAAGAACCACAGGTCCGGCGTGATATCGAATTCAGCGACCACGTGGCCCTTGCCATGCGCGCCACCATCGCCAGAGATGTCGGTGATCCGGTCCATCATCAGCATGGGCGGCGCAGGCAGTTGGGCATTGCCGGGGCCGAAAAGTTCGCCGCGTGCGCAGGCCAAAAGGGCGTCTTTGTCGAAGTGGGTGGGATACTCGGCCATGGCGATCCTTCGTGTCCGGTCTGGGCGCATCTTGCGCCGGCTGCAGGTTAGTATTTTGCGCGCCACGTCTAGCATTACGGCCTTTGCAAGGGCAAGGCTTGCCTAGATGCGGGAAAGACGTTGATCCGCAGGGCCTTGATCCCATATGAATGGGACATGAGTGAATTTGCCAACCTTTCGCCCGGCACGACCGACACCGCAAGCCAATGGCTGGCGGGCGTTGGATTGCGTCCGACCCGCCAACGTGTGACGCTGGCCGCCTTGCTGATGGGGGACGGGATGGACCGTCACGCCACCGCCGAGGGGTTGTTTGCGGCCGCCGCGATTTGTGACGAGCGGGTATCGCTTGCCACCGTGTACAACACGCTGCGTGCGTTCTGTGCGGCGGGGTTGCTGCGTGAAATCACTGTCGACGGTGCCAAAAGCTATTTCGACACCGATATGTGCGATCATCCGCACTTTTATTGGGAAGACACCGCCGAGCTGACCGATGCCCCGCGCGAGGCGCTGGATATCCGCAGCCTGCCGCAAGCCCCGAACGGCGCCCAGATCGTGGCCGTCGATGTAGTCATCCGGCTGCGGCGCAGCTGAGATATTCGTCAAAGCGTTAACGGCGCGTTAACCTTTTGCGAGGCACGTTGGGACATGGTAAATTCAGGACGCCGGGTCCTACCTGGAGTCGGCACATATTTCTTTACTGTCCGCTTGGCTGATCCAGAATCGGATTTGTTGACGCGGCATATTGAACTGCTGCGGCTGTCGACTCGCATGTGCCAAATCAGGCACCCTTTTGATATTGGGGATGCGGTCGCGTTGCCGGACCGGCTGCATGTGATTTGGACCCTGCCGCCGGGGGATGACAATTATGCCGTCCGCTGGCAGTCCATCCGGTCCACCTTTGCGCGCCACGTGCCAGAGCAAGAGGTCCATGAGCGAAAGATGGCGATCTGGCAGCGGCGGGTCTGGGACCGGCCCATCTTGACGCAGGCTGATTTGGCGGAGTGCCGCGCCTTGATCAACGAGGCGCCGGTGCGCGCGGGGTTGGTGCGTCATGCCGCTGATTGGCCCTATTCCACAGCAAGCCAAGCCTACCTGCGCGGAAATTCCGGCGGGTCACCGCTGTTGCATGTGATCGAGGGTGGTCGGTAGGTCGCGCAGTCCAAGGGGCGCAGCCGTAAAGCTACGGCCTTAGAACCACTGACCCGGCTCCATCAGGCCTAAGTCCAACAGCTGCTGGGAGTGCCATTCAAACGGCGCAGAGTTGTGCCAGTGGAATGTCTTGATATGCGCAGAGGATCCGGGGTTGCGGCGCAGTGCCTTGGCCGTGCGAAAAGAGCATAGGGTCGCGGTAAGGCTGTTGTGCCACGGGCAGGCAAAGGTATTGAATTCCGGGTCGTTAAATGTGTGATCGTCCCGCAGTCGCAGACCGGGCTGCGCCCGGAACAAAGATATGCGGTCGATGCGGCGGCGGGGGACGGGGATATGTTCTTCGAACCGCCAGCGCAGGCCGCCAAAGAAGTCCAATTGCCGGTCCAGAAAGGCGTCGTCTTTATTCTTGCGGGCCAGCGCGTAGTAGCCGGATTTGTCCAGATGGGCGTCCTGCAGGCTAACAGCGGTCGGGTGGGCGTCCAGATCGCGGGCATAAAGGTCGACGACATAGGTCAGAAGGCTAAAGCGCCGTTCCTCTACGGAAAAGGCCAGCATTTCGCCGACAGCGCGCGTTTCGCAGAAGGGAAAGAATAGGTATTCTGTGTTGTAGCCGTAGTAAATCCACTGCCCCGGTGCCGCATCGATCACGCCATTTACGGCGTCGGTCAGGGTGTTTTCCGTGGCAGCATCGTGGTTCACCCGCGTGATTTGCGCAGCAAGGTCAGCGGCGACGTCGATATCCGCTTTGCCAATCGCGACGACCTGCCGGAACCCAGATTTAAGGTAGTGGCGCAGGGTGCTGTCGACCTCGACGCTGTCCTCTAGCAAGATAATCGCGATCGGTCCTTTGGCCAGCGCCGCGCGGCCGTTTTGCAAAAAGTCGGTCAGGCTGGAAAATGTCATGGATGCGCCGGGTCAGAAGGTCGCGCGCAACTTCGGCGGAATCGCCCTGCATTGCAAGCCCGCCGCCCAAGCGTTAGGGAAGGAGCCGTCCCTTTTTGTCAGGTCCCGCCCATGTCCGCGCCACGCAAGCTTTTCGTCAAGACCTATGGTTGCCAGATGAACGTCTACGACTCAGAGCGTATGACGGAAGCATTGGGCGGCGAGGGGTATGTCACGACGGACCGCGCTGAAGATGCGGATATGATCCTGCTGAACACCTGCCATATCCGTGAAAAGGCAGCGGAAAAGGTCTATTCCGAACTTGGCCGGATGCGGGCGCTCAAGGACGCGAACCCTGATCTGAAGATCGGTGTCGCAGGTTGCGTCGCGCAGGCCGAGGGCGAAGAGATCATGCGCCGCGCGCCGATGGTTGATCTGGTGGTTGGCCCGCAAAGCTATCACCGTCTGCCCGCGATGGACCGCGCCGTGCGCGGCGGGGCCAAGGCGCTGGACACCGATTTCCCTGATGACGACAAATTCGACACGCTTAAGGCGCGCACCAAGATGAAGCGCGCGCCAGCTGCGTTTCTGACCGTGCAAGAAGGCTGCGACAAGTTCTGCGCCTTCTGCGTTGTCCCTTATACCCGCGGGTCAGAGGTCAGCCGCCCGGCCGACCGCGTCATGCGCGAGGCGCGAGAGTTGGTCGACGCTGGCGTGGCAGAGATCACGCTGCTGGGGCAGAATGTGAACGCCTATCACGGTCATGACGCCGGCCTTGCCGGTCTGATCTGGGATTTGTCCGCCATTGATGGGCTAAAGCGGATCCGTTTTACCACAAGCCATCCCAACGACATGGATGATGCCCTGATCGAGGCGCATGGCACCTGCGACAAGCTGATGCCCTATCTGCATTTGCCTGTGCAGTCCGGCTCTGACCGCATCCTGAAGGCGATGAACCGCAAGCATACGGCGGAAAGTTATCTGAAACTGGTCGACCGCATCCGCGCAGCACGGCCTGATATCATGCTGTCCTCTGACTTTATCGTCGGCTTCCCCGGCGAGACGGAAGAGGATTTCGAGGCGACGCTAGAGCTGATCCGCAAGGTCGAATTTGGGCAGGCGTATTCGTTCAAATACTCCACCCGTCCCGGCACCCCGGCGGCCGAAAAGCCGCAGATGCCAGAGGACGTCATGGCAGAGCGTCTATCCCGCCTGCAGGCCTTGTTGACGCAGCAGCAGCGCAAGATTCAGGACGACATGGTGGGCCGCACCGTGGGCGTGCTGTTTGAAAAGCCGGGCCGGATTGACGGGCAGATGATTGGAAAATCTGATTACCTGCATGCGGTTTACGCGGACGCACCCGCCGATGTGCTGGGGCAGGTGCGGCAGGTTAGAATCACCGTCGCGGGCACGAATTCTTTGGGCGGAGAGCTTGTGCGCTGAAAAGTGCCAATGCCCGAGAGCGTTAACGTTTTGTTAAGGAATGTCAGTTGTGGCAACCCACTGTTGCCGCCTGCGACACAATATGTTGTGAATTCCGCTTTCAATGTCCGCTGATCTTGCTAAAACTGCGTCCATTGTGTGTTAAAGAAACCTATCCATACCCATGATGGTATGCGCTGTTTCAATAAAGAGGTATTCGCCGTGGCAACCACCCCGACCCAATTTGCAAAGGCCGCGCTTGCGGGCGTTCTGGCGCTGACAGTTGTCGCCGGGGGCGCATCTGCCCAGCAGGTCAACCGTTCCGAAAAGTACGTCCCCACCATTTGGATCGATCCCGATGGCTGCGAGCATTGGGCGATGGACGACGGTTCCGAAGGCTTCATGTCGCCGCACCGCCGCCGTGACGGCAGCGCCGTGTGCCACCGCTCTGAAATTTGCGGCGTGGTCCCGACAGATCAGCTGTTCGCAACGGACAAATACGCGATCAGCGCGGCTGGCCGCGCGACCTTGCAGAACTTTTTCCAGACGGCGAACGCCTTTGGTTTTATGATCTACGGTCACACCGATAGCCGTGCATCTGACGAATACAACATGCGTCTGTCTGCCAACCGCGCTAACGCTGTTGCAGGTGTTGCGCAGTCCGTTGGTGGCCGCGTTGTGGACGTCCGGGGCCTTGGCGAACGCCAGCCACGCGCCGACAACAACTCCGCTGCCGGGATGCAAGAAAACCGCCGCGTCGAAATCTACTGCATCCGCTGAAAGGAAGCCCTGATATGAAAATCATGAAACTCATCGGGCTTTTGGCCATTGGCGGCGCGCTTGCAGCTTGCGAAGGCGGCGAAGGTATTCGCCAAATCGGTCCTGATAAATCCATCGACGGCGGCGTGAACGCGCACCACCTGTCCACGCTGGTTGCTGGCGTCTGGGTTGACCCAGAAGGCTGCGATCACTGGATCATCGATGACGGCGTCGAAGGCTACCTGTCAGAGCGTCTGACGCCCGATGGCCTTCCGGTTTGTTCCGGCGTTGCCCCGCCGAACACCGCCGTTGGCCCATTCAAGGCCGGATCTCCGATCCCGGACTTCTTGTAATTTGCTTGCATCATAAGCATTTCAAAGGCCGCAGCACACGCTGCGGCCTTTTTTCGTTTCCGGTGCGACCAATGACTTGCGGCCGGCGTTCAGCCTTGCAACGATAATCATAGACACTCTGTATCAGGAGATACGATTGCCCTCTGGCGTTCTGACCCCCACCGCTGCCGACGTTTCGGAATCCGTTCTGGAATTTCCCGACAACTTTTTGCTGATCGACTTGTGCGGCCAGTTCGATCGCAATCTGACTGCGATCGAAAGCGCGCTTGGCGTGCAAATCCTGCGCCGGGGCAACCGGCTAGAGGTGGTCGGCGCCGAAGCCCCGCGCCATGATGCGCTAGATATCCTTAAATCGCTGTACGAGCGGTTGGAATCCGGCAAAACGCTGGAGCCGGGCGATATCGACCGCGAATTGCGGATGCACCCTGACATGTCCATCACCAACGGCGACCAGCCAGAGCTGTTCAAAGGCGAACTGGCCGACCGGGTGGAAATCAAGACCCGCAAAAAGCTGGTCGAGCCGCGGACCGAGGCACAAAAAGCCTATGTCCGGTCGCTGTTCGAAAACGAGCTGTGTTTTGGCATTGGGCCTGCGGGCACGGGCAAGACCTATTTGGCCGTCGCCGTCGCGGTGAACCATTTCATCAGCGGCAATGTCGACCGGATCATCCTGTCGCGCCCCGCGGTCGAGGCGGGGGAAAAGCTGGGCTATTTGCCGGGCGACATGAAGGACAAGATCGATCCTTACATGCAGCCGCTGTATGATGCGCTGAACGATTTCTTTCCGTCCAAGCAGGTCGCAAAACTGATCGAGGAAAAGCGGATCGAGATCGCGCCGCTCGCCTTTATGCGTGGCCGCACGCTGGCCAATGCCGCCGTGGTGCTGGACGAGGCGCAGAACGCCACGACCATGCAGATGAAGATGTTCCTGACCCGTCTGGGCGAAGGGTCGCGCATGGCGATCACGGGCGACCGCACGCAGATCGACCTGCCGCGCGGTGTGAATTCCGGTCTGTGGGAAGCAGAGCGTCTGCTGAAGAATATTCCCAAGATCAGCTTTAACTACTTCACCTCTAAGGACGTGGTGCGGCACCCGCTGGTCGCGCGGATCATCGAAGCCTACGAGGCGGACGCGGAAAAGACCGGATGAGCCATGACCTTGTGGCTGGCGTGCGGCAGGCGATCTTTCACCTGCGCGGCCAGCCCGTCATTCTGGACGCTGATGTCGCGGCGATCTTTGATCGCACGACAGGGGCGGTAAACCAAAGCCGCCAGCGCAATGCGGGGCGGTTTTTGGACGATTATGCCTTTCAGCTGACCGCCGATGAATGGGCCAACTTGAAATCACAAAATGTGATTTCAAGTGCGCATGGCGGGCGGCGCGGGCGGCCTTGGGCCTATTCCGAACAGGGCTTTATCATGTTGGTCACGGGGTTTCGCGGCGCGGCGGCAGACCGGGTGGCCCGCACGGTCGCGGAAACCTTTGTCGCGTACCGCCGGGGCGAATTGCCCGCAGGCCGCGTCTTTGACGGGGCCGATGCGCCCGAACTGCGTCAGTCCTTGCGTACGCAGTTGGGGCAAATGCTGGGCGCGATTGCCGCGATGCCCTTGCCGGGCGGGTCCACCGTGATGACGGAACTGGATCAAGCCACGCAATCGGCGCTGGGCCGGGTGCGCGCTTGGCTGGATCAGCCGGGCAAGGAAAACACCAAGCTTGACGGCGAGATCGCAAAACTGGCCGCTGATACGCAAAAGGCCTATGCCGAAATTAGGCGCACGGATGCGGAAACCGCCAACCTTTGGGCGGATACGGTGCTGAAACGCCTCGACGCGGTGCGGCAGCTTCGCGCGATGGTGCAGCAGATAGAGCGTGACGATCTAAGCGGAATGCTGGATGACAGCTTTGGGCCGGCACGGGCGCCGGTCAGCTTGCCGTCACGGGACACGATACATGACGATTGATTGCCTGAATGAAGACCCGCGTTGGGATGCGCTGGATTTGGAAGCGCTTGCGCTGGCCGCATCGGACGCGGCCTTGGCCGAACTTGGCCTTGATCCAGAAGCTTGGGACATCAGCCTGATGGGCTGCGACGATGATCGCATCGCCGCGCTGAATGCTGATTTTCGCGGCAAACCGACCCCGACAAATGTGCTGTCATGGCCATCGGATGAACGCGGCGTGGATCTGGCGGGCGAAATGCCGGCCGCCCCAGATCCCACTGACCCCGAACTGGGCGACATTGCGATTGCCTATCAGACCTGCGAAGCCGAAGCGCAGGCCGCGGGCAAGCCGATGACAGAGCATGTGACGCATCTGATCGTGCATGCAACGCTGCATTTGCTGGGTTTCGATCACGAACGCGACGAAGACGCCACCCTGATGGAGGGGTTGGAGACGCAGATACTTGGCAAGATGGGTCTAGATGATCCATACCGTGAATAACGCCGCAAGGCACCAGATAGGCAGGGAGACGATGGGCGATACCGACGACGGGTCTTTGGAGGCAGCGCAAAGCGCGCAGCCTGAGCAGGCAGACGAACAACAAAGCGACGAACAGCGCGGCAATTTCTTTAGCAGGCTGTTTGACGCCCTTTCGCCAAACGGCGACGGCGAGGATGAGGAAAGCGAAGGTGCAAGGTCCACTGCGCCGACCTTGACCGTGCCGGGTATGCTAAATCTGCGCCGGATGCGGGTCGAAGATGTCTCGATCCCAAAGGCCGATATCATCGCCACATCTGTCACCACGACCAAGGAAGACCTTGTCGCGACCTTCCGCGAAAGCGGCCTGACGCGGCTGCCTGTCTATGACGGAACGCTGGATACGCCGCTGGGGTTTGTGAACCTCAAGGATTTTGCGCTGAAATACGGCTTTAACGGCGATGCCATTGCCTTTGATCTGCGCGCTTTGCTGCGGCCTTTGTTGTTTGTGCCGCCGTCTATGCCGCTTGGCATTTTGCTGACCAAGATGCAGGCCGACCGCACCCATATGGCGCTTGTGATCGACGAATACGGCGGCACTGACGGCTTGGTCACGATCGAGGACTTGCTGGAACAGGTCGTCGGCGCGATCGAGGACGAACATGACGTGGACGAGGTGAAAAGCTTCAGCCTAGAAAGCCCCGGCGTCTATATCGCGCAGGCCAAGACCGCGCTGGAGGATTTCGAGGCCGAAATCGGGATGAACCTGACCGATCACGATGACATCGACGAAGAGGAAATCGACAGCCTTGGCGGCCTTGTCATGATGCTTTCCGGCCATGTGCCGGTACGCGGCGAAGTGATCCGCCATCCTGACGGGCCAGAGTTCGAAGTGCTGGACGCCGATCCGCGCCGGATAAAGCGGCTGCGCGTGCGCATGCCGCAGGCCTGATGCGGGGCTGATGTGACGATCCTGACAGACCGGCTGTGGCTGCTTGGCCGCTGGCCGCGCGTTGCGGCTTTGCTTGCGCTTGGGCTGGTTATCGCCCTTGGCATGGCGCCGCTGGACTGGTGGTTTGTTGCCGTGCCGGGCTGGGCGTTGGTGCTGGCAGTGCTGACCTCTGCCCCGACGCTGCGGGCGGCGGGGCGCGGGGCGCTGCTCATAGGGCTTGGCTATTTCGGCCTGACCCTGCGCTGGCTGGTCGATCCGTTCTTGGTCGACGCGGGCACGTGGGGCTGGGCCGCGCCGTTGGCTGTCACGCTGATGGCACTGGGGGCGGCGCTGTTCTGGGTTGCGGGGACATGCCTTGCGCGCGTGATCGCACCGGGACGACTGTCCGCGCTGGTTTTGTCGCTGACGCTGGTCGAGGCGGTGCGCAGCTATCTGTTCACGGGCTTCCCTTGGGCCCTGATCGGTCATGTGCTGATCCCGACGCCTTGGGCACAGCTTGCATCCTATGGCGGCCCGCATCTGTTGACGCTGCTGACGCTTGGCGTGGCAGCGGGTCTAGTTTGGGTGGCACGCAAACGGTGGCTTGGCGCTGTGCCCTTCGTCATCGCACTGGCTGCGGTGCCGCTGTTGCTGCCGCCTGCCACGGTGATCGACGCAAATGCCCCCAACATCCGCATCGTGCAACCCAATGCCCCGCAAGAGGAAAAGTGGGACCCCGAACGCAACCTGACCTTTTTGCGCCGCATGATCAGCTATACCCAAGCGGGCCCGCGCCCTGATCTGATCGTCTGGCCCGAAACCGCCGTGCCTGTCCTGATGGATTATGCCCAGCCAGAGCTAGAGGCGATATCTGAGGCCGCCATGGGCGTGCCGCTGGTCACCGGCATCAATCGCAGTCAAGGCGGGCTTTATTATAACGCGCTGATCGTGCTGGGCCGGATGGGGCAGGTGGTGCAGACCTATGACAAGGCGCATCTGGTGCCCTTTGGCGAATACGTTCCCTTTGGTGAGACATTAAAGCGGTTCGGCATCCACGGCCTTGCCACGTCAGAAGGCGGCGGCTTTGCCAGCGGCACGGTGCCGCAGCCTTTGATCGATTTGCCGGGCATCGGCCTTGCGCGGGCACTGATTTGCTATGAAGGCATCTTTGCCGAAGAGATCGCGACAGCCGAACGGCCGCGCCTGCTGCTGCTGATCACCAATGACGCTTGGTTCGGCAAAGGGGCAGGGCCGACGCAGCATTTGATGCAGGCCCGGCTGCGCGCAATTGAACAAGGGCTACCAATGGTACGCTCTGCCAATACAGGGATCAGTGCGATGATTGATGCATATGGTCGCATCACCGCGATGATCCCGCTGGATACAGCGGGCTATGTTGATGCACCGCTACCTGCGGCGCGCGCTGCAACGCCCTACGTGCGTTGGGGTGATGTGCCGGTCATGATTTTGGTGTTGTTGAGCCTGATCGCAGCGGCCTTGCACCACCGCAAGGGGCGGGGCGATTTGCGTTGACCCTGCGGGGTTGTCTGCTTAACGAAGCGGATGACCTGCCACAACGGCTTCCTGACGTGGCGGGGTAATTTTAAATGGAGCACGTCCCATGGCACGCCAAGATTACATTTTCACCTCTGAATCCGTGTCAGAGGGACACCCTGACAAGGTCTGCGACCGTATTTCCGACAGCATCCTTGATGCGTTCTTAACCGAAGAGCCCGAGGCCCGCGTCGCCTGCGAAACCTTTGCCACCACCAACCGCGTTGTGATCGGCGGCGAAGTCGGCCTGAGCACCCTAGAGAAAACACAAGCGTTTCTGGCTGGCGTTCCTGACATCGCCCGCGCTGCGATCAAGGATATCGGCTACGAGCAGGACAAGTTCCACCACGCCACCTGCGAGATCACGAACCTGCTGCACGAGCAGTCGGCGCATATCGCACAGGGCGTCGATGCCTCGGACGATAAGCCCGAAGGCGCGGGCGATCAGGGCATCATGTTCGGTTTTGCCACGCGCGAGACACCAGAGCTGATGCCAGCCCCGATCCAGTACGCCCATGCCGTGCTGCGCCGCCTTGCAGAAGTGCGCAAATCCGGCGAACAGCCGACGCTGCGCCCCGATGCGAAAAGCCAAATCTCAATGCGCTATGTCGATGGCAAGCCGGTGGAGGTCACGTCGATTGTGCTGTCCACCCAGCATTCCGACGAAAGCCAGACCAGCGCCGATATTCGCGCGATCATCGAGCCGTATTTCCACGAAGTGCTGCCAGAGGGGCTGATCACCGACAAAACCGAATGGTGGGTCAACCCGACTGGCATCTTTGTCATCGGCGGCCCCGACGGCGACGCCGGCCTGACCGGACGCAAGATCATCGTGGATACCTACGGCGGTGCGGCCCCGCATGGCGGCGGCGCGTTCTCTGGCAAGGATCCAACCAAGGTTGACCGCTCTGCCGCTTATGTGGCGCGCTATCTGGCCAAGAACGTCGTCGCGTCCGGCATGGCCGAAAAGTGCACATTGCAGCTGTCCTATGCCATCGGCATCGCGCAGCCACTGTCGGTCTATGTCGATCTGCATGACACGGGCGAAGTCGATCCGGCTGCGGTCGAAAAAGCGATCCGCGCCACGATGGACCTGACCCCGCAGGGCATCCGCACCCATCTGGGCCTGAACCGCCCGATCTATGCCCGCACCGCGGCCTACGGCCACTTTGGCCGCGCGCCAGAGGCGGACGGCGGTTTTAGCTGGGAACGCACTGATCTGGCTGATGCGCTCAAGCGCGCTGTCTAAACGCTGACTGATGTGACAGCGGAAAGGGGCGGGCCAGTGGTCCGCCCTTTTTGCATCTCGGCAGCGGTTGCGGGCGCGGTCGGGCTCGGCTAAAGCCTGCGGCCATGACTGAAGATAGACACCCATCGGGCGCCCCATGGCGCAATTTCTATGGCCGCTTCCGGGGCAAGACCATCCGTGCGAGCCAGAAGGATTACCTTGAAAACGACCTGGACGCATTGTCGCCGGGGCCGATTGACTGGGACATCAACCCGGACCGGGTAAAACTGGACCCTGCCGCGATCTTTGACGGCAAAGATATCTGGCTGGAAATCGGCTTTGGCGGCGGCGAACATCTGGTCGCCATGGCAGAGCGCTATCCCGAGATTGGCCTGATCGGCTGCGAGCCGTTTATTAACGGCGTGGCGATGCTGCTGGGCAAGATCCGCAAGGCTGACGTGGAAAACCTAAAGGTGCATCCCGGCGACGTGCGCGATCTGTTCGACGTGATGCCTGACGCCGCAATATCCAAAGCGTTTCTAAACTACCCCGACCCATGGCCCAAAGCCCGCCACCACCGCCGCCGTTTCGTGACGGCAGAGCATCTGGAGCCGCTGTTTCGCGTGCTGAAACCCGGCGCAGAATTCCGCGTGGCGACGGATATTCCCGACTACGTGCGCCAGACGCTGGAAGAGGTGCCAAAGGCGGGCTTTGTGCTGGAAACGGCGCTGCCGGACGGTATGAACACGCCTTGGGATGACTGGGTGTCAACGCGTTACGAGCAGAAAGCGCTGCGCGAAGGGCGCGATCCCCATTACCTGACATTCCGCAAACCGGCCTGACGCCGTCCGGCGCTGTTGACACTGCGGGGCCAAGGCACCCCGCCCGCCATCCCAGACGTTCGTTGATCTGGCGCCCCTCGACCCGGATCGGCGGCTGGGCTAAGCAGGGGCCGAATTTGCAAAGGAAGCCCCTATGTCCGGCCATGGCACCCCCGTTCCGATGACCTCTCGCGCTTGCGGGCCGCTGACCGGCGTGGCCGAAGTGCCGGGGGACAAGTCGATCTCTCATCGCTCGCTGATCCTTGGCGCGATGTGCGTGGGCGAAACGCGGATCACCGGCCTGCTCGAAGGCGACGATGTGCTGGATACGGCAAAGGCGATGCGGGCCTTTGGCGCGACGGTCACGGACCACGGCGGCGGCGAATGGTCGGTGCAGGGCGTGGGCGTTGGCGGCTTTGCCGAACCTGCGGGCGTTATCGACTGCGGGAATTCCGGCACCGGCGTGCGTCTGATCATGGGCGCGATGGCGACCACCGGCATCACCGCGACATTTACCGGGGATGCATCCCTGTGCAGCCGCCCCATGGGCCGCGTGACCGATCCGCTTGCCTTGTTCGGCACCCGCGCCGTGGGCCGTGAAGGCGGGCGTCTGCCGATGACCATTGTCGGTGCGGCGCACCCGGTGCCTGTGCGCTACGTCGTGCCGGTGCCTTCGGCGCAGGTGAAATCCGCCGTGCTGCTCGCCGGCCTGAACGCCCCCGGCCAGACGGTCGTGATCGAAAAAGAAGCCACGCGCGATCATACTGAACGGATGCTTGCCGGCTTCGGTGCCGAAATTGACGTCGAGGACACAGACGAGGGCCGCGTCATCACCCTGCAAGGCCAGCCAGAACTGCAGCCGCAGCAGATCGCTGTGCCGCGCGATCCCAGCAGCGCGGCCTTTCCGGTGTGCGCGGCGCTGATCGTGCCCGGCTCTGACGTGCTGGTGCCCGGGATCGGCCTGAACCCAACGCGGGCGGGTCTGTTCACCACCCTGCGCGAAATGGGCGCCGACCTGACCTATGAGAACGAGCGCATCGAGGGCGGCGAGCCTGTCGCCGACCTGCGCGCCCGTTATTCGCCTGATATGAAGGGCAACAGCGTCCCGCCTGCCCGGGCGGCCAGCATGATTGACGAATACCCTGTGCTGTCCGTCGTGGCGTGTTTTGCCACGGGCGTCACCGATATGCAGGGCGTGCGGGAACTCCGCGTCAAGGAAAGCGACCGCATCGACGCGATGGCCAAGGGCCTGCGCGCCGCTGGCATCGACGTGGCCGAAGGCGACGACTGGTGGCAGGTTACGGGCCTTGGCGCTGGCAATGTGCCCGGCGGGGCCACGGTCGAAAGCCGCCTCGACCACCGCATCGCGATGGCCTTTATGGTCATGGGCATGGCCTCGCAAAAGCCAATGAGCGTTGATGACGGCAGCCCGATCACCACGTCCTTCCCGATATTTGAACCGCTGATGGCGCAACTCGGCGCGCAGGTCAGCCGGGCGAACGGATGAGCTTCACCATCGCCATCGACGGCCCCGCCGCTGCCGGCAAAGGCACGCTCGCCCAAGCCTTGTCCGCGCATTTCGGCTTTGCTTATCTGGACACCGGACTACTTTACCGCGCCGTCGGCGCTGGCGTGATTGCGGGCGGTGATCCGGTCGCGGTTGCGCAGGCCCTTGATCCATCCGACCTGAATGCGGACACCCTGCGTACACAAGCTGTGGCAGAGGCCGCCAGCCGCGTTGCGGTTATTCCCGACGTGCGCGCCGCACTCGTAGCCTTTCAGCGCAGCTTTGCCCGCCGGGACGGCGGCGCGGTGCTGGACGGGCGCGATATTGGCACGGTGATTTGCCCTGACGCGGACGTGAAACTCTTCGTCACCGCCAGCGCGGAAATCCGCGCCGACCGGCGCTTTGCCGAACTCACCGCCAAAGGTGTGCAAACCGACCTTGCCGCGATCCTTGACGAAGTGCGCGCCCGCGACGACCGCGACCAAAACCGGGCAGAGGCCCCCTTGATCGCCGCCGCCGACGCAACCTTGATCGACACCACGTCCATGACCGCCGCAGAGGCGCTGGCTGAGGCCATCACTATCGTGACCGCAAAGCGCGCTTAGCCCAGCGTCCTCCTACTTCTGGTTAAAAATACCTCGGGGGCGCGGGGGCTGGCCCCCGCAATCCACCTCTCACCCCGATCTTCCGTTCGCGGGACGCGCCGCACCCAGTGCAGCGCTGCACAGACCATGTGCAAAGCGGGATGCTGCGGACCCGTTTGGAATGCCCTATCTGGCAGGGGACAGGTCGTCCGATGTGGACGCCGCCGCATCACGAAAGAGAGCTCTTATGCTGATTGATGATCTGAACTGGCGCTATGCCACCAAGAAAATGGACGCCGACAAATCCGTTTCCGAAGACAAGGTGCAGGCAATCCTTGACGCCCTGCGTCTAGCCCCGACATCCAGCGGTCTGCAGCCATTCGAAGTCTTCGTTGTCACTAACAAAGACACCCGCGCCAAGCTGTCCGAGGCCGCATACGGTCAGCAGCAGCTGGTCGACGGTAGCCATGTCCTCGTGTTCGCGGCCTGGGATAATTACACCGCAGAACGCATCGACATGGTCCGCGATGAGACCGGCGAAGCGCGTGGCGGCGTGAGCGACAACATCAAGGAATACTACAAGAACCTAAAGGGCAACTACGTTGGCCGCGACGCCGAGGTGAACTTTCAGCATGCCGCGCGTCAGGCTTATATCGCGCTTGGCGTGGCAATGGTCGCCGCAGCAGAGCAGAAGGTTGACGCCACCCCAATGGAAGGCTTCGAGCCTGCCAAGTTTGACGAAATTCTCGGCCTGCGTGCCAAGGGATTGAAATCCGTCTGCATTTTACCGCTGGGCTACCGCGCTGCCGAAGGCGACTGGCTGAACGGTCAAGCCAAGGTGCGCCGCGATCCAAAGGTTCTGTTCACACACGTGGCCTAATCTCGCCTGTCCAGCCCTAGGGCTTGCGATAAAACGGTCCACGCTGTATATGGGGCGGGCCGAAGCATCGAGACAGGTGCGGGCATGAGACTCGAGCAGGGTCGGTATCACACCGGCCCTGTTGTTTTATGTTCGACTCGCCGCACCGGCCAAACCGCAATCCAAAGACCGGCGGAGACAACCGCACGGCCCGTATAAAAACACAAGATTAGGAAATCAGCGCCACATGGCAAGCAACACAAGCATGGAAGAATTCGAAGCCCTTCTGAACGAAAGCTT
This sequence comes from Loktanella salsilacus, assembly GCF_024206795.1. Lineage (NCBI taxonomy): Bacteria > Pseudomonadati > Pseudomonadota > Alphaproteobacteria > Rhodobacterales > Roseobacteraceae > Loktanella > Loktanella salsilacus. The sequence goes on from NZ_CP072994.1 coordinate 759,158, forward strand.
CGAAATTGATACGCCCGCAGAGGGCTCGGTCGTCAAAGGCAAGGTCATCGCGATCGAAGCCGGTCAGGCCATCATCGACGTCGGCTACAAGATGGAAGGCCGCATCGATCTTAAAGAATTTGCAGAACCCGGCGAAGAACCCAACCTGAAGGTTGGCGACGAAGTCGAAGTGTTCCTGCGCCAGGTGGAAAACGCCCGTGGCGAAGCCGTCATTTCGCGTGAAATGGCTCGCCGCGAAGAAGCGTGGGACCGTCTGGAAAAAGCTTATGCTGACGAAGAGCGTGTCGATGGCGCGATCTTTGGCCGCGTGAAGGGTGGCTTTACTGTCGACCTCGGCGGCGCTGTTGCCTTCTTGCCCGGCTCTCAGGTTGACGTCCGCCCCGTGCGCGACGCTGGCCCGCTGATGGGTCTGAAGCAGCCTTTCCAAATCCTGAAGATGGACCGCCGCCGGGGCAACATCGTTGTGTCGCGCCGTGCGATCCTCGAAGAATCCCGTGCAGAGCAGCGTGCTGAAGTCATCGGCAACCTGACCGAAGGTCAGGAAGTTGACGGCGTGGTCAAGAACATCACCGAATACGGTGCGTTCGTTGATCTGGGCGGCGTTGATGGTCTGCTGCACGTCACCGATATGGCTTGGCGCCGGGTCAACCACCCGTCCGAGATCCTGTCGATCGGCGAGACGATCAAGGTGCAAGTCATCAAGATCAACAAAGAAACTCACCGTATCAGCCTTGGCATGAAGCAGCTGCAGGCCGATCCGTGGGATGCAGTCGAAGCCAAGTACACACTTGATTCCAACCACACTGGCCGCGTGACCAACATCACGGACTACGGCGCATTCGTGGAGCTGGAGCCAGGCGTTGAAGGTCTGGTTCACGTGTCCGAAATGTCTTGGACCAAGAAGAACGTGCACCCAGGCAAGATCGTGTCGACCTCGCAAGAAGTCGAAGTCATGGTGCTGGAAATCGACTCTGCCAAGCGTCGCGTTTCCCTTGGCCTTAAGCAGACTCAGCGTAACCCATGGGAAGTGTTTGCAGAAACCCACCCCGAGGGCACTGAAGTCGAAGGCGAAGTCAAGAACATCACCGAATTCGGTCTGTTCGTTGGCCTTGAAGGCGACATCGACGGCATGGTTCACCTGTCCGACCTGTCGTGGGATGGTCGCGGTGAAGACATCATCGGTGACTTCCGCAAGGGCGACATCGTCAAAGCCAAGGTTTCCGAAGTTGACGTCGAGAAAGAGCGTATCTCGCTCTCGATCAAAGCTCTGGACGCTGACCCGTTTGCCGACGCCATTGGCGGCGTGAAGCGCGGTTCGATCATCACCGTTGAGGTCACCAAGATCGAAGACGGCGGCATCGAGGTCGAGTATGAGGGCATGAAATCCTTCATCCGTCGCTCTGACCTGTCCCGTGACCGTGCCGAGCAGCGCCCTGAGCGTTTCGGTGCTGGCGACAAGATCGACGTGCGCGTCACCAACATCGACTCCAAGACCCGCAAGCTGGGCCTGTCGATCAAGGCACGCGAGATCGCAGAAGAGAAAGAGGCCATCGATCAGTATGGTTCCTCCGACTCCGGCGCGTCGCTGGGCGACATTCTGGGTGCAGCGCTGAAAGGCGACAACTAAACCCGGACCGTCACCTGACGATCTGAAATAAGAAGGCCTCGCCGGTTGATCCGGCGGGGCCTTTTTCAATTTCCATAACCCGAATCGCTGCTCGAATAGGCCCGCCGCGCGGGCGCGCAATTGTCCCGCGACCAAAGTCGGGTTGGGTTTTGCGGGGCTGATCGGCCGGTTCTTGCCGGAAAACCAAGAATTTTTACACCTTTACGTGTATGCGGGCTATTTCTTGACTGGGGCATCCGGTCTATGGTCAAGCATATGGCAGGTCTGCCAATTTTAGCTGTTTGTGCCTGCGAGGTGACACATGATTCGCTCGGAACTTATTCAAAAGATTGCTGAACAGAACCCACATCTGTTCCAACGTGACGTCGAACGCATCGTAACCACGATCTTTGAAGAGATCACAGGTGCCCTGGTCCAAGGTGACAGGGTTGAACTGCGGGGCTTCGGCGCATTTTCGGTGAAAAAACGTGATGGCCGTACCGGACGGAACCCGCGGACGGGGGAAGCGGTTGAAGTCGACGAGAAGCATGTGCCATTCTTCAAAACAGGTAAGTTGCTGCGCGACCGTCTGAACGGCGCGTAACGCGCTGCTTTAGAAAACAAATAAGGATCGCGACCGGATGAAAACCCTGAAATACGTCTTTTGGGCCATTGTGGCCGTGGTTCTGATCCTTGTTGGGCTTGCGAACCGCGACGCGACGACCTTGCAGGCGATGCCGACTGCCTTTGCCAATCTGTTTGGCATTTCCCCGCAAATCACGCTGCCGCTGTTCATCGTGATCTTTCTGGCCGTCGGTGCTGGTCTGCTGCTGGGGCTGGTCTGGGAATGGATTCGTGAATACCCCGAACGCGTCGAAGCCCGCGCCCGTGCGCGCGAGATTGAGCGTCTGCGCGCCGAAGTCGCCCAGCTACGGTCTGTCAGTGCCAGCCCGAAAAAGGGTGACGATGTGCTTGCTCTGCTGGACGCACCCAAGCGGCAGACTGCCTAAGGTATGACAACGCGTATCAAGATTTGCGGCCTGCGGACTCCGCAGGACGTCTCAACAGCCGTGGCCTGTGGTGCCGATGATATCGGTTTGGTTTTCTTTGAAAAATCCCCGCGCCACTTGACGTTAGATGCCGCAGCCGAACTTGCACTGACCGTCCCTTTGGGCGTGCGCAAGGTCGCGCTGACCGTGAACCCGACGGACGAGGTGCTTGATACCTTGCTAGCCCGCGTGCCCGTCGACCTGTTGCAACTGCACGGCCACGAATCGCCCGACCGCGTGGCAGAGATTCGCACCCGCACCGGTGTGCCTGTGATGAAGGCTGTCGGCATCGGCGACGCAGAAGACTTGGAGGCGCTCTACGCCTACATGGCCGTCTGCGAAGAAATCTTGGTCGACGCTAAGCCGCCGAAAACAGCTGTGTTGCCCGGCGGCAATGGCCTGACCTTTGACTGGCGTTTGCTGCAAGGGCGCAGCTGGTCTGTGCCTTGGATGTTGGCCGGCGGTCTGCGTCCGTCCAACGTGGCAGAGGCGATCCGTCTGACCGGCGCGCCGCAAGTCGATGTGTCATCTGGCGTCGAAAGCAGCCCGGGCGTTAAAGATGCCGATATGATCCGCGATTTCTGCGCGGCGGTGCGCAGCGTCTAACCCTGCGGCGTGCTGCCCGCTTTACCCTTGGCGCGCACGGGTTTACTGCTAGCTCAACAATTTTACGGGGGATGGGCCATGCCTGAAGATCTTTTCAACAGCTTTATGAATGGGCCCGACGAAAAGGGTCGTTTTGGCGATTTCGGCGGGCGTTTCGTGTCAGAGACATTGATGCCGCTGATCCTGAGCCTTGAGGAAGAATACGAAAAGGCCAAGACGGACGACAGTTTCTGGGCCGAGATGAACGATCTGTGGACCCACTACGTTGGCCGTCCCAGCCCGCTATACTTTGCCGAACGGCTTACCGACCATCTGGGCGGTGCCAAGGTCTATATGAAGCGCGACGAGCTGAACCACACCGGCGCGCATAAGATCAACAACGTGCTGGGCCAGATCATTCTGGCGCGCCGCATGGGCAAAACCCGGATCATCGCTGAAACCGGGGCAGGGCAGCACGGCGTGGCCACCGCGACGGTCTGCGCCAAGTTTGGTCTGAAGTGTGTTGTTTACATGGGTGCCCACGACGTTGAACGTCAGGCCCCCAACGTGTTCCGCATGCGCCTACTGGGGGCGGAAGTCGTGCCCGTGACCTCTGGTCGTGGCACGCTGAAGGACGCGATGAACGACGCGCTGCGCGACTGGGTGACCAACGTGCGCGACACCTTTTATTGCATCGGCACTGTGGCTGGCCCGCACCCTTATCCTGCGATGGTCCGCGATTTTCAGGCCATCATCGGCAAAGAAACCCGCGAACAGATGCACGCTGCTGAGGGCCGTTTGCCTGACACGCTGATTGCTGCGATCGGTGGCGGGTCGAACGCCATGGGCCTGTTCTTTCCCTTCCTTGACGACAAATCGGTGAACATCATCGGGGTCGAGGCTGGCGGCAAAGGCGTGAATGCCAAGATGGAGCATTGTGCGTCCTTGACTGGCGGGCGCCCCGGCGTTCTGCACGGCAACCGCACCTATCTGCTGCAGGACGATGACGGCCAGATCCTTGAAGGGTTCAGCATCTCGGCCGGCCTTGATTATCCCGGCATCGGGCCAGAGCATGCTTGGCTGCATGACATCGGCCGCGCACAATATGTGTCCATCACGGATGTTGAGGCGCTTGAGGCGTTCCAGCTGTCCTGCGCGCTAGAAGGCATCATTCCCGCGCTAGAGCCGTCGCACGCGCTGGCCCATGTGATGAAGATCGCACCGACCCTGCCAAAGGATCACCTGCTGGTGATGAACATGTGTGGGCGCGGCGACAAAGACATCTTTACCGTCGCCAAGCACCTTGGGTTTGATATGAAAATCTGACCTTAGCGGGTCATTCAACAGGGGCGTCGTCCGGGATCAGGGCGGCGTCCGCCTCTTTGGTGGGGGCTGCTTCTTCTGGTGCCTCTGGCGCTGGTTTGCGGCGCAGGTCCAAAATATCCAGATCAGATTCCAGCAAGGGCTGCGGCATCAGAATGCGAATCCGGTCCGGCTCTGGCTGGGTGACGATACCGACGACGGGCCATAGGGTGCCGTCGCTGGTATTCTCAGGCGGCAGATCGGCATAGGGCATGGGCGCGGTATCCGTGACATAGCCGGTACCGGTCAGGATCATCTCACCATCAACCAGTGTAATCTGCCCCGTCAGGCGTTGAGAGCCGCTTGTCTTATCAATGACAAAGGCAGCGCCGTCTGCGGTGATTGTGCAGTCGAAGGGCGCATAAGTAACAAGCGCACTTAAATCCCCGCCCAGCTTCAGCGTGCGGCAGGTCCAGTCGCCGGGCAGGCTGGTGGCCAGCGGTGCCAAAGCGGTGCCTGACAGGACTTCCTGTAGCAGGTCCACATCACCCAAGCCGCCACCCGCAAAGGCCTGCAGCAGCGCCGATCCGGCGGTTGCGTCAAAAGCATCCAGCCGCGCCTGATCTGCGCCGCGGATAGGGGACGCGTCTTGCGCGAAGACAACGGTGGGTAGAAGCAGCGCAAGGGAAACGGCGCGGATCACAGGGATACCGCATACAGCCGCAGCACATCGATGGGCACGTTTTCCAAGGCGCGGACGTGGGTCGCGTACAAGTTCACCTGCGGCGCGCAGCCTTCGTCATGAGCTTGCAAAAAGCGGCTGGCGCACAGGCACCAACTGCTTCCTGGGTTTAGGCCGGCAAAGCCGAACTCTGGCCGCGGCGTGGTCAGATCGTTGCCTAGGTATTTTGAGAATGCCAGAAACTCTGCCGTCATTACGGCGCAGACCGTGTGGCTGCCTTGATCGGCAGCGCAGGTGTCGCAGGCCCCGTTCCGAAAGAACCCAGTCATGGGCGCGGTCGAGCAGGTCTGCAACGTGCTGCCAAGAACGTTGAAAGAGGGGTCTTTTTCCATGCGGTATCCTAACGTTATGGCGGGCGGCGTCAGTCTGGGGCGATCCAGTCAATCCAGCGTCCGTGAAAATCGATCCGCGCCAACTGTACGGTCACATTCCCCGGCCACAGGCGCAAGGTCAGTGCAGCACCGGGGGCGTCAGTGCCGTCCGCCTCCATCCCCAGCCATGCCAGCGGAGTGTCATCGGTTGCGCATGCTCCGGCGGCCTCGATGCGGGCGCGGCCTAGGGCTTGGCGGTCAGCGGGGAAATATTGCCATGCAATCGTGTGATAGATCAGGTGCAATTGGCCGCGCACATGGGGCAGGCGGGGCGTCAGCTCGTCGATGGCATCGCCTTTGATGACAGGCGCGCCCGCAATTGCCATGGCAGCGCGGGTCATGTCCAGCCGATGCGGTTGATCCGCCCACAGGTAGGCTTGCAAGCGCAGGGCGTCATCGGGGTTTTGCGGGTCCAGCGGGTTTAGATCGACACCAAGGCGGTCCACGACAACAGGCGCAGCGCAGGGCGGCACAGGCGCGGTCCATGTCGGCGACAACGTCAGCGCGGCATCATCCGGTCCATAGCGCATATCTGGCAGCGATAGGGCAAAGCGGTCGCACATCAGGTTCAGCCCTGCGCTGGCCCCAAGCTCTGTCAGTCGCACGGGCAGCGGATGACGTGCGTGCAGCCAGTGCAGTGCGGCGATGATGCCCGCAGCGCGGCGCACCTCGTTGGTTTGCGGCGCATTGTCGATAAAGCGGTCGATAAAGGCCGCGTGTTCCACCAGCGCCGCGCTAACCGCCTGCCATAGCGCATCATCGCTGACATTATGGGGCGGATAGGCCAGCATCAAGGCGTCATCCCCGTTCAACCGAAGGGCATGCAGCGCACCGCACAGGCGCAGCGGCACGCTTTGCCCTTTTGCGCCCGTGTCACCCAGCCAGTGAAAGACCCGGTCCCGGATCTGGCCTTCAGGCCATTCGCGCTGGGTCAACAAAGTGCACAGCCGCGCCATAAAGGGCGATTCCATGTTTGCACAATGCACCGCCTGATCGATGAACGACGCGGCGATGGCCTGAGGCATCATCGGAAACGGTCTTTCAAACGCTCCAGTGCGCTGCGGGTGTCTTCTTGTGGTGCGGCTTCGGATGGGGCGGGGGCGGGGCTGGACGCGGGGGCAGAGGCGGGGGCTTTGCCGGGCTTTGTCGTCGAAGACCGGGGCGGCGCGGCGCGCAGGGCAATCGCATTCAGGAATTTGTCGCCGTGCCCGTCGATCAACTGCCCGATGCCGTCAGATATGCCGCGCATCACGTCGTCCAGCCAGTCCTGATCCGCTTTGGCAAAGTCGTGCAGCACATAGCCCGCGACCCGGTCCTTGTGCCCAGGATGCCCAATGCCAAGGCGCACGCGGTCGTATTCAGGCCCCAGATGCGCATGGATCGACCGCAGCCCGTTGTGCCCCGCATGACCGCCGCCTGTTTTCAGCCGCACCTTGCTAGGCGCAAGGTCCAGTTCATCATGGAACACGATCACATCGGCAGGCGCGACTTTATGAAAGGCGCAGGCAGCCTGAACCGATCGTCCCGAATCGTTCATGAATGTGGTGGGTTTCAGCAGCAGCACCTTGTCCGCGCCAAGCCGGCCTTCGGACACATCGCCGTTGAATTTTGCGCGCCATGGGCCAAAGCCGTGATCGGACGCGATCCGGTCCATCGCCATGAACCCGATGTTATGACGGTGGCCCGCATATTGCGAACCGGGATTACCAAGACCAACAAGTATTTTCATGACCCATCGTTAACCCGCGCGCGGCGCATGGAAAAGGGGCCTGATGTGAAAAGGGGCCCCGCAGGGCCCCCGTTCGGTCGTCTTATTCGCCGTCGACTTCGGTCGCTGGAACTTCGTCAGCTGCGACATCATCTTCATCATCGGCAGTCATCGTCTTAGGTGCTGCAATGTTGGCGATGACGAAGTCACGGTCAGAGATGACCGGCTTTGCGCCTTCGGGAAGCTGTACGTCGCTGAAGTGGATGGTATCGCCCATCGCACGGCCAGCCAGGTCGATCGTCAGGTGGTCGGGGATTTCACCGGCCAGGACGTTCATCTCGACTTCGTTGCGAACTACGGTCAGCGTGCCGCCACCGGATTTCAGCGCCTTGCACTCTTCTTCGTTGATGAACTCAACAGGAAGGAAGATGTTCACGCGGCTTGTACGCTTAAGGCGCATAAAGTCGATGTGCGTTGGCAGGTCTTTCACAACGTGGCGCTGAACGCCGCGGCAGATGACGCGGACGTCGTCGTGGCCTTCAACCTTCAGGTTGAACAGCGTGGACATGAAGCGGCCCTTACGCAGACGCGTCAGCAGCTTGTTAAAGTCCAGTTGCAGGGCAACGGGGTCAACACCGCCACCATAAACAACGCCAGGAACCATTCCGTTACGACGGGCTGTGCGGGCGGCCCCCTTGCCTGTCCCCGCGCGGACCTCGGCGTGCAGATCAGGGATCTTGTCAGCCATTGGTATTCTCCAAATGTAGTGGGACCGCCCTCCAAGGGTGTGCGGTCCGATGAAGTCGCGCCTATAGCGTTCCTTGGTCTGTTTTGAAAGAGGGTGCGTATATTAAAATGTGCGCCCCGTGGCTGGCGGTGGTGCCGGGTGCGGGGTCGGTGCCTCCGGCGGGAGTGTATCTGGCAAGATGATGGGAGGCGTTAGGCCCAGTCGCCTTCAAAGTCCTTTGGCACAAGCAGGACGTCGCGGTCGACATCGGCGATGTCGCGCTTGCCGCACAGGGCCATGGTCAGATCCATTTCGCGGGCCAAGATTTCGAGCGATTTCGTCACGCCCGCTTCGCCCATCGCGCCAAGGCCATAGATGTAAGCGCGGCCGATCATGACGCCGTGGGCCCCCAGCGCGCGGGCCTTCAGGATGTCCTGACCGGACCGGATACCGCTGTCCATCAGCACTTCGGTCTGGGTGCCGACGGCCGCAACGATGGCGGGCAGCATGCGGATCGCGGACAGTGCGCCGTCCAGCTGGCGGCCGCCGTGGTTGGACACGACAATGGCGTCGCAGCCGACGGCGACGGCCTTTTTCGCGTCCTCGACATCAAGGATACCCTTAAGAATCAGCTTGCCGCCCCATTTTTCCTTGAGGCGCGCGATCATGCCCCAATCAAGCTTCGGCTCGAACTGTTCGGCGGTCCAAGACGACAGGGACGACATATCGGTCGCCGATTTTGCGTGGCCGACGATATTGCCAAAGCTGCGGTTCTTGGTTTGCAGCATCTCCAACCCCCAAGACCACTTGGTCGCAAGGTTCAGGATCGTTTTAGGCGTCAGTTTCGGCGGGGCAGACAGGCCGTTTTTCAGGTCCTTGTGCCGCTGGCCAAGAAGTTGCAAATCTAGCGTCAGCACCAGTGCATCGCAGCCTGCGTGTTTGGCGCGGTTGATGATGTTATCAACGAATTCTTCATCGCGCATGACGTAAAGCTGGAACCAAAAGGGGGCCTTGGTGGCCTTGGCGACGTCTTCGATGGAACAGATCGACATGGTCGAAAGGGTATAGGGCACGCCGAATTTCAGCGCGGCGCGGGCGGCTTTGATTTCGCCATCGGCGCATTGCATCCCGGTCATGCCAACAGGGGCAAGGGCGACGGGCATGGCCACGTCGCGGCCAATCATCGTGCTGGCCAGCGTGCGGTTGGACATATCGACAGCGATGCGCTGACGCAGGCGCAGTTTGTCAAAGTCAGAGGTATTTTCGCGGAAGGTTTGTTCGGTCCAGCTGCCGCTTTCGCAGTAGTCAAAGAACATCTTTGGCGCCCGGCGGCGGTGCATCTGTTTCAGATCGTCGATGGTTGTGATGACGGGCATGGGCGCTACCTTCGCAAATTGGTCAGCTTACCTTGCCAATTTCGGGGTGCGCTGGCAATGCCTGCTAGATGTCAATCCACAAGGTAATCGGCCCATCATTGGTCAGGTTCACCGCCATATCCGCGCCAAACTGCCCGGTTTGTGTGGTGATACCCAGCTTTTGGACCTCAGCGATGAACGCCTCATACGCTGCGCGGCCTTCTTCTGGGCGGGCAGCGCTGGAAAAGCCGGGGCGGTTGCCGCGGCTTGTGTCGCCGGCCAGCGTGAACTGCGACACGATCAGCGCGGTGCGATGCGTGTCCAGCAGGGACAGGTTCATCTTGCCAGCGTCATCCTTAAAGATGCGCAGCTTTGCGATCTTGGCGGCCATTTTCGCCGGGGCGTCCGGGGCATCACCCGCCATCGCGCAGATCAGGATCAGCAGGCCGGGACCAATGGCCCCGACGGTATCACCGTGGATGGCAACACTGGCCTGAGTGACCCGCTGGATTAGGGCGCGCATCTTATAGCTCGTGCGCCCAAGGCGGATTTGCCCCGGCGCGGGCGACGGTAATAGCGGCAGATTTTGCGCCAAGGGCGGCGGCATCACGCAGCTGATCGTGCGTTGCACCTGCGACGCCAGCTTTGGACAGCAGACCCGCTTGGTCCAGCCCGGCTAAGAAGCCCGCGTTAAACGTATCGCCAGCGCCGACCGTATCGACAACCGTTGCCTTGACGGCGGGCACGTCGAATTGGCCGCGGCGGGTGATGATCGTCGCGCCTTCGGCCCCTTTGGTCATCAGCACGACCTGGGTTGCGCTGTCGCCCAGCAGGGATGCGCCGTCGTGGTTGCCCGTCAGCCACGTCAGATCCTCGTCCGAGATTTTGACAATATCGGCCACGGCCAGCATCGCGTTCAGGCGGGCGCGGTAGGCGGCCTCGTCCTTGATGAAGCCGGGGCGGATGTTGGGGTCGATCATGGTCAGCTTGGTCGGTGCTTCGCGCAGCATCAGCGCTTTATACGCCTCGCCGCAGGGTTCGACGACCAAAGAGATGCCGCCAAAGAACAGCGCATCGGCGGTGATATCGGGCAGGTCGGCGGCCGTCAGCATCCGCCCAGCGGTATTTTCGTCGTAAAACGCATAGGTCGCGTGCCCGTTCAGCAGCCGCACAAACGCCAGCGTTGTTGGCCGGTCAGAGATATGGGATGGGCTGCTGTCGACCTTGCTGTCCGCCAGCACGGTCCGCAACTGCTCTCCGAATAGGTCAGAGGACAGGCCAGAGAAGAACTGAACCTGCGATCCCAAGCGGCCCAAAGCGATCGCCGTATTGAACACCGCGCCGCCGGCATAGGGGGCAAAGGCGGCTTCGCCGGCAGGCGTTTCGCGTGGCAGCATGTCGATTAGCGCTTCGCCGCAACAGATGATCATCGGACAGGTCCCCCTATTGGTTCATCGCGTAGAAATACCCGACTGTTAGCGCAAACACCAGCCCGAGGAGGACCGCAAACGCGATCTTCCACTTGGAATAGGGCCGTTCGCCTTGCACGCGCCCGGTGCGGCCATTGACGACAAAGCGGTAGGTCTGGCCGTTGTATTTATAGGCCGCCATCCAGACCGGCAGCAGGATATGTTTGAAGGTCACCGCTGACACCTGCGTTTGCACGCCTGTCACCCGCTGCTCGTCCCCGCCGATGTCGAACTTCACATCGCGTAGGATCATCCGGTCCATATAACCGCGCGCTTGGGTAAAGCCGTCTTGCAGTGCGACCTGATAACCTTCGGCCATAAAACCAGCGAGGTATTGCGGCTGGTAAGGCTCAAGCTCCGACAGATCCCACGGCTCTAGCCCGTCGGTGTATTGCTTGGGCAGACTGGTGGAGGCCAGCACCAACACATCGTCAAAAAAGCGCTGCACGCGGCCAGCGGCGCTGCGCCAGCGGGTGTGCTGTTCGCGGATGGTGCGGGTTTTACCGTCCCGCGTCACGGTGCGGGTGGTGTAATAATGGGTGCCGCGCTGGCCGGTGTAACTGCTGGCCGTCTGCGCATCAAAGGTCCAGTAGGGCACATAGATGCCGTCCATCGCACGGCCCTTGCGGGCGTATTCGGTCAGACCGCCGGGGGCGAACCACAGGCTGCCCAGCCAGTCGGTCATCGCATCGCGGGCGCGGGCTTGGTCCAGCGCAAAGGGCAGCAGGCCGCGTGGTTTAATCTGGCGGTGCGGGCCAGTGTCGGTGACGACGGGCGTTGCGCAAAAGGGGCATTCGGCGGCATGTGTGTCGCCTGCCAGCTCGAACTGCGCACCGCAGTTGGGGCAGGACTGGACGCGTGTGTCCTCCATCTCGGCCCCCGGCAGTGCGTTGTCCAAGGCTTTGCGGAAATCCAGTTCGACCATGCCGCCAAAAGGGCCAGCGCCGCCGCCGATGGCTTCGGTGTTGCCGCAGTGATCACAAACCAATTGCGCGCTGGCGGGATCAAACCGCAGGTCGGACCCGCAGGTGTGACACGGAAAGCGGTGGTCGTTTTGGGGGGCGACTAGGGGGGCTTCGGCGGTCATCGGACCCTCGGGCAGGTTTGCGGAACTGCCCAAGGGATAGCGCGGTGCGCGGCGGGGCGCCAGCGCGGCTTAATCTGCGGTGCCGCGTGTCATGCGGCGCAGGGTCGCGTCTTTTAGGAAATAGTGATGATAAAGCGCGATCAGCGCATGGCCCAAGGCCACGATCATCAACGCATTTGCCACCAGCGCATGCGGATCGCCGACGGCACGGATTTTCAGATACCACGTCACGGCACCCATCGCCGGGGCCAGAAACATCAGCAGATACAGCAGACGGTGGCCCCAAGTCCCGGCTTTTTCCATCAGCGGTGGTTGGCCCGCAATGGGGGCTGGCGCACCTTGCATCCAGCGCACGATCATTCGGATCACGACCAGCAGTAGCACCGCCGTGCCCAGCCAGACATGCCATGTATTGCCGTCAAACCCGCTTAGGTTTTCCTGCATCCGGGTCCGCAGGGCGCGGCCCATGCCATCGCCCAGCCACCAGGTTGCAAGGATCAGCACCGCAATCAGCCAATGCAGGCCGATTTGAAGTTTGGAATAGCGGGTTTTGTCGGCCATCAGTCTGGTCCCTTGCGTTGTGCCATCCGACATCTAACGCAAGGTAAACACAGTTCCGTCGCGGGCCGTTACAAGTTTTTACCCTGCGGGCGGCGGCGGCGGCATGACGGTGAAAAGCTGTGCAAGTTCCGTATCCACGGCAGGCTTCCAACCGTCCTGACCTTGGGTCCAGACCATCGTATCGCGGCCAAGCGCGCCTTCGGTCACTTTGCGGCCCATTGCGGCCTTAGAAAACGGACCCGTCGTCTGGCCTGCAATGGCGATATGCCAAACATGCTCCACCGGAGGGGGCGGCGGCGGCGGGGCCGCAGCGGCGACGCTTGGCTGCGGCATCTGACCCCAAGGGCCGGATTGCACCATGTTGCCCATCTGCATGCCCAGACCTGCGCCCATGCCCATGCCCATCGCTTGGCCTGCCGCGCTACCCGGCTGGGTCATCGCCTCTGCGGCTTTCCACTTCATATGCTCGTCCAGATTGCCCGCGATACCGCGGCTGGTGCGGGCGTCCAGCGCCTTTTCCACAGCCTCTGGCAGGCTGATGTTTTCGATATAAAGCTCTGGGATCGTGATGCCGTAGGCGGTCATGGTGGCGTCAATCGCCTTGGCGACCAGATCGCCCATGTCCTTGGTATTCGCCGCCATATCCAGTGCGGGAATGCCGGACGCGGCCAGCGCGCGGCTGAATTCCTGCACGATGACATTGCGGATCTGATAGCTGATCTCATCCGCTGTAAACTCTCCATCCGTGCCGACGATTTCGCGCATAAAGACGGCCGGATCGCTCACCTTGATCGCATAGGTGCCATAGGCGCGCAGGCGGATCGGGCCGAATTCGGGATCGCGCAGCATGATCGGATTCTTGGTGCCCCACTTCAGATCGGTAAAGCGGGTCGTATTGATGAAATAGATTTCCGATTTGAACGGGCTTTGAAAGCCGTGATCCCAATGCTGCAGGGACGTCATAATCGGCATGTTGTTGGTTTCCAGCATATACATGCCGGGGGTGAACACGTCAGCCAGCTGACCTTCGTGAACAAAAACAGCAGCCTGACCTTCGCGAACCGTCAGTTTGGCACCATACTTAATCTCGTGGCCGTGACGTTCAAACCGCCAGACCATCGTGTCGCGGGTGTCGTCGGTCCACTGAATAACGTCGATGAACTGGCCAGAAAGGAAGTCGAGAATACCCATGTCAGGCTCCTATGTAAGTCGGTCTAATCAGCTGGCCTTGTCCGTGCCCAGCAATTCTTTTGCGATGACCCGCGCAATCGGTGCCGCCTCTGCGGCGGACATGCCGGTTTTAAAGCGCTTGTCGTAAAGCATTTTAAGCAGCAGTTCGTCATGGCGGGTCAGCAGGCCGAATTCTTCGTCGTCGTTAAAGATCGAAGGCCGCGCCTGCGGGCTGTCGTTAGCAAGTCCAAGGCCCTGCGACAGTTCTTCGTGGATGCACGATGTCGTCAGCAGGGTCGGGTGTTCGGCGCGGATCACGGCGACGGCCTTGGCATAACTGGCAGAGCCGCCTTCGGAAAAGGCGATGACGATGCACAGCTGATCGCGGGGCAGGTTCATGATCGCCCGCAGGCTACTGCCGCCGATACCGGGCACCAGTTCGCGCAGGCGCGTCTCATACCCGGCGCGGTCATCTTCGGACAAGAACAGCACGTGATAGTTGGCGTTATTATCCGTCATGCTGATCGGCACGCCTGATACCCGCGACAGCCGCGCGGCATAGGCCGCAACGCTGGCACGGTCCTTGCTGCGTCGATCCGCCGTGACCGAGGGGCCGAATTCGACTGACATGCGGATCGGCTGATCCCACCGCCGCAGGCGCGATTCCGTGGCCTGTGCGCGCAGGAAATCACCGTCCGTGACGTATTCGTCAAATAGGGCAATGCGGACAAAGTTTCGCGCCAGCATGGTGTCGGTGAACGGGGTGTCCGAGCCGCCGCCGTCACTGCGCAGCAACCCTTGGGTAATCAGATCGTTCTGCAGGCGTTGATAGTATACTTTAAGCGCCGCGCTTTCGGCACTGACGGGCGGCACCGTTTCCGGTGCGGGCGCTGGCTGCGGCGTGCGCACAATGGGTCGGGCGACCTGCTGGGGGATCACCGGCGTGACCGCGACATCCGCCGGGGTCGTGCAGGCGGACAGCGCAGCAAGCCCCGCTGCCATCATCCCAACACGCAATGCCGCCCGCTTTGTCATGTTTTAAGCGCCTTTTGCCGGAGTGTTGCGCGATTTGGCCGAGGCCAGCGTGGTTTTCAAATCCTGCTCCATCTTTTGCAGGTCAGCCTCTGCCGCGGCGCGCTTGCGCTTGCCTTCGTCGGCGATGGACAGGCTTTCGTCGATCGTCGCGATCAGATCGGCATTCGCGGCCTTCACCGCCTCGATATCAAACACGCCGCGTTCGATTTCCGTGCGGATCGCGGTATTCGCATCGCGCAGGTTCTTGGCGTTGGCCTTCAGCAGGTCATTGGTCAGATCATTCGCCTCGCGCACCGCGCCAGCCGCTTGGGCCGACCGCTGGATCGTCACCGCCTGCGCCAGTTGCGTTTCCCACAAAGGCACCGTGTTCAGCAGGGTCGAGTTGATCTTGGTCACAAGGCTCTTGTCGTTTTCCTGCACCAACCGGATCGACGGCAGCGATTGCATCGTCACCTGACGGGTCAGTTTTAAATCATGAACCCGGCGTTCCAGATCGTCCCGCGCAGAGCGGAGATCGCGCAGTTGCTGCGCTTCCATGACGCTGCCCGCTTCTGGGGCAGCAGCGACGGCTGCCTCTTTTGCGGGGATTTCTTCGGCGTCGATGCGGGCCAGACGCGCTTCGCCAGCGACGATATACAGGCCAAGCTCGTCATAAAACGCCAGCGTCTTGGTATACAGCCGGTCGAGGGATTCGATATCCTTCATCAGCATGGTTTCATGGCCCAGCAGATCGTCGGTGATCTTGTCGATCTGGGTCTGCACGTCCTCATACTTGGCGACGAATTTCGAAAGCGGCGTCGCACGGCCCAGCAGCTTGTCGAACCAGCTTTGCTTGCGGTTCGGGTCCAGTTCGGCCACGGAAAAGCCGCGGATCGTGCTGACGATGCTGCGCAGGCTTTCACCCGCCGGGCCCACGTCCTTATTGCGCACGCCCGATAGCATATCTTGGGAAATCTGCTGCAGTCCGGCCTGCGCGGCAGTGCCAAAGGTCACGATAGAGTTCGTGTCCGTCAGATCAATCTCGTTCATGCGTCGGGTGATCGCCTCTGATGTGGATTTGTCGGCGGTATCCAGCGTGACCATTTCCGCAGGCGGTTCGGGCAGCACGACGGCCGTCATTTTTTCCACATCGGCAAGGGTTGCCTGTGCGCGGTCGCGAGTCGTGTCAGCCATCTATCAGTCCTGTCTGTCTGCGATGCCTTCGCGCGCCAGACGGTCGCGCAGCACCTTGATTTCGATATCCATATCACTGCGGTCGTCATCTAACAAACGCGCGGTGCGGGCATTAAAGTTCCGGTCCAGATCATCCAGCAGCGCGACATAGGCCTCGCGGGCCTGGGGACTGGGTTTGCGCCGGGTCAGATCGACGAACTTGGTCGTCGCATCCGTGGCACCCTGCAAATAGACGCCCAGAAACTTGCGGGCCGAGGTCAGATCGCGCGGGTCTTCTTCGACTGTGCGAATCATGGTGAGGGCGGTGGACTGAAAAGCGGCGACGCGGGTCTGCAGTGGACGGTCGCCCAGCGCCGTGATCTGCGCCATCATGGCGGACAAATGCGCTTCTGCCTCTTCGACGACGCGGGCGACGCGGTCTTGTTGAAAGCTGTCGACGCCAGCCAAGCGTTTGTTTTGCAACGGATCAATGCCAAAGGCCGCCAGATGCGCGGCGGTGGCGACGATGCCGTAGATGGCACTGCCAAGCAGCCCGTCGCTGCCCGTCGCCGTGGCAAGCGCGACGCCAAGACCTGTCAGCAGCGCGGCAAGGATCTTGCGCGGCAGGGCAGGGCGCCGCGCGACGCTGCGCGCTTGCCATGCCGCCGTGGCCCGTAAGCCGCCGCGCAGCAGCCAAGCGCCAAGGCCCAAGGCCGCAGCCCCCGCAATCCCTGTCGCCAGCCCGGCCGGATCGCTGCCAAGCGACGCAAAAAGCAAGATTGCCGGCGGCACCAGCATCAGGTTCGCCCGCGCGCCAACCGGATCAACCACAGGTCGCTGCTGCACATGACCAGCAGGCGTAGCGCCGGGGCTAAATTTACCGCCGTAAGATTTCGCCATCAGTCAGCCCCCAGCAATCCGGTGCTGACCCCGGTGGTCAGTGCGAATAAAAAGATAAAAGCGATCATGCGTACCGGGCCGGGCAGGCCCTGCGGTGTGCTGGCGTCCTCTTGCGTGGATGCCGTCCGCAGCGCTGCAATCCCTGCCATCGCGACGATGGCAAGGCCGCAGAGCAGCGTCAGGAACAGTATCAATCGGGCCATGGCGGAACACTCGCGCAGTCAGTTACAGCCGATAGGTAATCAGGCTCACCCCAATTTGCGAGGTATTTTCGCCACAAAGGTCAGTCCCGGCGTGTTCCACGCTTAGGCGGGGCCGATTTGCTTGGCCCTGATTTAGAAGGCCCAGCCTTTGAAGGCCCAGCCTTTGGTGGTCCCGATTTAGAAGGCCCAGCCTTTGAAGGGCCAGCCTTTGAAAATCCAGCCTTTGATGGCCCGGATTTCACGTCACCGGATTTCGCAGGCCCGCTGCGCGCCGCGCTGCCCTTTGCAGGACCGCCCTGACCGCCTTCACCGCGCGTCGCGCCAGCGCCGGGTTTCATCACGCGGGTCAAGGGCTTGCGGGCGCGCGGTTTTTGCGGCTCCGGCGACTCTAGCCCCAGTTGCTCGCGCAGCACGCGGCCTTTGACCTCTTCCACAGCGCCAGCTTCCAGCTTGCCCAGTTGGAATGGGCCATAGCTGACGCGGATCAGACGGTTCACGGTTGTATTCACCGCTTCCATCGCGCGGCGAATTTCACGGTTTTTGCCTTCGCGGATGCTGATCGTCAGCCAAGCGTTCGCGCCTTGCTGGCGGTCAAAGGTCACAAGCATCGGCTGATAATCAATGCCGTCCACGGTGATACCTTTGCGCAGCTCGTCCAAGCGCGCCTCTGATACCGATCCGTTGATCCGCACGCGGTAACGGCGCAGCCAGCCGGTGCTGGGCAGTTCCAGCCGCCGCTTGATGCCGCCGTCGTTGGTCAACAGCAGCAAACCTTCGGAATTGATGTCTAGCCGTCCGACCGACATCACGCGGGGCATGTCTTCTGGCAGGTTGTCAAAGACCGTCGCGCGGTCCTTTTCATCCTTGGCGGACGTCACAAGGCCAGCCGGCTTGTGATACAGCCACAGGCGCGCGACCTCTGGCTGGCCAACAGGCTTGCCATCCACAACGATGCGGTCGCGGTCCGTGATGTTCAGCGCGGGGCTGGTGATGGTCTTGCCATTCACCGACACGCGGCCTTCGCTAATCATACGTTCCGCATCCCTGCGCGAGGCGATGCCGGCGCGGGACAAAACTTTGGCGATTCGGTCGCCCTCAGGGGGGGTATTGCTCATCCCTGACGCATAGCGCCTTTCGCGGGGGCTTGCCAGAGCGGGGCAGGGGCGGGCATGACGATGGCATGACATTTCGCAGCTACATGCAGATCGCACTTGATGAAGCGCAGGCCGCCGCCGCCCGCGGCGAGGTGCCGGTCGGGGCCGTGATCGCCGGACCGGACGGTGTGCTGGCGCAGGCTGGCAACCGGACAAGGGAACTGTTTGATCCCACCGCCCATGCCGAAGTGCTGGCGATCCGCGCGGCTTGCGCGGCCCTGGGGCAGGAACGGCTGACGGGCTATGATCTGTATGTGACGCTAGAGCCTTGCCCAATGTGCGCCGCCGCCATTTCCAACGCCCGTATCGCACGGCTGTATTACGGGGCCGCAGATCCGAAATCCGGCGGCGTGGCGCAGGGGCCGCGCATTTTTGCCCAGCCGCAGTGCCACCACGCGCCGCAAGTCTATGACGGTATCAACGCGACGGCGTCAGAGGCGTTGCTCAAAGATTTCTTTGCGCAGCGCCGCTGACGATTTTTCGGGGAAAATTCGGAGCTAGATGCTGATGAGTTCCATCACCTCTGGCGTTTTAACGTCCACACCCGGCAGTCCGTCGATCAGCACTTGTGCATCTTGGGCCAGCGCAGGGAAGGTTTTATAGTGGCAGGGGATCACGGTTGTAAAATTGAAATACCGTTTCGCCGCATAGGCCGCGCGGGCCATGTCCATAGTGTAATGACCACCAGCACATAGGATGCCGATATCTGGTTTGTGCAAGTCGCCCATCCAGTCCATGTCGGCCATGATGTCCGTATCGCCGCTGACATAGATCGTGTGCCCTTCACCGGCGATCATGAAACCAGCCTCGTGCCCAGCATATCGAGGGCCGTCGCCTGTTTCGATCGAGGACGAATGCACCGCGTTCACCATTGTGACCTTGGCCCCGTTCAGATCGACCGTGCCACCTTTGTTAAAGCCAATTGCATCTTCGCCGCCCAGCAGCGCGCAGATTTCAGGGATGCCCACCAGAACAGCGCCGGTTTCTTTCAAGATCGCGGCGGCATTTGCCGTATGATCGCCGTGACCATGCGTCAGCAGAACATGGGTCGCGCCAGCGATGGCATCGGCTCGTTTGTCCGCGGGAAAGGATGGGTTGCCGTCTAACCAAGGGTCGATCAGCAGCACAGCGTTTTCGATCTCGATGCGAAAGCTGGCATGGCCAAGCCAGATGATATTCATAAGGGCATGCTCCAGAATTGAAAAAGGGGGCAGACCGGGATGGTCTGCCCCCCGTGTTCAGGGTTGTAGCGCGAAAGGCTTAGGCGTCCTGCGGAATCCGCAGCATCTGGCCCGGATAGATCTTGTCGGGGTGCGACAGCATCGGCTTGTTGGCCTCGAAAATCGCATGATAAGCGCTGGCTTTACCCATGGTTTCCTGCGCGATGGCGGACAGGGTGTCGCCCTTTTTCACAGTGTAAAAGACGGGCTCTGCTGCGTCTTCGGCTTCGACTGCGTCTTCAACCGCAGCCACGCCGTCCACGTTGCCGACGGCTAGGATCAGCTTTTCTTTTGCTTCTTGCGTCAGGGCTTTGCCCTTGGACGTCACGGTGACTTTGTCGCCGTCAACTTTAATGTCCACGTCCTTGGCGTCGAGGCCCAGATCGGTGACTTCTTTGTTCAGCGCCTCAGCCGAGGGGCCCTCGTCGCCGTGGCCGGTCAGCTTCTTGCCAGCGTTCTTTACGAAGTTCCAAAGTCCCATGGTCGTATCCTCAGATCATTGCGCGGCCCATGCTGGGGCGCGTCCTGCGGGTAAACCTAGGGCGGCATTGTTCATGCGACAAGTTGTCATGTGACACCGCGTGGCGGCAAATGGTTGTGGCGGACGCGGGGGCGGGGTAAATGCGGGGCCAACACACCCTGCAACGATGTTTCGGAGTCCGCATGGCCATTGATACAGACACCGCCCGCCGCGTGGCGAAACTCGCCCGGATCAAGGTCGAGGACGCCGCCCTGCCAGCGCTGGCACAAGAATTCAGCGCGATTCTGGGCTTTATCGAACAGTTGAACGAAGTCGATGTTGACGGCATCGAGCCGATGACCAGCGTCACGCCGCAGCGCCTTTTCCGCCGCGAAGACGTCGTCACCGACGGCAATCAGCAGGCCGCCGTGCTCGCCAATGCCCCCGATGCCCGTGAAGGGTTCTTTGCCGTGCCGAAGGTGGTGGAATAATGACCGATCTGACCAAACTGACCATCGCAGACGCCCGCGACGCCCTGCGCAAAGGTGACGTCACCAGCGCTGAGCTGACGCAGGCCTGCCTGACCGCTATCGACGCCGCTGATGCGCTGAACGCTTTCGTGCACAAAACGCCCGAAGTTGCAAAAAGCCAAGCCGAGGCCGCAGATGCCCGCCTAAAGGCAGGTAATACGCCTGATTTGTGCGGTATCCCGCTGGGTATCAAAGACCTGTTCTGCACCAAAGGCGTGCCAAGCCAAGCCGCCAGCGGCATTCTTGCGGGCTTCAAACCCGAATACGAATCCACCGTGACCAGCCAGCTGTTCGACGCAGGCGCGGTCATGCTGGGCAAGCTGAACATGGACGAATTCGCCATGGGCTCGTCGAACGAAACCTCGGTTTACGGCGACGCTGTAAACCCGTGGAAGGTCGACGATCGCAAACTGACACCGGGCGGCTCTTCGGGCGGTTCTGCCGCTGCTGTTGCGGCTGATCTGTGCCTAGGCGCGACCGGCACCGACACCGGCGGCTCTATCCGCCAGCCTGCCGCCTTTACGGGCATCACGGGCATCAAGCCGACCTATGGCCGCGTCAGCCGTTGGGGCGTTGTGGCCTTTGCGTCCTCGCTGGATCAAGCGGGTCCGATGACCAAGACTGTGCGCGATTCGGCGATCATGCTGCGCGCGATGTCCGGGTTCGATCCCAAAGACAGCACCAGCGCCAATATCCCTGTCCCTGATTTCGAAGCCGCCCTGACCGGCGACATTCGCGGCAAAGTCATCGGTATCCCAAAAGAATATCGCATGGACGGCATGCCCGCCGAGATCGCGAAGCTTTGGGAGGACGGCACCGCCATGTTGCGCGACGCTGGCGCCGACATCCGCGATATCAGCCTGCCGCATACCAAATACGCGCTGCCTGCTTACTATGTCATCGCCCCGGCAGAGGCATCGTCGAACCTGGCCCGCTATGACGGCGTCCGCTTTGGCCACCGCGCCAAGCTGGATAAAGGCGACGGCATCACCGAGATGTATGAAAAGACCCGCGCCGAAGGCTTTGGCGCAGAGGTGCAGCGCCGCGTCATGGTCGGCACTTATGTGCTGTCTGCGGGCTTTTACGACGCCTATTACAACCGCGCCCGCAAGGTGCGCGCGTTGATCAAGCGTGATTTCGATGAAGTCTTCGCCGCTGGCGTTGATGCCATCCTGACGCCAGCCACGCCTTCGGCCGCTTTTGGCCTTGGCGAAATGGCGGATGCGGACCCGATCAAGATGTATCTGAACGACGTCTTTACCGTGACCGTCAACCTTGCAGGTCTGCCCGGTATCGCCGTGCCGACCGGCACCGATGCCAGCGGTTTGCCGCTGGGTCTGCAACTGATCGGCCGCCCTTGGGAAGAGGGCGATCTGCTGAATGTTGCTTATTCACTGGAACGTGCGGCAGGTTTTGTCGCGAAACCGAACCACTGGTGGTAACATCAGTGCGATCTTTGATTTGAAAAGGCCTTTGCCGTGATCCGTTCCTTTGCATTCTTGGGTGTCGCTGCGACGCTTGCTGCCTGTGCCCCGCAGGTGCCCGATAGCGGGCGGGCTGTGGCGCAGGCGCAATCTGCAAGCCAGACCTCGACCTTTAACGCCCCCGCGCAGGTCGCGGCGACGCCGCTGTCCGGCGGTCTTGCCGATCCGTCCGCGGCGGTGAACCCGTCAGAGCTTGCCGCATTGGGCATTGGCAGCGGTGCACCGGTGGGGCTAGCGCAGGCACAAGCGCAGCAAGTCCCGCTAGAGGCGTCGCCACAGAACCCGCAGCCGGCGCTGGCCAGCAATCCCGGCCTGTCGGACGAGCAGTCCTTTACTGCCGTCTCTAGCCGCGAAACCATCGAAAGCGACGCAGAGCGCCGTGCGCAGCAGATCGCGCAACGCCAAGTCGTGATGCCAAGCGCCTTGCCGCAGCGGCCAAGCGATACGGGTCCGAACATCGTCGAATACGCGCTGAAGGCACCGAATCGCAAAGGGCAGGAATGGTATTCCCGCTCTATCTTTGCGGGGCAGGGCAAGTTCCAGCGCAACTGCGCGACCTATAATTCGCCCGATGCAGCGCAGCGCGATTTCTTGGCGCGGGGCGGCCCGGACAAAGACCCGCGCGGCCTTGATCCTGATGGCGACGGCTTTGCCTGCGGCTGGGATCCGGCACCGTTTCTGCTGGCAGAGGGCGGAAACTGATCCTTACCGATCGTACATCGCCTAATCACGGGCCGCGGCGGGGCGGGCAACTGCCTGATATGGTGGTGATCCACTATACAGCGATGACCAGTGCCGCTGCGGCCTGTAATACGCTGTGTAATCCTGACACCGAAGTTTCGGCGCATTACCTGATCGCACAGGATGGTGCGGTGCACTGCCTTGTGCCCGAGGACATGCGCGCTTGGCATGCCGGGGCAGGGCGCTGGGGCGCGGTGACGGATGTGAACAGCAGCTCCATCGGGATCGAGCTGGCAAACCCCGGCAACTGCCCCTTTGCCGCAGCGCAGATGGATGCGCTGTGCGATTTGCTGGCGGGCATCACGGATCGCTGGGCGATCCGTCCCGCGCGGATCATCGGCCATTCCGACATGGCACCGGGGCGCAAGATTGACCCCGGCGCGCGGTTCGACTGGCAGCGGCTGGTCAGGCTGGGCCTGTCGATCTGGCCTGCGCCGCACGGTGAAATTCCGGGTACAACAGACTTCCGCCCCCTGATGCAGCGCTTTGGCTATACCGCTGATGCGCCAGATGACGTGCTGCTGTCCGCCTTTCGCCTGCGCTTTCGCCCCCGTGCCACGGGGCCGCTGTGCGCCGCTGACATGGCGCTGATCGCTGATCTGGCCCATCGCTTTCCCGTTGACGATGGCACCGTCACCGCTTAGGCGATTTGTCGTGCGGATGGCTGGACGGTCGCGGGCAGCAATGTCCGAGGAAAGTCCGGACTCCATGACGGCAACGGTGCCGGGTAACACCCGGCGGGGGCAACCCCAGGGAAAGCGCCACAGAGAAGAGACGGCCTTGGTCGCACCACGCGTGCGGCATTGCAGAAACCAAGGTCACGGTGAAACGGTGGGGTAAGAGCCCACCGCGCGACTGGCAACAGAAGCGGCACGGCAAGCCCCACCGGGAGCAATGCCAAATAGGGGCCTTGCGCCGGTGTGATCCAGCAATGGATATCCCGGTAGGGACGCCTGACCCAAAAGGCCCGGGTTGGCAGCTAGAGGGTCGTCGGTAACGGCGATCTTAGATGAATGATCGTCCAACTGCCGCAAGGCGGGGGACAAAATCCGGCTTATAGGCCATCCGCACACCTGCCGCCTGCGCCAATCGGCGCCTGTGCGCGTTACCTGCCCCAAAAAGCCCCTTTTGTGGTTGACTCGGGGCCAGCGCCAGTTAGAAGGCAATCCTCAAGAGATTTGATGCGCAGCACGCATTCCGCGCCGCGAACAGGAGAAGACACATGGCGAAGCCAACCACCATCAAGATCCGCCTGAACTCCAGCGCGGGCACCGGGCACTTCTATGTCACCAAGAAGAACGCCCGTACCATGACCGAGAAAATGGTCTGCAAAAAGTACGACCCCGTTGTGCGCAAGCACGTCGAGTACAAGGAAGGCAAGATCAAGTAAGATCTGCCATTCATTGCTACGCTGGGCCTCGCATTTGCGGGGCCTTTTGCGTTTTGGGGCTCAGGTTTGCGCGGCAGCCTTTTTGCCGCGCCACATGATGAACAACCCTGACAGCACGATCAGCGCGGACCCGGCCCAAGTGGCTGTTGTCAGACGTTCGCCGAACAGCACAACGCCCATCCCAATACCAAACAGCAGGCGGGTATATCGGAACGGCGTCACGGCGGACACGTCACCGGTGCGCATCGCCTTCATCAGGCTGGCATAAGCGGCCACACCAGCCCCCACAGCGCCCAAAAGGGATAAGGCGGCAAGCGGGGTAGGGCGGATCACGCCTGCCCCCTCCCACAGCGTATACAGGGCCCCTGCGACGATGACGGCGCAGAACCCATATAGCCCAAGCCGCAGGGTGCCGATGCTGGCGGGTGCCGCGCGGCTGGCCAGATCGCGGCCCGCAAAGCCGAACATGCCGATGATCGCCAGCAACGATAGCGCGGAAAAGCTGTCAGTCCCCGGCTGGATGATGATGATCACCCCGATCAGCCCGACAATAATCGCCGTCCAGCGCCGCCAGCCGACGGTTTCGCCAAAGACAATCGCAGCCCCCGCCACGACCACCAGCGGCGTCGCTTGCAAAATGACCGTGGCGGCCGACAGGGGAATCATTGCGATGGCAAGGACATAGAACAGACGGCCTGTCACCTCGAACACCGCGCGGATTCGCATGGGGCGGGACAGGACGTCTGGCACGAACAGTGCCATGCCGTTCAAGCGCAGCAGCGCGGCAAAGACGCAAGCCCCGCCCAATCCGAACAGGATCAACACCTGCCCAATCGGCAGGGTCAGGGCAGCGGTTTTGATAAAGGCGTCCTCGACCGCGAAGAGGGCCATGGCAAGCACCATAAAGGCGCTGCCGATCAGGTCGGCTTTGCGGGCGATGGCCGTGTCGATCATGGTATGTGTCCCGCAGTTTGGTGTTCGCGGCACTGAACGCCGAACGCGGCGAGGCTGCAACGAAAAAGGGCCGGTCCCTGCGGACCGGCCCCTGATCGTGTTAGGCTGGTGCGATTACTCGCGGTTGCCGAACAGCTGCAACATGAACATGAACATGTTGATGAAATCGAGGTAGAGGTTCAGCGCGCCCATGATGGCGGACTTGCCCAGCCACTCTGCGTCGCCCTGCTGGGCGTGCGCGATGTAGTCAGTCTTGATCTTCTGGGTGTCATAAGCGGTCAGACCTGCAAAGATCAGCACACCAAGTGCAGAGATCGCAAGCTGCACGATGCCGGAACCAAGGAAGATGTTCACGATCGACGCCACGATCAGGCCGATAACGCCCATGATCAGGAAGCTGCCCCAACCGCTGATGTCTTTCTTGGTCGTGTAGCCATACAGCGACAGACCGGCAAAGCCCACTGCGGTGAACAGGAACACCTGAATGATCGAGAAGCCGGTGTAGACCGCAAAGATCCACGACAGCGACAGACCCATCAACGCCGCAAAGGCGTAAAAGAACGTCTGCGCGCCAGCAACCGACAGCTTGTTAATCATCGCGCCCATGGCGAAAACCATGGCCAGCGGTGCGAACATGATCACCCACTTCAGCGGGCTGGTGTACAGCAGCACGCCCAGATCGGTCAGATAGGTATTCGCGCCAATCTGCGCGCCCGTTGGTACGGACGACAGCGCCAGACCGGAAATGGCCCAAGCAGCGGCAGCGGTGATCAGCATGCCGACGGACATGATGCCGTAGACTTTGTTCATGTGGGCACGAAGCCCCTCGTCGATTGCGGCGCCGCGGACGGTGCCCGCGGTCCTGATCGTTTGATATTCAGCCATCAAGACCTCCTGTTTAATGTCGTGCGCATTTTGTACTGCGCTCGGGTAACATATTGGCACAGCAGGCCCACGTTTCAAGACCTCATACCCCGTCGCGGCAGGTTGACACAGTGTGTTGCCACACAGTTCGGACAGCCACGTTGTGATGCGGTTCAAATGGCTTTGTATCAGCCTGTTTTAAAGGCCCCGATATGGGGCTGCGCCTAGGGCGTGATCACGACCTTGCCTGTGGATTTGCGGCTTGCGATCAGCTCTAGCCCCTCTGCCGCGCGATTTAGGGGCAGGGTGTCGCTGATGTGGGGCTTCAGCCGGCCTTGGGCGAACATCTCCATCAGCTCTGCCAGACTGTCCGTCAGGGCGTCTGGCGCAAACTTTAGGTAGTTGCCCCAGTAGAACCCGATGACATCGATATTCTTGACCAGCAGGATATTGGCAGGAATCTGCGGGATGTCGCCGCTGGCAAAGCCGATGACGATCACGCGGGCCTCTGGGTTGCAGGATGATAGCGCCGCCTTGAACGCATCGCCGCCGACGGGGTCATAGACGACGTCGATGCCGCCAATCTGTTTGGCCAGCGCCTTGAGCGCGGCTTTCAAATCGCCAGCATCGGAATCGATCAGGTGATCCGCCCCGGCGGCCTGCGCGACGGCCAGCTTATCCGCGCCGCGCGCAACGGCGATGACGGTGGCCCCCAGCGCTTTGCCGATTTCAACCGCCGTCAGCCCCACGCCGCCCGCAGCGCCAAGGACAAGCAGGGTCTGCCCAGCCTGCAATCGCGCGCGGCGGGTCAGCGCCAAGTGCGATGTGCCATAGGCGACTTGAAACCCGGCAGCGATGTCGTCGGGCATCGCGTCTGGCACGGGGCGGCACAGATCAGCAGGAAACACGCCATATTCAGCCATCCCGCCTTGGCCGCCAAACACGGACACCCGCGTGCCTATCGCAGGCTGCGTTGTGCCGGGGCCGTGGCCTTCGACAATGCCGCAGACTTCCATGCCCAGGGTAAAGGGCGGGGCGGGCGTGTCCTGATACTTGCCTTTGGCCATCAGCATATCGGCAAAGTTCACCCCGCAGGCTTTGATGCGCAGCAAGACCTCTCCTTGCGCGGGCACGGGCTGCGGCACGTCAGTGATGCTGGGCGGGGCGTCAAAGCCCGTAACTTGGAATGCGCGCATGGGGCGGGACCTATTAATGAGTGCGGGGCGGCAATGGCGCAACCGAAACGCGCAAAAGTCAAGGGCGCATTGGGGTAGTCTTACGCAAGGTAACTTATAGCCTTTTGGGTGGGTTCGAACCCCTGTGCCTGTCCTTAAGGTAAGCATGCCGCGTGCAACCGTTGCGTGTTCGCCGTGCGATCATTTAGGCAGGCAAACAGCAACGGCGAAAGAGATTTTAAGGCCGTTTTACAAGATTAAAAGTCGGGCATATGTCCCTTTGAACAGGATCAATTACGATGAAGCATGAAGTAGACGTCCACGTTGGTAAACGTATTCGCCACCGCCGGTGGATGAATGGCACAACGCAGCAACAACTGGCCGAAGCCGTCGGCATCAAGTTTCAGCAGATCCAAAAGTACGAGACGGGCATGAACCGTGTCAGTGCCTCTCGGTTGTGGGATATCGCGCATGTCTTGGGTGTGCCGGTGTCGTTTTTCTTTGACGGTTTGGACAGCGATACGCAGACGACGCCCAAAGCGGGCGATTTGCCGGGCGACATCATGACCGACAAAGAAGCGCTGGATCTGCTGCGGTCCTACTATGCGATTCCTGAAAATCAGCGCCGCCGTCTGTTCGATCTGGCCCGCGTCCTTAGCGAAGCTGCAGCGTAACCGCTAACGTCAGCCCGGTTGGGCGTTTTCAAAGGCGCATGCGTCAGATAGGCTAACCGGGTTGACGCCCGGTTGGCCTGCGTCATTCTAGATTTCTTAGTTACGGGAATGCCTTACCTTGGATGACGCACTCAAAGCCGACCTGATCCGTGTGGCCCATTTGATCGCTGACGCGGCCCGGCCTGAAACGATGCGCTTGTTTCGATCGGCAGATTTGCTGGCCGACAACAAGGCAGATGGCGGCTTTGACCCTGTCACCGCAGCCGACCGCGCGGCAGAGGTCGCAATGCGCGCCGTGATCGCGCGCGAACGCCCAAACGACGGTATTCTAGGCGAAGAGCTTGGCGTGCAAGGCGGCACCAGCGGGCTGACCTGGGTGCTGGACCCCATCGACGGCACCCGCGGTTATCTGTGCGGCACGCCGACCTGGGGCGTGCTTGTGTCGGTGGCTGACGCGACGGGGCCGCTGTTTGGCCTGATTGACCAGCCTTTTATTCAAGAACGCTTTGTCGGCGGCTTTGGCCAGTCCGAAGTGCGCGGCCCGCATGGCACGCATAAGTTGGCGACGCGCCCCAGCCGTCCGCTTAAGGATGCGATCATTCTGACCACCTTTCCAGAGGTCGGCACCACCGCCGAAGGCCGCGCCTTTCACGCGGTTGCCAGCCAGATGAAGCTGACGC
The DNA here is from genome assembly GCF_024206795.1 of Loktanella salsilacus. Lineage (NCBI taxonomy): Bacteria > Pseudomonadati > Pseudomonadota > Alphaproteobacteria > Rhodobacterales > Roseobacteraceae > Loktanella > Loktanella salsilacus. Next base: position 787,506 of record NZ_CP072994.1, read on the forward strand.
GCTATGGCATGGATTGCTACGGCTATGCGCTGCTGGCGGCCGGTCAGGTCGATCTGGTGATCGAGGCGGGGCTAAAGCCCTATGACGTGCATGCCCCGATCTGCGTTATTCAGGCGGCAGGCGGTATTGTGTCGAATTGGCAAGGCGGCGCGGCGCACCACGGCGGCCAGATCATCGCCGCCGCGAACCGCGATATCCACACCGTTGCGCTGCAAATCCTGCAGGACGCGATGGATGGCTGAAACCCTTCTGCGCGGGGCCAAGGTTGTCGTCACGATGGACGATGCCGGGACAGAGCTTGCCGCCGCTGACGTCCTGATCCGGGACGGCGTGATTGCTGCGGTGGGGCAGGGGCTGACGACGACGGGCACGGTGCACAGCGCCGCAGGATGCGTCATCACCCCCGGCCTGATCAACACCCACCACCACCTGTATCAAACCCTGACCCGCGCTGTGCCCGGCGGGCAAGACGCCTTGCTGTTCGGCTGGCTGCGTACCCTCTATCCGATCTGGGCTAAGTTCGGACCAGAGGAAATGTTCATATCGGCCCAAGCGGGCTTGGTTGAACTTGCGCTGTCAGGCTGCACCCTGTCGTCGGACCACCTGTACCTTTATCCCAATGGCGCGCGGCTGGACGACACGATCGCGGCGGCAGCACAGGTCGGCCTGCGCTTTCACCCCACACGCGGCGCAATGAGCATCGGGGAAAGCGCCGGCGGCCTGCCGCCTGACGCTTTGGTCGAACGCGAAGACGCGATCCTGAACGACTGTATCCGCGTCATCGACGCCTTCCACGACCCGCGCCCCGGCGCGATGGTGCGCGTCGGCGTGGCACCCTGTTCGCCGTTTTCGGTCAGCACCGACCTGATGCGCGATGCCGCCCTGCTGGCGCGCGATAAAGGCGTGATGCTGCACACGCATTTGGCGGAAAATGACGAGGATGTCGCCTATTCGCTGGAACGCTTCGGCTGCCGCCCCGGCCAATATGCCGAGGACCTTGGTTGGACCGGCCCTGATGTCTGGCACGCGCATTGCGTTAAGCTGGACGCAGGCGAAATCGACCTTTTTGCCAGATCGGGCACCGGCGTAGCGCACTGCCCTTGTTCGAACTGCCGGCTTGGGTCCGGCATCGCGCCCGTGCGGGCCATGCGGGATGCGGGGGTGAATGTGGGCCTTGGCGTTGATGGATCAGCCAGCAACGACAGCGGTAACCTCATCGGCGAGGCGCGTCAGGCGATGTTGCTGCAACGCGTGCAAAACGGCGCCGATAAGATGAGCGCGCGCGAAGCATTGCGCCTTGCCACGCGCGGCGGGGCTGCTGTGCTGGGACGCGATGATCTGGGCCAGATCGCCACCGGGAAACGTGCTGATCTGGCGATCTGGGATGTGTCTGGCATTGAAAGCGCAGGCAGCTGGGACGCCGCTGCGCTGGTGCTGGCCGGCCCGACACGCGTGCGCGATTTGTTCGTCGAAGGGCGGCAGGTTGTGGGCGATGGCCGGATGTTGACGGTGGATACCGCCGCCTTGACCCTGCGCCAGAACCAGCTGGCCCGCGCCTTGATGGATTGACAGTGGCGGGCGGGGTCTGCCCCTATGCGGGTGACCTTTCCCTAGCCGCTGGTGCTTTGCCATGTCGATCCGTCTGTCCGCCTTTTCCGCGATTGCTGCGCTGGCTTTGTCCGCCTGTGTGCCCATTCCGATCCCGATGGTTGTCCCGCTCAGCGCCTCTGGCCAGCCAGTCACCAATCAGCCGGTGCTTGCGCTGGCAGCAACCCCGCCCAAATCCACCGCCGTTGATGCGGCCCTGAACAAGGCACGCGCTGATACGGGCCGTGCGCCGTTGGTGTCCAACAGCGGCCTTGACCGGGTTGCTGCGCAATATGCAGCCGATCTGGCGCAGGGCGACAAGCTGATGATGGGGTTGGATACCGGCGCGCGGGCGGGCGCACGGATCAAGGCGGCGGGCGTGTCCGGCTGCACGTCAGGCGAAGTGATCTCTCAAGGCTACCCGACCGAGGGCGCAGCGCTGAGCGCATGGCTGTCCAGCCCGAAGCAGGCCAAAATCTTGATGGATACGCGCTATGCCAACTATGGCTTTGGCCACGCGGCGGATCTGTCCGGGCGCGGGGCCGATGTTTGGGTGATCGTGCTGCTGATGCCCTGCGCGGCCTAAACGCGGGCGCGCACGCCGCCGACCCAGACATCGCGCACAGCGCGGTCGTCGCCCATCATGATGGTGGGGAATAGCGCCTCCCAGATGTCAGTCGCCTGGGCTGCGCGTTGGGCGATGGCGGGGGTGGATGACAAGTCCAGCACGGTGATATCTGCAGCAGACCCGACGCCCAGATGACCGATCTGCCCGCCCATGTGCAGGCTGCGTGCCGACCCTTCCGTCGCCAGCCACATCAGCTGCGCCGGATGCAGCGGGGTGCCGCGCAACTGCCCAATCTCGTAGGCCGCAGCCATGGTGCGCAGCATTGAAAAGTTCGACCCGCCCCCGGTGTCCGTCGCAAGGCCGATGCGCAGCCCGCGTGCCGCAAGCCCCGCCATGTCGAACAGGCCAGAGCCGATAAAGGTGTTTGACGTCGGGCAGTGCACAACGGCGGCATCAATCTCGGCCAAGCGGTCGATTTCGCGCGGTTCCAGATGGATCGCATGACCGTACAGACCCTTCGGACCCAGCAGGCCAAATGCCTCGTAGGTGTCCAGATAGTCCCGCGATTGGGGGAACAGGTCGCGGACCCACGCGATCTCCGGCAGTTGTTCCGACAGATGCGTCTGCATCAGCACTTCGGGTCGTTCAGCCCAAAGCGCACCCAGCGCCGCCAGCTGATCAGGGGTAGAGGTCGGCGAAAAGCGCGGGGTGATCGCATAGGTCGCGCGGCCCTTGCCGTGCCAGCGGTCCAGCAAGGCTTTGCTGTCGTCATAGGCGCTTTGCACCGTGTCGCGCAGCCCATCCGGCGCGTTGCGGTCCATGCAGGTTTTGCCGCCGACAACGGCCATGCCGCGGGCGGCGGCCCCTTCAAACCAGGCATCCACGCTGCCGGGGTGGATCGTGCAAAAACTGGTCAGCGTCGTCGTGCCATGGGCCAGCGCCAGATCAAGCGTCGTATCCGCCACCTGCCGCGCGTAATCCGTATCCGCCAGACGCATTTCTTGGGGAAAGGTGTAGGTGTTCAGCCAGTCGATCAGCTGCTTGCCCCAGCTGGCGATGATCGGCGTCTGGGGGTAATGCATATGCGCATCGACAAAGCCCGCGCTGATCAGCGCATCGCCGTAATCGGTCACGGCGGCATCAGGGTGTGCAGCACGCAACGCAGCCCCGCTGCCCGTCGCCACGATCAAGCCCGCATCAATAACAACGCCGCCAGCGCTGTCATGGCGCGTCGCGCCTTGCCAATCCGCAAGGGCGTCGCCGTCAAACCCTAGGGTCTGTCCTAAAAGAAGTTGTTTTGTCATATCCCCATCCTAAAGCGCGGCGTGGGGGGCTACAATCGGCTGTATCACTGTTGTGGCGCGGCCCAGCTTGTCTATGTTGCGGGGCAAGCCATCAAGGGGACCGCTATGACCGAATCTGACACGCTCCCCGACCTTGAGGACGACGACGAAGAAGCCTTTGGTATTAACGACCGCGTCGTCGCGGATGTGCTGGACGCGATCGAGGCGCGCAATGTCGAAGACATCGACGCGCTGCTGGAACCGCTGCACCCCGCCGACATCGCCCACCTGATCGAGCTGATCGACAGCCGCCAGCGCCGCGAATTGCTGACCCTGTGGAAGGGTGGGATGGACGGCGATATCCTGTCCGAATTGGACGAGCGGATCCGCGAAGAGATTATCTCGGCGTTTTCCCCGACCGAACTGGCCGACGCCGTGCGCGATCTGGACAGCGACGACGTCGTGGACCTTGTCGAATATCTGGACGAAGAGCAGCAAGAGGCGGTGCTGGACGCGCTGGAACCCGGCGACCGTGTCGCGGTGGAACAATCGCTGTCCTATCCCGAGGAATCCGCTGGTCGCCACATGCAGGTGGAACTGGTGCGCGCGCCCGATCACTGGACCGTTGGGGACGCCATCGACTTTCTGCGATCCGACGTGTCGCTGCCCGATCAGTTCTATCACATCATCCTTGTCGATCCCCGGCTCAAGGCCACGGGTTATGTCACGCTGGGCCGCGTCCTAAGCCATCCGCGCGCCACGCGGCTGCAAGACATCATGGAAGATACCTTTCGCACCTTTCACGTTGAACAAGACGTGGAAGAGGTCGCGCAGGCCATCAACCACTATCACATGATCACCGCCCCTGTGGTGGACGACGACGACCGCATCGTGGGTGTCATCACCATCGACGACGCCATGGCCTTTCTAGAAGAAGAGGCCGAAGAAGACCTTTTGCGTCTGGCTGGTGTGGGCGAAGGCAGCCTGTCCGACCGCGTGATCGAGACGACAAAGCAGCGTGCGCCTTGGCTGGCGGTGAACCTGTTCACCGCGATCCTGGCGTCTATGGTGATTTCCCTGTTCGAAGGTACCCTGCAATCGCTGGTGTCGCTGGCCGTGCTGATGCCCATCGTGGCGTCGATGGGCGGTAACGCAGGCACGCAATCGCTGACCGTCGCCGTGCGCGCACTAGCAACGCGGGATTTGACTGGTGCGAACGTCTGGCGCGTCATCCGCCGAGAGGTGCTTGTGGGTCTGATCAACGGCATCCTGTTTGCGGTGGTGATGGGGATCGTTGGCATCGTCTGGTTCGGCTCGCCCATGCTGGGTGCGGTGATCGGCTGCGCGATGGTGATCAACCTTGTCGTGGCGGGTCTTGCGGGCACCGGCGTGCCGATTGTGCTGGAACGCATGGGCGTTGACCCGGCGCTGGCCTCTGGCGCTTTTGTGACGACGGTGACGGATATTGTCGGCTTCTTTGCCTTCCTCGGGCTGGCGGCCGTATGGCTGCTGTGATGCTGGACAAGGCTGCCGCGCGGCAGGCGGCGCTGGCCCGCCGCGCAGTTGCCCATGCGCAGGACGGCGCGCAGGCGGGGTATCTGTCAGAGGTACTGGCCGGCTATCGCGGCGCGCCGCTTGCGGGTTATCTGCCAATGCGCACGGAAATCGACCCGCTGCCTGCCATGGCAGAGGCGGCGGCGCATGGCGTCGTCGGCGTGCCAGTCATCATGGCCAGGGACCAGCCGCTGCAATTTCGCACGTGGACCCCTGAGTGTGCCACGGTGCCCGGCACCTTTGGCGCGCCCGTCCCAAAGGCGGGCGATTGGATGGTGCCGCAGATCCTGATCGTGCCGCTGGTTGCCTTTGATCTGCGCGGCGGGCGGCTGGGCTATGGCGGCGGCTTTTATGATCGCACCTTACAGGCGCTGCGCGCGCAGGGGCCTGTTCTGGCGATTGGATTCGCCTTTGCGGCGCAGCAAACGGACGACCTGCCGCTAGAGCCGACGGATCAACCGCTGGACATGATCGTGACAGAAGCGGGCGTTCTGACCGTCTGAAAAGGCCGATTTTTCGTCGAAAAACCGGAAGATAAAAAATCTTCTAGAAGATTTTGCCCTCAGCCCCTAACAGGGGGCCATGAAAATCATGTTTTTGGGCGACGTCATGGGACGCGCCGGCCGTAGCGCCATTACCGATCACTTGCCGCGACTGCGCAAGGATTGGAAACTCGATTTCGTCGTGGTCAACGGCGAGAATGCGACCAATGGCGCGGGCCTGTCGCCCGATCACGCCAAGGCAATCCTTGATGCGGGGGCGGACGTTGTAACGCTGGGCGATCACGCCTTCGATCAAAAGGACATGCTGTCCTTTATCGACAAAGAGCCGCGTATCATTCGCCCGCTGAACTTTTCCAAAGCATCCCCCGGTGCGGGTGCGCGGGTGTTTTCCGACGCGCGCGGGCGCAAGGTGCTGGTCGTGCAGGCGCTGGGCCAAGTGTTTATGAAACGTCCCTTTGATGACCCGTTCTCGGCGTTGGATGCGGTGCTGAAGCAGTATCCGATGGGCGGGCAGGTGCAGGCCACGCTGGTTGATATCCACTGCGAGGCGACGTCCGAAAAGATGGCCGTCGGCCACTATTGCGATGGCCGCGCGAGTATCGTTGTCGGCACTCATACGCACGTGCCCACGGCCGACGCGATGGTGCTGCCGGGCGGGACGGCGTTTCAGTCCGACGCTGGCATGTGCGGCGACTACAACTCTGTCATTGGCATGGAAAAGACAGAGCCGCTGCGCCGCTTTATCACCGGGATGCCCAAGGCCCGCTTTACCCCTGCCGAAGGCGAGGCGACGCTGTCTGGCATTTATGTCGAAACCGACGATGCCACGGGCAAGGCCAAGACCTGCATGATGGTCCGACAAGGCGGTGCACTGTCGCAATCCGGCCCTGCTGTCTGACCCAGCGGTCCGTCCTAAAGGCGTCATCTGACCTTGCGCAACACGCCGCGCCCCGCGCTGATGGACATTGCGCAGGGCGGGGCAAAAGGCGACAATGGGTGGATCAATTCATCGAAAGCCAATCATGATTCACTTCGCCTTTCTGGACCAGCATCAGGCCATTGTGACCCTTGCGGTCCTTGCTGCGATGTTCACTCTGTTCATGCGCGAAACCTTCCCGACCGAAGTTGTGGCGATGATCGGTGCAGCGTTTTTGCTGTTCACAGGCATTCTGCCCTATGACGAAGCGGTCAAGGTGCTGTCGAACGCGGCCCCTTGGACCATCGCGATGATGTTTATCATCATGGGCGCGCTCGTGCGCACCGGGGCGCTGGACTACGTCACGCAAATGGCCGAACGCGCGGCGAAACGGAACCCGCGTCAGGCCATCGGCGGCGTGATGGGCTTCGTGGTCTCTGCCTCTGCCTTTGTGAATAACACACCTGTCGTCGTGGTGATGCTGCCGGTCTTTGTGCAAATGGCGCGAACGTTAAAGGTTTCGGCTTCTAAGTTGCTGATTCCGCTGTCCTATGGCTCGATAGTTGGCGGTACGCTGACGCTGATCGGCACATCGACGAACCTTGTCGTCGACGGTGTGGCCCGCCAGTCCGGGATGGAGCCTTTTGGCATTTTCGAAGTGACCCCCATTGGCCTCGTGATTGCGGTCTGGACCATGGGTTATCTGATCTTGTTCGGTAATCGCTTGCTGCCGGACCGTACCAGCATGGCGACCATGCTATCGGATCGGTCCAAAATGCGCTTTTTCGCAGAGGCGGTTATCCCCCCCGATAGCAACCTGGTCAGCCGCGAAGTCCTGAGCGTTCAGCTGTTCAAGCGTGAAGGTGTGCGCCTGATTGACGTGATCCGCGGCGATGCATCCCTGCGCCGCGATCTGGAAAACGTGAAGCTAGAGGTCGGCGACCGCATCGTCCTGCGCACCGCGATGACAGAGCTGTTGTCGCTGCAGGCCACCAAGGAATTGCGCCGGGTCGATCAGGTGTCGGCGGTGGAAACATCCACGGTCGAGGTGCTTATTTCGCCTGAATGCCGCATGGTTGGCCGCACTTTGGGTGCGCTGCGCCTGCGTCGCCGTTACGGCGTCTACACGCTGGCCGTTCACCGCCGCGACCGCAATATCGGCCGTCAGTTGGACGAGCTGGTCGTCAAGGTTGGCGACACCCTGCTGCTGGAAGGCGCGCCAGAGGATATCCAGCGCCTTGCAGCGGACATGAACCTTGCCGACGTGTCCAAGCCGTCGGCCCGTGCCTATCGCCGCAGCCATGCGCCGATTGCCATCGGTGTGATGCTGGCTGTCGTGGTGCTGGCTGCGTTCAACGTTGCGCCGATCTTGCAGCTGTCGTTCCTTGGGGCGGTCATCGTGCTGGTCACCGGCTGCATTGACGCGGACGAGGCGTTCGAGTCGATCGACGGCCATCTGCTCTCACTTATCTTTGCCATGCTCGCCGTTGGTGCCGCGCTTGAAGCCTCTGGCGCGGTCGAGATTATCGCCGGATCGCTGGCCCCTTATATGACCGTGCTGCCACCCTTTGTGGTCGTCTTTGCGATCTATGCGCTATCGATGGTCCTGACGGAATTGGTGTCCAACAACGCCGTGGCTGTCGTCATGACGCCCATCGCCATCGGCCTTGCTGCTGCGCTGGACGTCGATGCGCGTCCCTTGGTCATTGCCGTGATGATGGCGGCCTCTGCCAGTTTTTCGACGCCCATCGGGTATCAGACCAACACGCTGGTCTATGGCCCGGGCGGATACAAGTTCAGCGACTTTCTGCGGATCGGCGTGCCGCTGAACCTGTCGCTGGCGGTCATCTGCTCTGCCGCAATCCCCTGGCTTTACCCACTGTAAGGCGCAGGCTTGCGGGGGCAGGGTCCTCTGCGCTATAGCGAGCCGCAATCACCGACAGACCAAAAAGAGGGTTCACGCCATGGCCGGGCATTCCAAATGGGCGAACATCCAGCACCGCAAGGGGCGCCAGGACAAACTGCGCGCTAAGCTGTTCTCCAAGATGAGCAAGGAAATCACCGTCGCTGCCAAGATGGGCGACCCCGATCCCGACAAAAACCCGCGCCTGCGGCTTGCGGTGAAAGAGGCCAAGCAGTCCTCTGTCCCCAAGGAAGTGATCGAGCGCGCGATTACCAAAGCCGTCGGTGGCGACGCTGAAAGCTATGACGAGATCCGGTATGAAGGCTACGGCCCGAACGGCGTCGCTGTCATCGTCGAGGCGATGACCGACAACCGCAACCGCACCGCGTCCTCCGTCCGCTCCACCTTTACCAAGAACGGTGGCAATCTGGGCGAGACGGGCAGCGTTGGCTTTATGTTCGACCGCAAGGGTCAGATCGTCTACCCCGCGTCTGTTGGCGATGAAGACACCGTCATGATGGCCGCGATTGAGGCGGGCGCAGAGGATGTGCAGTCGGACGAGGACAACCACGTCGTCTATTGCGCGCCGACCGACCTGAACGAGGTTTCGACCGCGCTGGAAGCGGCGCTGGGCGAGTCTGAAAGCACCAAGCTGATCTGGCTGCCGAACATGCAGACAGAGATGGATCTTGAGGGTCTGACCAAGCTGATGCGTCTGGTTGAAACGCTGGAAGACGACGATGACGTCCAGTCTGTGACAACCAACGTTGAAGCCAGCGACGAAGTCATGGCTGCCTACGCGAATAGCTAATTTTTATGCGCACATCGCCCGGACCTTGGTTGCACCATGGTCCGGGCTTTTTTGTCAGCCGCGCTGTGCGAGCCTTGTCAGCAAGGACGATGGCGTGATCTGGCCAAGCGATTGGCCGTTTTCCATAACGTCCAGTGCCGCGCCGGATTGCACCTTGTCGATGATGTCTTTCACCGGTGTCTCTGCCGCGACTTGGTCGCCGCCTGACACCCCGTCAATCATCACGTCACGCGCGGTCAGAACCCCAAGCGGGTTCATATGCGCTACGAATTCAGCGACATAGCCATTGGCGGGATTTGTGAAAATCTCGCGCGGGGTGCCGACCTGCACAATGCGCCCGCCTTCCATGATCGCGATGCGATTGCCGATCTTAAACGCTTCGTCCAAATCATGGCTGACAAAGATAATCGTGCGACCACGCTGCTTTTGTAGGTCCAGCAACTCGTCTTGCAGGCGGGTGCGGATCAGCGGATCGAGCGCACTAAACGGCTCGTCCATCAATAGGATCGCAGCGTCCGTGGCAAAGGCGCGGGCAAGGCCGACACGCTGCTGCATACCGCCTGACAGTTCCTCCACCAGCGCATCGCCGCGATCTGCCAGACCGACAAGCTTCAGCTCTTCATCGACCCGCGCCCGGCGCTGCGCTGCGGTTTGGCCGCCCAGTTCCAGCCCAAGCCCCACGTTGTCGCGCACAGTGCGCCACGGCAGCAGGCCGAACTGTTGGAACACCATCGCAATGTCATGCAGGCGCAGATCGCGCAGGGTCTTGGCGTCGGCGCTGGTGACCGACCGCATCCCGTGCCGCGTTTTCACACGCACATCGCCGCGCACGACGGGGTTCAACCCGTTGACCGCACGCAGTAGCGTCGATTTGCCAGACCCGGACAGGCCCATCAGGACAAGGATCTCTCCATCCTCGACGTTCAGCGAACAATTGTGGACGCCAAGCACCTGATCGCAGGCTTTGCGAATCTCGGGCCGGGTCATGCCTTGATCCATCAGGGGCAGGGCTACCTCTGGCGTGTCGCCAAACACGATAGAGACGTTGTCGAATTCTACAGCACTCATTTTTTACGCACCCGCAAAGTTCGATCTAGCATGATGGCAACGATCACAATGACGAAGCCGGATTCAAATCCAAGGGCGGTATTGACCGTGTTCAACGCCCGCACAACCGGCACACCAAGGCCATTCGCGCCGACCAAACCTGCGATGACGACCATCGACAGGGACAACATGATCGCTTGGTTCAGGCCCGCCATGATCTGCGGCAGGGCAGAGGGCAGTTCGACCTTCCACAGCAATTGCCGTTTGGTCGCGCCAAAGGCCTGTGCGGCCTCGACCAGCGCGGTCGGGGTGGACGAGATGCCAAGGTAGGTCAGCCGAATCGGCGCAGGCAGCACAAAGATCACCGTGGCAATCAGGCCCGGCACGATGCCAATGCCAAACAGCACGACAGTGGGGATCAGGTAAACAAAGGTCGGCAGGGTCTGCATCAGGTCCAGCACCGGCACGATGGCGCGGTAAAAACGCGGGTTATGCGCCCCCGCGATCCCAATCGGGACACCGATCCCCATGCAGGCCGTGCAGGCCATAATCACAAGGGTCAAAGACTGTATCGTCTCTTCCCAGTAGCCTTGGTTCAGGATGAACAAAAAGCCCAGCAGCACCAGCAGCGGCGTCTGCCAGCGGCGTTGAATGCCCCAGGCAATCGCGACGAAGATGGCGACCATGGCCAGCGGCGGCACGACCAGCAGGCCATCGACGATGCCTTCAAAGCCGTCTTTCAGGCCGTCGGCAAAGGTATCGATCACCCCGCCAAAGGTTGCATTGATCCAGTCAAAGATCTCGCGCGCCCACAGGCCCACAGGAATTTTCGTATCAGTCAGCCAGTTCATCGGGTGCCTTCAATTAGGATGGCGCGGGCCGCCGTGGCCCGCGCCGATATGTTACTAAGCCGCGGGGCTTAGCCTTCCAGCTTGGCCGTCACAGCCGCAACAGCGTCGCCGCCGTCCAGCGTGGTGACGCCGTCCAACCAGCCAGCCCATGCGTCTGGGTTCGCCTTCAGCCAAGCGCTTGCGGCCACTTCGGCGTCGGCGTTGTCATTCAGGATCGCGCCCATGATTTCGTTTTCCATCGGCAGCGTGAAAGACAGGTTTTCCAGCAGCTTACCGACGTTCGGACAGGCAGCGACATAACCAGCAGCGGTGTTGGTATAAACAGTCGCACCGCCCAGGTCGGGGCCGAACCAATCATCGCCGCCTTCCAGATAGGTCATGTCGAACTTGGCGTTCATCGGGTGCGGCTCCCAGCCAAGGAACACGATCGGCGTCTCGCGGCCATCGGCACGCTCGACCTGCGCCAGCATGCCTTGCTCGGACGATTCGACGACCTCGAAGCCTTCGAGCGCGAAGGCGTTCGCCTCGATCATGTCCAGAATCAGGCGGTTGCCGTCGTTGCCCGGCTCGATGCCATAGATCTCGCCGTCCAGCGCGTCGCGGTTGGCCGCGATATCGGCAAAGGTTTTGATGCCCATGTCAGCGGCGGCCTTGTTCACAGCCAGCGTGTACTTGGCACCCTCAAGGTTGGCGCGGACGGTGTCGACGGTGCCTGCCTCGCGGTAGGGGGCGATATCGCCTTCCATCGTCGGCATCCAGTTGCCAAGAAACACATCAATGTCGCCAGCAGCCAAGGAAATATAGGTGACCGGCACGCTCAGCAATTTGGTTTCGGTGTCATAGCCCAGCGCGTCCAGCACGACGGATGTGGCCGCTGTGGTCGCTGTGATGTCGGTCCAGCCGACGTCGGCAAAGGTCACCGCGCTGCAGTCATCTTGCGCCAGCGCAGGTGTCGCGGCGACCAGCGCCAGTACGGAAAGTGTGGTCTTCAAAGTCATCGAAATTCTCCCGGTCGGTTTTTATTGATTGATGAGTCAATCAAAAACGGTTTAGACAGATATTGCAACAAGGAATACTGCAATGCCCAAGATTGGGATGGAACCTATACGCCGCGACGCTTTGGTCAAAGCAACAATCGCAGAGGTCGGCATCCATGGCTCGCTGAATGTCAGCGTCAGCCAAATTGCAAAGCGTGCAGGCATGTCATCAGCGCTGGCGCACCATTATTTCGGCGGCAAAGATCAGATTTTCCTTGCTGCCATGCGCTACCTGCTGCGCGAATTCCGCCAAGAAGTGCTGCGCGCCTATCACGCCTTTCCCGACCGGGCAGAGGCGATCATTCGCGCCAGCTTTGCCAAGACCCACTTTGATCCCGGCACTGTCGCCGCCTGGATGGCATTTTACGTGCAGGCCCAAACCAACCCCGCCGCGCGCCGCTTGCTGTCGCTGTACCAGCGGCGCCTGCGGTCTAACCTGACCCATTCCCTGCGCGGGCAGGTCGCTGATCCCGCCGAAGTGGCTGATGTTCTGGCCGCCTTAATCGACGGCATCTACATCCGCCGCGCTCTTGCCGCGCCTGATACGGACGCCGCTGCGCAAGTTCTTTCGCTTCTGCAGGTTCTGCGGGCCGCCACGCCCCAGACCTGACCCTCATCCTCGCTTTTTCCTGAAATACTCCCGCCGGAGGCACCTATGACCTATCCTACACAACCCAAAGCCAGCCACTTTATCGGTGGTGAATACGTCGAAGACACCGCAGGTGAGGTGATCGAGGTCATCTACCCCTACACCGGCGAGGTTATCGCCCGCGTCCACGCCGCGACCCCTGCCATCATTGAACGCGCCTTGCAGGCCGCGACGCAGGCAAAGGCCGCTTGGGCCGCGATGACCGGAACAGAGCGTGGCCGCATCCTGCGCCGCGCCGCTGATATCATGCGCGAGCGGAACCACGATTTGTCCGTCCTCGAAACCTTCGACACGGGCAAGCCGCTGCAGGAAACCACCGTGGCCGACGCGACATCCGGTGCGGACGCCTTTGAATACTTCGGCGGCATGGCCGCGACGATCACCGGCGAGCATATCCCGCTGGCTGGCGGTGATTTCGTCTATACGCGCCGCGAGCCGCTGGGCGTCTGCGTCGGCATCGGCGCATGGAACTACCCCACCCAGATCGCCAGCTGGAAAGGCGCACCTGCGCTGGCCTGCGGCAATACGATGATCTTTAAGCCGTCGGAAACCACGCCGCTTTGCGCGCTCAAAGTAGCAGAGATCCTGCATGAGGCCGGCGCGCCTGCGGGCGTTTACAACGTGGTGCAGGGCATGGGGGCCGTCGGGTCTGCGCTGATCACCGACCCACGCGTCGCCAAAGTGTCGCTGACCGGCTCTGTTGCCACGGGGCAAAAGGTTTATGCCGCCGCCGCCGCTGGCCTGCGCAATGTCACGATGGAACTGGGGGGCAAGTCGCCGCAGGTCGTGTTTGACGATGCCAACCTCGAGGATGCCGTGTCTGGCGCGATCCTTGGTAACTTCTATTCCACCGGGCAGGTCTGTTCCAACGGCACGCGGGTCTTTGTGCAGCGCGGCATGGTTGATGCCTTCCTTGCGCGTCTGACTGAACGCCTCGGCGCTGTTGTTATGGGTGATCCGCAGGACATGGGCACTAACTTTGGCCCCATGGTCAGCGCCCGCCAGCGCGACATCGTCGAAGGCTTTATCGCCAAGGGCGTCGCTGAAGGCGCGCGGCTGGTTTACGGCGGCACGCGCCCTGACCGCGATGGCTTCTTTCTGGAACCCACCGTCTTTGCCGATGTCACGGATGAGATGACCATCGCCACGGACGAAATCTTTGGCCCCGTTATGTCGGTGCTGACCTTTGATGACGAAGACGAAGTCCTGCGCCGCGCCAACGCCACGCCCTACGGTCTGGCCGCCAGCGTTTTTACCAGCGATCTGACTCGCGCGCACCGCATGGCCGCCGGGTTCGAGGCGGGGACCTGCTATATCAACACCCACAACCTTGCCCCGGTCGAAGCCCCCTTTGGCGGCTCAAAGCTGTCGGGCGTCGGCCGCGAGAATTCGAAAGAAGCGGTGATGAACTACACCCAGACCAAGGGCATCTATGTCGCGATGAACCCGGTCGAGGCGCCGTTCTAATGCGCGCTGCCTCGTTCCCACGCGCCGAATTATCCCAAGAGGTCATCCAATGAACGCTGAATATGTCATTATCGGCGCGGGCAGCGCAGGCTGCGCGATCGCCTACCGCCTCGCAAAGGCGGGCAAGGATGTGTTGGTGATCGAACACGGCGGCACCGATGCTGGCCCCTTTATCCAGATGCCTGCCGCGCTGTCCTATCCGATGAACATGAAAACCTACGATTGGGGTTTCCAGACAGAGCCAGAGCCGCATCTGGATAATCGCAAGCTTGCGACACCGCGCGGCAAGGTGATCGGCGGATCGTCCTCGATCAACGGCATGGTCTATGTGCGCGGCCACGCCAAGGACTTCGACCACTGGGCCGATATGGGCGCGCAGGGCTGGGCCTATGCCGATGTGCTGCCCTATTACAAACGGATGGAACACTGGCACGCCGGTCTGCACGGCGGCGATCCGGCATGGCGCGGCAAAGACGGCCCGCTGCATGTCACCCGCGGCCCGCGCCGTAATCCGCTGGTCAAAGCCTTTGTCGAGGCGGGCAAGCAAGCTGGCTATCAGGCAACGGACGACTACAACGGCGAGCAGCAAGAGGGCTTTGGCCCCTTTGATGCGACGATTTATCTGGGCCGCCGCTGGTCTGCCGCGAACGCCTATCTGCGGCCTGCGCAAAAGACCGGCAACTGCCGCGTCACCCGCGCCTTTGCCCGCCGCGTGATCATCGAGGATGGCCGCGCCACCGGGGTCGAAGTATCTCGTCGCGGCGTGACCGAGGTGATTACGGCCAGCAAAGAGGTCATCATCGCGGCCTCTGCCATCAATTCGCCCAAGCTGCTGATGTTGTCGGGGATCGGCGACGCCGCGCATCTGGCGCAGCATGGCATCCCCGTCGTGGCCGACCGGCCCGGCGTGGGGCAGAACCTGCAGGATCACCTAGAGCTTTATATCCAGCAGGCGGCAACCAAGCCGGTGACGCTGTTCACCTATTGGAAACTGTTCTGGAAGGCGCTGATCGGCGCCCAGTGGCTGTTTGGCAAACGCGGGCTTGGCACGTCGAACCACTTTGAAAGCGCGGCTTTCGTGCGGTCCAAGGCCGGCGTTGAATACCCCGACATCCAGTTCCACTTTTTGCCCATCGCCATTCGCTATGACGGCAAGGTCGCGGCAGAGGGGCATGGCTTTCAAGCGCACGTCGGGCCGATGCGGTCTGCGTCGCGCGGTGCGGTGACGCTGAAAAGCGGTGATCCTGATGTCGCGCCGGAAATCCGGTTCAACTACATGTCCGACCCCAAGGATTGGGAGGATTTCCGCACCTGCATCCGCCTGACCCGCGAGGTTTTCGCCCAAGAGGCCTTCGCGCCGTTCCGCGGCCATGAAATTCAGCCCGGCGCGGCGGTGGAATCGGACGACGCGCTAGATGACTTCATCCGCGAACACGCCGAAAGCGCCTATCACCCCTGCGGTACCTGCCGGATGGGGGCGACGGATGATCCGCTGGCGGTCGTTGATCCCGAATGCCGGGTCATCGGTGTCGAAGGGTTGCGCGTCGCAGACAGCTCGATCTTTCCGCGTATCACCAACGGCAACCTGAATGCGCCGTCGATCATGGTGGGTGAAAAGGCGTCGGATCATATCCTTGGCCTTGATCCTTTGGCCCGTGCGAACGAGGCACCTTGGATCCATCCGGACTGGCAGACCAAGCAGCGCTGATTTTGAATTAAATCAAGGGTAAAGGCGGCACTTGCTGCCTTTACCTTGCCATCATTCGCACCCATCTTGGGGATATGCGAAAATCATTAACCATTTGTTTACTACTTTGTGCTGTGCCGGCTGCTGCCGATATATCGGGCCGCGCGCGGGTGATTGATGGCGACACGCTTCAAATCGGCCAAACGCGCATCCGCCTGCATGGCATCGACGCGCCAGAGGCGAGCCAGACGTGCCTTGATACAGGAGGTGTGGCGGCCGCTTGCGGTCTGGCCGCGACGCGGGCGATGCAGGTGCTGATTGGCACCGATACCGTGCATTGCACCCCGCGTGATATCGACCGCTATGGCCGGACAATCGCGCGCTGCGACGTGGGCGGGCGGGATCTGGGGCGCGATATGGTCGCCTCTGGCCTTGCGATTGCCTACCGACAATACAGCATGGACTATGTCCCGGTCGAACAGGCAGCGCAGGCCAAGGGCCTTGGCTTTTGGGCCGTGCAAATGCAAAACCCCGCCGATTTCCGCGCCGCCAAAGCCGATCAGCCCGCCGCGCCGGATGGCTGCACGATCAAGGGCAATATCAGCGGCTCTGGCAGTATCTATCACATGCCGGGGCAAGAGCATTACGGCGCGACCCGGATCAATACAGCGAAGGGCGAGCGGTGGTTCTGCTCTGAAAGCGAAGCGCGCGCCGCAGGCTGGCGCGCATCGCGTCGCTAGGCGGGCAGCCGGCTTGCCAAGGCGCGCGTGCGCAAGATGACAACACCAATCGACACCAGCGACAGGATCGCGCTGACCAGCATCAAGACCTGCAAGGGAACGGTCCCAGAGGTGTCGTTCAGCAAGGTGCCCGCGAATTGCGACAGCGCCGCGCCGCCGCCGATCATCAACGCGCCACCAAGGCCAGAGGCTGTGCCCGCAAGCAGGGGGCGCACCGACAGCAGGCCAGCGGTGGCATTGGGCAGCATCAAGCCATTGCCAAGGCCCAGTAGCGTGCAAAAGCCAAAGAACAGCGCGGCGGTGTTGAACCCGGCGAGCGACACCAGCAAGGACGCGCCAAGGCCCGCGATGCTGACGATACAGCCCGCCAGCGCCATGGTGTCGATACCAAACCGGATCGCGTAACGCCCGGTCAGAAAGTTGCCCAAGGCATAGCCAATAGCGGGGGCGCCGAGTGCTGCGCCCGTCATCATCGCGGACAGCCCGTACAGGTGGTCGGCGACAAAAGCCGCGCCGCCCAGAAAGGCAAAGAAAGAGCCGGAGCCGAAAGCGCTGCACAGGGCGTAGCCCCAAAAGCGTGGCGCGCTGAGCAGGTCAGGATAGCTGCGCAACTGCTGGGCAAAGCTGGTGCCGCCGGGGCGCACGGTTTCGCCTTGATCGAAGTAGCAAAACACAAAAACCAATGCGCCTGCCAGCGACAGGAACACGAACGACGACTGCCAGCCAAAGGCTTGATCCAGCACGCCGCCGATGGTTGGCCCGATCATCGGGATCACAGCCATGCCCATGGTGACATAGCCGATCTTGGACGCGCTGACGTTCGCGGGATAGATGTCGCGCACGACGGCCCGCGACAGCACGATGCCTGTGGCTACCGTCGCTTGTAGAATGCGAAAGGTCAGAAAGGCGGCGATGGATGTGGCAAACAACGCGCCAATCGTCGCCGCAATAAAGATCAGCAGCGATCCCAGCATCAGCTTGCGCCGCCCGAACCGGTCCGACAGCGGGCCGACAAAGATTTGCAGCACCGCCGTCGCCGCCAGATAGCCGGACACCGACAGTTGCATCGTGGCATAATCGGTCTGAAAGAATTCAGCCATCCGGGTCAACGATGGCAAAAAGATCGACATGTTCAGCGCTGAAATCCCGGCCAGCAGGATCAGCGTCGAAATATGTGGCGGGGTGCGGTTGTCAAAGAACCGAATTTGCGCGGGTGTATTCATCGGCGCAAGTTACAAGTCGCGCTTTGGTTGTCCATGGCCGTCACGGCGCAGCATTCTGTGCAAAAATGAACGCAAAGGGCCGCCTTGGGGATAGCGCTAACACCCCATGCACTGTGCCTTTGGGACGCATCCCTACGCTGGCAAAGGAAAATTTGTTGACAAACTCCGCTACGTATCCGCGCTTTGTGGCTTCACCTGCGCGTGCAGCGAACCTATGATCCCTGCCAAAGCAAGGCGAAGGCTGCGGGGGGATATTATGAAAGATCACTTGGACGCGCTGGCGGCGCGGCGGGCGGAATCGCAACTGGGCGGGGGCGTGAAGCGCATTGATGCCCAGCATGCCAAGGGCAAATTGACCGCGCGCGAGCGGATCGATCTGCTGCTGGATGCAGACAGCTTCGAGGAATTCGACGCCTTTGTAACGCACCGGGCCACCGACTTTGGCATGCAGGACAGCACGCCGATGGGCGACGGGGTTGTGACCGGATGGGGCACGATCAATGGCCGCATGGTCTATGTGTTCTCTCAGGACTTCACCGTTTTTGGCGGATCGCTGTCGGAAACCCATGCGCTGAAGATTTGCAAGATCATGGATATGGCGATGCAGAACGGCGCGCCTGTGATCGGGATTAACGATTCCGGCGGCGCGCGTATTCAAGAAGGCGTGGCGTCGCTTGCTGGCTACGCCGAGGTGTTTCAGCGCAACGTGATGGCGTCCGGCGTTGTGCCGCAGATCAGTCTGATCATGGGGCCCTGTGCGGGCGGCGCGGTCTATTCGCCTGCGATGACCGACTTTATCTTTATGGTGCGCGACACGTCCTATATGTTCGTGACCGGCCCTGACGTGGTGAAAACCGTCACCAATGAAGTCGTCACCGCAGAAGAGCTGGGCGGCGCAAGCACGCATACCAAGAAATCCTCGGTCGCGGATGGCGCTTATGACAACGATGTCGAGGCGATTGCCGAATGCCGCCGCCTGTTCGATTTCTTGCCGCTGAACAACCGCAAGACAGTGCCGACGCGGCCGTTTTTTGACGATGTGAACCGGATTGATGACAGCCTTGATACGCTGATCCCCGATAACACGAACACGCCCTATGATATGAAAGAGCTGATCCACAAGCTTGCGGATGAAGGCGACTTTTACGAAATTCAGGCGGATTTCGCCAAGAACATTTTGACCGGTTTTATCCGGCTGGAAGGGTCCACCGTCGGCGTCGTCGCCAACCAGCCGATGGTGCTGGCAGGGTGTCTTGATATCGATAGCTCGCGTAAAGCCGCGCGGTTCGTGCGGTTCTGCGATGCGTTTGAAATTCCAATCCTGACGCTGGTTGACGTGCCGGGGTTCCTGCCGGGGACAAGCCAAGAATACGGCGGCGTGATTAAGCACGGGGCCAAACTGCTGTTCGCCTACGGCGAGGCGACAGTGCCCAAGGTCACGGTCATCACCCGCAAAGCCTATGGCGGCGCATATGACGTGATGGCGTCCAAGCATCTGCGCGGTGATTTTAACTACGCTTGGCCTACAGCAGAGATTGCTGTGATGGGCGCTAAAGGCGCGACCGAGATTATCCATCGCGGCAAAAGCGTGGAAGAGATCGCAGAGCGGACGAAGGAATACGAGGACCGATTTGCCAATCCGTTCGTTGCGGCCAGCAAGGGTTTCATCGACGAGGTGATCATGCCGCGGTCTACCCGCCGCCGGGTATGCCGTGCCTTCGCGTCCTTGCGCGGCAAGTCATTGCAGAACCCGTGGAAGAAGCATGACAATATTCCGCTTTAGAACCGGCAACAGGGAAGGGGGGCCAGCCCCCCGTCCGCCAATGGCGGACTCCCCCCGGAGTATTTTTGGCAAGATGAATGCGGTGTCTGTCGCCGGGGCGCAATTTGCGCGAATTTGTCCGGCGCTTGCTTTGACAGGTGCGCTGTTTTCGGGCGCGGCAGTCGCGGCGCAGCAAATTGCTGTGCCTTCTGGGGTCGAGTTTGCGCTGTATGACGTGATTCTAGAGGAAGACGCCGGGATTGCGCGTTTTCGCTTTGTTGTACCGGCGATTGCCCCTGCGGGCGCGCATCTGGAATTTGCTGATATTGTTGATGATCTGCAATTTGTCTGCGACAGAGTGATCGTGCCTGCGCTGCAAGGCAACGGCTGGAGCGAAGCTGAAATTGTGCTGTCTATTTCAGACCAGCGCGCTGATTTCGGAACTTATGATCCGGCCATTACTCAATTTTTTCAGCCGTTTCGGTTGAAAGATCAAACATGCATCTGGGAGGACTTTTGATGCCAATGGATGCGATGGCAGTTTACCGCCGCTTAAGCGGTGTTTTCCTGCCACTGTTGCGTGATCTTGCGCATAATACGCTATGCCGGATCGCCCGGCCTGCTAGGACTGTTTCGAGGGACGCAACAGAATCGTCCCTGAAACACATGCAGACCGGCGATCAACGCTGGCTGCGGCAGTCAGGTAGATCAGGCAAATGTCGAACGGTTTTAAACTATTTTGTGTCATGGCCCTTATGGCAGTTGTCGCTGTCAGCGGGTCAAAAGGCCAAGCCCGCGTTGGTTTGGGCGAGATCACAACAAACCAGTAACCCTGCACAGGGGGCTGCGTGATGGAAAAGCATCGCGGTTTCCCCGGACGTCTGCCGGGCACTGATTATCAATTCGTGATTCGCCGCGGCCTGAAGGCAGGCGCGACCAAACTGGTGGAACGCGAGCGTTATGCCGATCGCAGGCCGCCGGATAAGCGGGCGGACGTCGGCTTTATGGAAGCGTTGTGGCTGCACTTTGGCGAAGAGCCATTCGTGCGGGGCAATCTGGACGCGGGTCGTCTGAGCTGGCTGTTCGGCCGAGAGGTCGTCGCGGTTGAGGATCCGTTTGATCCCGAAAGCTATGAAGCGCTGCTGCGTATCGACGTCGCGCGGGCGCGGATCAGCTTTCCAGAGATCTTTGCATGATGGCTTTGCCGCATCATTTAAGTGCGATGCACCGTGATGCGGCGGCCTTTTCGGCTTTGCTATCGTATAGCAATCGCTTTTATGGGAACAAATCGGCGGCAAAGCGCCTTTTGTCCCTAATCGGGCTTGAGTTACTCGCTGACTCAAGTGATTTTGCGCCCATTAACAATCTAATCAAAGGCAACATAACATGTTCAAAGCTACCTGGATCCTCGCCCCTATCGCAGCACTCGGCCTGTCTGCATGTGCCGGCTCTGGCATTGGTGACACCGACCTGGAGCGCGGCGTTATCGGCGCAGGCGCAGGTCTGGTCGCAGCTGAAGTCCTTAACACGGACCCAACTGCAACGGCTGTTGCTGGCGTTGCCGCTGGCCTGCTGTGCGATGACGCAGGCATCTGCCGCAGCACCCGCTAAATTCTCTGGCGCCATTTCGGCGCAAGGGACGATCATTTCCGCCGTCGAGGTTTACGCCTCGGCGGCGGTTTTGCGTTTGAAGGACTGATTCACATGTTCAAGAAAATTCTGATCGCCAATCGAGGCGAAATCGCCTGCCGCGTCATTAAGACGGCCCGCCGGATGGGGATCGCCACTGTCGCGGTCTATTCTGATGCGGACCGCAATGCCTTGCATGTGAAAATGGCGGACGAGGCGGTGCACATCGGCCCAAGCCCGGCCAATCAGTCCTATATCGTGATCGACAAAATCATGGATGCCGTGCGCCAGACCGGCGCAGAGGCGGTGCATCCGGGTTATGGTTTCCTGTCGGAAAACCCAAAGTTCGCCCAAGCTTTGCAGGCCGCAGGCGTTGCCTTTATCGGGCCGCCCGTCGGCGCAATCGAGGCGATGGGCGACAAGATTACGTCCAAGAAGTTGGCCCAAGAGGCGGGCGTCAGCACCGTGCCGGGCCACATGGGCCTGATTGCGGACGCGGACGAGGCGATCAAGATCGCTGGCGAAATCGGCTATCCGGTGATGATCAAGGCCAGCGCTGGTGGCGGCGGCAAGGGCATGCGGATCGCTTGGAAAGAGGACGAGGTCCGCGAGGGCTTTCAGTCGTCCAAGAACGAGGCGGCCAACAGCTTTGGCGATGACCGGATATTCATCGAAAAGTTTGTGACCCAGCCGCGGCACATTGAAATTCAGGTCTTGGCCGATGGCCATGGCAACGCGGTTTACCTGCACGAGCGGGAATGCAGCATCCAGCGCCGGAACCAGAAGGTCATCGAAGAGGCACCAAGCCCCTTCCTTGACGAAGAAACCCGCGCTGCGATGGGTGCGCAGTCTGTCGCTTTGGCCCAGTCCGTTGGCTATACCAGCGCGGGCACGGTGGAATTCATCGTCGACGGGGATCGCAATTTCTATTTCCTAGAGATGAACACGCGGTTGCAGGTCGAACATCCGGTCACGGAGCTGATCACCGGCATCGATTTGGTTGAACAGATGATCCGCGTCGCGGCTGGCGAAAAGTTAGCCTTTGGGCAAAGCGATCTAAAGATCAACGGCTGGGCGATTGAATCGCGCCTTTATGCCGAGGACCCTTATCGCGGCTTCCTGCCGTCCATCGGCCGTCTGACCCGTTACCGTCCGCCGGTTGAAGAGGCGACGGATGCTTACGCCGTGCGCAACGATACCGGCGTGTTCGAGGGCGGTGAGATCAGCATGTTCTACGATCCGATGATCGCCAAGCTCTGCACTTGGGCTCCGACGCGGTCGGAGGCGATTGACCACATGCGCCTAGCGCTGGACGGGTTCGAATTGGAAGGCATCGGTCACAACCTGCCATTCTTGGCGGCGGTGATGGACCATCCCAAGTTCACCAGCGGCAATATGACAACGGCGTTCATCGAGGAGGAATTCCCCGACGGTTTCGACGGTGTCGCGCTGGGCGGCGATACATTGGTTCGCATCGCGGCAGCTGTCACAGCAATGCACCGGATCAGCGAAATCCGCCGCACGCGGATTACGGGGCGTATGAATAACCACGAACGCACGGTCGGAACCGACTGGAATGTCGCGGTTCAAGGCCAGTCGTTTGACGCCGTGGTCAAAGCGGACCGCGCCGGCGCTGACGTGACAATCGGGGCGCAAACGCTGCGGGTCGAAAGCGATTGGCTGCCGGGGCAACCCTTGGTGCGATTGTCCGTTGATGGCACACCGCTGGTGCTGAAAGCAGCCCGTATTCCCGGCGGCTACCGCGTGCGGCACCGGGGCGCCGACCTAAAGGTGCATGTGCGCACCCCGCGTCAGGCGGAACTGGCGGGCCTGATGCTGGAAAAGGTCCCGGCGGATACGTCCAAGCTGCTGCTGTGCCCGATGCCCGGTCTGATCGTCAAAGTCGACGTGGCCGTGGGCGACGAAGTGCAAGAGGGTCAGACCCTGTGCACGGTCGAAGCCATGAAGATGGAAAACATCCTGCGCGCTGAACGGCGCGGTGTGGTGTCCAAGGTCAACGCCAGCGCGGGCGACAGCCTTGCGGTGGACGATGTCATCATGGAGTTTGAATGAGCCGCAGGCCGCCTCTTGTTCTGATCTGGGCTGTGGCCTGCATCGCTGCGGTGCTTGTGGCCTTTGGCGCGCTGGTGGTGATGATCCCCTCTGGCACCGTCAGCTACGCGACTGAAATGCCGCGCAGCGCGGTGACGGCGCCGATGATCGCGGTTGTCGTGTTCTGGGGCATCGTGCGCGCGTGCGGTGTGCCGCTTGATCCGATGAAAACTTATGTTTTCGGCGCGCTTGCGGTTTACGGGATGCTGTATCTGGTGGGCCGTGTGTTGGCCGTCACAGGCATAAGCCCGCCGCTGGTGCTGGCGGTCAACCTGATCGCGCTGATGTCACTGGCATGGTGGTGGATCAAACTGGCGGCGCAGGCCCGGCGATGACGGCTTTAGCGTTGTCTGGCCTGCGTCACTGGTCCACGCCGCGCCGATCCTGCATTTCCTGCTGGCGCATCGGCATCTTGTCGATGGACCGTGACAATTCCCGCACATCCCAAGGGCTTGGTTTGCGCGCCTTAATGGCCCCATCCTTGCCCATCAGCGCCAGCATGAACCCGCGCGGCCGCAGCCGCAGCCGGGTGTCGCTGCGGCCCGCTGGATCGGTATCAAAGATCACCACGACATCGCGCAGCGCAAGCTCTTCGGCGCGGGCGGCCAAAAGCTCTATCTGCTGCACAAACTGCGGGTCATTGGGCGAATCTGCAAACACCAGCACGGGGCGTGCGATCCATTTGAAGGCGTCCAAATCCAGCCCCGCCGCATCGACAAAGATGGTGCGGTCCGCGTTCCATGCCGCGACGGGATCGCTAACAGGGTTGCTGACGGGATCGGTGGACGCGGCCTCTGCTTGCGCCAAGACGGGCGCGGCGGACAGGGTGGCAAGACAGGCAATTGCAAAAACTGTTTTCATCATACCCTATCATATAGCCACTACGCACAGATTTACGATGCGCCATATTGCCTGTGCGGGCGCGGCGAACAGGAATGGGACGTCATGCACCGGATGATCGCCCTGCGCCGCACCGATGACCTGACGTTTTTACGCGGCAGCGCTGCACCGTTTTTGACCTTTGCCTTGGTCGCTGCCATCAATGCTTTAACAGCCCACCGCTGGGCAGGGCGCGCCTGATCGCCGGGCCGCACAACATCATTTGGGGGGATACCGATGACTGACAAATCCACATGGGAAAAGATCGCAGCCAAAGAACTGCGCGGGCGCAGCCTTGACGATCTGACGTGGCACACCCTCGAAGGGATCGACATACAGCCGCTGTATACGGCGGACGATATCGCGGACTTGCCCCATATGGGCGGCATTCCCGGCGCGGCCCCCTATACGCGCGGCGTTAAGGCCACGATGTATGCAGGCCGCCCTTGGACGATCCGTCAATACGCCGGCTTTTCCACGGCCGAAGAATCCAACGCCTTCTACAAAGCAGCCCTTGCTGGTGGCCAGCAGGGGGTGTCAGTCGCCTTTGATCTGGCGACGCACCGCGGCTATGACAGCGACCACCCCCGCGTCGAAGGCGACGTCGGCAAGGCTGGTGTGGCTATCGATTCCGTCGAAGATATGAAAATCCTGTTTGACGGCATCCCGCTGGACAAAGTCAGCGTATCCATGACGATGAACGGCGCAGTGATCCCGATCCTCGCCAACTTTATCGTCACTGGGGAAGAGCAGGGCCATGACCGCCGCGTGCTGTCGGGCACGATCCAGAACGACATCCTCAAGGAGTTCATGGTGCGCAACACCTATGTCTACCCGCCGGAGCCGTCGATGCGGATCATCTCTGACATCATCCAGTATACGGCCGACGAGATGCCGAAATTTAACTCGATCTCGATCTCTGGCTATCACATGCAAGAGGCCGGGGCGAACCTGGTGCAGGAACTGGCCTATACCCTTGCTGACGGGCGCGAATACGTGCGCGCCGCCATTGCGGCGGGTATGGACGTGGACAGTTTCGCAGGTCGTCTGTCGTTCTTCTTTGCCATCGGCATGAACTTCTTCATGGAGGCGTCAAAACTGCGTGCTGCCCGCCTGCTGTGGAGCCGCGTGATGGAGGAGTTCGAACCGAAGGATCCCAAATCCTCCATGCTGCGGACCCACTGCCAGACCAGCGGCGTCAGCTTGCAGGAACAGGACCCCTACAACAACGTCGTGCGCACGGCCTATGAGGCGATGAGCGCCGTGCTGGGCGGCACGCAATCCCTGCATACCAATGCACTGGACGAGGCGATCGCCCTGCCGTCCGACTTTGCCGCCCGCATCGCCCGCAACACACAGCTGATCCTGCAAGAGGAAACCGGCGTCACCAACGTCGTCGACCCGCTGGCTGGCAGCTATTACGTTGAAAAGCTGACCCACGATCTGGCAGAGGCCGCTTGGGCGCTGATGGAGGAAGTCGAGGAGCTTGGCGGTATGACCAAGGCCGTCGCCTCTGGCATGCCCAAGCTGCGGATCGAGGAAACCGCAGCCAAGCGTCAGGCCGATATTGACCGCGGCACCGAAGTCATCGTCGGCGTGAACAAGTACCGCAAAGACAAAGAAGACCCCATCGACATCCGCGACATCGACAACGCAGGCGTGCGCGACAGCCAGATCGCGCGCTTGAAGACAACCCGCGACGGCCGCGATCAGCCTGCCTGCGACGCAGCCCTTGCCGAAGTCACCCGCCGCGCCCGCGACGGTGGCAACCTGCTAGAGGCCGCGGTCGAGGCCGCCCGCCAACGCGCCACCGTGGGCGAAATCAGCGATGCGATGGAAGAAGTCTTTGGCCGCCACCGGGCCGAGGTCAAAACCCTCGCCGGTGTTTACGGTGCCGCCTATGATGGCGACGCCGGCTTCGCCGCGATCCAGAAAGACGTCGAAGACTTTGCCGCAGAAGAGGGCCGCCGCCCGCGCATGCTGGTCGTCAAAATGGGCCAGGACGGGCACGACCGGGGTGCCAAGGTCATCGCCACCGCCTTTGCCGACATCGGCTTTGACGTCGACGTGGGCCCCCTGTTCCAAACCCCAGAAGAGGCGGCGCAGGACGCGATCGACAACGACGTCCATGTCATCGGTATCAGCTCTCAGGCGGCGGGGCATAAAACCCTTGCCCCCAAACTGATCCGCGCGCTTGAAGACGCTGGCGCTGGCGATATCCTTGTGATCTGCGGCGGTGTGATCCCGCAGCAGGACTACAAGTTTCTGACCGACGCGGGTGTCAAAGCCATCTTCGGCCCCGGCACCAATATCCCCAAAGCCGCCGCCGATATCCTGACCCTGATCCGCGCCACCCGCGACTAGGCTTCATCTTGCCGGAAATACTCCCGCCGGAGGCACCGTCCTTTGCAACGCAAAGGGCGGCACCTCTTGCATCCTCCTTCACCGCGTTGTCTCCTCTCGTTGCAATCGGCAGAGGTGAACATGCTGACACTTGACCACATCGCACTGGCCTGCACCGATCTGGCCGCTTCGGCCGACCTGCTGTCGCAGATGATCGGCGCGCCGCTGCAGACGGGCGGACAACATCCGCGCTATGGCACCCATAATGTGCTGCTGGGGATGGGGGATATCTATCTTGAACTTATCGCCCGCGACCCGGACGCCGCACAGACTGGGCGGCCCACGTGGTTCGGGCTTGATCATTTCACCGGCCCGATGCGGCCCGCGAACTGGATCTGCCGCACCGATGATCTGGGGGCTGAGCGGGCAAAAATGCCCGTCGATCCGGGCCCGGCAGTGCCTTTGACGCGCGGTGATCTGGTGTGGGACATCACTGTGCCGGACGATGGCAGCCTGCCGCTGGACGGCGGGGTGCCGACGTTAATCCAGTGGGCAGCGGGCACCCGTCACCCGGTGGACCGGCTGCCCGACAGCACGTGCCGCCTGCAACACTGGACGGTATACCATCCACAAGCGCAGATGCTGCAAAATACGCTGCCGCTGGTGGATCACCGCGTGCAGTTCGTCGCCGGCCCCGCCCGTTTTGCGATGACATTACAAACACCGCGCGGGATTGTGACGCTATGATCCGGCCTGCGACGCCAGTTGACGCAGCCGCGATCTGCGGCATCTGGAACCCAGTGATCCGGGACACCACCGCGACCTTCACGGCGATTGAAAAGACCCCCGCCGGTATCACTGCGCTGCTGGCCGATAAGGCCGCGAGCGGCCATCCGTTCTGGGTCAGCACCGCAGGCGATGACATCACCGGATTCGCCACCTATGGCCCGTTTCGGGGCGGCGACGGCTATCGTCATACGGTCGAACATACGGTCCATCTTGCCCCCGCTGCACGGGGTCTGGGGACGGGCCGGGCGCTGATGGCGGCGCTTTGTGATCACGCCGCGGGGCAAGGGATGCACAGCATGTGGGCGGGGTGCAGCGGCGATAATCCGGGCGCGGTCCGCTTCCACGAACGCCTTGGATTCGTGCAGGTGGCGCATCTGCCGCAGGTCGGGCGCAAATTTGATCGCTGGATCGACCTTATCCTTTTGCAAAAGATGCTTTAGGCTAAGTTTCATGTCGATCTGGACCCGCATTGCCGATGCTATTGCCGCCCTGCGCGCAGGTGAAAGCCTGTTCGCGGTGTTTGACCGCCTGCGCACACCGCCCGACCGGTCGGTCGCCTTTACCATCGCGGTCATCGCGCTGGGGGCCAAGATGGCCAAGGCGGACGGCACCGTGACACGGTCAGAGGTCGCGGCCTTCCGCGAGGTGTTCCACATCCCCCCGCAAGAAGAGGCGCACGCCGCCCGCCTGTTCAACATGGCCCGCACCGATGTTGCCGGCTTTGAGGAATACGCCGCGGGCATCAAGCGCATGTTCGGCGACAACGACGCCCCGCTGTGTGATCTGATGGAAGGGCTGTTCCACATCGCCCTTGCCGACGGAAACTACCACCCGGGAGAGGACGCCTTTCTATCCCGCGTAGCCGATATATTCGGCTTTGACGAACGCCGCTTTGGCCGCATCCGGGCGCAATTCGTGCCCGACGCCGCCCGCGATCCATACGACGTGCTGGGCGTCGCCCCGGATGCTGATTTGGCGACGATCCGGGCCGCGTGGCGCACGCAGGTCCGCGAAACCCACCCCGACCGGATGCTCGCGCGCGGCGTACCAGAAGAGGCGGTCAAGCTGGCAGAAAAGCGGCTGGTCGCGATCAACCGCGCTTGGGAAGACATCTCGGACCTGCGGCAGTGACGGATCGGCTGCGGCTGGCCACGTATAATATCGAATGGTTCAATAACCTGTTCAATGACGCGGGTGATCTGCTGGATGACCTTCACTGGTCGGGCCGCTGGGGCGTGACGCGGCGCGACCAGATCGCGGCGCTTGGGGCTGTTTTTACCGCGATGGACGCCGACGCCATCATGGTGATCGAGGCACCGGACACATCGCGCAGGCGCAGCACGCAGCGTTCGCTTGAAGGCTTTGCCAAGCGGTTTGACCTGCGCGCAAACCGCGTGCTGACCGGATTTCTGAACGACACGCAGCAGGAAATCGCGCTGATGTATGATCCGCGCAAGATGGACGCCGCGCATGCGCCACTTGGGTCCAAGGATGTGCCGCAATTCGATGGCAGCTTTTCCGTCGATCTGGATCATGACGGCCGACCAGAGCCGGTGCGCTGGTCCAAACCCCCGCTAGAGGTCACGCTGACCCCGCACGGCGGACAGCCTATATCGCTGATCGGTGTTCACGCGAAATCAAAGGCCCCGCACGGCGCTGACAACCCCGCACATAGGCTGCGGATCAATATCGAAAACCGCCGCAAACAGCTTGCGCAATGCGTCTGGCTGCGCGCGCGGGTGGATCAATTGTTGCAGCAAGGGCAGCCGGTTGCCGTGCTGGGCGATTTCAACGATGGCCCCGGTCTGGACGAGTTCGAAACGCTGTTCGGCCGCTCCAGCGTCGAGGTGGTCTTGGGTGAGGTCGGAACTGTGCCGATGTTCGACCCCAACGCGCGGCTCGCGCTGTCAGGACGGCTCGCAGCGCAGCCTGCCTCTGCCCGGTTTGAACATGACGGCGTGTTTTTGTCGGTGCTGCTGGACTACATCATGGTCAGTCCCGATCTTGCCGCGCGCGCGCCGCGGTGGACGATCTGGCACCCCTTTGACACGCCTGCCTGCTATACCAATGATGCGTTGCGGGATGCCTTGCTGCTGGCGTCTGATCATTTCCCCGTCACCTTGGATTTGCCCAGCCCCTTGGCAAGCGTGGGCAACGGTCCTACCTAAAGAGCATGAAAAAGCTCATCCTCGCCTCCGTTCTTGCCCTGACCGCAGTTGCAGCCGTGGCACAGATGTCCGATCCGCCGGTTGAAAGCCCGGATGCGGTCGAAGAGCAGCGGCCCGGTCGCAGCTTGATGGAAGAGGGCGCAAAGCTGCTGCTGCGCGGCTTGTTGAGTGAGGCAGAGCCCGCGATGCGTGACCTGCAAGAGTTTGCCGATCAGATGGGTCCGGCGATGAAATCGCTGACGGATCAGATGGGGCCTGCGCTGGCCGATATCATGGCGATGATCGACGATATTAAAAACTACAGCGGCCCGGAATTGCTGCCCAACGGCGACATCATCATCCGCCGCGCGCCGGACGCACCAAAGTTTGTGCCGTCCGATCCACCGCGAGAGATCGACCTTTAGCCTTTGAACTTCACCTCAAATGTCGCGTCCATGGCCTGCGCCAAAGCCGTCAAACGCGACGCGGCGACCTCGCCATAAAGCGGGCGGGCCCCAGCGGCGAGCGTGAGGGTCAGGTGCTTGGACTTCGCGCTCCACTTGATCGTGCCCGGCGGTGTGTCGCCTTCGAGCCATAGCATCGCGCCAAAGCGCAGGGCGCGGCCAAGGATGTCGGCCTCTTTCATCTGTTCTGGCGAAAGCATCGCAAACAGCGGCGCAAAGCGGCCGTCCGGCGTTTTGCTGGAATACCGCTTCATCAGCGCCAGCCCCAGCTGCACCCGCTCGCTATGTTTTAACCCGCCAAGGTTGGCGCGGGTCGCGTTGTCGAACGTAATCTCGGCCCTGTAGTCAGGATGCGCGCGCCAGCTGACGTCGTGCAGCAGGCAGGCCGCCTTGATGATGCGCAGGCGTTGCCAATTGGCGCGGGGAAACAGCGGCTTGACGAAATCATACAGCAGACGGCCAAAGCCGGGCAGGCGGGCGTCTTTTGCTTCGGCAAAGCGGCACGCCTCGATCAGGGGATCGCGTTCGCGCAGGGCCCGCGGCATCTGTTCGTACAGCATACCTTCGCGGATGCCATAGGACGACACGGCGACGTCCTTGGGCTTGAACACGCGCACCAGTTCTTTCAGGACCAGCACGGCAAGGGGCACTAGCGACATGCGGCTGTCAGAAATCCCGCAGCGGCTGCGCAGGTCTTGCAGGTCCGAATCCGCGATATAATGCGCCGTCTCGCCGATGCGGCGGGCGGTCATGCGGTATTCGTGCAGAACGGTCAGCGGATAGCCGCGCCGTTCCATGTCAACACGGGCAATAGCACGCCACGATCCACCGACCAGAAACAGACGCATCCCAGTCTCGTAATCCATCTTTTCGTGCAGATCGGCGATGATGGTCTTGATATGCGCCTTCAAGGCCTTCTTGCCGCCCTTCACCTCGCGCAGCTTGAGCGGACCCAGCGGAGAGGTCACGCGGCGGCCGACACGGCCTTCGGACAGATCTGCCAGCTCCATGCTGGACCCGCCAATATCGCAGACGGTGCCAAAGCTGCCAGGCCAGCCCAGAAGGACGCCTTGGGCGGACAGGCGGGCTTCTTCTTCGCCGTCGATCACCCACAGCTTGATGCCGGTTTCACGTTCCACCTCGGCGCGGAAATCAGGGCCGTCGCTGGCCTCGCGCACGGCGGCGGTGGCGACGGCGGTCAGGGGGGCGATGCCCATCCCCTGTGCCAGCGCGGCAAAGCGACGGATCGCGGACAGGGCGCGCACGCGGCCTTCGGGGTTCAGGCGGCCTGTGTCGGACAGGCCTGCACCCAAGGCGCACATGATCTTTTCGTTGTAAAAATACGCGGGGCTGCGGGCGGCACCGTCGAAGACCACCAAACGGACAGAGTTTGATCCCACGTCCACCACGCCAACCCGGCTAAGGTTCTGGGATGCCGCATCGTCGAACAGCGGTCGGCCAAACGGGCCCCAGTCGATGGTTTCGGTGGCGGTATCGTCCGTCATCGTCTTATCGTCCCGGTCATTTCTGCCGTTTACCATGTGACGCGCTGCGCCGCAGAGTCAACGCCCCGCGGTGTGCGATCAGTCGTCGGTGTGGGTCAGCTGCGGCACATCGGACGCACCGGCAGAGCCGCGGCCGGACAGGGACGGGTTCTCCATAAAGAACCTATGGCAGTTGAACGCGAACTCGCCATCCGGCCACGTCGCGCGGATGAAACTGCCGTCAGCCTGCATCACCCAGCTTTGCGCGACATCGGCCATATTGGCGGCCATGATCTGGCTCACGATCTGCGCCTTGACGGTGTTGTTCGTGATCTCGACCAGCGTTTCGACCCGGCGGTTCAGGTTCCGGCTCATCCAATCGGCAGAGCTGATAAAGACCTTGGCCTTTTTGCTGGGCAGCGCGTGGCCTGCGCCGAAACACACGATGCGGCTGTGTTCCAGAAAACGTCCGACGATAGATTTGACGCGGATATTTTCTGACAGACCAGCCACATTCGGGCGCAGGCCGCAGATACCGCGCACGACCAGATCAATACGGACCCCGGCTTGGCTGGCCGCATAAAGCGCGTCGATCACGTCCTTTTCGATCAGGCTGTTCATCTTGGCCCAAATCACCGCAGGCTTGCCGGCCCGCGCGTTCGCGGCCTCTGCCTCGATCATTTCGATCAGGCGGGATTTGAGGCAGATGGGAGAGATCGCAAGATTTTCCAGCCCCTCTGGCTGGGCATAGCCGGACAGGTAGTTGAACACCTTGGTCGCGTCGCGGCCAAGGGCGGCGTCGCAGGTGAACAGGGATACGTCGGTGTAAATCCGCGCCGTGATCGGGTGGTAGTTGCCGGTGCCAAAGTGGGTGTAGGTCACCAATTTTTCGCCTTCGCGGCGGACCACAGTGCTGATCTTGGCGTGGGTTTTGTAGTTCAAAAAGCCATAGACGACATGCGCGCCGGACCGTTCTAGGCGCCGCGACTGGCGGATATTGGCGGCCTCGTCAAAGCGCGCTTTGAGTTCTACTAATGCCGTCACCGATTTGCCGTCTTCGGCTGCTTCGCACAGCGCTTCGACAATCGGGGATTTCTTGGACGTGCGGTACAGCGTTTGTTTGATCGCCACGACGTCAGGGTCGCGGGCGGCCTGCGCAAGGAACCGCACGACCATATCGAACGTCTCGTACGGGTGGTGCAGCAGCATGTCCTTTTGCTGGATCGCGGCGAACATATCGCCTTCGTGGTCCTGCACGCGTTCGGGCACGCGGGGGCTGAACGTGGGCCACAGCAAGTCGGGACGCTCGTCCAGCACAAGCTCGCTCAGGTCGCTGATACCGATCAGACCGTCGACGTTCACGACCTCTTCTTCGGTCACATGCAGCTCGTGCATGATAAGATCACGCAGGGCGGTGGGGGCATTGTCAGAGATTTTCAGCCGTACCACTTCGCCGCGGCGGCGGCGTTTCAGGGCGGTCTCGAACTCGCGCACCAGATCTTCGGCTTCGTCCTCAAGCTCTAGGTCGCTATCACGCAGCACTTTAAAGGCGCATTGCCCGCGGACTTTGTAACCGGGGTAAAGGCGGCCAACGAAGTGCAGCAGCAGCTCTTCGAGCGGGATAAACCGGAAATCTTCGCCGGGCAGGCGCACAAAGCGTTTGATCTGCGCAGGCACCGGCAACAGGGCGCGCAAGGGCCGCTTGTCGCTGCCGCGTTCCAGTTGCAGGGCAAGGGCGAAGCCTTCGTTCGGCAGGAAGGGGAAGGGGTGGGCCGGGTCAATCGCCAGCGGCGACAGGACCGGGAACACCTGTTCAAGAAAGAAATCGCCAAGGAATTTGATATCGTCATCCCGCAGATCATCGCGGGTCAGGATGTGGATGCCTGTGTCCGACATCTCGGTGACAAGGGTGCGGTAAACCGTCTGCTGGCGGTCCATCAACGCGCGGGCGTTCACGTCGATCAGGCGCAATTGTTCCGCAGGGGTCAGCCCGTCAAGGCCGGGGGTCGTGTTGCCCGCATGGGCAAGTTCGCGCAGGCCAGCCACGCGCACGGTATAAAATTCATCAAGATTGGTCGCCGAAATCGACAAGAACCGCAGGCGTTCCAGCAAGGGCACGCGGGTATTTTCCGCCTCTTCGAGCACGCGCATGTTGAAGCCGATCCAAGACAGCTCTCGGTTCACAAAGCGGTCTGCGGTGGTCAGATCAAGGTCGAGTGTCACCGGGTCAGGGCGGGCACTATTTAAAAAATCAGCGTTCATCATGGGGCCTTATACCCCGCCGATATGGCAGGCGTGTGACAGAGTTCACAACAAGCCGTCTTGCTTGTCCAGAACCTGTGCTGCCAGTTTAACGGTGATCGCCCGTTTTTCCGTCAACGCTGCTGCATCTAGCGCCGCCACGATCCGCTGGGCGCTGGCAAATGACCGTTCAATCCGGGGCACCAGATAGCTGGCGACTTCGGGCGAGGGCAGGATTTGGCGGTCGGCGAACAGCTTCATCAGAACCGCCTGCAATAGTGCGTCGTCGGGGCCGGTGATGGTGGCAGGGGTCGTCGCCTGCATCCGGCTGGCCAGATCGGGCAGGGCGATCGCCCAGCGGGCAGGGTGGCTGCGCGCGGTCATCAGCAGTGGCAGGCGGTGCGCGGCAAGGTTGTTGTGCAGATGAAACATCGCCTCTTCGCGCGCGGGCGGCAGGCGGTCCATATCTTCGACCACGACAGCGCGATCGGGGTTCAAACCGTCTGGCAAATCTTCGGCGCTGACAAGCTGCGCGCCGTGGCGGGCGGCGAAAACGCGGGTCAGGTGGCTTTTACCAGCGCCCTCTGGCCCGGTCAGCACCAGCTTGCCTTGCGGCCAAATTTCTGGCGCGGCGATCATGGTATAGGCGGCGCGGTTGGCATCGGTGACAAAGAAATCCTCTGCCCCCAGCGCAACACCCGTTGGCCAGTCAAATGTCAGTTGCATCGCCATATTTAGTCGCCCAGCGTGCCGCGATACAGCGGGCTGGCGCGGTAGCGGTCCAGTGCAAAGCGGGCCAGCACGCCGATGACAGCGGCGACGGGCACGGCGACCAGCAGGCCAACAAAGCCGAACAGCGATCCAAACACCGACAGCGCGAACAGCAGCCAGACCGGGTGCAACCCGACAGAAGAGCCGACGAGTTTCGGCGTCAGGATGTTGCCTTCGACGAATTGGCCGGATTGAAAGATCGCGTAGACGGCGATCAGCCAAGGCCATTCGCCCCAGAACTGGAACAGCGCCAGACCCAGCGCAAGGCCGCCGCCAACGATGGCCCCGACGTAAGGGATAAAGGTCAGCGCCCCGGCGATGGCCCCGACAACAAGGCCAAAGTTCAGCCCGACCAGCGCCAGCGCAACAGCGTAGAATGTGCCAAGGATCAGGCAGACCAGGCCTTGGCCCCGGATAAAGCTGGCCAGCGTGCGGTCAATCTGCCGCGCCAGATCGCGGATGGTGTTGACGTGATCACGCGGCAGCAGCGCATCGACGCGGGCGGTCATATTGTCCCAATCCAGCAGCAGATAGATCGCAACGACCGGCACGATCACCAGCAACACAACCATGTTGACCAAGCCCAGCGCAGACGACAGCACGGTGTTCAGCAACTCTCCGCCGCGGGACTGGATCATGTTGCCGATATTATCAAGCTGGGTGCGGATCGTGGACCCTTCGACCAAAATCTCGGGGAAGCGGGTCGTTAGCCAGTTTTGCAGCGTGTCAAACAGCTGCGGCGCGGTTTCGACCAGTTGCGTGGCCTGCGTGATCAGCGTCGGGATCACCAGCAGGATCAGCAGCACAAAGACCAACAGCGCAACCAGCGCGATGATCGCCACCGACAGGCTGCGTGACAGGCCCAGCCGTTCCAGCCGGTCCGCCACGGGATCAAGGATATAGGCAATCGCCCCGCCCAAGATGAAGGGCATGATCACGTTGCCCAGCGCATAAAGCACGATCAGAAAGATGATGGTGGCGATGCCCCAATAGACAGCTTGTTGGCGCGTTGACATGGGCATCGGGTATCCTTCTCGATCACTTCTCTTTCAATGCCGCAGCCCCGTCCGCCGCGCAAGCCATGCTTGCGGGCAGGCAGGGGGACGACTAGACAGTTCCGCAACACTTTTCGTTATAAGGTCACACACCCCATGCGTATGTCGCGCTACTTCCTCCCCGTCCTCAAGGAAACCCCGCGCGAGGCGCAGATCGTCAGCCACCGGCTGATGCTGCAAGCGGGCCTGATCAAACAGGCCAGCGCTGGCATCTATTCCTGGCTGCCAATGGGGTACAAAATCCTCAAGCGGATCGAACAGATCGTGCATGAAGAACAGGCAAAGGCGGGTCATCTCGCAATGCTGATGCCGACGATCCAGTCCGCCGATCTGTGGCGCGAAAGCGGCCGCTATGACGCCTACGGCGATGAAATGCTACGCATCAAGGATCGCGGCGGCCGTGATATGCTGTTCACGCCCACGGCAGAGGAGTTGGTCACTGACATCTTCCGCTCTCATGTCAGCAGCTACAAAGACCTGCCGCTGACGCTTTACCAAATCCAGTGGAAGTTCCGCGATGAAACCCGCCCCCGCTTTGGCGTGATGCGTGGCCGCGAGTTCCTGATGAAGGACGGCTATAACTTCGATTTGACGCAAGAGGACGCGCTGCACGCCTACAACCGTCACCTTGTCAGCTATCTGCGCACCTACGAGCGGATGGGCCTGCAAGCGATTCCAATGCGCGCCGATTCCGGCCCCATCGGCGGCGACGATACGCACGAATTCCTCGTGTTGGCGGAAACCGGCGAATCAGAGGTGTTCTATGACAGCGAGATCACCGATCTGACCTTTGGCGATCGCCAGATTGATTTCGACGACAAAGCCGCCTGCGCTGCCGTGCTTGACGAATTCACCTCTCGCTATGCCCGCACGGATGAAACCCACGACGAGGCGCTGTTCGCACAAGTGCCAGAAGAACGCCGCCGCACCGCGCGCGGGATCGAAGTCGGCCAGATCTTCTACTTTGGCACCAAGTATTCCGACGCCATGGGCGCAACCGTGCAGGGCCCCGACGGCAAGCCCGTCGCGGTCCACATGGGATCGCACGGCATCGGCGTGTCCCGCCTGCTGGGCGCGATCATCGAGGCAAGCCACGACGACAAAGGCATCATCTGGCCAGAGGGCGTGACCCCCTTCCACGCCGGCATCGTGAACCTGCGCCAAGGCGACAACGCAACGGACGCGGCCTGCGAGGATCTCTACGACAGCCTGCGCGCCGCTGGCCTTGATCCGCTG
Source organism: Loktanella salsilacus (assembly GCF_024206795.1). Lineage (NCBI taxonomy): Bacteria > Pseudomonadati > Pseudomonadota > Alphaproteobacteria > Rhodobacterales > Roseobacteraceae > Loktanella > Loktanella salsilacus. The sequence continues at coordinate 824,244 of NZ_CP072994.1, forward strand.
TATGATGACCGGGACGAACGGGCAGGGGCCAAGTTCGGCACGATGGACCTGATCGGCCTGCCATGGCGCATCACCGTCGGCCCGCGCGGATTGAAATCCGGCGTGGTCGAACTGACCAGCCGCCGCACCGGGGAAAGCGAAGAGCTGTCCCCCGGCGATGCCGTCGCCAAGCTGATCGCGATCTACGCGAACGTCTAAACGGGCGATCGTCCTGAATGACCTTAACAAAGGGCGGTGCAGGGCAACCTGCGCCGCCCTTTGCGCATCATCTGCTGATCATTGCCGCCCGTGTACCCCGCGGTAGACCTGCAGCCCGACTTGCGGCACAGTGCCCGCAAAACAAGACGCAGCAGACAGGCAAATCCCATGTCCCCGACCCCGATGTCCCTTACGCAAGTCGACTGGACCCAAATCCCAGCCCCGCGCGATGACGGCGGCGCGGCCCATCTTCCGGGGCTTGCTATGCCGTCCGTCCCGCTGCCCGCCACAGACGGGCAGGTTGTGGATCTGTCCAAGCTGGCCGGGCGCTGCGTCGTCTACATCTACCCTATGACCGGCCGCCCGGACCGCGATCTGCCCGCAGGTTGGGACGCAACCCCCGGCGCACGCGGCTGCACACCGCAATCCTGCGCCTACCGCGATCACGCGGCCGATCTGCGCGCGCGCGGCGTGCAGCACCTTTTTGGCCTGTCCACCCAAGACACGGCGTATCAACAAGAGGCAGCAAACCGTCTGCATCTGCCTTATCCGCTGCTGTCCGACGCGCAGGGCGCGCTGATGGGTGCGCTGAACCTGCCACGGTTGACTGCTGACGGCCTGACCTTGCTTAAACGGTGCACATTGATCCTGCGGGACGGCCTGATCCAACACGTCAACTACCCCGTCTTTCCTCCGGACGAGGATGCCGCCCGCGTCATCGCTTGGCTCGACGATCCGGTGAACGCATGATCCGCGCCTTGGCCTTGATCGGGGGTTTGGCGGGCGGTGCTGCGCTGTCGCAATACCCCGAATTTTCGCAGCAATACCTACAGCGGCTAGCAGGCCAAGTGGATGCGCTGAACATCGTGGTCGCAGATTTCGAAAACTCTGCCATGCGCGCTGGACTGACCCGGTCCCAAGCGCTGGAGGAACTGACAGGCACCCCGTTCCTGCAAGATCGCCAAGCCGACATGCGCCGCACCTTTCGCCGCCATGCCGTGCTGACCGATAACCTTGCCACCCTGCGCAGCGCGTCCCCCTTGGCGCGCATGACGATGCCGCAGCGCCTTGGCGATCCGGCAACCTTTGCGGCAACATGGTCCGACTTCACCCCGGCGGTGCCCTTGTCCGTGGCAGGCGTGGCCGCGACGGGCGCAGGTTTTGTGCTTGGCTGGGCCGCGCTGCGCATCGCGCTGGCATTGGTCATGGGCACCCTGCGCGGCCGCAGCCCGGGGCCAAAGCGCGGCGGACCCGCCCTGCGTCAAGAGCCCGCTCTGCATCCCCACCAAACCACCCGGGCAACCCCGCGCCTGTCCGGCGTGCGCCGGGGCTAACCGTTGAAAGGTCACGCAATATGAAGGCTTTGATCACATGGGGCGGCTGGGACGGTCACCAGCCTGAACAGGTCGCCCATGTCTTTCGCGATATGCTGACAGCAGAGGGAGCCAACGTCACCCTAACCGACAGCCTTGCGCCCTTCGACGATCCCGATTTGCTACAAACACTCGACCTGATCGTGCCGGTCTGGACCATGTCCGACCTCAGCCGCGCGGCCGCAACACACGTGTCAGAAGCCGTCGCGCGCGGCACCGGCCTTGCCGGCTGCCACGGCGGCATGTGCGACGCCTTTCGCGGCAATCCGCTGTGGCAATTCATCACCGGCGCAAACTGGGTCGCCCACCCCGGCGGCGACGGTGTCAAACACCGCGTGACGATGACCGGGGACGATCCACTCACCAGCGGCATCCCGGATTTCGACATCGAGACAGAGCAATATTACCTGCACACCGACCCTGCCAACCACGTCCTCGCCACCACCCGCACCGACGTTGTGACATGGTACCACAGCCCGAACGGGGCCGTGGATATGCCGGCCGCGTGGACGCGCAAATGGGGCCTCGGGCGTGTCTACTACAACGCCCTTGGGCACAAAGCCGATGTCATCGCCAGCGGCCCGCCCCATGAAATGCTCCGCCGCGGGCTTATCTGGGCGGCCAAAGGCAAAGCCGCCGCCGCAGGCCAGTCCATCGCCCACCTGCAAAACAGCGGCAACCACGGCTAAGCTTCACCTTGCCAGATAAACTCCGGGGGACGTCGCATCGCGACGGGGGGCTGCGCCCCCTCGACACTCCCAGATCAAGCCCCGCAAGCGACAAGCGCCCACCTCACACCCCCTTGCATTGACGCGCCCCTTGATTTGCGTTCAAGGTCCGCTCGACCAAAAGACCGGAACCCGCCATGGCCCAGACCCCTCCTTTCGCGCGCTTTGAATGGCTGATCGCCTGGCGCTACATCCGCGCCAAACGGGCAGAGGGCGGCGTGTCCACAATGACGTGGATCAGCTTGATCGGCATCACGCTGGCGGTCTTCGCGCTGATCGCGACGCTGGCGATCCGGTCCGGTTTCCGGGCAGAGTTTGTAGACACCATCCTCGGCTCCAACGCCCATGTGACCGTCTATGAACAAACGCCGATTGCAGGCACGGACCAGTTCACGCGGATCATTTCGGACTATGCCGCGCTGACGGACCGCATTTCGCAGGTCCCCGGCGTCACCCGCGCCGCCCCCTTGGTGCGCCAGCAGGTCATGGCGAACCGCGGCACGCAGAACGCCGGTGTCGAAGTCTACGGCATCACCGAGGCTGACCTGCGCACCGTTCCGCGCATCGTCACACCAGAAGATTCCACCGGCAGCCTTGATGATTTTGCCACCGGCATCGCCATCGGGTCCGGCGTCGCGCGCGAGCTTGGCGTTGCTGTTGGCGACCGGATCAAGCTGATTTCCCCTAACGGCGTGCGCACCGCGATGGGCACCAGCCCGCGCGTGAACGTCTATCCTGTGGTCTATATCTTCACCGCTGGCCGCTATGATATCGACAAAACCCGCGTCTACATGCCGCTGGATCAGGCGCAAACCTTCTTTAACCGCGAAGGCGTCGCAGACGAGATTGAAGTCATGGTCGCCGATCCTGACGACGTCGAAAACATCATGCCCGAAATTTTGAATGCGTCTGGCGACTACGCCTATCTGTGGTCATGGCGCGATAGCGCGGGCGCTTTCCTGCGGGCCCTGACGGTCGAGGATAACGTGATGTTCGTCCTGCTCTCGATCCTTGTGCTGATTGCCTCGATGAACATCATCTCTGGCCTGATCATGCTGGTGAAAAACAAAGGCCGCGATATTGGCATCCTGCGCACCATGGGCCTGACCGAAGGGTCGATCCTGCGCATCTTCTTTATCTGCGGGGCAGGGATCGGCACCGTTGGTACTGTTCTGGGCCTGATCCTTGGGTGCCTGTTTGCGCTTTATATCGATCCGATCTTTTCCTTCGTGAACTACGTCGCTGGCGGCGGTGTTTGGGACCCTGAAATCCGCGGCATCTATGCACTGCCAGCGCAGCTGAACCTTGGCGATGTGCTGTCATCCGTGGCGCTGTCGCTGGGTCTGTCGTGGATCGTCACCATCTTTCCGGCCCGCCGTGCGGCCCGCATGAACCCGGTCGAGGCGCTGCGCTATGAATAATCCGATCCTGACCCTGACTGACCTGAAAAAGGGCTACAATCACGGTAAGCCGAACGAAGTGCGCGTGCTGCAAGGCGCGACATTGTCCGTGCAGGCCGGAGAGGTCGTCGCCCTTGTCGCGCCCTCTGGCGCGGGCAAGTCGACGCTGCTGCATATCGCGGGTCTGCTGGACACGGCCGACACTGGGACGGTTGCGATCCGGGGCGAGGATATGACCAATCTGAACGACCGCCGCCGCACCGCGATCCGCCGCAATGACGTCGGCTTTATCTATCAATTCCACCACCTGCTGCCGGAGTTTTCGGCGCTTGAAAACATCACCCTGCCGCAGATGGCCAACGGTGTGCGTGATCAGGACGCGCGCGACCGCGCCATGATGCTGCTGGAAACCGTCGGTGTCGCCCACCGCGCCGCCCATCGGCCGGCCGAATTATCAGGTGGAGAGCAGCAGCGCGTCGCATTCTGCCGCGCGCTGGCCAATGATCCGGTGCTGCTGCTGGCGGACGAGCCGACAGGCAATCTTGACCCCGCAACCTCTGACAAGGTGTTTGACGCGCTGATGGCGCTGGTCCGCAGCACGGGGCTGGCGGCGGTGATCGCCACGCATAACTTGGAACTTGCTGCCCGTATGGACCGCGCGGTGCGCTTGGTGGATGGGCGGTTGGTGGACGGCGCGGCCTAGGCGCGCTGGGCGACGTAGACGCCCGCCGCCATCAGCGCGATGCCCGCAAAACGGGTCCACGTTATGGCCGCGACGCGGGCGTTGAAGAACCCAAAGTGGTCAATGACGGCTGCCGCGATCAGCTGGCCCAGCAGGACATAGAATACGGCCTTGCCGATCCCCATGTCAGGGCCGATCCATGTGATCGCCAAGACATAGAACGCGACAAAGCTGCCCGCGATGAACCACTGTTTCGGCGCAGTCGGCAGCTTGGCCACCGCGCCCGGGTTCGTGACCAGCGCCGCCACCAGCGCGATGCTGAAAGCCACGGCAAACAGCACGCAGGCCGCGACGGCGGGCGATCCGATATGGCGGCCCAACGCGCCGTTCATCGCCGCCAGCACGGGAATGCCGAACCCCGTTGCCAACATGATCCACACTTGCACAGACATCAGCGCCCTCACTTGCCAGACCGGGCCATAGCGCCCATGATTGGCGGCAACATGCGCCGGACCAACGGCGCGCACAAGCAGCACGAGGCCCCCACATGCGTATCATCATCCTGACAGGACTTCTGGCTTTGGCCGCTTGCGCGCCAGAGCAGACGACCATCGACGGCGAAGCCGCCTTTATGGCGCAATGTTCCGCCTGTCATGGCCGGGACGGGCGCGGGAATGCGGCGATGGCGGCCAGCCTTGCCGTGACGCCGCCTGACCTGACCCTGATCAGCGACCGCAACGGCGGCACCTTTCCGCAGGACCGCGTGATGAGCCAGATCGACGGCTTTACCCGCGGCGCACACGGCGGCGCGGACCCGATGCCGCATTTCGGCGACGGCGACCTTGGCCCGCTGGTGATGACATCGCAGGACGGCAACCCGGTGCCCGTCCCGGCAGAGCTGCTGGCCCTGTCCAACTATCTGCAATTGATCCAGCGCCAGCCCTAAGCTGGCCCATGTTGCAAAGCGCCCCGCGCGCCTGACAATGGCGTGACAAACGGTGTCACGGGGTGAATTAGCGGGGGCTTCGGCTATCTTTTGACCAAATCAGCCAAAGGATGCCCCAATGAAACTGCCCCTTGCCGCCGCCCTGATCCTCGCCGCAACAGCCGCCACCGCTGGCCCCGTCAGCTTTGCCAATTGGAAAGAGCAGCGCTTGTCGCTGTTCGGCTCGAACGACTATAGCTTTGGCTCGTCCCTTGGGCTGGCGTCGAACGGCACCGTCAGCATCGCATGGGGCCGCGCGCCGCAGGCGGACTGGGCCGCGACATCGGCCAGCTGGTCGTGGAACGTGACGCAAAGCGTGCCCGCCACGGATCTAAGCCGCAAAGGCGGGGATGACCGCAACATCGCGGTCTATTTCGTCTTTGTCCCGCAGGCCGTCGCGGCAGAGCTGGCCAGCGCCGATATCCGCGCGCTGCTGGGCCGCAGTGACGTGCGCGTGTTGCAATACGCCTACGGCGGAAACAACGCCGTCGGATCGGTCCTGCCGTCGCCCTATGGCACCGCTGGCACCGGCGTCACGATCCCGCTGCGGCAGGCCGGCACCGGCGCGTTTAACGAACGCGTGAACCTTGCCGCCGACTATACCCGCGCATTCGGCGGCGCGCCGGGGGCGCTGATCGGGCTGGCCGTATCCGGCGACAGCGACGACACCAAAACCAGCATTGCAGCCACGGTCAGCGGGCTAAGCCTGAACTGATTTTGATCTAAATCAACGCAAAAGGCGGGCAGGGGGACCACGCTGGGATCAAACCGAAATTGGAGTGATCCCATGCGCCACACCCTTGCCGCCCTGCTGATCTGCCTTGGCCTGCCGCTGCACGCGCAAAACGCCGAGGTCGGAGAGAAGCTGTTCACCACCCACTGCGCCACCTGCCACGGGGTCGGGGCGCAGGGCGACGGGCCGATGGCGAACATGATCCTGATCCAGCCGCCCGACCTGACGCGCATGCAGTTCCGCTTTGGCGGCACGCTGCCGATCACCCGCATCGTGATGCGCATCGACGGCCGCGACCCCCTGACCAGCCACGGATCACCGATGCCCGTCTACGGCGATTTCTTCGAGGGCTGGGACGTCGCCGTCAAATCCGAGACCGGCCAGCCGATCATGACCAGCCTGCCGATTGTCGATTTGCTGGCGTATTTGGCGAGTGTGCAGAGGTGAGGGTGATAATGTCTGTTCTGTTAGAACCTTCGGAAATAGGGTTCTAAAAAGGTGACTGAGACCCTGTTATTTCTGGGGGTTGTCTTCTCTTGCCCATTGAAATGATCTGGGGTGAAGCCCTTTTTCATCTTTTCCTATCTGATAAAGAAGGCCATACCTAATTTTATATCTATCCGGCTTTATATCTAGTGGAGTGAAGAATAGAATTAGGTAAACTAAGGAAGAGAATAGAAGTAGGGAGGACGATATGATTACCGCGCTTTCTAAGTTTATGCCGTCGATCTGATATATTCCTAGGAATATTGCTGATATAATTGTCGGCAACGAAAAGACTAATGGCAGAATTGATAAAGTAAAGATAAATCCATAAATTCCAAATACTCCAATTGTGTCGCCAGTCTGTAGTTTGATGAAAGTTCCAACTCTTAGCGGTGACGTAATATCGGAGTTCTCATCGCCCTGAGCAACAGATCGGCCAGCAATGAAGCGGCTCTTCGATTGTACTTTGTGAGCTATTATACTTTTTGTTGTTGTTAGTACTGCGAACTTAATAAGCCCAAGACAAATTCCAGCAAGTGCGGCGGATGCGATAAAAATTGAAATTGATAGAGGTAAGTCAAGCTTACCAATCGGCGTGGGTATTGAGATGATTTTGGACGGCCCTGAGCTCATCATGGAGAAAGATAGCGCAAGATAAAAGGCACCAACCTTAAGCAGATCTTTTAAGCTCTTTAGCTCAAGGTCTTGGATGTTTTTTGATAAAGTGACCTGATCGTGCCCCTCCTTCAATAGCTCTTTAAAGCCGCGAGTTGTCTCGTGAACTATCCTGTCGAAAAGTGAAAATCTTTGTGATTTAGGTTTCATTCAACTTTATCACTCAAACATCCAACTCCTCCACAAACCGCGCATTCTCCTGAATATAGGCAAAGCGCAATTCCGGCTTTTTGCCCATCAGGCGCTCGACCAGATCGGCGGTCTCTCCGGGCTCTATGTCGGCCACGGTGACGCGGATCAGTTTGCGGGTGGCGGGGTCCATGGTGGTGGATTTCAGGTCGGCGGCGTCCATTTCGCCTAGACCCTTAAAGCGTTGCAGGTCGATCTTGCCCTTACCGCCTAGGCCCTTTTCCAGCATCTTGTTTTTCTCTGCTTCGTCAGAGACATAGATGCGTTTCGCGCCTTGGGTCAGGCGGTACAGCGGCGGGCAGGCCAGATACAGGTGGCCCGCGTCGATCAGCGGGCGCATCTGGGTAAAGAAGAATGTCATCAGCAAGGATGCGATATGCGCGCCGTCGACGTCGGCGTCGGTCATGATGATGATCTTGTCATAGCGCAGATCGTCCAGATTGAACCGCGTGCCCATGCCAACGCCAAGCGCTTCGCACAGGTCCGAAATCTCGGCGTTTGTGGTCAGCTTGTTGGACGCAGCGCCCAGCACGTTCAGGATCTTACCCTTCAGCGGCAGCAGCGCCTGCGTCTTGCGATCGCGCGCGCCCTTGCCGGACCCGCCAGCCGAGTCGCCCTCGACGATGAACAGCTCTGTGCCTTCGCGGGTCTTGTTGCTGCAGTCGGTCAGCTTGCCGGGCAGGCGCAGTTTCTTGGTCGCCGTCTTGCGGGCGGTTTCCTTTTCCTGCTTGCGGCGCATGCGTTCTTCGGCCCGCAGGACTAGGAAATCAAGGATCGCGCCGGCTGATTTCGTGTCCGCCGCCAGCCAGTTGTCAAAGTGGTCGCGCACAGCGGCGTCCACCATGCGCTGCGCGTCAACGGTGGCAAGGCGGTCCTTGGTCTGGCCGACGAATTCAGGCTCGCGGATAAAGCAGGACACCAGCGCACAGCCGCCAGCGGTCAGGTCCTCGCGGGTGATATTGCCCGCTTTGCGGTTGTTGGTCAGATCGCCGTAGGCCTTGATGCCCTTCAGGATCGCAGACCAAAAGCCGGCTTCGTGGGTGCCGCCCTCTGGCGTGGGGACGGTGTTACAATAGGACTGGATAAAGCCGTCGCGGGCGGGGGTCCAATTGATCGCCCATTCCACCTTGCCCGGCACGCCGAACTTTTCGGTAAAGCTGACGTTGCCCGCAAAGGGGGTGTCGGAATAGGTGGTGGACCCGCCCAGCGTTTCATTCAGGTAATCGGACAGGCCGCCGGGGAATTTGAACGTCGCGGTGGTGGGCGTTTCGCCGTCGTCGATGTCTGTCTTCCAGCGGATTTCGACACCGCTGAACAAGTAGGCCTTGGACCGCGCCATTTTGAACAGGCGGCCGGGTTTCAGTTGCAGCGGGCCAAAAATATCAGCGTCCGGGTGGAATGTGACCGATGTGCCGCGCCGGTTGGGGGCCGCGCCGATCTTTTCCAGCTTGCCCTGCGGGACGCCGCGCGAAAACTCCATCGCGAACAGCTCTTTGTTCTGCGCGACTTCGACCCGCAGGTGGTCGGACAGGGCGTTCACAACGGACGAGCCCACACCGTGCAGACCGCCGGATGTCGAATAGCTGTCGCCGGAAAACTTGCCGCCCGCGTTCAGCGTGCAGAACACGATTTCCAGCGCGGATTTGGTGGGATCCTTGGGGTGCGGCCCGATTGGGATACCGCGGCCGTTATCGCGCACGGTGACGTGGCCGTTGGCGTGCAGCTCGACCTCAATCCAGGTGGCGTGGCCGGCGACGGCCTCGTCCATAGAGTTGTCGATGATCTCTGCCACCATGTGGTGCAGGGCGCGGTCGTCCTTGCCGCCGATATACATACCGGGGCGCAGGCGGACGTGTTCCATGTCCTCCAGCACCTGAATGGACGAGGCATTATAAGAATCGGGGGAGCCCCCGGACAGGAGATCGGACATATGCGCTGCTCTTTTCACGGTTTGGCACATATTGGCAGGCGGGGCGGGGCGGGGCAATGCCTCGCCCCGCCCCAAGGCGCGGTTATTCCCCGGCAGGCTTGGATTCAAAGGTCAGGCCAACGGCGGTGCGGTTGGCAAAACCGGTCCAATAGGTGTTGTCTTGCGTCGGCGCGCCTGCGTCATCCACAGCCCAGACGCCGTCAGCGGCGTTTGGGGTCAGGTCGAAATATTCGGACATATCAGCGCCCTTCAGGTTCTGGTCGACCCAAGCGGTGACAAAGTGCTGCGCGATGTTGTTCATGCGCACGTTGTCCCAGACCGCGTCGCCATAGTGTTCGAACGGCGCCCAGCCGAGGGTTTCGTTAATGGCATAGCCTTCCTGGGGCGATGGCATCGGTGCACCGGCGTTGTGGTTGGCGTTCAGATAGGTCAGCAGGTGGCGGTCGCTGTTCACCGCCCCGTCAAAGATACCGCGGATCGCGTCATATTCGGACACATCGTCAACGCTGCCTGCAATCAGGAGCAGCGGCTTGTCGATGCCCGCCAAACCGTCCGCATCCCAGAACCCGCGGTTGTTACCCCAAGGTCCAAAGGCCGCAAACGCCTTGATCCGGTCGTCTTCAAGTTCCGCATGGGTGTCGCTGCCCATGACATTGCGTTCCAGCAGGCCCTGCGGCGGGGCGTAGTCGGATGACGTGATCGCCTCTGTCAGGCCAGCGCCCGCCAAAATCAGCGCGCCGTAGCCGCCCATCGAATAGCCGACGACGGCTGTATTGCTGGCGTCGGTGATTGCGCCCAGATCACCGTCCAGCGATTCCATGCTGTCGATCACGAATTTCTGGTCCCATGGGCGGTTATACAGGGTAGAGCCGAAATTCCCCATGTCGTCATAGTTGCTGTCGGTATGGTCGATGCTGGCGACGACATAGCCCTTGGACGCGAGGTTTTCACCCAAATGGCCCAACAGCCAGCGGTTGCCTGGATAGCCGTGGCTGATGATAACCAGCGGAAACGTCTCTCCGGTCAGGGCGGCGGCGTCGCGCACGGCTTGGCCCTGCAAGGTCACGTCGGTGCCATCGCGCATCATCGCCTGATAGCTGCCACCAGCGGCCGTGTCGGCGGCGGCGGGATACCAGATTTCAACCGTCAGGGGGCGGTCATAGGTCGGGATATCACCATCGGCTTGCGTCTGGGCGACATCGACCTGACCCATGTTGGTAAATGTCATGGTCTGAACGCCGACCTTGTAGTCGCCATATGCGGCAAGCGCGGGGGCGTCTGGGCGGATCACGTCGATCCGGTTTTCGGCGGCGGCTGGCAATGCGGCAAGGCTCATCAAGGCCATGGGCAGTATACGTTTCATGGTTTCTCCTCCACTTATGGTCCGGCTGCGTTGGCCATGCCGGATTACTACGCTAGGTAGAGCGGACTGGCGGAGGGGAAACAATGAAGATCGCGGTTTTAGATGATTATGCCCTAGCGTCACCTCGTCTGGCGGACTGGCCCGAGTTGGGCGATGTGACGGTGTTTCAGGATACCATTACGGGCACCGATCTGGTGGGCCGCCTACGGCCCTTCGATGTGATCTGCCTGATGCGCGAACGCACGCCCATGGGCGCGGACCTGATCGCACAACTGCCAAACCTGCGCCTGATCGTGACCAGCGGCCCGCGTAACGCCAGCATTGATCTGCCCGCGGCCGGCGCCGCCGGAATTACCGTCTGCGGCACCCAAAGCCGCAAGACGACGACGTCAGAGCTGACCACGCTCATGATGCTCGCCCTGAACCGCCGCCTCTTGCCAGAGGTCGCAAACCTGTCGTCAGGCGGCTGGCAAAGCGGCCTTGGCCGCGATGTGGCGGGGCTGACGCTGGGATTGATCGGGCTGGGCAATATCGGTGCGCAGATGGCGGTGATTGGCCGGGCGCTGGGGATGGATATCGTCGCTTGGTCGCCGAACTTGGCGCAGGCGCGTTGCACTGAACTTGGCGTCGCACGTGCAGAGAGCCTGACCGATCTGATGGCGCGGGCCGATGTTGCCTCTGTCCATATGGTGTTATCGGATCGCAGCAGGGGCCTTGTGGATGCGGCGGCTTTTGCGGCTGCTCAACAGGGACAGGTGTTCATTAATACCTCGCGCGGGGCGCTGGTCGACACCGGGGCCTTGCTAGACGGCCTGCGCGCTGGCAAACCTGCGATGGCTGGGCTTGACGTGTTTGACGTGGAACCCCTGCCGCTGGACGACCCCCTGCGCGACGCGGACCTTATCGCCTCTGGCCAGTTGCTGCTGACGCCCCACCTTGGCTACACCACAGAGGCGACGTTTCGCCTGTTCTATACCCAAACGGTCGAGGCGATCCGCGCCTATCAGGCCGGCACCCCGATCAGAGAATTGTAAGAAGGATGACCCCCATGCGTATCTTTTTCACCGGCGGCAGCGGCAAGGCCGGGCAATATGCGGTCAAGCATCTGCGTGATCTGGGCCACCTTGTCACCAACATTGACCTGGACGCCCCCGCCGATGGCCGCAGCCTGCGGGTCGACCTGGCGGATGCAGGGCAAGTCGCCAGCGCGATGCAGGCCTATGCGGATTTCGACGAACTCGACCCCGGCACCGGCGTGCCGCGCTATGACGCCGTCGTCCACTTTGCCGCCGTGCCGCGCATCATGATCGTCCCGGACAACGAAACGTTTCGCATCAACACCATGTCGACCTACAACGTGATCGACGCCGCCGTGAAGGCGGGCGTGCCTAAGATCATCTTTGCCAGCTCTGAAACAACCTACGGCGTGTGTTTCCATGATGGAGAGGTGAAGCCCGCCTATATCCCCATCGACGAAGACCACCCCACCGTGCCGCAGGATAGCTACGCGATGTCCAAGGTCGTGAACGAGGCGACGGCCCGCAGTTTTCAGGCGCGCTCCGGCACCGACATCTATGGGCTGCGCATTAACAACGTCATCGAACCCCATGAATATGAGGAAAATTTCCCCGACTTCATGGCGCACCCCGAAAAGCGCCGCCGCAATATCTTTGCCTATATCGACGCCCGCGATCTGGCGCAGATGGTGGAACGCTGCCTCGCCACGGACGGTCTGGGCTACGAGGTTTTTAACGTCTCCAACGACGACCTCAGCGTGGACCTGACCTCTGACGAGGTAATCGCGCGTTTTTATCAAGGCGTGCCAAAAACACGGCAAATGGGCGAAAACGAAACCTTCTATGCCAACGATAAAGCCAAACGCATGCTCGGCTTTGCCCCCAAACATAGCTGGCGCGACGTCTTGAAGTCCTAGCCGCACGTCCCCCGTTCTTCTGGTCAAAAATACCTCGGGGGGCCGCCGCAGGCGGTGGGGGGCTGGCCCCCCATACCTTCACCGCGCCCACAGCCTCCATCGCACGCACAGCGCTGGACCAACGCCCGAAACACGCCTAATCGAGTCCCCATGGATCAACCCGCCCACACCTACCCGCAACACATCCGCGCCGCGCTGAAACTCGCGCTGCCGCTGACGCTGTCGAACGTGGCGCAATTTGCGATCCACATGACTGATACGCTGATGCTGGGGTGGTACAACGTGACGGCTCTGGCTGCGGCGACGCTGGCAAGTAGCCTTTATTTCGTGATCTTCATCGTGGGCGCGGGCTTTGCGCAGGCGGTGACGCCTGTGGTCGCCTCTGCGGCAGAGGCGGGGGATATCACAACCGCCCGGCGCGCCACCCGCATGGCGGTGTGGCTGTCCATCATCTACGGCGTGATCGTTATGATCCCGTTTTTTGTGGCAGAGCCGATCTTGCTGGCCATGGGGCAAACACCTGCTGTCGCGGCAGAGGGGGCGGATTACCTCTGGATCATCGCGCTGGGCATGATCCCGGCGCTGATCGTCATGGTGCTCAAATCCTTCCTTGTCGCGCTGGAAATGACCGCGATGATCCTGTGGTCGACGGTGGTTGCGGCCGTGCTGAATATCGGGCTGAACTATGTGCTGATCTTCGGCAACTTTGGTGCGCCAGAGCTGGGGATTCAAGGCGCGGCCATTGCCTCTGTCACCATGCAAGTCGCCACCGTTCTTGTGCTGGGGGCCTACGTCCTGCGCCGCTTGCCCGACTATCAATTGATGCGCAATCCGCTGCGGCCTGACCCGCAGATCATGGGCCGCGTGTTCCGCCTTGGGGTGCCGATTGGCCTGACGTCATTGGCCGAGGGCGGGCTGTTCACCGCCTCTGCCATCATGATGGGCTGGATCGGAGAGATCCCGCTGGCGTCCCATGGTATTGCCCTTCAAATCACCAGCCTGACCTTCATGGTGCACATCGGGCTAAGCCAAGCTGCCACGGTGCGGGCCGGGCGCGCTGTTGGCCGCTCGGACGAAACAGCGCTGCGGCGCGGCGGGATTGCCGTGACCACGCTGTCGGGCATTTTCGTGGCCCTGACGATTGCCGTCTTTTTGACTGTGCCAGAGCCGCTGATCGCGATCTTTGTGGATGCGGATTCGCCTGTGCGGGCCGAAGTCATTACCCTTGGCGTCAGCCTTCTGGCCTTTGCGGCGTTGTTTCAGCTGGTCGATGCGGCGCAGGTTATGGCGCTGGGCCTGCTGCGCGGTATCCAAGATACTGCAATACCGATGATCATTGCGGCTGTCAGCTATTGGGTCATCGGTATTCCGACGGGATACTTGCTGGCCTTTACGCTGGGCTGGGGGCCGCAGGGGTTGTGGCTGGGGCTTGTTGTCGGTCTGGCGTTTGCAGCCGTGGCGCTGACGTCGCGGTTCTGGCGCAGGCGGTTCAAGCATCCGATGACCAGTGGAACCGCTACCCCTTAGGGTGTGTTGAGTTGCATGTTTGATTTCATCACCAACCTGATCGACACGATGGGCGCTTTTGGCGTCGGTATCGTGATGTTTTTGGAAAACGTGTTTCCGCCGATTCCGTCGGAACTGGTCATGCCGCTGGCAGGCTTTAACGCGGCGCAGGGCAGCGTATCGCTGCTGGCGGTGTTTGTCTGGGGCACCATCGGCACCGTGCTGGGCGCGTGGCTGTGGTACGAGGTGGGCCGCCGCCTTGGCCGTGCGCGGTTGCAGCGGTTCATCGGCAAATACGGTATCTGGCTGACGCTGAGCCAGGACGACGTGCAAAACGCAATCGAGTGGTTCGACCGTCACGACAAGGGGGCCACCTTTTTCGGGCGGATGATCCCGGGCGTGCGCACGATGATTTCTGTGCCTGCGGGTCTGGCAGAAATGTCGTTGCCCCGTTTCATGCTGTACACAACCGCAGGCAGTGCGCTGTGGAATCTGGCGCTGATTGCTGCGGGATATCTGTTGCAGTCGCAATATGACCGTGTGGTGGATTACCTGAACCCAGTCACAAACCTGATCCTTGCCGCTATCGCCGTCACCTATCTGTACCGCGTCGCGCGGCAGCTGATGCAGCGCCGCAAGGCTTAATCGTCGCCTGATTTCTTTTCATCTTCCGCCAACATGCGGTCCGCCTTTTTGCGTATCAGAACGGTGCGCAGGTCGTGCATCGCCAGCAGCAGGGCGTCGGTGACATCCTCTAGCTGGTCGTCAGAGGCTTTGGCCTGCACCCATTGCGTCGTGATGTTCAGGTAATCGACAGCCCGGTGGATATCGTCGATATCGCGCTGGGCCAGTAGGGCGACACGGTTGTTGAGCCACTCTTGAATGGCTTCGATATCCGCATCGGTCAGGCTGCGGTCGCCTTGCGGCTTCACCTCTCCGTTGCGGACATTGACGACGGCGATCTGGTCCATCTCGATCCGGCGCTGACGGTTTTCCGTGTCCACGCGGAACACGGCGGCCCCGTTTTCACGAATCCGAAAGTAATAGTCTGGAAGATCAGCGCCCATGCACGGTTGCCCCTTTTTGCGTCACGATAGCGGACCGCCCGGGGCGATCAAGCCCGCAGGCGGCGGCCATCATCAGGTGAGGCCCGCGCAGAACGTCTTGATCCGCCCGCAGGCATCCGCCAGCGCGCTATCGGCGGTGGCATAGCTGACGCGGAAATGCGGGGACAGGCCAAAGGCCGCGCCAAAGACGACAGCCACGCCGGTTTCGTCCAGCAACGCGGTGGCAAACGCCTCGTCCGTGTCGATCAAGGTGCCACCAGCGCTGGTCTTGCCGATGCAGTCCTTGATGGACGGATAGACATAAAACGCACCCTCTGGCCGGGGGCAGGTGATGCCCTCGCACGCGTTCAGCGCATCAACCACCAGATCGCGGCGGCGAATGAACATGTCGTTGTTGGGCTTCAGGAACTCTTGGGTGCCGTTCAGCGCCTCGACCGCGGCCCATTGGCTGATGGTGCAGGGGTTGGACGTGGACTGCGACTGCACCTTGCGCATCGCTTTGATCAAGGCTTCTGGCCCGGCGGCATAGCCGATGCGCCAGCCGGTCATGGCATAGGCTTTGCTGACGCCGTTGACCGTCAGGGTGCGGTCATACAGGCCCGGCTCGACCTCTGCTGGGGTGCAAAAGGTGAAAGCGCCGTAAGCCAGATGTTCATACATATCATCCGTCATCACCCAGACATGGGGATGCTTGAGCAGCACGTCGGTCAGGGCCTTTAGCTCGTCCCAGCTATAGCCTGCGCCAGTCGGGTTGGACGGCGAGTTGAACAGGAACCACTTGGTGCGCGGGGTGATCGCGGCCTCTAGCTGGTCTGCGGTGATTTTGTAGCCGCGCGACATTTCGCCTTCGATAAACACAGGCGTGCCACCGCCCAGCAAAACCATATCGGGATAGCTGACCCAATAGGGGGCGGGGATGATGACTTCGTCGCCGGGGTTCAGCGTCGCCATAAAGGCGTTATACAGCACCTGTTTGCCGCCTGTCCCGACGCTGACCTGCGCGGGGGCATAGGACAGGTTGTTGTCGCGCTTGAACTTGGCGCAGATCGCCTGCTTTAGCTCTGGAATGCCATCGACAGCGGTGTATTTCGTCTTGCCGTCTTTGATCGCCTGCGTCGCGGCGGCCTTGATGTTGGCGGGCGTGTCGAAATCCGGCTCTCCTGCGCCAAGGCCGATGATATCGCGGCCCTGCGCCTTTAGTTCTGCAGCGCGGGTGGTGACGGCGATAGTGGGGGATGGTTTGACGCGGTCTAGGGTCGCAGACAGAAAGGTCATCAGGGGCATCCTGTGGTCAAGTGGCGTTGTCTGTGTCATAGGATGATGACCTAAGTTCACGCAAGCGATCAGAAGGTTTATATGCCCGATTCAGATTGGTACAGCGACGAAGCAGCAACCTTTGGCGACCGCCTGACAGCGGCGCGCGAAGCTGCAGATTTAACCGTTGACGGTTTGGCCACCCGGCTGGGCGTCAAGGTGTCCACCCTTGCAGGGTGGGAACAGGACGTAAAAGAACCCCGCGCCAACAGGCTGCAAATGCTGGCAGGTATGCTGGGCGTCAGCCTGACATGGCTACTGACAGGGCAGGGCGACGGTCTACTGCCGCCGAGCGATGACACGCCGGCAGATACGGATGCCCGCGCCTTGCTGGCTGAACTGCGCGATTTGCGCCTGTCGATGGCTGCTAGCGCGGACCGGCTGGCGCGGCTAGAAAAGCGGCTGCGTGAAAAGCTAAAGGACGACAAATGACCGAGACTGTTGAAATTGCGCGCAAGCGCCTGATCATGCGGTCCATGCGCCGCGGCATCAAGGAAATGGACCTGATCCTGTCCGATTTCGCCAGCCGCGCGCTACGCGGCTATGACGCGGACCAGCTGGCCTTGTACGAGGCGTTGTTGGATGAAAGCGATCTGGACATTTATCACTGGGTCAGCGGCCAAAGCGGAGCGCCTGACAGATTTGCGCCGCTGGTTAGCGAAATTTCAGCTGGTGCAACTGGGTTGACACGACCGCACGCAACTTAACGAAATTTTTGATAATTTGGTGCAGGCTCCGTTTCAGACAGCTGGAACGGAGACTGCAATGACCTTGCACGCCAAACTGAACACGAAAACCGATGACAGCACGATGTCACCGGCCAACGCGGCCTTTATGGCGACCTATCTGGATTCGCTTTTGTTGGTTGAACGCCTGCACCGCTTGCTGCTGGACGTGATCAAGGACGAATTTGAACGGATGGGGGTGCTGGAAATCAACCCTGTGCAGGCGCTGCTGCTGTTCAACGTCGGCGAAAACGAGGTGACGGCAGGGGAATTGAAATCCCGAGGCTATTACCAAGGCAGCAATGTCAGCTATAACCTCAAAAAGCTCGTCGATAACGGCTATATGCACCACGAACGGTCCGAAATTGACCGACGATCTGTGCGTGTGCGCCTGACCCAAAAAGGGCGGGAAATCCGGCAGATTGTGTCGACCCTATTTGCGACCCATGCCGAAGGATTGCTGTCGCGCGGGGTCGTGGATCAGCAAGGGATCGAAGATATCACAGGATCGCTGCGCCGGGTGGAACGGTATTGGACCGAACAGATCCGCTATATCTATTGACGGGCATCCGACAGCGCGAGGCTTTGCAGCTCTCGTAGCAGTTTGCGTTCCATCGCGGCGGCGTAGTTTTCAAAGCCAAGCGCCGTTTCGACAAAAGCGCCGGGTCCGCGAATGACGTAGGCGCGGAAATACGCGGATAGTTCTGTGATATCCGCAATGCTGTCGTCTTGGCCGGGGTGTTGGTTTGGTGCGATGGTCAATCCATTCACAGTCACACCCTGCGGCGTGCGGCTGGCGGGGATGTCTTGTGGACGCGGCCCGGTATTTGCAATGCCGTCGCCGGACAGATCCAGCGTACGGGTCCAGCAATCTGCCTGCATGTCCAGCATGGCAAATCCCGTCAGCAGGGCAGAGCCAAGTGCGGTGGTCTGGTCCTGAATACTGCGCGGGGCGGCCCGGATGCGTTGCCGGGCTGCGGTCAGGTCATCGGCATTCGCAATTGTCGTCCACGGCAGAATGACAGTCTGGGCGGTTGGACCGCTCCATTCAAACACGGTCAGCCGGATGGGTGCGCTGGACTGTTGCAGGATGGCGCGGGCGACGTCATCGGTGCCCAAGGCCTGCGCCAGTCCCTGCCGTTGTAGATCATATTCGCGCGTATCGACCGAGCCTGAGATATCAAGCCCCAGCGCCAGAGCCTGACGGCAAGCGGCATTCGCTGCCGGGGCAGTCAGCAAAAGGGCAGTGATAACGCCCGCTAGGGCGATCCCTGCGCGGTGAATATCGCTGCCCCTGTGATAAGAAATATCAGCTTGGGCTGGCAGGCCTGTGACAACGACGCCGAATGCGCCACCGCCTTCAGACCTGCCAGCCCGCGCCATGACTTACCAGTGACCGGTGTTTTGCATGCTCGCCCAAGGTTCAGCCGGGGCCAATGCATCGCCTTTTTGCAGCAGCTCGACCGAGATGTTATCGGGAGAGCGCACAAACGCCATGTTGCCGTCGCGCGGCGGGCGGTTGATCGTGATGCCGTTGTCCATCAGGTGCTGGCACAGCGCGTAAATGTCGTCGGTTTCATAGGCGAGGTGGCCAAAGTGGCGGCTGTCAGACGGCAGCGCATCGTCGCCGTCCCAGTTATACGTCAGCTCGACCGGGCAATCCTCGTCACCCTCGGCCGCCATGAAAATCAGCGAAAAGCGACCGCCTTCGTCGTCGCGGCGCTTGGTTTCTTTCAGACCCAGCAGGTTAAAGAACGCCATCGTCTTTTCCAGGTCTTTCACGCGGACCATGGTGTGCAGATATTTCAAGGACATTGCTGTCATTCCTTTATCGAGGTGTATCTGCGCCCAGACCTAGCATGCAGGTCGCCGCCGCCAAGTCGCAATCAGAACGCAGAGCGCAGATCCATTCCGACGGTGGCATATTCCGTGTCAAACCGCTCTGCCGCAGAGAAGGTGCGGCCAACGCCCAAGGTTACGACCGGGCTGAAACCATAGTATTCGACGTTGTCAAACTGCGCCGCCACCTGTGCGTTCACGCTGCGATCGCGCCGGGTTCCGTCGACATAAATGGATTCGCCGTAGTTGCGTTCTTCCAGCTGTAGGCCAAAGCCGAATTTCACGTCCATGATCGGCTTAGCCAGATCAAGTCCTGCGCTGACCCGCCACGCCGTAAAATCATTTTCGGCGCTGTCGGAACTGCTGATACGGCGCGCAACGCCAAGGCTGACAAGATTGCCAGAGGGCTGCAGGGTCGAATAATTGATACCAGCGCCGTAATTCAAGATGTCCGGATCAACGATTGGGCTGCCGAAAGCGTCTGTCCGGTCCCCGCGCGCTGACTGATTTTTACGTCCAAATCCATCCAGACGCACCTGATCCGTCTGGCTTAGACGAAAGGTATGCGAAATGGACGGGGCAATGAACCGCTGATATGGCTCGCCGCCATACCACGATTTTCCGACCTGTAACGTGACTGTCGTCGGACGCGCGCCGGCCTTCAAAATCCGTTTTTGAATGAGGCTGAATGACGCCTCTGTATAGGAAAAATCGCTACCGCTGCGGGGCAGGTCGCTGGGGTCGGTAAAGCTTGCGTCGATATCGCGCTGCAAGGCGTCCTTGGCCGACTGACCCAGGGCATAGGTAGTGGTGCGCAAATCAAATCCAAGGGACAATTGCGCACGCTCTGTTTCAAGCGCGCGATAACGCGCGGACACGGCAGCATCGAATTGGACGCCGGACAGCGGCTTGGCGGACTCGCTCAGCACGGTCACGAAGGGGCCGATCGTCGCGGTGTCAGAGCGAGAGCCGTTATTGATGTTATTCGACGGGGACGCGCCGAATTCTAGGTTGAACGACAGCGGATTACGATTGCGCAAAAATGCGTAGTCTTGCGCAACCGACTGCGCGCCGGACGCAGATGGCGCGGCCTGCCGGGCGCGGCGCAGCCAGAACTGGGCGCGCGTGTCGTGCCCTTGGCTCGCATGGGCCCGCGCCGCAAGCCGCGCTGCAACATAGCGCGAGGTGTCGTCACCAGCAGCGCGGTATCCGCGCTGCGCCAGACCTGTCGCCTGTGCCGGCTGCCCTTGATCCAAGGCAGCCTGCGCGCCAAGTATCAGGGCGGCGGGGTCGCGCGCGTCGCGTGTCAAAAGCGCATTTAGGATCTGCGCCGCGTCCGATGGCCGCCCGGCGTTCAGCAGTTGCTGCGCAAGGACACGCATGTCGTCGGCCGTCATGCTGACGGCCTCGTCCGAACTCGTTTGCGCCACGCCCATCACCGGCGCAGCCATCAATATCACGGCCGCAGCGGCGATGGATTTCAGAGTGATCATCGGTAAAGGATCGCTCCGCCTGTTTCCTGAGCAGTGATACCCTCGTAGCGCGGGTCCGTCGATTCGATCGTGATGATGCCGACAATCTCTCCGCCGTCGCCGCGTGTGGCATCGCCTGCCAAGACGCCGTAAAATGTCCCTGATTCGTAAGTCTCAGGCGCGCCGCTGTCGTTGAGCCGCGTGTTGACGACTTCGCTGGTGATTTCACCATTCTCATTCAATGACGGTGAACCTTCTTGGATGACCCAGTTGATGTTCGGCAGCAGCAGCTGGCCGTCGGCTGTACGCAACGCGACGGCGGTGCCATCTTGATTGATTGCGCGCCGATCTGTGATCTGACCTTTGACGGCATCATTCGCGTTGAAATCGTCAAAGTCGAAGTCCATCGACATGTTGCCAGTGGTATATTCCAGACCAGTGGCGTTATCAAATACGCGCAATCCGGCATACTGGCCAGAAAATGTCGCCTGACCTTCGGTTGGGATCACAACGCCGCCATTGCGTTCGTAAACATAGCCGCCAAAGCCATATTCCCGGTAGCCGCCGGTACGCACGATGGCAAAGCTTGTGCGCGGCTCGCCGTCGACCTGATTGTCGCTGACGCCGTAGAGTGCGCGATAAGGGATGATTTGCTCAACGGGCTTGCCGGTTAGGGTATCTTCTACCACTTCGTCAGCGGCAAAAACCCGCGTCACACCCAAGGTGTTCAGCGGTGCATCAACACGCTGATAGGTGTTCGCGCCGTCAAAGCCGAGGTTGTCGACCGTAAAGGTATCGTTAGCCGCGTCGTATGACACATCCGTCACCAAACCGCCGCCTTTGTCGTTACGATCCTCGTAACGGAAAATTCCGTTGTCGGGCGATGGCGCATCGGTGCCGGGCAGGGGCGGTGTTGCACCGTCGGTGTCGATATCGCCGCCATCGCCATCGGTATCCGTCGGATCCGTCGTATCTGTGGTATCCGTCGGGTCAGTGCCGTTCTCGTCGAACAAGGGCTGACCATCGCCGCAGGCTGCAAGCAGTGCAAGCAGCGAGCTTGCGAGAGTTAAACGGATCATGGAATCGTCCTTTGGAATGGCTTTAATTTGAACTTTACTGTCCGGGGCTGACAGCGCTGAGTCAATGCGCGCCGCCATATCGCCGCCGGTTTGTTCACCACTTATGGAGGTTTTGCCACGCCCCGCCTAAAGTGCAGCGATTCGCGATAAAAGGACGATCCCCATGCCCGTGACCCCGGACCAACAGGCCGAAATCGATGCCCTGCGCGCCAGCCCCCGCCAGACGTTGCGGGCCGTGTCCGACGGCGCGGAAAAGCATTTGTACACAGCGCACCCCGTGCTGGATCACGGTTTTGTCCGGCTGATCGACTATATGGGCGACGATGCCGCGATCTGTCAGGCCGCCCGTGTGTCATACGGCAAAGGCACCAAATCCGTGCAGAACGACGAAGGGCTGATCCGCTATTTGATGCGGCATTGGCACAGCACACCGTTCGAGATGTGCGAGATTAAGCTGCACGTCAAACTGCCCGTCTTTGTCGCGCGGCAGTGGATCCGTCACCGGACGGCGAATGTGAACGAATATTCTGCGCGGTATTCGATTCTTGATCGTGAATTCTACATGCCTGATCCGTCCCAATTGGCGGCGCAAAGCACCATCAACAATCAGGGTAGGGGCGCCAGCCTGACACCCGATGAATCCGCGCGGGTGCTGGACATCCTTAAGGGGGACGCCGCGCAAACCTATGATCACTATGCGGAAATGATCGCCGAAGAAGGTCCCGACGGCACCCCAAAGCAGGGCCTTGCCCGCGAGCTTGCCCGCATGAACCTGCCCGCGAACATCTATACCCAGTGGTACTGGAAGGTGGACTTGCACAACCTGTTCCACTTTTTGCGCCTGCGCGCCGACGCCCACGCCCAATACGAAATTCGGGTCTATGCCGACGTGATTTGCAACATCGTCGCCGACTGGGTCCCCGCCGCTTACGGTGCCTTTGCCGACTACCGTCTGGGCGGGGCCGTGCTGTCCGCCAAGGGACTGGCCTGTCTGCAGCGCATGCTGAAGGGCGAGGAGGTCACGCAAGAGACCTCTGGCATGAGCAAGGGCGAATGGCGGGAGTTTCAGGGCGTCTTGGCGTAATCTCAGCGCTTCGATCCTCTTGATCGCCTGACGTTTGGTCGGTGCTATCGTCGACGACACTCGTTTGAACTGCGCTTTGCTAATGTCGCATGCCGGGAATTTCCGGCATGCGACCTGTGGCGCAGATGTGTAACCCCTTTAAGTTGTCCGGAATTGGTCGAATCGAGACGATTCTGGCAGGGGAATTTGGCTGCGCACGCGTGCTGGACTTGGATCGTTTGAGGCAAAAAATAGCCTTAATTGTGCAACGATATCTGGTTAATGACGCTACGTCCGAACCATGCCTTGGCGTGTTTGAGCGCTGATATAAAACGATTTTTCAGGAAATTAACACTTTTCGGGGAAATCTTGCCCCGTGTTCCCATAGTGCGCTTTGCCCGTATCCGATAATTTTGCCTTAGAAATGACAAACGCCTTGGGGGTCAAAATGCACGCTACAAAATGTTCGACCGCAACTTCTAGTTTTCCAGAAATCCAGATGGCTATTCTGGACCGTCTGTCTCAGCAAGCCGACCGGTTGGCGGCACCGCCACAGAAGACGAAAGCAAATATTTTGCACCGCTGGACGCGTTTGCTGTCTTGGTAATGTGATGATGCGCACCCAGCTCCGGTTTTAAACCGTCGAGTTTGGGATGGTCTGCCAACCTAGCGCAAATCACCACCCGTTGTTTACGATTAGCCAGTTTTCAGAGTGCTTTAAAGCCCGCACGGCATCCGCCGGAGCGGGCTTTATCGTGCGAATTGAGCCCTTGCGCTCTTGGCAGGCCGCGCGGCAAGTGGCTCTTGATTATTCTCGTGCTATGTCAAATGTCACGCGCGTCAGTCTTGTTTTGTCAAAGCCATAAGGTGTTACCCACTATGAAGGTTTTTAGCCTCAAATCCTGCGATACCTGCAAAAAAGCGATCAAAGCGTTGCGGGACGCGGGCCATGATCCGCAGATCATCGACGTGCGTGCCGACGGGCTGACGGACGCTGACCGCGCGGCGATCATCGGTCAGTTCGGTGATGCAGCGATTAACAAATCGTCAACCACTTGGCGAAACTTAGAGGAGGGGGAGAAGGCGCAGCCTGTGGCCAGTCTGCTGACCCTGTATCCGACGCTGATGAAGCGTCCGGTGATCCAGAACGGCGATGTTTGGACAATTGGCTGGAAGGCAGACGCGCAAGCCGCGCATCTGTAAGGCGGCCCACCTTTCGGCAGGCCGCCCAAGTGTTTAGCGCAGGTCCGGCGCGGTCGCGGACAACGCCAGCTCTGCCACGATCTCGTCCAGCGCCATGACTTTCGTCTGCTGTTCGCCCAAGCGGCGGACAGAGGCGGTGCGCTCTTCAACCTCGCGGCCGCCCAGCGCCAGAATGATCGGCACCTTGCCGACAGAGTGTTCGCGGACCTTGTAGTTGATCTTCTCGTTACGAGTGTCCGCCTCGGCGCGGATGCCTTTGGCGCGCAGGGCCGCGACGACTTCCATGGCATAGTCGTCGGCGTCGGACACGATGGTGGCCACGACAACCTGACGTGGGGCCAGCCAGAATGGCAGCTTGCCGGCGTGTTCCTCGATCAAGATGCCGATGAAACGTTCAAAGCTGCCCAGCACGGCGCGGTGCAGCATCACAGGGCGATGCTTGTCGCCGTCGGCGGCGACATAGTTGGCGTCCAGACGTTCGGGCAAGTTGGGGTCGACCTGCAATGTGCCGCACTGCCATTCACGGCCAATTGCGTCGGTCAGCGTGAATTCCAGCTTGGGGCCATAGAATGCACCTTCGCCGGGCAGCAGTTCAAACCCGTAGCCAGCGGCCTTGCAGGCGTCGCCCAGCGCAGCCTCGACCCGGTCCCAGCTTTCGTCGCTGCCGATCCGCTTTTCAGGGCGGGTGGACAGTTTGATCGTCCAGTTCGTAAACCCAAGGTCGGCGTAGACCGAGGCGAGCAGTTTGATGAACTTTTCGGTTTCCGCCACGATCTGGTCGTCGGTGCAAAAAATGTGGGCGTCGTCCTGCGTAAAGCCGCGCACGCGCATGATGCCGTGCAGCGCGCCCGACGGCTCGTAGCGGTTGCACGATCCGAATTCGGCCATGCGCAGCGGTAGGTCGCGGTAGGATTTCAGGCCTTGGTTAAAGATCTGCACGTGGCAAGGGCAGTTCATCGGCTTAAGCGCATTGACTGTCTTTTCGCGGGCGTGATCCTCGTCGACTTCGACGATGAACATGTGGTCCTGATAGTTGTCCCAGTGGCCGGATTTTTCCCACAGCACGCGGTTCACGACCTGCGGGGTGTTGACCTCGACGTAGCCGTCAGCGCGCTGCTTGCGGCGCATGTAGTCCTGCAGTTCGGTGTAGATCGTCCAGCCGTTCGGGTGCCAGAACACCTGACCGGGGGCCTCTTCCTGCATGTGATACAGGTCCATCTCGCGACCCAGCTTGCGGTGGTCGCGCTTTGCGGCTTCCTCTAGCATGTGCAGGTGGGCCTTCAGGTCCTCTTTGTTGGTGAAGGCGGTGCCGTAGATGCGTTGCAGCATGGCGCGGTCACTGTCGCCGCGCCAATAGGCACCGGCGATGGACATCAGCTTAAAGCAGTCGCCGGGGACTTGGCCGGTGTTCTGCAGGTGCGGGCCGCGGCACAGGTCCTGCCAGTCGCCGTGCCAATACATGCGCAGCGGCTCGTCGCCGGGAATGCTCTCGATCAGCTCGACCTTATAAGGTTCGCCGCGGTCTTGGTAATACTGGATCGCCTTGGGGCGGTCCCAGATTTCCGTGCGCACATCATCACGCTTGTTGATGATTTCCTTCATCTTTTTCTCGATGGTCGCAAGGTCTTCTGGTGTGAAGGGCTCCTTGCGGTCAAAGTCGTAATACCAGCCATCCTTGATCACCGGGCCGATGGTGACCTGCGTGTCAGGCCAGATTTCCTGCACGGCGCGGGCCATGATGTGGGCCAGGTCATGGCGTACCAGTTCCAGCGCGGGAACAGCGTCTTTCATTGTGTTGATGGCGATAGAGCTGTCGGCGTCAATGGGCCACTGCAGGTCATAGTGCTGACCGTTCACAGTCGCGGAAATCGCCTTTTTGCGCAGGGACGACGAAATATCCGCCGCGACATCGCCAGCGGTGACGCCAGCATCATAGCTGCGCGCATTGCCATCGGGAAAAGTAAGGGTGATCTGGGCCATTATGCTGGCTCCTCATCGGTTTGGCGCCCACGGAACGCCCGGTTGCGGGATATGTGTGGCGCTTAGATGCCGTTTGGTGCGCGCGGGGTCAAGAGGCTGGCGTGTGCGCGGTTTGCGGTTAAGTTTGCGGCGCCAAAGCAGGGAAGCGTCATGCCGCAAGATTTTGCCAAAACCGT
This sequence comes from Loktanella salsilacus, assembly GCF_024206795.1. NCBI lineage: Bacteria > Pseudomonadati > Pseudomonadota > Alphaproteobacteria > Rhodobacterales > Roseobacteraceae > Loktanella > Loktanella salsilacus. The sequence goes on from NZ_CP072994.1 coordinate 850,343, forward strand.
CTTTAACCGCGTAACGCGGGATGCAGGTGCCAGCGGTGGTTTGGACAAGGACGCGCAGCAGGCCGAGCCGGGCAATTTTCTGCGTCATATCGCGGCGCTGTCGGGCAGCAAGCTGGCGGACGGGTTGATCGACCCCAAGCTGGTGCTGTCGTGGCTGCTGACACATTTGGGGGCGGGATCGTTCTGGGTTGGCCTGCTGGTGCCCGTGCGCGAAAGCGGCGCGTTGCTGCCGCAGCTTTTTACGACGCCCTATATTGCGGCCTCGCCCTATCGCAAATGGTTCTGGGCGGGCGGATCGGCGGTGCAGGGCCTCTGCGCTGGCGGGATCGCGGTGGCGGGGCTCACGCTGCAAGGCGCAGTGGCCGGGGCGGTGATCGTCACGCTGCTGGGCGTGCTCGCGCTGGCGCGGTCGGTCTGTTCGGCCAGCTATAAGGACGTGCTGGGCAAAACCGTGGGCAAGTCCCGGCGGGGCACGGCCACAGGCTTTGCCAGCTCTGCTGCCGCTGTCGGTGTCATCGCCTTTGCACTGGTACTGCTGCTGGACCTTGGCGATCGCGCGGTCATCGTGATCGCTGCGCTGCTGCTGGCGACGGCGGTCTGGCTGATTGCCGCGGCGGTGATGGCGGGGCTCAAAGAGCCGCGTTCCCAGCCAGAGGATGCAAGTGGCATCGGGTTGCGCCAGTTCCGTCTGTTGCGCACCGATCCACAGCTGTTGCGTTTTATCGCAGTGCGCAGCCTGTTGGTCGGCACCGCGCTTGCGCCGCCGTATTTCCTGCTGCTGCGCCCTGATAGCGCGCTGAACCAACTTGGGGCGCTGGTCCTTGCCTCGGCCACTGCGGCGCTGGTGTCGAGCTATGTTTGGGGGCGCTTGTCAGACCAGTCGTCGCGCAAGGTGTTGATGTATGCGGGGATCGCGGGCGGGGCGGTGCTGTCGGCGGTTGTCGCGCTGACGCAGGTAGGGTGGATAGCCGTGCCGGGCGTGATCCCCGTGGCGCTGTTTGGCCTGATGATCGCCTACCAAGGCGTCAGGATCGGCCGGTCCACGCATCTGGTCGACATGGCGGATGAAGGCGACCGCGCGCCCTATACCGCGCTGTCGAACACCATCGTCGGGCTGGTTCTGCTGGTCGCGGGCGGTCTGTTCGCGGCCGTGGGGGCGGCGTCGGTGCCCCTTGTCATTGCCCTGTTCGCCGTGATGTGTTGGGGTGCGGCGGGACTGGCCGCAGGATTGAAAGAGGTGCAGGCCGATGCCTAACATGTTGAAAACACCGCAGGGGCGGCAGATCGCTTATCGCCACACGCCCGGGCAGGGGCCGACGATTGTGTTTCTGGGCGGGTTCAAATCCGACATGGGCGGCACCAAGGCTGTGCACCTAGAGGCATGGGCGCAGGCACAAGGCCGCGCGTTCTTGCGGTTCGACTATTCCGGCCACGGCGAAAGCAGCGAAGCTTTTACCGACGGGGCCATCGGCGATTGGTTCGCGGATGCCCGCGCGGCGCTGGACATGATCAAGGGGCCGCTGGTGCTGGTCGGCTCCAGCATGGGCGGCTGGATTTCCCTGCTTTGCGCAAGGGCGATGCCGGAACGGATCGCGGGGCTGGTCACGATCGCCGCAGCCCCTGATTTCACCGAGGACAGCATGTGGGCCAGCTTTGACGCCAGCCAGCGCGAAGCCCTGTTGGCCGACGGCCAGATCGCGCTGCCGTCAGAGTATGGCGATCCTTACATCATCACCCGTCGCCTGATCGAGGATGGCCGCGATCAACTGGTCTTGCGCAGCCCGCTGGACCTGCCGTTCCCGGTGCGGTTTCTGCAGGGGACAGCCGATCTGGACGTGGATGTTAGCGTCGCGCTGCGGCTGATGGATCATGTCACGGGGGACGATGTGCGGCTGACTTTGGTCAAAGGCGCAGACCACCGTTTTTCCGACCCAGACTGTCTGGACATGATAACAGCTGCGGTGACGCAACTGTTGGACCGCGCCGCTGACTGATCTGCCGCAACGTCTTGCTTTGGATTAGGCCACGCCGCCACTAGCGTCCGCTGGAACAAGGGGTGGCATATGGCACTAACACGCGGGCAAATGGCGGGCTGGGGCTTAGCAGACATGGGCGTGAACGTCTTTGTCGTGGTCAAGCAGCTGCTGGTTTTCACGTTTCTGACGACGCATCTGGGCGTGCCACCAGCGGTCGCGGGCCTTGTCACCTTTGCGGTGCTGGCCTTCGATGTCGTGACTGATCCGATCGTCGGCTATCTGTCTGATCGCAGCCAAAGCCGCTGGGGCCGCCGCGCCCCGTGGATCGCCGTCGGTGCGGTCATCTTGGCGACCTCCATCGTGTTGATGTTCGCGGTGCCTGCGGGGCTGCCTTGGCAAAGCAATGCCTTATGGGTCACGCTGTTTTTCGGCTTGGCCTCTGTCGGGTTTACCTTTGTTGCAATCCCCTATGGCGCAATGGCGGGGGAAATGACGCAAGACCCGGCCGAACGCTCTGCGATGATGGCCTACCGGATGAGCTTTGCATCGCTTGGGTTGCTGACAGCGGGGGCGCTGGTGCCGGCCTTGGCGGGCAATACGCAGGCCGGATACGCGCGGGCGGTTCTGATCGTGGCCCCTGTTGTGGTGCTGACGATCTGGTGGATGTTGTTGGCGACGCGGCGCGCGCCGCAAATCACGGCACCCGCCAGCGCGGGGTTCACTGCCGTGCTGCGACTGGTCCTTGGCAATCGCCCCTTTGCGATACTCGTCGCGCTTTACGGCGTGCTGACCTTGGGTGTCGCCTTGATCGCGGCAGGGCTGCAATTGGCAGCGCTATATTTGATGACCGATGCGCCGGGGCCGCTGTCGGCGTTGACGGGCGCGCTGGGCATCTTTTCGACCTTGTTTGCGATGTTCATCCTAGGGTCAATCCTGTCGCAATTTCCGTGGGTTTGGGCCAGTGCGCGGTGGGGCAAGATCACGGCGCTGATGCTGGGCCTGATGCTGTATGTCGTTGTTCTGATCGGCGTTTGGCTGTGCTTGCCAGCCAGCGGCGTGACCGCGATGGCCTTGCTGTTCTTGGCAGCGGGGGCGGCAAACGGGGCCTATCAGCAGATCCCTTGGGCGATGTATCCCGATCTGATGGACGTCACCCGCGCCCAGCAAGGGGCCGCGATTGAAGGCGCGTTCAGCGCCGTGTGGCTGTTCGGGCAAAAGGTCGCCAACGCACTGGCACCGCTGGCGCTGGGCCTGATGTTGCAGGCGGCGGGCTGGCAGGCGTCAACGGCGGGTGTTACGGCGCAAAGCGATCAGGCGCTGAACGCGCTGCGCACGGCGCTGACCTTGGTGCCAGCGGCGATCTTTGTGGTTGGCGGGCTGGGTCTGTGGCTGATTTATCGCCCGCTGGCAAAGCATGTGGCAAGCCACCGCTAGCCCCCGCCGCTAAGGGTTGCACCGCCTTGCCCCCGGTGCGATGACGGAAAAAACACGCAAGGGCAGGGCAAAGATATGACGCGCGAACCGCTGGTGATGATTCCGCCAATGCTGTGTGACGCCCGCGTTTTTGCCCCGCTGACGGCCGCCATGTCGGTCGACCATGCGACCTGCATCATGCCGACCACCGGGGGCGACCGGATCGAAGATATCGCAAGCCGCATTCTGGACTGGGCTCCCGCACGCTTTGCGCTGCTGGGGGCGGGCATGGGCGGCTCTGTCGCGCTAGAGGTCATCCGCCGCGCACCGACGCGGGTGTTGCGCATTGCGCTGATGAATTGCACGTCGCAGCCCGAAACGCCGCAAACCTCTGCCGCGAGAGAGCCGCTGATCGTCGCCGCCCGCGCTGGGCGGTTCAAGGACGTCGTCGCGCAGGAAATGCCCGCCGCCTGTTTTGCCGAAGGCCCGCACCGCCGCACGGCGATGGAATGCGTGACCGATATGGCTTGGGCGATGGGGCCAGAGCACTACGTCACGCAGGCCCGCGCCATGCAGCGCCGCCGCGATCAATCCGCGACCCTGCGCCAGATTCGCCAGCCCGCGATGGTGATCTGCGGGGCCGAAGACACGATTTACCCTGTGCGCCGCCACGAATTTATGGCGGAAATGATTCCCTATTCGCGGCTGGAAGTCATCGAAGGCGCTGGCCATCTGCCGATGCTGGAACAGCCAGAGGCAACATTGGCCGTCATGCGCGATTGGATGCGGCAACCGCTTGTGTTGCGATAGGGCAGCAAAAAGCCCCGCCGATTTTCATCGGGCGGGGCTGATTGATAACTTCAGTGCGTTTACTTCGCAGCGGTCTTGGCTGGCATTGCCGTGACATTGCTCGCCTTGGCCTTGGCTGGTTTCGCAGTTTGCGGCGCATCAGCGTTGTCGTCGATGAACTGCAGCACCAGTGGGCGAATGTTTTTGCGCCACTTGCCGCCAGCAAAGATGCCAAAGTGACCTGCGCCCGGCTCTAGGTGAGCGGCTTTTTTGCTGTCGGGCAGGCCTGTCATCAGGGCGAGCGCGGCAAGGCATTGGCCAGGCGCCGAGATATCGTCTTTTTCACCCTCGACCACCTTCACAGCGACCGTGGTGATTGCGCCGATATCGACCTTTTTGCCAGCAACCGTGAAATCATTGCGGGCGATATCGCGGTTTTTAAACACGCGTTCGACTGTGGACAGATAAAATTCGGCAGGCATATCCATGACAGCAAGGTATTCGTCGTAGAATTCATTGTGCTTGTCATGCTCTGACGCTTCGCCCTTGGCCGTCGCGATGATCTGGTCGCGGAAGGCGTTTGTATGCGCTTCGCGGTTCATCGAGATGAAGGAGGACAGCTGCAACAGGCCCGGATAAACCTTGCGGCCCACCCCTTTGAATTTAAATCCAACCTGCTGGATCATCAGCTGTTCCAACTGGCCCATGCTGACGGAATGGCCAAATTCTGTGACCGATGTCGGGTTGGCATCAGGGTCGATTGGACCGCCAATCAAGGTCATCGACCGTGGCTGTGCGCTGGGGTCTTCGGCGGCCAAATAGGCGACGGCGGCCATGGTCAGCGGCGCAGGCTGGCAGACGGCGATGACGTGCAGGTCGGCGCCAAGCTCTTTCATGAAATCAACAAGGTAGAGCGTGTAATCTTCGATATCGAATTTGCCGGAGCTGACAGGGATGTCGCGCGCATTGTGCCAATCGGTGGTATATACGTCGCAATCGGGCAGCAGGGAAATCACGGTCTTTTTCACCAGCGTCGCATAGTGACCCGACATGGGGGCAACCAGCAGCACGCGGCGTTTCTTAGGCTCGCGGCCGCCAACCTTGAAGTGGATCAGGTTGCCAAATGACTTTTCCAACACCGTTTCAATATGAACGATATGGTCCGTGCCGTCAGCGGCGGTTTGCGATGGAATGTTCCAGTCAGGTTTCACGACCATACGGCTGAAGGCACGTTCGGTGACTTCGCCCCAAGCGCCAAGCCAATCCATAAACGGATTGGCCGTCATCGCCATGGCGGGGTAGCTGGCAAAAGCCCGCGCAGTCGACCCAAGCCATTGGTTCGTGTTACGCATGCTTTCCATCATGTCGTAGGTCATCATATACTTCATGTTGGAACGTTCCTGATGTGGTCGCGCAATGAATGCTGCAGCTGCGAAGGTAGGCCGGGGGGAGTGATATGACAACTATTGATATTCATGAAGGTGAAACGAGCCGTAAAGAACTTGACAATTTAGAAAAGAATTTGGCGCGTGTTGATGCTTTGACACAACGTCTGGTTGCAGCGTTGTCCAAAGGGCGGCAGGTGCCGACCGCGCTGCAAGGGCCAAGCAAAGAGCTTTATGCCAAAGCCGCAGGTGCCTATTGGACCGAGATGGTCAACAACCCGGCGAAGCTGATCGAACATCAGCTGTCGTTCTGGTCAAAATCCGTGACCCATTTCGTTGAGGCGCAGGCGCTGCTGGCGCAGGGCCATATCGCCGCGCCAGAGGATAAGACCCCGCCAGATCGCCGCTTTTCCCACGAGCTGTGGCGCACCAATCCCTTTTTCAATTTCGTCAAACAGCAGTACATGATCAACGCCGAGGCGATTACGCAGGCGATTGACGATGTCGAAACGCTGGACCCTGCCGAAAAGAGGCGCCTGCGCTATTTCGGCCAGCAGATCGTCGATCTGTTCAGCCCCACCAACTTTTTGGCCACAAATCCCGAGGCGCTGAGCCTTGCGGTCGAGACGGAGGGCGAATCCCTTGTCAAAGGGCTGGAAAACCTTGTTCGCGACCTAGAGGCGAACAACGGTGATCTGGTGGTCACGCTGGCGGACAAGGACGCCTTTACCGTTGGCGAAAACCTGGCGACTACGCCGGGAGAGGTCGTATTTCGTAACCATCTGTTCGAGTTGATCCAGTACACGCCGACCACCAAGACCGTGTATGAAACACCGCTGGTGATCTTTCCGCCTTGGATCAACAAATACTATATCCTTGATTTGAAGCCCGAAAACTCTTTGATCAAATGGATTGTCGATCAGGGGCATACGCTGTTCGTGGTGTCTTGGGTGAACCCGGACCCCAGCTATGCCGACACTTCGATGACCGATTATATCCAGGACGGGTTCTTGCAGGCGATCAGCACGGTCAAGGCGATCTGCGATGTGCCGCAGATCAATGCCATCGGCTACTGTATCGCGGGTACGACCTTGTCGCTGACGCTGGCCTTGCTGGCGCAGCGCGGTGATGCTTCGGTCAAATCGGCCACCTTGTTCACCGCGCTGACCGACTTCTCCGATCGCGGAGAGGTCGGAGTTTTCTTGGACGAAGACTTTATGAATGGGATTGAGCTTGAGGTCGCCAAGACGGGGATCTTGGACAAATACTACATGTCGCGGACCTTTAGCTTTTTGCGGTCCAACGACCTGATTTATGGGCCTGCGATCAAAAGCTACATGCTGGGCAAGGCTCCGCCTGCCTTTGATCTGCTGTATTGGAACGGCGACGCGACGAACCTGCCGGGCAAGATGGCGCAGCAATATCTACGCGGTCTATGTCAGGACGATAAGTTCGCGAGCGACGGGTTCGACGTTGCCGGCGCGACGGTGCAGATCGGGCAGATCACCCAGCCAATCTGCGCGATTGCTTGCGAAACGGACCACATCGCCGCGTGGAAAAGCTGCTTTCGCGGGGTGCAAAAGATGGGATCGGACGACAAGACCTTTATCCTGTCCGGCTCTGGCCACATCGCAGGCATCGTCAATCCGCCCGCGAAAAAGAAGTACGGTCATTGGCTGAACCCTGATCTGTCGCTTGATCCGGATGCGTGGAAGGATACGGCAAACCAGCAAGAGGGCAGCTGGTGGCCGCATTGGCAGGCGTGGCTTGCGGAAAAATCAGGCGAGATGATTCCCCCCCGCGCACCGGGTTCGCCCAAATTTCCGCCGATTTGCCCGGCACCTGGAACCTATGTGACTTAGGGGCAGTTTGTTTCGCGTATGAATTGTATCGGCATATCAGAGCATTACGCACCTGCAGAAAATCAAAATGCTGCAGTGCGGAAAAAACTTGCAATGCTGCAGTGCAGCATATAGCTTGTTTGTACAGATACAGGCGATGGGAATGACCTTCGCCAACATAGCAAAGGATGCATACCATGGCTAAGACACAAGATTTCACCACCGTTTTCAAGGACATGATGGGTTCTTTCCCAGTCGACACAAAGTCGATGGAAGATGCCTACAAGTCGCAGGCAACTCTGGCCGAAAAGATGTCGACCGTTTCCTTGTCCGCCGCTCAGGAATCCGCACAGCTGTCCGCTAAGTGGGCACAGGACACCCTGACCAAGATGCAGGACATGACCAAGGTCAAGGCAGAGCCAGCAGACTACGCCAAGTCGATGACCGACTTCGCATCGGCCACCGCCGAGTCCGCAGCCGAGCACATGGCCGCTTTCGCTGAGATCGCGAAAAAGGTTCAGACCCAGACGCTGGAACTGATGATGGCCGCTGGCAAGGACATGTCCGAGGACATGACCAACGCTGCGAAAAAAGCGTCCGACGAGATGACAGCCGCTGCTAAAAAAGCAACGACTTCTAAGTAATCCGTCACTGTTGACGAGTATCAGGCGCGCCCTTCGGGGTGCGCCTTTTTGTATCTAGAGTTTTTCTTGTTTGTCTTGCAGTCGCGGCATAGCATTGCTGCACTGCATCATGCTTGGGAGGGCAGACCGTGGCCGCCACCGATAAACCACTGCTGATCAAGCGCTACGCCAGCCGGCGCCTGTATAATACCGAGACCAGCGATTACGTCACGCTGGAAGATATCGCGACTTTTATCCGCGCAGGCCGCGAAGTGCAGATCGTTGATCTGAAATCTGGTGATGACCTGACGCGGCAGTACCTGCTGCAAATCATCGCCGAACACGAAAACCGCGGCGAAAGCGTGCTGGGCGTCGATCTTTTGACCGACCTTGTGCGCGGCTATACCAGCCAAGCCGTATCCGTCGTGCCGCAATTCCTGACCGCCAGCTTCGAGATGCTGCGCGATGGGCAAAGCAAGGCGATGGACAATATGACCAAAACGAACCCGCTGCTGAATATGCCGGGGTTCGAGGCGATGCGCAGCCAGCAATCCGCGTTCTTTAAGGCGATGACCGGTGGGTTGATTCCCGGCGTGTCACGCGAGCCGCAAAAGACGAAGCCTGCGGATGATCTGGAAACGATCAAGGCGCAGCTTGCTGAAATGCAGGACAAGCTGTCCAAGTTGGGCAAGTAAAGGCCCAAGCCAATGATCCTGAATGTCGTCGTGGTGGCGGTCGTCACTGCGATGGCCGCGCTTCTGGCCTCGCGCCGGGTTGCATCCGCCCCGCTGTGGCGCGCGACGACAACGCCGCTCGCGTCAATTATCGGCAGCGGATTTCTGGTGCTGGGGCCGCTGCTGGGCGGGGCATACGGCATCTGGGCGATCTTGGTCATGGCGGTGTTGAACGCTGTGGCTTGGGCCTTTGGTGCGGCGATCCGGCAAAGCATCGCAGACCCGCGCCCATCCCCGCGCCTTGATACGGCGGCGTCGGTGGTGCTGGCCTTCGCCTATGTCATTTCGGTCGCATATTATCTGAACCTGTTCGGTGCCTTCGCCGTCAGCCTGACACCGTTTGATACGGATCTGGCGGCGCGCACGGTGTCGACCGCGGTGTTCCTGTGCGTCCTGATCGTCGGCTGGACCAAAGGCTTTGCCGCGCTGGAACGGATGGAGCAGGTGTCGGTCGGGATTAAACTCGCGATTATCGCGGGACTGCTAACCGGGCTGGCCATCACCTTTGCGCAGCGCGCCGGGGCGGGGACGCTCATTATCGAAACCCAGCATCTGGCGTTTTGGCCTGCAATCACCTTGGGCTTTGGTCTAATCGTGACCGTGCAAGGGTTCGAGACGTCGCGCTTCCTTGGCGAAAGCTATGACGCCCCCATGCGCGTGCGATCGATGAAGCTGGCGCAGCTGACAGCCGCCGCGATCTACATGGTCTATATCATCTTGCTGGTGCCTCTGTTTGCGGCTTCCGAGTACCAGCTGTCGGAAACCGCGATCATCGACATGATGGACGGGGTCGCCCCGGTGTTGCCGCTGCTGCTGGTCGCCGCCGCGCTTGCCGCGCAGTTCAGCGCGGCGGTAGCGGATACCAGCGGATCAGGCGGGCTGATTGCAGAGGTGACGCGCGGACGCGTTGACCCGCGCACAGGTTATGCGGTGCTGGTGGGGCTTGGTATCGTGATGACTTGGACGCTGGATGTGTTCCAGATCATCGCCTTCGCCAGCCGCGCCTTTGCGTTGTACTATACGCTTCAAGCCGTCGTTGCGGCGCAAACGTCGTTAGGCCGGGGTGCCAAGACACGCGCCTTTGGCTGGGCCACCCTTGCGATATTTGGCGCGCTGATCGTCGTGCTGGGCCGCGCGGCAGAGGGCGGTTAGACCCCCAACCTGTCCCGCAGCGCATACCATGTCATCGCCAGCGTCAGCAGCGGGGTGCTGAAACGAGCACCGCCCGGAAAGTTCGGTACTGGCAGCGCTGACATCACGTCAAAGCGCCCGGTCTGCCCAAGGATCGCTTCGGCCATGACGCGACCTGTGAAACCGGACAACGCGACACCGTGGCCGGAAAAACCAGCCCCCGACATCATGTTCGGCGCGACGCGTTGCAGCGCGGGCAGGCGGGTCATCGTGATGCCCAGCGTGCCGCCCCAGACGTAGTCCAGCTTGACCTGCGCCAGTTGTGGAAACAGCGATACCATCCGCGCATGCAGCGCCGGGGCGATGTCTGTGGGAAAGCCGACAGAGTAGCTTTCGCGCCCACCAAACAGCAGGCGGCGGTCTTCGGACAGGCGGTAATAATTCACAACGAACTTGGAATCCGCCACGGCGATATCGCGGGTCAGAACCTCGTCCGCCAGATCGCCCAGCGGCTCTGTCGCGCCGATGAACGAATTGATCGGCATCACGCGGGCGGCGACCTTGCGGTTGATGCCCGGCAAATAGCCGTTGCCTGCCAGAATGACGTGATCCGCTGTCACCACACCGCGCCCGGTCTGCACGCGGGCGGGCGTGCCTTGCTGGATGCAGTGAACTTCTGAACCTTCAAGGATCACAGCGCCCGCAGCCTCTGCCGCGGCGGCAAGGCCAACGGCATAGCGCAGGGGGTGGATATGGGCGGCACCGTTGTCCAGCCAGCCGCCCGCATAGGCATCGGTGCGCACAATGTCATGCAGCCCGTCGCGGTCTAGCGGCGTGATCTTGTCATAGCCGTAGTTGCGCGCCAGAAACTCCGCCTCGGCGTGCAAGTCCTTGCGGCCCTTGTCCGAATAGGTGCCAAAGGCCACGCCCGGTGTCCATTTCGCATCTGGTGCATGGGTGTCGATTAAATCGTGCAGATCGGCCTTGGCCTGTTCCGCGCAGTCCCACAGTGCCCGCGCCGGGCCATCGCCCAGCTTTTTCGCCAGATCAATCTGGTGCCAATTATAGCCTGACCCGACCTGACCGCCATTGCGCCCCGACGCGCCAAAGCCCGCGCGATGCGCCTCTAGCACGATGACCTTGCGCCCAGCTTGCGCCAATCGCAGCGCCGCCGTCAGCCCGGTATAGCCGGCACCGATGATGCAAACGTCAGCTTGTTGGTTACCGCGCAGTGATGGGCGTTGCGGCGGCAAATCGGCCGTCGCTGCATACCAGCTGGCGGGAAATTCACCGGCGGTGTCGTTGCGATACAGTGGGTTCATTCGGCCTCTATTTGCTGTGGCTGGACCTTGTCCCATGTCGTCGCGACGGCCAATGACAGCGCGCCAAGGCAGAACACGAACCCAAGGGCCGCAAGCAGGTTGCGTTTCATCCGATCAGACATTGAGCAACAGATGTTCACGTTCCCAAGGGCTGATGACCTGTAGAAACTCGTTATATTCTGCATGCTTGACGATGGAATAGACGCGGGCGAATTCCTCGCCTAGCACGGCTTGCATCTCTTTCGCTCCGTCGAACAGCTCTAGCGCGGCATATAGGCCCTGCGGAATCGCATCCTCGGCCTCGTAGGCGTCGCCTTGGAAACGTTTGTCGGGCCAAATCTCGTTTTTCATGCCCAAATAACCGCAGGCCAACGATGCCGCGATGCACAGGTAGGGATTGCAATCCATACCAGCCAGACGGTTTTCCACGCGCCGCGCCTCTGGCGGGGAAATCGGAATCCGGATGCCTGTCGTGCGGTTGTCGCGGCCCCATTCAAGGTTAATCGGCGCGGCGTGGTCACGCACATAGCGGCGATAGCTGTTCACATACGGCGCGATCACGGCGATCACGCTTGGCATATGTTCTTGCAAACCGCCGATGAAGTGAAAGAAGTCGTCGGTCTCTCCGCCCTGCGGGCCGGTAAAGATGTTGCGGCCTTTGCGGTCCAGTACAGAGTGGTGGACGTGCATCGCGCTGCCCGGCTCGCCCTCGATCGGTTTGGCCATAAAGGTCGCGGTGCAGTTATGCTTCAACGCCGCCTCGCGCAGCAGGCGTTTGAAAAAGAACACCTCGTCCGCCAGCTTGACCGGATCGCCGTGGCGCAGGTTGATTTCAAGCTGACCAGCGCCGCCTTCTTGGGTGATGCCGTCGATCTCGATCCCTTGGATTTCGGCGTATTCATAGATGTCGTCGATCACCGGGCCATAATCGTCCACGGCGGACATGGAATAGGCCTGCCGCGCCGCAGCGGGGCGGCCTGTGCGGCCCATCATCGGTTCAATCGGCTTGGCGGGGTCGATGTTGCGGCCCACCAGATAGAATTCCATTTCCGGCGCGACGACGGGCGTCCAGCCTTCGGCTTTGTACAGGTCGACGACGCGTTTCAGCACGTTGCGCGGGCTGCATCCAACTGGGCGGCCCTTTTGATCAAAGGCATCGTGGATCACCTGCAATGTGCCGTCTTTTGTCCACGGCGCGGCAGTCGCGGTGGACATGTCAGGGCGGAGGATCATGTCAGGCTCTAAGAAGCCTTCGGGGCCAGCAGCCTCGCCCCATTCACCGGTGATGGTCTGAAAAAAGATCGAGTTTGGCAGGTGGAAATGCGCCTGCTTTTCCCATTTCGAGGCGGGCACAGCCTTGCCGCGGGCGATGCCGGGCAGGTCGGCGATGACGCATTCGACCTCGTCCAAGCGGTTGTTTTCCAGATAGACGCGCGCGGCCTCTGGGATCGCATCCATCCAAGTCATGTCAGGCTCCGGGTTTTGAAAAAGCGGGTCATCTGATCCGCGATCCGGTGGTTGTCGATGGGCATCGTCGCGGCCGCGCGGGCTGCTGTCAGCAGCGGATCTGGCACAACCCCTTCGCCGCGTTCATCGCCAAGGCGCTTGGTAAAGGCGTTTTCGAACTCTGGATGCGCCTGAACTGTGAAAATCCGGTCGCCGTAAACCAGCGCTGCGTTTTCGCAAAAGTCATTGGTGGCGACAATCTCTGCGCCGTCGGGGCGCTGTGTCACCTGATCCTGATGCCATGCATTCAGCGCGACAGTGTCGCCCTGCCAGTCATAGGTCTGCCGCCCGACAGCCCAGCCGCCGGGAAACTTTTCGACGCGGCCGCCCAAGGCCTGCGCGATAATCTGGTGGCCAAAGCAAATCCCGACCATCGGCGCGCCAGCGGCATAGGCGTCGCGGATAAAGATTTCCAGCGGCGCGATAAACGGGTGATCCTCGTAGGCACCGTGCTTTGATCCGGTCAGCAGCCAACCGTCGGCGGCGTGAACGTCTGCCGGGAACTGCATATCGACGACGTCATAGGTTTCGAATTCGAACCCCTGATCGCCCAGCAGCTGCTTGAACAGATCCGCGTAGTCGCCCGTGTCCGGCCGCATCGCATCTGGTGCGTGCCCGGTCTGCAAAATTCCGATTTTCATGGATCACCTGCTATTAATGTTGGTAATCTAGGACGCCGTGTCCGCCCGTGCAAGCGGGCCATTTGTCTAGCGAATAATCTGGGGCCGGATCCGCAGCCGCTTGCGTTTTTCCTGCGGCAAGTGGCGGTTCAGACGGGCGTTGATCAGGCCAAAGGACGTGATGACGATCAGCGTCAGGATGATGAAATAGCCCGCAAGGATCGGGTAGGGGACGAAGGGGTTGAAGGTCTTATCGGCGAAGTAATTGGCGTAATACAGCGCGTCGCCCCGCTGTTGCAGCGCCGGAAAGCCAGAGAAGTAGACCAGCGTCGTGGCGTGAAACAAAAAGATCGCCTCGTTCGTGTAGGCGGGCCAGGCCAGCCGCAGCATCGTCGGCCAGATCACGCGGCGGAACCGCGACCAGCCGGACAGGCCGTAGGCGTCTGCCGCCTCTGTGTCGCCTTTGGGGATCGACAGCAGCGCGCCGTAGAAAATCTCGGCGGAATAGGCGGCGGTGTTAAAGAACAGCACGACCAGCGCGCCCGCCCAAGCGGATGTAAACATGCCGAAGACCGGTGCCACGCTTTTGAGCGAGAGGAACAGGAAATAGGCAAAGAAGAACTGGATGAACAGCGGCGAGCCGCGAAAGATGAAGATGAACCATTCCGACACTTTACGCAGCACAGTGTGGCGCGAGGCTTTGCCAAGTGCTAGGGCAGTCGCCAGCACAAAGCCTGCCGCCAGCGCGAAGATGCCGAAATAGATGTTCCAGATCATGCCAGAGCCGATCAGCGTGAACTGCTGGCACAAGGTGAAATCGGATCGCGGCAAAAGCCGCTCGCCTATGCCAAGGCTGCGCAAACCGTAGTCGGCGATGGTTTGAATACAGCTCATCCGGCGGCCTTTCGCTGCGCTTCACCGCCAGCGGTGGCTTGGCCGCGGGTCAGGCGGGCCATGACGCGGCTTAGCACAACTTCGGAAACTTTGGTCAGCGCGAGGTAGAACACCAAAAGCGCGCCAAAATACCACATGCGCCAGTCGCTGTGGGGGTAGTCGGTGAAATTGGGGGTCTTGGTGCTGCCAAGCTCGCGCGCCCAATAGACGATATCTTCGACGCCCAGCAGGAACAGCAGCGGGGTCGCCTTGATCAGGACCATCCACAGGTTCGACAGGCCGGGCAGGGCATAGACCCACATCTGCGGCACCAGCACGCGGCGGGTGACTTGGCGGCGGGTCATGCCATAAGCCTCTGCCGTTTCCAGCTGGCCGCGCGGCACGGCGCGCATGGCACCGAACATCACGTTGGCCGCGAAAGCGCCGAAGACGATGGAAAAGGTCAGGACCGCAAGGCCGAAGCCGTAAGTTTCATGCACCCACTGCGCCGCATTGCCGAGCGGCATCTTGGCCTGTTGGCAGACGACAAAGTCGTTGCCCTGCCGCACAGGTTCGGTCCAATCGGGGCACAGCACCTTTTGGCGCAGGTATTCGATGCCCTGATCCAGTGCGATGACGAAGAATAAGAAAAACGCGATATCTGGTACGCCGCGCACGACGGCCATGTAGGTTTTGCCAAACCAGCGGATTGGCGCGATCTGGCTGCGCGCGGCAGAGGCCCCGCCATAGCCGAACAGCAGCGCCACAGGTGCGGTGATCGCCAGCAGCAAAAGCACCGTACCGACGGACCAATAGATGCCCATATGCTTGCCTGTGGTCAGGTAGCAAGAGAGCCACGTCAGGCCAGATAAGCTGGCGGGATCTGTGCAATAGCTAAAGATGGCGCCGATCCTTGACGTTGGTATGTGAGTATTTTTGGCAAGATGATGGGGATGCGCCGCGCCCAAGTACGGGGGCGCGGCGCCTGATTTTTAGAACGTGGCAGAGCCCGGCAGCATGTCGGTGATCAGCGTGTTCAAGGTGCCATCAGCCTTCATGGACTGGATCGCAGCGTCGAACTTTGTTTTCAGCTCTGCGTCGCTTTCGCGCAGGCCAAGGCCAATGCCGCCACCGATCAGGACGTCTTCGCCCATCATGTTCAGATCGCCGTCAGCTTCTGCGATTGGCAGCAAGAAGGCTTTGTCGGCCAGAACAGCGTCAGCTTCGCCGTTGCGCACGGCGGCGACGGCCTCTTCTGGGGTTGCGAATTCCAGCAAGGTCGCGCCGGGCAGTTCGGACGCGACATAGCCGGCCTGAATTGTGCCGGACTGGGCGGACACAACAGCGGAAGCCAGATCAACACCGTCGGTCATCGACACGAATGCGCTGGGATCGGGCTGGGTATAAGGGTCGGAGAAATCGATGACTTCGTCACGCTCTGGCGTGATCGACATGCCGGCCATGATGACATCGTAGTTGCCGGACACGAGGTTCGGAATGATGCTGTCCCAGTCGTTGGTGACCCATGTGCAGTTCAGCTCAGCGCGCTTGCACAGCTCGTCGCCCAGAACGCGCTCGAAGCCGTCGACTTCGCCAGCGTCGTTGATGAAGTTATACGGAGGGTAGGCGCCTTCGGTGCCCATGCGCACGACGTCCTGCGCCATGGCGGACCCGGCCAGCAGTGCGAAGGCTGCTGTGGTGAGTGTTAGTTTATTCATTGTCGTCTCCCGTTGGATGGGGCGGCGTTGCGCCCCGTTGATCGGACGGAGGGTTATGCGAAACCCGCAAAATGGCAAGCGTGAATAGGCTGACGCTAGGTCAGGTGGCCTAGGCGGGCAAGGTGGCAGATAGAAAGCCGCGCAGGCGGTCGGTTTGCGGGTTCGTAAACAGATCTCCGGGCGCGCCTTGTTCCTCGATCACGCCTTGGTGCAGGAACACGACGTGGTCGGATACATCGGCGGCCATGCGCATATCGTGGGTCACGATCAGCATGGTGCGGCCTTCTTCGGCCAGCGCTTGGATGACGCGCACGACTTCTTGTTCCAGTTCCGGGTCCAGCGCAGATGTGGGTTCATCGAACAGCAGCGCCTTTGGCTCCATGCACAGGGCGCGGGCGATGGCGGCGCGCTGTTGCTGGCCGCCGGACAACATGGCGGGGTAGGCGTCTGCTTTGTCGCCGATGCCGACCTTGTCCAGATAGCGGCGGGCGGCGTCTTCGACCTCTACCCGGTCGCGTTTCAGCACGGTCAGCGGCGCTTCCATCACGTTTTGCAGAATCGTCATATGCGCCCAGAGGTTGAACTGCTGGAACACCATCGACAGATTCGTGCGGATACGGATCATTTGGGCATGATCGGCAGGGCGGCGGTTCAACCCCGTGCCTTTCCATTTCACCGGCTCGCCGTCAAAGATGATATCGCCTTGCTGGCTGTCTTCCAAAAGGTTGGCGCAGCGCAGCAGGGTGGATTTCCCCGACCCGGACGAGCCGATCAGGGACACGACATGACCTGCAGGCGCGGTGATATCCACGCCTTTCAACACTTCTAGGTTGCCGTAAGCCTTGTGCAGGTTGCGGATCGCGATGACGGGTGTTTGTGCGGTATTCATGGGGGACGATATGGCCGCAAAACCCATATGAATGCAACGGGCCTTAGCCCGCGTTTTCGATTCTACGGCGCGCGGCGTTGCTGTCTTGGTCCGTGACGCCCAGCATTGGGGCAACCATGCGCATGATGCTGTCTTCTTGCGCGTCGCGTTCGCCGTCGGCCAGCACGATCTGCCACATGGCATCAATCACCGCGAGGCGGTCGTCGTAATCCACCGCATCCTTGATCGCGCGGGTAAAGCGGACGGTGTCGGGGGCCTCGGCCTCTAGCGCCTCGCATTGCGTGCGCAGGTCGCCGGCGTCGGACAGGCCGTAGCGGCGGCGCAGGATCGCCTCGATCCGGGATTTTTCGATTGGGTCGTAGTGACCATCCGCCCGCGCCAAACGGACAAGCAAAGCACCCAGCGCAAGGCGGGCGTCGGCGTCGGGGATACGGTCGGGGGCGGGGGCGGTCATGCGCCGGATCAGATCTGCAAACATGAGGTGGTTATAGAGCCGGCGCAGAGGTTCGGAAAGGGTCGGGCGTCAGGTCTGTGGCTGCACCCGCGCAAAAAGCCGTGACAAGGCGTTGGCTTCATCAACGAAACCGTAGGGCGGATTGATGACAAACATGCCCGATCCCACCATGCCATGCCCCGGCCGCGCAGGCGGAAAGTTCACGGTGTGGGATATCGCGTCAGGAAATTGGCGATGCAGCGCGCGCAGCATCGGCTTGTGCCGCGCATCGGTCAGCACGGGATACCACAGCGCCAGAATACCCACGGGCCAGCGGCGGTGCAGCTTGCGCAGGAATTCGGGGATATCCTCGTATTCGGTCTTCACCTCCCAACTGGGATCACACAGCAGCAGGCCGCGGCGCGGATCTGGGGGGCAGCGCGACAGGGCCATGGCAAGCCCGTCGGACTGGGTCACGGTGATGCCGGGCAGGGCGGCGCGCAGGGCCTCTGCCTCTGCTGGGTGAAGTTCGGCAAGGGTCACGTTGTCCTCGAACCGCAGCGTATCAAGCGCGATCTGCGGGCTGCCGGGATAGATGTGCGGGCCATGGCGTTCGCGGCTTTTCGCCAGCGCGCGCGCATAGGGATGATCCTTGGCAAACCAGCCTTGCGCCAATGCGATGCCCTGCGCGGCCTCGCCGGTTTTCACCGCCTCGGGGCTGCGCAAATCATAGACCGCACGCCCTGCGTGGGTTTCCAGATAGGACAAGGGTTTGGGTTTTTGGATCATGTAATCCAGCATCCAAGCAAGCAGCGCGTGCTTGTGGACATCGGCCATGTTTCCGGCGTGGTAGGCGTGTTGATATGAAAGCATCACATTGCCCTAACCTGTTCGGGTGGGGCCGTGAAGCCTTGTTGCACAAAGCATTGGTGCTAGAGTGCGAACAATTACACCTCTTTCCCAGAAAGTCTTCGCATGTTGTCCTCTCGCTTGCTGTCCGCCGCGCTGGTTACGGCGCTTTTGCCCGTCGCTGCTGCGGCCCAGAACACCCTGTCGATCGGCCTAGGCCCACAATCGGCCCCCAGCTACTTCGGCTCTTCCGAGAACGAGACAAGCCTGACGGGTGCGTTCAGCATCCAAGAGCTAAACTTTGGCCCGCTGAGCCTCGGCGGATCTGAGGGCGGCACAGCGCAGGGCTTTGGCTTTGCAGCCTCCGTCCGTTTCATCGGAGAGCGCAGCGGCGCTGAGTATTCCGAGCTGGCCGGCACCGAGACGATCGACGCCGCACTGGAGCTGGGTGGCGGTCTGACCTACACCGCAGACAACTTTTACGTCTTCGCGCTGGCACGCAAAGGCGTGACCGGCCACGACGCGCTGGTTGGCGAACTTGGCGCTGATGCGATCTATCGCCCGTCCGCCCCGGTCGAGTTGCGCGTCGGACCGCGGTTCTTTTTCGGCGATGATGAATACGCCCAGCAGTATTTCGGCGTGACCGCCGCAGAGGCCGCAGAGGCCGGTAACGGCAACACCCTGACCGCATACAACGCCAAAGGCGGCCTGCTGTCCCAAGGCATCGAGGCGAGCGCGTCCTATGCGTTTTCCGAGGATTGGGGTCTGACCGGCACCGTGCGCTATGAAGAGTTCGCAAACGACGCGGCTGACAGCCCCATCGTTCAGCAGGGCAGCGACAATGCGACGACCGCTAGTGTGCTGGTGACCCGCCGCTTTAGCTTCTGAAGCGACGGCTATTGAATTGAAAAAGGCGCGTCCTGCGGGGCGCGCCTTTTTTTGTGCTTTGTGTCGGGCATATCGTGGGCGAGTGAGGATCGACCCTGCTCCGCCAGGCCGATCCGTGGGGGCTTTGCCCCCATACCCCCAAGGTATTTTTGACCAGAAGAAAGGACCGCGATCACGTCGCGACGGAGGGCTTAGACCAAGCGCGAATTTTCAACCGCGGCGCGGATGAAGTCGGCAAAGAGGGGGTGGGGCGCGAAGGGCTTGGATTTCAGTTCCGGGTGGAACTGCACGCCGATGAACCAAGGGTGGTCTTTCCATTCGACGATTTCCGGCAGCTTGCCGTCGGGCGACATGCCGGTAAAGCACAAGCCAGTTGCCTCAAGCTGTTCGCGGTATTTGGTGTCAACCTCGTAGCGGTGGCGATGACGTTCTTCGATCGTGGTGGTGCCGTAAATTTCGGCAACTTTAGAGCCTTCGCGCAGGGTCGCATTATAGGCGCCAAGGCGCATGGTGCCGCCTTTGGCGTCGCTGGATTTGCGGGCGACTGTCTTGTTGCCCTGCACCCATTCTTTCAGGTGATAGACGACAGGCTCAAATCGTTTAACGCCAGCCTCGTGGTCGAACTCTTCGGATCCGGCAGTGGTCAGGCCAGCAACGTTGCGCGCAGCCTCAATCACGGCCATTTGCATGCCAAGGCAGATGCCGAGGTAAGGCACGCCTTTTTCGCGGGCAAATTGCGCCGCCTTGATCTTGCCTTCGGTGCCGCGTTCGCCAAAGCCGCCGGGGACAAGGATCGCGTGGAAACCTTCAAGGTAGGGCGCGGCGTCTTCGCGGTCGAAAAGCTCGGCGTCGACCCAGTCGATGCGGACTTTCACCCGGTTCGCCATGCCGCCATGAGTCAGCGCCTCGGCGATGGATTTATAAGCGTCTTCAAGCTGGGTGTACTTGCCAACGATGGCAACGCGCACTTCGCCTTCGGGGTTGTGAATACGGTCAGCGACGTCATGCCAGACCGTCAGGTTCGGCGCGGGCGCGGGGGCAATGCCAAAGGCGTCCAGCACAGCTTGGTCAAGGCCCTGCGCGTGATAGGCGAGGGGGGCTTCGTAGATTGATTTCAGGTCATAGGCCGCAATGACGGCGTCCTTGCGGACGTTGCAGAACAGACCGATTTTTTCGCGTTCCCGCTCTGGGATCGGATGCTCTGACCGGCAGACCAGAACGTCAGGGGCGATGCCAATGCTACGCAATTCTTTGACAGAGTGCTGCGTCGGTTTGGTCTTCAACTCTCCGCTCGCGGCCAGATAGGGCAGCAGGGTCAGGTGCATAAAGATGCACTGCCCGCGCGGCTTGTCTTGGGAAAACTGGCGGATGGCTTCAAAGAACGGCAGCCCTTCGATGTCGCCGACAGTGCCGCCGATCTCGCAAAGCATAAAATCGACTTCGTCTTCGCCAATAGAGATGAAGTCTTTGATTTCATTCGTGACGTGGGGGATGACCTGAATGGTCTTGCCCAGATAATCGCCGCGGCGTTCCTTTTCCAGAACCGTGGAATAGACCCGGCCAGAGCTGATAGAATCGGTCATGCGGGCTGCAACGCCGGTAAAGCGTTCGTAGTGGCCAAGATCGAGGTCGGTTTCCGCGCCATCGTCGGTCACAAAGACTTCGCCATGTTCAAACGGCGACATCGTGCCCGGATCGACGTTCAGATACGGGTCTAGCTTGCGCAGACGGACCGTATAGCCGCGCGCCTGCAGCAGCGATCCCAGTGCGGCAGAGGCCAGGCCCTTGCCTAGCGACGACACAACCCCGCCCGTGATAAAGATGAAACGTGCCATGGAAGGGCCCCCGTGTGTGTCAATAATTCAGACCTGCGATCCAGCTTTGGATCGCATCATCACGGGATTGACGGATAGCCGAAACAGGCCCCCACGTGCAACCCGTGACGCAATATTTTGATTAACCGGCCCGAGGGCCGGCCAAGTGTTGTGGTATCAGTGGCTTAGTTGCCTGATGGCACCAGCGGCGCATCACTTGCTGACGGCGGCAACAGATTGTCGCCCAGACCGGATGATGCTGGCGCATCAGCGGCCGGCGCATCCTGCAGGCGGTCAACGACCGATGCACCTGCCGCGTTTTCGGCGGCAATGATTGTCAGCGCGATTGATGTGGCAATAAACCCAAGCGCCAAAATCCATGTGACTTTGCCCATGGCAGTCGGGGCCGGGCGCCCAGTGGACGCGCCGCCACCACCGCCAATGCCCAATCCGCCGCCTTCAGAGCGTTGCAAAAGGACTGTGCCGATCAGCGACAGTGCAAGGATCAAGTGAATGACGAGGACGACGTTTTCCATGTAGGACGGGCCTGCGGGTTGTCTGCGGTTCGGCGCTATCTATGCCGTTGGCCCCCATGCCGCAACCCCAAAGGCCGCCGCGCGAAAGGTACATCCGCGCGCAGCTTTGCTTTTTCGGTTTCATGCCTGCCCCAAGGCGCATATAGCGGACAGCGGAATTTCCGTAATAGGACAAGTATCATGGCAAACGTTGTCGTCGTTGGCGCCCAGTGGGGCGACGAAGGTAAAGGCAAGATCGTTGATTGGCTGAGCGAGCGCGCCGATGTCGTCGCCCGCTTTCAAGGGGGGCACAATGCGGGCCATACCCTTGTGATCGATGGCAAGGTCTACAAACTGCACGCGCTGCCCAGCGGCGTTGTCCGCGGCGGCAAGCTGAGCGTCATCGGCAATGGTGTCGTTCTTGACCCTTGGCACCTGCTGAAAGAGATCGAGACGATCCGCGCGCAGGGCGTTGATATTAATCCAGAAAACCTGATGATCGCGGAAAATACACCGCTGATTCTGCCGTTCCACGGTGAACTTGACCGCGCCCGCGAAAATCAGGCCAGCGTCGCCAAGATCGGCACCACCGGCCGCGGCATCGGGCCGTGCTATGAAGATAAGGTCGGCCGCCGCGTTGTTCGGGTTGCCGATCTGGCCGATCCGGCCACACTTGAACTGCGCATTGACCGCGCGCTGGTGCACCACGATGCGCTGCGCCGGGGTCTGGGCCTAGAGCCGATCGACCGGGACGAGGTGCTGGCGCAGCTGCGAGAGATCGCGCCTGCGATTCTTGCTTACGCGGCCCCCGTCTGGAAAGTGCTGAACGACAAGCGCAAAGAGGGGAAGCGGATCCTGTTTGAAGGCGCGCAAGGCGCGCTGCTGGACATCGACTTTGGCACCTATCCCTTTGTGACCTCGTCCAACGTGATCGCGGGCCAAGCTGCGACTGGTACGGGCGTCGGACCGGGCGCGATTGATTTCGTGCTGGGCATCGTCAAAGCCTATACCACGCGCGTCGGTGAAGGCCCGTTCCCCACCGAACTGCTGGACGCCGACGGCGAAAAGCTGGGCCAGCGCGGCCATGAATTCGGGACCACCACGGGCCGCAAGCGGCGCTGCGGCTGGTTTGACGCGGCCCTTGTGCGTCAGACCTGCGCGACCTCTGGCGTGTCAGGCATTTCCCTGACCAAGCTGGATGTGCTGGACGGGTTTGAGACGCTGAAAATCTGCACTGGTTACGATCTGGACGGCACCGTGCTGGACTATCTGCCGACCGCCGCAGACCAACAGGCACGTTGCAAGCCGATCTACGAAGAAATGCCCGGCTGGTCCGAATCGACCGAAGGGGCCCGGTCGTGGAACGATCTGCCTGCGCAGGCGATCAAATACGTCCGCCGCATCGAAGAGCTGATTGATTGCCCCGTCGCGCTTGTGTCGACCTCGCCAGAGCGTGAGGACACGATCCTTGTCACCGACCCGTTCGCCGCACGATGAACGGCTGGTTCGCCAATCTAAGCTACAAGGCGCGCAAACGCTGGGCGCTGCTGATTTTGGTGCTGGGTTTGCCGACTTACATGATTGTCGCCGTGACCATCACGTCGACGCTGGACAGGCCATCGTTCCTCCTTGAACTGGCGATCTACGTCGGTCTTGGCATTCTGTGGGCCTATCCGTTCCGCAGCATATTCAAAGGGATAGGTCAGGCCGATCCGGACGAAAAAGACTGATTTCAATCGGTCACTGACATGAAAAAAGGCGGGGGTTTTCACCCCCGCCTTTTTGTTTGTGCATCTGCCGGGCAGGTTAGCTGCCGACGGCCATTGCCTCTGGCTTGAACCGGATCCGTTCAGATACGGCAAAGCGGCCATTGCGGACCCGCTCGATCCGGCCTTGGCGCAGCAAGGTGCCAAAGGACCGCAGACCGTCTTCGCGAGAGAAGTCCTCTGACACAGTCTGGCGCACCTTTTGCATGATATGCGGACGAGAGAAGTCCTCCGAGCCTTCCACAAATGCGGTGTAGGCGGCAGCGGCTTCCAGCAGGTCCTGCAGGCTTGTCGCGCCCATATTCTCTGCAAACTCGGCAAAGTTGCCGGCCTCTTGGGTGGGCGCAGGGGCGGCGGTTGCCACGCGGCGCGGTTGGACCGGGCCGTCGGCCTTGTCCTGCGCCAGTTCCTTTTCCAGATCGACACGCTGGCTTGGCACCAACTTCAGCGGAGCAGGACGGGCGCGTTCGCCGCGATCGGATGTGCCTTCGGCACGCGGGGCACGCCGGGGGCGGACAACCTGATCCAGATCTTCGCGGAACACATCCTCTGCTTCGGCCCGCTTGTCACCGGTTTCACCCAGTTGGCGTGCCGCCTCTGTCGCGGCGACAGCAGCCTTCAGCTGGGCAATCGCATTGCGGCGACGGCTTGCTTCTGGATCGGCCAGCTCTTCGTTCGCTTGCGACATAATCCGCGACATTTCTGCCTCTGACGTGTCGGGCAGCGGGTCGCGGCGCAGCTTGTGTGTCGTTTCTGCGGCTGGGGCGGCTTCCACTTCTGATGTGGGTTCCACTTCTGGCGCGGTATCGGTGTCGGCATCATCCTCATGGCGCAGGGCCGCAAGGGTGCGCTGCAGATCGGCCTCGTCATCGTCGGACAGGGTGCTATCCGCAGCCTGCGTATCGAAATCCGACATATCATCTGCGTCATCAAGCATCATCGTCGATGCCGCATCATCGCGGTCGTCGGACAGCTCAGCCGTGTCATCAACGGCTTCATCCAGATCAGCTACGTCGACCTGCGCTTGCGGCGCGTCTTGCGTTGCAGCCATCATCGCCGCAACCGAGGTTGACGCGGCAGAGGCATCGTCGTCCTCTTTCGGCGTAGCCTGATCCGCGGCTTCCGACTTTTCAGTTGCCAGCTGTGCAATATCCGCAGCGGTCAGCGTCGCGACAGCCTCAGTTGCCTCAACCGGGCGCTGGCGACGTGTGACGCGCAGAATGCGGCCACGTGGCGCAGCAGGAGCGGTGGCCGCTTCTGCCTCTTCGGGGGACGCATCTGCTTGCGTTGTACGCAGGCCCGCGCGCTGCAGATTGCGCAGAACGGCACTGATCTGATCGTCAGTCTCGTCCGCCTCGGCGGTGGGTGCCGCGTCTGGCTCAGCTTCGTCTGGCTTAGCTTCTGCCACAGGTGCAGACGCTTCAACTTCCGCCGTATCCGTTTCCGCATCGTCCTGGTCCAAAGACGTCGCCTCGTCGCCGGATACATCAGCGTCGCTGGTGTCATCCGCAACGATATCGTCCGTCTCAGGTTCGGCCTCAGCGACGGCTTCTACCGCAGCTGTTTCGGCTTTTGGCGCAGGCTCTGCCGTTTCGACTGGTGTTTCCAGTTGATCGGGCGCGCCAGCCACCGGGGCCGTCTCTTCCAGATCCTCTACAAAGGCAGAGGGTGCACTGGCGGGGTTCACGCCGCCGACGACCGCACGGATGCGCTGCAGCTTGGCTGCGACACTTTCCGAATCGGGATGGGCAGGGGGCTCGGTGCGGGGTGCGGCGGGCTGTGCCACAGCCTCGACCGGGGCTGCATCGCGGGCCGCTGCAATTGCCTTTTCACGCATGGTGTCCGTTTCAACCGGACGGCGCGGCGCGGGGGGCATGACGGGCGATTCGTCGCTGTCAGCCGCGGTCGCATCGGCTGTGGGCGCATCGACTGCTGCTGGTGCATCCGCAACGCTTGGCGCGGCGACTTCAGCCTGCACGGGTGCAGGTGCAGGTGCAGGCGTCGGCGCTGCCGGGGTTGGTGCGGGTGCAGGCGCGGCAGCTGCCATCGGCGCTGCAACCTGCATCGGCACTGCGGCCGGTTCAGAGGCGCGCAAAACAATGCCCGTCTCGCTTGATCGCACATCAACACGGCGCGAAATCTCGCGCTCTGCGATCCGCGTCAGCATTTCTGCATCGGGGGTAGGGGGTTCAGCCCCAAAATAACGGTCCCCTGCGGCCAGATCGCGGAAATATTCTGCAATCGCCTTCATCGTAGAGAAGGAATCTTCAAATCCCTCCAACGTGCACGAAAAGGTGCCATAGGAAACGGTAAGAATCTTGCTCGACTCAACCATGATTTCGCTCGCTTTTTGCCAGTCCTAGTGACAGCCTGTTTACCAGCAATTGGTTCGCAAATCGGAACAGTCCGGCGGTGCTGGCGGGTTGATTTCGTGGCACTTTCAAGGCAGGTCCACAAAAAAGAGACAATACGCCATGTTTGACCCGATTGTTCACATCTCGTCCCCAATCACTTTGCTTGGTGGTGCTGATACAGACAACAGTCAGCTTAACATCTGCCTAAAGGTTGCGCCATCCGTGGTGGCCGCTGACGGCGGGGCCGACCATGCGCTGCGCCATGGGCTGACGCCGATCGCGGTGATTGGCGACATGGATTCGCTAAGCGTTGCGGCCGGCGCGGCCTTTGCCAGTGGGCTGCACCGTGTATCGGAACAGGATAGCACGGATTTCGAAAAATGTCTGACGCGAATCGTGGCACCGCTGATAATGGCGACGGGATTTTTGGGCGGGCGGCTGGATCATACGCTTGCGGTGCTGGGCACGCTGGCGCGGCTGCGGGCACATCACGTGATTCTTGTGTCGCAGGATGATGTCTGTGTCTTGCTGCCGCAGGGGCGTAGCACGTGGCACCTGTCGCCCGGCCTGCGGGCGGGCGTTCTGCCGCTGGGCCAAGCGCAGGTTAGCAGCGATGGGCTAAGGTGGGATCTGGCGTCCCGCGCAATGGCACCGGACGGTTTGGTCAGCAGTTCTAACGCGGTGGCGCAGCCTGCGGTGACGTTTGATGTGACTGGCCCGGTCCTGCTGACCTTGCCGCTATCGGAATGCGACGCGGTGGTTGCATGCGTCTTGGCGCAGGTCAGCAGTTCGGCACGTTGACGGCAAGGCCGCCAAGGGCGGTCTCTTTATACTTGTCGCTCATATCCGCGCCGGTCTGGCGCATTGTTTCGATTGCGGCATCAAGCGGCACCAGATGAACACCGTCGCCGCGCAGCGCGAGGCTTGCGGCACTGACGGCCTTAATGCAGCCCAGACCGTTGCGTTCAATACAAGGCACCTGCACCAGCCCGCGCACCGGATCGCAGGTCATGCCAAGATGATGCTCCAGCGCGATCTCTGCCGCGTTTTCGATTTGCGCCGGGGTGCCGCCCAGCACAGCGCACAGGCCCGCAGCGGCCATGGCGGCGGCAGAGCCGACCTCTGCCTGACAGCCACATTCCGCGCCGGATATGCTGGCGTTGAACTTGATCAGCCCGCCAATCGCGGCCGCTGTCAGCAGAAAATCAGGCACGCCAGCGGCGCTTGCCCCCGGTACGTGGTCCAGCCAATAGCGGATTGTTGCGGGAATAACCCCCGCCGCGCCATTGGTAGGCGCAGTGACGACGCGGCCGCCAGCGGCGTTTTCCTCGTTCACCGCCATGGCATAGGCGGACATCCAATCGTTGATCGTATGAGGCGCAGGCTGGTTCATCCCGCGCTCTGCCAGCAGGGCCTGATGAATGCCGCGCGCGCGGCGGCGTACTTTCAACCCGCCGGGCAGGATACCATCTGTGGCAAGGCCGCGGTCGATACAATCCGACATGACCGACCAGATATTCTGTAGGCCAGCGTCTAGGTCAGGGCTGGTGCGGCGGCTGCGTTCGTTGTCGCGTTTCAACTGGGCAATGGATTTGCCGCTGCTTTCGGCCATCTGGACCATCTGCGTGGCGGTGCTGAACGGATAAGGGATGGGCGGGCCACTGTCGCCGTCACGGCCTGCGGCGTGCTCTGCTTCCGTCAGGACGAAACCGCCGCCGATGGAATAGTAAGTCACCTGGGTAACCGTGTCACCTTGGCTATCTAGGCCTTTGAAAATCATGCCATTCGCATGACCGGGCAGGGCGGGGCCGTAGTCAAAGATCAAGTCATCCTTAGGATGGAACCGCAGCACTGGCAGGCCCATAGGCGCGACCTGTGCGGTCTGCTTGACCTGCTTCAACGCGGCCTCTGCGATGTCGGCATCATAGGCATCGGCGCGCATGCCGGTCAGGCCAAGGATCACGGCGCGGTCGGTGGCATGACCCACGCCGGTAAAGGCCAGCGATCCGTGCAGCGACACCCGGACGCCCGCCACGGCAAAGGGCTGCGCGCGCAAATGATCTAGGAACCGCGCGGCGGCGACCATGGGACCGATGGTATGGGACGACGACGGGCCGACCCCGACCTTGAACATGTCGAAGACGGATACGAACATCAGGTGGGGCTGCCTTCTGGTGGGATTGGGTGGTGCGGCGCGGAAAACGGTGTGGCACCAAGGCCCTCGGCCGCAGCCGCCCGCTTTGTGGCGGGCATTTGCTCGAACACCTGCGCAAATAGATGCAGGCGGGGCCAGTTGCCCAAATCATACCACCCGGCCGGGCCGCCATAAAGCGCGGGCCAGCGCAGCATCGGCGCAAGATAGCACATCTGCGCCACATGATCGGGGGACCATTCTGCCTCTAGCAAATCAAGATGGCTGGCAAGCCTATGCTTTGCCGCGTGACGCAGGCTGGACGGGGCGGCGGGCAGGTATTGTTCGGGATAGAACAGCGTCCGCAGCGTCGGGTGCAGCGTGTTCGACATCCAAAACAGCCAGCTGAGCGCCGCGCCGCGCCCGGGCGCATCCGGCGCAGGCATCAAAGTGCCGGGCGCGCTGTCAGCGAGCCAGAGCAGGATCGCGCCGGTTTCAAAGATCGGACCGCTGGGCGTTTCCAGCGCCGGGATCAATCCCGCCGGGTTCAGCTGCAGATAAGACGCGCTGCGCTGACCCGCAGCGGCGCGGTTGACCAGAGCAGTACGATACGGGCGGTTCGCAAATTCCAAAGCAAGCCGCACACAAAGCGAGGCATTGTCGGGGGCATAATGAAGGCACACAGATTCCATGCGCCAACCCTATCCAAAGCCGCAGCCCGCGTCAGTCCGAAAGCGACGCTTTAACGGCGCGCAGGGCCAGCCGCATGGCGACCCGTGCCGCGCAGCGCGCCGTCTTCGACACCGATGCGGTGATACAGCATCGCGGCGTTCAGCACGGTAAAGACCACGGCCACCCATGTCAGGCCCAGCACCATTGGGGCTGCGATGATTTCCAGCACGACAAGAGTATAATTGGGATGCGGGATAAACCGGAACGGACCGCGCACGACAAGCGGCTCGTCCAGCACGATAATCCGCGTGGTCCACCGCGCCCCCAGCGTGCCTAGGATCCAGACGCGAAACACCTGCAACACGGCATAAAACGCCAGCCAGCCCATATGCAGCGGCTGGTTCCAGCCAAAGACCAGCAGCGCCAGTACCCAAGCAGAGTGCAGGGCGACCATGACGGGATAGTGACCTGCACCGACCTCATAGGCCCCGAGGGCCATCAAGCGGGCGGTGTTGCGCCGGGCGATCACGAGCTCTCCTAGCCGCTGCACGACGATGAAGGCGAGGAAGAGGAATGTGCCGGTTGTCATGGCGCGACCGTAAGCGGCATCATGGCTGCGGTAAAGCCCGGCCCCAGCGCGCAAAGCGCCAGCTTGCCTGTCTGCCCAGCGGCGAGCACACGTTTCAGCACGAACAGCGCAGTCGGGGCGGACATATTGCCATAGTCACGCAAGGTCGCGCGTTCCGCGTCCAGTGCGCCTGCGGGCAGGTCCATCGTCGCCTCGATCGCCTCGACCACTTTGGTGCCGCCGGGGTGGCAGACGAAACGGTCGATCTGGCTTAGGTCCAGCTGCGCCTCTTGCAGCATGGATGCGATGGCGGGGCGGAATTCGTCGGTGACGAAGCTGGGGATAGAGCGGTCAAAGATCACGCCAAGCCCGGTTTCATCCACGTCCCAGCCCATGATCGGCAGGGTGTCCGGGAATAGATGCTCGTGCCCCTCGTGCAGGGTGACTTCGCCCGCCGCGCCAGAGCCAGAGCCTGCGCCGATCACAGCCGCCGCCGCACCGTCGCCGAACAGCACGGTGGCGATCACGTCGGCCTTTTGCAGACGGTCGGACCGGAAGGACAGGGAACATGCCTCGACCGCGACCATCAGGACGGTGCTGCCGGGGTCTGCAGCGGCCAAGCGCCGGGCGATGGACAAGCCCGACACGCCGCCCGCGCAGCCCAGACCGAACACCGGCACCCGGCGCACATCGCGGCGAAAGCCCATTTCTGCGTGGGCCTGCGCCTCTAGCGTGGGGGTTGCGATGCCGGTGGATGAGACTGTGACGATGGTGTCGACTTGGTCGGCGCTGATGCCAGCCGCCTGCAGCGCATCGGTAGCGGCGGCGATGAACATCGCCTTGGCCCCGGTCATATAGGCCGCGCCGCGGTCAGCCCAGCCGTGATCCGCGGCGAACCAGTCCAGCGGCATCACACTGTACCGCTTATCAACGCCAGCGTTTTCAAACGCTGGTACCAGCTTTTCAAAAAAGGGATACTTGGGCGCCAGCAGCGCGCGCGCTTGGTCCAGCACGTCGGATTGCGCCAGTTCATGCGCCGGCAGGGCGGTGCCGATCCCTTTGAGGGCGGTGGTGTTGCCCATCCCAGTCATTGCGCGGCGGCGGGTCGCGGGCTGTTGCAACATATTCAAAACCTTTCAGACGTTATTTCAGTAACGAAGGCCAAAGCGAAAGAGTTCCGCGCGGGCCGGTTTCTTAATTCGCCATGTGTTTGCGGTAACGGCGCAATTGCCCCTGTCATGCAGGCCCTGCGCCGCCTATAACGCGCCCGTGTTTTAAAGGAGCCACGCCATGCCCGTTGACCTGTCCCCCATCGACAAGGCGAAATACGTCGCCGCAAAACGCGCCTGCGACTATGTCGAATCAGGGATGAAGCTGGGCCTTGGTACCGGGTCCACCGCCGCATGGCTGGTGCGCTGCTTGGGCGAGCTGGTGCGTGACGAGGGCCTGAAGATCAAAGGCGTGCCAACATCCACGCGCACCGCGCAACTGGCCCGCGACGTCGGCATCGAGGTGATTTCCCTGGACGAGGCCCGCTGGCTGGATCTGACCATCGACGGCGCGGATGAATATGACGGCGCGCTGAACCTGATCAAAGGTGGCGGCGGGGCGCTGTTGCAGGAAAAGATCGTGGCGACCGCCAGCGATCAGATGATTGTCATCGCTGACGCATCCAAAAAGGTCGAAACGCTGGGGGCTTTCCCGCTGCCGATCGAAGTGATCCCCTTTGGCTGGCAAACATCAAAAGCCTTGGTCGAAGAAGCGCTGGTGGGCATGGACGTCATGGGGGCAACGACCAGCCTGCGCATGAACGGTCAGGCACCTTTTATCACGGACGAGGGCAACCACATCCTTGATTTGCACCTGAACCGTATCGGAAACGCGCGTCAGTTGAGCCTTGTCCTGAACCAGATCCCGGGCATCGTTGAAAACGGGCTTTTCATCGACATCTGTGACATCGTGATTACCGGGTACGGCGATGGCCGGGTCGAAGTGCATGACATCAACAAAGGCGAAGTTGATGAGACGCGTTACGACTTTCTGGATGATGGTAATATTTTCGCTGATCTGGGCGACTGATCCGGTTTCGCCTGAGCTGCGCTCAGGCGACCGCTTGGGGGCTTTGCCCCCAAACCCCCAAGGTATTTTTAACCAGAAGAAGGGGGAGGGCAGGTCGTGTTTGCCAATTTAGATGTGACGAAGGGGGCGTGATCGCCCCCTTCGCCTTTTAGGCGTTCCAGGGACGGTCGCCGTTTTCGTCCTTTACCCGGGTCGGCAGACCAAGGCGGTCCAGCTGGGCCAGGAACGGGGCGGGCGGCAATTCTTCCATGTTTTTCATCGCGTTCGCATCCCAAGTGCCGTCTGCGACCAGCAAGGCAGCTGCGACGGGCGGCACGCCTGCGGTGTAGGAAATGCCTTGGGATCCGACCTCTGCATAGGCCTCGGCGTGGTCGGCGACGTTGTATACGAAGACTTCAACCGGCTGGCCGTTTTTGATGCCTTTGACGAAATCACCGATGCAGGTTTTGCCGGTGTAGTTCGGCGCAAGCGACGCGGGGTCGGGCAGGCAGGCTTTGACGACCTTCAGTGGCACGACCTCTAGCCCTTCGGCCGTGGTGACGGGCTGTTCGGACAGCAGGCCAAGGTTTTTCAGCACAGTGAAGACGTTGATGTAATGCGCGCCAAAGCCCATCCAGAACCGCACGTCGGCGTCCGGGTAGTTGGCGGACAGCGAATGCACCTCGTCATGGCCGGACAGATAGGCGCGCTGGGTGCCGACGACGGGCAGGTCCCAGTCGTGACCAACCTCGAACATCTCATTCTCTTGCCACGCGCCGGACTGCCACGAATAAACCGTGCCCGTGAATTCGCGGAAGTTGATTTCCGGATCGAAGTTCGTGGCGAAGTATTTGCCGTGGCTGCCCGCGTTGATGTCGACGATGTCGATGGCGGTCACGGTGTCCATAAATGTGTCGATGGCATAGCGCGCATAGGCGTTCACAACGCCCGGATCAAAGCCCGAGCCAAGGATCGCGGTGATGCCTTTTTCGGCGCAGATCTCGCGCTTTTTCCATTCGTAGTTGCCATACCACGGCGGCGTTTCGCAAATCTTGCCCGGCTCTTCGTGGATCGCGGTGTCGATATAGGCGGCACCCGTGGCGATGCAGGCGTCCAGCACCGACATGTTCACGAAAGGAGAGCCGACGTTGATCACAATCTGGCTGCCGGTGTCCCGGATCAGGGCGGATGTCGCATTAACGTCCAGCGCGTCCAGGGCGTGGCCCTGCAAAACGCCGTCCACCTTCATCGCGGATTTTTCACGGACAGAGGCGATGATCGCATCGCATTTCGACACCGTGCGGCTGGCGATGTGAATATCGCCCAGCAGATCATTATTCTGCGCGCATTTATGCGCCACAACCTGAGCCACGCCGCCGGCGCCAATAATTAGAACGTTCTTCTTCATCGGTAACATCCCCTGTCGTCTGGGTGGGTGAAGGGCGCTTAGGACAGCGCCGCGGCGAAATCGTCGTAAGAAAAGGCGCGGACAAGGCGTTCAGTGCCGTCCAGTTCCTTGATCGCGATGGACGGCATCTGCACGCCGTTGAACCAGTTCTTCTTGACCATCGTATAGCCAGCCGCGTCCTGAATGCTAATGCGGTCGCCGGCAGCCAGCGGGGCGGGGAATTTGAATTCGCCAAAGATATCGCCCGCAAGGCAGGACTTGCCGCAGATCATCCAGTCCTCTGGTCCGGCGTTCGGTGCGATTTTGGCGCTTTCGCGGTAGATCAGCAGATCAAGCATATGCGCCTCTGTGCTGCTGTCGACGATGGCAAGGTTTTTGCCGTTGTGCAGCGTGTCCAGCACGGTGACTTCCAGCGTGGTGGAGTTTGTGATCACCGCCTCGCCGGGTTCAAGGTAGACCTGCACGCCATAGGTATCGGCAAAGGCTTTGAGCCGCGCGGCCAGTTTTTCGAGCGGGTAACCTTCGCCGGTGAAGTGGATGCCGCCGCCAAGGCTGATCCAGTCCATCTGCGCGATCAGATGGCCAAAGCGATCCTCGATCCCTTGTAGCATCGCGTCAAAGCGGTCGAAGTCGCCGTTTTCGCAGTTGTTATGAAACATAAAGCCGCTGATCTGGTCGATCACCGCTTCAATCGCAGCCGGGTCATGTTCGCCCAAGCGGCTGAACGGGCGCGCCGGGTCGGCCAGATCAAAGGTCGATGTCGACACGCCGGGATTGACCCGAAGGCCTCGGGTATGGCCGCGCGATACCTCTTCAAAGCGGGACAACTGCCCGATGCTGTTAAAGATCACCTTGTCGGAGTTGCGCAGGACATCATCAATCTCGTGATCGGCCCAAGCCACGGAATAGGCGTGGGTTTCGCCGCGGAAATGTTGGCGGCCCAGCTTTACCTCGAACAGGGACGACGACGTGGTACCGTCAAGGTATTCAGAGATCAGATCGAACACCGACCAGGTCGCAAAGCATTTGAGCGCCAGCAGAGCCTTGGCACCGGAATGCTCTGTCAGCCAAGCAATCTTTTGCAGATTCGGCAGCAGGCGGCTTTTGTCGATCAAGTAATAAGGCGTCTGCATTGCGGGGGCCTTTCGCCGGGAACTATGAAACGATGTCCTATAATCAGATGACAGATCAGAGACAAGCAGGCGGCGCTGGCAGTTTGCAACGGGCGGGTGCATAGATTGCTGCGAATCGTTCGCAAAAGGCAGGCTGCCCATATGTCCACGCCCAGCACATCCCTGACCGATCGCACGTCGCAGCGCATGAATGATGTGTTGGCCGGCCGCATTCGCGGGCCGCGGTCATGGCTGGTCTTTGCCGGGCCTGCTGTCATCGCGTCCGTCGCCTATATGGACCCGGGCAATTACGCGACGAACATTCAGGCGGGGGCGGGCTATGGCTATGCCCTGCTGTGGGTCGTGGTGATGGCGAACCTTGTGGCGATGCTGTTTCAGGCGCTGTCAGCACGGCTGGGGATTGTGACGGGCAAGAACTTGGCCGAACACTGCCGCGATGGGTTTTCGCGTCCAGTGGTGATTGCGATGTGGATCGTGTCGGAAATCGCCGCCATGGCGACCGATCTGGCAGAGTTTCTGGGCGGTGCCATTGGTCTGGCGCTGCTGTTCAATATGCCGCTGATGGCCGGAATGGGGATCACCGCCATCGTGACCTATGCCTTGCTTCTGGTGGAAAATCGCGGCTTTCGCCCGATGGAGCTGCTGATCGGCACGCTGGTGGGCGTCATCGGGCTTTGCTATCTGGCAGAGCTGTTCATCGCCCCGATTGCATGGGGCGAGGCCGCGCGCGGCGCGATTATTCCGCAGATGCCGGACCTTGCGGCATTGACGATTTCCGTGGGGATCATCGGTGCAACGGTGATGCCCCATGCGATCTATTT
Organism: Loktanella salsilacus; assembly: GCF_024206795.1. Classification (NCBI taxonomy): domain Bacteria; kingdom Pseudomonadati; phylum Pseudomonadota; class Alphaproteobacteria; order Rhodobacterales; family Roseobacteraceae; genus Loktanella; species Loktanella salsilacus. The sequence goes on from NZ_CP072994.1 coordinate 884,573, forward strand.
GCATTCTGGCCTGACGCAGAACCGTGTGCAGATTAAGAACGACACTGAACGCGCCCGTGTGCTGAAGTTTTCCAACGTCGAAGTCGTCGTGGCGCTTGCCATCGCGGGCATGATCAACATCGCCATGGTGATGATGGCGGCGAGCGCTTTTCACGCTGGCAACCCAGAGGTCGCCGAGATCGAGACCGCCTATCACACCCTGACACCCTTGCTGGGCGGGATGGCGGCGGCGGCATTCCTGATATCGCTGATCGCCAGCGGCGTGTCGTCATCCGTGGTAGGCACCATGGCGGGGCAGATGATCATGCAGGGCTTTATCCGCCTGCGGATCCCGCTGCTGATCCGCCGCGTCGTGACCATGCTGCCCGCGTTTATCGTCGTGGCGATGGGTGTAAACGTGACGACGGCGCTGGTGGCCAGCCAAGTCGTACTGTCCATCGCCTTGCCAATCCCGATGATCGCGCTGGTGATCTTCTCGTCCAAGCGATCCGTGATGGGGGCCTTCACTATCGGTCCGGTATTGAAATCCCTTGCGATCCTTGCCGCTACGGTGGTGCTGACGCTTAATTTTGTGCTGCTGGCCAATGTGGCAGGTCTGCCGATTCCGTTCTTGTCAAACTGATCTGCATTGCGCTCACTTTTCCGGTAGGGGGCGTTGGCCTTTCGGACCGGTTGCGGCTAGGTTGCGACTGAAATTTGCAATGCGGAGCCTGCACATGTCTTTCGATTACGATCTTTTTGTTATTGGTGGTGGCTCTGGCGGTGTGCGTGCAGCCCGTGTGGCAGCGCAGACAGGTGCAAAAGTCGCCTTGGCCGAAGAGTCCCGTATGGGCGGCACCTGCGTTATTCGCGGCTGCGTGCCGAAAAAGCTGATGGTCTACGCATCCACCTATGCTGAAAAGGTCGAAGAGGCGCAGGGTTATGGCTGGGACGCCACCATTGGCGATTTCAACTGGGACAAGTTTCGCGGCAAGCTGCACGCCGAACTGGACCGTCTGGAAGGCGTTTATCGCAAGCTGCTGAACGGTTCTAACGTGGAAATCCACGACTGCCGCGCGACGGTCACGGACGCGCATACGGTCAAACTGGGTGACGGCAAATCTGTTACTGCCAAGCACATCCTGATTGCCACCGGCGGCCACCCTGTGCGCCCCGACATGGAAAACGGCGATCTGGGCCTTGTGTCCAACGACATGTTCCTGCTGGAAAAGCTGCCCGAAACGCTGCTGATCATCGGCGGCGGTTACATCGCTTGCGAATTTGCCTGCATCATGGCGGGCCTTGGCGTGAAGGTGACGATGTATCACCGCGGCGCGCAGATCCTGAAAGGCTTCGACGACGAAGCCCGCGGCCTTTTGGCGGAATCGATGCGCCACCGGGGCATTGATCTGCATACTGGCACCACCATCACAGAGCTTTGCGCTGCCGATCAGGCCCCCAAGGGCCGCGTCCCAGCTGGGTCTGACGCGGCCGCTGGTGGCACGAACCCGCTCGGCGGTAACCCCAAAAGCTTTACCGACGCCCGCGCCGCTGGCCCAATCTGGACCCGTGCGACAAACGGCGACGAAAAGGTATTCGACCACGTGCTGTTCGCCACGGGCCGCGCCCCGAACACCAAGGGGCTGGGGCTGGACGAGGCTGGCGTCGATGTTGGCCGCCAAGGCGAGATCGTCGTGGATGAGTTCAGCCAAACCAATGTGCCGTCGATCTATGCCATCGGCGACGTGACCAACCGCGTGCAGCTGACGCCCGTTGCGATCCGCGAAGGCATGGCCTTTGTCGAAACCGTCTTTAAGGGCAACCCGACGCCTGTCGATCATGAACTGATCGCCAGCGCCGTGTTCACCCAGCCAGAACTGGGCACGATTGGTGAAACCGAAGACGACGCCATCGCCCGCGGCGAAAGCGTCGAGGTTTATTCCACCGCGTTCCGCCCGATGCAGACTGCATTTTTGGATACACCCCAGCGTGTGTTGATGAAGTTGATTGTCAGCACCGAAACCCGCAAGATCTTGGGGTGTCACATCGTCGCGGACCATGCGGGCGAAATGATCCAGATGGTGGCCATCGCAATCAAGATGGGCGCTACAAAAGAAGATTTCGACCGCACCTGCGCCGTCCACCCAACCATGGGCGAAGAACTGGTCACGATGAAGACACCGGTGCGGACAACTTGAATTATCGGGCCATTGGCCCGATCTAAAGACTGACGGGTCCGAACAGGATCGTAACATCAAGGAAGACTGACACACGATGGCAGGCAATAACGGGGGCCCCTGGGGGGGCGGCGGCGACGATAATCAGGGTAAGAACGACGGCAATGGGTCCAACCCTCCGCCGCGTCCACCACGTCGCACTGGCGAGGGGCCACAAATTCCTGAGATCGACGAGCTGATGAACAAAGGCCGCGAACAGCTGCGGGTCCTGATGGGCGGACGCGGCGGCGGCAACGGCACGGGCGGCGGCGGCACGGGCGGCGGCAATGGTCCGGCACTGACGCGCGGCACCATTGGCCTTGGCGTGCTGGCGGCGGCTGTGCTTTGGGGCATGGCATCCATCTATACCGTCAAGCCAGAAGAACAGTCGGTAGAGCTGCTGCTGGGCGATTACATGTCCACCAACGGCCCCGGCCTGAACTTTGCGCCTTGGCCTATCGTCACGCGTGAAGTGCTGGCGGTCACGTCAGAGCGGTCCATCGATATCGGCACCAGCCGGTCCGGCTTGGACGCGGGCTTGATGCTGACGGGCGACGAAAACATCGTCGACATCGACTTTCAGGTTGTGTGGAACATCCTTGATCCACAGCTTTTCCTGTTCAACCTTGCCGATCCCGAACAGACGATCGAGGCTGTATCTGAATCTGTGATGCGTGAAATCATCGCGCAAAGCCAGCTGGCACCGATCCTAAACCGGGATCGCGGTTCGATTGCTGAACGCCTGAAAAGCGAGATTCAAAGCACGCTTGATAGCTATCAGTCCGGCGTGAACATCATCCGTGTCAACTTTGACAAGGCCGATCCGCCCGAACCCGTCATTGCATCCTTCCGCAAGGTGCAGGACGCCGAGCAGGAACGCGACCGGTTGCAGAACGTCGCTGACGCCTATGCCAACCGGGTCGAGGCCGAGGCACGCGGTCAAGCGGCTCAGACTATCGAGCAAGCCGAAGGTTATCGCGCGCAGACTGTGAACGAAGCCTCTGGTGAGGCGAGCCGTTTCTCGGCCGTTTTGACGGAATACCAAAAAGCCCCAGAGGTGACGCGCAAGCGGCTGTATCTGGAAACCATGGAAAAGGTTCTAGGAGAGTTGGACATCATCCTGCTTGACGAATCCCAAGGCGGGCAGGGCGTCGTGCCATATCTGCCGCTGAACCAACTGGGCGGCGGCTCTAACCGTCCTCAGACGCAAACGACCGAAGGGACAAACTAATGCGGAAATCTATTTTCCTACTCCCCGTCCTCGTTGTCGTGCTGTTTGTGGCTATCTCCTCGGTGTTTATCGTGGACGAGCGTGAAAAAGCGCTGGTGCTCCAATTTGGTCAGATCGTGAAAGTGAAAGAAGAGCCGGGTCTTGCCTTTAAGATCCCGTTTATCCAGAACGTCGTGCGCTATGACGACCGCATCTTGTCCCGTGATCTGGACCCGCTGGAAGTCACGCCATCCGATGACCGCCGCTTGGTCGTCGATGCCTTTGCACGCTACCGCATCGCCGATGTGCGCCAGTTCCGTCAGGCTGTTGGCGCGGGCGGCGAAGAGGTCGCAGCGCGTCGCTTGGACGGCATTCTGCGCGACACCACCCGGAACGTGCTGGGTACGGTTGCGTCGAACGACATCCTGTCCACCGACCGCGCCGCGCTGATGCTGCGCATCCGCAACAACGCAATCACCGAGGCGCGCAGCTTGGGTCTAGAGGTCATCGACGTGCGTTTGAAGCGTACGGACCTGCCGCCAGAAAACCTGAACGCGACCTACGAGCGGATGATTGCGGAACGTGACCGTGAAGCCGCAGACGAAGTCGCACGCGGTAACGAGGCCGCCCAGCGGACCCGCGCAGCCGCAGACCGCACCGTGGTCGAGGTCACATCAGAGGCGAACCGTCTGGCCGAGGTCACACGCGGTGAGGCCGACGCCGAGCGTAACGGCATCTTTGCCGAAGCCTTTGGCGCAGACCCAGAGTTCTTTGAATTCTACCGTTCCATGACCGCCTACGAGCGCTTTGCCGCCTCTGGCCGGTCGTCCATGGTGCTGTCCCCGAATTCAGAGTTCTTTAACTATCTGCAATCGGATCAGGGTCAGGCCGCAAACGATAATGCAGCGCGGGCCCCAGCGGCACCGGCACCTGCCGCGTCGAACTGACGCGCGCATGATCGCACTGGCATTAACAGGCCTTGGCCTTGTTCTGCTGATCGAGGGGCTGGTGTACGCACTGGCCCCTTCGCTTATCGAAGACATGCTGGCAGCCCTGCGCAGCTTGGGTTTGCCGGAACGCCGCCTTGTCGGGCTGGCGGTGCTGGCGACAGGTGCCGCCTTGTTATGGCTTGCGGCATTGATTGGGACATAAAGTCACGATCCGTTCACCCTTTACATTGAGACTTTGCGCTCTCAGGTTTGCGCCCTAGGTTCAGTGTCAACGCTGCCCTGCGCAACACAACAAGGAGTCCGCCCCGTGAGGTCACAGGCCAAAGTCTTAACACTCGCCGATCCCCGTTACATGTTGTCCGGCCTTGCCCTGACCACCGCCTTGATCCTGTCGCAGTCGCTGCCCGGATTTGCGCAGGTGAACCCCGAAACCACGACTGCGGAAACGACACAGGCCCTGCCGGGCGCCGTTGCTGGCCGGCCGCTGACCTTTGCCGATCTGGCCGCTCAGGTCAGCCCGTCCGTCGTAAACATCACCACCTCCACCACCGTGGCCGAACGCACAATGCCGCAAGGTATCGTGCCCGAAGGGTCCCCGTTCGAGGATTTCTTTAACGATCTGGAAAACGGCCCCGGCGGCCAGCCCCGCAGATCAAGCGCGCTTGGCTCTGGCTTTGTGATTTCGGCGGACGGCTATATCGTCACCAACAACCACGTGATTGAAGGCGCGGACGAGATCGAGATCGAGTTCTTTCCCGGCGATGGCCAGCCTGCTGCGCAACTGCCCGCCACGCTGGTCGGCACTGATCCGAACACCGACATCGCCGTACTAAAGGTTGAATACGACAGCCCGCTGCAGTTCGTGGAATTTGGCGACAGCAATGGCGTCGGGGCCCGCGTCGGCGACTGGGTCATGGCGATGGGCAACCCGCTAGGGCAGGGCTTTTCTGTCTCTGCCGGTATCGTGTCCGCCCGCAACCGCGCGCTGTCTGGCACCTATGACGACTACATCCAGACTGACGCGGCGATCAACCGTGGCAACTCGGGCGGGCCGCTGTTCAACATGGACGGCGAAGTCGTCGGCGTGAACACCGCGATCTTGTCGCCCAATGGCGGGTCCATCGGTATCGGCTTTGCGATGTCGTCGCAGGTCGTGGAAAACGTCGTCGATCAGCTGCAGGAATTCGGCGAAACCCGTCGTGGTTGGCTGGGCGTGCGCATTCAGGACGTCACGCCCGACATGGTCAGCGCCATTGACGGGCTGGACACCGCACGCGGCGCGCTGATCACCGACGTGCCAGCGGGTCCAGCCGAAGACGCCGGTCTGCTGGCCGGTGACGTGATCCTGTCCTATGACGGCACCGAAGTTGCTGATACGCGCGAATTGGTGCGCATGGTCGGCAACTCTGCCGTGGGCGCGACGATCCCGCTGCAAGTGCTGCGGGGCGGCGAAGAAACCGCAATGGAAGTGACCCTTGGCCGCCGCGAGACGGACGAAGCGACCGCTTTCCCAGCGTCCGAAGAGGCACCTGAACCCGCTGACGCAGGCGCGGAAATGCTGGGCCTGACCTTGTCGCCCGTCACGCCGGAACTTGTCGAAGAGTTCAGCTTGGACGACCGTCCGGGTCTGGTGATCACTGATGTTGATCCCGCGTCGGACGCCGCAGGCAAAGGTTTGACACCGGGCGATCTGATCACGGACGCGGGCCAACAGGCCGTGACGACCGTGGAAGAGCTGCAAGCGCGCATCGATAACGCGGTTGAGGCGGGTCAGACATCCCTGCTTTTGCTGGTCCGCCGCGACGGCAACCCGCGCTTTCTTGCGCTGGCGCTAGAGGATAAAACCGACAGCGAATAAATCTAGCTAAGCTTCAAACGCGCGCCGTCCCCGAAAGGGGGCGGCGTTTTGCGTTTGTTTAGCTGCGGGGGACTGCCAGAATCCCAAGGTCGCGGGCGATGTCAGTCGCCAGTAGCGGACTGTCCGTGCCGCTGCGGCGCTGATAGCTTTGCACAGCAAGGCTGGTGGCCGCGTCATATTGCCCCGTAATCGGCCCGTCATAGGCGCGGCGGATCAGCAAGGCGCGCTGCAACGTCGACACAAAAGCCGCCGTGTAAACTGGCGGGCAAACGGTTTCGAACCGGCTGCCTTCGCCGACCTTAACGGTCTGCGGCCGGGTGATTGTGCGAAAGACGGCCGGGTTGATGACAGTGCCCGCGGCGTCGCGCGTCTCGGGCGCGACTTCGATCAATTCGCTAATGATATTGGTCTGCGTCGGCCCTTCGGTGCGGGCAAAGCAGCGACCCTTTGCATCGGTTTCGATATCGCCAAGGGACACGATGATCGGTGCCGTGCCAGTGCCGCTTTGCGGCGGCAGCGGAGTGCAGGCGGACAGCAACAGGGCGAATGGTAAAAAGCGGTGCATCGGGACTCCTTCGCAGTCCGTCTTAAAGCGTCGGCGGTGCAGGTCAAACGCCATTGTGGGGCAGGGCGGGGCCGTGTGCATTTGTGACTGGCAGGGCCAGCCCCATTCCCTTAGTTATCGGGGCAAAGCTGATAGGCGCGAAAGGATAAGACGATGGCGAAAATTACCTATGTAGAGCACGGCGGCAAAGAGCACGTCGTCGACGTGGCGAATGGCATGACTGTCATGGAAGGTGCCCGCGACAACGGCATTCCGGGGATCGAGGCCGACTGCGGCGGCGCCTGCGCCTGTTCGACGTGCCACGTCTATGTCGATCCAGCGTGGGCTGACAAGCTAGAGCCCAAGGACGCGATGGAAGAAGACATGCTGGATTTCGCTTACAAGCCGAACCCAGAGCTGTCCCGCCTGACCTGCCAGCTGAAAGTCTCTGACGCTTTGGACGGCCTGCGCGTGCAGATGCCTGAAAAGCAGATCTGATGCGGGTCGTGGTCGCCGCAGGTTTGCTTGTCATGCACGCGAGCCTTGCTGCGGCCTGCCAGAACCCACCACCGCCGCCTGCTGCGCTGTCAGGCAGCGTGGCGGTGGCACCGGGCGGCGATATCACGCGCGCCTGGTACGACGACCCCACGACAATTTACGATCACGGCATCCTTGGTGACGCGATTGAAGCGGCAACGCTGCGGATCGCAGCTGCTGGGGATTGCGACATTCGGATCGCAGCGGGCGCGGGCCATGTGTTCGAGGACACGGCCCCGCGTCTGGCTGATCTAGACGGGGATGGCCAAACCGAAGTCATCGCCGTGCGCACGAGCCTGACGCAGGGTGCGCAACTGGTGATCTATGGGATGCGCAGCGGCGCGTTGGCTTTGCTGGCTCAGACACCCTATATCGGACAGACGCACCGATGGCTTTCGCCGATTGGCGCGGGTGATATCGACGGCGATGGCCGGATCGAGGTTGCCTATATCGACCGCCCGCATCTGGCGCGGGTGCTGCGGGTCTGGCGCTTTGATGGTGCGGATTTGGCTGAGGCCTACCGCGTGCCAAATCTGACCAACCACCGCATTGGCGAACGAGAGATCAGCGGCGGGTTTCGCATTTGCGACGGTGTGACCGAAGCTGTCGTCGCCGCGCCCGACTGGTCGCGCGTTTTGGCGGTGCAGATCGATGCGGGCACGGCATTGGTGCGTGATTTAGGACCGGTTGGGCCGGGTGCGTTTGATCGGGCTTTGGCCTGTAAAGGGTAAGGGTGCGGGGGCGCTGCCCCCCGGCTGCGCCGTCCCCCGAGGTATTTTTGACCAGAAGAAGCGGTTAGGCCAGCGTGGCGAGGGCCATGAGGGCTGTGATTTCGGCGATTTGCTGGGATGCGCCAAGGATATCACCGGTTTGGCCGCCAATTTTGCGCCGGGCGATCAGCGCCCAAGCGGCGGATGTCGCCGTGATTATGATGATCGCGGGCAGGCTCGCCCAGCCAAGGCAAAGCAGGGCGGCACCCAGCGCGACGCCCGTTGCGACCAGAAGCGTTGGCAAGGCCGGGCGGCCGACGGCATGGCTCAGTCCATTGCCACGCGCGTGGGGCAGGACGAAGGCCAGCGCGATCATGGGCAGGCGCGATACTGCGCCGATGGCCAGCGCCGCAGGCCAGAGCATCGTGTCCAAAAGCGTGATCCAAAGCATCCACCGCAGCAAGACTGACACGAGCAGTGCCAGCACGCCGTAGGTGCCGATTTGGCTGTCTTTCATGATCGCAAGACGGCGGTCTTTGTCCCAGCCGCCCCAGAGGCCGTCGATGCTGTCGGCCAGCCCGTCTTCGTGCATCGCACCGGTTACGATCATCTGAACCGCGATTAAGAGCAGGGCGCAGACCCCAAGGGGCAGACCGCACCACATTGCCGCTGCCGCAGCCCCGGCTGCGATCGCGCCCACCGCGACTCCGGCGAGCGGCCACGCCCAAGCCGCCCGCGCGCCGCGCGCTGTGGCGTTGGCGGTGTTGACGCGCACCGGCAGGCGCGTCAGCAGGCCAAGAGCGGCGGGCAAATCGCCAAGGGTCATCAGTGCGTCAGTACGGGGCAAAGGCGTGTCCATCGAACAGGGTTTTCTTTCGTCCGCTTATGGTTAGACAGGTCGGGACCGAACCGCAACGAGGACGACCATGACTGCCCCATTTACCACGCTTACCGATTTTCGTGGCCTTCTTGCCGCTGCACCCCGGGCCGATCAGGTCGCAGTCGATGGGGCAGCCGCGCGGAACGGCCAGCTGACCAAACCGCCCGGTGCCCTTGGCCGGCTAGAGGATTTGGCCCTGTGGTTGGCCGGGTGGCAGGGCACGGACAGACCGCGCATTGCCGCGCCGCAGATCGTGATCTTTGCGGGCAATCATGGCATCTGCGCGCAGGGCGTCTCGGCCTTTCCGGCAGAGGTGACGGCGCAGATGGTCGGAAACTTCCAAGGCGGCGGCGCGGCCATAAACCAGCTTGCGAAGGCCTGCGGCGCGCGCCTTGATGTCGTGCCGCTGGATCTGGACACCCCGACGCAGGATTTCACCCAAGGCCCGGCGATGACCGAGGCAGAGGTTGTCGCAGGCCTAGCCGCTGGGTGGGATGCAGTTGATCCGGCGACGGACCTGCTGGTCGTGGGCGAAATGGGGATCGGCAATACAACATCGGCGGCGGCGATTGCCTATGCGCTGTATGGCGGCACCCCGGCCGCTTGGACGGGGCGCGGTACGGGCGTTGATGATGCGGGTCTTGCGCGCAAAACCGATGTTGTCGCGCGCGGGCTTGGTGCCAACCCGGCAGCAGGCACGGATGCGTTGCAGGCGCTGCGCTGCCTTGGCGGGCGCGAGGTCGCTGCCATGGCGGGGGCCATCGCGCGGGCGCGGGTGGACGGCATTCCGGTGATCCTTGACGGGTTCATCTGCTGCGCGGCTGCCGCGACACTCGCCGCTGCGGTGCCCGGCGCGCTGGATCATGCGGTTGCGGGTCATCAAAGCGCCGAGGCGGCCCATGCTACGTTGCTGGACCGCTTGGGCAAGCCGCCGCTGTTGCAGCTGGGCCTGCGCCTTGGCGAAGGGTCGGGGGCTGCGCTGGCGATCAGCATCGTCAAAGCCGCTGCCGCCTGCCATTCGGATATGGCGACCTTTGCCGAAGCGGCCGTCAGCGCAGGCTAGCTATTGCCGCCAGAAGAGGTGTCGCCAGGCCGGCGGGGCAAAAGACGCTCTTTTTCTTCTGTCTCTTGGTTCTGGGCGCGGGCGGCGAGGGCGGTTTCAAGATCGCTGTTCAGCTGCCGCGCGCGGGCGATATAGTCGGGGTTGTCGGCAATCGGCACGCCCGGCTTCCACAGCTTGGCCAGATCGCGGACCATGTCGCGGTCAGAGTGATAGAACAGCGTTTCCGCCTCGGCGGCCTCGAAGTCCGTAAGGCCAAGGTTTTCCAGCGCATAGCGGCCTGCCCGCAAGGAACTGTCGAACATTTCACGCACGATGTCGTCTGCGCCAGCGGCGTAAAGCTCGTAGGTATGCACCCGGTCACGGGCGCGGGCGATGATGTGCAGATCGGGCCGCACCTTGCGGGCATAGGCGACAAGGCGTGTTGCCATGTCTTTGTCGTCGATGGCGACCAGCATCACGCGGGCGTCGTCGATTCCGGCAGCGGCCAGCAGATCGGGGCGGGTGGGATCGCCAAAGAAACCGCGATAGCCAAATTTCCGCATCATCTGAACGGCTGGCAGGTCGTTGTCGATCACGACGGTGGAAAAGCCAGCGGATTGGATTAGCCGGTTCGCCATTTGGCCAAAGCGGCCGATGCCCGCGATGATGACCGCGCCTTGCTCGTCGACCTCGTCGTGTTCATGCTCTTCGCTGTCATCCATGCGGCGGGACAGCCAGTCGTAGCCGATGAACAGCGCGGGCGTGACCAGCATCGACAGGGCAATGACCAGCAGCAGCATTTCCGACAGACTGCCGGGCAGCACGCCTTGTTGGTCAGAGAAAGAGATCAGCACGAAGCCAAATTCCCCGGCCTGCGCAAGGCCAAGGGTGAACAGCCAGCGATCCTTGCCGCGCATCTTGAACAGGAAGGACAGGGCATAAAGCACCGCGCCTTTGATCACGATGATGCCGATGACATAGGTCGCAACCCGCACGGGCTGCGCCGCCAGCAGGGCAAAGTTAATGCCTGCGCCAACGGTGATAAAGAACAGGCCCAGCAACAGGCCTTTAAACGGCTCTAGGTCGCTTTCCAGCTCGTGCCGGAATTCAGAGTTCGCCAGCACGACGCCCGCTAAAAAGGTACCAAGCGCAGGTGACAGGCCGACCGTGCCCATCAGCACGGCGATCGCGGTAACCATCAACAGGGCGAGGGCGGTGTACATTTCCCTTAATTTCGCGTGGTGGATGTAGCGGAACACGGGGCGCGTCAGGTAGACGCCGGTCAGCACGACGGCGGCGACGGCACCGATCGTGACAAGCGTGACGCCCCAGCCGGGCAGCCCGTCGACAAGGGACAGGGCAGCGTGGCTGTCTTCGCCAAGGTTTCGCACCAGCGATCCATCGGGCGCGATGCTGAGTTTATTGCCAGCCACCGCCAGCAGCGGCAGCAGCGCCAGCATCGGGATCACGGCAATATCCTGCGTCAGCAGGACCGAAAAGACAGATCGCCCGCCCCCCGTTTGCATCAGCCCCTTTTCCGACAGGGTCTGCAGTACGATGGCCGTCGACGACAGCGCCATAATCAGGCCAATCGCCAGCGAGGTCTGGATCGGATAGCCCAGAAACATGCCCGCGCCGGTGACGATGGCCGTCGTTAGCACGATTTGCAGGCCGCCAAGGCCGATCAAGCGTCCGCGCATATCCCACAGGGCGCGCGGCTCTAGCTCTAGCCCGATCAGGAACAGCATCATCACGACGCCGAACTCGGCAAAGTGTTGGATGTCCTTCGCCTCTGTCCCGACCAATCCCGTCAGGGGACCGATCACGATACCGGCGGCCAGATAGCCAAGCACGCTGCCAAGACCGAGGCGGGCAGCAAAAGGCACCGCAATGACAGCGGCGCCTAGATAAATCGTAGCCTGAAGCAGAAATGTTTCCATGTGCCTGTCATACAAGGCGCTTGGCGTTACGCAATGGTGGTGCAATCACGGAAGGTTTCGAAGCCGTCACAAATGTGCGGCAAACGCCTTAGCCGGGCAGCACGAGGGCGTAGGTCTTTCCGCGTTTGACAAAATTCAGCGCGGTATCGCCAATCGCGGTGACTTGGCCGCCATCAAGGGCGCTGCCAACTTCGACCTTAACAAAGCGGCCATTGCCCAGACGCACCAGTGCGCGGCGGGCGTTGGGTTTGCCGTAGACACCGACAAGGTTCATCTGGCGCAGGTTCATCGCATTGTCGACGGTCGCCGCTTGCGCCACGCCGCCGGGGACATTGCCGCTGGGGGCGACGATTGTGGGCGGGGCTGGCGTTGCGGCGACGGCTGCGGTGCGGGTTGGTGCTGGGGCGGCGGCCACGGGCGGCGGCGCTGCGGCTTGGCGCGAGCGGGCCACGACCTGCGCAAAATTATTGGGGCGTGCGTCGGGACGGCGGGCGACGCTGACAGCAAGCGCTGTGCGATTGCTAAACGATGACGCCGGGGCGGCGGCGGCGATGGCAGCGGCAACAGCGTTAATATCGGCGGTGACGATGGCACCGGGAAGGGGCTGCGGCTCTTCCGGCGCGGCTTCGACCTCTGGTGCAAGATCAGATGGACGCAGAACAGGACGAGAGCCGGTATAGGCGGCGATGACGGCTTCAGCTTCGGTCGGGGTGGCGGCGGTGGCGATCAACCCGCCCGGCCGCAGGCGCGGACGCACCCCGGTATAGGGAAGCGAAACAGGCAAGGTGGGCGCCTCTGCCACGTCGGTGGTCGGCAAGGTCAGCGCCGCCGCATCACCGGGCCGTAGCACCGGGCGCAGGGGCGGTGGCCCGGCGACGAAGGCGGGGCTGCCTGTCGCGGGCGCTGCTTCCGGCTCTGTCGCATCGGTAGGGACGGCAGCCGCAGCGGCCTCTGCTAGATCATCAGGTCGCACCACCGGGTCCACAGGTGCTGTCGCCACACGCGGGGTGCCGGGGCGCAGGACCGGGCGCAGGTCCGGCGCGCCTGCGATCACCAACGCGCCTTGCGGCGTCACGACGCCTTCTGGCGTGGCGGCGATATTGCCGCGTGCATCGCGGGCAAACACAACGCCCGCTGCGGGCGGCACTGGCTGGTCTGCGATCACGGCGTCGGGGGCAGCGGCGTCTTGGCCGGGCATGTCCGGCTGGTCCAGTGCCTGCGGGACATCGACGGTGGCGACCGGATCGACCCCTTCCAGCGCTGTGCTGCTGGGCGTTGCGGCAATGCGGGGCGCGCGTTGATAGACGCCGGTCGCGGCATAGATGCGGTCCGCTTCGTCAGGGGACAACACCCGCCCGGCGGGGGCGCGCACGATGGGCGCTGGGGGCACTACGGCCGCCATATCTTGTGGCACAATGGCAGAGGGGGCGGGTTCCGCCGCTTGCGCGACCTCGGCCGTAGGGGCGTCGGTTTCCTCTGCGGTGGCGACAGATGTCTGAGGCGCGACATCCGTTTGCGGCGCAGGTTCGCCTTGCGCCAAATCAGCGGCAAGCGTGTCGTCGAAGGAAGGCTCTTGTGTCGCGGCTGCGATTTGCGGTTCGGCATCCGCGCCGGTGAACCAGCTTGTCACGGTGCCGCTTGGCAACGTCAGGGACCACAATCCCACCAGCAGCATTACCAAGAGCAAGATTGCAGTCAGGATCAACCCGAGGAAGCGCGTTTTGCCGCGTTCCTTGACGCGTCCTTTTGCAGGCTGCGGTGCGGCCTGCGCCTGCGCTGCAGGGCGGTCGTCGATGATCTGCACGCCGGACTGGGCCGCGATGGCGGCTGCGAGTGCGGACACCGGCTCTTTTGCACGCCCATTGGCGGCCACCGGGGCGGGGGGTTCTTTGCGGCGGGTGAACAACGGCTCTTGCGCGGGGGCGGCTAGGGGGGCGGCGGTCACGCCATCGGGCATGGCTGTGGCTTTGATGGCAGGCGCGGTGCCTGTTACCGGCTGGGCGATACGCGGGGGGTGGGATGCGGTGCTCGTGCCCTGCGCCAAGGCTGCTTCGCTTGGCGCGCGGCGTGCGGCCAAAGCTGTCGCGATTGCGTTGTCGGCAGGTTGGGCTGATAGCGTGGACCGTTTGGCTGCGTTGATCGTCGGTGCTACGATTTTACTGCGCGATGCAAAAACTGGTGCGTCGCCTAGCTCGATCGGGTCCGGTACGGAGGCGGGCTGATCTGCCTCTGGCGGCGGCGCAGATGCCTCTGCGGTTTGGGGCGCGGTGTCTTGGTCTGGCACCGCGTCGCTGACCGGCATGGGCGCATCGGACTGCGCGGCTGCTTCAGGCGCTGGATCGGGCTCGGGTTCAGGTTCAGGCGTGGGCGCGGCGTCAGGTTCTGCCGCAGGTGCGGATTTTGGCAAATCGACGACGCCGGTTTGGACGACAGGCTTATCGGCCCGGGTCAGGTCCATAGTGCGCCCGGCGGGCAGGGCGCCAAAGAACACCTCTGCGTCAAAGGTGCCCGGTTCGGGTAGGGCGGCGCAGGCGACGGGGTTGAACAGATTGTCCGTGGCAAAGGCTGTCGCCTCGACCAGCGTTTCTTGGGCGACAGCGGCGATATAGGTGCTGCCATTCGCGCGCACCGTATCAATGACCAGTTCATTCAGCGCATAGGGCGTTTCGCCGTCCAGCGCGTGGTGCACATCGTCCGCGGTCGTGTCTTCGCCCTGCAGCGTCATATAGCGGATTTGATCGCTTGGGATCACCAGCTTTGTGCGCATGCCAGAAGGGTCCAGCGCAAGCGCTTGGTCCCGCAAAACTGACAGGGCCGCAGGTAGGTCGGCTGTCTCAAGCGGCACCTCGCCCACAAGGTGCCAGCCATCTGGCACCTGTTGCAGAAGGGCGATACCGTCGAATGAAAGCGAGAGTGCGAAATTAGGTGTCATCGATTGGCCATACGTCCGTGCGCAATACAAGAAATGTTCGGTATTCTTATGCGCAGGCTAACGCAGAACCGGGCCGGGGCCAAGGCGTTCGACACGGCGTTGGCGCTCGCTCGCTTGTGGTAAACCATTTGGAAAGAATAGAGCCATGATTAAGACATTACAGATCGCAAGCCTGCTGCTGTGCAGTGCGGCCATTCCGGCTGCGGCGCAGGATGCCGGGCTGACGGTAACGGGCACCGGCCAGGTCATGGCCAGCCCCGATATGGCCAGCCTGTCGCTGGGCGTTCTGGCGCGGGCCCCGACAGCGGCGCAGGCCGTGCGCGACATGAGCGCGGATATGGACAAGGTCATGGCCAGCCTGACCGCTGCCGGGATCGCGCCCGAGGATATCCAGACCAGCGGTCTGCGCGTTGATGTGCAGCAAAGTTATGACGAGGCGACCCAGTCGTCGCGCATCACGGGCTATGTCGCGGCCACAGATGTCAGCGTGCAAGTGCTTGATTTGTCCAAATTGGGTCAGACGCTCGACGCCGTGGTCCAAGAGGGCGCGAACCAGATGAACGGCCTGACCTTTGATCTGCAGGACCGCAAGCCCGCCCTAGACGACGCGCGCCGCGCCGCAGTCGCCGATGCGATGGATAAGGCTGAGCTTTACGCGCAGGCGGCTGGCGTAGCCTTGGGGCCAGTGCAATCGCTGACCGAAGGCGGCGCATCTGGCGGCGCGCCGCAGCCATATATGCGCATGGCGATGGACAGCGCCGAAAAGGTGCCCGTGGCGGCTGGCCAAATCACGATCAGCGCCGATGTCACTGTGACTTGGGGCTTTGGCGAGTAACTAATGTGGGCGGGGCCGAAACCCCGCCCATTGTTTTTAGGCCGTCGCTTTGGACAGCGCCTGATCCAGATCCATAATCAGATCGTCCGCATCCTCGATCCCGATGGACACACGCACGATTTCCGGTGCTGCACCTGCCGCGCGCTGCTGGTTTTCGTCCAACTGGCGGTGGGTGGTGGACGCCGGGTGAATGATCAAGCTGCGCGTATCGCCAAGGTTCGCCACGTGGCTAAAGATCTCGAGGTTGTCGATCAGCTTGATGCAGGCCTCATAGCCGCCCTTGACCGCAAAGGTGAACAAGCCGCCCGCGCCTTTGGGACAGACTTTTTCGACGCGGTCAAAGTACTTGCTGCTCTTCAAACCAGCATAGGTGACATAGTCGACGCGGGGGTCGTCCTCTAGCCACTTGGCAATCTTTTGCGCGTTCTGCACATGGCGTTCCATACGCAGGGACAGCGTTTCAATCCCCATCAGGGTATAGTGGGCGCCCTGTGGGTTCATGGTCATACCCAGATCGCGCAGACCAATAGCGATCCCGTGAAAGGTGAACGCCAGCGGGCCAAAGGTCTCTGCGAACTTGAGGCCGTGATAGGCAGGCTCGGGCTCTGACAGGGACGGGAATTTTCCTGATGCCGCCCAGTCAAATTTGCCCGAATCCACAACGCAGCCACCGGTGACAGTGCCGTTACCCGTCAGGTATTTCGTGGTGGAATGAACGACCAGTGTCGCGCCAAGCTCGATTGGGCGGCACAGATATGGCGTGGCTGTGGTGTTGTCGATGATCAGGGGAATCCCTGCGTCATCGGCAATATCGGCAATCGCGCGCACGTCCATGATATAGCCGCCGGGGTTGGCAATCGCCTCGCCAAAGATCGCCTGCGTGTCGTCATTGATCGCGGCCTTCACCGCGTCCAGATCGTCAAAGTCGACAAAGGTCGCGGACCAGCCGAAACGCTTGATCGTCTGGGTGAACTGCGTGACCGTGCCGCCATAAAGCCGCGTGCTGGCGACGATATTCTTACCCGGTGCCATCAGCGGAAACAGCGCCATCAATTGGGCCGCATGACCGGACGAACAGCAGACACCGCCTGCGCCGCCTTCAAGCGTTGCGATCCGTTCCTGCAGCGCTGCGACCGTGGGGTTGGTCAGGCGCGAATAGATATAGCCGACCTCTTGCAGGTTAAACAGCGCCGCCGCGTGGTCCGCATCGCGGAACACATAGGCCGTCGTTTGATAGATCGGCACCTGCCGCGCACCCGTGGCCGGGTCGGGCCGTGCACCCGCGTGAATCTGTAGCGTATCAAAACCGTAGGTAGGTTCGCCGGACATGTCTCTCTCCCTTTGCAATGCGTTGCGACAGGTTTAGGAGGTTTCAACCCACCACTCAACGACCAAGGAGCCGCCAATGCCTTACCCGTTCCATTTTGCCTATCATGTCACCGATCTGGACGAAGCACGGGACTTCTATACCGGGGCGCTTGGCGCGGTTGAGGGGCGCTCGACGGACACTTGGGTCGATTTCGACTTCTACGGCCACCAATTGTCGCTGCATCTGGGCGCGCCTTTCGCCAATGCCGCAACGGGCAAGGTCGGCGATCACATGGTCCCAATGCCGCACTTTGGCATCATCCTGCCGCTGGACGAATGGAATAAGCTCGCAGGCCGGCTAGAAGAGCGTCAGACCGATTTCATCCTCGCCCCCTCTGTCCGCTTTAAGGGCGAGCCGGGCGAGCAATGGACAATGTTCTTCCGCGACCCCTCGGGTAATCCCATCGAAGTTAAAGGCCTTGCGCCCGACTCGGATATCTTCGCCAAATAGCGCCGCGCCCCCCTTCTTCTGGTCAAAAATACCTCGGGGTTTGGGGCAGCGCCCCAAGATCCGATTTTTCGCCGAAAAATCGGAACCCTCTGCTGTCGCACAATTCCTAGCGGATCCAAAATCCCTTGGCTTTGATCTGATTGCGGATCTGTTGTTCGCGCTTTGGTAAATCATTGCGGTCGAACATCGCGCGCACTTTTTGGCCACGGCCCTGATAGATCATCCGCTTGTAGGCATCATACCCCTTCAGCAGTTTCTTGATCTTATTGGGGGCGGTCACGGCCTCCATCACTTGCACGGCGCGGTCGCTTTCGCGGGCATAGAACAGCGGCAGGATGCGGTAGTGGCAGGTCACATCGCCGTCGAGCCCGTCTAGCTCTGGCCCTGGCCGGCCGCCACCAAAGCTGTGGATCACCAGCGGCAGGACGATCTGGTCCAGCCATGGATGAAGCGATTGGATCACGAGTTCCTCTGGCGCGTCGTCGCGCACGGTTTTGGCGTAGTCCAAAAAACGTTGGCCAAAGGCCGCCGGGTCCGCGCCAAAGAACCAACCGGCGTTGAAATACAGATACCGCTGCCAGTAATCATCCGGGTGCGACAGATCGAGGCTGGATGCGAAATCCAGCCCGAAACGGTCGTAAAGCGACTTCCACACCGCGGTGTAGCCCGGCCAATACAGCTCTTCTTGGGGCCAGGTGCCTTCGCGGCGCATGGACGCGGCGGGGCGGTTGAAATCTAGGGGCAGCTCCGACAGCTCTCCGGTGATTAGGGTGTCGGTGTCAAAGAACATGAACGGCTCGCCCGTAGGCAGGGCCGCTAACCCCTCGATCTTGTTGCCATAAGGATAGCTGCTGCCAAAAACATGGCTGTCAAAGGGCACGACCTGCGCGCCCATCTCAAGCAGCGCGTCGCGGATGTCTTGGCTCATGCGCGGGTCGTGATCCCACAGCGGGCCGGGCTGGGGTTCTACGACGAAAACCCCGCCTGAAAACTGCGGTGACATCTCGCGCAGCGACGCGACAAAGACCAAGGCCTCGTACTGCAGGCGCCCGCCTTGGCCCACGATCATGATGTTGAAGGGCTGCTGGCCCGCTTGCATCTTTGCCATGGTCTATGCGTCCTGTTTGGCCTTTCGGCGGACCATAACGGCTGCAAGGCAGGCTGACCAGACGCGAACAGGACTGGATTAAGATGGGGCAGGGCACTTTCGCAGGCGCGCGCGCATTTCTGCCCCTCACATTCGCGGCCAGATCGCTTATGGCTGCTGTAACCTATGGAGGGTGAATGATGGCCTCGTCCAAGAACGTTGTCGAACTGGTTGCCGTATCGCGCGCGAATGCGCAGGCGGCGCAGGATACGATTGGTGAAATTTTGCGCACGGCGGGCGGCGCTGATGTCACCGGCGATCAGGCCGAGGCGCTGCGCGCTGCGACCGTCGCGCTAGAGCTGGAAGCGATTGATATCTACACCGCCTTTGAAGCGCGGATGCAGCACCATTTCAAACGCGGACCGTTTTCGCGCAAGCTGCAGGCACTGCTGATTGAAAGCGGCAAGGCTGATTTGGCGGACCGGATTTATCAGTATTATCTGGCAGTGAACGTGCTGAAACATGGCAAGGGCGACAGCTACCGCGCGCTTGTCAAAGACCCGTCGCCTTTGGTCGTACTGCGGCCCGCGCCGGACGCGGCGTTGTCAGAGGTTGAGACTGAGGCTAAGACTGAGGGCGCGGATCGCCCTGCCGGATTGGTGGATGTGACGGATCCCGGTTTCTTTGCCGGGCTGACCGATGCCATCTTGCAGGCGGCTGCGTTTCTTAAAAAGCGGTAAGGGCGCGGCGGGCCTAAATTTGCGCAGCGCCGCTGGAGCTGCGCACCATCAGCGTGCCTTGCAGAAGCACGTCGGCTGATCCGGCTTTGCAGTCAAAGATCGCAGCGATGGACCGCTTGGCCAGTTGGTCCATCGGCTGTTGAAACGATGTCAGGCGCGGCACCACAAGCGACGCAAGGTCGATGTCGTCGAACCCTGTGACAGACACCTGCGCTGGCACCTCGATCTGTAAATCGCGCGCACAGCGCAGCACCCCGATGGCAAGCTGATCGTTCGCGGCTGCGATGGCCGTGACGCGCTGGGCGGCAGGGGCGGCAAAGATTGTGCGAGCGATATCCTCGCCGGATTGATAGCCGAAATGGCCGTTGTGGATTGTCAGTTCAACGGCAGGGTCACGCTGGCGCAGGGCGTCTATGCGGGACTGAAAACCGGCCAGACGGGCGCGGCCGACAAACGTGTCCTGCGGTCCCGCGATATAGGCGATGCGGCGGTGGCCCAGCCCGAACAGATGATCCGCAATCTGCGCCGACCCTTCGGCGTGATCGGTCGAAATCAGGCTGTAATCGGACAGACGGCGGTCCACGGACACGATGGCGGTGTCGGTGACGTAGCGGTCTGACACCTCGTCCGACACGGCGCAGACGATGATGCCGCGCGGGGTGCGATCCAGCAGGGCCATGATCTGCCGATGCTCTGTCGGTTTGTCGTCGTGGGAATTGGCCAGCATGACCATATGATCGCGCACCGCGGCCTCTGTCTCGATCGCTTTGGCAAGCTGGGCGAAATAGGGGTTGGAAATGTCGGGCACGACTAGCCCGATCACATTGACCATATTCGTGCGCAGGGCGCGGGCGGCTAGATTAGGGCGATAACCCAGCTGCGTGACCGCGTCGCGCACGCGGGTTTGCAGGGCGGGCTTGACCGTGGGATCGCCGCTTAGGACCTTGGATACAGTCCCGACGGATACGCCTGCCGTGGCTGCGACGTCCTTGATCGTGGCCATGTTCCGCTCCGTGATACCGCTGGTATCAACGGTTTAGCACTGCTTGGCACCGGACGCACGGCTGGAGATGAAAGTTGTCACCTCGCTGTGTGCGGGCAGGGACGCGGCCGCGCCGCGCCGGGTGGTGGCAAGGGCTGCGGCATGCAGGGCGTAAGTCACAGCATCCGCAACGGGTGCGCCTTGCGCCAGCGCAGTGGCAAGCGCGCCGTTAAAGCAATCGCCAGCCGCGACCGTATCAATGGCATCAACCTTGCAGGCCGGGGCCGCACCGGACTGGCCGTCAATGCACCAGACCACACCGTCGCCGCCCATCGTCACAATCGCGCCGCGCCCGCAATGCTGGGCAAGCTTGGCTGCGACCTGTGCGGGCGGGATGTCATCGCTAAGGCCGGACAGCAGGCGCGCCTCGGCGAGGTTGGGGGTGACGATGTCAAATTGGCTTAGGATGTCCGGGCCCCAAGGTGTGTCTGGGGCAGGGGCGGGGTCCATGACCACCAACGCTCCGGCCGCCCGCGCCAGATGCGCAGCGGCGCTTGAGCCGTCCAAGGGAATTTCATTTTGCAGTAGCAACAGAGATACGCCTGCAAAGACATCCGCTTTGCGGGTCACAGTCTGCGCGGTCACGGCGTCATTTGCACCGGGGGACAGGCGGATGATGTTCTGACCATCCGGCCCCACGTCGATGCTGGCGATGCCTGTGGGCGTATCGTCCAAGCTATCGGCATAAAGCGCGACACCTTGCGCGATCAGCTCTGCACTGGCGCGGCTGCCAAACCCGTCGCGGCCAAGGGCGCCGATCATGGTGACACGGCCCCCCAGCCGCCCGGCGGCGATCGCTTGGTTTGCGCCTTTGCCGCCCAGTTGCACCAGCGTTTCGTGCGCACGGATGGTTTCACCCACTGCGGGCCAGCGCGGCAGGTAAAGGGTCATGTCCATATTAATACTGCCGACGACAAGAACGCTCAAAACGCAACTCCGCTGATCAGGATGACATTGGCGTAGGGCGTGACCTCGCCAGTGCGGATGATGGCGCGGGCGCTGGCTGTGCTTTCCTTGAACGCCTCATGCGTCAGCGTACTGCGGGCGATAGGGCGGCCTTGATCTGCAGCCCAGCCATCACAGGCCGCAGTCAGATCGCGGGTCAGGTCGGCAGAGGCTTCTTGCGCCCAGACGATGCCTTCGATCACCAGTTCCGCGCGGATCGCCTGCAAGACCTGATCAAAGCGCGGCACGCCCGCTGTGACAGCCAGATCAATGACCGCCACCCCCGGCGGCACAGGCAAGCCTGCGTCCGCCACGACGATGCGGTCGCCATGCCCAAGGGTCGCAATCAGTGCGCTGAGGTGGCGGTTCAGAAGGGCCGTGCGTTTCATGATGCGCTATACTTTGCACGGTAGTGGTCAAGGATGACGGCGACGATGATGACGACGCCGGTGATCATCTGGCGCAGAAAATCGCTGAGCCCCATCAGGATCAAACCATTGGCCAGCACGCCGATAATAAAGGCCCCCAGCAGCGTGCCGATCACCGAACCGCGCCCGCCTGCAAGGCTGGTGCCGCCGATGATCACGGCTGCAATAGCGTTTAGCTCGAACCCAATGCCGGCAATCGGGCTCGCGATGTTCAGGCGCGCCATATAGATGATCGCGGCGAAACCGGCGGCCAGACCACTGATCGAAAAGGCGATGACCTTGTACCAAAACACGGGATGCCCGGCGAGGCGGACAGCTTCTTCGTTATTGCCGATCCCGTACAGCAGGCGGCCAAACACGGTGCGGTTCAGCACGAACCATGCGATCAGCGTCATCACCAGCGCCACGATGAACACTACGGGCACGCCGCCGATCAGCATGGAGCCGAAATCCTCGAACGCGAGCGGGAAGGCATAGATGGTTTCAGCGTTTGACACCTGAAGCCCGGCGCCGCGCGCGATATTCAGCATGCCCAGCGTGATGATAAACGACGGCAGGCCCCAATAGGCGCTGATCACGCCGTTGAGTAATCCGCAGATCATGCCGACGCCAAGACCCGCAATACAGGCCAGCAGGATCAGTTCTGTGTCGCCAAAGCCGGGCAAGGTGATCGCCTTGCCTGCGACGACGGCGGCGAATGCCATGACCGATCCGACCGACAAATCGATGCCGCCAATCAGGATGACGAAGGTCATGCCGACGGCAAGGATAAGGTTGATCGTGATCTGCGTCAGGATGTTGGTGATGTTATTCGCGGTCAGAAAATATTCGGACGAAAACGAAAAGATGACGATCAGGAACAGCAGCGCCAGACCAATGCCGGCGTTGTTGATCAGGGACCGAAGGGCCGCCAGCTTTGGGGTTGCGGTGGTGGGGGATGCCATCAGCGGGCTCCTTCAATTTGCAAGTCTGCGATGGGGGAGGTGTCACTCTGGCCGTAAGCCAGATTGAGGATGCCCTCTTCGGTGAAATCGGGGCGGTGGACTGTGCCCATGATGCGGTGGTTGGCCATGACCATGATCCGGTCGGACAGGTTGGTCAGTTCCGGCAGTTCCGACGACACGATCAACAGGGCGACGCCTTGGGCGGCCAGATCGCGCAAGATGGCATAGATTTCGGCTTTGGCACCGACGTCGATCCCGCGGGTCGGCTCGTCCAGAATCAGGATGCGGGGATTGCGGGCCAGCCACTTGGCCAAGACGACCTTTTGCTGGTTGCCGCCCGACAGGCTAGAGGCGGGGTCGCGCACAGAGCCGCATTTCAGCCGCAGCCGCGCGCCGCCTTCCTCTGCAATTTGCTGTTCGCGGGCAAAGCGCAGCAGCCCGCTTCGCGATATGTCCTTCATGCTGGCCAGCGCGATATTTGCGGCGATGGGCATATCAAGGATCAGGCCCTCGTCCTTGCGATCCTCGGTGACGAAGGCGATGCTGGCGGCGATGGCGTCGCGCGGGCCTTTGAAATGCACCGCGCTGCCGTTGCATTCCAGTGTGCCCGACAGCACCGGGTCTGCCGCCACGATACCGCGTAGCAATTCCGTCCGACCCGCGCCGACAAGGCCCGCGATGCCAAGGATTTCGCCGTAGTGCAGATCAAGGCTGACGCCCGCAGGGTTGGGGTCAGAGGCGACGCGCAGACCTTTGAGCGACAGCGCAACATCGCCGGGGATGCGGGCGGCGGTGGCGGTGCCCATCTGGGCCTCCAACTCTCGGCCGACCATGTTGCGCACGACGTTTTGCGGCGTGGTGTCGGGGATGTTCTCGGTGATGATCGTCTCGCCGCTGCGGAATACGGTGACGCGGTCACAAATGGCAAAGACTTCATCAAGGTAGTGCGTGACAAAAACGACGGTGACGCCCCGGTCGCGGATGCCGGTGACGATGTCGAACAGGCGGGTGGTTTCACGTTCGGTTAACGTAGCCGTCGGCTCGTCCAGGATCAGGATCGCGCTGTCCGATTGCAGGGCGCGGGCGATTTCCACCAATTGTCGATGCGCGATGCCAAGGCTGCTGACAGGGGCGCGCACGTCAACGTCGCTTAGCCCGATGGCATCCAGCGCAACGCGGGCGCGGCGGTTCATCTCTGGCCGGTTCAACAGGCCGAACCGGTTGCGCGGCATTGCCTCGATCGAGATGTTCTCGGCCACGCTCAGATGTTGCAGCAGGTTGAATTCTTGATGCACGACCTGCAATCCGCTGGCCTTGGCGTCATGGGGGCTGGCGGGGCGATAGGGCGCGCCGTTCAGCGTGATCTGACCCGCGTCATGGGGAAATACCCCGGACAGGATCTTGATCAGCGTCGATTTACCGGCACCGTTTTCGCCCACAAGGGCGTGGATTTCGCCGCGTCGCAGGGAAAAGCTGGCACCATCCAGCGCACGCACGCCGCCAAAGTGCTTTTTCAGACCCGTGACGGTCAGGATGTCATCCGGCGCGGCGACAGGGTTGGGATCAGGCACAGCTGAACACATCAAAACGACCACTTCTTTTGGGGGTATAGAAAAGTGGCGCGCCCGGCGGCCGGGCGCGCCGGACCGCTTACTTGGTGACAAGCTCGATAGGGGTCGTGACCCAGCCTTCCAGCTCTGGTCCGCCAGCGACGACGTCCAGCGCCAGATCGATGGCATTCGCCGCCATTTGCTGGCCGAACTGGTCAACCGACGCCAGCATGCGCCCGTCTTCGATCATGGGCAGCACGGCGGGGATCGCGTCAAAGCCCACAACGATGATGTCGCTGCGGCCTGCGTTTTCCAGCGCCTTGACGACACCGATCGCCATGGAATCATTGGCGGCCATGACGCCTTGCAGGTCAGGGTGCGCGGTCAGCATGGTCGAGAAGACTTGGTTCGCCTCTTCCGTTTCCCAATGCGCAGTGCGGCTGTCCAGCAGGTCAAGGCTATGCTCTGCCACGGCGTCTTCAAAGCCTAAACGGCGCTGCGTCGCGTTGTCTGCGCCGGGGTTGCCTTCGATGATGACAACTTTCGCGCCAGCACCCAAAGCTTCGGCAAGGGCATCGCCCGCCATCTTTGCGCCGCCGCGGTTGTCGGGGCCGACAAAGGCCAGTTCCAACCCTTGCTGCGCCTTGGCGTCCGCGTCCAAGGCGACGTCAAAGTTGACGACCGTAATGCCCGCTGCGATCGCCTTTTTGATGGGGCGCACCATGGCTTTGGAATCGGCGGGGGCGATGACGATGGCATCGACGCCTTGCGTGATAAAATTCTCGACCGCGTTAATCTGGCTTTCAAAGTCCGTCTCGTTTTGCATGCCGACGGCGCGCAGTTCATAATCGCCGCGCTGGGCTGCGTGGGCCTCTGCGCCTTCCATCATGTTCTGGAAAAACTCGTTGGCCAGCGATTTCATCACCAGTCCCACGACGGGTTTGTCCTGCGCCATTACGGGTGCAGCAAGCAAAGCGATAGCGGCCGCAGCCGAGGCTGCGATTTTTGTAAAAGTCATTGGTTCCCTCCCAAGGATATATACCGCGCCGCCCCTAATCTGGTGCGATGCGATAGGGGGGAACTGACCATAGCGACGACAGATCTGTCAATATGAAACGTTTCATATTTGCAAAAACGTCGATTGGGGCCGTTTGGGGCAGGGCAAAGGCGCGCGGTTGGCGCTGTTACAAACGGCTGTAACCGACTAGGTACGCTTGAAATGCGATGTGACTGCGCGCCCATGACCCAGAGAGCCTATCCCCTATGTCTAATCCGAGCATGAAAGTGGTTTTGGTCACGCCCGAAATTCCGTTCAACACAGGTGCAATTGGACGGACCTGCGTCGCGCTGGACCTAGAGCTGATCTTGATCAAGCCGTACGGATTTTCATTGGATGAAAAATCAGTACGCCGCGCCGGAACGGATTATTGGAAGCATGTTCACCTAAGTGAATATGAGAGCTGGCAAAGCTTTCTGGACGCACGCAAACCACCGCGGGATGGCCTGTATTTCTTCGAGGAACACGGCGCGCAAAGCGTCTTTGATCCGGTGTATCAACCTGATGCCTATCTTGTCTTTGGTTGTGAATCTGCCGGGCTTCCGGCTACAATCCTGAATGACATGGACGACCGTGTCTTTAGCTTGCCGATGCGCAATCCCCTTGTCCGATCGCTGAACCTAGCAAACGTGGCGACAGCTGTCGTTTATCAAGCAATGCGCACCCAACTGGGCGGTTGAGTGTAAGGTAGTTCATCCGCGACTTGTAAGTTGCGCGCGGCCGCAAAGCCCTGCTGCGCGCCGGGTGCAAGATAAGATGATTGGGTAACGCCAAAGGTTCGCAGATACCGCATCAGGTTTTGCCGGATCAGGAATCAGGCCTACGTTAAGGGTCGTGTTCTGAGCGTATTCAGATTTTTCAAGCTGCGAAGGACAAGATAGATGACTGAAGTGAGCAAGCTGAAACAACCTGTCGTGCGACACTCGGCCTCGACCGGGGCAGGCAGTCCAGATGTCTGGGGCATTTACGAACCGGGCACGGGGTCGATCCAGTATATTTGCGCCGATCCAACGACCAAAAAGGCGGCGCTGATCGATGTGGTCTGGAACTTTGATCCTGCCAGTTTCGCCACAAGCACCGAAAGTATCGATCAGGTGCTGGACCTTGTGCGCGACAACGGACTTGTCGTTGACCGTGTGCTCGACACCCACCCGCACGCCGATCACGTCATGGCGTCCACTTTGTTAAAGGCCCGTACTGGCGCGCCGAATGCCATTGGCGAAAAGGTGCGCGATATCGCAAAGCTTTGGCGCGATATCTACAACACACCGGACGCCTTTGATCCTGATGCGGATTTCGATGATCTGTTCGCCGACGGGGACAGTTTTGCCCTAGGCGATCTGACGGTGCGGGTGATGCTGTCGCCGGGGCATACGCTTGGGTCGATCACCTATGTGTGCGGCAATGCGGCCTTTGTTCACGATACCTTTATGCAGCCGGACAGCGGCACGGCGCGTGCCGATTTCCCCGGCGGCAGTGCCACCGATCTGTGGGAATCGTTGCAAGCAATCCTCGCGCTGCCGGACGACACCCGGCTGTTCGTCGGTCACGATTACGGGGCGACCGGGCGGGACGCGCCAGAATGGGAAGCGACCGTGGCGGACCACAAGGCGCACAATATCCATGTCAGCGACGGCACCGAAAAGGCCGCCTATATCAAAACCCGCATGGACCGGGACGCGACGCTGTCCCTGCCGCAACGCATGCTGGCCGCCTTGCAGATCAACCTGCGCGCTGGGCAACTGCCCGTGGCAGAGGATGACGGGGCCGCTTACCTGAAAATCCCCGTCGACAAGTTCTGATCTTGGCGGACTGCAGGCGGCCGCGGGTAAGTGCCGCCTGATCCGTCGACACCGCGCACGCTTTGCGCATCAGCTTGTGCGGGCGGCCAAGCGGTAAGCCCGACACAGCTTCGGTGGGTGGATGAAGTTCGAGAGCCGCGGTTCGGCTGAATACGTGATCAGGGACCCTCTGCGCGCTCGAATCGGACGTCATACGGTCGTCGCTCGCCCAAGACAAAGGATACGCTGCGCGCTTTCCGAGCGGGGCAGGCGCGGGCGCAAGATCAGATTTCAGGGTTCCGCCAACAGCTGTCAGACCGCGCGCCTATCTTGCGCGTCAGCGGGTTAATTTAGCAAAATTGTGCGCAAGCAGTCCCTAACTATCTGAGAGTCCGTGTGAAACCTGCGGCTGCCGGGCATTTCTGTGCGGTTGAATAGCCGTAAAGCAACTGCCTGCGTCATTCGGGGGTGGGGTGATACATTTTTGCCACGCCCATTGCGGATCTTGATCCAGATCAAATCCGGTTCTTTCAGGAAACCATACCGTTATACCGCCACTACTTCAAAACCCGAAAGTTTTCGTAGGTTATGACGCGGAAGTTGTCTGAGACCTTGTCGCGGAACTTCGTCCATTCCTGCGGGATGGTTTCACGCATGAATGCAAGGATGGCGTCGGCGAACTGCTTTTGACTTGGGTAGTAGCGATTGTGGGTAACGTATTGATGCAAGACGGCCCAAAGCCGCTCAATGGGATTGAGATGAGGGCAGTAAGGCGGCAGCTGGATCAGATGGATACGGCAAGCTGCCCTGGCGAGGAAGGCTCTGACATCGGGCCCTTTGTGGTAGGCCGCGTTGTCCCAGATGACATGAATGATGCGCTTGTCAGGGTTGCGCACTTCGATCTTGGTCAGAAGCTGTGCTGCACTGACGCCATCAACGGTTGTGGGCTCGACAAAGGGTGCATCGAAGGTTTCAAGGTTCACAGCCCCATGAATATTCACACGACCGCGCCCTGCCGTGCTGAGAACCGCTGGATTTGATCCTACCTTCACCCAGCCAAACGCAGGCTTGGTCTGGTATTCCGGATGCACCGCATCGGCGAAGTAGACGGCTTCATCCGCTGGTAACTCACGCATCAGGCGGTCGTAGAATGCGATGAAAGCGGCCTGTTTTTCCACGGATGCCACGCGCGGCAGGGGCTTGGGCTTGCGGTATTCAAAGCCCAGTCGGGCCAGAAGTTTAATGCAGCCAGAATGGGAATAGTTCAGACCGCACTCAGCTGCGACATGGGCCCTGATCTCGACCGTCGAGCGACAGAAGCGTGCTTCCAGCCAGGCGCATAAAGCAACCTCCTGTGCCTGTGTCATACGGGACTGACCGCCTTTCCAGCCGTCGTAGGCAAGCGCATCCCAACCATCTTGCAGGTAGGTTTTATGCCAGCCCCGGATGGTATCGTCGTCTAAGTAGAGAAACTTTGCGATCCGAGCACAGCTTTCCCCGTCGTCGAGCAGCAGGATCGCATTTGCCCGGCGGGCAATGCCGTGGTCCTCGCGCTGGCAACGCACGCAAGCCTCAAGCTCGAGGCGGTCTGCTGAGGAAAGAAAGCCGGGGCGGATCATAGGCATAGCTGAATCGTTCCAAACCCAGCCGTCAAGTCACCAAATTCGGCTTCCGCAGGACTCGGAGTATAATACAAATTCATATTTGTGAATTTTGCGCGATCACAGGCCCGTGCGGTCTTGCGCGTTTGGGAGCACTGAAGGGGAAACAAATGAAAGTTATAAACTACAAGCTGGGCACAGTCGCACCTGCTGCGATATTGGCGCTGACGTGTAGCGCGTCATGGGCGGACACATTCGATACGAATCCCCTGATCGGTACATCTGGCGATGGTCTGATCTTTTCTGATCCAGCAGAGGGCGTGTTGGAACCGGGCCTTAAAGCTGTCACCTTTACCCAGACCAGAATTCCTGACGGTTCGGGCGGTTTTACCTACGTTGATCCGTTCGAAACTGTCGTCACTGACTTTTCCACGCTAGACTCGCGCGGTGCTGTGCCGAACTGCCTGATGGCGAACAACCCAGACATTTATTGCGATTCCGAAGGCGGTAGCGGCAAGCGTATCAAGACGCAGTTGACCGGCCGCAATCCATTCGACATCACGCTGCGCACAACCGCCAGCGCGGACCACCCGTCTGTCGATTACTTCACATTTGGCAAGGTCTCGAACTTTACCGGTGCGCGTATGACCGGTTTCTCTTTGGAATTGCTGGATGCTGACGGAAACCCCATGGGTCAGCTTGACCCGTCGAACGCCGTTCTTTTCAACCTTGATGCAGCAGACATTGGCCTCGGTGCCAGACTGCCTGACGGCTTGTTCGGCGCTGGCGGGCAAGAAGGCGAAGTCGGTTTCTTTTCTGACGGCCGCGCATCGCTCGCCTTGACGGCATCCGACGACGTCCTGACATTTGGCGCGCTGAGCAACGAAGACTACGTGGCGAATTTCGGCACTGGCTTCATCGACAACACAATGACCCCGGACGGCCTGTTCTGGGATGACAACAACGATCCCGCAGACGAGGCGGCCTTGGTCGCGTGGAATAACATCGCCGGCGGTGGGTGGACCTATGGCACGTTGGGCACCGATGCCGATATCGACGCGCGGCTGGCCGAACTTGCATCCACGCTTGGTGTCGATGTCGCGGCGTTGGGATATGTCGACGGGCAACTTGTGCCGAGCGAAATCGTCGCCCTTGCCGAAGCGAACGGGCTGTTCGAAGTCGCCGAGGTCGAAGACCTGCGCAACGCCAACCTGAACTACACAATGACGGTCGGCACAGTGGATGGCGGCGAAGTCACCCTGCGCATCGTTCCGGTCTTCGCGCCCATCGTGTCGGGCGCACAGGACGACTATCAGTTCCAACTGGCCGGCTACTTTGATGCGGCGGCAAATCTGCCCTACTGGGACCTTGGCAACGCAGCAGAATATCAGGCGGCCATCGCGGATATTATGGCATTGCCCCAAAGCGAGCGGGCGACAGCCCTGAACAGCGTCGGCTTTAGCTATGCGCCAGCCTTTTCCAGCCTTGGGCTAGAAGCGGCACGCAATCAGGTTTCGACGATCACCTCGTCCATGCCGTGGGGCCACCATAGCGGCGAGGTTGACGCCGTTTCCAGCAAGGGCAACGCGAATTCGTGGTCGATGCACGACGGCCTTTATGGCTTTGCCGCCGTGGGCGGATCGCAATCCTCGTTTTCGCCAACGACAGGATCGGTCGGTTACGACATTGGCCTCGTATCGGTCACGGCCGGTATCGAGAAACACATCAAGGGTGCCCATGCTTCAGTGGGTCTTGCTGTCGGGGCGGCATCTGGCTCTGCTGACGCTTACCAAGGACTTGGCGAAATCGACACCGACGGCTTTTCGCTGACGGCATTTACCCGCGCAAAGTTTGGTCAGGGCGGTCTGGTTCAGGCGTTGGTTGGCTATCAGAACCTTTCCTATGACTCGTCGCGGTATGTGATGGGCCAAACGGCAACTGGCAGCACAGACGGCTCTCAGACCTTCGCGGCGCTGAAGCTTGACTATATGAAAGACATGGGCGCGTTCAAACTAGGTCCAATCGCGTCGCTGGAATACTATAGCGGTTCAGTCGATGCATTTACGGAAACCGGTGCTGGCCTTTGGAATTTGGACGTCGCAGAGCAATCAGCTGATACGCTCCTTGCTTCGGTGGGTGTGCGCGGTGAATACCAAATGCCAAACACAGCGACCGACAGCCGCATGACGGGAAGCTTGGAATACACCAAGGCATCCGGCGATGACATGGTGGTGCAAAGCGGCTTTGTCGGCTTGCCGGGTCGATCCTTTACCGTCGCGGGTATGGATGACGACATGGTAAATGTCAGCTTTGGCTTTGAAAGTGTCCTGTCGTCGAACGCATCCAGAAAGGTCGCATTCCAAGGCGGCTACCGCGGGTCCTTTGGTAGCGAATATGACAGTCAGCAAGTGCAGGTTGGATTGAACATCCGCTTCTAATCTTCGACTTTGACTGACACGACATGGAAGCGGCACCCGAACTGGGTGCCGCTTTTTTTGACTGATCCACGCTAGGTTTCCTGAAACAAATTACGTCGCTTAATGCGAATTAAATGAAGGCAGCGGTGACACGTCCAGCCGTGATAAGCCTCGGGCCTGCTTTCCTCATTCTTCTGCCAAAGCTATTGCCGCATCCGTCGATCCTAATAGCTGTGCGATGCGATCTGCTGAACCGTCAGGGGATACGGCCTGGAGCTGTCGCCGCCCAATGGTGCGCGCAGTTCGGTTCTATTGTCGAGGTAAGGCTTTAAATCCTAAGGATGACGAGTCGTTCAAAAGAACCGGCCATCACGTTCCGTAAAGTATCGAAATCTGCCCGCTATCATGCAGCGTTTTGTAACCCCGAAAAGGGACAATGCGCCTGTAGCGTAAGGGTACTATTTATTATCAAGGGGTTCAGATGGTGCTGTGAGAGAGGATTGAACTCTCGACCTCACCCTTACCAAGGGTGTGCTCTGCCACTGAGCTACCACAGCATCCGTGAGCGGGGAATTAGCGGACGTTTGCGCGGGGTGCAAGCCCTCTCTGGACCAAAAATTGCACAGCAGGTAGAAGAATTGCATGACAGACAAATCCACACCCGATACCGCCGCGCCGCGCGCCAAGCCTGCTGCCAAGGGCAAGACCCGCGAAGACAGGCTGAAGGCCGCGCTAAAGGCGAACATGGCAAAGCGCAAAGCGCAGGCCAAGGCGCGCAGCGCTGATACCGCCGACTAAGACTTGCGCGACTGGACCTCGCGGACGGGTCGCTGTAACACGGCAGCCAACGCCGGCAGCAGGAAGGTCAGGTCCATGGATTCAATCGTCGTCAAGGGTGGCCGCCCGCTTCAAGGTCAGATTTCTATCGCAGGGGCCAAGAACGCCGCGCTGGCGTTGATGCCCGCGACTTTGTTGTCAGAAGAGCCGCTGACGCTGACCAATGCGCCGCGCCTGTCGGACATCAAGACGATGACCGCTTTGCTGCAGTCGCTGGGGGTCGAAGTGACCTCTATGCAGGACGGCAAGGTGCAGGTGCTGTCGAGCCACGACATGACATCCACGACGGCTGACTATGAAATCGTGCGCAAGATGCGGGCGTCTAACCTTGTGCTGGGCCCGCTGCTGGCGCGGCATCATCAGGCGATTGTGTCGCTGCCGGGCGGCTGCGCCATTGGTGCGCGGCCGATGGATATTCACGTCACAGCGCTGGAAGCGATGGGCGCGCAGATTGAACTGCGCGACGGCTATTTGCACGCGAAAGCGCCCGGCGGGCTTAAGGGCGCGCGGGTGCCGTTGCGCTTTGCCTCTGTCGGCGCGACCGAGAATATTCTGATGGCCGCGACTTTGGCCAAAGGCACGACCATTCTGGAAAACGCCGCGCGCGAGCCGGAAATCGTCGATCTGGCCCGCTGCCTGCGCAGCATGGGCGCGCAGATCGAAGGCGAGGGGACCTCTACCATCACGATCCAAGGCGTGGACCGTCTGGGCGCGGCGACGCACCCCGTTGTCACAGACCGGATCGAGCTGGGCACCTACATGCTGGCCCCTGTGTTTTGCGGCGGCGAAGTCGAATGCCTTGGCGGGCGCATGGATCTGGTTGAATCTTTTGCCGAACGGCTGGATGCGGCAGGTGTCGATGTGACCGAGACGCCGAACGGCCTGAAGGTAAAGCGCCGCGGCGACCGGCCGCGTGCGGTTGACGTCGTGACTGAACCGTTCCCCGGCTTTCCGACGGATTTGCAGGCGCAGATGATGGCGATGCTGTGCTTGGCCGAAGGCACATCGGTGCTGGAAGAAAAGATTTTCGAGAATCGCTTTATGCATGCACCAGAACTGGTGCGTATGGGCGCGAATATCGAAGTGCACGGCGGCCATGCTACCGTGCACGGCGTTGAAAAGCTGAAAGGTGCCCCCGTTATGGCGACCGATCTGCGGGCCAGCGTGTCGCTGATCCTTGCTGGTCTGGCCGCCGAGGGTGAAACGATTGTGAACCGCGTCTATCACCTTGATCGCGGCTATGAGCATGTCGAGGAAAAGCTTGGCGGCGTTGGGGCCCAGATCGAACGGGTCACAGGCGTATGACCGAAGATGCACGCTTTGAAGACGGGGTCGACAAACCGCTCGCCCTGATGGCGCGGGACGCCGAGGATTTGCAGGTTATCTCTGCCCTGGCGCAGGATGCGGTGTTTCCCGCGTCCGAAATGCGCTGGACCCCGGCAGACCGCCGCTTTGCGATACTGCTGAACCGGTTTCGCTGGGAAGACGCGGCCAAGGCGCATGGCCGCCGCGATTTCGAGCGGGTGCAGAGCGTTCTGCTGATCGAGGACGTCATGGGCGTGCGGTCCCAAGGTGTGCCAAAGGGCGACGCGGATACGATCCTGTCGCTGCTGGCGCTAGAGTTTCGCCCCGGCCCGGATGGCACTGGAGAGATCGTGATGACGCTTGCCGGCGACGGCGTGATTTCCTGCGCGGTCGAGGCGCTGGAAGTCGTGCTGCGCGACGTGACGCGGCCCTATATTGCGCCGTCGCGCAAGGCCCCGCGACATCCGGACTGATTGCCTGATCGCGATCACGAGCTATATGCCTCCGGCGGGAGTTTTCCTGGCCAGATGAAGGCCTAATCCACCAAGGATGCCGAGATATGCCACAGTTTTTGGATGCGCAAAGCGCAGATTTCGAAGCGCAGTTTCAAGGGCTGCTAAGCGCGAAGCGTGAGGACAGCCCCGATGTCGATGACGCCGTCGCTGCGATCATTGCGGATGTGCGGGGCAGGGGTGATCAGGCGCTGATTGATCTGACGGCCAAGTTCGATCGTTTGACGCTGACGGCGGACAAACTGCGGATTTCTGCGGCAGAGGTTGATGCCGCCTGCGCCGAGGTCAGCGCAGAGGACCGCGCGGCGCTGGAATTGGCGGCGGATCGCATTCGCGCCTATCACGCGCGGCAGATGCCGGAAGATCAAAGCTGGATTGATGATGCGGGCGCGAGCCTTGGCTGGCGCTGGACACCTGTGTCTGCGGCTGGACTATATGTGCCGGGCGGGCTGGCAAGCTATCCATCGTCCGTGTTGATGAACGCGATCCCGGCGAAGGTGGCCGGCGTGGGGCGGCTTGCGATGGTTGTGCCGACGCCGGACGGCGTGCTGAACCCGTTGGTTTTGTTGGCGGCGCGGATTGCGGGTGTGGACGAGATTTACCGCGTTGGCGGCGCACAAGCGATTGCGGCGCTGGCTTATGGAACAGACACCATCGCGCCGGTGGACAAGATCACAGGGCCGGGAAATGCTTATGTCGCGGCGGCCAAGCGGCGGGTGTTCGGCAAGGTCGGCATCGACATGATTGCGGGTCCGTCGGAAATCCTTGTGATTGCTGATGCGGACAACGATCCCGATTGGATCGCGCTCGATCTGCTCAGCCAAGCCGAACATGATGAAAGCGCCCAGTCGATCCTGATCACCACCGATGCTGGCTTTGGCCAAGCGGTCGCGGCGGCAGTGGACAAGCGTTTAGAAACGCTGGAGCGGCGCAAGATTGCCGGGGCCAGCTGGCGCGACTTTGGCGCGATTATCACCGTGCCCGATCTGGCCACCGCTGTTGCGCTGTCCGACCGGATCGCGCCAGAGCACCTAGAGCTTTGCGTGGCAGAGGCTGAGGCGCTGAGTACACAGATCGCCCATGCCGGTGCCATTTTCATCGGAAGCTGGACGCCAGAGGCGATTGGTGACTACATTGGCGGACCAAATCACGTATTGCCGACTGCCCGGTCGGCGCGCTTTTCAAGTGGGTTGTCGGTTATGGACTTTATCAAACGCACCACTTTGGCCCGGATGACGCCCGAGGCGCTGGCCGCCATCGGCCCCGCTGCGGCGCGTCTGGCGCAGTCCGAAAGCCTAGAGGCGCACGGGCTATCCGTGCAGGCCCGCCTTGACCGATTGAACCGCACATGAGCCGCATCGTTGATATTTCGCTGGATGACAGCGGCCTGCCGCCGCCCAGCCCAGAGATCGAGCAAGAGCGCCGGGTCGCGATCTTTGATCTACTTGAAGACAACACGTTTACCTTGCCCGCCCGCGAAGGGCGTGATGTGCCGCCCGGCCCTTACCGGCTAGAGCTGTCAATCCGCGAACGCCGTCTGGTGTTCGACATCACCGACGCAGAATTGGGCGAGGCGGGGGAATTTCATCTGTCGCTTGGCCCGTTTCGGCAGGTGGTGAAGGATTACTTTCAGATCTGTGAAAGCTATTTCGACGCGGTGAAAACCATGCCGCCCAGCCAGATCGAGACGATCGATATGGCCCGCCGGGGCATCCACAACGAGGGTGCGCGGGTGTTGCAGGAACGGCTTGAGGGCAAGGCCGAAGTGGATATCGACACGGCGCGCCGTTTGTTTACCCTGATCTGTGTGCTTCATTTTGGCGGATGACAGCGGACATAAGGCGGCAGGTTTGCCGCAGTCTGTCTTGTTTTGCTGCGACCATAATGCCGTCCGTTCGCCCATGGCCGAAGGCATCATGAAAAAGCTATACGGCACGCGGGCTTACATCCAATCCGTCGGCGTGAATAACGACATGGAGATCGACGGCTTTGCGGTTTCTGTCTGCGCTGAAATCGGCGTGGCGCTGGAACGACACCGGTCCCGCAGCTTTGACGAGATGGAGCAATGGGGCGACGATCTGTCGTCCTTTGATCTGGTGTTGGCCTTATCGCCCGCCAGCCAGCGCCGCGCGCTGGATTTGACGCAGTTCTATCATTTGGACGTTGAATATTGGCCCATTCTGGACCCCACGGGAATGGTCGACCAGCGCGAGGAGCGCCTTGCGCTGTATCGCCAGACCCGCGATCAGATCATCGCGCGTCTGACCGACCGCTTTGGCCCGCCGCCTGCTGACTAACGCGCTGATATGATTTCATATCTTGGTCTGTGGCTTGCCGCGTTTCTGGCGGCAACGCTGCTTCCTGCGCAGTCAGAGGCTGTCTTGGCCGCCCTGTTGGTGGCGGGGGACCATCCAGCCGCCGCGCTGATCGCTGTCGCGACTTTCGGCAATGTTTTAGGATCGTTGGTGAATTGGGTGCTGGGGCGGTCGTTGCTGCGCTGGCAAAATGCGCGCTGGTTCCCAGTGAATGACCGCCAGCTTGACCGCGCGCAGGGCTGGTATCGGCGCTATGGCCGCTGGTCGCTGCTGGGCAGCTGGTTGCCCATCGTCGGCGACCCGTTGACGCTGGTCGCGGGCGTTATGAAAGAGCCGTTTATTCCGTTCTTGCTGCTGGTGACATGCGCCAAGGGCCTACGCTATATCATATTGGCGGGGTTGGTTCTGGCGTGGATATGACAGCGGGACACCCCGATTGGTCCCCTTAGAACCCGTTTTGCCTTGGGTTTTTTGCAAAGCCCGCCGGATATGGGGGGCAGGGGCTGACATTTGCCCTTGAAAATCTTGGGAATGAGGCGCATTTACACGCCGCAGCCGCCTTTGCGCGGCAACATTTTAGACAGGAGACCACATGGCCAAGGATGAACTTCTCGAATTTCCGGGCGTCGTGAAGGAACTGCTGCCGAATGCGACATTCCGGGTCGAGTTGGAAAACGGCCATGAAATTATCGCGCATACGGCTGGCAAGATGCGGAAGAACCGCATCCGTGTCCTCGCGGGCGACAAGGTGCAGGTCGAAATGACCCCCTACGATCTGACCAAGGGTCGGATCAACTATCGTTTCAAATAAACAAGGGCGCGGTGTCGCGCCTTTGCGGGCCTGCGGTTTGCTTGGCAAACCGCGACCGACACCCTGCGCATGCACCGGGGTGCTAATATGACTGACAAAATGCAACTGATCCTCGGTTCCGGCTCTCCACGCCGGCTCGAGCTGCTTGCGCAGATCGGCGTTGTGCCTGACGCCGTATCGCCACCTGACATTAACGAAGATGTGGCCAAAGGCGAATTACCCCGCGATTACGTCAAACGCATCGCCGCCCAGAAAAGCGCGGCTATTATCGCGGGCCCGGACGAGATCGTTTTGGTCGCTGATACCACCGTTGCACTTGGGCGCCGCATCATGGGCAAACCCGTGGACGCGGCCGAGGCGCGTGCCTTTCTGTCGCTGCTATCGGGTCGCCGTCACAAGGTCATTACCGCCGTTGTCGTCAAACGCGGCGACAAGACCTGGGCGCGCGACGTGCAGACCACGGTCATGATGAAGCGTTTGTCGCAACCTGAAATCGACAGCTACATTGCCAGTGATGACTGGCGCGGCAAGGCGGGTGGCTATGCCATCCAAGGGCCTGCCGGTGCCTTTATCCCATGGATCAACGGTAGCTTTACCGGTGTCGTCGGCTTGCCGCTGGCGGAAACCGCAACCCTTTTGGCCAGCGCTGGCTATCCCATTTACGGAGTCCCCGCATGAAGGGCCGCACGATTATCCTCGACGATCTGAACGGAATCGAAGCCGCAGCCTTGTTGGTCGATGGCCAGCTGGACGACCTGCTGGTTGATGCCGTTGACGCGCCGCGCCCCGGCGCGATTTATCGCGGCATTTGCGATCGTCCGCTCAAGGGGCAGGGCGGCATGATGCTGCGCCTGCCAGAGGGCGGCACAGCCTTTTTGCGCAGCGCCAAGGGCCTGCGCCCAGGTCAGCCCATGCTGGTACAGGTCACGGGCTACGCCGAGGACGGCAAGGCCGTGCCTGTCACCGACCGCGTGCTGTTCAAAAGCCGCTATGCCATTGTGACGCCCGGCAAACCCGGTCTGAACATCAGCCGCCAGATTACCGACGACGACCAGCGCGACGCGCTGCTTGGCATCGCCAATGCGGCGTTCGAGGCGGACGGAGAGACGGGCCTGATTCTGCGCTCCTCTTGCGCCTTTGCATCAGAGGACGACATCACCGAAGATATCATCGCGATGCAGGACCTTGCCGCCGCCATCATGGCAGAAGCAGAAGGCACCGAGCCTGAGGCCCTGACCGAAGGCGACGGCCCGCATGCGCTGGCGTGGCGCGAGTGGGTCATCCCCGCAGAGGTCGTGACCGAGCCGGGCGGGTTCGAGAGCCTTGGCGTGCTGGACCAGATTGACGATATCTTGCGTCCAAAAATCACGCTGGCAGAAGGCACCATGTACGTCGAAGCCACCCGCGCGCTGGTGGCCGTCGATGTGAACACAGGCGGCGACACCTCGCCTGCTGCGGCGCTCAAGGTGAACCTTGCGGCTGCCCGTGTGCTGCCCCGTGCGCTGCGTCTGCGCGGCTTTGGCGGGCAGATCGCCGTCGATTTCGCGCCCATGTCCAAGGCGCACCGCAAACAGGTCGAACAATCCTTGCGCGCGGCCTTTCGCGCTGACGCGGTCGAGACGTCGTTGGTCGGATGGACCACGATGGGTCTGTTCGAGCTGCAGCGCAAACGCGAGCGTCTGCCGTGGAAAGGTTTGCCTGCATGAGCTGCCCGATCTGCGAGCGTGCAACCGACCCACAATACCGCCCATTCTGCTCAAAGCGCTGCGCTGACGTTGATCTAGCCAAGTGGCTGACCGGCTCTTACGCCATTCCTGCGGCCCCAGAAGAGCAAGCCGACGACGAAGATTTTCAAGGCCTCGAAAAACCTCACTGATTTCGTGAAAAAGGCTCTGGACACCCCCGCGTGGCTGACCTAGAACGCCGCTACCCGATGGCCTTGGCCATCCCGGTGCCCGGGTAGCTCAGGGGTAGAGCAGTGGATTGAAAATCCTCGTGTCGGTGGTTCGATTCCGCCCCTGGGCACCATTTATTACCAAATACTTGAATAATATCAGGTATTTGGGCTGACTGGTCAGTTTCCAATCCCCCTCTGTGTCCCCTTTGCGCTGCGCGGTGGTTTGCCGTTTTTGCGGGTTTGTTTATTTGAATCGGTGCAGCCATTCCATGATGCCGCCCAGCGCCTGCGCCTCTAGCTGGCGATATTCTTGCTCAAGCCGATGATACGTTGCGCGGTGCATGTGCTTCGGTCTGCCCCAGCCAGATCCATTCAGAATACCTTGCGGCCATTGCAGGCGGTCGCGCAGCTTGTCGGCCCGCCGCGCTGTCCGGTCATGGCGGCTTTCATTCTCCGATGGATAGGCAAGGCGGTGACAATGCCGACACGCGAACACAGCGCCGCCATAGAGTGTTGCAACGCGCCGTCCGCAGCCTTGCGCTGGGCATATGAACCAAGCGCGTGTGCCGCCTAGATTGCAGGGTGTGCGGTGGATGTGGACGGGGTATTTCATATCCCGCCATTCGTCGCCGTTCGATCTGGCCTTGTAGGACAGCACAACGTGCCCCGCCGCTGCCGTCACATTGATAGCACCCGTCTTGCGCCCAGCGCGTGACCACGTGAAAGCGCAGGTGCCGCCGCTGGATAACCAGCCAGCCTTTGACAGCTTGCCGATGGGCAAGGCGCGCATGTCGTCAACCGTGTCGCGGGTGCCCCACCTCGTGTGTGTGCCGCTGCCGATACCGCCCATTTATTCGCCCCTATTTTATCCAAATCCATTGGGAAGTTTTGATTTATCCTGGAGCGCTGGGCCGGATATGACAGCACCACTTTTTATCTCTGATCTGACGGCGCACAAATTCTGCGGGTGGGTCCGGTTCGCCGCCGGGACTGCCAGACTTTGAAGCACCCCCACCCCGTCTGGCTTGCGGGTGAAAGTGCAAACGAATGATGGGGCAGGGTGGCGGTGAAGGTGGCGGGTCTTAAAAGCACGGGGGGGTGGTCTGATACTTTGACTGTCGCCGGGTCGGGACCGATGCCAGACCTGAAAAACGCGCATCCACAGTTCAGAAATTTGATAGTCGGTGTGGTTGGCCTCGCCGCGCTTCACTGCAAGGCATATGCCTTGCCAAATTTGGTAGCTATCCGACTATAATCCGTTGGGTGGGCAAGCACTGCTCACCACGTTTATCCAGTTCACGATAGATGACTTCCTGCTCAGAAGGTGTCGTTAGGTAGTCTGGTCCAAGAATGCGGCAGAGAAAGCCCGTTGGTTTATCAGCGGTGGTGGCGGCCGTTAGTGGCCCGGTGCAAGCTGATAAGGCAAGAAACGCTCCTGCGTAAAAAATTCTCATTTCTTCTGGCTTTCTAAAAATTCAATTTCATCGGAACGCTACTTATGAACATGGCCTATGGCTAGATATATATGCCCTGCTTTTTGTGACGCGGCTTTCCATCATTCTGGAAACCACGTCACAAAATACCGGACGTGACAGGCCCCGGCGGTGGTTATCCATTCGCGACCGTCCTCTTTTCTGTGCCGCCCATGCACTGATTTTGTGCGGCGGTTTTGAATTTCATGATTGTTTTCCAACTGGGTTTGCCGCCATTGCTCACTCGCTGTGATGCCCCCAATAGATCCGACAGCATCGCCAAAGCGACGGGGCCTATGGGGCGGGGTCACGCGCCAATATAAGGTTCTGTCAGGTTCGGCCTAATAACCTCAGCCACAGTCCTGATAATTCGATTCCATGCAGGACCTTGCTAACTGCGTTGCTTCGGCGATTTGTTCACGCGTCATATTTTTTTCAATAAAATCGCGTAATTCTCCAGCAGCTTCTTTGCCGTTGGCGCTGGAAATATTTAACCACATGTGCGCCAAAGCGGCATCCTTCAGGACACCTTCGCCTTTGCGATACATCACGGCGAGGTTGTACTGGGCGTCTGCGTAGCCCTGCTCTGCGGCGAGGCGATACCAGCGCACAGCCTCCGCGTCGTCCTTCCGCACACCTTCGCCCTTGGTATACATGAAGCCGAGGTTGGACTGAGCGCCGGCGTTGCCCTGCTCGGCAGCGAGGCGATACCAACGCACAGCCTCCGCGTCGTCCTTCAGCACACCCTCGCCGTTGCTATGCATGAAGCCGAGGTTGGACTGAGCGTCTGCATTGCTCTGCTCGGCAGCGAGGCGATACCAACGCACAGCCTCCGCGTCGTCCTTCAGGACACCATCGCCTTTGCGATACATCACGCCGAGGTTGAACTGGGCGTCTGCGTAGCCCTGCTCGGCGGCGAGGCGATACCAGCGCACAGCCTCCGCGTTGTCCTCCAGCACACCCTCGCTGTTGCTATACATGAAGCCGAGGATGTACTGAGCGCCGGCGTAGCCCTGCTCGGCGGCGAGGCGATACCAGCGCACAGCCTCCGCGTCGTCCTTCAGCACACCCACGCCGTTGCGATACATCCAGCCGAGGCTTGTCTGGGCGTCTGCGTCGCCCTGCTCTGCGAGCGGTCGCCATTCCTGCAATGCGGTCGCAAAATCGCCAGCTTGTGCAGCAGCTAGGCCCTTGTCGAAATCAGCGGCATTAGCGGTCGAACCTGAACAGGCTAGGGTTAGGGCGAAGAGGGCCGTGCGAAGCGAACCGAGCATGATAACTTCCTACAAATTCAGAACATGCTAGGCTTAGGTAGCGATGCCATTCAACCCGTCTTAATAGACGGTGGCTTTAAATTTCCGCTGGGGGATGCGCGGGTTCTAAGTCCCCTGAACCTCACCGGGAATGGCGTAAATGATGCGAGGGAAAAGCACCTGTCCTTTGCAGCCACACGCCTTGCATCGCGCCTCAGCCACTATCTGTGCGAACTTGGTCGTGGGTGGCAGGCGTTCTAGCAACCGATCCACGGACAGCAGCGCCGCATGACCGCAGGAACATTCCAGTGATAGGCTGTGGCCTTTGATGTCGGCGAGCTTCGTCATGGATTGAGGCTAGGGAGGCAATCGTACCGAGTCCAGATTATCTGCTGCACAATATGTCTGAGCCAGATGTTCCGACGCCGCGCTTAAAGGCACTGCCTATGGCTAGATGTATATATGTCCTGATATTTGTGACGCGGCTTTCCAGCATTTAGGAAACTACGTCACAAAATACCGGACGTGGTAGGCTCCGGCGGTCAGCAT
Organism: Loktanella salsilacus; assembly: GCF_024206795.1. Taxonomy (NCBI): domain Bacteria; kingdom Pseudomonadati; phylum Pseudomonadota; class Alphaproteobacteria; order Rhodobacterales; family Roseobacteraceae; genus Loktanella; species Loktanella salsilacus. The sequence goes on from NZ_CP072994.1 coordinate 926,568, forward strand.
TCATCCGTAACCGTCCTGATTTTTGTGACGCCCATGCACTGATTTTGTGCGGGGATTTTAGTTTTTGTAGTGCGTCGCGGCTTAAAAGCTGCCGCGACGCAAATTTAAATTAGCCGCAAGCGCCCAGTCGATCTTCCAAGGCTAGGACTTTGCCTTTCGAAGTGCCGACCTCTCCAGCTTTATCGCCTCCAGTTAGCTTCGAGACCGGGACCAAGACAAAGAACACGCCGACTGCGTCTGCAGTGGCTGCGCGGTTCTGATCGGCTTCAAGGGCGGCAAGAGTCTGGCGCTCTGTTGCAAGCGTTGCTGCTGCTTGTGAACAACCCATGCTTGAAAACGCTCCGGTCATTGGGACAGGGGCAATGCTATCAGGGCGTGGCGTGCAAGCCGCCGACAAAGCAATAACGCAAGGAAAAGCGAGTTTAATCAGTTTCATATTTAACCTTAGGGGTGTGTTGAAAAGTTGTTAACGTGTTTGTGATAAGCCCCTTAGGTTGTGTCTCATGTTTGGCCGGAAAATGGCAAAGCGGGGGCAATTCAACTTGAATTCCCAAATTGCATGAATGTTTTTCGAGCGGGCCGACCGTCTGGCGTCGCTTCCTCTGCCAAGCCCCAGACCGACGCCTTGCCGATACCGGACGGCCCTAGATGGGGTGCGCAGGTCAGAAAGATGAACCCGCGCGCCTCTAGCATTTTGAACCACGGGCCGACCGTGTTGCGATGAACAGCCAGCGCCGCCGACGCGTCACGGTGGCTTAGATAGATTGCGCCGTTGTTCGTGCCGTTAAACCTGCGTTTCAGTTCGATGTAGAGCGCGCGGGGACCGGGGGGCAGGGTGGCCCATGCCGGGGATGCCTGCACCCATTCGGGAAGCTGGACGAAACGCCCAGCCCCCTTTTTGTTGTGCTTGTATCGCTTGCCTGCCACTAACGCTTGCCCCCTGTCAGAGTAGCCAGCCAGAGGCGCACCGCGACCACGGGGCAGGTGCAGCCGCCAATGTCAGTGTAGACGGCCTGCGCGGTGCAGTGTGCGACCTTGCGGGCGATGATATGCCACTTGCCGTTGCGGCGGGTCAGGCGGGTGTGCGGGTCAGTCATGTGTGCCCCCATAGTGCAGCGCCGCTACAAGGCGGGCTTGGGTTTCTGTCAGGCCATAGCGGCGGCGCAGGCGCAGGATGCTGGCGGGGGTCATTGCGCACCCCCTTGGCCTAGCCCTTGTGCGGATCTGGGAAAGCGCAGCTTGGCCCGGTCTATCCCTGCTTTCAGTGAATAATGCGCCACGTTCTGCGGCCCGACGTATTCCGCATGGATAGGCCAGTCGTAGTGATGCCGCAGGCGGTGGATGATTGCGCCCAACCGCCAGCCGCGCACTTCCCTGATTTCAGTGCGGTGATTGATGGTGCGACCGTCCAGTAATGCTTTGCAGGTCCAGTAAACCTGACTGTCGCTAGAATAGAATTTGCTGAGTGTCATTGTGTCGTGCCTTTCAGATTGAAAAAGCAGGACGCTGGGTCTATCCATTGTTTGTCAGAACAGGACAGCACCCCCAGCGCCTGCGGTTATCCGCAAGTGCGGGGGTGTTGTTATTTCTGGGCTGCGGTCAGGGCCGCGTCAATATCGGCCTCGTTCCAATACAGTCTCGCTCCGAATTTGATCGGCTTCGGTAGGCGGCCCATTGCGATATCGCGGTAAACGCTAGAACGGCTACGCCCGCCGATTTTGGATTGTAGGTCTGGGAAGGAAAGATAACGCATGCGATTGCTCCGTGTTTCAACACGATCAATCTAACAGCTGGAGTTTCCCGCTGAGAGGGCGAACTAAGCCTATTATTCAAAGTTCGCGCCGAAAATATGCGATGATGGTGCAGCGGATTTCGGGCAAAAATTCGGGCAACGTTCAAAGTATGCTCTTAAGGTAAGACTGCGCAGTCGTCCTACTCAATTCTTCACCGAATGCCTCGCGAGCAAATTCAATAACTTCTTGTATTTGAGCTTCTTTCTTGCCGGGCAGTTCCCCCCGGCGCAATCTGCCGTGAAATACATTTTTTATAACATCGCGTGCGGACGCATTTCCTTTTGGCGGTCGCCCTACTGGTCTGCGATGCTGCATAACCGGATGGTCTGTTTCAATCAGCATAGTATCACCAAATACTTGACCGTTGGCGGGGATTGCAGACGTTCCTGGTCGGTCGAAAAGTGTGAAGGCGTCATTCAAGTTAACTCGGACGGCATGATATTTATCGCTTCGACATATTAAGCTACTGTCGGTCAGCGAAAACCCTTTTAAGGTCCAAGAACTTGCTGGGACCTCAACTGTTTGTGGCTCAGCCTCTGGGTCATCTATGTCGGTCAACAGCCATGCTTCGCTTTTCAATGTTCCTTCTGATAGCGCCCCGAAAGCTTTAGCTGTTGCGCGGTCAATTAGCGGTTGAAAGCTCATCTCAATATATCGCAGTTTATCTGCGATTTGAGCTTCTCTGAGAACTTCTTCTTTGTCGGCTTGCCTATCGGCAGATAATTTGTCGACCCCGTGGGCCTCTAGTGATGCCCAAACGCGCTCGTGTCTGTCAATTATTTCCTCACTTGTTTCACTTCCGACAATCCCCCACAGCTTAATGTATTCATCATAGTCGACGGTTTGGCCAACTATTGAAAACTCGGATTCTGAAAATGGAAAACCCATTATGTCGGGGGTCCCGTCGTAAAAGCAATCCGATGATTGCCTCCAATCAATGACTTCGTATCTTCCAGGATGGGACCGTGATTCTGTTAGCTCAACTTCCGGCGCACGGCCCAACGCAGTCCAAGCGATTAGCTCCGTGACTAACATATGGCTGGGCAGTTCAACGCGCCGAAATAACTGAATCTTCATCTAATCGGCCTCTCGAAGGATACTAAGTTGTCATCGTTCTGAATTATGCGGTTTGACCAACTCTCGACCAGCACCCGCCGTTGCTCTAGAAAGTCCGTGCGCCGATACGCGCGTTCCACCGTGCCGCCTGTTGTGTGTCCAAGGCAAGTCTCTGCCACGTCGTGCGGGGTTTGTGTGGCCTCTGCTGTCCAGTCACGGAATGACGACCGGAACCCGTGGGGACGCTCTGACAGCCCCCTGCGGTCCATGTAGGCGGTCATTGTCATATCGGATATGACGCCGCGCCGCGCGCCGGGGAACAGGAACCCGTCACGGGCGAATTTGCGGGCCTCTGCAATGACGGCCTGCGCTTCTGCCGATAGCGGCACTCGAAAGTCAGAGGTTGCGCCCAGACGGCCTTTCATCGCCGCTGCGGGGATGGTCCAGATATCGCCTTCGATCTGGTCAACGTGCATCATGCGCAGCGGGCCAGAGCGCACTGCCGTCAGGATGAGCAGGCGCAGCGCCAGTTCGGTGATGCTGCCCCCTAGCGATTGGTAGAAGGCGGGCACGTCGCGCCAGTTCATCGCGGGCACGTTCGTGACGGTGTGCCGCTGTTTCCCCAAAAGCGCCTTGGCCTTTTCCGTCGCTTGCAGATCCACGTCTAAGCCCAGCGCCGCCGCGTGACGTAGGACAATGCCCAGACGGTTCATCGCCTTGCGCGCGGTTTCGGCCTTTGTATGCCAGATGGGTGCTAGCGTGTCGCGGATATCCTTTTGGTCGATATCAGCGACGGGGACGCGGCCCAGCTTGGGCAGGACGTGCAATTCAAGTGGGGAAAACCAGCGGCCCGCCGTGCCGTCGCCTTTCAGTTCGGCCTTGCGGCTTTCAAAGGCGTCTAGCGCGATATCGGACAGCATGTGGATATTGCGCGCCGCCTCGCGTTGCTGACGTTCGCGTTCTTTGATTGGGTCCAGCCCTTGCCGCACCACGGCCCGCGCGGCGTCCGCTGCCTCTCTCGCTGCCTTGAGCGATACAGCGGGGAATGCCCCCAAGCCCATCTCGCGCCGCCGTCCGTGCGCCGTGACGCGCAGCACCCACTGCGCCCCGCCGTCATCGCGCTTGTGCAGCCACAGGCCCGCGCCGTCCGCATGTTTGCCAGCGGATGCCGCTTTCGCGCCGGATGCACTTAGACGGTTTGTCTCGCGCGCCATTTTCAATCCCCCTCTGTATCCCCCTCAACATATGGTATGCTATGGGGCATTGTGAAGTGGCTTGATACAGTGGTTGATGTGAAAAGCATTGAAAAATAGGGGTTTGCGGTCGCGGTGGTGCATCAAGATGTAGGGATTAGATGCAGCCCCTGGGCACCATTTATAACGCTTTAGTGCGTTACACTTACTTACAGACAGATCGTGCTGATCGCCTTATGGCCGCGCGTTTTGGTGCATTCGTAACTGTGCGGTGCGTTTGGGTTGCACTGGGGTAGTTGTGGCAGCAATGGTTCTCGTCCGCCTCATCACCGACGGCCATTTTGGCAAGAATGATCCTCTTTGACCTGCGGAATGTCTCTGGCTCTGGCGTAGTTTATATTCATGTGGGTTTGGATGGGCCTGCGCCAGTGGACGCTATTCTGTCGGCGCACACCATCGCGCCGTACCCATGCCCTTGCCAACGGTGCGACCCCGGACGATCTGGACGCGTGCAACGGCCACGAGGTCGAGGGCGTGAGCTATCATTACCACGCAGGCGAGGCGGGCGGGAACGCGATCCTGTCCTGCCTGAAGACGCAGGCAGGATGCGCGTCTGAAGACCCGGACGCGGTCTGTGATCTATCGGTGAACGCCCGGCCACCGCGCCCGTAATCGGCAATGTCATTGAGAAACAAAAAGGGGCGGCGTGCCATATGGCGCGCCGCCCCTGTCTTTTGCGCCGTCCGGTGCTTTAGTCGGACAGCGACCCTTCTTCGTCACGGCGCGCATGCATCTGCGCCTTAACCCGGCGACCGACGATCAGCGGGATGACAAAGCCGATGATGGCGATGGTCCACAGGCCAATGGCCAGCGGGCTGTCGATCAGCGTGAACCAGTTGCCGTTGTCGATGGTAATCGCGCGGCGCAGGTTGTTCTCCATCGCGTTGCCCAAAAGGGTGCCAAGGATGATGGGCACCAGCGGCACGTCCAGTTTGCGCAGCACCCAGCCCATCAGGCCAAAGCCGACCATGACCAGCAGGTCAAAGGACGAGCCAGAGATACCGTAGATCCCGACAAAGGACACCATCGCGACCACGGGCATCAGGATGCGCGGTGGCACCATCAGCACGCGGGTAAAGATGCCAACCATCGGGATGTTCATCGCCAGCAGCATAAAGTTCGCGATGAACAGCGCGGCGATCAGGCCCCAGACGACGTCGGGGTTCTGGCTGAACAGCAGCGGGCCGGGGGTGATGTTAAGCGACAGCAGCACCGCCAGCAGCACGGCTGTTGTGCCTGATCCCGGCACACCCAGCGCCAACATGGGCACCAGCGCACCGCCAGCGGCCGCGTTATTGCCGGCCTCTGGCGCTGCGACACCGCGTGGATCGCCTTTGCCAAAGGTTTTGCCTTCGGGATCGACCAGCTTCTTTTCAAACGTATAGGCGATGAATGACCCTAGCGATGCACCCGCTCCCGGCAAGACGCCCGCAAGGAAGCCAAGGATGGTGGACCGGATCATTGTTGGGGTCGTCTGCTTGATCATCGACATCGGCGGCGTCAGGCGGCCAATCTTGATCTTGGCGGCATCGGCGCTGGCTTCGCCGTGGCGATTTTCAAGAAAGATGAACACCTCTGACAGGGCGAACAGGCCGACGATGGCGACAAGAAAATCAAGGCCGTCGTAAAGGTGGACTTCGCCAAAGGTAAAGCGTGGCACGCCGGTTTGGGTGTCCACACCGATCATCGCAAGGCCAAGGCCAAGGGCGGCCGCAAAGGCCGATTTAGCTTGGTTCGTGGACGACACGCCGCCCAGCGTCATGAAGGCGAGCGCGAAGAGGGCGAAGTATTCGGCGGGGCCAAACAGCAGCGCGATCTTGACCAGTTGGGGTGCCAAAAAGATCAGGCCCCACGTGGCAAAGAACGCGCCGACAAAGGACGCCAGACCCGATAGCGACAGCGCCTGACCGGCCATGCCCTTTTGCGCCATGGGGTAGCCGTCAAGACAGGTCATCATTGCAGGCTCGTCGCCCGGAATGTTCAGCAGGATCGAGGAGATCCGCCCGCCATACATGGCCCCGTAATAGACCGAAGTCAGCAGGATCAGCGAGGCCGTCGGCCCAAGGCCCAGGGTAAACGCCAGCGGGATCAGGATCGCCACGCCGTTCGATGGGCCAAGACCGGGCAAGGCGCCCATGATCGTGCCCAAAAAGCAGCCCAGCAGGGCCAGCAGAATATTCTGCCATGTCAGCGCAATGGCAAAGCCATCGACGAGGGAAGTAAGGGTATCCATGGTGATGCGTCCTTAGAAACCAAGTGGACCGCGTGCGAGCGACAGGCCCAGCACGAGGTGAAAGACGACATAGATGCCGAGCGATGTGCCAACGCCGGTCAACAGCGAGCCAACCAGCCCGGACCCCAGACGCCATGTCAGGTAAGCCGAGGCAAAGAAGGTCGCGATGATGAAGCCAACCTCTGGCAGCAGCTGGGCATAAAGCACCATGACGACGGCGGCGGCGAAAATCTCGACCAGGCGGCCAAGGGCGGGCCACTGGGGCGATTCGTCGGGGCGCAGTGCGATCACGGCAGAGCTAAGGCCAAGGATGGTGGCGATGATCAGCGGAAAGGCCTTGGGGCCGACGGCATCAGACAAGAAGCTTTCATTGATCGTCAATGCGGCTAGCGCAAAGCCAATCGCCAGAAGCAGCCCGACGACGCCAAAAATGCGATCGGTCATGGTGGGATCCTTTGACAGGTATGTGGGGAAGGGGGGAACGGTTGGGGCGCCGCAAATTTTTTGCAGCGCCCCTGATGTTCAACGGCAAACGCGCCGTTTACTGGATGATGCCGATTTCTTTGGAAATCGCATTGATGCGCGCAACGTCGTCAGCCACGAAGGCTTCGAACTCTGCGCCCTGCAGGTCCAGCGGGGCCAGACCGTTGTTCGCCATGACGTCTTTCCAAGCGTCAGAGGCATAAAGGTCAGCGATCTTGGACACCCAAGCGTCATAGGCTTCATCGCTCATGCCGCCGGGGGCGTAGAAGCCGCGCCAGTTGGCACCGATCGCGTCAACGCCTTGCTCTTTTGCTGTTGGGAAAACGGCAAAGTCACCTTCCAGACGCTCTGGTGCCAGCACGGCCAGCACGCGGATGTCACCGCTTTCAACAAAGCCCTTGGCTTCGGATGCGTCGCCAGTGAACGCCTGCACGGAACCGGCCAGCAGCTGGGTCACAGCCTCGCCGCCGCCGTCAAAGGCGATGTACTTGACCGAACGCACGTCATCGATGCCATAAGCGTTGGCCGCGATCAGCACCTTCAGGTGATCCCAGCCGCCCACAGCAGAGCCGCCAGCGATGGAGATTGAAGTCGGATCGGTCTTCATCTGCTCCAGCAGGGCGGGCAGGTCGGCGAGCTCTGAATCGGCGGATACGGCGATAATGCCGTAATCAGCGCCAACCGATGCCAACCAACGGACCTGGTCCATTGTGTTGCCGGGGTATGCACCCTGCGCCAGACGGGTGGTCGTGGCGGATGATGCCGCGACGATCAGGTCGTTGCTGTCGGCACGCTTGTTCACGACTTCGGCGTAAGCGACACCGCCGCCGCCGCCAGCCAGGTTCACGACCTGCATGGTCTTCTCGATCAGACCTTCGTCCTGCATCAGCTTGCCGACCTGACGGCAGGTAAAGTCCCAGCCGCCGCCGGGGTTGGCGGGTGCGATGCACTCTGGGCTTTCGGGGGTAAAGCCCTGCGCCGATGCGGCGATGGTCGATGCGCCCAGCAGAACTGCGGCGATGGTCAGGCGTGTTGCCTTAATAGTCATGTGGAAATCCCTCCAGATTCGTTTTGCCGGGGCTTATGGCCGCCCGGAAGCCTGAGCCAACGCACCGCAAGAATTGCGGTCTCCTCGCGTTTGGCTGATAAGAGGTTAGGCGCTAAAGCTGTCGCCAACCTGTCATGGGGCGGCAGCTAGGCACCGCGGGGGGGACTATGCGCGTTTTAATCGTCGAAGATGCCGCCGATGTCGCCGACGCGATTGCGACGCGGCTGGGGAAATCTGGCATGGCCTGCGATGTTGCCGGCAGCGTGGCAGATGCCGAGGATTTCCTGCGCGTTCAGCGCTATGACGCCATGGTGCTGGATATTAACCTGCCGGATCGCCATGGCACGGACCTGCTTAAAGACCTGCGCGCAAGGGGCGACCGTACGCCGGTCCTGATGCTGACGGCGCTGTTTTCCGTCGATGACCGGGTGTCGGCGCTGAACCTTGGTGCGGACGATTATCTGGTGAAACCTTTCGATCAGCGCGAACTCGACGCCCGCCTGCGCGCCTTGATGCGGCGCGATGCGGACCAGAAAACCGATGCGCTGACGCTTGGCCCGCTGGCCTTTTCCCCCGCGACCCAGACCGCCACGCTGGACGGGGCCGCCATGGACCTGACGCGCCGCGAAGCTGCCCTGCTGGGCCTGCTACTGCGCCACCAAGGCCAAGCGATCAGCAAGCAGCGCCTGTACGAGGGGCTGTTCGCTTTTGACGATGCCGACGTCGGCCTGAACGCGATCGAGCTTTATATTGCGCGCCTGCGCAAACGGATCGGGACGTCGGCGGTGAAGATTGAAACGCAGCGCGGCATTGGCTACCGGATTTGCCTTGATGCCTAGTGGATCGCCGCACCACCGTTGGACGCTGGTCAGCCGCGTCATGGTGGGCGTGCTGTCGCTGCTGGCGCTTGGCGGGGTCGTGGTGGCGCTGGCGTCCTTTGCTTATGGCCGCAGCGCCGCGCGGCAGGCGTTTGACCCGCTGCTGGTGGGCGCGGCGCAGGATATCGCGGAATCAATCTCGATCAGCGACGGCGCGCCAGTGATTGACCTGCCCGTTTCGGCCTTTGGCCTGCTGTCACTCGCCCCGGATGACCGGATTTTTTATGCGATCTACGGCCCTGACGGTGCATTGTTGACGGGCTACGATGGTCAGGATTTGCCAGAACGCAGCGGCAATCCCGCCCAGACCCGGTACCGCGATGGTACCATGCAGGGTGACGCGGCGCGATTCGTCACCGTGTCGCGCCTATTTTCTGAACGTGCCTATTCCGGGCGGGTGTTCGTCACCGTCGGCCAGACCATGCAGGCGCGCCGCGCCATGGCGCTGGACCTGACCCGCCGCGCTTTGCTGCTGACCGCACTGGGCGGCATCGCCTTGATCGTCAGCGCCTTTGTCGTGATCCGATCGGCGATGCGCCCGCTTGCTGTCCTGACCCGCGATCTGATGCACCGCGACCCCTATGACCTGACACCCATGCAGGCCGGCGGCCCGGCAGAGGTGACAATCATGGTTGGCGCGATGAACCGCTTTATGGGCCGCCTTGATCGCCAAGTCGGCGCGATGAAGAACCTGATTTCCGACACCGCGCACCAGCTGCGCACCCCTGTCGCCGCAATCCGTGCGCAGGCCGAACTTGCGCTTGAAGACGAGGCGCAGCGCCCGCAGCGGCTGGACCGGTTGGTGCTGCGGACAAGATCGCTTGGCACGCTGCTGGATCAGATGCTGTCGCGGGCGCTGGTGATCCACCGCATCGATAACGCTGCGCCAACGCCGATTGACCTGCGCGACATTGCCCTGACCGTGCTGGACAGCCGCGATCACGAACTGCTGGCCCCCGGTAAAGACGTGCAACTGCAAATTGGCGAAGACGCTGTGATGGCCCTCGCGGACGAGATTTCCCTGACCGAAGCGGTGCGTAACATGCTGGGCAATGCCCTGCGCCATGGCACCGCGCCTGTCATTGTGGGCGTGTCAGTGGATGGCGATAGCGCCGCAATCTGGGTGCAGGACACTGGCCCGGGCCCGCCTGACGCCGTGCGCGCGGCCCTTGGCCAGCGGTTCGAACGCACCGCCGCATCCAAAGGCAATAGCGCAGGGCTGGGCCTGTCCATCGTCGCTGCCGTCGCCCGCGCCTTTGACGGGCAAATGATCATGGCAAATGTGCCCGGCGGCTTTCGCGTTAGCCTGACCTTGCCGCTCAAACAGCAGGACACGCCATGATCCGCGCCATCGCACTCAGCCTGCTGCTATCCTCAGCCGCCCACGCGCAAGAGGCCGTCAGCACCTACGCCGCCCCCGGCGCGGCTGTGACCACACCGCTCGTCGTCCGTTCCACGACCGATACAGAAATCTTTGCCCCGCTGCTGGACGCCTTTGTTACGGCTCATCCGGGCATTGCTCTCACCTACGAACAATGGGGCTCTAACGCGCTTTATGCCGCCGCGCTGCGGGCCTGCGATGGGAGCGGGGACGCACAGCCCGATGCAGTCATCTCGTCCGGGGTGCATCAGATTGTCGATCTGGTGAACCGGGCCTGCGCGCGGCCCTATACCTCTGGCCGGACCCTTGCGCTGCCGGACGCGCGCCGCTGGCGCAACGAGGTTTGGGGCATCACCGCAGAGGCGGCCGTCACGATCTACAACAAGGATCTGGTGCCAGACGTGGACGTGCCGCGCACCCGCTTCGACCTGCTGGATCTGCTGCGCCGCAAACCCGAATCCTACCGGGGCAAGATCGCGACCTATGATATCGAGGCATCGGGCCTTGGCTATCTGTTCGCCTTTATGGACAGCCAGCAAGCCACGACCTTTGGCGGCCTGCTCGAAGGTTTCGCCCGCGTTGATGCCGTTGCCACCTGCTGCTCGGCCGAGATTATCTCATCGGTCGAAAGCGGCAAGTTTCTGATCGCTTACAACGTGCTGGGGTCCTATCTGGACGTGATGGCGAACGGGCGGGTCGGGGTGATCTATCCGCAGGACTATACGCTGGTGCTGTCCCGCGCTTACATGATTCCCAAATCCGCGCCGCATCCCGAAGGTGCCGCGCTGCTGCTGGATTTCATCCTGTCCCCGGCAGGGCAAACGATCTTGCGCCGCAACCGTTTGGTGCAATCGGCCGAACCCGACCAAACCGTCCTGCAAGACAGCATCCAGCGCACGATCCCCATCGCACCCACCCTTTTGGTCGCAATGGATCAAGCGCGGCGCCGCATATTTGTTGGCAACTGGCGTGCGATTTTCGGAGAGGCGTATTGACCTGAAAAAGCGCCGCAAACGCTGCAGCGCGCGTTAGTCACATGACCCCGGAGGGGATGTTTCTATCAACATTTTCAGGAAGTTACCGTGGCAGCCCGTAGGGGAGTCGAACCCCTCTTTTCAGGTTGAAAACCTGACGTCCTAACCGATAGACGAACGGGCCACTGTTGGTAAGGGGGCTTCTAAGTAATGCGCTGGGGGGGTGCAAGAACATTTTCGCGTAGATTTCGAAAAAAGTTGCCGACCCCCGTTTTTCGCATCTTAAGCGGGTGCTGCGTCCTCTAATCGCAACTGCGGGCTTTGCCGACCTTGCCATGTGTTGACCTCTAGCCGGCCAACAAGGTGAAAACGCGCGCCGCCGTGCTGCGTCAACCGTGCGCCAAGCGGTCCGTCCATCGCACCAAAGGCGATTGCGTCGATGCGTGCGCCCATGCCGTCGCCAAAAGTCACCTTCAGGTGCCCTGTGCCGACCTGTTTTGCGAAAAGAATCTGGCAATCGGGAAACGCGAATCGCGGGGCGGGGGCACCGGCACCAAAGGGACCAGCTGCCGCGATTTTTTCGATCAGTTCGACCGTGGCCGCACCGGGCATCAGCAATGCATCGATTCGCAAATCTGACGGCCCAAGGGCGCCCGCACCTTGTTTGTCCAAAAGGACGGCGATCCGGTCCATCGCAGCGGGCAACATGTCCTCTGCCACGGTCAGGCCAGCGGCCATTTTGTGACCGCCGCCTTTCAACAGCAACCCTTCGGCGGCGACGCGCTGGATCACCGCGCCAAGGTCGATGCCGCTGACCGACCGGCCAGAGCCTTTGCCGACGCCGTCCTCTAGTCCGATAACGATAGCAGGGCGGTTGGTCGCTTCTTTTAGGCGGGCGGCGACGATGCCGACGACGCCGGGGTGCCAGCCTGCGCCAGCGGCCCAGACAAGGGGGCCGTCAAGGCCGCGCTCTGTCGCCTGTTCTAGCGCTGCTTCGCGGACGCGGTTCTCGATCTCTCGGCGTTCGGTGTTCAGCAAATCGAGGCGTTCGGCTAGTGCGCCCGCCTCATGCGGATCAGCGGTCGCCAGCAGGCGCGCGCCCAGATCGGCGGCACCGATGCGTCCACCCGCGTTCACGCGCGGGCCCAGCAAAAAGCCAAGGTGGTACGACGTCGGGGCCTGATCCATGCCCGCCACGTCGGCCAGCGCCACCAGCCCGGCGCGCTGCCGCCGCGCCATAACGGTCAGGCCTTGGCGGACCAGCGCACGGTTCACGCCAATCAGCGGGGCCACATCGGCCACGGTGGCCAGCGCGACCAGATCAAGCATGGCCATCAGGTCAGGCCCGCGCTGGCCTGCGTCCTTCAGCTGGCGATTCGCCTCGACCAGCATCAAGAACACAACGCCAGCGGCGCACAGATGCCCCAGATCGCCGTTTTCGTCCTGCCGGTTCGGGTTCACCACGGCCAGCGCTGGGGGCAGGGTTTCGGCGCCCAAGTGGTGGTCCAGCACAATCACATCGGCGGCCGCAGCGGCAGCGATCGGGCCATGCGAAACAGTGCCGCAGTCCACGCAGACGATCAGATCGTGATCTTTTGCCAGACCCGCCATGGCGGCATCATTGGGGCCATAGCCTTCGTCTATGCGGTCGGGCACATAAAGCGTCGCGCGCAGGCCCATATCGCGCAGCCAGACCAGCAGCAGGGCCGCAGATGATCCGCCGTCCACGTCGTAATCGGCAAAGACGGCGATCCGCTCTCGTGCTTTTACAGCTGCTAAAAACCGCGTTGCCGCCTTTTCCATATCGCGCAGGCTACGCGGGTCGGGCAGCAGATCGCGCAGGGTAGGGGCCAGAAACGCGGCAGCGCCGTCTGCGGTGATGCCGCGTTTGACCAAGGTGCGGCACAGCGCCGGGGGCAAATCCGTGTCCTGCGCCATCGCCTCGGCCAGACGGTCTTCTTCTGCGGTGGGGCCGATCCAGCGGCGTCCGGTCAGAGAAGCCCCAACACCCAAATACGCCGCTTGATCTGTCATCGTGTCACCTGTGTCTTGTGGTCATATCTGCCTTTGCGAAAGGCATGGGCCACACAGATGCCCCTTATGCAACCGGATTGCGATAGCGCATGTGCCGCACAGAGCCGGTCTTGGACCGCATCAGCATGGTTTCCGCCGTCACGAACCCCGGCTCGCGCTTGATCCCGGGCAGCAGGCTGCCGTCTGTCACGCCGGTCGCGGCAAAGATCACATCGCTGGTGACCATATCGTCGCGGGTATAGATGCGGTCGAAATCGGTGATCCCAGCCGCCGTGGCGCGGCGACGTTCATCGTCGTTGCGGAACATCAGGCGGCCAAAGATTTGCCCGCCCATGCATTTCAGCGCGGCTGCGGCCAACACGCCTTCTGGCGCGCCGCCAGAGCCCATGTACATATCAATCCCTGTGCGTGCGGCCTCGGCGCAATGCATGACACCAGCGACATCGCCGTCCGTGATCAGCCGGATCGCGGCACCGGTGGCGCGGATTTCGGCAATCATGTCCTCGTGGCGCGGACGCTCTAACACGCAGACCGTGATATCGCGGATCGAACAGCCTTTGGCTTCCGCCAGCGCTTTGACGCGCTCCGACGGGCTCATATCCAGCGTCACGACACCCGGCGCGAAACCGGGTCCAATGGCCAGTTTGTCCATATAGACGTCGGGTGCATGCAGCATTGATCCACGCGGGCCCATCGCGATCACAGCCAAAGCGTTCGGCATGTCCTTGGCGGTCAGCGTTGTGCCTTCTAGCGGATCAAGCGCGATATCGACGCCCGGGCCGTTTCCTGTTCCGACTTCTTCGCCGATGAACAGCATGGGCGCTTCGTCCCGCTCGCCTTCGCCAATCACCACGACGCCTGCGATGTCCAGCTTGTTCAACTGGGTGCGCATGGCGTCGACGGCGGCCTGATCGGCGGCCTTTTCATCGCCGCGCCCGATCAGCGGGGCGCAGGCGATGGCGGCGGCTTCGGACACGCGCGCAAGGCCAAGTGACAGGCTGCGGTCGTTGAAATCGGGATTGGCGGACATGATAGCTCCTTCGCATGTTGCCTTGGCCTAGCGTTTAACCGGGCCAGATGACAAGCATGTGATCGCTAACAGGCCCTGCAATTCTAGGCCGGCCCTAAAAGTCTTCGTTCGAAGCCTTTTTTACACCGCTTCGATTCGGATCGCGACGGGGGCCATCGTGACGACGCCGGTTTGCGTGAAGCGCGCTAAGGCTTCGTCCAAGGCCGAGCGGGTCGTTTTATGCGTCACGATCAGCACGGGTGCCGCGGTGTCGTGGTGGTCATACTGGCGCATCCGGTCGATGCTGACACCCGCGTCGCCCAGCGCAGCGGCCACCTTGGCCAGCGCGCCGGGTTTATCCAGCAGCTGCAGGCGCAGGTAATACGGCGCCGGGATGGCGGCGGTTGCCGCACGCGCGCGGCGCAGTGTGTGCGCAGGTTGGCCAAAGGTGGCATATCGGGTGCCGCGTGCCAGATCCATGACGTCGGCCATGATCGCGCTGGCGGTTGGACCTTCGCCCGCACCTGCGCCGCGTAGCACGATTTGGCCGACAGCATCGCCTTCCAGCACGACCATATTGGTGCCGCCTTGCAGCTGCGCCAAAGGCGAGGTGGCGGGCACAAGGCAAGGCGACATGCGCTGTTCCAGACCGCGACCGGTCATCTGCGCCACGCCCAGCAGTTTGATGCGGTACCCCATATCAGCGGCTTGGCGGATATCCTCGATCGTGACCGCGCCAATGCCTTCCAGCGCGACACCGCTGAAATCGACCTGCGTGCCAAAGGCAATCGCGGCCAGCAGGGCCAGTTTGTGCCCTGCGTCGATGCCGCCCACGTCAAGCTCTGGGTCGGCTTCAAGATAGCCAAGCTGGTTGGCTTCCTCAAAGACCTCGGCGTAGGTCAGACCTGCGTCTTCCATGCGGGTCAGGATATAGTTGCAGCTGCCGTTCATCACGCCCAGCACGCGGGTGATCTCGTTGCCGGCCAGCCCTTCGATCAGGGATTTGACGACGGGAATGCCGCCCGCGACGGCAGCTTCAAAGCGGATGACGCGGCCCGTGGCCTCTGCCGCTTCTGCCAAGGCTTGACCGTGGATCGCCAGCAGCGCTTTGTTGGCGCTGACCACATCTTTGCCAGCGGCAAGGGCGGCTTCGGTGGTGTGTTTGGCAGGCCCTTCATGGCCGCCCATGACTTCGATCACAACGTCGACGTCGTCGCGTGCGGCAAGGGCGACAGGGTCGTCTTCCCAGGCGTAGCCGGACAGATCGACGCCGCGATCCTTTTGCGACCGGGCCGATACGGCGGTGATGACGATGGGCCGCCCAGCGCGGGCCGCCAGCAGATCGCCATGCTTTTGCACGATCCGCACGATGCCGACACCCACGGTGCCAAGTCCCGCGATACCAAGGCGAAGGGGGTCTGACATAGGGGCGGCTCCGATATTGCGGCGATAAGTTGTGGCGGTACTAGCGAAAAGCGGTGGCTACCGCAACGCGGCCCGTGCGATGGCGCGCTGCATCCGGGCGCGTGTGGCGGCATCGACAACGGGGCCGCGCAGGGCAGCGGCGCGGGCGCGCAGTCCGGCGGTGCTGCCATCCATCTGCACGGTCGATGCTGGGGTGATCCGACCGGGCAGTGCGGCCTGCGCCAACAGCGGGGCCAAGGGCTGCAATTGCGGATAAGGGGCGGCAGCCGCGGCTGCGGAAATGCGTCCGTCTAGCGACGGCGCATCGGCGCAGCCGGCAAGCAGCATCAGGGATAGGAACAATGGGCGGGCAGGGGGCATGGGTGCTACCTTTGGGACACGCACGCAACATAGCAGGACCGCCCCCGGGGGAAACCGCTTTTCATCTGAACGGATGTTCAGTTAATTGGGGTCATGGCGCGCAAGCAAGGCTCTCATGCCGGGATTACCGGACCAAAGGTGCAGGACGCCGCCCTGCGGCTGTTCGCGCAGCATGGCTATGCGGCCGTTTCCATGCGCCAAATCGCGGCAGAGGTCGGCGTACAAGCTGGCGCGCTTTATAATTATACCGCCGACAAGCAGTCGCTTTTGTTCGACCTGCTGCGCGGCAATATGACCGAACTGATTGACGCGCTTGATGCGGCGGCGCTGACGGGGTCGCCTTTGGCCCGGCTGGACGCCTTCACGCGGTTCCACATCCGGTTTCACCTGCCGCGCCGGGACACGGTGTTCCTAAGCTATATGGAACTGCGCAATCTGACGGACGAAAACTTTGCCCAGATTGCCGAACTGCGCCGCGCCTACGAGGACCGGCTAGAGGATATCTTGCACGATGGTGTCGCATCCGGCGACTTTACCGTTCCCGACTGCCGCGTCGCGACGCTTGGCCTGATTGCGCTGCTGACCGGCATCACGAATTGGTATCGCCCGGGTGGCCGCCTGACCGCGGCCGAGATTGAGGCGAATTATTGCACCTTGGTCTGCCAATCCGTCGGCGCACGCTTGGCGTAAGGCCGCAACGCGAGCAGCGCTAAGATGGTCCATGACGCCACCCCCATTTGCCGCTATCACAGCCACGCGCCGCAACGTCCTGCGGCCCCGACCGGAGCAGACCGTATGACCGATATCCCGCCGCCCATCCTTGCCCCTACAGTGTTTCGCACGGCGACGGGGATTGGCGTGATGCTGGCGATGGCGGCGCTGCTGCTGCGCACTGCGTTTTCGCAAGGCCTTGTCACGCAGGCGCTGATGGTCGCCGCCGCTTTGGCCGCGCTGGCGCTGGCCTATGCGATGTGGCGGGGGCGCAGTGACAGTTTGAACTGGACGCAAGACGGGCTGACCGACGGGGCGGGCCGCTTGATTGCGGCGCGGGGCGACATTGAAGCGGTTGATCGCAATCCAATGGCGCTGAAGCCGTCGAACGGGTTCACGCTGCGGATGAAGACGGCGCAAACGCGTGGTTGGCAGCCCGGGCTATACTGGCGCATTCGCAGCCGGGTCGGCGTTGGCGGGCTGACGTCGCCGGGCGTGGCAAAGGCGTTGGCTGACCGGATCGCCCTTGATATCGCGGGCGTGATCTAGCGCGGTGTGGTGCCTGCCCAGCGGCTGGGCAGGCAAGATTGGTCTAAGACGCGGTCGGGTAACTTTGGTTTCCCTGCCGCCTTAACAGTTGCGACTGTCCACATCAGCCGGCGTATTGCTAAAGCAGGTCTGTCCAAAGCGCGGCGCGTTGAAGACATAAGTCTGCATCACGATGTCTTTGATTTCCCCGTCGCCCGAATTCCCGCCCCAGACGTTGCGCAAACCAAGGTTATAAGCGGACGAATAATGCGTCCATGTCTCGACGAGGATAAGTCGATCCTCATTCCCCATCGTCGGCAGATTTGCGGTCATTGCTCTGGAGTCATCCGTTGTTAGCCTGCTCTGAACGCTCGAGCCGCCACCATTGCGCGTTTCTGACCAGACAACGTGAAAGTGGTCGTCCGACGTTTCATTCGTTTCGCTGTCCTTGTCGTGATAGCGCAAAACGCTGACCCGCATTTCGGGGTTGGCATCGCTGTAGGTCAGGAATTTTAGCAGCCCATAGACCCCGTCAAGATAAGTGTCGCTGACGGCGTTCGTCTCGCGGCTCATCACGTCGGCGATCGTTATGGCGGCCTTTTCGCTGATCGCCTCGGCGCGATAGGCGTCGAAATAGGCAAGCGTGGCCAGAAACGTCCAGAACATGATCGGGGCCAAAATCAGAAATTCGATCGTCAGTGTGCCGTCTTCTTGCCGCCAGAGGCGGTAAAGCGCTGCGCGCAGGCGTGCCTTTAACTCCATTGGAATGGCTCCATCACATAGGCAGAGGTCGCGGTCAGCGAATAATAACCGCCATTGCCGTCTTGAATCAGCGCCTTCCCGAGGCCCGCAAAGGGCAGCAAAGGTTTGATCTGCATGCAGACACGCAGCATCATCAAATCGTTGTTCTTGCCGTTTACGATCTCGATTGGGCCCGGAGGGGACTCTTCTTTGTTGATGCAGGTGATCCCGCCCGCTGGTGCCGCAAATGCGGTCGGGCTGCTGGTGATCATTTCAAGCCGCAAGCTGGATTCGCAATCTACCATAATCAGCGCATTGCTACAGGTAGAGGCCACCAGTTTGTCGTGCGTTGGGTTTTCCATGATCCCCAGGCGCACTTCGCGTACCGTCAGGTCTAGTCCACGTTCCAGCATGACTTGCTGCATGGAATACATGCCCGCCTCGATTGTCATGCCAAACATCATCCAGATCGCTGGAAACAAGATGACGAATTCCACTGTCGATGATCCGGCCTCTGACCGGCGGAACCGGCGCAGAAGTCGCCCAAGGCGCGATGTTGGTGCCCCGCAATCGGTGGGGGCCGCGGTTTTGGGATGACGGCGCATCATTGGGTCAACCGCAGATCGGTGATCTGCTTTGCAATGGTGGCAAAGATTTCGTCCAGTTCTTGCCCGGATGTCGCAAAAAAGTGGTTCGACGTGCTGGCACAGTTTAACATCTCGGTCCGGCCTGCCACAGCGTCGGCATCGGCGTCATCACCAGACATAGAGATTGTATAGATGATGATGCCTTTATCTTTGGCCGCTGTGCACATGCTTCGCATATATCCCGCGCCCTGCGATGCCGTGTAGTATTCGCTACAGTTAAGATAATTGCACTGTGATAGCCTTGGGCCGCTGTTTGAGGACTGCATTGCCCAAGAAAGGTTATGGTGCGCCCAGTAATACCGTTCGCTGGGATCATCGTAGTAATCATCGCGCATACGATAGGACCGATCATTATAGCCGTCGGTCATCAGCACAAGGTATTTCAGTGACCGAACCTTGGCGCTAGCCGCGTCACTCGCTTCATAGGGCTCTGGGCGGTCAGCAAAGGCAGCGTCGATGACACCGTTCGGCAGTCTGGCTGCCGTGGTCTGAAACGTAGGATCAAGCAGCGTTGTCCCCCATTTCAGCCCCAAAAAGATTGAGGTACCTGCGCGCGGCTGGAATTGCCTAATCGCTGTGGTAATCTCGGAACTATTCTGGCTGATCGGAATAATCCGCTCAAATGTCTCTTTCGGGCAAACGGGTTGATCCAAGACGGGATTGGAACTGTCACGCGTGTAGCCCGATGCCGCTTTTGACGCACTACCAAACCCGTTAGCGTTGGTCTGGATGTTTTGTGTCTGCTCGTAGCCCACGCTTGCGCTGAACGACGTCGTTGTAAACGCCGAAGCTGGTAATTCGACGCAATGGGAAAAGTTGTGGGTCTGATCAACGTTCAAAAGATTGAACACATTCGGCCCAACATTCACATGTTCCGAATACGGCACGAGAGAGACCGAAATCCGGTCTTTGAATTCAGGCACCAGCAACGTTTCGACAAACTTTACCGCAGCGGTGCGCAGCTTGTCGATCCGGCGTGTGGTTGTGCCGTTAATGTAATAGTACATCGAGCCCGACAGATCGAGCACGAGGGACACTTCAACAGCGCCGACACCCTGAACAGCCGTGGAATTCGCAATGGCTGTCAGCGTTTTAAAGTCGTTTTCACTGTTGTTGGCGTAAAGGATATTGTTCAGGTGGCGCATAAAGAAGGTATCAAGTTCATAACGACCCTTCACCGACACCTCGCGCCGTTTAAAGCCTTGTTCAATAATTGGCGGGCCATCCATGCTGTCTGCCAAGCCTGACTTGGCAAAGTAGTCTGCCACGACGCTTGCCGGATCCTGCGACTGGTCCAGATTGGCCGCCGCCAGCGTGGCGCGGTCTGTCACGCCCTGCAACGTGGCGCGGCGGGATTCAAAGCGCATCAGGTCGACGGCAATGCCGCCCCATACCATCATGATAAACAGCATCGGCATAAAGACGAGGAAAAGGTTGCCGTCCTCGGACCGTACAAGGTGCAAGAGCCAGCCGCGCAAACGGTTGGATCGCTGGCTATGGGACTGGCCTGTGTGTCGCATCGTATCTTCCCCTTCAGGTGCCGTTTGGCGCATGGCAGGTCTGAAAACCCATTCCGCCAACCCGACATAAACACGGAAGGGGTGGCGAAATTACGGCAGAACTGCGCCGTCAAACTGGCTAAACCGCCGATTTGCGCCGACAATCGCGGGCAATGATGTCGATTGTGTTGACACGCGCAACGCGATCACGCGCGCGGCAGGCGGTAAGCATGGTTGCGAACAAAGCTGCGTTAACTGTCTGTTGTGAAAGTAAGTGTTGTGTTGGGTTAAGGCTACGAATCGGTCTAGGCTTTCATCAGCCCCGTATTCACGCGGGTGGCCGTATGTCGGCGCAGTACAAGGATAGCATGATGGACCAGCAGACCCCTCCGGCAGAACCCGGCTTTCGCGAAAGCGTTGACATCATGTTCAATCGTGCTGTCAAACTGATGGACCTTAGCCCCGGGCTTGAGGAAAAAATCCGCATCTGCAACGCGACCTATGTGGTCCGGTTCGGTGTCCGCCTGCGCGGCGCGATCCATACCTTTACGGGCTACCGGTCGGTGCACTCTGAACACATGGAGCCTGTCAAAGGCGGCATCCGCTATGCCCTGAGCGTGCACCAAGACGAGGTGGAGGCGCTGGCCGCGCTGATGACGTACAAATGCGCGCTGGTGGATGCGCCCTTTGGCGGGTCCAAGGGCGGATTGTGCATCGACCCGCGCGCCTGGGACGAGCATGAGCTGGAACAGATCACCCGCCGCTTTGCCTATGAGCTGATAAAGCGCGACCTGATCAACCCTGCCCAAAACGTCCCCGCCCCTGATATGGGCACGGGAGAGCGTGAAATGGCGTGGATCGCTGACCAGTATAAGCGGATGAATACGACGGATATTAACGGTTCTGCCTGCGTGACGGGCAAGCCGATTAATGCGGGCGGTATTCAAGGCCGGACAGAGGCGACAGGCCGCGGCGTGCAATATGCCTTGCGTGAATTCTTTCGCCACCCAGAAGATATCGCCAAGGCAAACCTGTCAGGCAAACTGGCTGGCAAGCGCGTCATCGTGCAGGGTCTTGGCAATGTCGGCTACCACGCCGCGAAGTTCCTAAGCGAGGAAGATAATGCTATTGTGACCGGCATCATCGAACGTGACGGCTCGCTTTATGCCGAAGCCGGGCTGGACGTTGAGGATGTAAAGAAGTGGATCGCGACCCATGGCGGCGTGGCGAATTATCCGCACGCCACTCATGATGCCGACGGCGCAGCTTTGCTAGAACACGAATGCGACATCCTGATCCCCGCCGCGTTGGAAGGGGTCATCAACATGACCAACGCTGACCGCATCAAGGCCCCGCTGATAATCGAGGCTGCGAATGGTCCCACCACCGCCGGTGCCGACGAGGTGCTGCGCAAGAAGGGTGTCGTGATCATCCCCGACATGTATGCCAACGCGGGCGGTGTGACGGTGTCCTATTTCGAATGGGTCAAAAACCTGTCCCACATCCGCTTTGGCCGCATGCAGCGCCGCGCAGAAGAGGCGCGTCACGAGTTGATCGTGGCAGAGCTGGAGCGTCTGGACGAGATGCTAGAGCATCGCTGGTCGATGACGCCGAACTTTAAGGAAAAGTACCTGCGCGGCGCGGACGAACTGGAACTGGTGCGTTCGGGCCTCGATGACACGATGCGGACGGCCTATCAGGCGATGCGCGACGTGTGGCACAGCCGGGATGACGTGCCCGATCTGCGCACAGCGGCGTATCTGGTGTCGATCCGCAAGGTTGCCGATAGCTATCGCGCAAAGGGTCTGTAAGTCCTAACGCGCTGGGCGCAAAGGTTTTATGCCTTTGCGCCCAGCTGCGGTATTGTTGTTCGTTTGGCGAAAAGTCGGAGCAGAGCAAACGCCGCCGTAGCGGTGTTAAGTCCAGTCGCCGCGCCCAGTGCCGACGGCGTCGGCCACATTTGCGAAACCGTCGCGTTCCAGCAGTGCGTCCAGCCCCTTGGCAATGTCTTCGGCCAACCGGATGCCGCCATAGACCAGCGCCGTATAAAGCTGCACCGCACAGGCACCTGCGCGAATTTTGTCATAGGCCTGCTGCGCCGACCCAACGCCGCCGACACCGATGATCGGCAATGCGGTCAACCCGGCCAGATGCGCCAGCACCCGCGTCGATTTCTCAAACAAAGGCTGGCCTGACAACCCGCCAGCCTCTGCCTTGTGCGGGCCGTGCAGATCGTTGCGATCCAGCGTCGTATTGGTGGCGATGATGCCCGCGATACCAGAGGCATTGGCGACTTCGGCGACCTCTGCCACCTCGTCCAGCGACAAGTCTGGCGCGATTTTCAGGAATACGGGCACGGGCCGCTTCAGCGCATCATTCGTCGCGACGACTCCGGCAAGTAGGGCGGCCAAAGCCGCTTTGCCCTGCAAATCGCGGAGTTTTTCCGTGTTAGGAGAAGAGACATTCACGGTCGCAAAGTCGATGTGATCCCCGCAAGCGGCCAGCACCTGCGCGAAATCGCCAGCGCGGTCGCCCGAGTCCTTGTTCGCGCCAAGGTTCAACCCGACGATGCCTTTGTGGCCCTTTAGACGCGCGGCAATCGCTTCCATTCCGTCGTTATTGAACCCGAACCGGTTGATCGCCGCCTGGTCTTGCGTCAGGCGAAACAGGCGCGGTTTGGCGTTGCCGGGTTGCGGGCGGGGCGTTGCGGCGCCCACCTCGATAAAGCCGAAACCGCAGCGCGACAGCGGCCCAAGGGCGGTGGCGTTTTTGTCGAACCCCGCAGCTAGACCGACAGGGTTCGGCATTGCGATGCCCGCAACCGTTGTCCGCAACCGCGGCGAGGTGACAGGCCCGCCGCTGGGGCCAAGACCCATATTAAGCGCCGTCAGGGCCAGCCCATGCGCACGTTCGGGATCGAACTGTTGCAGAACCGTTAGGGCCAGATCATCGAGGTGGCGAAACATCACTTAGTCCAGTTCTGGAAATTGATGCACACCGTCCTTGATCGGCAGCGGCTTGGCCCAGCGCACGTCATCATCCAGCAAGGGACGATACAGGTGCGGGAACAGATCGCCGCCGCGCGACGGCTCCCACCGCAGATCGGTGCCAAGGGCGTCCGCATCGACCGCGATCAGCCACAGGCCCGCGACATCGGCGAAATGACGCGCTGCAGTCTCGCGCGCTTGGGCGGCGGTCGAGAAGTGAATGAAACCATCGGCCAGATCCACGGGCGCACCCGCCGTCGATCCGTCCGCACGCAGGGCGTCCCATTCCGGGGCGCGAAAGATTTTATAGATCAGCATGGGCGTTAAATGACGCAGGGCAGGGGCAAAAGCAAGCGCAGGCCGGCGCTGGCAGGTGGCCTGCTGCCCCAATCTGCCCGTTTTGCGGTCATTTGCCTAAATGCACCGCCTGACCCAACGGCAAGGAGCAGCCTGTCATGCGACCTTCATTTGACTCAAGTGCAGTCAGCGGCCAATCTTTGACCATCAAATTAAAAATGACAGGGACACGACATGAACTTTCGCATTCTGGGAACCTCTTGCGCGCTTGCGCTTTTGGCCGGGGCTGCCAGCGCTGATTACAGCCTGACCATCCTGCACACCAACGACTTTCATGACCGGTTCGAGCCGATCAGCAAATACGACGGCCCCTGCGCTGTTGAAGATAACACCGCTGGCGATTGCTTTGGCGGCTCTGCCCGTCTGGTGACAGCACTGGAAGAGGCGCGTGCCAAGACCAACAATTCGATTCTGGTGGATGGCGGCGACCAGTTTCAGGGCACGCTGTTTTACACGCAGTACAAAGGCACGATGACGGCCGAGTTCATGAACAAGCTGGGCTATGACGCGATGACCGTGGGCAACCACGAATTCGACGACGGCCCCGAAGTGCTGGGTGCCTTTGTCGATGCTGTCGATTTCCCGATCCTGATGTCGAACGCCGACGTCTCGGGCGAGGCGCTGTTGTCCGGCAAGATCGCCAAGTCCGCGATCATCGAACGTGGCGGTGAAAAGATCGGCCTGATCGGCCTGACCCCGGTCAATACACCGGAAATCGCCAGCCCCGGTCCGAACGTCACCTTTACCCAGCCGGCCGATGCGGTGCAGGGCGAGGTCGACAAGCTGACAGCGGAAGGCGTGAACAAGATCATCGTGCTGTCCCACTCTGGCTACGTGGTTGACCAAGACGTCGCGGCAAACACCACCGGCGTTGATGTAATCGTCGGCGGCCACGACAACACACTGCTGGGCGATATGGAGGGGGCCAAGGGCAAATACCCCACCATGGTTGGCGACACCGCGATCGTGCAGGCCTATGCCTACG
Organism: Loktanella salsilacus; assembly: GCF_024206795.1. NCBI lineage: Bacteria > Pseudomonadati > Pseudomonadota > Alphaproteobacteria > Rhodobacterales > Roseobacteraceae > Loktanella > Loktanella salsilacus. The sequence continues at coordinate 950,950 of NZ_CP072994.1, forward strand.
GCAAATATCTGGGCGAGCTGAACGTGACCTTTGACGACGCTGGCGTCATCACCGAAGCCTCTGGTCAGCCGCTGGTCATGGACGGCGCTGTCGCCGAAGACCAGCCGACCGTGGACCGGATCGCTGAACTGGCCGCACCGCTAGAAGCGATCCGCTCTCAGGTTGTGGGTGACGCGGCCGAGGCGATCGAGGGCAACCGCGATGTGTGCCGCGAGATGGAGTGTTCCGGCGGTAACTTGATTTCCGACGCCATGCTGGCCCGCGTGGCCGATCAAGGCATTCAGGTCGCGATCTCGAACTCTGGCGGTATTCGCGCCAGCATCGATGCGGGCGAAGTCACTAAGGGCGAAGTCCTGACGGTGCTGCCGTTCCAGAACACCTTGTCCACCTTCGAAGTCACCGGCGCGGTTCTGGTAGAAGCGCTTGAAAACGGCGTCAGCAAGGTTGGCGAAGGCGATGGCCGCTTCCCCCAAGTCGCTGGCATCACCTTTGACGTGACCGCCGCGAACGAGGCAGGCAGCCGCGTGTCCAACGTCATGGTCGGCGACGCGCCGCTTGATCCGGCTGCGACCTACGGCGTTGTGTCCAACAACTTCGTGCGTAACGGCGGCGACGGCTATGCGATGTTCAAGACTGCCGATAACGCCTACGACTTTGGCCCCGATCTGGCTGACGTCGTGGCGGATTACATCGCAGAGGTCGGCAGCTACACGCCGTACACCGATGGCCGCATCAACATGAACTGATGATAATGCGCCGCCCCGGACGTGTTCCGGGGCGGTGCACCTTGATACCCGAAAAATCGTCCTCGAAGATTTCCCCCCGCTTAAAGCTTTTCGTACGAAAAGCTTTTGCCGCTGCCCGCCGCACACATTTGCCTGCATCTGGTCAGCTGCCGCGATCCACCTTATGTCTTTGGGATGTGTGGACGCATGGCAATTACCCTACCTCATGACGCGATGGCGCAGGTCTTTTCTGCTGTGCCCGCAAATGATTTGCCCGATACACCCAATTACAACGTCTGCCCGACGGTGCCGGTGCATGTCGTCACATCGGATCAGGGCAGCCGGCGGCTGCGCGCCATGCGATGGGGTTTTGTGCCGCAGTGGTACGACACGCCCACGAAAGGGCCGCTGCTGATCAATGCGCGCTCTGAAACGATTGCTGAAAAGCCTGCCTTTCGCGCCGCTGTCCGCGCGCGGCGCTGTCTGATCATAGCCAGCGGTTTTTATGAATGGAAACGAGAGGCGGGGCAGGTGCCGCAACCTTGGTTCATTGACCGCAGTGACGGCGCGCCCATGGCAATGGCCGGAATTTGGCAGGCGTGGGATAAGGGCGATGCGCCCCTTGTGTCCTGCGCTGTTGTGACCTGCACTGCCAATGCGGCGATGGCCCCTATTCACGACCGTTTGCCGGTGATCCTAAAGCCCGCTGACTGGCCGCTTTGGTTAGGGGAAGCAGGGCACGGCGCGGCGGTTTTGATGCGGCCCGCGCCAGATGACGTGCTACGTTTTACGAAAGTATCGCGTCAGGTGAATTCAAACCGGGCCAGCGGCCCGGATTTGATCACACCAGTAAGCTAATTTACGGTTAGTAGCTATCGGGCGCAGATCCGCTTCGAACCGTGCCGTCCGCAAGGTAAACTGTGCTACGGCTTTGCGTGTAGGTGGAGCTGTAGATCGACGTCGCTGACGAAATCCAGATCCAAGAACCGGACCGTAAGTCGCTTTGCTTTGTCGTACGACCGTAGGAGTCCTTATAATAAAACGTCACATACTGGCCAGTTTGGTTATAGATCGCCACGGACTGACCACTGCAGATATAGTGGACGTCCGGCACATAGCCTTTAGGTTCAATCCGCATGATCTTGGTGACACTACCGCAATCACCAGCTGCCGCCGCTAGGGGGGCCAGCAGGGCGAAGATAGTCAGGCACGAATTCATTAGCAGTTTGCGCATTGGCACGTCCTCCGGTCGGATCACCACGATTGTTAAGAAGGTCTTGCTGCAAAAAAGTGGCGCGACTAAGGCGAAATGATGCACGAAAATGGGCTTGCACCTGCGCGCGGGGCAGGGCTATACCCAAACCTGCAAAGCGCGCGGGCGTTGTGTAATGGTTAAGACCTCAGTTTTCCAAACTGAAGATACGGGTTCGATTCCCGTCGCCCGCTCCATGCTCCCCCCTTATGTTGATTAGTCGATGGTGTGCCGCTTTGGCATTTGTATAGTCGCGCCTTTCGCTTGTGCCCCGGCTGTCACAGTTTTATGTGCGATGCAGCTTAAGCAGGATGAATGATATGGCCGATGCGCCCCCAGTCACCGACGCAGAACGCGCCAAATCAAAAAACATGGGCGCGCTGCGCCAGCTTTGGCCGTTTCTTGCGCCCTATCGCCGCCTGATGGCGTTGGCGCTGGGTGCGCTAACGTTGACGGCTTGTGTATCGTTGATATTGCCGCTGGCGGTGCGCCGGGTGGTGGATAACTTCGACGTGCAAGCGGGCCAGTTGCTGGACCGTTACTTTGCTGCCGCCCTTGGTATCGCGGCGCTGCTCGCTGTGGGCACGGCCCTGCGCTATTACCTTGTGACGCGCCTTGGCGAACGGGTCGTCGCCGACATCCGCACCGCTGTCTTTGACCGCATGATCGGGATGTCGCCCGCGTTTTTCGAAAATATCATGACCGGCGAAGTGCTGTCGCGCATCACCACCGACACAACGCTGATCCTTTCCGTGATCGGCAGTTCGGTCAGCATCGCCCTGCGCAACTTTTTGATTTTTATCGGTGGTCTGATTCTGCTGATGATCACGTCGTTCAAACTGACTGCGCTGGTGCTGCTCTTGGTGCCTGCCGTTATCGTGCCAATCGTGGTGCTGGGCCGCCGCCTGCGCGTGCTGAGCCGTGAAAACCAAGACTGGATCGCCCAGTCGTCCGGCAACGCGTCAGAGGCGCTTTTGTCCGTGCAGACCGTGCAGGCCTTCACCCACGAGGACCTGAGCCGTAAAAAGTTCTGGACCGTGACCGAGAAAAGCTTTGACGCCGCCCGCACCCGCATCGCGGTCCGCGCTTGGATGACGGCCATCGTGATTTTCCTGATCTTTGCTGGCGTTGTCGGCGTGATGTGGATCGGGGCCCATGACGTGCGCGCTGGCACCATGACCGTCGGCGAACTGGTGCAATTCGTGATCTATGCTGTGATGGTCGCCGGGGCCGTCGGGGCCTTGACCGAAGTTTGGGGCGAATTGCAACGCGCCGCTGGCGCAACCGAACGTCTGGTTGAACTGCTGAATGCCGACGACGCCGTGCGCGATCCGGTTGCGCCCGTCGCTGTGCCCGACGTGGCCAAAGGGCAGATCAGCTTTGACGATGTGACCTTCCGCTATCCTTCGCGTCTGGGCGTTGCGGCCCTTGATCATGTGAACCTGACCGTACAGCCGGGCGAAACGATTGCGCTGGTTGGCCCGTCCGGGGCAGGCAAGACCACGATTATCCAACTTCTGCAGCGGTTTTATGACCCGACCGAAGGCGCGATCCGTCTGGACGGTGTCGATCTGCGCGATATGAAACGCGCTGATTTCCGCAAAATGATCGCGCTCGTGCCGCAAGATCCGGTCGTCTTTGGCGATACCGCGCGGGAAAACATCCGCTTTGGCCGCCCCGATGCGACCGACGCACAGGTAGAGGATGCTGCAAAGGCGGCTGCCGCGCATGACTTCCTGATGGCGCTGCCTGACGGCTACGACAGCTATGTCGGAGAGCGCGGCGTGATGCTGTCCGGTGGTCAAAAGCAGCGGATCGCCATCGCCCGCGCGATTCTGCGCGACGCGCCAATCTTGCTGCTGGACGAAGCGACCAGCGCGCTGGATGCGCAAAGCGAAAGGCTGGTACAGGCTGCCGTCGATGATCTGGCCAAAAGCCGCACCACACTGATCGTGGCGCACCGTCTTGCGACCGTGAAAAAGGCAAATCGCATCGTCGTTTTTGACGGCGGACGCATCGTGGCCACCGGCACGCACGACGAATTGGTCGCCGAAGGCGGGCTATACGCGCAGCTGGCGCGCCTGCAATTTACCGACGGTATCGCTGCAGAATAGGAAATATCGTGGCGTCAGTCTTGCGACGCTGCGCCTTTTCCGTTCAGTGTTGGCAGGTAATAACAGGCCGTTGAGCGGCCGAAGACGTTCTGGGAGGGACATCATGGGATATGCAGGCCGGGCCGACGCCGCAGCCATCGAAGCGGAAACACCCTGGGCCAATCGTGACGTACCCGTCACGACGTTCGCGCAACTGACGCAAACGGCTGGGAAATTTCCAGATCGCCCTGCGGTCACGTTCCAACTGGAATCGGGCCCCAAAGACCCAGCAGAGACGCTGACGTGGTCGCAACTGCTGGACCGCACCGTGCAGAGCGCGAACCTGTTTCGCAGCCTTGGCATCCGCGAAGGCGACGTCGTCGCCTTTATGCTGCCGAACTGCACCGAAGCTGTCCTGACCTATCTTGGCGGGCAGATTGCGGGCATCGTAAACCCGATCAACCCGCTGCTGGAACCCGAACAGATCGCCGCGATCCTGCGCGAAACCGGGGCCAAAGTGTTGGTCACGATGAAATCCTTCCCTAAATCCGACGTCGCGCAAAAAGCGGCTGCCGCCGTGGCGCTGGCGCCGAATGTGGGCCACGTGATCGAGGTTGACTTGCTCCGCTATTTGACCGGCGCAAAAAAGCTGATCGTGCCGTGGATCCGCCCCAAGAACGTGGCGAACCACAAAGCCAAGATCATGGATTTCGACAAATCCGTGAAAAAACAGCCGACATCGCTGCAATTCATCGACAGCCCGACCGACCGCGTCGCCGCCTATTTCCACACCGGCGGCACGACAGGCATGCCCAAGGTCGTGCAGCATCTGTATTCCGGTATCATCTACAACAACTTTCTTGGTGCGCGCCTGCTGTTCACCGAACACGACGTTCAGATTTGCCCGCTGCCGCTTTTCCACGTGTTTGCGACCATCGTGTCGCTGGGATCCTCGCTAGGCTCTGGCGCGCATGTCGTGTTTCCGACGCCGCAGGGGTATCGCGGGGCAGGGGTGTTCGATAACTTCTGGAAGCTGATCGAGCGTTACAAGGTCACCTTTGTTATCACCGTGCCAACTGCGATGTCGGCCCTGATGCAGCGCCCGGTCAACGCCGATATCTCTTCGCTAAAACTTGTGTTCTGCGGCTCTGCGCCGTTGCCGCTCGAACTCTATCGCCGCTTTGAAGAGGCCGCAGGCGTCACGATCTGCGAAGGCTACGGTCTGACAGAGGCGACTTGCCTTGTGTCGATCAACCCGCCGCATGGTGAAAAGAAGGTCGGCTCGATCGGCATTCCCTTCCCCTATACCCGCGTCAAGATCATGGACGTCGAAAGCCATGTCGAATGCGGGCCCGATCAGATTGGCGAAATCTGCGTGTCCTCGCCCGGTATTTTCAACGGAAATACCTACACAGAGGCCGACAAGAACAAGAACCTTTACTATGCGGGCGACGATCACGCTGCGCAGTTCCTGCGGACTGGCGATCTGGGCCGCGTCGACGAAGACGGTTACGTCTGGATCACAGGCCGCGCCAAGGACCTGATCATTCGCGGCGGCCACAACATCGATCCCGCCGAGATCGAAGAAGCGCTGGCGGGCCATGACGCCATCGCCTTTGCTGGCGCCATCGGTCAGCCCGATGCCCACGCAGGCGAGCTGCCATGCGTTTATGTCGAACTCGTCGACGGTGCCAAGATCACCGAGGCAGAGCTGCTGGAGTATGCCAAGGCGCACATTCATGAACGCGCCGCACACCCCAAGTATCTGGAAATTTTGGACGAGCTGCCAAAAACCGCCGTCGGCAAGATCTTCAAGCCGGATCTGCGCAAAAAGGCCATCGCCCGCGTTTATGACAAAGCGCTCAAGGACGAAGGCGTCGCCGCCCATGTGGAAACGGTGACCGAGGACAAAAAGCTCGGCCTTGTCGCCCATATCGCGGGCACGGCCACCACCGAGGAGATTTCGGGGGTCCTGTCGCACTACACCGTCGCTTGGAACCAAGCGAATTAACGGGGGCCAGCCGCACCTTCACTTGGCTCAATAAACTCCCGCCGAAGGCATCACACGATGCCTTCGGCGCTTTGCTATCTGCCACGCGCCAAGCCGCCGATACAGTCCAATCCCCCTTGCTTGCAGTCCGCGCAGCATCGATGATCGCGTCATACCGCTTGGAAAGGCCGCCCTATGCTTTGGTTCGCGATTGCCTGTCAGATGGGCCTCTGCACCGACCGCAGACCGCCCCCGACAGCAGAGCCCTACATGATCGTAAACGACGGCGGAGGTCAGTTGATCAGCGCCGAGGCGGATCGCGCCGACTTGCTGGCTTGGGGTGGCAGGGTAGAGGTGCGTGGCTTTTGCCGCTCGGCCTGTGTGATTTTCACGACCTTGCCAAACGCCTGTGTCGGACCCGCCGCGACGATCGGCTTTCATGGATCGAATGTGAACAAGGGCCCCATCGGTAATCAACAGATGGCGCGCTATCTGCGCGGTGCGGCAAAGCGTAAATTTCTGGCGGAATGGCAGTTCATTCCACCAACCGAAATCCACAAGATCACCGCCCGCCGCTACGCCGCGCTTGATCCGCAGATCAAGCTTTGTGACAATTAATGAACGAACCGCCTAAAACGTCGGCGGCGTGCAGGCGCTGATGACTTCGCAGACCTGATCGCTGGCGTTGCGAAATCGGTGGGGCAGGCGGCTGTCGAAGATATATCCGTCGCCGGGCACCAGCACGGACACTTCGCCGTTCACTGTGACCTCGATTTGCCCCTTTACGACAATGCCAGCCTCTTCGCCGGTATGGCTTAGAAACTCTGGCCCCGTGTCCGCGCCGGGCGGATAGGATTCGTGCAGCAATTGCAGCGCGTGTTCCGATGCACGGCCCAACTGGCGCAGCGAGACATGGGGGCGCGGATCGGCGTCTTGCGGCGCAATTTCGTGAAACTCATGCGCCTTAAAAAAGTATGCTGGCTTGTCCTCAGCCGCCGCAGGGGGCGTAAAAAAGTCCGCCATACTGATCGGGATCGCATCCAACAAAGACTTGAGCGACGCCACAGACGGCGAAGTCTTGTTCTTTTCAATCAGACTGATGGTACCATTCGTCAGCCCCGCCCGCGTGGCCAGTTCACGCTGTGACAGCCCATGTTCTTCGCGCAGGCTGCGCAGCCGCTCTCCGATGTCCAACGCCTGTCTCCCTTTCGGTTGCCGCCCGTGCGTGTGCCGGGTGCAGGAAATATTAAGGGGCGTTGCGCGGCAAAGTTTCAAGCGAAATCAACGAAAGGTCGTTGCGCGACAAAAGGTGACGCAAAATGGAACGAAAACTCCGTTTGACAATTATATTAAACACGAGGCAATGATTTATTATACACTCTTTGGCCCGCAAAGGACCGCGCGCATGACCCAGAAAAGCAAGACATCTAAGACCAAGATCAAACCTGCGACCGCTGCAGCCGAGGCACCGCGCACCCCCTTGACTGTCGTGCCTGATCTGCCCATTGAACAGCAGTCGAACGCCGCCCTTCTGCGCCGCCGTACGCAGGCCGTGCCCCGCGGCGTTGCCTCTGCCACGCCGATCTTTGCCAGCTACGCCGAAAACGCAGAGCTGTGGGACGTCGAGGGTAACCGCTTTATCGACTTTGTCGGCGGTATTGCTGTGCTGAACACCGGCCACCGCCACCCGCGCGTTGTTGCCGCCGCAAAGGCGCAAGAAGACCTGTATACGCACACTTCTTTTCAGGTCGTGCAGTATGAACCCTATGTTGCGCTGGCCGAACGCCTGAACGCGCTGGCCCCCGGCGATCACCCGAAAAAGACGCTGCTGGTCACAACTGGCGCTGAAGCCGTGGAGAACGCGGTCAAGATCGCCCGCGCCGCCACGGGCCGCCCCGGCGTCATCGCTTTCACTGGCAGCTATCATGGCCGCACCCTGCTGACGCTGGGCCTGACCGGCAAGATCAGCCCCTACAAAAAAGACGTCGGCCCGTTCCCGTCTGACATCTACCGCGCACCGTTTCCGAACGCCCGCGATGGTATTTCGGTGCAGGACGCCCTGACCGCGCTGAGCAACCTGATGCTGACCGACGCGCAGCCAGAACGCATCGCCGCGATCATTATCGAGCCTGTGCTGGGCGAGGGGGGCTATACCCCTGTTCCGTTCGAAATGATGCAAGCCTTGCGCGCCCTGTGCGATAAGCACGGTATCATGTTGATCGCGGACGAGATTCAGGCGGGCTTTGGCCGGACTGGCAAATGGTTTGCGATTGAACACTCTGGCGTCGTGCCTGACCTGATCACCGTCGCGAAATCCATGGCGGGCGGCTATCCGATCGCTGGCGTCATTGGCCGCGCCGATGTGATGGACGCGATGATCCCCGGCGGGCTTGGCGGCACCTACGGCGGCAACCCTGTCGCCTGCGCCGCAGCGCTGGCCGCGATTGACGTCATCGAAGAGGAAGGCCTGCTAGAGCGCTCGACCGAAATCGGCGAGCACTTCAAGGCGCGCTTTGCCGAAATCGGTGCCCGCGCCGCGCCCTTCCGTCTGTGGGACATCCGCGGCCTTGGCGGCATGGTTGCCGTTGAATTCGTGACCGACTTCTCGACTGCTGCACCCGATGCCGACCTGACAAAGCGCGTTGTGGCGCACGCCTTGCAGCGTGGCCTGATCCTTCTGTCCTGCGGCCTGCATAGCAACGCCCTGCGGATCATGGTGCCGCTGACGGCGTCTGATGCGGTGATAGACGAAGGTCTCGCGATCTTTGAGGCCGCCCTGACCGCTGCCGTGGCCGAGCAGCAGCAGGCCTAAATAGCTAAAAAACAATGAAATGGCGGACCTGTCGGTTCGCCATTTTTTGCCACCAAATTTGCCTTGCAGGGGACGCCGTTCCTTTTTCGTACGCGACCTGTTAGACATACGGCCTCCCGGATTTTCCCGGCCCTCAGGAAGAAATAGAAATGACTCCCTTCGCAATCGCCGGTGTTCAGATGTACGTGAACCCGCTTCATTCCAACGTGGATGGCATGATCCAGCGCCTTGATGTGCTGATGCTACGCTTTCCTTGGACCCAAATGGTGCTGTTTTCGGAACTCGCGCCATTCGGCCCGCTGGATAAGTTCGCGCAAGAGCCGCAGAACGAAACCCTTGATCGGTTTTGCGAAGCCGCGCGCAAGCACAAGGTCTGGCTGATCCCCGGCTCGATGTTCATCCGCCACGCGGACGGGCGCATTCTGAACACATCCTTTGTGATCGACCCCGACGGCAATATCGTCAAACGCTACGCCAAGATGTTCCCATTCCGCCCCTACGAGGCTGGCATCGCCGCAGGCACCGAATTTTGCGTCTTTGACGTGCCGGATGTGGGCCGGTTTGGCCTGTCGATTTGCTATGACATGTGGTTCCCCGAAACGACCCGCCAGCTGACCGCCCAAGGGGTCGAGGTGCTGTTGCACCCCGTGCTGACCGGAACCACCGACCGCGACGCCGAACTGGCCATCGCGCGCGCCACGGCGGCGCAATTCCAGTGCTACGTCATCGACGTAAACGGTCTGGGATCGGGCGGCATCGGGCGGTCGTGCGTCGTCGATCCGACGTCCATGGTGCTGCACCAAAGCCAAGGTCAAGAGGACATGTTCCCGATTGAAATCGATCTGGATATGGTTCGCCGCCAGCGCGAAACTGGCATGAAGGGTCTGGGGCAAGTCCTGAAATCCTTCCGTGACCGGGACGTCGATTTCTCTGTCTATGATCGCACCAGCGGCGTAGACAGCTTCCTTAATACCTTGGGACCATTGGCAATTCCACATCAGGGCACACGCGCCGGTCTGATGGTCGACGTGCCAGGAGAGGCCGAGATGGAGATCGAATATAAAACTCCGACGGGCACTGTTGCAGTCCCGCCAATCGTCCCCCACACTGACGTTATCTAACGCCACCTTGGCGACTGGCCCGGGTTTCACCGGACCAGTCCGCCCAATCGGCGTCCCGCGTAACAATACCGAGGACCGACCGTAATGCATTCCGTGACCGACTATTATTCTGCGACCCAGTTGCGTGCCGACCGTTGGAGCGAATTGCGAGAAGTCACAGCGCAACTGGCCCGCGAGGCACCAGCAAAGATCGACCCGACGCTGCGCAGCCAAGCCTCTGAACTGTTCGATGGCTTGGCCGAGATCGAGGCCTATTGGGCTTTCCCCGGCATGCAGGTGTTCGACCACATGCGCCGCCAGTTCGAGCATAACAGCTTTACCGAACTGTCCTACAGCGTCCACCGCGTCGCCCGCGCCCTGACCACCGGCGCATACCGCCGCCGCCACATTCCGCTGGACCACGACAGCGACGACCGCGAAGAGCACGACGACGAGGCGCTGCTGTCCCCCGAAGTGCGCGCCATGACCAAGCCCTATTTCGAGGTGCTGATCGTGGACGAGGTGTCCGACGCGCAGGAACACTGGCTCAAGGCCAATGTCCACGCCATGCGCCGCGCCGAAGATCCGTTTATTTACGAGGCTTTGGTTGTCCCATCGGTCGAGGATGCGCTGATCGCGGTGCTGTTTAACCACAACATTCAAGCCATCGTCGTGCGCCCCGGCGTGACCCTGCGGTCCAAGTCCGACCACCCCATTCTGGCGCGTTTTCTTGAAGGCGTTGCTGGCACCGACAAGCTGAACGACCTGCAAACCAAGGATTATGGCCCCGCCCTGTGCCGCCTGATCGATGACGTGCGGCCAGAACTGGACGCCTATTTGGTGACGGAACGGTCGGTCGAGGATATTGCCGGCACCGAACTCGGCATCTGCCGCCGTGTTTTCTATAACCAAGAAGACTTCATGGAACTGCACCTGAACATCCTGCGCGGTGTGCAGTCGCGCTATAAAACGCCGTTCTTTACGGCTTTGGTTAACTATTCCAAGCAGCCGACAGGCGTCTTTCACGCCATGCCGATTTCACGCGGCAAGTCGATTACGCGCAGCCATTGGATTCAGGATATGGGCGCGTTTTACGGGCCGAATATCTTCCTCGCCGAAACTTCTGCCACATCGGGCGGGCTGGATTCCCTGCTGGAACCGCACGGCCCGATCAAAGAGGCGCAGGAACTGGCGTCCCGCGCGTTTGGGTCCAAGCAGACGTTTTTCGCGACCAACGGCACCTCGACCTGTAATAAGATCGTCGTGCAAGCCCTTGTTCGACCAGGAGATATCGTTCTGGTCGACCGCGACTGCCACAAGTCGCATCATTACGGCATGGTGCTGGCGGGCGCGCAGGTTTGCTACCTCGATAGCTATCCGCTGAACGAATATTCCATGTATGGCGCTGTGCCGCTGCGCGAGATGAAGCAGCAGCTGCTGGACCTTAAGGCCGCTGGCAAGCTGGACCGCGTGCGGATGCTGCTGCTGACGAACTGCACCTTTGACGGCATCGTCTATAACGTCGACCGCGTGATGGAAGAGTGTCTGGCCATCAAGCCCGACCTGATTTTCCTGTGGGACGAGGCATGGTTCGCCTTTGCCCGTTTTAACCCGACTTATCGCAAGCGTACCGCGATGCGGACCGCTAATAAAATGCGCGCGCGGTTTAAGACCGAAGAGCACGCCGAGGCCTATGCCGCGCAGCAGGAAATGCTCAAAGGGGCCGACACCGAAACCATCCTGAATACCCGGTTGATCGCCCCGCCAACGGCACGCATCCGCGTCTATGCCACGCAATCGACGCATAAAACGCTGACATCGCTGCGGCAGGGATCAATGATCCACGTCAACGATCAGGACTTCAAAGGCGAGGTCGAACAGGCCTTCCACGAAGCCTATATGACGCATACGTCAACATCGCCAAATTATCAAATCATCGCCTCCCTTGATGTGGGCCGCCGCCAAGTCGAACTTGAAGGGTTCGAATTTGTGCAGCGCCAGCTAGAGGCGGCCATGTCGATGCGCCGCGCCATATCTACGCATCCGCTGCTTAAGAAATACTTTAAGGTGCTCAGCCTGGCGGAAATGATCCCGTCCGAATACCGCGAAAGCGGGACCGAGAGCTATTACGATCCCGACCGCGGTTGGATCGACATGCTAGAGGCGTGGGAGGACGACGAATTCGTCCTTGATGCCACTCGCGTGACGCTGGGCGTTGGCGGCACGGGCTGGGATGGCGATACCTTTAAGACGCAGATCTTGATGGATAAATACGGCATCCAGATCAACAAAACCTCGCGCAATTCGGTGCTGTTCATGACGAACATCGGCACCACGCGGTCCAGCGTCGCTTACCTGATCGAAGTGCTGGTCGAAATTGCCCGCGGGCTGGATGACCTGCTGGATGACGCGTCAAAGATGGAGCGTCTTGGCTTTGAGCGCCGCGTCGCCAACCTGACGGAAAAGTATCCGCCGCTGCCCGATTTCAGCCGCTTCCACGATGCTTTTCGCGCCGACAATGTCACGTCAGAGGGCGATATTCGCACGGCCTATTACATGGCTTACGACGAAAACAACTGCGATTACATGGACCTAGACGGATCGCTTCAGCACGCCCTAGACGCGGGCGAAGAGGTCGTCAGCGCCAGTTTCATCATTCCTTACCCACCCGGCTTTCCGATCCTCGTGCCGGGGCAGGTGATTTCGTCTGAAATCCTCGCCTTCATGCGCGCTTTGGACGTGAACGAGATCCACGGCTACCGCGCCGACCTTGGCCTGCGCGTCTTCACACCCGAAGCCTTGGCAGCCCAAACGCCGCAAAAACGACTGACAGCAGCGAAGAAGCTAACATCAAATAAAACCGCCGCAGAATAACAAAGGACGATTCATGACCACGACAGTTCTCAAGAATATCTCCGAAATTCGCCGGTTCTTTCACCGCAACGAAGAGCCCGTCTACTTTATCTCTGCGACCAACTTTAACCTGCTCGGCCTTGATGAGTGGGTGAAAAACTTCAAGTATATCTGCTACATCGACTGTTACGGTGGCAAGCACCCCAACGTGTTCTGCCCGTCCGAACAGCCCCACGCAGAATTCCAGTCCATCGAGGACATCAACAACTATCTGCTGCAGCACAAAGAGGTCATCGACTTCATTAAGCGCCGCGGTGGCAAGCCCAAGTTTGTGTTCCTGATGTTCGACGAGGAAACCGAACGCCTGTCCAAGGAACTGGGCGCCGACGTCTGGTTCCCCAAGGCCAAGCTGCGTCAATCGCTGGATAACAAGATCGAAACTGTGCGTATCGGCAACAAGGCGGGCGTCCCGTCCGTGCCGAACACGCTGGCAGAGGTCAAATCCTACGAAGAGCTGCGCCGGATCACCGAAAAGGCCGGGATCGGTCACGATCTGGTTCTGCAATCGGCCTTTGGCGATAGCGGGCACACCACGTTCTTTATCAAATCCGAAGAGGATTTCCGCCGCCACGAGCATGAGATCGTCGGCGAGGGCGAGATCAAGATCATGAAACGGATCGACTGCCGTGGCTCTGCGATCGAGGCTTGCGCCACGTCCCAAGGCACGATCGTTGGCCCGTTGATGACGGAACTTGTCGGTTTCAAAGACCTGACGCCGTATCGCGGCGGCTGGTGTGGTAACGAAATTCTTGCCACAGCCTTTCCGCCCAAGGTGCGTCAGCAAGCGCGCGACATGACCTTTAAGTTCGGCGAACAGCTGCGCAAAGAAGGCTATCGGGGCTACTTCGAACTCGACTTCCTGATCGACAAAAAGACGGGCGATCTGTGGCTGGGCGAATTGAACCCACGCATCACCGGCTGTTCGTCCATGACGAACCACGCCGCGTTTGCGCATGCCGACGCGCCGCTGTTCCTGTTCCACCTGCTGGAATTCAGCCGCAAAAAGTTCCAGCTGGACGTGGACGAGCTGAACAACCGCTGGGCGAACCCAGACATGATCGACAGCTGGTCGCAGATGGTGATCAAGCACACGGCTGATACGGTCGATATCTGCACCGAGGCGCCTGAGACTGGCATCTACAAAATGCTGGAAGACGGCCGCGTTGTTTATGACCGCTTCGACTATCACCGCCGCGCGGTGGAATCGGAAAACGAGGCGTTCTTTCTGCGCATCCTGCAGCCCGGCGATTACCGCTATGAAGGTGCCGACATCGGCATCCTTGTGACGCGCGGACGGTCCATGACGAAGTCGTTCCAGTTGAACGACCGCGCCGCCAAGTGGATCCACGGCATTAAGAAGTGCGTCTCGGGCAAGCCGCTTCCCGTCGCCTCCGCAGGGCCCGCGCTGGCAGAACCTGCCTTCAAGATCATGTAAATGCTCTGGCGCGCGCTATCAGAAGAACAGCCCGGTCCCCGGTGGGCCGGGCTGTTCGCCGAATACTGGCCTGCCTACCGCAAGTGGTGGTTGCGGGACGGCGAAAGCGCGCGCCCGACTTATCTGGAATGCCACCGCGCTTTGGCATCCAACATGCCAGAGCTGGTGCCACTTTACGATTCCCTGTGCGAATTGGCTGGCGGCGGCGATATGGCCGCCCGTTTCTTGTCCTTTTACAACCCGCCACCCTATTTGAGCGGGTGCAGTCAAGCGATCTGGCCCGGCACAGAACCTGTGCTGGTGCGCAACTACGACTACAACCCGAACGCCTTTGACAGCCTGATCCTGAACACCAATTGGAACGGCCGCCGCGTCATGGGCATCAGCGACGGGCTTTGGGGCCTTGTCGACGGGATCAACGACGCGGGACTGGCGATCTCGCTGACCTTTGGTGGTCGGCGCATCGTGGGGCAGGGGTTCGGCGTGCCGCTGATCCTGCGCTATATCTTGCAAACCTGCACCACCACAGAAGAGGCGGGCGAGGTGCTGATGCGTATCCCGACCCATATGTCCTACAACGTCACGGTGCTGGACGAGCACCGCAACTATCTGACGGCGATGATGGGCCCGGACCGCAAGACGCTGCTGACCCGCAACGCCGTCGCGACCAACCACCAAGAACAGGTCGAATGGGTCAGCCACGCCCGCTTTACCGCCACGGTCGAACGCGAACGGTTCTTGCTGCACCGCCTGACCCTGCACCGCGACCCGCAGGATGTGTTCATCGACGCCTTCCTGAAACCGCCGCTCTACTCCACCGCCTTCGCGCAAGGCTTCGGCACGCTTTACACCACCGTCTACCGCCCAAGGCTACGCGAGATGGAAGTCCGCTGGCCCGGCACCGTCTGGCCCATGTCGATGCATCATTTCCAAGATAGCGCCCGCCGCGTCGCAATCCCCGGCGTCGCATAATAGCGCCTTTGGCATTCATCTTGCCAAAAATACTCAAAATCAGTGCCCGCCCGCAGCGGGGCAGATGCCCAACGCACTGCCAATCCAAACCTTACAAATCTGTATAGCGCGCGTCAGGCAATCGTCAGGGCAGGGGTGCATCTAAGGTTCATCAAGACGCAACCAAAGGATGCTGCCCATGACCCCCTCGATCCGCCGCTCTGCTGCCGCGCTGACGATGTTTGCCGCTTTGGCCGGCTCCACCGCCATGACTCTCGCCCCGACCGCCGCGCTGGCTGTTCCCGCTGGCGGCTATGGGGATCTGGTCGAAACCCTGTCCCCCGCCGTGGTCTTTATCGAAGTGACGGAAAAGGCGCAGGACGCGCAGTCGCTGGCCGACGCCTTGCCGCCCGGCTTTCCCCGTGAAGAGCTAGAGCGCCGCTTTGGCCCCATGTTCCAGACTCCGCAAGGCGGCCAGGCAGAGCCGATGCACGCGCTGGGGTCCGGTTTTATCGTGTCCAAGGACGGCTATATCGTCACCAACAACCACGTTGTTGACGGTGCCCAGACGGTCAAGGTCACGCTGAGCGACGATAAGGAATACGATGCCGAAGTGATCGGCGTGGACCCCTTGACCGATATCGCGCTGATCAAGATCGACACCGGCGCTGACCTGCCAATCGTGCCTTGGGGCGACAGCAATACCGTGCGCCCGGGTGACGAAGCGCTGGCCATCGGTAATCCCTTTGGCCTTGGCGGCACCGTGACCTCTGGCATCGTGTCCGCCGTGTCCCGCGACATCCACTCTGGCCCCTATGACGACTACATCCAGACCGATGCCGCGATCAACAAGGGCAACTCTGGCGGTCCGCTGTTCAACGCGGATGGTGAAGTTATCGGCGTGAACACGATGATTTTCAGCCCCGGCGGCGGGTCTGTGGGCATCGGGTTCGCCGTGCCATCTGATCTGGTGCAAAAAGTCGTCGCCGATCTGCAAGATGACGGCACCATCGCGCGTGGCTGGCTGGGCGTTCAGATTAAGCCAATGACAGAGGAAATCGCCTCTGTGCTGGGCTATGACAGTCCCAAAGGGGCCGTGATTGAAGACGTCTCTGCAGACAGCCCCGCCGCAAAATCTGGCCTGAAGAACGGCGATATCATTCTGACCTTCGCGGGCAAAGACATCGCGGATATCGGCGATCTGACCCGCGCTGTGGCTGACGTGACCCCCGGCACCGACACCGTCGCGACGGTCTGGCGCCAAGGGCGCGAGATGTCGATTGACGTGACCGTCGGCGATCTGGCGAAAAAAGCCGCCTAAGGCGACCCTATAGGCACGGCCCGATGCACCGGGCTGCTGTCCTTGGCTCTGGTTGATGCACCAGCTGAGCCTTGGCCCCGCCGTTCCTGCCTTGGGACGCGCGGGGCCTTTTTCTTGCCAAGCGGGCGCGCACGCCCCATCTGTCAAAGGATCAGGCATGACGCATGGAAACACGATGAAGATACTCGTGGTCGAAGACGACCGGACGACTGGCCAATACATCACGCGCGGTCTGCGCGAAGAGGGGCATACGGTCGACCTGGTGGAAAATGGCCGCGACGGCTTGGTGCAGGCCACAAGCGCAGAGCATGACGTGATGATCATCGACCGGATGCTGCCGGAAATCGACGGCCTGACGCTCGTGAAATCCTTGCGCGGCGCGGGAAACCGCACGCCGGTTCTGATGCTGACTGCGATGGGATCAGTAGATGACCGCATTGGCGGGCTGAACGCGGGGGCGGACGATTATCTGGTTAAACCCTTTGCCTTTGGCGAACTGTCAGCCCGGATCAACGCCCTTGGCCGCCGCCCGCGTGCGCTGGCGCAGGACGTGACGCTGACCGCTGGCGATCTGGTGATGGACCTTGTCACCCGTGACGTCACCCGCGCGGGGCAAAAGATTGATCTGCTGCCGCGTGAATTTGCGATCCTTGAACACCTGCTGCGCCGCAAGGGCCGCATCCAGACCCGCACCATGTTGCTGGAAAACGTCTGGGGCATTTCATTCGATCCGCAAACCAATGTCGTCGAAACCCACATCAGCCGCCTGCGAGCCAAAGTGGACAAGCCGTTTGATGTGGACCTGATCAAAACCGTGCGCGGCTCTGGCTACCGGATCGAGGGATGAAGACCTTCTTGCACCGCCTCATCGCGCTGCTGCGTGCCAGCCCCGTGCGGCTGGCCTTGGGGCTGGTTGCTGTCTTTGCGCTGATTAGTATCGCCAGCCTAACCGCCAGCTATACCGCCAGCCGGAAATCGCTGGATGCCACCATGCGCAGCGACTTGCAACAGGACGTTGCAGGCTTTCGCGCCGCGCCATCGGCCACCGCGCTGGCCGCATTGGTCGCGGCAGAGGCGCGGGTCAGCGATCCTGCGCGCATTGTGTTGTCCTATGTTTCCCCGCGCGGGCGGCACTATGGCAACGGCGTGCTGGCGCAGGATCAAGACGGTTATTTCCTGACGACGCTGGACGGCGAAGGCACGCGCATCGGCGGCGAATATCTGGCGCTGACCACGCGGCTTTATGGGGGCCAGCTCAGCATCGCGCGCAGCCGGGCCGAGATTGACCAGCTTTGGACGGTGTTCCGCAACATTGTGCTGCTGTCCCTGCTACCGACGCTTGTGATCGCGCTGGGGGCCGGGCTGGTGATGGCGCGGCGGTCTGCGCGGCAGGTGAATGCGCTGGGGCGCACGCTGGACCAGCTGACCAGCGGCGATTTGGCAGCCCGCGTGCAGCCCACGGCGCAATGGTCCGACGATTTTCGCCGCATCGGCACGCGCATTGACCGGATGGCGGCGGCGCAAGAAACCTCAGTGGATGCGCTGCGGCAGGTGTCGTCGGACGTGGCCCATGATCTGAAAACCCCGATCCAGCGCATTTCCGTGCATCTGGACGATCTGTCCGGCCTGCCGCTGCCGGATGACGCGGCGGCCCTTGTCGACCTTGCGCAGGCAGAGGTCGCGGGCGTCGTGTCCGTCTTTCACGCCTTACTGCAGATCGCCCAGATCGAGGCAGGCACGCCCAAGTCGCGCTTTGCCCCTGTCGATCTGACAGCCTTGGTCGCCACCTTTGCAGAGCTTTACGATCCCGCCGCGACCGAAGACGGCCGCGATTTGATCCTTGATGTCACCGCGCCGCAAGCAATGGTGTTGGGCGATCGGGATTTGCTGGGGCAGATCCTTGCTAACCTGATCGAAAACGCCCTGCGCCACACCCCCGCTGGCACGCCGATCACCATTGGTCTGCACCGGCAGGGCGGCGATGTGATCCTGACCGTCGCCGACAAAGGCCCCGGTATTCCCCAAGACGAGCGGAGCCGCGTTTTGCAGCGCCTCTACCGTCTTGACCGCAGCCGCGCCACGCCGGGCAGCGGTCTGGGGCTTAGCCTTGTCGAGGTGATTGCAGACCTGCACGATGCCACGTTGACCCTAACGGATCACGCGCCGGGGCTGATGGTGTCGTTGCGAATGGCCGCGCTTAAACAATAGCCTTCTGCGCATAAATCCATCGCCCGTGCGCGGCTGTGATATTCTGCGCACTTGCTTTAGCGCCGCGCTGCCGTCAGATCATTGACACAAGAAATTCAATCTGGGCGCGATCCTTTGCATTGCCGATGGCAGTGCTGACTGGCCCTTGACGTATTAAAGGGCCTCTCGCGATGAAAAATAACGCTGTCCAACTGCCGCTGTTGTCCCTGCGCCCAGCGGGGACGTGCCTTGCGATGGTGGCGGCACTTTGCCTGACAGGCCTGCCCGCGATGGCGCAAGACACCGCCGCGGCCCCGCAGGATACCGCGGCCAGCGTCGCGCCGCCGTCGGTCACTGTCGTACCCGTCCAGCAAACGCAGGTGACGCAGATCGTCAGCGCATCGGGCAATCTGCTGGCGCGTGAAGACGTTGTCGTCTCGGCCCGCGTGTCCGGCACGGAAATCGTCGAGTTGCTGGCCGATGTTGGCGATACAGTCAAACAGGGCGATATTTTGGCCCGGCTGAACGATCAGACCCTGACCGCGCAACTGGCGCAAGCCGATGCCAACCTTGCCGCCGCGCAGGCGACGATTGCGCAGGGCGAAGGGCAGCTTGCCTCGGCCAATGCGACGGCCAAGCAGGCGACAACGGCATTGGAGCGCAACACGCAGTTGCGCCGGGATGGCGCGGTATCGCAGTCCGCGTTGGATCAGGCGCAGGCCACCGCCGACAGCGCGAATGCAACTATTCAGACAGCGCAGGCTGCAATTGCGGCAGGCAATGCGCAAATGGCGCAAGCGATGGCAGCCCGCGATATCGCGGCGCTCAATCTGTCTTGGGCCACGGTGACCGCACCTGTGGACGGCATCATCGCAGACCGCTCTGCGCGTTTGGGGGATTTGTCGTCCGCTGGCACTGCGATGTTCGATATGATCCGCGACGGTGTGATCGAGGCTGAGTTTCAGATTGTCGAAACCGATTTGGTTAAGATCAGTGTCGGCAACGCCGCCAGCGTGCAGGTCGCAGGCCTGCCGCCGCGCAGCGGTATCGTGCGCCGCATCAGCCCGCAGGTCGACCCGGTCAGCCGGCTTGGCACTGTGCGCGTGTCCGTCGACGATCAATCCGGTCTGCGTGCGGGTATCTTTGCCAGCGCTGCCATCCAGACGGCGCAGCGTTTGGCGCTGACCGTGCCCGTGTCCGCTGTCACCACAACGGGCGGCGACAGTGTCGTGCAAAAGGTCGTCGACAACACGGTTGAACAAACCAGCGTGTCGCTTGGCGTTGTGTCAGCCGGTCTGCGCGAAATCACGCAAGGCTTGGTGGAGGGCGACAGCGTGCTGCTGCGCGCCGGTGCGTTCTTTCGGACCGGGGATAAGGTGACGCCCGTTGCCCCGCTGGCCGAAGATGCGCCGCCCGCAACCAACAGCGCAGAGGTTTCCGAATGAATATGTCCACCTGGGCGATCCGGAACCCAGTACCGTCGATCGCCGCCTTTCTGGTCTTGGTCATCGTCGGCCTGTTCGCGTTTCGCAGCCTGCCGGTCACGCAATTTCCCAATATCGACGTGCCAATCATCAACGTCAGCGTCGGGCAGGCCGGTGCCGCCCCGTCAGAACTGATTTCTCAGGTCACCAAACCGATTGAAGACAGCATTTCTGCGATCACGGGCGTCAAACATATCACCTCTGTCGCGACGGACAGCAGCAGCGTGACCACCGTCGAATTCGAACTGTCGACTGACAGCGACCGCGCGCTTAATGACGTCAAAGACGCCGTGACGCGCGTGCGGGCTGAACTTCCCGACAGCATATCAGAGCCGCTGGTGCAGCGGCTGGATGTGACCGGGCAGGCGATCATGACCTATGCCGTCGCTGACCCCAGCCGCAGCATCGAAGACCTGTCCTATTTCGTGGACGAGGTCTTGAACCGCGAACTGCAGGGCGTCACCGGACTTGGTAAAATCACCCGCCTTGGCGGCGCCGACCGAGAGATCAAGGTAGAGCTTGATCCCCAGCGATTGCTCGCCTTTGGTATCTCTGCCGCTTCAATCAGCCGTCAATTGTCGGCGACCAATATCGACCTTGGCGGTGGCCGCGGCGATATCGGCGGGCAGGAATTTTCCATCCGCGCCCTTGGCGGGGCGGACACCATTGAACAACTTGCCGCCACGCCGTTGTCGCTGGCGGATGGCCGTACGATCCGCCTGTCTGACGTGGGCGAAGTCATCGACGGCCCGTCAGAGGCGCGCAGCTTTGCGACCCTCGACGGGCAGCCCGTCGTGGCCTTTGGCGTGTTCCGTGCAACGGGTGCGTCGGATCTGTCCGTGGCAGAGCGCGTGATCGAACGTCTGGACGAGGTGCGCGCCGCCTATCCCGGCGTTGAAATCACGCTGATTGACGATGCTACCGAATACACTGCCGGCAACTATCATTCGGCGATGGAAACCCTTTACGAGGGTGCCGCGCTGGCGATCATCGTGGTGTTCCTGTTCCTGAAAAACTGGCGCGCCACCCTGATCACCGCCGTGGCCTTGCCGCTGTCGATCATCCCGACGTTCTTTGTCATGCAGATGCTGGGCTTCTCGCTCAACACCGTGTCATTGCTAGGGATCACGCTGGTGACAGGCATTTTGGTGGACGACGCGATTGTCGAGATCGAGAATATCGTCCGCCATATCCACATGGGCAAACCCGCCTATGAGGCGACCGAAGAAGCCGCCGGAGAGATCGGCCTGACCGTCATCGCGATCAGCTTTACCATCGTCGCCGTCTTTGCGCCCGTCAGCTTTATGTCTGGCATCGCGGGGCAGTATTTCAAACAGTTCGGCCTGACCGTCGCGGTTGCAGTGCTGTTTTCCCTGCTTGTCGCGCGCCTGATCACGCCGATGATGGCGGCCTATATCCTAAAGGATGCGCCGAACCACGTCGCGGAAAAAGACGGCTTTATCATGCGCGGCTATATGCGCCTGCTGACGTGGACGCTGCATCATCGCCTGATCACGATGATCCTTGGCCTTGGGATTTTCGCGGGCTCTATCTATTCCGCGACCCTGCTGCCGTCCGAGTTTATCCCAGAGGCAGACGAGGGCCGTTTGCAAGTCAGTGTAGAGCTGCCACCGGGCGGGACGTTGGCCGAAACCCGCACGATCACCAACGAAATCGCGAGCCGTGCCCAGGACATCGCAGAAGTGCAAAATGTGCTGGTACAGGGCGGCGCGGGTGGCAATGTGGCCAAGGCCAATGTGACGGTCACACTCGGGGCGAAAGACACGCGCGAACGCAGTCAGTTCGATATCGAGGACGATCTGGTCGCCCGCCTTGCCGATATTCCCGATGCACGAATCAACATGCTGGCGGCAAATGGTGAAAGGGCCGTGAACGTCGCCGTGCTGGGCGATGATTTGGAAACGGTCACACAGGCCGCGCAGGATTTGGCCAGCCAGATGTCCGGCGTCGCGACCATCAAAAACATCACCAATGCCGCCAGTCTGGAACGGCCAGAACTGCGCATCACCCCGCGTCCGCAAATCGCGGCAGAGCTGGGCATTACCGCGTCCGACCTCGCCTCGACCATTCGGGTGCTGACGATCGGTGATACGGATGCGAATCTGGCGAAGTTCAGCATTGATGGGCGTCAAATCCCCATCGTTGTGCGCATCGCCGAAGATAGCCGCCGCAATCTGGAACTGCTGACCAGCCAGCGTATCCCCACGCAGGCAGGCGCGCCCGTGCCGTTGTCGGTTGTCGCGGACGTGACGCTGGCCAATGGCCCGTCGTCTATCGAACGCTATGACCGTGAAACACGGATCACCCTGCAGGCCGACCTCGCTGACGGCGCGGTGCTGGGTCAGGCGACAGGCAGCATCTTTGCGCTGCCCGCCGCGGGGTTCGATCTGCCGACTGGCGTGCGTGTGCAGCCCACCGGCGACGCCGAGGTGCAGGGCGAAGTCTTTGCATCCTTCGGCACGGCGATGGGGGCGGGCGTGATGCTGGTCTATGTTGTGCTGGTGCTGCTGTTCGGCAGCTTTGTGACGCCATTTACCATCCTGATGTCACTCCCCTTGGCCATCGGCGGGGCGATTCTGGCGCTGTATCTGACCGGATCGGCGATTGGCCTGTCGGTGATCATCGGCTTCTTGATGCTGATGGGAATCGTCACCAAAAACGCGATCATGCTGGTCGAATTCGCGCTAGAGGCGATGAAGGCAGGGGCAACCCGGACCGAAGGCATGATGGATGCAGGTCACAAACGAGCACGGCCGATTGTCATGACCACCATCGCGATGGCCGCAGGCATGGTGCCATCAGCACTCGCCTTTGGGGCTGGGGGTGAATTCCGCTCTCCGATGGCGGTTGCGGTGATTGGCGGCTTGCTGCTGTCGACGCTGCTATCGCTCATTTTCATCCCGTCGCTGTTTTCAGTGATCGACGGCGGGCGCAGCAGGGTGTCCCGGCTGTTGATGCGCGGCTTGAACGTCAACAAGCCGCAGGATGCGCCGGCAGAGTAACGATCAAGGGGCTGTGTCATGCAGCCCTTTTTTTCTGTCAAAAGGGGCATGCCAGCTGTTGATCGACAAATCGATCAGCGCAGCGATGTGTTTGATGTCGTGAAATAACGAAGCATCATTTTCCATAGGAAAATCGTATGCTTCGATCAAGACTGTCTCGCGGTGAAATGGTGGGCGACCCTGGAATCGAACCAGGCGTGCGTCTCCGCGAGAGAGTTACAGTCTCCTGCCACACCTTGCGGCCTGTCGCCCACTTGCGGTCGAGATAACCTTGCCCCATGGGGCCGTCAACCGCAAAAAAGCACCTTTGTGCGGTTGCTTCACACTCGCTGCGATTCCCTGTATCGGGGGGCCAACAGTCAGGAGCGTGAAGATGCAAAAGCCGAAGTGGGTGATCGAAAAAGAACAGGCCAAGCGGCTGGCCTCAGCAGAGACGATCTGGCTGTTTGGCCTGCATGCTGTGCGCGATGCGTTGCTGAACCCCAAGCGGGAAAAGCTGCGTCTGGTCGTGACGCGCAATGCGCTGGATAAGTTGGCCGACGCCGTGGCCGAGGCGGGGATCGAGCCAGAGATCAGCGATCCGCGCAAATTCGCCGCCCCCATTGACCCGCAGTCCGTCCACCAAGGGGCCGCGATGGAGGTTAAGCCGCTGGATTGGGGCAGCTTGCAGGATATCGCGCTGGGTGACGGCCCACAGCCGCCACGCATCGTGCTTTTGGACCGGGTGACCGATCCGCATAACGTCGGCGCGATTCTGCGCTCTGCCGAAGTGTTCGGCGCGCGCGCCGTTGTCGCCGTGCAGCGCCATGCTGCGCCCGAGACAGGCGCACTGGCCAAGACCGCCTCTGGCGCGCTGGAACGGCAGCCTTATCTGCGGGTGCGCAATTTGGCGGATGCGATGACCCAATTGCAGGACATGGGCTATATCGTGCTGGGTCTGGACGGCGAGGCCGAGCAGACGATTGGCGAGGCGCTTGTTGGCAAGCATGACCGCCCCGTGGCGCTGGTCATGGGCGCTGAAGGCCCCGGCCTGCGCGAAAAAAGCATGGAGACCTGCGATGCCGTGGTGCGGATTGGTGCGGCGGGCGGTTTTGGTTCGCTGAACGTGTCCAACGCGGCCGCTGTGGCGCTTTATGCCAGCAAGGGCGTCTAAGCCCGCAGTTCACACTTTGGCGAGCGGGACTTGGGGCGGCTGATTTTGCCCCCATGTATGGGGTCAGAGCGGATCACTGGAACCGATCCGCGCCTTTGACTGTCCCTCGTTCCACACCTTTACGCCCGGGCTTGACCCGGGCGTTTTTTTGCCCTGATGATGGCGCTATGATAGATGCAGAGCTGAAATCCATTCTGACCCGCGTCAAGCGGATCGCCATATTGGGGGTGTCCGCCAATCCGGTCCGCCCCAGCTATTTCGTAGCGCGCTATCTTAAGCTGAAGGGCTTTACGATTGTACCGGTCAATCCGGGACTTGCAGGGCAGGAATTGCTGGGCGAGCGGGTTTACGGCAGCTTGGCCGAGGTGCCGGGGGACGTGGATATGGTCGATGTTTTTCGCAGGTCCGACGCGGTGCCCGGTATCGTGGACGAGGCGCTGGCCCGCTGGCCGCAGTTGGATGTGATCTGGCTACAGCTTGGGGTGCATCATGACGCGGCAGCGGCGGTCGCAACTGCGCGCGGTGTCACGGTGGTGCAAGACCGCTGCCCGAAGATCGAATATCAGCGGCTTTTCGGCGAGCTGCGGATGGGCGGATTCAATACGGGCGTGATTTCGTCAAAGCTGTAAGGTGCGTCATTTGACGCGGTGGCCCGTGCCGGGCCAGCTGGAGGCTCTGCCTCCAGACCTCCGAGGTATTTATGACCAGAAGAAGGGGCCACTTTAGGGCGCCGCAGGCGGAAGTGTTGACCCGGGCCAGCCCCGGACCCCGGAATATTTGAGGCGAGAAGAAAGGGACGGCTTTTAGGGCTGGCGGGCCGCTTTTTCAGCGATGCCGGAGGTGCCTTGGCGGCGGGCGAGTTCATCCATCACGTCGGACAGGGGCACGTCGCAGGCGGTCAGCATGACGAGCAGGTGATAGAGGGTATCTGCCGCCTCTGACGTCAGCGCCGCTTTGTCGCCGCGCACGGCCTCGATGATGGCCTCGATTGATTCTTCACCGAATTTTTCAGCGCATTTCGCGGGGCCTTTGGCCAGCAGTTTTGCGGTCCAGCTGGTATCCGGGTCAGCGCCTTTGCGAGCGGCAATCGTTGCGGCCAGATCATCAAGGGTCATGACAGCCTCATGGGGATGCCCGCGTCGGCCATATGCTGTTTGGCCTGCGGTATTGTGTAGGTGCCGAAGTGAAAGATCGACGCGGCCAGCACGGCGCTGGCGTGGCCTTCGGTGACGCCTTCGACAAGGTGATCCAGCGTGCCGGCCCCGCCAGAGGCGATGACGGGGACGTTGACCGCATCGCTGACGGCGCGGGTCAGGGGGATGTTATAGCCGGTCTTAACGCCGTCGTTGTCCATTGCGGTCAGCAGGATTTCACCTGCGCCTTTTTCCACCACGGTGCGGGCAAATTCCACAGCATCGATGCCTGTCGCGCGGCGCCCGCCATGGGTGAAGATTTCCCACCGACCGGGGGCCACGGTTTTGGCGTCGATGGCGACGACGATGCACTGGCTGCCAAAGCGCAGCGCGGCCTCTGTCACGACATCGGGGTTGGCGACGGCGGCAGAGTTAAAGCTGACCTTGTCCGCCCCCGCCAGCAGCAGGGCGCGCACGTCGTGGTGCGTGCGTACGCCGCCGCCGATGGTCAGCGGCATAAAGCACGCCTCGGCTGTGCGGGTGGCAAGTTCGAACATGGTGCCGCGATTTTCTTCGGTGGCCATGATGTCGAGAAAGCAAAGCTCGTCCGCGCCAGCCGCGTTATAGGCGATGGCCGCGTCGACGGGGTCACCCGCATCGCGCAGACCGACGAAATTCACACCTTTGACAACGCGTCCGTTGGCGACATCAAGGCAGGGGATGATCCGGGTTTTCAGCATATGGGCGTGATACCGCGCAGCGCCGGGCAGGGGAAGGGGAACCTGACCGGGATTTTAAGGTTAGACTATGGTCACATCACAAAGGACCTATCCATGATTCGCACAACACTTGCCGCCGCCGCGCTGGCCTTGCCCGCTTTGGCCGCCCCGGCGTCCTCCGAGGTCATCACCAAAACGACAGATCGCACCGTGTATGACGCAATGAACGCGCTAGAGACGGCTGTGACCGACGCAGGCGCTACCGTTTTTGCCCGCGTCGATCATGCCACCGGTGCGGCCAGCGTCGATATGGAATTGATGCCGATGGAGCTGCTGATTTTTGGCAACCCGCAGCTTGGCACGCCCGCGCTGCAGGCCGACGGTCTGGCCGGGCTTGTTCTGCCGCTCAAAGTGCTAGTCTACGAGAAGGACGGCCAGACGCTGATTGCCTATGAGGCGGTGCCGGACATGTTCGACGGTTTGAACATCCCCGCAGATGCGGAATATGCCGCGAAAATGGCCGGCGCGCTGGATATGTTGACCGAAAAGGCCGCGAATTAAGCCAGCAAATTCATCGCCGCGCGCAGATCGATAGCCCCATCGTAAAGCGCGCGGCCCGAGATCGCGCCAGAGATGACGCCCGTGTCGCGCAGCGCGGTTAAATCCGCCAGCGACGACACGCCGCCAGAGGCGATAACCGGGATATCGACGGCGCGGGCCAAATCGGCTGTGGCGTCGATGTTGGGACCCTTCATCGCGCCATCGCGCAGGATGTCGGTGTAGATGATCGCGGCAATGCCTGCGTCCTCGAAGGATTTCGCAAGATCGGTGACCATGACGTCGGTTTCCTCGGCCCAGCCGCGGGTGGCGACGCGGCCATTGCGGGCATCTAGGCCGACGGCGACTTGGCCGGGGAACGCCTTGGCGGCTTGGCGCACCAGATCCGGATTTTCGACAGCGACGGTGCCAAGGATCACGCGGGCAAGGCCCAGATCAAGCCAGCGTTCAATCGTCGCCATATCGCGAATCCCGCCGCCCAACTGGGCAGGGACCTTGCAGCGTTTCAGGATCGCCTCGACCGGGGCGGCGTTGACGGGGGTGCCGGCAAAGGCACCGTTCAGGTCGACCAAGTGCAGCCACTGGCAGCCCGCATCGACAAATTCCTGCGCCTGCGCAGCCGGATCGTCGTTGAACACCGTGGCCTGATCCATTTCGCCATGCACAAGGCGCACGGCCTGGCCGTCTTTCAGGTCAATCGCGGGATAGAGGATCATGGCAGGCTCCTTAAGGCGCATCAGTTCGCTGCGTTTTGCGGCGATCTTAATGAAAAGGCAACCGACGTGGCGTCAGTCTTGCGTGGAATCGCGCGCGCCTTGCAAGGTAGCGCAGTTCAATCGGGGAGGAGACCCAATATGAAACACCTTATCGCAGCTCTTGTGGCCGCAACCTTTGCCACAGCGGCATCCGCACAGGACGCCGCAGTCGGCGTCTGGCAGACCGAAGTTGACGACGGCGCATTCGCCTATGTCACGATGTCGCCCTGCGGCGCGGCCGTCTGCGGCACGATCACCAACACCTACAAGGCTGACGGCGCACCCTATCAGTCTGAAAACATTGGCCGCCAGATCGTGATCAACATGGCAGCGAACGGCGACGGCACATACGGCGGGCAGGTGTACCGCCCGTCCAATGGCAAGACCTATGTCGGCAAGATGCAGGTGAACGGCAACGCGCTGCGCCTGCAGGGTTGCGTTGCTGGCGGTCTGCTGTGCGCCAGCCAGAACTGGGCGCGCATCCAGTAAGCTGAAAACAAAACACGCCGGGGCATTGCTGCACCGGCGTGTTTCTTAGGCAAAAACGCGAAAAAGGTTACGCCTTGCGCAGGCCCGTTGCGACCAACATGCCACGGCGCTTGGCTTCGTAGTAGTAGCCTTGGCTGTACCACTTTACGGCCGTCGCTTCCGACCCGTCGGACAGCATCCACGCCCCGCGCAGATATTTACCCGCATATTTCAGGTTGGTTTCCGCATCGAGCAGATCAGCGTTACCGCCCTTGAACCCCATGCTGCGCGCTGTCGCGGGCAGGATCTGCATTAGGCCATAATACGGGCCATTGCGGGCACCCGGGTTATGGGTGCTTTCGCGGATAATCACGCGGTGCAGCAGGCTTTCGGGGATATCATAGATGTCGGCGTATTTCCGGATCAGGGCGCGCAGCTCGCGCGTCTCGTTCGGGTGCATTGGGATCGTCGATTCCATCTGCGGTGCGGTGCCCATAAAAGACATAGCGTCTGGCGGTGTCGCGGTGGAATTCATGCAGGCCGACAGGCCCACCAAAGTCATCATCGCGCATGTGCCGCGCAGTAGCTTAAGCATTTTTTTGGCCTGTTGATGTTGTCCCTAAGGACGGGCTTAACCTGCCGCCGCGTCATTGGTAAACAATGCGATAATCCGTCGGCAGATTGTTGCCGCAGGGGGTGCGATTTGGCGCTTAGTCAAAAACCGACCAGCCCGTCGCGCGGGCAAACATTTCGACAGCGTCAGTGCCCAGCTTGGAATTGCCCTGCGCGTTCAAACCCGGCGACCAGACCGCAATCCCTGCCTTGGCCGGGGCAACGACCATAATGCCGCCGCCCACGCCGCTTTTCCCCGGCAAACCAACGCGGTAGGCAAAATCGCCAGAGGCGTCGTAATGCCCGCACAGCATCATCATCGCATTGATCCGCCGCCGGCGGGCAGGGGATACCAGCCGCGGCGCGCCTTCGGTTCCGGTCAGGAATAGCGCCGCTTTCGCAAGCTGGATGCAGGACATTTCGACCGCGCATTGATGGAAATAGGCCCCCAAGGTTTGTTCAACAGGGTTCACCATATTGCCGTGGGCGGCCATGAAATAGGCAAGCGACCGGTTCAGATCGCCGGTCGCTTGCTCTGAGGCGGCGACTTTTTCGTTGATGTGGATTGATTCGTCGCCCGCCGCGGTGCGGATGAAACGCAGGAGCTCGCCCAGAAACTCGCGCGGTGCGTGGCCCGCCAGCGCGGCATCAGTGGTCGCGATGGCACCCGCGTTGATAAACGGATTACGGGGAATGCCGCCTTCATGTTCCAGCTGCAGGATAGAGTTAAAGGCTTGCCCTGACGGTTCGCGCCCGACGCGGGTCCAAAACTGATCGCCCATACGCCCCAGCGCCAGCGCGAGGGTAAAGACTTTGCTGATGCTTTGGATCGAAAACGCCGCCGCCGCGTCACCGGTGCTGAACATCCGGCCATCGGGCAGGGCGACCGCCATGCCAAAGCGGCCGGGGTCAACACCCGCAAGCTCTGGGATATAGCTGGCCACACGGCCCCGGTCCGGCGCGCGGGCCATGGCTGCGCCGATGTCGTCTAGGATCGCAGCGATATCCATGGCAGCGGTCCTTTAGGTCAGGGTTTCCAGTTCAGAAAGTTGGCGATCAGGCGCAGACCGGCATCTTGGCTTTTCTCTGGATGGAACTGCGTGCCGACGATGTTGTCGCGGCCAACAATGGCCGTCACATCGCCCGCATAATCGACATGCGCCAGCAAATGCGCGGGGTCCGTGACCTGCATCGCATATGAGTGCACGAAATACGCGTGATCACCCGTCGCCAGCCCCGCCAGCACCGGATGCGGCTGGTCAATAACCAGATCGTTCCAGCCCATATGCGGAATCTTTAGCGCGGGATCGGCTGGGGTAATGCGGCGGATTTCACCGGGGATCCAGCCAAGACCCTGCACCGGTTCGTACTCGAATCCGGTGCTGGCCAGCATCTGCATCCCGACACAAATCCCCATAAAGGGCACGCCGCGCTGCTCTACCGCCTGGGTCAAGGCCTCGGCCAGCGCGCCATGCTCAAACAGTGAATTGCGGCAATGGGGAAAGGCCCCGTCGCCTGGCAACACAATGCGGTCCGCCTTAGCCACGGCATCAGGATCGCCCGTCACAACGATCTGCCCGGCGTCCGTTTCCCGCGCCATCCGCTCGAACGCTTTTTGCGCCGAGTGCAGATTGCCGCTGTCGTAGTCAATCAGAACGGTGGTGGTCACAGGCTACCCTTGGTCGATGGAATGGCGTCAGCTTTGCGCGGATCAACTTCGATCGCCATGCGCAACGCGCGGGCAACGGATTTGAA
This sequence comes from Loktanella salsilacus, assembly GCF_024206795.1. Classification (NCBI taxonomy): domain Bacteria; kingdom Pseudomonadati; phylum Pseudomonadota; class Alphaproteobacteria; order Rhodobacterales; family Roseobacteraceae; genus Loktanella; species Loktanella salsilacus. The sequence goes on from NZ_CP072994.1 coordinate 981,389, forward strand.
CGCCGCCTCGGTGATGTGGTGGGCGTTAAAGCCGTGCAGCCGGTCGATGTGCAGCGTGATGCCGCCATGGGTGGACAGCGCCTGAAAGAATTCGCGCACCAGCTCTGTGTCAAAGCTGGGCCCGATCTTGCCAAACGGCAGATCCAGATTGCAGATCAAATAGGGGCGTCCCGACAGATCCAGCGCACAGCGCACCTGCGCGTCGTCCATTGCAAGGTGGCAATCGGCGTAGCGGTTAATGCCGCGCTTATCACCCAGCGCCTGCACAAGCGCCTGCCCGATGGCGATGCCCGTATCCTCGACCGTGTGGTGGTCATCGATGTGCAGATCGCCTGACGTGCGGATGGTCATGTCGATCAGCGCGTGACGTGACAGCTGGTCCAGCATGTGGTCGAAAAAACCAATACCGGTCTGGTTGTCGTAAACTCCAGTGCCGTCCAAATTCAGCGTGACGCTGATCTGCGTCTCGGCGGTCTGGCGGGTGATAGTGGCGGTGCGCATCGGCGTCTCCCTTATGTCTTGGGGCCTTATAGGCAGGGGCGGGGCCTGCGCCAAGGCACCGATTGCGCGCCGCGCCCCTGTGGTGCAAGTTCGGCGCAACTCCAAAGAAAGGCCAAGCCTATGACCACCTGCGTTTTCGTCCAGATTCGCTGCACCCCCGGCACCACCTACGATGTCGCCGACGCCATTGCCCTGCGCGAAATCCATTCAGAGCTTTATTCCACCAGCGGCGATTTCGACCTGCTGATGAAGGCCTATGTGCCAACAGATCGTGACGTCGGCCATTTCATCAACGAAAGCGTCGCTGGCATCAAAGGGATCGAACGCACCCTGACAACGCTCACCTTTAAAGCGTTCTGAAACGCGAAAGGGCCGCCCAACAGGGCGGCCCTTTTCGATTTAACCGATGGAGCGGGCGAAGAGATTCGAACTCTCGACCCTAACCTTGGCAAGGTTATGCTCTACCCCTGAGCTACGCCCGCGTCCGTCGGTAAGTGGGGATTTACAAAAGCAGCGCGGCAGTCGCAAGGGGCAATCGCACAAAAATTCACAAGATTTTTCAAGACCCTGAAACGCGAAAGGGCCGCCCAACAGGGCGACCCTTTTCGTTTTCACCGACTGGAGCGGGCGAAGAGATTCGAACTCTCGACCCTAACCTTGGCAAGGTTATGCTCTACCCCTGAGCTACGCCCGCGTCCCGTCGGTAGGCGTGATCTATAAACACTGCACGCCCGCCGCAAGAGGAAATATGCAAAAAACGTCCAAATTATTTCGCAGCGTCATGGCGCATCATCTTGCCCCAAATACTCCCGCCGGAGGCATCCGCCCCCATCAGGGGGCGGATTAACTCATTCCAGCTCGATCAGCAGATCTTTGGCGTCGATCTGGCTACCAGCGCCAACCAACACGGCCTTGATCACAGCGTCGCGGTCGGCGTGGATGCCGGTCTCCATTTTCATCGCTTCAATCGTCAGCAGCAAATCGCCTTCTTTGACCTTTGCACCGACAACAGCAGCGACAGTGGCCACAACACCGGGCATCGGCGCGCCGATGTGGTTCGGGTTGCCCAGCTCTGCCTTGCGGTTCTGCACGCGGTCGGCAGCGGCCAGACGGTTCAGCACACGGATGGTGCGGGGCTGGCCGTTCAATTCAAAGAACACCTTCACCTCGCCGTCCTCATTCATGTCGGACACAGCCTGCATGCGAACTTCCAGCGTTTTGCCGGGGTCGATTTCGGCGCTGATTTCCTCGCCGGGTTCCATCCCGTAAAAGAAGGTCTTGGTCGGCAGCGTCCGCACCGGGCCATAGATGTCGTGGCGTGCGGCGTAATCGGTAAAGACCTTGGGATACATCAGATATCCGTTCAGATCCTCGCCATCGACCTCATGTCCGACTTTCTCGGTCAGCTCTGCCTTCACAGCGGCCAGATCGACAGGCTTCAGGTGCTTGCCGGGGCGATCAAGGTTCGGCTTTTCGCCCTTAAGCACCTTTTTCTGAATGCCCGCAGGCCAGCCGCCCGGCGGTTGGCCCAGGCTGCCTTTCATCATGTCGATCACCGAATCCGGGAAGGACACGTCAACCTTAGGGTCCTCGACCTGCGACCGGGTCAGGTTCTGTGACACCATCATGAGGGCCATGTCGCCAACGACCTTGGACGACGGCGTGACCTTTACGATATCACCAAACATCTGGTTCACGTCGGCATAGGTCTGGGCGACCTCATGCCAGCGATCCTCTAGGCCAAGGCTGCGGGCCTGCGCCTTCAGGTTGGTGAACTGGCCGCCGGGCATCTCGTGCAGATAGACCTCTGACGCCGGGGCCTGCAGGCCAGATTCGAACGCGAGATAATGCGCGCGGACCTGTTCCCAGTAGTTGCTGATCTCGCGGATCGCCTTGATATCAAGGCCCGTGTCGCGGTCAGTGCCGCGTAGCGCCTCGACGATCGATCCCAGCGTCGGCTGCGATGTGTTGCCCGAAAAGCTGTCCATCGCGGCGTCAATACAATCAACGCCCGCGGCCGATGCGGCCAGCACGGTGGAAATCGCAGCGCCAGATGTATCGTGCGTGTGGAAGTGGATCGGCAGGCCGACCTCTTCTTTGAGCGCTTTGAACAGTTGCGCTGCGGCAGGGGCTTTCAGAAGGCCAGCCATGTCTTTCAGACCCAGAACATGGGCACCTGCGGCCTCTAGCTCTTTGGCCATCGCGACGTAGTATTTCAGGTCATACTTGGCGCGGTCCGGGTCCAGCATGTCGCCGGTATAGCAGATCGACGCTTCCAGCACCTTGTTCGATTCGATCACCGCATCCATCGCGACGCGCATGTTTTCGACCCAGTTCAGGCTGTCGAAGACGCGGAACACGTCAACGCCGGACGTTGCCGCCTGCGCGACAAAGCTTTGCACGACGTTATCAGGATAGTTGGTGTAGCCAACGCCGTTCGATGCACGCAGCAGCATCTGCGTCATGACGTTCGGCATCTTTTCGCGAATATCGCGCAGACGCTGCCACGGGCATTCCTGCAAAAAGCGGTAGGCGACGTCAAAGGTCGCGCCGCCCCAGCATTCAACTGAAAACAGCTGATGCATCTTGGCGGCGTAGGTCGGGGCGACCGTGACCATGTCGATCGACCGCATCCGCGTCGCCAGCAAGGATTGGTGCCCGTCGCGCATCGTGGTGTCGGTGATCAGCAGTTGCGGCTGGTCCTTCATCCATTGGGCGACGGCTTTGGGGCCTTGTTCGTCTAGAATTTGGCGCGTGCCGGGGATCATCTTTTCCAGCGATTTGACCGGCGCCTTCGGCAGTTTCACATCCGCCGCAGGGCGCGGGCGGCCGGCAGTTTCCGGGTGACCGTTCACAGTGATATCAGCGACATAGGTCAGGATCTTCGTCGCCCGGTCGCGGCGCGGCTTGAAGTCGAACAGCTCTGGCGTCTGGTCAATGAACTTAGTGTGGTATTCGTTGTTCAGGAACGTCGGATGCTTCAGCAGGTTTTCCACAAACGCGATGTTCGTCGACACGCCGCGAATACGGAATTCGCGCAGGGCGCGGTCCATGCGGGCAATCGCCATTTCAGGCGTGGGCGCGCGGGCCGTGACCTTGGTCAGCAGACTATCGTAATACCGCGTGATCACAGCGCCGGAATAAGCGGTGCCGCCGTCAAGGCGGATGCCCGGACCAGTGGCGCTGCGATACATCTGGATGCGGCCATAATCGGGGATAAAGTTGTTTTGCGGGTCTTCTGTCGTGACCCGGCATTGCAGCGCGTGACCGTCCAGCTTGACGTCATATTGCGACGCGCAGCCCGTCGCCTCGACCAGTGATTTGCCTTCTGCAATCAGGATTTGGGCGCGGACGATGTCGATACCGGTGACCTCTTCGGTCACGGTGTGCTCGACCTGCACGCGGGGGTTCACTTCGATGAAGTAGAACTCTCCGTTTTCCATATCCATCAGGAATTCGACGGTGCCGGCACATTCGTAATTGACGTGCTGGCAGATTTTCTTGCCCAGATTACAAATCTGCTCGCGCTGCGCGGTGGACAGGTACGGGGCAGGGGCGCGTTCCACGACCTTTTGGTTGCGGCGCTGGACCGAACAGTCACGTTCCCACAGGTGATAGATGTTGCCTTGGTTGTCGCCAAGGATTTGCACCTCGACGTGACGCGCCTTGATGATCATCTTTTCCAGATAACCTTCGCCGTTGCCAAAGGCGGCCTCGGCTTCGCGGCGGCCTTCGCGGACTTTTTCTTCTAGCTCTTTTTCAGAGTTGATCGCCCGCATCCCGCGCCCGCCGCCGCCCCAGGATGCCTTTAGCATCAAGGGATAGCCGACTTCTGCTGCTTGTTTTTTGATCAGCTCCATATCATCGCCCAGCACGGGCGTGGCGGGGATGACCGGCACGCCAGCGTCGATCGCGACTTGGCGCGCGCTGGCTTTGTCGCCCAACTGGCGCATGGTTTCGGCTTTGGGGCCGATGAATGTAATGCCGTTCGCGGTGCAGGCGTCAACGAAATCGGGGTTTTCGGACAGCAGGCCATAACCGGGGTGGATCGCGTCAGCGCCGCAATCCTTGGCGACGCGGATAATCTCTTCGATGCTCAGGTAGGCCGCGACGGGACCCATGCCTTCGCCGATGCGGTAGGCTTCGTCTGCCTTAAAGCGGTGCAGCGACAGCTTGTCCTCTTCGGCATAAACCGCGACGGTTTTCTTGCCCATTTCGTTTGCAGCACGCATGACGCGGATGGCGATTTCACCGCGGTTTGCGATTAGAATTTTTTCAAAGTCGGCCATGGTCATCCCTTTTGCAGTTGCAGCATTGTTAAGCGCTGCTGAAAGGATGTCCAGTAGCCGTTGCGCAAAGGCGCTGGCGGGTGTGTGCCCTTTGCAGATCGCCCGCTTATTGATCGCGCGGTGATGTGAACGGATCGTGAACAGGGGTTTATCTGCGCCGCGTTCAGGCGTATGCCTAAGGGCATGAGCAGTTATTCCGAAGACGACGCCTTTGAGGCCGCCGCCCGCCCCCTTAGCCAGCGGGCCATGCCGCAACGCAGTGCCGGCCCTTATCTAGAGGGGCTGAACGACGCGCAGCGCGCCGCCGTTATGGCGCTGAATGGTCCTGTGTTGATGCTAGCGGGCGCTGGCACTGGGAAAACCAAGGCGCTGACATCGCGAATCGCGCATCTTTTGGTGACGGGAACGGCCCGCCCGCAGGACGTGTTGGCGGTGACTTTCACCAACAAAGCCGCCCGAGAGATGAAGAACCGCGTGGGCCGCCTGATGGGCGAAACGGTCGAGGGGATGCCGTGGCTGGGCACCTTTCACGCGATCTGCGTCAAGCTGCTGCGCCGCCATGCGGAACTGATCGGGCTGAAATCGAACTTTACGATTCTGGATACAGACGACCAGATCCGGCTGATGAAACAGCTGATCATTGCCGCCGGGATCGACGAAAAACGCTGGCCGCCGCGCATGCTGGCCGGAATCATTGACGGGTGGAAAAACAAGGCGCTGACGCCTGATAAGGTGCCGCTGGCCGAAGCAGGGGCCTTTGATCAGAAAGGTGTCGACCTTTACGCCGCCTATCAGCGCCGTCTGTTGGACCTGAATGCCTGCGATTTCGGCGATCTGCTGCTGCATATGGTCACGATTTTTCAGACGCATACCGACGTGCTGGAAATGTATCAGCGGCGCTTTCGCTATATCCTCGTGGACGAATATCAGGACACGAACGTCGCCCAATACCTGTGGCTGCGGCTGCTGGCGGCGGCGCATAAAAATATCTGCTGCGTGGGCGACGACGACCAGTCGATCTATGGCTGGCGCGGCGCCGAAGTCGGCAATATCCTGCGGTTTGAACAGGATTTCCCCGGCGCGACGGTTGTCAAGCTGGAACAGAACTACCGGTCTACGGAACATATCCTGGCGGCCGCCTCTGGCGTGATCGCAGGCAACAAGGGGCGGCTGGGCAAGACCCTGTTCACCGAGGCGACGGGCGGCGAAAAAGTACGCCTGATCGGTCATTGGGACGGCGAGGAAGAAGCCCGCTGGATCGGTGAAGAGATTGAGGCCCTGCAGCGCGGCACGCGCGGGCTGGAAAAAGTCAGCCTTGATCACATGGCGATTCTGGTGCGCGCCAGCCACCAGATGCGCGCCTTCGAGGATCGCTTTCTGACCATCGGTCTGCCCTACCGCGTCATCGGCGGGCCACGATTCTACGAGCGTTTGGAAATCCGAGACGCGATGGCCTATTTCCGGCTCGCGGTATCGCAGGATGATGATCTGGCGTTCGAGCGGATCGTGAATACCCCCAAACGCGGCCTTGGGGACAAGGCGGTGCAGACCATCCAAAAGGCCGCACGGACCAATGGCGTCAGCCTTGTCGAAGGCGCGCGGATCGTGGTGCAGGCCAAACTGCTGGGCGGTAAGGGCCTGAAAGAACTGGCGCAACTCGTCGACGGCTTGGATCGCTGGCACGCGCAAGTCCGGTCAGAGGCGGATACGCATCAAGAACTGGCCGAGATGATCTTGGACGAATCCGGCTATACTGGCATGTGGCAAAACGACAAAACGCCAGAAGCGCCGGGCCGGCTTGAGAACTTGAAAGAACTGGTTAAGGCGCTGGATAACTTCGAGAACCTGCAAGGGTTCTTGGAACACGTCGCGCTGATCATGGACAACGAGACAGAACAAGAGGGCGAGAAGGTCAGCATCATGACCCTACACGCCGCCAAGGGTCTGGAATTTCCCGCCGTGTTCCTGCCGGGCTGGGAGGATGGTTTGTTCCCGTCCCAGCGCAGTATGGATGAAAGCGGTGTGAAGGGGCTCGAGGAAGAACGCAGGCTGGCCTATGTCGGCATCACGCGGGCCGAGGCGATTTGCACGATCTCTTTTGCCGCGAATAGGCGGGTTTACGGGCAGTGGCAAAGTGCATTGCCGTCCCGCTTTATCGACGAGCTGCCAGAAGACCACGTCGAGGTGCTGACGCCGCCGGGGCTTTACGGCGGCGGCTACGGCGCGGCGGGGATGGCGGCCAGCGCGAGCCCCAAGCTGCGCGAAGAAAGCATGTCGGACCTGCATCAAAAGGCCCATGACGCGAACGTCTATAACTCGCCGGGTTGGCGGCGGTTGCAGGCACGCGGCCAGCAGCGCGGCATGGCCCAGCCGGTCGAGGCCCGCAATATGGTCATCGATATGAGCGCGGTCAGCGCTTTTACGACCGGCGACCGGGTGTTTCACCAGAAATTCGGTTACGGCGTGATCGAGGGGATAGAGGGCGACAAGCTGGACATCGCTTTCGACAAGGCTGGGTCCAAGAAGGTCGTCGCCAAATTCATCGTGGCCGCAGACGCAGCCGACGACGTGCCGTTCTGATCACGGCAGTGCGGCGCTGTTTGGGCTGCCGCCCAAAGACGCCCCGCCCGCCGTCCCATCCGAATGCACAAGCATCGGATAGAGTGAGGCCAGCAGCAGCGCGGCCATCGTGATGTTGAAAATCCGCAGGCGCTTTGCCGTGCCAAGAAAACGGCGCACCTGTACGCCAAGCACCGCCCAAACCGTGATCGACGGCAGATTGGTGCACAGGAAAATGACCGCCACGAGCATGGAGCCTGACCAAACGCTCCAGTCTTGCGGGGCATAGGCTGTGATGGCCGTGATCGCCATGACCCAAGCCTTGGGGTTCACCCATTGAAACGCCGCCGCTTGCAAAAATGTAAAAGGTTTGCCGGTGACGCGCGATGCCTCTGGCGGCAGGGCCGTCGCGATTTTCCACGCAAGCCAGGTCATATAAAGGACTGCGCCAACGGTCAGCACGGTATTTAAGACCGGGAACGTATGGAACAGCCGCAGCAACGCGACCCCCACCATGACCACCATAAAGCTGTGGCCCAGACTGACGCCCAACATATGCGGCAGGGTCCGGCGCAGGCCATAATTCGCACCTGACGCCATCAGCATCAGGTTATTGGGGCCGGGCGTGATTGAACTGGCAAAAGCGAATTGCACCAGCAGGTATAGGGCAAGAGGTTCCATCCGCCCGGGTTAACGTCAAACCCGCAGGGCGACACCTGATATATTGTGCTGATTACAATCGCTGGTGTGCATCCCCCAAAAAACCAAAAAGGCGATGCGCGGGAGGAGGTGCGCATCGCCTTGATCTGGGATGTGAGCTCTGGGGAGGAGGTCAGAGCCGCATCTTTCGCCCTAGCCGCAGGGAGGAGGTTGCGGCGTCAGGCTATCCGGGGTGGCTGCGGGAGGAGGTGCAGCGCCCGTATGGGGTCAAATCGGTGGCGGCCGGGAGGAGGTGACCGCCACCGATCTGTATTGGACTGCGCCGCAGGGAGGAGGTTGCGGGCCGTCCGGGTCGTAAACCCCAAGGCCAACCAGGGAGGAGGTTGGTGGCCAGGGGGCCTGTCAGAACTGCCGCGGGAGGAGGTGCAGCGTTCCGATCTGAATGTCCTGTCGGTGGTGGCCGGGAGGAGGTGACCACCACCGATCTGGGTGGACCGCGCCGCAGGGAGGAGGTTGCGGGCCGTCCGGTATTTTCCAAAGTTTGCCAGGGAGGAGGTTGGCGCCCTTCGGATCATATAGGTAACTGCGGGAGGAGGTGCAGGTTCCCATATTTCTTAAACTGGTTTCAAAACGGCGACCCGGGGAGGAGGTCGGGTCGCCGTCTTGTTTTGCGCGCCCACCGCAGGGAGGAGGTTGCGGCGGCGCGGGTCAGAAACGGTCAGGGAGGAGGTTGACCGGTTCCGAACTGAATTACTTGCCGTAAGCGGCTTCATAAGCGATGGCGCGGATCATCGAGCGGGAGATGCCCAGATCGGCCAGATCGCGGTTGTCGAGCGACTGCAGTTCAGTCATCGTTGTCCGGTACACTTTACGTGCTGCCATTGCTGCGATCATGCGTGCCATCAGGCCGGGTGCTGCTGTCTGTGTTGCGTTTGCGTATGCCATGTTCATCTCTACCTTCGTCGTCTTAAATTTCGGTGCAGTGTCTGTCGTTCTGCTTGTGATGGTTATGTAGGAAGATGCTGCACCTGCACAATGGACGTGTTGGCAATGCCGCTATGCAGCAAATGCAACGTTACCCTAGGACAGTTTTTACGCCGCTCAATCATTGGGCAAAACCTGCGCGCGCCCTTGTGAAATAGGGGGTTGCGGGTTTGGGCCCCGCGTCACAGGGTGCCGCAAACGCCATGCACTATGAAGGAAATATGAAAATGCCGACGTCCCGGGACGATATTTTGGCCGCTGTTGCAGGGATTTCGCTGCCGGACGGTGGCACTTTGGGGGCCAGCGATATGGTCCGTGCCATTCAGATTGACGCAGATACGGTCCGTTTTGTCATTGAAGCCCCTGATTCTGCCACCGCCGCCACGCTAGAGCCTGTGCGCCAAGCTGCGGTCGCCGCGGTGCAGGCGCTTGCGCCCGGTCAGACTGTCTCGGCTGTGTTGACAGCGCATAGCGCGCCTGCGCCCAAGCCCGAGCCGCCCAGCCTAAAGATTGGCCGTCACCCCACACCGCAGGCTGGCCCTGCGCCGGTGGTCGGCGTTGACCGCATCTTGGCGATTGGATCGGGCAAGGGCGGGGTTGGTAAATCGACTGTGTCTTCTAACCTAGCGGTGGCGCTGGCCAAGAAGGGGCGGCGCGTCGGTCTGCTTGATGCGGATATATACGGTCCTAGCCAGCCGCGCATGATGGGCGTCAGCAAACGGCCCGCCAGCCCGGACGGCAAGACGATCATTCCGCTGCATGCCCACGGCGTCACCATGATGTCGATTGGTCTGATGGTGGACCCGGACAAAGCCGTCGTCTGGCGCGGACCTATGTTAATGGGCGCATTGCAGCAGATGTTGACGCAGGTCGAATGGGGCGAACTTGACGTCCTTATTATAGACCTGCCGCCGGGGACGGGGGATGTGCAGCTGACCCTGTGCCAAAAGACCAGCGTCACCGGGGCCGTCATCGTCAGCACACCGCAAGACGTCGCCCTGCTGGATGCGCGCAAAGCCATCGATATGTTTAAGACACTCAATACGCCGCTGCTGGGTCTGATCGAGAATATGTCTACCTTCTATTGTCCGCATTGCGGGGAAGAGACGCAGATCTTTGGTCATGGCGGTGTCAGCCATGAAGCAGAGCGTCTGGGCGTACCATTCCTGGGCGCGTTGCCGATTGATCTGGATACCCGGCTGTCGGGGGACGCAGGCACGCCGATCGCTTTGGGCGACGGCCCGGTGGCGCAGGCCTATGCCGAGCTTGCCCAGCGGTTCATTGACGGCGGGATGGCCTAACCGTCCGAATCCCCGGCCCGCGGGCTGGCATGGAATCTCTGTGAACTTAGAATCGGATCGCCCCAAGGGGCGGTCCGATTCTTCTTTCCGGGCCTCAAATTTCCGCAGACTTAGTTATTTTTTAGGATTGACTGCGTCTTGATGGTCACTGGTTTTGCGCGACTCGGACGGGTCTCGAAACTTTTTTGGGGTTTTTGTGAACCCCGCACCACGGTTAATATTTCCACAAGATGTAGGGATTTTTATCCACAGGTACGCAAGATGGCGGCGGGGGTCTGTGGATAACTTCCGAATCACAGACCCGTGAAAACCCCCGGTTTCCCGTGAAGTTCACAGCAATCCCAAATTAGTCATTGCCGCAGCCGGAAGCGTCTGCCAAAACAGTGTCACGGTAACGACGGGCAGACAAACAAGGGGCATCTCAAGAACCCCACCGGCAAAATGTCAGGTTTCATACAGGCCTCGTTTTTACCCAATAAAGCGATCCGGCGCGCGAGCGAGCAGACATCCCCCCAGGTGGCGCGCGCAGTCGGTCCAGCCCTTTCAGGGCAGAAGATGGCGGGTTGAGTAGTGGCAGCTTCTCAATCCGCCGTTTTCACATCTAAGACAGATTTTCGGGGGACGGGCAGTCAGAAGGCTACAGGTTGAACCTCTCGTTTACGAGCACATACCAGTCGAAAGTAGACGCCAAGGGTCGCATGTCGATCCCGGCGAAATTTCGACGCGTGATCGAAGCGGGCGACCCGGCCTGGACCCCCGACCAACCCATGACCGCCAAAATCCTTTACGGCAAACACCTTGGCGAAAGCCTGCAAGTGCTGACGGTCGAGGCCTATGACGCCAAGATCGGCCGCATCATGGCGATGCCCGACAGCGACCCCAACAAGAACAAGCTGCGCAAGCTGTACATGGGTTATTCAGAAGACCTGACCATCGACAAAGACGGCCGCGTCGTGCTGGCCCTGCGCCTGCGCGAAAAGCTGGGCGTCGTCGAGGGCGAGCTGTCTTTCATGGGTCTTGGCGAATATTTTCAGATCTGGAAGCTTGAAAGCTTCGAGGCCGACGTTGACGAACCGCTTGATGAGTGGTTGGACGAAATGGGCGAAGATTTCGACCCGATGAGCCTCGTGCCGTAAGGATCCACCATGTCAGATGCACCCCACATTCCCGTCCTGATCAATGCGATCCTCGACGCATGCGCGCCGATTCATGGCACGTGGCTGGACGGTACATTTGGGGCAGGGGGCTATACCCGCCGTCTGCTGGATGCGGGCGCTGAACGGGTGATCGCCGTCGACCGCGACCCGCTCGCGTTCGAGATGGCGCAGGACTGGATCGGCGACTACGGCGACCGGATCGTGCCTGTCGCAGGCACCTTTTCCAAGCTGGACGAATACGCGCAGAACCTTGACGGCGTCGTGCTGGACCTTGGTGTCAGCTCTATGCAGCTTGATCTGGCAGAGCGCGGCTTTTCCTTCATGCGCGACGGGCCGCTTGATATGCGGATGTCGCAATCCGGCTTTTCTGCCGCCGACCTTGTCAACATGAAGGACGAGGCGGAAATCGCTGATATTATTTATCTTTACGGTGAAGAGCGTGCCAGCCGCCGCATCGCAAAAGCCATCGTTGCAGCCCGTCCCGTGACGACGACAGCGCAGCTGGCCCGGATCGTGGAATCCTGTCTGCCGCGCCCCAAGCCGAACCAATCCCACCCCGCCACGCGCACCTTTCAGGCGCTGCGTATCGCGGTGAACGACGAATACGGCGAACTTGCCACCGGCATGGAAGCGGCCGAACGTGCGCTGGCCCCCGGCGGGCAACTGGCCGTCGTGACATTCCATTCGGTCGAGGACCGGATGGCGAAACGTTTCATTCAGACCCGCAGCGCGACAACGCCCAATGCGAACCGCTATGCGCCAGTGCTGGACACCGTCGTGCCCGCCTTTACGCAAAAAACACGCAAAGCCATAGTGGCGGACAAAGATGAAGTCGCGATGAACCCGCGGTCGCGCTCGGCCAAGCTGCGGGTCGCGATCCGCACCGATGCGCCTGCGCAGCCGATGGATCGCAAGGACATGGGGATGCCGATGATGAAGGGTGACGCGCAATGATGCGAGCCGTGATGTATCTGATGGCGGCGCTGTCCGTCATGGGGCTGGCGTTCTGGGCCTACCAGGAAAACTACGCCACGCAGCAAGCCATCAAGGACGTGCGCCGTCTGCACGCGCAGATTGGTGATGCGCATGAACGGCTGGGGATGCTGCGGGCCGAATGGGCCTATCTGAACCGTCCGGACCGCCTGATTGATCTGGCCGAGATTAACTTTGACCGCCTTGGCCTGCTGCCACTGGGGCCAGAGGCCTTCGGCAACATTGAATCCATCGTCTATCCGCTGCCCGATATTCTGCCCATTACCGATCCCATCGACATTAGATCCGTCACCCCGGGTGGCGGCGAGGACCCGCTATGATCCGCACACCGCTTCGCCCGCTGGCCCGCATTCTTAAAGCCCGTGAACGCGGCGAAGATCCCGGCGCGATTGCCGCCGAAAACCTGCGCCTGCGCCACGAAGCGATTGCCGACAAATCCCGCGCCCGCGCCGAAGGGCGCCTTTTGGTGCTGGGGGCCTTCTTTGCCGTCGCTTTCCTGACCATCGGCCTGCGGATGGGCACCATCGCGAACTCTGCCCCAGAAGAGCCGCGCACCGCTGCAACCGGCAACCCGATCATCGGCCAGCGCGCTGATATCGTAGACCGCAACGGCCGCATCCTTGCCACCAACCTCGAGACACACTCGCTGTACGCCCAGCCGCAGCACATGATCGACCCGCTGCGCGCCGCAAGCGAGCTGAAGGCAATTTTCCCGGAACTCGACGAAGAGCGGCTGATCAAGGATTTCACCGGCAAGCGTAAATTTGTTTGGATTCGCAGACAGTTATCGCCGGAACAGATGCAGCAAGTCCACGACATCGGCAGCCCCGCGCTACTGTTCGGACCGCGCGAAATGCGGCTTTATCCCAACGGCCCCATCGCGTCCCACGTCCTTGGCGGGGCCAGCTATGGCCGCGAAGACGTCGCCAGCGCCGAAGTCATCGGTGTCGCCGGGATCGAGCGTAACTTCGACAGCTTGCTGCGCGATCCCGCGAACGAAGGCAAACCGCTGCAACTGTCGCTGGACCTTAGCGTGCAGGCCGCGACCGAAGAAGTGCTTGATGGCGGCATGAAGTTGCTGAACGCCAAAGGCGCGGCATCGGTCTTGATGGACATCCACACCGGCGAAATCATCGCCATGGCGTCCTTGCCCGACTTTGATCCCAACAACCGCCCGCAGGTTTTACTGACCGGCGATCAGTCCGACAGCCCGCTGTTTAACCGCGCGGTGCAGGGCGTTTACGAGCTTGGCTCGACCTTCAAAATCTTTGCCGTCGCGCAGGCGATGGAACTGGGGTTGCTGAACCCCGACACGATGATCGACACCAAAGGCCCGCTGACTTGGGGCCGGTTCCGCATCCGCGACAGCCACTATTTGCCGCCCAGCATGTCCGCCACCGATATCATCGTCGAATCCTCGAACGTTGGCACGGGCCGCATCGCCATGCAGATCGGCGGCGAACGCCAGCGCGCATTCCTGACCTCGCTGGGCCTCGCAGAGGCGACCCCGGTCGAGCTGTCAGAGGCACCTTCTGGTGCGCCGCTATTGCCGAAAAACTGGTCAGAAATCAGCACCATGACGATCAGCTTCGGTCACGGTATTTCCGACTCGCCGCTGCATCTGGCTGCCGCCTATTCGTCCCTGCTGAACGGCGGCACCCGCGTGCTGCCGACCTTGCTGAAATCGGATACGGTCCAGCAAGGTGCCCGCGTCGTGCGCCCAGAGGTCAGCGCGCGCGCCCGGTCCATGCTGCGGCAGGTCGTGACCCGCGGCACCGCATCGATGGGCGATGTCGAAGGTTACCGCGTCGGCGGCAAGACAGGCACAGCCGACAAGCCCAAGGAAAACGGCGGCGGCTATTATGACGACAAGGTCATCGCGACCTTTGCCAGCGTCTTTCCCGCCGACGATCCCAAATATGTGCTGATCGTCACGCTGGACGAGCCGAGCGAGAATTCCGGTGACAAGCCGCGCCGCACTGCTGGCTGGACCGCCGTGCCGGTCGCTGCTGAAATGATCCGCCGCGTCGCACCGCTGCTTGGACTGCGACCACAGATTGAAGTCTCTGACGTTGCCAGTGTAACACTCACCTCGAACTGAACGGGCGAGGGCCAAGACATGGCGCAGACGAAAACGCTGGCGGAACTAGGATTAACGGCGCAAGGCGGCCGCAGACCCCAGATTGCAGGCCTGACAACCGACAGCCGCGCCGTGCGGCCGGGCCATATGTTCGCCGCGATGCCGGGCAGCAAAGTGCATGGCGCTGCCTTTATTGCCATGGCGTTGGAAAAGGGCGCAAGCGCGATCCTGACCGACGCGGAAGGCGCGCAATTGGCATCAGAGGCGCTGGCCGGATCGGACGCCGCGCTGATCATCGCCGAAGACCCCCGCGCAGCCTTGGCGCAGACCGCATCGCTGTGGTTTGGACCGCACCCGGACGTCATGGTCGCCGTGACCGGCACCAACGGCAAAACCAGCGTGTCCACCTTTACCCGCCAGATCTGGGAGGCGCTTGGCTATCCCGGCATCAACATTGGCACCACCGGGGTCGAAGGCGCATGGTCCGCGCCCCTGCATCACACCACCCCCGATCCTGTGACCCTGCACCGCGTACTGGCGCAAGCCGAAGCCGCTGGCATCACCCATGCCGCGATGGAGGCATCAAGCCACGGCCTAGACCAGCGCCGCCTTGACGGCGTCGTGCTGCATGCGGCGGGCTTTACGAACTTCACGCAGGACCATCTGGACTATCACCACACCTTCGAGGCGTATTTTGACGCCAAAATGGGCCTGTTTACCCGCGTGCTGTCCGAAGATGGCGTCGCCGTCGTGAACTTTGACGATCCACGCGGCCACGAGGTTGCCAGCCTGTGCACCACCCGCGGCATCGAAGTGATCGGCGTCGGTCGCCACCCGGACGCGCGGCTGCGCATCCTCAGCCAGCGGTTTGACGACACGGGCCAAGACCTGCGCTTTTCTTGGCAGGACCGTCCACATACCGCGCGGCTGAACCTGATCGGCGGCTTTCAGGCGGATAACGTTGCGCTGGCCTGCGGCTTGGCCATCGCGGCGGGGGCTATTCCGGGCGAAGTCTTTGATGTCATGGATCAACTGACGACCGTGCGCGGGCGCATGCAACTGGTCGCGCGCCGCGATAACGGGGCCACGGTTTTTGTCGATTACGCCCATACGCCGGACGCCGTGCAAACCGCGCTCAAGGCGCTCAAACCGCATGTCATGGGCCGCCTGATCGTTATCGTCGGCGCGGGCGGTGATCGCGACGCCAGCAAGCGGCCCTTGATGGGGCAGGCGGCGGCGGAAAACGCGGATCTGGTGATCGTGACGGACGACAATCCCCGCTCGGAACGGCCCGAAGACATTCGCGCTGCCGTGTTGGCCGGCGCAAAAGGCACCGCCGAGGTGATCGAGGTCGGCGACCGCGCCGAGGCAATCCTGCGCGGCATCGACGCGCTGGGGCCGGGCGATGCGCTGCTGATCGCAGGCAAAGGCCATGAAACCGGGCAAACCATCGGCGATACGGTGCTGCCCTTTGACGACGCGGAACAAGCCAGCGTTGCTGTCGCCGCATTGGAAGGCAAGATATGATCCCGCTTTGGACCGCCGCTGACGCCGCCCTTGCCACGGGCGGGACGGCCACAGGTGACTGGCACGCGAACGGTGTCTCGATCGACACGCGCACCTTGCAGCCGGGCGATCTGTTCGTCGCCCTTGCTGCCGCACGCGACGGGCACGAATTTGTGGCGCAGGCGCTGGCAAATGGGGCCGCAGCCGCATTGGTCACCCACCGCCCGGACGGCGTGGCGGATGATGCGCCGCTGCTGATTGTGGCTGATGTGCTGCGCGCGCTAGAGGCGCTGGGTGCCGCAGCCCGCGCCCGCACGCAGGCCCGCGTTGTGGCCGTGACCGGCTCTGTCGGCAAAACATCGACCAAGGAAATGCTGCGCGCCGCGCTGACGCCGCAGGGACGCACCCACGCGGCAGAGGCGTCTTATAACAACCACTGGGGCGTGCCCCTGACCCTTGCGCGGATGCCTGCGGATACCGAGTTCGCGATCATCGAAATCGGCATGAGCAACCCCGGAGAGATCGCGCCGCTGGCTAAATTGGCGCGCCCCCATGTTGCCATGGTCACCACCGTCGCTGCCGCGCATCTAGAGGCCTTTGGCGCGCTGTCCGGCATCGCTGCCGAGAAAGCCTCGATCATGGACGGGCTAGAGGCAGGCGGCATCGCCGTATTGAACGCCGATCTTGAGACATCGCACATCTTGCTGGACCATGCGGCGGCAGGGCAGCACAAGATCGCAACCTTTGGCAAAGGCGCGGACTGGGCGCTTGGTGATGTGCGCATCACCGACAGCGCGACCGTGATTAACGCCAGCCACAACGGCACCGATTATCTGTTCAAACTCTCTGTCCCCGGCCGCCATTTCGCGATGAACGCTGTGGCCGTGCTGGCTGCTTGCGATGCGCTTGGCGCGGACCCGGTGCAGGCGGCGCAGGATATCGGCCAGTGGCAGCCGCCTATGGGGCGCGGCACGCGCGAAATCGTTGTGCTGGATTACGGCATTGCCGAAGAAACCCTCGACCTGATCGACGACGCCTTTAACGCCAACCCGACATCCATGACCGCCGCGCTAGAGGTCCTGTCGGCCAGCACCCCGCGCGACGGCGTGGGCCGCATCGTCAAAGGGCGCCGCGTCGCAATCTTGGGCGATATGTTGGAACTCGGGCCGGACGAAATTGGGATGCACACCGCGCTTGCGGACGATCCTCATCTTGCCAAAGCGCATATCGTGCATTGCGCAGGGCCGCGCATGCGGGCGCTGTTTGACGCCCTGCCTGCCGATCTGCGCGGCCAATGGGCACCTGAGGCGGACGATCTGGCCGGCCAGGTCGCGCGCCTTGTGGATGCAGGCGATGTTGTGCTGGTCAAGGGATCAAAGGGCAGCAAAGTGTCCCGCGTTGTTGACGCGATCCGCAAACTCGGGCATCGCTCTTGACGATAAAAGCAAGGAAATAACCAGATGTTGTATTGGCTGACAGAGCTGTCGGACGGCGGCGATTTTTTCAATCTGTTCCGCTATATCACATTCCGCGCGGGCGGGGCGTTTCTGACCGCGCTGGTGTTCGGCTTTATTTTTGGTCTGCCACTGATCAACGTGCTGCGCCGCAAGCAAGGCAAGGGTCAACCAATCCGCACTGATGGGCCAGAGGGGCACTTTGCCAAGGCTGGCACGCCAACCATGGGCGGGCTGCTGATCGTGGGCGCGCTGACGACCTCGACCCTGCTTTGGGCGCGGCTGGATAACCCTTACGTCTGGATGGTGCTGTTTGTGACGCTGGCCTTTGCCGCCATCGGCTTTGCCGACGATTACGCGAAGGTCAGCAAGCAGAATACCAACGGCGTGTCGGGCCGGGTCCGCATTGTGCTGGGCCTGCTGATCGCCGCGATTGCGGGCTATTGGGCGGCGCAATACCATCCGGCAGAGCTGACGAACCAGCTGGCCGTGCCGATCTTTAAGGACGTGTTGATCAACATGGGTTTCTTGTTCGTGCCCTTTTCGATCATCGTGATTGTGGGCGCGGCCAATGCGGTGAACCTGACCGACGGTCTGGACGGCCTTGCCATTATGCCCGTGATGATCGCAGCGGGCACCTTTGGCATCATCGCCTACTTCGTTGGCCGTGTTGACTTTTCCCTAAGCCTTGGCCTGCACTATGTGCCGGATTCAGGCGAGATTTTGGTGTTCTGCGCTGGCCTGATCGGCGGCGGTCTTGGGTTCCTGTGGTATAACGCGCCGCCCGCCGCCGTGTTCATGGGCGACACCGGATCGCTTGCCCTTGGCGGCGCGCTGGGTGCAATCGCCGTCGCAACCAAGCACGAGATCGTCTTGGCCATCGTCGGCGGTCTGTTCGTGGTCGAGGCGTTGAGCGTCATCATCCAAGTGCTGTATTTCAAGCGCACGGGAAAACGCGTGTTCCTGATGGCCCCGATCCACCACCATTACGAGAAAAAGGGCTGGGCCGAGCCGCAGATCGTCATCCGCTTTTGGATCATCTCGCTGATCCTCGCGATGATCGGCCTTGCGACGCTGAAAGTACGGTAATCCAGCACGCATCTGCGGGGGGCCCGCCGGTCCCCCGTGATGACCTTCGCTTCAGCATAAGCATTCACCTTTCATTCAGACCTGCGGCCTAAACATGGTGCGGCAGTGGCTGGCGAAAGTATGGATGATGCCCGATAACCGTCTCGACCCCGCGTTGGTCACCCCCAGTTACGAAGACGCGGGTCTGTTTAAGTACGATCTGTGCAGCTTGAACCTGTCGCTTTTGCCCGGTGTGCGGCGCAATGCGCGGGCTGACTATATTTTTGACGCCATGATCGATGGCAAATACCGCGCGCCTATCTTCTTTGCCGGGCGCAGGGCCAGACAGACCTTTTTAATGCTGGACGCGATGACACGCATGGCCCGCGGCGTCCCGCTTGCTGATCCGGCGGATGATGATCTGCCAGACAGCAACCCAGACCTGTACCTTGCCTATGACGGGCCCAGCATTCCACTTCAGGTAAATGGCGCATGGCGCAGCCCGGTGATTGAGGATGATCAGGGTTTTGCCCGCCCCATGCACCAGTTCATCGCTGCCGTCTGGACGTTGAACGCAGGAACCGGACCCGGAATGCAATTCGGCGCGCCCCCCGTGCGCTGACGCTCTTGCATCCCGGACCCCGCACAGGGCAATGTCCGCCCAAACAGCCATGGGGTGCGCGATGATACCGGTTCAAGGATATGACGGACGGCAGGTTGCTGTGCTGGGGCTTGGCCGGTCGGGACTGGCGACGGCCCGCGCATTGGCCGCTGGCGGCGCAACGCCGATCGTATGGGACGACAGCCCGCGGGGCCGCGACACGGCAGAGGCTGAAGGCTGGATCGTGCGCGATCTGACCGCGCCCGGTGCCTTTGACGGCATCGCCGCGCTGATCGTATCCCCCGGCATTCCGCACCTGTACCCCTTGCCAAACCCCGTCATCGCGGCGGCATGGGATGCGGGCGTGCCCGTGGATAATGATATTGGCCTGTTCTTTCGGTCCTATGCCACCGACGATTGGGATGGTTTCGATGCCGCACCCCGCGTGATCGCGATCACCGGATCGAACGGCAAATCTACGACCTCGGCCTTGATCCACCACATCCTTGTGGAAAACGGCCGCCCGGCGCAATTGGCTGGCAACATCGGCCGCGGCGTGCTCGACATCGACCCCGCGCATGACGGCGAAGTCGTGGTGCTGGAACTGTCGAGCTATCAGACCGATCTGGCCCGGAACCTGACGCCGGACGTTGCGGTTTTGACCAACATCAGCCCCGACCATCTGGACCGCCACGCCGGACTGGGCGGCTATTTTGCCGCCAAGCGCCGTCTGTTCGCCGAAGGCGGCCCGGACCGCTGCGTTATTGGAGTCGATGAAAACGAAGGCCGGTCACTGGCGAACCAACTGGTCGAAAACTTTGGCGACGACCGCCTGATCCGGGTGTCGGTCAATCGCAAGCTGACCGACGGCTGGACGGTCTTTGCGCGCAAAGGCTTCCTAAGCGAATATCGCCGGGGCAAGCAAATGGCGTCTATTGATCTGCGCGGCATCAAGGGATTGCCGGGCGCGCATAACCATCAAAACGCCTGCGCTGCCTATGCGGCCGTGCGCACGCTGGGGATCGGCCCCAAGGGGATCGAGGCGGCTTTGCACAGCTATCCCGGTCTGCCGCATCGCAGTCAGTTGGTGGCCGAAGCGGCCGGCGTGCAGTTCATCAACGACAGCAAAGCCACCAACGTCGACGCCGCAGCGAAGGCGTTGCAGGCCTTTCCCGCGATCCGCTGGATTTGCGGCGGTCTGCAAAAAGAAGGCGGGCTTGATGGGCTATTGCCGCATCTTGGCGCGGTCAAAAAGGCCTATGTCATCGGGCGTGAGGCCGAAAGCTTTGCCCGTCAATTGCCGGGGGTCGAGGCTGAGATTTGCGGCACAATGGACGTCGCTGTGGCCCGCGCCCGCGCTGATGCGGTGGCTGGCGAAGTGGTGCTGTTGGCCCCGGCCTGTGCGTCTTTTGACCAATACGACAGCTTTGCCGCGCGGGGCGATGATTTCACCGCGCAGGTGTTGGCTGGCATCGCTTAGGGGCGAAAACTATTGCACCGTTATCGCCCAGCGATGGCGGTGCCTGCGGCCCAGCCCGACGACCAAGCCCACTGAAAGTTATATCCGCCCAGCCAGCCGGTGACATCGACGGCCTCGCCAATAGCAAACAGGCCCGGCACGGTCTTGGCCTCCATCGTGCGGGAATTCAGCGCGGCGGTGTCGATACCGCCCAGCGTGACCTCTGCGGTGCGATAACCTTCGGTGCCGGTCGGGGTCAGCTGCCACTGATGCAGGGCCGTGCCCAGATCACGCAGCGCGGCGTCCGGCAGGTCTGCAAGGTTTGCCGTTGGCCAGTCCGGCGCAAGGTATTGCACCAATCGCGCGGGCAGGTGGCGCGACAGCACGCTGGTCAGGCCTTTGCGCCCTTCGGTCTGTTTTGCGGCAATCAGGATATCGCCCAGCGGCGCGGCAGGGGACAAATCGACCGTGATCGCATCACCCTCGGGCCAATAGGACGAGGCTTGCAAGATGGCCGGGCCGGACAGGCCGCGATGCGTGAAGAGCAGCGCCTCGGTAAAGCCGGGGCCTTGCGCCGTCACCCGCGCGGGCAGGGCGGTGCCTGCCAGCGGTTTGAAACGCTCGTCCGTAAAGGTGAAGGGCACCAGCCCGGGGCGCGGCGTCACCACAGGCAGATCAAACTGCGCCGCCACGCGGTAGGCCAGATCGGTCGCGCCCATCTTGGGGATGGATTTGCCCCCCGTTGCAAGGATCAGGTTATCGGCGGTCACGTCAATGTCGCGTCCACCCCGTGTTAGCGTGACGTGGAACATGCCGTCGTGGCGGACCGCGCCAATCGCGGTGTCCAGCCAGATTTTCGCGCCAGCATGCTCTGCCTCGGTCAGCAGCATCTGCACGATCTGCTTGGCAGAGCCGTCGCAGAACAACTGGCCCAGCGTCTTTTCGTGGTGCGCGATCCCATGCGCATCGACCAGCGCGATGAAATCCCATTGCGTATAGCGCGACAGCGCCGATTTCGCGAAATGCGGGTTCTGGCTGATAAAGCGGTCCGGGCTGGTGTGCATATTCGTGAAATTGCAGCGCCCCCCGCCAGAGATGCGGATTTTCTCGCCCGGCGCTCGGGCATGGTCAACGACCAGCGTATCGGGGCCAGCGTGGGCGGCGGCCATAAGGCCGGCGGCGCCAGCGCCAAGGATCAGGGTGTGGACATGCATCCACCGGAACTGGCGCGGAAAACGCATCAAAGCAAGGGGGCAGGGGTGTGATTTTCGCCTGCCGCGCGATTTGAAGTGGAAATGACGCGCGGGCCGGGTTAAGCTGGCAGAATAGATCCGCGGAAAACGCGGACATGAGGCAGTCAAGGCGGTAATACGATGACCGAAATGGTGTATGGCGCGCCGCGCGTTGTGGCAGGTGATCCTGTTCTGCCGCGCTGGTGGCGGACGATCGACAAATGGAGCATGTGCTGCATTTTGGCGCTTTTCGGCATTGGGCTGCTTCTGGGGCTGGCGTCTTCGCCGCCGCTTGCGGCTAAAAACGGTCTTAGCCCCTTTTATTATGTGACCCGCCAAGGCTTCTTTGGCGGCATGGCCTTGATCGCCATGTTTGGCGTGTCGATGATGACCCCCGTGATGGTGCGCCGGCTTGCGGTCATCGGCTTTGCCTGCGCCTTTGTCGCGCTGGCGTTGCTGCCGATTTTTGGCACGGATTTTGGCAAGGGCGCCGTGCGCTGGTATTCCTTCGGCTTTGCCTCTGTGCAGCCGAGCGAGTTCCTGAAGCCCGGCTTTGTCGTTGTCGCTGCGTGGTTGATGGCGGCGGGACTGAGTGTGGGCGGTCCTCCGGGGCGGATGTATTCGTTTATCCTGACGATTGTAATTGTGGCGTTTTTGGCGCTGCAGCCTGACTTTGGTCAGGCCTGTCTGGTGCTGTTTTCATGGGGCGTGATGTATTTCGTCGCCGGTGCACCGATGACCTTGCTGATCGCCCTTGGCGGTGTTGTCGGGGGCGTGGGTGTATTTTCGTATAACATGTCCGAACACTTTGCCCGCCGCATCGATGGTTTCCTTAGCCCCGATGTCGATCCGCGCACCCAGCTTGGCTATGCGACGAATGCGATCCGCGAAGGCGGATTTTTCGGTGTCGGCGTGGGCGAGGGGCAAGTGAAATGGTCGCTGCCGGACGCGCATACTGACTTTATCATTGCTGTCGCGGCAGAGGAATACGGCCTGATCTGTGTGATGGCGATCATCACCCTGTACGGCGTGATCGTGGTGCGCAGCCTGATGCGGCTGATGAAAGAGCGCGATCCGTTTGTACGGCTGGCGGGCACTGGTCTGGCCTGCGCCTTTGGCGTGCAAGCGATGATCAACATGGGCGTGGCCGTGCGCTTGCTGCCAGCCAAGGGGATGACCCTGCCGTTCGTCAGCTATGGCGGATCGTCCTTGATCGCGGGCGGCATCGCCGTCGGCATGTTGCTGGCGCTGACACGCTCGCGCCCACAAGGCGAGATTGGCGATATCCTGATGCGGCGCGTCGGGCGGTGAACGTTTTTCGTAGAAAAATCATGCAGGCGCAAAGATGGGGGGCCAGCCCCCCGTCCTGCGGACTCCCCCCGGAGTTTATCTGGCAAGGTGAATGGAGGGCGTTATGCCACTCTTGATGATGGCGGCGGGCGGTACCGGCGGGCATATGTTCCCGGCGCAGGCCTTGGCCGAGGCGATGCTGGATCTGGGTTGGCGGGTGAAGTTGAGCACGGATCCGCGCGGCGCGCGTTACGTTGGCGGCTTTCCTGACGCGGTCGAGGTTGTGCAAGTCGATAGCGGCACCTTTGCCCGCGGCGGCGCACTGGCGAAGGTCGCGGTGCCTTTGCGGATTGCGGGTGGATCGCTGAGCGCGGTCATGGCGATGCGGCGGGATCGTCCCGATGTGGTTGTTGGCTTTGGCGGCTATCCGGCCATTCCGGCGATGACAGCGGCGACGTTGTTGCGCATTCCGCGCATGATCCACGAACAGAACGGGGTGCTGGGCCGGGTCAATCAGGTCTTTGCCAAGCGCGTCGATATGGTGGCGTGCGGGACTTGGCCAACGGCGCTGCCGGACGGCGTGACCGGCGAGCATGTCGGAAATCCGGTACGGCAGTCCATTTTGGACCGCGCGGGGGCTGGGTATATTCCGCCTGGCGATTATCCGATGTCCGTGCTTGTCGTTGGCGGAAGCCAAGGCGCGCGGATCTTGTCGGATGTGGTGCCGGCTGGGATCGCGCTGCTGCCAGAGGCGCTGCGCCGCAATATTCGCGTATTTCAGCAAGCCCGGGCCGAGGATGTCGACCGGGTGAATGCGTTTTATGCGGCCCGCGGGATCAACGCAGATATTCGCACCTTCTTTGACGATATGCCGACCCGGTTGGCCGAGGCGCAATTGGTGATCGCCCGGTCTGGCGCAAGCACAATTGCCGACCTGACCGTGATTGGCCGCCCCGCGGTGCTGATCCCTTATGCTGCTGCAGCGCAGGACCACCAAAGCGCCAATGCGCGGCAGATGGTGGATGCGGGCGCTGCAATCTTGATGCCGGAAAGTAAATTTAACGCCGAAAACCTGGCCGAGCACATGGAAACGGTGCTGACGCATCCGTCCGGCGCGCTGCAAATGTCCCGTGCTGCCTTGTCCTGCGGGACGCCTGACGCTACAGCGCGGCTGGTCCAACTGGTGCAGCAGTTGGCGGACGCAAGACACTGATGAACGGAATAAGACGATGATGGCACCGACAAAACTGCCGCTGGACGTAGGCGCAATCCACTTTGTGGGCATTGGCGGCATTGGCATGTCCGGCATTGCCGAGGTGCTGATCAATCACGGCTACCGGGTGCAGGGCTCTGATTCAAAGGCCAGCGCGATTACCGCGCGGCTTGAAAGCCTTGGGGCGAAGATTTTCGTCGGGCAGCGCGCTGAAAACCTAGAGGGTGCCGAGGTCATCGTCATTTCCTCTGCCATCAAGGCGGGCAATCCGGAGCTGGACGCCGCGCGGGCGCAAAAACTGCCTGTCGTGCGCCGGGCCGAGATGCTGGCCGAGCTGATGCGCCTGAAATCCAACGTGGCCATCGCAGGCACGCACGGCAAGACCACGACGACCACCATGGTTGCCGCCTTGCTGGACGAAGGCGGCCTTGACCCGACGGTTATCAATGGCGGCATTATTCACGCCTATGGGTCCAACGCGCGCATGGGCCAGGGCGAGTGGATGGTCGTCGAGGCGGACGAGAGCGACGGCACCTTTAACCGTTTGCCCGCCACGATTGCAGTCGTCACCAATATCGACCCAGAGCATATGGACCACTGGGGCACGATCGAAAACCTGCGTCAGGGTTTCCTTGATTTCGTGTCGAACATTCCGTTTTACGGGCTGGCCGTGTGCTGCACCGACAATGCCGAAGTGCAGGCGTTGGTGGGCCGCGTGACAGACCGCCGTGTCGTAACCTATGGTTTCAACGCGCAGGCAGATGTGCGGGCGATTAATCTGAAGTACGTCAAAGGCGCGGCGCATTTTGACGTGGCCTTGCAGTCCGAAGACGACGTGATCGAAGGCTGCGTTTTGCCGATGCCCGGCGATCACAACGTATCGAACGCGCTGTCGGCCGTCGCTGTGGCCCGCCATTTGGGCATGAAAAAAGACGAGATCCGCGCCGCACTGGCAGGGTTTGGCGGGGTTAATCGCCGCTTTACCCGCGTCGGCGAAGTGAATGGTATCACCATCATCGACGACTACGGCCACCACCCGACGGAAATCCTTGCGGTGCTCAAGGCCGCGCGTCAGGCCACCGAAGGCCGCGTCATTGCCGTGCACCAGCCGCATCGATACAGCCGCTTGCACCACCATTTTGACGATTTCTGCGCCTGCTTTAACGACGCGGATGTGGTCGGCATTACCGAAGTTTACGGCGCTGGCGAGGACCCCATTCCCGGCGCTGACCGCGATGCGCTGGTGGCGGGTTTGATCCGCCACGGCCACCGCCACGCTCGCGCTGTTGCATCCGAGGACGATCTGGAACGCCTTGTGCGCGAACAGGCCCGGCCCGGCGATATGGTCGTTTGCTTGGGGGCCGGCACGATCAGTGCTTGGGCCTACGGGTTGAAAGACAGGCTGGGCGCGTGATCTGGTCTGTCCTAATAGGCGCGCTTTGGGTGCTGGCGGCGACGATCACCGCCTTCTTGCCAATGCGCTTACAGATGGTGCCGGGGATTGCCTTGCTTGTCGCCGCCCCGGTCTTAATCGTCTGGCTGGGGTTTGATTTCGGTTGGCTTGTCGGTGTGGCCGCACTTTTGGCCTTTGGGTCCATGTTCCGTAATCCGCTGCGCTATTTCTGGGCGCGGGCGCGGGGCCAAAACCCGGCGCTGCCGTCCGAGTTGATGAAATGAGCGCGCCGATCCTGATGGCGCTGATCTGGCTGATTGCTGCGAATGTCGCCGCAATGTTTCCTAGCCGGGACCATCACTGGCGCTTTGCTTACGTCATGATTGCGATTGGCATTCCGCTGCTGGGTTGGCTGACGTGGCAGCAGGGGCCAATCGTTGGCCTGCTGTTTCTGGCCGCCGGGGCAAGCGTGCTGCGCTGGCCGCTGATCTATTTGATGCGCTGGCTGCGCGGGGCAAAGGGACCAAAGTCATCATGAACCTGCCTGACGTACGCGGCACGCTGACGGTTGACCGCCCCCTAGCCGATCTGACGTGGCTGCGCGTGGGCGGGCCTGCGGATGTGCTGTTCCAGCCTGCGGATTTGGACGATCTGCGCGCGTTTCTGGCGGCGCTTGATCCCGCCGTTCCGGTGTTCCCGATGGGCGTCGGCAGCAATCTGATCGTGCGCGATGGCGGTGTGCGCGGTGTGGTGATCCGGCTGGGGCGGGGCTTTAACAGCATCGCCATCGACGGTCTGACCGTGACAGCAGGGGCTGCCGCGCTGGACGCTCATGTCGCGCGGCGCAGCGCCGAGGCGGGCGTTGATCTGACCTTCCTGCGCACCATTCCCGGCAGCATCGGCGGAGCCCTCCGGATGAACGCGGGCTGCTACGGCGCCTATGTCGCGGATGTGTTTCAATTGGCGCAGGCGGTTTTGCGCGATGGCACGCTGGTGACACTTGGCGTGGATGATCTGGCCTTTGCCTATCGCTCTAGCACTTTGCCGGATGGGGCGGTGCTGGTTAGCGCCGTGCTGAACGGGCAGGCGGGTGATCCGGATGCGCTGGCGCAGCGCATGGACGACCAGATTGCCAAGCGCGATCAAACCCAACCGACCAAGGACCGCACCGCCGGCAGCACCTTTCGCAATCCTGTCGGTCATTCCAGCACGGGCCGCAGCGACGACACCCATGATCTGAAGGCCTGGAAGGTGATCGAGGACGCCGGGATGCGCGGTGCAACCCTAGGCGGTGCTGTGATGAACCCGATGCATGCCAACTTTTTAACCAATGCGGGCGGTGCAACTGCCGCAGAATTAGAAGATTTGGGCGAGCTGGTGCGGAAAACGGTTTACGATTCCGCGCAAATCACATTAGAGTGGGAAATCATGAGGGTTGGCGAACGAACCCCGAAAGATACCACGAATTAACCCTGTATGGGGTGCCACGGACAGGTGGCAAATAACGAAAGACAGGCCGCAAAGGTCTGCAGGATTGGCGGTTGGGTATGTCGAGCAGGACGGATCCCAAGGTAGTTGTATTGATGGGCGGGCCGTCCGCAGAGCGTGAAGTTTCACTCTCGACGGGCCGTGAATGTGCAAAGGCCTTGCGGGATGAAGGATTCACGGTTGTGGAACTTGACGCTGGGGCTGATTTGCCTGCGCGTTTGGCTGCCGAAATGCCTGCTGTCGTCTTTAACGCTTTGCATGGCCGCTGGGGCGAAGACGGCTGCGTGCAGGGTCTGCTTGAATGGCTGCGTATTCCTTACACTCACTCTGGCGTGCTGGCTTCGGCCCTTGCGCTGGACAAGCAGCGCACCAAAGACGCCTTTGTTGCAGCTGGTTTGCCTGTCGTGAAAAGCGTCATCGCTAATGCGGCTGATGTGCGCGCCGGACATGTGATGCCGCCGCCTTATGTCGTGAAGCCCAATAACGAAGGGTCCAGCGTTGGCATCTATCTGGTGCATGACGCAGGCAATGGGCCGCCGCAACTGTCTGACGATATGCCGGACACCGTGATGGTCGAGGCTTTCGCCCCGGGCAGAGAGATGACGACCACCGTGATGGGCGACCGCGCCTTGACGGTGACCGACATCCTGACCGACGGCTGGTATGACTATGATGCCAAATACAAGCCCGGCGGCTCGCGCCACGTGGTGCCTGCCGATATCCCGGCCGAGATTTTTGACGCCTGCATGGATTACGCCCTGCGCGCCCACCGCGCCTTGGGCTGCCGGGGCATCAGCCGCACGGATTTCCGCTGGGATGAATCCCGCGGCCTAGACGGGTTGATCTTGCTGGAAACCAACACCCAGCCCGGCATGACGCCGACGTCACTGTCGCCAGAGCAGGCGGAAAAAGTTGGCATCCCCTTTGGCACCCTGTGCCGCTGGCTGGTCGAGGATGCATCATGCGCACGATGAAGGAACCGCGCGGCTACGCCGCCACCCCGCGCACCCGTCCGGTCCGCGATCCTGCGCCGTCCAAGTGGGGCTATCGCTGGCAGCGCTGGATGCTGACACCGGGCGTGCGCACGGGGCTTCGCCTTGGCGTGCCAACGCTGGTGATTGGCCTGATCGGCACGGCGTGGTTTTCCAACGACGCCAACCTTGCCGTGGTCACGGACCGCTATGACCAGATCAAGGCCGCCATCCAGCACCGCCCTGAATTTATGGTCACCGGCCTTGCCATCACCGGCGCGGACGAAGAGCTGGCCAGCCAAGTCGCAGAGCTTGTGTCGGTTGAATTTCCCGTCTCGTCTTTCGATCTGGAACTGGAAGCGATGCGCGCCAAGGTCGCCGCACTGGATGCTGTCAGCGATGTTTATGTCCGCGTCGGCGATGCGGGCGCGCTGGAAATCGGGATCACACCGCGTCAGCCCGTCGCCTTGTGGCGCACGGCTGAAGGCTTGCGCATGCTGGACGATAACGGCGTCTTTTCCGGCGACGTGGCGGGGCGCGCTGAACGGCGTGATCTGCCGCTGATCGCTGGCGACGGCGCAAAGGAACATATGACCGAGGCGCTGGCCTTGTTTCGCACCGCCGCCCCCATCGCCACGCGTGTACGGGGAC
This sequence comes from Loktanella salsilacus, assembly GCF_024206795.1. Lineage (NCBI taxonomy): Bacteria > Pseudomonadati > Pseudomonadota > Alphaproteobacteria > Rhodobacterales > Roseobacteraceae > Loktanella > Loktanella salsilacus. The sequence goes on from NZ_CP072994.1 coordinate 1,010,239, forward strand.
TGGTGCGGATCGGAAATCGGCGCTGGGATATGGTGCTGGATCGCGGCCAACGCATTCAACTGCCGGGTGAAGGCGCAGAGGCCGCATTGGCCCGCGTTATCGCGCTGGAAGACACACAAGATCTGCTGGCGCGCGATGTTATCTTAGTAGATATGCGTAATGAAAACCGGCCAACGGTAAGACTACAACAAGATGCAGTTGCGGCGACACGCAACGCAGTCACGACAGGGGCAAGCAACTAATGCGGGATCTTTACGAAACACAGCGGGCCATGCGGAACGTGCGCAAAGCGGCCATGCAGCGCGGTGTGATTGCCATTCTGGACATCGGCACGTCCAAGATTGCCTGCCTTGTGTTGCGTTTTGATGGACCTGGCCGTGCGGCGCAGACTGACGGCGTCGGCGCGCTGGCAGGACAGTCCCAGTTTCGCGTGATTGGTGCCGCCACAACCCGGTCCCGCGGTGTGCGCTTTGGCGAAATTGACGCGATGCAGGAAACCGAGCGCGCGATCCGTACCGCCGTTCAGGCGGCGCAAAAGATGGCCGAAGTCCGCGTCGATCACGTCATCGCTTGCTTTAGCGGTGCGCGTCCCCGGTCCTATGGTCTGGACGGCGCTGTCGATGTTGAAACCGGCATCGTGACAGAGGCCGATATCGGCCGCGTGCTGGCGTCCTGCGAAACCCCTGATTTTGGCCACGACCGCGACGTTCTGCACGCGCAGCCCGTGAACTTTGCATTGGATCACCGCAGCGGCATGGCCGATCCGCGCGGGCAGGGCGGCCAGCGTCTGGCGACCGACCTGCACCTGATGACCGTGGACGCGACCGCGATCCGCAATATCTTTTTCTGCATCAAGCGTTGCGATCTGGAATTGGCGGGCCTTGCGTCCTCTGCCTATGTCGCTGGCGTGTCGTCGCTGGTCGAGGACGAGCAAGAACTTGGCGCGGCTTGCATCGATCTGGGCGGCGGCACGACGGGCATTTCCGTCTTTATGAAAAAGCACATGATCTATTCCGATGCGGTGCGCATGGGCGGCGAACATGTGACCAGCGACATCAGCATGGGACTGCAAGTCCCGATGCAGGTGGCAGAGCGGATCAAGACATTCTACGGCGGCGTTGTCGCCACGGGGATGGACGACCGCGAGATGATTGAAATCGGCGGTGATACCGGCGATTGGGAACGCGACCGCCGGACCGTCAGCCGGGCAGAGCTGATCGGCATCATGCGCCCACGCATCGAAGAGATTTTGGAAGAGGTCCGCGCGCGTCTGGACGCCGCTGGCTTTGAATATCTGCCCAGCCAGCAGATCGTTCTGACAGGTGGCGGCAGCCAGATCCCCGGTCTTGACGGATTGGCCGCCAAGATTTTGGGCCAGCAAGTCCGCCTTGGTCGTCCGCTGCGCGTGCAGGGTCTGCCGCAGGCCGCCACGGGTCCGGCCTTTTCCGGTGCTGTGGGCTGCGCATTGTTCGCCGCGAACCCGCAGGACGAATGGTGGGATTTCGATATCCCGGCCGAAACCTATCCCGCGCGGTCGCTGAAACGTGCCGTGAAGTGGTTCAAAGACAACTGGTGACACGCTAGATTTCGCCGAATCGACCATATGCGGCGAAAAATGCGCGGAAACACGCCATATTTTGTGGGTTAACCGTGCTTTTTGAGTGACGAAACCACAACAACCAGTTAATATCTGCCCAAATACGCGAATTTTGCCCGGTGGGACGGGCCCCTCACATAGACAGGCGGACTGAGCATGACATTGAACCTATCCCTCCCGGGTCACGACGACCTTAAGCCTCGCATCACGGTGTTTGGTGTCGGCGGTGCCGGTGGCAACGCTGTTAACAACATGATCGAGAAGGAATTGGACGGGGTCGAGTTCGTCGTTGCGAACACTGACGCGCAAGCGCTGCAGCAGTCCAAGTCCGAAGCCAAGATCCAGATGGGCGTCAAAGTCACTGAAGGTCTGGGCGCTGGCGCGCGCGCGACTGTCGGTGCTGCCGCCGCTGAAGAAAGCATCGAACAGATCGTTGACCAGCTGGCGGGCGCACACATGTGCTTTATCACCGCTGGCATGGGCGGCGGCACCGGTACTGGTGCAGCCCCGATCATCGCACAGGCCGCCCGCGAGCTTGGCGTTCTGACCGTTGGCGTCGTGACGAAGCCCTTCCAGTTCGAGGGCAATAAGCGGATGAAGCAGGCCGAAGAGGGCGTCGAAGCCCTGCAGAAGGTCGTTGATACGCTGATCATCATTCCGAACCAGAACCTGTTCCGTCTGGCGACTGAAAACACCACCTTCACCGAAGCCTTCGCGCTGGCAGACGACGTTCTGTATCAGGGCGTTAAAGGTGTGACCGACCTGATGGTCCGTCCCGGCCTGATCAACCTCGACTTTGCGGACGTGCGCGCCGTGATGGACGAGATGGGCAAAGCCATGATGGGCACAGGCGAAGCCGAAGGCGAGAACCGCGCCAAAGAAGCTGCGCAGAAAGCCATCGCCAACCCGCTGCTGGACGAAATCAGCTTGAACGGTGCGCGCGGCGTGCTGATCAACATCACCGGCGGTTACGACCTGACCCTGTTCGAATTGGACGAGGCCGCGAACGAGATCCGCGAAAAGGTCGACCAAGAGGCGAACATCATCGTGGGTTCCACGCTGGACACCAGCATGGAAGGCCGCATGCGCGTTTCCGTCGTGGCAACAGGCATCGACGCCCGCGTCCGCGCTGACGACGTGCCTGTCCCGCGCCGTTCGATGTCGATGAACCAGCCGATCCGCAATCCAGAGCCCGCACCGCGCGCCGCAGCACCTGCTGCCCGTGCACCGCAGCAGACCGAAATGCGCGAGCAGCCCGCCGCGCGCCAGCAGCCAGCGCCCCGCGCTGAAGCACCGGCGCAGCGTCAGGCCCCTGTCGCACGTCAGGCCCCTGCGGTTGAAGAGCGTTCCTTGTTTGAGAGCATGGACGATCAGCAGTACGAGCCGATGGATGACGATTACGCTGAAATGCCAGCGGCGACGTCTGACGATCTGCCGCCGCCCGCGTACCGTCCGCAGCCAGAGCCGGAAATCGAAGCCTCCGAAAGCTTCGTCGCGCCGCGTTCCGCTCAGCCCGGCCAGCCAACACCAGAAGCAATGGCCCGTCTGCAAGCTGCCGTGAACCGTCAGCCCAAGACAGCCGCAGCGCCTGCTGCGCAGCGCAATGCTGAACCGGCCCGCGCGGCCGAAGGTGAAAAGCCGCGCTTTGGCATTAACTCTTTGATCAACCGGATGACCGGGCAGGGCGAAGCGCCTAGCGCCCAGCCGTCGCGCCAGCAGCCGCAGGTCAGCGCCCTGCGCGACCAGCCGCGTGCAGAGCCTGCGATCGATCCTGATCAAGAGCGGATCGAGATTCCCGCCTTCTTGCGTCGTCAGGCCAACTAAAAACCATTACACTAAAGTAAGAAGCCGCCCCATCGTGGGCGGCTTTTTTGTTTGTGGGGCAACGTCTTAGCCTTTGTTACAGGCCATGTTTCAGAACGTTGCAATGTGTGAATTGTCCCTGTGGCACTTGCCGCCTATCTGATGCGTTAACATAGCAAGAATAAACTTCAGTTACGCCAAGGCGGACCCGTCCCATGCAAACGACATTACAATCTGATCTCAGCTTCGACGGCATTGGCCTGCACTCTGGCCGTCCTGCGCGTTTGACGCTGCGCCCTGCGCGGGCGAATACCGGTATTGTTTTTGTCCGCACGGATGCCGCAGGGCAGGGCCGCCGTTTGCCCGCGCTGTGGAATCACGTCGAGGTGTCGCCGCTGAATACCCGCCTTACCGAAGGCGATGTTAGCGTCTCGACGATTGAACACCTGATGGCAGCCCTGTCCGGCTGCGGTGTGCATAACGCGATCGTGGAAATCGACGGCCCAGAAGTGCCGATTATGGACGGCAGCAGCGCGGCCTTTGTGCGCGGCATCGTGTCCACCGGGCTAACGCGCCTGTCCGCGCCGTTGCTCGCGATCGAGATTTTGGACGAAGTCCGCGCCAGCCACGGCGACGCATGGGCGACCCTGCGCCCCGCGACCAGCCTGCAGATTGATTTCGAAATTGATTTCGCTGACGCGGCCATCGGCCATCAGCAAATGACGCTGAACATGGCGAACGGCAGTTTTGTGCGCGAATTGTGCGACAGCCGCACCTTTTGCCGCAACGCCGACGTGGAATATATGCGCGCCCACGGCCTTGCGCTGGGTGGCACGCTGGAAAACGCGGTCGTCGTGGACGGTGCCGATGTTTTGACGCCCGGCGGTCTGCGTCACGCGGACGAGGCTGTGCGCCACAAGATGCTGGACGCGCTGGGTGATTTGTACACCGCAGGCCGCCCGATCCTGGGTCGCTACACGGGCCATAAAGCCGGTCACAACCTGACAAACGCCTTGCTGCACGCACTTTTCGCCAATCCTGCCGCTTGGCGTTTGGTGACCTGTGATCACCAAATCGCGGCGCGCTTGCCCGGTGTGGGCGTGTCTGTCGCCGATTTGTGCGCTGTTGCGTGATATCAGGCGCGGGGCTGAATGCTTCACAACTGTTATAGGACGGTCAAAAGGCATTTTGCCCCCGTTTGTTTTCTGTTAGACCCACGAATAACCGGGGGCGCACTGCCTCAATGGGTAGAATTTGCGGGGACTTAGCATGTCAGGCAGCTTGATGAGCACAGGTGCAAAAGCACGCTTGGGTGTTGCTGTAGCAGCCCTATTGCTGGCCGGATGTAGCGGTGCATCGCGCGTGCCCGCCTCGATGGAGGCGTTTACCGCCGACCAGATCTACGCCAAAGGCGAGGTTGAAGTCGAAACCGGTGACGCTGGCGACGCGGCCTTTTACTTTGGCGAGATTGAACGTCTGTACCCCTATTCCGAATGGGCGCAGCGGGCGTTGATCATGCAGGCCTATTCGTATCACCGCGACCGGGATTATCCCAACAGCCGCGCCGCTGCGCAGCGCTACTTGGATTTCTATCCGGGCGAAGACGACGCAGCCTACGCCCAGTATCTGCTGGCGCTGTCCTATTATGACCAGATCGATGACATCGGCCGGGATCAGGGTCTGACCTTTCAGGCGCTGCAGTCCTTGCGCACCGTGATCGAGGTCTACCCCGAGAGCGAATATGCCCGCGCGTCGATCCTGAAATTCGATCTGGCCTTTGATCATCTGGCCGCCAAAGAAATGGAAGTCGGACGGTACTACCTGAAGCGTAAGAACTACGCCTCGGCCGTCAGCCGTTTCCGCGTCGTGGTCGAAGAGTTCCAGACCACAGAGCAGACGCCAGAGGCGCTGCACCGCTTGGTCGAATCCTATCTGGCCCTTGGCCTGACCGACGAGGCGCAGACCGCCGCTGCTATTCTGGGCGCGAACTACCCGTCGACCTTGTGGTATCAGGACAGCTACGCCCTGCTGACCGGCAAGGGGCTCAAGGCCGAAGCGGCAGGCGACAATTGGCTGTCGTCGATCTATCGTCAGGTTGTGCGCGGCGAATGGCTCTAATCACCCAACGGGCAATGACCGGGCGGACTTTTTGATGCTGCGCGCACTCGATATCCACGACATGCTGATCATTGATCGGCTGGCCCTGAACTTTCAGCCCGGCCTGAATGTGCTGACCGGCGAAACCGGCGCAGGCAAGTCGATCTTGCTTGATTCGCTGGGCTTTGTGCTGGGCTGGCGCGGACGCGCTGAACTGGTGCGCCAGGGCGCGGATCAGGGTGAAGTCACCGCTGAATTCGACCTGCCCACCGGCCATGCCGCGCGCGCCGTGCTGGAAGAGGCGGGTTTACCCGTCAGCGACACGCTGATCCTGCGCCGTGTCAACGCCCGCGACGGGCGTAAAACCGCATGGGTCAACGACCGCCGCGTCAGCGCCGAAGTGCTGCGCGCCCTGTCCGATACGCTGATCGAACTGCACGGCCAACACGATGATCGGGGCCTACTGAACCCGCGCGGCCACCGAGACATGTTGGATACCTACGCGAACCTCGGTCCCCAAATCGCGACAGCGCACACCGCTTGGACCGCCCTTGGCCGCGCCCGCAAGGCGCTTTACGCCGCCGAAGCCCGCGTCGCCGAAGTCCGCCAAGAAGAAGAATACCTGCGCCACGCCGTCGGTGAACTTGACGCCATCATGCCAGAGCCGGGCGAAGAGGCCACCCTTGATGCCGCGCGCCGCATGATGCAAGCCGCTGAAAAAATTAAGAAAGACGTCGCCCGCGCTGGCGAAGCCTTAGGCATGCAGGGGGCAGAGGGGCAGCTTTCTGACGCAAACCGCTGGCTTGGCGGCGCTGCAGACCGCGCAGATGGCCGCCTTGATGAGCCGCTGGCTGCGATTGAACGGGCGATGTTCGAACTGGACGCAGCCCAGCGCGGGGTCGAGGACGCGCTAGACGCCCTGTCCTTCAACCCCGCCGAACTCGAACAAACCGAAGAACGCCTTTTCGCGATCCGCGGTCTTGCCCGTAAACACAACGTTCTGGCGGATGACCTTGCCGCCTTCGCCGACGATCTGCGCGAACGGCTTGCGCTGCTGGATAATTCCGAACGCGGCTTGGCCGATCTGCAAAAAGCGGAAGAGGCCGCGCTGGCTGCCTATGACGCCGCCGCCGTCGCCCTGACCGATGCCCGCAGCGCCGCCGCAACCTCGTTGGACGCCGCCATGGCCGCTGAACTGGCCCCGCTGAAAATGGAACGCGCCGTCTTCGCAACCGTCGTCAGCAACGGCCCTGCTGGCCCCGATGGCCGGGACGATGTGTCCTTCACCGTCGCCACCAACCCCGGCGCACCCCCCGGGCCGCTCAATAAAATCGCCTCTGGCGGTGAGCTGTCGCGCTTCCTGCTCGCGCTTAAGGTCTGTCTGTCGCAAGCAGGCCAAGGCGGCGTTACGATGATTTTCGACGAAATCGACCGGGGTGTCGGCGGCGCGACGGCCGACGCTGTTGGCCGCCGCCTTGCCGCCCTGGCCAGCGGCGGCCAAGTCCTCGTCGTCACCCACTCACCTCAGGTCGCCGCCCTTGGCGCGCACCACTGGCGTGTGGAAAAGCGCCAGACCGAGGATTCGACGACATCCACCGTCATCCCCCTCGACGCAGCGGCCCGCATCGACGAAATCGCACGCATGCTCTCCGGCGATCAAGTCACCGACGCCGCCCGCGCCGCCGCCCGCGCCCTGATGCCAAGCTAATCCCGATCACCTTGCCAGCAATACTCCCGCCGGAGGCATCAAAGCTGTCCTCCATCGCAAACCCTGGATCATTCCCAACGACGCCTCGACAACGCAAGACGCACGCAGGCGCGTCCTCAATGCCGGCAGCAAAATCCCAGTTCAGCCTTGGACCCGCGCAGCGCATCCCCTAGACATACCTCATATATAACCCACGCCAGCCCGGCCCTATGCGAGGACGCGACATGAGCAGCACGCCGCCGGGATGGATCGCGGCCTCGGTCAGCCGGGGGCAGGGCGATCTGCGCCGTGCATGGCTGGTGCTGAAACTGCGTGGCCCCAGCCAAGTACAGTTCTGGTTCATCGCGCTGTTTCTTGGCGTCGCCTCTGGCGCAGCGGCGGTGGCGTTCAAACTTGGCATCGACCTTATTCAACGCACGGTCTACGGCACGGATGATCCGACGCATCTGCACAGCTTTGTCGCGGGCCTGCATTGGTCGCAGATCCTGATCATCCCCATCATCGGCGGACTCATCGTCGGTCTGATCTTGAACCGCATCACCGGCGATGGCCGCGTCCGCTCTGTTGCAGACGTGATCGAGGGCGCAGCGCTTTACGAAGGCCGGGTGGAGGTGCGCAAAGGTCTCGCCTCTGCCTTTGCCAGCCTGCTGACCCTGTCTACCGGGGGCTCTAGCGGCCGTGAAGGTCCGGTCGTACACCTTGCTGCCGTCATCTCTACCGCGATCTGCCGGGTGATCCGCGCGGACGGTATCACCGGGCGGGACCTGCTCGGCTGCGCTGTCGCTGCCGCCGTCTCGGCCAGTTTTAACGCCCCCATTGCTGGCGCGCTCTTCGCGCTCGAAGTCGTGCTGCGCCACTTTGCCGTCCACGCCTTTGCCCCGATTGTGATCGCCAGCGTCGCGGGCACCGTCGTCAACCGCCTGTGGTTCGGCGACATCACCGAATTCATCCTACCTCGCGACACGGTGCTTGGCTTTTACGTCGAACTACCCGCCTTTCTGATCCTTGGTTTGATCTGCGGCCTCGTGGCGGTCGTGCTGATGCGGTCGATCTTTTGGGCCGATAGTATGGGCAGCCGCCTGCAATTCAGCCTGAACATCCCGGCCAGCCTGCGCCCTGCCGGGGCAGGCGCGCTGCTTGGCCTGATCGCAATCTTTTTCCCGCATATCATCGGCGTGGGATACGAGACGACAAGCGCCGCGCTGACCGGACAACTGGTCCTGTCCCAAGCGATCATCTTTGTGATCCTCAAAGTCGCCGCCGTTGCCATCACCATGGGCGGGCGCATGGGGGGCGGGGTGTTTTCGCCGGCGCTGATGATCGGTGCACTGACAGGTCTGGCCTTTGGTATCGTCGCCACGGGGCTGTTCCCGGCCGTCTCGGGCTCTGGCACGTTATACGCTTTGGCAGGTATGGGGGCCGTCGCGGCCGCCGTGCTTGGCGCGCCGATTTCCACGACCTTGATTGTGTTTGAACTGACGGGGGACTGGCAAACCGGCCTTGCGGTGATGGTCGCCGTGTCGATGTCCACTGCGCTGGCCTCGCGCCTTGTGGACCGTTCATTTTTCCTGACGCAACTGGAACGGCGCGGCGTGCATCTGGCGGCTGGCCCGCAAGCCTATCTGCTGGGCACCTTCCGCGTCGGCACTGTGATGCGCTTTGCTGCCGACCCGCGGGCCGCTGCGGAAAAAGCCTGCTGGGACATGATTGAGGGCGGCACATGGATCGACGTGAATGCCACGCTGGAACAAGCCATGCCGATCTTTGAAAAAGGCGGTCACGCCTTTATTCCGGTGGTCCAAATGAACGAAAAGGGCGCAGCGCCAGATCTGCGCGGCGCCCTCTTTCAGGTCGATGCCCTGCGTGTGCTAAACCGCGCCTTGGCAGACCGCGCCGAAGAGGAACATTCCTAAACGGTTAGACCTGCTCCACGGCGACGCGGTCGGTATGGAACGCCAGATAGCCTTTGATCTGGGCGACGTCAGCCTTGGGGTCCTCATAGGACCACACAGAATCCGTCAGTGTGTTGCTTTTCGTCACGATGGAATAATAGCTCGCCTCGCCCTTATGCGGGCAGGTGGTCTTGCGATCACTGGCATCCAGAAACGTCATCGCGATATCGCCGCGCGGGAAATAGATGACGGGCGCAGAACTGCCTTCAATCAGCTCGAGCGCCTGCGTGCTTTCACCCAAGACAGCGCCGCCAGCGCGAACAACCCAGGTGCCAGTGGCAGGGCGAATAGTGATATGATCGGCCATGGGCAGATAGTCCTTCGTCAATTTCAAGGGAAAGGTGTCGCCGCCTCAAGCGGCGCACAGGCCGCAAGCAGCCAGTCTCGCGCGGCCCCCTCCACCAGCGGCGCGATAAGGCGCACTGTAGCGGCATGGTAGGCGTCGATCCAGTCCCTTTCGGTGCGCGACAGCAGGCCCGTGTCTATCAAACGGCGGTCCAGCGGCACATGGGTCAGCGTCTCAAAGGCGAGCATATCGCGCTTATCCGGCCCCTCTGGGGCCTGAACGGTCACGATCAGGTTCTCGATCCGGATACCATATGCCCCTTCGCGGTAATATCCCGGCTCGTTCGACAGGATCATCCCCGGCTCCAACGGGGTCGTATTGCGATGGGAAATCCCCTGCGGCCCCTCATGCACCGACAGATAGCTGCCGACGCCGTGACCCGTGCCGTGATCGAAATCGAGCCCCGCCGTCCAGAGCGGATAGCGCGCCAGCGCATCCAGATGCTGCCCCGCAAGCCCGCGCGTAAACTGCGCCCGGCTGATCGCAATCATGCCTTGCAAAACGCGGGTATAGCGATCGCAGTGCTCGCCCGACGGCGTGCCAACAATCACCGTGCGTGTGATATCCGTGGTGCCATCCACATACTGCCCGCCGCTATCGACCAGCAACAACTCGCCACTTTTCACGGGGGCATCGGTGCCGCGCGTGACGCGGTAATGCACAATCGCCCCATGCGCGCCCGCGCCGCAGATCGTCTCAAAGCTGATGTCGCGCAGCGCATTCGTCTCGCGGCGGAAACCTTCCAGCGCTTGGGTAACCGCAATTTCGGTCAACTGGCCCTTGGGTGCCTCGGCATCCAGCCAGGCCAAAAACCGCACCATGGCCGCACCATCGCGCAGGTGCGCGGCACGGCTGCCGGCGATCTCGACCTCGGTCTTGCGCGCTTTGGGCAAAATGCAGGGGTCCTGCGCCTCTGTCCCCTCTGCTGTGATCAGATCGCGCACGGCTTGCGGGCACGACTTAGGATCAATCCGCACAGGCCCTGCCAGCGCTGCGACTGCGGCGTCAAAGTCGTCGCGCACCGTCACATCCGGCCCCAAATGATCGCCCAAATCCGCAACCTTGGCCGCCGGTGCAAACAGATCAACACGCCCATCCGCCGCCAAAATGGCAAAGGCTTGCGGGACCGGATTACGCGCGATATCAGCGCCGCGGATATTCAGCAGCCAGGCGATGCTGTCGGGCAGCGTAATGACAAAAGCACCGTCCGACACGTCTTTCGTCAATCGCGCCCGCTTGTCTGCATGCGCCTCGCCCGTCAACTCTAGCGGCTGGGCAAAGAATGGCGCGCTTGGCCGGGCAGGGCGGTCAGACCAAATCTGATCAATCATATTTTGCACCGCGCGCAGGCTAATCCCCGCCGCCGCCACATCCTTTGTCAGCGCTGCTACCTCGTCCACCGCATGCAGCCATGGGTCATAGGCAACAACGCCGCCCTGCGGCAGCTGTTTGATCAGCCAATCGGCCAGCGACGTTTGCGGCCAGTGCACCGGCGTGAATACATCCGCCACCTGATCGCGAACTTGCACCCGGTAGCGCCCGTCAATGAACACCCCCGCCACATCCGCCAACACCGCTGCAAAACCCGCCGATCCGGTAAATCCGGTCAGCCACGCCAGCCGCTCATCGCAGGCTGCGACATATTCGCCTTGATAGCGATCCGCCCGCGGCACCAGAAAACCGTCCACGCCAGCAGCAGCCATAACATCGCGCAAAGCTGCAAGCCGCCCCGGCCCCTGCGCCGGATCACTCGTCGCATCAAAGCTTTGAAACATTACGCCCGTCCTTCATTTATCTTGCCCGCACACGCCCGCCGGACGACATCGGCCCCGTCATCATCTTGCCAAAAATACTCCCGCCAGAGGCGCGCCAACACGCCAACCTCCGCCTCAGCGGACCTTGCGCAGGCCCAAGACACGCGCGCGTTTGCGCGGATCGCTGTCAAACAGACTGGCCAATTGCTCGGTCATCGCGCCGGCAAGCTGCTCGACGTCTGTGATCGTCACGGCGCGGCTGTAATAGCGGGTCACGTCATGGCCGATGCCAATCGCCGCCAGCTCTACGCCTTTGCGCTTTTCGATCATCGCAATCACGTCGCGCAAATGCTTTTCCAGATAATTCGCAGGGTTCACCGACAAGGTGCTGTCGTCCACCGGCGCACCGTCTGAAATCACCATAAGCACCTTGCGCTGCTCGCCGCGGGCCATCATCCGGCGGTAGGCCCATTCCAGCGCCTCGCCGTCGATATTTTCCTTCAGCAGGCCTTCTTTCATCATCAGGCCCAGATTGGGCCGGGTCCGGCGCCATGGTGCGTCTGCGGATTTATAGACGATGTGGCGCAGATCGTTCAGGCGGCCCGGCGTCGCGGCGCGGCCGTCTTTCAGCCAAGCCTCGCGGGATTGGCCGCCTTTCCACGCTTTCGTGGTAAAGCCCAAAATCTCGACCTTCACGTCGCAGCGTTCCAGCGTGCGGGCCATGACGTCGGCGCAGATCGCTGCGATGGAAATCGGGCGGCCCCGCATGGAGCCCGAGTTATCCAGCAGCAGCGTCACAACGGTATCGCGGAACTCGGTATCTTTTTCGACCTTGAACGACAGCGGAGTCGTCGGGCTTGCCACAACCCGCGCAAGGCGGCCCGCGTCCAGAATGCCTTCCTCGCGGTCGAACTCCCAACTGCGGTTTTGCTTGGCTTGCAGGCGGCGTTGCAACTTGTTGGCAAGGCGCGACACAGCGCCCTTGAGCGGCTCTAGCTGCTGATCCAGATAGGCGCGCAGGCGTTCTAATTCGGCGGGCTCTGCCAGATCAGCGGCGCTGATTTCCTCGTCAAATTCCGTCGTGAATACCTTATAGTCCGGGTCAGCGTCCGAGGCGGGCGCGGGCTGCGGCGGGTCCATCGGGGCCTCGCCTTCGGGCATCTCGGTCTCTTCGCCCATGTCGGAATCGGCGCTGTCGTCCATGCTGACCTGCGCTTGCGACGCGTCCTGCTGGTCCTCTTGCGCCTGCTCGGGGCTGGCTTCGGCCTCTTCGCCCTCGGCGTCATCGCCCGTGCTATCAGGCTGCTCTTCGTCCTCGTCGCCGCTTTCGGCCTCGTCATCCTGATCGTCGTCGGGCGCATCGGGGTCTTCGCCAAGCTGATCGCCATACCCCAGATCTGCGATGATCTGCCGGGCAAAGCGGGCAAAGGCTTTTTGATCGCTCAGCGTGTCTTTCAGACTTTCCAGCGTGCCACCGGCCTGATCCTCGATAAAGCCGCGCCACAGGTTCATCACGTTATCTGCGCCGGGCGGCAAATCGCGGCCTGTGGCCAGATGCCGGATCAGATAGCCCGCAGCCGTCGCCAACGGCGCATCGGCGCTACTAGTGATCTGGTCGTAGCCTTTGCGCAGCGCCTCGTTGCCGATCTTGGCGTCGATATTGCCAGCGGTGCCGGGCATATATTGCGCGCCAACAGCCTCGATCCGGGCGGTTTCCATCGCGTCATAAATATCGCGCGCCATTTGCCCCGGCGGGGCATAGCGGGCGGCGGTTGCCGCGTCGTGAAACTTGTGCCGCAGCGCAAAGGCGTCGGCGGTGCCGCGCGCCAGCAGGACCTCTTGCCAGGACATGCGGCGACTGACCTGCGGCAGCCGGATGCTGTCCGCGGTCTGGCCCGCCGGATCGACGGAATAGCTAATCGTCAGCTCTGCATCATTGGCCAAGACTTTGGTCGCCTCGGCCAAGGCTTTTTTGAACGGATCGGCGGGGTTGTCTGATGGCTTGTTCATGGCATCGGTAAATCACTCTGTGCGGATAGGGGCAAGGTGGTGCGCGACTGTGATCTGTCCAGCGCTGTCGTCTTGCGTTGGTTTGCGCACATGTTCTGTGCCGTGGCGGCAATTGAGCCACGCGTGGGCGGGGTCAATTAAGAGGCAACCCAACGCAAGGATACCTTTCATGGCACAACTTCCCAATATCGCGATTATCATCGGTTCGACCCGCGACAGCCGTTTCGCTGACAAACCAGCCGCATGGATGCTGAAACAAGCCCAAGCGCGCGGCGACATGACCGTAGAGCTGGTCGATCTGCGCGATTTCGATCTGCCCCTGTTCAACGAGATGGGCGGCAATAAATTCGTCCCGACCCAAAACCCCGCAGCACTGGCGTGGCAGGCGAAAATTGCGGAATTCGACGGCTACATTTTCGTCACCGCCGAATACAACCACTCGGTCACAGGTGCGCTGAAGAACGCGCTTGATCAGGCCTATGTCGAATGGAATCGCAAGCCGATGGGCGCGATTGGTTACGGCGGCCTTGGGGCTGCACGTGCGGTAGAGCATCTGCGCAACATCGCGGTAGAGCTTGAAATGGTCCCCGTGCGCGGCGCGGTTCATATCGCTGGCGGCGATTTCATGGCGGTGCATCCGCTGGGCGCAAATGGTCCGATCGAAGATATCGAAGACCACCTGCTGGGCGGTGCCAAAGAACTGCTGAACGATATCGTTTGGTGGGCGAATGCCGCCAAAGCAGCCAAGGCTTAATGCCAATCAAAAAGGCCGGTCCGCGACGGACCGGCCTTTTAAATCTGTATCACCGACATGCAAGAGTGACGGGAATACGTCCGCCAAAGCCGCGATACACCGCGCTTGGCACAATTACATCGCGATCAGACCCCGCCGCCTGATAGACACGGTCAATGGCCGTAGCGCGGCATCCGGTTTCAATGCGGGCGGCTTTTTCAATATCAGCAATCGTGGCCAGCGGTGCGCTTGGGGCGACCATGGCTATCTTGCGGCTTTCAGGCACGGTGACCTGATAGGTCAACGCTGTCGGCGGGACAGGCGGGGGTGCGCAGCCAAACATCACCCCCGCCGATACAGCCGCGACCAGCAGGCAAAATTTTCGCGAAAATTTTGGTGTTCCCGCATTTTCGCGAAACTTTGGCATTGTTAGCCCAGGCTCAGGCTTGCAGCGCTTTCCGGTAGCTCTTCGTCAAAGCAGCGCTGATAGAACTCTGCGACGGTCTGGCGTTCCAGCTCGTCACATTTGTTCAGGAACGACAGGCGGAAGGCGTAGCCGACATCGTTGAAAATGCGTGCATTTTCGGCCCAAGCCAGCACGGTGCGCGGCGACATGACGGTCGACAGATCGCCGTTCATAAAGGCGGTGCGCGTCAGGTCGGCGACGGTGACCATCTGGGATATGATCTTGCGACCCTTGTCGTTGTTGTAATGCGGCGACTTGGACAGCACGATGGCCGCTTCGGCGTCGTGGGACAGATAGTTCAACGTGGCGACCAACGACCAACGGTCCATCTGCGCTTGGTTGATCTGCTGCGTGCCGTGATACAGGCCCGTCGTGTCGCCAAGGCCGACCGTGTTGGCCGTTGCAAACAGGCGGAAGTATTTATGCGGCGTCAGGATCACGTTCTGATCCATCAGCGTCAGCTTGCCGTCGGCTTCCAGCACGCGCTGGATCACGAACATCACGTCGGCGCGGCCGGCATCGTATTCGTCGAACACGATGGCGACAGGGTTGCGCAGCGCCCAAGGCAGAATGCCTTCGTGGAATTCGGTGACCTGCACGCCGTCTTTCAGCTTGATCGCATCCTTACCGATCAAGTCGATCCGGCTGATGTGGCTGTCAAGGTTCACACGCACGGCGGGCCAGTTCAGGCGCGCTGCGACCTGTTCGATATGCGTCGATTTGCCCGTGCCGTGATAGCCTTGGATCATGACGCGGCGGTTGTAGCCAAAGCCTGCCAAAATCGCGAGCGTGGTGTCCGGGTCGAACTTATAAGTGCTGTCGATCTCTGGCACGCGGTCAGTGCGTTCAGCAAAGCCCTTAATCTTCATGTCGCTGTCGATGCCAAATACATCGCGGACTGAAATGTCCTCGGTCGGCGTTGCGTTGATGTCGGTCATGCCGTCGGCCATAAGAAGCTGCCTTTGTTGTCGCGGATCGCGTGAAATAAACGTCATTAGCGGGATGCAACATATCGCGGTGAATGCCAAGGGGAAGGGGTGCCACACCCTTTGCGCTGATATTGCGCAGTGCGCCGCGCCAACGTTGCCTTTTGCGCCAGATGCGCCACAGTAGTGCCAACAGAACGAAGAGCGAGTTCCAGATGACTAGTCTGACAGACATCGAGGATATGATTGCGCGCATGGCGATTGGTGACCGCGCTGCATTCGACGGGCTTTATGCCGCGACCTCGGCGAAACTATTCGGCGTTTGCCTGCGTGTGTTGGGTAATCGGGCCGAAGCCGAAGATGCGCTGCAAGAAGCTTTCGTCAAGATTTGGCGCAATGCGGATCGCTACCGGGTCAATGGCCTTAGCCCGATGACGTGGCTGATTACCGTGACGCGGAACCATTCCGTTGACCGGGTGCGGGCGCGTAAGTCCAAGATGAATGCCGGGATGGACGAGGCCGCAGATGTGGCCGACGCCGCGCCGGGACCAGAAGCGCTTGCCATCGCGGCCTCGGACCGGGGGCGGATCGTGGATTGCATGGCGCAGCTCGACCCTGACAAGGCTGGTGCCGTGCGCCGCGCCTATCTGGAAGGGGAAACCTATCAAGAGTTGGCGGATCATTACGATGTGCCGCTGAACACCGTTCGCACATGGCTGCGCCGCAGCCTGCTGAAGTTGAGAGAGTGTCTGTCCCATGACGGATGAGATTGAAAAAGAAGACGAATCCGCCCTGACCGCAGAATATATTCTGGGTTTGCTGTCGCCAGCAGAGGCGCAAGCCTATGAGGACGTACTCAGCGTCGATCCGGATTTGCGTGCGGAATACGCCTTTCAGACCGACCGCATTGTCGCGCTGACCGACGATATCGCGCCCGTCACGCCGCCGCCGCATGTGCTGAAGCGTATCAAGGAAACGCTGTTCCACGAGGGGGCACCCGTCCGCAGCGGCGCTGGGGTGCAGTCTTGGCTGCAGCGTCTTGGCCTGCTGCCCGCGATCGGCGGCGGCTTGCTGGCCGCGCTGGCTGTGCTGTGGATCGTCACGGCGATTATACCGCCCAGCAGTGGCCCGGTCAGCGGTGCAACATATATCGCGCAAATCGCCTCGGCAGACGAAAGCCTTGTGGTGGATGCAAGCTACGACTCGGCGAACGGCAATCTGGTGGTGAACCGGGCCGTGGGCGATCCGCGCCCCGGCCGTGCGCTGGAATTGTGGCTGATCGCCGGGGACAACCCGCCGATATCGCTGGGTGTCCTGCCTGCCGACCGCAGCGGCCGCGTGCCTGTGTCGCCTGATCTGGCGCTGTCCCTTGCGGGCGGCACGCTTGCGATTTCGGACGAGCCGCTGGGCGGATCGCCAGAGGCAGGGCCGACGGGCGACGTCCTGGCTGTGGGCCAAATTGTCGACGCCTAAGACGCGATGTGACTGCAAACAAAAGGGGCCGCATCCATCGTGATGCGGCCCTTTTTGCATATCACAACCGATCACATCCGCGTGGGGAGCGCAGAGAAAGGCTAGCGTGATGCAAACTCCTTCGAAACGATGCTGTCAGATCTTTAGGAGGACCGCCCATGAAACGCCGCCATTTCCTTTTGTCCGCCCTTGCCGCGAGTGCAGCCCCGATGGCGCTGCGGGCTGAAGCCTTTGAAGTGACGCGCACGGACGCCGAATGGCGGGCCATGCTGACGCAGACACAATACAATGTCATGCGCCGCGAAAGCACAGAGCCGCCCCGGTCCAGCCCATTGAACGCCAACAAAGCCGAAGGCACCTATCACTGCCGCGGCTGCGATTTACCGCTGTATCCGTCATGGTCGAAATACGAAAGCGGCACCGGCTGGCCAAGCTTTTATTCGCCTCTTCCCAATGCCATAGCGACCAAGGTGGACAACAGGTCGTTCCAGACGCGCAACGAATTGCATTGCCGCCGCTGTGGCAGCCATCTGGGCCATATCTTTGGCGATGGGCCGAAACCTACGGGTCAGCGTCACTGTCTGAACGGCGTTAGCCTTGTGTTTCGCGCCGCCTAAGGTTGAATTTGGAAACGGTGTGTTGGTTATCGCACTCTTAACGCCACCTGCGTTAAATGGTAGCATCACAGGGTGACTTCCCTGACGGACAAAACCATGTTGAGCAGCCTGTTTTCAAACTTTAGCCCAACAGCGGGCGAAAAGCGGCTTTACGCTGCGGCCTTTGCCGTCAGCTTGGCTGGCGGCGTGGTCAGCTTTACGATTGTCTCGCAGATGGGTCATGATCAGGCGATGCTGCGCAGACTAAGCGGCGCGGATTATTGGTTCGTGATTGCTGGCGTGCTGGGCAGCCTGTGCGCGCTGTTTGCGGGCCGGGACTGGCTGGGCCATGGCGGCGCGCTTGGCGTGCTAAAGCTGGTGGCAGGTATCCTTGCGATCACCTTTATGGGCACCATCATCGGCGGCACATTGGCGCTGCCATTTTATGGCACAATGTTCGGCCCGATGATGTTCTGTTTCACGGTGGCGGCGCATCCGGTGCTAGCGCTGATTTGGGTGAACGCCCTTGTCGTCGCACATCTGCTGATGACCGACTGGCGGCGCGAGCGGGACAGCATCTTTGCGCCGCTAAACCGCTCTGTCACTGTGGTAACCGCGCGCCAGCCACAGGCAGGCGCACGGCAGAATTGGCTTAATCCCAAGCGGGACCGCGAAAAGCGGCGCGCTTAGTCCTTTTCGCGGAAGTTGCGGCTGGCCTTGATCTGTTCCCAAGCCCAGACGACTTCGGCTAGCTGTTCTTCTTGGCTGCGATCGCCGCCGTTCATGTCTGGGTGCAGCACCTTGATCAGCGCCTTATAGCACTTGCGGATCTCGGTCTTGGCCATGTGATCCTTGGCGTCCAGAATCTCGACCGCGCGGCGTTCGGTGGGGGGCAGCTTGCGCGTGCCGCCGCCGTTCTTGCCGGGGTTGCGGGTCGCGTTCTCGCCCAGCACTTCATGCGGGTCGGTCACACCCAGACGGGCCCAAGCGCGTTCTTCGACGGACCTTTTGATCGGCTTGGTGGGGCGTTCCCACGTCGCGCGGTCCTTTTCCATCTGCGCCATCAGCTCTGCCTCTGACGTGCCGTCAAAGAAATTCCACTTCAGGTTATATTCGCGCACGTGGTCTTTGCAGAACCACCAGTATTCATCCACGGAGTCCGGTGATTTCGGCGCACGGTACTGCCCGGCCTCGTCGCACCCTTCATGATCGCAGATGCGGGTCGACGTTTCAGACGCACCCGACATACCCCGCCGCCCGCGCGGGTTCTTCTTCTTGCTGTTCGACACTGACATGTCAAAACCGAAGGGGTCTTTTTTATTCATGGGGATCGTCCCTTTCCGACTCGGAGTATGCACTCTAAACCTGTGGTTGGCAGATAGAAGAGGCAGGACAAAAATAATGGCACTTGACGACGAAATTCAGGCCGCGCTGGTGCGCGAATTGTCGCCGGAACACCTTGAGGTGATAAATGAGAGCCATCTTCACGCTGGTCACAGCGGCGACGACGGCTCTGGTGAAAGCCATTGGCAGTTGGTGATAGGCGCATCTGCGCTGGATGGTAAGTCCCGGATCGCCAAGCACCGCGCCATTCACGATGCCTTAGGTAAGGATATCATGGGCCGATTGCACGCGCTGGCGATCACAATTCGCTGATGGGTGGCTGATCAGCCCTTATGGGCTGGATCAGCTGCGCCAACACCCGGCGTCTTATCCGACTTGGGCTCTGCTGCGGTTGTTGCAGAGCCTGCAACCGGCATCGCCGCAGGCGCGGTGACGGCTGGCGCTGCGACCACAGGGGCGGTTGCTGCCTCAGCCCGCTTATCCTCGATCATGGGCGCAGGGGCAGGGGCCGCTTTCGCCTCGGCCTTGGCCCGGCGAAACACCATCATGTTTTGATAGACCGTCGCTTTACCGAGCAAGCCTTCACGCTCTTCGGCGGGCAGGGTTTCAGTGCGCTGGTATTCCCAGCCCAGTGCTGCCTGCGCGTTCAGGGAGTTCGTCAGGGCCAGCGCATAGCGATCCTCTGCTGCGCGCAAGCCCTTCGCCTTTTCGCCGCGCTTAGGGGCGGGGACAACCTTATACTCGTAATGTACCATCGGGATTAAAGCCCCAGCTTTGCAGCGACCAGCGCGTTGACGGCAGCCGGATTGGCCTTGCCGCCGGTGGATTTCATGACTTGGCCGACGAACCAGCCCGCCAATTTTGGGTTCGCCTTGGCCTTTTCGACCTGCGCCGGGTTCGCGGCGATAATCTCGTCTACAGCCGCCTCGATCGCGCCGGTGTCTGTGACCTGCTCTAGCCCGTCGGTTTTCACGATCTCTTCGGGGTCGCGGTCTTGGGTATAGGCGATGTCAAAGACGTCCTTGGCGATCTTGCCGCTGATCGTCTCGGCCTTGATCAAGGCGACGATCTGCGCCAGCCGCGCGGCGGGGATCGGGCTTTCGGTGATGCCTTTGTCGCCGTCCTTTTTCAGGCGGCCGAACAATTCGTTGATGACCCAGTTGGCCGCCAGCTTGCCGTCGCCGCCGCCTTTGGCGACGTCCTCGAAATAGGCAGCGTTAGCAACGTCAGCCGTCAGCACCGATGCGTCATAATCCGAAAGGCCAAAGCTGGCGATAAAGCGGGCCTTTTTGGCGTCCGGCAGTTCGGGCAGGTTGGCGGCAATGTCATCGACCCACGCCTGTTCGATTTCCAGCGGCAGCAGGTCAGGATCGGGGAAGTAGCGGTAATCGTGCGCTTCTTCCTTGGACCGCATGGACCGCGTTTCGTTCTTGTCTGGATCGTACAAACGCGTTTCTTGCACGACTGCGCCGCCATCCTCGATGATGGCGATCTGGCGGCGGGCCTCGACCTCGATCGCGGCTTGGATGAACCGCATAGAGTTCATGTTCTTGATTTCGCAGCGCGTGCCCAGATGGCTAAAGTCTTGCGTGGCCTGATATTTCTCGTAATCGCCGGGACGGCAGATGCTGACGTTCACGTCGGCGCGCAGGTTGCCGTTCTGCATGTTACCATCGCAGGTGCCCAGATAACGCATGATCTGGCGCAGCTTGGCGACAAAAGCAGCCGCCTCTTCTGGTCCGCGAATGTCAGGGCGCGACACGATTTCCATCAGCGCGACGCCGGTGCGGTTCAGGTCCACAAAGGACATCGTCGGGTCCATGTCGTGGATCGACTTGCCGGCATCCTGCTCTAGGTGAATGCGTTCAATCCGCACCAGACGCGCGGTGCCATCGCCCAGTTCAACCAGCACTTCGCCTTCGCCCACGATGGGGTGGTACAGCTGGCTGATCTGATAGCCCTGCGGCAGGTCAGGATAAAAGTAGTTCTTGCGATCAAAGGCAGAGAACAGGTTGATCTCGGCCTTCAGGCCCAAACCGGTGCGCACAGCTTGCGCGACGCAAGCCTCGTTAATCACGGGCAGCATGCCGGGCATGCCGGCATCCACAAAGGCGACGTTGCTGTTTGGCTCGGCCCCGAACAGGGTCGATGCGCCGGAAAACAGCTTGGCCTTCGTGGCGACCTGCGCGTGGACTTCCAGACCGATCACCAGTTCCCAGTCGTGCTTTGCCCCGGCAATGACTTTGGGGGCAGGGGCGGCGTATTCAAGATCGAGCATGGCGGTCCTCATCTGTTGTTGCGTCCTTCTAGGCCAGCCAAAAGGGCGGAACAAGAGGCGGGGGACACCCGTTATGCCCGCAGAACGAAGCGAACCCCTTAAAGGAGAGCAACAATGACTGCGATTACCGAATCCAAGATCCTGATCATGGCCACCGACGGCTTTGAAGAGGTCGAATTGACCACCCCGCTGGAAAAGCTGCGCGAGGCCGGTGCCACCGTCCATGTCGCCACGCTGGACGGCGACAAGATCAAAGGTTGGGACCAAGACCACTGGTCCATCGACGTGCCCGGCGATCTGAAAATCGCTGATGTAAAAGTCGAAGACTACGATGCGATCGTCCTGCCGGGCGGCCAGATTAACCCTGACCTGCTGCGCGTCGAAGACGATGCGATCAACGTCATCAAGGGCTTCGTGAGCCACGGTAAAATCGTCGCTGCCATCTGCCACGCCCCGTGGCTGCTGATCGAGGCAGGCGTGGTCGAAGGGCGCGAGATGACGTCCTTTAAATCCATCCGCACCGACCTGAAAAACGCTGGCGCGACCGTCGTGGACAAAGAGGTTGCGATTTCCAACGGCATCATCACCAGCCGCAACCCGGACGATCTGGACGCCTTTGTCGCCAAGATCATCGAGGAAGTGAAAGAAGGCGATCACAAGCGCAAAGCCGCCTGATCGGACATAGGCAAAGGGGCGCTGGTGTCGGCGCCCCTTTGCTGCATGGGAAGGCGCGGGTTAAAAAACCCTTGCCCCTGATCCCCCGCGCAGGGCAAGTTCGCCGCCATGCGCCTGAAAGCCATCATTCTGGGGGGAGTGATTGCAGTTCTGAGCGCCACATCTGTGGCTGCCGAACTGCCGATCCGTCCCCAATCTCGCCTAGATGCCGCTGCCGCGCGCGCCGAGGCTGAAATAGTGCGGCGCACATCATTTCGCCCTATAGCCAGGCCAGCCCACATGATCCGGTATCCGGTGACTGTCATTCAGGGTGCACCCTCCGTGCGTCCGCAGGCGCGGCCCAACTTTGTGCCGCGCACCAGATGGGGCAAAGGTGCGCAAGCAAACGCTTGGGCGCGGGCCACGATGTCGGCGGTTGCGGCGCAGGGACTCGATTCGGTCGTGCCCCGCGATATCGAAACATGGTGCCCCGCCTATGCCGAAAACAGCCCGACCCTGCGCCGCGCGTTCTGGGTCGGCATGATGTCGGCGCTCTCCAAGCACGAAAGCACTTATAATCCGCAGGCCGTCGGCGGCGGTGGGCTTTGGTATGGGTTGCTGCAGATTTTGCCCGCGACGGCCCGCGGCTATGGCTGCCGGGCGACCACAGGGGCAGGGCTGCAAAACCCGATCGACAACCTGTCCTGCGCCGCCCGCATCATGGGCCGCACGGTCAAACGCGACCGCGCCGTCGCTCTGCACGATGGCCGCTGGCGCGGCGTCGCAGCCGACTGGGGCCCGATGAGCAATCGTGCAAAAGTGGCAGAAATGTCGGCATGGACGCGCAAACAAGACTATTGTGTCGTTCGCGAACGCCAGCGCCCGGTCCTGCGCCCTGCCACCTTAATCGCAGGACGCGAGAGCGCTACAGTTTCAACAATGGGCGACGGGTCATCCGAATAAGGTTTACCGTCGGCGCATCAATCCCGCCAAGCGCCAGCGTTGCCTTTTTCAGCATCTCGATTCCCTCTTCCGACGATTTTGGCAGGGCAGAGGCCTGAATAGGCTCGCCCACCGTCACGCGGTACGGCTGGCGATCCTTGTTCAGCGTTTCGTGAAACAGGGTCACGTCGCGCAGGGTCGGGTGGATCATGTCGAACATGTAAAACAACGCCGAATTACGCGCCTGCACGTTGATCGGGATCACCGGCAGATCAAACTTGCGCGCCAGCATCGCAGCGGACGCCATCCAAGGCCGCTCGTGCAGCTTGAACCCGCGCCGCTTGGCCAACCGGCCAGAGGGGAAGATCACGCCAAGGCGGCCTGCTTCGGTTGCAGTCCGCACATAATCCAGCGTGTTGCGGGTCTTTTCCCGCGTCCGTTTGTCCATGCGCCACTCGACCGGGCAGATCATATCCTCCATCTGTGGCATGACGCGCAGGATGTCGGAGTTTGCGAAAAAGTAGACGTCGGGCCGCGTGCGGGCGATCAGGTGGTGCAAGATGATGCCGTCGGCGATCCCAGTGGGATGGTTCGCCACGACAATCGCCGGCCCGTGCAGCGGCAGGTTCGACAGGCCCGACACTTCAACATGCTTGGCCAGCAATTCGCCCATGTGCCCCATGATCTGGTTGGACGGGGCATCACGCAGACCCTGCGCAATATCGACGGTTTTGTCGTAAGCGAGGGCCAAATGCATCAGCCCGCGCACATAGCGCATCCCGGGCCAGGATTTGTACATCCACGGCGCACGTTCGACGATCAATGGATCAATACGGTCCTTCATACGCACTAAATGCCCCGGCAGCGGTAACGGTTCCATGACATTTACGGTTTTTTCACCGTTTCGCCAAGTCGCCTATGACAAAAGGCGTGTTACCATCTCTGACGTGTCGCGCGACAGGCCCGGCGTGTCCTTGATCCGTGTCAATGCGCTGCGCATTTTTGCACGGCGCGCGTCATCCCAGCGGCGCATGCTGTCAAAGCCCGCGACCATCCGCGCTGTCGTTTGCGGATTGACCGGATCTAGCTTGATCAGCCAGTCGGCAACAAAGTCGTATCCCGCGCCGTCCGCCCGGTGAAAGCCCGCCTGATTCCCCGTGAGCGCCCCAATGACAGAGCGGAAGCGGTTCGGGTTTTTCCACTCGAAGTCAGGATGCTGCGTCAGGCGGGTGGCCACAGCGACTGCGTCCTGCGGTTGCGCAGCGCTGACCTGCACGGCAAACCATTTATTCAGGACCAAGCGGTCATGATGCCACTGATCATAAAACGCCTGCGCGGCGGCGTCGCCAGCGCCATGCGCCAGCAGGATCGACAGGGCAGACAACTGCTGGGTCATATTGTCGGCACTGTCGAACTGCGCCTGCGCGGAGGTGCCTTTGTCAGCCCATGTCAGCAGCGACAGCAGGCTGTTCGACAGCGCGCGCCGCCCGCCTTGATCCGCGTCAGGGGCAAAGGGCGCGTCGATGCGCACGGAGGAGAGGACGGCGGGGATGTCGGTGGCCAGCGCTTCGGCCAGTTGGCGCTGCGCCTTGCGGCGGGTCTGGTGGATTGCATCTGGGTCGGGTGTTTGGCCTTGGCCCGCCAAGGCAATGGCCAAATCCGCCTCTGACGGCATCGCCAGCAGCAGGGCGCGCATCGCTGGATCAAGGGTGCTATCCGTCAGGGCAGCCCGCAAGCCGTTGATATAGCCCGCATCAAGATCACCGCCGTTTGCGATCATATCGAGCAGAACTGCCCGCGCTAAAGATCGGCCCGCGTCCCAGCGGTTGAACGGGTCGGTGTCGTGGGTCAGCAGAAAGGCTTGCTCTGCCTGCGTGACGTGCCGTTCAATGATCACGGGGGCCGAGAAGTCGCGCAGGATCGATGGCACAGGTTTGCTGGCCAGCCCGTCAAAGGTAAAGGTCTGCTGCGCCTCGGTCAGCTCTAGCAAGGTGGTCGCCACCACCTCTGCGCCGGTGTCGTCCAGCAGGCCGACAGCGACGGGAATGTGCAGCGGCAGCTTGTTCGTCTGGCCGGGCGTGTCAGGGGTTTGTTGTGCGATATGAAGGCTGTATGTGCCGTTCTTAAAGTCATCTGTTACCGTCAGGCGCGGTGTGCCTGCCTGCGCATACCAACGTTTGAACTGCGTCAGGTCGCGGCCCGTGGCATCTGTGAACGCGGCCAACCAATCCTCTATCGTGGCGGCCTGGCCATCGTGGCGGGTGAAGTACAAATCCAGCGCGGCGCGGTAGCCATCGTCGCCCACAAGGCGTTTCAGCATCCCCACCAGCTCTGCGCCCTTTTCATAGACGGTGACGGTGTAGAAGTTGTTGATCTCGACAAAACTTTCGGGACGCACGGGATGCGCCAATGGGCCTGCGTCCTCTTGGAACTGGCGGTTGCGCATGACCAGCGCATCCTCGATCCGCTTCACGGCGTGGCCGTGCAAGTCGCCGGTAAAGGACTGATCGCGGAACACGGTCAGCCCCTCTTTCAGACACAGCTGGAACCAGTCGCGGCAGGTGATCCGGTTGCCGGTCCAGTTGTGAAAATACTCGTGGGCGATGATCGCCTCGACCCGCTGAAAGTCGGCGTCGGTTGATGTGCTTTGCTTTGCCAACACCGCGCTAGAGTTGAAAATGTTCAACCCTTTGTTCTCCATCGCGCCCATATTGAAGTCGTCGACGGCCACAATGTTGAAAATGTCCAAGTCATAAGCGCGGCCATAGACCTGTTCATCCCAGACCATCGACCGCTTGAGCGCGCCCATACCAAAGGCGCATTTGTCCAGATCGGCGGCGCGGACCCAGATGTTCAATTCAACGTCGCGGCCTTCCATCGTGGTAAAGCTGTCGTTGTGTGCGACCAGATCGCCCGCCACCAGCGCGAACAAATAGGCCGGTTTCGGCCACGGATCGTGCCATTCCGCCCAGCCTGCGCCAGAGGCGGTGGCGTTTCCGTTGGACAGCAGCACCGGCAGGTCGCTTTCGATGCGCACGGTAAAGACGCCCATCACGTCGGGGCGGTCGGGGTAGTAGGTGATCTTGCGAAAGCCTTCGGCCTCGCATTGGGTGCAATACATGCCGTTCGACATATAGAGCCCTTCGAGGGCTGTGTTTTTCACCGGCGCGATCTCGACCTCTGCCTCCCATATGAACGCACCGTCTGGCACGTCGCAGGTCAGACCTGCGGCGGTCAGATCGGGGGACACGGCCACGCCGTCGATGGCGGCGCTGATCAATGTCAGCTCTTCGCCATGCAGCATAAAGGGTTGGGCAGGCGCATCCGGGTTCGGCGTAAACGCGATGCGCGAGATCACGCGCGTGGCCTCTGGCGCGAGCTTAAATGTCAGATTCACACTTTCCACATGCCAACCGGGCGCCATGTAATTGGATAGAAAAATCGTTTGCGGCGCTGCGGTGTTCATAATGGTGACCTTTTCGGAGGCGGAACTGTCCGCTTTGGCGGGACGTTATGAAGTTGGCAAAGCGGCTGCAACCACTGGCCTTGCGTTAACGAATGGAGATTACGATGTCGGCACCGAATACTGATCTGGATAAGCAGGAAAAGAAACATCGCGGCCCGATGCGCGGCATGGCGGGCGTCGTCGTCTTTGCATTGCTGCTGCTGGTGGGCTTGATGATCTGGACGATCAGCAACGGCACGTCGCCCGAAGGCGCGGACACGCAGATCGACGGCCGCACGGGCGCAGAAGTGCCAGCCGAGCCGCAGGTCGAAACCGCGCCGGCAAGCAACTAAACGGCAAGGACGGCAATCATGGCGCGGATGCGCAAAAAGGCAGATCTGCCGGTTAAGACCTGCGCGGTCTGCGGCAGACCCTTCACTTGGCGCAAATCTTGGGCCAAGGTCTGGGACGAGGTGCGCTATTGCTCTGACAAATGCCGGGCGGCGCGGGGGAAATCCTCGACCGCTTAGCGTAGCGACATGCTAAATTGGTCAGGATTTTTTACCACATCTGGACAGAGCGTCCGCAATCCTCTAGCAAATATGCAAATCGAACGGAGGATCGTGTGATGACTGGACGGATCAATAAAGCTGGGCTGCAAGTCGCGCCGGTACTGGTGGATTTCATCGAAACGCAAGCGCTGCCCGGTACGGGTGTGGACGCCGATGCGTTTTGGACTGGGTTTGCCGATTTGGTGAACACGATGGGCCCGCGCGGCCGCGATCTGCTGGCCCAGCGTGAAGAGCTTCAGGCCAAGATTGATGCCTGGCATGTTGAACACCGCGGCCAGACGTTTGATGCCGCAGCTTACCGCGCCTTCCTGTCAGACATCGGCTATCTGGTGCCCGAAGGCCCCGATTTCGCGATTGAGACAACGTCGGTCGATCCCGAGATCGCCGATCTGCCCGGCCCGCAGTTGGTTGTGCCGATCATGAACGCCCGTTTTGCGCTGAACGCGGCGAACGCCCGCTGGGGCAGCCTGTATGACGCGCTGTATGGCACCGATGCGCTGGGCGATCTGCCACAGGGCAAGGGTTACAATGCAGAGCGCGGTGCCCGCGCGATTGCTTGGGGCCGTGCGCATCTGGATAAGGTCGCGCCGCTGGCCGATGGCTCTTGGGCCGATATCGACAGCCTGAACGTGACCGACGGCATGTTGTCGCCGCAGCTAGAGGATCAGGGCCAGTTCGCAGGCTCGATCGGGCACGGCGATGCGCTGACAGTTTTGTTGCGCGTCAATGGTTTGCTGATCGAAATTGAAGTAGATCCGAAGTCGCAAATCGGTGCGCAGGACAAGGCCGGGATCAGCGATATCCGCTTTGAATCCGCGCTGTCCGCGATCATGGATTGCGAAGATTCCGTCGCCGCCGTCGACGCGGACGATAAGGTGCTGGCCTATGCCAACTGGCTCGGCCTGATGCGCGGCGACCTGACCGAAGAGGTCAGCAAGGGTGACAAGACATTTACCCGCGCCCTGCACGGCGACCGTACCTTTACCACGTCCGAAGGCCATGACCTGACGGTCAAGGGCCGGTCGCTGATGTTGATTCGCAACGTGGGTCACTTGATGACGAACCCCGCCGTTCTGGACAGCGACGGGCGTGAGGTCGGCGAAGGCTTGATGGATGCGATGTTCACCGTGATGATCGCGATGCACGATTTGCAGAAGACCTCTGGCATCCGCAATTCCGTGGCCGGGTCGGTCTATGTGGTGAAGCCCAAGATGCACGGCCCCGAAGAAGTCGCCTTTGCCGACGACATCTTTACCGCTGTCGAACGGGTGCTGAACCTGCCGGAAAACACCGTCAAGCTGGGCATCATGGACGAGGAACGCCGCACATCGGTGAACCTGAAAGAATGTATCCGCGCGGCCAAGCACCGCGTGGCCTTTATCAACACAGGCTTCCTTGACCGGACCGGCGACGAGATTCACACCAGCATCGAAGCGGGCCCGATGATCCCCAAAGGCGAGATGAAGAACGCGCCTTGGATCAAGTCCTACGAGGATCGCAACGTCGATATCGGTCTGGCCTGCGGATTGCAGGGCCGCGCGCAGATCGGCAAAGGCATGTGGGCCATGCCGGACCTGATGGAACGGATGCTGGTCGAAAAGACCAACCACCCGAACGCCGGCGCGAACTGTGCTTGGGTGCCATCGCCGACCGCGGCCACGCTGCATGCCAGCCACTATCACCAGATTGACGTGCTCGCGCGCCAAGAAGAGCTGAAAGCAGGCGGGCCCCGCGGCACGCTGGAAGACTTGCTGACGATCCCCGTTGCCAATGGTCAGAACTGGTCCGAGGACCAGATCACCGCAGAACTGGAAAACAACGCGCAGGGTATTCTGGGCTATGTTGTGCGCTGGGTCGATCAGGGCGTTGGCTGTTCCAAGGTGCCAGACATCCACAACGTCCAGCTGATGGAAGACCGCGCCACCTGCCGGATTTCCGCGCAGGCGCTGGCGAACTGGCTGCTGCACGGTGTGATGACCGAGGGCCGCATGATGGAGGTCATGAAGAAAATGGCCGCTGTCGTGGACGATCAGAACAAGGGCGACGCCGCGTATACGCCAATGGCACCCGCGTTTTCTGGCCCCGCATTCAAGGCCGCTTGCGATCTGGTGTTTGAAGGCCGCACGCAGCCATCTGGCTATACCGAACCCATGCTTCACGACTGGCGTCTTGTCGCCAAAGCTAACGCATAAAAGGAATTGACTATGACACAGATCACCGCCGCACAGGCCCGCACGATTATCGAAGTCGCGATGAAAACCGGCGCAGACAAAGGATTTAAGCCGTTGTCCGTCGTCATTCTGGACGCTGGCGGCCACGTCAAAGCGTTCGAGCGTGCCGATGGCGCTGCACCAGGCCGCTATGGTATCGCGCATGGCAAAGCCTACGGCGCAGTCATGCTGGGCATGCCCGGCAGCGCACAGATGGCCCGCGCCGAGGCGCAGCCGTATTTCATGGCCGCAGTGAACGGCGTGTATGGCGGGCAGGTCGTGCCAGTGCCAGGCGGCGTGTTGGTCAAGGCAGACGGCGTTGTGATCGGCGCTGTTGGCGTGACCGGCGACACCTCTGACAACGACGTCGTGGCCGCTTTGGCTGGGCTAGAGGCCGCTGGCCTGACCGGTGAGGCGTAAACTGCTGCTGAATTAAGCAGGCGCTTACGCTTTGGGCGCATAAAATCGGTATCGGCAGCGTTTTTGCTGCCGGTGCCCTGACGCAGGGGTTGCTGTGCAGACACTGACCTATGCAATCTGGGGGCAAGCGGCTAGGTAAGCCGTGTATTCCTTACAGGAGCCTACATCTTGTCCCGTCCCGTTATTGGTATCATTGGCAACTCTCACCTGATCAACGACAGCTATTTGGTCCAGGCGGCAGGTGATATGAACATGCAAGCCGTGCGCGAGGTTTGCGATGCGCTGCCGCTGATTGTGCCTGCTGACCCCGACATGGTTGATATTAACGATCTGCTATGTGCCTGCGATGGTTTCATCTTTCCGGGCGGGCGGCCCAATGTGCATCCCGAAGAGTACGGCGAAGACGCAACCCCAGCCCATGGTGATTTCGACAGAGGCCGCGACCGCGTAGCCCTGCCGCTGATCCGCGCTTGCGTCGCGGCGGCTGTGCCGATCCTTGGCATCTGCCGGGGCTTTCAGGAAATCAACGTCGCCTTTGGCGGTTCTTTGTATCCCGAAATTCGCGATCTGCCGGGGCGGGATAATCACCGCATGCCGCCTGACGGAACGATCGAGGAAAAGTTTGCCATGCGTCACACCATCACCTTTACCGATGGCGGCGTGTTTCACCGCCTGATGGGCAAGCGCGAGGTGATGACAAATTCGCTGCACGGGCAGGGGATCAAGGTCGCGGGACCCCGTGTCGTGATCGATGGCACCGCCCCTGATTCGACACCAGAGGCGATCCATATTGCCGACGCGCCCGGCTTTGCGCTGGGCGTGCAGTGGCATCCCGAATATCAGGCTGGCCTTGATATGGTGTCGCGTCCCCTGTTCGAGGCGTTCGGCCAAGCCGCTGCCGCGCATGCCGCTGGCAAGCGCGCGCCAATGCGCAAATCCGCCTGATTCCAAACGCTTACTTGGCTACAGAATCCAAACGCCCGGTGTGCTGGCAGGCACACCGGGCGGGATACGCGCCGCACCGTCATCAAGCAGACTGACGGGGCGCACATTTGCCTGCGGGCGTTACACCCGCAGCAGCTCTGCCTCGTGCCGTTTCAGGCAGCGCCGGGCAGTATCGCCATACTGTGTCACGTCAGAGCGTAATTGCGGGAAAATTGCAAACAGCTCTTCACGGGCGGCGTCATGGATGGCGTCCATGCCCAGCGATCCAGGGTGGAAGCTTTCGGTGGCCGCACCCTCTGCAAAGACGATTTCGTGCTGGTCAAACATCATGTGAATATAGGTGACCTCGTGGCCCTCGTCGCGGGTGACGGCCAAGTTGTCCACCAGATGCTTGGCGGGGACCAAGACTTCGGTTTCGCCAAACAGCAGCTCTGCGCGGTAGCCTTGGAACAGCATCCGGTGTTGAGGCGACACGATCAAGTCACGCTCTTGCCCGATGATGACACCGGGGCGGATGCGCACGGGGGCAAAGCGGCCCTGCGCAGACACGGTGCGCGACTGGATCCAGCGGATCGGCTGAAGCCCGTGGTCGCGGGTCATCACCAGATCACCAACCTGCAGGGTCGCGATATCGCGCGCGCCCATTGGGGTGGCGATCAGCGTGCCGGGGGTGAAGCAGATGATGTTTTCGATATTGTCGAAGGTCAGCAGGCTGCCGTCGTCAAGCTGCACTGTGCCAGATGTTTTCGCCTCGTTCGAATAGATCAGCGTGGACAGATCCGCGCCCGTACCCAGCTGCAACGTATCGCCCACGGTGCCGTTCGCGCCGCCGTCGATATAGATGTTAGCCGGATCGCCGTCGGGATCGGTGGTCAGGACAAAGGTGTCGTCGCCCCCCGTGCTGGCAGCGGGTTCGTCACCGTAAGCGACGTCGCCGCGGCCAAAGGTGACCGTGTCATTGCCAGCGCCGCCATAGATGGTGTCAGCACCCGAGCCGCCGTCGATGATGTCATCATCGTCGCCGCCATACAGCGTATCGTCGCCCGCGCCGCCAGCCAGCACGTCGTGACCAACCTCGCCATACAGCGTGTCATTGCCAGCGCCGCCGTCCAGCGTGTCATTGCCGTTGCCGCCATAGACTTCGTCGTCGCCATTGCCTGCGATGACAGTGTCATTGCCGTCGCCTGCGATGATCAGGTCGTCGTTGCCGGTGTCGCCGGACAGGATGGCGTCGTTGGCGTCAACGCGGTCACCGTCGGTGTCGCCGATATAGGTGTTGTCGATCAGGTCGTCGCCAGCGGTGCCGGTGACGGTGCCGTCGGACATCGGGATGCCAATAGCGTTCAGGTAGAACGGGTTGGCGGCGTCAGTGGGGGACACGCCTGACAGCAGGACGGTTTCGCCGTTCGGAAAGCTTAGCAGCGCATTGCCATTGCCGTCATCGCTGACGACGACGTCGTTGACATTGACCGGATCACCGCCTGCGTCGTGCAGGTCGCTGACATCCAACTGGTCGCGGCCTGTGAAACTGCCGTCAGGGTTGGTGATCGGTGCTTCGAACGCCGAGACGATATCGTTGCCGCTGCCGTCTTGCAGGACGACGGTGTCGATCGCGCCATCATCAAGGCCCAGATCAAGCGTGTCGTTGCCTGCGCCCGCGTTAATACGGTCCGCGCCAGCGCCGCTTAGGATCGTGTCGTCGCCGGTGCTGCCGGTGATGGTGTCCGCACCGCTGCCGGTGATGACGGTTTCAATTTCGCTAAAGGTCGCGGAGTTTACGCCGTCGGTCAGGGTGCCAGCCTCTGGGCCGGACAGGGTGACGGTCAGGTTTTCGGTCAGCGCGCTGGCATCCAGCACGTCGCCTGACGTCTCGCCCGCTTCGCCGCCGGTGACGGTGTCGTTGCCGAAACCGCCGAACAGTTTGAACACGTCGTCGCCCGCGCCAAGGTCGACAACGTCGTCGCCTTCGCCGCCAAAGACCGTGTCGTTGCCAGAGCCGAGGAAGAAGTTCTCGATCTGATCGAAGGTGACGATGTTATTGTTGTCGGGATCGGCATCCGCAAAGCTGGCGGTATCGGTCAGCGTGCCCCGCTCTGGTCCGGACAGGTCAAGGACCAGATCAGCCGTGACAGCGCTGGCGTCCAGCACGTCGCCGGTGACTTCGCCGTCTTCGCCGCCGTAGATGAAGTCATCGCTCCACCCGTCGGCCACGACAAAGGTGTCATCGCCCGATCCGCCAAAGATGTCATCCCAGCCGCCGCCGCCGACAAAGGTGTCGTTCGAACCTGCGCCGCCAAGATCGTAAATCTTATCGTAGCCGTCGCCGCCATAAACGGTGCTGCCGGTGGTCGATCCATTGGCGGTTTCGATGGTGTCGTCGCCGTCGCCGCCATACAGCTCGTCGCCTTCGGTGTAGACCTCGTTATCCAGGACAGAGCCGCCCCCGATGAAGTCGTCGCCCGCGCCGCCATAGATCGTGTCGGTGCCTGCGTCGCCGGATACGGTGTCGTTGCCGTCGCCTGCATAGACAGTGTCATTGCCCGCGCCTGCGACGATCAGGTCGTCATTGCCTGCGGTATCTGGCAGAATCGCGTCGTTGTTATCGACTGTATCGCCGTCGCCATCTGTATAGCCTGCGCCGATAATATCGTCGCCAGCGGTGCCGCTTACTGTACCATCTGGCATCGGGATCCCCATCGCGTTCAAAAAGAATTCGTTACTTGCATCTGCGGGGCTGATGCCTTGCAGGGTCAGGCTTTCGCCGTTTGGAAAGCTAAGGACCGCATTCCCTGCGCCGTCGTCGCTGATGATGACGTCGCGCGTGTTGACCGGATCGCCGCCTGCATCAAACAGGGCGGTGACGTCGAGTTGGTCGTGGCCGACAAAGCCGCCAAACCCGTCAGAGGTCGGCGCTTCGAAGCCGGACACAAGGTCGTCGCCAAAGCCGTCCTGCAGGATCAGCGTATCGACGGCGTTGTCGCCAGCGCCCACGTCGATGGTGTCGTTGCCAGCGCCTGCGTTGATGACGTCTGCGCCTGCGCCGCTGGCGATGGTTTGATCGCCCGCGCCTGCGGTGATGGTGTCATCGCCGCTGCCGGTCGCAATACGTTCGATCTGGGTGAATTTCGTGGTGCCATCGGCGTTGTTCAGAACGCCTGCCTCGGTCCCGGTGAAGGTCACGGTGGTATTCGCGGTCAGGCCCGATCCATCCAGCAGATCGCCTGCGGACTCGCCGGTTTCGCCGCCGGTGACTTCGTCATCGCCCGTGCTGATGACAAAGCTGTCGTCGCCCGCGCCGCCATACAGCACGTCATTGCCGCTGCCGCCGTTCAGGGTGTCATTGCCGGCCTCGCCGTAAATTGTATCGTTGCCCGCGCCGCCCGACAGGGTGTCGTTCCCGGTGCCGCCATAGACGCGGTCATTCCCTTCGCCAGCCAGCACCGAGTCGTTGCCTGCGCCAGCCTCGATCAGGTCGTCGTTGGCTGCATCGCCTGCAAGGATCGCATCGTTGCCATCCACGCGGTCGCCGTCGCGGTCTGTGTAGCCGGGGGCGATGACGTCATCGCCAGCGGTGCCGCTGACAGTGCCGTCGGACATGGGGATACCGATAGCGGTCAAGAACTGCTCGTTCGCGGCAACCGTTGGGGACACGCCTTGCAGCACGACTGCTTCGCCATTGGGGAAGGTCAGGACCGCGTTGCCGTTGCCGTCATCGCTGACGATAACGTCGCGGGTGTTGACCGGATCGCCGATGGCGTCGTGCAGGTTGGTGACGTCCAGCTTGTCGATCGACGTGTAGGTGCCGTCTGGATTGGCGACGACGGTATCCATCGCAGTGATGGTGTCGCGGCCAGAGCCGTCGCGCAGCACCAGCACGTCGGCTGCGCCGTCGTTGCCAAGGCTGATCGTGTCATTGCCTGCGCCGCCCTCGACCCGGTCAGCGCCGGTGCCCGCGGTGATCGTGTCGTTGCCGCTGCCGCCGATGATGCTGTCGTTGCCCGCGCCGGTGTCGACGTTGATGCCGGTGGTGGCCGCGCTGGCGTTCACTGTGTCGGCGTTGGCGGTCGTCACCACACGCTCGATCTGGGAAAAGGTCGCGGTGGCGCCCGTGGTGCCAAAGGTGGCGGTGCCAGCCTCTGCCCCGGTGTAGGTGACATTGACGCCACTGGTAGCGGTTGCGTTGGTCAGGTTCAGCGTGTCGATATCGCCGTTGCCGACGTCTTCGCCGCCGATGACGATGTTCTGGTTGTGATCGTCGGCCACGTTAAACACGTCGCTGCCGGTGCCGCCGTCCAGTGTGTCAGAGCCTGCGCCCCCGGACAGCGTGTCATCGCCAGCGCCGCCCAGCAGCGTGTCGTTGCCCGCGTCGCCGAACAGGACGTCGCTTTCAACGCCGCCTTCGATGTAATCATTGCCCGCGCCGCCGAACAACGTATCGGTGCCAACGCCGCCATACAGGCTGTCGTTGCCTTCACCGCCGTAGAGCGTGTCGTTGCCGTCGTCGCCGTTCATCACGTCGTTGCCGATGCCGCCGGACAGGGTATCGTTGCCCGCGCCGCCCAGCAGGGAGTCGTCGCCTGCGTCGCCGTTCAGGATATCGTTGCCCGCACCGCCGTCGAGGTAATCGTTACCTTCGCCGCCATAAAGCGTGTCATTGCCGTCGCCGCCAAACAGGCGGTCTGTGCCATCATCGCCGAACAGCGTATCGTTGCCCGGATCGCCGTTCAGCACATCGTTACCAAGGCCGCCGGACAGGGTGTCATTGCCAGCGCCGCCAAACAACGTGTCGTCGCCTGCGTCGCCGCTGAGGCTGTCTTCGCCAAGGCCGCCGTCTAGGTAATCATTGCCAAGGCCGCCGAACAAGATGTCCTCTGCGTCGCCGCCATACAGGCTGTCGGTGCCGTCACCGCCATAAAGCGTGTCGTTGCCCGCATCGCCGTTCAGCACATCATTGCCAAGACCGCCCGTCAGTGTGTCCGCGCCGTTGCCACCGTTCAGTGTGTCGTTGCCAGCGCCGCCATCAAGCGCGTCGTTGCCTTCACCGCCGTTCAGGGTGTCGTTGCCGTTGCCGCCATACAGAAAATCGTTGCCGTCAGCGCCGTTCAGGATGTCGTTGCCATCGTCGCCATAAAGCGTGTCGACGCCCAAGCCGCCAGAGATGCTGTCATTGCCGCCGCCGCCAAAGATCAGGTCGTCGCCGGTGCCGCCGTCGATGGTATCGTCGCCCGCCGTCGGCACGATCGAGGTGTAGCGCATGTCGCTGATCCACAGCGCTTGCCCAACAGTGCCGGCGTTGGAATAGACGATCTGAATGCTGGCAACGGGGCCTGCAATCGTGACGCCAACTGCGCCATCCGCTGTATTTGCGCTGTCGCTGGTGGACCCTGCGGTGATCGTGCTGCCAGACACCGTATCGTTGCCGTAGGGGGTAAATGTGACCGGGACAGCGTTGCCGTTGGCGTCAAAGGCCAGCACGGTTACAACGTCTTGCCAGCCGCCTGTGTCGATGTCGTTGATCACAAACTGCACGTTCGACACAGAGTCGGACACACCACTGGCGGGGTCTGCGGAAAAGTCGATTGTGGCCGTCACGTTGGGACCAGCGTCGCCCGTCAGATACAGCGAAGAGTTGGTGGCAAGGCCGGTCGTGCCTGCATAAGTTGTCGTGCTTGATGTCTCGATCGCGGTATTACCGCCGTCGTTCTGAAACGAGACAGAGACGTGAATATTGCCGGTGTCCTGCGTAAAGCCGTTCAGCACATTGGTGCCGGCCGCGCCTTGGCCAATCCAGCTCAGCGTTTCTGTCGTGGCGGTCGCCGTGGCGACATCGTCGCCATAGATTGCATCGTTGCCGTCGCCACCTAAAATGCTGTCGTTGCCTGCCTCGCCGTAGATGGTGTCGTCACCCGCGCCGCCGTCGATCGTGTCGTTACTGTCGCCACCATATATCCTGTCGTTGCCAGCGCCAGCGCTGATGCTGTCACGCCCTGAACCGCCATAGATGGTGTCCGCTCCGCTGCCGGCCGTGATCGTATCGCCGCCCGCGCCGCCGTAGCCTATGTTGTTGCCTTCACCCAAGGCAATCGTGTCGGTGCCAGAGCCGCCGTAGACAGTGTCGTTGCCCGCACCGGCATCAATGTTGTCATTGCCCATACGGCCATAGAGCACGTCGTTTCCGTCGCCGCCGCTGATCGAATCGTTCCCTGCGCCTCCATAGATCGTGTCGTTACCAGAGCCGCCAAAAATAGTGTCATTTCCAGTGCCGCCGTAGACAAAATCATTGCCATTGCCGGCAGAAATCGTGTCGTTCCCTGCGCCGCCATAAATGACGTCTGCGCCCGTCGTGCCGTTCAGTGCGGTATCATTGCCGCTGGTGCCGGAATAAACTCCGACGTCGGGCGCGGTGACGACCGTGACCGCGGCTAGGTTCGTCGGAAACGGGGTGTTTGGCGCGAATTGCACATTGCCGTTGGTATCGACGTAATAGGTTCCGGATACCGTCACGAGTGTATTGCTGGTTGTGGTGCGGTACTGGACCGTACCGGTCCCCAAGGTCTGCGCGATGGTGAAGTTGCTGTATGCTGTTGCCCCGTCGCCGTTGTTCAGGCGGCTATCGGTTCCAATATTTAAAACAACACCATCAGTCATCATCGTCACAATCATATTAGGGCGGAGGCCCTAAGACGGGGGCATTCGCTCGTTTCTGATCAGTAGCAATAACGGGATGGGGCGGCGGCAATTCGCCGTTCAAGTGGCCTTAGCAAGGCAGGCGGGGCCATTTTAAGGCAAACCGGTCGGATTAAGGCGCAAATAGGGCGGGGTTTGGCAAAAAGCCGCAGATTTGCCGCAAATTTTAGGATATATTTTCGGTTTTTGCCTGGGCCAAAATATCCGGTAAAACGCGTTTGAATTTAAAGAAACCGGCCGTGGCGCTGGGCCATGTCAGTTGATCAATCGGGCGCATTTGCTGGGATAGGGCGATGCCCTGCGCGGCGAGCGCCTCTTTTAATCCGGCCAGCATATCTGCCGCTGGCCCAGTGGGGACGTGGTGCATAATCACCTGTTCCAGCTGTGCGGCGCTGGCCCAATCCACCACCGTTTGCGCGTCTGTGCAGGCGGTAACGGGTCCCAAACGCCCCGCCAGCCGTGTGGTGCAATCGGTAATCGCGGCGCGGCTAAACTGCGTGACCCGGTCAGACACCAGCAGATGAGAGCGCGCGGCGCTGGCCTGCAAAGTGGCGGTTGTGGCCGGCAAAAGGCCGCGATCCAGCAGGGCATCAGGATATAGGGTTTCGTCTGTCAGCAACAGGCCGCTGCGGCGCGAGGGGTCAAACGGATCGCTCACGGGGCAGGGGCGCGGGGCAGGCAAGGGCGGGCCGTCCAAGGCCGGCGCGACCTATGCTAGGTCGCGCGGATTGAACCGACCATCGGTGTAGCGCGCAATATTTTCAGCCGTCGCCACATAGGTTTTGCCCTGCGTATGCAGCCCGCCAACCTAGCGCCACGACAATGTGTTGGACGCGGCGTCGCCGTCCAGCAGATGCCGTAAAAACAAATCTGCCCCCAGCGTCCACGGTAGCCCCAGCGTGAAAATCCAGATCGAGGCGAACCACATGCGCGCGTGATTATGCAAATATCCCGTCTGCGCCAGCTCTGCCGCCCAATGGTCGAAACAGGCGATGCCGGTCTGCCCGGTGCAGGCCTGCTCCCACCGCTGGCGCAGGCCGCTTTGGGTTTGCACATCGTTCCACGCGGCCTGTCGTTCGGCCTTGTAGGCGGTCCAAATACCGGGGCGCAGTTCCAGCCAGCCTTTGAAATAAAGCCGCCAAGCGACTTCTGTGACAAATTTTTCCGGCAAATCCGGGCCGTGATGACGCACTGCGGCCGCGATCACCTCTGTCTCGGTCAGCAGACCGTGGCGCAGCCAAGGCGACAAGCTGCTGACGTTCGTGTGGCCGCCAGTGTCGAAATTGCGCGTGCGTGCGTAATCCCCTGCGGCGCGGGGTGCGAAATCGTCAAACCGGGCAAGCCCTGCGGCGCGTGATGGGGTGAATTGGGGCATGATTTCAAAGTTGGAGCGCGGCTGCGCCCGCGCCACTGCGACAGATTGGCGAGGGCATTTTTTGTGTGGAATACCGGGTTTGGTAAACGAAGCGTTTACTCGCGTATGCGAAGACAAAGCCAACCGCCCTTGAAGCCCTGCGCAGGGGTGCATAGACTTAGGCGAACACGCACGGACGCGCCAACTAGACGTCCAGAACCAGAGGCATTGCTATGCAAGATCCCGTCGAAACCTACATGAACCTTGTGCCGATGGTGGTCGAACAGACCTCTCGCGGGGAACGTGCCTATGATATTTTCAGCCGTCTGCTGAAAGAACGCATCATTTTCGTGAACGGCCCCGTCCATGATGGCATGAGCCAGCTGGTCGTCGCCCAGTTGCTGCACCTTGAATCGGAAAACCCGAAGAAAGAAATCAGCATGTACATCAACTCTCCGGGCGGGTCCGTCGTCGCCGGGATGAGCATTTATGACACCATGCAGTACATCCGCCCCAAGGTGTCGACTCTGGTTTGCGGTCTTGCCGCATCCATGGGGTCGGTCATCGCTATCGGCGGCGAAAAGGGCATGCGGTTTTCCCTGCCCAACGCTGAATTTCTGGTGCACCAGCCATCCGGCGGCGCACAAGGCACGGCAGAGGATATCCTGATCCGCGCCCGCAACATCGAAGCCACGCGCGAGCGGATGTATAAACTCTATGTTAAGCATTCGGGCCAGTCGCTGGCCAAAGTGCAAAAGGCGCTGGACCGCGATAAGTGGATGACCCCCGAAGAGGCGCTGGAGTGGGGCCATATCGACGAAATCGTCACCAAGCGCGACACAGGCGAGGACGAATAAACCCGTCCTGACCGCGCCGCGCGCCAGATCGCATACACCCTGATGCGTTTTTGGCGTTGTGGCCACATCGGCGCTGTCCTAGTCTGCATGACCAAGGACAGCGCGACACCAAAACGGCCTTTGGCCAAAGGACACGAGTAATGGCAAGCACCACCGGCAGCGACAGCAAAAACACGCTATACTGCAGCTTTTGCGGCAAAAGCCAGCATGAGGTGCGCAAACTGATCGCGGGCCCCACCGTGTTCATCTGCGACGAATGCGTCGAACTTTGCATGGATATTATCCGCGAAGAAACAAAATCCGCGACTTTGAAATCCGGTGAAGGCGTGCCGACACCGCGCGACATCTGCAACGTGCTGGACGATTACGTCATCGGCCAGATGCATGCAAAACGCGTGTTGTCCGTCGCCGTCCACAACCACTATAAGCGGTTGAATAACAGCGATAAATCAGACATCGAACTGGCGAAATCCAACATCATGCTGATCGGCCCCACGGGCTGCGGCAAGACGCTGTTGGCACAGACGCTGGCGCGGATTCTGGACGTGCCGTTCACGATGGCCGACGCGACCACCCTGACCGAAGCCGGTTACGTGGGCGAAGACGTCGAAAACATCATCCTCAAGCTGTTGCAGGCGTCTGAATACAACGTGGAACGCGCGCAGCGCGGAATCGTGTATATCGACGAGGTCGATAAGATCACCCGCAAGTCCGACAACCCGTCCATCACCCGCGACGTGTCGGGCGAAGGCGTGCAGCAGGCCTTGCTGAAAATCATGGAAGGCACCGTCGCTTCTGTGCCGCCGCAGGGCGGGCGCAAGCATCCGCAGCAGGAATTCCTGCAGGTCGACACGACGAACATTCTGTTCATCTGTGGCGGCGCGTTTGCCGGTCTGGACAAGATCATTGCCCAGCGTAGCAAGGGGTCCGGCATGGGCTTTGGGGCCAATGTCAAAGGCCCGGACGAGCGCGGCGTCGGCGAGATTTTCACCGAACTGGAGCCAGAAGACCTGCTGAAGTTCGGCCTGATTCCGGAATTCGTTGGCCGCCTGCCGGTCATCGCAACCTTGACCGATCTGGACGAAGACGCGCTGATCACCATCCTGACCGCGCCGAAAAACGCGCTGGTCAAGCAGTACCAGCGCCTGTTCGACATCGAGAATACCAAGCTGACCTTTACCGATGATGCGCTGAAAGCGATCGCAAAACGGGCGATCGAACGCAAAACCGGTGCCCGCGGTCTGCGGTCCATCATGGAAGACATCCTGCTGGACACGATGTTCGACCTGCCGGGTATGGACACGGTGACCGAAGTCGTCGTGAACGAGGAAGCCGTCGGTCCCGACGCCAGCCCGCTGATGATTCACGACGACGGCAAGAAGAAAGAGAAAGAAACCGCCAGCGCGTAAGCGATGCTGGGGTTTTCGAAACGGACATGGGTGGCCCTCGCAGTAGCGGGGGCCATTTTGATGTTTACGTACCAGTTGTTCTTTGGTGCCTTCGTTTTGGTAGCATGGGCGTGGTCCACAATATCAATGACCTGGGAAAATCCACGTTTCGCGAGCCGCTTTTTCGCCGAACTCTTGCCGGATGCACCGGTTGTCGCGTCGATGGTAAATGGTGATGGATTCTTTGCTGGCTACGGTTGCATGTATGCCATCGTGCGGCTGGGACCAAACGCGCCTGCGACGCCACCGGAGCGGCGTGAGCCTCCCTTGGATTGGTACTACGTCTGGGACCGGGGCTGGCACCCGACACCGGCGGCGCCTGACGACCGTGTTCTCTCGATCATATCGAATTGTGCTGATGAATGGCCCGACGGACTTGCAGCGGAATTGAGGGCGGGGCTGCTGACGGATGGCAATTATTACGCCAGTGATCGGTTCCCCGAAAATCTGTCAATCTATGCACCAACTGTCGGCCTAGCCGCCTACATCAGATACGGAGACTGACTTATGACCGTCACCCACATCATCACTGGATCCCCGTTCGAGGAAAAGATCGGCTATTCCCGCGCTGTCGTCGCGGATGGCTGGGTCTTCGTCGCGGGCACGACGGGCTATGACTACGCCAGCATGACGATGCCGATTGATGTGACGGACCAGTGCCGCAATGCGCTGGCTACCATCGCCGATGCGCTAGGGCAGGCGGGGGCGTCGCTGGATGACGTGGTGCGCGTGAATTATATCCTGCCAGACGGGGACGACTGGGAGCCATGCTGGCCGATCGTCTCGGATGCCTTTGCCCGCGCGCGCCCGGCGGCGACGATGATCCGGGCGGGCTTGCAGACGCCCGAAATGAAGATCGAAATAGAGGTCACAGCGCGCTTGCCATAAGCGGTGCCTCTGGACCTTTGTGCCCGATTGGGGCATGACAACACCTAAGCAACCGGAGACGATGATGGGCCTTGTTCAGAAAATCGCACGCGTTTTCACCTGGTGGGATGGTCAGACCTTTGCCACGCAGTTCTGGACGTGGCGTAAGGGCGAAAAAGTGGGCGAAGATGCAGAAGGTAATCTGTATTATCGCAACGCCGATGACAGCCGTCGCTGGGTGATTTTCAAGGGCGAGATTGAGGCGACCAAAATCGCACCCGAATGGCACGGATGGCTGCACCGGACGTGGGATGAAACCCCGACTGAACGCCCGCTTGTCCATAAGGTTTGGGAGCAGCCGCATCAGGAAAACCTGACCGGCACTGCGCTGGCCTATGCACCTAAGGGATCGCTGCGCAGCGCGTCCCCTGCCGACCGCACCGATTACGAGGCATGGTCCCCGGAATGATCCGCGCCGCCCTTTTGTGCGCCTTGCTGCTGCCGGGCAGCGCGTTTGCCCAGTCGGCCTTGTCCCGCAACGGCGGTGATTTGCGCGTCTTGGACAAGGTGACAGGTCAACTGTTCGACCTGTCTGTGGGTGTTGGGCAAAGCGAAAAAGTTGGCTTTTTAAACATCGTTATGAACGACTGCCGCGTCCCGTCTGACAACCCGAATGGCGACGCCTATGCGGAACTTGTTGTGACCTATCGCGACGATCCGGCGCCGGTGTTCAGCGGTTGGATGATTGCGTCTGCCCCGGCGCTGAACGCCATGGACCACCCACGTTACGACGTGTGGGTGATGGATTGCGCCAGCTGATCCAGATCTATGGTGCCTGCGGGACCAAAATCAGCAACCTGCGTTAAGGCATTGGCAAGGCGGTCCTCGTAGGCTGCGCGCGGGATTTCGATACCGCCCAGGGACGCCAGATGCGGCGTGATGAATTGCGTATCGAACAGGGTAAAGCCCTGCTGCTGCAAACGATCTATGGCGCAGACCAAGGCCACTTTTGATGCGTCAGTGACGGTCGAAAACATGCTTTCGCCAAAGAACGCAGTTCCCACCGTGACGCCGTAGACGCCGCCGACCAAGGCGTCACCTTGCCAAACCTCGATGGAATGGGCGTCGCCCTGCGCGTGAAGCGCTTGATATACATCATAGATTGGCGGGTTGATCCACGTTTCTGGCCGGGCGGCGCAGCCCTGCACGACCTGCGCAAAGGCGCGGTCGGCGCTGGCCGTCAGGTGGCCACGCCGCAAGGATTTGCGCAAAG
The DNA here is from genome assembly GCF_024206795.1 of Loktanella salsilacus. Classification (NCBI taxonomy): domain Bacteria; kingdom Pseudomonadati; phylum Pseudomonadota; class Alphaproteobacteria; order Rhodobacterales; family Roseobacteraceae; genus Loktanella; species Loktanella salsilacus. Next base: position 1,052,996 of record NZ_CP072994.1, read on the forward strand.
ATCGAGAAATATGGAAGCTGTCCAGCGGCAGGATGCCGCGAAAGCGGGGCTGGACCCAGAACACGTCTTGCGTGTCCCGGGTCTCTGCCATGGGGAAAAGACCTTGCTGATAGGCCTGCAACAGCAGGTCTGGCGTCAGCATCCCCGTCATTTCCCTAGCCCAGGTGGGTTTCGAGCCAGTGTTCCAGCCAGTGGATGTTGTAGTTGCCGGACTGAACGTCAGGCTCTTGCAGCAAGGCATGGAACAGCGGAATCGTGGTGTCGACACCGTCGACAATCAGCTCGCCAAGGGCGCGGGCCAAGCGGGCCAGTGCTTCTGGACGGTCGCGGCCATGCACGATCAGCTTGCCGATCAAGCTGTCGTAGTAGGGCGGGATCCGGTAGCCGTCATAAAGCGCGGAATCCATCCGCACGCCAAGACCGCCGGGGGCGTGGTACTGCGTGATCGTGCCGGGGCAGGGGGTGAAGTTCGGCAGCTTTTCAGCGTTGATCCGCACTTCGATGCTGTGACCATTGATCTTAAGATCGTCCTGCGTGAACGACATCGGCAAGCCAGCGGCGACGCGAATCTGTTCGCGCACCAGATCGATGCCAAAGATATTCTCTGTCACCGGGTGTTCGACCTGCAAACGGGTGTTCATTTCGATGAAATAGAACTCGTCGTTTTCAAACAGGAATTCGATCGTGCCAGCGCCGATATAGTTAATCGCAGCCACGGCGTCGGCGCAGACCTTACCGATGCGCGCCCGCAGTTCTGGCGTGATCGAGGGGCCGGGGGCCTCTTCGAGCACTTTTTGGTGGCGCCGCTGCAGCGAGCAATCCCGCTCGCCCAAGTGGACGGCGTTACCTTTGCCATCACCAAAGACCTGAATCTCAATGTGGCGGGGCGTGGTCAGATATTTCTCGATATAGACTTCATCGTTGCCGAAAGCGGCCTTTGATTCGGCCCGAGCAGAGTGGAAGGCTTTTTCCATATCAGCAGCAGTTTGCGCCACTTTCATGCCGCGCCCGCCGCCGCCAGCGGTGGCCTTGATGATAACCGGATAGCCGATTTCTTCGCCGACGCGCTGCGCGTCTTTGAGCGTTGGCACACCGCCGTCAGAGCCGGGCACGCAGGGCACGCCGAGCTTTTTCATCGTGTCCTTGGCGGTGATCTTGTCGCCCATCATTCGGATATGTTCGGCGGTGGGGCCGATGAAGGTCAGACTGTGATCTTCAACAACCTGCACGAAGGCCGCGTTTTCCGACAAAAAGCCATATCCGGGGTGGATCGCCTGCGCGCCGGTGATTTCACAGGCCGCAATGATCGACGGAAAGTTTAAATAGGATTGCGCAGAGGACGGCGGGCCGATGCAGACGGCTTCGTCGGCCATGCGCACATGCATCGCGTCAGCGTCGGCTGTCGAATGCACAGCGACGGATTTGACGCCCATTTCGCGGGCGGCGCGGACGACACGCAGGGCGATTTCGCCCCGGTTCGCGATCAGGATTTTGTCGAACATGACAGTAATCCTATTCAATAATCATCAAGGGAGCGCCGAATTCCACCGGACCGCCATCCTCGACCAGGATACGCTTTACGGTGCCCGCGCGGGGCGCAGGAATGTGGTTCATCGTTTTCATGGCTTCGATGATCAGAAGGGTGTCGCCTTCTTTGACCTGCGTGCCTGTCGCGACGAATGCTGCCGCACCCGGCTCTGCGGCCATGTAAACAGTGCCGACCATTGGCGATGTCACAGCGCCGGGATGAGACGCCGGATCTGCCGGCATTGATGCCGCCGGGGCTGCCATTGGGGCGCTTGCCATCGGTGCCGGAGCACCGGCGACCATAGCCTGCTGCGGCTGCGGTGCCATTTGCACGTGGCGGCTGACGCGCACGTTCAGGCTGTCGTTTTCAGCGTAGTCCCGCTTCACTTGCAGTTCGGTTAAATCGTTTGCGCGAAGCAGTTCTGCCAGTGCCTGAATAAAGCTGACGTCGCTGTCCTGAGAGGTCTTGTTGCCCATGTGTGTCCCGGTCATTGCTCTTGTTACTACCAGTTGTGCGCCGCTGACGGCCGCACGATTGGCGAACTTATAGGGCAAGTGACGCAAGGTGAAAAGCGCTTGCAGGCGATTCGCTAAGTGCAGGCCTATTCCGCGGTTTCAGAACTGTCTTTGATCGCCGCAATTTCGGCTGGGTTTACTGTATCGTCACTGCTGCGTGCCTTTGTTTTTAGATGGTTTGTGACCGCTTCCTCAGCATCATTATCCGCAGGAGTGGCGGCTTGTTCGTCCGTCTCTGCCTCAGGCTCTTGTGGTTTGGGGCCATGCGGCAACATCGTGACGCCGTAGGGTTTTAGAACCCGGTCGATGGGGCTGACGGTGTCTGCTGGGGATGACAGTTTTGCCTGCACAACGGCCGCAGTTTGTCCGCTATTGGCTGGGATGGGCAGTGGGATATTAGGCTGCGGGTTGCGCACCATTGCGGCGACGTCTGCGGTGGGGCGTACGTCTGCGCGGGCCACAGGGGGCGGGGCAGATTGGGGGGCCGCGACTGAAGAAGTTAAGATTTCCAGAATGGCGCTCCTTTCAGGTCCGCCGGTTTAATATCCCCTTAATATGCTGTGGCCCGGTTACGAAGACGTAAACCGGGCCACAATTATATCGAAAATCCAAAGCGATGGTTAACGTGCGCGCTTAAATCGCCAAATATTCCGCGCGCAGTTGTTCGTTCTCTAGCACTTCTTTGGCAGAGCCGTTGAAGACCACCGAGCCAGTATCCAAAATGACGGCACGGTCCGCCAATTTGAGCGCGGCGACGGCGTTTTGTTCAACGATAACCGTCGTAATGCCCTGATCACGAATGATTTTAAGCGTCTTCGCAATTTCTTGGACGATGACAGGGGCCAGGCCCTCGTAGGGTTCGTCCAGCAGCAAAACCTTGATGTCGCGGGCAAGGGCGCGGGCGATGGCCAGCATTTGCTGCTCGCCGCCTGACAGGGTGACACCCTCTTGCTTGCGGCGCTCTTTGAGGCGCGGAAACAGCTCGTAGATCCGCTCTAGCGACCAGCCAATCGGCGGGGCGATTTGGGCAAGTTGTAGATTCTCTTCAACGGTGAGGCCCGCGATGATGCAGCGATCTTCTGGCACGAGGGCGATTCCCGCCCCAGCGGCCTGATGGCTTTTCATCAGGTGCAGTGGCTGGTGGTCCAGCCAGATCTCGCCGTGCTTCAGCTCTGGATTGCCCAGCCGCGCGATGGTGCGCAGGGTGGACGTTTTGCCAGCGCCGTTGCGGCCAAGAAGGGCAAGGATTTCGCCCTCTCGGATATCAAAACTGACGTTTTGAACGATGTAGCTTTCGCCGTAATACGCCTCGATTTCCCAAACGCTGAGGAAGGGGCGGTCGACGGCGGCGTTGTTTTTCTGCGGGTCAAATGGTGCGGTCATGTCATGTCCTTTGCGGATGCCAAATTTTGTTTGAAAATTTGGTTAGATCTGCGTTTCGCCCAAATAGGCTTCGCGCACCTTGGGATCGGTTTTGATCTGGTCGGGGCTGCCTTCGACAAGCGGGGTGCCCTGCGCCAGAACGGTGATGCGGTCGGCGAGCGAGAAAACGACCTGCATGTCGTGTTCGATAATCGCCATCGTGATCCCGCGCTTCGTGCGGATGTCTTTGAGCAGTGCAATCGTGTTTTCCGTATCGGCGCGGGCCATGCCTGCCGTCGGCTCGTCCAGCAGCATCAGGCGCGGCTCTTGCACAAGACACATCGCCATCTCCAGCCGCCGTTTGTCGCCGCGTGACAGGCTGGATGCGATCTCATGCGCTTTGGACAGCATGTTGACCTCTTCCAGCATCGCCTCTGCCTGCGCGGTGATGGCGCGTTCGTGCCGCACGGGTTCGATGGCATGCATGCGGAATGCGCCGTCACGTTTGGCAAAGCAGGGGATCAGCACGTTTTCCATGACCGTCAGATCAGAGAAAATCTCTGGCGTCTGGAACACGCGGCTGATGCCCATTTGCGCAATCTCGAACGGTTTGCGCCCCAGCACGGATTGGCCGTCGAACATGACTGACCCCGAGTCCGGGATCAGTTTGCCGACGAGCACGTTCAGCAGGGTCGATTTGCCTGCGCCGTTCGGGCCGATGATGGCGTGGACGGTGTTTTCTGCGATGGACAGGTTTACGTCGCCCAGTGCCTGCAGACCGCCGAAGCGCTTGTTGACGCCTTTGACTTCAAGGATTCCCATAAGATCGTTTCCTTATTCTGCAGATTTCTGGCGGGCGGCATCGCGATCTGCTGCCGTGACCGTGCCGGATTTGCGGTTGAACAGTGCAGCCAGACGCTGGCCACCTTGTACAAGGCCACCGGGCAAGAAGATGACGACGACCATGAACAGCAGGCCCAGTGTCAGATGCCAGCCTTCGCCAACAAAGGGGTGGACCAGCCAGATCAGGCCATTTTCAATCGGGTCGGGCAGGGCACCAAACCACTGGTGCAGCACGTTCTCGTTGATCTTGGAGACGATGTTTTCCAGATACTTGATCACGCCAGAGCCGACGATCGGGCCAATCAGGGTGCCGACACCGCCAAGGATAGCCATGACGACGATTTCGCCTGATGCGGTCCAGTACATCCGCTCTGCACCGGTCAGCGGGTCCATCGCGGCCAGCAAACCGCCAGCCAGACCAGCATACATGCCAGAGATGATGAACGCCCAGAGCATGTAAGGCTTCGTGTTCAGGCCGGTGTAGTTCATCCGCGTCTGGTTCGATTTGATCGCCCGCAGCATCATGCCAAAGGGCGAGCGGAAGATGCGGATCGACAGATAGAAGGCGGCGATCAGCATCAGCGCGCAGAGGTAGTAGCCAACCTCGAAGGTGAAGGCCCAGCCGCCCATGTTCAAAGTGGTAGAGGAGGCCATCGGCAGACCAAAGAAGTGCGGCGCAGAAGGCGCGCCAGCACCGGCCAGGATTTGCGGGTCAGACGCGTAGACCTGCAAACCGGTTTCGCCGTTCGTCAGAGGCGTCAGCACCGAATAGGCCAGCGCATAGGACATCTGCGCAAAGGCCAGCGTCAGGATAGAGAAGTAGATGCCAGAGCGCCGCAAACTGACGTAGCCGATGACGATGGAAAACAGGCCCGCGACGATAACGCTTAGCAGGATGGCCGGGACGATGTTGTAGGACAGCAGCTTGAACATCCAGACGGCGGCGTAGGATCCGACACCCAGAAAGGCTGCGTGACCGAAGGAGAGATAGCCCGTCAGGCCGAACAGAATGTTAAAGCCGATCACAAGGATGCCGAAGATGGCGAACCGTTGCAGCAGTGCAGGATAGCCTGCGTTGAACGATTGCCCCAGCGACGAGCTGACGGGGAAGGGGTTCAGGATGATAGGTGCGAGCAGCGTCAGGGCGACGACGACCAGCAGCAGGGTAAAGTCTTTGCGTGTCAGACCTAACATGGATTAGTCCTCCATCACGCCGGCGCGGCCCATAAGGCCCCGGGGACGTGTCAGCAGAATGATGATGGCCACCAGATAGATGACGATTTGGTCGATGCCCGGCAGGATCGCCTTGACCTCGTTCATGGATGCAAAGCCTTGCAGGATGCCGAGCATAAAGCCCGCAAGCACAGCGCCCGGCAGCGAGCCCATGCCGCCGACGACGACCACAACGAAGCTAAGTACCAGAAAGTCCATGCCCATATGATAGTTCGGCGACACAATGGGCGCGTACATGGCCCCGGCTAAACCCGCGACAGCGGCCGCTAGGCCGAACATCAGGGTAAAGCGTTTGTCGATGTCGATGCCCAGCATGCCGACGGTTTCGCGGTCCGCCATACCGGCGCGGACAACCATGCCGAAGGTGGTGAACTGCAAGAAGGCAAAAACGGCAGCGATGATGATCGCCGAAAAGCCAAAGTACACTAGACGCCAGATCGGATAGACGACCGCGTTCGCCTGAAAGCCGATATAGGTCCCCAAATCGACAGAGCCGCTAAACATCGGCGGGGCAGGCGACTGGATCGGGTTCGCTCCGTAAACTGCGCGGATGATTTCCTGCAGCACGATGGCAAGGCCGAATGTCACAAGGATCTGATCCGCATGGGGGCGCTTGTAGAAGTGCTTGATCAACCCGCGCTCCATCGCCCAGCCGACGAACAGCATGACGGGGATCACAAGGATGATCGACAGCGGCACCGACCAAGCGATCAGGCTTGTCGCGCCCTCTGTGCCAAAGACCGAGGCCAGATAAGGCACCTTGGTTTGCAGCGGATTGCCAAGGAAGTCGGTCTGCGTTGGGTCAATGACCGTATGTGACAGCGACAACAGCCGCTGCATCGTCACAGCACAGAACGCGCCGATCATGAACAGCGCGCCGTGGGCGAAGTTGACGACGCCAAGGGTGCCGAAGATCAGTGTCAGGCCCAGCGCGATCAGCGCATAGGCCGACCCCTTATCCAGACCATTTAGAATTTGTAGTACGATAGCGTCCATCGGTCCGCTCCTCTTGGGGGGCTCGGGCTGTTTCGTGCGAAAAATTGAGAATGGCGCAGCAGTGGCACCTTGGCGGGGTGGGGCAGGCGGCGTGCGCCTGCCCCGAAACCTTGCGCTTATGCGCCCGGGTTACAGTCGCCCAGTGCGCCGCCGGCGAACATGGGGTGATCTTCGGCATACTCGACCTGAGCGCGCGGGGTCTCTTCCACGATTTTCAGAGTGTCGTAGCCGACCATGTTGGCGTTGCCGGATGTCGATGCGACACCTTCCATGACCAACACGTCCTTAAAGCACTGGTGATCAGAGCCGCGATACAGCGTCTGGCCATTGCCCATGCCGTCGAACTCGAAATCTTCGAGCGCTTCGACCACGGCGCAGGGGTTGAACGAGCCTGCGCGTGCGACCGCATCTGCATAAAGCAGCGTCTGGACGTAGCAGGTGTGCGCGGCGTTTGACGGCGGGAAGCCGTACTTTTCACCGAACGACTTGACGAAAGCCTTGGTGCCTTCGTCCTGCAGCTGCCAGTTCCAGTTCATCGAGCCGTAGACGCCTTCGATGTTGGAACCTGCACCCTTTGCCATCAGCTCGGAATACAGCGGCACGATGATCTCGAACTGCTTGCCGTTGACCATCTTGTCCTTCAGGCCGAACTGCACAGCTTGGGTCAAAGAGTTGACCATGTCCCCGCCGTAGTGGTTCAGGACCAGAATATCAGCGCCAGAGTTCAGCACAGGCGCGATATAGGACGAGAAGTCACCAGCGCCGACGGGTGTCAGCACGTTCTGTGTGGTTTCCCAGCCCATGGCTTCGGTGGCGGCTGCCATCGATTCCTGCTGCGTCCAGCCCCATGTGTAGTCGGCGGTCAGGTGATAGGCCTTGCGGTCGGTGCCGTAGGCTTTTTCCAGAACCGGCGCGAGGGCGGCTGCGGACATGTAAGCGTTAAAGAAATGGCGGAAGCCATTGGCTTTGCGGTCCTTACCGGTCGTGTCGTTAGAGTGGGTCAGACCCGCCATAAAGATCACGCCAGCGTCTTGGCACAGGCCCTGCACAGCAACAGCCACGCCCGAGGACGAGCCGCCGTTAATCATGATGCAGCCGTCTTTTTGGATCATCGACTGCGCAGCAGCGCGGGCAACGTCGGATTTTGTCTGGGTGTCGCCGGTGACGAAGCCGACCTTTTTGCCCAGAATACCGGTGCCATCCAAGTTCTTCTGGCTAAAGGTGTTCAGCATGCCGCCGTCGCCGATACCGTTCAGGTGCTCGACGGCCAGCTCTTGTGCGCGCAGCTCGTCCAGACCTTCTTCGGCGTAGGGGCCGGTCTGGGGCACGTTAAAGCCGAATGTGACGGTGTCGCCGGTGGGTGCGTTGGTAAAGCCGGTATGGTTTTCGGCCCGCAGGTACGTTGGCAGCATCAGGCCAGCGCCTGTGACAGCCCCGGTCTTCAGCACGCCGCGGCGCGAGAAATTCGATTTGGACATGGGTATCCTCCCTCATGGTTTCTAGGCCGCCGGACCCTCCCGTCCCTTGGCCTGCACTTGACAGCGCTAATGTGATCATGACGTCACGTCCGGTTTTGCACCAACACAGCTTTCAGAAAACTTGACGAATTTGTAAACTAATGCACAAATCCGCCAAAGCGTCTGTAAAGTGGTTTTCGCGCAGGTGCAGCATTGAGCGGCAGGGAGGCGTGGTAAATGGACCGGACAGGATCGCGGATCAGGGCAAGGCGGCTGGACGCCAAGATCGCGCAGCGCGATCTGGCGCAAAGCGTTGGGATCTCGGCTAGCTATCTGAACCTGATTGAACATGACCGCCGCCGCATCGGGGGTAAATTGCTGACCCAGCTCGCCGCGGCCCTTGGGCTGGACCCCGCGTTGCTGGCCGAAGGCGCTGACGCCGGACTGGTGGGGCGCATGCGCGCCGCCGCCAGCGCTGCCGATGCCGAAACGGTCGAGGCCGCGCAGACCGCCGATCTGGCCGCCCGCTATCCCGGCTGGGCGCGGCTGATTGCGGCGCAGGCCGATCAGATTGCAGCGCTGCAACAACGCGCGCAGATGCTAGAGGACCGGATTACCCACGATCCGGCGCTTGCGACGGCACTGCACGGCGTCATCTCTGCCGTGACCTCGATCCAGTCTACGGCGGCGATTTTGACGGGCGATGCTAAGGTCGATGCCGATTGGCAGGCCCGGTTTCACCGCAACATTTTCGATGACGCGACGCGGCTGGCGCAGACCTCTGCCGCGCTGATCGCCTATTTCGATGCGCCCGCGAATGCCGCGCCGGTGTCGCTGTCCCCGCTCGAGGAAATGGAGCAGGCCCTGTCGCAAACTGGCTTTTACCGCCCCGCGCAGGAACGCGGCGGGACAGCGGCGGCGGATGATCCACAGCTCAGCGCCGGGGCGGCGGGGTTGCTGGCCGATTACGACGCCCGTTATCACGCGGATGCTGTGGCCTTGCCGCTGGCGACGTTTCTGCCTGCAGCAAAGGCTGCCAGCTATGATCCATTGCGGGTCTCCGCGCAAATGGGCCGCCCGCTGGCGCAGGTGATGCGGCGGCTTGCCGCGCTACCCGCGCAGAACGATGCGCCGCCGCTGGGGCTTCTGATCTGCGATGCGGCGGGGGTCGTGCGTTTGCTTAAATCCGTGCCGGGGGCGGGGTTGTCCCGCGCGGGTCTTTGTCCGCTATGGCCGATCTTTACCGCGCTGGGGCAGCCGGGGCGGGCTGTGGCGGCGCAGGCGGTGCTGCCGGGCACGCCGGATGTGCGCCTGAACTGCCACGCGATTGCCGATGTCATCCCGCACTCGGACGGGCCGCATATGCCCCCCCTGATCGAGGCGACGATGCTGCTGCGCCCCGATGACGGCCCCGCCGCCGCCGCTGCGGTCCCTGTCGGCGCAGGGTGCCGCCTGTGCCCGCGCACCCAATGCCCCGCCCGCAGAGAGCCGGCCTCTGTCTCTTTAGCCATCACTCTTTGACTCCCATTGCCGCAGGCGCGATACTCAATTTGTGCGCACCCGGGGAGGGGGACGCACAAACGTGGGGGGAGAGGGAGACCGTATGGCCAGACGAGTTCTGTTGATCGAGGATGAGCCGAATATCATCGAGGCGATCAGCTTTATCCTGTCGCGCGATGGCTTCACCGTGCACACCCACGAGGACGGCGAGACCGCGATGGACAAGGTCCGCGCCCAGCGCCCCGATATGATCATTTTGGATGTCATGCTGCCCGGTAAATCCGGCTTTGATATCTTGCGGGATTTGCGCGCAGAACCCGCCACGGCGACCCTTCCTGTCTTGATGCTGACCGCACGCGGGCAGGCCAAGGATCGCGAATTGGCCACGCGGCTGGGGGCGGATGTGTTTATGACAAAACCCTTTTCCAACGCCGAGATTTGCGCCCAAGTCCGCGCCCTGATTGGCGAGGATTCCCCCCGCGGCGATGTGGCCCGTGACGCAACCGCCTGACCTGCTGCCCGCCGTGCCGCCGCGCTTGCCGGGCAAACCCAGCCTGTTTCTGGCGCGCGACAGCTATCGCCAACGCCGTCTGCGCGACGCAGCACGAATGCTGCCCGTGCTTGGCACGGTGATCTGGCTGCTGCCGCTGATGTGGCAACGCGCACCAGAGGAAACAGGTGGCATGGCCGCTGCCGTGGTCTTTGTTTTTGCCGGATGGACGCTGCTGATCGTGCTGACCGCGCTAATCGCCCGCAAGCTGCGGCCCGTTGACGAAGCGGCTATCGATCCAGATACCGCGCCATGATGTCCTTTAATCAGCTGATCGCGATCGCGCTGGGCTATGTCGCGTTTTTGTTCTTTGTCGCCTTCGCGGCGGAACGGCGGGCCGCACGCGGGCAGGGCGGCTGGCTACGCCTGCCCATCGTCTATACCCTGTCGCTGTCGATCTACTGCACAGCTTGGACGTTTTACGGTGCCGTCGGTTACGCGGCGCGATCCGGGCTCGAATTCGTGACGATCTACCTTGGCCCGACCCTTGTGGTGGTCGGCTGGTGGTGGATTTTGCGGCGATTGGTGCGGATCGGACGGATGCAGCGGATCACGTCCATCGCCGACCTGATCTCCTCTCGATTCGGCAAATCCACGACCCTTGGCGTGATTGTCACGATCATGGCGATCATCGCGGCGACCCCTTATATCGCGCTGCAATTGCAGTCCGTCACCCAGTCCTTCCAAGTCTTCGCCCGCGCTGGCGGTCAGGATTGGGGCGATGTGGAGCTGAACCGCGCCGCCATCTGGATCGCCATCGGCCTTTGCTTTTTTACCGTCCTTTTCGGCACCCGAAATCTAGACGCGAACGAGCGGCACCACGGTGTCGTCATCGCCATCGCGGTCGAGGCTGTCGTTAAGTTAGTTGCGCTTTTGGCCGTCGGCATCTTTGTCGTCTGGGGCCTGTCCGACGGTGCCGTCGCCATGCTGGCGGAAATCGAGGCGTCCCCGATATCCGACTGGACCCAATCAGGCAGTCGCTGGGCCGCGCTGATCTTTCTGTCTGCCGCCGCCTTCCTATGTCTGCCGCGCATGTTTCAGGTCTTGGTCGTTGAAAACGCCGACGAGCGGCATTTGCAAACGGCCAGCTGGGCCTTTCCGCTGTATCTGATGCTGATGAGCCTGTTTGTCATCCCCATCGCCGTGGTCGGCTTGCGGGTCATGCCAGTCGGGGCAAACCCGGACCTTTTCGTGCTGACACTGCCACTGAGCCAAGGGCAGCAGGGGCTGGCGACGCTGTCATTCCTTGGCGGGTTTTCATCGGCCACGTCGATGGTGATCGTGGCCACGATTGCGCTGTCGACGATGGTGTCGAACCATATCGTCTTGCCGCTGTGGATGCGCGCAGGCGCGGCCCCCGGCGCGGTGATGTCGGGCGATGTGCGCCAAGTCGTCGTGCTGGCGCGGCGGCTGTCCATCGGCGGTGTGCTGGCGCTGGGTTATCTTTATTTTCGCCTGTCAGGCGGCGGCGCTGCACTGGCGGCCATCGGACTCGTGTCATTTTCCGGCGTGGTGCAGGTCCTGCCTGCGATGCTAGGCGGCATCTTTTGGCGCGGGGCGACGCGGACGGGGGCGATCCTTGGGCTGACCTCTGGCTTTGCGGTCTGGATCTGGTGCTTGTTCCTGCCCAGCTTTGGCACAGACGCGGTTTTAAGCGCGTCCGTGTTGGCAAATGGCCCGTTTGGATTGGGTTGGCTGCGGCCAGAGGCACTGTTCGGCATCGCGGGCGTGGACCCGGTGCTGCACGGGCTGCTGTGGTCCTTGCTGGTGAACACAGGGCTGTTCTTTGCCGGGTCCGTCTTGTCCTTTCCCAAACCGATTGAGCGGTTGCAAGGCGCGCAATTCGTCAACGTTTTCGACCACTCGGCCAGCGGCCCCGCTTGGACCCGCTCTGCCGCCACGGCCGAGGATTTGCTGATCATGTCCCAGCGCATCCTTGGCGCGTCGCAGGCGCAGGCGATCTTTGCGCGTGCAGCGGTGCGGCAGGGTAAATCTGATACGCTGCCGGACGTGACCCCCGCTTTTGTTGCCGCGCTGGAACGCGAACTCGCAGGTTCGGTCGGGGCGGCCACGGCCCATGCGATGATTGCGCAGCTAACGCAGGGCGCATCGGTGACGGTGGATGATCTGATCGCGCTGGCGGATGAGACGGCGCAAATCTTGGAATATTCCAACCAGTTGCAGACCAAATCCGCCGAACAAGAACGCACCGCCCGCGCCCTGCGCGAGGCGAACGCCAAGCTGATGCAGCTGTCGGTGCAAAAGGACGCGTTTCTGTCCCAGATCAGCCACGAGCTGCGCACGCCCATGACCTCGATCCGGTCGTTTTCCGATATCCTGCGCATGGGCGATATTAGCCCGCAGGATACCGCCCGCATGGCCGGAATCATCAACGCAGAGGCGCTGCGCCTGACCCGCCTGCTGGACGATTTGCTGGACCTGTCGGTGCTGGAAAACGGGCAGGTCACGCTGCATGTGCAACGCGGCACGCTGGCGGATTTGCTGGACCGCGCCATCGGGGCTGCCGGTCTTACCCCGCGCGCGCTGCGCATTGATCGCAGCGGGGCTGCGCAAAAGCTGTGGCTGGAAACTGATCTGGACCGGCTGAGCCAGGTCTTTATCAACCTGATTGCCAATGCGGCGAAGTATTGCAGTGCGCCGGTGCCGGAACTGCGGGTGATCAGTCACGTGGTGGACGGGCGGCAAGTGGTTGATTTCGTGGATAATGGCCGCGGGATCGCTGGGCCTGACCGGGTCGTTATTTTTGAAAAGTTCTCTCGCCTTGGCGATTCGTCGCGGGCTGGGGGCGCAGGACTAGGGTTGGCGATCAGCAAAGAGATTATGATCCGGCTTGGCGGTGATGTCGCCTATGTTCCGCAGGCAGCGGGCACCTGTTTTCGCGTGACTTTACCTGAAATTGCGCCTGCGCCCGTGAAAGAGGGCACTCCGGCGGTCGCATCTTAAGGGTGTAGAAACCTAATTGCGCGACATCTGGGTCATCCCGCTGCGCAGTGGGCCTGACCTGAAAGGATAGCAATGACAACGGCGACCGGATCCGGCGTTCTGCAGCGCATGACACAGCGGCAGCAACCGGATGCACCGGATGTCCCGCTGACCGCATTGCGGGCCGTGCGGCTTGCACTGGCGCGGGGGGCGCAGACCAGTATCGGCCTGCCGGTGACCGTGGGCAGCGTGGCCGAACAGGCCTTGCCGCTGGATGAATTGCTAGCCGAATTCACGGACGAGTTGTTATTGATATCCCTGACGCGGGATGGCGCAATTTGCGGGATTTTGGCCTGCGATGCTGGCCTTGTTGCGGCGGCGATAGAGGTGATGACAACCGGTAAGATCAGCGCAGGTGCTCCGGATACGCGCTCCATTACCAAGACCGAAGGCACACTGGTGCAGCCCTTGCTCCGGGCCCTTCTGGATGAATTAGAAGAGACGACAGCGCGCACATCTTTGGACGGCTGGACGCGGATGGTCGGGCTTGGCCCGCGCTTTACCCGTTGCCGCGCTGCAAGTTTTGACATGACGGCACCTATCGGTTGATACGGATGACGCTGGATTGCGGCGGGCCGGATCGGCAGGGGATGATGCTGCTGGCGCTGCCATTGCAGGGTTCGGCGCTGGCCGATACGCAGGCGGCCAGCCCGGATGTCCCCATCGCCGATTGGCACAGCCTTTTGAACGATACGGTCATGACAGCCCCGGCGCGGCTGGACGCGGTGCTGCACCGGATGAAACTGCGGCTGTCAGTGATGACGGGGTTGCAAGTCGGGCAGATTTTACCGCTGCAAGGGTGCACGGTGGGCATGGTGCGGCTTGTCGATCTGAACGGGCGCACCGTGGCGCGCGGGCGGCTTGGGCAGATCGCTGTGCGAATCCAAGCCTGCGCCGATATTATCCCGATGACCTAAATGGATGGCGGCGCATCAGAGCCGCCGGAACGTGCCATGCGCACCCGTGCGAGCGATATGGCCGCGCCGCAGTTTATGATGGACGACGGCGACGCCGATAGCGAAGAGGAGATGGATTGGTCTGCAGCACCTTTGCCGCTGTCGCTTTAGCGGGGCAGGATCACGCAGGCCCAGCGGGTTGGACCTGCGTGCAGTGCCTTAGCCTAGACGGTCGCGCAGGCCGCTGATGTCATAGCCGCCCGTGGCCGCTGCCGCGATAATGGCGTCCGGGTCCATCTTGCCGGCTTGGCCCAAGGCCCAGACAATCGTGGACCGTGTGCCAGAGGCGCAATAGGCCAGCGTTTTGCCGCTGGCGGCGGCCTGCGCTTGCAAGGCGACCATATCGGCGTTCAGGCCTTGGTGCGTGACCGGGTTGACGACAAAGGTCAGGCCCTCCGCCTCGATCGCGGCGCGCACCGCGTCAGCCTGATGGCTTGGCGGCACTTCTGCATCGGGGCGATTGCAGATGACGGTGACAAAACCCGCCGCCTTGATCGCGCCTGCATCGGCAGGATCGATCTGAGGCGCGGAGGCGTAGGCGGGGGTGATTTGACGAATATCCATGTTGCAGGATTACCGCGCCGCCGGGCCCGCGTCTAGCCGCTTGGTGATGGCGGGGGCGACAAGCATGCCCGCGATCATCGCGGCGACAAAGATGATGCCGCCCAGGCCCCCCCAAAACAGCGATGCCATGGCCGGACCGGGGCACAGACCCACCAGCGCCCAGCCCATACCGAACAGCACCGAACCGGTGACCAGCTTTGTGTCTAGCTGGGTGCCGGATTGCACCGGAAACTGCCCGCCCAGCACAGGGCGGCGACCGATCGTCCAGCGCCAGGCCAGCGCCATTGGCAGGATTGCCCCGCCCATGACATAGGCCAGCGTCACGTCCCAGTCGCCAAAGAAATCAAGGAATCCCTGCACTTTGGCCGTATCTGTCATGCCTGACAGCAACAGCCCGGTGCCAAAGATACCGCCCACAAGAAAGCTGACAAGTTTGCGCATTACAGACCTCCGACGATGCCGCGCAGGGCGGCGATGGTGACGGCCCCTACGCCGATATAGATTAAGGTGGCGATAATCCCGCGCAGGCTGAGCCGGCTAATGCCGCAGACGCCGTGGCCGCTGGTGCAACCGTTCGCCAGCCGCGTGCCGATCCCGACCAGCACGCCTGCCACGACGATCAGCCCCATGTTGGATGTCAGGTGTGTTTGTGCGCCGCCCATGGCCAGCGCGATCACGCCCGGCACTACGATAAGGCCGGCGATCATGGCGAGCCGCTCTCCTGCGTCGCTGCGGCCACTACCGTCCACAAGTCCGCCAAGCAGGCCAGAGGCCCCCATGATCCGCCCGTTCACCAGCAGGAACAGCGCTGCCGCCCCGCCGATCAGCAAACCGCCGATCAATCCCATGATCCAATCTATTGGCACAGTGTCGTTCCTTTTCCTTTTGCGCAAAGCCGTTTACCCTTGCAGGGCAGACATCGCCACTTATGCATTTGTTCCCCCGCCGCAAGCCCCGAACCAAAGGCCGAATATGACGCAGACCGACTGGGACACCGCCGACCACGCCGCTGCTGTGCTGAAACGGCTAGCCAACCCGATGCGCCTGCGTCTGCTGCTGGCGTTGCGCGGCGGGCCGCAATCGGTCAGCGTTTTGCAAGTGATGGTCGGGGCCACGCAGCCCGCGGTATCGCTACAGCTGCTACGGATGCGCAATGACGGGTTGGTCAGCTGCTACCGCGACGCAGATGACGCGCGCATTATGCTCTATGCCGTGGCAGAGCCGCGGATGCTGGCGCTGCTGGACATGGCCGCGACGATTTAAGCTAGCAATACGCCGACAACGACCATCATCAGTCCCAGCATGGCTGAAAAGAACGCGGCTAGGTTTATCGGCATCTGCTTGGCGATCTGCGCGCGCAGCGCTTCGTCGTCCAAACCGGCGCGTTTGGCGCGGATCACGGCCGTCACGGAATAAAGGACGCCGCACAGGCCCAGTACAGACACGATCGCGCCAGCCCAGATAAGATAGATCATTGCCCATGCCCCCATATATTGCGCGCATCCGCTACCGTGTCAGCCAGCGCCTTGCAAGGGGCGGGGTCAGCGGCTAGGAACGGGCTCGACCCATACCGCGCAGGAGAAACCCGATGTCCGATACACCCCCCAACATCCAGACCGAGAACGTTGCCGGCGAAGAGCTGCGCCAGTTTATCGAGCGGTATGAGCGGCTTGAGGCGGAAAAGAAGGACATCGTCGAAGGCCAGAAAGAGATCATGGCTGAAGCCAAGGGTCGCGGCTATGACGTGAAAGTCCTGCGCAAGATCATTGCCATGCGCAAGCGTGACAAGGACGATCTGGACGAAGAAGAGGCCGTGCTGGAAATGTACATGGCCGCATTGGGCATGAGCTAAGCCATTTGGCTTGACCGGGCTGCGCATCGCGCGGCCCATTTGCGCTATTGTGATTGCGGCGCGATCCCGACGTGGGGCGGGCCTGCGCATCAGGGCATGATAAAGGTGACGTCCGGCATCTGCGCGATGCGTAGCACATCTTCGTCATAAGCCGCTGACATATCCTCGATATCCTCTGGCGTCATACCGGGCATATCGACGACTTCTTCCACCTCTTCTGCGATGGCGTATTTGTCCAAGAACGCAGCAATGATGCGCCGCTTTTGCGCATCGTTCGCGGGCGGATGGGCCTGCATGTAGTGCAAAAAGCGGCTCATGCCTTCCTTGGACATGATGGACGCGAGCAGGTCAAAGCCGCCCGTGATCTGCACGTCGGGGGTCAGTCCGGCAATGTCGCGCACCAGCTCTGCCCAGATCAGCGGCGTGTCCTCGTTGCACCAGCAGGTCAGCGTCGCCTCTGGTGCGATGCTGCGGATACGGCGCACCAGATCGGACCAGCGCATGTTATGCGGATCGAACCCCTGCATGAACGCCGGAAAGCTATCCGCCTTTGACCGCCGGTAAGCGTCTGGCAAAAAGGTCACCGGATCGCGCAGCGACAGGTAAATATCCAGCTCGTCCTGCGGGAACAGTTGCAGCATGGCGCGCAGTTTGAACTCTGCTTGGGCGTAAAAGGCACCGCCATCGAATATGCGGTTCGGGATGCAGATAAAGTTCGTATTGCTCATCACCAGACGGTTCGGGTCGTCGTCTTCGACAATGGCGTCCAGTAGGATCTGGCGCGTATCGGGGGTGGGGGCTGCGCCATTCAGGTTCTGGATCGTTTCCCGGATCAGGCGGCGATAGGTGCTGGGGCCGGGGGCGCTGATATCATGGGTGGCCAAAAGGTCGGCGTTTTTCAGGATCGATTTGAGCAGCAGATCTTCGTCGGTGCAATTGGCCCCGATGTGCAGCGCGATTTCCATGATGGCCCCAAGCAAATGTTCTTGTTTATCTTGGCGCGCAGCATAACGGGAAATCTGGACAGGGGAAACGCTTTCCGGTAGGCGCTGGCCTATGTCAGAGCAAAGCACTCAGGTATTGCCCGCCGCCCGCCGCAAGGCGTGGTTCGATCCGTGGTCCGCAGGGGCGGTCTTGATCGCCTGCGTCGTTTTGGCCCCGCTGGTGGCGGTCGTCTGGTTCGCCCTGACGCCGACGGACAACATCTGGCCACATCTGCTGTCGACTACATTGCCGCGCTACGTGGTGAACACCGGCCTGATGATGCTGGGCACCGGCGCCTTGACCGCAGTTGTCGGCACGGCGACGGCTTGGCTCGTTGTGATGTACCGCTTTCCGGGGCGGCGCTGGCTGCAATGGGCGCTGCTGATGCCGCTGGCCGTGCCCGCCTATGTCGGTGCCTATGCGCTGGTTGATTTCCTTGATTACGCAGGTCCGGTGCAAACCGCGCTGCGCAGTACCTTCGGCTGGGCCACGTCCCGCGATTATTGGTTCCCGCAGATCCGCACACGCGGCGCGGCGATTTTGGTCATTGGCGCCGCGCTTTATCCTTACGTCTACCTGCTGGCCCGCGCCGCGTTCCGCGAACAAGGCGGGGCAGGGTACGAGGTCGCGCGCGCCTTGGGCGCAGGGCCCTTTGCCCGCTTCTGGCGCGTGGGTCTGCCGCTGGCCCGCCCCGCCATCGCTGCAGGCGTTGCTGTCGTGATGATGGAGACCGTGAACGATTTCGGGACCGTCGATTATTTCGCCGTGCAGACGCTAACCACTGGTATTTTCTCGGTCTGGCGGCAGGGCGGTAATCTGGGCGGGGCTGCGCAGCTGGCCTGTGTGATCCTGTCGGTCATCGTGATCCTTGTTGGGTTGGAAAAGACATCTCGTCGCCGCTCTCGCTTTGCTACATCGGCCCGCAACGTGCGCCCCGTCACCCCGGCGCAGCTGCGCGGGGCAGGGGCCGTTGCTGCGACATTGGCCTGCGTTTTACCCGTGCTGGCGGGCTTTGTGCTGCCCGTCGCCGTGTTGACATCGCATGCGTTGACCGCTGCGCAATGGACCGCGCCGGGCTTGGCAGAGGCGTTCGGCCGCACGCTGCTGGTCTGCGGGCTGGCAGCGGTTCTGGCCGTGATCGGCGGCGTATTCATGGTCTACGGCACGCGCCTGTCAGGCCGCCGTCTGCCGCAGCTGCTGCTGCCGGTCACAGCGCTCGGCTACGCCGCGCCGGGTGCCGTGCTGGCGCTGGGCATCCTTGTGCCCTTGGCGGCCTTCGATAACGGCCTTGCCGATCTGATTCTGTCCATCACAGGCCGCGATCCCGGTTTGCTGCTGACAGGCAGCGCTGGCGTGCTGATCCTGGCTTACGTCGTGCGCTTCTTTGCGATCGCCGAGGGCACTGCTGACGCAGCCCTCGGCCGCGTCCCCGCCAGCCTACCCATGGCTGCGCGGTCACTGGGCCGCAGCGCAGGCCAAACCCTGCGCGCCGTGCACCTGCCGTTGATTCGCGCCAGCATCGGATCGGCCCTGCTGCTGACCTTTGTCGATGCGGTTAAAGAGCTGCCAGCAACCCTAATGCTGTACAATCATGACACCCTATCGACCCGCGTCTATGCGAAAGCGAGCCTTGAAAATATCGCCGAAGCCGCCCCCGCCGCGCTGGTGATCTGCGGCGTTGGCCTGCTCGCCGTCATTTTGCTGGCCCGCGCGCATAAGTAGGGTCTTGCACCCCCCCCAAAGTGACGTTATTCCGCCCTCAGTGCCCCTATAGCTCAGCTGGTAGAGCAACTGATTTGTAATCAGTAGGTCCGCGGTTCGAGTCCGTGTGGGGGCACCATTTAGATACTTTAAGATGCTGATTTTATTTCATTAAAGCGTCTGAAGTCATTACGGTATACCCATAATTATACACCCTTGGCTCCGTGGTCGCGGGGTAAATTATCTTGATTCGCAACCCATTAAATATCGGGGGCCGCCTCAATGGTGTCGGATCAGGCGGTCATGCTTTCAATCTTATGATGGTCTAAGTGAGCTGGTGGTCAGTTATAGGCACCGTTGGCGCTAGGCCTTAAACTCAAAATCCAAAGATCACGAATGCAGCTAGAGTGATTGCTAGCAACTTGGCAATGGTCAAAATATGGATGGCGCGATCACGCCGTTGAGTCAGACAACTATGCAAGCGATAATTTCATCGATTGTTACCAGCGGCATGCCGGACGCGGCCTTAAGGTCTGCGATGTCGCTGTAGGTCGCCATGCGGCCGTCGTCGGTCATGGCCTCGCACAGGACGCCCGTCGGGGTGAGCCCGGCTAACTGCATCAGGGCGAGGGTTGCTTCTGTATGTCCTCTGCGGGCGCGCAGGCCTTCGGGGTGGGCGATCAAAGGAAAAACGTGACCAGGACTGCGCAGGTCAGTCGCCGATGCTGATGCCGCGCAGAGCGTCGTAATCGTGCGCGTACGATCGTGAGCAGAGACGCCGGTCGTGACACCCGTCTTCGCCTCGACCGATATGGTGAAGGGTGTTTTGTACGGCGATGCGTTGTCCGCAACCATGGGCGGCAAACCCAATGAGTCGGCGCGATCTTGTGTAATCACTGCGCAGACGATGCCGGAGCCATGTCGGATCATGAGGGCCATCTGCTCCTCTGTCAGGGTTTCGGCTGCAAAGACAAAGTCACACTCGTTTTCACGGTTCGGATCATCGGCAACGATTACGCCTTGGCCGTTTTGCAGGGCGGCAATCGCGTCGGCCATTGCGGGAGACATTGTGGGCGTGACTGCAGGGGTCATGTTCTGGGTGTGCTTCATGATTTCAATCTCCTCTATGTGATCTGAGTGAGGGTGCCAAAGCGACCCCCATGATAAGTCAGTGGTGCTGCCTCGTCCTGCAGCCAGACGTTCTCGATCAGGCCGAACAGGACGGTGTGGGTGCCTTGGGCCATGTGATGCGAGGTCCGGCAGTCAAAGCTTACGCAGGCACCCTGCAAAGCCGGTGCGCCGGTCTGGCGTGCGGTCCAATTGCCAACGTCGAACCGCGTTTCGCGATCCTTCGGCGTGGCAAAGCGGGTCGCAATGGAGGATTGGTTGGCGGACAGGACATTGACGCAAAAAGATCCGGATTGGATCAGATGCTCGTGGATCGATGCCGTCCGGTTAACACAAATCAGCAAGGTCGGGGGCGCGGCGCATACGGACGTGACTGCCGTTGCGATCAGGCCATAGCGCACGCCATCCCGCTGCGTGGTGATTAAGCTGACGCCGGCTGCAAGGCGGCGCATACCGTTGGTAAAATCTTCAGGCTGGGTCAAGCGCTGTCTCCTTTGAGGCCAGGAACGGGGCGATGCGGCTCGCGATCTGCAGCAGTAAACCGTCAGAGCCGCGCGGGCCGATCAATTGCAAACCGATGGGCAGTCCGTTTGCCGATCCGCCAGTTAATGCGACGCACGGCATCTGCATGGCCGTCCAGAGCGAGTTAAACACCGGATCGCCCGGCGTGCAGCCAAGAGGGGCTGTTCCGGGGGCAGCAGGGGCAAGCAGGGCATCTATTCCGGCGTCGCACATCAGCACCTCTAGCTGGCTAGCGAGATGTAGGATGCGGTCACGGGCGATAAACGCGTCGCGCATTGTCTGCGCGGTGCGGCTGGCGATGCGATCGTAAAAATCAGCATGCAATTGGCCTGGGTTTTGGCGTGCAAGAGGCAGAAATGCGCTGGCACCTTCCGCAAACATAACGGCCCGGTGCAACTGATCGAGAACAGCAAAGGCCGGCGGCAAATCAAAGCTCTGCGCTGATGGCATGCGCGAAGCCCCTGCCATCAGCGCAGCCATCGGTGGGGTCAGGTGATCGACGTAAGGCGTGTTGCACAATCCGATGCGTGGGGCAGTTGGGGCGGCGGCCGTTGGCAGATCGAACACTTGGGCCATGAGAGTCAGATCAGCGATGTCACGCGCATGAAAGCCCACTGTATCAAAGCTGGGCGCGTAGCGCTTCATCCCCTCGGTCGAAATTAGGCCAAAGCTAGGTTTTATAGCCGTGATGCCGCAAAAGCTTGCAGGCCGGATCGTCGATCCACCGGTCTGTGTGGATAGCGCTAAGGGCACATGAAAATCAGCCACTGCAGCCGCCGACCCGGCAGATGATCCCCCGGGCGTGTGGGCGAAGCTGGCCGGATTGCAGGTTGCCGCATTACGCCCAGCCGCGGCAAATTC
Organism: Loktanella salsilacus; assembly: GCF_024206795.1. Classification (NCBI taxonomy): domain Bacteria; kingdom Pseudomonadati; phylum Pseudomonadota; class Alphaproteobacteria; order Rhodobacterales; family Roseobacteraceae; genus Loktanella; species Loktanella salsilacus. Next base: position 1,074,551 of record NZ_CP072994.1, read on the forward strand.
TGTGGTGTCAGTTTTGCCGATGATGATCGCGCCTGCCGCCCGCAGCAAGCCGACTGCCGCCGCATCCGTCGCAGGGCGATGGCCTGCAAATATTGGCGAGTTATAAGTGGTTGCCATTGCCGCCGTGTCAAAGACGTCCTTGATCCCAACCGGCACGCCCGCCAACGGGCGCGGATCATCGGCGCTGATCGCTGCGGCCTCTGCCTCTGCCTCCGGGTTCAAGCATAGCCATGCCTTGACCGCGCCGTCGCGGGCTTTGATCCGGGCAAGGCTCGCGCGGGTTAGATCAAGCGCGGTGAAGTCGCCGCGCCGCAGACCCAGCCGTGCTGCGGTCGCGGTCAGTTGTGTCAGGTCTTTCATGGTGTGATCCTGTGGTGGTCCGTCGCGCCTTGAAACGCAGTTCCCATCGCAAGACATAGCGCATCGTCATAGGGCCGCCCGATTATTTGCACCCCCAGCGGCAGCCCACTGCGTCCCGTCCCAGCGGGAAGCATAAGCGCAGGAAACCCCGTCAGATCCCAGATCATCGTATTGCGGGAGATGATGTCAAACCCGTGGGTCTGCTCGTCGATATCGATGACTAGGCCGTCCAGGTGGCCCGCTTCGCCGCCAAGGCCGGGGGTAACGATCAAGTCCACATCCCAGCGCGCCATCAGCCGCTCAATCAACGTCGTCCGATGTGACATGGCGAGCAAATAGTCAGCCGCTGTCAGGGTGTCGCCGCGGGCGATACGCGCTTGCAGGCCTGCGTCTTGTTCACCGCGGCGAACGGCGTTGTGTCGTTGGCTGGCCGAAAGCTCTGCCGTTAGGATGGTCCATCCCGCTTCGTGGTTGGTGGCCATGTCGCCAAATAGGTCGACGGTCGACATTGGCACAAGGGCCGCGCCCAAGTCCTGCATAACCGACAGTGCATCTGTCCATGCGGTCAATACGGCAGTGTCGACAATTTCTGTAAACCACCCATCCGGCACGCCGATGCGCAAGGGCCGCATCGCAACGGGATCGAGGTTAGCCATCACTGCCATGACGCGGGACAAATCCGCTGCCGACAAGCCCAGCGGACCAAGGTGGTCCAAGGTCCAGCTCAGCGGGGCGATCCCCTCGGTGCTCAACAGTGCGCGGGTCGGCTTAAGCCCCGTAACCCCGCACCAGCAGGACGGCACCCGGACCGAACCGCCAGTGTCCGTTCCCAGCGCGAACGGCATCATGCGCCGCGCGACCGCAGCGCCCGATCCGGTCGATGATCCGCCCGTCCATCGGGCTGCGTCATGGGGGTTGGTCACCACGCCATGGCGCGGGTTGAACGGTGATCCTGCCGCATATTCCGTCGTCGCCAGAATCGCGACCGGGATCGCGCCCGCCGCTCGCAGCCGGGCCACGCCATCCGCATCGGCAGCCGCGATCTGGTGTCCTGTCAGCGCGGACCCGCATGTGATTTCCGCACCGGCCACGTCGATGATCGCCTTGACGCCAAACGGCACGCCTTCTAGCGGGCGGGCGGTGCCATTTTGCCAACGCCGGGCCGAGGCCTGCGCTGCATCGCTGACATCAAGCACGGACAGCACCGCCTCGCATGCCGCGGGGGCAGCAATGCTGCTCGCAAATCGCGCCATTTCAGCCTGCGGTGTCGTCTGCCCGCTTGCATAACGCGCCAGCAAATCGCCAACGCCGCCGGGCACATCTGGTGCGACAAATGGGGCAGGGACGCGGCTGATGCGGCGCAAATCTAGGGTGCGAAACGGGTCGGCGGGCAAGCTTGCGCTTGGCCCGCCTGTCATAGAGCCATCCATCATTCTGCCGCGATGGCCAGTTTTTCCTGCCGGCAAGTCATCAGCGGCTGCACTTTCGTGCCAAAGGCATCGAGCCCTCCAAGGAAATCATCGAAGGTCATCATGATGCCCTTTACGCCCTCGATGCTGGCAACCTCGTCCAGCATGGCCGCGACTTTGGCGTAGGACCCGACAAGCGTGCCCATGTTAAAGTTCACCGCGCCCTCTGGCAGATTGATGTGCTTTGCGGTCGATGTCTCATCGGCGGTGGAATCCTTAGACCCCTGATCGGCCATCCAGGCCAGTGCATCCGCATCGACGCCAGAGCGCAGATGCTCCCATCGGGCCATCGCCAGTTCGTCGGTTTCATCGGCGATAATCATGAACAACACATAAGCGCCTACATCGCGGCCGGTCTTTTCAGCGGCGGTGACAAGGTTCGCGGCTGCGTCCGAAAACGCCAGCGGCGTGTTAATGCCAACGCCCATGACAAAGTTATAATCCGCGTGCTCTGCCGCAAAGGCCATGCCTTTGGCCGATTGGCCTGCCGCAACAATCTCTACTTTTTCGGGGCGGGGCGACAGTTTGCAGTCGTCCATGGTGAAATGCTCGCCCTTAAAATCGGACGATCCCTTTTCCCACAGATCTCGCATCACCTGCACGTATTCGCCGCCGTAGGCATAGCGGTAGCCGAAGTATTCATCGCCGGGCCAGATATCCATCTGGGTGTATTCGTTTTTGGCCCAGCCGGTCACAATGTTAATACCAAACCGGCCCGGCGCGATGCTATCTACGGTACTGGCCATGCGAGCCACAATCGCAGGCGGTAGTGTCAGGATCGCAGTCGAGGCGAAAAGCTTGATCTTGCTCGTTACGGCAGCAAGGCCGGCCATCAACGTGAAGCTTTCTAGGTTATGGTCCCAGAACTCTGTCTTGCCGCCAAAGCCGCGGAGCTTGATCATAGAAAGCGCGAATTCCAGACCGTAACCTTCAGCCTTTTGAACGACCTGTTTGTTCAACTCGAACGACGGCATGTATTGCGGCGCGGTTTCCGAAATCAGCCAGCCGTTGTTCCCGATTGGAATGAAGACACCCATGTCCATGACAAAACCCTCTGTGTTATGTTTGTATGGACATAGTTTGGCTATCGCCTCGGATAGCTAGTTAAGAATGGTTTATTTGTACGGACAAAGTCATATTTTTCGCGTTTGATCTATTAATTTGCGCTGAATGGTGGCCTGTGCTGAATTCTTAGGCCGATGTTGTCTCTCCCTCTCCGGCGGATAGGACGGTGCGATAGCTGAATCGGTCAGCGGGTAGGGTCTGGATCGCGTATTCCAGTAGCCGTCCCCGCGACGACAGATAGCGGCGTGTCATCCGCAGGGCCAAAGCGCCGGCGGGCAGGTCCATCTTCTCGGCTAGCTCCGTGTCCAGCTGCACGGGCTTCAGTTCTTGGTGAATCGAGGCGATCCGCTCGCCGGTATAACTCTCGACCATATGGAATAGCGCCTGACGCAGCACATCGACGCCTTGCAGTACCTCTGCGACGCTTTCATCTAGATAAACTTCGTTCCAACAAAATGGTACGTCTTCGCCTTTGAAGTACCGCAGGCCAGCGGCGTAGGTAAAGGTGCGCCCCGGCGGTATCCCCATTTCTGTCGCGATGTCGGCGCGGGCGATGACCTGTGATTTGGTCTGAAAGTGGAGTTCTGAATCGCGTGAAAAATCGAACAGGTCGTGGCGTGATTGTCCGCGAAAGCGGGTGCGCCAATCGGTGCCACGGCTTTCGACTTTGGTGCCGACGCCTTTGCGGGCAGACAGGGTGCCATTGCGCTTTAGCTGTTCGATCGCCTGGCGCACGGTATGACGCGACACCTGAAACGCAGCGACCAGTTCCGCCTCAGTCGGCAGAAGGGTGCCAACGGGGTAAATGTCGTCACGGATACGCTGCTCTAGCTTGTGTGCGATCTGCATATAAAGCGGTGTCGCACGGTCGTTATGAATTGACATAAAGGGGAGGGCCGCCTCTTGCTATTTGTCCGGACATATGCGCACTTCTTGAGTAAGAGAGTGGAGATTACCCAGTGTCACAACGTATTATGTCAACTGCACCCGCCTTTGGCGAGACTAACCAGACAAATGCCAATCTTTGGTTGACCTTGGCGCGCATGACCTTCGTACAAATTGCAGCAACCGCTAGTGTCCTGGCGCTGACAGCACTTGCACCTATCGTGGCAGAGACCTTGCACGTCGGGGCCTACTGGATTGGCTATCAGGTCAGTTTTATTTATTTCGCGGGCCTTTTTGCATCGTTGAGCGCTGGTAGCCTTGTTGCGCGCCTAAGTGGAGAAGCAATTATCGCGCTGGAACTGGTCCTGTTAATCATTGGTCTGGCGATGTTGGCTAGCGCCTTGCCGGCTCTTATGATCCTTGCCTCTGTCCTGTTCGGCATAGCCTACGGCATTAACAATCCCGCATCATCGGTGATCTTGCACGAGGTGACGCCTGCCAAGCGCCGCAGTCTAGTTTTTTCGTTGAAGCAAAGCGGCGTACCGCTGGGCGCTGTCGTGGCAAATGCATTCTTACCGCTGGTGGCGCTGTGGCTCTCGGGGTGGCAGGCGGCGATCCTGTCGTTGATGGTCGTGCCGGTAATCTTGCTGGCCTTTACCCTACGCCACACCGGACGCACGCCGCATCCCGTCCGGGTGCAGGGCCCCGGCATATTGGCGACCGCGATTGCTGAACAACGCGCGGTGCTAACAGATCCTTCTCTGCGCACCTTGGCGGCGCTTGGTTGTCTGTTCTCTGCCATGCAACTGACTGTAACCGCCTTTGCGGTCGTATCCCTCGTGGAAATCGGGTGGAGTATATATGCCGCCGGCCTGCTAGGCGCGGCCTTGCAAATTGCCGGTGCCTCTGGCCGGGTGGGTTGGGGGGTTGTTGCCGACCGGTTCGGACCGTTCCGCGTGCTGTCGATGCTGGGCTTTGTCGGGGGCGGGCTGTCGCTACTGTTGTATTTTCAACCGACCTTACCGGTGTCCGTGCTTACGGTCACCATGATTTGCCTTGGTGCTTGCGCGTCAGGCTGGAACGGCGTGTTTCTGGCCGCCATTGCCCGAACCGCGCCGCCGGGCCGGGTGGGGGCCGCGACGGGGGCGATCTTGTCTTATACCTTTATAGGCGTCATCGTCGGTCCGTCGATCTTTGCGGCAATCTTCCATATGCTTGGTAGCTATCCGTTGTGCTTTGCCGTGTTTTCGATTCCCGGTCTGATTGGCGGCGTGCTGGGTGCGCGGCGACATAACCTTTCAAAGTTTGTCCGTACATAAAATTCAGGCAGGATCGCAAGATTCTGCCTGTCTTTTTAGCATTTAAAGCCTGCGGCCGGAAAAAGTGTAAAAAACCCCTTTCAATACATCTAACTTTGTACGGACATATCTACAGGACGTAAATTTGCAGGGGATATGAAAGATGAAGACTTACCACTTGGCGCTATTAATGCCGCTTATCATGCCGCAGATCGCTCAAGCCGATGCAATGAGTGATGCACAGGACCTGATCGCCGCACACCGCATCATTCCCGACTTTGCAGCGCAGGGCGAACCCTTTGACGCTAAGGCTTGTATGGCCGACAAAAAGGTCTTTTCCATCCCTGTCACAATGACGATCCCTTTCACCGTTGCGCTAGAGGACGCGATGGCCCGCGCCGCTGCCGATGTGGGGTTCGAATATACCGTTTGGGAAACGCAGGGCGGTATGGATTCTTACATCCAAGGTGTCGATCAGGCGATAACACAGGGCTATGAACTGATCGACCTGACAGGCGGTCTAAACCCCGTAGTCATCGGCCCGCAACTGATGCAGGCAAAAGCCGCCGGAGCCATGATTACTACAACGCACCTTTATGACGATACGCAGGAACAGGCTGATTTCGTCGATGCGTCAGCGAAGGTGCCGTTCTCTGCGGTGGGCGAAATCCTAGCCGCTTGGGCCTATGTGCAGACGACAGGTGCACCGAACGTGCTGATCATCGGGTCCGACGACATTCTGCCGTCGCTGCCCTATGTCGAAAGCATTCAAGCCAAGTTGTCGGAATTTTGTCCCGACTGCGAACAGCAATATCTGAACGTCCCGTTGGCTGAATGGGGCACGCGCATCCAATCCGGCGTGCAGTCGGCGTTGCTGGCCAACCCGGACATCAACTACATCCTTCCGATCTATGACAGTATGTCGCAATTCGTCACCCCTGCGCTCCGAATTGCCGGGGCCGATGTGCCAATCGCCAGCTTTAACGGTACGCCCTTTGTGCTGGATATGGTGCGTGAAGGCACGGTGGAAATGGACATTGGCGAAAGCCTTGGATGGGCTGGTTACGCCGCCGTCGATGCGCAGATGCGCCAGCTTTGCGGATTAGAGGTGCCGACCGATCTAGGAATCCCTTTGGTCATTTTTGACAAGGACAACGTCGAAACCACTGGTATTCCCGCTAATTTTGATAACGGCTATGGCGACGCGCATATTGAAGGTTTTCGCAAACTCTGGATGCTGGACTAAGACATGGCTGTCCAGCCCCTAGCATCGCCCGGCGTATCCCCACATGACGCCGATATTCTGCGCATGTCGCATATCCGGATGAAGTTCGGCCCGGTTGAAGTGCTTAAAGACGTCAACTTGACGTTGAGGCGCAAAGAAATCGTCGGTCTGCTGGGGGCAAACGGATCGGGAAAATCCACCTTGATCAAGGTTCTAGCGGGGTTCAATTCGCCTGAACCGGGGAGCGGTCTGCGGCTATGGGGCGAAGACCTGCCTCTGCCACTAGACGCATCCCGCATCCGGCAGATGGGCGTCGCCTTTGTCCATCAGCATCTGGCGCTGATCCCAACGCTGTCGGTCATCGACAACATGCTGATCTCTGACACGTCGCGACGACCGTTTGGCATCAACTGGCGGTCAGAGCGGCGCAAGATTGTCGCCCTAATGGAAGAATTCGACCTTGGGATCGATCCGGGTGCCATCGTGGAAACCTTGTCACCGGTCGAACGCGCCTTTGTGGCGATCGTCCGCGCCTTTGCCGAATTGCGCCGGTCCGATGCGGGCCGGGCCGGAGAGGGAGTTTTGGTGCTGGACGAGCCGACGCCGTTCCTGTCCGTCGCCGATGTCGAGAAGCTGTTTACAGTGCTGCGCAGTATCAAGAAAACCGGTGCTTCTGTGATTATTGTTACCCATGACATCGACGAAGTCCTAAGCCTGACCGACCGCGTTGCCGTCATGCGCGACGGGCGGTTGGCGGCAATGTTGCAGACGAAGGAGACCAGCCGCCAGCAGATCCTAGACACAATCGTAGGCCGCGCAATTTCTGCATACGTCCGTGCAGATCGTCCTACGCCAAGCCAGCGCAATGTCATTATCGAAGGTTTGACTGGCGGGCGTTGCGCCGGGCTGGATGCGGAAGTTAAGGCGGGCGAAATTTTGGGGCTGACCGGTTTGATCGGCTCTGGCTTTGCTGATGTGCCTTACCTTTTGTTTGGCGCGACGCCCGCCAGGGGGCTGGTGAGCGTTGGCGATACCTGCTTGGACGCCGCAAAGATGCCGCCTGCAAAAGCGCATAGCGCTGGCATTGCCTTGCTGCCGGGTGACCGGATGGGGCAGGGCGGCGTGGGCTCTTTGTCGGTGACTGAAAACGCGACTTTTCTAGCGCTGCCGCGGCTGCGGCGCGGGCCGGGTATCAGCCATGCCGCCATGACGCGGGCGACGAATGAACTGATCGTTCAGCACGACGTGCGCCCCGCCAATGCCGCCGCCGACCTTGGCAACCTGTCGGGCGGCAACCAGCAAAAGGTGCTGCTGGGAAAATGGCTGGCGGAAAAACCGCGTTTGCTGTGTCTGGATGAACCCACACAGGGCGTCGATTACGGTGCACGCCAGCAAATCTTTGCCGCGCTGGACGAAGCCGCCGCGCAAGGAATGTCGATCCTTGTCGCCTCGACAGATCATGAACAGCTGGCACAGCTGTGCGACCGGGTCATCGTGTTCCGCCGGGGCCTGCCTGTGCTGATCCTGACCGGGCGGGAGGTCGAGAAGAGTAACATCGCACGCGCCTGCCTTGGCATTGATGCCGCCACCCCTGATAATCAAACCGCTACGGAGGTCTTCGCATGACCGCACAAACCACAAGTCCCCCGATTCAGCCAGCGCGGCGCAACTGGACCAAGGATATCGAACGCTTTGCACTGTTGGGCGCGTGGGCGGTTCTAATAGCGATCTTCGCGCTCGCGGTGCCCGATACCTTTCTTACATGGCGAACCTTCAGCTCTATGTTTGGCTCTCAGGCAGTTCTGGTGGTCCTTAGCCTTGCGATCCTTGTGCCGCTGACGGCGGGAGATTTCGATTTGTCGGCAGCCAACGTGCTGGTCTTTTCTGCGATGCTGGTCGCGGTGACGAACGTGCAACTGGCCCTTCCTATCGGGCTCAGCATCATTCTTGCCATCGGAGTAGGTGCGGCGATTGGTGCGGTCAACGCGGTTTTCATCCTGTATTTCCGCATCCATTCCCTGATCATCACACTTGGTGTCGGCACATTCTTGCAAGGATTGACCCTGTGGATGTCGAGAAGCCGCACTATCTCTGGCATCTCAATGGACTTGGTAGAGGTCGTGGTGATCCAGCGCTTTTTCGGCATCCCGCTTGCGTTTTACTACGGCCTCGCGCTGGCTCTGATCATGTGGTGGGTACTGGAATACACCATCGCCGGGCGAAAATTGCTGTTTGTCGGCCGGGGTCGCGAAGTCGCGCGATTGAACGGGGTCAAGGTCGATCGGGTGCGCGTGGTGTCCTTGATGGCATCATCGACGTTGGCGGCGATTGCTGGGGTGCTCTACGCGGGCATGACCGGATCGGCGGATCCAAATTCTGGCACCGGCCTGCTACTGCCCGCCTTTGCTGCAGCCTTCCTCGGCGCGACGACGCTTTATCCGGGGCGGTTCAACCCGCTGGGCACGTTGCTGTCGGTCTATTTCTTAATCACCGGGATCACTGGACTGACCATGATGGGGGCAGATGCGTTTGTACAAAGCCTGTTCTATGGCGGCGCGCTGGTCGTGGCCGTGTCGTTGTCGCAGCTTGTGCGCGGGCGCCAACCGCAGAGTTTTGGTTAATGTCTGATCCTATCCTCACCGCCTTCCTTGGTCGCCCGCCGACGCTGGAAGACCGTGCGATCTATGCCGATCAAACCGAGCGGCTGGTCGCCATCCGAACCAATCCCCTGCTGCCGACAACGACCGGGCTGCAGGATCTGCCACCCTTCGCGCCAGAGGTGCCATGACCCTTCCTGCCTTGCCAACGATCGCATTCCAGCGCCGCGCGCTGGCCAGTGGCCATATCACCGCAAACGAACTCGCTGCGCAGGCCATGGCGCTGGCGCAGACCAGTAGCGCCTTTGCTGTTGTGCGCCGATGCCCCAGTGGGACCGGCACGTTGTCCGGCATCCCCTTTGCCCACAAGGATATGTTTGACCGTCCCCGCGAGGCTGTAGGCATGGGCGCGCACCCCAGTGCCGCAAAAATAGCAGTTGGGTTGGCCACTGTGCTGGCTCGTCTCGACGCTGCCGGACAAGTCGATATTGGACGGCTTAAGATGAGCGAATTTGCCATGGGCCCGTCTGGTCACAATGCCTACCACGGCATGCCCATAAATCCATTGGTCCCCGGCGCAATCACTGGTGGTTCGTCGTCCGGCTCTGGCGTGGCGGTCGGAGCGGGCATTGTCGCGGCGGCGCTGGGGTCCGATACCGGTGGGTCAATCCGCATTCCTGCCGCCTGCAATGGCGTTGTTGGCTTCAAGCCGTCGCAGGGCCTTGTCCCCGTAGATGGCGCAATGCCGCTGTCGTGGACCCAAGACTGCATCGGGCCACTCGCGGCCTCCGTTGATTGTGCGGTGGTCATGCTGTCGATCATCTCTGGTCGTCCCTTGGGCGAAGGCCCGCGCGCGCTGCGCATTGGTCTGTTGTCTGGCCCCATGCAAGAATCCGCCAGCGTTCGCATGCAGGCCGCGATGGCCGATGTCGCCAAGCTCGCAGAGAAAGCTGGTCATACCCTAACCGACCTGCCGCTGAAATTTTTCGACGGCCTGACCGAACCAGCTAACGCAATCGCCATAAGCGAGGCAGCGACAGTGCATGCAGATCGCCTGCAAAGCCACTCTGGCACCTACGGCCCGCAGGTGCTTGCCCGGCTGGTCCAAGCCGCAGCGATCCCGGCGCAGGCATATCTGCGCGCCTTGCAAATCCGGCAATCCGGCCGGCAGTGCATGAGGCAGGTTTTCGCAGATTGCGATCTGTTCCTAATGCCGACCCTAGCAGATACACCGCCGCAGGGCGCTGCCGTCGATATTGGCAACGATCCTGACCTTAATCGCGTAATCGCGGGGCTGACCCGCTTTACGCGCCCAGCCTCAATTCTTGGCCTCCCATCGCTTAGCCTGCCTGTAGCGGTGACGGCAGACGGCCCGCTTTCGCTGCAAATCATAGGTCCCGCGGGGACCGAAGGCCGGATCGCTGCCTTTGCCCGCATGATTGAGGCTGCCGTTGCCCTTCGGCCCCAACACTCTCTCTAATTCCTTAAGGATAACTTTATGCTCGACATGAAAACGACCCTGCCGGACGACGCCATCGCCCAGCTTTTTACGCAAGCACGCAGCCAGAACGGCTGGCAGGATCGGGCCGTCCCAGATACCACGCTGCACGCGTTGTGGGATATTTTAAAGTTCGGCCCAACCTCGGCCAACTGCTCGCCCGGCCGGTTTGTCTTTGTCACCACGGACGCTGGCAAGGAACGACTGCGCCCCGCGTTGTCCGGCGGCAACTTAGAGAAAACCATGACCGCCCCGGTCTGTGCGATCATCGCTTGGGACCCTGCGTTCTATGACAAACTGCCCGAACTCTTTCCTCATACCGACGCCCGGCCGTGGTTCACGGGGTCAGAGAAAATGGCCCATGATACCGCCTTTCGCAACGGCACGTTAATGGGCGGCTATCTAATGCTGGCGGCCCGCGCGCTTGGATTGGATGTCGGCCCCATGTCAGGCTTTGACGTCGATATGGTGGAAACTGAATTCCTGAAAGAGCACGGTTGGAAGGCCAATTTTCTGTGCAATATCGGCTATGGTGATCCGTCCAACGTCTTTGGCCGCTTACCACGACTGGCCTTTGAAGACGCCTGCGCCATCGTGTGACTAGCTAGGGTGGGCGGGGCCGCGCTGGCCCCGTCCGATCCTTAGGCAGTAAGGCGATTTAAATAGTCTAGCGCTGATATCTCTGAAATGACGTCGGCGTATTTTGCGTTCATATCTAATAGGTTGGCCCTGTGCGGATCGTCGTGCCGGTCGCCGCAGGCATCTGCGATGACCGACGTGCGGAAGCCGTGGCTCATGGCATCAACGCACGTGGCGCGCACGCATCCCGATGTCGTGAGCCCGGTCAGTAGCACACTGTCGCAGCCCATCGCTGTCAGCATCGGTGCAAGCGACGTGCCAAAGAATGCGCTGGGGTATTGTTTTGTGACGATGATCTCGTCCTCGGTCGGTTCCAGGCCTGCTGTGAACTCTCCGGTGGCGCGGCCGGGCAGGAAAGCTTCCAGTGGGGCGGCCTTCTCGAAAAAGCGACCGCCGCTCAGGCCCTTTGGATCATATGTCACCTTCGTCAGGACAACTGGGATTCCAGCGACTGTCGCTGCAGCTCGAACCCTAAGGGCAGAGGCCAGTGAATCGTCAACGTTCGCGTACAAGGGGCATTTTGGGTCAAAGTAGGCATGTGCAAAGTCAATTAGAAGAAGGCAGGGGCGTTGGCCGAAGCCGACTGTCCTGTTGTAAACCTTTGCATAGTTGTCATTCAGATCGGTCATCTTATCCTCTTGTATCGTTCACTTTGGACTATGTACGTACAAACGGATGGCGTCAAAGAACACTTTCTGAAATTGTTCTCAGCGCGCCTGTCTTGGTCTTCATCCCTTGAAAATGGCCTGAATTCTGGAATAGCGCGCTGGCTGCCGATATATTTTTAAGCACTGTATGTAAATTTCCACCCAGGTGACCCGGGTGGTGCGGACAAAAACTTGGACTGTTTGCACGGTATAAGGCCGAGGTTTTTACGATATTCGATTGGGCTTCTACTACCAAAGGACATCTTGATGCGTGTTTCGTTATACCAGCGAATGTAAGCGTCAACCTCGTCAATTAACTGGGCCGCGGTGAAGGCCCGCCAATCGCGAGGATAGAAGAACCTAGTCTTCAGGTGTCCGAAGAAGCCTTCATATGCGGCGTTGTCTTGCGAAATCGCCTTTCGTGACATCGAACGAACGAGCTTTGCTGCCTCTAACGTTCCAGTTAGCCAAGCCAGCGATAATGGCCTCCGCGATCGCTATGGATTATGGGCCGCGCTTCGCTGTCAGCGATAGTCCCAACCGCTGCATCAAGCATAGTGTTGACTAGATCGGCGTCCGGTTTGGTCAATAAGGTCCAACTTATGACGAGCCCGTCGAAGTAATCGATGATTGGGGAAAGATAGACTTTTCCAGCTCGGACGTGGAACTCGGTGATGTCAGTTAGCCATTTCACTTTTGGCGCGGCCGCCTGGAAATCTCGGCATGTGATGTTCCACGCGGCTTTGGTGGCCAGCCACCATAATCCGGCCTTAAAACCTTTCGCAGACCGCCTGCGCGCTAACGGAAAACCACATAAGGTCGTCGTTACAGCCGTCGCCAGAAAACTTGTCACCGTCGCGAACGCGCTCTGCAAATCACGGCTCAATTGGGCTGATCCAGCAGCTTGAAGATATAGTTGCTAGGGGCTTGGGGGGCGACAATGTGGAGCATGTTGGCGTGCTGAGCACCGCAGGTCTTATCTACTTCCGTTAGTCGCCTCAAAAATGCAGTTTGGGGGGGCTTCTGTTTTTGGGATGGTTCGTTGAAGAGGCTGCTTGAGGCTTCTGATGTGTTTTTGCCTTACAGGGCTTTCTGTAATTTCAATTTGATTCCCCCCGTTACACCTTACATGTGTATCACGAGGTGGCTGTATAGGTATCACGAGGTCAGATAGAATTTTGAGGTCTTTTTTGAGCATCGGCCAATCTGACCTCGCGCTACACAGGCGAGCACCTCGTGATACCACGACGAGCACCTAGTGATACTTTACGCCAAATTATCATGATTTTTGGGAGGAAGCCGCTGGTCTGTTATCGAATGCCCACCACAGGCTAGTAGCGGTATCCAAAGTGGCCGGTGAAACTAAGATGAGCATCCCATGATATCTGAATGATGAGGTGCACACCTTGCTCACTCTACCCATTTGCAGCTCTACCAGAAGTGAGGAGCTGCCTGCGATTGCCAAGCAATTTCAGGCTAAATCTGTGTAGCACATACAGCAAACAGCGAGTGACCGGCATAGCTAGTTTCATCAAGATTTTCATGAAAAAAGTTATAGGTGTAACATATTGATTATAAATAAGTATTAGCGATGTGTAACGCTTAATTGCTATAGGAGTAGCGCGAGGTGCGCGTAGGGGTATCACGAGGTGCCACTACGTGTATCATGAGGTGGTTCTAGGAATATCGCCAAGTGGCTGCTGGAGTATCACGAGATGCACCCAAATACATTGAAAACACATTGAAAAGCATGTGCTTTCTATGTGTTTTGCATGGCAAAGACATGTATTATACCTGTCAAAGCACTGTATAGTGTACGGATAGTGCATGTATTATACGGTTGAAAGCAGGGTTGATAATAAGCGCGGTTTACGTCCCATTGGAATTTTACTTGCGGGCATTATTTGCGATGAGGTTAGCCTGACGCTTTCGCCTTCATAAGTGGTCAGAATGAACTCAATGGGGATTCTCGGATGAGCTCATTGTAAGTACGGGGCAGCCGCTGCGTAGCCCAGGGCATCAGGTCATTGATATTCGTGTTGAGGGATGGCCGTTGGCGAGCTTGGTGAAGATATCGCGCAGGTAGGCATAGGGTTCGACACCATTCATCTTGCAGTAGCCGATCAGGCTGGCGAAGCGCGCCCAATTACGACCCCCCTTCATCGTGGCCGGCAAAGAGCGCGTTGCGGCGGTTCATGGCTGGGCTTCGAATGGCGTTTTCAACGAGCTCTGAAGCGATGTCGACTTGGCCATCTTCGAGGGGAGTGTCATAAAATCTGCGTATCTGGTCTGGCCCATGCGGGTTTCAGATACAATTATGCATTGAAGCGATCTTTGAGCATGATAGCGAAATGTTTGCGTGCGGCAAACCATTCCCGAACATTTCGACCACCTTTCTCGAAGTTGCTGATCGCCAGGTAGATTAGCTTTGTGGCAGCATCTTCGGTCGAGAATGATCCCCGCGTCTTGATCGATTTGCGGATCACCCGGTTTAAACTCTCTCTCGCGTTTGTAGTGTAGATGATCTTGCGGATCGCCGGATCGAAGGCAAAAAACGGGATCACCTCTTGCCATGCTCGGTGCCAGGCCGAGGCGATGGAAGCGTATTTACTGGCCCATTTTTCCTCAAAGGCATCCAGCCCGGCGGCCGCCTGATCGGCTGTCGGAGCACTGTAAATCCGACGCAGGTCCACGGCCACTGCCTTGCGGTCCTTCCAGGCGCAGAAGTTCACCAAGTGGCGCGCAAGGAAGACTATACAGGCTTGCACTACTGGTTCCGGGAAGCCTTTGAGGCCATCCACTACCGCGATCAGGATGTCCTGCACCCCGTGGTTCTTCAGCTCCATCATCACGAACAGCCAGAATTAGGCGCTCTCGTTATCGGCAAGACATAGGCCCAGGACCTCGCGCATTCCATCCCAGTTGATTGACGCCGAGGGCGAAATAGACGGCCTTGTTCTTGAACATGCGGCTATCTGCGTCACGGACTTTGTCTCGGTGAGCGCTTAAAATCACGATCGTATACATTCGGTCCAACGCCCGGGACTGCCATTCTCGCACTTCGTCCAGCAGTTCCTTGGACATCGTCATCGTCCTTGTTCCTCACATGAACACGGACCAGTTTTCGGCTACACAAAAGATAGGACACTCTGAATCAGAGCGGTCTAAATCACCGACAGCAACACCGATGATCCACCGATGTTGCCCGATCTGTTAAATAGATCTCGCGCGATCAGCAGACGGGAGCGTGACTTCGGATGGCACCTATGACATGCACCGATGCCACTACGCCATTGCCGATCGGGTAACGTCTGAGGTTGTCCGGCCGCGCAAGAATGCCCAGCCTTGGAAGCCTACCACCGCCGGTGCCATCGCTAGGATCTAAGCGTTGCGCATATCAAAATTTCTGGACCGGGCAAGATGGCGGAACGTGAGCGGATACCACTGCCGGAACCGCGTCGAGACAAAGTGCATTGTATGAAACTGCTGGGCCAGAGCCTGTCGGCGCGTCGCGATCCTTAAGGTCTACGCCGCCGTTGGTACCTCTGTCACTACAGCCACGGGATAAATTCGCCTGTGAAAAGGGGAGCCTTGTCTGTCTGTTGAATTGCGCACCAGATTCACGCTAACCAACCAAGGCGCGGGTGGCTTTCCAGATCGCGGGCAATTTGCTGCGCAGTGCCATCACTGCGCTTTCATTGCCCTGCTTTGCCGCTGTTTCCATCTCTTTAAGCTGAGTATGCAGCGCGGTTGCGCCGAAAACGGCCGCGCTGCCGGCAAATTTGTGGCACTGCGGTGCGAGCGCGGACAGGTCATGCGACGCTGGATCATCCAGCCACAGTATAAACTGTTCAACCTCTTCGACGAAAACGCCAGACATGCGGGCATAGCCACTTTCGCCTAGAATCTCTCGGGTTTCAGCGTTGTGTTCGCTATCCAAAACTTGCGGTGCTGCGGCTTGGGGCGTGGCAGGCTGGACGGCCCCGGTATGGCGGCCCAGCACATCGGCCAAGGCGGCCTTAGTCAACGGCTTTGTCAGGACGCCGTCCATACCATCGGCCAGAAAGTTTACCTGCTCTTCCTGCATCGCATTCGCGGTCAGGGCAATAATCGGCGTATGGGCCGACGGACCCGTGCCGCGCCGGATTGCGCGGGTGGCGGTGCGGCCATCCATCACGGGCATGCTGATATCCATCAAGATCAGGTCAAACCGCCGCGACAGTGCTGCCGTGACGCCCGCGCGGCCATCGTTTGCCTCGGTCACGCGGTGGCCACCTTTTTCCAGCATGTCGCGCACGACGGTGCGGTTAATCTCGTTATCCTCGACGACCAAAACCTGCAAAGGCCGTATTGGACGCGCCGCCGGCGGGGGCAGGGCGGGCTGCCGTTGCACCGGCTGCGCCGCTGAAACGGGAAGGCGCACCCAAAAGGTACTGCCGCTGCCAAGGACGCTTTCGACCCCGATTTGTCCGTTCATTGCAGAGACAAAGCGCTTGGCGATGCTAAGCCCAAGTCCGGTGCCGCCCACATCCCGGTCATATGCCGTATTTCCGGTCACGAAATCATCGAAAACCCGGCCCGCCAGATCGGCGGACATGCCAGGACCGGTGTCGCTGATGGTAAAGCCAAGCTGAATCACATCGCCGTAAGGCTGCGCGGCCACAGTCAGTGTGACGTTGCCATTGCGCGTGAATTTCACGGCGTTGCCGATCAGGTTCAGCAGGACATGCTGCAGGCGGTCGGGATCAGACTTGATCCAATTCTGCGGTGCCCCGTCCCAGCCCCAGCTGAGGGTGGTTTGGTTCGCACCCGCCATACTGGTCTGGCTGTCGATGATGTCTTGCAACAGCACGGACAAATCCATCGGCTCTGACTTGGTCGTCATTTTGCCCGCATCATAGCGCGTGATGTCGAGCACGTCAGAGATATGCCGCATCAAAAGCCGGCCAGAGGTGTCCATATTGCGCACATACCGGGACTGGCTTTGTGTCAGTTCTGTTTCGCTCATCAGTTCAAGGTTGCCCAGCAACCCGTTCAGCGGGGTGCGGATTTCGTGACTCATGGTGGCTAGAAACTCGGTCTTAAGCTTAGCCCCTGCAACCGCGGCATCGCGGGCCGCGACAAGTTCAACCTCATCAGCCACGCGCTTTGTGATGTCGCGTAAAAAGGCGATGAAAATCTCGCCTTCAGTCGTGATTGAAGAGTGGATCGCCATCTCAATTGGGAATAGTTCCCCATTTGCACGCAGCGCTTCCAGTCGCACCCGGCCTTTGCCCACTACGGCCTTTTTGCCGCCATTGCGCATCCGCTCCATGCCTGCGTAATGCACGTCGCGCAGTTTGGGCGGCACGATGACTGTTGCTAGATCTCGACCTACGACGTCTTCGGCGAAATAGCCAAAGATCGCCTCTGCTGCGGGGCTGAAGGTCAAAATGCTGCCCTGCGCATCAATGACGATGACCCCGTCCAAGGACGACGAAATGATCGCATTCATCCGCGTAGAAGTCTGATGCTGCTGATGCTCTCTTCTGGTCAGGGCGCGCAGCAATCGGTTCAGGTAAAGCACTGCAACCGCAAGCACCCCGATCAAGATTGCCAACACGGCGGCCAGTTCAATCATCGTGGCCGCGACCGCACTGCGCTGCTTGTCCGAAGCGGTGGCAAACAAATCCAGCCCGCCATTCGACAGATCACGCACGTCGCGGCGCGTTTGTATGGATGATTGTCGCAGGTCCGGTAGGGCGGCTAGCAGTGCCGCATCATCGCCGTCGATCAGCGGCACGCTAAGGCGCAGAAAAGTCTGAACCGCATCCAAAGAGGTTTGAAAATGTTCGTCATCGCGCAGCTCTTCAAAGACCGTCGCCTGCAGCACAGTTGTGATCCGACTATAAAAGATGTCGAACCGCTGTCGCACATTTGCCAAATCAACGGGCAATTCAGCCAGAGTCTTGCTGAACTCCAGAAACTCAACCTCTGTCTGTGACAGCTGCCATTGTACGTTGTCAGAATTGGCAGAGCCCAGCAGGCGTATCTCTTTTGTGACGCTGAACGCCAAGAAGATAACCGCGGAAAACGCCAACAGGCCGGACAACACTGCAAAGGTGCGCCCGGCCTTGTTGCGTTGTTTGGACTTCATGGCCAAGTAGGTTAAATCCCGATCGGACATGATGCGCCCTGCAATCAGCTTAGCGCATCACTTCGATCCGGTCCAATTGCCAAATGCTGCGCGAGTACACAACCTCAGAGCGATAGTCCTTGTTCGAATCGTAGGGGTAAACGATCCACAGCGGACCCTTGTCGCGGACCGACATTTCTTCGCCATTCATCAGAACGGCGATGATCGGCCCGCCCTCGACAGCGTCAGATACTGGGATTTCAACAGTATAGTCGTTAATCGCGGTCGCCAATATCTTGCCTTCGGTCAAGCCCAGCAGTTCGGCAAGCGCAGCCAATGACGTTCCCTCATAGGTTTGGATGCCGTCGGACCAAATGGTTGTCGTTTCAAACGATGTCATATCAAGCGCAGCAAGCTGTTCGCGGTCAAGTTGTAGGGTGTCGCCAACATTCGTCACATCGATATCGCCCGAGACCGTCAACAGGACGTCGCCCTGCGGTGCGGCCATATCCTCTGCCAGCGCGGCGGTGGCACAGGCCAGTGCAAGGCTTGCGCCCATAGCTGTATTCAGAACCATTTTAAGCATCGCTACATCCTTTTACATCATGAGAAAACTATACCGATAGCCCGTTAGTTCCGCATGCGGTCATTGGGATAGCCGGCTATCCTTTCGGATAGGTTAACCGTGGATGACCTACGCTATCGTGGCCGCTGCGCTAGATGCTGCCATCCGGCCCAACATCAGTTTCGGTATCCTTCGCCTTTAAGGCGAGACGGGTGATATGTAGAATTAGCATAAGGCTGTGCCGCCCGCCTACGCCAAATAAAGCCAAATGCAATTGGATCGCAGATAGATTTTCGCATCATATCTGGCTGTATTCTTTACGCTTCGCAAATGGGGCTGAGTTCTATTCATATGGCGTATATTCATTGCGATCGCATTTTGCGGTGAAAAACGGCGATGTCTGGTGCAGGCCATTGGGCAGGGCAGTGTCCGAACGGGTTATCGTCAGGCAATGCGATGTCTGTTAGAGGTATCTCAGGCTAGTAAAGGTATCCATAATAGTTAAAGTTGTCGAAAATTTTTGCGAAAATCGCGCCAGTAAATGGCATACTGACAGCCAAAGACACGACTAGGGATAGCGCATGAGAGTATTGATCGCCGACGACCATGACCTTTTGCGCGATACGCTGGTGATGTTTCTGCAATCCCAAGGCGGCATGGAAACCGCATCCGTCGGCACCTTTGGCGAAGCCTGCGCGCGGATCGAGGCGGACGCGCCTTATGATCTGGTGCTGCTGGACTACAACATGCCCGGCATGAACGGGCTGAACGGCTTGCGCACCGCGATTGCGATGGGCGGCGGCCAGCGTGTCGCGCTAATCTCTGGCGAGGCGACGCGCCAGATCGCCGAAGACGCGCTAGAGGCTGGTGCCGCTGGCTTTGTCCCGAAATCGCTGCCTGCCAAGTCCCTTATTAACGCCGTCAAATTCATGGCCATGGGCGAACAATACGCGCCCATCGAATTTATGACCGCTGTGGACGATGTCACCTCTAACCCATTGGCGGAAAAACTGACCGCGCGCGAATTGCAGGTCCTCAAGGGCCTCACAGAGGGTAAATCCAACAAGGAAATCGCCCGCGATCTGGATGTGCTAGAGCCGACGGTCAAGCTGCATGTCAAAACGCTGTATCGCAAAATCGGTGCTGCCAATCGCACCCAAGCGGCCATGATCGCGCGCGAAGCAGGGCTGTACTGACCCCAATCGTACCCGAAAAATGGTGCAATTGCCGTCGGTGAGTGGCGCAACTGCCTGAAATAGCGGCACCTGCACTTTTCATGGGCCAAATAGTCGCGCAAACCGTTGCCAATCGCCGGCGCCTCTGGTGACGCTGCCAATATGCAGCGCCGCTTGAAAATCACCATCGTCGAAAGCGACCCGGCCCGCGCCGCCTTGATCGAACAAAGCCTGCTGCGCGCGGGGGAATACGAGCTGACGACCGTCACCGATATGACCCGGCTGACCGCCTCAATCGCCGCGCATAACCCCGATATCGTGCTGATTGACCTTGATAACCCGTCCCGCGATGCGCTCGAGGCGCTGACGCTTGCCTCTGCCCCGCTGGAACGTCCCGTCGCGCTGTTTGTCGACCAAAGCGATGCCGACCTGACGCGATTGGCGATCGAGGCAGGGGTGTCCGCCTATGTTGTCGACGGGCTGCGCGCCGACCGGCTGAAGCCGATCATCGACGCCGCCATCGCGCGCTTCAGCATGTTTCGCCAGATGCGCACTGAACTGGCCACCACGAAACGCGCGCTAGAAGAGCGCAAAGTCATCGACCGCGCCAAGGGCCTGTTGATGAAGGCCAAAGGCATCGACGAAGATGCCGCCTATAACTTGCTGCGCCGCGCCGCGATGGACCAAGGCCGCAAGGTCATCGACGTAGCAGAGGCGCTGGTATCCACGGCGGGGCTGCTGTCGTGACCACGCATTTGCCCGTCGGCTTTCTGCCCCTGATTGACGCCGCCCCGCTGATCGTCGCCCGCGAAATGGGCTTTGACCGCGCCGAAGGCGTCACGCTTGATCTGCGCCGCGCCCATTCGTGGTCGGCGCTGCGTGATATGGTGTCATTCGGTCAAGTCATGGCGGCGCAGATGCTTGCCCCCATGCCTGTCGCGACCGCGCTGGGCCTCAGCGGGGCAGGGGGACCACTGGCTGCTGTGGCGGTGCTGTCCACCAATGGCGAAGTGATCGGCGTGAGCCGCCGGATCGAAGAGCGCCTGCGCGCCAATGGCCACGGTTTTGATTTCCACGATGCCCGCGCCGCAGGGCTTGCCTTGATCGCCGCCGCAAATGGCCCGCTGCGCATTGGCGTGCCGTTCCCGTTTTCGATGCATGCCGAACTGCTGTATCACTGGCTGACCGCGCTGGGCCTGCCTGCGCCTGCCGGCGTTGATATCCGCACCGTGCCGCCGCCCTTGATGGCCGCCGCGCTTGCCGCCGAAGAACTGGACGCCTTTTGTGTCGGAGAGCCTTGGGGCTCTATGGCGGTTGAAAACGGCTCTGGCGCTTTGCTGTTGCCCGGTGCCGCGATCTGGCCCGGTGCGCCGGAAAAGGTGCTTGGCGTGCGGGCTGATCTGGCTGATACCGCGCCAGAGCCGCTGTGCGGCCTGATCCGCGCGCTGTGGCGGGCGGGCGAATGGCTGGCCGACCCATCCCATCGCACCAGTGCCTGCGCCATGCTGTCGGGCCGCGATTATCTAGAGGTGCCGGACGAAGTCATCGACCGCGCCTTGTCCGGTCATCTGACAATCACGCCGCGCGGTGACAGCCGCAGCGTGCCGGGCTTCGTCGACTTCACCCGCTATACCCCCCAGCCGCAGCACGCGGCTTGGATCGGCACGCAGCTGGCCGCCCGCATGGGATTGGACCGCACCAGCGCCCGCGCGGCGGTTGTGGCGACCTTCCGCACCGACTTGCATAGCCAGATCGTCCACGCGATTCCCGGCTACCAGACGCGCCCCAGCGGCTTTGCCCGTTCGTTTGATGGGCAGGATTTCAGCGCAGTCCTGCCAGAGTGATGCAAAAAGCGGCACTCCTATGCCGCGATGCAGAAAATCACGCTGCAGTTGCACCAAACCCCGCATTCACTGTTGTTTCGCCGCCAAAGCGCCGCCTAACCTAAGTTCATAGGCAGACAATGGCGTCCGCCTGACCCCATTCCCAAGTCCGGGTTACCCGAGCAAAGCCGCTCGACCCTTTATGCCAATGCATGAAGTTGGTCAGCGGCTATTTTTGTTTGTCTGGGACGTCTTTCCACCGCGCTCCAGATCCATCGCAAGGAAATCGACATGAGAAAACTACTCTGCAGCCTGATGGCAACCACGATGATCGCCAGCCCGGCCTTTGCCGAAATGCTGGAGCTTGAGAAAGACGAGCTTACCTTCGGCTTTATCAAGCTGACCGACATGGCGCCGCTCGCCATCGCCTACGAGAATGGGTATTTCTTGGACGAAGGTCTGTTTGTCACGCTTGAAGCGCAGGCCAACTGGAAGGTCCTGCTGGACGGCGTTATCGGCGGCCAGTTGGACGGCGCACATATGCTGGCCGGTCAACCGCTGGCCGCAACCATCGGCTACGGCACCAAAGCGCACATCATCACGCCCTTTTCCATGGACCTGAACGGCAACGGCATCACCGTGTCGAACACCGTGTGGGAGGCGATGAAGCCAAACATCCCAACGGATGCCGACGGCAAACCGCAGCACCCGATCAGCGCCTCTGCACTGGCCCCCGTCGTGGAAAGCTACAAAGCGGCTGGCAAGCCCTTCAACATGGGCATGGTGTTCCCGGTTTCTACCCATAACTACGAATTGCGCTACTGGCTGGCCGCTGGCGGTCTGAACCCCGGCCAATATACGCCCGCTGACACCACCGGCACCATCGGCGCTGATGTCATGCTGTCCGTCACCCCGCCGCCGCAGATGCCCGCCACGATGGAAGCCGGCACAATCGACGGTTACGCCGTGGGCGAGCCGTGGAACCAACAGGCTGTCGTCAAAGGCATCGGTGTGCCGGTCATTACCGATTACGAGCTGTGGAAGAACAACCCTGAAAAAGTATTCGGCATCACCGACGCCTTTGCCGAAGAAAACCCAAATACCACGCTGGCCCTGACAAAGGCGCTGATCCGCGCGGCGATCTGGCTGGATGAAAACGACAACGCCAACCGCGCCGAAGCGGTCTCGATCCTGGCGCGCCCCGAATACGTCGGCGCAGACGCCGAGGTCATCGCGGCGTCCATGACAGGTACCTTCGAATACGAGCCCGGCGATGTGCGCGATGTGCCCGATTTCAACGTGTTCTTTCGCTACAACGCGACCTATCCGTTCTATTCCGACGCCGTTTGGTACCTGACCCAGATGCGCCGCTGGGGCCAGATCGCCGAACCCAAAGACGACGCTTGGTTCGATGAAACCGCAAAGTCCGTCTACCGTCCGGACATCTACCTCGAAGCCGCCCGCATGCTCGTCGACGAAGATCTGGCGGCAGAGGCTGACTTCCCTTGGGACAGCGACGGCTACAAAGCCCCGACACCCGCCGCCGACATCATCGACGGCATCCCCTACGACGGCAAAACCCCCAACGCCTATATCGACAGCCTGCCGATTGGCCTGAAGTCCGGCGACATCGCTGGTTGACGCCACCTGCCGTCCCGCCGCGCTGGCGGGACGGCACTGCCCCCTGATCCCACCCACGGAGCCACGCCATGACCGCCGTCGATCCCGATCACATCCAAGCCCAGCACCGCGAAGCCCGCCGCGCCGTCTGGTTCACCCGCATCAACAAGGCCGACGCCTGGTTTTCCGTCCTTGGCCTTGCTTGGGTGACGCCAATGCTCAAGGCGGCTGCCGGGGATAATCCCCGCGCGCAGGGCAAGGAAATCTGGCGCTTGCTGGGCGTGCCCCTGCTGTCCATCGCGATTTTCCTGATGCTGTGGTCGGCGCTGGCGCCCAAGGTCGTCACGTCCCTTGGCGCGATCCCCGGCCCGGTGGCGGTGTGGGATGAAGCCAAAGGCCTGCACGCCGACGCCGTGGTGAAATGGGAAAAAGAGGCTGTGTTCACCGACCGCCTTGACCAGCGTAACAAACGCCTGATCGACGCGGGCCGCGGCGACGAGGTCAAGGACATCGCCTACACCGGATCGCCGACCTACTACGGGCAGATCTGGACCTCGATCAAAACGGTGTTCTTCGGCTTCCTGATCGCATCCGCCATCGCCATCCCCCTTGGCATTGCGGCGGGCCTGTCGCCCACAGCCAATGCGGCGCTGAACCCGCTGATCCAGATCTTCAAGCCGGTCTCTCCCCTCGCGTGGTTGCCCATCGTCACGATGGTCGTCAGCGCGGTCTATGCCACCAACGACGGCTTTTTCTCTAAATCCTTCCTCGTGTCTGCCATCACCGTAACGCTCTGCTCGCTTTGGCCGACGCTGATCAACACAGCGCTGGGCGTGGCGTCCATCGACCGCGACCTGATTTCCGTCAGCCGCGTGCTGAAAATGGGCCCCTACGCCAAGATCACCAAACTGGTGCTGCCGTCCGCCTTGCCGCTGATCTTTACCGGATTGCGCCTGTCGCTGGGCGTGGGCTGGATGGTGCTAATCGCCGCTGAAATGCTGGCGCAGAACCCGGGCCTTGGCAAATTCGTCTGGGACGAATTCCAGAACGGATCATCCCAATCGCTGGCGCGGATCATCGTCGCGGTGCTGACCATCGGCATCATTGGCTTCCTGCTCGACCGGGTCATGTTCGCGATGCAGTCCTTCTTTACCTTCTCAGCGCAGCGGTGACCCTGATGAGTATTCTGCAATTCAAAGACGTCGGCAAAGGTTTCGGGGAAGGCACCCACCGGACTGAAATCCTGAAACACATCGACCTTGATGTGAAAGAAGGCGAATTCCTTGCCATCCTCGGGTTTTCCGGCACCGGAAAGTCCACTCTGATGAACCTGATCGCCGGGCTAGAGGCACCCGATACCGGCGATCTAACCTTTCGCGGCAAGCCCATCGGCGGCCCCGGCCCAGATCGCGGCCTTGTGTTTCAAAGCTACAGCCTGATGCCGTGGCTGACCGTGCGCGGCAACATCATGCTCGCGATTGAGGCAGTCCACGGCAAGCTGCCTAAGGCAGAGCAAACCGCCAAGGCCGATCACTACATCGCCATGGTCGGGCTGCCCCACGCCGCCCACCGCTATCCATCCGAACTGTCCGGCGGCATGCGCCAACGCGTCGCCGTGGCCCGTGCACCGGCGATGGAGCCTGACCTGCTGCTGCTGGACGAGCCTTTGTCCGCCCTTGATGCGCTGACCCGCGCCAACCTTGCCGATGAAATCCTAGAGATCTGGGAGGCCGACAAGAAGACCTGCATCCTGATCACCAACGATGTGGACGAGGCGATCTTGCTGGCCGACCGCATCATCGTGCTGAACCCCGATGGCACGCTGGCCGATCCTGTCGCCGTCAACATCCCGCGCCCCCGTAACCGCGACGCGATGAACCACGACGCAGGCTTTAAAAAGCTGCGCGCGCAGGTGACGCAATACCTGATGGACGTCGGTATCGCCGCCAAAGTTGCCGAAACGCGGCACTTGCCCAATGTCACCCCGATCCACCAGACCATCCCCGCCGTGGTGAAAGAGGCCCGCGAAGGCATGATCGAGGAACGCTTCCTCGACTTTTCGCAGCTGCACAAAGTCTACCCCACGCCCAAAGGCCCGCTGACGGTGGTCGAAGACTTCAACCTCAAGGTCAATCAGGGCGAGTTCATCAGCCTGATCGGCCACTCCGGCTGCGGCAAATCCACCGTGCTGACCATGGCCGCCGGCCTGAACGAGATCAGCAAAGGCGCGATCCGCCTTGATGGACGCCACGTCGAAGGCGCGGACCCAGAACGCGCGGTCGTGTTCCAATCGCCCAACCTGTTCCCATGGCTGACCGCCAAGGAAAACGTCGCGATTGGCGTGGACAAGGTTTACCCCAAGGCGACCCAGGTCGAGCGGCAAGAGGTGGTGGAATACTACCTTGAACGTGTCGGCCTGGCCGATGCGATGGACCGCGGCGCGCATTCCATGTCGAACGGCATGAAACAGCGCGTCGGCATCGCCCGCGCCTTTGCCCTGTCGCCCAAACTGCTGCTGCTGGATGAACCCTTTGGCATGCTGGACAGCCTGACCCGGTGGGAACTGCAAGAGGTCCTGATGGAAGTCTGGTCCCGCACCAAAGTCACCGCGATCTGCGTGACGCACGACGTGGACGAGGCGATCCTGCTGGCCGACCGCGTCGTCATGATGACCAACGGCCCGCAGGCTACCATCGGCAAAATCACAGACGTGAAACTGCCGCGCCCGCGCACCCGCAAGGCGCTGCTGGCCCACCCCGACTACTATGAATACCGCCAAGAAGTCCTTGATTTCCTGACAGAATACGAACACGGCGCAAAGCCTGCGCCGAAACCTGCCACCATCGCAGCGGAGTAAGCCATGACAAAGAACCTTGTCGTTATCGGGGCCGGAATGGCCTCTGGCCGGATGCTAGAGCATCTGTTCGACACGCAGCCCGGCGCGTGGAACGTGACGCTTTTCAACGCAGAGCCGCGCGGGAACTATAACCGCCTGATGCTGTCCCCCGTGCTGTCCGGGGATAAGACCTACGCCGAAATTGTCACTCATGACACGGACTGGTACGAGGGCCACGGCGTCACCTGCCGCTTTGGCGAAAAGGTCCTGCGCATCGACCGCGCGGCCCGCATCGTCCACGGCGAAAATGGGCCGGTCCCCTATGACCGCCTTGTCATCGCCACCGGCTCTAACCCCTTTATGATCCCGCTGCCCGGCCACGATCTGCCCGGCGTCATTCCCTACCGCGATCTGGAAGACACCGAACGCATGATGGGCCTGGGTGCCAAGCCCGGCGCGAAAGCCATCGTGATCGGCGGCGGCCTTTTGGGGCTAGAGGCCGCGGCAGGCATGGCCGCCCGCGGCGTCTATGTCACCGTGATCCACGTCATGGGCCACCTGATGGAACGCCAGTTGGACGAGGCGGCAGGCTATCTGCTGAAAAAAGCGCTAGAGGCAAAGGGCATCACCGTCCTGACCTCTGCCAACTCCAAAGAGATCATGGGCACGGACGGCCACGTCAGCGGACTGCTGCTGGACGACGGCACCGAACTGCCCTGTGATCTGCTTGTGATGGCTGTCGGCATCCGCCCCAATGTGGCCTTGGCCAAAGAGGCAGGGCTGGCTGTTGGTCGCGGTATCCATGTCGACGACGCGATGATCACATCAGACGAACACATCTTAGCGCTGGGCGAATGCGTTGAACATCAAGGGGCCATCTTCGGCCTTGTTGCGCCGCTGTATGACCAAGCCAAGGTTGCCGCCGACACGCTGGGCGATACCCCCGCAATTTTCACCCCCAAAGAGGTGGCGACAAAGCTGAAAGTCACCGGCTGCGATCTGTTCAGCGCCGGGGACTTTGCCGAAGGGGACGGGCGCGACGACATCGTCTTTCGCGACCCCGCGCGGGGCATCTACAAACGCCTTGTGCTAGAAGGCGAAAGGCTGATCGGCGCGGTCATGTATGGCGACACCGCTGACGGCGCGTGGTTCCACGGGCTGATCAAGGACAAGACCGACGTATCGGACATGCGCGATACCCTCATCTTTGGCCCAGCTTTCCAAGGGGGTGCCCAATCGGACCCGTTGGCGGCCGTTGCAGCCTTACCGGCTGATGCAGAAATCTGCGGCTGCAACGGCGTATGCAAATCTACAATTCAGGACGCGATCAAAGGCGGCGCAACATCGCTGACCGACGTGCGCGCCCAGACCAAAGCAAGCGCATCCTGCGGCACTTGTACCGGGCTTGTCGAACAGGTCATGGCCCTGACGCTTGGCGACGCGTTCGAAGTGCAGACCGTCAAGCCGATGTGCCCTTGCACGCCGCTGACACACATGGACGTGCGCCGCCTGATCAAATCACGCGGCCTGAAATCCATGGCGGCCGTGATGCAGGAATGCGGCTGGGAAACCTCTTGCGGCTGCGCGTCCTGCCGGCCTGCGCTGAATTACTATCTGCTGTGCGACTGGCCGGGCGAATATCAGGACGACGACCAAAGCCGCTTTGTGAACGAACGGATGCATTCGAACATCCAAAAGGACGGCACCTATTCCGTTGTCCCGCGCATGTGGGGCGGCATCACCTCTGCGGCTGAACTGCGGGCGATTGCGGATGCGGCTGACAAATACAACGTGCAAACCGTCAAGGTCACCGGCGGCCAGCGCATCGACCTGCTGGGCGTCAAGAAACAAGACTTGCCCGACATCTGGGCCGATCTGAACGCCGCGGGCATGGTGTCCGGCCAAGCCTACGCCAAAGGTTTGCGCACGGTGAAAACCTGCGTTGGCACCGACCATTGCCGCTTTGGTACCCAAGACAGCACCGGACTTGGTATCCGCATGGAAAAGGCGCTTTGGGGGTCTTGGACGCCGGCCAAGGTGAAAATGGCCGTCTCTGGCTGTCCACGTAACTGTTCGGAATCCACCTGCAAGGACGTTGGCGTGATCTGCGTCGACTCTGGCTATGTGCTGCACATCGGCGGCGCGGCGGGTCTGCATATTCAGGGCACTGTCGTGATGTGCACCGTTAAGACAGAGGACGAAGTGCTGGAATACACCGCTGCCGTCCTGCAGCTGTACCGCGAAGAGGCCGCCTATCTGGAACGCATGTACAAATGGCTGGATAACGTTGGCCTTGACCACATCGTCGCACGGGTCGTCACGGACGCCGATAGCCGCAAGGCGCTGGCGGACCGCTTCTATTATGCCCAGCAGTTCATGCAGCAGGACCCTTGGGCTGAACGCACAAAGCCCGCATTCCGCAATCTTTGGCAGCCCCTTGCCGACCTGACACTGGAGGCCGCAGAATGACCAACTGGACCGATATTGGCGCGCTCGAAGACATCCCCGAACGCGGCGCGCGCGTGGTGAAAACCCACATCGGCTGCGTCGCCGTGTTCCGCACCATCGACAACGAGGTGTTCGCCATTGACGACGCCTGCCCACACAAGGGCGGCCCCCTGTCAGAGGGTATCGTGCACGGCAGGTCCGTCACCTGTCCGCTGCACAACATGGTGCTGCGGCTAGACACTGGATTGGCGCAAGGCGCAGACACCGGCGCGGTGAATACCTATCCTATCCGCGTCGAGGGCGGGCGCATCCTGCTCGATACCGCCAAACTGCGCCGCGCGCAGGTGGCATGATGGACACCCGCCCGCAGCAACCCGGCGAAATCCGCACCACCTGCGCCTATTGCGGCGTTGGCTGCGGTGTGCTGGCGCAGCCGGACGGGGCGGGCGGAGTCGCGGTGCGCGGCGATCCCGCACATCCGGCAAACCTTGGGCGGCTGTGTTCCAAAGGCTTCGCGCTGGGCGAAACACTCTCGCTGGACGACCGCCTGCTGACGCCCCGCGTGCTGGATGTGGACACCGATTGGGACACGGCGCTTGGCCTTGTCGCGGACCGTTTCAGCCAAACCATCGCCGACCACGGCCCTGATTCTGTTGCCTTCTATGTCTCTGGCCAACTGCTGACCGAGGATTACTATGTCGCCAACAAGTTGATGAAAGGTTTCATCGGCTCGGCCAATATCGACACAAACTCCCGCCTCTGCATGGCCTCTACCGTGGCGGGGCAAAAACGCGCCTTTGGCACCGACACCGTCCCGGGCACCTACGAGGACCTTGAGCTTGCCGACCTTGTCGTGTTGGTCGGCAGCAATCTGGCGTGG
Organism: Loktanella salsilacus; assembly: GCF_024206795.1. Lineage (NCBI taxonomy): Bacteria > Pseudomonadati > Pseudomonadota > Alphaproteobacteria > Rhodobacterales > Roseobacteraceae > Loktanella > Loktanella salsilacus. Next base: position 1,103,696 of record NZ_CP072994.1, read on the forward strand.
TGTCATCCGGTTATTTATCAACGCCTTGCCGCCGCCAAGGCCGCAAACCCCGCGATGCGCGTGGTCGTCATCGACCCGCGCCGCACCGCAACCTGCGATCTGGCAGATATGCATCTGGCGCTGGAACCGGGCAGCGATGTCGCCTTGTTCAATCGCCTGCTTGCCGCGATTTACGAGGGCGGCGCCGTCGATGCCGCCTACCTGCGCCACGTTGATGGTTTTGACGAAACCCTGCGCGCCGCGCAGGCGCAGGACGGCCGCGTCACTGGCCTGACACCCGCGCAGATCACCGCCTTTTGTGACCTGTGGACCCGCACGGAAAAGGTCGTCACTGTCTTCTCCCAAGGGGTGAACCAGTCGTCATCCGGCACGGACAAGGTCAACGCGATCATCAACTGCCACCTTGCCACGGGCCGCATCGGCAAGCCCGGCATGGGCCCGTTTTCCGTCACCGGCCAGCCCAACGCCATGGGCGGGCGCGAAGTGGGCGGGCTTGCCAACGCGCTGGCCTGCCATCTGGACCTAGAGGACGCGGTTCACCGCGACCTTGTGCGTAATTTCTGGGACGCCCCCGCCATGCCCGAAGGCGCGGGGCTCAAGGCCGTCGATCTGTTCGAACAGGTCCGCACTGGCCAGATCAAGGCACTGTGGATCGTCTGCACCAACCCCGCCGTGTCGATGCCCGACGCCGATATGGTCCGCGATGCGATCAAAGGCTGCGATTTTACCGTTGTCAGCGATGTGACCGCAAACACCGATACCGCGCGGCTGGCCCATGTGCTGCTACCCGCGACGGGGTGGGGCGAAAAGGACGGCACGGTCACAAACTCTGACCGCACCATCAGCCGCCAACGCGCCCTGATGCCCGCCGCAGGGCAGGCCCGCGCCGATTGGGATATCATGTCGGACGTGGGCCGCCGCATGGGCTGGACCGAAGCCTTTGCCTACACTAGCCCCGCGCAAATCTTTGACGAATACGCCGCGCTGTCCGGGCTTGCGGCTGCGATGGGGCGGGACTTTGACATCTCTGGCCTGACCGGGCTGGGGCAGGGCGGTTATGACACGCTGATGCCGACGCGTTGGCCTGTCACTATGCGCGGCCAGACGGTGCGGTTCTTTGCAGACGGCCAGTTCTATACCCCGAGCGGCCACGCTCGCATGATCCCGGTTACCGCCCGCCCGCCGGTCGCCAAAACGGCGCCGCGCTTTCCGTTCCGGCTGAACACCGGACGCATCCGCGATCAGTGGCACACCATGACCCGCACCGCGAAATCGCCGCGTCTGAACCAGCACTTGGGCGAGCCGTTCTTGGAAATCCACCCGCATGATGCTGCCGCCTTGGGCATCGCGCCTGCAGGCCTGATCACCGTTACCAGCCCGCAAGGCCGCTGCATCCTGCGTGCGCTGATCACCGACCGGGTGCAGCCGGGCCAAGTCTTTGCCCCGATGCATTGGACTGGGGAAACCGCGCCGACGGGCCGCGTTGATGCGCTGGTTGCCAGCGTCGTTGACCCGCTGTCAGGCCAGCCCGAAAGCAAGGCCGCAGTGGTCGCACTTGCGCCCTATAACGCCGCTTGGTTCGGCTATGCGGTCAGCACAGGTGACATGAGCCCCGCCAGCGCCTATTGGGCTCGCAGCCGCGTCGCAAACGGCTGGCGCGCCGAACTGGCCGCCGATACCGCGCCCGAGGATTGGGAGGTCGAGGCCCGCCGCCTGTTCGCCTTGCCAGACGCCCCCTGCCAGACCTTTCGCGATCCAGCGACAGGCACCGTGCGCATGGCCTTCACCGACGAAGGCCGCTTGCTGGCCGCGCTTTTCGTGTCGCGCACGCCCGTTGCAGTCTCGCGCGATCACCTAGCCGCGCAACTGGGGCAGGTGGCGCACTCACCGCTGTCAGGCCGTCCCAGCGCCGATATGCCGGACCCCGGCGCCGTGGTCTGCGCCTGCCTGAATGTCGGTGTAAATACGATCCGGGGCGTGATCGACACAGGCCAAGCCGCAACGGTGACGCAGGTGGGCGCCTGCACCGGGGCGGGCACGAACTGCGGCTCTTGCAGACCCGAGATTGCCGTGCTTCTTGCGCAGGCAACCCGGTTGGAGGCCGCTGAATGACACTCGCCCCATATGTCGCAATCCTTGGCCGCGGGCAGGGCCGCGCCCGGTCCCTGACGCAAGACGAAGCCTTTGCCGCGATGCAGATCATCCTGCGCGGGGACGCCGAACCAGAGGCGTTGGGCGCACTGCTGATGCTGCTGCGCATGAAAGGCGAGGTCGCGGCCGAAATCGCAGGTTTCACCGCTGCCGCCCGCGCATCCCTGCCCACATGGCAGGGCAGCGCGCCCGCCGTTGACTGGCCGTCCTATGCCGCAGGGCGCACGCGCGGGCAGCCTTGGTTTCTAGCCGCGGCGCGGCTGGTGGCGCAGGCGGGCTATCCGGTTTTGCTACACGGCTGGAATTCGCACCAAGCCACTGGCGCCTCGGTGCGCGCGGCCCTTGGCGATGTCGGTATCGCGCAGGTGGATTGGACGGACGCTTCTGCCGCGCTTGCCCGCGATGGCATCGCCTATGTCCCGCTGGAACAGATGCAGCCGCGCCTGATGGACCTGCTGCGCCTGCGCGACGTCTTCGGCCTGCGGTCCTGCATCAATACCGTGCTGCGCATGCTCAACCCCGCCGGCGCGCCTGTCGCCCTGCAAGGCGTGTTTCATCCGTCATACCGAGAGTTGCAGCGCGACGCTGCGCTATTGCTCAGCCAGCCCACCCTGCGCGTCCTCAAAGGGGGCGGAGGAGAGTTTGAGCATCACCCCGCCAAGGACATCACCCTGCACGGTCTGACGCAGGGCGCAATCTGGGAAGGCACCACTGGCGCGCCGCTGACCGGCCACCAGCGCCTGTCTGAAACCACCAGCACCCTTTCGCAGGTCTGGCACGGCGAGCAGACCGACGATTTCGCCGCTGCCATCATCACCAGCACCGCCGCGCTGGCGCTGTCCGCCGTCGGTGCCGCCAAGCCAGAGGCGTTGGCCCAAGACCTGTGGCAGTCCCGCCACCGCAGCGCCGCCGCCTGAAAGGGATAAGACAATGCACAGCTTTCCGATGTTCATCCGCACCACGAACCGCCGCATCGTCATCGCTGGCAGCGGCGAGCAGGCCGCACAAAAGGCGCGGCTGATGCTGAAAACGGACGGACAACTCGTGCTGCTGGCGCAGGACTTGGACCCAGAACTGGCTGATCTGGTCGCCACGGGCCGCGCCCTGCATGATCCATCCCCCATTACCCCCGCCAGCTTTGCGGATGCGGCGATGGTCTTTATCGGCACGGGCTGCCCCGGCATGGACGCTGCCCTGCATATGCTGGCCAAGGCGGGCGGCGCGCAGGTCAATGTCGTGGACCAGCCCAGCCTGTGCGATATCACCACCCCATCGCTGGTAGACCGCGATCCCGTCGTCGTCGCCATCGGCACCGAAGGCACCGCCCCCGTACTGGCCCGCCAGATCAAGACGCAGGTGGAGCAGATGCTTGACCCGCGCCTTGGCAGCTTTGCTGCGCTGGCGGGGCGGCTGCGGGGCGCGGTGGCCGCGCAGATTCCGCGCAGCGATCGGCGGGCGTTCTGGCGCTGGGCCTTTGGCGATACGCCGTGGCAGATGCACAAAACCGGCCAAGAACGCGCCGCCGCTGACCTGCTGAAACAGACGATCCACACCCGCGCACTGCCCGCCAGCACCGGCCATATCGCCCTTGTCGGCGCAGGCCCCGGCGCGCGCGATCTACTGACCCTGCGCGCGGTCGAACGCCTGCAAGAGGCGGATGTGATCTTTTACGACCGCCTTGTCGATCCAGAGGTCCTAGAGCTCGCCCGCCGCGACGCCGAACGCGTGTTCGTTGGCAAGGTCGTCGGCGCGCATGCTTGGCCCCAAGACCGCATCAGCGCCCTGATCGTGGCCGAGGCCGCAAAGGGCCGCCGTGTCGTGCGCCTGAAATCCGGCGATCCCAATATCTTTGGCCGCGCGGCCGAGGAATTGGACGCCGCACGCGCCCAAAACATCCCGGTCGAAATCGTCCCCGGCGTCACCGCCGCCAGCGCCGCCGCTGCCTTCCTTGGCCAATCCCTGACCCAGCGCGGGCAAACCGATACGCTGGTGCTGACGACGGGGCAGCATTGCGACGATCAGGCACCGGAAAACTGGGCCGCCCACGCGGTGCCCGGCACGACATTGGTGTTCTATATGGGCGTCGGGGCCGCACCCCGGATCAGCGCATCGCTGCACCAGCACGGGCTAAACCCGGGCAGCGCTGTGACCATCGCGGCTGACGTCAGCAAGGCGACGCAGCAGATCGTGCAGACGACGCTGGCCGATCTGCCTGCAGCTTTGCAACGCGCGGCGATCACCGGCAACGCCTTGGTCATGCTGCGTATTCCGCTGGACGCCGCACCGGCAATGAACGCCGCAATCCCCTTTGACACTGCGCACAAAGTCGCGGTGCAATCCTAAGGCGACACGCGCCGCGGAAATGATCCCGCGCCGTGTTGCGTTATCGTTTTAGAAAATGTTCACTCCGCCCCGAACAGGGGCCGCGACGGATTGCCGCGACGCTTGGGTTCGACGCAGCACGAAATGCTGTTCCAAGGAGGAGTGGACGACATGACGACAGGCAGATTAGCCGGAAAAACGGCGCTGATTACCGCAGCCGGGCAGGGGATCGGGCGATCCACGGCAGAACTTTTCGCGCAGGAGGGCGCGAATGTAATTGCCACGGATGTGAACGAGGCCGCGCTGGCAGAGCTGGCGCAAATAGACGGGATTACGGCAGTAAAGCTTGACGTGACCGACGGCGAGGCCGTGAAAAAGGTCGTGCAGGACGCGGGCCCGCTGGACGTGCTGTTCAACTGCGCCGGGGTGGTGGCGCATGGCACGATTTTGGAGTGTTCGGAAAAGGACTGGAACTTTAGCTTTGATCTGAACGTCACCGCGATGTTCCGCATGATGCAGCACGCGCTGCCGGCTATGCTGGAAAACGGCGGCGGCTCGATCATCAACATGTCCTCGGTCGCGTCGTCGATGAAGGGCGTGCCGAACCGCTTTGCCTATTGCGCGTCCAAGGCCGCCGTGATCGGCATGACGAAATCCGTGGCCGCTGACTACATCCAGCAAGGCATCCGCTGCAACGCGATCTGCCCCGGCACCGTGGACAGCCCGTCCATGCACCAGCGCCTGCGCGACACCGGCGACTACGAGGCAGCCCTTGCCGCCTTTATCGGCCGCCAGCCTATGGGCCGCATCGGTAAGCCCGAGGAAGTCGCAGCCCTCGCGCTGTACCTTGCTAGCGACGACAGCGCATTTACCACGGGTCAGGCGCATGCCGTCGACGGCGGCTGGTCGCTGTAATCTGCGACCTGACCCCGCGGCCTAACCCCGTAACTGGCGACCGATTTGCGGGCGCGGCGCGGGCCTGCTAAAGCAGCATCCAGCGCGCCCTGCAGCGGTGCGCGCCGGATGCTGCATGCAGGACAGGAGTATTGCGCGATGCAATATGAACCAACGCCCCAAGCCCTCACGACCAGCCGGGTGACGCAGGCCGCTCGCCTGTCCGTGGCCCCGATGATGGATTGGACGGATCGTCACTGCCGGCACTTTCATCGGCTGATGTCGCGTCATGCGCTGCTTTATACCGAAATGGTCACCGCCGCTGCCGTCGTGCACGGCGATACCGCGCGTTTGCTGGCTTACGGGCAGGACGAGCATCCCGTCGCCTTGCAGCTTGGCGGCTCTGACCCTGCGCTGCTGGCGCAGGCGACAAAAATCGCAGCTGATATGGGCTATGACGAGGTGAACTTGAACTGCGGCTGCCCCTCTGACCGGGTGCAATCGGGGCGTTTTGGCGCGGTGCTGATGACCGAACCTGATCTGGTGGCCGATTGCGTCTCTGCCATGATGGCCGTCACAAAACTGCCGATCACCGTGAAATGCCGCATCGGCGTCGATGACCAAGACCCCGCGCAAGTGCTGCCCGATTTTCTAACCCGCGTCAGCGCCGCCGGCGTTGACCGCTTTACCATTCACGCCCGCAAGGCGTGGCTACAGGGGCTTAGCCCCAAGGAAAACCGCGATATTCCCCCGCTGGACTATGACCTTGTCCACGCGATGAAGGCCCAGTTTCCCGCCCTGCACCTATCGATCAACGGCGGCATTGCTGACCTTGACCTGACGGGGGAGCTACTGGACGCAGGCCTTGACGGCGTCATGATTGGCCGCGCCGCCTATCATGACCCAGCCGCGATCCTGCTGGACGCTGACGCGCGGATTTTCAATGATGGCACCCCCGGCGATGCCATCCAGATCGTCCACGCCATGCTGCCCTATATCGCCGATCACGTCGCCGCTGGCGGTAAGCTGGGGCAGGTGACGCGGCACATGCTCGGCCTGTTCCAAGGCCGCCCGGGTGCGCGACTTTGGCGCCGACACCTATCAGAGCACGCGCATAAAGATGGCGCGGGTGTGGACGTGGTGCTAGATGCGCTAAGACACGTCACGACGCTTGCTGCCTAAGGAGGGGCACACCTTGGAAAATACCACTTTGCTGATCGAAATGGGCCTGCTGTTGCTGGCCATCGGGGCCTTTGCTGGCGTGCTTGCGGGCCTTCTAGGGGTTGGCGGCGGTATTGTACTGGTGCCTGCGTTTTTCTACGCTTTCAGCGCCTTAGGCTTCGACAGCCCGCAGCTGATGCAGATGTGCCTTGCCACATCTCTTGCGACAATCATCGTGACCAGCCTGCGTTCACTTCATGCCCATAACAAAAAGGGCGCGGTCGATTGGGCGATCTTGAAAACATGGGCCATTGGCATCGTGATCGGCGCTGTGCTGGGCGTGCTTTTGGTATCCACCCTGCGCACCTTGACGCTGCAGCTGATCTTTGGCGGTCTGGCAATCATCGTCGGCCTTTACATGACCTTTGGCCGCCATCACTGGCGGCTGGGGCAGGCGATGCCAACAGGTATCGCACGCGCGGCCTTGTCACCGCTTCTGGGCTTCTTGTCGGTACTGATGGGCATCGGCGGCGGCAGCTTTGGCGTCCCAGTCATGAGCCTTTATAACACCCCGATTCACCGCGCCGTGGCCACCGCCGCAGGCTTTGGTGTGCTGATCGCTGTGCCGTCGGTGCTGGTGCTGCTGTTCAAGCCCATCGCCGTCGCGCCGCCCTTTACCATCGGGTCGGTCAACTTTGTCGCCTTTGGCCTTGTCGTCGCGATGACATTGATCACCGCGCCATGGGGTGCCGCGCTGGCGCATAAGACCGATGCCGTGCGCCTAAAGCGCGTATTTGGCGTGTTTTTGGTGCTGGTTGCCCTGAACATGCTGCGCAAAGCGATCGGCGCATAAGCGACGCGACGCGAAAAGGCGCAAGGCAAAGTCACCGCACGCCTTTTTGACAGATTGCCACTTTTAAATAGGGCGCCGGACGCGTATGTCTGATGGGCCTCAACCGCCCGGCGTCGCAGGCCCCGGGTTCCGCCAAGGAGAGATTACATGCTCAACAATATCGGCCTTCCCGGCCTTCTGCTGATCGCCGTCGTCGTGCTTGTCCTGTTCGGACGGGGCAAGATTTCGTCCCTGATGGGCGAAGTCGGCAAAGGCATCACCGCATTCAAGCGCGGCGTCGATGATAGCAAAAAAGAACTGGACGACAGCTTTGCCGATGCGCGGGATGTCACGCCAGAGTCGAAAAAAGACAACGTCTAAACCCGCCTAGAGGTAACGCGTATGTTCGGCTTAGGCTGGAGCGAAATGATCCTTTTGGGGGTCGTGGCCTTGATCGTGATCGGGCCCAAAGATCTGCCGAACATGTTCCGAGAGCTCGGCCGCATGAGCGGCAAAGCCCGGGCCATGGCGTCTGAATTCCAGCGCGCCATGGAATCCGCTGCGGATGACAGCGGGGTCAAGGACATTAGCAAGTCGATCCAAGCCGCTGCAAACCCGGCGAAATTTGGTGTCGACAAGCTGAAATCTGCGGCAAGTTCGACATTCAAGCCCGGCACCGAGACAGCTAAACTGTCAGAGGAGCGTCAGGCGGCGAAAGACAAAATCTCTGCGGCCACCGCTCGCGCCGCACAGGACCGCCGTGACCGCGAAATGGCCGCCGCCGACGCTGCCGAAATGTCGGACGAGCCGGACATGGCCATGCCCGCCCCGGTGATCGAACCCGCGCCAGCGCCCAAGCCTAAAGCAAAGCCAAAAGCTGCGCCCAAGGCCAAGGCCGCTGCATCAACAACGTCTGATAAGCCCGCGAAACCGCGTGCAAAAAAGACCCCAGCAGGTGAAGCATGAGCGCTGCAGACGACCTAGATGACAGCGCAGCACCGCTGCTGGAACACCTCACGGAACTGCGCTCGCGCCTGATCAAATCGCTGCTGGCCTTTATCTTGGGCATGGTGATTTGTTTCACGGTCTGGAACCCGATCTTTGACTTCCTGACCCTGCCTCTGTGCTCTGCCCTCGACGCCGAAGGGCAGGACTGCGGGCTGATCTTCATCGCGCTAGAAGAAGGCTTCTTCGTCGCGATCCAGATCTCGCTACTGGGCGGGCTGTGCCTGTCGTTCCCCTTCATCAGCTACCAGATGTGGCGCTTCATCGCGCCGGGTCTGTACAAGTCGGAAAAGGGCGCGTTTCTGCCGTTCCTGCTGGCCTCGCCCTTTATGTTCTTTCTTGGCGCGGCCTTCGCCTATTACGTCATCACGCCGCTGGCCTTTAACTTCTTCCTCGGCTTTCAGCAGGGCAACGTGCTGCCCGACGGACCAGAGGTGTCGACGCAGGCTGCTGGATTGTTGTTCCAAGGCTCGGCCAAGGCCTACCTCAATCTCACCATCAAGTTCATCGTCGCCTTTGGCCTTTGTTTTCAGCTCCCTGTGCTGCTGACATTGATGGGCAAGGCCGGTCTGGTCAGCGCCGCTGGCCTGCGCAACACCCGTAAATATGCTGTCATCGGCATCTTGCTGATGGCCGCGCTGGCGACCCCGCCGGACGTGGTCAGCCAAGTCATTCTGTTTACCGTGATCTACGGTCTTTACGAAATCTCCATCCAACTCGTCGCCCGGTTAGAGCGGATCCGCCTGGCCGAATTGCGCGCCAACGGCACCGTTGCCGAAGACGAGGACATGTATGGCAATCCACTGAACCCAGTGGACGACGACGACACGGAGCCTAAGCCATGACCGACCCGCTGGAACGGATCGCAGCCGCCCTCGAACGGCTGCGGCCCGGCCCAGCGACGGCCCCTGATTTTAGCGCCGCAGGGGCCTTCGTCTGGCATGCGGACCCTGACGGGCTGACGCCAATCACCCGCGTCAGCCGCGTTGACGTGGGCCTTCTGGTGGGAATCGACAGGTCCCGCGATACACTGCTTGAAAATACCGAACGCTTTGCGCGCGGCTTGCCTGCCAATAACGCCCTTCTGTGGGGTGCGCGCGGCATGGGAAAATCTAGCCTTGTCAAAGCGATCCATGGCAAACTTCATGTAATGCATGAAAACCTAAAGATCATCGAAATCCAGCGCGAAGACCTGCCCAGCATCGGCCGCCTGCTACACCTGCTACGCGGCACCGACCAGCGGTTCATACTGTTCTGCGACGACCTCAGCTTTAGCCATGACGATAGCCATTACAAATCGCTCAAGGCCGTGCTGGATGGCGGGATTGAAGGGCGCCCGGACAACGTGGTGCTTTATGCCACGTCGAACCGCCGCCACCTGATGCCGCGCGATATGATCGAAAATGAACGCTCGACGGCCATCAGCCCTGCTGAAGCGGTCGAGGAAAAGGTCAGCCTGTCAGACCGTTTCGGCCTCTGGCTTGGCTTCCATCCGTGCGATCAGGACCAATATTTGGCCATGATCCGGGGCTACTGCGACGCGCATGGCATCGACATCGACGACGCGACCCTGCGGGCCGAAGCGATCGAATGGCAAGCCACACGCGGCAGCCGCTCTGGCCGCGTGGCATGGCAGTATTTTACGGATCTAGCGGGCCGCCGGGGCGTCACGCTGGGCTAACGCCCGCCGCTCCCCCCTTCTTTGCCAGCACCTTTGCACGTCCACGGCAACCCAATATGCCCGGGCATTCATCTTGCCAGAAATACTCCCGCCGGAGGCGCGCCTACAAGAAGTCGTTCGGATCGACGGACTCAAGTCCGCGCCGCACTTCGAAGTGCACAAAGCTCGGATCGCCGCTTTTGACCTTACCCAAAGTGCCGCCGCGCGTGACGGAATCGCCTTTGGACACGCTCAGGCCTTCTAGGTTGGTATAGACCGTCAACAGATTGCCAGCGTGCTTCACCACGACGATCGCCGTGCCGCTGGTGTCGGTGGTCACGGCGGCGACAGTGCCTGCGTCAGCGGCCTTCACGGTGGTGCCGGCGCTGGCGGCGATATCGATGCCTTCGTTCTTACCGGGCGCATAGTCGCGAATGACGCTGCCCGTCACGGGGCGGACGAATTGTGCGTTGCTGCTGGATGCGGGCGCAGGCGCTGGTGCTGGCGCGGGCGGGGCGACCGGGGCAGGGGCGATCACGGTTGCTGTGCGCGGCGGGGCCTCTTCCAGAACAGGCGCTGGCGGTGCTTCGACTGGTGCGCTGGCGGCGATGGGTGCCTCAAGCGGCAGTGGCACTGCGGCAGAGGGGGGCACGGGCGATCCGCTGCCGGTGCCCGGCGCGACCAGTGGGCCGCCGGTGACGTCAGCGGGTTGGCTGTTTTGCGGGATCAGAAGATATTGGCCGTCGCGGACCTCTAGGTCGCCAGACAGGCCGTTCCAGCTGGTCAGGGTGCCAACGGGCACGTTGTACAGGCGGCTGATCGAAAACGCCGTCTCTCCTGGTTGGACCTTGTGGCGGATCGGTTCGGTCCCGCTGGTCGGCAGGGGCGCAAGGCCGCCTGTGACGACGGGGGACGCGCGGTCCAGCGCGGTGGTTGCGATGCCGCTGATGTCGATAGGGCCGGTCGTGGCTGCACCCGTCGCAGGGGACGGTTCGGTCACGCGGCCGGGCAGGGCGACGACTTCGCCTTCGCGCAGGGTCGCATCGGCGCTGACACCGTTATAGCTGGCAAGGGTCGCACTTTGCAGATCTAGCCGGGACGCGATGCTGGCGATGGTGTCACCGCGCCGGGCCACTACGACCTGATAACCGGGATAGGAAATCACGCCGCGATTGTCGGGCTGGGGCCGGCTGGGCAGGTCGGCGACGGCAGGCGAGGTGTCAAAACCGCCGGCCCGGTCGCGAAAATCCAGATCCGGCAGCGCGGTGTCGCAGGCGGTCAAAATGGCCAGCGCAGAGGTTGCAAAGGCAATGCGGCGCAATCCGAAAGTGGAAGTGTATGTCATGGCTGCAGTGTCCTGTCGTAACTTGCCCGCGCGTTGGGGCCATTTGCCCCTTATCTGAGGCGTTTCAAAGGTTCTAGTCCTGACCCAACCCTTCGATCAAGGGGACAAACCGGACTGGGCGCAATTCCTCGTAGTCAAAGCCTTTTTCAAGGCGTGTGACGCGGATCAGGCTTTGAACGGTATCGGATTGGCCGACGGGCAGCACCATGATGCCGCCCACGCGGAGCTGTGCAAGTAGCGGGCTGGGCGGGTCTTCGGCCGCGGCGGTCAGCAGGATGCGGTCAAAGGGGGCCTGTTCGGCCAGACCATAGCTGCCGTCGGCGGTCATGGCGGTGATATTGGCGATGCCAAGAGCGTCGAAAACGGACTGGGCCTCTGTCACCAAACGCTTGAAGCGGTCGATGGAATAGACGCGGCGTGCCAGCTGGCTTAGGATCGCGGCCTGATAGCCGGACCCGGTGCCGATTTCCAAAACCTTATGGCGCGGCTGCACATCCAGCGCCTGCGTCATCAGACCAACCACAGAGGGCTGGCTGATGGTTTGGCCGCAGGGGATGGGCAGCGGCATATCTTCATACGCGCGTTCGGCAAACAGGCCGCGCACAAACGCGGCGCGGTCGATTTTTTCCATGGCGTGCAGGACACGCGAGTCGGTGACGCCCTTGCTGCGCAAGGCAAAAAGAAACTGCATTTTGGTCTGTGCGTCCGTCACCCGAGCTTGCCATAAAACTGCGCGGTCAGCCTGTCAAACGCATCATGTGCCGTCAGATCAGCGCGCAGCGGCGTGACAGAGACGTAGTCGTCCAAGTTTGCTGCCGCATCCGTGCCATCCGCCGTGCGGACCTGTTGATCACCGCCGCGCACCCACAGAAAACGGCGGCCAGAGGGGGACACCTGCGCCTCGACCTTGTGGTGCACGCCGCGGCGCAGGCCTTGGCGGGTGAGGCGCATGCCTTTCACGTCGGCGGCGGGGATGGGGGGGAAGTTGATGTTATAAAACAGCGGGTAGTCTTCGTTGTCCCAAAACGCATCATCCATCAACTGCCGCAGCACGGCGCCGCCAGCTGAGGCGGCTTCGAATGGGTCGTCTAGTTTGACGTTACGGGGGCCATAGAATTGCGACAGGGCGATTGACCGCACGCCTTGCAGCGCGCCTTCCATCGCGGCACCGATGGTGCCGGAATACAGCACGTTTTCGGCAGCGTTATTGCCCCGGTTTACGCCGGACAGGATCAGGTCGGGGGGGCTGTCCTTCATCACGTCATAGATCCCCGCCATCACGCAATCGGCTGGCGTGCCTTCGGCAGCAAAACGGCGCGGGCCGAATTCGGAAATCATCGTGGGATGGGTATAGCTGATGCAGTGGCCGACGCCGGATTGTTCGAACGCGGGGGCGACGGTCCAAACCTCGCCCTGCGGGCCAGCCAAATCGCGGGCCAGCGCGTCAAGCACGACAAGGCCGGGTGCGTTGATGCCGTCGTCGTTGGTAATCAAAATCCGCATGAGGGCCCCGGTTCACTGGTGCTGATAGGGTATGAGAGACGCGCCCCGGTCACAAGGCGTGGCAGGGGCGGGTCAGTCTTTTAGCCATCGTTTGTGGCTTTGGGGAATCAGGCTTTGATCTGATCCAGCAGGCGCGCGGCCTCGGACTCTGGTGTCGCCAGAGCGCTGCGATCTTCGCCTGGGAAAAAGCGGGCGCGCAGGGCGGTGGGCATGGGCGCTGGCGCGATGATCGCGACCTGCGGACCCGTCTGCACCGTTTCCGCAGCCCAAGACCGGACCAGCGCCATTTGCGCGGCTTTGGTCGCGCCATAGGTGCCGTGGAATTTCGTGCCCGCGACCGTATCGTCGCAGAACACGGCCCGGCCATTGGTGCCCAGCAAAGGCGCAACATAGGACATCAGCCGCTGCGTGGCGGTGACGTTCACGTCCATGGATGACGCGAAATCCTTAGGGCCGATGTGGCTAGCAGGGGACAGCGGGGCGGCGTGGATTGCGGTATGCACCCACAGATCAACCTTGCCCCAGCGGTCATGGATGCCGCGGCACAGCTGCTGCATGGCAGCGTCCGTCGTGACGTCCATCGGGGCCAGCGTCGCTTGGCCGCCTTTGGCCTGAATGGCGTCGTCAAGCTCTTCCAGCGCGCCGACGGTGCGGGCGACGGCGACGATGTGATATTCGGGCGCAAGCGCCTTGGCGATCGCGGCCCCAAGGCCACGCGACGCACCAGTGATCAGGGCAATTTTATCAGTCATGTCGGCGTATGTGCCGCAAGGCGCGCGGTCTGTAAAGTGGCGTCAGGCGTCGCCGGGCAGGCCAAGTCGAAAGGTCTGACCCCGGTTGTCGCGCAGGGTGACTGCAGCATCATCGATGGCCAATACCGTCAGCCCGGCGGCCTTGTCGCCTGCCGCGACTTTTTGGATCGCGCCATCGCGCATCCGCAGCAAGGCACTGTCGCCTTGCGGGCCCGTGAACAGGCCAATGACGGCGATGCTATCAAGCTGAAGCTGCGCCTTGCTTTTGGCCATTTGGCCGACGTCGGTCGTAGTAGTCATAACATTGCGTATCCTGCAGTGAAGCGGCAGCGATGCGATGTGCAGCGGCAAATGAAAAGGGCCGCCCGAAGGCAGCCCTTTGTTGTGCGATTGTCCGCCAGCGGCGCAGGTCCGGTTGGCAAGGCTTAGCCGATGCTGCCGCGCCTGACGCAAATGTGTTTGCCGCGTTTACTCGGCCGCAACCTTTGTCTTGAAGCCGCGTTCGATCATATCGGTCGGGGTGATGGGATATTCACCCGTGAAGCACGCATCGCAATACTGCGGCGACTTGGCGTCGCGGCCGCCAGATTGGCCAACCGCGCGGTACAAACCGTCAATCGAGATGAACTTGAGCGAGTCGACGCCCAAATGATCGCGCATCTCATCCTCTGTCATACGGGCGGCCAGCAGCTTTTCACGCTCTGGCGTATCGACGCCATAGAAACACGGCCACTGCGTCGGCGGGGACGCGATGCGGAAGTGCACCTCTGCGGCGCCAGCTTCTAGGATCATTTCCTTGATCTTTTGGCTGGTGGTGCCGCGCACAACGCTGTCGTCCACAAGGATCACGCGCTTGCCGCGGATCAGGGCGCGGTTGACGTTCAGCTTTAGACGCACACCCATGTTGCGGATCTGCTCTGACGGCTCGATAAATGTCCGGCCCATGTACTGGTTGCGGATGATCCCCATCGCATAGGGAATGCCCGATTCCAGCGAAAAGCCGATGGCCGCAGGGGTCCCGCTGTCAGGGACGGGGCAGACCAGATCGGCATCGACGGGCGATTCTTTCGCCAACTCGCGGCCAATCGCTTCGCGGGTTTCATAGACGGACCGGCCGCCAAGGATGCTGTCTGGGCGGCTGAAATACACGTGTTCAAAGATGCAGAACCGCGATTTGGCCCGGCGGAAGGGGAAATGCGACTGCACGCCGGTTTCCGCGCTGATCACGACCATTTCGCCCGGTTCGATTTCGCGGATCAAGTCGGCACCCACGATATCAAGCGCGCAGGTTTCCGACGCCAGCACCCAGCCATCGCCCAGTTTGCCCAGCACCAATGGGCGCACGCCCAGCGGGTCACGGCAGCCGATCAGCTTGGACCGGGTCATGGCGACAACGGAAAACGCGCCTTCGACCTTGCGCAGGGCTTCTTCCATGCGGTCGGGGATGGTGCGGCCCATGGACCGGGCCATCAGGTGGATGATGCACTCGGAATCGGACGAGCTTTGAAAGATCGAGCCGCGCTCGATCAGTTCTTTGCGCAGGGCGACGGCGTTGGTGATGTTGCCGTTGTGGGCAATCGCAGCCCCGCCCATGGAAAATTCGCCAAAGAAGGGTTGCACGTCGCGGATCGCCGTCTGACCCTTGTGTCCGGCGGTGGAATACCGGACGTGGCCGATCCCGACTTCGCCGGGCAGCATGGCCATCATGTCAGCGCTGGTAAAGTTATCGCGGACAAGGCCCATGCGGCGGGCCTGATTAAAGCCGCTCGTCTCGTCGTAGGTGACGATGCCGCCAGCCTCTTGGCCGCGATGTTGCAGCGCGTGCAGGCCAAGCGCGATGAAGTTGCTGGCCTCTGTCACGCCGACGACGCCAAAGACCCCGCATTCTTCGCGCAGCTTGTCGCTGTCCGCATCAATATCAAAGGGATGGCTTGGCAAATCCTTCGCCAAGGTGGTGTCGCGCGGGGAGGTCGCTTCTGGCACGGGGCAGCTCCGAATCCGGGGAAGTTGCGGGGGTCTTAACGCGTAAGCGGGGCCGTGTCACGAGACTGATACACACGTCGGGGTGTGCGGACGCATTTAATTGCCGCAGCGCGGCGATGCGGCGGCGCATTGGGCTGTTTGGCATGATCTGTGGCAGGGACGGAACCTGCGTCGCGATGCCGCGTTAAAGCAGGTATAACAAGTAAATCACCCGGCGCGTTTTGCCGCATTTTAAAACCAACCTCAGGGCATTGATGAAACGCGCAACCCACCTTGAAGCGATCCGTCGCAGCCTAAACGTGATCCTTTTGATCGCGGTGTTTGTGACCTGCTATTTTGCCAAGGATCTGCTGTTGCCGATCCTATTGGGCTTTTTGATCGCCCTGACCCTGTCACCGCTGTCGCGCGGGTTGGCGCGGATCGGCATTCCGCATTGGGCCTCGGCGGTTGTTCTGATTGGCATGATTGCAGTGGCCGTTGGCGCTGTCATTTACTTTGCATCGGGCACGATTGTTGGCTGGATGGATACGGCCGGCACGATGGGGGACGAACTGCAAACCAAGCTCAGCGGCGTCTTCCGGCAGCTTGAACATGTGCGTCAGGCCGGTGAGGATGTGGCGAGCATGGCTGGCACGGACCCCGCAGTGCAAGAGGTTGTCGTCAAGCAGCCGACCTTGATCGACAGCGCAATGGATGTGATCAGCACCATCGGTGCGACCACGGCTGTGGCGCTGGTGCTGGCGGTGTTCCTGCTGTCGTCGGGCAATATGTTTTACATCAAGCTGGTGCAGTCGTTCCAGACTATGAGCGGCAAGAAACGCGCCCTGACCATGGTTTACGACATTGAGCGGCGGGTGTCCCACTATCTGCTGACCATCGCCCTGATTAACGCAGGTCTTGGGATCTGCGTGGGATCGGCGCTGACGCTGCTGGGCATGCCCTATGCCTATATTTGGGGAATCGCGGCGTTCTTGCTGAACTTCTTGCCCTATTTGGGTGCGATCACTGGCGTCTTGATGGTCGGGGCCTTGTCGATCATCACCTTCGACAGCTTTGGTTATGCCCTGCTGATCCCCGCCGCCTATCTGACCCTGACGACGATTGAAGGCAACTTTGTCACCCCCACGCTGCTGGGCCGCAAGCTGGAATTGAACACCGTCGCCGTGTTCCTGACGGTGGTGCTGTGGGGGTGGCTGTGGGGCATCGCCGGCGCGCTGGTCGCCGTGCCGTTCCTTGTGGTGTTCAAGGTTGTCGCCGACAACGTCGAGGGGATGGAGATCGTTAGCAACTTCCTTGGCGCAGCGGATGAAGTCCATCATGCCGAAGAGGTTGAAACACAAACGGCGGACCCCGTTACAGGACCCGCCGCATCGTAAGCTAAAGGGTGTGCCGGATTATTCTGCCGGCGCGCCGCATTCACCAACCAACTGCTGATACTGGGCGGTAACCCAAGACAGCGTGGCTTCTGGGTCGCGCTCTGCGATCTTGCCAGTGATGTTGCTGAACACAACAGCAGAGCGGCTGTTGTCCACCATGGCGACGTTCTGGCTGGACAGCACAGTCTGGTAGACAAAGAACGCAACCGCCACTAGCAGCACGCCCCGGAACACACCGAACAAAAAGCCCGCAGCTTGGTCCAGCCCGTTCAGGGCAGAGCGCTGAACGACGCTGGAAAACAGCGGCGTAAAGATCGACACGACGACCAGCGCCACGGCGAACACGGCGGCAAAGGCCGCGATGATCGACAATTCGCAGCTGTCACCGATAAAGCTGTCCAGCCCCGGGATCTGTTTGACCAGCGGCTGCACCTGCGGCGCAAAAATGAACGCCAGAACCGTGGCACCGATCCAACCTGCGATCGCCATAGCTTCGCGCATCAGACCGCGGCTATATGCCAGCAGCGCTGAAATCACGATAATACCAGCGACAACGGCGTCGATGATTGTGAAACCTTCCAATGGATGTCCCCCCGGGGTCAGCCTTGGCGTGCGCCAAAGACCTGTTCTACGAAACCAGCCAGATCCTGCATTTCACGCAGCTCTAGTCCGGCAGCCCCGGTCCCTTTCGGAAGCCGCGGCATGATCGCCGAGGTAAAACCAAGTTTTTGCGCCTCTTTCAATCTATTTTCCGTCTGAATGACGGGACGGAGCGCACCAGACAGGCTAATTTCCCCAAAAATAACGGCTTCTTTGGGTAAAGCTGCGTCTTCTCGGGCACTGACAAGGGCGGCGGCGACCGCGAGATCGGCGGCAGGTTCGCTGATCCGCAGGCCGCCCGCGACGTTCAGATAGACATCAAGCCCCGTGAACGGCACGCCGCAGCGCGATTCCAACACAGCCATAATCATCGCCAAACGCCCGCCGTCCCAGCCAACAACCGACCGGCGGGGCTGGCTGTGGGGGCTGGGCGCGACCAGCGCCTGAATTTCGCACAAGACGGGGCGCGTACCCTCGATCCCTGCGAAAACGACCGATCCCGGCGCAGGCTCGCCGCGTTCGGACAGGAACAGGGCAGAGGGGTTGCGCACCTCTGCCAGACCCTTGCCTGTCATCTCGAACACGCCAATCTCGTCTGCGGGGCCAAAGCGGTTTTTCACGCTGCGCAGGATGCGGAACTGGTGGCCGCGCTCGCCTTCGAAATACAGCACGGTGTCGACCATATGTTCGACCACGCGGGGGCCCGCGATGGCACCTTCTTTCGTGACGTGGCCGACCATGATGACCGACATCCCGTGGGTTTTGGCAAAGGTCGTCAGCTCGTGCGCGCAGGTGCGGACTTGGCTGACGGACCCGGGGGCCGAATCGACATGGTCCGCCCACATCGTCTGAATCGAATCGATGATCGTCAGATCGGCTTTTTCCGCCTCTAGCGTGGTCAGGATGTCGCGCAGATTGGTGTCAGAGGCGAGCATGACGGGGCTTTTCTCTAAACCCAGCCGCTGTGCGCGCATCTGGACTTGCGCGTTCGATTCCTCGCCAGAGACATAGATGACCTTAAGCCCATTGCGCGCAAAGCGGGCGGCGGCCTGCAGCATAAGGGTCGATTTGCCGATCCCTGGATCGCCGCCGACCAGCAGGGCAGACGCCTTGACCAAGCCGCCGCCCAGCACGCGGTCCAGCTCGTCCACGCCCGCAAGGGTGCGGGGCGGTGCGGCCTCTTGCGTGGCAAGGTCGGTCAGCTTGAGCGTTTTGCCCCGCCGCCCGCCGATGGAGGTTTTCTTGGGACCGGCGGCAAGGCCGGTATCCTCGTGAATGGTGTTCCATGCGCCGCAGGCTTCGCATTTGCCGGACCACTTACTGGTCGACGCGCCGCAGGCGGAACAGGTGAATGCAAGATCTTTGGCCATGTTCACCTTTTGGACCGGAATTGCAGCAGTTGCAACGGGGGCCGCGCGGGTCAGTGCTTGGATATAAAGCGCTGCGTTAGGCCGGACACCATGATGGACGCAAGGATGCATCCGGTGAACAGCCATAGGCCCCATGCGGTTTCGACCCGTCCGATGCCCGCGCCCTTGATGATCACCACGTACAGAGCAATCAAAAACACATCCGCCATCGCCAGTTTGCCAGCCCAGGCCAGCGCAGGCAGCAGGCGCGGGCTAAGTAAATCATGGTGCATCAGCGCCAGCCCGATGGTTTTGAGCATGGGCGCGAATAGGGCTAGCGCGGTCACGAGTAAAGCCAGCAGCGGATCGCTAGGCCACAGGCTTTGCAGGCCAGAGACGACGCTGATGTCGGACAGGCCGAACAGCGGCAGCAGGCCCGCGCGCAACAGCGGCGCGAACCATGACAGCGGGAACAGGATCAGCAGCGCCAGATTAAGGCCGCGCAGCCAGACGGGCACGGTCATTCGGCAGCCGGCTTTTGCGGCAGGGACACGATATTGGTCCCGCCGGCGCTGCGCTGCGCGCGGCGCTCGACCTCTGCCTGAAGCACGGCGGCATCAAGCGATTCGTCATGTTCCAGCGCGTAGCCAAGCAGGGGCAGGGTGCTTTGCAGGCGGTCGTCCAGATAGGTGAGCTGGCTGGCGACGCGGGCTTCCTCAATCTCGACCTGTTCGGACCACGTGCGGATCTGTTCGCAGATGTGCAGGGCTTCCATGATCCGCTCTTGCTGCTCTTCTGCGGCCTGCTGGCGCTGGCGCAGAAACGCTTTGGCGCGGGCGACACGTTCGGCGGAATACACTTCGGCCAGATGACGGCTTTGCACGCTCATTTGCGCAGCGACTTCCATGACGCCGGCCTCAAGCTGCGGCAGGTCAGGGTGGTCGCGCAGATAGGCAAGGCGTTCGCGTACGGCATCAAATTCAGAGCTAAGCGTGAATACCCCCGCGCGGTCGGCGGCGTGGACATCGTGATAGGCGCGCGCGACGTCATCCATACTGATGTGAAAATTGCGGTGGCTGGTTTCTAACTTCATCATGCGCATATGGGTGGGCAGGAAGAACGCCATTGCGCCCAAAATCGCAGTTAGCGCGCCTTGGATCCACGGGCCTGCATTGGGATATGCCACGCCGCCAAGCGTCGCGTCTATTTGCAGCCAGCCGGCGACGCCAAGGGCGCAGAGTACGGTGTAGAAAATGGCGCAAAAC
Organism: Loktanella salsilacus; assembly: GCF_024206795.1. Lineage (NCBI taxonomy): Bacteria > Pseudomonadati > Pseudomonadota > Alphaproteobacteria > Rhodobacterales > Roseobacteraceae > Loktanella > Loktanella salsilacus. The sequence goes on from NZ_CP072994.1 coordinate 1,123,894, forward strand.
GCAAAGAACGACACGGTGAAAAGAGCGAGGCTGTGCATCAGCCGCACAACGTCGCGCAAAGTAGTGGTCATAAGCCGCCGTCCCGTCGCATAAGCATGAATAAATCTATAATTTGAAAGTTATACCGCCACTACTTCAAAACCCGAAAGTTTTCGTAGGTTATGACGCGGAAGTTGTCTGAGACCTTGTCGCGGAACTTCGTCCATTCCTGCGGGATGGTTTCACGCATGAATGCAAGGATGGCGTCGGCGAACTGCTTTTGACTTGGGTAGTAGCGATTGTGGGTAACGTATTGATGCAAGACGGCCCAAAGCCGCTCAATGGGATTGAGATGAGGGCAGTAAGGCGGCAGCTGGATCAGATGGATACGGCAAGCTGCCCTGGCGAGGAAGGCTCTGACATCGGGCCCTTTGTGGTAGGCCGCGTTGTCCCAGATGACATGAATGATGCGCTTGTCAGGGTTGCGCACTTCGATCTTGGTCAGAAGCTGTGCTGCACTGACGCCATCAACGGTTGTGGGCTCGACAAAGGGTGCATCGAAGGTTTCAAGGTTCACAGCCCCATGAATATTCACACGACCGCGCCCTGCCGTGCTGAGAACCGCTGGATTTGATCCTACTTTCACCCAGCCAAACGCAGGCTTGGTCTGGTATTCCGGATGCACCGCATCGGCGAAGTAGACGGCTTCATCCGCTGGTAACTCACGCATCAGGCGGTCGTATAATGCGATAAAAGCGGCCTGCTTTTCCGCTGATGCCACGCGCGGCAGGGACTTGGGCTTGCGGTATTCAAAGCCCAGTCGGGCCAGAAGTTTGATGCAGCCAGAATGGGAATAGTTCAGACCGCACTCAGCTGCGACATGGGCCCTGATCTCGACCGTCGAGCGACAGAAGCGTGCTTCCAGCCAGGCGCATAAAGCAACCTCCTGTGCCTGTGTCATACGGGACTGACCGCCTTTCCAGCCGTCGAAAGCAAGCGCATCCCAACCATCTTGCAGAAAGGTTTTATGCCAGCCCCGGATGGTATCGTCGTCCAAGTAGAGAAACTTTGCGATCCGAGCACAGCTTTCCCCGTCGTCGAGCAGCAGGATCGCATTTGCCCGGCGGGCAATGCCGTGGTCCTCGCGCTGGCAACGCACGCAAGCCTCAAGCTCGAGGCGGTCTGCTGAGGAAAGAAAGCCGGGGCGGATCATAGGCATAGCTGAATCGTTCCAAACCCAGCCGTCAAGTCACCAAATTCGGCTTCCGCAGGACTCGGAGTATAGGCTATTTGCAAAGCAGGTCCACTGCTTTGGCTCCGGCCAGTCCACACCATTGTTTCCACTGCGGAAACGAGAGGCTGGCGGACGGGCGACGCGACCGTCCTTTGCGGCGATGTGAGCGCCGCATTTTCGCCTATAGAGCGAGATCTTGTTGTTTTGCGGATTGTGCCAGCAGGCAAGTCCGGCTGAGCGGCAACAATCTAAGGTTCAGCTTTTCCGCAGTTTTTCGTGAACTGTGGCAATAAGATGGCAGAATTGCGGCATACCGCCGATCAGGTCAGCCATAACGCGATGGAATCACCGAATCGCGGCAGCCCTAGCCGACGTAGCGGCGCGAATAACGCGGGCTAAGGCTGGTCAACATTTCATAGCCGATCGTGCCCGCACTTTGCGCTAAGCTGTCCACCGGTTGCGCGTCACAGATAAAGGCCAGCGCGGCGGGATCCTCGTTCAGATCGGTCACGTCTACCGTGATCAAATCCATCGACACGCGGCCCACCAGCGGGCAGGGCGTGTCGCCGTGATACAGCATTGCACCGCGCGACAAGGAGCGCAGCAAGCCGTCGGCATACCCCGCAGCGATGGTCGCAAGGCGCGTCGGGCGTTCCGCTTGCCACGAATTGCCGTAGCCGACGACTTCGCCCGCGGTTAGGTCGCGCAGCTGGATGACGGGCAGATCAAGGCGCACGACGGGGCGGGCATCCTCGAACGGCAGGCCGCCGTAAAGGCCGATGCCGGGGCGGCATTCATCAAAGTGATAGTCCGGCCCCAGCAGGATCCCGCCCGTCGCAGCAAGGCTGCGCGGCGTGGTGATCCCGTCGGTCATTTGGTGGAAAATATCCAGCTGGTATGGGTTCATCGGGTGATCAGGCTCGTCCGCGCAGGCCAGATGCGACATGACGACAACGGGTTTGCGGCGCAGCGCGGCCTCTGCCACGGCGGCCCAGTCGTCCCATTCCAGACCAAGGCGATTCATTCCGGTGTCCAGTTGCAGGCCGAAGGAATGATCTGGCAGCGCTTCGAAATGGCGGTTGATCTGGTCGATGGTGTTCAGAATTGGCGTCAGGTTCAGGTCGGCGATCATATCGGTGTCGCCGCGCATGTGCCCGGTCAGCACCCGGATCTGCGCCTTGTCGCCAACAGCGGCGCGCACGGCGGCCCCTTCTTCGGCCATGGCCACATAGAAGGTGCGTACGCCTTGCTTGGCCAGCGCCTTGGCGACGCGGTCCGCGCCAAGGCCGTAAGCGTCCGCCTTGATGACGGCGGCGGTTTCGCACGACGTCAATGCATTCAGGCTGCGCCAGTTCGCGGCAAGGGCCGCAAGGTCGATTGTCAGGTGTCCAGTGCTCATGCGGCATCTTTTGACAGGACAGGGGTGCGGCGGCAAGAGGCGGGATTTCGTGTTTTTCGCGGGGGCGTGTGCCTCCGGCGGGAGTATTTGGGGAAAAAGGGAGGAATGGGGCGATCAGTAAGGCGGATGGGGTGGAGGCCGTATGCCTCCGGCGGGAGTATTTGTGGCAAGATGATGGGGGCTGCGATTAGTCAGGAGTGGTCAGGTTGTAAGTCTGCATTTCATCCGGGGTAAGCAGGTAGATTTCGTCGGGCGGGGTGAGAAGCGCGTGGCGCATGATCAGCGGGTCGATGTCCATATCGGACAGGTATTCCATCACCTCGCCCTGGCCGCGTTGGATGTCTTCAACCGCCATAAAGGCGGGCAGGGCGGTGTTTTTGCCAAAATAGTGTTGGTGCACACCGACAAGCGCGCCGTCCTCGACGGTGCGGGTTGTGCCTGCGGCGAGCAAGTAGGGGCAGGCGGAGAGGCAGATGTCGGTGGCGGTCATGCGCGCCCCGATGCCAAGGTTGCGGATTTGGCGGCCCATGGTGAGGGCGTCTTGGACCGAGCCACCGGGGGAGTTGAGGAAGGCCTGCGTGGGGGCGGGGTCGACGGTGGTCAGAAAGTCGGCAAAGCGGGCCGCGTCGCCGGGGGCGATTTGGCCGGTCAGAGTGATGACGGGCTGGCCGTCCCAGACGGCGTCTATAAATTCCAGGCGTGACGGCATGTCTGTCGTCGTGGGAATCGGGCGCGAGCCGGGACGGGCCGGGCGCGGGTCGATTTGTGCCGGGTCATAGCGCCGGGTTTGATCGCCGGGGCCAAGGGGCTGGGTGATGTCGGGCGCGCTGGAGGGGAAGGCGAGCTGCGGCAGCACCCGCAGCATGTCCGAGCCCAGCAGGACCGCAGCGAAGACCAGTTGCAAGCCGAATATCCAGCGCAGCATACGGCTGGCGGGCCATTTTGGCGCGGCTTGGGCCTGCTCTTTGGCTGTATGGGGCAGCGGCGGGGGCATGTCGGTCATGAGGTGGTTGTGTCGTCTGTGGTTGCGTTGTCTGGGGCGGCGGGTTTCGGGGTGCCGACGGGCGCATCAGAGAGAGGCACGGGCGGGGTCCGAGGCTCTGACCGCGCCAGTGATGTGTCCATATCGCGGATCGCGGTGATCGCGGCGCGCAGCTCTGACAGGGTCATCGAATCCTCGACCGCGGTGCCATCGCGGCCTGTGCGGATGGCGGCTTGGGTAACCGCAAGGATGAGCACCAGCACAGCAGGCAGCAGGTCAATCGCGATCGCGCCGGCCCAGCTGGGGATGAAATTGCCCGCGTAAAGGATCACCGCGTCGGCCGCGCTGATCGGTGTGTAGCTGATTTCCTGCGGCGGTGTCATCGATAGCACGTCTTGGGCCGCCGCCTGCAAGGTTTGCGCGCGTTGTTGCAGGACCGACAGCACCGAATCAATGGTCGCTTGCTGGCCCGCGCGCGTATCGCTGTCGGAGCCGTCAAGGCTGGGGAGCACGACGGCGTCAGTCAGGTCAGTCGCCGCGCGGTTCACCAAGGGCGCGACAGAAAGCTGGCGCAGCTGGGTGATCACATTGGCAAGGCGCACGGCCTCTTCAGAGAAGGGGACAGAGCGGGCTTCCACCGGGCCCTGCTCGACGGTCAGGGCGCGCATGCGCGACAGGCTGGCGTTGCCTTCCGCGAAGGCTTGTTCGACGAGGGGCTGCTGGGCGGTGATCTGCGCCTCGAGCGCGGCAAGTTCGTCGGATTTTTGCCGCAGCAGGCGGAAGACCGCACCTTGGCCCGCAAAGCCAGAGAGCTGACCGGTGGCCTCTTGCTCGCTCAGGTCATCGAAGGATTGCCGCACGCGGGCGACGTCACGGGCCAGCGATTGGGCTGACTGGGTAATCTCGTCGCTGCGTTCCAGCGCGGTCTGGTATTGCTGCACGGTTGTCGCAAGGTGCTGTTCCACAGCGGCAGCCCCGGCAAGGGCTGCGGCGTTCAGCCAAGACGACATGGCGACGATGGCAAGGCTGCCCAGGATCATCGACAGGCCAAGGCCGATGCGCGCGCCTGCGGTGCGCACGGCGGGGACAAGCCGCATCATATAGGACCAGAAGACGAAGATGCCGACGGAGACAGCGACGGAATAGGCCAGCGCCGCAAAGACAGAGAGCGCACCGTTGTCATCCAGCAGGGACGACACGCCAAGGTAGGTATAAATGCCAGAGGCCACGGCCAGCACGCCAAGCGCAGTGCCGGTGATGCTGTCGAGCCAGCTGACATGATCCTCTAGGTCGCGGGCATTGCGGATATTGCGGGCCTGCGTGCGGGTCAGGTGGGTGTCGTCGGTCATGGCGGCCCTTTCGGCGGTTTGAACCAAGATAGGGCCGCCGGCGGGGGTTGCAAATGACAGGGCCGTGGGCGGCCCGTGCCGGGCCGCGTGGAGGCTTTGCGCCTCCACACCTCCGCAAGGTATTTATGACCAGAAGAAGGGGGGGCGTCAGATGCAGCGCTGCCCTGTAAAGAGACGGCTCTTACTATTGGGTGTTAAAACCCGACATCGCCGCCGCCGCCGTCTTGCTGCCATGGCTTCACAAGGTTGCCGAAGCGGGTGAAGCGACCCTCGAACGACAGTTCCACTGTGCCGATGGGGCCATGACGCTGCTTGCCGATCACGACTTCGGCCTTGCCGCGCAGGCGTTCCATCTCTTCTTGCCAGATCGAGATTTTGTCCATCTCGTGATCGCCGGGCTTTTCGCGTTCCTTGTAGTATTCCTCGCGGAACACGAACATCACGACGTCGGCGTCCTGCTCGATCGAGCCGGATTCGCGCAGGTCAGACAGCTGCGGGCGTTTATCTTCGCGGTTTTCCACCTGACGCGACAGCTGGGACAAGGCGATCACGGGGATCTGCAATTCCTTGGCAATCGCTTTCAGGCCCATCGTGATTTCCGAGATTTCGTTCACCCGGTTTTCCGACCGACCCGTGCCACGCACCAGCTGAAGGTAGTCGACGACCAGCACGTCGAGGCCTTGCGTCCGCTTGAGCCGCCGCGCACGGGCGGCCAGCTGAGAGATTGGCAAGGCGGGCGTGTCGTCGATGAACAGCGGGCAGGATTCCAGCTGTTTGGCGGCATCGACAAAGCGGCGGAATTCGACCTCTGTCATGTCGCCGCGGCGGATTTGTTCGGACGGCACCTCTGCCGCCTCTGACAGGATACGCGCGGCCAGCTGTTCTGCCGACATCTCGAGGCTGTAGAAACCGACGACGCCGCCGTTGACTGCGCCTTCGGTGCCGTCATGTAGAATGCCTTTTTTATATGCCTTCGCGATGTTGTAGGCGATGTTGGTCGCGAGCGAGGTTTTACCCATCGACGGACGACCCGCGAGGATCAAAAGGTCGGACTTGTGCAGGCCGCCGAGCTTTTTATCCAAGTCGATCAAACCGGTAGAGACACCCGCCAAGCCGCCATCGCGCTGATAGGCAGCGTTGGCGACGTTCACGGCGTCGGTGACGGCGCGCAGGAAGGACTGAAAGCCGCTTTCTGCTGTGCCGCTTTCGGCAAGAGCGTAAAGCGCCTGTTCGGCCTCGACAATTTGGTCCTTGGGTTCGGACGAGACATCGACCTTTGACGCCTTGGCCGAGATACTTTGCCCGACCTGAATAAGCTGCCGCCGGATCGCCAGATCATAGATCATCTGCGCGTAGTCCCGCGCGGCGAAAGCAGAGGTCGCGCTGGCGGCAAGGCGCACGAGGTAGGCACCGCCGCCAAGTTCGGCCAGGCCCTCGTCGTCTTCCATGTAGGATTTCAGCGTGACGGGGCTGGCCAGCGCGTTCTTGGCAAGCCGCGCGGCGGCGCAGTCAAAGATGCGCGCATGGACGGGGTCATAGAAATGCTGCGGGCCGACGACAGAGGCGATGCGGTCGAAAATATCGTTGTTCGTCAGAATCGCGCCCAGCAGCTGCTGCTCTGCCTCGATCGAATGGGGCATGGCGTCCACGGTGGCCTCGTTCGTGCCGGTCGCGTTAAAAGTGCTGATCTCGTTCATCTGATCCCTGTCCCCATTTACATGTCCGCGATGCCCCCGCACGCGTTCACTGGTCATAGACCAGCCCGCCGCCGGACCCAAATTGTATATTTTTGTGGAGAAGTCCGCCCCAAGCACCTTAGCACAAGATGTGCTGTGCGGCTAGCGCGCGGCCACAATACAAGGGGCCACGCGCCGGAAACTTTTAAATTGCTAAGCGAATTTTCGCTTGGATTGCTTAGACCATCACGCCGGGGGCCCAACCCGCCGGGTTGCGCAAATAGGCTTCAACCGTGTCCAAGGTTTCCTTGTCAAAGCTGCCGCGCGCGCGGGCGACTTCGAGCACATCCCACCACGTGCACAGGTGCAAAAGCTGCACGCCGTGGTCCGATAGACGCTCTTCTACGCCCTCAAAGATACCGTAGAAAAAGATCACGGCGGTGGCAGAGCAGGTGGCCCCGGTGTCGCGGATCGCATCGACGAAGGACAGTTTAGAGCCGCCATCGGTGGTCAGATCCTCGACCAGCAAAACGCGCTGGCCTTCGGTCATCACGCCCTCAATGCGGGCATTGCGGCCGTAGCCTTTGGGCTTTTTGCGCACATAGGTCATCGGCAGGGCAAGGCGTTCGGCGACCATGGCGGCAAAAGGGATGCCTGCCGTCTCGCCGCCGGCGATGTTGTCGAATGCCTCAAAACCCACTTCGCGCATGATGGTGACGGATAGGAAATCCATCAGTGTGGCGCGGATGCGGGGGTAGGAAATCAGCTTGCGGCAATCGACGTAGGTCGGGGCCTGCTTGCCGCTGGCATGGGTAAAGGGCGTCTTGGTGTTGAAATCGACAGCCCCGATTTCCAGCAACATGCCAGCGGTCAGGCGGGCGATTTCGTCTTTTGCGGGAAAGCCGGTGGGGATCATGTCGAAAACCTTTTGTTCGGTGGGGGCGAAAAGTTTTGGGGCGCGAAGACGTCAGTGAATAGTCTTCAGGTCACGCGCCAATGCAGGGGGAAGCCGGGATCAAAGACAGTGACGGGGCCATCTGCCGTGTCGATCTGGGCGGGGTAGGACACGGGATCGCCTTTGACCAAGCGGATCGTGCCCTCGTTCGGGGCCATGCGGTAAAACGCGGGACCGTTCAAAGAGGTGAAGGCTTCGAGTTGGCGCAGCGCGCCTGCGGCTTCGAACACCTCTGCCAAGCAGGACATTGTGTTGGGCGCGGTAAAGATCCCGGCGCAACCGCAAGCTTGCAATTTGCCCGCGTCGGTATGCGGGGCGGAATCCGTGCCAAGGAAAAAGCGTTTGTCGCCAGACACGGCCGCCTGCACCAGCGCAATGCGGTGGGTTTCGCGTTTCGCCACGGGCAGGCAATAGAAATGCGGTTTGATCCCGCCCGCAAGGATGTGGTTGCGGTTGATGATCAGGTGGTGGGTCGTGATCGTCGCGGCCAGGTTCTTGGCCGTATCGCGCACGTAGTCCACCGCGTCCTGCGTCGTGACATGCTCCATCACGATGCGCAGGTCGGGGTTCTTCTTGCGCATCGGCTTAAGGATGCGGTCGATAAACGTCGCCTCGCGGTCGAAGATATCGATGCTACTATCCGTGACTTCGCCGTGCACACACAGGGGCAGGCCGATTTCGGCCATACGGTCCAGCACCGGGCGCACTTTGTCGAAATCCTGCACGCCGCTGGCAGAGTTCGTGGTCGCGCCAGCCGGATAAAGCTTCACCGCGGCGATCAAACCGGCCGCGTGGGCGGCGGCGACGTCGTCCGGGTCAGTCTCTTCGGTCAGGTAAAGCGTCATCAGCGGCACAAAATCGCTGCCCGCAGGCCGGGCGGCTAAAATGCGGTCGCGGTAAGCGCGCGCCTGATCGCCTGTAACGACAGGCGGCACCAGATTTGGCATGATGATGGCGCGGGCAAAATGCCGCGTCGTTTCCGGCAACACGGCTTGCAACATCGCACCATCACGCAGGTGCAGGTGCCAGTCGTCTGGGCGGCGCAGGGTCAGGTCTGTGATTTTTTGGTCAGGCATAGGGCGGGCATACACCCAAGGCCCGCCCCTGACCAGATCTTTGGCCCGCTATAGCTGCCCCGTTTAGGCCCGCACGGCGTCTTTTTGGTAGGCTTCAGGCAGCGGCTCGCCCATGTCTTGCAACTGTCTGATGAAAAAAGCGTCATGACCATCGTCCAAGACGGTGCGGCAGACGACGGCTGCTAACCGCGCATGGCCCGAATCGCGCGCCCGGCGGACCAGATTGCGCAGATAGGGGGCAAAGGTTTTACGCGCGGCCAAGGCCTGAATAAACCGCTGGGGTGTCAGCTCTCCTGCCATTGCGGCACGGATCATATCGTCCAGCCCGCCCAGCGTGTCGAACATCACATCAAGGCGCCCATTCAGCCCCATCACACGCAGCATGGTGACGTTAGGCTTGGTGAACAGCGCCGCATGCATCGCATCAAAGCGCTGCTGCGGGTTGAACACGATATAGGTCTGCTTGGACGCGTCGACCATATCGGGGGCATAGCCATAGCGATCGGTAAAGTTCAGCCGCCGCTGCGCGATGAACCGATTGTCCCAGCCTGCCGTGGTCGGATCAAGCGTCGCCTGCGGCCGCAGCGCCAAGACGCGCGCGCCGGGGGCGGCCACACTATAAGCGGCGGCCGCATAACCGCCCGCCTGCGCGCCAAAGAACAAGACGTCCTCGAAATCCTCAAAGAAGCCGTCGTCGATCAGCCGGTCAATATAGCGATAGACCGCGGGATCGCGAAACCAGCTGTCCCCGCGGCTGATGATTGCCAAATGGGACCAGCCTTCGCACTGGGTAAAGGCAAAGCCGCGCGGGGCGGCGTCGTTCAGTTCCTGCACCTCTTCGGCATGCTCGAAGGTGACCAGCAACTTGGGCCCTGCATCCAGAAACGTCGCCACATGATCGCGGCCCAGCGGCGTGAAGGATCCATGCTCTTCCACCAGTTCCTCTAGGGCTTCATACCATTCAGAAGCCTCCAGTCCTTTGAGCTCGGTTTTGAAGCGTAGCGCGTGATCCGTCATGTCGGCTCTCCTGTCGCGGTGCGAGGCACCTGTCGATTTTGACCTGTTTGCAAGGTTAATGCGGCAAAAATAGGGGCGCGATAAGCCCGTTTTTAGGTTTGGCGCGGCCGCCGCTTATTTCGCCAAAACATACGACCTTGGCCGTAGGCCCGCAATGCACCGCTTGACGCGGCCCCCCTGCGGTGCAGGTTGGATGGGATGGTTGCGGCCAAGGGGGGACTGGCAATGTTCGATACGATTGATGACGTGCAAACCGCACTTGCGGCGGAAAACTACATCTGCCCGCGCGCCTTGGCGACGATCGTCTTTCTGGCCCTCAAGCTCGGCCGTCCGTTGTTCCTAGAGGGAGAGGCCGGCACCGGCAAAACCGAACTGGCCAAGGCGCTGTCCGCTGCGCTGGGCCGCCGCCTGATCCGCCTGCAATGCTACGAGGGCTTAGATGCCGCATCAGCAGTTTATGAATGGAACTTCGCCGAACAAATGATCGCGATCCGCACGGCAGAAGCCTCCGGCGGTACCGACCGCAACGCACTCAAGGCCGAACTCTTCACCGAAGAATACCTGATAGAGCGCCCCCTGCTACAAGCCATGCGCCCCCAACCCGGCGGCGCGCCCGTCCTGCTGATCGACGAACTTGACCGTACCGACGCCCCGTTCGAGGCGTTCTTGCTCGAAGCCCTCTCTGACTTCCAAGTCACCATACCAGAGCTTGGCACAATCAAGGCACCAACGCCCCCCATCGTGATCCTGACCTCGAACCGCACCCGAGAGGTCCACGACGCCCTCAAACGCCGGTGCCTCTATCACTGGGTCGATTACCCCGATTTCGACCGCGAACTCGACATTCTTCACGCCCGCGCACCAGAGGCGGCAGAGACCCTGTCGCGCGAGGTTGTCGCCTTCGTGCAGCGCCTGCGGACAGAAGACCTGTTCAAAAAACCCGGCGTCGCCGAAACCATCGACTGGGCCAAATGCCTGCTCGCTCTCGACGTGATCGACCTGTCCCCCGCGGTCATCGCCGATACCCTCGGTGCCATCCTTAAATACCAGGACGACATCCAAAAGATCGAAGGCTCCAAAGCCAAACAAATCCTCGACGACGCCCGCGCCGCCCTGCCGCTATGATCTTTCACCCGAATAAAAATATGTCACGGGGGTCTGGGGGTGTGAAACCCCCAGTCAAGGCCACGTGGTAGAACTTGCCGATCTGGAACTTCCAGACAATCCCAAACTCGCCAACAACATCGCCCATTTCGCCCGTGCCCTGCGCCGGGCGGGCCTGCCCATTGGCCCCGGCCGTGTCGTCGATGCGATCCGCGCGGTGCAGGCGGTGGGTTTTAGCGAACGGCGCGATTTTTACTGGACCCTTCACGCCTGCTTCGTGTCCAAACGCGAAGAATCCGCCGTCTTTTCGCAACTCTTTCGCCTGTACTGGCGCGATCCGCGCTTTATGGAACATATGATGGCGATGATGTCGCCTATGGTGCGGGGCGTGGCCGAAGACCGCACGGCCGTGGCCGCTGAAAAACGCGCGGCAGAGGCGCTGCTCGACGGGCAAGAGCGCGATACGCCCCAGCAAGAAGAGCAGCCCGAGGACGAGATGCTGCTCGATATTGACGCCAGTCAGACCATTTCAGCGCAAGAGCGGCTTCGCACCCTCGATTTCGAACAGATGAGCCTTGCGGAAATGCACGCCGCCCGCCGGATCCTCGCCGCGCTCGCACTTCCCGTCAAACCCCTGCCATCGCGCCGCACGCAGGCGCTGCCGGGCCGCATTCCCGATTGGCGCGGCACGCAGGCCGCCGCCATGCGAAAGGGAGGAGAGATCGCCGACCTGAAAACCAAACGAAAGCGCACCCGCTATCCCAATCTGGTGGTGCTGTGCGATATCTCTGGTTCCATGTCGCAATATTCGCGCGCCGTGCTGCACTTCGTCCACGGGGTCGCCAACGCCAAGGGGCAGGACTGGGCGCAGGTTCATGCCTTCACCTTTGGCACGCGGCTAACCAATATCACCCGCCACCTGCGCACCCGCGACGTGGATGCGGCTCTGCAAGCGGCCGGGGCAGAGGCGCAGGACTGGGAAGGCGGCACCCGCATCGCCGCGTGTCTGCACGACTTCAATCGCGACTGGTCGCGCCGCGTTATGGGGCAGGGGGCGGTGGTGCTGCTGATCACTGATGGCCTTGACCGGGACCCAGACGCTGATCTGGGCCGCGAAATGCAGCGGTTGTCCCTGACATCGCGCCAGTTGATCTGGCTGAACCCCTTGCTGCGCTGGGATGGCTTTGCGCCCAAAGCTCACGGAATCGCTGCCATGCTGCCCCATGTCACCAGCCTGCGCGCGGGTCACAATATCGCGTCGCTCCAAGGACTTGCAGAAGCCTTGTCCCGCCCCGATGATACAGGAGAGAAAAATCGCCTGATGGCCGCCCTGCGCAATCCCGCGCCAGAGCCATCCCCCAGCCCCTTTGCCTTCACCCGCGCCACCAATTCCCAGTAAGGTCCGCCCCATGTCACATCACCTGCTTCAAACCGCCCTTGATTGGCACCGCGCTGGCCGCGCTGTGGCGGTGGCCACCGTGGTGGAAACGTGGGGCTCTGCCCCGCGCGGGGTGGGATCGCTGCTGATCATCGACGCGGACGGCCATATGGAAGGCTCCGTCTCTGGCGGCTGCGTCGAAGGGGCCGTGATTATGGAAGCGCTGGACGCTATCCCAAGCGGCGATGCGCGCCTGCTGGATTACGGCGTCAGCGATGACGAAGCCTTTGCCGTCGGCCTTGCCTGCGGCGGGCGCATCCGCGTGTTGGTCGAACCGGTGGGCGGGGCGATGCCCGTGCACCTGCTGGAACAACTGGTCGCCGCCATCACCGCGCGCCAGCCCATCGCCTATGTCACCGCCGCGCAGGCACAAGCCCGCAAGTTGGCCCATCCCGCCGATTTTCCGGACCGCTTTCGCCTTGACCGTTCTGGGTTCGAAGAGGACGGCCAGACCTTTATCGCGATCCACAATCCGCCCCTGCGCATGATCGTCGTGGGCGCGGTCCATATCGCGCAAGCGCTCCTGCCCATGGCCCGTGCCTGCGGCTATGACCCCGTGCTGATCGACCCGCGCGGGGCCTTTGGCTCTGCCGAACGTTTCCCCGGCGAGACGATCATAGAGGACTGGCCGGACGAGGCGATGGCAACCTTGGCACCTGACACGCGCACGGCGGTTGTGACCCTGACCCATGATCCCAAACTCGACGATCCCGCGATCATCCAGACGCTGAAATCGCAGGCGTTCTACCTTGGCTGCCTTGGCTCGACCCGCACCCACGCCAAGCGCGTTCTGCGCCTGACCGAGGCGGGTTTTTCCGAGGCTGACATCGCCCGCATCCACGCCCCCGTCGGCCTTGACCTTGGTGGCCGCGCCCCGGCAGAGATCGCCGTCAGCATAATGGCGCAGGTCATTGCGACCCTGCGCCGCGCGCAATGAGGTTCGGCCCTGTCCCCGTTGCAGGTGCGCTGGGCGCGATCCTTGCGCACCGCGAAGTCGCGGGCGATCTGGTGCTGTCCAAAGGACATGTGCTGACGGGATCTGACCTGACGGCGCTAGCGTCAGCTGGGTATACGCAGATCACCGTGGCGCAACTGGACCCCGGCGACGTGGGCGAAGATACAGCCGCCGCCGTCTTGGCCGCGGCCTTGGTCGGGGCTGCGCCGGGCCTGCGCCTTGGCACCGCTGCGACGGGCCGCGTCAATGTGATCGCCGACACACCGGGCCTAGCGGCGCTGGACGCCGCAGCGCTACACGCGCTGAACCGCATCAATCCGATGATCACCGTGGCGACCGTGCCGGACCTGCACCGGATGGAGCCGGGCGGGTTGGTCGCGACGATCAAGATTATCGCCTACGCCGTGCCGCAAGCCGACCTTGATGCCGCGTGCGCCGCCGGGCAGGGCGCAATCGCGCTGCACCACCCGCAGATTGACCGCGTTGCACTGGTTGAGACCCGCGCAGGCCGCGATCTTGGGGACAAGGGAGAGCGGTCTTTGCGCATCCGTCTGGACCGTCTTGGCGTGGGGTTTGCCGGGCGCGACTTGGTGGACCACGACAGCGCCGCGATCGCCGCTGCGCTGGCCGCCTGCGATGCGCCGCTGATCTGCATCCTGACCGGCTCTGCCACTTCTGATCTGCATGACACCGCCCCCGAAGCGCTGCGGCAGGCGGGCGGCGAGGTGCTGCATTTCGGGATGCCCGTCGATCCTGGAAACCTGCTGTTCATCGGCGCGCTGGGCGGGCGGCCTGTGATCGGGCTGCCCGGCTGTGCGCGGTCCCCTGCGCTGAACGGCGCGGACTGGGTGCTAGAGCGTCTGCTGTGCGGTGTGGCGGTGACGCCGGACGACATCGCCGCAATGGGGGTGGGCGGTTTGCTCAAAGAAATCCCCTCTCGCCCGCGGCCACGGCGGGTGGCGGACTGACGCGCGTCGAGAGGGTTAAATGCGAGGTTGGAGGGGGCTCTGCCCCCGGCTGCGCCTCCCCCGAGGTATTTTTGACCAGAAGAAGGGGGAGAAGCGGCGAGGTTTGTTCTGCTGATCCGCAGTGCGCGCTTTGATGAAGGCTTAAGTGTCGGCGGAAATCCGCCATAGCCTGTGTTTGCCCCGGAACGCGGAACACCACCCGGTGGTTTCATTTGCAACACCCGGATCACCGGGTCAGTTTTTGCGGAGGACCTCCATGCGATCCATTTCACTCAAGTCCACGACCTCTCTCGTTTTGTGCCTGTCGTTGGCAACACCTACCTTTGCCCAAACGCCAGAAGCACCGTTTCCCTGCGTGACTGCCAACGGTCAGTCCGTTGATGGTGCTGACGCTTTGGCGCGGGCCATGATTGATGGTTTGACCCAAGCTGGCGGCGATGCGGCGCAGGCTGATCCGGCAGCGGGCCCGGTTTGCGGTCCTGATGCGATGGCACAGGCGACAGAGGCTGGCGGTGAAGAACTGGCTTTGGCGCAGGCGACTGCTGCTGATACGCAAGCTCCGGCCGTTGAGGAAGGCATGGCTGATGCGCCTGCTGACGCGCCGGTAGAGGGTGCTGCCGATCAGGCCGCAGCCGATCAGGCGGTCGCGGACCAAGCAGCAGCGGATGAGGCTGCGGCTAATCAAGCGGCGGCGGATCAGGCGATTGCTGACGCGGCAGCAGCTGATCAAGCGGCGCAGGCAGCGGAAGAGGCTGCAGCTGAGGCTGCCCCAGCACCCGAGGCCCAGCCTGCAGCTGAAGAGCCGCCCGTGGCGGACGCCCCGGTTGAACCAGAGGTGAGCGAAGCGCCAGCGCCCGACGTCGCGGAAGAGGTCGCGCCAGAAACAATGGCCGAGCCAGCGCCAGAAGTGGCACCTGAGCCCGCGCCAGAAGTAGAGCCTGAAGTGGCACCTGAGGCACCAGCCGTTGACCAGCAGGCGATTGATCAAGCCACGGATCAGGCCGCTGCGGACGCTGCAGCAGCCGCTGCCGCGATCGCGGCGCAGCCCGCAGAGGAGACTCCGGCAGAGCCAGAAGCAGCAGCGCCAGTTGCGCCTGCTGCCGAGGCCCCAGTTGAGCCAGCGGCACCTGCAGAGGCACCCGCTGAGCAAAGCGCGACCGTCGCCCCGACCGCTGACACTGCAACTGCGCCAGCGGCCACTGACGGCGAGTCCACCATCGCTGCTGATACCTCTGCTGAAACGTCAACACCGCCAGCAGAGCCGGCTTTGACGCCAGAAGAGCAGGCCGTCCGTACGGCAGAGCGTGAAGCTGCGCGTCAGGGTTCTGCTGCCGCAGAAGCTGCAGCCAGCGGTGAGCAGCCTGATATGGCCGCCGATCCAGAGGTCGTGACCGAAGAGGTGACCGAAGATAACGTGAGGAGCGCGGACGAGGACTTTGATACCAAAGTCACGGCCGCCACGACCGAAGCGCCAGCCGCAACGGACCCAGCCACAACTGAAACTGCAACTGCGGACTCCAGCAAAGGCGGCTTGTCCACCTTTGAAAAGGCGCTAGCACTTGGTCTTGGCGCTGTCGTCGTCGGCTCTATCCTGAAGAACGGCGACCAGGTGGTGTCGAACTCTGGCGACCGCGTGGTCGTGCAGCGTGACGGCGAATTGCGCGTACTGAAAAACGACGACGTGCTGCTGCGCCAGGCCGGCTCTCAGGTTGCGTCGCGCACCTTTGACGACGGTTCGACCCTGACGACGATCACCCGTGAAGACGGCAGCGTTGTGACCACGATCCGCGCCGCTGACGGCACCGTTCTGCGACGGTCGCTGACCCGCGTCGATGGCACCCAAGTGCAGCTGATCGACGATCTGGACCGCACCAGCGTGCCCGTCGAAGTGTCCACCCTGCCGCCAGTCCCGCAAGAGGTGACAACCAATCCTGTCGCGCTGAGCGATCAGGCCGCGTTGGAAGCAGCACTGTCCGCCAGCCTGCTGGCACAAACTGGCCGCAGCTATTCGCTGGAACAGGTCCGCGACATCCGCCAGGTCCGCGCCCTTGCGCCGCAGGTTGAACTGGCCGCGATCACCTTCGAAACCGGCTCTGCCGCGATCCAGCAAAGCCAAGCGGACGAACTGGCAGCGCTGGGCGGTGCGATCCGTCAGATCGTCGCGCAGAACCCGTCGGCCATTTTCTTGGTCGAGGGTCACACGGACGCCGTCGGTGATGCCGGCTACAACCTGTCCCTGTCCGACCGCCGCGCCGAAACTGTCGCGCTGGCCCTGTCGCAGTACTTTCAGGTGCCGCCAGAGAACCTTGTCACCCAAGGTTATGGTGAGCAGTTTCTGAAGATCCAGACAGAGGCTGGCGAGCGGGCCAACCGCCGCGCGGCTGTGCGCAACATCTCGGAGCTGCTGACAAACGGCTAAGTTTGTTTGACGGCAAAAGAAGGGCCCGTGCAGCGATGCGCGGGCCTATTTCGTTTGGGCGTCTCGCGCCGCTTGAACCACGCTGCCTGTGTTCTGGAACCGGCGAGCGGCGGCATGCTGCACCCAAGTAGAGGCCATGACGGTGCCCATGAAAAAGGCCCCGGAGAATCCCCCGGGGCCTGATATCGGTCTACAGTGCGATCACTTCGGCATCGGGCCAATCAGCATGACCATCTGGCGGCCTTCCATCTTGGGGAAGTTTTCCACCTTGCCGTGCTCTTTGGTGTCTTCTGCAACACGTTCCAGCAGCTGGCGACCCAGTTCTTGGTGGGCCATCTCGCGGCCACGGAAGCGCAGGGTGATCTTAACCTTGTCGCCGCCTTCCAGAAACTTGAACACGTTGCGCATCTTGACTTCGTAATCATTGCTGTCCGTGTTCGGACGGAACTTGATTTCCTTGATCTCGATGATCTTCTGCTTCTTACGCGCTTCCGCTTCTTTCTTCTGGGTCTCGTACTTATATTTGCCGAAATCCATGATCTTGCAGACGGGCGGAGAGGCGTTGGGCGAAATCTCGACCAAATCCAGCCCGGCTTCTTCTGCCATCTGCAGCGCGCGCTCTGGGCTCACGACACCTACGTTCTCACCTTCAGCGCCGATCAGGCGGATATCGCCGCCACGGATGCGTTCGTTGATACGGGGGCCGGTCTCACGCACCGGGGGTGCGTTATGTGGTCTGCGTCCTATGGTCTTCATCCTTTAGTCATTTAAGGGGGTGGCCGTAACCTAATCCTCTGCGCCCTATGCTTCAAGGCGCAAAGCGGCGTGAAACGGCAAGAATGAGCTTGATTTGGTTTAGTTCACCTTGACGCAAGGCCGCGCGCCCCGCATCTGACAGGGGAATGCGGCCATTCTTGCCGCGAAACTAGAAGGATTTTGCCATGCGCGCCATCGTGATCATCGTCATTGCAGCCATTTTGGGCTTTTTCGGCTATGAATATTTCGTCAAGGGCCAAGACCCGCAGGCTGTCGTGGGCACTGATGTGCCTGATGCCGCTGCCGCAGGCGATGCATTGACCGAAGGGGCCGCTGCCGTCGGCGCTGCTGCCGAAGGCGCAGCCGCAGCAATCGGCGACGCTGCTGGCGATGCCGCCGACGCCGTGACTGGCGCAGCAGATGACACCGCAACCGCAGCGGACGAGGCTGCCGCTGACGCAGCCGAAGCCGCAAATGATGCAGCCGACGCCGCGACAGCCGCTGCTGATGAAGCTGCAACTGCGACAGGCGATGCGTTGACTGATGCCGCTGATGCTGCCGCCGATGCTGCTGATACCGCTGTGACCGAGGCCGAAACCGCTGCTGATCAAATGGAAGCCACCGCTGACGAGGCAACAACTGCCGCCGTCGCCGAGGCCGCCAGCGCTGCCGCCACCGCGCAAGACGCCGCCGCTGATGCGGCTGCCGAAGTGGAAGCCGCTGCAGGCGACGCCGCTGCGACTGCGGGCGCAATGGCGACAGAGGCGAATGACGCCGCCGCTGCGATGATCCAAGACGCAGGCGACGCGGCCCAAGACGCGGCCACCGATGCGGCAGAGGCAATGACAGCCCCGGCTGTTGAAGCGCCAGTTGCTGAAGCGCCAGTTGCGGAAGAAGCAGTCACAGAGGCCCCCACAGATGGCGCGGCCATCGATGCCACTGTGGAAGCCGACGGCACTGTCACGCCCGGCGCCGCGCCAGAGGCGAACGCGCCGCTGGCCGATCTGCTGACCCCAGAAGGCTTTGACGCCGACGCGGTCATCGAACGGCTGAACGAGAGCGATCTGTCGATGGTGCAGAAAACCACGCTGACCGCCGCAATCAAAGGCGCGCAGAACAACCCCGAACTGCTGACCGCCACCTTGACCCGCGTGCGCGAAGCGCTGGGTCTGTAACCCGCGCATAAGCGAACCCAAAAGGGCCGCGCCATCATGGCGCGGCCCTTTTTGTTTGCGCCGGCAGGTGTCCGATAGAATCGTGTTCTAGAAGATGTAATTCCAAAACATCGACCGCCTGCGTTTGACGAAAGCGCGACCTACAAGGGCCAGACGATCAACAACAGCGGTATGCTGACGACGACCACGATCAACTCGACCAGCAGTCCCAAGCGCCAATAATCGCCAAAGCGGAAACCACCGGGGCCAAGGATCAGCGTGTTGTTCTGATGGCCGATAGGCGTGAGAAAGGCGCAGGATGCGCCAATCGCCACAGCCATCAGGAAACTGTCCGGATTGACGCCAAGGGTCGCGGCGATGCCAAGGGCGATGGGGCACAGAATGGCGGCGGTGGCGGCATTGTTCATGACGTCCGACAGGAACATGGTGGTGATCAGCACCACGGCCAATGCGGCGATAGGGTTGCTCTGCGCAATCGCCTCGACCAAAAAACGCGCCAGCAGGTCGGCGGCTCCGGTCGTCTGCATCGCGCCCGCAACCGGGATCAGTGCGGCCAGCAACACGATGACCGGCCAGTCAATTGTCGTATAGATTTTCCGCAACGGAACCGTTCGCAACACCATCGAGGCCAGAACCCCAAGGGCAAAGGCCACGGGGGCAGCCAGCAGGCCCAACGTAACAAGGCCGATTGCACCCAGCATGATCGCGCCCGCAATGATCGCCATGCGTTTGTCGGGGATGCGCAGCTCGCGCTCTCCGAGGGGGACGCAGCCCGTGTCGTTAATGAATTCGGACATCATCTCGGCCGGGCCCTGCATCAGCAGCAGATCGCCGGATTTCAGCTTTAGCTTGCGCAGGCGTGCCTGCGGCTGTTGTCCTTCGCGGGACACGGCCAGCAGATTAAGCCCGTAGCGCGTGCGCAAGCGCAGGTCGCTGGCTGATTGCCCGGCGATGGTCGCACCCGGCAAAATGGCAAGTTCGCGCAGCACGATGTCCTCGTCACGCTGATCGCTCTCATCGCTCTCGGCGGTCTTCTCGACTTTTTCAGCAGTGCGGATGGCGGCTTCTGCCATCACCTTATGCGGTGCCTTTTCGGACGCGTCGTCTGCCGGTGCGTCTTTTTCATCGGCAGCTGATTTCTGCGCCTCAAGCTGAATGCCGAAGACGGACAGCGCTTCGGCCAGTGCGTCAACATCGGCCTGCAGCACCAGCACATCGCCCGCCTTGATCCGGCGCAAGCCATGGGGCGCGGTCAGTCGGACTTCGTTTCGCACTAGACCGATAATCTGTGCGCCGCTGTCTTCGATTTCGGCCTCGAAATCGCGCAGGGTCAGGCCGACGGCCTTGCCACCGTCAGGGACGCGGACCTCGGTCAGATAGGTGCCAGTGTCGAAACCTGTGCCAGCGGCAGATTTGCGCGCAGGTACCAGACGCCAACCGATCAACGCGACGAACAGAACGCCCAGGGTCGCAACCGCGATTCCAACGGGCGCAAAGTCGAACATCGCAAATTGCCCCAGCCCGGCCTCTTCGCGAAATCCGGAAACGATCAGGTTGGGGGGCGTGCCCACCAGCGTGGTCATGCCGCCCAAAATTGTGCCAAAGGCCAGCGGCATCAGGATTTGTCCGGGTGCCAGATCCAAACGGGCCGACAATTGCACTGCGATGGGCATCAAAAGCGCCATCGCGCCCACGTTGTTCATAAAGCCCGACAGCGCGGCCCCCAGCCCGATCAACGCCAGCAGGGTTGTGATCCGCCCGGCATCGCGTGGCAGAATGCTGCGCGCCAACCAATCAACCGCGCCGGTGCTGCGCAGCCCCTGACTGAGCACAAGGACACAGGCCACCGTTATGACCGCCGGATGGCCAAAGCCCGCAAAGGCCACGCCGGACGGAACAAGCCCCGCGATCACGCAGGCCAAAAGGGCCGTGAGGGCGACCACGTCATGGCGAAACCGTCCCCATAGGAACAGTCCCATCATAGCGACGAGGATTGCGAAGATCAGGATCTGCGGCGTGGTCAGGGACATAGCTTTCAAGCGGGGTCTTCGTGCAAGACGCGTTTCTTTATCGGGTGCTGATCCGGGGGTGCCCCAGTGTCAGGACCAATTGGCTTCGCCCTTTGATACAAGCAAAATGGCCCGGGTGCCTACGCCTGACCGCGATTTAATCACGCTGACGGTCCTTCCTTTCATTTGAAAGGTCGCGGCGTGATTGCACCCGCCGCCCGGACAGGGCGACGGGCCAAATCCATCAGGACAGGATCATCGAAAAATATCCACCGATCAACGCCAGAACGGTCGTGAACGCGTAGCTGACCGGATAAGGCACGGCAGCGACGGAACTGCGGGATTCTTCCATGATTGCGTTCAGGCTGGGCGTACTATTGCGCCCACCGGCCGCCGCCCCGTCCGAGATGATCGCGTTCAGACCAAAGATCTTGATCCCGACCCAAAATGCGACAAGCGGCGGGATCAGCGCCCCTGCAATGCCGATCAGCGCAAGCCAAAGGATCGTATCACCGCCCAAGGCCGAAATGACCTTGGGACCGACGTTGGCAGACAGCACGGCGACAAAGGCGTTTAGGCCAAAATCTTGCAGAAAGCTGCGTGCGCCCTCATTGACGGGACCGCCAAAACTGGGGTTCCGGCTGCGCAAATAGCTGACACCCACGCCCGCCATGATCACGCCAGCCGAGGTGCCGAACGCAAAGGGGATGCCCGAAATCGTGACCGAGATGATCCCGACCAGATACCCCAGCAACATCGCCAGCGCGAGGTAGAGGACCTCTGTCTTCATGGTGAAAAGGATCGCGGTGCCGCCCAGTTGCTTTGCCGCCTGCTGAATGGCGACATCAGGGCCGTTCAGACGCAGCACGTCGCCAAAGCGAACGTCGGTTTTGGGACCCAGCGGCAGCTCTGTGCCCGCGCGGAACAGTGCCTGCACCGTAACGCCGCCCGACAGATGCGCCCCAAAGTCGGCCAGACTTTTGCCCGAAACTTTGTGCGATCCCACATGCACATCGGCGACCTCGATGGGGACGTTGCGGGCCAGCGGATTGCTTGATTCGGGGCCGATAAGCTTGATTTCTTTGCCCATCAGATCCTCGACATCGGCGCGCACCGTGACGATATCGTTTTCCTGCACGGCGGGATTGCCGGTCATGTCCAAAATCGTGCCGTCCCGCACGATGCGCAGGATGGGCACGGCAGGAAAGTCTTCTGCCAATTGCGACAGAGTCCGCCCGATGAAATCCTTGTGGCTAACGGCAAAGGCGCGGACGCCGACGGATGTCATGCCCATGGTCAGCGCACCGGGCGCGCCCGGCACCGGGTCTTTCGCGCCGCCGCTGAAATCCTCTTCGGCCTGCTTCGCCTCGGCGATGGCGTCATAGCCGAACATGCGCGGAAGATAGCGGATCAGCAAAATGGTCAGCACGGTCGACAGGACATAACTGATCGCATAGGCGGCGGCCATATTGGCCCCGACCTGCTCGACCGAGGTGCCATCGGGGGGAACATAGGCACCGCTGGACAGGGCATCCTGACCGACGCCCAAGATCGCTGTGATCGTATAGCTGCCCGACATCAAACCGGTGGCATAGCCCGGTGCAAGCCCGGCCATACTGGCCCCGAAAAAGCAGATGACCCAGTTCAGAATCCAGACGGTGAAACCGATCACAAGGAACGCCAGGCCGCCCTTTCGCAGCCCGGAAAAGAACTGCGGGCCGACCTTAAGCCCCAGCGCATACATGAACAAAAGCAGCATGAACGACGACAGGATACTGGGGATCGAATAGGTGATGTCATAGGCCGCTTGCGCGGTCATCGACACCAACACCCCGACAAGCAGCGTGCCAGCGGTTGAGCCCAGAGAGATAGTCTTGAAGCTGAATTTTCCGATCAGCGTTCCCAGCGCAAGCGACAACAGAATGAACGCGATGGGCTGGTTGTCCAGAAGCTGGAAAAAGCCGTGAACGCCAGCCTCTGTCACCGGCTTTATCGTATCGAACACCTGCCCGATGACCCCGCCGGACCCGGTGTCTGCGTCTTGGGCCGCCGCCGCACTGGCCGACAGGATCAGCGGCAGGCCCGCGCCGCAGATGGCCCGTTTCAAGATCACGCTGCGATCAGTTTTCGCATTAATCATGGTGAAATCCGGGCTTCGCGGTAGAGTTCGGAACCGGGTTTTCCTTTAGATGCGCGATGGCACGCTTGATGTCGTCCAGCAGCAGTTGCGCCAGATCGCGGCTGACCCCGTGCCGGATTAGGATGCGCTGAACGACGGTGTCCTTGCGGTTCATCGGCAGCGGATAGGACGCGATCTGCCATCCGCCCATGCGGACCCGGTCCGACAGATCATACAGCGTATAGCCGTGATCCGCGTCCGTCAGTTTGTACGCCACGGCCGGAATGCCGCCGTGGCCGTCATAGACCATTTCGATGCAATCCATTGCCGCCATCTGTTCCCCCAGCCATTGGGCCGTGTCCGAACAGGCCTGCTGGACAGCGGTGTATCCCTCCATGCCAAGGCGCAGGAAATTGTAATACTGGGCAATAATTTCGCCGCCCGGGCGGGAAAAGTTCAGCGCAAAGGTGGGCATGTTGCCGCCAAGGTAATCGACATAAAAGATCAGCTCTTCGGGCAGATCGTCCTGCGTCGCCCAGATCACCCAGCCCACGCCCAGCGGTGCCAGACCGTATTTGTGGCCCGACGCGTTGATCGACCGGACTCGGTCCAGTTTGAAATCCCAGACGATGTCTTTTTGAATGAACGGCGCGATAAACCCGCCAGAGGCCGCATCGACGTGAATTGGAATATCCAGCCCAAGGTCGCGCTGCATCGCATCAAGTTCAGCCGCTAAGGCCGCGACAGGCTCATAAACGCCGGTAAAGGTGACGCCCAGCGTAGCCACAACACCGATTGTGTTTTCGTCGCAATATTTGCGCAGGTCCTCAGGCTTTAGCCCAAGCGCGTCACCTTCTAGCGGTACCTCGCGGATTTCGACGTCGAAATAGCGCGCGAATTTCTTCCAACAGATTTGCACGGGGCCGGTCACGATGTTGGGTTTGCTCGCGTCCTTGCCCTCGGCCTCCCGGCGCTTGCGCCATTTCCACTTGAACGCCAACCCGCCAAGCATAGCCGCCTCGCTCGACCCGGTGGTAGAGCAGCCTATCGTTTCGCGCGATCTTTCGGCATGCCAAAGGTCGGCAAGGATATGCACGCAGCGTTTTTCTATTTCGGCGGTTTGCGGGTATTCGTCCTTGTCGATCATGTTCTTGTCGATGGCGTCCGCCATCAGCGCCTTGACCTCATCCTCGACCCAAGTTGTGCAGAACGTCGCAAGGTTCTGGCGCGCATTCCCGTCTAGCAAAAGCTCGTCGCGGATCAGGGCGTAGGCCGCACGCGGTTCGGTGCGCCCGTCCGGTATCCGATACTTTGGCAGGCTGTTTTGCGATGCCTCAGTTGCGTAAATATCCAAAAGACTGGATGTGTCGGCCGAATCCACGCGGTGAATAGGCATTGAATTGCTCCTTTGAAGGGCGAAGAAACGCCAGCGCGATGATTGGACATCATGCCAGCAGATAATCCGGTGGTCCTGCGTGGGCCGTTCGTGTTCCACGCCAAGGCAGGCAATGGATTGTCGAAGCCGGCACAGGCGCCGCCGCATATTCAAGTGAGTTACGACAGGATGACTGACCCGGCCTTGATCGAGATCAGTCTTGGTTTGGACGCCCACAGCCGCTGATCCAGAAAACGCCGCCCTGACACAATGAAAGCGGGGGCGGCTTGATCGAAATCAGTGTGGTCCCTGTCCGGCATGATACCGTGATCGCGTCAGGAACCGGATGCGCCAAAGTCATTGATGATGGCGGCACCGCACGGTGAACGATGCGAAATCAGATTTTCGGCGTTGGTGGGCCGCGCCGGGGCAGGGCCAAGGCCGCCTCTAAAACTTGCTGCTTTTCGATCCTATAGACCGTCTAAAAACAAGGAGTTGCGTATGGCAGCGTCATTTTCACTTACGCGTGTCACGGCATTCTGGGGACGGCTTAACGCCAGCTTCTGGTTCTTGCCTGCCGTCATGGCGGTCTTTGCCGTCGTTCTATCCTTTGTGTTGATCGAGGTGGATGTCCTGCGCGACGTCGCCCAGAACGACAATCCCGGCGCGCTTTATACGTTCGGACCCGAAGGGGCCCGCGCGATGCTGTCGGTGATCGCCAGTTCCATGATCACGGTGGCCAGCTTGATCTTTTCAATCACGATGCTGTCTTTGCAGCTGGCGTCATCCCAGTTCGGCCCGCGGACATTGGGCAACTTCATGCGGGATCGCAGCAACCAGATCGTGTTGGGGACCTTCATCGCCACGTTTCTGTATTGCCTGTTCGTGCTGCGGTCCGTGCGCGGCACCGAAGGGTCCAGCTTTGTCCCGCATATTGCGGTGGCCTTTGGCGTGCTGATGGCCGCGGCAAGCGTGGCTGTCTTGCTTTACTTTATCCATCACATCGCGACGTCGATCCGCGTCGAAACACTGCTGGAAAAACTTGCTGTCGAAGGCTGCGCCGCCGTCGATCATGTCTTTCCCGAACGATTGGGTGACGGGCCGCCAGCCGATGCTGTTAAGCAGACTTTGCCCGACGATTTCGATGCGCAAAGCAGACAAATATCTGCAGATTCAGATGGGTATATCCAAAGCATCGGCGGCGACGTGCTGATGCGGATCGCTGTGAAACATGATCTTGTTCTGCGGATTGCGGCGCGCCCCGGCGCGTTCGTCACCAAAGGCACGAGTGTGATGACAGCCTATCCAAAGGCGCGGGTGTCGGACAAAATCGACGAGGATTTGCGCGGTGCGGTCGTCATCGGACGCGACCGGACATCCTATCAGGATCTGGAATTCGCCATCCGCCGCATCGTGGAATTGGCGCAACGGTCCCTGTCGCCCGGCATCAATGATCCCACGACCGCGCTTTATTGTATCGACCGGTTGGGACAAGTTTTTGAACTATTGGCAACCCGGGACATTCCGTCGCCCATGCGGTTCGACCATAAAGGCGAGCTGCGTATCCTGACCGACGTCGTAAATCTGGGGGAAGTTAGCTGCCGGGCCTTCGCGTCCGTTGCACGCTATGGCATGGCCGACGCGGATGTCGTCACCCGCCTTTGTGAAACCCTTGCGATGTTAGAAAAGTCTTTTCCCCTGTCGGCGCGTGTCGCGATTGCAGGGCTGCGCGAACAGGTGGTGCGGGAAGGCCAAAAGATGTCAGTTCATGCCTTTGACCGCAAAACGCTTGCGGATTTACAGCCGGACAGCGCGCAACCCTGACACCGGGCATGCCTGCGCGCCCTTTGGACGCGGAAACATGCCCGGCAAAGGTCTAGGCCTAAGCCGCGTCGTCCACTTCGGGGGTGTCCGTGGCTGCGCCGCCGCCTTGCGTCAAACCCCAGAAATCAGCGATGTGGCGGGTGGAAGAGATGCCGACCTCTAGCATGTATTTGCCTTCTTCCCCCAACCCCTCAACGCCATCTGCGCTGATCGGCGTGCCGTGGCCCATGGACGTGATGATAAATTCCTCGATCACCACGCGCCCGTCCGCGTCGCACCAGACCTTGCGCGGAAAGCCGTCAACGGTCTCAACACGGGTCGGCTTGTCTGCGACTTTGTGAATTTGCTGCCACTGCGCGACGATAGACGCGGCGTTGGAACTGGCGACGGTCGTATCGCTATCGCCTTGCCAGACCGAGATCGTCGGCCAAGGCCCTGCAAAGTCCGTCGCGCCTTGGACAAGCGCATCTAGGCGGCTGTCCGATGGGCTTCCGAAACCATTCATGCGCATGACCGCCTCCATCATGTTGGTCGCGCTGCCAAAGGCGATCCCTGCGATGATTGCCCCTCCGGCGAAGACCTCTGGATAGGTGGCCAGCATCACCGATGTCATGGCACCGCCCGACGACATCCCCGTGATAAAAACACGCGACGGGTCGACGGCATGATCATCGACGACTTGGCCGATCATTTGACGAATAGACAAAGGCTCGCCTTCGCCGCGTTGGCTGTCGCCTGTCTCGAACCAGTTAAAGCTGCCGATCATGTTGTTGGTCAGTCTTTGCCCCGGAAACAGCAGCGCGATCCCGCACTCCTCGGCGAGCGTGGACCAGCCGGATCCGATATCGTAGTCATCTGGTGACTGGGTGCTGCCATGCAGCACCACCACAAGCGGTCCGTTTTTCGGGAAGTTCTTTGGCACGTAGATGTCGGCACTTAGCGAACCTGGGTCCGTCCCGAAGTTTGCAAGGACGGAAAGGCGATCGCTGGTATTGGAAAATATTGACATAGAAACCTCTTTGAATGGGCGGGGGTGGGCGGCCTGCGCGGGGCGCACTTGGCAAGATTTTGCGGGCCGGGCGCTGTGTGAAGGATGGCATTTCATGACGGGTGCCAAATTGCTTTGGCACCCGAACGCGGTGATTTCCTTCAGATGCGCAGGCCAATTGTGTGGATTGTCCTGCGCAGCTTGCCCGCTTCCTAAGTCTTGCGCACCGATGCAGGTTAGCGTGGGCACTTAAAATCGAAATGAGCCTGACCTTAGCGCGGCGCATCCGTAGGACGGGCCGCTTTTGCGGTCCAAAGGTATGGCCTGATCACAAAGCGCTTCGGCTTCAGGCGCTTTGTTTTGGCCAAAGCCACCAAGATTTCACAAACATGAAGCGTCTTATGGGTGTTTTCACGACAAGCAGCAGGATGCCGATTGATAGCAGGCACCAGATAGCGGCCACTTCGTTAGGGTCGTTGGTCAGCAGAACGGCCAACTGTGGTCCGATCAGGAAGTGATAGATCGTGATGCGCCATGACCCGTAAAGAAGCGGCATTGCAAACGCTGCGATGAAATAAGTGGGATAAGCGGTCAAAAAAGAGGCCCAGGAATCAACCGTTATAAAGTTCAGCATGCCGTTCGTCGGCACCTCCCAAGCGATATGCCAATTACCGGACACTGAACAAAGGCGCTCTGCGCACAGCACCTCACCCAGTGGACATGATCCTGCCCATGCGAACGGATAAAGCTGCAAAAGCATGACGATGGCCGATGCAAAACAGACCGTATAAACCGGCCACTGAATCTTGACCCGCACAGCATCTGGAATGAAATACATCGACAGCATGTTGATGAAAAAGGGCTGAAATACGATGTGCAAATAGCTAAGCAGGGTGGCGACCTGATTTGAAGGCAGTGCGCATTGGTCAATCACCGAATAAGTGAAGGCCTGCAAAAGCTCCATTGACGAGAAATAGCCAAGAGCCATCCACAATGGCGCCGGTTCTTTCTTGTATGCGGCGTAGACGGTGGTTGAAATACCAACGATTGCCAGCGCCGCCGAGGCTTCACCGCTCCAGCACATAAGACATCTCCTTCGACTTCCAGAATAATACGACTGTCATCTGCCGCCCGTCGCATGCGGATTGCCCGGTTTTGCGGCGTCCTGCGAAGCCGTCGCTTTGTCGTCCCCGGCCGCCGTGTCGGCGCGCGTCTGCGCCTCGAGTTCGGCATTCAATTCCGCCCCCATGAGGACGATGTAGGCTGAAATCCAGAACCACATCAGCAGCACGACAACGCCGGCCAAGGTTCCAAAGCTTTGATTATAGTAACTGAAATTGCTGACAAAGAACGCAAAGCTGGCCGACGCCGCGATCCAGACAAGGCATCCTGCGACTGCGCCGACCGACGTCCATTTCCACTCTGGCGTCTCGCGTGACGGTGCAAAGCGGTAAAGCACGCAAAGCCCGGCAATGGTCAGTGCGATCAATCCGGCCCAAAAGGCCGCCGTCAACAGGATCGCGACAGCGGGTCCCATATCCACGAAGGCCAGAATGACGGGCAGGGCCAGCGTCGCGCCAAGCCCGCAGACAAGCCCGGCAATCAACAGCAGCGTTAAAGCGGACGTCACCAACAAACGCGCGGTGAACCCGCGTGTTTCCTGTTCGTCATAAGCGATATTGAGGCCCTGCATTAGGCTGGCCATGCCCTT
This sequence comes from Loktanella salsilacus, assembly GCF_024206795.1. Taxonomy (NCBI): domain Bacteria; kingdom Pseudomonadati; phylum Pseudomonadota; class Alphaproteobacteria; order Rhodobacterales; family Roseobacteraceae; genus Loktanella; species Loktanella salsilacus. The sequence continues at coordinate 1,152,402 of NZ_CP072994.1, forward strand.
GGATGCGGAATAAAATGCAATCAGCAGTCCAAGGATGGCAGCAAAGCCCAAGCTGCCTTGGCGGGAATTCGCAACAGCCGTGGCCTGTCTGGTCACGATTGCGATCACGTCCTCGGGGACGAGCCCCGAAAGGCTGCTAAGTTGCGCGAGAATGCGGCTTGGCTCTATCAACAGGCCGCTGATGGCGATTGCGGCGGTGATGGCCGGAAACAGGGCCAGCAAGCCATAGAACGCCACCCCGGCAGCAAGCAGCCCGACGCGGTCCTTGGCGATTTCATCCTTGACGCGAAATGCCACGTCCTTCCAGCCCACAACCGGTATGTCTGCTGGCGTTGCGGCATCGCGGCGGCGTGTCATAGGCGGTCCTCACGTCAGAAAAATAGCGCGCCCTCACGGGCCAATGGCGCAAGTGCTTCATGCTTTGGTCGTCTTAGGCTTTTGGTGCTGGCCGATGAATCCCAGCCAGCTGACGCGCAAAACATCGCAAATACCGCCGATCTTTGAGCAATGTTAAACAGTTCGGGCAATGCGCGCGCTGATCCAGATCAGTTCGCATGCGAAGTCTGCCGCTGGCCAACTGTTTGGTAACCAGCAGATTGCAGCCATCCGCTGCGTCGCAGAAAGCCTACGGAATAGAGGCGATTATGGTCAGCGACGCGGCGGGACTAAACGTTCCACCGCCCGCCCGGCTGTTCGGCATAAGCTGAACGAAAAAAGGCGCGCCCAATAGGACGCGCCCTTGTAAATCATCAGTCGTAAATCGTTAGCCGACGAAGGCTTTCTCGATCACGAACTCGCCCGGCTCGGAATTGGCACCCTCGTGCAGGCCGGCGGCCTCCATCAAGGCGGCGATGTCTTTGTTGAACGCAAGGCTGCCGCACACCATGGCGCGGTCGGTTTCGGGGTTCAGCGGCGGCACGCCGAGATCGGTGAACAACTCGCCGTTTTCGATCAGCGTGGTGATCCGGCCCATCTTGGCGCTCTTCTCGCGCGTGGTGGTGGGGTAGTAACGGATCTTGGCTAGGTTCTCTTCACCCAGCAGCTCGATCATCATCTCGTCTTGCTTGAAGCTTTCAATCAGGTTCGCGCCGTACGTCAGCTCTGCCACATCGCGGCAGGTATGGGTGACGATGACCTCGTCGTAGTTCTCATAGGTGTCTGGCTCGCGCAGCAGGGACGCAAATGGCGCAAAGCCGGTGCCAGTGGAAAAGAAGTAGATCCGCTTGCCGGGCAGCAGGGCGTCATGCACCAGCGTGCCAACGGGCTTGGGCTTTAGGATGATCTGATCGCCGACTTCGATGTGCTGCAGCTTGGACGTCAGCGGGCCGTCTTCGACCTTGATCGAATAGAACTCCAGCTCTTCGTCCCAGCTTGGCGAGGCAATGGAATAGGCGCGCAGCAGCGGCTTTTGCTTGCCCGTTTCGGGGTGCGGATCGCCCATCAGCCCGATCATGACGAATTCGCCAGACCGAAACCGCAGGGACGCGGGACGCGTCACGCGGAACGAAAACAGCCGGTCCGTGTAATGGGTCACGGCGGTGACGGTCTGCGCGTCGGGCAGGGCGGGGACGGCTTTTGCGGTGGCTTCGGTCACGGGGGATTGCTCTGTCATATCATTCATTCGCAGCCCTGATGGCGCCGCGCCTCTGGTTCGTCAAGAAAAGGGAAAGGGGTTAGCCGCGCATCCGCGCCTGATAATCATGGGCCTGCCAATCGGCGCGGGCCAGCCACTGCGGCTCTGGCTGACGTGCGGCCAGATCATCGCTGATCTCGACCTCGTCAAACCCGCTGCGCCGCGCCATCGCGTATTGGTCCGCAATCACATGGCCGCAGGCGCGCAGACGCCCCTGATAGCCTGCACGTCGCAGGATCGCGGCCAGCGTAAAGCCGCGCCCATCGGAAAAGCTGGGAAAGGCGATACGGATCATCGGGGCCTGCATCACCGTGCGCACAGCGTCCGGCTCTGCGTCCGATGGCACATCCACCGCGCCCGGCACTTCCAGCGCCACGTCGCCAAGGGCCACAAAGTCGCCGTCAAAGTCATCGGCGGCAAAGCCTGTATCGGTTACAATTACACTCATCTTATCGTCCTCCGGGCGCTGCGCCCCTGCATCATCTTGCTCAAAATACTCATCCGACCTTTGCCTCCGGCGCTTGTATCCGAACCATCTTGCCATTCACAAAGTGAATTCCGCATTCGGTCTTTTCCTGATTGCGCCAGCGGCCCGCGCGGGGGTCTTCACCCGGCGCAACGCGCGTGGTGCAGGGGGCGCAGCCGATGGATGGATAGCCTTGCGCGACCAGCGGATGCCGGGGCAGGCGGTTTTCGGTCATGTAGTCCTGCACGTCCTGCCGGTCCCAATGCGCCAGAGGGTTCACCTTGAGGTGATCGCCGTCCGCCTCGAAGAACGGCAAGGCCGTACGTTTGCCGCCTTGGTATTGCTTGCGTCCGGTAATCCAGCCGTCAAAGGGGGCCAGCGCCCGCTGCAATGGCACGGTCTTGCGCAGTGCGCAGCAGCTATCTGGATCGGCAAGGTGCAGCAGGCCTTCGTTGTCTTCCTCAAACACCTCCTGCCGGTCCGGGTGCAAAACGCGCATGTCCTTCAGGTTCAGTCGCTCTGCGACCTCCATCTGATAGGTCAGCGTTTCGGCAAACAGCATTTCGGTATCCAGAAAGATCACTGGCGTGTGGCGATCAATGACCGACACCAAATGCAGCAGCGCCACAGATTCCGCGCCAAAAGAGCTGACAAGCGCGAGTTGCCCGACATCAGGGTCTTTCAGCGCCCGTTCCAGCACCGCATGGGCTGAATGATGCTTATACGCACCATTCAGCGCATCGGCGCGGGCTTGCAGATCGTCACGCGGCATCACGCTTCCCTTCTTTATCGGGGTAAAGGACAGCCTTGAACGGCTCTGCCCCTAGACGGCGGTAGGCTTGCAGGAATGTCTCTTCGGGGGCATCGCGCAGGTCCATGTAGCCCAGCACCAGACGTTCAATCGCGGGGATGATCTCCTCTGCGCTGAAACCGGGACCAGCGCGTTCGCCAATCGCCGCATCCTGCGTGCCGTCGCCGCCCAGCGTCACCTGATAGTTTTCAACCCCCGCACGGTCGAGGCCGAGGATGCCGATATGGCCGACGTGGTGATGCCCGCAGGCATTGATGCAGCCCGAAATCTTGATCTTCAACGGGCCGACGTCATGCTCTAGCTTCAGCTCGTCAAAGCGGGTGGCGATCTGCTGGGCAATCGGGATCGAACGCGCCGTCGCCAGCGCGCAATAATCCATCCCGGGGCAAGCGATGATGTCAGAGATCAGACCGATGTTCGCCGTCGCCAGTTCCACAGCGCGCAGGGCAGCATAGACCTCGACCAGATCGGCCTTGGCGATATGCGGCAGGATCACGTTCTGCTCGTGGCTGATGCGCAGCTCATTGTGACCAAAGCGTTCGGCCAGATCGGCCAGGACACGCATCTGCTCGGCGCTGGCATCGCCGGGGGTCGCGCCGTGCTTTTTCAGCGACACGCTGACGATGGTATAATCCGCGTTTTTATGCGCGGTCAGATTGGTGTCGCACCAGCTGCGGAACGCAGGGTTTGCGGCCTTCACGGCATCAAAGCCATCGGTGCCGCGCGCGGGCAGGGCGGGCGGCGCAAAGGCCGCTTTGATGTCAGCCAGCAGCACCTGATCCACGCCAGAGAACGTCGGCTTGATCCGGGCAAAGCGATCTTCGACGCGGGCGCGGATATCGTCGATACCATGCTCGTGCACGGTGATCTTGATGCGCGCCTTGTACTTGTTGTCGCGGCGGCCCAGCAGGTTCCACACGGACACAATCGCCTCGCAATAGGGCAGGATATCAGCCTGCGACACGAAGGCGCTGATTTCCTTGCCGATCATCGGTGTGCGGCCAAGGCCCCCGCCGACCAGCACGCGGAAACCGATTTCGCCTTCCTTTTCGACCAGCTGCAAGCCGATGTCATGGGCAGCGATTACTGCGCGATCCTGTTCGGCACCTGTCACGGCAATCTTGAACTTGCGCGGCAGGAACTGGAATTCCGGATGGTCGGTCGACCACTGGCGCAGCAATTCTGCATATGGGCGCGGATCGGCGACCTCGTCCGCGGCAGCGCCGGCAAAGTGGTCGGCGGTCACGTTACGGATTGTGTTGCCGCTGGTCTGGATCGCGTGCATTTCCACGTCGGCCAAAGCCTCTAGGATATCTGGCACATCCGGCAGCTTAGGCCAGTTGTACTGGATGTTCTGGCGCGTGGTGAAGTGGCCATAGCCTTGGTCGAACTTTTGCGCGATCATGGCCAACTGGCGCATCTGGCCGCTGTTCAGCGTGCCGTAAGGGATCGCAACCCGCAGCATATAGGCATGCAGCTGCAAATACAGACCGTTCATCAGGCGCAGCGGCTTGAATTCATCCTCGGTCAGGCTGCCGTCAATGCGGCGCTCCACTTGGCCGCGGAACTGGGCAACGCGCGTGCGGACAAAAGCTTCGTCGAATTCGTTATAGCTATACATTGGTTAAGCCTCTGCCTGCTTGCCGTGGAAATAGTTGGAAGGCCCGCGCGTGCGGAATTCCTCTCGAAAGTGGGTGGGCGCGGGGCCGTTATCCGTCGCCTTGGCGTCTGCCAAATAGGCACCGGCGATTTCCGCCTGCCGCAGGTTCGCCTCGATCAGACGCAAATCTGCGTGGGCCTCATCGCTTAGCAGCTCTGCCTCGGCGATATCGCCGGTCCAGCGGTCGTCTTCGGTTAGCCAGACAGCGTCGCCGGACAGCAGGGCATTGGCCGTGACGACCTTGGGGGAAAATTGCTTCGCCATCACGCGAACTCCTCGATATTCATGTCGTTACGGGCGGCCACCGCGTCGCGGGGGGCAAGGCCCAGAAAGGTCAAGGCAGGGCCGTTCAGGCCTGCTTTGGTCAAAGTCGGCTCGAGCTGCGCCAGCGTCGTTGCCAGCACCCGCGCATCCGGGCGGGATGCGTTTTCGATCACCGTCACCGGCGTCATTGGGTTCGCACCATGCATCAGCAGCCGCCCCTGAATGAACCGCGCCGCGCGTTTGCCCATATAGATCGCGGCAACCTCGCCGGGGCGGGCCAGCGCTTTCCAATCGTGATCGGCAAAGCCTTTGGTGTCGTGCCCGGTCAGAAACCGCACCGACCCGTTGCGCCCGCGCTTGGTCAGGCTTTGCCCGATCCCAGCCACAGCGGCACTGGCCGCCGTGATCCCCGGCACGATGCGCCAGCTGATGCCCGCCGCATCCAGCGCGTCGATTTCCTCATCCAAGCGGCCAAAGACCGTCGGATCGCCAGATTTAAGCCGCACAACATGGGCCCCGTTCAGGGCGTGCTGCACGATCAGCGCGTCGATGTCTTCCTGCGCCATCGCCGCGCCAAAGCCTTCTTTGCCCGCGTCGATCATCACGGCCTCGCGGCGCGCAAGCTCTAGGATCTCGCCACTGACAAGGCGGTCGTAAATCACGACATCGGCCACATCCAGCGCCTTGCGGGCCTTCAGCGTCAGCAGCTCCGGATCGCCCGGACCTGCGCCAACCAGATCCACATGGCCCAGCTTTTCAGTTGCGGCCAAGGTCTCATCCAGCAGCGCTTCCAACGCAGGTACGACGGCGGATTCCCCTCCGTTTTCAATTGCTTGCGGGCCTATCTTATCGTAAAATGCGGACCAGAAATCCCGCCGCTTCACGCCCATCGGCAGCACATCAGCCGCCGCGCGAAAGGTCTTGCCGATCCGCGCCAAAACGCCCAGCTGCGCCGGAAGCCGCTCTTCCAGGTCACGCTTGATGCGCCGCGCTAGAACGGGGGCCGCGCCTTCGGTGCCGATGGCCACGACAACCGGATCACGGTCCACGATGGCAGGGGTGATGAACTGGCTGTCTGCCAGATTATCAACGATATTGACCCGCGCGCCGTCGCGGTGCGCCAGCGCGGCCACCCGCGCGTCCTCGATGTCATCTTCATTGGCGGCATAAAACAGTACGGCGCACATCGCGTCGCCCGGCTCCATACCGCGCGAAATCAGGTGCAAACGCCCCTCAGCGGCCCAACGATGGATTTCAGGCGCAGCCTGCGCTGCAATCACAGTCACATGCGCCGTCGTCTTCAGGATCAGGCGCAGCTTGGCCAGCGCAGCCTCACCGCCGCCGGACAGAACGATGCGCCGTCCTGCGACGGCCATGAAGACGGGAAAATGATCCATGCCAAGCGCTCCTTTACTTGCCCTTGATATAGAACATTGTTCTGGTTTTTGACCACTCCCGCGCGTAGATAAGGACATACGTCCCGCGCTTATGCCAAATCAGCACGCCTGTGCCAGAATAATCGGAAACGCAGTATGCCCGTTCGCATCGACGACACAGATCGAAAAATCCTCGCCGCCTTGCAACGCGATGCCAGCCGCTCGCTCGATGAAATCGCCGCCGAAGTCGGCTCTTCCAAGACGCCTGTGTGGAATCGGATCCGCAAATTACGCGAGGCTGGCATCATCGGTCAAACCACCGTCATCCTTGATGCCGAAGCGCTGGGGTTCGAGGCGTGTTTCTTCGTCCTGATCCGCACCAGTGAACACGATGCCGACTGGCAAAAACGCTTCCTCGCCGCCCTTAAATCCCGGCCAGAGGTGCAAGAAGCGCACCGCCTCGCGGGGGATATCGACTACATCCTCAAGGTCCGCGTCGCCAACGCCCGCGCCTATGACACCTTCTACCAAGCCCTGATTTCAGAGGTGAAAGTCCACAACGTCACAGCACTACTATCGATGGAGGAAATCAAATCCACCGCCGCCTTGCCGCTATAATCCTCCCGCGGCCAGTCCGGTCTGCCCGCCTTGCGTCATCCCATCATCTTGCCGAAAATACTCCCGCCGGAGGCCGCGACACCACCCAACGCGCGGCGCACGCAGGCTTACCCGCGCCGCACCGTCAACCGCTCCAACCCGTGGAAATGGTAAACGTCAGCATAAACAGGGACCTCAGCCAACGCGAGGGCAGGGCAGCGCTCCCACAGGACCTCTAGCGCGATCTGCAATTCCATCCGCGCCAGCGGCGCGCCGACGCAGAAATGCGCGCCGCCGCCAAAGGCGACATGGGCGGGGCCTGTGCGCTCTGGGTTGAATGCCTCTGGCGCGTCCCAGATGCCGGGGTCGCGGTTGGCGGACCCTAGCAGGCAGCCGATCTTCTCGCCGCGCTTGAACGACTGGCCTGCGATCTCGCAATCCTCCATCACCCAGCGCGTGAACATATGCAGGGGCGGATCAAGGCGCATGATCTCCTCCACCGCAGCGGCATCCGCGCGGCGCACGCCGGCCTCTAGCATCGCCTTTACGCCGTTGCCCAGCGTATGCACCGTCGCCTCGTGGCCCGCATTCAGCAGCAGAATACAGGTCGAGATCATCTCCGCCTCGTTGATTTTATCCCCGGCCGCCAGCAGGGTCGAAATCAGGTCATCGCCCGGTTCTGCACGCTTGTGGACCAGATGCGCGCGGATAAAGGCGCTGAAATCTTCCGTCGCGGCCTCGGCCTCGGCAATAATCTGGGGCGTCAGCCGCGCCTGATACATCGCGACCATGGCGTTGGACCAGCGCAGCAGATCGTCCGCCGCAGACTCTGGCACGCCCAGCAGGCGGGCGATGGTGATGACGGGCACGGGGCGAGCGTAGGCGTCCAGCAGGTCAAAGTCCCCGGCGGGAAACTGGTCGACCAAAGTATGACACAGCGCCCGGATGCCATCCGCCAGCCCGGCAATCCCGCGGGACGTAAAGGACCGCAGCACCAGCCCGCGCAGGCGCATATGATCGGCCCCTTCCAGCTCTAGCATGGAATGCGCCTCGATCCCGTCGAACGCGGCGCGGGCGGCGTCGGGGGCGGGGGCAAGCTCTTCGGGTACCTGACGCCCCAGCCTTTTGTCGCGCAGCACAGCAGAGGTCACGGCATGGCTGGTCGTGCAGATCAGATCGTAATCCGTCCACCGCACAAATGGCCCCAGCGCGCGCATTGCGTCATAGGCAGGGTAGGGGTTTTGCACGAATGCAGGCTCGGTCGGGGATTGGGTGAAGCTTTTCATATCGCGCAATATTTCCGGCTTGCTGCACTTCCGCAAGGCCCGGTTGCATCCGCGCGCTGCCCTGACCCTTTTTTGCACAACCCATTCTTATGTTAGCGCTATAAGGTCACTTTGCCGCGCGATAAGCGCTTGTCACCTTCACCTTGTCGTGTAGACATAATTGACCGTTTCGGCCTTAGACCGAAAGCAAACTTCGATCTCTGGGAGGAGACCACCATGACTTTTCTGAAAACCGCCGCTCTTGCTGCTGCGATGTCCGTCGCTGCCACCGCTACGCTGGCCGAAAGCCATTCCGCTGCGGGCTGCGATGACGGCGAAACCGTCGTCAAGTTTAGCCACGTCACCAACACCGACAAGCACCCCAAGGGGATCGCGGCCCAGCTGTTGATGGAACGTGTCAACGCAGAGATGGACGGCACCATGTGCATGGAGGTCTTCCCGAACTCCACCCTGTACACCGACGAGCAGGTCATCGAAGCCTTGCTGCGCGGCGACGTGCAACTGGCCGCGCCGTCCCTGTCGCTGTTTGAATCCATCACCAAAGCCTACCGCTTGTTCGACCTGCCGTTCATGTTCAAAAACATCGACGCTGTTGACGCGTTCCAAGCGTCCGAGACGGGCAAAGGCATGCTGGACATGATGCAGCGCCGCGGCCTTCAGGGTCTGGGCTACTGGCACAACGGCATGAAGCAGATTTCGGCCAACAAGCCGCTGCTAGAGCCTTCTGACGCAAACGGCCTGAAGTTCCGCGTGCAGCCGTCTGACGTGCTGGTCGCACAGATGAACGCACTGGGTGCCTCGCCGCAGCCGATGGCGTTTTCCGAAGTCTACGGCGCGCTGCAGACTGGCGTTGTCGACGGCCAGGAAAACACATGGTCCAACATCTACGGCCAGAAGTTCTTTGAAGTGCAGGACGGCGTGACCGAAACCAACCACGGCGTGCTCGACTATATGGTCGTCACCTCGATGGACTTCCTTGATGCGCTTGACCCGGCCGTGCGCGACCAGTTCCTGACCATCATGAACGAGGTCACAACAGAGCGGAACGCCGCTGTGGGTGAAGTCGACCTTGAGGCACGTCAGGCGATTCTGGATGCTGGCGGCAAGATCGTAGAGCTTACACCAGAGCAGCGTGCTGACTGGGTCGCCGTGATGAAGCCCGTTTGGGAAGAGTTCGCCGAAGAAGTCGGTCAGGACAACATCGACGCCGCTCAGGCGATCAACGACACCATGTAATCGCCTTTGCGCGGGTGGGTTCAGGCCCGCCCGCGCAACGTTGCGACACAGACGCGGCCCGGACACTCACACCAGCGTCCGGGCCGTTTGACCATCATAGCATCACGCAAAAGGGGGGATGGCGATGAGCCAGCATTATCAGGCCAAAGGCATCGTGGGGGCCGCGGTCAACGGGTTCGAAGAGGGCGTGATCGCCCTGCTTCTGGGCGCGATGACCCTGCTGACCTTCACCAACGTGGTGCTACGCTATACCGCCGGCACATGGTTCGAATACCTGACCGACGGCATCTTTTGGGGCGTCAGCCGGGTATTTCACATGCTGTTCGGCACCGCTGTTGTCGATGCGGCCCCTTCGATGATTATCTGGAGCCTTGAAGTCGTCCTTGTCATGTTCGCATGGCTTGTGCTGTTCGGCATCGCCTACGGCTTTAAGGTCACGGCGCATCTGGGCGTCGATGCGGTGACGAACCTGCTGTCGCCCCGTCCGCGCAAGATCGTTGCGCTGATCGCGGGCGCGCTGTGCATCGCCTATGCGCTGCTGTTCCTCAAAGGCGCCTATGACTACTGGGCCCCCTTCGCTGATTTGCCCCCCACCGCAGGCCGCTGGTTCCCAATGGGTTTTGATACCTCCGTGCGCTCTGGCTCTTTCTTTGAAACCGACCAGATCCCCATGCCCGACTGGCTGCGGTTCCTTGAGCCGTTGATCAACTATGATGAGCGTTATTCCAAGCTGCCCCGCCTGATCCCCTACACGATGCTGCCCATCGCCGCCGTGCTGATCTTGTTCCGGGTGGTCCAGGCCGTCTGGCGCGTCTGGACAGACCAAGCCGCCAGCCTGATCGTTTCCCATGAAGCCGAAGATGCCGTGGCCGAGGCCGCCCTTCTGAACAAGGACGCCTGATCCATGGAAGTTCTCCTCTTATTCGTTCTTATCATCGGGTTCCTGCTGATCGGTGTGCCGATCGCCGTATCGCTGGGCCTTGCGTCGATCCTGTTCCAGCTGTGGTTCTCTGACACCTCGCTCGGCGCGGTTGCGCAGGCGATCTTTCAGGCGATGGCCGGGCATTACACGCTGCTGGCGATCCCGTTCTTCATCCTCGCGTCCAGCTTTATGTCCACCGGGGGCGTGGCCAAACGGATCATCCGCTTTGCCATCGCCTGCGTTGGCCACCTTCAGGGCGGCCTTGCGATCGCGGGCGTGCTGGCCTGCATGATCTTCGCCGCTTTGTCCGGCTCGTCGCCGGCCACCGTGGTCGCCATCGGCTCCATCGTCATCGCAGCCATGACCAAGGCGGGTTACACCAAAGAATTCGCCGCTGGCGTGATCTGTAACGCAGGTACGCTGGGCATCCTGATCCCGCCGTCCATCGTGATGGTGGTCTATGCTTCGGCCACAGACGTCAGCGTCGGACGCATGTTCCTTGCGGGCGTGTTCCCGGGCCTGCTGGCTGGCATCATGCTGATGATCACGATCTACGTCATGGCGCGGGTCAAAAATATGCCCAAAGGCGAATGGCTTGGCTGGGGCGAAGTCACTGACAGCTTCCGCGACGCGCTTTGGGGCCTTGGCCTGATCCTGATCATCATGGGCGGCATCTATGGCCACCCTTGGGTCTCGCTTGACCCGATCGGGATCTACTGGAAATCCGGTGCCTTCACCCCGACAGAGGCCGCCGCCGTCGCCGCAGTCTACGCCTTCTTCGTGGCCTCTTTCGTCTACCGCGATATGGGCCCGTTGCATGTCGGACCGGGCCAACGCCCGCTGCCGCTGTGGCGCAAGCCTGCCGCGATTGTCACGGCCTTCTTCCACCGTGACACCCGGGCGACGCTGTTCGAATCCGGCAAACTGACCGTCACGCTGATGTTCATCATCGCCAACGCGCTGATCCTCAAGCACGTGCTGACCGACGAACAAGTCCCCCAGCACATCGCCAACGCGATGCTCGGCGTCGGCCTCGGCCCGATCACCTTCTTGATCGTCGTCAACGTGATCTTGCTGATCGGCGGCCAGTTTATGGAACCGTCAGGCCTGATCGTCATCGTGGCCCCGCTGGTCTTCCCCATCGCAATTCAGCTGGGCATCGACCCGATCCACTTGGGCATCATCATGGTGGTGAACATGGAAATCGGCATGATCACACCGCCTGTCGGCTTGAACCTCTTTGTCACTTCTGGCGTAGCAAACATGCCGATGATGGCCGTGGTCCGCGCGGCCCTGCCGTTCCTCGCCGTGCTCTTCGTATTCCTGATCATGATCACCTACATCCCGATCATCTCCACCTACCTGCCGAACTCGGTGATGGGTCCGGAAACGATCATTAAATAAACAAAGGGGGCGGCCACCATGCCCGGTGCCGCCCCTATCATCTTGCCTTAAATACTCCCGCCGGAGGCATCCCGATTTTTCGCCGAAAAATCGGAGTGGCCCCAACCGCTACCTTTAGGCGTTTTCCAATGCCGTCACGATAGGCGAAAAGTCCGCCGCCGTCAGGCTGGCCCCGCCGACCAGCGCGCCGTCCACATCAGGGACCGAGAAGATCTCGGCCGCATTGGACCCTTTGACAGAGCCGCCGTACAGGATCCGCACGCCGCCTGCCTCGCGCATGATGTCGCGCAGGGCCGCGCGCAGGGTGCCGTGCACCTCTCCGATTTGGTCTAGCGTTGGGACATGACCGGTGCCAATGGCCCAAACCGGCTCATAAGCGATGACTGTATTGGCGGCTGTCGCGCCGGCTGGCACAGAACCTGCCATTTGGGCGGTGACGACGGCCAGTGCCTCGCCAGCCTCGCGCTGCGCCAGAGTCTCGCCCAGGCAGATCACGGCGATCAGACCGGCCGTATGGGCGGCGGCCGCCTTGGCTGCGACGTCTGCGTCAGTCTCGCCGTGATCGCTGCGGCGTTCGGAATGGCCGACGATCACATGGCTTGCGCCTGCATCTTTCAGCATATCGGCCGCGATATCACCGGTATGCGCGCCAGTGGCCGCTGCATGGCAATCCTGCCCGCCGATTTGCAGTGCGTGGGTGCCGCGCGCCCAGGCCATTTGTGCCAGCAAGGTTGCGGGCGGGCAAAGCAGCATATCGACCAGCGGATCAGGGTGGGCATCCGTCAGCGCCTTGACCTCGCGCAGCGTGTCAGTGGTGCCATTCATCTTCCAGTTTCCGGCGGCAAGTTTACGGCGCATGATCCATCCTTTGCGTTTTGCTTGCGCTTTGGTAGCAACTGGCAACCCGGATCGAAAGGCCCAGCTATGACAAACCCGCCCATTCCCCAGATCGACGCTGCGGCCTTGCTGGACCCATCGCATGCAGATCACGGCAAAGCTGTCGCCGCCGCGCGGCTTGGGGCGTCTGATATCGGCTTTATGACAGTACACAACACACCGCTAAGCGCGGACCGCGTGACGCAGGTGATTGCGGCCTACCGCGCATTTTTCGCTTTGCCAGCCGCGCAGAAGGCGCAGTGGGATATGGCCGCGACGGGATCGAACCGCGGCTGGGGCGCGCCGGGGTCAGAGCAGGTGAACCCGGACGCCAATCCCGATTACAAACAGGTCTTTGATTGCGGTCTGACCTTGCCGCCGGGCGATCCGCTGACGGCGCTGCCGGCCTATGCGCCAAACCTGTGGCCAGACACGCCGCCGGGTTTTGCCGCAATCCTACAAGCGTATTACGTCGATGCGACCGCCTTTGCCCGCAACCTTCTGGTTGCTGTGCTGAATGCTGTGGGCGAGGATGGCGCGTTCTTTGCAGACCGCTTTACGCGCCCCATGGCCTTGCTGCGGGGCAATTATTATCCCGAACGTCCCGCTGGGGCAGGGGCCAAAGATTTCGGGATCGCAACCCATACCGACTATGGCTGCCTGACGCTTTTGGCGACCGATGGCACCCCCGGACTAGAAGTGCGCCGCCGCGGTGGCGGCTGGACCGCGCTGTCAGCGCAGCCCGGCACATTTGTCATCAATTTCGGAGAGATGCTGGAAATCTGGACGACGGGCCGGATCGTCGCCACCCCGCACCGCGTTGTTGGCGGATCAGAAGAGCGGATTTCCGTGCCGCTGTTCTTTAACCCCGACCACGATGCGAATGTTGCACCTGCGGGCGTGCCGCCGGTTCTGGCGATTGATCACCTGCAGCGGCGCTTTGATCAGACCTATGTGCATCTGCAGAAGGGAAGCGCCGCCCGCTGATCTGGGCGCATCCGAATTTTCGACGAAAATTCGGGCCTCCGGCGGGAGTATTTTGGGCAAGGTGAATGCGTGCAGACGTCTTAGGTGGCGGAGAGGGTCTCGTCGAATTTAATCGACTCGCCGCAGCCACAGGCATCCACAACGTTGGGATTGCGGAACTTGAAGCCGCTTTCCAGCAGGGATGTTTCGTAGTCGATTTCGGTGCCAAACAGGAACATCTGTGCCATCGGCGCGATCATCACGCGGGCACCGTCCACTTCGACGACCTCGTCCATGGGATTGACGTCAGTGACGTATTCCATGGTGTATTCCATGCCAGCGCAGCCGCCCTTTTTCACGCCAACGCGCAGGCCTTGGTGGCTGTCGCGCGACATCAGCTTTGCGATTTGCGCAGCGGCTTTTGGTGTGATCGTGACGGCTTGTTTTCCGGGGATACCGAACATGGCATATCCTTTCAGGTCACTGTGAATGTAGGCACGATAGCGCCGCGCCTCAAGAGGTGCGGCGATTGAGTTACATGAAGCCCAGTTCGAGGCGGGCCTCGTCGCTCATCATGTCCATGCCCCATTGCGGCTCGAACGTCATTTCGACGTCGACATGTTTTACGCCTTCGAGCGGCTCGACCGCGTCAGCGACCCAGCCAGGCATTTCGCCGGCGACGGGGCAACCGGGGGCTGTCAGCGTCATGATGATGCGCACGGCGTTATCTTCGGCGACCTGGATCGTATAGATCAGGCCCAAGTCATAGATATTGACCGGGATTTCCGGGTCATAGACCGAACGGCACGCTTCGACGATTTTTTCGTGCAGCGGATGGTCCGTGCTAGAGGGCGCGATCAGCGGCGTGCCTTCCATTGGTGCGGTCTGGTCTGTCATGATCGGTTCCCGTCTATTCCTGACCGAACATATAGGGATTACCCGCGCAAGGGTAAAGGGCGGCGCGGCGGGAGGGATTTGGGCCTTGGTGAGGCCCGGTGTCGCAGGGCAGGATGCGGGGCGTGTCCTGCCTTGCGAGCCGGGCCTTTTCATTTGACGCGGCCACGGGCAAAAGGGGGGCAATCTGCTAGGATATGCCCATGACAACCCGTTTTTCCTTTGATCTGAACGCCACCGATGGGGCGGCCCGCACCGGCGTCATGCATACGCCGCGCGGCGATATCCGCACGCCGGCCTTCATGCCCGTGGGGACAGCGGCGACGGTCAAAGCGATGATGCCCGAAAGTGTCGCGGCGACCGGGGCGGATATTTTGCTGGGCAATACCTATCACTTGATGCTGCGCCCCACGGCAGAGCGGATCGCGAACCTTGGCGGGCTGCACAAATTTATGAACTGGGACAAGCCGATCCTGACGGATTCGGGCGGCTTTCAGGTCATGTCGCTGGCTGATCTGCGCAAGCTGACCGAGAATGGCGTGACGTTTAAGTCCCATATCGACGGGTCCAAACATATGCTGTCGCCCGAGCGGTCGATGGACATCCAAAAGCTGCTTGGCTCTGACATTGTGATGTGTTTCGACGAATGCCCGGCGCTGCCAGCGGACCGGGACCGGATCGCGGAATCGATGCGGTTGTCGATGCGGTGGGCGCAGCGGTCGCGGGATGCCTTTGGGGATCGGCCGGGCCATGCGTTGTTTGGTATCCAGCAAGGCGGGCTAGAGCAGGACTTTCGCGAGGAATCCGCTAAGGCACTGATTAACGTTGGCTTTGACGGCTACGCGGTCGGCGGCCTTGCGGTGGGCGAAGGGCAAGAGGCGATGTTCGGTTGCCTTGATTTCGCGACCGATATGCTGCCGACCGACAAGCCGCGTTACCTGATGGGCGTCGGCAAGCCCGACGATATCGTCGGCGCGGTCAAGCGCGGCATTGATATGATGGACTGTGTGTTGCCCAGCCGCTCTGGTCGCACGGGGCAGGGGTTCACGCGTCACGGCGTTGTGAATATGAAGAACGCGCGTCATGCCGACGATCCGCGCCCGTTGGACGAGGTTTGCACATGCCCCGCCTGCCGCAACTATTCGCGCGCCTATCTGCACCACGTGTTTAAGTCGCAAGAGATGATTAGCGGCATGTTGCTGACCTGGCACAACCTGCATTATTTCCAGCAAATCATGGGCGAAATGCGCGATGCGATCGCCGCCGGTACATTTGCCGCATGGGAGGCTGGCTTTCACGCGGGGCGTGCGCAGGGGGATATCGATCCGCTGTAACGCAGTTTGCGCAACGTCAATTCGGCAGATGTGCAGCCGCGTAGGCGTTCAATGTTTATTCACCTGTTTCGCGCAGTCTGCTCGTATCAAAGGGCGCACACGGGACGGGCAAGGGCCCCTTTGATGAAATGTCGGCTTGCGGCCACTGGCGCGCAGGTTCAACATCGGTGGCAAATCTTGCGCTGCAGCGACGCTTGTCGCTATGGGGGCGCGAGATGTTGAAACGGGGGACACGTCCCCCCACATGAATGATACGGAAACGCCCCAAGGGTCGCCAAATCGGGACCGGGGTGTTTTGCCACTAGAAGGAATAAGAGCATGCAAGACACACTTGCCACATCCTACCCCGTCCTGCCGCTGCGCGACATCGTGGTTTTCCCCCACATGATCGTGCCGCTGTTCGTGGGCCGTGAAAAATCCGTGCGCGCCTTGGAAGAGGTGATGCGCGATGACAAGCAGATCTTGCTGTCCAGCCAGATCGACCCCGGCGAGGATGATCCCGCGCAGGACGGTATCTATAAGGCTGGCGTGCTGGCCAATGTGCTGCAGCTGCTGAAATTGCCCGATGGCACCGTAAAGGTGTTGGTCGAAGGCCGCGCACGCGTGCGGATCGTCGATTTCATCGAGAACGAGAATTTCTTTGAAGCCTCGGCCGAGTATCTGACCGAAATGCCTGGCAACGAAGATGAGATCGAGGCGCTGGTGCGCACGGTTGCGGCTGAATTCGAGCGCTACGCCAAGATCAAGAAAAACATCCCCGAAGAGGCGATGGCCGCCGTGTCGGAAACGACCGAGCCGGCCAAGCTGGCTGACCTTGTCGCGGGGCACCTTGGCATCGAAGTTGCTGAAAAGCAGGGCTTGCTGGAAACGCTGTCCGTGTCAGAGCGGCTAGAGAAGGTCTATGGCCTGATGCAGGGCGAAATGTCCGTGCTGCAGGTCGAGAAAAAGATCAAGACCCGCGTCAAAACCCAGATGGAGCGCACGCAGCGCGAATACTATCTGAACGAGCAAATGAAGGCGATCCAGAAGGAGCTGGGTGACGGCGAAGAAGGTGCCGGCGAAGTGGCCGAACTGGAAGCCCGCATCGAGGCGACCAAGCTGTCGAAAGAGGCCCGTGAAAAGGTCGACGCCGAGATGAAAAAGCTCAAGAACATGAGCCCGATGAGCGCCGAGGCGACCGTCGTGCGCAACTATCTTGACTGGATCTTGGCTGTGCCATGGGGCGTGAAATCGCGCACCAAAAAGAACCTAGCGCATGCGCAAAAGGTGCTGGATGACGACCACTTTGGCCTGGATAAGGTCAAGGAACGGATCGTCGAATATCTGGCCGTGCAGCAACGCTCTGCCAAGCTGAAGGGGCCGATCATGTGCCTCGTTGGCCCTCCGGGTGTGGGTAAAACCTCGCTGGGTAAGTCGGTTGCAAAGGCGACGGGGCGCGAATTTATCCGCATCAGCCTTGGCGGCGTGCGTGACGAATCCGAAATCCGTGGCCACCGCCGGACGTATATCGGGTCCATGCCCGGTAAGATCATTCAGGCGCTGAAAAAGGCGAAGACGACGAACCCGCTGATCTTGCTCGATGAAATCGACAAGATGGGGCAGGATTTCCGGGGCGACCCGGCGTCGGCGATGCTCGAGGTGCTTGATCCGGAACAGAACGCAAGCTTCGTGGACCACTACCTTGAGGTGGAATACGACCTGTCGAACGTGATGTTCCTGACGACGGCGAACAGCTACAACATGCCGGGGCCGCTGCTTGACCGGATGGAAATCATCAGCCTGTCTGGCTACACCGAAGACGAAAAGCGCGAAATCGCGCGCCAGCACCTGCTGCCTAAGGTCATGAAAAACCACGGGTTGAAGGCGAAAGAGTTCAGCGTCGACGATAGCGCGCTGACGGACATTGCGCGGTATTACACCCGCGAGGCTGGTGTACGGAACTTCGAGCGTGAGCTGGCCAAGATCGCCCGCAAGGCCGTGACCAAGATCGTCAAGAAAGAGGTCGAAGCCGTCGCTGTGACAGCCGACAACCTTGATGACTATCTGGGCGTGCGCAAGCATCGCTACGGGCTCGCGGAAAAGGACGATCAGATCGGTGTTGTGACCGGGCTGGCGTGGACCTCTGTCGGCGGTGAATTGCTGTCGATCGAAGCACTGCGTCTGCCGGGCAAGGGCCGGATGAAAACGACTGGCAAGCTGGGCGATGTGATGAAGGAATCCATCGAGGCGGCAAGCTCTTACGTGCGTTCCATCAGCCCCAGCATCGGGGTGAAACCGACGAAGTTCGACACGACGGACATCCACGTCCACGTGCCGGATGGTGCAACGCCCAAGGACGGGCCTAGCGCAGGTCTTGCGATGGTGACGTCCATCGTGTCGGTCCTGACGCAAATCCCGGTCCGCAAGGATATCGCCATGACCGGCGAGGTGTCTTTGCGCGGTAATGCGATGCCGATTGGCGGATTGAAGGAAAAATTGCTGGCCGCCTTGCGCGGCGGGATCAAGACCGTCCTGATCCCCGAGGAGAATGAAAAAGACCTCGTGGATATTCCCGATAACGTAAAGGAAGGTCTGACGATCATCCCGGTGTCCCATGTGTCGCAAGTGTTGAAGCACGCCCTTGTGCGTCAGCCGGACGCGATTGAATGGGACGAGGCGGCAGAAGAAGCCGCCGCCGCAGCAGCCCTTGTTGCCCGCAACCAGGGTGTCGGGGCCGGCGTTCACTAAGACCCGCCTAAACCCGTGAAAGGCGCGCCCCCGCGGCGCGCCTTTTGCATCTGAGGCATAGATTTGCCACGATTAATCGCTATTGATGAGGAAATACCGCCCTATGTGGCGGCCCCGGATTCGAAATGACACGATCCGGGTTCATGCCTTAGAAGGAAGCGACATGACCGATAAACCCACAAAATCTACTGACGGCACTGTTCAGCTCTCGGCCGCTGCGCCCAAGGTTCAGATCACGCCCGCAGCTGGTGCGAAGGCACCTGCGCCGCGCGTTGTGGGTGCGAACGTCGATATGCCCGCCGGCGAGTCGATCAAGAAATCCGCCTTTATTGACCGCGTCATCGCGCGTGGCGATTTGAAAAAGCGCGACGCTAAGCCCGCGATTGAAGCAGCCTTGGCTGAGCTGGCAGATCTGCTCGCTGCGGGCGAGGAATTGGTGCTGCCGCCCATGGGCAAGCTGAAGGCCGTCAAGGTCAAGGATTTGGGCGAGGGTGCGCAAATGATGACCCTTAAGCTGCGCACGATGAAAGACGGCGCAGGCCTTGGTGCTGGCAATGCGGGCGGTGCACAAAATGCAAAATCCGGGGTTGCAGATGCGGGCGACGACAGCTAAATCACGCCATACGGGTGATTAGCTCAGTGGTAGAGCGCTTCGTTCACATCGAAGATGTCAGGAGTTCAAATCTCTTATCACCCACCAGAATTTCGGGGTGTCACCGCAGGGTGGCACCCTTTTTCTTTGGGGGAATACGTCCATGCATGACCTATATATTCTGCGCCACGGCGAAACGACGTGGAACCGAGAGGGCCGGATGCAGGGGCACCTGAACGCCCCGCTGACCGATCTGGGGCAGGCGCAGGCAGCAGCGCAGGGCGCCGTGCTGGCGCAGCGCGATTTGCGCGGCTTTGCCTTCTATTCGTCGCCGCTGGCGCGTGCGGTGCAGACCGCCGGGTTGGCGCTGGGGGGCGTGGCGACAGAAATCAACACGGACGCCCGCCTGCGTGAAATCGATGTTGGCGCATGGCAAGGCAAGCTGCGCCACAGTTTTGCCGCACCAAACGCGGTCGAGGGGCCGGATGGCGATTTGTCGGTCTATGCCAGCGCGCCGGGCGAAGGCTTGGCCGGCGTCGCAGCGCGGGCGCGGGCGTTTTTGGCCGATCTGGACGGTCCAGCTGTGATCGTTTGCCATGGAATCATCAGTCGATTTTTGCGCTGCGCCGCGCTTGGACTGGACGATGCGGCCTGGGATACATTGCCAGGCGGGCAGGGGAATGTATTTTACTTGCACAAAGGCCGCGCAGAGGAGTTGCACTAGCGCAAAAACCGCCTTACATGGGCGCTGCGGGTGGTTAGCTCAGTTGGTAGAGCGTTTCGTTTACACCGAAAATGTCGGGGGTTCGAGCCCCTCACCACCCACCATAAAACCAAAGACTCAGGCCGGGTTTTGTGGTTTTTCCTTCTGAAATCGTTACTGAATACCGGATCGCCATACTGCGTGACGTTTATGCAGGATGCTGCCTTTAAACGTTCGGTGTCTGGTCTGCGTTTCAACACTGGCTTAGATGCGCCTTTATGCGTGCTGACAGGTCCAGCTTTCAGATACGCTCAGTCGGCCGGGTCGGTCTGTGACTATGTTTGCGTCCGCGAACGCAGAATCAACAATCTGTTCAGCATCAGGCAAGTCCGTCTTGCACGATTAGACCCTAAAACCTGCTCTGCAGCATCTTCGCGCGCGTTAGCATAAGGTATTGTCCAGGCGGGTAAGCTCTGCCCTATTTCTGCCACATTTTAAACTTGAGGTGGTGTTGCGGTAATTTTCTCGCCCGCTGGGGTGAGTCGGAGGGCGTTGGCACCTTGGCTAAAACATACTCCTTCGAAGCGCTTGGACTGTTGCATTGCGACATGGACGAAAGCTTTGTTAATATTTTAAACCTCGCGTCCCGCGCGTTGGACGCGCCCTTGGCGCATATCGCTGTGCTTGAAAAACAAGCGGGCCTTCAGTTTATTTCTGCGTCTATCGGCTCTTTATTCGCGCCAAATGAAAGATGCGAAATAGCGATAGAGGATACGATTTGTCAGTACGTCCAAGAGACCTGCGATACGGTGGTCATCCCTGATTTACTGGCCGATCCGCGAACGCGCGACAGCGAGCTGATTCAGCAAAATGGATTGCGGTCTTATATTGGCAGCCCAATCCATACGATGACCGGCAAGGTGATCGGCTCACTTTGCTGTATGGCGAAAACGCCGCGGGACTGGTCCGATAAGGACATCCAAATGCTTGAAAGCCTATCAAAGTGCGTGGATGATATCGTCATCGCGCGGACGCTTGCTTTGGAAGACCAAGCCGCGCGCAAGCAGTTGAAGGATATTGCCGCCGCGCGCGGGGCATATATTGCCCATGTCGGACACGAAATACGCACGCCTTTAACTGGAATTCTGGGATCTATCGGGATCCTGAAAGGTGTACCGCTCGACGAAAAACCGGCGCGCCTTGTTAAATTCCTAGATAAATCGGCCCACAAGCTTCTTGAATTTGTAAATGATGTGCTTGATCTGGCCAGGCTGGATGCGGGGCCGTCAGATATAGCCGAGGAAGTGGCCCGCATCGGTGATTTCATGAAAGACCAACTGAACGAATTCTCAATTCAGGCGGGGGAAAAAGGACTGATACTTCGTTTAGAAGATCGTCTTCAGAATGCCTGCTATCGGTTTGATGCGACCGCGCTTGCGCGCATCGTTCAGAACATCGTGTCGAACGCGGTAAAGTTTTCGAACGTCGGGTCTATCGATGTGACCTTAGATCAGGATTCCTACGGGCAAGTCGTGATTGACGTGTCCGATACAGGAATTGGGATTGCCCCTGAATACCACAGCAAAATCTTCGAAGAGTTCGAGCAGGCGGACGAAGCAGCAGCGCGTCGGTACGGCGGCACGGGTCTTGGAATGGCGATCGTCAAACGAACGGTTGATCGATTAAATGGCACAATCACGATCGATAGTGCGCGCGGGGTCGGGACAAAGATCTCGGTTTCTTTACCGCTCTCGACGGCTGGGGCGGATTGCGACGCTGCTTAGGCAAGAGTTGTTTTCAAATATCACCGTCGTTCGTCGTGCCGCTGAAAAGGTCCGGTGACTGGTGGGAGTAAAAATGCGTGCGGAAGCAGCAGTTTCAGCTCGGCTAGATTTCGTTCGCCCTCCAAATGGTGGGGCTTCGCGCCCCGCACCATCCACCATATCCCCCCGCGGGCAATAGCGCTTGACCAGACTGCGCGCGCCGCGTGATGATCGGGGATGTTGACACTTTATCCCACCATCACTCAAACCCGCGCTGCCTTTGCGTGGGACATCCCCGCGCGCTTTAATATCGGCGTGGACTGCTGCGATAGGGTGGCGGCGAACGCGCCCGATTCCCCCGCGATTATCGACGCGCAAACTGGCAACGTGACAAGCTTCGCCCAGCTGCGCGGTCTGTCGAACCAGCTGGCCCACGCGCTCTCGGGGCTGGCGGGGCAGGGCGACCGGATCGGGGTGTTGCTGCCGCAAAGGGTAGAGACGGCCGCGGCCCATATCGCGATCCTCAAGATGGGCGCGATCAGTATTCCACTGTTCAAACTGTTCGGGCCGGACGCGCTGCGCCACCGGCTTGGGGCGGCCGGGGCGAAGGTTGTGATTACCGACGCGCAGGGCGCGGCGCTGCTTGAACAGCTGCGTGGCGATCTGCCTGATCTTGTACGGGTAGTGTCGGTTGACGACGACTTTGCAGATTTCATCGCAGGCCGGCCTCAGGTGTTTACGCCCTGTGATACCAGCCCCGACGATCCGGCGATCCTGATCTTTACTTCGGGCACGACGGGCCCGCCCAAGGGTGCCTTGCTGGGCCACCGCGTGCTGCTTGGCCATCTGCCGGGCGTCGAGATGAGCCACAATGGCTTTCCGCAGTCCGGCGACGTGATCTGGACGCCTGCGGACTGGGCCTGGATCGGCGGCTTGCTGGATGTGCTGCTGCCAGCGCTGCATCACGGTGTCCCTGTAGTGGCGAGCCGGTTTGATCGGTTCAGTGCAGATGCGGCCTATGACGTGATCCGCACGTACCGTGTGCGCAATACGTTCCTGCCGCCGACCGCGCTTAAGATCATGCGCCAGTCTGACCCGCCCGAGGGTATCGCGCTCCGTTCTGTTGCAAGCGGCGGCGAAACCCTTGGCGCAGAGCTGATTGCATGGGGCCAGCGCGTGCTGGGCTGTACGATCAACGAATTCTACGGCCAGACAGAGTGCAACATGATCGTTAGCTCTTGCGCCGCCATAGCGCCGGCAGAGCCGGGGGTGATGGGCTTTGCTGTCCCCGGGCATGACGTGCAGATCATCGACGCCGCAGGTGCGCCCTGCGCGGCGGGGCAAGAGGGCGATATTGCCGTGCGCCAGCCCGATCCAGTGATGTTTCTGCGCTATTGGAACGATCCGGTGGCCACGGCGGCCAAGTTTCGCGCAGGCTGGCTGCTAACCGGCGACCGCGGCGTCGTAACGCCTTCTGGCCGGATCAAATTTGTGGGCCGGGACGATGATGTCATCAGCAGCGCCGGCTACCGGATTGGCCCGGCCGAGATTGAAGACTGCCTTCTGTCCCATCCGGCCGTGCAAATGGCCGGCGTCGTCGGCCAACCCGACGATCTGCGCGGGCAGATCATCGTCGCTTTCGTGCAGCTGGCGGCGGGGCACGCCGCGACCGATGATCTGTCAGAGGCCCTGCGCCATCACGTCCGCACCAATCTGGCCGCCCACGACACCCCGCGCCATATTCGTTTTGTAGGCAGCCTGCCGATGACCACGACAGGTAAACTGATCCGGGCCGAGCTGCGGCGCAGGTGTGCGGGGTCCTAATTTCTTCTGGTCCTAAATACTTCGGGGGAGGCGCAGCCGGGGGCAGCGCCCCCACTGACGCCAGCCACACAATACCTGCCGCAAAATTTAATCGCGCCGCATCGCAATTTTTGTCCTTCCAGCGCTTGACGGGGTCGGGGGGCTTGCATAGAAGCGCGACACGTTCAGTGCAGACGCTGAACGGGTCAAAGGCGGTTGTAGCTCAGTTGGTTAGAGTACCGGCCTGTCACGCCGGGGGTCGCGGGTTCGAGCCCCGTCAACCGCGCCATTGACCCTGATTTGTCTGCTATGTCGTTGAAATGCGCGGTTGTAGCTCAGTTGGTTAGAGTACCGGCCTGTCACGCCGGGGGTCGCGGGTTCGAGCCCCGTCAACCGCGCCATTTCACCCTTTCGTAACAGTTTGATACGGCATCTGACTTTTCCAGCGAGAAGTCATCCTTCGCCTTATGTCGTGCAGGCGCGCTGCGGCGCTGCAATTTTTTTTTGCGAAAAATCAGGGGGCCAGCCCCCGTCCGCGCTGCGGACTCCCCCGAGGTATTTCCGACCAGAAGAAGGGCACGGCGCAGGGTGATGCGCCGTGCGTTTGGATCAGGCTGTCATGGCGCGCAGGATTCGCGCCCAGCTGCGGGTGCCTTTGTGGAACGACGACAGGTCGTATTTTTCATTTGGCGAATGGATTTGGTCATCATCCTTGCCAAAGCCGATCAGCATCGCGTCCATATCCAGATATTGCTTGAAGTAGGCCGCAATCGGGATCGAGCCGCCACACCCGACATAGGCCGCCGCTTGCGGCCATTCGTCCGACAGCGCGCTGCGGGCTTGGGTGAACGCGGGGTGATCCGTGCTCATCTGCCCAGCAGCTGAGGCGCCGTGGCTGTGGAATTCCACGCGGCAGTCGGCGGGAATCATATCTTGCACCATCTTGCGAAAGTTTTCGCGGATCGCGTGGGGGTCTTGGGTGCCGACAAGGCGAAAGCTGATCTTGGCGCTGGCCTGCGCAGGCAGCACGGTTTTAAAGCCATCGCCAGTGTAGCCTGCGGTCATGCCGTTCACTTCGCAGGTGGGGCGAGACCAGATCATTTCCAGCGGACGGCGGCCCTGTTCGCCTGCGGGGATCTTGAGGCCGACTTCGCCCAAGAACGCTTCGGCGTCGAAGTTCAGATCATCCCAGCTGGCCGCCAGCGCGTTGGAAAGTTCCGGCACGCCGTCATAAAAGCCCGGCACCGTGATGCGGCCTGTGTCGTCATGCAAGGACGCGATGACCTTGGCCAGCACGCGGGCAGGGTTCATGGCGATGCCGCCGTACATGCCCGAATGCAGGTCCTTGGACGGGCCGTGGATCGTCACCTCTTCGCCTAGAAGGCCGCGCAACTGGGTGATGATGGCGGGGGTTTCCTCGCCATACATGCCGGTATCACAGATCAACGCGATGTCGGATTTTAGAATGTCGGCGTGGGATTTCAAGAAGGGGATCAGCGATGGAGAGCCGGATTCCTCTTCGCCTTCAAAGAACAGCGTGATGTTGGCGGGCATGGTGCCGTGGACGGCTTTCCACGCGCGGCAGGCCTCGACGAAGGTCATCAGCTGGCCTTTGTCATCGGAAGATCCGCGGCCGCGAATAACCGGGCCTTTGGCGGTTTGTTCGATCGCGGGATCGAACGGGTCGCGGTCCCACAGGTTCAGCGGATCGACGGGCTGCACATCGTAGTGGCCGTAGAACAGCACGTTCGGACCTGTCCCGCCGGAATGGGCGACGACCATCGGGTGCCCGTCCGTGGGGTATTTGCGGGCTTCAAAGCCGATGGATTGCAGATCGTCTACCAGCCAGTCGGCGGCGCGGTCGCAATCGGATTTAAACGCAGGGTCGGTCGAGATGGACGGGATGCGCAGCAGGTCCAGCAGGCGGGCGGTTGCGGCATCCAGATCATCGTCGATCTTTTGCAAAACAGGGGCGAGGGTCGCGTCGGTCATGGGGGCAGGGCCTTAATTTAGACAAATTTGTGCCAAGGTTCTGCCCCTTTCCCGGTAAGGTCAAGCAGGTGACATCCCCTTGCGCAGCGCTTTGCGGGCGCGGCGGGGCACCTATTTGCGCTAGATCAAAGCGGCGACTTTTTAAGGCTTTAAGGTACGGTGACAACAGGTCGCGTGTTGATCGCCGGGCATTGGGCCTATATGCATGCGGAAATCAAGATACGTCCCGCTGCTGGTTGCCGGAGGTATCGCACTTTCGAAAGGATAACCGGTGAACTACGACGCAGCCCTCTCGACCGCGATCAATCGGCTTCATGACGAGGGGCGTTACCGTACCTTCATCGACATCGAGCGCACGCGGGGCCAGTTCCCCCATGCGGTCTGGAACAAGCCTGACGGCAGCAAGGCACCGGTCACGGTGTGGTGCGGCAACGATTATCTGGGCATGGGCCAGCACCCGGTTGTGCTGACGGCCATGCACGAGGCGTTGGACGCCACCGGTGCAGGCTCTGGCGGGACGCGCAACATTTCGGGCACCACGGTTTATCATAAGCAGCTAGAGGCCGAACTGGCTGATCTGCATGGCAAAGAGGCGGCGCTGCTGTTCACCAGCGCCTATATCGCCAATGACGCAACGCTGAGCACGCTGCCAAAGCTGTTCCCCGGTCTGATCATCTATTCTGACGCGCTGAACCACGCGTCCATGATCGAAGGCGTGCGCCGCAATGGCGGGGCCAAGCGGATTTTCCGCCACAACGATCTGGCGCATCTGCGCGAGCTTTTGGCCGCCGATGATCCCGAGACCCCCAAGCTGATCGCCTTCGAATCAATCTATTCGATGGATGGCGACTTTGGCCCCATCGGGGAAATCTGCGATCTGGCCGAAGAATTCGGTGCCCTGACCTATATCGACGAAGTCCATGCCGTCGGCATGTACGGCCCGCGCGGGGCAGGGGTGGCAGAACGTGACGGCCTGATGGACCGGATCGACATCATCAACGGCACGCTGGCCAAGGCTTACGGCGTCATGGGCGGCTATATCGCGGCATCGGCCAAGATGTGTGACGCGGTGCGATCCTATGCGCCGGGCTTTATCTTTACCACGTCCCTACCGCCTGCTGTGGCAGCGGGTGCGGCGGCCAGCGTCAAACATCTGAAAACCGATCAGGGCCTGCGTGATGCGCAGCAAACGCAGGCTAAGATCCTGAAATTGCGGCTTAAAGGTCTTGGCTTGCCGATCATTGATCACGGCAGCCATATCGTGCCGCTGATGGTGGGCGATCCCAAGCATACCAAGCTGATGTCCGATATGTTACTGGACCGGTTCGGGATCTACGTGCAGCCGATCAATTTCCCGACCGTCCCGCGCGGTACAGAGCGGCTGCGCTTTACGCCCTCTCCCGTGCATGGGCCCAAGGAAATGGACGCCCTTGTGACCGCGTTGGATAACCTTTGGTCGCACTGTGCGCTGAATCGCGCCGATATGGCGGGCTAACTTTTCTGCAAGTGCACAACACAGAACCGTGTGATACATGGTGATTAATCAATCTTTAAGAGATGATTCGACTAAGGTGGGATCGTAATCTACGGTTGAACTCGGGGCAGGCACACGGCGGAACGATAATGATCGTAAAAAGCTTTCGGCGCGCAAAGGCGGTCGCGGACGTTGAAACTAAAGGTTTCGACGCTTTCGACATGCGTCTTGGTGATATGATGCGCGGCGAACGTGCGACGATGGGCAAAAGCCTGCTTGATGTGCAGCGCGAGCTGAAGATCAAGGCTGCCTATATTTCCGCGATCGAAAATGCTGACCCCTCGGCCTTTGATACGCCCGGATTCATCGCCGGATATGTGCGGTCCTATGCGCGCTATCTGAAAATGGACCCCGATTCTGCGTTTGAAACATTTTGCCGCGAAAGCGGGTTCAGCACGGCGCACGGCATGTCAGCGGCGGCGTCTTCTGCCAAGCCTGCCAGATTTCAGGCGCAGCGCACACCGATGGGCAAGGATATCTTTTCCGCCTCGGCCACGCCCTTTATCCCCCATGGGGACCGCATGTTTTCTGGCATCGAACCGGGCGCTGTCGGGTCCTTGTTGGTGCTGGTCGCCTTGATCGGCGGACTTGGCTACGGCGGCTATTCCGTCCTGCAAGAGGTGCAAAAGGTGCGTCTGGCCCCCGTGGATCAGACCCCCGTTGTGCTGTCTGACCTCGACCCTTTGGCGGGTGCATCGCAGATTGCAGACGCTGGCACAGACTCTCCTGATTTCGCCGCCCCCACGCCAGAGGCGCTGGACCGTTTGTATCGCCCGCAGGCGTTGGACGTCCCGGTGCTGGTCGCACGCGATGCGCCGATTTCGACATTGCTGCCGGGCACATCCAGCACGCTGGGCACGCTAGCCGTGGATCACAGCCTGCGTCAGGCGCTGGCCGACACGACCGCTGCGCCGCCGCTGCCGGGCGACGCAGCTGCGCAGCCTGCCATCCAAGTCAGCGAAGGTCCGGTGCCAGAAGTACAGCTTGTCGCTGTGCGCCCTGCCTGGGTGCGCGTGCGCACGGCTGACAATTCAATTATCTTCGAAGGCATCATGAACGCCGGCGACACCTTTGCGCTGCCCGCGACCGAAGAGCCCGCGACCCTGCGCGTCGGCGAAAGCGGCGCGGTTTATTTCGCGGTCAACGGCCAGCACTACGGCCCCGCTGGCCCGAACGGCACTGTGACGTCGAACCTTGCGCTGTCCGTTGACAACCTGACGCAGAAATTTGCGGTGGCTGATCTGAACAGCGACGGCGACCTGCGCGCCATTGTGAACGTCGCAGAAGCCGTCGTCACCGAATAACCGCCGCAAGGCGGTTGCTGGCAGGCGGGCAAGGACCTAGTTAAGGGCAAAGTCCCTTTTCGAAAGACCGTCATGTCGGACCTGCATTCCATTCGCCCTTGGCGCCATATCGAACGCCGCAAAAGCCGCCAGATCATGGTGGGCAACGTCCCTGTTGGGGGCGGCGCGCCGATTACGGTGCAGACGATGACCAACACCCTGACCACGGACGTCAAAGGCACCATCGCGCAAATTCAGGCGGCGGTGGATGCGGGCTGCGATATTGTCCGCGTGTCGGTTCCGGACGAAGCGTCGGCCAAGGCGCTGAAGCTGATCGTGCCAGAGGTCAGCGTGCCAATCGTCGCGGACATCCATTTCCACTACAAACGCGGGATCGAGGCGGCAGAGGCGGGCGCGGCCTGTCTGCGGATCAACCCCGGCAACATCGGCGACGAAAAGCGCGTGAAAGAGGTCATCAAGGCCGCGCGCGATCACAACTGCAGCATCCGCATTGGCGTGAACGCCGGATCGCTGGAACGGCACCTGCTGGACAAATACGGCGAGCCGACGCCTGATGCGATGGTTGAAAGCGGCATGGATCATATCAAGATCCTGCAAGACAATGATTTCCACGAGTTTAAGATCAGCTGCAAAGCGTCGGATGTTTTCATGGCTGCTGCCGCCTATCAGCAGCTGGCCGATCTGACGGACGCACCGATCCATCTGGGTATCACCGAGGCAGGGGGTCTGATTTCCGGCACAGTCAAATCCGCCATCGGCATGGGCAACCTGCTGTGGGCTGGCATCGGTGACACGATCCGCGTGTCCCTGTCCGCCGATCCCGTGCAAGAGGTCAAGATGGGGTTCGAGATCCTCAAATCCCTTGGCCTGCGCCACCGTGGCGTAAATATCATCTCTTGCCCGTCCTGCGCCCGCCAAGGCTTTGACGTGATCAAAACGGTAGAGGCGCTAGAGCTGCGGCTAGAGCACATCAAGACCCCGATGAGCCTCAGCATCATCGGCTGCGTTGTGAACGGCCCCGGAGAGGCGCTGATGACCGACGTGGGCTTTACCGGCGGTGGCAACGGGTCCGGCATGGTCTATCTGGCGGGCAAGCAAAGCCACAAGCTGGGCAATGACGCGATGATCGAACACATCGTCGAACAGGTCGAAAAGAAAGCGGCAGAGCTGGAAGCCGCCTCTGTCAAATCCAAGGCCGAAACCGTCTAGGCCCCGCAAACGCGGCAGGCACAAAAAAGGGGGCGCTGGTTTTCACCAGCGCCCCCTTTGTCGTTCTAAGTCTGAGGCGACTTAGCCCGGCATCACGTCGCCTGCATACCACGGTGCGATGACCACGGTCGCTGTGTCGCCAACCAGGGCTGCGAACTCTTCTGGGTTCTGCGTGCCGCCATTTTGGCCGCGGTAGTGGTAGGGGTAGACGTATGTTGGCATGAATTCAGCCACGGCGGATGCGGCGGAGTCTTTGTCCATCGTGAAGGGCAGGTTCATGCTGATGAACGCCACGTCGATGTTTTCCAGCGCGCGCATTTCTGGCGTGTCTTCGGTATCGCCAGAGACATAGACGCGCAGGCCGTCAAAGCTCAGCACATAGCCGTTGTCGCGGCCCTGCGGGTGATACTTCATCCGGTCTTCGGTAATGTTGTAGGCGGGGATCGCATCGATCGCCATGCCGTTGTATTCGCCGCTGACGCCATTGGCCATCTCGGTCGCTTTGGCCTTCAGATCGTCGGGCAGCATCGCAAAGACGGCGGGGTTGGTGATGATCTGTGTGTTTTCACCCACGATCGCCGCCAGCGTTTCGGCGTTGTAGTGATCGCCATGCTCGTGCGTGACAAGGATCAGGTCCGGTGTGCCGTGATCGGCATACAAGGACGCATCGCCAATCGGATCGACATACAAGGTGCCAACGGGCGTTGTCATGACGATGGACGCATGGTCGATCGGATAGACGGTGACGTCGCCAGCGTTGGTGGCATAGACGTCACCGGCATGGGCAGCAGCCATTGCGGCATAAGGCAGCAGCGTGACAGCGCCCGCTGCGGCAGCAGAGGTCGCAAGGAAGTGGCGGCGTGTGGTGGTCATGGGACTCTCCCGTTGGTTGGCGTTGTCGCTAACCTAGGACAAGTCCGCATGCCGACCAGTCAAATCGGCGTTAGCCGCGCAATTGATCCACAAGTTGCTGCATCTGATCGACCGGCACATAACCGCGCACCATCTGGTCCTGAATGACAAAGGTCGGTGTGCCAGAGATATCAAGCGCTTGGCCAAGCGCCCGGTTCGCTGTGATCCGGCGCGCAACCTCTGGGTCGCTCATCTTGGCGATGATGGCTTCGCCGTCCATATCAAGGCTATCGGCCAGACGGCTCAGGCTTTCTGCGGTGATCTCTCCGTTATAGTTCATCAGCGTCTCGTGGACCGCCTCGTAGGCGTCATCGCCGCCGATCATATGCGCCGCAATCGCGAACTGAGAGCCAAGCACCGACTGTTCGCCCAGGATCGGGAATTCTTTCACGATAAAGCGGATGTTGCCGTCGGCGGACAGCAGGCTTTCGACCTCTGGAAAGGCCTTTTTGCAGTATCCGCAGCGGTAATCCATGAATTCGACCACGGTGATATCGCCGTCGGGGTTGCCACCGACCCAGCTGAACCCGTCGTTCAGCAGGGCGTCGGTTTGCGACACCAGCATATCCTGATCGGCCTGCGCGGCGGCGGCGTCTTCGCGCTGCTGCAGCACGCCGACGGCTTCCATGATCACCTCTGGATTGGCCATCAGATAGGCGCGCACCCGCTCGCCAAAGGCTGCGTCATCCTGCGTCTGTGCAAGCGCGGGCAGGGACAGCGACATGGTCAGGGCGGCGGCGGTTGTCAGCGTGCGGAACATGGGGGTCACTTTCTATCGGTTCGCATTGATTATGCGCAGATCGGGGCAGGACTGCCAAGGCGGCATGGCGCAGGCGGTTGACGCACCCCCGCCTTGGCGGGCACAAGTTGCCAAAAGCAGTAGGGGCATAAGATGCGCAGCTCAACCCGGGGGAATGTTGATCCCTTTATCGTGATGGACGTCATGGAAGCCGCCCGCGCCGCAGAGGACGCAGGCCGGTCGATCATTCACATGGAAGTCGGCCAGCCTGGCACTGGCGCGCCCATCGCGGCGCTAGAGGCGCTCAAGGCTGATCTGGAAACGCCGCTGGGCTATACCGTCGGCCTTGGCCTGCCAGCGCTGCGCCGCCGCATCGCCCAGCATTACGGCGATATCTATGACGTCGACCTTGATCCGGGCCGGGTCGTGGTCACGGCCGGGGCCTCTGGCGCCTTTGTGCTGGCATTTTCGGCGCTGTTCGACAATGGCGAGCGGGTCGGGCTGGGGCTGCCCTGCTATCCCAGCTATCGCCAGATTCTAAAGGCAATGGGCCTGCAACCGGTCGAGATTGAAACCCGCGCCCGCGGCCGCTATCAGCCGCAGCCCGAAGACATCGCCGCCCACGATTTGGCAGGTTTGATCGTTGCCTCCCCCGCGAACCCCACGGGCACTATGCTGAATAAGGGCGAGCTGACCGCGCTGGCCGACGCCTGCTCTGCCCGCGATGCGGCCTTGATCTCGGACGAGATTTATCACGGCATCGGTTACGGCACGCGGGCGGTTTCCGCGCTTGAGGTCACGCAGGACACCTATGTGATCAACAGCTTTTCCAAGTATTTCAGCATGACCGGCTGGCGCTGTGGCTGGATGGTTGTGCCGCAGGATCACGTTCGCACGGTGGAACGTCTGGCGCAGAACATGTTCATCTGCGCGTCCCACGCCAGCCAGCGCCTTGCGTTGCACGCGATGGATTGCCGGGAAGAGCTGGACGCGAACCTGAGCGTCTACCAGGCGAACCGCACGCTGTTGCTGGACGGTCTGGCGCAGGCGGGCTTTGACACCATCGCGCCGCCGGACGGCGCGTTCTATATCTACGCCGATATCTCGGCCCATTCGGATGACAGCGGGGCCATGGCCGCCGATATTTTGGACAAGGCAGGCGTTGCTGTGACGCCGGGGCTGGATTTCGATCCGATCCACGGCCACCGCTGGCTGCGCTTTTCCTATGCCGGACGCACCGCCGACATGGCCGAAGGGCTAGAGCGTCTGCGCCGCTACATGGCCGCACGCGGATGATCCGCACACTGGCGCTTTGCCTGTTGCTGGCCGCACCTGCGGCGGCGCAGGATTTTTCAGCGCTTGCCCGTATTGACCCGGCGACCAGCCGGATCGCGGACGAAGGGCAGGGGCTGCGCATCGATCTACAGCTAAGCCAGACCGTGCCGTACCGCGTGTTCACGCTGGCCGATCCGATGCGCGTGGTCGTCGACTTTCGCGAAATCGACTTTGGCGGCCTGATCCCCGAAGATTTGTGGCAATACGGGATCGCGACGGACGTCAGCTTTGGCCCATTGCGCCCCGGCTGGTCGCGTCTGATCGTGACCTTGGGCAGCCCGCTCGCCGTGGCGCAGGCGGGGCTGACGGTGGATGACCAAACCGGGGCTGCGCGGCTCAGCCTGCGTATGATGCCGACAGATGCGGCCAGCTTTGCCGCCAGCGCGGGCGCGCCGGATGCACCGGACACCCCCGATGTCAGCCTTGACGCGCCCATCCAGCGCAGCGGGCCGCTGGTTGTCGCCATTGACCCCGGCCACGGCGGCGTTGACCCCGGGGCCACGCGCGGCAAAATCCACGAGGCGGATTTGATGCTGCAACTGGGGATCGAGGTTGCCGAGGCGATCAACCGCAGCGGCACCCTGCGCGCCGTGCTGACCCGCAACGCCGACGACTTTGTCCCGCTCGAAGAACGCATGACCATCGCCCGCGCCGCTGGCGCTGGCGTCATGCTGTCGCTGCACGCCGATGCGCTGGACGATGATGTCACCCGCGGGGCCTCTGCCTATACCCTCAACGCCGAAGGGCAGGACCGCGCCGCGCAGCGCATGGCAGAGCGGCACGAGCGCGGCGATCTGCTGACCGGGCTGGACCTGACCGGGCAGGATGACCGCGTCGCCACCGTGCTAATGGACATGGCCCGCGCCGAAACCACGCCCGCGTCCCGCCGTCTGGCGGATGCGCTGATCACGGGCCTGCGCAGCACTGGCGCTGGTGTCAACAGCCGCCCGCGCCGTGAAGGGCGCCTTGCCGTGCTGAACGCCGCCGACTTTCCGTCTGTCCTGCTCGAGGCTGGTTTTCTGTCCAATGCCGCCGACCGCACCGCCTTGTCCACGCCGCAGGGCCGCGCGCCTATCGTGGCGGGCATCACCGCCGCCTTGCAAGACTGGGCCAAAGCCGAGGCTGCCCGCGCACCGCTCAAGCGGCAATAACGGATTATTAAGACGGCTGGCGCTAATGTGACCCCGATTTAGGGAGGTATTCACGCAAACTGCGCTGTTCTGCTTTTGACGCCAGCCGGGGGCCGCCCTATAAGCGGGCCAATCCGACAGAAGGGTCTTCGGCCATGCTCCGCTTTATCATGTCATTTTTCGGCGGCATCTTTTCGATGCTGTGCCTTGGGCTTGTCATGGCGGCGCTGGGTCTTGGCGGCATTTTCTATATGTATGGCCGCGATTTGCCATCCTATGACACGCTGGCGCAATACACGCCGAAAACCATCAGCCGGATCTATTCGGGCGAAGGGCAGATCATCGACGAATTCGCCGTCGAACGCCGCCTGTTCACCCCCGCCGAAGACATCCCCGACATGGTGAAACAAGCGTTCATCAGCGCCGAGGATAAGAATTTTTACACCCACGGCGGCTACGACGCCGGCGGTATGGCGGCGGCTTTGGTCGCAGCAGTCAAATCGCGCGGCGAAGACGTGCGCGGCGCATCGACCATTACCCAGCAGGTGATGAAGAACTTCCTGCTCGACGGTTCCCGCTCGGTCGAGCGCAAGATCAAGGAAATCATCCTCGCCACCCGGATCGAGGGGGCGATGCCCAAGGACAAGATCCTAGAGCTTTACCTGAACGAGATTTTCCTTGGCAAAAACAGCTATGGCGTCACCGCTGCGTCGCTGACCTATTTCAACAAATCCCTGTCCGATCTGACCGTGGAAGAGGCCGCTTATCTGGCCGTGCTGCCTAAGGCCCCGTCTGACTACGACCCAGTGCGCCAATACGACCGGTCCATCGCGCGGCGCGACTTTGTCCTGCGCGAAATGTGGGAAAACGGCTATATCGAGGACGCGGCCTACGAGACCGCAAAAGCCACGCCGCTGCGCACCGTGCAATCGGGGGACTACGAAAGCTTTCGGTCCGAACTGCCGCCGCGCGACTATTTCACCGACGAAATCCGCCGCCAGCTCAGCCAGAACTTCGGCGAGGATGAATTCTTTTCTGGCGGTCTTGCGATCCGCGCGACAGTTGACGCTGACCTGCAGGTCGAGGCTGCTCATGCGCTGCAACGCGCGCTGGAAAGCTATGACCGCGGGCAGGGGACCTGGCGCGGTACGGGCAAGACGATTGATGCGTCCTTGCTTGGCACCGAAGCCGATTGGCGCAAAGCCTTGGCCGAAACCGAAGTCCCCCGCGACATCACGCTGGAAAACGAATGGTTCCCCGCCGTCGTGCTAGAGGTTGGCGACGCCAGCATGCGCGTCGGCATTGAGGGCGTCGAGGAAACCGAAGCCGAACCCTTTACCGTGCCGCGCGACGATATCGCCTGGATGAAGGGCAGCTTTGCCGACAATTTCACCGCCGGCGATGTCGTGCTGATCCGCCGCATGACGCAGGACAGCGACGGCGCATTCATCCGCTGGACGCTGCGCCAAGTGCCGCAAGTGCAAGGCGCGTTCATGGCGATGGACGTGAACACGGGCCGCGTTTTGGCGATGCAGGGCGGCTTTTCCTATCAGGCGTCGGTGTTCAACCGCGCCACACAGGCAAAGCGTCAGCCAGGCTCTAGCTTTAAACCTTTTGTTTACGCGGCCGCGCTAGATTCGGGTTATTCCCCCGCAACGGTCGTCGTCGACGCCCCGATTGAAATTAACACACCCCAAGGCGTCTGGCGCCCGCAGAACTATTCGAACAAATTCTACGGTCCGACCCCGCTGCGGACCGGTATTGAACAATCGCGCAACCTGATGACCGTGCGTTTGGCGCAAGAGGTCGGCATCGACACTGTGGCCAACTACGCCGAGAAATTCGGCGTCTACGATCACATGAACCGTGTGCTGGCCGCGTCCCTCGGCTCGGATGAGACGACATTGTTCAAGATGGTCGCCGCCTACGCCATGTTCGCCAATGGCGGCGAGCGGGTAGAACCGACCCTCGTGGACCGGGTGCAGGACCGCTATGGCAACACCGTTTATCGCCACGATCAGCGCGTTTGCGAAGACTGCCAATTGGCCAGCCTGCCCAGCGGTGAAGCCCCGCGCATCACCAGCAATCGCCAGCGCGTGATGAACGAAATCACGGCCTATCAGCTGACGTCCATGATGGAAGGCGTCGTCAAACGCGGCACCGCCAAGAACGCGATCAATCTGCCTGTGCCTATCGCGGGTAAAACCGGTACGACGAACGACGAAAAAGACGCGTGGTTTGTCGGCTTTTCCTCCAACATCGTCGCGGGCTGCTACATCGGTTTCGACAACCCGCGCCCCATGGGCAAATCGGCGTCCGGCGGCGGCATTTGTGCGCCGGTGTTCAACGCTTTCATGGGCAAGGCGATCAAGAAATACGGCGGCGGCGCGTTCCATGTGCCGGCCGATTGTCAATTCATCAACATCGACCGCTTTTCCGGCGCGCGTCTGGGTGATGGGGCCAGCGGCGACAACGTGATCGCTGAATGCTTCCGTCCGGGCGAAGAGCCGATCTTTGGCATCACCTTCGATGGTGGTTTCGCCATGGCGGCCGATTTGCCGCTGGTCGACGAAGTGCCCCGCGCTGCGCGTCAGGTCACCACCAGCACGGGCGGCACCGCGACGGTGGGGCCCAAGGCCACCTTTGGCACGCTGTCCTCGGGCGGGCTTTACTAGCCATTCCCTTGCCGTAAGCGCGGCGGCGGGTTAGACCCGCCCCGCAGCCGCCCGTGTCTGGGCGATGCAATTTGCCCGTCGAAGGATCAAGCCCATGCGCGCCGAAACTCAGAACACCATCGAAGCGATCAAAAAGTCGCTGACCCTGCTGGCGCAGCGGCTGGATTATGACACCGCGCCGCACCGGCTCGAAGAATTTGACGCCCGCGTCGAAGACCCGACCCTGTGGGACGATCCCGCACACGCGCAAAAGCTGATGCGCGAACGGCAGATGCTGGTCGATTCGATGGGCAGCTATGAAGGTATCCGTCAGGAACTGGCCGACAACGTCGAGCTGATCGAGATGGGCGAGATGGAAGACGACGCCGAGATCGTGACAGAGGCCGAAGCTGCCCTTGCCGCGCTGAAAGTCAAAGCCGCTGAAAAAGAGCTTGAAGCGCTGCTGAACGGCGAGGCGGACGGCAACGATACCTTCCTTGAAATCAACGCCGGCGCTGGGGGCACCGAGTCCTGTGACTGGGCCAATATGCTGGCGCGGATGTATGTCCGCTGGGCAGAAAAGAAGGGCTATAAGGTCGAGCTGCAGTCCGAAAGCGCGGGCGAAGAAGTCGGCATCAAATCCGCCGCCTACAAGATTTCCGGCCCTAATGCTTACGGCTGGCTGAAATCCGAATCCGGCGTGCACCGCCTTGTCCGCATTTCGCCTTACGATTCTGCGGCCAAGCGGCACACGTCCTTTAGCTCTGTCTGGGTCTATCCCGTGGTGGACGACAATATCGAGATTGAAGTGCAGGACAAAGATATCCGCATCGACACCTACCGGTCGTCCGGCGCGGGCGGTCAGCACGTGAACACGACCGACTCGGCCGTGCGGATCACGCACCACCCCACGGGTATCGTCGTGACGTCGTCGGAAAAATCCCAGCACCAGAACCGCGATATCGCCATGAAGGCGCTGAAGTCGCGTCTGTATCAGATGGAACTGGATAAGCGGAACGCAGCCATCAACGAGGCGCATGACAACAAGGGTGACGCAGGCTGGGGCAACCAGATCCGGTCCTACGTGTTGCAGCCTTACCAGATGGTGAAAGACCTGCGCACCCGGTACGAGACATCTGACACCTCTGGCGTGCTGGACGGCGATCTGGATGCGCTGATGGCGGCGACGCTGGCGATGGACGTCAGCGGCAAAAGCCGGGCAGAGGCGAACCTCGAGGACTAAAGACGCACGCTTGCCAGCGGGCAGGCGGCAGTGTCTGATGCGGTCATGAATGATTTTCTTGACCAACCCGCCTTTGCCATTTCCGCAGCCTTGGACAAGGGCGATCTGACGGCGACGGCCTTGATGGCGGCGACGCTGGACCGGATCGCCGCGCGCAATCCCGACCTGAATGCTATCGTGTCCCTGCGGGATGCGGATGTGCTGATGCGCGATGCCGCAGCCGCAGACGCGGGCCCGCGCAAGGGCTGGCTGCACGGCATGCCGCTGGCGGTCAAGGATCTGTCAAACGCTGCGGGCTTGCCCACGACGATGGGATCGCCCGCGCTGAAGGACCGGATCGCAGCCACCAGCGATATCATGGTGCAGCGGATGCAGGACGCCGGGGCTATTGTCATCGGCAAGACGAATACGCCTGAATTCGGCCTTGGCAGCCATACCTTTAATCCCGTCTTTGGCGCGACGCAGAATGCGCTGATGCCGGGGCACAGCGCGGGCGGCAGCTCTGGCGGGGCGGCGGTTGCGCTGGCGTCAGGGATGATCGCTATCGCTGATGGGTCTGACATGATGGGCAGCTTGCGTAATCCAGCAGGCTGGAACGGCGTTTATGGCATGCGGCCCACATGGGGCCGGGTGCCGTCAGAGCCGGTTGGCGATTTAATGCTGCATCCGCTGTCGACCAATGGTCCCATGGCGCGCCATCCGCGTGATTTGGCGCTGCTGCTGGATACCATGGCCGGACCTGATTCGCGCCAGCCGCATGGGCTGGATCACACCCCGTTGGCCGCGCTGCTTGATACGGATTTGCGCGGGAAAAGGATCGGCTGGCTGGGCGATTGGGGCGGTGCCTACCCGGTGGCGGACGGGGTGACGGACCACTGCGCCGCGCAAATCGCGCGCTTTGCCGATCTGGGGTGCCATGTCACGGACGTCGCGCCGCCCTTCAGCGCGGCGGCGCTTTGGGACAGCTGGACCACGCTGCGCAGCTACGCTGTCGCAGCCTCCCTCGGTCCGCTTTACGACCAGCCAGCGATGCGCGCCGCGCTGAAGGATACCGCTATTTGGGAAATCGAGCGGGGACGGGCGCTAAGCGGCACCCAGATCCAGCGCGCTAGCCTGATCCGGTCCGACTGGTTCCGGGCCGCGGCGAAGCTATTCAATGACTTTGATGCCCTCGTGCTGCCCACGGCGCAATGCTGGCCGTTCCCGATTGACTGGGCTTATCCGCAGGATATCGCAGGGCAAAAGATGGACAGCTATCACCGCTGGATGGAGGTCGTCGTGCCCGTCAGCCTGATCGGCCTGCCCTCCGTCGCTGTACCGTTGCCACTGTCAAAAGGGCGTCCCATGGGCCTGCAACTGATTGGGCAGTCGCGGGACGATCTGGGCCTATTGCAGCTGGCGACAGGCTGGCACGCGCTTAACGCCGCCTGATGCCGTAAGCGGCGGCCAGCGCGGCGATGGCGGCAAAGCCTGCTGCGACCCAGACGATGGCGGCAAAGGCGCTGCCCATTGCGGCCGTATGCGCATCCCCCGCCGCACGTTCGCCAAAGCTGGCAGGCCCGCCCGACAGATTATAAGCGATCGTCGCGACAGAGCTCATGGCGGCCACGGCGGTTAGCCCGCCGATGCGGCTGATCGCGTTGTTGATGCCTGACGCGATGCCTGATTGCCCGTCACCCGCCGCGACCATGACGGCGGTGGATAGGGGGGCGACGACCATGCTCATGCCAAAGCCGACGATGCCCATGGCGGGCAAAACGCCGAACCAAAAATCCCGCCCGTCCACAACCAGCGCCAAGACCGCATATCCAATGGCCACCACGCAGGCCCCCACGGCAATGACCGGACCCGGCCCGCGCCGGTCTGCAAGCCGGCCAAAGCGGGTGGATAGCAGGGCGATGAAACCGGACAGCGGGCCAAAGGCAAAGATCGTCTTGAACTCTGACAGGCCCCAGCCAACGACGGTCAGCATGGGCAGGAAAAACAGGATCGCGCTCATCCCGAAATACAACAGGAACGTCGCAAGGTTCGCCGCGCTGAAGGCCGGGTTGGCAAACAGGCGTAGCGGCATCATCGGCTGCGGCGTGCGCCCTTCGTGCAGGATAAAGGCCGTCAGCGCGATCACACCGGCGATGCCGGTCACAATGGTGATGCGGATGTCATTGGACGCCTCTAAGTGCGTCAGCGTCCACGCCAGCAGGCCAAGGCCCGCGACAGCCAGCGCTGCGCCTATGGCGTCAATCGGCTCTCCGCTTCGGCGGGCATCTTTGACGACGCCGCGCCGGACAAGGACTAGCGCGATGATGCCCAGCGGCAGGTTGATCGCAAAGATATAGCGCCAGGCGTCCTCTCCGAAGGTGGAGAGGATCAAGCCGCCAATCAGCGGCCCGGCGGCGGTGGTCAAGCCGGATGCCGCGGCCCACATGCCAATGGCGCGGCCCCGCACATCGCGCGGATAGGCGCGGCTGATCATGGCCAGCGCACCCGGAATCATCAGCGATGCGCCCACCCCCTGCGCGAGCCGCGCGGCGATCAGTGTGTCAGGGGTCGGGGCAAGGGCGCAGGCGAGCGATGTCAGCAGGAACAGCCCCACGCCAAGGCTGAACACCCGCGCCAGACCAAAGCGGTCGCCAAATGCACCGCCCGTCAGGATCAGCGCTGACAGGGCCACCATGTAAGCGTTGTTGATCCACGTCGCCTGATCCAGCGTCGCCCCCAGCGTGCTGCGGATCGCCGGGATCGCAATGCTGACGACGGTGCCATCAATGAACCCCATCGACGAAGCAAGCACCGCAGCCGCAAGGATCAGCGGGCGGCGGTGTTCCGTGCTAAAGTCCGGCACGAAAACGGGCCGCGCCTTTTCAGACGTGGCCCGCTGGGCTGTATCATGTTCGGGCAAGCTTAGCCCTTTGTGGGCTCTGCACTTGCGGCGCTGGCACCGCTGCTGCCTGTGGGCATCTTGGCTTTGCCGCCAGTGGTCAGCGGATCGTCCTGACGCTGCACGGAGCCTTCGAAGTGGGCACCCGATTCGATAGCGATCGTCTTGTGGATGATGTCACCTTCCACGCGGGCGGTGGATGTCAGACGTACCTTCAGACCGCGCACGCGGCCGATGATGCGGCCGTGGATCACGACGTCGTCGGCCATGACTTCACCCTTGACGGTGGCGCCTTCGCCGATGGTCAGCAGGTGGGCGCGGATGTCGCCATCAACCTGACCTTCGATCTGGATGTCGCCAGTCGTCTTCATATTACCAGTAACCAGCAGGTCTGCGGACAGAATCGACGCAGGCGGCTTGGCCTTGGGCGCGCTCGCTTTGAAATCGCTGCTGCTGCCGCTTGGGGCCGGGATTGGCGACGTGGCAGGCTGAGCAGGCGTTTCAGTGGCCTTGGGACCAGGTTCGTTGATTTTGGATTTAGAAAACATCTTGTCCAGCTCTTATGTAATTCATCGGGTTTACGGGGTTGCCGCCGACACGCACCTCATAGTGAAGGTGTGGCCCGGTCGAGCGTCCAGAATTTCCCATATCACCAATCCGGTCCCCGCGCGAGACCCTTTGGCCGACCGACACGCGCATCGCGTTCAAATGTGCGTAGCGGGTTTCGATGCCAAACTCGTGCTGGATCTTGATCAGGCGGCCATAACCGGACGACCAGCCAGCAGATACGATGACGCCGTCTGCGGTGGCATAAACGGGTGTGCCGACAGGGGCAGCAAAATCGGTGCCCGCGTGCAGGCGGCCCCAACGCTGACCAAAGCCAGAGGTGAAGCGGAAAGAGGCTTTGACAGGCACGTCAAACGGCGCTTTTTCGGCAGCAATGCGGTACAGGTTGATCTCGTCCAGACGGCTTAGGATGCCGTTGGCGCGTGCCGCGTCCGGGTCAGGTCCGCCGCCCATGGTCGAAAACGACAGCGGCGTCAGCGGGCCGCCAGAGCCGGAGTAGCCGCGGCGCACCTGGCTTAGCATGTTGTCGGGGTTCATGCCGGCGGCGCGGAACATCTTTTCCAGCGGCTCGACCGACACGGTCATCGCGTCCTCGAGCTGGCGAAAGATATCATCGTTGCGCTCGTGCAGCAGGCGCAGTTCGTTTTCGGTCTCTGCGGCATGATCCAGCGCGAATTGGGCGTCTTGGGCGATCTTGTCACGCTCTGCGGCCGTTTCCGCCAGCGCGGTCGCCAGCAAATCGACAGTGCCCTCTTGCACAGCGGTCTGGGCGGCGGGGGTGGGGGTGTCTGCACCTTCGGCGGTCAGGGCGGCCAGTTCGGTGGCCTGCGCCTTACGGGTCTGCATCGTGTCACGCAGCGTGGACTGCACAACCTCTAGCCCGGTCTCAAGCTCGCGGCGCTTGTCTTCGGTGGCCAGCAGGTCGGATTGCATCGTGGAAATCTGGGCAAGGGCGGCGCTGAACCGGGACTGGGCAGCGACAGCTTCGGCAGCGCGGGCATCACGTTCGGACGACAGGGCGTTCAAGCGCGCCTCATAGATCATCTGGTCGCGTTGCGCCTGGGCGCGAAAGTTGCCCGATCCAATGCTGTCCATC
This sequence comes from Loktanella salsilacus, assembly GCF_024206795.1. NCBI lineage: Bacteria > Pseudomonadati > Pseudomonadota > Alphaproteobacteria > Rhodobacterales > Roseobacteraceae > Loktanella > Loktanella salsilacus. The sequence goes on from NZ_CP072994.1 coordinate 1,194,308, forward strand.
AGCAGGATCGCGGTCGAGATAATCGTCCAGCCGACAATCGCCGTTGCGGCGGTCCAGCCGATCAGCTGATGCGATGGCCGCAAGCGGATAAAGCGGGTTTCTGTGTCGGACCGAAGAAAGAGTCGTTTTTCAGGAAATCGTGCTTCTAGGCGCGTATGAATGGCCTGCGTCAGTCGTGATCTCACTAGTATTATCCCTGTCCCGTCCCGTAACACCGCAGCAAGGTTCCACACCCTTTTGCCGCCGCGGTACCCGTCGTCTAGCCACCCTGCGGCGTGGGTGCAACATTTTTGAAAAATTATGGAACAATTTGCCGGGTTTGGGCGAGATCACGCCGAAACCCGGCGGCTCGTCACCGAGTCTCGCTCAACGGCCAGTAAAAGTCCGGCGGAAGGCCCGCTTCGGCCCTTTTTTCTTCGTTAAAAGGCGGCTTCAGACTGCCGTGAAAATAGTGCCGGACAAGCTCGTGAAACACAACAACGGGGTCCAAGTCATGGCGGCCACACAGAAAGTGGAACCACTTGGACCCATAGGCGACGTGGTGGACCTCTTCGGCGTAAATCACCTCTAGGGCATCGACGACCTGCGAATCGCCTGCCTTGCGAAAGATTTCAATCATACCGGGAGTCACATCGAGCCCGCGCGCCTCTAGCACCATCGGCACCACGGCAAGCCGCCCCATAAAGTCGTCCTTGGTCTCTTCGGCGGCTTGCCACATGCCCGCATGGGCGGGCAGCGCACCATAAAAGCTGCCATGCGCTTCAAGACAGTCGCAGAGTAGGTTGAAATGCTTCGATTCTTCGTCCGCCGCTTTGACCCAGTCGTCAAAGAATCCAATCGGCAAGGGCACATCCGCAAAACGCGCGATGATGTCCCAGTGCAGATCGACCGCATTCAGCTCGATATGCGCCACCGCATGCAGCATGGCGATCCGCCCCTCTGGGCTGCTGGGCTTGCGCCGCGGCACATCGCGCGGTTTTAGCAATTCTGGCTTGGCGGGCCGCGCCGGATGCAGCGGCGGCTGCGCCGTGCCCACCTCTGGCCGCGCGCCGCCTGTCCGCGCAGCGCGCCAAGCTGCCGCATGCGCATGTGACAACGCCGTCTTCGCCCGCCCGTCAGCCGTGCTCAAAACCTCGACCGCCATCTGTGCCAGCGATTTCATCGCGCGGTCCCCCTTCTTCTGGTCGAAAATACCTCGGGGGTATGGGGGCTGGCCCCCATGTCAGGCGCCTCATCTAACATGGCCCAAAGCATCAAAGCGCGACCGCCGCCGCCAGCACCGCGTCCACATGCCCCGGCACCTTTACCTTATGCCAGTCCTGCGCGATTTTGCCGTCCGGGCCGATCAGAAAGGTTGTGCGCTGGATGCCGAAATACGTCTTTCCGTACATCTGCTTTTCCGCCCACACGCCGTAGCGTTCACAAACATCGCCGTGTTCATCCGACAGCAATGCAATGCCCAGTTCGCGCTTGGCGACAAACTTGTCATGCTTGGCCACCGGGTCCTTTGATACGCCCAGCACAACCGCCCCGGCCGCCGCGAATTCGCCTGCCGCGGCGGTAAAATCCAGCGCCTCTGTCGTGCAGCCTGGGGTGTCGTCGCGCGGATAGAAGTACAGCACAACGCTGCGCCCGGCGTAGTCCGACAGGCTGACCTGCGCGCCGCCGTCGCGGGGCAGTGTAAAATCCGGGGCGGTATCGCCTTGGCTGGGGTGCGGGCTAGACTCTGACGGCATGGTATTCCTCGCGCGGGTTTGGGATATGTGTTTACTTGTTTCGTTTTAGCCTGTGGTGGGCAAAGATAAAGCCAAAGGCAGGCCAAGGCAGGATATGACGCAGACCGATCAGCCACCGCAGCCCCAGCGGCGCAAGCGCGGCGACCGCCGGGGTAAGGGGTTTCATGCCTTTCGCACCTTGCTGTTGCTTCTGGTACTGCCGGTCGTCTTTGCCGTGATCGCGCTTGTGATGATGTTCGACCGTGACATTACTGCGCCGTCTTGGGTGACAGATTTGGTGGCAGAGCGGGCCAGCACCATGCTTGGCGGGGGCAGCATCGACTTTGGCGATATCACGCTGCGCGTGGGGCCGGACCTGCATCCGCGTGTGCGATTGTATCAAACGCAGGTGGCCGATGCGGCGGGCACGCCGCTTGCGCAGATCGACACGGTGGATGCCACGATCAGCCCGCGCGGGCTTTTGTTCGACCGCGCAGCCTTGGTGCAGCGCGTGGCCCTTTCGGGCACGGCGATTGACCTAACCCGCGATGCGCAGGGCCAGATGCGGCTGACATTTATGCTGCCGGAGGCGGGCAATGGCGCTTTGCTGGCGGACGGCCTTGTCGGGCTGGTGCGCCAGATCGACACGCTGCGTGACCGGCCTGTGCTGGCGGCGCTGGAAAGCCTGACGCTGGACGGCCTTGACGTCACCTACCGGGACGAGCGGGCAGACCGGACCTGGACCGCAACGGGCGGCAGCTTTGCCTTTGGCATCGACGCGCAGAATACAACGGCGACTGCGCAGTTGCAGGTTGCGGGCGATAGCGGTGTGTCGGGGCTTGGGCTGCGGCTGGACAGCCCGCGCGGCAGTGACGCCGCCGCGATTGCGATTACTATAACTGACGCACAGGCCCGCGATCTGGCCAGCCAATCCGCTGCGCTGCGTTTCCTTGGCGCGCTTGATGCGCCGCTGTCGGCCAGCCTGCGCACAGGTCTGAATGCGCAGGGCGAACTTGGCCCCTTGAACGCGACACTGACGATCGGTGCAGGCGCGTTGCAACCGGGCCCGCAGACCGCGCCGCTGCGTTTTGACGGCGTCACGGCCGCGCTTAGCTATGATCCGCAGGCGCAGCGGCTGGAATTTAGTAACGTCAGCATCGCGTCTGAATGGGGCAGCTTGCAGGCACGGGGGCAGGCGTTGGCCCGCGATTTTGATCGCGGCCTGCCGGATGCGCTGGTGGGGCAGTTTACCCTGACCGATATCGCACTGAATCCGGCGGGGCTGTATCCGGCGCCGATCACGCTGGATCAGGCTGACATTGACCTGCGCCTGCGGCTTGACCCGTTCCGGCTGGATATGGGGCAAATCAGCCTGTCCGACCCGTCCTTGACCCTGACCGCCAGCGGCGCGCTAAATGCCACGCCGGACGGCTGGAATGCCGCCGTCGATCTGCAAAGCCCTGCGCTCAGCGCCGCGGACGTGCTGCGCCTGTGGCCTGATGGTATTCGCCCCGGCACGCGGCGCTGGTTCACCAACAATATCTTGGCAGGCGATCTGTCGGACGTCGTTGCAGGTTGGCGGATGCGTCCCGGCGAAAAGGCGTCGCTGGCCGCAGGTTTTGCCTTTGACGGCGCCTCTGTCCGGTTCCTGAAACAAGAGCCGCCGATTGTGGATGGCGCGGGTTATGCCACGCTGGCGGATGACGCCTTCGTGCTGCGTTTGGACAAGGGCCAAGTCATCGCGCCGCAGGGCGGGGCGCTGGATGTAGCGGGATCGGTGCTGCAAATCCCCAATATCCGCATCAAATCGGCACCGATGGTGCTGGATGTCGCGACAAGTGGCAGCATCACCGGCACGCTGGCCATTTTGGACCAACCGCCGTTCCAATACCTGACCAAGGCGAACTTGCCCGTCACGCTGGCCGATGGGCGCGCTTCGGTGCACGCCCATGTGACCTTGCCGCTGAAGCCTAAGATTGCACCGGACGAGATTGCTTTTGACGCCACAGCAAACCTGTCCCGCGTGCGCAGCAGCACGCTGGTCAAAGGGCGGACCTTGGCGGCCAGCGATCTGGCAGTCAGCGTGGACCGCACGGGGATGCAGATCAGCGGCCCAGCAACGCTGGACGGTGTGCCGCTCAATGGTCAATTCGTGCAGGAATTTGGCCCCAATCGGGGACCCACACAGATTACAGGCCGCGTGAACATCACCCCGCAAGCGCTTGAAATATTTGGTATTGCGCTGCCTGCGCGCACGGTCAGCGGGGCTGGGACCGGGCAGCTTGCTGTGACGCTGGCCAAGGGCGCGGCCCCGCGCTTTACCCTGACGTCCGATCTGGTTGGGCTGGGCCTGTCGGTGCCCGCCATCGGCTATACCAAATCGCGCGGCAGTTCCGGCACGCTAGAGGTCAAAGGCACCCTTGGCGCCAATCCGGCTGTCGAGCGGTTGTCGCTGCGCGCGCCTGGTCTGCAGGCGACAGGTGCCGTCAGCCTGACCACTGGCAACCAGCTGGATGCCGCGCGCCTGTCCCGTGTCGTCGTCGGCGATTGGTTCGACGGCGCTGTCACCCTGCGCGGACGCGGCAGAGGCCGCGGCATCGGGGTCGAGGTGCTGGGCGGCGCGCTGAACCTAAGCCGCGCCAGCTTTGGCGGCAGTAGTGGCGGCGCGGGCGGCGGATCGGGGCAGGGCCTGCCGATTTCCGTCCGGCTGGACAGCTTGACCATCGCGCAAGGGCTGCAACTGACCAGCTTTCGCGGCGATTTCGACACCACGGGCGGTTTTGGCGGCGACTTTACCGGTCTGTTCAACGGCCAAGCCGGGATCGCGGGCAGCGTATCGCCATCGCGTGGGCGCAGCGCGGTGCGTATCCGGTCGGACGACGCGGGCGCGGTGCTGCGCGCGGGCAAGTTTTTGGACGGCGCATTTGGCGGAACGCTGGATCTGACCTTGGTGCCTGCGGGGGACGCGGGCACATTCGACGGCACGCTGGGCCTGCGGCAACTGCGGGTGCGCGACGCGCCCGCAATTGCCGAATTGCTGGACGCCATCAGCGTCGTGGGTCTGCTGCAACAACTGGACGGTCAAGGCCTCGCCTTTGACGAGGTGGACGCGCAATTCCGCCTGACCCCCAGCCAGATCGTCGTGACGCAATCAAGCGCGGTGGGGCCGGGGCTTGGCATTTCGCTAGATGGAATCTACACGCTCGGCAGTCGGGCTGTGGATTTTCAGGGGGTGGTGTCCCCCTTCTATCTGCTGAACGGGATCGGCAGCTTTTTGACCCGCAAGGGCGAGGGGTTGATCGGGTTCAACTTTACGGTGCGCGGCACACCCGGTGCACCGCAAGTGGGGGTGAATCCGTTGTCGGTCTTTACCCCCGGCATGTTCCGCGAAATCTTTCGCCGCCCTGTGCCAGAGGTAAGTCCATGAAACTGTCCGATTTTGATTTCGACCTGCCGGAAGGCCTGATCGCAACCCGCCCCGCACGGCCGCGCACGTCGGCCCGGCTGTTGGTGGCGACCCCGGACAGCATCACCGATGCGGTGGTGTCGGGTCTAGGCGACTGGCTGCGCCCCGGCGACCGGATAATCCTGAACGACACCAAGGTGATCCCCGCCCGCCTAGAAGGGCTGCGCCACCGCAGCGGCGAGGCAGGTGATACCGCCGCCCGGATCGAGGTGACGTTGCTGCAACCCACCCCGGATGCCCATTGGATGGCGCTGCTCAAGCCGCTGAAAAAGGTGCGCGACGGCGAAGAGATTGTGTTCGGCGATGATCTGCGCGCCACTGTGGTCGGGCGCAGCGATGGGCAGGCAGAGCTGCAATTCAACCTGACGGGCGACGACTTTGATGCGGCCCTGCTGCAGGTCGGCGCGATGCCGCTGCCCCCTTATATCGCGGCGCTGCGCCCGGCGGATGCGGCAGATAAGGAAGACTACCAAACCGCTTGGGCCCGCCATACCGGCGCTGTCGCAGCCCCCACCGCATCACTGCATTTCGATGCCGCATTGCTGGACCAGTTGGCCGCAAAGGGTGTGCAGTTTACCCATGTGACGCTGCATGTCGGCGCTGGCACGTTCCTGCCGGTCAAGGTGGATGATGTCAGCGAGCATAAAATGCACAGCGAATGGGGGCAGGTGACGCAGGCCGCCGCTGACCAGATCAACGCAACACGCGCCGCAGGTGGGCGCATCATTCCCGTGGGCACCACGGCTTTGCGCCTGATCGAAACCGCCGCAACCGATGATGGCGTTCAGGCGTGGGAAGGGCCGACGGATATCTTTATCACGCCCGGTTTCAAATTCCGCGCCGCTGATGCGCTGATGACCAACTTTCACCTGCCCAAATCGACGCTGATGATGTTGGTGAGTGCGCTGATGGGGCAGTCGCGGATACGTGATGTTTACAAACACGCGATATCCAGCCGATACCGCTTCTTTTCCTATGGTGATGCTTCGCTTTTGCTGCCACAGGGCGACGCTTGAACATTAGCGACACATGGTGTCGTTTTCAGTCCTGACATCGGCCCAAGTGGACCGATAGACGGCGACTAGATCTGGCCCGAAAGGCACCCGCGATGATACAAGTTCTTGGCAGCTCTTGGGCGCTTTTCCTTGGCATGTTCATGCTGATGATCGGCAACGGCCTGCAAGGTACCCTTCTTGGCCTGCGCGGAGAGATTGAGGGCTTTAGCACCCTGCAACTGTCGATCGTCATGTCGGGCTATTTCGTCGGCTTTCTATTCGCGTCCAAAATGGCACCCGAAATGATCCGCCGCGTCGGTCACGTGCGGGTCTTTGCCGCGCTGGGGTCTACGATTTCCGCTGTGCTGATCATGTATCCGGTGCTGGCCGATCCGATCGCTTGGACGCTGGGCCGCGTCGTCATCGGCTTTTGTTTCTGCGGCGTTTACGTCACTGCCGAAAGCTGGCTGAACGATGCGTCCAGCAATGAGACCCGCGGCCAAGCGCTATCGCTTTATATGATCGTGCAGATGGCGGGCATCGTGACTGCGCAATTCATTATCACGCGCGGTGATGTGTCGGGCTTTGTGCTGTTCATCGTGCCCTCTGTGCTGGTGTCGATGGCCTTTGCGCCCATCCTTTTGTCGATCAAACCGACGCCCGCCTTTGGCCGCACTAAGCCGATGAAAGTCGTGCAGTTGATCCGCACCTCGCCTTTGGCAGCGGTCGGTATGTTCCTGCTGGGCGGCGTGTTTTCGGCGCAGTTCGGCATGTCGGCGGTTTACGGCGCGCGGGCAGGTTTCAGCGTCGGAGAGATTTCTTTGTTTGTGTCGGCCATCTATCTGGCGGCCCTTGTAGCGCAGTATCCGATCGGCTGGATGTCAGACCGCCTTGACCGCCGCATTTTGATCATCGCCGTGGCGCTGATTGGCGGGGTCGGGTGCCTGGCCGGTGCGTTCTGGCCAGCGTCCTATACGCTCGCCGTGGTATCCGGCGCACTTGTCGGCGGCACGTCGAACCCGCTGTATGCGCTGCTGATCGCCTATACCAACGACTACTTGGAAAAAGAGGATATGGCCGCTGCATCCGGTGGTTTGCTGTTCATTAACGGTGTCGGTGCGATCATGGGTCCGCTGACGCTGGGCTATATGCTCGATACTATGGGGCCGCGCGGATATTGGGTGTTCCTTGGCGTGCTGATGTTTGCCGTCGGGATGTACGGTATCTTTCGGATGACCCGCCGCAGCCGCGCCGATATCGGCAATGATAATGTGACCACCTATGCCAACTTCCCCATGACCACCTCGCCGATCTTGGCCGAGATGGCGCAAGAGGTCTATTTGGACGCCGAAGAAACAGGAGAGGCCGCACTGGCCGAACCTGCGGAATAACACTTGTCTTAGGGTCAACCGTCTGTTTGTCTGAGGCTAATCGCGCCAGACAAAAAGGGCCATATTGTGAAAACCGCTCAGGATGTGTTGGCCTTTTGGCTAGATGAATGTGGCCCTGCCGACTGGTATCGGCAGGATGATGCGCTGGATGCGCGCATCCGTGACCAGTTTTTGGCGACATGGAATCGCGCGGCGGATGGCCACCTTGGCCTTTGGCTGACCTGCCCAAGCGAGACGCTGGCCTATATCATTCTGACCGATCAGTTCCCGCGCAATATGTTCCGGGGCCAAGGCGACGCCTTTGCCACCGACGCGGTGGCGCGGGCGGCGGCCAAGATGGCAATTGATCGCGATTGGGATATGCAAATCGATGCGCCCGCGCGGCAGTTCTTTTACCTGCCGCTGATGCATTCGGAAAACCTGACCGATCAGGACCGCGCCGTGCGCCTGTTCCACACCCGGATGCCGGATGCGGGGGGCAGCAATCTGACCCACGCCCGCGCGCACCGCGCGATTATTCGCGACTTTGGCCGTTTCCCCTATCGTAATGACGCGCTGGACCGCGCGACCACAGCGGCAGAGGCGCAGTTTTTATCGGGTGGCGGTTACGGCACGGCGCTGCGCCAGTTGCAGGCCGCAGACGCCTGATTGCGACCTCTGGCCATTCGGCTTATAATAGTTCAGTATTAAACCAGTTTTCAACGGACCCGCAGGAGAGACCGCATGGCCGCCCAAAACTTTGATGTGATCGTGATTGGTGCCGGCCCCGGCGGCTATGTTGCAGCTATTCGTGCAGCGCAACTGGGCCAGAAGGTTGTGATCGTTGAACGTGAAAATCTGGGCGGTATCTGCCTGAACTGGGGCTGCATCCCGACAAAGGCGCTGCTGCGCTCGTCCGAGGTCTTCCACCTGATGCACCGCGCCAAGGAATTCGGCCTGTCGGTGGAAAAGCCGGACTTTGACCTGACCGCCGTCGTTGCGCGGTCGCGTAAAGTCGCAGGCCAGTTGTCGGGCGGCATCGGCCACCTGATGAAGAAAAACAAAATCTCTGTCGTCATGGGCGAAGCCAAAATCACCGCCAAGGGCAAGGTTTCGGTCAAGACCGAGAAGGGCAGCGAAGAGCTGACGGCGAAGAACATCGTTCTGGCCACCGGCGCCCGCGCGCGCAACCTGCCGGGACTAGAGGCCGACGGCGATCTGGTCTGGGCCTACCGCGATGCGCTGCAGGCCAAGCGTATGCCAAAGGATCTGCTGGTCATCGGATCGGGCGCGATTGGCATCGAATTTGCCAGCTTCTTTAACACGATGGGGTCGAATACGACCGTCGTCGAAGTTATGGACCGCATCCTGCCCGTCGAGGACGCCGAGATTTCTGCCTTTGCCAAGAAGCAGTTCGTCAAGCAGGGCATGACGATCATGGAAAAGGCCATCGTTAAGCAGCTGGACCGCGACCCTAAGGCGGGCAAGGTCACGGCGCATATCGAAGTTGGCGGCAAGATCGAAAAGAAGGTCTTTGATACCGTGATTTCTGCCGTGGGTATCGTCGGCAACGTAGAAAACCTGGGCCTGGAAGAGCTGGGCGTCAAGATCGACCGCACCCATGTTGTGACCGATGAATACTGCCGAACCGGGATCGAGGGGCTTTATGCCATCGGCGACATCGCCGGCGCGCCTTGGCTGGCGCATAAAGCGTCCCACGAAGGCGTCATGGTCGCAGAGCTGATCGCGGGCGGCCACCCGCATGCGGTGAAGCCCGAAAGCATCGCGGGCTGCACCTATTGCTATCCGCAGGTCGCGTCCGTCGGATACACCGAAGCGAAAGCAAAAGAGCTGGGTTTTGACGTCAAAGTTGGGAAATTCCCCTTCATCGGCAACGGCAAAGCGATCGCCTTGGGCGAGCCTGAGGGCATGATCAAGACGGTGTTCGACGCAAAAACCGGCGAGCTGCTGGGGGCCCACATGGTCGGCGCGGAAGTCACCGAGCTGATCCAAGGTTATGTGATCGGCCGCCAGCTAGAGACGACCGAAGAAGACCTGATGAACACGGTCTTCCCGCATCCAACACTGTCCGAAATGATGCACGAAAGCGTGCTGGATGCTTACGGGCGTGTGATCCACATGTAAGCGTTTTAGGGCGAGGGTGCTGGGGGCGCTGCCCCCGGCCTGCGGCCTTCCCCCCGGGATATTTGGGACGAGAAGAAGGAGGACTGTCTGCGCAAGCGGGCGGTCCTTTTTATTGCGCGGTGGAGGGGGCGCTGCCCCCGCCGCTGGCGCGGCCCCCCCCGGAGTATTTTGGGCAAGATGAAAGGGGAACCGGACTGAAATGGGGTATGTTCATCGTTTGTTCATTTTTGGGGCTGGCAATTGGGTTTTGGCTTGCTATCTGATGGGGGACACCGCCTTGGGGGCAAAATGGCCGAGCTGAAGAACATCGAAGTGCGCGGCGCGCGCGAACATAACCTGAAGAACATCGACGTGGATATTCCGCGCGACAAGCTGGTGGTGATCACCGGCCTGTCGGGGTCGGGCAAATCCTCGCTCGCGTTTGACACCATCTATGCCGAAGGGCAGCGGCGCTATGTAGAGTCGCTGTCGGCCTATGCGCGGCAGTTCCTTGATATGATGGAAAAGCCTGATGTGGATCACATCAGTGGCCTGTCGCCTGCCATTTCGATTGAGCAGAAGACGACGTCAAAGAACCCGCGCTCTACCGTTGGCACGATCACCGAAATTTACGACTATTTGCGTCTGCTGTTCGCGCGCGCTGGCACGCCGTATTCGCCGGCCACGGGCCTGCCGATTGAGGCGCAGCAGGTGCAGGATATGGTCGACCGCGTCATGGCGATGCCAGATGGCACGCGCGGTTATATGTTGGCCCCGATCATCCGCGACCGCAAAGGCGAATATCGCAAGGAATTCCTGGATCTGCGTAAGCAGGGTTTTCAGCGGGTCAAGGTGGACGGCCAATTCTATGAACTGGACGAGCCGCCAACGCTGGATAAGAAATTCCGCCATGACATCGACGTCGTGGTCGACCGGATCGTTGTGCGCGAGGGGCTAGAGACGCGGTTGGCGGACAGTTTCCGCACCGCGCTGGACCTTGCCGACGGCATCACCGTGCTGGAAATTGCCGCCCCTGCGGGGGAGGAGGGCGCGCCAGTGGTCGAGCCAGAGCGCGTGACCTTTTCCGAGAATTTCGCCTGTCCGGTGTCGGGATTTACCATTCCCGAAATCGAGCCGCGACTGTTTTCGTTCAACGCCCCCGTTGGCGCTTGCCCGGCCTGTGATGGCCTTGGGGTCGAGCTGTTCTTTGACGAGCAATTGGTCGTGCCGGATGTGACGCTGAAGATTGCGGATGGTGCGCTGGCCCCTTGGCGCAAGGGCAAGAGTCCCTATTTCCTGCAGACGATCGAGGCGATTGCCAAGCACTACGGCTTTAACAAAAACGCGCGGTGGAAGGATCTTGATCCCAAGCACCAAGAGGTGTTTCTGCGCGGGTCTGGCAAAGAAGAGATCAAGTTCCGCTATGATGAAGGCGGGCGGGTCTATCAGGTGTCGCGTCCGTTCGAGGGCGTCATTCCCAATATGGAACGCCGCTACCGCGAGACGGACAGCAATTGGATTCGCGAGGAATTCGAGGGATTTCAGAACAACCGCCCTTGCGGCACTTGCCATGGGTTCCGTCTGCGCGAAGAGGCGTTAGCGATCAAGATCGGTGGCTTGCACGTCGGCCATGTTGTGCAGATGTCGATTGCCGAAGCCTATGACTGGTGCCTTGCGGTGCCGGACCAGCTGAGCAAGCAGAAGAACGAGATCGCCAATGCGATCCTGAAGGAAATCCGCGAACGGCTGGGGTTCCTGAACAATGTCGGCCTGAACTACCTGACGATGGCGCGGAATGCGGGCACGTTGTCGGGGGGCGAAAGCCAGCGGATCAGGCTCGCCAGCCAGATTGGATCGGGCTTGCAAGGTGTGCTGTATGTGTTGGACGAACCCAGCATCGGTCTGCACCAGCGCGACAATGACCGCCTGCTGACGACGCTGAAAAACCTGCGCGATCAGGGCAATACGGTGATCGTCGTCGAACACGACGAAGAGGCGATTCGCGAGGCGGATTACGTCTTTGACATCGGCCCGGGGGCCGGGGTGCATGGCGGCAATGTCGTGGCCGAGGGGACACCGGCCGAGATTATGGCCAATGAGAACTCGATCACCGGGATGTATCTGACGGGCAAACGCGAAATCGCGGTGCCCGCCGTGCGGCGCAAGGGGAACGGTAAGAAGCTGACGGTGGTAAAAGCCACCGGCAACAACCTGCACGACGTTACCGCCGATTTTCCGCTGGGCAAATTCGTCTGCGTGACCGGCGTATCGGGCGGCGGCAAGTCCACGCTGACGATCGAGACGCTTTTCAAGAACGCCGCGATGAAGCTGAATGGCGCGCGGCAAGCGCCCGCACCCTGCGAGACGATCAAAGGGTTCGAGCATCTGGACAAGGTCATCGACATTGACCAGCGTGCCATTGGCCGCACGCCGCGGTCCAACCCCGCGACCTATACCGGTGCTTTTACCCCGATCCGTGACTGGTTCGCAGGCCTGCCAGAGGCGAAGACACGCGGCTATAAGCCGGGGCGTTTTTCGTTCAACGTCAAGGGCGGCCGCTGCGAGGCCTGTCAGGGCGACGGCGTTATCAAGATCGAAATGCACTTTCTGCCCGACGTCTATGTCACCTGCGAAACCTGCAAGGGTCAGCGTTATAACCGAGAGACCCTTGAGGTCAAATTCAAGGGTAAGAGCATCGCCGATGTTCTTGATATGACTGTGGAAGATGCGCAGGAGTTCTTTCAGGCGGTCCCTTCGATCCGAACGAAAATGGACGCGCTGGTGCGGGTTGGGCTGGGCTATATCAAGGTCGGCCAGCAGGCGACGACCCTGTCAGGCGGCGAGGCGCAGCGCGTCAAGCTGAGCAAGGAGTTGGCGCGTCAGTCCACGGGCCGCACGCTTTACATCCTTGATGAGCCGACGACCGGTCTGCACTTTGAGGATGTGCGCAAACTGCTGGAAGTGCTGCACGAACTGGTGGATCAGGGCAACTCGGTCATTGTGATCGAGCATAACCTTGATGTCATTAAGACGGCGGACCACCTGATCGATATCGGCCCCGAGGGCGGCGATGGCGGTGGCCGGATCGTGGCCGAGGGCACACCGGAAGAGGTCGCCGAAGTCGAAGAAAGCCACACAGGGCGATATCTAAAGCCGATGCTGCAGCCCAAGCGGGTCGCTGCGGAATAAAAAACTGCCGCTGCGTTTTGGCGCAGCGGCGGGATGCCTCCGGCGGAGGTATTTAGGACCAGAAGAAGGTCAGACCGCGCCCAAGATCCGGATCAGTTGCAGCAGGTCATAGCTTTGATCGGGCAGGGCGATGATCTGGTTGTCGAGGACGGCGTAATTCTGACCATCGCCCAGTGCGGGCAGATTGTAGCGGTTGATCAGCTGCTCTTGCGTCAGGGCCGCATCGGGCAGGACCGTGATGCTGTCGGCAAGCATTGGGCGGGCCGCCAGTGTATTGATCGTCATCAGCTTTTCGTAGTCTTCCGCGCTGAGCAAAACCGGGCGACCGTCGATCACGGCATAACGTTTGCCTTCAGGCTCTGCCGGCAGGTCGAAGATCTGGCGGATCTGGGCAGAGGTCAGCGCTGTGTCGCGCGGTGCATCTGGGGCGGGAACAGCTGGGGTATAGGCGGTCCAGCGGTCGTCAAAGACGCCGCGTAGCGCATCCTGATCATAGCCTGCCCAGTCCTGATAGGTGACACCCTTTTTCGCAAGGCCAGGTGGCACGCAGGGTGGGTCTTTTTTCGCAAGGCCCGGCGGGCAGTTGGCGATGGTCCGATAGTCGTCGTTTGTAAACTGCGCGGCGCCCATATCGGGGGTCAGATAGATCAGGCCGCTGGCTGCGGCGATGCCGGTTGCGATGCGGGCCAGATCAGCGTTGCCGCCTCGGGCGTTATCGTTGCTGTGTTCACGCTCTGGTCGGTCATGCTTTTTGCCGTTTCCGTTTCCGCGACCATTGCCATTGTTGCCATGCCCGTTGCCATGGTTTTGGGCGGATTGCGCATTTCCGCCGCCATGGCCTTGGCCTTGGCCTTTACCCTTCGCCTCGGCCACGAATGGCATGGCTGTCAGGGCCGCGATGGCGGTGAATGTGACGATATTTTTCATCTGTCGGTCTTTCCAGTGATCCGGTTCACAGGAAAAACGCAAAGCCCGGCGCGCCGTTCCGTGCGCGCCGGACCTGTCGGCGGTTATCCGCGCTTGCGGGCGGAAAAGCGCGGCAGCATGGCGGAAAAATCGCGTCCTGCGCCATCCTCGCGGTTCACAAACTGATCGTAAAGCGCGCGCGCGGCTTCCCCCAGCGGGGTGTCGGCGTCTGCAGACTTTGCCGCGGCCTGCGCGAGGGTCAGGTCCTTGAGCATCAGATCAGCCGCAAAGCCGGGCTTGTAGTCGTTGTCCGCGGGGGATGTCGGCCCGACGCCGGGCGCGGGGCAATAGGCGTTCATGCTCCAGCTGGAGCCGGACGATGTGCTGACCACGTCGAACATCGCTTGGCGGTCTAGGCCAAGGCGGTCGGCCAGATTGAACGCCTCGCAGGTGGCGATCATGGTCACGCCAAGGATCATGTTGTTGCAGATTTTGGCCGCTTGGCCATTCCCTGCGGGGCCGCAATGGACAACTTTTTGGCCCATGATATCGAACAGCGGTTTGCAGATATCAAAGGCCTCTTGCGACCCGCCTGCCATGAAGGTGAGGGTACCGTTTGTTGCGCCGCCGATGCCGCCTGACACGGGGGCATCAATCGCCAATAGTCCGGCGTCTTCAGCGGCTTGCGCGACGTTCCTCGCGCTGTCCACATCCACGGTGGAACAGTCCAGATGCACCGCGCCCGGCTTCATCGCGGCGTGAATTTCAGCGGCAACGCTGCTTAGAATTGCGCCGTTTGGTAGCATGGTGATCACGACGTCAGCGCCGTTTGCCGCCGCAGCTGCGCTATCCGCCATTGTCATGCCGTCTGGCTTGGCGTGGGTGTCGAAACCGGTCACGGCGTGGCCCGCTTTGATCAGGTTCGCAGCCATGGGCGCGCCCATGTTGCCAAGGCCGATGAATGCGATGTTCATAAAGAAGTCTCCGGGTATAGGGCGTCGGGGCCAAGGGGCGCGGTCAGGGCCGCGATGTCGTCTGCGGGCACGTCCCAACTGGTGTGTCGCCATTTTGGGCTGCGGTCGCGGTCAATGATCGCGGCGCGGATGCCTTCAAGCAGGTCGGACCCCTGCTGACTGCGAAACGTGTAGCGAAATTCGTGGGTCAGGGCCGTGTGAATGGTAGGGTCCGCACGCACCGCTCGCACGATCTGCAAGGTGCAGGCCATAGATAGGGGCGAGTTCCGCTCCATCAAATCAAGCGCATTGGTGATCGGTGCGGGAGGCACAGCTGCGGGTTGTTGGCGAATGCCGGGCAGATCACCCGCGGCAAAGACGTTGTCGATATCGCTGCGCCAAGCGGCCAGTTTGCTTTGCGGCGCGGGCAGGGCGGCGGCCTGCACGGCGCTGGCATCACCGTCTGTGCACAGGGCCGCGATCAGGTCCGGCCAGGCGTCCTGCGGGATCATGACATCGGCAAACCCGGCATAGACCGCGTCCCCGGCGTCCATCCGGTATCCCGTCAGCCCAAGGAATTCGCCCAGCCGCCCCGGTGCGCGCGCCAAAAGCAGCGTAGAGCCAACGTCGGGCACCAGCCCGATACCGCATTCGGGCAGGGCGACGCGGGTGCTGTCGTCCACAACGCGGTGGCTGCAATGGCCGCCGATGCCAACACCGCCGCCCATGACAAAGCCCTGCATCAGCGCGACGATAGGTTTATCATAGCCTGCAATCATCGCGTTCAGGCGGTATTCATCGCGCCAAAACCGACGCGCAGGGCCATAATCGCCGGCGGTACCTGTGGCATAGATTTGCGCAATATCGCCGCCAGCGCAGAACGCTTTGGGGCCGGCAGCGTCGATGATGACAAGGGCTATGCCATCGTCGCTGCGCCAGCGCGTCAGCGCATCTTCGATCTGGATCACCATGTCCCACGTCAGCGCGTTCAGCGCCTTTTCCCGCGTGAGGGTGATGCGGCCAGCGCGGCCTTCGGTGCGGATATCAACGTCGCTCATGCTGATACCATGTCGCGGGCGACGATCATGCGCATAATCTCGTTCGTGCCTTCTAGGATTTGGTGAACCCGCAAATCGCGGACGATTTTTTCGATCCCGTAGTCCGCCAGATACCCGTAGCCGCCGTGGAGTTGCAGGCATTGATCGGCGACCTGTGACCCTGTTTCGGTCACGAGCTTTTTGGCCATGGCGCAAAAACGGGTCGCGTCAGGTGCGCCGGTGTCCAGCTTCCATGCGGCCTGCCGCAAAAAGATGCGCGCCGATTGCATGGCGATTTCCATATCGGCAAGGCGGAATTGCAACGCCTGAAACTGGTCGATGGATTTACCAAAGGCCTTGCGGTCGGCCATATAAGCGCGGGTTTGATCCAGCGCCGATTGCGCGGCCCCCAGCGAACAGGCGGCGATGTTAAGCCGTCCGCCGTCAAGGCCCTTCATCGCATATGTGAAACCTTTGCCCAGCTCACCTAGCAAGTCACCCGCAGGAATGTTGCAATCGTCTAACTGGACCTGCCGCGTCGGCTGACTGCGCCAGCCCATTTTATCCTCTAGCCCGCCAAAGCTGAGCCCGTCTGATCCGTCCATCACGACAAAGGCGCTGATGCCTTTGGGTCCTGCGTCGCCGCTGCGGGCCATGACGATATAAGCGTCCGAATATCCCGCGCCAGAGATGAAGGCCTTGGTCCCAGTCAGGGCGTATCCCGCGTCCGTCGGCACCGCCTTCGTCTTCAGCGCGGCGGCGTCCGATCCGCTGGCCGGTTCGGTTAGGCAATAGGACAACACGGTGTCCATGCTTAGCGCGCCGGGCAGCAGCCGCGCCTTCATGTCGTCGCTGCCGAACTGGTCGATCATGCGCGCGCACATGTTGTGGATCGACAGGAAAGCGGCGACCGACGGGCAGGACATCGACAGTGCCTCGAATACTAGCGTGGCGTCTAGGCGGCTGAGGTCCGTGCCGCCGGACTCTTCGGACACATAAAGCCCGCCAAAGCCCAGCTCTGCCAGCTTGGGCCAAAGATCGCGGGGAATGGTGCCGTCTTTTTCCCATTGCCGGGCGAAGGGCGCGATATGCTCTGCTCCGCAGGCCTGCGCCATGTCAAAAATCGCTGATTGCTCTTGGCTGAGTGCAAAATCCATCGTTCCCCCCGAGTTGCCGCGCGCGTGAATTGAACGTGCGTTCAGAAAAGGATGCCGAAGGGTCAGCGGTTTGTCAAAAAGATAAAGCCCGCATCCGAACTTGGGACGGATGCGGGCCGCACCGGGACAGGGGCTGCATTGGGGGCAACCCGGATCTGACCGGATATCAGGCGGGTTTGGGGCCGCCTTTCGCAGATACTCACGGCGTCCGGGCAGAATGGTTTCACGCGATTTAACAAAAAAGGTTTGTCATTTCCCCTGAACGTGAAAAAGGCGCACCCAGTGAAGGGTGCGCCTTTGATTTAGTTTTATAAATGGGGGGTTAGTCCATTGGTTTGAAGTTCAGCGCAGCGCCGTCCTTGATGCCCGACGGCCAACGGGATGTGACCGTTTTGGTGCGGGTGTAGAACTTGAACGCGTCCGGGCCGTGCTGATTCAGGTCGCCAAAGACGGATTTCTTCCAGCCGCCAAAGGTGTGATAGGCCAGCGGCACGGGGATCGGCACGTTGATGCCGATCATGCCGACGTTGACACGGTTGGCAAAGTCGCGGGCGGCGTCGCCGTCGCGGGTATAGATCGCGGTGCCGTTGCCCATTTCGTGGTCCATGGCCAGCGCCAGCGCCTCTTCGTAGTCCTGCGCGCGGACAACGGACAGGACGGGACCAAAGATTTCCTTTTGGTAGATGTCCATATCGGTGGTGACGCGGTCGAACAGGTGCGGTCCGACAAAGAAGCCTTCCTCGTAGCCTTGCAGGCTAAAGTCGCGGCCGTCGACGACCAGTTCTGCGCCTTGCGCAATGCCGGATTCAACCATCTTAAGGATGTTCGCCTTGGCCGCAGCGGTGACAACGGGGCCGTAGTCCACGTCATTGCCGCCGGTGTAGGGGCCGACCTTCAGTGCATCGATGCGGGGCTTAAGCTTTTCGATCAGCTTGTCGGCTGTTTCCTCGCCGACGGGCACGGCGACGGAGATCGCCATGCAACGCTCGCCTGCTGCGCCGTAGCCTGCGCCGATCAGCGCGTCGGCAGCCTGATCCATGTCCGCGTCGGGCATGATGATCATGTGGTTCTTGGCACCGCCAAAGCACTGCACGCGCTTGCCCTGCGAACAGCCGCGGCCATAGATATATTCGGCGATCGGGGTCGAGCCGACAAAGCCAATCGACTGGATCACGTCGTGATCGATGATCGCATCAACAGCTTCTTTGTCACCGTTGACGACCTGCAGGATACCCTTGGGCAGACCGGCTTCTTCCATCAGTTCGGCCAACATCAGGGGGACCGACGGGTCACGCTCGGATGGCTTGAGGATAAATGCGTTGCCGCAGGCGATAGCCGGGGCGAACATCCACATCGGGATCATGGCGGGGAAGTTGAAAGGCGTGATGCCAGCGCAAACACCCAGTGCCTGACGCATGGAATACATGTCGATGCCGGGGCCAGCGCCGTCGGTGAATTCACCCTTCAGCAGCTGCGGTGCGCCGATGCAATATTCAACAACTTCAAGACCGCGCTGCACGTCGCCAGCGGCGTCGGGCAGGGTCTTGCCGTGCTCGCGCGACAGCGCCTCGGCCAGCTTGTCCATGTCGCGGTGCAGAAGTTCGACGAACTTCATCATCACGCGGGCGCGGCGCTGCGGGTTGACAGCGGCCCACTTCGGCTGGGCGGCAGCGGCGAATTGAACGGCTTGGTCCATCTCTGCGGCGTTGGCCAGCGGCACGCGGGCCTGCACTTCGCCAGTGGCGGGGTTAAAGACATCGGCAAAGCGGCCGGACGTGCCAGCAACATGGGCACCGTTCATGTAATGGGTCAGGTCTTGCATAGAATCCTCCTGTGATTGCCTGCACCTTAGTCTTGCGTTTTTGCGGGCAACAGGGCCAAGATGACAAAGTTGATTTGCAAAAATGCAAGGGTGCGGCGTGCAAAACTGGGATGACATGCGGGTGTTTCTGGCCGTGGCGCGGGCGGAAAGCCTGTCCGGCGCGGCCCCGGTGCTGCGCATGGACCCGGCCACGCTGGGCCGCCGCATCGCGCGGCTGGAACAATCGGTCGGCGCGGCTTTGTTCGTGAAATCACCGCAGGGCTATGCGCTGACCGACCTTGGCGCGCGCATGGCAGAAGAGGCCGCGCAGGCCGAGGCGGCGTTGCTGCGCGCCGCGGACCTTGGACAAAGCCCCAGCAGCGGCCTTGCGGGGCAGATCCGCATCGGCGCGCCCGATGGCTGCGCGAACTATCTGCTGCCGCAGGTCTGCGCCGCGATCCAAGCGGCCAATCCCGAGCTTGAGGTCCAGATCCTAGCCTTGCCCCGCGTCGTGAACTTGTCACGGCGAGAGGCGGATATGGCCGTCACCGTTAGCCCGCCTGAGGCCGGGCGCCTGACCGTGCAAAAGATTGTCGATTATAAATTGCACCTTGCGCAACACGTCGATCTGCCCGTTCCCACGGGGTTGCCAGACCTCAAGGGCAGGGCGGTTGTCGGGTACATCCCCGATATGATTTTCGATTCCGCGCTGGATTATCTGGGCGCGCTGGCCGCAAACGGGGTGCAGCTGGCCAGCAATTCGGTCAGCGTTCAGCTGCAAATGCTGCGGGCACGGGCGGGCATCGGCATCGCGCATGATTTCGCGCTGCCCTTCGCGCCAGAGGTGCGGCGTGTGCTGACGGAAGAGCTGTCGCTGGTGCGCTCTTTCTACCTTGTGCGCCACACCGCCGACCGCCGATCTGACCGCCTGCAGCGCTTTGCAACGGCGCTGAGTGATGGCTTGCGGGCAGAGGTGCATCGTCTGGAATCATTGACAGGCACGCCTGCGGTCTGAAACGCTGGTAAAACGCGCTGTAACGGGAGGATAGCCATGCTTGTACAACAGATTCTCAGCTCCAAGGCCTCGGGAGAGATGTTTTGGGTGAAGCCGGGGGATCGCGTCTCTGATGCGGCCAAAATCATGTCGGACAATCGGATCGGCACCGTGATCGTCAGTGAAGATGGGAAAGCCCTGCTTGGCATTCTGTCGGAACGCGACATCGTACGCCAGATCGGCAAAGGCGGCGCCAATTGTCTGGACGATCAGGTGGACTCGTTGATGACCAGTAAAATCATCACCTGCACGCCGGTGGATCAGTCCGATGTCGTGCTGGAAATGATGACCAACGGCCGGTTCCGCCACCTACCTGTGATGAAAGACGGCGCGATGATTGGCCTGATTTCAATCGGTGACGTGGTAAAGGCACGGCTGTCGCAACTGGCGATGGAGAATAACGCCCTAGAGGGAATGATCGCCGGGCATTGACGCAGCGGTGCGCCGGGTCGGCCTTGCAACCTGTCGTGAAATGCGGTTCTGCTGCGGTTGCGACATAATCTTGCGAGGCCGACCATGCGTATTGGGCTGTATCCCGGCACCTTTGATCCCGTCACCCACGGGCATATTGATATCGTGCGGCGGGCCTGTTCGCTGGTCGATAAACTGGTGATCGGGGTCGCGATTAACCGCGACAAGGGACCGCTGTTTGATCTTGATGAACGGGTCGAGATGGTCCGGTCAGAGGTCGTGCCACTGGGCGAGCCGCTGGGCACAGAAATCATCGTGCATCCCTTTGAAAACCTGCTGATTCATTGCGCCAAGGACGTTGGCGCCGGCGTGATCATTCGCGGCCTGCGGGCCGTGGCTGACTTTGAATATGAATTTCAGATGGTGGGAATGAACCGGTCGCTGGATAACTCGGTCGAGACGGTTTTTCTGATGGCTGATGCCAAAAACCAAGCGATTGCCAGCAAGCTGGTCAAGGAAATCGCCCGTCTGGATGGCGATGTGTCCAAGTTCGTCACACCGACGGTCGACGCCGCCTTGCAGCGCAAATACGGCAAGGTCTGACCCAGACACGAAAAAGGCGGCAACTGCGCGTAGCAGTCGCCGCCCTTAGGCGCGATTAATCATGTGATTAGCCGTAGACGGCTTGGCGTGCGATTTGCGCTGCGTTGTCGCGGTCGATGTTCAGGTCCAGCGCAACATCAAGCGGCATCGATTTGATCTCGTGCTTGGTGCGGGCGTATACGGCACGCTTTGAAATCGTCTGGCGAATAGTGTCGATCAGGGTCATGGCATGCTCCTTTCGGGGGCGTGGTGGGGGTCTGTTCTGCTAACCTATTTAAAGATGCTGCAGCGCAGCACAACTGACACAACCGAAGACCCGCCTTGCGCCTTGTGCAAGGCAACTGTCATAAATTCGCCTTATTTGCAGGCGCGCCGTACGGCACGCCCGGTGTTCAAACGCAAAAGGGCCGCCCAGAATGGACGGCCCTTCGCGCAACGCAAGATGCGTCTTTTAGATCAGTTTACCCATGGCGACAGCCGTGTCGGACATCCGGTTCGAGAAGCCCCACTCGTTATCGTACCATGTCAGGATGCGAACCATGTTGCCCGAAAGCACTTTGGTCTGGTCCATGTGGAAGGTGGACGAGGCCGGGTCGTGGTTGAAATCGGTGCTGACCATCGGCAGGTCTGTGTAGGCAAGGATGCCTTTCATCGGGCCATCAGCAGCGGCGCGGATCGCGTCGTTGATTTCCTCAATGGTGGTGTCGCGGCTGGATTCGAAGGTCAGGTCGACGACCGACACATTCGGGGTCGGCACGCGGATCGCGACGCCGTCCAGTTTGCCGTTCAGCTCTGGCAGAACAAGGCCAACAGCCTTGGCTGCGCCCGTGGACGTCGGGATCATCGACAGGGCAGCAGCGCGGCCACGGTACAGGTCTTTGTGCATCGTATCCAGCGTCGGCTGGTCGCCGGTGTAGCTGTGGATCGTTGTCATAAAGCCTTTGTTGATGCCGACAGTGTCGTTCAGCACCTTGGCGACAGGGGACAGGCAGTTCGTGGTGCAGGACGCGTTGGATACGATAATGTCGTCCTTGGTCAGCGTGCCCTCGTTGACGCCAAACACGATGGTCTTGTCAGCGTTCGCGCCGGGGGCGGAAATCAGAACCCGCTTAGAGCCGTTTTCAAGGTGCGCCTGGCAGGCTTCCTTGGACGTAAAGATACCGGTGCATTCCAGCACAACATCCACGTCGCCCCAAGGCAGGTCAGCAGGATTGCGCATCGCGGTGACGCGCATCGGCCCGCGGCCTGCGTCGATGGTGTCTTCGGTGGTGGTCACGGTGCCCGGAAAGCGGCCGTGGACCGAATCAAAGCGCAGCAGGTGGGCGTTGGTTTCAACCGGGCCCAGATCGTTGATCGCGATGACCTCGATATCGGTGCGGCCGGATTCGATGATCGCGCGCAGCACGTTGCGCCCGATACGTCCAAATCCGTTGATTGCGACTTTTACGGCCATGATGTCATCCTTTATTAAGTGACAGAAGTTGGCGCGAACATTGCAATTTTCGCGCAAAGGTCAAGGGCTGGACGTCATCGCCAAAAGGCGAGCCATTCCAGCATGTCATAGAATTTGCGCGCCAAAAACAGCGGTGCGTCTAGATCAAGCACGAAAAAATCCAGCGCAAAGAAGGCTGCGATAAAGGTTACAAGGCCAATGGCGAGCGCGTTTGTCATGGCGGCTGTGTAATCGTGAACGGCAGCGCTGCCTAGTCATGACCCGCAATCCAAGATAGCCAAAGGGTTGCGGGGTGCGCCTGTCGGCCTAGGTTCGCAAAGACGTGATCAAAAGAAGGAAGATATCATGAGCGGCTTGCTGGCCTTGCTGGACGACGTTGCAGCAATTGCAAAGGTGGCTGCGGCCAGCGTGGACGATGTGATCGGGCAGGCGGCCAAGGCCGGTTCCAAAGCCGCTGGCGCCGTGATCGACGATGCCGCCGTCAGTCCCAAATATGTGCATGGCTTCGCGCCTGCGCGCGAATTGCCTATCGTGTGGAAGATCGCGAAGGGGTCATTTTTCAACAAACTGGTCATCTTGCTGCCCATCGCGCTGTTGCTGTCGGCCTTTGCCCCTTGGGCGATTACGCCGCTGCTGATGCTGGGCGGCGCTTATTTATGTTTCGAGGGTGCGGAAAAGATCGTGCATGCCTTTTCGCACAGCGACGCCCATTCCAAAGCGACGGGCGATCCAGAGCATCTTGAGGAATCAAAAGTCCAAGGCGCGATCAAGACCGACTTTATCCTCAGCGCCGAGATCATGACGATCTCGCTCGCGGCGATCACGATCGATAATATCTGGGTGCAGGCCGCTGTGCTGGCTGTGGTCGGCATTGCGATTACAGTCGCCGTTTACGGCGCTGTCGCGGCCATTGTGAAGGCTGACGATCTGGGCCTGCTGATGGCCAATAGTGGCCGCCTTGGTGTGACCCGCGCCTTGGGGCGCGGCATCGTGCACTGGATGCCGACATTCCTGTTCGTGCTGACATGGGTCGGCACCGCCGCGATGCTGTGGGTCGGCGGGCAGATTATCGTTCACGGGCTGGGCCAACTGGGCTGGCACACGCCAGAAGAAATCATTCACGGCTGGGCTGTCACCGTTGGCCACATGGTGCCGGAAAACTACATGGGCGCAGCCGAGTGGATCACGACGGCGTTCTGCGACGGCGTGCTTGGATTTATGCTGGGCTTGCTGATCATCCCGCTGGTGACCTACGTCATCGCGCCGCTCTACCGCACCCTGCGCCCCGCATGACCAATCTGGCCCTGCTTGGCGCGCGCCTGCTGATCGGAGCCTTACTGATCGGCGGCGCTGTGCAAAAGGCGCTGTCCCCCGGTGATGCGGGCGGAATGCTGGTGGGGCTGGGCCTGCCTTTCGCACTGGTCTGGCCCGCGCTGATCTATGATGCGCTTGCCGGGCTGGCGCTTTGGCTCGGCGTCGCTGTGCGGCCTGTTGCCCTGTCAGCGGCGGCCTATTGCGCCCTCACCAGCTTTTTCCATCTCAATGTTTTTCAGGCGACAGGGGATGCATGGCAAATGACGATCTTTGTGAAAAACTGGGCCATTGCAGGGGGCTGCCTTGCCCTCATGGTGGCGGGCTCTGGCGCATGGGCGCTGCGGGCGGACCGGCCATGAAGGCTTTGGTGGCAGAGCTTTACAGCGGCTCCTCTGACCGGGCGGTCAATTTCCGCTACGCTTTGGTGGCTTTCGATCTGATCACCGTGATCTTTGTCATCGTCACTTCGTTCTTCGAGCCGAGCAAGCTGGTCTTGGCCCTCGATTTGACCTTCGGCGCGGTCATTCTTGCGGATTTCATCGCGCGGGGATGGATCGAGGATCAGCGCCTGCGCGCCTTGCTGCGTTTCACCACATGGGCCGACATCGCCGCGATCATCAGCTTCCTCGCGCCTATTGTGACGGGCCAAGCGCTCGCCTTCCTGCGCGTGCTGCGCACCCTACGTCTGCTGCGTAGCTACGAGCTGCTGTCCCGCCTGCGCCACGACAGCAAATGGTTCCGCGAACGCGAGGATATCATCCTCGCTGTGACCAACCTGATCGTGTTCTTGTTCATCATGACGGGCCTAATCTACGCCAGCCAGGTCAACATCAACGACCAGATCAACAACTACGCCGACGCCTTTTACTTCACAGTCACGACGCTGACGACGACAGGCTTCGGCGATATCACACTCAATACGACATGGGGCCGGATGCTGGCCGTCGCGGTGATGATCTTCGGCGTCTCACTCTTCTTGCAAATGCTGCAAGTCCTATTCCGCCCGCCCAAAGTGCGCCACGAATGCCCGACCTGCGGCCTGATCCTGCATGACGCCGATGCGGTCCACTGCAAGCACTGCGGCGAGACTCTTCACATCCAGACCGAGGGCGCGATCTAGCTCTAACCTCTCCCTTCACGCCGCTTCTTCTGGTCAAAAATACCTCGGGGGTGCGGGGGCAGCGCCCCCGCGGATCGGCGCGGCGCAGCCGGGTCGAACCCCAAACTCACCGCTAAAACGCAAAAGGGCGCGCCGCAGCACGCCCCGTCGCAACATGATCCGATAAAGTCAGAGCAGGTTTTTCGCCTGCGCCACCACGTTCTCAGCCGTGATACCGAACTTTTCGTACAGCACTTCTGCCGGGGCAGAGGCACCAAAGCCCTCCATACCGACAAAGGCCGCCTTCTTGGCATTGCCGCGCTCGCCCATCAGGATCATGTCCCAGGACTGGCGCACGCCAGCTTCAATGGCGACACGCACGGGGCCTGCGGGCAGGACCTTGCGGCGGGTGGCTTCGTCCTGCGCCAGGAAGATATCCATGCAGGGCATGGACACAACGCGGGTGCCGATACCTTCGGCTTGCAGGGCGTCACGGGCCTTCAGCGCGATCTCAACTTCAGAGCCTGTGGCGATCAGGATGACCTGACGCTTGCCCTCGGCGTCTGCCAACACATAGCCGCCTTGGGCGGTCATGTTCTTGTTGGTGTGGGCCGTGCGCACGGTTGGCAGGTTCTGACGCGACAGGGCCAGCACAGACGGCGTGCCCGTGGCGGTCAAGGCCAGCTCCCACGCTTCTGCCGTCTCAACGCTATCCGCAGGGCGGAAGACGTTGGTGTTCGGCGTGGCGCGCAGCATCGACAGATGCTCGACCGGCTGGTGGGTCGGGCCGTCTTCGCCAAGGCCGATGGAATCGTGCGTCATGACGTAGACTGCAGGCACGCCCATCAGGGCAGACAGGCGCATCGCGCCGCGGGCGTAGTCGGTAAAGCACATGAACGTGCCGCCGTAAGCGCGTGCGCCGCCGTGCAGCGCCATGCCGTTCATCGCAGCGGCCATGCCGTGCTCTCGGATACCGTAGTGGATGTAACGGCCCTTGCGGTTGTCCGGGGTGAACACGCCCATGTCGGCGGTCTTGGTATTGTTGGACCCGGTCAGGTCAGCGGAGCCGCCGATGGTTTCGGGCATGATCGGGTTGATCACGGCCAATACGTTTTCGCTCGACTTGCGCGTCGCGACAGATTTGGCTTCTTCGCTGGCCTGCTTTTTGAAGGCGCGGATGGTGGATGCCAGCTTTTTCGGGGCCTCGCCGCCTTGGGCGCGGGCAAATTCGGCCTGCTTGGCCGCCGACAGCTTTTCGACGCGGGCCTGCCATTCGGCGTGGGCGGTCTTGCCGCGCTGCGCGGTGGCTTCCCACTGGGCTTTGACGTCGGCGGGGACTTCAAACGGGCCGGTGGTCCAGCCGTAAGCAGCCTTTGCGGCTTTCATCTGGTCTGCATCGGTCAGTGCGCCGTGACCCTTAGAGGTATCCTGCGCCGCGTGACCCAGTGCGATGTGGGTCTTGCAGGCGATCATGGACGGGCGCTTGTCGGCCTTGGCGGCCACGATAGCGGCCTCAATCTCGTCCGGGTTATGGCCGTCGATGGCCTGCACATGCCAGCCAGAGGCGGCAAAACGCTCCATCTGGTTGGTCTTGTCGGCGATGGACACTTTGCCGTCGATGGTGATGTTGTTGTCGTCAAAGAACACGATCAGGTGGGACAGTTCCTGCATACCCGCAAGGCCGATCGCCTCTTGGCTGATGCCTTCCATCAGGCAGCCGTCGCCCGCCATGACGTAGGTGTTGTGGTTCACGATGGCCGTGCCCCAGGTCGCGCGCTGGATTTCTTCTGCGATGGCGAACCCGACAGAGTTCGCGATGCCCTGACCCAGCGGGCCGGTCGTGACTTCAATGCCGCGGCCGTGGCCGAATTCGGGGTGGCCTGCGGTGCGTGCGCCCCACTGGCGGAAGTTCTTGATCTGCTCCAGCGGGAAGTCTTCGTAGCCGGTCAGGTACAGCAAGGCGTACAGCAGCATCGACCCGTGGCCGGCAGACAGGATGAACCGGTCGCGGTCGGCCCAATGCGGCGCGGTCGGGTCAAAGTTCAAATGGTTCGTAAACAGCACTGTCGCCACATCGGCCATGCCCATTGGCATGCCAGAGTGGCCGGAGTTCGCGGCAGCAACCGCGTCCAAAGTCAGAGCGCGGATAGCCGCGGCTTTCATCCAATGCTCGGGATGGGCGGTGCGCAGAGCGGTAAGATCCATGGGGCAAGGTCCTGTTCAGGTGCGTTTGAAGCGGTTGAGAGTGTCATAACAGGGCAGAACCTAAGATCAAGCGGCGCCGAAACGACCTTGCGGCGTTTGTAGGGGCGTGGCGGATCGCTTAACCTTTGCGAAATCATACGATTCGCGCAGCTGCGCGAGGACGGGACAGGAACGCCGCATGGACGATATCAAAGCACTTGAGACGCGGATCACTGACGCGCTGGACCGGATCGCATGGCAATTGTCCAAGCCAAAAGCCGCGCCTGTTGTCGACGATGGCCCCAGCGTCGCCGATCTGACGGCGCAGCTGGACGCGGAACGCGGCGCAAATGCCCAGCTAGAAGAGCGCGTGGCGAAGCTGAAGTCGCGCCAAGACGGCCAGATCGTCGATCTGGAAAAGCGCAGCAGCGATCAAGCGGCGCAGATTGCGGCGCTGGATGCGCAATTGCAGCAGCTGCGCGGATCGAACGCCGACCTGACAGAGGTCTGCGCCAAACTGCGCGCTGCCGCCACGGGCGGTGTCGTGGACGCCGAACTGATCAACCGCGCCCTGATGGCCGAAGTTGACGGGCTAACAGCGCAGCGCAGCGCCGAGGCCGCCGAAGTTGCGGCGATCTTGTCGGACCTGAAACCCTTGTTGCAGCAGGAGGCGTAAGCCATGCCACAGGTCGAAATCACGATCGGCAGTCGGTCCTTTGAGGTCGCGTGCCAAGAGGGCGAAGAGCAATATCTGGTCTCTGCCGCTAAAATGCTGGACGCAGAAGCCGCGCATTTGTCGGCCCAGATCGGCCGGATGCCCGAAGGGCGTATGTTGCTGATGGCAGGCTTGATGCTGGCGGATCGCACTGCCGGGCTAGAAGACCAAGTCCGCGAGCTAGAAGCAGAGCAGGCCAACCTGCGCGCCCATATCGCAGAAGCCGCCGCACGCCCCGCCGCCCGCATCGAAGTGCCTGTAATTCCGCAAGAGCTTCACGACGGCATGGCCGAAATCGCCGCCCGCGCCGAGGCGCTGGCCGAGCAAGCGGAACAGGCAGAGGCCTGATCGCAAAGGGCGTGGCTATGAAACGCGTATCGCAATGAAGATCGTTTATCTGGCTGCCGCTGCTTTGTGTGTCAGTGCAGGGCAGGGCGCACAGGCTGCTGTGACATCGACGCCGCGCTACATCTGTGAACGCGGCGTCGAAATCCCGGCGGTCTATATCAACACCGACGACGGCCGCGCGCCCGGCATCGCGGTGATTTACGTCGAAGGGCGGATGATCAATCTGCAGGCCACCGCAGAGGCCGCATCCGGCGTGCGCTATCGGTTCCCGAATGACGGGTCAGGCTATGTCTGGTGGACCCATCAGGGCACGGCCCAGTTGGTCTGGTACGATGCCGTACTGGGTGAAGAGATAACGCTCTACGCGGCCTGCGTGGAAAGCTAAGCTTTCTGAAAGAAAAAGGCCCCCGCTGATGTGGCGGGGGCCTTTTATGTAAGGGCTGTTGGCCCGAAGGCGTTATCCGTTGGCTTCGCGGATTTTGTCTGCAGCAGCCTGGTCGAAGGCGATGCCGTTTTCCTTCAACAGCGTGTCCAGTTCGCCGGACAGGGTCATCTCGGTGATGATGTCGCAGCCACCGACGAATTCGCCTTTGACGTAAAGCTGCGGGATTGTCGGCCAGTCGGAATAATCCTTGATGCCCTGACGGACGGTGTCATCGGCCAGCACGTTCACATCGGTGTATTCGATGCCCATGAAGTTCAGCACGCCAGCCACGCGGGACGAAAACCCGCACTGCGGCATGGTCTTGGTGCCTTTCATGAACAAGACGACGGTGTTGTTCGTGACGGTGTCTTTGATCTGATCGGAAGCGGTCATAGTGGTATCCTTTAAAATGCGGTGGCCTGCGCAGGCGCCGAATTTTGGGTGAAAATTCGGAAGCGGTGTCGGGCTGGGGTGTTAGTCAGGCGCGCGGGTTGTCAGGGCGAGGGCGTGCAGTTCGCCTGCCGCGCCATCCATCTTGCCCTTAAGCGCAGCATAGACGGCGCGTTGCTGTTGCACACGGTTCTTGCCGGCAAAGCTGGCGTCGATCACTTCGGCTGCGAAATGGGCACCGTCGTCGCCTTGCACGGTGATTTTGGCGTCGGGAAAGCCTTCGCGCAGCAGGGTCTCGATCTCGTGGGCGGTGATGGCCATGGGGGCGTCCTTTGGTCGGGTTAGCTTAACTTATGAACGTGGCGGCGCAGGGGCAAGGGGGCCCCTTTGGGGTGGATTGGCTTTGCAAGGTCCCCTCCGGGGGGAGTATTTTTGGCAAGATGAATACGCTTTTAGGCGACAGCGTCGGCAAAGGCGCTGCGGTAAAGGTCGACAAGGGGGGCAAGCGGCGTGCTGCTGGCACCAAAGGTGATCTTGTCGCCGCCCGCTTTGCCGACAAGCGCGATGGGCAGGCCTGCGTGGGCGGCGGCGGTCAGAAGCGCCTCTGCCTGATCGAAGGACGCTGCAATCAGGTAGCGGGCCTGATCCTCGGCGAAGAGCTGGGCGGTGTCGTCGGTGTCCAGCGTGACGCCGATGCCAGCGGTCTCCGCCATTTCGAACGCCGCAAGCGCGAGGCCGCCGTCAGCGAGGTCGGTGCAGGCGGTGATATTGGCAATGTTCGCGCGGATGAAGTCGCCGTGGGCAGCCTCTGCCACCAGATCGACGGGGGGCGCGTCGCCCTCATTGCGGCCAAGGTGTTCGGCCAGCAGGGCGGTCTGGCCCATGTGGCCTGGCGTGTTGCCCAGCAGCAGCAGGGTGTGGCCGTCGGCCAGCGTGCCGCGGATGATCTGGGTGATGTCGGCGATCAGGCCAACCGCGCCGATGGTAGGCGTGGGCAGGATGCCGGCACCGTCGGTTTCGTTGTAAAGCGACACGTTGCCGGACACGATGGGCATGTCGAGCGCGGTGACCGCTTGGCCGATCCCGTCGATGGCCCCGACGAACTGGCCCATGATGCGGGGCTTTTCAGGGTTGCCGAAGTTCATGTTGTCGGTTGTCGCCAGCGGCTTGGCCCCGACGGCGGTCAGGTTGCGGTAAGCTTCGGCGACGGCCTGCTTGCCGCCCTCGACGGGGTTGGCGAAGACATAGCGCGGCGTCACGTCAGAGGTGAAGGCCAGTGCCTTTGTCGTGCCGTGGATACGGGTAATGCCCGCGCCCGCGCCGGGGATGCGCAGGGTGTCGCCCATGACTTGGCTGTCGTACTGTTCATACACCCAGGACTTTGCCGCATAGTTCGGGCTGCCGATCAGGGACCGCAGGCCGGCGATGGGGTCGATGGCGGGGATGTCATCCACAGGGGCTGCAGCGGGCGTTGGTTCCCACGGGCGGTCATATTCGGGGGCAGAAGAGGCGAGCTTGGACAGCGGCAGGTCGGCTTTGACTTCGCCGTTGTGCAGGATCAGGAAGCGGTCTTCTGCGATGGTCTCGCCCACGATGGCGAAATCGAGGTCCCATTTAACAAAGACGGCGCGCGCCTCGGCCTCAAGCTCTGGCTTGAGGACCATAAGCATGCGTTCCTGACTTTCGGACAGCATCATCTCATACGCCGTCATCGCAAGTTCGCGCTGCGGTACGTCCTCTAGGTTCAGGCGGATGCCAAGGCCGCCCTTGTCGCCCATTTCCACGGCAGAGCAGGTCAGGCCAGCGGCGCCCATGTCCTGAATGGAAATCACAGCGCCAGTGGCCATCAGTTCCAGCGTGGCTTCCATCAGGCGTTTTTCGGTGAAGGGATCGCCGACCTGCACGGTGGGGCGCTTGTCCTCGATCGTGTCGTCAAATTCGGCGGATGCCATGGTCGCGCCGCCGACGCCGTCGCGTCCGGTTTTCGCGCCAAGGTACACGACTGGCATGCCGACACCGGAGGCGGCGGAGTAGAATATCTTGTCCGCATCCGCGAGGCCTGCGGCAAAGGCGTTCACAAGGCAGTTGCCGTTGTAGGACGCGTCAAAGCGCAATTCGCCGCCAACCGTCGGCACGCCAAAGGCATTGCCGTAGCCGCCAACGCCCGCGACAACGCCGTTAACCAGCTGGCGGGTCTTGGGGTGGCTGGGCAGGCCAAAGGACAGCGAATTCATCGCAGCGATAGGCCGCGCGCCCATGGTAAAGACATCGCGCAGGATGCCGCCGACGCCGGTGGCAGCCCCTTGGTAGGGTTCGATGTAGGACGGGTGGTTGTGGCTTTCCATCTTAAAAACGACAGCCTGACCGTCGCCAATATCGACGACGCCTGCGTTTTCACCGGGGCCGCAGATGACCTGCGGGCCAGTGGTGGGCAGGGTGCGCAGCCACTTCTTAGAGGACTTGTAGGAACAATGCTCGTTCCACATGGCCGAAAAGATGCCAAGTTCGGTAAAATTCGGCGCGCGTCCGATGATCGACAGGATGCTTTCGTACTCGTCAGGCTTAAGCCCGTGTGCGGCAATCAGGTCTGGCGTGATAATCGGATCTTGCATGGCGTCCCCCGGCAATAGCGTTGGGCTGCTTTTAGGCGAGGACGGCCGTAAGGGAAAGGCCTGCGCGCAATGCGGTGCGTTAAGTCTGCAGGGGGGGCTGTTGTTATGCCTGCCAATAGGCTGCGGGCAAAAAAGTGCCGGGCACAAAGGCCCGGCGAAGTCCAACAGGGAGGTGAGGAGACGGACAAACTGTCGCGTCGCCTCACCAATTCAGATAGAGCCGCGAAAT
The DNA here is from genome assembly GCF_024206795.1 of Loktanella salsilacus. Classification (NCBI taxonomy): domain Bacteria; kingdom Pseudomonadati; phylum Pseudomonadota; class Alphaproteobacteria; order Rhodobacterales; family Roseobacteraceae; genus Loktanella; species Loktanella salsilacus. Next base: position 1,225,857 of record NZ_CP072994.1, read on the forward strand.
TAAGCAATCAAGAAAAAATCTTAATAAATATTGCATTCCGGCTATGCACTGTGCGCATGACGCCACAACTTTAGCGTGAGATAGGGGCGGCTACCGGTTTATTTGGACGGCGCGCGCGGCTCTGTCAGGTTGCGAACGCTCTTGCGATGCTCGAAAATCTCGTCTTGCACAAAGTCGCGGAACGCCATGATACGGCGCGATTGCCGTAGCTCTTCGGGGTAGGCGAGGAAGACGGGGACTTCGCCGCTCTCGATCTCTGGCAGGCAGCGGACAAGGTGCGGGAAATCTTCGGTCACGTAGTCGGGCAGCACGCCAACGCCAAGGTTGTTGATCACGCCCTGCAGCACGCCGAAGTAGTTGTTCACCGTAAAGATAGACTGCACATCGTGGCTGAGCAGATGGTGAATTAATGTCGATCCTGCGGTGACTTGGGTCGATGTCAGCGCTTGGCAGATCAGGCGGTGGCCCTTAATTTCGTCGATGCGGTCCAGCGGCGGGCGCGTGTCCAGATATTCCTGCGTCGCATAAAGCCGCATGCGGATGTTCATCAAACGCTTGCGGATCAGATCAGCCTGCGACGGCTCCTTCATGCGGATGGCGACGTCAGCCTCGCGCATGGGCAGGTCAAGCACGCGTTCCTCTAGCATCAGGTCGATTTTGATGTCGGGATACAGTTCGTACAGTTTTGGCAGACGCGGCGCGAGCCACAGCGTGCCAAAGCCCGTCGTCGTGGTGACGCGCAATTCGCCGAACACTTCTTCTTCGCTATCGCGGATACGGGCGGATGCGGTTTCAAGGCGCCGGTTCATCGATTTGGTGGCGTCGAACAGCAACTCGCCCTGTTCGGTAAGAATCAGTCCACGCGCATGGCGGTGGAAAAGGGTGGTATTTAGCGACTCTTCGAGTGCGCGAATCTGTCGGCTGACCGCAGATTGCGACAGATGCAGCACATCGCCCGCATGGGTTAATGACCCTGCGTCAGCGACGGCGTGAAAGATTCGCAATTTATCCCAGTCCATCTAGTTCCCATGGCGAAAATGTTAGCGTTAAGCAATGCAACTTTATTACTTATGAATCTTCACAAATCAATGAAGGCTGGGGGGGAATATATCGCTTTGTAGGTCATAATTTATGACCTAAGCTGCATTCATCCGCAAATTGCGCATAGGAGGTGCACGATGAGCCGGGATAAGATCTCACTCAATGACCGTTTTGATCTGGATGTCAGTCCAGTGCTTTTGAATGGCACGCAGGCGCTGGTGCGCCTGATGCTGATGCAGCGTGCCCGCGATGCGCGCGCGGGGCTGAATACCGCAGGCTATGTCACCGGCTATCGCGGCTCGCCGCTGGGCGCGGTGGATATGCAGATGACCAAGGCCGCCAAGGCACTGACCGCCGGGCAGGTGACGTTCCAGCCGGGTCTGAACGAAGACCTTGCTGCGACCGCCCTGTGGGGAAGCCAGCAGGCAGAGCTGCGCGGAGAGGGCAAATACGACGGCGTCTTTGGTCTGTGGTATGGCAAAGGCCCGGGCGTGGACCGGTCCGGCGACGTGATGCGTCACGCGAACATGGCAGGCACGTCGCCCCATGGCGGTGTCATCATGGCGATGGGGGACGACCACACAGGCGAAAGCAGCACAACTTTGCACCAGTCTGACTGGGCGATGGTCGATGCCTATATGCCGATTGTCAGCCCGGCGGGTGTGCAAGAGGTGATGGACTACGGCCTATATGCCTGGGCGCTGTCGCGGTATGCGGGTGTCTGGGTGGGCCTAAAGACGATGAAGGACACGATCGAGGTCACATCCGTCGTAGACGGCGATCCGCATCGGCTCGATTTCGTCACCCCTGATATGCCGCTGCCAAAGGACGGGTTGAACATTCGTCTGGTGGATACGCCCGTGCTGCAAGAAGCGCGGATGATCGACCATAAGCGGTTTGCCGCAGAAGCGTTTAGCCGCGCCAATAAGATGGACCAGCGCAAGTGGGGCAAGCCCGGGGCCAAGATCGGCTTTGTTGCGGCGGGCAAGAACTGGCTTGATCTGGTACACGCCCTATCCCTGCTGGGGATCGACGAGGCGGAGGCCACGCGGCTGGGGATCACCACCTATAAGGTGGGTCAGGTCTGGCCGCTGGATATGGCCAGCTTTCATGAGTGGGCAAAGGGACTCGATCTGGTCGTCGTGGTCGAGGAAAAGCGCAAGCTGATCGAAGTGCAGGTCAAAGAGGCGCTGTTCGACGACACCAACACCCGCGTCTATGGCTGGCACAAGGGGGACGAACATTCCGAAGGGCGGCGCGAAGAAGTGTTCCCGACCCGCTATGCCCTAGACCCGATCTGGATCGCGGAGAAGCTGGGCGGGATATTGACCGAAGAAGGCTGCGGATCGTCCGGCGTCACCGCAGGGCTGGCGCAATTGGCCGAGGCACGCCGCGCAGACAATGTGCCGGAACTGGCGGCACGGTTGCCCTACTTCTGCTCGGGCTGCCCGCACAACTCTAGCACCAAGGTACCAGAGGGATCGCGGGCCTACGCGGGGATCGGCTGCCACTACATGGTGCAGTGGATGGACCGGGACACGGTCGGCTTTACCCAGATGGGCGGCGAAGGCGCGAACTGGGTGGGGGAAGCCCCGTTCAGCAAGACCGGCCATGTGTTCCAGAACCTAGGGGACGGCACCTATAACCACTCTGGCGTGCAAGCGATCCGCTTTGCGCTGATGGCGGGGACGACGATCACCTATAAGATCCTGTTCAACGACGCCGTCGCCATGACGGGCGGGCAGGGCAATGACGGCGGGCTGACCGCTGACCAGATCGTCAGAGAGCTTGTCGCCATGGGGGTGAAAGACGTCCGCGTTGTCTATGACGAGAAGGAAGACATCGACGCTGGCATGTTCCCCAAGGGCGTGCCGCTGTCGGAGCGGGCAGAGCTGCCGCGCGTACAGGCGGAGCTGGCTAAGGTGCAGGGCGTGTCGGCGCTGGTCTATATCCAGACCTGCGCCGCAGAAAAACGCAGACGCCGCAAGCGGGGTCAGTTCCCTGATCCGGACAAGCGGGTCTTCATCAATACCGACGTTTGCGAAGGCTGCGGCGATTGCGGGGTGCAGTCCAACTGCGTGTCCATCGTGCCGGTGGAAACAGAACTTGGCCGCAAGCGGGCGATTGACCAGTCGTCCTGCAACAAAGACTTTAGCTGTCTTAAGGGCTTTTGCCCGTCCTTTGTGACGGTAGAGGGCGCACAGCTGAAAAAGGCTGCCACCGCGCAGGTCGAACTGCCCGATATGCCGGAACCAATGCTGCCCACGATCCATGGCACGCATAACGTCGTCATCACGGGCGTCGGCGGCACGGGCGTTGTGACCATCGGAGCCGTGCTTGCCATGGCGGCCCATCTGGACGGCAAAGGGGCTGGCATGATGGAAATGGCCGGCCTCGCCCAGAAGGGCGGCGCAGTGCATATCCATTGCCGTATCGCAGAACGTCCCGCAGACATCAGCGCGATCCGTGTTGCCACGGGCGAATGCGATGCGCTGATTGGCGGCGATTTGGTGGTGAGCGCAGGGGCCAAGACCATCGGTCTGATGAAAACGGGCCGCACCAAGGGCGTCGTGAACGCGCATGAGATCATCACCGGCGATTTCACCCGCGACACGGAATTCCAACTGCCGACAGAGCAGCTAAAACTGTCGCTATCCGCCCGCCTGCGCGATGACGTGCAACTGTTCGATGCGACCGAACTGGCCAAGGCCACCATGGGGGACAGTATCTATTCCAACATGATGGTCTTTGGCGCGGCATGGCAGATGGGCGCGATCCCGATCAGCGGCGCCGCGATCCGCGAGGCGATTGCGCTGAATGGCGCGGCGGTCGACCGGAATCTGCGTGCGTTTGAATTGGGGCGCTGGGCCGTACTGCACCCTGCGCAGGTAGAGGATCTGTTAACCCCCACCGTGATAGCCTTGCCAAAGTCACTGAACGAAAGGATCGCGTTTCGCGAAGCCCATTTGACGGCCTACCAGAACAAGCGCCTCGCCAAACGCTACCGCGCCATGGTCGACCGCTTCGATGATCCCGCCCTGCGGGAGGCTGTCGCCAAGGGCTATCACAAGCTGCTGGCCTATAAGGACGAATACGAGGTTGCGCGCCTGTTGCAGGATAGCGCTGCCAAAGCCCGCGAGGCCTTTGATGGCGATATCAAGGTCAGCTATCACCTTGCCCCGCCAATGCTGTCCAAGGAGGGCGCGGATGGTCGTCCGATGAAGCGCACCTTTGGTGCAGGTATGGGGCGGATGTTCCCGTGGCTGGCCAAGCTAAAGGTGTTGCGCGGCACGCCGCTTGATCCTTTCGGCTATACCGCTGAACGCCGCATGGAACGCGCCCTGATCACGCAATACGAACGTGACATGGCGGCGCTGGGCACAAACGCGGCGCAGAACCCCGATGCTGCTGTCGCGCTGGCCGCCTTGCCGCTGACGATCAGGGGGTTCGGGCCTGTGAAGGCTGCGAACGCCGCTAAGGCTGAAAAAGAACGTGAAGTCTTTCTGTCCCGTCTACGCGATGGGCCATCAAAGATCGCCGCAGAGTAGCGGGGCTTCATAAAACCTTTACCGCACCGTGCAATCCTATCCCCGGATGAGGTAGCACGGTGCGGGACGCTGGCAGACATGGATAAAACGGCAACGAAAGAGATCAGTTATGCCAGTTCTGCCAAAGGGCGGGGCGGGCGCACGCTGATCCGCTTGCTGGAAAACGCAACCGGGCGGCCCAAACTGCTACGCCGGGTGCAAGGCTATGACGCGCAGGTCGGGCAGGGCGGCGATTTGTGGGATGTGCTGTCGGACCGCTTTGGCCTGTCAGTGGATGTCATCGGCGGGGCGCTGGGCCATATCCCGCAATCCGGTCCGCTGGTTGTGGTCGCGAACCACCCTTACGGCATCCTAGACGGTCTGACCTTGGGGCGGATGCTGTCCCAGCGCCGGGGCGGTGATTTTCGTATTCTGGCCAACAGCGTCTTTAACCGCGCAGAGGATATGAACCGCTTTATCCTGCCGATCAGCTTTGACGACACCCGCGCTGCCGCAGCGCAGAATATCGCCACACGCCGCACCGCGCTGGATTATCTGGCAGGGGGCGGCGCAATTGGCGTCTTTCCCGGCGGGACCGTGTCCACCAGTGCCAGCCCGCTGTCACAGCCGCTTGATCCGGTTTGGCGCAATTTCACCGCCAAGATGATCGCCGCCACCGGGGCCACCGTCGTGCCAGTGTTCTTTGACGGCGCGAACAGTCGCTTGTTTCAGGTGGCCAGCCATTTGAACACCTATCTGCGCCTTGGTCTGCTGATCCGCGAATTTCGCACCAAGGTTGATCGCCCAGTGCGGGTCGTGATCGGCAAACCCATTGATCCGGCAAAACTGGACGCTTTACGCCACAATCCCAAAGCATGCATGGATTTCCTGCGCCATCAGACTTATGCTCTGTCCCCAAGGCCCATCGATGCGAACAAGCTGGGTCACGAATTCGAGGCTAAGCATAGGGTGCGCCATGGCGGTGGGAATTTTCGACAGCGGTTTGGGCGGCTTGACCGTTTATGACGCGGTGGCCAAGCGGCTGCCGGACTTGCCGCTGGTCTATCTGGGCGACAACGCGAATGCGCCTTACGGCGTGCGCGATTCCGATGACATCTACAACCTGACGACCGCCGCCACGCAGCGGCTGTTCGATGCGGGCTGCGATCTGGTGATCCTGGCCTGCAACACCGCCAGCGCCGCCGCCCTGCGCCGGATGCAAGAAGGCTGGGTGCCCCCCGGCAAGCGCGTGCTTGGCGTTTTTGTCCCCCTGATCGAGGCGCTGACCGAACGCGAGTGGGGCGATAACTCTCCGCCCCGCGAAGTCGCAGTGAAACATGTCGCCTTGTTCGCGACCCCCGCCACCGTGCGCAGCCGCGCCTTCCAGCGCGAGCTGGCGTTTCGCGCTGTCGGCGTGGACGTGGAGGCGCAGGCCTGCGGCGGCGTCGTTGACGCGATCGAGGACGGTGATTTCATCCTTGCCGAAGCGCTGGTGCGGTCCCATGTTGATGCGCTGAAACGCAAGATGCCCGAACCCGACGCCGCGATGCTGGGCTGCACCCATTATCCGCTGATGGCAGAGGTGTTTCAGGACGCGCTGGGCGCGGATGTGAAAGTCTTCTCTCAGGCGAACCTCGTGGCGGAAAGTCTTGCGCATTATCTGGACCGACGACCCGAAATGGTTGGCAAGGGCACGCAGTCGCAGTTCCTGACCACGGGCGATCCGAAAAAGGTATCGTCCCGCGCGACGCAATTCCTCAAACACAGTATCACCTTCACTGCGGCCTGATGGCGCGGGCGTTGCACACGCCCAGCCTCGGCCCTAAATATCACCCTAAGGGGGACCGACCACATGACCTATAACGTCGCCATTCTGGGCGCTTCTGGCTACACTGGCGCTGAACTTGTGCGTCTGATCGCCACCCATCCGTCGATGCAGATCGTCGGGCTGTCCGGCAATTCCAAGGCCGGGATGGCCATGGCCGATGTGTTCCCGCACCTGCGCCATCTGGACCTGCCGGTCCTCACCACGATCGAGGATATGGACTTTGACGGCGTCGATCTGGTGTTCTGCGCGCTGCCCCACGCGACGTCGCAACTGGTGATCAAGGACCTGCCCAAGCATCTGAAGATCGTCGATCTATCCGCCGACTTCCGCCTGCGCGATCCGGCTGACTATGAAAAATGGTACGGCAAGCTCCATGCGGCGCTCGAAATGCAGGCAGAGGCCGTCTACGGCCTGACCGAATTTTATCGCGACGACATTAAAGGCGCGCGGCTTGTCGCTGGTACCGGCTGCAACGCGGCCACTGGCCAATACGCGCTGCGCCCGCTGATCGCGGCGGGGGTCATCGACCTTGATGACATCATTATCGACCTGCTCGCCGCTGTGTCCGGCGCCGGCCGGTCGCTGAAGGAAAACTTGCTGCACGCCGAACTGTCCGAAGGCGCGCATGCTTATTCCGCGGGTGGCACCCACCGGCACTTAGGCGAGTTCGATCAGGAGTTTTCTAAACTCGCTGGCCGCCCCGTCCACGTCCAGTTCACGCCCCATCTGATCCCCGCGAACCGCGGTATTCTTGCGACGGTATATGTCAAAGGCGACGCGCAGGTGGTCTATGATACGCTGGTTGCTGCCTATCAGGACGAGCCTTTTATTATCATGCTGCCCATGGGCCAGCACCCGTCGATCAAGCACATCCGCGCCAGCAACTTCTGCCACATCGGCGTGGTCAAAGACCGCATCGATGGGCGCTGCCAAGTGATCGCGACGCTGGATAACCTGACCAAAGGGTCCAGCGGGCAGGCGTTGCAGAACGCCAACCTGATGCTGGGCCTGCCAGAGACGGAGGGGCTGATGTTGGCCCCCGTCTTTCCGTGAGGGGCCTAAAGAAAAAGCGCCGGGTGCAGGTGCTGGCGCTGTCCGGCGTCTGTATCGCGGCGGTGCTGGGCCTGCTGGCCTTGCTGCCGGACGAGTCGTTCCAATTCTTCCGCTCGCCCTCTGAAGTCGCGGCTGATCCGCCGCGCGAGACAGAGCTGTTCCGCATCGGCGGTCTGGTCGAGGACGGGTCCATGATACGCGGCGTGGGCACAGAGGTGACGTTCAAAGTCACCGACGGCGGCGCGTCGATCCCCGTCAGCTATACCGGGATCTTGCCGGACCTATTTGCCGAAGGGCAAGGCATGGTCGGGCAGGGGCGTTACATTAACGGCACCTTTCAGGCTGTTGAAATCCTTGCGAAACATGACGAATCCTACATGCCAAAAGAGGTCGTGGATGCGTTGAAGGAACAAGGTATCTATGTGGCACCGGACGATGCGGTCGCGACCAATTAACCACAGATAGGCATGCTTCCCTTTGCAATAAAAGCAGGGGAACGGCATGCAAAGTGTCCAGCAGATCGCCGCCGATATCGTGCGGCGCGAAGGTGGCTTCGTCAACGATCCGAATGATCCGGGCGGGGCCACAAACCATGGCGTCACAATCCATACGATGCGCCGGTTGGGGCTTGATCTGACCGGCGACGGGCGCGTGGATACGGACGATGTGCGCCAGTTAACCATCGCGCAGGCGCAGGGCATCTTTATCCAACATTATTTCGACGGTCCCGGGATCGCACGGCTGCCCGGCCCGTTGCAGGCCAGCGTGTTCGACATGTACGTCAATGCCGGCAATCAAGCCGTCAAGATTTTACAACGCCTTTTCAACCAGATGCGCATCGAAGCTACAGTGGATGGCGTGATCGGGCCGCAGACGGCCCAAGCTGCGGCGCAGGCGATTGCGGCGGCACCTGATCATCTGGTGGATGCCTACGGCATTGCGCGGCGCAACTATTACTACGGCCTTGCGGACACGCGGCCCGCCAGTCGGCGCTATGCCCGGCGCAAGGATGGCGGCAAAGGGGGATGGATCACGCGGGCAGAGGAATTCATGGCAGAGCGCTATCGTCTGACGGACGCAGCGCACCGGGCGAGGGTTGCAGCATGGGCATGATTGGCAAGGTTATGGGCTGGTTTTTCGGGGGCGGTGGCACCCTTGTGCAGACGGTCGAAGCATTTCGCGAAAACAGCGAAAACGGCGCAGCCCGGCAGTCGAACGAAAAGCAGGCGGCGCTCGCCCAGTTTGCAGCAGAATTCCAAGGCGGACGCCTTGGTGTTTTCGACCGCGCTATCGACGGGCTGAACCGTTTGCCGCGCCCGATGCTGGCGCTGGGAACGCTGGGATTGTTTGTGGCGGCCATGGCCGATCCCGTGTGGTTTTCCAGCCGAATGGTGGGCGTGGCCCTGATACCAGAGCCGCTTTGGTGGTTAATGGGGGCGATTGTCAGCTTTTATTTCGGCGCGCGGCATCAGGTGAAAGGACAGGATTTTCAACGCTCTGCGGCGCAAACGGTCTTGATGGCGCAGGCTTTGGCCGCAGAGCGATCGCAAGAGCAAGCGAAGTCAGTGCCGGCAGCCCCAGAGGGGGCATTTACCGACAATGCCGCATTGGCCGAATGGTGGGGGCAATCGCGTGCAAAATGACTGGATGGACGAAATCGAGAAGCGTCTTATCGATTTGGAAACACATAACGCCGTAAACTGTGTGCACCGCGCAAATGTCGCGGATCGTCTTTTGGCGATAGAGGATATGCTGAAATGGCTGGTGCGCCTGATCATTGGTGCACTGATTGTGGGCGGGATTACCTATGCGATGCAGGGCGGTTTCCGGGTCTGAGACAATGCGGCGCACGCTGATTTGTGCGCCGCCCCGTATCCTAGCGCGCCGGGATACGGTATAGCTTTGGAATGTTAATAGAACTCGCACACTTCGCCCTGATTCTTGCCTTTATCGTCGCCATTGCGCAGATGATCGTGCCCATGATTGGTGCCCAAAAAGGGTGGGCGGGCTGGATGGCATTTGCCGACCCCGCCGCCAACAGTCAGTTGATCCTGACAGGCTTTAGCTTTGCCGTATTGATGCATGCCTTTATCGTGTCCGACTTCAGCGTCGCGCTGGTGTATGGCAACAGCCACACGGACAAGCCGCTGCTGTATAAAATCAGCGGCGTCTGGGGCAACCACGAAGGATCAATGCTGCTGTGGGTGCTGATTTTGGCGCTGTTCGGGGCCAGCGCGGTCTGGTTTGGCGGCAACCTGCCCGTGACACTGAAGGCGCGCGTTTTGGCGGTGCAAGCCAGCGTTTCGGTCGCGTTTTATGCCTTTATCCTGTTCACCTCGAACCCATTTACGCGGCTGGCGCAGGCCCCGCTGAACGGGCGCGACCTGAACCCGTTGTTGCAGGATCCCGGATTGGCATTCCATCCGCCGTTTTTGTATTTGGGCTACGTCGGGCTCAGCATGACGTTCAGCTTTGCCGTCGCCGCCTTGATCGAGGGGCGCGTTGATGCCGCTTGGGGGCGCTGGGTGCGGCCTTGGACGTTGGCGGCATGGGTTTTTCTGACAGTCGGCATCGCGCTAGGGTCCTGGTGGGCCTATTACGAATTAGGATGGGGCGGCTTCTGGTTCTGGGATCCCGTTGAAAACGCGAGCTTTATGCCGTGGTTGATTTCGGCAGCGTTGCTGCATTCCGCCATCGTGGTGGAAAAGCGCGAGACGTTGAAAAGCTGGACGATCCTGCTGGCGATCTTGGCGTTCGGCTTTTCGCTGCTGGGCACGTTCATCGTGCGGTCGGGCGTGCTGACGTCCGTCCATGCATTTGCCAATGATCCAGAGCGGGGCGTGTTTATCCTCCTGATCTTGGGCGTCTTCCTGGGCGGCTCGTTAACGCTTTATGCGGCCCGCGCAGGTGTGATGCAGGCGCAGGGCGCATTTGGCACGGTCAGCCGCGAAAGCGCGCTGGTGCTTAACAATATCCTACTCGCCGTCAGCGCTTTCGTCGTGTTTATCGGCACGATCTGGCCGCTTGTGGCAGAGCTCGCCTTTGGCCGCACACTGTCCGTCGGGCCGCCATTCTTTGACGCAGCGTTTACACCTTTCATGGTATTGCTGGCCATCGTGCTGCCGCTGGGGTCGCTGCTGGCGTGGAAACGCGGCAACTTGAACCGTGCGCGGTTGCCGCTGGCGGGGCTGGCTATTTTTGCCATGGCGATGGCTGGGTTGTTTTATGCGATCTACGCAGGCCGCTCGCTGCTGGGGCCTGCGGGCGTGCTGCTGGGCGTCTGGGTCGTGGGCGGCGCGACGCTTGACCTTTGGCTGCGGTCTGGACGTGGCAACATTGTCGAACGACTGGGCCGGATCCTGCGCCTACCGCGCGGCGACTGGGGTAAGACGGTTGCGCATGCGGGGATGGGTGTGACGATCTTTGGCGTCGCGGCGATGACCGCGTGGCAGCAAGAAGATATTCGCGTCGTCCAAATCGGCGACACGTTCGAGGTGGGCGCATATAGCTTTACCCTTGATGACGTCGAACAGGTGGCAGGACCGAACTATGCCTCGACTATGGCGACAGTGACGTCGCGGCGCGGCGATGGTCGCCCGTTTGTTCTAACACCGGAAAAACGGTTCTATCAGGTGGCGCAGATGGCGACGACTGAGGCTGCGATCACGAATGGCATCCTGCGCGATTTGTATGTCGTGATTGGTGATCCGCAGACGAACGGCGGCTATGCGATGCGCGTGTATATTAAACCATTTGCCAATTGGATTTGGGGCGGCGCGATGTTGATGGCGATTGGCGGGGTCATTTCGCTGACAGATCGGCGGCTCCGGTTTGCTGTCGGCGCAAAACGTGCGGCGCAGGTGCCTGCGGAATGAAGCGTCTGATCCTGATCTTTCTGCTGCTGGCCGGACCTGTCTTTGCGGTGCAGCCGTCGGAAATCTTGTCTGATCCGGCGCTGGAATCACGCGCGCGAGAGATTTCCGCCGGCTTGCGGTGCCCCGTTTGCCAAAACGAAAGCATAGACGAATCCAACGCGCCGATTAGCCACGAATTGCGGGTGTTGCTGCGTGAACGGCTGGTCGCGGGCGATACAGACGAACAAGTCGTGGATTTTCTGGTCGCGCGCTTTGGCGAGTTCATTTTGCTTAACCCGGACCGGCAGGGCGCGAACTTGATCTTGTGGGCCGCGGCCCCGGCGATGCTGCTGATCGCCTTGCTTGTTGGCTGGCTTACGATCCGCCGCCGCGCCCCGGCGGAACAGCAGCTGACCGAGGCCGAGCAGGCCGAGTTGGAGCGGATATTGCACTCGTGACGTGCGGTTTCGCTTTTACTTAAGGGCGGCCTCGCTACTCTGACGCAAACGTCAAAGGAGCAGGCCCATGGAATATAGTGCAATCACGGTTGATGCGCGCGACGATGTTGTCAAGATCACGCTGAACCGCCCCGAAAAGATGAACGCGCTGAGCACGCAGATGCGGGCCGAAGTGACGCATGCCTTTAAGGCGGCCCCAGATATGGGGCGCGTGGCGGTTTTGACGGGTGCGGGGCGGGCGTTCTGTTCTGGCCAAGACCTAAGCGATCGGTCCAGCGGTGCGGTGTTGGATTTGGAACGCACGCTGCGGGACGAATATGTGCCGATGCTGCGGGCGATTATCGACTGCCCGATCCCCACAATTGCGGCTGTGAACGGCCCGGCGGCGGGCGCGGGTGCGAACCTTGCACTGGTGGCTGATGTGGTCATGGCCTCAACCGATGCGTATTTTGTGCAGGCCTTTGCCCGCATTGGCCTGATCCCTGACGCGGGCGGCACCTGGTTCTTGCCACGCCAGATTGGTCTTGCGCGGGCCATGGGGGCAGCGCTGTTCACCGATAAGATCACGGCGCAGCAGGCCGCCGACTGGGGCATGATCTATGAGGTGGCCGAGGCCGCTGATTTCGAAGGTCATTGGCGCGGCCGGGCGTTGCAATTAGCAACCGGCCCAACGCAAACCTACGGCCATATCAAGGCGGCGTTGCGTGCGTCTTTCGATAACTCGCTCGAGCAGCAGCTTGAGCTGGAAGCGAAGCTGCAGGGCCAATGCGGTCTGACCCGTGATTTCACCGAAGGCGTCGTCGCGTTCATGGAAAAACGCCCTGCCGTGTTTCAGGGACGTTAAGGCAAAGGGGAACAACGGGCGGCGGTTGACGTTCTCTTGCGAACCTTATTTCGCAGGAGCGTGCAATGACCACTCAGACCGTCACCCGCAACGACCCGTTGTTCCAGCCCGTCAAAATGGGCAACATCGCCTTGGAAAACCGCGTGCTTATGGCCCCGCTGACCCGCAACCGGGCGCAGCCCGATGGTGTGCCCGGCGATTTGGCCGCCACATATTACCGCCAGCGCAGCAGTGCCGGCGTGATTTTCACCGAGGCGACTCAGATTTCAGCGATGGGCAAAGGGTATTTGGACACGCCCGGTATCCACACAGAGCAGCAAGCGCATGCGTGGAAAAAGATCACGGATGCTGTCCACGCCGAGGGCGGTAAGATCATCATCCAGCTCTGGCATGTCGGCCGGATCAGCCATGTGTCCTTGCTGCCGGACGGTGCCCAGCCCGTGTCATCGACGGACAAGGCGGCGAACGGCCAGACCTTTACCGCCAATGGGTTCGAGGACTGCTCTAAACCCGTTGCGCTGACCATTGAGGGCATCAAAGCCACGGTTGAAGATTACCGCGAGGCGGCGCGTCTGGCGAAAGTAGCCGGCTTTGACGGGATCGAAGTGCACGCGGCCAACGGCTATCTGATCGACCAGTTTTTGCAGGACGGCGTGAACGATCGCACCGACGCTTATGGCGGCGACATTCACAACCGGATGCGTTTCCTGACCGAAGTGCTGGACGCGGTCGCGGACCATTTCAAACCATCCGAAACAGGCGTGCGTTTGTCGCCGCTTGGGCAGGCCAATGATATGTCTGACAGCGATCCAGAAGGGCATTTTTCGGAAATCTACAAAATGCTGAACGGTTATCAGCTGGCATTTTTGCACGTCGTCGAAGCCTTTCCCGGAAGCGATGACAGCGCAGGGCGCGATCTGCTGGCACGGATGCGGGGCGACTATAACGGCTTTTACATCGCGAACGGCGGATATGACGCAAAGCTGGCGCGAGAGGCGATTGAAAGCGGCCACGCTGAGGCGGTGACCTTTGGCCGCGACTTTATCGCGAACCCCGATTTGCCAAAGCGCTTTGCACTGGATGCAAAGCTGAATGAGCCGGATCAAAGCACATTCTACGGCGGCGGGGCAAAGGGTTACACCGATTACCCCACGCTGGAAGAGGTGGAGGCATAAGGCCCCCCTTAACTTTGAAACGCCCCGGCCGTGACGGGGCGTTTCGTGTTTTACACCTTCGACATGGCGCGTTCGGACAGGGCCTTAATCACAGCGCGTTCCTCGGCGTCGGGGCTGCGGCCAATCCGGCGATAGGTTGCGCCATCGACCGTGCGCGTGGCCATTTTATGCTCGATCAGGCAGCGGCGCAGCAGCACATGATCGCCAAAGACCTCGTTGGCCTTTAGGACCGCGTTAACTTCGTTTTCAGTCATATCGGCGCGGTCCGGCAGACGGGTCCAGAACCACGCCAGACAAAGCCGCTGCACGCTGGTTTTCAGGGGCCACCGCGTCATGCGGGCACAATCGTCAAAGACGGCAAGCGCCCCTTTCACCCGGTTTAACGCCTGTTTGTCGAGGGCGGGCAGGGGCGGCGGCTGGCTGGCTTTCAGGTGTTGATGATTGCGATAACCTGCGGCCTGCGCGATCAGGCCAAGGGCCTGCGTCTGCGTGACATCGCTGCTCGGCCAATGGCCGCGCAGTTGGGTCGCAAATTGCGAAAGATCGTCGATCACAAGCGGGATCGGGGACCGGGACATGGTTCCTCCAGTTCTTGACGCATGGGATAGGTCGAGAGCCGCCCTTGTCGATCGCAGCGTCACTGGCTGAACGGTCAAAGGTTGTATGACAGGTTTAGCATGGCCTTGCGGCCGGCGGCGTCTGGGCATCCTGTCGCCCGTGCTGCCTTGATAGGCGCAAGGCGGGCGACCAGGCAAGGTAGAATGTACGAAAAAAGCCACGACCTTTCGGCCGTGGCTTTTATTTTGGTCCGGAAGAAGGGACTTAGCGCTTTTCGATATCGACGTAATCGCGCTCTGTCTCGCCCATATAGAGCTGACGGGGGCGGCCGATTTTCAACTGCGGATCGGACAGCTGTTCCTGCCACTGCGACACCCAGCCGATGGTGCGGGACACGGCAAAGATCGGCGTGAACATCGAGGTGGGGAAGCCCATCGCCTCTAGAATGATGCCCGAATAGAAGTCGACGTTCGGGAACAGCTTCTTCTCGGAGAAGTACGGATCCTCCAGCGCGGCTTTTTCCAGCGCCTTGGCGACCTTCAACGTCTCGTTGTTTTCGATGCCGAGCAGGTCCAGAACCTCGTCTGCGGATTCTTTCATCACGGTCGCGCGCGGGTCGAAGTTTTTGTAAACCCGGTGACCAAAGCCCATCAGACGGAACGGATCGTTCTTGTCTTTGGCCTTTGCGATGAATTCAGGAATGCGGTCCACGGTGCCGATTTCGCGCAGCATTTCCAAGCAGGCTTGGTTCGCACCGCCGTGGGCAGGGCCCCACAGGCAGGCGATGCCAGCGGCGACGCAGGCAAACGGGTTCGCGCCCGAAGACGACGCCAGACGCACGGTCGAGGTGGATGCGTTCTGCTCGTGGTCGGCATGCAGGGTAAAGATGCGGTCCATGGCGCGGGCCAGGATCGGATCGACGTTATACTGCTGTGCTGGCACGCTGAAACACATGTGCAAGAAGTTCGACGCGTAATCCAGATCGTTGCGCGGATACACGAACGGCTGGCCGACGTGGTACTTGAACGCGCTGGCAGCAATCGTTGGCATCTTGGCGATCAGACGGAACGCGGCGATTTCGCGCTGCTTTGGATCGTGAATGTCGGTGCTGTCGTGATAGAACGCGGACATCGCGCCAACAACGCCAACCATGATGGCCATCGGGTGCGCATCGCGGCGGAAACCGCGGAAGAACATCATCATCTGCTCGTGCAGCATCGTGTGGTGCGTGACCAGATATTCGAACTCTTCCAGCTGCTCTGCGTTAGGCAATTCGCCGTTCAGCAGCAGATAGCAGACTTCAAGGTAGTGGGAATGTTCTGCAAGCTGATCAATGGGATAGCCGCGGTGCTGCAGCTCGCCTTTGTCGCCGTCGATAAAGGTGATCGTGCTTTCCGTCGACGCTGTGGACGTGAAGCCGGGATCGTAGGTGAACACTCCCGCTTGCGCGTAAAGCTTGCGAATATCGATAACGTCTGGACCAGCGGTCGGCGTCAAAATTGGCAAGTCATAGGTCTGCCCGTCAATGGTCAGCGTCGCAGTCTTGGAAGTGTCGGCCATGTGAGTCCCTTATGTCTACGACGACCGTTATGGCGCCGCGTATCTTCAGTTTTCTGCCTGTGTGACGCAAAAGCGTAACTGAAACGTAACGATCAGGCAGAGACGGCCCGTAGCCGAGACAAGGTTTCATCCCGTCCAAGGACCAGCATCATGTCGAAGACACTAGGAGAGACCGACCGACCGGCAAGGGCTGCGCGAAGCGGTCCTGCAAGCTTGCCCAGTTTCGTATCCCGGGCGGTCGCAAAGGCGGCAACAGCCTCCTCCAGCGTTGTACGGTCCCAATTAACATTTTGCAGGTGCGGCGTCAATTCCGTGAAATATTGCTGCGCTGTGGCATCCAACAGGCCGGCCGCTTTTTCGTCTGGCACGATAGGGGTATCAGCCAGAACAAAGTGTGCCTTTTCAATGACATCGGGGAATGTTTTGGCGCGCTCTTTCAGGTGCGGCATCGCGGCCAGCATGTCCTTTTGCTGACGTTCGGTTAGCGGCAAAGCGCCCGTCGCCGTCAGATAGGATTCCAATTCTTGCAGCAGTGCAGCATCGTCCATCACGGCCATATGTTGCCCGCAGATATGCTCTAGTTTTTTCAGATCAAACCGGGCGGGGGATTTGCCGATGCCGTCCAGATCAAACCACTCTTGCGCCTGCGCATCGGTGAAAAACTCGTCGTCGCCGTGACTCCAGCCCAGACGCGCAAGGTAGTTGCGCATGCCAGCGGCGGGGAATCCCAGTTTTTGGTAATCGGCGGCGGCGGTTGCGCCGTGACGCTTCGACAATTTTTTGCCATCCGCGCCAAAGATCAGCGGGATGTGGGACAGCACAGGCTTGGGCCAGCCCATGGCGTCGTAAATCATGTTCTGGCGAAAGGCGTTCGACAGATGGTCATCGCCGCGAATGACATGGGTCACGCCCATATCGTGATCGTCCACCACCACGGCCAGCATATAGACCGGCGTGCCGTCGGACCGCAGCAGGATCATATCGTCCAGCTGGTCATTCGACCACGTCACGTCGCCCTGCACTGCGTCAGTCAAAGTGGTCGATCCGTCGCGCGGTGCCTTCAGGCGCACGGCATAGGGGGCGTCTGGGTGATCCGCCTCTGCCACATCGCGCCAAGGCGAGCGGAACAGCGTGGATTCCTTATTCTCGCGGGCATTTTCGCGAAAGGCTTCGATTTCTTCTGGCGTGCTAAAGCATTTGAACGCCTTGCCAGCGGCCAGCATCTGATGCGCAACCTCGGCGTGGCGATCCGCGCGGGTGGCTTGGCTGATCGGCTCGCCGTCCCAATCAAGGCCCAGCCAGCGCAGACCGTCTAGGATGATCTGGGTGTTCTCGGGGTTGGACCGGGCGACGTCCGTATCCTCGATCCGCAGCAGGAACGTGCCGCCGTGGCCGCGCGCATAAAGCCAGTTGAACAGCGCTGTGCGCGCCCCGCCGATGTGCAGCGCGCCGGTGGGGGATGGGGCAAAGCGGGTCACGGGGGGCGTTGGGGACATGGAAATTAACCTTTGATAAACCTTGAGAGCGCAGGGTCAGCGCGTTGGATGTCGGGATAGGCAAAGCGGGGGGCAGAAACAAGTGCAAGCGATGCTGCGCGATGCCTTGCTGGCGCAGCGGGGCGGGCTGATTGGCTGGTTGCCGGTCTGCCTGAGTATCGGCATCGGGGTATATTTCGCCCTGCGCTTTGAACCGGGACTGGTGATCTGGTGGTCGGTTGCGGCGCTGGCGCTTGCGCTGGTGATCGCGGCACGTGTCGTTGCGGTGGCCCTGCGGCCCGTGTGCCTTGGCCTTGCGCTGATCTGCGCGGGGGCGGGATTGGCCAAACTGGAAACCCTGCGCATGACGGCCCCGGTGCTGGGCTTTCGCTACTACGGCCCCGTGGAAGGGCGCGTCGTCAATATTGACCGCTCCAGCTCTGACGCGGTGCGGCTGACGCTTGACCGGGTGCGGCTGGACCGCATGGACCCCGCCCGCACGCCCGGCCGGGTCCGCGTGTCGCTTCATGGGGACCAACCATTGCAAAACTGGCGGCCAGGAGATGTCTTGATCCTGACCGCCCATCTGTCGCCCCCCGCAGGCCCGGCAGAACCCGGCGGCTTTGATTTTCGCCGCTTTGCGTGGTTCGAAGGGCTGGGTGCCGTCGGCTATACCCGCACTCCGGTTTTGCGCCTGACAGCCCCCGCCGGCGGTTGGCCCCTACGGGTATTCACAACGCGGATGGCAATTTCACGCGCTGTGCAGGCCCATCTCCCGGGAGAGGTCGGTGCCTTTGCCGCCGCCGTCGTCACTGGCGACAGATCGGGTATGGGGCAAGGCAGCCTGTCGGCGTTGCGCGCGTCCAATCTGGCACATTTGCTGGCGATCTCTGGCCTACACATGGGGTTGCTGACCGGGTTTATCTTTATGGTAATCCGCAGCGGCTTGTCACTTTGGCCTGCACTTGCGCTGCGGCTACCGGTGAAAAAGATCGCAGCCGTCTGCGCCTTGATCGCGGGGGCAGGGTACCTGCTGCTCTCGGGCGGGAACGTCGCGACCGAACGGGCCTATATCATGGTCGCGGTCATGTTGGTTGCCGTGCTTTTGGACCGCCGCGCGCTGACCTTGCGGGGCGTGGCCTTGGCCGCGACGCTGGTGCTGGTTTTGCATCCAGAGGCGCTGACCGGGCCGGGGTTCCAGATGTCCTTTGCCGCCACCACGGCGCTGGTCGTCGTGTTCCGCCTTTTGCGAGGTATCCACTTGGGGCCGCGCTGGTTCAAGCCAGTGGCCTCGGTCATCATATCTTCTGCCGTTGCGGGTGCGGCGACGGCCCCCTTTGCGGCCGCGCATTTCAACCAGATTTCGCACTATGGGTTGATCGCTAATCTGGTCAGCGTGCCGCTGATGGGCATTCTGGTCATGCCCGCCGCCGTGCTGGCGGCCTGCCTTGCCCCCTTTGGTCTGGCGGGGGCGGGCCTGTGGCTGATGGGGCTTGGCCTGCGCTGGATCTTGTTTGTCGCGAACACGGTGGCGGGTTGGGACGGCGCGCTGAGCCATGTGAAATCGCCGGGACCATGGGTGCTGCCTTGCCTGACGCTGGGCCTGCTGTGGCTGATCCTGTGGCAGGGGCGGGCCCGGCTAGCCGGGACGATTGGTATTGCGGCGGCTTTGGTCCTGTGGATCCAGACCCCAAGGCCTGCGGTGCTGATTGCGGACAGCGGCGGGTTGGTCGGGGCGATGGGGCCAGATGGGCGCGCCTTGTCCACGGCCACCGGCGACGGGTTCGTCGCGGGCATCTGGCTCGAGAATGACGGAGGCCCAGTCCCGCAAGACGTCGCCGCCAACCGCCCCGGTTTGATCCCGGCGCCACGCGGCGCGACAGTACAGATGGGTCAGCACAATATAACGCTGGTGCGCGGCAAGACCGCGCTAGCCCAGATGCAGGGATGCGGCGGCGCTGATATTCTAATCAGTAATCAGACAGACGCTGGACCGCGCCCCTGTCTGGTGCTGGATGTCGCGGCTTTGCGCAAGACGGGGGGCATCGCACTGGACTTGGACGATGCAGGCCGCCTGATTGTCACGACCGCAAGTCAGATCACAGGGCGCAGACCTTGGGTCGAAACCGCGCCTGTGATCATCGCACCGCTGGAATAGCCGCGCAGACCTAGTAGGTGCGGATCAGCCCAACCAAGCGGCCTTGCACTTTGACCTGATCGTCGCGGTAAATCCGCGTCTCGTAAGCTGGGTTCGCAGCCTCGAGAGAGATGGAGGAGCCATTACGCCGGAACGTCTTGAGCGTCGCTTCTTGGTCTTCGACCAGTGCCACAACTATATCGCCGTTATTCGCGGTCGTGGTTTCACGGATCACAACAACGTCGCCGTCATTGATCCCGGCCTCGATCATCGAATCGCCGCGCACTTCCAGCGCATAGTGTTCGCCCCGGCCCAGCATCGACTGCGGTACGGCAACGGAGTGGGACACTTCTGAAATAGCGGCAATTGGCACACCAGCGGCAATACGGCCCATGACGTTCAATTCCACCGCTGCGATGGTGATCACAGGCTGGGCTGCGGCGGGCAGGCTGTCGGGGCGGTCGCCGTCGATGACCTTGGGGCTAAAGCCGCCGCGTGCATGTTTTTCCGCCATAGCATCGGGCAGTTTGACGATTTCCAAGGCACGCGCCCGGTGGGCAAGGCGGCGGATAAAGCCGCGTTCCTCAAGGGCTGTAATCAGGCGGTGGATTCCCGATTTGGATTTCAGATCCAGCGCTTCCTTCATCTCGTCAAAGCTGGGCGGGACGCCGTCGCGTTGCACACGGGTATGGATGAAATTAAGAAGGTCGAGCTGTTTCTTGGTCAGCATGTCGGGCCTAACAATCAGGGGGCGCGGAAATGCGCTTCACCTTATGTTCTGCACATGTTCCCCTTTTGTGTCAAGTCTTAGATCGCAATAATCTCGATCCGGTCACCGGGCAGGCGGGGTCCGTCGTCGGGCGCGCGCACAGCCAGCGCGTTGGCCTGCGATAGCACGGACAGCAGCGCGGAGTCCTGCCGTTCGAACACTGTGACCTGACCTGCATCAACACGGGCACGCATGTAGTGTTCGCGCGGCCCGTTGGCCGTCAGCGGCTGCGTCAGCTCGGCCTTGGTGCGCGGCGCGGGCCCGGCGGGAAGGCCGAGCATGACGCGCAGGACTGGCAGAATGAAGATATGCCCGCAAACCATTGCAGACACGGGATTTCCGGGCAGTCCGATCATGGCCGCATCGCCGATGCGCCCCGCCATCAGCGGCTTGCCCGGGCGCATTGCGACCTTGTAAAACGCCCGGTCCATGCCCTGCGCGCTGGCCGCAGCGCCAACCAGATCGTGATCGCCCACGGATGCGCCGCCGATGGTGACGATCAGGTCCGCGCCGCGTGCCAATTCAAACGCCAGCGCAAGGCTTTCGTGCGTATCCTTGGCGATCGGCAGCATCCGTGTGATTGCGCCATGTTGGACCAGCAAGGCCGCAAGGCCATAGCTGTTCGAGGCAATGATTTGATCGGGGCCGGGGGCCTCTCCGGGCTGCACCAGCTCGTCACCCGTGGCGATGATCGCGACCACAGGTTTGCGCGTCACGGGGACGGCGGCGATGTTCATGGACGCCATCAGGGCGATGTCATTGGGGCCAATCAGACGCGGCGCATCCAATGTGCTGCCTGCGGCGAAATCGTTGCCAGCGGGGCGCACGTAGGGGTTTGTATCAAGGTTGTCCTTCAGCGTGATCACATCACCGCTGCGGTCCACATCCTCTTGAATAATAACGCGGTCAGTGCCGGCCGGTAGGGGCGCCCCGGTGAAAATACGCACGGCTTGGCCCGCGGCCACTGTGCCATCAAAGCGGTGCCCAGCAGCAGATTCGCCGATCACGGTAAAACGCGCGCCCGGCGCGGCCTGCGCGGCTGCCACGGCGTAGCCATCCATAGCAGAGGCGGCAAAGGGCGGCTGGCTGCGCTGCGCGGCCACGCTGCGGGCCAGCACACGGCCATGGGCTTCGCGCAGCGGGACGTCTTCCACGTCCAAAGGCGAGACGAGGGCGAAAAGCGCGTCCAGCGCCTGCGCGACGCTGATCATGCGGCGGTAAAGCGGCCGGACTTGCCGCCGTCTTTTAATGTGACGCGGATGCCGCCGATAACCATATCCTTTTGCACGGCTTTCACCATGTCGTGCACAGTTAGCGCGGCAACCGACACGGCTGTCAGGGCCTCCATCTCGACCCCGGTTTGGCCAGTGGTCTTGACCGTTGCGCTGATGCGCACACCGGGCAGGTCTGGATCACAGGTCAGGTCGAGCGACACCTTGGTGATCGGCAGCGGGTGGCACAGCGGGATCAGATCGGCGCAGCGTTTCGCGCCCATAATGCCCGCGAGCCGGGCGGTGCCCAATACGTCACCCTTGGCGGCGCGGCCTTCCATGACCAGCGCCAGCGTGTCCGCCGTCATGGTGATATGCCCCTCGGCCACGGCGATGCGGGACGTGACGGGCTTGTCCGACACGTCGACCATATGCGCGCGGCCTTGGTCGTCGAAGTGGGACAGGGTGTTATCTGCGGCCATCTTAAAAGCCACCGGGATTGACGGGGCTGGACAGCAAGGCCTTTGTCGCGGCGGCAACATCGTCTTGCCGCATCAGGCTTTCGCCGATCAGGAAACAGCGCGCGCCATAGCGGGCCAAATCGCCCAGATCGTCAGGGCCAGTCAGGCCGCTTTCCGACACGATGGTTTTGCCGACAGGGACATGCTTGGACAGGCTGCGCGTGACATCAAGGCTGGTTTCAAAGCTGCGCAGATCGCGGTTGTTGATGCCCAGCAGGACGGCGTCGAGTTGGGCCGCGCGATCAAGCTCTTCGCGGTCGTGGACTTCGACCAGAACGTCCATGTTCCAAGCGGCGGCGGCCTCTTCCAGCTCTTTCGCCTGCGCGTCAGACACGCTGGCCATGATGATCAGGATCGCGTCCGCGCCCCAAGCGCGGGCCTGTGCGACTTGGTAGGGGTCATACATGAAATCTTTGCGCAGCACGGGCAGTTCGCACGCCTCGCGTGCCGCGATCAGGTATTCGGGTGCCCCTTGAAAGGACGGCGCGTCGGTCAGAACGGACAGGCAAGCTGCGCCGCCGTCCTCGTAGGCGGCGGCAATGGCGGCGGGGTCAAAGTCGGCGCGGATCAAACCCTTTGACGGGCTGGCCTTTTTCACCTCTGCGATCAGGCCGTAGCCGTCGCGAGCGGCGGCTTGCAGTGCCTTGGTAAAGCCGCGCACGGGGCTGGCGTCCCGGGCCTGCGCCTCGATCGCCTCTTGCGGGATCGCCTCCTTGGCGGCGGCGATCTCCTCTAGTTTATAGGCTTTGATCTTGTCGAGGATGGTATCGGTCATTTGGTGCCTGCCCAGTCGATTGGTGCTTGTCCCCGCTGTGTAAGCCACGCGTTGACGGTTGAAAATGGCCGCGCGCCGAAAAAGCCGCGGCGGGCGGACAGTGGCGACGGGTGTGCGGTTTGGATCACAAAGTCAGCGGGGCGATCTGGCGCAAATCCGTGGGCATGTGCGCCCCACAGCAGATAGGCGCGAGGGCGATCGCCAAGGCGGGCGATGACCTGCCGCGTGAGGCGGTCCCAGCCAAGGCGGGCATGACCGCCAGCCTTGCCCTGCGGCACGCTGAGCGCGGTGTTCAGCAAAAGCACACCTTGATCCGCCCAATCAGACAGGTCCGTTTGTTCGCGTGATACATGAAGATCACTCTGTAACTCTTTGAAAATATTACCAAGACTATCCAGCCTGCCGCCGAAATTTTGCGGGATGGAAAAGGCAAGGCCGTCCGCTTTGCCCGGCGTGTGATAGGGGTCTTGGCCTAGGATCACGACCTTTGTTGCGTCTGGCTGGGTGCGTTCCAATGCGGCGAACATCGCGCTGGGGGGCGGCAGGATAGGCCGGGGATCGGCGTCGATCGCGGCGGCGATCTGCGCGCCCTCGTTCTGCCAGAACGGCAGGTCGGCCCAAGCGCCAAGGCGGGACAGATCGAAGCCGGTCACTTGGCCGATGTGATACGCGCGACGGCGTCCACGGCGGCCTTGGCTTTGCCGCTGTCGATGCTTTCAGCCGCCATGGCTGCGCCGTCTTTCAGCGTTGCGGCCTTGCCTGCGACGTGCAGGGCTGCGGCGGCGTTGAGCAATGTCGCGTCGCGGTAGGCGCTAGCCTCGCCCTCCAGCAAGGCGCGGAAGGCAGCTGCGTTATCCTCTGGCGTGCCGCCGACGATGGCGGCGAAGTCGTGGACGGGCAGGCCTGCATCCTCTGGATGGACTTCGCGTTCGGTGATGGCGCCGTCTTTCAGCGCGGCCACCCAGCTGATGCCAGAAATCGCCAGCTCGTCCGTGCCGTCCGACCCGTGGACCAGCCATGCCGCGTCAGAGCCGAGGTTGAGCAGCACCTCTGCCATGGGCCGGATCAGGTCGCGGCGATAGGTGCCGGTCAGTTGGCGTTTGACGCCTGCAGGATTTGTCAGTGGTCCCAAGATGTTAAAGATCGTTCTTGCACCAAGTTCTGCGCGCACCGGGCCGACGTGGGCCATGGCGGGGTGGAACATCGGGGCCATCATGAAGCCGATCCCGGCTTCGTTCATGCAGCGCTCCACCACATCCGCGCCGACCATGACATTGACGCCCATGGCGGTTTGCACATCGGCGGTGCCGGATTTGGATGACAGGTTCCGGTTGCCGTGTTTGGCGACGGGCTGTCCCGCGCCAGCGACGACATAGGCGGTCGCGGTCGAGATATTCAGCGTATGCTTGCCGTCGCCCCCGGTGCCGACGATATCCATCGCATCCGCAGGCGCACGCACGGGCACGCATTTGGCGCGCATCACGGCGGCGGCGGCGGCGTATTCATCCACCGTTTCGCCGCGGGTGCGCAGGGCCATCAGAAAGCCGCCGATTTGGGCGGGCGTCGCGTCACCGGCGAACAGGATGGCAAAGGCCGCCTCGGCCTGAGCGCGGGTTAGCGGGCCGTCGGCGGCGGCGTTGATCAGCGGCTTGAGTGCGTCGCTCATGCCGGGACCGCCGCGATATCAAGGAAGTTTTGCAACAACTGGTGGCCGTGTTCGGACCGGATGCTTTCGGGGTGAAATTGCACGCCTTGGATCGGCAGCGTGCGGTGCTGCAGGCCCATGATGGTGCCGTCGGTCAGCTCTGCCGTGACTTCAAGGTCTGCAGGCAGGGTGGCGCGGTCCACGACAAGGCTGTGATAGCGGGTGGCCAGAAACGGATTGGGCAGGCCGCGAAACACGCCTTGGTTGGTGTGATGCATCTCGCCCATCTTGCCGTGCACAATTTCATGGCAGCGCACGATATTGCCGCCAAAGGCCTCTCCAATCGTTTGGTGGCCAAGGCAGACGCCCAGCAGCGGGGTGCGGGTTTCGGCAGCAGCGTGCGTCAGGGCCAGGCAGATGCCAGCCTGCGCAGGTGCTTTGGGGCCGGGGGACAGCACGATGGCAGAGGGTTTGAGCGCCATTGCGGCCTGCACGTCGATCGCGTCATTGCGGTGCACGACCACATCCGCGCCCAGATCGCCCAGATAATGGACCAGATTATAGGTGAAACTGTCGTAGTTATCGATAAGCAGGATCATGCGGGTGCCGGTCTTGGGTGAATTAGGGGCTACCGAAGCCCGGACGGGTCACGGTATAGTTGCCCTCGATATGGGGCAGGACGCAGGCAGGCGTCAAGGCCGCTGGCCGAATCCGGCAGGGGTACGGCCACCAAACGGGCAGACAAGACAGGCAAGGGCAGTATACTTATGGCATTTCTGAAAGGCGCCTTCTGGGGTGTAGTCATCGGCGGGGCTGGTGCGGCAGTTGTGTCGGTCATGGCGCCGCAGCCCGCTGGCGTGACGCCGCCGCAGGCACCCTTGGTCGTGCTGGACGACGCGCCGCAGATGGCGCCTGCAAATACGGATGCCTTGCCGCAGGTCGCCGCGGTGGATGCGCCCACAGCGCCTGCGCCCGTGGATGCCTTGACCGCGCCGGATGCCGCGCCCGATGCGCCCGGCGCTGAAAATGCTGCACTGGCCGCGCCCTTGGCCGCTGATGCGCCTGCCGCGCCCGTGGCCCCTGATGTGCCCGTTGCGGCTTTGGACACAGAGCCAAGCGGCGATGAACCCGTGTTTCCCAACCCGCAAAGCATGCCACCGCAACTGCCCGACGCCGAGGCTGATATTATCGTCGATGCCACCGCCGATACGCCGGTGATCGTGGTGACGCCGGACGCTGACGCGCCTTTGATCATCGTCGAAGAAGAACCTGCGCCAGAGGCTGTTGCAGAGCTGCCGGAAGCGCCACAGACTGAAATGCCCGAGGTGGCTGAGATGCCTGAGGTTGCTGACACCGCCGAAGCCGAGGCCGCGCCTGAAATCGCGCCAGAGGATACGCCTGCGCAGATCGAGGCTGCACCAGAGGCGCAAAGCGCTGAAGCCGCGCCGCTTGTGATCGACACGCCGCCCGCAGCGCAGCCTGCGCCAAAGGCCGACCTGCCTGCGGTCGTGACGATTATCGACACGCCCTCTACCGGATTGCCCGGCGGCACGGGCAACGTCGTTATCCGTCGCCCCGGCTTAAATCAGGCAGAGCCTGAGGTGGTCGATCCCGCGCCAGAGCCAGAGGTCACGGATGCTATGCCCGCCTTGATCCGCTACGGCGCGTTTTTCGATAACGCGGCTGAGCTTCCGCTGATGTCGGTGGTGTTGATCGACGATGGCATCATGGCCGACGGCGCGCGCGCCTTGGCGGATGTGCCGTTTCCGGTCACCGTGTTGCTGGACCCCTCTGCGGTGGGCGCGTCCGAACGCATGGAAGCCTATGCCGCGGCCGGGATCGAAATCGGCGCGCTGGTGTCCTTGCCTGACGGCGGCACCAGCAATGACGCCGCGATTGCGCTAGAGGGCACCTTTGACGCGCTGCCCCGCGCGGTGGTGCTGGTCGCGACCGAAGATCACCCGATCCCGTCCCAAAGCGATATCACCGGACGGATCATGGATGCGCTGTCAGATGACGGACGCGGTCTGCTGATGCCGGACGGCGGGCTGAATTCGACGTTGCGCGCGGCAGCGGCTGCGGACGTGCGCGCCGCCACGATTTATCGCGATCTGGACGGCAACGGGCAGGACGCGCGGGTCATTCGCCGCTTTATCGATCAAGCGGCGTTCCGGGCGCGGCAACAGCCGGGTGTCGTGCTGCTCGGCCGGATCAGGCCAGAGACGATTTCGGCGCTGATCTTGTGGGGCACGGCGAACCGGGCAGGGCAGGTGGCGCTGGCGCCGCTGTCCACCACGCTCTTGGCACAATAGGATGACCACTATGCGCAAACTGCCCCGGACCGAGATGACCTTTTCCCCCCCGGTGATGGAGGCGCGGCGCTGGCTGGACGGTGTCACGCATCCGGCAGATCGGCCTTTGATCAACGTCTCGCAGGCGGCGCCCGTTGATGCGCCGCCGCAACCGATGCTAGAGGCGATGGCGCAGATCGTGCTGACCGATCCGTCCGCGCATCTGTATGGCCCGGTGCTGGGTTTGCCAGACTTGCGGGCAGAGGTCGCGGCGCGGTGGTCGCGCGACTATGCAGGCACGGTGACGCCTGCGCAGGTGGCAATCACCTCTGGCTGCAACCAAGCCTTTGCCGCTGCGATTTCAACGCTATGCGCTGAAGGAGACGAGGTGATCCTGCCGGTGCCTTATTATTTCAACCACGCGATGTGGCTGGATATGGCGGGCGCTGTGACCGTGCCGCTGCAGGCTGGCGCAGGGCTGATCCCAAGCGCTGCGGATGCTGAAGCACTGATCACCGAGCGCACCCGCGCAATCGTTTTGGTAAGCCCCAATAACCCCGGCGGCGTGGAATATCCCGCAGCGACGCTGTCTGCGTTCCGCGATCTGTGCCGCAGCAGGGGCATCGCGCTGATCGTGGACGAAACCTATCGCGATTTCGATGCACGGAGCGGTATCGTGCACGATCTGTTCACCGACCCCGATTGGGACGACACGCTGATCCAGCTTTACAGCTTTTCCAAAGCTTACCGCCTGACAGGCCACCGCGTCGGCGCGATCACGGCGTCGCAGGCGCGTCTGGCAGAGGTGGAAAAGTTTCTGGATACGGTCGCGATCTGCCCCAACCAGCTGGGTCAGCGCGCCGCCCTTTGGGGGATGCGGAACCTAGATCAGTGGCTGGCCGGAGAACGGGACGAGATCCTTGATCGCCGCGCTGCTATCATCGACCATTTCCCGCAACTGGCTGAAAAGGGATGGAAAATTTTGGGCTGCGGGGCCTATTTCGCCTATCTACAGCATCCCTTTGACATCGCCTCGGACGATCTGGCGCAGCGGCTGGTGGCGGGCGCGGGCATCTTATGCCTGCCCGGCACGATGTTCCGCCCGGCCTCCGATCCGGCTGGCCCGCGCGAACTGCGCATCGCCTTTGCCAATATCGACCGCGCAGGTGTCGCGGAATTGTTTGCCCGGCTGGCCGCTTACACCCCCTGACACGCCGCGCGGCCCTTGCACGTAGGCGGGCAGCAACTTATGCAGTCGCGACGATTAACGTGACGTATCACGCGAGGGGGCCCGCAGATCATGGCTGAGAAAAAGCGCACACCGATTGCTGTTTGGATCATTATGATCCTGATCATGGGCGGCCTTTTGGGCTTTGGCACTGGTGGCTTCACCAGCGGCATCAGCCGGATTGGCACCGCCGGGGACAAAGAAATCTCGGTTGCGTCCTATCAATCGGCGCTGAATGAACAACTGCGCAGCCTAGATGCGCAGGTCGGGTCCCGTGTGACGTTCCAACAGGCGCAGGCCATCGGGCTTGACCGTTCGGTGCTGGCGCAGGTCGTCACGCAGCGCACGCTGGACAACGAGGCGGCAGAGCTTGGCGTGTCCGTTGGCGATACCCGCGTGCGTGACGAGGTGCTGTCTAACCCGGCGTTCCAGTCGTTGTCCGGCAGCTTTGACCGCACCGTGTATAGCAACGCCCTGCGCAACGTTGGCCTGTCAGAGGCCGCGTATGAAACTAGCATCCGCGATGAGCTGTCGCGCACCTTGCTGCAAGGCGCGGTCGTCGGCGGCATCCCTGCCGCCCCGGTCTATGCCGAAACCGTCACCGCCTTTTTGGGCGAGACGCGGGATATTGAAACCGCGCCCGTGACCGCCGCAATTCTGACGACACCAGTGCCCGGCCCGACGGACACAGACTTGCAGGCCTTCTATGACGAAAACCCTGACATGTTCACCGCGCCCGAAGCACGTCAGATCACCTATGCGATGCTGACGCCTGCGATGCTGGCGGACAAAGTCACCATCGACGACGCGCAGGTGCAGGACCTGTATGACCAGCGCATCGACACCTTTAGCCAGCCAGAGCGTCGCCTTGTCGAGCGTCTGGTTTTCGGCACGGTCGAAGAGGCGGATGCCGCCTTGGCCCGTTTGACTGCAGAAGAACTGGATTTTGACGCTCTGGTGACAGAGCGCGGCCTGTCGCTTAGCGACGTTGATCTTGGCGATGTTGCCATCGAAGATTTGGGCACTGCAGGCGAGGCTGTCTTTGCCGGCAGCGCTGGCGATGTGGTCGGCCCGCAGGATACTAACCTTGGCCCGGCGCTGTTCCGCGTGAACGCTGTGCTGGCCGCAGAAGAGACAACCTTTGAAGAGGCTGCACCAGAGCTGCGCGACGAGCTGGCGACCGACCAAGCCCGCCGCGTTATTCAGGCCGACGCAGAGACGATCAACGATCTGATCGCAGGCGGCGCAACGCTGGAAGACCTTGCCGAGCGGACCGAACTTGAACTGCAGACCATCGACTACACCGCTGGCAGCACCGAAGGCCCCGCCGCCTATGAAGCCTTTCGCACGGCGGCCACGGCCGCAACCGAGGGCGCATACCCCGAGCTTGTTGATCTGGACGACGGCGGCATCTTTGCCCTGCGTTTGGACTCGGTGACGCCGCCTGCGGTGCAGCCGCTGGAAGACGTCCGCGCCCGGCTAGAGGACGCATGGCGCGCTGCGGCGGAAAAAACTGCTGTGTTAGAGCAGGCGCAGGCCATCGCAAACGACGTTGCCTCTGACACCGATCTAAGCGCGCTGGCGCTGACGCCCACGCCCAGTGCAAACCTGACGCGCGGCAGCTTTGTTGCGGACACGCCAGAGGGCTTTATGCGCACCGTGTTCGAGATGGCACCGGGCGAAACCCGCGTGCTGCCGACCGAAGCGGGCGCGATCATTGTGCGCCTGAATGACATCAAGGCTGCCGATCTGGCGTCAGAGCGTCTGACAGCGCAGGCGGCGGATATCACAAGCCAAGCCTCTGCCGGGATTGCGCAGGATGTGTTTGACGCCTTCGCCGAAGCCGTGCGCGCGCGCACCGATGTGACCATCGATCAGGCCGCCGTGAACGCCGTCAACGCGCAGATGCAGTAAGCCCAAAACCCCAAGACCGACCCAAGCAAGGACCACCCCTGATATGGCGCTTTTGCCCGATTTCGACAGTTTCGCGCGCGGCTTTGATAACGGCGAAAATCAGGTGGTCTGGACGCGGTTGGCCGCTGATCTGGACACGCCGGTATCTTTGATGCTGAAGCTGGGGGATGCGGGGCTGAACACCTTCATGCTGGAAAGCGTGACGGGCGGCGAAGTGCGCGGTCGGTATTCGATCATCGGGATGAACCCCGATCTGATCTGGGAATGTCGCGGCACCGTCAGCCGGACGAACCGCAATGCACGCTACGATTCCGAAGCCTATGTCGCGGACGAGGCTGACCCGCTGGCGGCCCTGCGCGGGTTGATCGCGGAAAGCCGGATTGATCTGCCAGCGGGGCTGCCTGCGGCCAGCGCGGGCCTGTTTGGTTATCTGGGCTATGACATGATCCGTCTGGTGGAACGCCTGCCGAACGTGAATCCGGACCCGCTGGGTCTGCCGGATGCGATGATGCTGCGCCCGTCCGTCGTGGCGGTGCTGGACGGCGTCAAAGGTGACGTGATCTTGGTCGCCCCGGCATGGGCTGGCGGCGGCATCAGTGCGCGCGCGGCCTATGCCCAAGCGGCAGAACGGGTGCGCGATGCAGAGCGCGCGTTGGAGCGCACGGTGCCGTCCACCCACACGCTGTCCGACCCGTCGCCCATTGCAGCGCCGGTATCGAATTTCAGCCATGACGGCTATCTGGCCGCGGTTGAGACGGCGAAGGAATATATCCGCGCTGGCGATATCTTTCAGGTGGTCCCCAGCCAGCGCTGGACGCAGGACTTTCCAGAGCCGCCCTTTGCGCTGTATCGCAGCCTGCGGCGCACGAACCCGTCGCCGTTCATGTTCTTTTTCAACTTTGGCGGCTTTCAGGTTATTGGTGCTTCGCCAGAGATCCTTGTGCGGGTCTTCGGCAGTGAAGTGACGATCCGGCCGATCGCTGGCACGCGGCCAAGGGGTGCGACGCCCGAGGAAGATACGGCCCTAGAGGCTGATCTGCTGGCAGACCAAAAAGAGCTGGCAGAGCATCTGATGCTGCTGGATCTGGGCCGTAATGATACGGGAAAGGTGTCGAAAGTTGGCACCGTGCGCCCGACCGAACAGTTCATCGTCGAGCGCTATTCCCACGTGATGCATATCGTGTCGAACGTGGTGGGCGAACTGCGCGATGATCAAGACGCGCTGTCCGCGTTCTTTGCCGGGATGCCTGCGGGCACCGTGTCAGGCGCGCCAAAGGTGCGCGCGATGGAGATCATCGACGAGCTGGAGCCGGAAAAACGCGGCGTCTATGGCGGCGGCTGCGGGTATTTTTCCGCCAATGGCGATATGGACATGTGCATCGCCCTGCGCACCGCTGTGGTGAAGGACGAGAAGCTTTATATTCAGGCCGGCGGCGGCGTTGTTTATGACAGCGACCCGGAAGCGGAATACCAAGAGACCGTCCATAAATCCAACGCGATCCGCAAGGCGGCTGCGGATGCGGCGATGTTCGCGGGCAAAGGCAACCGCTAAAGCTGTTGCGGGGGTAGGATGCCTCTCAGGTGCATTTGGCTGCGCCACATCACCGGGGCGGGAGTATTTTTAAAAAAGCGAGGACTTGGCGGCGGCCGCGCCTTTTGTCAGGCGGTGTTCGAGGATCACGATGGTGATCACGAAGATGTCGAGCGCCGTCAGCAGCAGTAGGGCGGGATCGTGGGTGTGCAGCCAGTCCCATGTCTGGAAGCCAACAAACGCCATGAGCGTCGCCACCGAGAACGGGTAGGCGATGCGGGATTTCAGCAGCAAGGCGATCACCACGACGAAGTGAATGATACCGTGGCCGAGCAGGTAGATGATGTAAAAATGCTCTGCCGCGGGGTTGATGGCGTGGGCCCAGTGCATCACCGCTTTGGCGAAGCGGTCGGTGGGGTCTTGGGCCAGTTCGCTGCGGGTCAGGGCATCAGCGGTGCGGGCGATGGCGTCGGCGGGCATGATCGCAAGGAACAGCCCGCCAATAACCTGCGCCATGCCGAGCATAGCTTTTCCAAGCAGTGACAGACGAAACGTCCATTCGATCAGCCACGCCCGGCGGTGCGTCAATTTTTAGTCCTTGCCGCGGTAGGGTTCGACGTATTGCAGCGCCATGTCCCATGGGAAAAAGATCCAAGTGTCTTGGCTGACTTCGGTGATGAAAGTATCGACCTGCGGGCGGCCCTTTGGCTTGGCGTAGACCGTGGCAAAGTGGGCATTGGGATAAAGGCCGCGCACGACTTCAAGCGTGCGGCCAGAATCGACCAGATCGTCGACGATCAGGATGCCGGTGCCGTCGCCCATGATATCCGCATCGGGGGACTTGAGGACTTTCGCCTCGGACTGGGCTTGGTGGTCGTAGGATTTGATGCTGATCGTATCCACTGTGCGGATGTCGAGTTCGCGGGCAACGATCATTGCAGGCGCCATGCCGCCGCGCGTAATGGCGACGACGGCGCGCCACCCGCCGTTATCGGGGCCGTGGCCATCAAGGCGCCATGCCAGCGCGCGGCTGTCGCGGTGCAGCTGGTCCCAGCTGATGTGAAAGCCTTTTTCATGGGGCAGGCGGCTGGGGTCTTTGATCGGGGCATTGGTGATGGTGGCGTCGATGGGGGGCATGGCAGGGCCTTTCATTTACGTAAGTGCGATTTTGAGGCCCAGAAGGGCGAGGAGGGTGCCGAAGCCCCGGTCGATCCACGCCTTCGCGCGGGCATAGGCGGCACGGGGGCGCGGCAGAGAGAAGACGCGGGCAACGATTAGGTACCACAGCGTTTCGTTCAGAAGGACCGCGAGCAGGATCGCCGCTTTCCAGCCGAGCGGTGTGGCAGCGGGGACAAGGTTCACGAAGACCGCGCCAAAAAAGATCGCAGGCTTGGGGTTGCTGGCGAAGGTCACAAAGCCAAAGCGCACAGCGGCAAAGGCCGAGCGGGGCGGGGTATCTGTTTGCGGCGCAGGCATTGGCGTTGCCGCGTGACGCCACATTTGCACCGCCAGATAGATCAAGAAGGCCGCGCCGACGAATTTGAGCGCGAGAAAGAGGGCAGGCAGCACGGAGAACACCAGCGCGAGCCCGGCCATCGCCGCCCCGGCCCACAGCACCGCGCCAAGGCCAAAGCCAAGCGCCAAGGCGGCGGCGACCCGGAATCCTTCGGCCGCAGCCACGCGCAGGGCCACCACAAAAGAGGGGCCCGGCGAGATGGCGGCGGCCAGATGGATCAGGACGATCGACGCAAAGGCGGCGAGGGTCATTCCTTTGTCACGTCCGGGGCGTCGACCGCCTTCATGCCGACAACGTGGTAGCCGGCGTCGACGTGCAGCACTTCGCCTGTGACCGCAGAGCCAAGGTCAGACAGCAGGTAAAGCGCTGATTTTCCGACCTCTTCTTGGGTTACGGTGCGGCGCAGGGGCGCGTTGTATTCGTTCCATTTCATGATCAGGCGGAAGTCGCCGATGCCGGAGGCGGCCAGCGTCTTGATCGTGCCAGCTGAAATCGCGTTGACGCGAATGCCGTCCTTGCCAAGATCCTCTGCCATGTAGCGCACAGAGGCTTCTAAAGCGGCCTTGGCCACGCCCATGACGTTGTAATGCGGCATGACCTTTTCCGCGCCGTAGTACGTCAGCGTGAGGGCCGAGCCGCCGTCTGTCATCATTTCAGCGGCGCGTTTCACAACGGCGGTGAAGGAATAGACCGAGATATCCATCGAGGTCAGGAAGTTCTGGCGCGAGGTGTCGACATAGCGGCCGCGCAGCTCGTTCTTGTCAGAAAAGCCGATGGCGTGGACGATGAAGTCCATCGTGCCCCATTCGGCCTTGAGGCTTTCGAACAGCGCGTCAATCGACGCCTCGTCGCCCACATCGCAGGGCAACACTAGGTTGGACCCGACAGAGGCGGCCAGCGGATCGACTCGCTTTTTCAGCGCATCCCCTTGATAAGAAAAGGCAAGTTCAGCGCCAGCGTCGGACAGCGACTTTGCGATGCCCCATGCGATGGACTTGTCGTTGGCAAGGCCCATTATCAGGCCGCGCTTTCCTGCCATTAGTTGCGACGTCATGATGGTGTGCCCCCGGCTTGCGATATGTTGATATGGGGTTTAGGCGATGCTGGCACCCGCATCAAGCGCCGCTGCGCGGACACGGACTTGTGAGCGGGCGGCTCTTAACCTAGAACAGGTATTGGAGAGGCACCTCACATGACTGATAGAACAGGTATTTTTGCAGCAGACGATCCCTTCGCCCTTGCGCGGACGTGGTTGGCCGAGGCGCGAGAGGCCGAGGTGAATGACCCTGATGCGGTGGCGCTGGCCACGGTTGATGCAGCAGGGATGCCGAATGTGCGCGTCGTGCTGATGCGCCAGATCGAAGACAACGGCTTTGTGTTCTTCACCAATTACGACAGCGCCAAGGGCCGCGAGATGGCCGGCAGCGGCAACGCGGCCTTTGTCATGCACTGGAAATCCCTGCGGCGGCAAATCCGTGTGCGCGGCCGGGTAGAACGTGAAGATGGCGCATTGGCTGACGCCTATTATGCTGCGCGTCCCGTGGACAGCCGGTTGGGGGCGTGGGCATCGGCGCAGTCAAATCCACTGCAAAGCCGGCAAGTTTTAATGGACAAGCTGGACCATATGCGTAGCGTTCATGGTGAAGATCCGCAGCGCCCGGCCTTTTGGGGCGGGATTCGGATCATTCCGCAGGAAATCGAGTTCTGGGCCGATGGCGCGAACCGCCTGCATGATCGGTTCCGCTGGACCCGGCCCGCGCGCGGCATACCCGGCGATTGGACTGTCACGCGACTGTCGCCTTAATCGCGGCCGGGCGGCGCGCAGGAAATCCCTCTGGTCTGACCGGGGAATAAAAAAGAGTATGACGGCATGGAAAGCGAAGACACAGCGATCACGGTGACCGGCAAGGTAAAGTGGTTCGATCCTGGTAAGGGCTTCGGGTTCGTATTGCGCGATGGCGGCGGGGACGACGTGCTGTTGCACGCGAATGTCCTGCGCAACTTTGGCCAAGGGTCTGTTGTCGAAGGCGCGGCGATCGAAATGATTGTCGTGACCACGCCGCGCGGCTGTCAGGCCGACCGCATCCTGTCGATCACGCCGCCTGATCACGCCTCGCTTGTGCCGCTGGCCGATATGGAGGCCGTCACTGCCGAAGATATCGCTCGCTGCCCGCTAGAGCCTGCCCGCATTAAGTGGTTCGACAAGGCCAAGGGCTTTGGTTTCGCAAACGTGTTTGGCAGCGACGACGATATATTCGTACATGTCGAAGTGTTGCGGCGCAGCGGTCTGTCCGACCTTGCGACCGGAGAAGCGATCGCGATGCGGGTCATGCCCGGCAAACGCGGGCGCATGGCAATCGAGGTGTTAACGTGGGACGCAGGACTAAAACTTTAACCTATCAGCTGGCGACAGTGCTGGCGGTCAGCCTTGTCGCAGGCGCGGCAAGTGCGCAATGCGCGCCGGATACAGTGACCGTGCGCGGTGATTTCGGACAGGCGCGATTCGCCGTCGATGTCGCGGATGATCCGGCTGAACGCGGGCAGGGGCTGATGCATGTCGAACAGATGCCGACGATGACGGGGATGCTGTTTGTCTATGAGTCACCCCAGACCGCCAGCTTTTGGATGCGCAATACACTGATTCCCCTTGATATGATTTTTGCCAGTGCGGATGGCACCGTCCAGACCGTGCACGCGAAGGCCATTCCGCTGGACGAGACGCCGATTCTGGGCGGTGATGACATCCAATATGTGCTCGAAATCAACGGCGGCCTTGCGGCGCGCCTTGGAATCGCGCCCGGCGCGGTCTTGCAGCACCCCTCTATCGGTCCAAATGCAGCTTTACCCTGCGGATCGTAATTTAGTGCTTTTCAATGCCGCGCACTGATACTATGAGGGGCGCAGGTTCGGGGCGTAGCGCAGCCTGGTAGCGCATCTGTTTTGGGAACAGAGGGTCGTAGGTTCGAATCCTATCGCCCCGACCACTTTCACCACATTGTTTGATCTATAAAACACCCCTCGGGGGGCCGCATTTTGCGTCGCTTATGTTTTAAGCGGCGGATGAATGGGCCGGTCTGCGGCAGGGTGCCGCTGCGTGACCTACGCGCCACAGGCTGCGATTCGCGCTGGCGTCATATCGACCGGCGCCCATTTGCACAGCTTCGTCGGGTAACCCTGCGCTACTTCAACGCTTTTTCCAGGTACGCCTGTGGATGGGTCTGTGGACAGATCCGTCTACGATATGCGGCAAGGCTTTCGGCCTGAATGGTCAACATAAAAATACAAATTTTTTGTGAATAAAGCCGTTGACCCTCTTGGTCCGGATACGTCAGGTTGTGCGAGCCGGGCCTATAGCCACTATATGTGGTGGCGCGTGGAGGATTGAACATAGAAGCATAGATCGGGTCGCGCGGTATTTTAACGCGCCCGGACATGCCCGCCCTTCATCGGCAATCAGAGCAGTCCCCGCGTGGCGGGGCGGCAGGGACATTCAGCGCCGCATAGACGGCGACCGGAAGGGACAGACATGAAGATTGATCGCACGTTCACGCGCAAGGGTGCTGACGCCTATGCAGACATCGCATTTCGCAGCGCGACATCAGAGATTCGCAATCCCGATGGCACGGTCGTCTTCAAACTGGAAAACTGCGAGATTCCCGCTCAGTGGAGCCAGGTCGCATCTGATGTGATCGCGCAGAAATACTTTCGCAAAGCGGGCGTGCCGTCTGCAGTCGTGCGGGTTAAGGAAAAAGGCGTGCCGTCGTTCCTATGGCGGTCGGAGCCTGCGGAAGGTGCGACATTCGGCGGAGAGACGAGCGCCAAGCAGGTGTTTGACCGTCTGGCAGGTGCTTGGACCTATTGGGGCTGGAAGGGCGGCTATTTCACCAAAGAAGCCGACGCGCAGGCCTATTTCGACGAAATGCGCCATATGCTGGCCACCCAGCGCGCTGCGCCAAACAGCCCGCAGTGGTTCAACACCGGCCTGCACTGGGCCTACGGTATCGATGGCCCGGCGCAGGGACATTATTACGTCGATTATCAAACGCAAAAGCTGACGAAATCCGCCAGCAGCTATGAACACCCGCAGCCGCATGCCTGCTTTATCCAGTCCGTTGGTGACGATCTGGTTAACGAAGGTGGCATTATGGACCTGTGGGTCCGCGAGGCGCGCTTGTTCAAATATGGCTCTGGCACCGGCACCAACTTTTCCAGCCTGCGCGGCGAGGGCGAGAGCCTGTCGGGTGGCGGTAAGTCGTCGGGGCTGATGGGGTTTCTTAAGATTGGCGACCGCGCTGCGGGTGCGATCAAATCTGGCGGCACCACGCGCCGCGCGGCCAAGATGGTCATCGTCGACGCTGACCATCCTGACATCGAACAGTTCATCAACTGGAAGGTCATCGAAGAGCAAAAAGTTGCCTCCATCGTTGCCGGTTCAAAGATGCACGCGCGTTACCTGAACGCCATCTTTGCCGCGATCAAGGCATGGGACGGCAGCGCCGATGACGCCTATGATCCCAAGGCGAACGCCACGCTTGCGACCGCTATCAAAGAGGCAAAACGCTCTGCGATCCCAGAGACTTACATCAAGCGCGTGTTGGACTATGCGAAGCAGGGCCACACCAGCATCGAATTCCCGACCTATGACACCGACTGGGATTCGGAAGCCTATTCCAGCGTCTCTGGCCAGAACTCCAACAACTCTATCCGGGTGACGGACGCCTTCCTGAAGGCTGTCGAGGCTGACGGTGACTGGAAGCTGATCAACCGCCGCAACGGCGAGGTCGCCAAGATCATTAAGGCCCGCGATTTGTGGGAACAGGTCGGCCATGCCGCATGGGCCTGCGCCGATCCGGGCATTCAGTATCACGACACGGTTAACGCTTGGCATACCTGCCCAGAGGATGGTGCCATTCGGGGATCTAACCCCTGCTCTGAATACATGTTCTTGGACGATACCGCCTGCAATCTGGCGTCATTGAACCTGCTGACCTTCTACAAGGACGGCCAGTTTCAGGCCGAGGATTACATCCACGCTTGCCGTTTGTGGACCGTGACGCTGGAAATCAGCGTGATGATGGCGCAGTTCCCGTCCAAGGAAATCGCCCAGCGGTCCTATGATTTCCGCACGCTGGGTCTGGGCTATGCCAATATCGGCGGTCTGCTGATGAACATGGGCTTTGGCTATGACAGCCGCGAAGGCCGCGCCATGGGTGCTGCGCTGACGGCGATCCTGTCGGGCGTGGCCTATGCGACCTCGGCCGAGATGGCGGGCGAACTGGGTGCCTTCCCAGGGTACAAGCGCAACGCCGACCACATGCTGCGCGTCATCCGCAACCACCGCACCGCCGCGCAGGGCAAGTCTGACGGCTTTGAGGCGCTGGATATTAAACCCGTGCCGCTGGACCAAGCCGGCTGCCCTGATCAGCGGCTGGTTGCCATGGCGACCGGCGCGTGGGACGAGGCGCTGCGCCTTGGTGAACAGCATGGTTACCGCAACGCGCAGGTGTCGGTCATCGCGCCGACGGGCACCATCGGTCTGGTGATGGACTGCGATACGACAGGGATCGAGCCTGACTTTGCGCTGGTGAAGTTCAAGAAGCTCGCAGGCGGCGGCTATTTCAAGATCATCAACCAGTCCGTGCCCGCGGCGTTGACGAAACTGGGCTATGGCTCTGCCCAGATTGAAGAAATCATCGCCTATGCCGTGGGTCATGGCAGCATGGGGCAGGCGCCTGCGATCAATCATACATCCTTGATCGGGCATGGCTTTGGTCAGGCAGAATTGGACAAGATCGAAGGCGCTCTGAAGGCGGCTTTCGACATCCGCTTTGTGTTCAACCAGTGGACGCTGGGCGAGGATTTCTGCGCCAAGACGCTGGGGATTCCGGCGGAAAAGCTGAATGATCCGTCTTTTGATCTGCTGCGCCACCTTGGCTATTCCAAGGCCGACATCGACGCGGCCAACGCCCATGTTTGCGGCACCATGACGCTGGAAGGCGCGCCGTTCCTAAAGGCAGAGCACTACAACGTCTTTGATTGCGCCAACCCCTGCGGTAAAATTGGCAAGCGTTATCTGTCGGTTGACAGCCACATCTACATGATGGCGGCGGCGCAGTCCTTCATCTCGGGCGCGATTTCCAAGACGATCAACATGCCTAACGACGCCACGATCGAGGACTGCCAGAAAGCATACGAACTGTCGTGGTCGCTGGGGATCAAGGCCAACGCGCTGTACCGCGATGGATCGAAGCTGTCGCAGCCATTGGCTTCGGCTTTGGTCGAGGATGACGACGAGGCGGCAGAGATCCTGACCACCGGATCGAACCACGAAAAGGCCGCCGTGCTGGCCGAAAAGATCGTGGAAAAGATCATCATTAAGGAAATCGCAAAGTCTCAGCGCGATAAACTTCCAGAACGGCGCAAGGGCTACACGCAAAAGGCCATTGTCGGCGGTCACAAGGTTTATCTGCGCACGGGGGAATATCAGGACGGCAAGCTAGGCGAAATCTTTATCGATATGCATAAAGAGGGCGCAGGTTTCCGCGCCATGATGAACAACTTTGCCATCGCGGTTTCGGTCGGCCTGCAATACGGCGTCCCGCTAGAAGAGTTCGTCGACGCCTTTACGTTTACCAAGTTCGAGCCTGCCGGCGGCGTGCAGGGTA
Organism: Loktanella salsilacus; assembly: GCF_024206795.1. Classification (NCBI taxonomy): domain Bacteria; kingdom Pseudomonadati; phylum Pseudomonadota; class Alphaproteobacteria; order Rhodobacterales; family Roseobacteraceae; genus Loktanella; species Loktanella salsilacus. Next base: position 1,265,433 of record NZ_CP072994.1, read on the forward strand.
ACGACAGCATTAAGAACGCGACGTCCATTCTGGACTACATCTTCCGCGAGCTGGCGGTCAGCTATTTGGATCGCACCGATCTGGCGCATGTGAAGCCCGAAGGCGCAGCCTTTGACGACATCGGACGCGGCGTGGAAGAGGGCGTCACCAACGTCGCCACCCCGTCAGAGGCCGCTGCCAGCCGTTCGCTGGAAGTGCTGCGGCAGATCAGCTCTACCGGGTATTTGCGCAAGCGGATGCCGCAGGATCTGGTGGTTCTACAGGGCGGCATGTCTGGCCTGACGGTTGGGGCGGATGTGGCGCAAAGCGTGACGGGCACCGTCGCTGTCAGCCAATCGACCACGACAGCCATCGCGTCCGGCACGATGACGACCAGCGGCAGCCTGACCCTGCGCGACAAGGCAAAGATGCAAGGCTACGAGGGGGATCCCTGCGGTGAATGCCAGAACTACACGCTGGTCCGCAACGGGACCTGCATGAAGTGCAACACCTGCGGTGGCACCAGCGGCTGTAGCTGATTGGCGGCAGCGTTGGTTGGTGTGGAGGGCATCGTTCTTTCCAAGGACGTGCAACGTCGACCAAAGTTGGTCCTACGAAAGCTGTAGGGCTTTAAAATACAGTCTCCGAGGCGCGTTGCGTGTCTCGGAGCAGTAGCAACCAATTCGAAGAAGGTGGTGTTAGGGCGGCGATCCGTGACACGGCTACGCGACTTGTAAGAGGTGTCGTCAATCGGGCAGCAGATTCAGCGATCCGTCGGACTGGCTGATCGATCATGTTGCGATTGCACCGTTAAATGGCAGGCGTCAGGCACTTGGCCATGAGCAACATTTTCAGCAAGTCGCGGCGTGATTCCGCGTGGACTGGAAGCCGCGGGCCGACCATCAGCACGGGCGAATTGCGGTTCTTCGCTGCGCGCGTGAAAATTGAACCACCCATCCTAAAAGCAGACGTTGGCTGCCGGGCCGTGTAGCGATCCTCTTGCCGGCCAGATCGAAGAAAACCGGCGCTGGATATGCATCGCAAATATCGAGCCTGTTTGCCTTGCGGCCATTTTGTCATGTGGAAGTGGTTGCTAGTTTTACGCCTAAAGACCCGGTGACCCACCCCACATACTGAATTGCGCTTGGCCTTTTACGACAGAAGCTGTGTGAGTGCGGTGGTCAAATCTGCGTCGCGGAACGGCTTGTAAAGGACCGCATGATCTCCAAATCCTTCCCTCATATCGGATTTGCTATTTCCGGTGCAGAAGATGAAGGGGATGCCCCGTTCCAGCAGAGCATCAGCTACGAGATTGCGGTCTTCTCCACCCAAATTCATGTCTAGCGTCGCCGCATCAAAAGACTCGGATTCGATCAAAGAAATCGCTTTGGCAACCGTGCTGGCACCACTGACGTCCTGGCATCCGAGATCTGCCAGGATATCCTCCATCAAAAACAGGATCAGCGACTCGTCCTCAACGACGAGGACACGACGACCAGATAACAGATCACTCATCGTCGGAAACGGGTGCAGGAATGTCCATCGCGCAGACAACGCCTTCGGCGCGATAATCGAGCCCTACAGTGCCGTCCAGTTCATGTGCGAGTCCCCGCTCGATCACTTGGGACCCAAATCCTTTGCGCGTCGGTGGTGTCACAGCCGGTCCATCCTTTTCCGTCCAGATCAGACGCAGCCGCCGACCTGTCGGTGACGGTTCAATCGTCCACTTAATCCGGATCGATCCATTCTCGTTCGAGAATGCGCCATACTTCATAGCATTGGTGGCTAACTCGTTGAAGGCGATGCCAAGCGCCAATGCCGGCTTTGGTCCGAAGCGGATGTTATCGCCTGTAATCTTTACGCGGCGCGCCCGCACGTCGGTCGCGCCGAATGGCTCGAGCGCGTCGTGGATCACATCCAAAAGTCCGGCGCTGTGCCACTTCTCGCGGGTCAGCAGGTCGTGCGACCGGGAAAGTGCATATAGGCGAGTCTCAACGGCGTTCTTCATTGCCTGTGGGTCGGCGTTCGCTCGCGCCGCCTGCGAGACGATCGATTGAACGGTCGCGAGGGTGTTCTTAACGCGGTGGTTCAGTTCATCGATAAGCATGCGCGACTGAGCCTGCTCGTTCTTGTATGCGGTGAGATCCACGAAGGAGGCAAAGTTCTGGATAATATCACCATCGTCGTCCCGAATCGGACTGACGAAGAGGGCGGCCCAAAATTCGCTGCCATCCTTGCGGCGGTAAAGGATCTCGGGGTCAGTATTTGTGTCGGAATGGTTTTCTAACGCCTCGCGGATGAGGGCCAGTGCATCTTGATCCGCGATATGGGCCATGAGAAAGTTAAAGCTCTGACCCAAGACCTCCACGCGTTCGTAACCTGTCATGTTGAGGAAGGCGTCGTTGGCGAAGATGATCGGATTGTCAGTTTCGCAGGCGTCCGTAAACACCATCGCCATCCGTGTCGTCTCGGCAGCGACGACAAAGGGTCCTAAGTCGTCTTGAAATCTTTCGACTTCGCCCTCAGCGGTTTCCTGATCCTCTGATTTGTTGACGATTTTCGGCATATGAGCACCCTTTTGAAGACCATGCGACGTTACCGAGTGCATTTCCGGGTTAATGCATCATGACATATTTCTTAGGTCATCGCAAACAGGCCGGTCCCATGCGGGCTGCACGAAGGGCTCGCACCAGACCACATCTTTGGGCAGCAGCGCGCCCAAACTGACGCGGCATGCTTTTTATCGACCTGCAAGAGGAGTGTCCTGCGCGTCCGGGACCGACCGTGTCGTCGCGCCTACTCCTCTTAAGGGCTGGCATGCTGACGGAAACCACGTCCGGCCAGCGGTTGGCAATCTTCGTAGAATGCACCTGTTGCGACAGGTTATGGCAGTATCGACCGTTCTGCCTCCATCTGCGCTTCGGCCTTTCGAACAAACAGTTCGGCCGACAACCCAGGTGGTATCGGAGCGAGATACGAGACTGTGATTGTCCCACCACGCTTGCTTGATCCGCTAGGCCCCCAGAATTTGCCGGAGTTCACCAAGACGGGCAGGACGGGGGCCCCCAGCTTTGAATACAGCAGTTCCACCCCACGCTTGAACGCGATTGGCTCGCTCTCATCCATACGTGTCCCTTGTGGAAAAACCAGAACCGAGCGGCCGGAGGCAATCGCTTCATGACTCTGTTTCAGCATCGCCTTTAGTGCCTTGGACCCGCTTTCACGATCGATGATGATCATCGGTGATTTTCGCAGATACCACCCGATTATCGGGATCCGCAGAAGTTCGTGCTTCGCGACAATTGCGACGTCCGGGAAAAGAACAAGGGCTGCAAGCGTTTCCCAAGTGGATTGATGATTGCAGACGATGAGACAGGGTTCGTCTGGAATCAGGTCGCGGCCCTTTTCGGCATAATCCAGCCCTACGATATGCTTCAGCCCGAACAAGATTCCGCGCACCCATAGACGAGTTGCAGCCCGAATTGGTTTTTGCGGCGAGCCAGACAACCAAAAGACCAGCACCCCCAATGCGAACAAAGCGGTCCAGCCAGCAAGGAACCCGTCGAACAGAAACGACTTCAATTTTATCGCATTCATAAGAGATTTAATCCGCATCTGATGGGTGGGAGAGGTCAAGTCGCGCCGCAAGAGGTGGAAGATTAAACTAACATTTGCAACGAACGATGGGAATGAAGGTGAGACAAAGTGCATGTCGGAAAGTGCTGCTCTGAGACGGTAAAGTGACGTTTCATGACGATCAATGCCGTAACAGCATCAAGCTGGATTGTCCGCCGATCGGCTGAGCAACGTTTCGGTCGACGACATGCTGCGCGATCCATGAACGTCGGCGTATGAGGATGTGGGTTCGCTTAGACTATCACCTCGCGATATACGAACGGAGATTAGTTTGGGCATGCTTCGGAGCTTGAGTGACCGTAAAAAATTACCGAAAAGGGGGCGATACACGCTCGCTATATGTCCGCGGTCGGCAAATTTACCCTGCATGCCTTTGGCGGAAAATTTGTGAAAACTAGTAAAGCGGTTTCAATGTCTTTAGGTATTATAAAGTGACTGAAGGACGTTACGGGAAAGGTGCCTCGGCGTGATGCTGAACAGCTTGGCGCGAAGCGCTATGGCTCGCCTCGCCTTTCGGCCTTCGATTTACTTGGGACCAACGGCCCACCAGCCCGCTTGTGCCCTTGGCAAGACAACTGCGACGCCACCAAGCTTTAGGAGCGACCAAAAGTGATACGTCAAAAGGTCAGATTTCAGATGATCATTTCGGTCGCCGCATTGGCGGCACTGACGGGTTGTGGCATTTTCCCGCGTCATACCGAACGCGACTGTATGGAACGGGCGATGTATTTCGAGTCGAACCGGTCGAGCCGGGACGGCATGATCGCAGTGGGCAGCGTGGTCATGAACCGCGTCAATTCCAGCAGCTATCCCGACACCGTCTGTGGTGTCGTCGCGCAGAAAAATCAGTTTGCACCCGGGATCATGTCACGCAAAATGGACGGGCGATCTGCTGCGATTGTCCGCGAGGCAGCAGTTTCGGTTCTAAAAGGTGAACGGCACCCGATGATCGCGCGGGCGCAGTTTTTCCACGCCGCAACATACCACGCGCCCTACAACAACATTCACTACGTTCTTTCGACAGGCGGCAATGCCTTCTACGAAAAACGGCCATCCGAACGCGTCACGCAGTCAACACCCTTACCCCAGATCGAGGGCATCACGGGGCGATAGGGCCACCGAAAGCGGGCGCGGCGCGTCTTCGCAACAGCATTGAAAACGAGCGTTGCGAACACGGTGATCTGCCCACAAACGATGTGTGTTTGTCTTTGTTTGAGGGGCCGTCATTGTAGAATGACATTCGTCTGCGGCGACAGTCGTGCAGTCCAGGTCATGACCTTTTCAGACTGTCGCGTCCGGATACAATCATTCTTGGACGAAATATCACGGCGCAAAACCTCAGCAATGTTGGGTGTGTGAACGGCATCGAAGCGCGGCCTTGCTAACGGGCCATACTATGTTTGGTTGGGTGGCCAGCTTTTCCCGGTTTTTGCTGCGCTTCACCGAGAGAACTAGGCCGCGCTGTCGGAGTAGCGCGGCCTAGCGCAGTATCAGCTGCCTGGTGTCAGCTTGTAGATGGTGCCCTCATCAACGGATGTATAAAGACTTCCGTTCGGTCCAAGGACAACCGAGCGGAAGCGCCCGGCCTCCATTGGCAGGGTCATCTCGGTCACGTCCTCGACCGAAAGTGTGCCATCGTCCTCATAGAACTGGATGACGTCGATCCGCTGTCCAAGCGGCGTGCCGCCAAAACCGATCCCCATGATGCCGACAACCATCGCACCGTTCCAGTCGCCCCACTGCTCACCTTCGAGGAAGGCCGCTGACGACGTGCCCTGCGACCAGCCGTTGTTTTCCCATACAGGTGGCATGGCGTCGGGGTATGTTGCGAAGTCTGTCATCGGCATAAAGGCGGCCCGCTCGTAACGGTTCATACCCTCGTTCTGATTTGGACTGTATCCGCAATACCCGTCCGGGCAGTCGCCGCGGCCTGCCATATTGGCGCGTGGGTCCCAGCCACCGTTGCCACCATTCACCAGCACGGTAATCTCATCCGAATGCCAAGGGCCATGCTCTGCGATGACGGCCTGTCCGGTTTCAGGGTGAAACGCGATGCCCTGCACGTTGCGGTGGCCATAGGTATAGGTGCGCGGGTCAAATCCTTCGGGTGGGCTGTTGTCAGGGTGAGCCTGCCCATCTGTATCCATCCGCAAAACTTTGGACCCCATCAGTGTCGGGCTTTGCGGGATCTCCTCGTTGTGGTTGTCACCTGTCGTGAGCCACAGCGCGCCGTCTGGACCAAAGCGAACGCGTCCGCCGTTGTGCGCACCTGGACCACCGAAGGGATGGTCCGACGCTTCCATTTTGTATGGCACATCGTCCACGATGTCGGTCCGGTCCGCGACGCTCGTAAAGTCTTCGTTCAGGGTGAACCGCATCAGCCGGTTTGTATGAGGCGCGGACATGTTCGAGGTCGCATAGACGTAGATCCGACGGTTATTATCGAAGTCGGGATCAAAAGCGACGCCCATCATCCCGGCCTGGCCCTCGCAAAAAAGGTCAGCGCCATTTTCTGCGTAGCCTTCCGTCTCGCCCACGCCATATAGCGCATTGACGGTGCCATCGGGCATGCGCACAGACAGGCCGCTGCATTTCTCGGTGAATAGCATCGTGCCATCATCCAAGAACGCCATATCCCACGGATTTTCTAGCCCCTCCAGCACGACCTCCTGCTGAAGACTAGTTGTGTTCATCCCGCTTTGCGCAAGCGCAGGCGTTACGAATATGGATGTTCCTATGAGCAACGATGTAAAAAATGGACGTGATAAAGTCATGATTTCCTCCCAGATTTCAATGAAGCAGAGGTATGACGTCGCACTGGTTGTCCGCTGACACACCTGGCCGTTACACAACCCTAGCAGGGTCTGAACGTGAATCAAGTAAACCCGCGGTTCAGTGAATTAGCCCCGAGGGCTGCGGAGTTCATTCAAAAGCGGTTGTGACGTAGACTGCAAGGCTCGCGATCTCTAGGTCCGAGAGGCCTTTTGCGTTCTGGATCATCAAGACCGAGTTGGGTCCGATCCGCTCTCCTGCGCGATAGGTTTCTAGCTTTTCAACAATGTATTCCGGTGTCTTGTCGGATAGCTTCGGATAGCTCGCGACGCCCTGCGCTTTGTTGCCATGACACCCACGGCAGCTCCGCGTGAATATCGACTTCGCAGCATCCAAGTCCACATCTTCGGCTATGACCGCGGGCGCTTCGGTTTGTTCAGCTTCCGTTGCGGCGTGACTTTCAGCCGAGGCGACAGATCCGTAAAAACCCGTGATTACGGCAAGCGCGTAAATTCTTAACATCTGCAGTTCCTCCCAAAACAGCTCCTCCTACAACCTTAGCTTGCCTGCGCCACGCGTCTAGTGGGTAGCGCAATGACAGTGCCGCGTTCAGGTCGCAGGCCGCACGGGGGCCGATTGCGGGCGCTTCACGACCAGTCCGGCGCTATTTCAGCATTAGCTAGATCAAGCTCGGTCGTCAGTGTTTGGAATTTTAATGGCAGCGCTGACAGCGCACTATCGTCGAAGCGAAGTCCGAGGTGCCGCACCGCAATTCGCGCAACAAGGTGGGCTTGGTCTTTATCACGCCGCCTTTCGTTCGAAAGCTTTGCGGCAAGGCGCGGACACCTCGTTGCGGATCTATGGATGGCGATGATCTGAAGAAATGTCCCGTTACCGCTATTAAAGCTGCCCACTCTGTGCCCTCATACATGCGAGCGAAGCAGCATTAACGACGAGGGGGATGCGTGACACAGGTATTTGTAAATCCATATCGGGGTCGCGGTCTACCCGATCTTCAGCCAACGCCTGGCGCGCGTGCGCGTGCGGTCGCCTCCCTTCTGGCGCAGTGCCCGAAGCATGAACAGACCCCGCTGCGCGACGTCCCCGCTCTTGCTGAAATGGCGGGTGCCGCGCGCGTGACGATCAAGGACGAACGCGGTCGCATGGGTCTTGGCAGTTTCAAAGCGCTGGGGGCCGCCTATGCCATCGCGCGTGAAGCTGCTGCCGCTGGCGGTGCATTACCAACAGCCTTGACCGGACGCACCTATGTGACTGCCAGCGCTGGCAATCACGGCCTGTCAGTGGCTGCTGGCGCGCGCATTTTTGGTGCTGCGGCAGTCATCTATTTGGCGGACACCGTACCCGAAAGCTTTGCCGCGCGGTTGCGGGGGATGGGTGCGCAGGTCGTACGTGCGGGCGCAGATTACGAGGCGAGCATGGTTGCGGCGGGTCATTCGGCCAAGGCGCAGGGTTGGACGCTGCTGTCGGACGGGTCCTGGCCGGGATATGTCGACCTGCCGTTTCGGGTGATGGAAGGCTACCGACAGATCGCGACGGAAATCGTGGGCCAGATGACCGACCGGCCGACCCATGTCCTGCTGCAGGCTGGCGTCGGCGGCCTTGCCGCGGCGGTTGCGGCGGAACTGCGCCTTGCATGGGGTGACGGCCCCCAGATGATCGTGGTCGAACCCGAAGCGGCCCCGGCGCTGATTGACAGCATCCGTGCGGGGCGGGTCGTTGTGACATCCGGTCCTGTCTCTGCGATGGGACGGCTGGATTGCAAAACGCCGTCCATGCTGGCGTTGGCGGATCTGGCACGCGACGCCGATGGCTTTGTCACCTTGACGGAGGAAGAGGCGGCGACAGGAGCCGAAGCCGTCGCCGCCGCCGGATTACCATCGACACCATCAGGTGCTGCCGGTGTAGCGGCACTCTTGGCGGGGCTGGACGGGATCAATGCCGAAAGCCACGTGCTTTGCATCCTTAGCGAAGGGCCGGAAAATGCCTGACGGTTCGATGATCTTTCCGGCGGATGAATATCGCCGCCGGATCAAGGCGCTTCAGGCCGAAATGGCAATCGGCGGGATGGATGTCCTGCTTTTGACGTCACCCGCGGATATTTTCTACACCACAGGGTTTTTGACACGGTTCTGGGAAAGCCCCGCGCGGCCATGGTTCATCGTGGTGCCTGCGGCGGGCGATCCGATTGCGATCATCCCGACGATTGGTGCCGCGCTGATGGGGCGCTGCTGGATCACGGACATCAGGACCTGGCGAGCCCCTGACCCGGTTGATGACGGTGTCAGCCTTCTGGCCGAGGCGTTGATCACATCCGTCCCTGCCGCGGGCAGGATCGGCCTGCCAATGGGGTTGGAAACGCATCTGCGCATGCCGCTCGCGGATTACCTGCGCGTGCAGGACCTTGTCGCACCGCGGCAATTTATCGACGGAACCGCCGCCGTCTGCCGGGTCAGAGAGATCAAGTCCGAGGCTGAAATCGACAAGATTCGCGCGACCTGTGACGTGGCCAATGCCGCCTTTGATCGCGTTCGGGATTTCGCACAACTTGGCACGCCTTTGATCGACGTATTCCGCGACTTTCAGGTGGCCCTGCTGCAGGCAGGGGCCGACTGGGTCAGCTATGTCGCAGGGGCTGCGGGGCAGGGTGGATATGGGGATGTTATCTCGCCCGCCGACAACCGGCCCTTGCAGTTAGGCGACGTGCTGATGCTGGATACGGGTGCCGTACGAGACGGTTATTTTTGCGATTTCGACCGCAACTTTGCGATCGGCCCGCCCAGCGATGCGGTGCGCCGCGCGCATGACGCGCTGTATACCGCGACCGATGTGACACTGACGGCGCTGCGCCCCGGTATGCTGGCCCGGGATGCGCACCGGATCATGGCAGAGGCCCTGACACGGGCGGGTGCAGTGGCAAGCGGCGGCAGGTTGGGCCACGGTCTTGGGGTGACCTTAACCGAATGGCCGTCGCTGACCCCGCTGGACACAACAGAGCTACGCGAGGGGATGGTGCTGACACTTGAACCCAGCGTGAACATCGCCCCAGGACTGATCATGGTGCACGAGGAGAATATCGTGTTGCGGGCGCATGGACCCGAATTGCTTTCACGCCGTGCGCCTGCCGCATTGCCAGTGATCTTGCCATGAAGCAGATTAAATTTGATCTGACAGGTCCCATTGGCAGCAAGGCCACTTTCGGGCTGATCGTGCTTCAGGCCGACGAAACGCTAGAGCAGGACTTTCGCCGCCTTTTTCCCGACCGCGACATTGCGATCCACATCAGCCGTATTCCGTCCGGCGACGCCTTAACGACCGATACGATCGCCGCAATGAAGGCTGACCTACCGCGTGCGGCGCAGCTTTTTCCGCGGGCTGCTTTGTTCGATGTCGTGGGCTACGGCTGCACATCCGGCACGACCCTGATCGGTGCCGCAGCGGTGGCAGACATGGTTCGCCAGGGCGTTGTAGCGCCCGTTGTTACTGATCCCCTGACGGCGGCTTTGGCCGCTTTAAAAGCGCTTGGCGTTCTGCGGATAGGTCTGGTGACGCCCTACGTCGCGACCGTCGCCGGCCCCGTGCGCGACGCTTTCGGCACCGCAGGGTTTACGGTGGTCGATACCGTGACGTTTGGCGAGGAGGAGGAGGCGAAGGTAGCCCGGATTGCGCCGGCTTCGATCATGGCTGCGGCCCGTGCCGCGTCGATCGGGGCAGAAGCGATCTTTCTGTCCTGCACCAATCTGCGCACGCTCGACATCATCGCCCCATTGGAATCGGAACTCGGCATTCCAGTGCTCAGCAGCAATCAGGTTCTGGCCTGGCATATGGCGCAGGCGGCCGGGGCACCCTTGGCAGCCGACGCGCCCGGACGGCTGTTCGAAGTGTCGGCGCGTAAATAGCACCCAGCACTCTGCCTCGGCCTGTGCATGTCGATGACGGCCGGTGCATAGTCTATGCATTATCGCCCCGGCCCCTTTGCGCCGGACGAACAGCATTGCATCCAATTCTGCGACTGGTTCATGACCTATTCGACGTAAGGTAGCGCTACCGCAACATCAGCAATGTCAGCTAAGGGCCGTTTCAGCGGAATGCAGGACCGTGCGCCCAAACAGTCATCGAATGCCGTATACCACTTTTAACCGGCGTCACCTGATGAAGCGTGAAACTGGGAAAAATGCTAACACACCCCTGAGCGCGACCAGCTGTGAGAATTTGTGCGCCCGGCATGACCTCCAAGTCACCGCCTTCATAGGTATCGGCACCGCTTAATTGCAGCACCAGAGTGAGCTTTCGTTTTCCAGAGGCAGGACCGCTACCAATATCGGAGTGCCATACGAAGTGGCCGCTATCTGAGGACTTGTAGATCGCCACCTGCGGGCTTTCGGCAAACTCGCGCAGATCGAATTCAAAATGATCCCTGTTTGATTTGCGAACCAGCTCGATCAAGCGGTCCATCACCCACTCCATACCAACCACGTCATCTGTCCAGACCAACTCAGATTTGCGAAGATTGTGATCTTTATTGCTGCCGACGAGGAGGGCTTCATTGGTTGGCGATTGGGAAATCATCGAAATAATCAGCTCACATTCACTCTTAGTGAACGCATCAGGCATCGCATGTATTGAAAGCATTCCGTCCACCTTTTCGATTTTCAATGAGTCAATTTTCGCAAGAGCGCTGGATTGCGAAGAACAATTTAGCAAGAAGACGCTCGACCCAACTGACTGACACCCAATCAATTACTGGATCGAAAACGATCTTTTCGATGCGCCGTTGGACTTAGCTATTTGAAACTGGGCTAAAGCCTCATTTGCTTGTCGAACAGTCTGACGATCCGGCACGAAGGCAGTAACCGCAGTCTTTGGCCATTTTGGCGAAGCATCTGAGACAGCGCATTACCGTGCGGTGACAGCGATCCTGACCCAGACGGGATATGGCTTAGTGCATTTGTCAGAGCCGCGCCCACAACGCGGAATTGCCAGATTCAATTATGCAGAAATATTAGCCGGCAAGCCAGCAGCGCAGGCCGACGAAAATGCGTTCCTGAACCCGCATTGCTGAACCTTCTTTCGACACACTACAGGAGTCGCTATCGGTGCGCCATAGGCGATAGTATTTGGCGGGTTCCACAATTGATCGCAAATTCAGGTGGTAAAGCCTTTTAAAGCTGACTTTTCAACGACGGCTGGCTGCCGTCGCTTTGTTAGTGCAGCGGTAGTCTGACCTTACGAATTCTGAACAGTACGTAGGATCCTTGCATCCTGGCGCGTTGATGTATGGAGGCGTTCGTGGAACCGCACAAATGGCTGGTAAGTTTGGTGTTTGCATAAGGGATCCTCCGATCCACCATACCCTTCCACAGTCACAACCCGACGTTGACATAACATCATATCATGAGATGCTGCGGCGCGGCGAACGGCATAAAAAAGCCCCTTCTGACCGATGCTGTGGTCCGCACCAATGGCTGCTCCGCTTCGACCGCAAACATTTAGCCTATGAGGAAAAGCTTGGACATGGCCATTGAAACGCACTGAACGCTTTTGCCTCTACGTTGCGCTGACGGCGTTGACCGCCCTGGCCATCGATGGCGTGCTGCCTGTGATGCCCATGATTGAGGCTGACCTTGCAATTGCGCCTCCGTTTTCCGGCGCACAGATCATCACCGTTTTCGTGTTGGGAATGGCCGCAGGTGAGCTGCTGATTGGCCCATTTAGCGACGCTGCGGGACGGCGCCCTGCCGTCATCGCGGGTCTTATCGTCTTTGTCGTCGGCACAATTCTCGCTGCCACGGCGGATAGCTTTGCCGCTGTGGTATTCGGACGCTTCCTTCAGGGCGCAGGCGTTGCGGGACCAAAGATCGGCACACGCGCGATGATCCGCGACCGCTATGCGGGAACTGATATGGCGCAGGTCATGTCGGTCATTTTCACTTTGTTGATCCTCGTTCCGATGATTGCGCCAGCTGTCGGTGCTGTCATTGCGGCAACATTTGGCTGGCGCGGCGTATTCTGGGCTTATCTGGTGCTGGCGGCCGGGCTCGGTGGCTGGCTATGGACCCGTCACCCCGAGACGCTGCCCGTCGAAAAGCGGATACCTCTGCAATTTCGGCGCTTGGCACGAAACACCCGGACGGTGCTGTGTCGCCCCGACGTGACGCCCGTCATCATAGCCACGGGCTTTATCTTTGGTGCGCAGCTTACCTATTTTGCTGTGGCGGCAGAGTTGTTCGGCGCGATCTACGATCTCTCGACTGCGATGCCCGCATTTTTTGCCATTCTCGCGACGGGAACCGGTGCCGCGCTCCTTCTGAACGTGAGGTGCGTTGGTCGCACCGGCATGGAGGCTCCGATACTTGCAGGTGTTGTATTGCTGGGCGTGTCAGGGGCCGCGCTTCTGGGAGCGGCAGCACTGACTCAGGGGCACCCACCATTGGCGGTCTTGCTCGGTCTGGGTTGGCTGGGTTTCTTCGCCCTCGGCCTCCTGTTCGGCAACCTCAATGCGTTGGCGATGCGCCCGCTCGGTGATCTTGCTGGCCTAAGCTCCACCATCATTGCGTCGATCTCTAGTCTTGTGGCCTTTATCTTTGCCACGGCAGTGGAGGCGATGGCAGCAGGTCCCGTCTGGGCTATTGCATGGGCTTTCGCACTTGCTGCGCTGCTATCTGCCGTCCTAATTATCGGCGCAATTCCGGTCAGTTCGCGCAAGGAAATCTTTCGCGCGTTCCACAGCTTTAGATGATCTGACAGGCAATATCCTAAATGAGGGCCCAGCAGGAATGCCGGCTTTGCGGTGAGATGCGGAGGTCCGAAACAAAAAAAATGGTTGCCGAAAGCCGCGTCTAATCTGCCAGTTCTAGCGTGAGGATTGGTAAAATCCTATGAACATACCGGGGTGATAAGAGAGGCTTCGGAGTTTGACGAAAACGAGGCGCGCGTTGACGTGTTTTCAACCGTCAACGCGACTGTGGCACCCTCAATCTCAGAGCCAGATACTGTGATTTCGCGCCCACCAGCAGTGTCATCCACGTCGATTGTAAACGCGATCCGTTCGTCAGGACCAAGTGCACCAATATTTAAGACAAGTTTGTTGTCGCCGTCCTTAACAGTCGGAAGCATAGTCAACGTCGCCTTTCCCGCGACAAGCTCAAGCGGCTGAAATACTTCAACGCCTGCGCCAGTGCTGGTCACATCAAAGATCAGACCCGAAGCTGATCCAGACAGGTCCAGTTCCAACGTTGCGGCAGTAAGCGTGCACGCCCCAGTATTGTGAAATGTGAATCGATCTCTTGGTGCGCCTTCGTCGAAGCTAACGACGACATCTGCGAACGCAGGGCTCGATAAAATGAGCACGGTGGCAGCGAGAAAAAGCTTCTGCGTCAATCTCTTGGTCCATCTTCTTTGCGATCGTCTGATCATCTGTTCGGATACTGACTGATCTTGACTTCAAATACTACGTTGACCCTACCTCAAAAACGAAGTTTTTCGGAAGAGCGATGAAGACATGTGAGGTGCTGATATAGGCGATCATCGCAATCGTTCGAGCAGCTCAATCCGGTTTCCGAACGGATCATCAATGTAGATCCGGCGAATGGTCGGCAAATCGATATCACGTCGATATGCCACTTTCCGATTTTGAAGATGCTGAATAGCTTCATCGAGTGACGGGGCGCCGAAAGCAGGGTGGGCCTTTTTTGCTGGAATGAATGGTTCCTCGACGCCCAAATGCAGATCGATGGCAGCACGGGTGAACCAAACGCCGCCGCGGTCTTTCAAAATGGCAGGTTTTTCGACTTCCTCGAAACCCAAGACGTCAACATAGCATGCTCGCGCTCTATCTTCCCCATTCACCGGCATTGCCAGTTGAACTTGGTGCATAAATTCAATCATAAGCAGCGGCTCCTTAGGCTGTTGTACAAAGTATATCGCACAGGGTGAGGTTACCAAGGCAGGCAGTCGCATTTGCCGCGTCCCTAAAGAACTTAAAAAGATTGTTTGTTGTACGCTCGGCAAGGTCTGGTGTGCGGGCAATGCTGCTACAGCCCACAGACGGCTCTATCATTTGACCGGTGTCTTTAAGCCATAAATAATGCGCAAATCTCTCGTCTGTTGCCCGAACCATGGCACAGTTCCGCCAAGCGGCTTGATCGATGTACAAAACGGCTGCAACCTCAACCGGTCGGCGTTCTAATTGAAGAATGTCCGTTTAAGGATGATCGGATAAACGGAAAATCTGACTGGATGGCCTGGCTGGAATGGAACCCGCCGTTTAGGGTTTGCGATCTGTCTATGTCCGCTGGGAACCGCTTGATACAGATTATAAAATCTTACGCCAATTAGAGGCCGCGATCATGCAATACTATCAAGCTTGGTTTAATACGCGTGATATGCGCGCTGAGACGCCGTTTGATCACATCGGCTAGGTGTCTAGTCCCAGCATTTCGTGGATCGGATTTGGGATGAATCGATCTGGCTCTGAATTCCAGATTTCTACGAGTGGGTGCGTTCAACGGGTGGCGATATCGATCCTGGTCCGATCCGTTTTCTGTTGTGCGAACATATCCTGCAGACAGCAGCCGTTGACCTAGGTGACATGGTGCTTGGGCAAAAAAGGCGCGTACACTCAGCCTATTCTCTCTTTATCGCGACAACGTTGCACCCTAAGAGGCACCGCAAAAAAAGCTTGTCAGGCTTGGGATTGCCCCGAACAATTGTGGCGACCTCGCCTACAACCGTTTGGTATTTCCCGTTGCCGATACAGAACGGATTTGCCGTGACCTTATGTCTGCTGTTCCTCTCTCTGAGCGGTCGCGAGAGATCGGCTGCACCAGGTCGTAGGCAGAGAGCCTATGCCACGGCGGCGCAATTAATCCCATCGCGACGCCGGGCGGCGGTATCGGCCTGATAGACTTCGCACTCACTGAAATCGCCGTTTTCTTAAATGGATTTCCGGTCTTCCAGAAATGGAACCGGCGGATAATGTGGATATGACGCGCGCGGTCTTAACCCGCTCTTTACAACACGTCATCGACGCCGCTGGTAGTTCAGTTAAGCCGCTTCCATCTGCTGCGCGAGTGCGCTGCGTATGACCTGCGTCTCGTACCCTCTGAGGACGGGCCGCGCTGTTGATCCGTAATTTTCGAAACCATCAGCCAGACTTGGGAATATATCCACGATTTTAGCGCGGTCATCATCTGACAACAAAAGTTCACCCTGCTTGGCCGGATGGAAGCTTTCGACATCGACACCGTTACAATTCAGGATTTCATGACGGTCAAAAAGGATATGGAAGTATTCGACATATCCCCCCGCGCTTTGGGTGATCGGTGCATCGCCCACAAGATGTTTTGCCGCGGTAAGGCATTCGGAATTGCCAAAGTGCAATTCGTTCAAAGTATCGCGCAGCAGGACTCTATGTTGGGGTGATAGTTCGAAGGTTTTATGGCACCCAAACACACCCTTTGGGATTTGTATTGGCGCATTCTTTCCGCGGGCAATTAGCCTTTTCGATCCGATCCACCGAATGGGCTGCGGCCCATGATCGAGCGTTTCAACCAAATCGCCAACTGCAAGTTCCTCAACCGATCGCATGCCGTTCGGGGTTTCAAGCATGCAACCGCGCGTGAAACAGACATAGTCAGCATAGGTAAATACGGGCTCGCCCGCGACCTGCGCGTCGGGCTGATTGTCGAAGTTTATAATCTCGTATGCGCGCCCTTCGACCAAAGGGTATTCTGACAACGTGTAGGTAAAGCTTTGTTTGCCCTGTTTGCCGTTAAGCAGAATGACCTCGAAAGTGACGTCATCGATCGGGTCATAAATGGTCCAACCTGCGTCCGCATTCACCGAGATGTCTTGGTATGTCACGGTTCCGTCGACCGTTATCGTTGCCGTCGCCGTTTCTTGGCTGCCACCGACATTGTCATCCAGCGTCAATCCGTCCACGCCTGTTTCATTATCGGTAATGACTGCGGTACCGGTGCTTCCGGTGAGGGGGGAGTAAGTGAAAACGCCCGGCGCGGAATCGAAACCGCTGGCGTAAGGGCTCTCGAGGTAAACATTGAAGGTGTAATCTGCCATTGCTTATACCCTTAGAACGTTGGTCTTGAGGAGATTTATTGCTCTAGTTTAGGTATCTTTTGAGGCAAATCGGGCGCGAATTAAGGTAATTTTGTGGCAACCTTGGCAAATGGGATGCCGCAGGCCCCCGTTATCGCCCGTTCTTGTGTGCAAAAAAAACTGATACCCAATGGCTTTTTCAGGGCCGTGTCTTGTTAGGGTCCGTTGTCTTTTCTGTCGGCGATGAGTGTTTGCCAGCCACGTCTGTATCGGATTTTGTGCAGACTTATCGTGCAGTGTCGCATCAGGCACATTGGGCTCGAACCGGACTTTACTACATACATCTCACGGGGTTCAGCGAAGCGCTAAAAAAGGCTTCAACATCTTATCCACGGCACCGGCAACAGTTGCGCAAAGCGCTTCAGGATAGCGGGGACCGAAGCGGCGTGCATCGTTGTCAAAGTAGCGGCCTGTGGCATCTGCGAATGCGTCAGAAAGGGCGGCGCGGGTCAGGATGTCGACGCCGATGTTCAGATCGTTCCCTGACGTGCCAAACCCTTCGCGCACCATCTTTGTCGCTAAAAGAGAGCCCGGGTTGACCGCGATAGAGGCGGGCCCCGCCGGATGCTGCGCTGCGAAGTGCTGGCTCCAGAGTGTGATGGCAAGCTTGCTTTGCGCATAGGCGTCCATGTCTTGCATCGGGCGTGCGCCAGCTAATGCCTGCAGGTCCACCGGGGCCTGCGCGGCAGAGGATAGGTGGATGATGCGGCCGCCCAATGGAACCGTGGGCAGCAGTTTCAAGGTCAAAAGGGCAGGGGCCAAGGTGTTGACGACAAAACGGACGTCTAACCCGTCGTCGGTGATGGTGTGGTCTGTTTTGAAGACGCCAGCGTTGTTGATCAGCACATCAATCCGGGGATGCGATGCTGCAATCTGCTCCGCCATCGCTGCCACTTGCGACAGGTCCGAAAGGTCGGCCAATGCGGTCGTGATGTCGGCCCCCGTCTTGCGCAGGGCCTCTGCCGTGGTGGCGAGTTTGCCCGTGCTTCGGCCATGAATGATCAAGTCATGGCCTTGCTTTGCAAGCGCCTCGGCCGCCGCGCGACCAATACCGTCTGTCGCACCGGTGATAAGAATGATCTTTTTCATGATGAGGCCTTAGCTGGATGCGGGCAGCACGTCGCGTGCAAGCCGGGAAAAAGGTGTGTCGGTACGCGCGCGGTTCAAGCGCACATTGACGGCACCGTGGTGTCGCGGATGTCACCGAATGCCGCCCCCAGATGGATGGGCTGCGGGCCGCCCCTTAGGGGACAGCCCGCATGGCTTAGGCTAAATCGTCTTGCCCCTTGATCAGCCAGTGAAAGCTGTCTGACCCCGCCTGCCGCGCGTCCAGATGCGGTGCATACTCTGGGTCTTGCATGAACGCTTTGGCCGCGTCCGCGGAAGGCCATTCGATCAGGACACGCAGGGCGGCGCCGCGCTGAGGCCCTTCAAGCTGTTCGTGGCTCGACGTGCGCGCCAGATATTTGCCGCCGTGGCGTGCAATCACCTTGTTGGTGGCTGGCAGATAGTCGGGGATCCAATCGTCCTTCAAGGGCGTGACTTCAAGAATTGAATAGGCCGTCATTGGTGTTTCTCCTTTATGCTTCGTTGGACAGGCCGGGCAGGACCTGCTTGCCGATCACACGGCCCGTTTCCTGACGTTTGTGTGCTGCGGTCAGGGTTTCGACCGTCAACACATCGGCGCGTTCGGTCACTGTGGATGCCAATGTGCCGTCGTCCAGCATGTCGGCGACACGGTTCAGCAGATCGCGCTGCACCGCGATGTCGGCGGTGCCGAACATCGACCGTGTGAACATGAACTCCCACGAAATGCTCAGCGCTTTGAACTTGGCCGGTCCGATGTTCAGGTTGTCAGGATCGTCGATCAGCGCGACATGGCCGCGCGGCGCAATCAGGTCCACGATGGCGGCCCAGTGCTGGTCGGTCGCCGTCAGCGCAGCCACATAGGTCGGCGCAAGGCCAAGGTCGCGCACTTGCGCAACAAGGTCACCGCGGTGGTCGACCACATGATCGGCGCCCATCTTGCGCACCCAATCTTGCGTCTCGGGCCGAGAGGCGGTCGCGATGACGGTCAACTTGGTCAGCCGTTTGGCCAGCTGGATCAGGATAGAGCCGACACCGCCAGCGCCGCCAATGACCAGCAGGCTTTGCCCTGCGCCGCCGCCTTCGGTCAGGCGAAAGCTGTCAAACAGCATTTCCCATGCCGTGATCGTCGTCAGCGGCATGCCCGCAGCTTCGGTGAAATCCAGCGACGCAGGCTTGCGCCCGGCGATGCGTTCATCAACCGCGTGAAATTCTGCGTTGGTGCCGGCGCGGGTCACGTCGCCAGCGTAAAATACCGCGTCGCCAACGGTGTAGCCTGTCACCTCTGCGCCGGTTTCCACAACCACGCCGGCCGCGTCAAAGCCAAGGATGCCCGGCCCGCCCTCTGGCGCGCGATTGGCGCGCAGTTTCACATCTACCGGGTTGACCGAGATGCCTTTGACGGCAACCAAAAGATCGCGCGGTCCGACCTGCGGGCGATCCAGATCAACCATTTGCAGTGCGCCGCTGCCATCCACGGGGCCGGTCTGCGTATATCCAATAGCTTTCATGTCTGCGATCCTAAGGTTTGTGCGTTGATGCTTCATACCAAAATACACCTTTGAAAAGCAGAAGAAACGGCGCATATCGGACTTCAGAATTCCGATTTTAGATATAATGAGGGCTGGATGGACACCGATAGCTTGCGTCTGTTTGTGGCCGCTGCCGAACGCCTGAACATCTCGGCCGCGGGGCGTAGCCTTGGGCTTGCCCCTGCGATGGCCAGCGCGCGTCTGGCAAAGTTAGAACACGAGCTGGGCGCAGAATTGCTGCACCGCACCACCCGCAAGGTGTCGTTGTCGCAAGAGGGCGAGGCATTTCTGCCCTATGCCAGAGAGATCCTTGCGCAGTCCGAGGCAGGGCGCGCAGCCCTTGGCCTGAACGCGGCAGAGCCGTCGGGCACATTGCGGTTCGCCGCGCCCAGCAGTTTCGCCCAATTGCACATCATGCCGCTACTGCCTGCCTTCCATGCGAAATACCCAAAAATCACGCTGGATTTGCGCCTGTCCGATACGCGTTTTGATCTGATCGAAGGCAGTTTCGACCTTGCGCTGCGCAGCGCGCCCTTAGAGGACAGCAGCCTGCGCGGCCGCAAATTGGCAGACGATTGGCGTATTCTTTGCGCTGCCCCAGATTACTTGGCGCGTCACGGCACGCCCCAAAGGCCACAGGATTTGCCCGGGCACGCATTTTTGGCCTGGGCCAATACTGCGCCGCGCACGCTTATTCATAGCGCTGGCCAGCAGGCGACCTTTGACCCTAACCAAATGATTTGTTGCTCTATTTTTGACGATGGCACATCGCAGCGGGTCGCTACGGTTGCCGGGGGCGGGGTGTCGATTAACTCTCAGTGGAGCGTCACCAAGGACCTTGCCGCTGGCCGTCTTATCCATATCCTGCCTGACTGGCGGCTAGATGACGCGTCAGTACTTTGGTTGATCTATCCACGATCAAACGTGCTAACGCCTAAGGTGCGGTGCTTTATGGATTTTCTGATTGAAACCCTAAAACCGGTTTTGCAGAATGACAGACGAGAGGCGCAATAAATTCGCCCCAAGTGCGCATTTTGGCCACCTGCCTGTGCGGCAGCCCGCCGATATATGCAGGCCACACCGCGTCATTGCGGAATTATTTCGTCCGATTTAGCCCTATCGTTGCCTCATTTGTTGCCGTAAATGCTATCGCGTAGGTTTTGTAGCAAAGCTGTTGCCGCGTTTTTGCTGCAACATTAGCATCATCATTTCGTTCGGCCCGTCTATGGAAGTAGAATTCTTTATATGTTTAGATCATTTTTTGATTGGGTCACGTCTGTTGGCAAGTGGCTTTGGGTGTATTTTGTATTTGCATCTGTGATCAGTATATTTGCCATTATACAATTTGACAGACTTTCTTATTCAAAATACCTGAGTGAGCTGAAGTCGGAAATGTACCTTGAACTGCTAGAGGTCCGAGAGACCTTCGAAGGGCTTATTCATTCTCAGTCATTAGTTCTGCGCGAACTTGCAACCTTTATCGCTGATAATCCTGATATTACGCAGGAGGAATTTTCAAAGAGGGTTCAAAATATTAGAAGTATTGACGATGCTACTATAAGTATCGCGGCGGCTCCTGACCTTGTCATTACGCTTATATACCCGTTTGTCGGGAATGAAGGTGCTTTTGGGTTGGATTATCGGAGAAATGACGAACAGTTTCCAATGATCCAAAATATGTTGGACACCGGCGGAGAGATGATTACCGGCCCGGTCAATCTGGCTCAGGGCGGTTTGGGTATGATCCTTCGGGCCCCGGTTTATTTGACTGAACGCGATGCCAATGGCAATGCGATGGTGCCAGGGGACGTAAGGACGCCTTGGGGTATCGTATCCCTTGTTCTTGATTATGATGAATTCCTTGCCGAAGCGGGGCTGACCGATGCGAATGAAGACTACGATCTTGCGATCGACGTTGCTAATAGTAGAAAGGGAATTGAAGGGGTTTTTCTGTACGGTGATCAAGCTGTAAAAGAGAAAGACCCTGTTATTCTTGATTTTGACTTCGAATTCGAAGACTGGCAGCTGTATGCGACGACAAAAGGCGGGTGGCCAACAGCGGCAGAGGCGCAATGGCAAAAACGCATTGGTATGGTGGTTGTCGCGTTAGCACTGTTGGTACTGCTGCTTTATATTATTTGGCTTTCAGAGACGCGAAAGCGGGCAGAGGCGCTGTTGCATAACGGTATCGAGGCATTGGCCGACGGCTTTGTTATGTTTGATACGCGTGATCGGCTTATTGTCAGCAATGCCAGATACCGCGAGATGTATGGGTTTTCTGAGGAAATGGTTCACTATGGCACGCGATTTTCCGACTATGTCAAAGTTGGCGATCACCACCCGATGCAGCTTAGCAATTCCGCGGACGAAATGGCGTGGATTGCAAATCGTATCGAATCCCGTCGTAGTGGCGGTTCATTAGATATTGAACAGCACCTTACAGATGGCCGGGTGATTAAGGTTTCTGACCGGCGTATGCAGGATGGCTGCTATGTTGGTCTATATGTGGATGTCACTGAACTAAGTCATGCCAAGGCCGCGGCCGAGGCCGCCAGCGAAGCGAAAACCAATTTCATGGGTGTGCTGAGCCATGAGCTAAGAACGCCGCTGACCGTTATATTGGGTGTTGCACGTATCGCAAAGAACCCGCGCTTGCTCAAGTCATCCAAGACGTTGCTTGCTGCAATAGAAGACGGCAATACTGATCCCGCCGACGTTAAAATAATGATGGAAGAGATGTTCGATCAGTTTTCAAACCTGATGGATCGGACGATCCAATCGGGCGATCACCTTTTGTATCTGATCAACGAGATGCTTGATATCGCAAAGATCGAATCTGGCAGCCTGACGGTGGAAAGCGCCGCGTACGATATCGCAACAATTGTGGATCCGGTCGCTATTCAGCTAAAGACACTTTCGCAAAAGAAGGGTCTGAGCTTCGAGGTCATCCGCGGCACAGGGCAAGTTTATGCGGATAAAGTCAGAACTCAGCAGATCCTTTTCAATTTGGTTGGCAATGCGATCAAGTTTACAGATTCCGGTCATGTCAAATTGAAGGTAACTGCAAGCCAAGATAACGTTTTGTTCGAGGTCAGCGATAGCGGACCTGGGATAGGACAATCAGACATTGAAAGTATCTTTGATGTTTTCTTTCAAGTCGATTCCAGCGCCACGCGAAAGGCTGGGGGAACTGGGATGGGGTTGGCGATTTCAAGAAATCTGGCAGAGCTTCAAGGCGGATCACTTACGGTCGAAAGCACGGCCGGGGTGGGGAGCAGTTTCACATTGTCCCTGCCTTCTGCGAAACCGCGCGTGCCGTCCTAAACGGCGTGACCTGCATTTCGCCTGTAACGAAGCTCCGCTGCTTGGGCCGCCTGCCGTGATGCGTATTGCAGGGAAACATGCAGTTGCGTCATGCGTGGGTGCAGCGCCATGCGCCATCTGTCTTATCCACCTGCGATAGGTGGTGTGCCTAAGTGCCGCTGCGCCGGACGGAATTTCCGCCGTCGATGATGCTGTTGATCAGCGCTGCGACCTTGGCGTGGAATGCCGCGCCGGGCCTATTCACAGGGTGGTTGGCATGGGCTGTGGCCGCGTCGTGCAGGATACCGATGATTTCACGTTCGGGCAGAACATCGTGATCGTTCAAGGCAAGCAGCAGGGATTCACAGATCGACAGGGCCGCAGCGCCTGACACTGCGTCCGTTGCAAGGGCTTCACTGGACAAATTTTGTGCGTTGGACATGGAGAATAGACCTTCTTGTTCGCGAAAAAGTAATGGTTCCTCGTCAACGTGGCAGATCGCATCTAGACTGGGCTGATACACATCAGGATTGAGGCGCGGCGCAGCCGTTAATCGCAATCTAGATAGGTCTTGCAGGCCTTCGGCCGTGACCGGAAGGACGCCAGATGTATAGCAAACACAGCCCGCTTGCGCGGAAATTGGGCTCGTTCGTCGCATTGGATGACGCAGAGCTTGCGGTTCTAGACGGGCTGCACCAGCGCCGTCGCAGGTTTGTCGCGGGCCGTGACCTTGTTCATCAAGGGCAGACGCGGTCGGCGGCCTATATTCTGGCTGAAGGCTGGGTCTGTTCCTACAAGCTGCTGCGTGACGGGACGCGGCAGATTGTGGACTTTCAGATCCCCGGCGATTTTCTTGGCCTGCGGTCGGTGCTGTTTCGCACCGCTGACCATAATATCGAACCTATCACCACAGTTGAGGCGTCAGAGGTTAAGGACAGCGAGCTGCTGACAGCCTTTACCCAAACACCGCGCCTCGCGGCGGCCGTCCTGTGGGCCGCGTCGCGGGACGAGGCGATGGTGGTGGAACACCTTGTTGGCATCGGGCGGCGCAACGCGCTTGAACGCACGGCGCATTTTCTGCTCGAACTGAATGCGCGCCTCATGCTTGTCGGACAGGCGACAACGGCCGGATTTGACTGCCCCTTGACGCAATATCATCTGGCCGATGCGCTGGGTCTAAGCGCGGTTCACGTCAACAGGGTGCTGCGTGAGCTGCGTGAAAAAGGACTGCTGACGTTTCAAAAGGGGCAGGTTGAGATCCTTGATTTTAAGGGACTGGTGGCCCTCGCGGAATTCGATTTGGGATACCTAGACCATGAGGGGCCATTGCTGCGTTAACTGGCGAATGCAGGGAATACCCTGATCTTGACGCGCCCCCCGGCGCGGCCGCACTGACACAGATCAGCACTGTTATCCCGCGGACGGCACGGTCAGGCACACAGTCATGCCGCCCTGCGTGCGGTGATAGGCGATCTGCCCGTCAACCTGTGCCAGCAATCTCTCGACGATGCGAAAGCCCAGACCATGACCCTCTTGAGGCGCGGCGTGCTTGGGCAGTCCGGGGCCGTTGTCTTGGGCCGCAATCTCGATCTTGCCGTCGCCGATTGGCTTGCAGGACACGCTGAGGCGGACAAGCCCGGCCGCGTCCCGCCCGTGCTTGATTGCGTTCGTCATCAGTTCGGTCACGATTTGCGTCACGGGCAACAGGTCGTCGGACGAGACCGAGCAGCCCGGATGGAAGTCGCGGACAATGACGACGCCGTCGCCTGCAACCGCATGCAATGTATCGCAGACCGACCCAAGCGCCGTGGGGAGGTCAATAGGTGCGCGCGGACCGTGTCTGGAAAGCGTGCGGTGCAGGTCGGCGACGGCGTCAATCTGCACATGCACGGCATTCAGCAGCAAAAGCGCATCCGCCGCTGTCATGTTCCGCCCTTCGCTGACCATCGCTGCCGATTTCAGGCGCGCATAGCCCGCCAGCATCGCCAGATGGTTCGCAATGCGGTGGTCAGCCTCTGTTGAGCGATCGCAGTTCT
Organism: Loktanella salsilacus; assembly: GCF_024206795.1. Lineage (NCBI taxonomy): Bacteria > Pseudomonadati > Pseudomonadota > Alphaproteobacteria > Rhodobacterales > Roseobacteraceae > Loktanella > Loktanella salsilacus. Next base: position 1,289,911 of record NZ_CP072994.1, read on the forward strand.
GGCAGGTCAGATTGTCGGCCGTTAACGTGGCGTCCATGTATGGTTCCTTCGCATTGCGGGTGCCGCCCTTGCACCCCGGACTGCGCGTTTCGTCAGCTGATATGAATGTCGTTGGCGACCGGCGTCGTGGCTGATGCGTTCACCTTGTGCTGATTTACAAAGCGCCGCACTGATGCGGATCAGGATTGGCGCTGAACGGGCGGATTGATGCGCAGCGCTATGCACCGTGCGCTAGCAGCGGTTAGCCGATCACCAGCCGCGCAAGCGCACAGGATGCCAGCCGCGCCCATGCGCTGTCGGCGGGGTTGGTCAGGATGACGGGCACGCTGGCCCCCATCACAAGCCCGGCCGCATCAGCCCCCGCCAGATAAATCAGTTGCTTGGCCATCATGCCTGCGGATTCTAGGTCTGGGGCCACAAGGATGTCGGCCTGACCCGCGACAGGCGACACGATCCCCTTGGCCGCCGCCGATGCGGGCGAGATCGCATTGTCGAAGGCCAGCGGCCCGTCTAGCACGCCGCCCGTGATTTGCCCGCGATCCGCCATTTTGCACAGGGCTGCGGCGTGCAGCGTCGCGGGCATGCGGGGGGTGACCGTCTCGACCGCCGCAAGGATCGCGACTTTGGGATGGGCGGTGCCAAGGGCCTGCGCCAGTTGGATGGCGTTCTGCACGATATCGCGTTTCGCGCTAAGGTCAGGTGCGACGTTGATCGCCGCGTCGGTGATCAGCAGCGGTTTGGCATAGGTCGGGACGTCCAGCACGTAAACATGGCTCATCCACCGTTCGGTGTGCAGGCCAAGGGCTGCGTCCATCACCGCCGCCATCAGCTCGTCCGTTTGCAGCGCCCCCTGCATCAGCGCCGCGACCTTGCCGGCTTTCGCAAGGGCGACGGCCGTGGCGGCTGCGGCATGGCTGTGGGGGACGTCGATGACCTCTATCGCACCCAGATCGCGGCCCGCCGCTTTGGCAGCCGCAGCGATGCGCGCGGCCGGACCGATCAGAACCGGCACGATGATGCCCCGCGCGGCGGCGTCCAAGGCGCCCGTCAGGGACAGGGCGTCGCACGGATGCACGACAGCAGTGCGCACGGGCGTCAAATCCGTCGTCGCGGCGACAAGGCGGGCATATTGGGCGGCAGGGGCATGCAGCGTGACCTCTGGCAACACAAAGCGGGGGCGGTGCACCTTGTCCGAAGGCGCGATGACGCGGGCGATGCCGTCAATCACGGTGACCCCGTCCTGATTGATGCAGGCGCAGGCAAGCAAGACGCGGCCTTTGTTCAACTTTTCGGTCACTGTAATGCGGGTCGTGATCGTATCGCCAAGCGCAACAGGGGCCTTGAACGACAGGCTTTGGTCCAGAAAGATTGTTCCCGGCCCCGGCAACTGCGTGCCCAGAACAGCGCTGATCAGCGCGGCCCCCCACATGCCATGGGCAATGACGCCGTGGAACATGTCAGTCGCCGCATAGGCCGCATCGACATGCGCCGGGTTCACGTCGCCCGACATGACCGCGAAAAGCGATATGTCGCGCGGCGTTAGGGTCCGCACCGACTGTGCCGTGTCGCCCACGGCCAGTTCAGCAAAGGTGCGGTTTTCGATGAATTGGCCTGCAGGCTCAGGCGCGGACATGCAGGCCACCGTCGATGTGCACGACCTCTCCGGTGACGCAGCGGGCACCGTCGGATGCCAGCATCGCGGCGACGTCGCCGACGTCTGCGACCGTGACCAGCGCCTGTTCCGGTGCCCGGTCGCGGGCCGCGTCGACCAGCGCGTCGAAATGCGCAATGCCGGACCCGGCGCGGGTGCGCAGCGGTCCCGGTGACAGGGCATTGACGCGGATTTGCCGTGGCCCCAGTTCAACCGCAAGGTTGCGCACAACCGCCTCTAATGCGGCTTTGACTGGCCCCATGATGTTGTAATTATCCACGACCTTTTCGCCGCCATAATACGACATCGTCAGGATCGTACCGCCCGCATGCATCAGCGGTTCTGCCAGACGCGCGGCGCGGATCAGCGAATGGACGGAAATATCCATCGCCTGCGCAAAGCCCGCCGCGCTGCAATCGGTCACCCGTCCGTGCAGGTCGTCTGCCCCGCAGAACGCAAGGGAATGGACAAGGATGTCCACATGCCCCCAGCGCGCCTGAACGGCGGCAAAGACGGCCTCCATCTCTCCCTCGACTGTGACGTCGAGCGGCAAAAGCAACTTGGCCCCAACAGCCGCGGCGACGGGTTCGACAAAAGGGCGCGCCTTTGCACCCTGATAGGTCAGCGCGACATCAGCGCCCGCATCCGCAAAGGCCTGCGCGCAACCTGCGGCGATGGACTGGGCGTTGGCCACGCCTAGCACCAGCGCCACTTTACCCTTAAGCGCGCTCATGGCTGCATCACATAGGCACCTGGGGCGTCTGCCCCTGCCTTATAACGCCCATTTGGCTGGCCCATGGGCGGCGGGGATATGTCCTTGCCGGACCGCACGAGGAGCCAATCTGTCAGCACAGGCCACCATGATCCGTCTTGCGGTTCAGTATCTGCCAGCCAGTCGCCGGGACCCTGAAAGGCGGCCCCTTCGGCTGCCTCGCTTGTGCGAAAGTGGCGGCCCTGATGGCCCGGCTCTGACACGATGCCTGCGTTATGGCCGCCGCTGGTCAGGGTAAAGGTTATGTCCGTATCGGCAAACAGGTGCAGTTTATAAACCGACGGCCAAGGGGCGACATGGTCGTCCTCGGTGCCGACGACGAACAGCGGCACCTTGATATCGGTCAGGGCGATGGCCTTGCCGCCAACGTGGTAGTGCCCCTCGGCCAGATCGTTGTGCAGGAACAGTTTGCGCAGGTATTCCGCATGCATCTGCGACGGCATCCGGGTGCCGTCGGCGTTCCAGAACATCAGGTCAAAGGCATCGCCCCGTTCCCCCAGCATGTAGTCGCGGATCATCGGGGCCCAGATCAGATCGCGGGCATGCAATAGGGCAAAGGCCCCGGCCATCTGGTCAGAGGTCAGGAAACCCTGCGACTCCATCATATCCTCGATCAACGTGACCTCGGCCTCGTTTATGAATAGCTTCAGGGGGCCGGCTTCGGTGAAATCGACTTGGGCGGCCAACAGGGTGACGGTCGCAAGGCGGTCGTCATGGTCGCGTCCCATGGTGGCAGCGGCGATCGACAGCAGCGTGCCGCCAAGGCAATAGCCCATCGCGTGCACCTGCGGCGCACCGGTGATGGCGCAGGCGGCATCAATCGCGTCCATGACGCCAAGCTTGCGATAATCCTCCATGCTGCGATTGCGGTCGCTGGCTTCGGGGTTTTTCCACGACACCATGAACACGGTGTAGCCTTGCCCGACGAGGTATTTCACCAGTGAATTTTGCTGGGACAGATCAAGGATGTAATACTTCATGATCCACGCGGGCACGATCAGGATCGGCTCTGGCCGCACTTTTGCGGTCGTGGGGGCGTATTGGATCAGCTCCATCAGGTCGTTGTGGTACACCACTTTGCCAGGCGTGGCCGCCAGATCGCGCCCGACCTTGAACGCGGTCGACGGATCGCCCTTGTGCAGGGCGTCGTGGGACAGGTTGCGCAGGCCCTCTAGCATATTCAGGCCGCGGGTTTTGACTGTCGCGGCCAGAACATCGGGGTTGGTCATGGCAAAGTTCGACGGGGCCGCCGCATCGGTCAGCAGCCCTGCGGTAAAGGCCATCAGGTTTTCATGCGCCGGGGTGACACCGTGCACGCCCGTGGTGGCGTTTTGCAGCAGCGTCCAGTTCTGGTGATAGGTCTGCGCCAGCACGTTGAACGGCCAAGCCTTCCAGTGATCGGACGCAAAGCGCCGGTCGTCAGGCACCGCAGTGGGTTGCAGGCCAAGCGCAGACATCCAGAACGTCTGTGTGTCCTTCATCGCCTGCTGCACCAAGCTAAGCTGTTTGCCCGGCGAGGCCGCGATGTGGACGGCCCAGTCCACCCAAGCCTCTGCCAGCACAGACGGCGCGATCCCGAATGTCGCCTGCGCCATGCGGCCATGCATATCCCGGTCGAGCGCCTCGAACAGAGTCTCTGGTACGGGGGGCGGGATCACCGCGACGTGGGCGGGTGGCGGAATGTCTTGGTTATTGGGCGCGGGGACGATCAGCTTGATATGGCTTGGCATGGGATGTCCTTTGGAACGAGGCGCAGCAGGCAGCCCCTTGTCCCCCTATAGTCCCATTGGCGCGGGCTGATGTTGATACAGGTCAAAGTTGTGCAGGGCGCGGTGCCGTGTTGGCGTTATCTTGCCGGTCCGGCGGCGGCAGCGCCGGTGCCAAGCTCGATAATCTCGGCTGTGATCGCGCTTTGCCGCACGTGGCGCAGGCGGGCCTCGAACACGGCAAGCTCGTCTTCAATTTGGTGGCCTGCGGCAGTCATGGCCTGCATCCGCGCCTCGTTTTCGGCGGCAAAGGCGTGCAGGGCGGCGCGGGTGATCAGCGCGTGCAGGTAATCCTGCGACAGCCCTTCAATCAGCGCGGTGCGCGGCAGTTGCGTCAGCACGTCAGCACCGCTTGGGGCGGGTAGGGCAGACAGATCAAGCGGCAAAAGCCTGTGCTGCGCCACGCTTGGTCGCCCGGCCTCCCAGCTTGTGTGGATCACATCAAGGCTGCCGATGTCGCCCTTGGCCATCGCGGCAAAGATCGCAGTGGTGATCGCCTCTGCCAGCTTTGGCATCCCGGTAGAATGAGAGGGCAGGGCGGCGTGCCAGTCCGGCGTAATGTCACGGCTCGCCGCGACAGACAGCCCGCGCGTGCCGATCAGGAACAGCGGTGCATCTGCCGGGATGGTGTCCAGCACCCGTTCGCTGAACGCCCCGGCAAAGCCTTGTTCGGCGCAAAACACCAGCAGCCCGGTCGGTGTGTCTGCTGTGCCGGTTGCAGCCTGCGCATGCGCGCCGACGACCTGCGCCATCGCTGCTGCCAGTGTCGCGGCATAGCTATCCACCGCCGTGACCTGATCGCGGGCGACATGTGCGCGGGCCGACGCAATGCCCTTCATCGCGTTTACCACCGCCCCCAGCTGGCGGATGCCTTCGATCCGGGCGGTGATATCGGCCAGCCGCGCGGTCATGGTTGCACGGCAAAGGTTTCGGCATACTCGCTTAGCACGTCCAAAAGGTGGGCATGGCCTGCGTCATCAAGCGTGCTGGCGCTGGTAATGGTCTGCACCTGCGCGGCGGCCTGTTGGTCCAGCCGCGCGGGCAACCCGGCGCGAAATGCGGCCACGGCGCTGGTGGGCACCGCATCGAGCAGGCCCGCCTGCACCGCCATCATCAGCGCCACCTCGTCGGCCAATCGGAACGGGGTGTGCTGGTCTTGGCGCAGCGCCTCTCTGATCCGGGCCCCGCGCGTCAGCTGGCTGCGCACGCGCCCGTCGGGCATGCCGCCAAAGCGGGTAAAGACCTCGAGTTCCAGAAACTGGGCATAGTCCAGCCGCAGGGTACCGGCGGCGGTGCGCAGCAGTTTCGCCTGCGTTTTACCGCCAACGCGGCTGACCGACAGGCCCGCATCCACCGCTGGTTTCTGGCCTTGATGGAACAGCGCCGCATCCAGAACGATCTGCCCGTCGGTGATCGAAATCAGGTTGGTCGGGATATAGTCCGACAGATTGCCCGCCACGGTTTCGGCAATCGGCAAGGCGGTCAGCGATCCGCCGCCAAGGGCCGCCGACAGCTTGGCCGCGCGTTCCAGCAGGCGGGCGTGGATATAGAATACATCGCCGGGATAGGCCTCGCGGCCCGGCGATTGCCGTGTCAAAAGTGCGATTTCGCGGTGGGTTGCGGCGTGTTTGGACAGATCGTCGATGACGATCAGCGCGTGCTGGCCTGCGTCGCGAAAGTGTTCGGCCATCGTCATGCCCGCATAAGGCGCAATCCATTGCAGGCCCGGCGCGCTGGCGGCGCTGGCGACCACGACGATGCAGCGGTCAAAATTGCCCGCCGTTTGCAGTGCGGTAATCGCCCGGCGCACGCTGGACGATTTCTGCCCGATGGCGACATAGACGCAGATCATATCGCTGTGCGCCTGCGCCATGATCGCGTCGATAGCGAGGGTCGTTTTCCCGGTCGAATGATCACCAACGATCAACTCTCTTTGGCCGCGGCCAAGGGGGAACAGGGTGTCGACGACGACGACGCCGGTTTGCACGGGCTCGGTCACCAGATCGCGGTCGATGATCGCGGGGGCAGCGCGTTCGATGGGCCTGCGGGTGTCTGCCGTGATCGCGCCCTTGCCATCCAGGGGGCGACCCAAGGGATCGACGATGCGCCCCAGCAGGCCCGCGCCGACAGGCACATCTACAACGGTGCCGGTGCCGTAGACAGCGTCGCCAGCCTCGACCTGTGTGGTGCCGTCCAGCAGGACGCAGCCAATCTGGTCCGGGTCCAGCACACGGGCGAACCCGGTTTGCCCGCCTGAAAAGTGCAACACCTCGTCCAGCCCCACATCGCGCAGGCCAGAGATCATGGCGACGCCGTCGCCGATCTCTTCGACCCGGCCGCGATGGGCGGCGCGGGGGGCGAGTGTCAGTGCGTCCAACGTCTGCTGTGCGGCGGACAGCCAGTCCGTTTCGGGATCACGCGGCATCGGTCAGTGCCCCGGCGATATCGTCCAAATCGGCGCGCCAACTGTTGTGCAGCGTGAAATGCGCGGTGCGCAGCTCTCCTCCTGCGATCAGCGCGGGGTCGGTGACAAAATGCAGATCGGGCGTACCGCCAAGCGCCTTGTGGACCGCCGCCGTGACCTTGGCTTGGGCCGTTGCGTCCAGGGCATCGGGGCTGACAAGGTCGACGCCGCCCGGCGTGGCGACAAGGGCGGCGCGATCGCTTGGCGTCATTTCCGCGATCCCGGCGACCAAGCGATCCAGAAACGCGGCTTGCACAACCTGCGTATCCAGCCCCGCCAAAAGCTTGCGCGCCATGGCAACCGCAAGCGTCGCTGATGCGGCATTGGCGGCGGCGCTGTCGGCTTCTGTCTTTGCCTTCGCGGTGGCCGTAGCCGCAGCCAAAAGCGTATCGGCCTGCGTCTGCGCGGCGGCGGCGGCTTGTTTGCTCTGCGCTTCGGCCTCGCGCGCGGCCTCGGCGAGCGCGGCTGTCCGTTCTGCGGCAATGCCCGCGCGGGCCTGCGTGACGTCAGCCAGTGCGGCATCTGCCTTGGCCTGCACATCTGCTGCGTCATCCAGCGCGGTTTGCGTCGCTGTTTGCCGCGCCGCGATGGCGGCGGCGATGGGGGTCCAGAATACGCGGGACAGCAGCCAGATCAGGACCCCGACGTTGATCGCCTGCAGGCCAAGCGTCCAAAAGTCGATGGTCATGACAAAAGCGGATTGGCAAAGAGCAAAAGCAGCGCGATCACAAGGCAATAGATCGCCGTCGTCTCGATCATGGCAAGGCCGACAAACAGGGTGCGGGAAATCGTATTCGCCGCCTCTGGCTGGCGGGCGATGGCGTCCATGGCGGCGGCCACGGCGCGGCCTTCGGCCAAGGCTGGCCCGATGGCACCGAAGGATACGGCAAAGGCCGCGCAGATGATGCTGATATGCGGAAGATAGTCCATTAGGAGTCCTTTTGAGTAGTGGGAGCGCCGTCCGTAATCGTGGCGGCGATGAAGACCATCGCAAGGACGGCAAAGATATAGGCCTGCACTAGCCCCGTCAGCAGATCGAGGGCCATCAGCGGGATCGGCACCAGCAGTCCGGCCAGCGATGCCACAATGGCGATGACGAAAACGCCGCTCATGACGTTACCGAACAGGCGCACGAACATCGAAAAGACGCGCGTCAGGCTTTGCAGGATATTGAGGGGGATCATGATCGGGTTGGGCCGGGTGAAGGACCGCAAATAGCCGCCAGCCCCTGCGCCGCGCACGCCGAACCAGATCACGGCTGCAAACACCAGCAGCGCCAGCGCCGCGTCAGTTTCCAACTGGGCGGTCGGCGGTTCCATCCCCGGAATAAGCGAGATCCAGTTGGCGACCAGAATGAACAGGAACAGCGTGCCGATGAAACCGCGATAGGGGGCGGGGGCCGCCCCGGTGGTTTCGGTGATCTGGGTGTCGATGGTGGCGACGATCAGTTCCAGCGCGGCCTGCCGCTTGCTGGGCCGGACGGTTAGGTTGCGGGTCATGGCAAAGGCCCCCGCGACCAGAACGACCATGATGCCCCATGTCGTCAAAACCGCCTGCGTGATCGGCACAGGGCCGATGCTGAACAGGACGGTGGATTCCAGCGGCGACATCATGGCGCGACCTGCAGCATCACCGCTTTTGCGACAAGCACGCCTGCCAATGCGGCAATCAAGGCGGCCCCGCCCGCCAGCACGGCCACATAAAACCCCGCGCCGATCAGCCCGAGCCGCCCAAGCGTCAGCGCCAGCCCAAGCGCCGGATGGCCGCCTGACACGATCAGGCGCGCGGTTTCGCGCAGCGCCCAGAAATAGGCAAATCCCAGCACAATTCCGCCGCCAAAGCTGGCGGGCACGCTTAGGGTCATTGGCAGGTCTGCAATCATTCCGCGTTCATCCAATTCCATGCAGTCCAGCCGCCCAATCCAAGGCCCAGCATCAGGCAAGGGGCCGTCCAGAAAATTCCGTCACCAAAGCGTGCATCCAGCCAGCGCCCGGTAAAGATCCCGGCCAGCATCGGCACCACGATCATCCAGCCCAGCACGCCGATCTGCGCCAACCTGCGGCCAACGGACATATCGCCTTCGCGCAGCCAGCGGTCGTGGCGGTCGCGGCGCAGGCGGGCTTGGCGCACAAGGGGGTCATCGTCGTCGTCCGGGGTCATCGGAACTCTCCTGCGTCGGCGCCCAGCGATAGGCGGTTGACCATCTGGCGGATGGCATTGAGCTGCAGGGTTGTGGCGGCGGTGCGGTCGATCCGCTCTGCGTCGGCGTCAGACCGGAACCGTGCCAGCACGTCTGCATCAAGGGTCGCAAGATTGTCGCCTGTGATGGCTTCGCGCGTCGCGATGGACACATTGCCTGCCACGCTCAGCGCGCCGCCGCGTACTGCGCAGAAATGATCGGTGCCTTCCTTGCGCCACGTGACGACGGATATCGCAAGCGCCGTCAGGAACGGGGCATGGCCCGGCAGAATGCCAAAGCTGCCGCTGGAATCCTCGGCCCGCAGGCTGTCGATTTCGGTTTCCACGACGACGGATAAGGGGGTGACGATGCGCAGTTTCATGCAGCGTCCTTTTTTGCGGCGACTTTGGGGGCAGGGCGGTCGGATGCTGCGTTCTTTGCCTCTGCGTCCGCCAGCGTGCCAACCATATAAAGCGCACTTTCGTCCCAATCGTCAGCGGCGCCGTCCAGAATGGCGCGGCATCCCGCAAGCGTATCGGCCAGCGTGACCCGTGCGCCGGGAACGCCGGTAAACGCCTCTGTCACCATAAAGGGCTGGGTCAAAAACCGCTGCAAGCGGCGGGCGCGTTTCACGATCAGACGGTCCGCCTGACCCAATTCCTCGACCCCCAGCAAAGAGATGATGTCGGTCAGTTCGCGGAACCGGGCAAGGGTCTGGCGCACGGCTTCTGCCGTCTCGTAATGATCGACGCCCACCACCAACGGATCAAGCAGCATCGAGGATGAGGCCAGCGGGTCAATCGCAGGATAGAACCCTTCGGAGGCTTGGCTGCGCGACAGCACGATGACGCAGTCCATGTGGCTGGAAATGGTGGTGACCGCCGGATCGGTGAAATCGTCGGCCGGGACATAGACCGCCTGAATGGCCGTGACGGACGAGCCTGCGACGCTGGCGATGCGTTCTTGCAAGGCCGCGACTTCGGTCGCCAGCGTCGGCTGATAGCCCACCCGCGACGGCAGACGCCCCAGCAGCCCGGACACCTCTGCCCCGGCTTGCACAAAGCGAAAGACGTTATCCATCAGCAGCAACACGTTCTGATGCCGCGTATCGCGGAAATATTCGGAAATCGTCAGCGCCGTCATCGGGGCGCGCCACCGTGCGCCGGGCGGTTCATTCATCTGGCCGTAAACCAGCACCGTGCGGTCCAGCACCCCGGAGTCCTGCATTTCAGTCAGCAGTTCATGCCCTTCGCGCGACCGTTCGCCAACGCCAGCAAAGACAGAAATCCCGTCATAGCCTTCGACCATCGCCCGGATCAGTTCCATCACCAGCACGGTCTTGCCAACGCCCGCGCCGCCGAACATCGCAGCCTTGCCGCCCTGCGCCATCGGCGTCAGCAGGTCGATGATCTTGATGCCCGTCTCGAACACCTCGGTGGTGGGCGTCTGGTCACGCAGTGCGGGCGGGGCGGCATGGATCGACCGGCGCGGTGTGTCATCGGGCAGCACAGGGCCATCGTCCCGCAGATTGCCCACCACATCCAGCAATCGCCCCAAAATCGCAGGGCCGACCGGCACGCTAACCGGGCCGCCCGTCGCTGCGACCGGCACCCCGCGTTGCAGGCCAGCCGTCGACTGAAACGCCACCGTCCGCACGGTGCGGGGATCAAGGTGGCTTTGCACTTCTAGGATCAGCGGCGCGTCATTTTCCCACTGCACGGACAGCGCATCATTGATCGCGGGCAGTGCGGTATCGAAACACACATCGACCACTGCGCCGCGCACCGACACCACATATCCGTCGTTCAGATCCTGCCCATTGGGGGCAGAGGTTTCGCTGGGCATGCTGTCAGGCTCCGCATCGGGTTCACCCTAAACGTGCCAGCAAGCCGCGATATGGTCGTTGATCTGGATCAGCAATCTAGCCAGATCGCGCGAAAGCGGTGCCTAGACCCGTCTTTCGTTCGGGAAGGGGGGCATACAGGAGTGTACGCTTCAGCCGATTACATGGTCCGCGCCCTAAAGTGCAATCCACGCAGCTTTATGCATGAATTGGGAAATTCAAGGAATCGCCAATCCAAAAGCTGAATTTCGATTTACTTTTTGAAAATGCTCGCCATGTGATGATCAAATTCGTTCCAGCTGATGGTGGCATAGTTTCCTGCATAGCCGTGATAAAACGACCTGCCGGTCGAGGTCGGAAAACCCGCCCAAATCTTTGCCAAATTGTCCATGAACTGGTGGCGGCTGACTTTTCCATCAACAAAAAGGCTGTAGCCTGCGTCCTCAAGCAACAGATCGGCCAGGCGATCCTGCACGTCGGCGGTGAAAACCGTGTTGGCGCTAAATCCGATTTCACGCACGAGGGTATCAAGCGTGGCGGGAATAAACTGATAGCGTCCAATCGCATGGGGCTGACCGGGTGTTGCTCTGATCCATTGCTTTATTTGCCCGATCGTCATCTGAGTCGGGCGTTTGTTCGGCCCGATCCGTGCGCCATGTTGCACCGCGTCATAACCACTCCGCCCCGCTTCGGCCCAACCGATCAGGTGCTTCAGATTGGTTGCCGGGGCGGATTTGCCGTCAATAAACGCATCGCGGGGGCGCTGATAGGATGCTTCGGTGATCGTTCCTGCGCTTAAACGTACGGCGTCCTGCGGCATATAGGGGCGAACGTCGTAGTTGAATACATTTTTTGTCGATATCGTAAATTCAGACAAGGAATTAAATTCAGCCTGCGCCCCCTGCGCGGCAAAGAGTGGTAAAATTGAAAGCGCGGCAGCGGCTGCAATTTTATGCATTGGAATTCTCCATCAACTTAGTCTGTGTTGGAGCTATATTGGCCTATTTCGCCGGTATGTTCATTTGCACAACCGGTCAGTTGCCAGAGAATAAGGATAGGTGGATCATCCTTTTGCGAACATGATGCCCGCGGGGACGCATGGGCGAAAGTAAGCGGGCCGCGCCGCACATGCGCATGCGGCGCGGCCCTTCCTTGATGACCAGCGCCCCCTAGTCGCCAAGGAATCCGTCAAGCTGGTCCCAAAGAGAGTTGTCCAGCAAAAGATCAAAGCGCAGATGCAGCCCTTTTTGATAAAGCGCATCCTGCTGCGGCAGTTGGCTGCCCGTCAGGTTGTATCCCAGCGCAAGCAACGTGCCCTTGGCCGGGACGAACCCGAATTCGGCCCCAAGACCCCAGGTCGCGCTGTTGGTATCATCCCACAGATACGCCCCGTTCACGCCAATCTGGAACCGATCATCGCCAAATTCATAGTTTGCGCCAGCTTGAACCAGTTGCGTCAACGAGGTGGCAAAGGTGTTGGTAAGCTCGATTGACTGGTGCTGCCCGGCATATTTACCATTCACCCGCAGGTCGGCATCAACCTCATAGCTCGCATCAACCGACCACAGGTGGCTTTTGGTCGTATTGTGCATTTTTTCAAGGCGGTGCTCGTACCACGCCAGAACCTCTAGCCGGGGGTCGGTCAGGGGGCGGTAGGCGGCACCGACGCGGGTGCGCACACGCTGGCGGTTTTGGCCGTTGCGGTTGTCGACGGCGATGCGGGTCCGGCCAAGCACGGTCAGATCGGGTGTGATCTGCCCAGCCAGCCCCAAGTTGCCGTAATAGGTGGTGCCGGATTTTTCAAAGGTGGTGTCGAAATCGGCGTCACCCACCCAATCGGTCTCGTCAGAGCCCCATTTGGCACCGATCGCAAGGCTGGTCATCTTCGCCTCTTCTGCGTCCAGCAGGCGGGAATGTTCGATGCCCATGTTCAGCGTCGTCAAAGAATTCAGCTTGAACTGCGCCGACAGCCCTTGGTTCAGGGTCGTATCCGTTTCATTGGCACCGCGGCTGAATTCGGTCCGGCCGGACAGCCATTTGTTCATCTGAAAGGTAAAGCCAAGCGTGGACCGGGGCATGACGATATCGTCGCCAAACTGAAGCTCGACCTCGTTGAAGACGCGCCAGCCTGGTGCGGCCTCTCGGTACAGGCCAAGGGTCAGTTCGGTCGGTTGATCGCCGCCAATGTTCAGGGGCTGGCGCAATTCAGCTTCGATCACGGTGTTATCGCGGCCAAGGGGGGTCCAATGCGCCCCAAGGATGATGGCGGTGCCTGCCTCGGTCGTCGCGCCGTTTTGGTCGTGGCGATATTCCAAACCGATGTCGCCCCGCAGCCGCTTGTTGATCTGGCGCGAATAGATCGCTTCCAGCGTCAGGCGGTCGAGGTCATTGATCCGGTCACGGACAAAGTCGGCTCCGATGACAAGGTCGCTGTTTTTGTCGATGTCATACCCATAACTTAGGCGAACCTGTGTGGTGCCGGGACGGGCCAGTCCGCCGCTGGCGTTAAAGTTTTTGCCAGTGTGGATGGCCTCAAAGCTAAGGCGATGAAACTCCGTCTGCAGATCGTACGACAGGCGCGCCGCGTTATCGACTTGGCCGCGTGCGTTCTCTGATCGGGCCAGCTCGGCCTCAAAGACGCCGCCATTTTCGCCTTCATGGCGGATGTAGCCAGACTGGATGCGTTCATCAGCCGGATTGCCCGCAGGGGCATCCGCATGCGCAGCGCGCGCGCCAACGGTGATTTGGTCGCTGACGGCATAGTTCACTTCGCCGCCATACAGCCAATAGCGCTCGGCCCCGGCTTCCGATGTCTCATAGGTGATGCGGATTGATACGGGGTTTCCGTCCAGGTCGAACTGACGGACAGGCGCGTTAAAGGTCAGCGTGTCGCGAAAGAAATCAAGGACATAATCGGTGCCGCGGCGCATCGCGGTTGTGGTCAGGATATCGCCGCCGCGCTCGTCGCGGACCAGAATTTCGACCCGTTCAGAGCCTTGGACATAATCGCCCAAGTCGATGTCATAGGGGCCAGACACACCGCGTCCGCGGATTTCTTGCACGCGCTGCCGTTGCGCTGTGCGGGCACCAAAGACGGTGACGGACACCTTGTCGTTTTCCCAATGCGCCTTGGCACCGGTGGTCACGCGGCGCATGCCGTCAAGGCGCAGCGCGCTGGATTCAGGCTCGATCGCGATATCGCCGTAAAGGATATAAGAGCGGCCCTTTTCAACTTTGACGAACAGGTTGCTGGACGATTGTGCATCCTGCCCGCGTTCGGAATTGTCGCCGTACACGGGGTAGTATTCGTCGCCGCGAATGTCGCGGAACAGGCGGTCTTCGGTGTCGCGGTCAGAGCTGTAGCGCAGGGTCAGCAGGGCGTCGCCGCGAATTGCGCCTTTCAGATAAACTTCGCCGCGCAGGCCGGTCGCCGTATCCTCAAAGCTGCTGAACCGGTCTTTGGGTAGCAGTGCAACGTCGTTGCCCCCCAAGGACACGGCACCCTCGATCACGCCGATCAGGATGCGTTCGTCTAGGTTGGGGGTAAAGGCGATGGTCGCTTCGGCTGTGCCAAAGTTGCCGGTCACAGTGATACGGTCAATGCCAGAAACTTGCGGCGGGATCAGGCCAAAGGTGGCTTCGCCGTTATCAAGGTAGGCCTGCACGCCGGGGGTGCCGGGGCGAATGTCGGTCACGTCCCACAAGGCCATGCGCGCATCCAAGGTCACCGTGCCAGAGGCCGGGACCGGCATGCCGCGTGCGTCCAGCACCCGCACAACAACCGGGACGATCGACACCGGAGAGGCAGAGGCCGTTTCTGGCATGATGATTTCGAACTTTGCGGGTGCGCCGGGTGCGATCAAGGTAATCTCGGTGCGGACGCGTTCGATCCCAAAGCCGTCTTTGCCGATCAGGGCCAAGGTGTTTTTGCCAGGGTCCAGTTTGACCGCGATAAATTCTGCGGCTTGGACGTTATTTGCCTCCCAGCTGGTGCGCTGGCCGACACGGTCGGCCCCCAGCGGCCGGCCATTCAGCGCCAGCGCAAGGGTCAGGTCAGCCTTGCCTTTGACGCGGATGTTCTGGGTGCTGCGGTCAACGGTTTGTCCGTCCTGAAGGTCGATAAAGCCCGGCTCTGAATTCAGCGTGCGGATCATCGCGTCCAAAGGCTCGCGGCGTGCGATGGCTTCGGCTTTGGTGGCCACATCTTCGCGTGCTTCTTGCTCTGCATCCAGCATGCCAGTGGTCAACTGCGTCGTGGTCGCAATGCCCTGCTCCCCGCGAGAGGAGCGCACGGGCGCGCCTTGGCTGGTGATGGGCAGATCGGACGCGGTCAGCGTGTTGATCCCTGCCGCGTCGTCAAAATGGGTGCGGCGCTTTGCGACCTCAACCATCGCGTCTGGCGTACAGTCCGCAACGGCGAAGTGTTCGGCGCGCAGCTCGCCCTTGCGCAGCGGGATCAGGCGAGAGCCGCCGCGCATCAGGTCATTTGTGCGCGTGACGGTCACAGCGGTGCCGATGGGCAAGGTTTCATCCTGCACCAAAAAGGCGTGGGTGACGGGGCGCAGGCCGAACAGGGAATACTTGCCGTCGATATCGGTCACGACGGACAGGCCTTCTTGGGTGACGATCCTAACGCCGGGAATGCCCGGTTCCGTGATGTCGCCGCGGATGCCGTCGCCGTCGCAATCCATAAACACAGATCCAATGACCGTGCCTTCGCGGGCAAAGACGCCGCCCGAATTGTTCAGGCGCACCATCGCGCGGGCCACCGGGGATTGGCGCAGCGTGCCAGTGCCCGCTTGGCGGCCCGACAGGACGGCCGTGTTTTCATTGCGGCCCTCAACAGCGGCTGCGGTAAAGCGCATGACGTAGGTCAGCTCGTGATTGGACAGCGGTTCTAGCCTGCCAAGGTCGAACAGCAGGTCGCCGCCTTGCGCATCGACTGGATCGGGCAGGGCGGTTCCGTTCAGCAGAACCGATCCGGGCACAAGCGTCACGCCGCGCGCAGGGCGGTCCAGCAGCTCTGCGCCGATCAGGGCCTGGTGCATGTTGTTGGTGAAACCCAGCGAATAGGTCACAAATTCGCCCTGTGTGACGGTGTCCGTGTTGGCGTCCTTGTCCAAGGACAGGGGCGCGCCGTAAAATGGATCAACGGGGATATCGGACACATGGACCATGCCGCCCGCGTGGGTAAACAGGTTACCAAACCCGGCGCTTGTGACGGTCTTGCGAAAGCCCGTGAAATCCATACGGACCGATGGAAAGATCCAAGCCGGCGCGTTCAGCACCTCATAGCGGTAGCGGCCCGCCGCAATCTGACCTAGCGAAAAGAAGCCGCGCTCGTCCGTATTGCTGCGCAGGACAGTGGCCCCGGTTGCCGCATTGACGAGCACGATTTCGACGCCTTCGATCGCGTCATTGGTGACAGAGTTGAACAAGAAGTTGCCCGGATCGATCAGCAGTTCGTCGTCCAGCAGCACGCCGCCGCACTCGGCTGTCGCGAACAGCGTATCGCCCGGCGTGGTCGCCATCACACCGTCGCCAGCGCGGCTTGGGTCCATGCGAGCCAAGGGCAGGGCAGCGGTCAGGAACACGCCGGTGTTTGGGCCAGTTTCG
This sequence comes from Loktanella salsilacus, assembly GCF_024206795.1. Classification (NCBI taxonomy): domain Bacteria; kingdom Pseudomonadati; phylum Pseudomonadota; class Alphaproteobacteria; order Rhodobacterales; family Roseobacteraceae; genus Loktanella; species Loktanella salsilacus. The sequence goes on from NZ_CP072994.1 coordinate 1,306,202, forward strand.
GTGGCGGTCAGGTTTTCGATGTCGCCGGTCAGCGCGCTGCGCACCGTGATCGTGACAAGATCGGCGTCCCCAGACAGGTTACAGCTGCCAGACGTGACGCGCAGGCGGGTGTCGCTGCCCGCAGTGCCATAGATTTGGTCGGTCGCGGTGTCTGGATATTCGAAACGAAGCGCGCCAGCGCCAGAGCCTGTGCGATCATAAAAGGTGGTGTTGGATGACAGCGTCAGGCTTTGGCCGTCTTCCTCTAGATAGGTCGTGGCTGTGTTTGCAACCTCTACATCGCCAAGCGGCTTTGGCACGTTGACCGTAAAGGACGGGTCCCGCGACTGACCGATGTCATAGTCATCAGCCATAAAGAACGCCACGGCGTCGATATCGGCCGCCGCAGCAGGCTGCTGCGTCAGGTAGTCATGCTGGGGGTCGCCTGCGCGGTGATACAATGCCTCCGTGCCGCCCGCATCGGCGATGCCGGCAAAAACGGTGTTCAACGGCATGACGTCGCGCACTAAAATGCCTGCGCGCTGGGTGCCATCAATGCGCAGGGGTGCGCCGTCGATGCTGTCATACTTGGTGACCGCTTGTTCTGAATTGTTGCGCACCCGCAGGGTGTAATCAAGCTGCGTGATACGATCGTTGTCGCGCACGACTTGGGATTTCGTGATCGTCAGCGCGCCGGAAACGATGGTCGTGATGCCTTGCGCTGTCCCTTGGACCGGCGCTGTGGCATTCGGGTCGCCGTCAACCGTTGCTGTGACGATAAGGGCCGACCGCATCGCGTCGCCCAAAACGGTATTGGTCGAGACGCGGAATTCGTAAATCAGTTGCAACCGCTGTCCGGGAAGCAATTTCATGGGCAGCGCAAGGTTGATGGACCGCTCGTTGCCATCAATGATGCCGTTCCCGTTTAGGTCAGCGACAAGATGTCCGCCGCCCATCATGGATGCGCCAAGCTGGTCTTCGACGTGCATCAGCGCGTTCAGCGTCACATTGCCGGAATTGACGACATCGAAATAATACTGCGCGATGCTACCGCGGGTCATCAGCAGTGCAGAGTATCCCGCAACTGATAGGCCGGGCACCGACATGACGATTGCCTCGACGCGGTTGGACTGCACGGTTTCAACCATGCCAAGGGCGGTGTTGAAATATGTCGCGTTGGCGATGCTGCGGATGATTGTGCCGCCGGGTACGGGGCTTGCCATCGCGGCCGCAGGATACAGGGCTGCATTTGACAACAAGATCAGCATCAGTGCTGCGGTTCGCAGAAGTGTCATAGCGCGGAAGCCGGCTGATTGAATGAATTTGCGCATAAACCTGCTCCTGGAAGGATACCGAGTGTCAAAGAAATAGGGAAAAGTGGGCACCCCCCCGACGTCTGGGGGGACAGTGTCTTGGGGGGGTGCCTTGGGTTCGCTTAGTTGCTCACCTGAACGGTGAACTCCAACCGGGCAAACCCGCCGGGCAGGACCGTCCCGTGATCGCTCGAGATGTTTGTCGAGGTCGCAGCCGCGGTGCTTCCTGCAGGGAAGGTGGTTTCGGCGCAGGAACCGCCACAGTTTGTGATCGCGGTATAGGCAGGCGCCGCATCAAAGATGGTGACGTTGTCTGCTGCCGACGAGCCGGTGTTTTCGCCCTCGACCAAGTAGCGGATGCACTGGCCGGGTTCGACGTCCTGACGGGTTTTGGTGAAGGTACCGACCGTGCCGTCACAATTGGCATCGATGTACTGATACTTGTTCAGGGTCATGTCGCCAGAGATGATGGTGATCCGGTCCTCGACCGCGTTGTCGCTGGCATGGACATCTATCGCCGCGCCGCTATTCAAGGATGTCGCCAAGGTGATTGTGCCGTTTTCAGTGACACCTGCCGTGCTGGTGGACGGGGTCTGTACGCGGTAGATCAGCGTGATGCTGTCGCCAGGTGCCAAACCATTGACCCCAGCAGAAACGCCGTCCGTCAGATCGTTGAAGTTGTCGATGACTGGTTCGGTCGGATCAATCACACCGTTCCCGTTGGCATCCCAGAAAATCGCACCAGAGAAGTTGGTAAGGCCGCTATCATTGATCGCGCCCTCAGTGATGGCAACGTTACCTTTGTTGGTGACAGTGTGGGTGATTTCGACAATGCCGCCCGGTGCTGCCTGCGCGGTTTGGTCGTCGATGATCTGCACGTCGTAGATCTCGTTCACCGTGACTTGGTTCACGATCCGGTCGCCCTGACCCGACACAGAAGAGGTCAGCGCAATATCGACCAGCGTATCGCCCGGAAGCGCATCATCGGGTGGCGTGACGACAACTTGGAATGTCGTGCTGCCGCCTGCGGGGATCGTGCCGGTGTTGGTCACGACATTGCCGTCGGCGTCGCGGAACTCATACGTCCAACCCGTTGGAAGGGGTTGAGCCAGCGACAGGTTGTAGCTGTCCGACACAGGGCCGTCGTTCTGGACGACCATGTCATAAGTGACCGGCTGACCTGGGTCAGTGGTGGTGGTGACCCAAGGCAAGATACCGTTGGTCGGTGCCGCGCCGTCGCCTTCGGAGCCAACAACAGCGTTCTCTAGGTCGACCGCGGCCGCCAGAACTTCACCGCTGAATTCAGCGGTCGAGATGTCAGTGACACCAGAGGCATCAGAGATCGTCGAGATGACCGCGGTGTAGTTTGTGGTCGCGGTCGATGTCACGTCCGTCGGCAGGGTCGCGATCAAGGTGACCGTAGCGCTTGCGCCAACGGCGAGCGGCCCGACAGAGCCGACAATCGGGGTAATCCCGTCAGCGCCGACAAAGCGGAAGGTGGTGCCAGCAGGGAAATCGACGTTAGCGACCTGTAGCGACAGGCTGTCGGATTGGTTCGACAGGTTGGTCAGCACGAATTCCTGACGGATCACGCCGCCTTGATAGACGTCGCCAGTTTCCAATACGACATCGTTGCCGGCGGTATCGTCATCGGTCGCCGATGCAACGGCAGCGTTTACGGTTAAGTCTGAATTGATGGCCGTATCCGCAACGGCAACCCTAAATGTGCTATCAACATTGATCGAAGCGGTGTTCGACGGCGGGAAAGCCGCGCCGTTCACCTCTTGCGTTGCGGTGTTGGGGATGATGCCTGCGTCAGCAGTAGAGGCAACAACGGCTTGGAATGTCACGCTACCGGACCGACCCGACCCGACGGACGACAGGTTAAAGTTTACGGTCTGCGCGTCGTCAAAATCCCACGCAATCGTTTCACTCGACCCATTGCTGGCATCAACGACGGTAGAGCCGTTGTTGTCATCCAGCGGCGTGGCAGAGTCCGACCAGCGCGCAGAACCGGGCACGTAGGTCAGGTTGCCGTCCAGAACGTCCTGCACCACGTAGTTATTCGCAGCGGCCAGACCGGTGCTGGAATAGGTCAGCGTGATAGTCACGGTGTCGCCCGCATCAACGATGCTTGGGTTTCCACCCGATGCCGCGTCAGCGACCATCGATTTGACCAGCTCAACAATGGCACCGTTCGAAATCGTCAGGGTGTCGGTGTTGATGTCCAGCTCTGTGCCATCCAGCGCGGATGTCGCCGTGATTGTAATGGTGTCTGTACCGGTGGCATTGGACGCAACGGTGGCCTCGATCACGACGCCGAATTGCTCGCCCGGGGCCAGAACAGGGGTAGATGTTAGCGGTGTCGCGCTATCGGCCACGCCGTCCATGTTGGCGTCAGGATAGAACACCAGCTGCGACGTGTTCAGCGTGCCAGTGTTCGCCTCGACTGCGGTCAGCGAAAAGCTGTCTGCGCCGTTGCCTTCGTTGGTGATGATGTGCGGCAGGAATGCCTTACCACCCGGCGCGATGGTTTCCGTATTATCGGACGTCAGCGTCACGCCAGCGACCTGCTGGACGATCGTTTCGACCGTGTTCGATGTCACGGTGATCGTGTCGCCAGCGGCATTGGTATAGGTGGCAACGGCTTGGTTGCCGATGACAGATCCGGCTTCTGGCGATGCTGCAAAAGCCGCCGTACCGATGGCTGCGCCGAAAGCGGCGACGCTGGCCGATCGCATAAACAGGGATTGATAAGACACTTCGATATTTCCTTATATCTACTTAAGTGGGGGAAGCCCCGCTAAAGGAGGCGCGGTGGTTTAGTTGACGCGAACGCGGTATGTGTTGACCGCGGATTTGCCCGCTTCGAGGGGATCGGAGTATGTCCAACGGACCGACGCGATCTCTGTCTCTGGCAAAGGTTCTTCGCGCAGGACGCCGTCGGGGCCTGCAACCATCCGAACCGCTGGCAGCGTTGACCATTCAAGGCCGTCCAGTTCGGGGTCTAGGTCCGCCTGCACTTCAAAAACCGCGTTGATCGACGTTGTCTGATTGCCCAGCGTGATGGTCACCCCTTCGGGAACTGGCGCTGCGACAACGATGCCGGCCATGTCCTCGTCGGTCATGTTTTCGTGGTTCAGTTGGTACTGAATGACTTCGCCCGGCCGCACAGTGTTGCGCGCGACAAGCTCTTCGACACCGGCATCGTTCTTTTCGACGACGACGAACGCGAACGTACTGGACAAAGCATCGGCAGAGGCTGCAAAGCCGATCACCGACAAAGCCGCGGCAGCAACAGTCGCCCGCATCATTTGTGAAAAGGGAATAAGCATAAATTTTCTTCCTTTCAGGCCGGGTCAACATGCCGGCAGTTTCAAAACACGTGCTCTGATCACGAGACGTTGATTGAACATTGAAGAGAATTTTAATAAATCGCACTCGTGCAATAAGGTATAAATGGCACCCGGAAGATCGCTCGATATACTTTCGGATATGTCGGCTATCTGATGGAATATGGCTCTACATATATTGAGACGTAGAACTCGACCGGATCGGCGCGTTTTTCAGCTTCCTCAAGTTTTCGAGTCTATTTTCAGCGCCCAAAAGTGGGGTGCGCTGAATTAACGCACGGCACTGCAAGGTGTCTGTGTCGGCAATACATGTTAATGCCATCCTTTATTCTCAAGAACTCTGGCGGATGAAAGAGCATCGTTTCATATGCTTGCGCCAATCATAACGCGTTCAGGACGTCAGTACTGAATTACGCTGACCAAGCATTTGGGCACTGAATAAGAGACGCTGCGCTGGGATGACGAGGTCCCAGCGTTGCGGCAGGCAAGCCAGGCGGCGCTTTCAGGCGATAGATCGGTGCCGCGCCAGATCCACAGTGCCGCAGCATCAGGGCCTTTATGCTAAGGACTTTTGACATGACCGTCTTGTAGCGAAGCTGGCGCGACACGCATCCCAAAGCTTCATGTTGCGGACGCCCCGATGTCTGACTTGGTTGAGGGGAAAGCCGAAACGCAGTCCCCATTCGGACGCAGCCGCTATTCTTCTGTATAGGCGAGTAGTCAATATCAGGCCGGCTCTATCCGCGTGAAGCACTACCTCTAAAAATTTAGATTGATTACGCATAAGCACAGCTTGAATTACATGGCGGTTTCCTCTTATCCCCGCCCTGCAGGCCAACTTTGAATATAGCAATCATATTATAAATTTTAATTGATTGCTTTGAGATAAACTAGGTGGGGTGCCTATAATGTTGACAAGAACGCATATCGCGCAAAATGGAACTGGACAGATTCATACATTTGATGCCAGCGGAAGCCGGGATCAGAATAATTGGGATAACCTGCAGTTTTCAAAAATAACAAGTTTTTCACACGGTCATCATGTGAGGACGGGAAGCGGAAACGACACGATTAACTTCAAGAACATCAATGAAGTTTCAAGCGTCATTGTCGGCCGGATCGAGGATTTCGATTCACAAAGAGATACACTTCGGATCGAAGGTCAGGCCATTGATCTAAATAACCTTCCGACAAACGTGCGCATTGTTGAGTTTAATGGCGCTCACAACGATGCAGGATCGCAGCCGCAGCAGTGGATCCTTATCACCACCCCTGCGGGAGGGAGCATCTTTTACGCATTCGAAGGCGCTCGCGTCGATATGAACAACAATGGGGGCGCAAACTCGGGCGCTCAGGAAAGCCATTTCATTAGTAGAGCTCAGCTTCCTGATTTTTCAAAACTCAAGACCGTTCCATATGTCGACCCGCAAAACGTTGTTCCGACAGGGATTGCCGCGACCAACGGCATAACAATTAACGATGTTGACGTGAATACATCCGACGTTCTTGAAAGAATTGTAGGGACCGGAAGGGATGATCTGATTGCTGCGGGTCTGAATGATGACGTTGTGCGCGGGTACCAAGGCAATGATCAGATTTGGGGGGGCAGCGGCAATGATACCGTATATGGTGAAGATGGTGACGACACTTTAAATGGCGGCACAGGTTCCGACAAGCTTTTTGGCGGCAACGGCAACGATAGGATCGACGGCGGGCTGCATAATGATGTCATTGTTGGGGCTAATGGAAACGACCTACTGATCGGGAATAACGGGCGCGATTGGCTGGTTGGCGGTGATGGCGACGACAATCTATACGGCGGCGATGACGCAGATCGCCTATATGGCCAAAATGGTGCCGACCGTTTGGCTGGTCAGAATGGGAACGATAAATTATTTGGCGGCTCTGGCGCAGATACGCTGAGCGGTGATGATGGAAACGACTATCTTGCTGGCGGTGCGGATCATGATCGCCTTTTTGGTGGCACCGGCAATGACAGATTGCTTGGTCAGAGTGGCAATGACTTGCTATCGGGTGGCCACGGAGCAGACATATTAGGCGGTGGTGCCGGAAACGATCGGATTTATGGCGGTTCCGGCAATGACCGAATTTATGGCGGCGAAGCTGCAGATCTTCTGGTCGGCCAAAATGGCGATGACATTGTCGTCGGCGGGTTCGGTGCTGATAGAGTATTTGGTGGTAGCGGCAACGATCGCCTTTATGGCGGCGACCATAATGACCGCCTTTATGGCGGAAATGGCAACGATGTCGTCCAAGGTTTGGATGACGATGATTTTGTCTTCGGTGATAATGGTGATGACCGATTAATCGGTGGTGACGGAAACGACCAACTTTTTGGCGGTATGGGTCGCGATATTCTATACGGGCAAGACGGTAACGATCGTATTTCTGGCGGTATAGAGGCAGATATTTTGTCTGGCGGCGTTGGCGCGGATGTATTCGAGTTCAAAAATGGCGACATGGTAGATTGGGATGATTTGAATGGGACTTGGGCTCAAAAGAACCGGCAGCTTGACGTCATAACAGATTTCACCGTGGGTTCTGACGTTATTGACTTCGTCGATTATGATAATGTCACTTCCTTAGATGATATTAGTGCCTGGGCTACAACAATTAGTGGAAATCTGTATTTTACTGTAAAAGTAAATGCAACGAATGAGCGTATGCTCGTAGATGTTGACGACGCTATGACCTGGTCGAATTTCTGTGAGGCCGAAAACTTTCTTTTTCATTAGTGATAGTTTTTATAATATGCTGATTGCAGCGGTGGGCCAATAAAATTGGCGAAATGCTACTGCATAAATGGGCTGCTGAACTGTTCTCCATTTCCTCAGACGCGCTGCGGTTTTTTGACGGCTATGGCCAGCGCTGTGTCGCCATTCATGACCGCGGCGCGCGCTAGAATCCTCACGGCCTTTCAATTACAGACCAATCGTTTCCTGCTATGTATCTTTGGCTTGACGCAGCTCCGGCGGTGGTCACCCCTTCCGTTCCGCTATTTCGTCTTGCCTGAATTTCTCGCCGTGCCTAGATTTGTCGACGCGCTGAGCGCCGCATTTCCGGCGACCGCCTAGGCTGGACGCGGGTTCCACGGCTCGGCACTCTTACGTGGCGGAATGAGGTCGTGACTGCCACTGGTCCGAAGTCCTGCCCGGAAGTGACTGCACCGCGGGCACGGTGCCAATCTGCAGATCACTCGGGATCTGACCAGGCGGATGAGGTTACAACGGTGCATCACGCGGCCTGCGACCACTCTTTTACTCCATGTCTGTTCGTCGATACCGCGGTGAAACACGAGCCAGACGCGCCGAGTGGAGCATAAACACGTGAAGTGACGCTCTTGATCTGACACTCGGTTTCTTGCCAAGCATGAGAGTGGTCAGCCGGTGCGCCGGGGCCGTATGCTGGCGTCAGGTGTCGGCCAATCAGATCTTAATGGCATTCGCCGGGCAAATCATCGCGCTGACGCTTTGGTGGCGTAGCCTGCCACGCAAAATCTGTGATCTGCCTGTCTTTCGGGAGGGGATGGCGCACTACGTCATTTCTGTATCGCATCAGTCCGAAATTGACCGGCAGGGCTTCAGCGCTTCATCATAGGTGATCGGCGCGTGCGCTTGTTGGTGAGAGATGTCGGATCGCTTGTGCGCATCAGCGGCCACTTCGGATTCTCGACGCAATTCCACCGCTAGATTTGCGCAGCAGCGTAAATTTCGATGAAGCGCCTGATCTGATGCGAATAATTGCTGTGCAAGGTTCGAAAGTAGAGGCCGCCTAACCCGAAGGGATATAACTGGATACTTTTGCTGCCGTTATGGATGCTTTTGGCGACTCCTAAAATTTATGACTTTAGGTGTATCTTAACTAAGTAAGGTTTGGTTGAAACAGGAGCGCACTAAAATGAACGACTATAGAATGGCTGCACAGCAAGGCCGATTGAAAGCTCTCTCTTCTCTAACTGATCCAAAGCGTTTCGGGCCTCGGAAATTGGCGCGTGGGCGTAGATCCTCGATGTCGGATGCCGTTATTGATATGGTTGTTCCCGATCGATCAGGTGCCAGTTCGAAAAACTTCTTAATTCCAACAGCGGTAGTCTTTGTTTTCGCTGCGCTGACGACATGATGGTGTCAAAGATTGAATCTGGTTTCAATGTATTGACAGGTAGAAATGTTTCCCCTTGTGCAAATGTATGTTTCTTACGGTTCTCGGGACTTCAAGACGAGGCATGATGTCGCAATCGATGATCGCGCCGCGCACTTGAAGCCTGAGAGCTAGATTTGAGACTCGCATGCGAAATAGCTTAGCCTATTCGGATTTAAGCAACTGTTATAGTTCTTGATGCGCCTCTTTCCATCTTAGCTGATCCAGTTGCGCCAGTGCGCCTTTGTAGAATTTGATCACTTATCGTCTCCCTTTGCACGGGATGAGGGGTCAGGACACAACCGGTCCTGCGAACGACTATATAGGCTGTTTACCGCCAGTGATACCGAATGCCGGGGCAGGGTGCCCAGGGTCAGAACCGACCCAGCCGCGTCCTAGCGCCAGCATAAGTAAATAGAGGGTGCCATTGGTCTGGCGATGTGCGTTTTAATGCCGCACTTTTCTGGTTAGCCAGAAATAGTTGGCCACGACCGTCAGCGTTATAAATGCTGACCCTCGCCAATAGTATTGGTACTTAACGCCTCACAGTATTTATTCAGATAGTTAGCAGCCCGTTGCGTTTCTGCGCTGCGTTATATGCTGAGCAACTATGATTAATGCTAGTCCTTTTAGGGACCTCGCTGAGGTCGCTTAATCCATTAGTCGATGTGAACAGCTGTGCCCAGTTCCGCACCGCTCTTTGATCGACGGACCCTACGAAAGTGGGATTCGGATCATCCGATAAAAGAATAATAAATTTGCGCACAACTCTTGAGGTCGCAATCTTATTTATCTAAATAGTAGTTGTTATATCCCTTTTTGACCCGAGAGTAACCTTAATGAAGATACCTCTGACTGGAATTGAAGTATATAGGTAAGGTAGGTCTACCTTTGAGGTCCGAGATGAATTCAATAATAAAATTCCCGCAGGAAATATCTGGTCTATCAGGAAAACGGATACTCGCCATAGATGATCATGCATTGTTTTGCGATATCATAATCTACAATCTGTCAACATATGGGGCGAGTGTCGATTCTGCCAATACATCAGAGGAAGCTTGCCGCAAAATAAACGCGCTGCCGGATTTTGATTTGATCCTGCTTGATTATTACATGCCAAACGCGTCAAATTTCGATAATTTCTATAAGATTAAAAATGCTGCGCCTGACGCCCCCATAGCGTTTTTAACATCGTCTGAATCGCTTAACATGCCGTCTAAGGCTAACCTGCTGGGTGCGTCTGGTTTTATCAGCAAGTCCATTCGGCCAAGTGGCTTCATTGACGCCGTTGGCATCATGCTGGCCGGTGGTCGGTTTTTCGAAGACACATCGCATCATGCGAACAATAATGTTAAACAATTCCGTTGCTTAACCCCAAGAGAGTTCGATGTGCTTGCGCTTCTTTGCGAGGGGCACAGCAACAAAAAACTAGGAGAATTCCTTGGTATTGCGGAAGCGACGGTCAAGGTTCATTTGAAATCGATTTTTTTGAAAATCGAAGCCCGCAGCCGCAGCCATGCGTGCATGATCGCAAAAGACCTAGAGCTGGTTTAGCGTAAAAACGTAAAGCCAGTCAGGCCACAGCCTTGGGGCTATCTGGTCACCTTTGGCCAGAGCCCGGTCCCACTGGAGGGTGGATCATGAAGCGGACATCGCTTTGCTGAAACCGTGACGATGGCAAAGGCCCAAACGGTCCTGATGACAAACGAAAAGATCCACCAGCTGGCATCGACGAACGCAAACGCGACGTTGATGCTACTGTCGCTCCATAGCCGTGACGTTAAACAAAGTGGGCGCTGCGGGCGATCATCGCAGCGTCGGTTCTGTTCCGCGCGTCGAGTTTGCGGCACAGCGTCTTGACGTGTAGCTTGATCGTCACCTCTTGAAGATCAAGATCGCGCGCGATTTCCTTGTTGGATTTGGCACTCAAAAGCCCGCGCAGGACCTGCTTTTCCCGGTCTGACAGATCCTTTTCGAAATCGGTTTCGTCGGGATCATCTTTGCCAGACATAAAGTCGACGGGGGCATAGGTTTCACCGGCGGCCATGAAGCGGACGGCGTTGACGAGCGATTTTGCGGGAAGCGTTTTTGGCAGAAAGCCGATCGCGCCAAGGGCCAAAGCCTGTTCCGCTATGACACGCGTCGCGGTGCCAGAGATAAGACCTACGGGCTTGTCACCATTGGCTTTTATAGCAGTCTTCAATCCCTCTAATCCATTCATGCCAGGCATGGTGTAGTCAAGAAGAACCAGGTCAAACGGGCCGTCGGTTTCGATCATTTGCAGCGCCTCTTGCAGCGTGCTCGCTGCGCGGGAAACGGTCGCGCCGTCGGCGTCTAGGAACATGACAATCGTCTCGCGCACCATGTCATGGTCGTCGGCAATCAAAATTTTCAGGGGCATCGCAGTCCTCCACGTGACCGAAATCAAATATCGTTTGGTTAGGCTACAACAGGGTACCTACAAAGAACACTCCTTAACGTGTGTTTACCATGAGTATACTCGCTGTTTCCGCTAACTATACGGCAGTATATAACAGCTAGCCTTCGTGGCGCTCGTTTAGCGAAGGGCTTAGCTCTAAGGTTAATAAATAACCAAAAAGCACCAAGGGCATCAATGAAAATGGGACGGATTTGGAATGCGACGGCGATCGGCGCGCTGTTTTGTATGGCAGGCTATGCGACGATTGCAAGCGCACAGGACGTGCTACTTACGGTAACCGTTGATGAGGTCAGGCACGAGTTCAGTTTGGATGACCTAAAGGACTTTCCGGTTTCGACCATTGAAACGACGACAATCTGGACAGATGGGCTGCAAGTGTTTGAAGGCGTTGCGGTTCAAGCATTGTTGGACTCGTTGGGCGTGACTGAAGGTACAATCAAAGCCACGGCAATCAATGAATATGAAGTTGATTTCCCGGTATCGGATGTCGTCGAAAATGGGCCTGTGGTTGCATATTCTAACAATGGTCAACCGATGTTGCGCCGCGAGAAGGGGCCGCTTTGGATTGTCTATCCATATGACAGTGATCGGGCCTATCAGACCAAAACGATATATAATCGTTCAATCTGGCAGTTAGACCGCCTTGAAATAAATCGATAGTTTGCAGGATAGCTGATGTTTAGCGAATACATGCCCCAGGCAAGATATAAGATTTCTAACTACTTTTCAGCCATAGCGATCGTCGTTGGTACATCCATCGCTGCGCCTATTGGGGCGAGTGTTTGGTTCCAAATTCAAGCGATCGGAAGTGCGCAGCAGGATAATGCGGCGTGGGTTTTTTCGCAGCTGGAAGTTGAGTATCTTAAGACGCGGCGTGCGATTGAAGTGGCGCGTTCTGGGACTGACGCGGACCTAGATAATTTACGCAAACATTTCGACATGTTGTACAGTCGCACCGACATCGTGGGCCGGGTAAAGAACAACACGGTGTCGCAGCCGGACATCACCCTTTTGCGCGATATATTAGACCGTCAACTGCCTTTGATCGAGGCCGGGAATGCGCGTCTTTTGACCGATCTTGACATTTTCGAACGTGCGCTCGTCGAAATTGAAGACCTTCCAAGGCAAATTTCTATAACATCTCGTTCGCAAGCAGCAGACATTTCAGAAGCCGAACGCCAGAAAATTATCAGGCTGATCGGGATACTCGCGTTTATCGTTGTTCTCGTTGCAATTTTGCTTGTCGGAATGTTCCTTCGGCTGTGGTGTCAGAAAAGGACCCTCAAGCGAAAGTCGATTGAAGCACATGAAACCCAGCTTCGGCTGGCGACGACGCTGCGGGCGTCTCTTGATGGAATTGTCGTTTTCGACGACCATGGCATTATCCGCGATTTCAATGGCTCGGCCGTGGACATCTTTGGTGTGCCTAAAAACGTCGCTATCGGACGGAGTTTTGTTGATATTCTATTTCCTGAAGAGGGGCGTGAATTTCAGCAAAAAAGACTTGATGCCTTTAGGGAAACCGGGATTCTGCACGTTGCAGAGAAAGGGCGTCTAGAGGCGGAAATGATAGATCAGACGGGGCGTCTTTTCCCTGTAGAACTATCCGTGACGCTGGCCGAGACGACCGAAGGTCCAATCTTCGTAGCCTATGTGCGCGACATTACCGACAAAGTGCAAAAAGAAGCAGATATCCTTCATGCGCGCGATCAGGCCCTTCAAGCTTACCGCGAAAAATCCCGTTTTTTCGCAGTCATGAGCCACGAGATGCGCACGCCTTTAAACGGGCTTCTTTCGGCGATCCATCTTCTTGACGACGGTAAGCTAGATGCCAAACGGCAAGGTTTTCTGAATGCTGCACTTACGTCAGGTGGGATCCTTTTAGGACACATCAACGACGTTCTTACGATTGAAAGCACCGAGGCCGATACCGAAGATCATAGATTTCATCCATGTGATATCATGTCGCTGACATCCAGCATGGTAGACCTTATGAGACCCCTGTCCGAAGCATCGGGATCGACGCTTCATATTGATCAGGTTGGGCTAGACGATCGCCTTATTCTGACTGCCCCAAGATCAATTCAGCAGATTGTCCTGAACCTGCTCAGCAATGCGACAAAGTTCAGCCCAAATGCCGATATTACCCTTCGTGCATTTTATGACACGGCGGCTGAGGGCGCAGTCTCGCTTCATTTAGAAGTCATAGATGAAGGTCCGGGAATTCCAGAGGACGACATTGGACGTATTTTCGAAGATTTTGTGTCGCTCGATAATCGATATGAACGTCGCACCAGCGGGACGGGCCTTGGTTTGGGGATCGTCAAGCGGTTGGTCGATACATTGGGCGGTGAAATCAGGTGCGAATCCGAACTCGGGCGTGGCAGTCGATTTATCGTTGATCTACCCGTCACGATGGTCGGCGAAACAGATATCTTTAATGCGGCCCCTCAGGAAACCTGCGCAGCACCCAAAGCTCCACATGTTGCGTTGAATATCCTGGTCGTGGATGACAACGAAATTAACAGAAGCCTGTTAAAAGAAATGCTTCAGCGGCTTGGCCATACGGTTGTAACAGCCGATGGCGGACAAACGGCCATCGCGTTCGACAAGCAAAAGAAGTTTGATACGATCCTGATGGATATCTCTATGCCGGGCATTAACGGTATTCAGGCGACGGAAGCTATTTTGAATGGCGACGGGTTGAACAAAGAGACTCCGATCATCGCCGTCACGGCCCACGCCGCGCAGCAAGAACGTAGCAGATTTCAATCAGCTGGCATGGCGGCCGTTCTATTGAAACCCTTGGACAGCGCGGCTTTGCAAGCAGCACTTGCGGGAACTGCGGCGGTCGGCGGCTTTGCCAATAACGATCTGACGTCCATGATGCAGCCGTTTATTGATGAAGCCCAAGTCGCCGAAGTATCTGATTTGCTTGGACACGACCGATTTTCGGATCGCATTGTGGATTTCATCCGCTACATGGATAAGGAAGTTCCAATTCTGATAGAGACTGAATCGCTTGAAACGTTGCAAAGCCGTGCGCATGAATTTGCTGGCATGTGTGGAATGCTGGGCGCAAAGCGGTTGCATGGTCTGCTGGGCGATATCGAAACGGCCTGCAAAGAAGGTGAGGATACTGTCGCGCGTGATGCCGCCCAAGACATACCTTCAATTTGGGATTGTACGCGCATGGAGTTCATCAAGCGTATAAAGAGATAATCTTTCAGTGGATTTGACGAATGCGGGAATCTGGTCCCAAAGCTTGCAGAACGATTTGGCGGTGTATCGATGATCGTTAAAACTCCAATCGGCGGCGACACGACAATCATATCCCCAGTGTAGCCGCCGATCTGCCATTGCGATCTTGATGGCTCCGGGCTGCAATGGCCCTTGCGCAACCCGCTATTGTTCAGGACAATCGCGGTCATATGTCCAAGCCATTTTCATTTCGCCTAGACCCCCAAGTTCCGACGTTTGACGATGCGGCTCCGCTGGCCGTGATGGATGCGGAATGCGCGATCTGTAGTTGGGGTGCGCGTATGATCCACCGCTTGGACCGCAGCGGAACTGTGCGCATCTGCCCCGTCCAGACACCGCTTGGGGCGGCGCTGATGCGGCACTATGGGCTTGATCCAAGTGACCCCGCGTCGTGGCTTTTCATTGATGCCGGCGTTGCGCATCAGGACTTTGACGCCGTGGTTCATGCCGCATGCAGCTTTGGCGGCTGGGGGCGGCTGGCTGCGGTGTTGTTGATCCTGCCAAAACCGTTGCGGGACTGGCTTTACCGCCGCCTTGCCCGCAACCGCTATGCCATTTTCGGCAGGGGTGACATGTGCGCGCTGCCGGACCCTGCATTTCAAAAGCGGCTGCTGCGGTGAAGGTCTTGCTGCTGGGCGGATATGGAGTTTTTGGCGCACGCTTGGCCAAATTGCTGGTCATTGACGGGCACGATGTCTGCATCGCGGGCCGCTCTCTGCGCGCTGCCCAAACCTGCGCGGCGGACCTGGGGTGCCGGGCTATCCAGATGGACCGCAGCCAAAATCTGGGGGCGCTGACGGCGCATGACGTCGTCATCGACGCGGCAGGCCCGTTTCACACCTACGGCGACGACCCCTACCGTTTGGCCCGCGCGGCGATTGCAGCTGGTGTCCACTATCTTGATCTTGCGGACGATGCGGGTTTTTGCGCTGGTATTGCGGCGCTGGATACGGATGCCCGCGCGGCAGGGGTTTGCGTGCTCTCTGGCCTGTCGTCGGTCCCGGCGCTGTCGTCCGCCGCCGTGCGCGCCCTTGCAGGGGGCGAGGTGCCGAGCGTCATTGATACCGCGATCCTGCCCGGCAACCGCGCGCCGCGCGGGTTGTCTGTGATGCAGTCGATCCTGTCGCAGGCCGGGCGGCCGATGCCCCTGTGGCGCGGCAACCAGTGGGAACGGGGCTTTGGCTGGTCCAGTCCGGCTGATTATACCTTGCCGGGCGGGCTGGTCAGGGAAGGTTGGCAAATCGCCGTGCCAGACCAGCGCCTGTTCCCGGCGCATTTTGGCGCTGAAACGGTCCGCTTTCGCGCGGGGTTAGAGCTTGGCGTGATGCGGTACGGCCTTGCGCTGTTTGCCGGGCTGCGTCGTCTGTGGCCCTTTGCTGTGACGCGGCCGCTTGTGCAGGTCTTTAAGGGGTTGGCAGGCGCACTTAGCCCTTTCGGCAGCGGGCGGGGCGGTATGTCCGTATCGGTCACGACCCCGCACGCGGACCGCAGTTGGTCCCTGATTGCCGAGGATGGCGACGGTCCCTACATCCCCGCCATTCCCGCGCGCGCCTTGCTGCGCCGCTCAAGTTTGCCCATCGGCGCTGGCCCCGCGCTAGAGGCGATAACACTTGCCGAGGCAGAGGCCGCGATGTCTGATCTGGCGGTGACGACAAAGCGCGACGAGGTGCCAACCACCTTCATGCTCGAACGGGTTTTGGGGCCAGAGTTTAAAGATTTGCCAGACGCGCTCAAAGCGATCCACCAGACGGTGGGGGTGTCGCGGTGGCAAGGGCGCTGCGTCGTTTTACGGGGCAGCGGGTCGTGGCCGCGCCTGCTTTGCGCCGTCTTTCGGTTTCCGCCCGCGCAGCCTGATGTCGCCGTGGCGGTCACCAAAACCGTCACCCCGCACGGCGAGACGTGGGAGCGCCAGTTTGGCCAACACCGGTTCAAATCTCATTTGTCGGTCGAATCCGGCAAGCTGCTCGAGGTCTTCTGGCCGTTCTCTTTCGTGATTGGATTGCAGCTGCGCAGCGGCGCGCTGCACTATCCGGTGACAGCGGGACGCATCGGCCCAATCCCCTTGCCGCGATGGCTGCTTCCGACGTCAGAGGCGCGCGAGTTTGTGTCCGGCGGGGTATTCCACTTCGATGTGGCGCTTCTGGCCCCCATCACCAAAGGTCTGATGGTGCGCTACTCTGGCAGCCTTATTGCCAAAGAGCGGGGCGATCCCCTTTCGCCGCCGGACGATCTGTTGTGACTGCCCGCCGTGTTTGACACTGCGCTTCACGCATTTGGGGCAGGGCGAACGGATCGGCAGGCAAGGGCGATCCGCTTCTGCTGGGACTGTTGGCACCGAAACTTGCCTGTGGATTGAGCAGCAAAAAGGGCCGCCTTGCCTGTGCAACGCGACCCTTAGATCAGCTAATTTAACGATGCTGCCGTTCTGCGTCGATTTAGTCGCGCGGCGGCCGCGCCCGTCTGCGCCGCTTGCCGTCCGCATCCACCGATCCGCCGCCGCCAAGGTTAAAGCTGACATCCGGCAGCGTGACGACGCCCATCAGATTGGGAAAGCCGTCGGTGGCATGGGGGATGGCGTTGGCATTGACGAAGTGTTCCTGAAACTTCGGCGCGATTGCCGTTTCAACCTTGGTGATCTGCCGCACGACCTGCGCAATATCGCGCCGCGCCGCGACAGAGCAGAGCGCGATCCGCGCGCCGGTGCCCGCGGCGTTGCCGGCGGATGTGACTTTGTCCAGCGGCGCGTCTGGGATCATCCCCAGCACCATCGCGTGCTTGGGGCTGATATGCGCGCCAAAGGCGCCGGCCAGCGTGATCCGGTCTACGTGGTCCACACCCATTTCGTCCATCAACAGCCGCGCCCCGGCATACAACGCCGATTTCGCCAGCTGGATCGCGCGGATATCGCCCTGCGTCACGGTGATCAGCGGACCACCTGCCTGCGTGCCATCGTGCAGCACATAGGCGTGGGTGCGCCCCGTCTCGACGCAGCGTACAGTGCCTGTCTGATCGGCAGAGCCAATCAGGCCCTTGTCGTCCAAAATCCCCGCCATGCGCATCTCGGCCACGGCCTCGATGATGCCGGACCCGCAGATGCCGGTGATCTGGGGCGTGCCGAAATCCGCGTCTGTGGACCACAGATCGCTGCCGATGATCTTGAAGCGGGGCTCCTTGGTAGCGGCGTCAATCTCGACCCGCTCGATCGCGCCGGGTGCGGCGCGTTGGCCGGAGCTAATCTGCGCGCCTTCAAACGCGGGGCCTGTGGGGGACGAACACGCCAACACGCGGGTTTTATTGCCCAGCAGGATTTCTGCGTTGGTGCCGACGTCAACGATCAACACAAGGTCGTCGGACTTGCCCGGCTCTTCTGACAGGGCCACAGCCGCTGCGTCCGCGCCGACATGGCCCGCGATACAGGGCAGGATAAAGACCTGCGCCGCGTCGTTCATCGCCGTCAGTTCCATGTCGCGGGCGGGCAGGGCCATCGCATCCGATGTGGCCAGCGCAAAGGGCGCTTGGCCCAGCTCGACCGGGTCGATGCCCAGCAGCAGGTGGTGCATCACGGGGTTGCAGACAAACACCGCCTCTAGGATCTGTTCGGCCTCAATCTCGGCCTCCGTCGCGATTTGCACCGTCAGCGCGTTGATCGCCTCGCGCACGGCGGCGGTCATCTCGACCTCGCCTCCGGGGTTCATCATGGCATAGCTGACGCGGCTCATCAGATCCTCGCCAAAGCGGATCTGCGGGTTCATCACGCCAGCGGATGCCAGCACCAAGCCATTGCGCAGATCGCACAGATGCGCGGCGATCGTGGTGGACCCAAGGTCGATGGCTAGGCCGTAGACCCGCCCCTCGTGAAAACCGGGCCAGATATCAAGCAACTGGTGGCGATCATCCAAAGACCCGCGATGCAGGGCAACCGTGACCTCCCAATTGCCTTTGCGCAGCGCCTTTTGCAGCTTGCGCAATACGGGCAAGGGCGCGTGCAGGTCTTCAATCTGCCACTGGTCCTTTAACGCCTGTGCAAGCCGTTCCAGATCGCCAGAGGGTTCGTGCATGTCAGGTTCAACCACGGTGACGAAATACATCTTGGTCGCCGGGTCCATGATGATATCGCGCACGGCAGCGGCCTTGCGCACGACTTGGCGGTGCACTTGGCTTTCGGGCGGCACGTCGACGACGATATCGCCCTGCACGGTGGCTTGGCAGCCCAGCCGCCGCCCCTTGGGCAGGCCGCGAATGTCGTCATAGCGCTGCTCGACACTGTTCCACGGGCTCAGCGCGTCATCACGCACTGTGACGCCATGCTTGGAAAATTCGCCATAAGACGGCGACACCTGGCATTTCGAACAAATGCCACGCCCGCCGCAAACGCTATCAAGGTCCACGCCAAGCTGCCGCGCCGCTGTCAAAATCGGCGTGCCGACGGGAAAATGTCCGCGCTTGCCAGAGGGGGTAAAGATCACAAGAGGGTCGGTCATGGGGGCAGCCTTTGGTCTGTTCTCGCGCAACCTAGCGATTTTCAGGGGGCAGGAAAGGGTGGATGCGGCATCCGGATGCGGCAGGGCGTCACTTCAGGAAATCGGCGCCCATCAACCAGACCGCCAGCGGCACAGGGGCGGTGGCAATCGCGATGGTGAAAATCGTGAAAAGCGGCGTGAACAAGCGGCTGATCCCTGCCATCATCAAAATCCCGCCGCCGCCGCCAAGCGCCACGTTTCCAGGGATATTGAGGAGCGCCGCCACCATGCCATAGCGAAACCGCGTGGCCAGCGGGGCCAGCCAGCGGGGCAGGCGATCCGACAAGCCAGCAAGGCGGGCCTGAGGCGCTTGGGTCTTGATCCGCGACACCATTTCGCAGGCGCGCCGCATATGCAGGTCGCGGAAAAATCCGTGCAGCCAGTCCAATGACACCCAGCGGCCAAAGCCAAAGGCGATGAGCAGCCCCAGCACCGTCGCAAGCCAGACAAAGGGGGCGATAATCGACCCCTCCATCACCATCAGGGCGATGCCAATCTCGATCGCGGGCACAAAGGGAATGGCGATAATCAGCGCATAGGCGACGACCGACACGATCACGAGGGTCGTCAGCGCGCGGGCGCGGGCGGCGTCCTCTAGATCAGCGATATGGGCTTGCAGCCAGTTGAACAGTGACAGGCCGCCCCAGACCAGCGCTGCGATGATCGCAAGACGCAGGATCAGCCGCGGCACGGAACGGCTAAGCGGCGGCGGGATAAGGGGATCACTGGGTTCCATACCCGCCTTCTGCGGTGTTCTGTGCGGCGGCGCAAGCGCGGTGCAAATGGCGCCGCCGCACAGCCCCGCCCCAGCCTGCGCACGCCATTTGCGCACAGACGTCCCATTTCGGCCTTTTGCCCTGCCGCATTCCATGCAATAGCGCAGTGCCAAGTGACCACATCAGGAGAGACCGTGATGGAGATTCGCGAGGCATTGACCTTCGACGACGTACTGCTTGTTCCCGCAGCATCCGCCGTCCTGCCCAGCACGGCAGACACCCGCACATTCGTGACGCAAAGCATCGCCATGAACATCCCGCTGTTATCCAGCGCGATGGACACGGTAACCGAAGGCCGCATGGCCATCGCCATGGCCCAAGCGGGCGGCATGGGCATTGTGCACAAGAACCTAGATATCGACGCGCAAGCGAAAGAGATCCGGCACGTTAAGCGCTTCATCTCTGGCACGGTTTATAACCCGGTCACGTTGACGCCCGATCAGACGCTGGCGGATGCCCGCGTGCTGATGGAACGTTACCGCGTCACGGGCTTTCCTGTCGTGAACGACAAGGGACTTGTGGTCGGCATCGTGACAAACCGCGATATGCGCTTTGCCACCGACGATAAGACGCCTGTCAGCGTGATGATGACCTCTGACAACCTTGCTGTGCTGCGCGAACCTGCCGATCTGGACGAGGCGCGTAGCCTGATGCAGGCGCGCCGGATCGAAAAACTGCTGATCACCGACGGTGCTGGCAAGCTGACCGGCCTGCTGACCCTGAAGGACAGCGAACAAGCTGTGCTGAACCCGATGGCCTGCAAAGATCACCTTGGCCGCCTGCGCGTTGGCGCAGCCACGGGCGTCGGTGATGCGGGCTTTGAACGCTCGCAAGCGTTGATTGAAGCAGGCGTCGATCTGATCGTGATCGACACCGCGCACGGCCACTCCGAAGGCGTTGCGCGCGCGGTTGAGCGGGTCAAAGCATTCTCGAGCGCCATTCAAGTCGTCGCGGGCAACGTCGCCACCGGCGAGGCGACCAAAGCGTTGATCGGCGCAGGTGCGGATGCGGTCAAGGTTGGCATCGGCCCCGGTTCGATCTGCACGACCCGCATGGTCGCAGGCGTCGGTGTGCCACAGCTGACGGCTGTGATAGATTGCGCGCAGGCGGCAGGCGATGTGCCTGTGATCGCTGACGGCGGCATCAAGTTCTCTGGCGACTTCGCCAAGGCGATCGCCGCGGGCGCGTCCTGCGCGATGGTCGGCTCTATGATTGCTGGCACGGACGAATCCCCGGGCGAGGTGATCTTGTATCAAGGCCGCTCGTTCAAATCCTATCGCGGCATGGGTAGCCTTGGCGCCATGGCGCGGGGGTCTGCCGACCGCTATTTCCAAAAGGATGCAGCCAGCGACAAGCTGGTCCCCGAAGGCATTGAGGGTCAGGTGCCCTACAAAGGCAGCGCTGGCGCTGTTGTGCACCAGCTTGTTGGCGGTCTGCGGGCCGCAATGGGCTATACCGGCAATGCCACTGTGGCCGATATGCGCAAGAACTGTACCTTTGTTAAGATCACTGGCGCGGGTCTGCGCGAAAGCCACGTGCATGATGTGCAGATCACGCGGGAGTCTCCGAACTACCGCGTTGGGTCTTAATATCAATATGTTGCGCGGCGTTGTTAAAGTGATGCGTGACCTATGACGCCCGCCGCGCGCTATGCCTCGGCGATTGCCATTCTGGATATCGTCCTTGCGGGCGAGCCGGCAGAGCGTGCCCTGACCAATTGGGCGCGCTCGAACCGGTTTGCTGGATCCGGCGACCGGGCCGCAATTCGCGATCACGTCTATGACGTCCTGCGCGCGCGGCGGTCCTTGTCGGTTGCGGGCGGCGGGGAAGACGGCCGTGCGCTGATCCTTGGCCTGCTGCGCCGCGACGGGACCCCGCCAGACACCGTATTTGGCGCTGGCGGCCATGCCCCCGCTGCGCTGACGCCGGAGGAGGCGGAAGCCCCTCGCACTGATCCAACGCTTGCGCAGGCTGCGGATCTGCCCGACTGGCTTTGGCCGATCTGGCAGGCGTCGCTTGGGGATGACGCGATGGCCTGCGCCGTCATGCAGCAGCACCGCGCCGGACTGCATTTGCGCGTGAACTTGTCGCGGACCACGCGGCAGGTTGCGCAAGACCGCCTGCAAGCCGAAGGCATCGCGACTTTGCCGCACCCGGATGTGGATACCGGACTGATTGTGCAGGACAATCCGCGCCGCGTTGCGGGCTCTCATGCCTTTGCCGATGGCGTGATCGAGGTGCAAGACGCCGCCTCTCAAACCGCGATGGCGGCGCTGCCTCTCTCGCCCGGCCTGCGTGTGCTGGACCTTTGCGCGGGTGGCGGGGGTAAGGCGTTGGCGATGGCGGACCGGATGAGATCGTCGGTCTTCGCCCACGACATCGACCCGCGCCGCATGACCGATATCGCCCCGCGCGCCATCCGCGCCGGCGTTCAGATCAAGACGCTATCGACGCAAGCCCTGCAGGGGGCCGCGCCCTTTGATCTGGTGCTGGTCGATGCGCCCTGTTCCGGCAGCGGCACATGGCGGCGCACGCCTGACGCCAAATGGCGGCTGACGGACGAAAGACTGCATGAATTGAATGCGATACAGGCCGAAGTTATTGCGCACGGCGCATCGCTTTGCGCGCCCGGCGGCGCACTTGCCTATGCGACATGTTCGGTCCTGCGGGACGAGAATGACGCGATCGTCGAAGCCTTTGTCGCACAAAATCCAAGCTGGCACGCGCAAGCACCTTTGCGCCTGCAGCCATCGACACAGCACGACGGATTTTACATGGTTGTTTTGCGCCGGAACTGATGCAACGTTAGGCTGTAGGGCGACGTTAACCAATTGTTGACGGCTCCGCTCTATGCAGGTTTGACTGTGCAAAGGGGCTGGGCAAGATGATGCAAAACCTGCGTGGCAGCGACGCAGCGACCGCTGCGCCGCCTGCGTCGATGTTCTGGCTCTTTACGCTTGGCATGGCGATATTTGGATTGCTTGCGCTGTTCAGCAATGACCCTCTTTTCGTCGTTGTGACCTCTGCCGTTGCTGTGGGTTGTATGCTGATTGCGGCCTTATCCGGCTTGCGCGTCTATGGACCTAGCCTGCGCCGCAGCGCGCCTGCCTTGGCGGGTACATCATCGCAAGAGGCGATTATTGCTTTGCTCGGGCATGATGTTGATGTCGCTTATTTAACGGATTCAGACGGCGATATCGTCTACGCGAACCCGGTGGCGGTGGAACGCTTTGGCGAAATCTCTGATGGGCATCTGGCGACGGCATTTAGCCGCCTTCTGGCTAATCCAGAGGCGGTATTGTTCCGCCTGCAAAACCGCGCCACCGCAACCGGCGCCGCGCGCGAAGATATCATAACGCGCACGGGTCAGTTCCGCCTGTCGCTGGTGAACTTAGGCGACGACAAGCAGCTTTGGCGCCTAGATGATCTGGGTAAAGCGAGCCGCGGCAACGGGCGCGGCGGTGATACACTGACCTTGCCGATGCTGACGGCGGGGCCCACGGACGCGATCCTTTATCTAAATGAACCATTTCGCAAGCTATTGGGTTATCGACCGAAATCCCTGATCGACATTTTTGGACCTGAACAATTGGCCAGCGGCCAACTGCGCGACTTCCGCAGCGCCTCTGGCGTTGTGACGATGCTGGTTGGAATGGTTGACGGGGCCGCTGGCCGGCGCGAGGTTTATATGCTGCCCAGCGGACGGACCGCGCCATCGCAAGATTGCCCGCCTGCGCTGGCGGCGGGCTGGAACGCAATTGAGGATTTGCCAGTTCCACTGCTTAAAATAGCAAAAGACGGCACCATCACCGCCTCTAACCGGGAAGCGCGTTCGCTGTTGGGACTGACCACAACACAAGAGCGGCGGGTGCAGGACGTGCTCGATGGCCTTGGTCGCCCTGTCGCGGACTGGGTGCGTGAATCTTTGACGGGCGGCGGCGGGAATGGCAGCCAATTTCTGCGCGGGCGCGGCGACAACCAAGAAACATTTGTGCAGGTGACCCTCAACACCGCCGATGGCCCGGAAGGTCGCCATTTGATTGCGGTGCTGAACGACGTGACAGAGCTGAAAACGCTAGAGGCGCAGTTCGTGCAAAGCCAGAAAATGCAGGCCATTGGTCAGTTAGCTGGCGGCGTCGCGCATGATTTCAATAACCTGCTAACTGCGATTTCAGGGCACTGCGACTTGCTGCTTCTACGCCACGATCAGGGCGATCACGACTATGGCGATTTAATCCAGATCCATCAAAACGCGAACCGCGCGGCAAGCCTTGTGGGGCAGCTTTTGGCATTTTCGCGCAAGCAAAACTTGCAACCAGAGCGGATCGATTTGCGCGATACGCTGTCTGATCTAACCCATCTGCTGAACCGGCTTGTTGGCGAAAAAGTAACACTTATTCTGGACCACGACCCTGATTTGGCCGCGATCAAGGCGGATAAGCGGCAGTTGGAACAGGTCATGATGAACCTTGTCGTCAATGCCCGCGATGCCATGCCGTCGGGCGGCGAAATTGGGATCAAGACCAATAATCGCGTGTTGGACATGCCCCTGATCCGCGACCGGGTCACCGTGCCTGCGGGCGAATATGTCTGCGTGCGGGTCATCGACGAAGGTTGCGGTATTCCGGCCGATCGTCTGGACAAGATATTCGAGCCGTTCTGGACGACCAAACGCCCGGGAGAGGGAACTGGCCTTGGGCTGTCGACGGTTTATGGCATCGTGAAGCAGACTGGCGGCTATATCTTTGCGCATTCAGAGGTGGGGGTTGGCACGGAATTTGAATTGTTATTCCCAAGTCATTCGCTGCCCGTCGCTGACAAATCGCTGATCCCGCCGCCGCAGCACGCAACAGTGGTGCGCCAAGGTGATGGCGTCGTGCTGCTGGTCGAGGACGAGGCCCCGGTGCGTGCCTTTGCATCCCGCGCCCTGCGTCTGCGCGGATATACCGTGCTGGAGGCGGATTGTGCCGAAGGCGCGCTAGAGATGCTTGCTGACCCAGAGCTGAAGGTCGATATCTTTGTGACCGACGTGATCATGCCCGGCAAAGATGGCCCGACCTGGGTCAGAGAAGCGCTGATCGAGCGTCCAGCCACCAAGGTTGTTTTTGTGTCGGGGTATTCCGAAGACGCGTTCTCTGACGAAAGCGCACGGATACCGGATGCGGTGTTTTTGCCGAAGCCATTCTCTTTGAACGAGCTGACATCGACGGTGCAGGAACAGCTGGCCTAACAGTTAGCCGTTCAGGCCCAAAAGCCTGCACCCTCCGCCTGCTATCAGGCGGAAGGTGAAGGCTTTAAAAACAGTCTTTGACGTGGCCGGACTTGATTTAAGATTCCGCGTTCGCCAGCGACACCAAATGCGCGGCAGAGCCGGTCAGGGCGGCGTAATCGTCTTCGATCACAGAGACCGCGAAATTGCCCATAAACCCGGCAAACCGGCCCTTGTCGCGGAACGCTTCACCAAAGCCGAACTGGGTCAGGTAGGGGGCAAAGGCGCGTGCGACGCCGCCGACAAGGTAAACACCGCCGAACGGCAGTTGAATGAGCGACAGGTTGCCAGCAACCGTGCCTAAAATGCGGGTGAAAATCTGGGCTGCTTCAACGGCGCGCGGATCGCGGCCATCGGCGAGGGCGGCCATGATCATATGCGCCCGCTCTTCACGCGGATCGCCGGCCTCTTGACCCAAGAAGGCATAGACGCGCTCTAGCCCGCGGCCGGACAGCACGTCCTCGACCGCTGGAAAGCCATGCGCATTGGACACGTATTGGCACAAACGCAGCTCTTGTTCGGTGCGGATCGGCAGGTTGGCGTGGCCGCTTTCCGAAGGGGTGACGAGGCGGCCATGTTCGGTGTCAAACACGGGGGCCGCGTTAAATCCGGTGCCGACGCCGATCACCAGCTTGGCGGCGTGTTCGTTACCTTCGGGGCCGGTCAGGATCGGCAGGACGTTCTGCGGTGCCAGAAACCCCAGCGCATGGCCCTGCGCCTGCAAATCATTCAGAATCGCCACAGTATGTGACCGGGTTGCGCGCGCCAGCGTGTCTTTGTCGATCACCCAATCCAGATTGGTCATCGATGCTTGACCGTCGCGCACCGGACCCGCGACCGCGACGCAAGCGGCGTAGGGATCCAGACCGCCGGAGTCCGCCTCGTACTGGCGGATCACGCTTTCAAGTCCGGGAAAATCGACGTTTTGATAGCGGCGCACTGTGTCGGCCAGCACGGTGCGGCCTTCGGCCAATGCGATCCGGGTATTCGTGCCGCCAATATCGGCGACCAGATTATAGGAGTTAGCAGCAGGCAAGGTCATACATCGTTCTTTCGCGGGGCAATGGCGGACTTCAGCGCGTGATAAGAGGCTTTGGGCGTGCGGTCCAGCGTGTCGAAGTCGACATGCACCAGACCAAAGCGTTTTTCGTAACCGAAGGCCCATTCATAGTTGTCGAGCAGCGACCAATAGAAAAAGCCCTGCAAGTTTGCGCCGCTGGTGATCGCGGCCTGCATGGCTTGCATATGGCGGTCGATAAAATCAATGCGCACATCGTCGTCGGTGCCCACCTCGTCTGGCCACGCCATGCCGTTTTCGGTGACAAACATCGGCAGATCACCGACATAGTCGCGGGCCATGCGGGTCAGGGTACGTTGCAGACCTTCGGGATAAACCTCCCAGCCCATCTGGGTTTTATTCAGCGGGCCGGTGACGGGTTTGGTCGCGGGCCAGGTCGTATCCGGATCAGCGGCAACAAGTCCGCGGGTGTAGTAGTTGACGCCTAGAAAATCGATCGGCTGGCTGATCTCGGCCATGTCGTCTTGCCAGCCTTGCGGCAGGTGGGGGCCGAACCCTACCAGCGCCTCTGCAGGGTAGGTGCCCTTGGTGATTGCCTCGATGAACCAGCGGTTGTGGGTGGCGTCCTGCGTTGCGGCCGCGCGGGTGTCGGCGGCGCTGTCTGTGGCCGCCTCTGTCGCCTCGAAGTTCAGGACTATGCCGCAATTTTTCATGCCCAGATCGCGCAGGCGGGTCATGGTGCGGCCGTGAGCCTTATTGACGTGATGCATGGCGCGGGCGGCGGCGCGGATGTCGCGCAGGCCGGGGGCATGGTGGCCCAGAAAGTGGGACAGGTAGGCGACGCACCAGCTTTCATTGATGGTCGCGATGGAATGGACCCGGTCGCCGATGCGGTTGGTGATCACCTCGGCGTAGTCCGCCATCCAGTCGGCGACATCGGGGTTGGTCCAGCCGCCCAGGTCCGCCAGAGCAGATGGCATTTCCCAGTGATACAGCGTTTGGAACGGCTTTAATCCGCGATCAAGGCAGCCATCGACCAAGCGGTCATAGAAATCGAGGCCCTCTTGGTTCACTTGGCCGCGCCCCTCGGGCAGCACCCGCGCCCAGCTGGTGCAAAAGCGGTAGGCGTCCATGCCTGCGTCTTTGAGCAGGTCCAGATCGGCGTCCATGCGGTGGTAATGGTCGCAGGCGATTGCGCCGTCTTCTGCGCGCACGACATTGCCCGGGCCTTTGGCGAAGGTGTCCCAATGGGTCGAACCTGCGCCGCCGAAAGATGACCCTTCGATCTGGTAGGCAGCGGTGGCGGCCCCGAACAGAAAACCTGCTGGGAAATCGGACCGGGACAGTTTCATGGCGGCTCCTCCTGTTAGCGGTAACTTTTACGCAGGCTATCGCGAATGACAAGGCCGGGCGCGTGTGGCTTGTTGCGTTTAAACATGCGCGTTGCTAGCAAAAGACATAGCCAGACAAGGATAGTGATGATGACCGGACATAGGATCGACAATGTGGCGAACCCCGACTGGTGGCGGGGGGCCGTGATCTATCAGATCTATCCGCGCAGCTATCAGGACAGCAACGGCGACGGGATCGGCGATTTGCTGGGGATCGTGGGGCGCATTCCCTATATCGCGTCGCTTGGCGTGGATGCGATCTGGATTTCGCCGTTCTTTACATCCCCGATGAAGGACTTCGGCTACGACGTCAGCGATTATTGCGACGTGGACCCGATGTTTGGCACGCTGGCTGATTTCGATGCGGTGATCGATACGGCACACCGCTTTGGCATTCGTGTGCTGATCGATCTGGTGCTCAGCCATACCAGCGACCAGCATCCGTGGTTCCAGCAAAGTGTGCAGGACCGCACGAACGACAAAGCGGACTGGTACGTTTGGGCCGATCCCAAGCCGGACGGCACGCCGCCGAATAACTGGCTGTCGATCTTTGGCGGGAGCGGCTGGCAGTGGTCGCCGCGGCGCGAGCAGTATTACCAGCACAACTTTCTGACCAGCCAGCCTGATTTGAATTTCCACTCCGAGGCGGTGCAGAATGCCTTGCTTGAGGTCGCGCAGTTCTGGCTGCACCGGGGCGTCGACGGCTTCCGGCTAGATACGATCAACTTTTACACTTGCGATTCCGAACTGCGGGACAACCCACCGCTGCCCAAGGATCAGCGCAACGCGAACATCGCCCCGGCGGTGAACCCCTATAATCACCAGCTGCATATTTACGATAAGAACCGGCCAGAAAACCTTGATTTCCTGCGCAAATTACGGGCCGAGATGAAGCCTTACGGTGCCGCCGCCGTGGGCGAGGTTGGCGATGCGCAGCGCGGGCTCGAGATTTTGGGCGAGTATACGCGCGGCGACGATCTGATGCACATGTGCTATGCCTTCGAGTTTCTGGCCAACACCCAGCCGACCGCCGCCCGCATCGTCGAGGTGATGGAGGACGTGGACCGCGTCGCCGGCGATGGCTGGGCGTGCTGGGCGTTTTCCAACCACGACGTGGTGCGCCATGTCAGCCGCTGGCAGTTGTCCACCGGGGCGCAGCGCATGTTCATTACGTTGATCATGGCGCTGCGTGGGTCGGTCTGCATTTACCAAGGCGAAGAGCTGGGCCTGCCAGAGGCAGAGGTGCGGTTTGAGGACCTACAAGACCCCTACGGCATCGAATTCTGGCCAGAGTTCAAAGGCCGCGACGGCTGCCGCACACCGATGGTCTGGGACGCCGACGCGCAAAACGCCGGCTTTTCAAATGCGCCGCGCACGTGGTTGCCAATTGCAGAGGCGCACCGCAGCCTTGCCGTTGACAAGCAGGAACACGACCCAAGCGCCATTTTGCACCATTACCGCAAGGCAATCGCGTTCCGGCACAATCATCCTGCCCTGCGTGTGGGCAGCCATGATGGGCTGAAAGCGGACGGCGATGTGATCTATTTCACGCGGGAAACCGAAGGGCAAAAGCTGTTCTGCGTGTTCAACGTCTCTGACAGCCCCAGCAGTTTTCACATGCCGGATGGCGACTGGCGGTCAGTGGGGCAAGAGCTGGGCAGCGCCACGATTAACGAAGACGGCTGGCTGTATTTGGGGCCGTGGCAGGCCTGCATGGCGCTGGATCGCACAGATGCGCGCTAGCCGATTTTTCGTCGAAAAATCGGAGAGTCCAAATTTTAGGCGAAAATTTGGCTAGAACAGCAGCCGAATTTCGCCGGAATGGCAGATGACAATCAAGTGGGGACCGGTTTCGATCAGGTGGAAACCGCGCCTCCGCACCTCTGCTTCGAACCTGTCGCGGCCAATTTCGCGCGTAATCCAGTCCGATCTGCGTCGGATGACGCCGCCGGATTGGACCGCTTTCGCAGCAAAGATTTGGTCCAGCCAATTCAAGGGCGGGATTGTGCGGGTCATGATATTCATGACCCGCATCTGAGCACGACAAGGTAAAGACCGACTTAATTCCGCTTGCGGCGGCCTGTCCGCGCGCGGCCTTCGCCGGGGGCGACGACAGCGCGGTTAAAGCGGATCCATTCACCACCCGACGGGTCGTTATCGGTCAGGAAGTTCGCGGCGCGGATCGCTTCCATTTCCGATCCGGCGCGGGATTTCATCGACCCAAGCCCGGTCAGCTGGCAAAAGATTTCCAGATCAATATCGTCCGGCACGATGAAACCAGCGGCGGCCAGTTCCAGCTTTTTCGCCTCGATCTTGGCTAGGCTGACGGGCAGGGCGACCGGGTTCATAATGGCAGAGGTCATGCCCGTCGCCATCGCCATCGGCAAAAACGCGTTGTTGATGCCGTGGCGGTTCGGCAGGCCAAAGCTGATGTTGGACGCGCCGCAGGTCGTGTTCACGCCCAGTTCGTCGCGCAGACGGCGCACGAGGGTGAAAACCTGCAGGCCAGCGGTGCCCATCGCGCCAATCGGCATGACCAGCGGGTCAACGACGATGTCATGGGCAGGGATGCCATAGTCAGCGGCGCGTTCGACGATCTTTTTCGCGACAGCAAAGCGGACATCGGGGTCTTCGGAAATACCGGTGTCGTCGTTGGAAATCGCCACGACCGGCACGTTGTATTTCTTGACCAGCGGCAGCACCAGTTCCAGACGCTCTTCTTCGCCGGTGACAGAGTTCAGCAGCGGGCGCCCTTCACAGGCGGCAAGGCCAGCCTCGAGCGCGCCAGGGACAGAGCTGTCGATGCACAGCGGCACATCGACGATCGCCTGCACGCGGCGGATCAGTTCGGGCATCAGCATCGGTTCGACAAAGTTATTGTCGGCATAACGCGGATCGGTCGCCATTTTGTTGGTGAAAACCGCGCCAGAGTTGATGTCCAGCATTGTCGCCCCAGCGGCGACCTGCGCGATGGCGTCAGCCTCGACCCGGGAATAGTCGCCTTGCTCCAGCTCGGCGGCCAAAATCTTACGCCCCGTCGGGTTGATGCGTTCGCCGATGACGCAGAACGGCTGGTCAAAGCCGATGATGGCGGTCTTGGTCTTGGATTCGACGATTGTACGGGTCATGCGGGGTCCTTTTGCGGGTTGGCCGGACGGGCAGAGGCTCCACCATTGTCCATGGCCCATTGGGCGTTGGTCTTGATCCCGCCAAGCGGGAAGAAATGCACGTTGGTCACGTTGAAATCGGGGTTTGCGGCCTTGTGGGCGGCAAGCGCCGTGATGACCTCGTCCGGGTTATAGGGCAGCAGCAGCTTGGTCACATCCATGGCGCGGCGTTGCAAGACGCGCAAGGATGGGCCAACGCCGCAGGCCATGGCGAATTTGATCATGGTTTGCAGCTTGGCAGGGCCAGCGATGCCGATATGGATCGGCAAGGTGATGCCGGCGTCTTTGAGCGCATCAGCCCAAGCGATGATCGGGTCCGCTTCAAAGCAGAACTGAGTCGCCAGCGCCATCTGCGCGTCCGTCGTGTCGCTAAACCGCTGCTTCCAGCGCAGCGCGTCGGTCACATTTGCGTCAGAGCCGTCGGGGTCGATATCGCGGTTCCCCTCGGGGTGGCCAGCAACATGCAGGCGTTTGAAATCAGCAAAAGCGCCGCTTTCCAGCAGCTGCATGGAGTTTTCAAAGTCGCCGTGGGGCAGGGTGACGCCGCCCGCCAGCAGCAGCGCCTGATCGACGCCGGCCTCGCCGCGGTAGCGGGCGATCCAGTCGGTCAGGGTGGTGCGGTCTTTGATGATGCGTGCCGGAAAGTGCGGCATGACGTTGTAGCCGTCATTGGCCAGCCGCTTGGCTGTCGCAACCATGTCGTCAATCGGTGTGCCGTCGATATGGGCGATATAAACACGTGTCCCTGCGGGCAGAAGCGATTGAAAATCGACGATCTTTTCCGCTGTGCGCGGCATCACCTCGATCGAATAATCCTTCAGGAACGCCTCCACCTGACTATCCGGTGCCGCGCTAGGTGCGGGTTTCTTACGCAGGAACGGCATTAGCGACATGGCAGTCTCCTTTAGGCGATGAGGCAAGGGGGGCGGCGGCTGGGTCACGTCCAGCCGTCGTTTTCGATCAAGGCACGCAGGCGATCTGGCGTGAATTCCGCATCAAGGCGCGCGGCCTCGGCCTGCGCCACGGCGGCGTCTTCACCGTCCAGCGCATAAGGGTCGCCCCGGCGCATACCTGACAGGTATTCGTCTGTGCCTGCGGCACCGGATTTCATCGCAGCGCGGTCGATGGCTTGCTCAAACCGTTCTGGCAGTTGAATTTTGCTGGCCTTGCGCCCGCGGCCGACCATGACCTGAGCAGGCATATCGCGCCAATAGATAATCGTGACGTCGGGCATTGTTTCGTTATCCTTGTTCCGCAGGGTGCGGCGTTTCATCGCTTCTAGCATCGCGCGGCGCGGCGCTTGGTCGGTTTTCGACATAACGCAGCACTTGCGCGACGGGTATCGCCCAAGGCCCGCCGCGATGCCAGCGCCGCGCACCCTCATATCCCGCATGATGATGGTGAGGCGACCTCATGACGCAAAGGCTTCGCTTGCCAGTATGCGTCCAACAGCATAGCGTGGTGGCAACTCGAAATGGAGGGCGTGACTATGGCGCCCAAGCGTCCCTTTGGTGCGGGCGCGTACCCGAAAGCGGTCGATACCCCCGCGCCACAATCTCCTGATCCGGCCACGCTTTATGCGGCCCTCGATCTGGGGACCAACTCTTGCCGCATGCTGATTGCCCAACCGAAGGGCAGCCAGTTTCATGTGGTCGACAGCTTCTCTAAATCCGTCCAATTGGGGCAGGGGTTAGAGAGCACTGGAAAGCTGTCTCGCGCGTCGATGAACCGCACGATTGCGGCGATGCGGATCTGTAAGCAAAAACTGGAACGTCACAACGTCACGCATATGCGGCTTGTGGCGACCGAAGCGTGTCGCCGTGCGCGCAACGGCGCGAATTTCGTGGCGCAGGTGCGGCGCGAAACGGGTCTGAAGCTCGAGATCATCAAGCCAGAGGAAGAGGCGCGCCTTGCCGTCATTTCCTGCGCGCCGCTGGTCAGCACCAAGACCGAACAGCTGCTGGTCGTCGATATCGGCGGCGGCTCGACCGAACTGGTTTGGATTGACATCAGCCATGTCCCCGCGCGCGAGCGTCCCCGCGCGATCATGCGGCTGCATGCGGGCTTTACCGCCGACCCCGGCCCCTTTGCCGCGGCCAAGGTGGTGGACTGGATTTCCGTACCACTTGGCGTTGCCACCTTGCGCGATCAGTTCGCCGATGTGGAAGACGACGCCGCGCGCTTTGCACTGATGAGCTGGTTCTTCGAGGAAAACCTCGCGAACTTTTCGCCCTATGGGTCAGAGCAGGCGCGAGAGAATTTCCAGATCATCGGCACCAGCGGCACTGTGACGACGGTCGCGGCGTCCCATCTGGGGCTGAAGCGGTATGACCGGACCAAGGTGGACGGGCTGCGGATGACGACGGACCAGATCGACACTGTGATTCGCAATTACCTGACGCTTGGCCCGCTGGGCCGGCGCAGTGATCCGCGCATTGGGCGCGACCGGCAGGCCTTGATCATGTCGGGGGCTGCGATTTTGCAGGCTTTGATGCGGCTTTGGCCCACGGATCGCCTGTCTGTGGCGGACCGGGGCCTGCGCGAGGGGTTGCTTTATGCCCAGATGTCGGCAGATGGGGTACTAGAAGACGCGCCGTATTGAGAGCCGGCCGATTTTTCGTGCGAAAAATCGCAGATGAAGACGTTTCAAGTGAAAGGTCTTCCGGTGGCAAACGGTAGGAATTGAGAAGAAACGAACATGGCAAAGACACCCAGCAAAAATTCATCGGGCCGCGGACAGCGGGATCTGACGGTCAAGGTCAAGACCGCGCGGGGCCGCTCTTTGTCCTCTACGCGTTGGCTGCAGCGGCAGTTGAACGACCCCTACGTGAAGAAAGCCAAGATCGAAGGCTATCGCGGCCGGGCGGCGTTCAAGATCTTGGAACTTGACGATAAATATCGCTTCCTTATCCCCGGCGCGCGCGTGGTCGATTTGGGCTGTGCGCCCGGCGGCTGGTGCCAAGTCGCGGTGCGCCGCGTGAACGCCTTGGGCGAGCGGA
Source organism: Loktanella salsilacus (assembly GCF_024206795.1). Classification (NCBI taxonomy): domain Bacteria; kingdom Pseudomonadati; phylum Pseudomonadota; class Alphaproteobacteria; order Rhodobacterales; family Roseobacteraceae; genus Loktanella; species Loktanella salsilacus. Next base: position 1,339,846 of record NZ_CP072994.1, read on the forward strand.
CGTCAAAGGCCGTGGGCCGCGTGCTGGGCGTCGATCTGCAAGAGGTCGAGCCGATTGCTGGCGCTGAAATTCACCAGCTTGATTTTCTGGATGACGGTGCCGACCAGTTGGTGATGTCGTGGCTGGATGGCCAAGCCGATGTGGTGATGTCCGACATGGCGGCCTCTGCGTCGGGCCACAAGCAGACCGACCACTTGAAAATCATCGCGCTGTGCGAAGCGGCGGCTTATTTTTCCTTCGACGTGCTGACGCCGGGCGGCACCTTTGTCGCCAAGGTTTTGGCGGGCGGGGCAGAAGGCAATTTGCAAAAGCTTCTGAAATCGCGATTCGAGAAAGTGTCGAACGTCAAACCGCCTGCATCGCGGTCTGACAGTTCGGAAAAGTTCGTCGTCGCGACCGGTTTCAAAGGACCGCTGCCGGACGATCCAAACGATCAGGACGACTGACGCGCAGCCTGCCAAACCTCAAACTCCGCCGCCCGCTTGTCGCGCAGCTTTGCCTCTACCGCGGGGCTAAGCACCGCCGCGCGCGGGGGCGAGACATTGAGGCGGGGCAGCGTCAAGGTCACGTCAAGCCGTTGTTCTAAAAACGCAATCAGGCGATCCTGGTCCTCGTAGGCGAACAGGTGATCGACCGCGATCTGGCCTTCGCCGTCGCAGACAAACTTTGCCTGACTGCCGACATTGGCAAAGGGTTCAGGCTTGCCCTTCACGTATTCCAGCACGAATTCGTCAAAGCTGACGTCTTTGGTGCTGTTCGGATGCCCGTCCAGATCGGCGCGCGCGCGGTAGCGATACCAGCTGCCCAGCCAGTCGATGGGATCACGCACGACGGCCATCGTTTCTGGTTCTTGCCCGCCCGCCTGGACAAAGAACGGTTTCAGAAACCGGCGATAGCGGTAAATTGGCGCATGCTTGATGGTCGGCGGATCGCGCAGGACCATCGCGGCCTTGGGGCCAAGCGCGCCCTCGATCGCGGTGGTGCCGGTTTTTGGCACGGCCAAAAAGACCAAGTTTTCTTTCCAAAAGACCAGCATGGCGGCTCCGTTTCGCTATTCTTGGGCAGACCCTAATTCATGCACAAATTTTTAACCACTCTGGGTGCAGGTTTAATTTGGTTAAGAAATGAGTTGAAATGTTCTCGCTTTGGTCTCATATAAAGCGTTAAGAACAGATCAAGAACACATACCGGCGATTGCGGCCCCCCCACCGGGCATGACATAAGGACGCGACTGACATGGCAACGGCAGAACTTCTGAAAATGACTGACAAGAAAACCGCCGACAAGCAAAAGGCGCTGGAAAGCGCGCTGGCGCAAATCGAACGTCAATTCGGCAAGGGGTCCATCATGACCCTTGGCGGCCAAAACCAGATGCGCGACATCGAAGCGACCAGCACTGGATCGCTTGGGCTGGATATCGCGCTTGGCATTGGTGGCCTGCCCAAAGGCCGCATCATTGAAATTTATGGTCCGGAATCATCGGGTAAGACGACGCTGACCCTGCATTCCATCGCGGAAGAGCAGAAAAAAGGCGGCGTTTGCGCCTTTGTTGATGCGGAACACGCCTTTGATCCGGCCTATGCGAAGAAGCTAGGCGTCAACCTGGACGAGCTGCTGATTTCGCAGCCCGACACCGGCGAGCAAGCGCTTGAGATTGTTGACACACTGGTCCGCTCTGGCGCGGTCAGCTTGGTGGTGATCGACTCCGTCGCCGCTCTGACACCGAAGTCGGAAATCGAAGGCGATATGGGCGATAGCAGCGTTGGCGTGCACGCCCGCCTGATGTCCCAAGCGATGCGCAAGCTGACCGGTTCGATCAACCGCTCCGGCTGTATGGTGATCTTCATTAACCAGATTCGGATGAAGATCGGCGTCATGTTCGGCTCGCCCGAGACGACGACAGGCGGAAATGCGCTGAAGTTCTACGCCTCCGTGCGTTTGGACATCCGCCGCATCGGTTCGATCAAGGACCGGGACGAGGTTGTGGGCAACCAGACCCGCGTGAAGGTTGTTAAGAACAAAGTTGCGCCGCCGTTCAAGCAGGTCGAATTCGACATCATGTATGGCGAAGGCATTTCCAAAAATGGCGAGCTGCTGGATCTGGGCGTGAAAGCTGGCGTCGTCGAAAAGTCCGGCGCTTGGTTTAGCTACGGCGACGAGCGTATGGGGCAGGGCCGCGAGAACTCTAAGCAGTTCCTGAAGGATAACCCTGCAGCCGCGATCGAAATTGAAGACAAAATTCGCGCGGCTCATGGCTTGGACTTCGCGATGTCGGATAACGATTCTGGATCAGACGACGATCTGGTTGAAATGTAAGCTACTTCGAACGGTGCGGGGCGACACCAGAAACGCCTGACGCGCAGCGATGCGCGGACAATATCCGGGAAAGGGTGCGGCGCAGGCTGCACCCTTTTTCGTTATCGCTTTACGGTGCGGCGCTAGGGGTCTATTTCATCCCAAACCACTGCATTGAAGGCCCTGATATGACCTCTCTTTCCGATATCCGTTCGACATTTCTGAACTTCTACGGTCGCAACGGGCACGAGGTCGTCGCCTCTAGCCCGCTCGTGCCGCGCAACGACCCGACTTTGATGTTCGCCAACTCTGGCATGGTTCAGTTTAAGAACCTGTTCACGGGCGTTGAAACGCGCGATTATAACCGGGCGACATCTGCGCAGAAATGCGTGCGTGCCGGCGGCAAGCACAACGATCTGGACAACGTCGGTTATACCGCGCGGCACCATACCTTCTTTGAAATGCTGGGAAATTTTAGCTTTGGCGATTATTTCAAGGACGACGCCATCGCCTTTGCGTGGGAACTGCTGACTAAGGATTTTGGCCTGAACAAGGACAAGCTGCTGGTCACCGTCTACCACACCGATGACGAGGCCGCGGCGATCTGGAAAAAGGTCGCTGGCATCAGTGACGACCGGATCATCCGTATCCCGACTGACGACAACTTTTGGCGGATGGGGCCGACGGGTCCTTGCGGCCCTTGCACCGAAATTTTCTACGACCACGGCGACAAAATCTGGGGCGGCCCTCCGGGCTCTGCCGAGGAAGATGGCGACCGGTTTATCGAGATCTGGAACCTTGTGTTCATGCAGAACGAGCAGTTCGAGGATGGCACCATGCGCCCCCTTGATATGCAGTCCATCGACACCGGCATGGGGCTAGAGCGGATCGGCGCGCTGCTGCAGGGCAAGCACGACAACTATGACACCGACCTGATGCGGTCCCTGATTGAGGCGTCCGCCCATGCCACCAGCAGCGATCCCGACGGTCCCGGCAAAGTGCACCACCGCGTCATCGCCGACCATTTGCGCGCGACGTCGTTCCTGATCGCTGACGGCGTGATGCCGTCCAACGACGGTCGCGGCTATGTGCTGCGCCGCATCATGCGCCGCGCCATGCGCCATGCGCACCAGCTAGGTGCGCAGGATCCGCTGATGCACCGTTTGGTGCCGGCGCTGGTGCAAGAAATGGGCGCGGCTTATCCGGAACTTGGCCAAGCCCGCACCCTGATCGAAGAGACGCTGAAGAACGAAGAAGTCCGCTTCCGCCAGACCCTTGACCGGGGTCTGAAGCTGCTCGACGACGAAGTCTCGCGCCTTGGCGACGGTGAAAACCTGCCCGGCGAGGCGGCGTTCAAGCTTTATGACACCTACGGCTTCCCGCTGGATCTGACGCAGGACGCCCTGCGCGAACAGGGCCGCGGCGTGAACACCGATGGGTTCGACAGCGCGATGGCCGAGCAAAAGCAAAAGGCGCGCGCAGCTTGGTCCGGCACGGGCGAGGCGGCCGATGCTTCCGTCTGGTTTGATCTGGCGGAGTCCAAGGGCCTGACCGATTTTCTAGGCTACGACACGCTGACGGCTGAAGGCCAAATTCAGGCCCTTGTCGTGGACGGTGCAGTCGCGTCCACCGCCAAAGGCGCGGTGCAGATCGTGCTGAACCAGACGCCGTTCTATGCGGAGTCTGGCGGTCAGGTTGGCGATGCTGGGACGATCAAGACGGAAACCGGCATGGCGCAGATCACCGACACCAAAAAGGTGGCGGGTGTCTTCATCCACATCGCGCAGGTCACGATGGGTGAAATCAGCACTGGGCAGGGCGCACAGCTGCAGGTCGATACGGATCGCCGCGGTGATGTGCAGGCGAACCATTCCGCGACGCACCTGCTGAACGAGGCGCTGCGCGAGACGCTTGGCGATCACATTGCCCAGCGTGGATCGCTGAACGCACCGGATCGGTTACGGTTCGACTTTAGTCACAACGCGGCGGTGTCGGTGGATGATCTGCGCAACGTGGAGCTGGAGGTCAATGCGATGATCCGGCAGAACACTCCGGTCGAGACGCGGATCATGACCCCGGACGACGCCCGCGCCCTTGGCGCGCAGGCTTTGTTTGGCGAAAAATACGGCGACGAAGTGCGTGTCGTGTCGATGGGGCGCAAGCCCGGCAGCGGCAAAGGCGCGGATGGTCAGACCTATTCGCTGGAACTGTGCGGCGGCACCCATGTGCGCCAGCTGGGCCAAATTGGCGCGTTCGTGGTGCTGGGCGACAGTGCCTCTAGCGCTGGTGTGCGCCGGATCGAGGCGCTGACCGGGCAGGCGGCGCTGGATCACCTGCGCGCGCAGGATGCGGTGCTGAGCCAAGTGGCAGCGACGCTGAAAGCGCCTGCGGCAGAGGTTGCAGACCGCGTCCGCAGCCTGATGGATGAACGTAAAGCGCTGGCAAACGAGGTCGCGCAATTGCGCCGCGATTTGGCGATGGGCGGCGGCGGCGCGGATACCAGCGCCGAGCAGGTAAATGGCATCGCGTTTCAAGGTCAGGTGATGCAAGGCGTCACGGGCAAGGACTTGCCCGCGCTGATCGACGATATGAAGCAGCGCATGGGCTCTGGCGCCGTGCTGCTGATCGCCGAAGCGGGCGGCAAAGCGGCCGTTGCGGCGGGCGTGACGGCGGATCTGACGGACCGTTTGTCCGCCGTGGACCTGCTGCGGGCCGCCGTGGCAGAGCTGGGCGGTAAAGGCGGCGGCGGCCGTGCCGATATGGCGCAGGGCGGCGGTGCTTCGATTGAAAATGCAGAGGCTGCCATCGCGGCAGCACGTGCAGTGATGGAGAAATTGGCATGAAAACAGCGCTTTGGGTGGCCCACGTCACCGTGACGGATAACGATTCCTACGCGAAATACGCAGCCCTCGCGACGGGCGCGATTGCGGACCACGGCGGCGTCTTTCTGGCGCGTGGCGGGGCCTATGAGACGCTCGAAGGGCCAGACCGTCCGCGTAATGTCGTCGCGCGGTTTCCGTCGATGCAGGCGGCGCATGATTGCTATTATTCTGATGCCTACCAAGAAGCACTGGGTCACGCCAAAGGCGCGGCGCAGCGTGAATTGAGCATCATCGAAGAGCTTTGAAAGGCGCACTTGGCGCTATGATGTCCCGTCATGCGCAGGCGGGGCATCTGGACTGGATCGGCCTGCGTGCCGCACGGCGGGGCGACGTCGAGAGCACGTTGCGTGCCATAGTGACTGAGGCTGGCCTTGATGGCGATCGCGGCCGCCCCGGCAAGCGCGCGGTGACGCTGATACAGGCAGAGCATTTGCCCGTCATCGCTGCCTTGATCGGGCGCGATGATGTTGCAGCCGCTGACCTGCGGCGTAATTTAGTCATTTCAGGCATTAACCTAGCCGCCCTGCGCAAGGGTGCGGTGCGGATCGGCGAGGTTACCTTGCTGATCGAAGGACCCTGTCCGCCGTGCAGCCGGATGGAGGAAACCTTTGGTCCCGGCGGCTATAACGCCGTGCGCGGGCATGGCGGCTGGTATGCCTCTGTCGTGCAGGGCGGAATACTGCGGGTCGGGGATACGGTCGCGGCGGGCTGAGGGCGACGTATTTTTACATAATATCGGTCAGAGGGGGGGGCCAGCCCCCCGTCGCTGCGCGACGCCCCCCGAGGTATTTTTGACCAGAAGAAGACGTTAGAGACAAAAAGGCCCGCTCCGATGTCGGAGCGGGCCTTTTTATGTGTTTAGGCAGACTTTGCGTTCCGCTTACGCTCGTGCGGATCAAGGTAGCGCTTACGCAGGCGGATCGCGTTTGGCGTGACTTCGACCAGCTCGTCATCGTCGATATAGGCGATGGCCTGCTCTAGCGACATCGTGACGGGGGTCGTCAAGCGGACCGCTTCGTCTGTGCCGGAGGCGCGGACGTTGGTCAGCTGCTTGCCCTTGAGCGGGTTCACTTCCAGATCGTTATCGCGCGAATGTTCGCCAATGATCATGCCCTGATAGACCGCTTCCTGTGCGCCGATGAAGAACTTGCCGCGGTCTTCCAGCTTCCACAAAGCGAAGGCAACCGAGGTGCCATTTTCCATCGAGATTAGAACGCCCTGACGGCGGCCTTGGATCTTGCCCTTGTAAGGGGCCCAGCCGTGGAACAAGCGGTTCAGGATGCCAGAGCCGCGGGTGTCGGTCAGGAATTCGCCGTGGTAGCCGATCAGGCCGCGCGACGGGACGTGGGCGATGATGCGGGTCTTGCCTGCGCCAGCTGGCTTCATCTCGACCAGCTCACCTTTGCGGGGGCCTGTCAGCTTTTCGACGACGGCGCCGGTGTACTCGTCATCAACGTCGATTGTCGCTTCCTCGATTGGCTCCATCCGGACGCCATCGATGGTTTTGTAGATAACCTGCGGGCGAGAGATCGAAAGCTCGAAACCTTCGCGGCGCATGTTCTCGATCAGAACGCCCATCTGCAATTCGCCGCGGCCAGAGACCTCGAAGGCGTCGCCTTTTTCGGTGTCGGCGATTTTGATTGCGACGTTGACTTCAGCCTCTTTCATCAGGCGGTCACGAATGACGCGGGACTGCACTTTTTTGCCGTCCTTACCAGCCAGTGGCGAATCGTTGATGCCAAAGGTCACGGTGATGGTGGGCGGGTCGATGGGCTGGGCAGGGATCGCGGTGTCGATGGACAGATCGCAGATCGTGTCAGCCACGGTTGCCTTGGTCATACCGGCCAGCGTGACGATGTCGCCAGCTTCTGCCACGTCAATCGCGGTCTGGGACAGGCCACGGAACGCGAGGATCTTGGACACGCGGAACTGTTCGATCTTGGTGCCATTGCGCGACAGCGCCTTGACGGTTTCGCCTGCGCGCAGCGTACCAGCCTCGACGCGGCCGGTCAGGATGCGGCCGATGAAGGGGTCAGCGGACAGGGTCGTTGCCAGCATCTGGAACGGCTCTTCGCGGCGGGAAATCTGGGCGGGCATCGGGACGTGCTTGAGGACCATGTCGAACAGCGCATCAAGGTTTTCGCGTGGGCCGTCCAGTTCGTTGTCGCACCAGCCAGCACGGCCAGAGGCGAACATCACTGGGAAATCAAGCTGTTGGTCGTTGGCTTCCAATGCAGCGAACAGGTCGAACACGTTGTCGACAGCCTGATCAGGCTCGCCGTCGGCCTTGTCGACTTTGTTCACGACGACGATGGGGTTCAGGCCCAGTGCCAGCGCCTTGGAGAGCACGAATTTCGTCTGTGGCATCGGGCCTTCGGCCGCGTCAACCAGCAGCACAACGCCGTCGACCATCGACAGGATGCGTTCGACTTCGCCGCCAAAGTCGGCGTGGCCGGGCGTGTCAACGATGTTGATGCGCGTGCCTTTCCACTCGACCGAGGTACATTTGGCCAGAATGGTGATACCGCGCTCGCGCTCGATATCGTTGCTGTCCATGGCGCGTTCGGTCGTCGCCTCGTTTTCGCGGTAAACGCCCGATTGCTTCAGAAGCTCGTCCACCAACGTGGTTTTGCCGTGGTCAACGTGCGCGATGATCGCAATATTGCGAATGTCCATGATATCAGCCTTTGTCCGGAGTTGCCGCGCGAATACAATGCATATGCAGCAAAGGCTAGTCCCTTAGTGCGGTGACGCGGTAGAGTAAAGCTGGATGACCACAATTCCTGTGATAATCAAGCTAAGTCCGATCATCGCGGGCACATCTAGGCGCTGGTCAAAGATCACAAAACCAAAGCCAGCGATCAGCACGATGCCAAGGCCGGACCAGATCGCATAGACGACGCCCACGGGCATGACCCGCAGCGCCTGCGCCATGAAATAGAACGACGCGCCATAGAACACGACAGTAATCACGGCGGGCAGGGGCTTGGTAAATTGCTGGCTGGCTTGCAGTGCCATAGTGCCGATGGTTTCAGCGACGATGGCGATCAGCAGGGCGATGTAATGATATGGCATCGGCTAGGCATCGCGCGGCGGGCTTGGCTTGTCAATTCGCGCGACGCCGAGGAACGAGCCGCGAAACGTCTGTGTCGCTGGCCTTGAACCTGACGTTTGGCTTAACAAAGCAGAGGGTTTGGTTGACGGCGAAGCCAGCAATCACGCGACGAGTCTAGTTATTTGCCATTTCGTTTAGCACCTTCATCGCGTCGTCCTGACGTCCATCGGGCACAAAGAGATGATCGTGGAAGTAGCCAGAGACTGGATTTACGCCCATGTCATGCTTTGCAAGTTCCGTCGCAATGCGCGCCATAAAGCCGACAGCCTCTAGGGACGAATGAATATTGAGCGTGATCATCCGGCATGGAAATTCGTAAGAGAGCCCATGCGTTTCTGCCTCGGACTTTAGAAGGATATAGGTGGTTCCTTCTGCTTCTCTGAAGGTCATACGCGGCTTAATGCCGTCCAGCTTTTGATCGTGCTGAGCGGTCACGAAAACATACAAGCCTTCAACAAGGACGGCCGACATGGACCTAACGAGTTCGTCCAAATTAGTCTCGCCGGTCATTTTCGATCCACTTCGCAACATTTGCCTGATGCATCTGTATGCGGCCCAAAATCGAGGGTGTCGAGAAGGCCGGTGTTCCCGCGATAATGTCCGCCGGTTTAAGCTGAACAAGACGTTCGCTAAGCAACCGTTTCCAAAGCCACCTATGTGGGACAGAAGGCCGGGTTCGCTGGGCGTCTGACACCTGCGTTCAGGTGGCGATATAACGGTCGCGGCGGTGGTTGAAGGTGATGATCAGGTTCAGCACAACCGCGCCCAGCAGTGACCACATCACGATGGTCGCGGGGAACAGGAACAACGCTCCGGTAAAGATCACGGCGTCGACTGCCAGCTGCACATAGCCCGCCTTGAAACGGGTCGTGTCCTGCACCAGCAATGCGACCACGCCCAAGCCGCCAAGGCTGCCGTTGTGACGAAACAGCGCCAGCAGACCCAGTCCGGTAATCGCGCCAAAGGTGACGGCGGCGAAGGCGGGGTTCAGGACTTCAAACGTCATGCCGCGGGGGATCAAGGTCGTCATGACCGAGAGCGCCGTGACCGAGATAAGCGATTTGATCGTGAAGGCGCGGCCCAGCCGGTACCATGCCAGCACATAAAACGGGATGTTGATGACAAAGAAAACAACGCCAAAGGACCAACCGGTCAGATAGGCGATGATCACCGCGACGCCCGCCGTCTGGCCTGTGATCAACCCCGCAGAGGTCAGGATCGCAAGACCCAAGGCACATAGGAACACGCCAAGGCCCATGCCTTGCGCATCTTCGAGGAGGGAGTGTTTGTTGGCTGGTGACATGTCTTGCCGATAGGACAGCAAAGTTGACCTGTCTAGACGAAAACGGCCGCTCCTATCAGGAACGGCCGCCACGTCAGCATAACCGGTGGGTCATGCCTGTAATTTAAGCTTACATCGCTTTTTGCAGGTTCTGATCGACGGCATCAAGGAAGCCTTCGGTCGTCAGCCACTTTTGGTCCGGGCCAACCAGCAGGGCCAGGTCTTTGGTCATCTGGCCAGATTCGACCGTATCCACGACGACTTTTTCCAGCGTCTCGGCGAAGGCCATCAGCTGTGCGTTGTCGTCCAGCTTGGCGCGGTGCTTGATGCCGCCGGTCCATGCAAAGATCGACGCGATAGAGTTCGTGGACGTCGCCTTGCCAGCCTGGTGCTGACGGTAGTGACGGGTCACGGTGCCGTGGGCGGCTTCTGCCTCGACGATTTTGCCATCGGGGGTCATCAGCTGGGACGTCATCAGGCCAAGCGAGCCGAAGCCCTGTGCCACAGTGTCGGACTGCACGTCGCCGTCGTAGTTTTTGCAGGCCCAGACGTAGCCACCGGACCACTTCATGGAGGCCGCGACCATGTCGTCGATCAGGCGGTGCTCGTAAGTGATGCCAGCGGCCTTGAACTTGTCCTCGAACTCGGCGTCAAAGATCTCTTGGAAGATGTCCTTGAAGCGGCCGTCATAGGCCTTGAGGATCGTGTTCTTGGTGGACAGGTACACCGGATAGCCGCGCTTAAGGCCATAGTTCATCGAGGCGCGGGCAAAGTCGCGGATCGATTCGTCCAGGTTGTACATCGCCATCGCGACACCGGCGGCGGGTGCGTCGAACACTTCGTGTTCAATCGTCTGGCCGTCGTCGCCGACGAACTTGATCGTCAGCTTGCCCTTGCCGGGAAAGCGGAAGTCGGTGGCTTTGTACTGGTCACCAAAGGCGTGACGGCCAACGATGATCGGCTGGGTCCAGCCGGGTACAAGGCGGGGCACGTTTTTGCAGATGATCGGCTCGCGGAAGATGACGCCGCCAAGGATGTTGCGGATCGTGCCGTTCGGGCTGCGCCACATCTTCTTCAGGCCGAATTCTTCGACGCGCTGCTCGTCTGGGGTGATGGTCGCGCATTTCACGCCAACGCCGACTTCGGCGATTTTGTGGGCAGCGTCGATGGTGATCTGGTCGTCGGTGCGATCACGCTCTTCCATGCTCAGGTCGTAGTACAGCAGATCCACGTCCAGATAGGGCAGGATCAGCTTTTGCTTGATGAAATCCCAGATGATGCGGGTCATTTCGTCGCCGTCGAGTTCGACGATCGGGTTAGCTACCTTAATCTTGGACATGATGTCTCCGGTTGGCACGTTGCGATTGCACTCCTCCTAGCGGAAAACTTAGCGTTCGGGAAGGCGGTATACGTCGGTATACCGCAAATAGATCGGGCGCTAAATGCAAAACAGGCGCGGCACCGATGGGTGCCGCGCCTGTTTTTATAGGTTTGAACTGGCGTCAGTCGATTTTGGTTGTGACGCTATCTGCATCGCCGACACGCACGCTGCTACCCACGGTATAAGCCTCTTGCGAGGACAGAGGCACCGCGTCACGCAGGATGAAATGCGAGCCAACCATGACAACCACGGCGGCGACACAAGAGAGTAGGAAAACCTTCATCGCTTAAACCTTTCGCCGTGGTGTTGTCTCGGCCTCGACCTCTGCGGCCCAGATCGAGTGGTGCTCGCGTGCCCATTCGACGTCAACTTCGCCTTTGCCCATCGCGTCAAACGCGCCTTCCATACCGAGCGTGCCGATATAGATGTGGCCAAAGATGATCGCCGTCAGGACCAACGCCAGAATGGCGTGCCAAAGCTGCGCCAGCTGCATTTCCTCTTGCGGGGCAAGGTTCACGGGCAGGGGCCCTTGACCGAACCAACCGGGCGCGCCGATATCATTGAGCAAGCCGAAGGTGTGCCCGAACAGGTTGATCTGGAACGGAAACAGCATCGACAGTCCAGAGACGGAAATCGAGGTGCCAAAGATGATCACCGACCAGAAGATCAGCTTTTGCCCGGCATTGAACTTTTTCGCAGGTGGATGACCACCGCCAAACATGCCGCCGCCGCGCAGGATCCACTTGATATCGGTCCGGTCCGGCAGGTTATGCGCGACCCAGAACACAAAGATCATGACCAGCGCGATGATGAATGCCCAAGAGATGTTGTCGTGAACCCACTTGGTCACGCCAGCCACAGCCGCAAAAGCGTCGTGGCCAAAGATCGGGATGAACACCTTGCGGCCAAACAGTGACAGCAAGCCGGTGATACCCAGCGTGATAAAAGACGCGGCCAGCAGCCAATGGGCGAAACGCTCAATCGCTTTGAAACGTTCGATGTAACGGCCCTGCGGCGCGTGATCGAGCTTTACCTTGCCGCGGATCAAATAGAACAGCGCCAGCACGGCGAGCGTGCCGCCAAGGCCGATGGCACCCCAAAACAGCAGGGGACCGCTGCGGAATTCCAGCCAGCGCATGCCGCCATCTTGGATCAGCGTATGTGATGCGGGGCCGTTGTTTTGCGTGCGGATGTCCGCCTCGTCATAGCGCATGGCGCGCCACAGATCGGCATCGGACGGGCCGCCGCGTGTGAACAGCGGGCTATCGGTTGGATAGACTGGCTTATCTTGGCCAAGGTTTTCGGACCGATAGCTGTCGTCGACAACCTCGCCGTTTTGGCGGGCAAGGATGTCTTCTAGCGTTGTGGCCCCGCCGGTGGACGCGCGCGGGGCGGCTTCGCTTGCCCCCTCCGCGACCGGGGCCTGCAGAACATCGGGGTCGACGTATTGCGCCAACGCCGGCCCGGACAGGCCGATCGTCAGCAAAAGGGCAGTGAGGGCGCGCAGCATGGGCAGGCTCCTGTCTGGATCACAAAGGGAAAAGGGGCGGCACTTGGCCGCCCCGCACAAACCTTACTGGCCTTTCAGGCCGTAAGCCGTGCCCCAACCCCATGCGCCAGCGCCAAAGCCGCGGGCCACGGTGCGTTCGCGATAGATTTCCGACACCACATTGCCGTCGCCGGCCAGCAGTGCCTTGGTGGAACACATCTCGGCGCAGATTGGCAGCTTGCCTTCGGCGATCCGGTTGCGACCGTACTTCTGGAACTCTGCTTCAGAGTGGTTTTCTTCGGGGCCACCGTTGCAGAAGGTACACTTGTCCATCTTGCCGCGGCTACCAAAGTTGCCAGCCTGCGGGTACTGCGGCGCGCCAAATGGGCAGGCGTAGAAGCAGTAGCCGCAACCGATGCACAGGTCCTTAGAGTGCAGAACCACACCGTCGTCGGTCTGGTAAAAGCAATCCACCGGGCAGACGGCCATGCAAGGCGCGTCAGAGCAGTGCATGCAGGCGACAGAGATCGAGCGTTCGCCCGGCTTGCCGTCCTGAATGGTCACAACTTTCCGGCGGTTGATGCCCCAAGGCACCTCATGCTCGTTTTTACAGGCGGTAACGCAGGCGTTGCATTCGATGCAGCGTTCAGCGTCGCAGAGAAATTTTGCGCGTGCCATATATAGTGCTCCTTACGCTACGCTGATTTTGCAGAGGGTGGCTTTGGTTTCCTGCATTTGGGTCACCGAGTCGTAGCCGTATGTCTGCGCTGTGTTTGTGGATTCGCCCAGCACGATGGGGTCTGCACCTTCGGGATATTTGTCCCGCAGATCAACGCCTTCGCTGACGCCGCCAAAGTGGAACGGCATAAAGGCTACGCCTTCGCCGACCCGTTCGGTGACCATGGCCATAACTTTGACCTTGCCGCCCTCAGGACCTTCGACCCAGACATCTTTGCCGTCGCGCACACCAAGGTTGTTGGCGTCGCGCGGGTTGATTTCGACAAACATGTTCTGCTGAAGCTCGGCCAACCAAGGGTTGGACCGGGTTTCATCGCCGCCACCTTCGTATTCAACAAGCCGGCCAGAGGTCAGCACGATGGGGAAGCCTTCGGAAAAGTCGTTTTCCTGAATGGACTTATACATCGTGGGCAGACGCCAGAACTTCTTGTCTTCATAGGTCGGATAGTCGGCAACCAGATCGCGGCGCGCGGTGTACAGCGGCTCGCGGTGGATTGGGACTGGATCGGGGAAGGTCCAGACGACGCAGCGGGCCTTGGCGTTGCCGTAAGGGGCGCAGCCATGCAGGATCGCAACGCGCTGGATGCCGCCCGACAGGTCGGTCTTCCAGTTCACGCCGCCGACATTGTCGACGTAATCGGACGGGATCTCTCCGGTCTGGCTTGTCTCGCCGACTTCTTCGGTGCCCGGACGGGTGTCACGGAAGCCCGCGACCCATTCGATCATGTTCCGCTCGTAGGCGGTCAGATCTTTGTCCCAACCCAGTTCGATCAGCATCGCCATGGTGAATTCAGGGTAACCGTCCTGAATTTCGGACCCGACAGTAAAGCTGCCTTCGGCAAGCAGGTTGTCGCCGTTACGTTCCACACCGTAACGGGCGCGGAACGGCAGGCCGCCTTCGGCCACGGACAGCGACGTGTCATACAGGTTCGCCGAACCGGGGTGGTTCATTTCGGGCGTACCCCAAGCTGGCCATGGCATGCCGTAGAAATCGCCGTCGGCCGGGCCACCATTCGCGCGCAGCGTTGTGCGGTCGAATGTGTGCTGGTTTGCCATGTGCATTTTCATGCGCTCTGGCGATTGGGCGGTATAGCCGACTGTCCACATGCCGCGGTTAAACTCGCGGGTGATGTCTTCGATGTTCGGCTCGTCGCCGTCGATCGCGATGTTGCGGAACAGACGATCGGTGAACCCGAACTTGTCTGCGAACAGCTTCATGATCGTGTGGTCGACCTTGGATTCGAACAGAGGCTCGACCACTTTGTCGCGCCACTGCAGCGACCGGTTCGACGCGGTGACAGAGCCGCGGGTTTCGAACTGCGTCGTGGCGGGCAGCAGGTACACGCCATCGGTGCGGTCGTTCATGACGGCAGAAACGGTGGGATACGGGTCAACGACGACCAGCATGTCCAGCTTTTCCATTGCCGTCTTCATTTCCTTCATCCGCGTCTGGCTGTTTGGGGCGTGGCCCCAGAATACCATCGCGCGGGTGTTGGCAGGTTGGTCAATGTTATCAGCATCTTCCAGGACACCGTCGATCCAGCGGCTGACGGGAATACCGGTCAGGTTCATCATGCTGGTTTCGTCATAGGTCGCGTCAGAGAAGTTGCCCTTGAGCCAGTCCAGATCTTCGTCCCAGACCCGTGCCCAATGCGCCCAAGCACCCGGTGTCAGGCCGTAATAGCCGGGCAGAGTGTCGGCCAGCACGCCAAGGTCGGTCGCGCCTTGCACGTTGTCGTGGCCGCGGAAGATGTTGGTACCGCCGCCGGCGGTGCCCATGTTCCCCAGTGCCAGCTGCAGGATGCAGTATGCGCGGGTGTTGTTGTTACCGTTAGAGTGCTGCGTGCCGCCCATGCACCAGATCAGGGTGCCGGGACGGTTGTTGGCCAGCGTCTTTGCAACGCGCTCTAGCTGCTCGCCGGGGACGCCGGTGACGCGCTCGACTTCGTCGGGATTCCAGCTGGCAACTTCTGTGCGAATTTGATCCATGCCCCAGACGCGCTGGCGGATGAATTCAGTGTCTTCCCACTTGTTTTCAAAGATGTGCCACAGGATGCCCCAGACTAGGGCCACGTCCGAACCGGGCCGCATCCGCACGAATTCATCCGCGTGGGCGGCGGTGCGGGTAAAGCGTGGATCGCAAACGATCAGCGGCGCGTTGTTCTCTTCCTTGGCCTTCAGCACGTGCAGCAGCGACACGGGGTGCGCCTCTGCAGGGTTGCCGCCGATGATCAGGATGGCTTTGGAATTGTGGATGTCGTTGTAGCTGTTGGTCATGGCGCCGTAGCCCCATGTGTTCGCGACGCCAGCAACGGTGGTCGAGTGGCAGATCCGCGCCTGGTGGTCGACGTTGTTCGTGCCCCAATAGGCGGCGAACTTACGGAACAGATAGGCCTGCTCGTTGTTGTGCTTGGCGGAGCCCAACCAATAGACAGAATCCGGACCGGACTCTTCCTTGATTTTCATCATGCCGTCGCCGATCTCGTTGATCGCCGTCTCCCAGCTGATGCGTTCCCAGTTACCGCCGACTTTCTTCATCGGGTACTTCAGGCGACGCTCGCCGTGGGCGTGTTCACGCACCGCAGCACCTTTTGCGCAATGCGCGCCAAGGTTAAACGGGCTGTCCCAACCGGGTTCCTGACCTGTCCAAACGCCGTTCTGCACCTCTGCAATCACGGTGCAACCCACGGAACAGTGGGTGCAGACGGATTTGATGATCTCGGCGTTGGTGTTAGCCTGCGTTTGCGCGCTGGCGGCGGTGACGCTGCCGCCCGTGGCCGCGATGGCGGTCAGACCACCGATGACAAGACCAGAGCCCGCCAGAAAGCTGCGGCGGTTCACGGTCTTGGCCCCGTCGCGGGCAACGATGCCCGGACGGCTTGACGCGGTCGATGTTGTCTTTTTACGAAGCATGTTTTCCTCCCTCAGCCGCGGCCCATTTCAGGACCGGACTGGTGTTGCATCTGATCAGAAACGGGCGCTGGCGAAATACGCGCGGGTGTGGTCGGTGTCCTGCATGACGCTGGACGACAGATCGACCGGGTTCGCCGCAGCGGTGGTTGGTGCGGCTGTTGCGGCGGCGACAATGGCTGCCGGCGCGGCGGTGCCTGCCAGTTTCAGGAAACCGCGGCGGTTTGTGCCTTTGGTATCATCAGTCATGTCGATCCTCCCAGATGCCGGGTATTTGGCCCGTTTGTGTGTTGTTCTTCATTCGAAAGCCGAAAGGCTTCTTTTTCGATAGTCATAAAGGCTTGGCCGACGGCCCCAACCCCTGCGTAAAAGACCGAACCCTTGGCTGCGGTCAGATCGCCAAAAAAGTGACCAGCCCATGGGCCGATATGCTTGGCGAAGAAATCTTTCTGTACGCTTAACGTCGCTGGTGCGCCAAAGCGGCCAACGATCAAGCCGCCCATCATCTCCATCAAGGATGCGATGTTGTCCTCAGGCTCGAACACATTGTCGGACCTTGCGATCCGCAGGGCCGCCATATCGCCGCGCAGACGCGCCAGCGGCTTTTCGTTCAGAAAACCCGTCAGGTAGTAGCTGGCGTAGGGCAGCAATTCGCCCCGGCCAAGGCCAATGAACAGCGCGTTATATTCGGTGATGACGCCCTTGGGCTTGGTCACTTTTGCCACGGCGGCCAGTTGGTCGATTGCGCGGCCCAGTTCGGACGTATCGCCCGACAGACCGGCGGTCTGGTCTAGCAGCATCTGCTCCGGCGGGGCGGACAGGATCAGTCCCAGAAAATTGTACAGATCCGCGCGCAGGCGGTCCTCTGCATCAATCCGGGGCAGGGTGTCAGCAGTCATGTACGGTCTCCGAATTCAAATCGCATGCGGCGCGGCGCACGGGCGGCAGGGGCGTCTGCATCATCTGCATCGTCCACACCATCTTGCGCTGCCGTATCTTCGTTAACGTCTTCGGTTGGAACGCTGGCGTTTGCAACCGACGCAACAACTGGTGCGACATCTTCGCGCAGCGGGTCCTGCGTGTCGGCCTCAGCGTCTGCCACCGCAACTTCGGCCGCAGCGTCTTTGGCCGCGGCTTCTTCTGCCATCTTTTCCACATGGGCCAGCAACCCGCGGCCCACCTGATAGCTTGTCTTGATGACGCCTTGTCCGGTCGATCCGGTCAGATAGTCGGTGTCGTAATCGTTCAGCCCGTCCAGACAGGCCAGTACCGGGTCCGACCGCCACAGATTGCGCAGGGCGCGGTTGCGCAGGTGCATCGGGACAGCTTTGGCCATGAAGGCGGCAAAGTTGTCGCCTTTGCGCAAAGTGTCCGGGTCGGGCAGGTCAAGCATTTCCAGAATATCGGTATCCGACATCTCTGACAGGTCAGGCTCGACCTCCTCAGGCGTAACAGGCTCTTCTGGAACAACGACGAGTTCAGCTTCGCGCTCTGCTTTCAGGCCAGCACGGCGGCGGGCGAAAAAGGATTGCTCCTGACTCATTCCGTCACCTCGTGCCGGGTCGGCGCACGGTAAACGTCAGTGGTCTGCGCAATCCGGCGATCACCGATGCCGTCCTGCACGCCGTCCGTCTTCTGACGGTCGCGGCGGCGCTTGATAAAGGCTTCTTCGGTATGATGCTGTTCAACGAAATCAGTGATCCACGCCAAGACAGGGGCGGGCATCACGACCTTTTCGACCAGCTCTTCACCGGAGTCGGCGTAGTCCTGCGCCTCGTAAGGGGATGCAGTGACCATCACCACATCGAGCGGCGCATTAGGCCGATCATCAACGCGGCGCAGAATGACATAGACCGACGGCTGGCGCGTTTGCAGTTCGTGCACATAAGCTTCGGTATCGGATGGATACAGGCGCACCGTGCGCGTGGCGGCATGGAATAAGGTCGCCTCGCCATCCTCGCGCAGCACCTTCCAATCGGCAGGGGCCGCGCCCGGCAAGACGTCCACGGCCAGCCACGCCCATTTAGCCCAGCGGGTGACCCCGGGGCTGCGGCGAATGACAACGCCCATCGGCATCGTTTGGCTGTCTGGCGTAGTGAAGGGCAATGCCCGCTCCTTGCTGGATGGCTGGTGTCGGCTTTTGTTGATCATGCGCTAAATGCCGCCGAAGGCCAAGGTGAAATTTCTATGCAGTAGGACAGGTTACGCGGTAAAACGTGCTGCGCTGCGGCATTTTTGAGCGTTCTGTGAATCTAGGTTAGCAGTTTACCTTTCTGTGTATTGATGATGAAAAAGGCGCTGCACGCTATAGGAGCCAGCCGATGTCCAAGACCGTTATGATTTGCGACTGCCTTGGCAGTCAGCGTGTCGATGGCGCAGCGATTACCGCCGCCACGGGACTGCCGTGCTCTCGGTTGCACACCAGCCTGTGTGATCGTCAGATCAACATTGCCGCCGCCGCGATGGCCGATGGCGATGTCATCATTGCCTGCCAGCAAGAGGCCCCCCGTTTTGCCGCGCTGGCCGAAGAAATTGGCGCAGAAGTCCCGCAATTCGTCGATTTGCGCGACCGTGCTGGCTGGACAGAGGCCGGTGATCCGACCGCAAAACAAGCCGCGCTGCTGGCCGAAGGGCTACTGCCCATCGCCCCTGCTCGCAGCCTTGATGTCGTGTCCGAAGGCACTTGCCTGATCCTTGGCCGCGACCAAGTTGCCGTTGATGCGGCGCTGGCGCTGGCTGATACCCTTGGCGTGACGCTGCTGATGCCGACAGGCTGGGACGTGGAACTGCACCCGGGCTTTGATACGGTCACGGGGACGCTGACAAAGGCCACCGGCTCGCTGGGGCAATTCGACGCAGGCATTGACGCACTGCAGCAAATCATCCCCGGCGGGCGCGGCACTGTGTCGCTGACGCCGCCGCAAAACGGGGCGCAATCGCAGTGCGATCTGATCCTTGATCTGCGCGGGCAGGGGCCGCTGTTTGCCGCTGATGCTAAGCGTGACGGATATCTGCGGGCCGACCCGGCCAGCCAGCCCGCCGTGGCTGCTGCAATCCTTGCTGCCAGCCAGATGACCGGCACGTTCGAAAAGCCGCTTTATGTCCGGTTGGAACAATCCTTGTGTGCCCACAGCCGGGCCGAACAGGTCGCCTGTTCCAACTGCCTTGATCTGTGCCCCACCGGCGCGATCAGCCCGGACGGCGACCATGTCACCATCGACCCGATGATCTGCGCCGGCTGCGGGGCATGCTCTGCCGTTTGCCCATCTGGCGCGATCAGCTTTGATGCGCCCTCCGTCGACAGCACCTTTGCCCGCCTGACCACGCTTGCGCAAACCTACCGCAAAGCGGGCGGCACCGCGCCGCGCTTGCTGGTCCACGACACAGAGCACGGGGCCGAGATGATCGCCTTGGCCGCCCGCTTTGGCCGGGGCCTGCCCACCGATGTGATCCCGCTGGAAGTCGCCGCGCTGGCCGCCTTTGGCCACGCCGAAGCCGTTGCCGCCCTTGGCGCAGGCTTTGCCGATGTCGCGGTGCTGCTGTCGCCAAAGACGGAAACAGAGGCACCGGTGCGCGAAACGTCCCTCGCCAATGCCATCGCCGGGCGCGAGGCCGTGGTCCTGCTGGACATGACCGACCCCGACGCGCTGTCTGACCACCTTTATGCCGCCGTCGTCGGCCCGGTTGTCAAAACGCCCACCTTGCAAATCGGTACCCGCCGCCAGGTTGCGCGCCTTGCCGCCCGCACACTGCGCCCGCAATCAGAGGTGATTGAACTGCCCGAAGGTGCCCCTTATGGCGCTGTGCTGGTCGACACCGACGCCTGCACCCTGTGCCTGTCCTGTGTGTCGCTTTGCCCGTCCGGCGCGCTGGGGGACAACCCCGACCTGCCGCAATTGCGCTTTCAAGAGGACGCCTGCCTGCAATGCGGCCTTTGCGTGAACATCTGCCCAGAGGACGCGATCACGCTAGAGCCGCGCCTGAACCTGACGCCAGAGGCGTTCCGGCAGGTCATCGTCAACGAAGAAGAGCCCTTTGCCTGCATCGAATGCGGCACGCTGTTCGGCGTAAAATCCACGATTGAAAACATCACCGCCAAGCTGACAGGGCATTCCATGTTCTCGAACCCTGGCGCGCTGAAGATGATCCAGATGTGCGACAACTGCCGGGTTGGCGCGCAATATCACTCTGAAAATAACCCCTTCACCGGCGGCGAGCGGCCAAAGCCGCGTAGCACGGACGATTATCTGTCCAAGCGCCGCGATCATTAAGGAAATACAAAGATGTCTGACGACACATTCAACATGTCCATGCGCAAATTCCTGAAACAGGTGGGGGTGACCAGCCAGCAAGCGATCGAAGAAGCGATGCGCGCCAAAGGCGGCACCGAAGGCCAAACCTTCGAGGCCAAGGTCGTGCTGACCGTGAACGGGCTTGATCTGGAACACACCGTCACCGGCCAAATCGCTGGCGCATCCTCGGACGCCTCCGCATGAGCGTGACACGCGACGACGTGCAGGCCGTTCTGGCAGGCATTACCGATCCCGCAACGAACGGCCCGCTCAACGCATCCGGCGCAGTCAAGGCACTGACCGTGGACGGCGGCACCGTGCGCTTTGTTCTGGAAATCGCAGCCAGCCGGGCGGCGGAATACGCCCCCGTGCAGGCCGAGGCGGAAAAGTTGATTGGCGCGCTGGACGGCGTGGAAAAGGTGACGGTCGTGATGACCGCGCATTCCAGCCCCTCCGCCCCGCCGGATTTGAAATCCGGCCGCGCGGCCCCCTCTGGCCCGCAAAAAATCCCCGGCATTGACCGCATTCTGGCTGTCGCGTCCGGCAAGGGCGGCGTTGGCAAATCCACCGTCGCGTCCAACCTTGCCTGCGCGCTTGCCGCGATGGGCCGCCGCGTTGGTCTACTGGACGCAGACGTCTACGGCCCCAGCCAACCACGCATGCTAGGCGTATCTGGCCGCCCGGCCAGCCCCGATGGCAAAACGATCCTGCCGCTGCGCAACTACGGCGTAACGATGATGTCCATCGGCCTGATGACGAACGAAGACCAAGCCGTCGTCTGGCGCGGCCCCATGCTGATGGGCGCATTGCAGCAGATGATGAACCAGGTGCAATGGGGCGCGCTTGATGTGCTGATCGTCGATTTGCCGCCCGGCACCGGCGACGTGCAGATGACCCTTGCGCAAAAGGCGCAGGTCGACGGCGCGATCATCGTGTCCACGCCGCAGGACGTCGCCTTGCTAGATGCGCGCAAGGGCATCGACATGTTCCAGCAGCTGCACGTGCCGATCATCGGCATGATCGAAAACATGAGCACGCATATCTGCTCTGAATGCGGTCACGAAGAACACGTCTTCGGCCATGGCGGCGTCGCGAAAGAGGCAGCAAAGCTCGGCGTGCCTTTGCTGGCTGAAATCCCGCTGCACTTGTCGATCCGCCTTGCCGCTGACGGCGGCGCACCTATCGTGGTGTCCGATCCCGAAAGCGCGCAGGCTAAGGCATTCCTTGATGTCGCCAAGCACCTGATCGACGCAGGATCCGCGTGACCGACGCCGATTTTCCACCGTTGTTTAACGGCTACGCCAGCGCGGGGGACGACCCCCTTGCGCTGGCCTGCAACGCTGCGCAGGGCGGCACCGAAGCCGGCCTTGTCATCCACGACGCAGGCCCAGACAGCCTGCGCGCCGCCGTCGTCTTTGCGCCAGAGGTGCCGCTGCGCGAGGCCGCGATCATGCTCCCGCTGTGCGGTCTGGGCTTTCAAAACGCCCTTGGCGTGCTGGCCCCGCCTGTGGTCGCGATCCACCTTGGCTGGGACGGCGCGATCTACGTCAATGGCGGCCGCTGCGGCCAGCTGACGATGATCGCCAGCACCGATGATCCGGATGCTGTGCCGGATTGGCTTGTGATCGGCCTTCACCTTGACCTGACCCCGCTCGCGGACGACGGTGGCACTGACCCGGATCGCACGGCACTTTACGCCGAAGGCTGCGGCGATGTGGCGGCCCCTGATCTGCTGGCGGCATGGCTGCGCCATTCGCTGTCTTGGCTGGATACCTGGGACAACCAAGGCACCGCGCCGCTGCACCGCGAATGGTCCGGCCTTGTGCATGGGCTGAACGAAACCGTCACCCTCGCGGGCCAGACGGGCACCTTGCTTGGCACGGATGAGCATCTGAACGCGCTGCTCAAATCCGGCGACACGACCACCCTGATCCCGCTGACCCGCCTGTTAAAGGACGCCCCATGAAACTTGCCCGCGCCATCCACTTTGACGAAAGCGACACCCGCGTCTTTCACAGCCCGGCCCGCACCGGCGAATGGTGCATCCCGGGCGGTTTCGAGTTTTCGAACTGGTCCCAAGGCGACCTTGTCGGCAAGGCGCGGCAAGCCTTCACCAATGGCTGGATGGGCGTCGAAACCTATGGCCGCACAACCTTTGTCGCTGTCACGCCGATCACCCCTTCAGAACTGGATACGCTGGCAGACGCCCTTGCCGCACATTTTGTGACGATTTACGGCGCACCCGATCCTGAGACCGCGCGCCCGACAGCCCTAGAAGAGCTGCATCACATGGCCGATCTTTGCGCCGATCACGACACCAATACACTGCTCACCGTGACGCGAGAGCTCACGGAATCCGGCGTGCGCGAAAGCTTCCGCGCGATCCCGCCACAAGACGCCGGGCTAGAGCAATTCGCGATCCACGTCACCGACGATGACGCCGGTCACGATCATGCCCACGACCATCACCATGGGCACGACCACAAGCACTAGCGCGCCACGTCCACAGCTTCTTCTGGTCAAAAATACCTCGGGGGGAGTCCCGCAGGGACGGGGGGCTGGCCCCCCGCCTTTACTGATTTTTCAATGAAAAATCGGTGCGCGTCACTCAGCCGCCGCGTTGAATACAAACAGCGGCTCGCCGCCGATTTCATAGGCTTCGATCAGGTCTTTGGCGGCATCAGAGACCAGCCAACCTTCTAGCTTCATCGCCAGATCATTGCGCACGCCGGGGTGCGCTTCAGGGCTGACGGGAATGTAGGCGTATTGGTTGAACAGCGCCGGATCACCCGCAAACAGCAGCGCCAGATCGCCCTTGTTGCCAAAGTTGAGCCAGCTGGCCCGGTCCGCAAGGATATAGGCGTTCAGGCCCGACGCGGTGTTCAGCGCAGCCCCCATGCCAGCGCCGACGGCCTTGTACCATGGGCCAAAAGTGGCGGGATCAAGTTCGGCGGTTTTCCACAAACCCAGCTCTGCCTTATGCGTGCCGCTGTCGTCGCCGCGGCTGACGAACTCTGCCTCAACCGCTGCAATCGCCTGCAACGCGCCTGTGGCGGTTTCAGTCTGCGCAATGCTGGCCGGATCGGTGTTTGGGCCGATCAGGACAAAGTCGTTATACATAATCTCGCGGCGGTGGGTGCCATTGCCGGACGCGACAAAGGCTTCTTCGGCGGCGCGCGAATGCACCAGCACCGCATCGACGTCGCCGTTGTTACCCAGCTCGATCGCCTGGCCTGTGCCAACAACCAAAAGTTGAAGGTCGATATCCAGATCGGTTTTAATCGCAGGCAGCAGCACGTCGGCCAGACCTGAGTTTTCAAACGACGTCGTCACCGCCATCTTCATCTCTTCCGCCTGCGTTTGTGCGCCAAACAGGGTGGCAATGGCCGTCAGGGCCAAAATGGGGCGTGTCATGTCACGATGTCTCCGTTCAGGAATGATGCTAGCGCCGGGTGCTGCGGGCGGTCAAAGAATCGATCCCGCGATGCAGCCTCTGCGATAGTGCCACCCAATACAAACAGCGCGTCATCCGCAATGCGGCGTGCCTGTCCCATGTCGTGTGTCGCCATCACAATCCGCACGCCCGCGTCCCGCGCGTCGCGCAGCAGCCCCTCAATCGCGAGGGTCGCGGCCCCGTCCAAGCTGGCGCAAGGCTCGTCCAAGAACAGCACCTGCGGTTTGCCAATCAGCGCGCGGGCCAATGCCAGCTTTTGCCGCTCGCCGCCGGACAGGCGCGGGGCAGGGGTTGTCAGCGCGTCGCTCAGCCCGATCTTGGCGGCCCATTCCGTGACAGCCACGTCCTGATCGGCGCGCGCCACGCCGTGCAGCGCTAGCGGATAGCGCAGATTGGCGGCGACCGACCGGCGCAGCATGATCGGGCTTTGGAACACAAAAGCCTGCCGCGCCTGCGCATCGCGGTCGGGCACGGCCCAGTTTGCGCTGCCGGATGACAGCCGTTCCACGCCGTGCATCACGCGCAGCAAGGTGGTCTTGCCCGAACCATTGGGGCCGACGATGACTGTGACACCGCCGGTGCCAAGCGTCAGGTCCACGGGGCCCAGCAGACGCTTGCCCCGGCGGCGCACTTCGGCTGCGGTTAGGCGCAGGGGCAGAATATTCACCAGCGTCCCTCCCGCTCTGTGCCAGACAGGGCGTGGATCGCCAGATTAACGGCAATCGCCATGCCGATCAGGACGAACCCAAGGCCAAGGGCCAAGGCGAAATCGCCTTTGCCAGTCTCTAGCGCAATCGCTGTGGTCAGCACGCGGGTCGCGTGTTCGATATTGCCGCCGACGATCATGATCGCCCCGACCTCTCCGATCGCGCGGCCAAAGCCGGCCAGCACAGCCGTCAGCAAGGTGCGCCGCCCGTCATAGATCAGCGTCATGATCCGCTGCCGCTTTGTCGCGTTCAGCGATATCAGCAGGTCATGGTAATCCGCCCATAGATCGCGCATCGCCTGATGCGTGACCGAGGCGATCAGCGGCGTGATAATGACGACCTGTGCGATCACCATCGCTGTGGGCGTAAATAGCAGCCCGAGCACGCCCAGCGGCCCAGCCCGCGACAAAAGCACATAAATCACAAGGCCCACGACGACGGGCGGCAGACCCATAAAGGCATTGAGCAGCGCAATCACCGTGCGCCGATAGCGAAAGCGCTGGATCGCCAGCACGGTGCCCAGCGGTATTGCGATGATGCTGGCCACGACCAATGCGGTCAGGGTGACGCGCAAGGATCGCAGGCTAATCTCGACCAGGTCTGGGTCCAGCGTCACGACCAGCTTTGCGGCCGACAGAAGACCTTCGGTAATCGTGTTCATCGTCTGCCGATCTGTCCCTGCATCCTGCCCAACGTGCTAGGCAGACGCGCGCGGAATGTCAAAGCCCGCTGGTGCCAAATGAAAGCCTGCGAAATCAAAGCCCGGCGATACGGTGCAGCTGACCAGCGTCCAGTCGCCTGTGCTGCGTGCGGATTGCCAATGATGCGGGGGCACGATCAACTGCGCCGACTGACCCGCCAGCACGTCAGGCCCCAGCACGTCATCTGTGGCTGGCCCCGCGTCAGTCGCAGACCGCGACAGGATTAGGGGGCTGCCGGCGTGGTAAAACCAAATCTCTGTCGCGTCGACGGTGTGCCAATGGCTGACCTCACCCCGCGGCAATAAAAACAGGATCGCGGTGCCACTGGGACGGCCTGTGTTCTCGGCCACCCAAGTCTGGCGATACCAACCGCCTTCGGGGTGGGGCGACAGGTTGAGGGCTGTAATAATAGCTTCGGCGCTCATCGGGTTCCCCAGAAATTAGCTGATATTTAAGAAATTGTATAATCGTTAAAGCAGGTTAAAGAAACAAACGTTTGCGCTGCGTCAGGTGCAACCAATTGTCGCTTCACCCTGTTGTGATGGCAGATGAAGACAATAGGAGATGACAATGAACATCCTGAAAACAAGCACCGCCGCAATCGCACTGACCGTCGCTGGTTCCATGGCATTCGCTGAAAGCCACGTCACCGCAGACGAGGCAATGGAAAACGACGCAGCACAGGTCGAGCAGTCGGTCGAAGGCGCAGCAGATGCAACCGGCAACGCCGTGTCTGACGCGGCAGAGTCTGTCGACGATATGCAGAACTTTGACCTGAGCACGTCGGAAAACCTGATCCGCACCCGTGATATCGTAGGCGGTGAAGTGTGGCGCATGGACCCCGAGGCCGACAACGTCACATGGACGGAAAACGGCACCTATGAAGGCACCGGCGAAGGCTGGGAGCGTATCGGCTCTATCGAAGACATCGTGCTGTCCAAAGACGGCCAGATGATCGGTATCGTCGGTGAAGTCGGCGGCTTTCTTGGCCTTGGCGACAAAATGGTCCTGATGCCCGTCGAAAACGTGCGCCTGACTGCAATCGACGATGGCCAATATGCGTTCGTCACACAGATGACGCAGGAAGACATCGAAGCAGCGCAAGACGTTGATGAAGGCTTCTGGGACTAATCTTTAGGGTCCGATTGACGATAGAGGGGTGGCTTCGGCCGCCCCTTTTTCGTTTCGAGGTGACAAAAAACGCGCTGCGTCAAATTACGGCCTTAATACACGCCTAGCGTGTTGGGTGAAAAAGACACAGGAATCTGACGTGACCGAACCGCGCATTGCTCTATTCGTTGATGGCGACAATATCAGCCCGGTACATGCCGATCTTATTCTGAAGGCTGCCAAACGGCGTGGCCGTGTTGATGTCTCTCGCGTTTATGGACAGGCGAACCGAACATCCGATTGGCTGACCGCGCCAGGGTTTCGCATGATCCATGCTGGGTGCGGAAAAAACGCAGCTGATGTTTTGCTTTGCATCGACGCGATTGAAATGGCGATAACCGGAGTGTGGGATACATTTGTGATTGCGACGTCCGACGGCGATTTTACGCATCTGGTGCAACGATTGCGCGAACGTGGAATGACCGTCTGCGGGATCGGAGAAGCGAAAGCCCCGATGTCCTTTCGGACCGCGTGCAGCGATTTTGTTCAGGTCGGTGTGCAGCCGAAATCTGCGGCAAAACCTAACGTGAGCCCAGAGATAAAAACTGAGAAACCTTCAGCATTACAGCCTAAATCAAGTTTACCAGATCTAAGCTGTTTCGGTCAAATCTCCCAATTGGACTATAAAATTATCACCATAATGATGTCGGAAGAAAAACAAGCCCAAGGGATGAAGATTTCCGACGTTAATATTCGAATGAAGTCAAAATTCGGATTTCTGATTGGCGCAGTTGAAGAAAAGACCTGGCGAGCGTATTTTTCAAAACGGCCCGATCTTTATAGCCTTGATCCCAAAGGCCCAGATGCAAAAGTCCGATATCGAAAACCAGCGCTTTCTGCCGCATTCCAATCCGTAACCCTTGCTGCCGAGTAACCACCTATCACCCACAAAAAAGCCCGCCGCGCAGTACTGCACGGCGGGCTTCGCTTAGACTAAACCTTAGCCCTTCAGGATCGAACGACCGGCGTACTGCGCGGTTTCGCCCAGCATTTCCTCGATCCGGATCAGCTGGTTGTACTTTGCCAGACGGTCCGAGCGGGACAGCGAGCCGGTTTTGATCTGGCCGCAGTTTGTCGCAACCGCAAGGTCGGCGATGGTCGCGTCCTCGGTCTCACCGGAACGGTGCGACATGACGTTGGTAAAGCCTGCGCGGTGGGCCATTTCAACGGCTTGCAGGGTCTCGGTCAGGGTGCCGATCTGGTTGACCTTGACCAGCATAGAGTTCGCAGAGCCGCGCTGGATGCCTTCGGCCAGACGCTTGGGGTTGGTCACGAACAGATCGTCGCCGACCAGCTGGACCTTGCTGCCGATGCGGTCGGTCAGGGCCTTCCAGCCGTCCCAGTCATCCTCGGACATGCCGTCTTCGATGCTGATGATGGGATAGTCGCTGGCCAGCTGCGCCAGATAGTCGACGTTCTCTTCGGACGTCAGCGACTTGCCTTCGCCAACCATCTCGTACTTGCCGTTCTTGTAGTATTCGGTCGCGGCACAATCGAGGGCAAGGAAGATATCCTCGCCGGGCTTGTAGCCGGCCTTTTCAATGGACTTCAGAATGAAATCAAGCGCTTCGCGGCTAGAGCTCAGACCGGGGGCAAAGCCGCCCTCATCGCCGATACCGGTGTTGTAGCCCGCGTTCGACAGCTCTTTTTTCAGCGTGTGGAACACTTCAGAGCCCATGCGCACCGCTTCGCGGATGTTGGCCGCGGCGACCGGCATGATCATGAATTCTTGAATATCGATCGGGTTATCAGCATGTTCGCCGCCGTTGATGATGTTCATCATCGGCACAGGCATCACGCGGGCAGAGGTGCCGCCGATGTAGCGGAACAGCGGCTGGCTGGTGAAATCGGCAGCGGCTTTGGCGACGGCCATCGATACGCCAAGGATCGCGTTGGCGCCCAAACGTGCTTTGTTGTCCGTGCCATCCAGCTCGATCATCGTCTCGTCGATGCCGACTTGGTCCAGCGCGTCGCAGTCCAGCAGCGCTTCGAAAATCTCGCCGTTTACGGCGGCGACGGCTTCCAGCACGCCTTTACCCATGTAGCGGGACTTGTCGCCATCGCGGCGCTCGACCGCCTCGTGTGCGCCAGTGGATGCGCCAGAGGGGACAGCCGCGCGGCCCATGGTGCCGTCTTCGAGTGTCACGTCAACTTCGACCGTAGGGTTGCCCCGGCTGTCCAGAATTTCGCGGGCGTGAATGTCGATGATGCTGCTCATAAGAGGCTCCGATTTAGTGAGTGTTAGCGTTAACGGGTTTATATCGCGCCTGCTGCCGCAAGGGAAGCGCGGCGGCGCTGACCTTCGCGGATTGCGGCGTATGTGCCAGACCCCACGATGATCGCGGCGCCGATCAATGTCGCAATGTCCGGGCGTTCGCCAAAGACGGTCGTGCCGACGATCAGCGCAAAGACCAGCCGCGAATAGCGGAAGGGCGCGATGTGGGACATGTCGCCAAGCCGCGTGGCGGTGACCAGCGCGTAATAGCCCAACACGCCCGCCGCGATGGATCCGGCAATGCGCCAGCTATCGGTGCCCGATGGCACGGCAAAGCTGTCGCCCATGACCGCCATCAGCACCAGCCCGGTCGGCACGATCACCGCAAAGGCATAGGTCGACAGCCGCATAGAGCTGATCGAGCGGGGAATACGCCGTGTTGCCAGATCGCGAATACCAAGGAAAATAACGCCTTGCACGGCGAACAGCGACGCAGGCTGAAACGAGTCCAAGCCGGGGCGGATAATCAGCAGCACCCCGCAAAAGCCGACGGCAATCGCAACCCAGCGCCGCCAGCCCACGGATTCTTGCAAGAACAGCGCAGCCCCCAGCGTCACAAACAGCGGTGTCGCCTGAAAGATCGCAGAGGCGCTGGAAATCGGCGTCAGAATCACCGCAGAGACATAGCCGACAGTGCCAAAGACTTCACCAAAGTTGCGCAGCAAGACCATCGGATGCAGCACGTCGCGGGCCAGTAGCGTTTGCCCTTGGACCCAGCAGACAATTGCGAAAATAAGCCCGCCGCCGAACCCCAGCATGGCTAGGATTTGCCCGGTGGGCAGGGCGTTTGCCATCTGCTTCATGAACATGTCTTCTAGCGCGAAGCCAAGCATCGCCAGAACCATCAGAATGCTGCCGCGCAGATTGTCCAAAGCCGGACTCCAATTCAGGAATGTTACAGGTGGGTTACGCCCCGGCCGCGCAATTGCCTAGTCTGGATCGCCGCTTTTTTGCACCTTTGCCGTGTTTCGCGGCGCAATGCGCTCGCCGAACAACGACAGGCGGTGGCCCACCAGCCGATAGCCAAGGCGCTTTGCGATTTTGTCCTGCAGCGCCTCGATCTCTGGGTCGACAAATTCGATGACCTGTCCGGTGGCCATGTCGATCAGATGGTCATGGTGGGCGACGTCTGCCGCCTCGTACCGCGCGCGGCCATCGCCAAAGGTGTGCTTTTCCAGGATGCCTTTTTCCTCGAACAACTTCACCGTGCGGTAGACCGTGGCAAGAGAGATGCGCGGATCAACCTGCGCGGCGCGCGCGTGCAAGGCTTCGGCGTCGGGGTGATCGCTCGCGGCGTCCAGCACGCCCGCAATCACCCGCCGGGGGGCGGTCATGCGCAGGCCCGCTGCGGCGGCGCGGGTCAAAATCGAAGTTGTCATGGCAGGAATCCCCCGGGAACTGACTTATGGTCTTAGCGTTATTCCGCCAGATCGGCCACCGATGTGATGACATCTGGCTGCAATTCCCATGGCAAAGTGTTGGCCCCCGTGCCAGCCTGCCGCAAAGTTTAACCGGAGGACGTCACATGAGCCTAATGAAAACACTGACCCGCGTCGCTGTCGGCATTGCTGTCGCAAAAGGGGCCAGCGCCCTGACACGCAACGCGCGTGCGGGCAAATCGGGCACGATGCTTGATGATTGGATGGCACCAAAGGGCGGCACATCGGCGTCCACTGGCAGCGGTATGGGCGGCGGTTTGGGCGGTCTTTTGGACAGCTTGCAGGGCAAGCAGACCGGCGATCGGCGCACGCAGCCGTCCTCTGGCGGGTTGCAGGATATGCTGGGCGGTTTGGCTGGCGCTGGCGGTCTTGGCGGGCTGCTGGGCGGTTTGGCCGGCGGGGCCAGCGGCGGCGGTTTTGGCAAAGCGCTGCAATCGCAATTCGACACCACGCCAGAGCCTGCACAAGAGCCGACCGCTGACCAAGAAGGCCTGGCCGCTGTGATGCTGCTGGCCATGGTGCAAGCGGCGCAGGCTGACGGGCATCTGGACGACACCGAACGCGGCCGCATCATGGACCACCTGAACGAGGCGACACCCGCAGAGCGTGCCTTTGTCGAACAGGCCATGGCGCAGCGCATGTCCGTCACCGATCTGGCCGCCCGCGTCCCCGCAGGCGCAGAGGCGCAGGTCTATTCCATGGCCGTCATGGCGATTGATCTGGACCACCCCGCAGAGGTCGATTTCCTGCGCGGTTTCGCGGACGAGCTTGGCCTGCGGTCCGGCGATGTGAACGACATTCACGCCCAAATGGGCGTGGTGCCGCTGTATAGCTAGAACCAGCGCAGCCAGCGCATGACGGCGGCAGATACGACGCCGATCACCGCCATGCCGATGCACAACAGCAAAAAGGCATGCCCGCTTTGAACGCCGGGCATGCCGCCGACATTGACCCCGAAGAGCCCGGTCAAAAAGCCAAGCGGCAGAAAAATTGCCGCCACAACGGACAAGCGATAGCCGTTCCGTTCCAGCCGCATATTTTGCACCGTATCCAGATGGTCCGACATCGCTGTCAGGCGGTCGTGCACCTCTGACAGCTCCTCTAGTGCCCAGCGGCACCGGCTGGCGGTATCGCGCAGGCGGTGGCGCAGATCGTCCTTGATCAGGTCGGTATTCAGTTGGGCGACCTGCGTCAGCGCCTCTGCCAAAGGGGCGACATGGCGGCGGAACTTGATGATTTCACGCCGCAACGGCGCCAGATCGTCCAAGGGCGCGCGGTCATGCTCGTAAACATCGTCTTCCATGTCGTCGGCGGTGTCTTCACGGGCAAAGGCGATGTCTTCGAGCCGTTCCACCAACCCTTCGGTGATGCGCGCGAGCATGTGGCCGGGGCTGTGGGGCGCGTTATTATCCAGAACCTGCGCGCGCAGGTCTTCTAACGCGAAAATCCGTTGACGGCGCACGGTGATGATCAAATCGGCGGTCATCCAGATGCGCAGGGACACCATGTCGGCGGATTCCTCGCCCGCGTTCAGGTTGATGCCGCGCAGGGTCACGGCCATGCCGTGCCCGTCGTAATCTAGCCGCGGCCGGGTTTTATCGGCCAGCAAAGTGCGCCGCGCCAAGCCGGGCAGATATTGCGCCGACCAACCGGGCAGGGCCAGATCGGACAGATCGAAATGAAGCCAGCGATAGGCCGCGCCGCTGGCCGGGACAGCTTGCAGATCGGACGCCGGGCGGGCGGTGCCGTCGTCCCAGATGTCAAAGGCGGACAGCGGCGTGAGGGTCGAGGATTCGTTATTTGTGTCCAAAAAACTGCCCCTCCATCATGCGGACGGCTTGGCCAGAGATCGTCACACCAGCGGCGTCTGCGCGGGCGTGAATAACCGACGGGCGGC
This sequence comes from Loktanella salsilacus, assembly GCF_024206795.1. Lineage (NCBI taxonomy): Bacteria > Pseudomonadati > Pseudomonadota > Alphaproteobacteria > Rhodobacterales > Roseobacteraceae > Loktanella > Loktanella salsilacus. The sequence goes on from NZ_CP072994.1 coordinate 1,371,873, forward strand.
CCATATCGTCGCCTTGGTGGATCGTCAGGTCCTGCGCCGCGCCTGTCACATCAAACAGCAAAGCGGCGAGGGCGGCCGCGGCGCTGCCGGTGGCGGGATCCTCTGGAATATTGTCGAGGGGGGCAAACATGCGGGCGTGGATCAGATCATCCGCCACGACATAGGCAAGCACCGCGAAATCGAACTTGCTGGGATAGCGCGCCGCACCGATGCGCATGGCGGCCACATCAGGTTGGCAGCGCGACAGCGCAGCACGGTCCGTCAGTTGCGCAATGACAAAAGGCACGCCGACGCCCGCCTGCACCGGGGCGTGCACATGCACCGCGATATCGTCCGGCGTCAGCCCAAGTGCGTCCGCCACAAGGGCCACATCCGGCGCGTTGTCCCGCGTCAAAGGCACCGTGGTGGTGAATTGCGCCCGGCCATCCGCAACGCTGCACGGCACGGGGCCAATCCCCAGCTCTAGCGTCATATCCGCAGGAAAGCCGATATCCGCCAGCGCGATGGCGGTGCCAATCAAGGGGTGGCCCGCAAAGGGCAGCTCTAGCGTCGGCGTGAAAATCCGGACCTTGGCGGTGTTTCGCAGATCGTCCGGGGGGTAGACAAAGGTGACCTCGGAAAAGTTGAACTCTGCCGCGATGGCCTGCAATTTATCCTGCGGTAGCGCCTCTGCGTCGGGGAAAACCGCCAGTTGGTTGCCGCCAAAGGGGGTGTCGGTAAAGACATCGTAGACAAGGTATGCGGTCATGGCAGCAGCTCCGGTTGCGGGTTCACATGGCGGGCCAGCCGCGCGACGGTCAAACCTTGGACGATGATGGAAAACACGACAACCATATAGGTCGCGGTCAGGATCACGGGTTTCCATTCGCCGTCAGGTAGGGACAGCGCCAGCGCCACGGAAATCCCGCCCTTCAGCCCGCCCCAAGTCATGATGCGGATCACACCCGTGCTATAATCGCGGAACGGGCGCAGCAGGGTGATCGGGACGGCCACGGCCAGGAACCGCGCGAAAAGGCCCAGCACGATGGCGGCAAGGCCCGCCATGACATTGGCTGTGTCAAAGACGATGGCGAAGACTTCGACCCCGATCATCAGGAACAGCACCGCGTTCAGGATTTCGTCGATCAGTTTCCAAAACGCTTCGACGTATTTGCGGGTTTCCTCTGACATGCCAAGGCGCGTGCCGACGTCGCCGATCAGCAAACCCGCGCAGACCGCCATGATCGGGGCCGACACATGCAGCGCGACCGCCAGTTCGTAGCCGCCGAACGCTAGGCCAAGGGTCAGCAGAACCTCTAGCGAATAGTCGTCGATATGGCGCATGACGCGAAAGGTCAGAAAGCCAAGGACAAGGCCCAATGCCGCGCCGCCGATGGCTTCTTGTGCGAATAATGCTGTGGCCGAGGCTACGCTGGTGTCGCTATCCCCATGCGCCGCCCCGGTAAACGCCGCACCGACAAGTATAAGATAGACGACATAACCGACGCCGTCGTTAAACAGGCTTTCCCCTGCGATTTTGGTTTCCAGCGATTTGGGCAGGTTGGTTTCGCGCAAAACACCCATCACGGCGACGGGATCCGTTGGGGAAATCAGCGCGCCAAACACCAGCGCCACCAGCAGCGGCATGCCCGTGACATAGGCAAAGCCGTAGCCCACCACGGCGGTCGATATCGCGATGCCCATCGTCGCCATCAGCGTGACCGTCGGCCATTCGCGTTTCAGGTCAGAGGTTTTGACATGCAGCGCGCCAGCGAACAGCAGCAGTCCCAGCATGCCTTCCAACAAGGCGTCCGAAAACTCGATCCCCACAACCTGCGCGCGGATCGTGTCCGCGATGCCAAGGGACGGCACAATCAGGTCCAGCCCCATCATGATGACAGAGGCCAGCAGGGCCACGATCAAGATGCCGATGGCGGAGGGCAATTTGAGCACAAGGTAATTGATCGCGCCAAAGGCCCCGGCCAATACAATCAGGGTAGAGGCGATTTGCAGCAGGGACATGGCGGCTCCGATCAGCGGTTAACCTTGCCTATCACGGCGATTTTACCCTCGCCACCCCGGCAGACGCGCCCATGTACCCCCTAAAAGCTGTGCAGTAGCGCCGCTGCCCAGCTTGAACCGCGCCAAACCCGGGGCGTTCTGCGTATCCAACGTGCCAAGGTCTAATTGCGCCACCCCCATCGCAGCCAACCTGCGGGCGGCGTCGATCAGTAAAGCATGATGCGCGCGCAGGACGCGTCCGCGCGGACCGGACCACCCGATCTGATAGGTCGCCATCGTGCCGTGCCGCAAGAACAGCATGGCGGCGACAGGGGTGCCGCCTTCGCTGGCGGTCATGATCAGCGCGTCGCCGGCATTCGCCTGCGCATAGGCGAGCGACAGCGCATGGGGCAGGGCGCGGAACCGCTTCGCCCGTTGCTGCGCCAGATCGGCGTCCAGTAACCAGCCATCGCGGGATGGGCACAGAAGCCGCTGCCGCAGCCGCAGGCCCGCCGCCATGCCCTGCCGCGCGGCGTTGCGCCATTTACCAAAGGCGCGGACCAGTTGTGCGTCCGGGTCCGCATCAAGCCGTAGGATCGCAGCGGTGGCGGGGGACATGATCTGCACAAACCCCGCTTGGCGCATGACCTCTGTATCGCCGGGACCTGCATTCACCAGGTGCAGGCGGGCCGCGCGCAGGGCTGTGGCGCGGTCGCAGATACTGAAGTCCGGGGAAAACACCGGGCCGCGCGACGCAAAGCGCATATGCCCCAAACCGCGCACCGCGCGGCGCACAACAAGAACCTGACCGCAGCCTTGCAACGGTTCAATCCCGGCATCGCGGCCCAGCAAGGTTAGCGCCTGCGCAAAGCCCGGCGACTGCTGCAATGGCAGGGGGTGATCAATCAAATCGGTGGCGCGGCGCATCAACATGGCCGCCGTTAAATCAATCGAAACCTAAGGTCCGATTAATAGCGTCAATGATAATGATTATAGGATTGCCTTGATGACACCGCGCAAAATCCACGGCGTCGCGGCTGCAGCGCCGCGTCTGACAAAAATTGCGGCGGCCATATTAGCCGCCGCAACCTGTTTGCCGCTTCTGATCTATGTGCTGCTGACTTAGGCCAACCGCACCAACGCGTGCCGCTTTTTACCAGCCGACAGCTTGATCGGCGCGGCCAGCATGTCTGCCGTCACCATCAGGCCTGCATCGGTCAGCGGCTCATCATTCAGGCGGGCGCCGTTGTCGGCGATCAGGCGCTTTGCCTCTTTGCCGGATGCGGCAAGGCCCGCGCGCACGATGATCTGGGCGATGGACATGCCATCACCCAGCTCTGCTGTCGTCAGGTCAAGCGTTGGCAGATCGTCACCGACGCCGCCTTGCTCGAACACTTCGCGGGCGGTCGCCTCGGCGGCCTCGGCTGCGGCGCGGCCGTGCAGCAGGGCGGTGACTTCGTTGGCAAGGATGATCTTTGCCGAGTTAATGTCAGCGCCTTGCAGGGCACCCAGACGGTCGCATTCCGCGACAGGCAGCTCGGTAAAGATTTTCAGGAACTTCGCCGTGTCCGCATCCGTCGTGTTGCGCCAGAATTGCCAGAAGCCATAAGGGGCCAGCATGTCGCCGTTCAGCCAGATCGCGCCGCCTTGGCTTTTGCCCATCTTGCGGCCATCGCTGGTGGTCAGCAGCGGCGTGGTCAGGCCAAAAATCTCGTTATCCAGAACACGGCGCGTCAGGTCGATGCCGTTGATGATATTGCCCCACTGGTCCGATCCGCCCATCTGCAACACGCAGCCATAGCGACGGTTCAGTTCTAGGAAGTCATAGGCCTGCAGAATCATGTAGTTGAATTCAAGGAACGACAGCGATTGTTCGCGGTCGAGGCGCGATTTCACCGATTCAAACGCCAGCATCCGGTTCACACTGAAATGCCGCCCGATATCGCGCAGGAAATCGAGGTAGTTCAGCTGGTCGAGCCATTCGGCGTTATTGAGCATGATCGCATCGGTCGCGCCGTCGCCGTAGGACAGGTATTTGGCGAAAACCTGACCCATGCCGTCGATATTGGCCTGAATCTGCTCTGGTCCCAGCAAGGGACGTTCGTCACTGCGGAAGGACGGATCGCCCACCTTGGTCGTGCCGCCGCCCATCAGGGTGATCGGCTTATGGCCGCATTTTTGCAGCCAACGCAGGACCATGATGTTCATCAGATGGCCAACATGCAGCGACGCCGCCGTGGCGTCGTAGCCGATATAGGCAGGAACCACACCGTTGCTCAGGGCGTCATCAAGGGCTTGATAGTCGGTGCAATCGGCTAAAAAGCCACGCTCCATCATCACAGCCATGAAGTCTGATTTCGGGTGGTAGGTCATGTCTTGTTCCCATTCTCGTGGCGGGGCATCAATAATCCGGGCATCAATAGCGGTGCGCTCTGGTAAGGGCTAGTGGCTAAGGGCGCGAGGCTAAGGGAAATAACCATGAAGATCAAAGGGCCGATCAGGGCACTTGGGGCGATGTCGGGCACGTCGCTGGACGGAATTGATGGCGCGGTGCTGGTCACCGACGGCGAAACGATCACCAGTTTTGGCGAAACCGACTACCGCGAATACTCTGACCGCGAACGCGCCGGCCTGCGCAGCGCGCTGGGGCTGTGGCATGACGACAACGTGGCAGAGGCCGCCAAGGTTGTGGAACATGGGCATTATTCCTTGCTGGCGGGGTTCGAGGATATCGCGCTTGTCGGCTTTCACGGCCAGACGCTAGCGCATGATCCGGGCGGACGCGGCACGCATCAGGTTGGCGACGGCGCGGCCTTGGCGGATCGTTTGGGCTGGCCCGTGGTCTGGGATTTCCGCAGCGCTGATGTGCAATTGGGCGGGCAGGGTGCGCCGCTGGCACCGTTCTATCACTTTGCGCTGGCCCGCTGGATGCAGGCTGATGCACCTGTCGCGTTCCTGAACCTTGGCGGCGTGGGCAATCTGACGTGGATTGATCCCGGCAAAGCCCGGCCAGAGGATGACGGCGCTTTGCTGGCCTTTGATACCGGTCCGGCCAATGCGCTGCTGGACGACGCCATGTTCAAGCGTTTGGGCAAGGCGCGGGACGAGGGCGGGGCGCTTGCTGCTGCGGGAACCATTAACGACGATATTATCGCGGAGTTTCTGGCGCATCCGTATTTTTACAAGATGCCGCCAAAGTCGCTTGATCGCGATACGTTCGAAAGACTCGCCAAAGCCGTAGAAAAGCTATCCGATGCAGACGCTGCCGCGACTCTGACCGCAGCAAGCGCGCTCGCGGTGTCAAGTGCGATGCAACACTGCCCAACTGCCCCCAGCACGATCTGGGTGGCAGGCGGCGGGCGTCACAACCCCGTTCTGATGCAGATGATTGCCGCCGCTGTCGATGTGCCCGTGCGCCCGGTGGACGAGGCCGGATTAGACGGTGATATGCTTGAAGCACAGGCATTTGCCTATCTTGCGGTGCGTGTCGCGCGGGGGCTGCCGACGTCCTGCCAAGGCACCACGGGTGTGCGTGCAGCCGTGAGTGGCGGCACCCTCAGCCGCCCCGGTGCGTGACTGCACACATTCGCGTGAGTGTTGCAGACTTGCATCCACAATCTTGTGTTTCGTTTTTCTGGACCCTGGCGTGCTAACCAAACTCAATCCGGAGGGTTAACTCACCGGAACGACCAAACTCCCAAAGGAATACAAAATGAAAAACGTAATGATCGCAAGCGTCGTCGCTTCGCTGACCGCAACTGCATCCTTCGCTGGTGGCATCGCTGAGCCCGTCATGACCGTTGCACCCGCAGCGCCCGTGGCTGTCGTTGCTCCTGTCGTCATGACCAACGACTGGTCCGGCTTCTACGCTGGTGCACAGGTTGGTTTTGGTCAGCTGGAAGCTGAACTTGACGACGTATCCGCTGACGAAGACCTGACTGCATACGGCGTTCAGGGCGGTTACCTGTACGACCTGGGCAAGTTCGTTGTCGGTGCAGAAGCTGCTTACACCCAGCTGGACGTTGATGGCGCTGACGACAACGCTGACGTGCTGCGCGCTGGTGTGATCGCTGGTTACGACGCTGGTCGTTTCCTGCCATACGTGACCGCTGGTTACGCCAACGTTGATGCCGATGGCGTCGATGACGATGGCTACTACTACGGTGCTGGCGTTGACTACGCTGTGACTTCCAAAGTCCGCGTTGGTGTTGAGTACCTCGAGCACAAGTTCGACAACTTCAACGACTCCGATGTCGACCTGACTGCAAAGACAACTTCGCTGAAAGTGTCCTACGTATTCTAATGACGTAGCGCCGAGCATCGTTTCGGCGGCAAAGGGCACCCTTCGGGGTGCCCTTTTTGTTTGTGCGACCTTAACGCACCAGCGTTCCAGCAAAGCTGGCAATGCGGCGCAGCGCATCGGCTAGTAGATCATCGGCCACGGTCATGGCCACGCGGATATGCCCCGCGCCGCCCGCGCCAAAGCTTTCGCCAGGCATGACGCCGATCAGCTCTGCATCTAGCAAGGCATTGGCAAAGTCTTCACCGCTCATCCCCGTGGCGCGCACGTCCAGCATCGCGTACATCGCCCCGCTGATCGGGGCTGCGCGCACTGCGTTTTGCCCGGCCAGCGCGTCCATCACAATTTGGCGGCGGCGGCGGAACGGGGCGGCGACGGCCTCTTCTGCGGCGGCGCCTTGGCCAAGGGCGAACAGCGCCGCATCCTGCACAAAGCCCGCAACGCCGTAAGTGTTGTGCGTCGCCAAATTATGGATCGCGTGAATGACCTCCGCTGGCCCGCAGACCCAGCCGACGCGGCTGCCGGTCATCGCGTGGCTTTTCGACATGGAATTCACGATCAGCGTCCGCTCTGCCATGCCGGGCAGGGCGCGGGGGCTGATATGGGTGCCGTCCCAAACCTGCGTATCATACACCTCGTCCGAGATCAGCCACAGGTCATTGTCGCGGCACACATCGGCGATGTCGTGCATCGTCTGTTCGGAATAGACCGCGCCAGTGGGGTTGTTGGGCGAATTCACCAGCAGCGATTTTGCGCCCTTGGCGGCCGCGTCCAGATCGGCGCGCAGCGGTTGAAAACCGTTGTCCGCATGGGCCATGACTGCACGCGGCACAGCGCCGACGGCGCGGATCGTGCCGGGGTAGGTGGCATAATAGGGGTCGATGAATACTGCCGTATCGCCGGGGTCACAAACCGCGTGATGGGCTGCAAACAGCGCCGCTTGGCCGCCGGGCACAATGATGACGTTGTCTGGCCCGGTCGGCACGCCCGTCTGGCGTTCAATCCGCGCGGCAACAGCCTTGCGCAGGCTGGGAAATCCCGGGACCGGGGAATAGCCCGTATTGCCCCCCCGGGCTGCGGCGTCCATCGCCGCCAAAATAGACGGGTCGGTGCGCGTGTCATGTTCCCCCATCGATAGCAGTGTGACAGGTGCGCCAGAGGCTTTCAGGGCCAGCGCGCGGTAATGCACGCTCCACCCGTCAGAGCCGCCGCCAGTGATATGCGTGATGCGAGATGAGAGTTTCATACCCGCACCCAATCGGGGCAGATCGGTGAAGTCAAGCGGGGCGGGGGCGAAGTCAAGCAGGGTAGGCCAAGACTACTCGACAGGCGCAGGCGTCAGTGCTAAAGCAAGGATATGAACAAGCGCTGCACCCTTATTTGCTGCATTATTCCCTGCTGATCCAGTCCGCGGGCCGCTTTTTCACGTTTCTTTCCTGAACTGATGATCTAGGCCCGCAGGCGTAACGCCCGTGCGAGGCCCACATGACGACCGACCAGCCCATCATCCGTCTGCAGAACACCAAATCCCGCCGCCGCGAGGAGTTTGAGCCGCTCGATCCAAAACGGGTCGGTATCTATCTGTGCGGCCCGACGGTCTATGACCGGGCGCACCTTGGCAATGCGCGGCCTGTGCTGGTGTTCGATGTGCTGTATCGCCTGCTGCGGCAGACTTACGGCGCGGAACACGTTGTTTACGTGCGTAATTTCACCGACGTTGACGACAAAATCAACGCCCGCGCCGCCGAAGCTGGCCGCGAGATTGGCGATATCACCGCCGAGACGATCCGCTGGTATCACGACGACATGGACGCGCTGGGTGCGCTGCGCCCGAACCACGAGCCGCGCGCGACCGATTTCATCGGCGCGATGGTCGATATGATCAACGAGCTGATCCTGCGCGGCAATGCCTACGAGGCAGAGGGCCATGTCCTGTTCGCGGTCGACAGCTATGACGCCTATGGCGCGCTGTCGGGCCGTTCGCTGGATGACATGATCGCTGGCAGCCGGGTCGAGGTCGCGCCGTATAAGCGCAATCCGATGGATTTCGTGCTGTGGAAACCCTCTGGCGCGGGCCAGCCGGGCTGGGACAGCCCGTGGGGCGTTGGTCGTCCGGGCTGGCATATCGAATGCTCTGCCATGTCGCGCGCACTGCTGGGCCCTGCGTTCGACATCCACGGCGGCGGCAACGATCTGCTGTTCCCGCACCACGAAAACGAGATCGCGCAGTCCTGCTGCGCCGACCCCGAGGCGGGCTTTGCCACCTACTGGCTGCACAACGAGATGCTACAGGTCGAGGGCAAGAAGATGTCCAAGTCGCTGGGCAACTTCTTTACCGTGCGCGATTTGCTGGACGAAGGCATCAGCGGTGAAGTGATCCGCCTTGTCATGCTGGGCACGCATTATGGCAAGCCGATGGACTGGACCGCGAAAAAGCGGGACGACGCGGATGCGACCCTGCGGCGCTGGTATGGCATTCTGGCCGGTCACGGTTTTGGCCCCGCGCTGATCAAGGCGCTGAAGGCCGATGGCCAGTGGGAACCGGATGCGGAATTCCTCGGCGTGCTTGCGAACGACCTGAACACCCCCGGCGCGATTGCCCGGCTGCATGTGCTGGCCAAGGGTAAGACACCGGCGCAGCTGGCGGGCTTTGCCCACGGGTTGGACCTGCTGGGGCTGGTTCCCGACTGGGCCGACCTGCCGCGCCTTGCGGGCGGTGAAGGCGGCGCGCAGGTGGATGACGCCATTGCGCAGCGGATCGACGCGCTGCTGGACACGCGCGCCAAGGCGCGGGCGTCCAAGGATTGGGATATGGCCGACCGGGTGCGCGACATCCTGACCGCTGCCGGCGTGGTCGTCACCGACGTCGGCGGGCAGGCCAGCTGGGCCGCCGGTCCTAATTTCGATGCCGCAGCACTCGTAGATCTGTAATGCCGAATTTTCGTCGAAAATTCGGAAAAGGCAAATTTTCGGCGAAAATTTGTACGCCAGAGGAGAAGGTATGACCAAGGAACGTTTGTATCTGTACGACACCACTTTGCGCGATGGCCAGCAAACGCAGGGGGTGCAGTTTTCAACCTCTGAAAAGCTAAAGATCACTGCGGTGCTGGACGCTCTTGGCGTGGATTACATCGAAGGCGGCTGGCCGGGCGCGAACCCGACCGACAGCGAGTATTTCGAGCAGGTCGGCCCGATGCGTCCGGTGCTGACCGCCTTTGGCATGACCAAGCGGGCTGGCCGGTCTGCGGAAAACGACGATGTGCTGGCGGCGGTGCTGAATGCCAATACGCCTGCGGTTTGCCTTGTCGGCAAGTCGCATTCGTTCCACGTGTCCACCGCGCTTGGCATCACCAACGACGAGAATACAGAAAACATCCGCGCCTCTGTCGCGCATATCGTGGCCCAAGGGCGCGAGGCGATGCTGGACGCAGAGCATTTCTTTGACGGCTATGCGTCCGATCCGGCCTATGCGCTGGAAGCGGTTCACGCCGCCCATGACGCCGGCGCGCGCTGGATCGTGCTGTGCGATACCAACGGCGGCAGCTTGCCGGACGACGTGGGCCGTGTGGTGGCCGAGGTGATCGCCAGTGGCATCCCCGGCGATAAGCTGGGTATCCATACGCATAACGACACGGAACACGCCGTGGCCAATACGCTTGCGGCGGTGCTTGCAGGCGCGCGGCAAGTGCAGGGCACGCTCAACGGTCTGGGAGAGCGCTGCGGCAATGCCAACCTGACCACGCTGATCCCGACGCTATTGCTCAAAGAGCCCTTTGCCAGCCGGTTCGAGACGGGCGTGACGCTAGAGGCGCTGAAGGGGCTGAAAAAGGCCAGCCGCGTGCTGGATGATATCCTGAACCGTGTGCCCGCCAAGCAGGCGGCTTACGTTGGCAGTTCAGCCTTTGCCCATAAGGCAGGGCTGCATGCCAGCGCGATCGCCAAAGACCCCACGACCTATGAGCACATCGATCCGGCGCTTGTCGGCAACGCGCGCATCGTGCCGATGTCCAACCAAGCTGGCCAGTCGAACCTGCGCGAGCGGTTGATGCAAGCCGGACTAGAGGTCGAGCGGGGCGATCCGCGCCTGCCGCGTATTCTTGACCGCATCAAAGAGATGGAATCGCAGGGCTATTCCTATGACACCGCGCAGGCCAGTTTCGAGCTGCTGGCGCGTAAAGAGCTGGGGATGCTGCCAGAGTTCTTTGAGGTCAAACGCTACCGCGTCACGGTCGAGCGGCGCCGCAACAAGCGCGGCAAGATGGTCAGCCTGTCCGAAGCCGTCGTCGTGGTGAAGGTCGCGGGCGAGAAAGTCCTGAATGTCTCAGAATCCATCGGACCCGACGGGTCGGACCGCGGCCCGGTGAACGCGCTGTCGCGCGCCTTGGCCAAGGATTTGGGGCCATATCAGGCAATCATCGACGATCTGCGCCTTATCGATTTCAAGGTCCGTATCACCGATGGCGGCACAGAGGCTGTGACCCGTGTCATCATTGATAGCGCCGATGCACAGGGGCGCACGTGGTCGACGGTTGGCGTCAGCGCGAACATCGTGGATGCGTCCTTTGATGCGCTGCTTGATGCGATCAATTGGAAGTTGATCCGTGATGGGGCGACTGTTTGATTTTGAGTGTATTTGGCAAGGTGAAATCCGATGAGCTTTGAGGCCTGCGCGCAGCTGGTGGAGCGGGGCGATCCGGTGCGGTTTCGCGCTGCGATGGCTGCGCCCGTGGCAGCGCGCCGCGTCTTGTTTCCGCTTTATGCCTTTAACCTAGAGGTCGCGCGGGCCCCTTGGGTGACCAAGGAAGCCATGATCGCCGAGATGCGGCTGCAATGGTGGCGTGACGTGCTGGAGGAAGTGGCGTCGGGTCAAACTGTACGGCGCCATGAGGTCACCGATGCTTTGGCGCAGGTGCTTGATCCCGAGGGCGCGCGGGCATTGGATGAGCTTGTCGCGATGCGGCGCTGGGATGTCTATTCCGATGTGTTCGAGGATCGCGCGCATTTGGATAGCTACATCGCAGCAACCTCTGGCACGTTGATGGGGGTCGCGGCGCGGCTGCTAGGGCCAGCGGATGCGGATGTTGTCGCCGATTATGCGTACGGTGTCGGCGTTGCGAATTTTCTGCGGGCTATTCCGGCGCTGGAAGATGCGGGGCGCAAGCCTTTGATCGACGGCACGCCGGACGGTGTGCGCGATCTGGCGCAGGATGCGCTGGCGCGGCTTGACCGGGCGCGGGGGATGCGGCGCAAGCTGTCCAAGGCGGCAGGCGCGGCGTTGCTGCCGGGCTGGCAAGCGCGGGGCGTTCTGATCCGCGCAGCGCAAGAGCCTGCGCGGGTGGTCGAGGGGCTGCTGGAGCCCGCGCCCGTCGCGGATCAGCTGCGCCTGGCGCGGGCCGCGACCTTTGGTTGGTGGCGTTAAGCGAGCGGCCTGCGGGCGCTAAAGATCAGCCAGATCAGCGCGCCGCCCGCCAGTACCAGCAGCGGGATCATTGCCATATTGACCATGTTCCAGCCTTGCACCGCAGAGCCGCCAGCGCAGTTCATGAGCCCGCCAGAGGCAAGCGACGCGACGGTGACCATGCCAAACACGATGGTATCGTTCAGGCCTTGGACAACGCCGCGCTCTGCCGTGTTATGGCTGCCGGCGAGCATTGTGGTGGCCCCGATGAAGCCGAAGTTCCAGCCAATTCCCAGCAGCACCAGCGCGCCAAAGAAGTTGCCAAGCGTCACGCCGGATAGGGCGACCATGCCCGCAAGGCCTAGGATCACAAGGCCTGCGCCCACGATTTTCGTTACGCCAAAGCGGGCGATCAGGTGGCCGGTGAAGAAGCTGGGCAAATACATCGCAATCACATGGGCTGACACGATGTCGTTGGCGTTGTTCTTGGTAAAGCCGCAGCCGACGACGGCCAGCGGGGTCGAGGTCATCACGAGGTTCATCAGCGCATAAGACACCATGCCGCAGACGATCGCGACGACGATGCGCGGGTCACGCAGCAGCTGCCCCCGCGTGCGGGGCGGGATGGCGTGAAGGACCTGAGGCTGGCCGCGGGTGCCTTTCGGCAGGTCGAGGAAAAAGAACAGGCTCATGCCGACCAGATTGATGCCAGCGACCGCCAGGTAGGTGCCAAGGAAGGGGACGACCAGCGCGTCTTGGACCAGTTTGTTGAGTTGCGGGCCGATCAGGGCAGAGATCAATCCGCCCGCCAGCACGTATGAAATCGCCTTGGGCTTAAAGCTGTCAGAGGCGGTATCGGCGGCGGCGAAGCGGTAAAAGCCTTGCGCGCTCATGTAGATGCCGGTGAAGAATGAACCGAGCAGCAAGATCGCGAAGGAGCCGACATACAGGCCGTATGCTGCAATCAGCGCACCCAGCGCGCCAGCGGCGGCCCCAAGGACAAAGCCAAAGCGGCGGCCCCGGCGCTGCATCAGCGGGGATAGCCAAGGGGCGGTGGTCATGGAGCTGAAGACGATAAAGGTGATCGGCAAGGTCGCGAGGCAGATATTTGGCGACAGCATGCCGCCTGCAAGGCCGCCAATCACAAAGATCATCGGCATCTGCGCGCCCAGTAGCGCCTGCGCGGCGACCAGCACCGCGACGTTTCGTTTGGCGCGCGAATCGTCGATCATGGGGGAGTCCTTATATCGTTGCGGATCTTATGCCCCGTCGATGATGTGGGCGAAAGACCCCGCGACCCGGCCAAGGCGCAGGCCCATCGGCGGCAGGGCATCGCCTGCGGCGTCTTGGGCGGTGAACAGCGGATCACCTGCGGCGCGGCTGGTGGTGGCATAGTGAAATTCGTGACCGCGCCATGCGCCGGCAAAGGGGCCATGCATGGCGTGCAGCTGGCGGTAGCCAAGATGCAATTTGCGTGCGGCAAAAGATGTGTCGAGCCGCAGCAGCCCAGCCATCGCATGCACGGTGCCATCGGCGGTCGTCAGGCTATCGCCAAGGGTCATGTATCCGCCACATTCTCCATATATATCAGTTTTTTGCGCGGCGTTCTTCAAGCTTTGCATGAAGGTCTGGGCGGCAGCAAGCTGGGGGGCGTAAAGCTCTGGGTAGCCGCCGGGCAGGATGATCAGATCGGCGTCTGGTACAGGGTCATTGGCGAGTGGCGAGAAGGGCGTGATCTGCGCGCCAGCGGCCTGCCAGTCTTGCAATTGGTGGGGGTAGAAAAAGGAAAACGCGACATCCTGCGCGACGGCAATGCGTTGCGCGGGCGGCGGCGCGGTCCGGGTGCTTGGCGCGGGCAAAGGCTGTGCCAAGGCCGTCAGCGCTGCCAGATCGCAGCCCGCTGTGACCCAATCGGCGGCGCGGTCCAGAAATGCGGGCAATGCGGGGTCTTCCATCGCTTGCTCTAAGCCAAGGTGCCGGGACGGGCGGGCCAGATCATCGCGGCGGGGCAAGGCCCCCAAGATCGGCAGGCCAAGGGGGCCAAGCGCGCGGCGCAGCATGGCGGCGTGCCGGTCTGATCCGACCTTGTTCAGGATGATGCCAGCGATGCGGACAGCGGGGTCATGATGGGCAAATCCCGCCACCAGCGGCGCAATGGACTGCGCCATGCGGGCGGCGTCGACAATCAGGACGACGGGCAGGCCAAGGATCCGCGCCAGATCAGCGCTGGAGCCTGCCCCGTCCGGCGGGGCGCCGTCGAAAAGGCCCATGGCCCCCTCGATCAAGAGTAAATCCTCGGTCGCCGCGCGGGACTGGGTGGCGGCGGCGGACATCGCCCAAGCGTCAAGGTTCAGGCAGGGCTTGCCCGTGGCCGCGGCATGATAGGCGGGGTCAATGTAGTCGGGTCCGGATTTCGCGCCGCGCACGCAGACGCCAGCGCGGGTGAGGGCGCGCAGCAACCCAAGCGTGACGGTTGTCTTGCCGCTGCCGGACGCGGGGGCCGCGAGGATCAGGCCCGGCATCGGGCCTCTGATGCCTCCGGCGGGAGTATTTTTGGCAAGATGATGAGGGGCATGGGCTTAGGCCGATTCTGCGGGCAGGCCGCGGCCGAGAGGGTCGAGGTTGCGCGGCGCCTCGCCCTGCGCCATGCCTTGCCAGTCCAAGACTTGTCGCATCAGCACCGAGCGGCCGATGCAGATTATGGCGGGCGGCTCGAAATTGCCCGCAGCGATGTCATCGACGATGGTGCCAAGCGTGGTCTCTAATACTTGCTGGTCCGGCGTTGTGGCATTGGTGACGACGGCGCAAGGCTCTGACGCGGGGCGGCCAGCGGCGCGCATATGGGCGGCGATTTGGGCGACGTGTTTCATGCCCATATAAATCACGATGACCTGGCTGCCCTTGGCAATCGACGCCCAGTCGAGGGCGCTGGGGGTATTGCCGCTTTGGTCGTGGCCGGTGACGAAGGTGACAGATTGGTTCACGTCGCGGTGGGTCACAGGGATGCCCGCATAGGCCAGCCCACCGATGCCCGCGCTGATGCCGGGAATAATACGCACGGGGATGCCGTGCTGCACGAGGGTCTGCGCTTCTTCTCCGCCGCGGCCAAAGACGAAAGGATCGCCGCCTTTCAGGCGCAGCACACGCTTGCCTGCGCGGGCCAGATCAACAAGGCGCAGCGAGATATCGCGCTGCACGGCAGAGGGTTTTCCGCCGCGTTTGCCCGCGTAGATGTGTTCGGCCTGCGGGGCCCAGTCCAGGATCGCCTCTTGCACCAGCGCGTCGTAGATCACGACGTCGGCTTGGCGCAGCGCGTTCAGCGCATGCAGCGTCAGCAGGCCCGGATCACCAGGTCCAGCGCCGCAAAGCCAGACCCAGCCGGGTTGCAATGTGGGCCAGTCAAAAGCGGGAAGGTTTACGGTTTGAGTCATAGGATTGTTATGGAGCGAACCGGGATGATTGAAAAGTGCGGGATGCGGCATTTTCAAGTGCCGCTGCGGCGGCTAAGGTCGCGATATGACACGCAAGCCCGATGGCCCTTTGCGCCGTGGCTGGACCACGGGCGCCTGCGCGACAGCGGCCACGCGGGCCGCCTTGCTGCGCTTGTGGGGCGGCAGCTTTCCAAAAGATGTGCAGATTACCTTGCCCAAGGGCGAGGTGCCGGTCTTTGCCTTGGCGCATACGGACGCCGGCGATGGCTGGGCCGAGGTAGGTATTACCAAAGACGCGGGCGATGATCCGGATGTCACCCATGGCGCGCTGATCATTGTGCGCGTCGCGCAGAGCGCAGGCGGCGGTGTGACGTTTCATGCGGGCGAGGGGGTCGGCATGGTCACAAAAGCGGGCCTGCCGATTGGGGTGGGCGAGCCTGCGATCAACCCGGTGCCGCGCCAAATGATGACGGCGCAGGTCGAAGAGCTTGCGGCCGCGTTTGGCCAGCCTGCCGATATCGCGATTACGGTCAGTATTCCGGGCGGCGCGCAGATTGCGCAAAAGACGTGGAACCCGCGTCTGGGGATTCTTGGCGGGCTGTCAGTGCTTGGGACCACAGGCATCGTGCGGCCGTTTTCATGCGCCGCTTGGATTGCGTCGATCCACCGCGGTGTTGATGTGGCGCGGGCGGGCGGCGTGGACCATGTGGCTGGCTGCACCGGATCGACCAGCGAGGCGGCGGTGCAAAAGCTGATGGGGCTGCCGGATCACGCCATGCTGGATATGGGTGATTTTGCCGGGGGTATGTTAAAATACCTGAAACGCCATCCGGTCCCGCGTGTGACCATCGGCGGCGGTATTGGCAAGCTGACGAAACTGGCGCAGGGGGCGCTTGATCTGCACTCTGGCCGCAGTCAGGTTGATTTTCAGGCGCTGGCTGTGATGTGCGGTGATCCGCGACTCGCGCAGGCGAACACCGCCTTGCAAGCCTATGAGATCGCAGGAAAACCAATGGCGCAGGCGGTCGCGGACCGCGCGCTGGCAGTCGTCCAAACCGGATTTGGGGGCGAGATGCAATTTGACATCGTGGTGATCGACCGGGCTGGCACCATTTTGGCGCGGGCCGGCGCATGACGCTGTTGCTGCTGGCCGGATCGGGCGAGGCGCGGCAGATCGCGGCGGCGCTCGCACAGGCAGGCGTCGATGCGGTTGCCTCCTTGGCCGGGGCGACGCAGCGGGCGAAACCCTTGCCCCTGCCAATGCGCGTCGGCGGCTTTGGCGGGCGGGGCGGGTTCATCGCCTATGTGAAAGAGGCCGGGATTACCGCCGTGCTGGATGCGACCCATCCTTTTGCGGACCAGATCACCGCGCGTACCGCTGACATTTGCGCGGAACTGGGATTGCCGTATCTGTATCATCTGCGCGCGCCTTGGGTGGCCGGCACGGGCGATCACTGGCAGGAAATTACCCGCGAGGAAGACGCCGCCGCGCTCATTCCGCAGGGAAAGACAGTCTTTCTTGGCACCGGGCGACAGACGCTGGACCGCTTTGCCAATCTGGCAGGCCGGCGTGTGATTTGCCGCCAGATCGACCCGCCGACCGGGCCTTTCCCCTTTGAAGGGGGCAAATTCCTGATCGGGCGGCCGCCGTTTTCGGTAGAGCATGAAATGGAACTCTTTGCCGCCCTTGGCATCGACTGGATCGTTGTCAAAAACGCTGGCGGGGACGCCAGCCGCACCAAACTGACCGCTGCGCGCGCGCTTGGGATACCTGTCTTGATGATCCGCCGCCCGCCGCCGCCCGAAGGGGCGCAGATCACAGATTCTGTTGATGCGGCAGTGGCTTGGGCGCTCTCGCAGTGACGGGGCGTATCATCCAAGGCGACGCCTGTGTCGCAGAAGGCGCCGCATGGCTGGCCGCCCGCGATCCGCGCTTTGAACGGGCGCTTGGGCTGGTCACCCCGCTGCCTTTGCGGCTGCGCAGCGACGGTTTCGCGGCGCTTGTGTCCGCCATTTGCGGCCAGCAGGTTAGCGTCGCTTCGGCAAATGCGATCTTTGGCCGGCTTGATGCGGCGGGCATGACTGACCCGCAGAACGTGCTGAATAGCAACGAAGATGATTTGCGGGCCCTTGGCCTGTCGCGGCCCAAGGCGCGTTATGTCCACGCGCTGGCGGAGGCGCAGCTGGATTACGCCGCCCTGCGCGCGATGCCGAGCGATCAGGTCATCAGCACCCTTGTCGCCGTCCCCGGCATTGGCATCTGGACCGCCGAGATTTACGTCATGTTCAGCCTTGGCCGCGCCGATGTCTTTGCCCCCGGCGATCTGGCCTTGCAAGAAGGCGCACGGCAGCTGTTTGATCTGCCCGCCCGGCCCACGGATAAGGCCCTGCGCGTCATGGCAGAAGACTGGTCGCCTTGGCGGTCTGTTGCGGCGCGGCTGCTCTGGGCCTATTACGCGCATATGAAATCACGCGAGGGAATTCGATGACACGCGCACTTAACGCAGGCCGCAAGGAACCGGCATCAGGCGAGGTCCGCGCAGCGGTCGTCTTTTTGCACGGTTACGGCGCGAACGGGGCAGATTTGCTGGGGCTGGCCGATCCGCTGGCCGACCACATGCCCGACACGCTGTTCATCGCCCCCGACGCGCCAGAAGACTGCGCAGGATCACCGATGGGCTTTCAATGGTTCCCGATCCCGTGGATCGACGGATCATCCGAAGAGGAATCAGAGGAAGGCATGCGCCACGCGGCCGACGATCTGAACGCCTTTCTGGACGGCATTATGGTCGACGAAGACCTGCTGCCTGAACAGGTCATGGTGCTGGGATTTTCCCAAGGCACGATGATGGCGCTGCATGTATTGCCCCGGCGCGAAGATCCAGTGGCGGGCATCGTCGCCATCTCTGGCCGCCTGTTGCAGCCGGACTTGCTGGTGGACGAGGTCGTATGCCGCCCCCCCGTTTTGCTGATCCACGGCGATCAGGACAACGTCGTGCCGCCCCAATCCCTACCGCTGGCAGCGGAAGCGCTGCAAGGCGCAGGCTGGACCGAAGTCTTTGCCCACGTCATGAAAGGCACCGCCCACGGCATCGCGCCGGACGGATTGCAGGTCGCGCTGGCCTTTATGGCTGACCGTTTGGGCATGGATTAAGACTTTATTCGTAATGTCCCTGTAACGATCCACTTGCCGCATCAATGGCAGAGGGATCGTGGACAGACTTGTAAAGATCATCGCACCACGCAACGCCTTTGACTTCGTCTTTAAGGCGGTTGTTTTGCTGTTAATCATCGGTTTGATGAACTGGGGCCGCGACTTTTTGAAAGCTGGGGCGAACCACAACGGCTTTATGTATAATTTCCGCGACGGTGCGATTGTTGGAACGCCTTTTGTCATCCTAAGCCTTGCCTTGGTTGGGCATTTGGCCCGTTTGCAGGCCAAGCTGCTTCGCTTGGCGACAACGGATATGTTGACGGGGCTGCCGAACCGGCGGGCGTTTTTGGATGGTATTGCGGGCGACGACCAGTTGCGGCAGCGCGGTGCGCTGCTGATGATCGATCTGGATCATTTCAAGCGGATCAATGATTCCTATGGCCATCAGGTTGGCGATATCTGCCTGCGGGCCGCGGCCGATTTCCTGCGCGAACAGGTGAAATCCAACATGTCCTGCGCCCGTTTGGGAGGAGAGGAATTTGGCATCTTTGTGCCCGGCGATGCGCCGGGAAGCGCTGCCTTGGCCGGGCATCTTGCCAATGGTCTGGTGGTCGATTTGCCCGATGCGGGCATGATCGCATTGACGATGTCGGTCGGCCTGACCAAGGGCGACGCAGGCCAAGGCATCGGGATGGTCATGGCCCGCGCAGACCGCGCGCTATACGTGGCCAAGGCGCAAGGGCGCGCACGGGTTGCCAAGTGGACCCCGCAGATTGAAGCACAGCCTTTTCCCAGGGCGGTTTGATTTAACTTTAGGCTGTCACACAGGCTTTACCTTGCGCGGTCAGACCTGCGACATCTGGCGCCTAAAATAACTGTTGGTTTTTGAAGGGCACCAGATATAGTTTTCCTGACGCGGCCGGTGCGGTCCCGTGGCAAGGGTGCCGTCAGCCGGCCGCCAGCAGATGGGTGCAGGCGGTGATGGACGGTGATTTCAGAACGGATTTTGTGCGCGAACCGGGGGCGTTGAAACACTTCCCCGCATTGGTGCTGAACGCGGATTACAGGCCCTTGTCCTATTACCCGCTGTCGCTTTGGCCTTGGCAAGAGGCGGTCAAGGCGGCTTTTTTAGACCGGGTCACGATCATATCCGAATACGACGAAGAGGTGCACAGCCCTTCGACGCGGATCAGGATCCCCTCGGTCGTCGTCCTCAAAGATTATGTCAAACCTCAAAAGCGCGTGGCCTTCACGCGCTTTAATTTATTTTTAAGGGACGAATTCTGCTGCCAATACTGCGGCAGCCGGGGCGATCTGACCTTTGATCACGTGCTGCCGCGCGCGCGGGGCGGGGTCACCAGCTGGACCAACGTTGTTGCCGCGTGCAGCCCTTGCAACCTGCGTAAAGGTTCGCGTTTGCTGAAGCAGTCTGGGTTGAGCCTGCGCAAACCGCCGCGCCAGCCCATGGCATCAGAGCTGAATAATATCGGGCGCAAGTTTCCACCGGGGCATCTGCATGACAGCTGGATGGACTACCTTTATTGGGATGCAGAGCTAGAGGCGTAAACCAACCTGTGAAAAGCGGTTGGCACAGGGGCGGCATGCGCTAGACTTTCCCGGCCTTGCTGGGTATCAGAAAGGCGTTAGCGCTAACGCGCCCATCAGCAGCCGGAGTCTCCATGGTTTCTCGCGTCATTCCTGTCGATGAATTCGACCTTGTCATCTTTGGTGGAACCGGCGACTTGGCCCGCCGCAAAATCTTGCCGGGCCTGTTCCGCCGCTTTCTAGCAGGGCAGATGCCCGTGGGCAGCCGGATCATCGGCGCGGCGCGGTCCGATCTGGATAGCGCCGGATATCGTGACATGATCAAAGACGCGATCACCGAGTTTGGCGGCGCGGAAAAGAACGATTCCAAAGGCTTGCAGGACTTTCTTGATGCGCTGCATTATGTCACCATCGACGCTACTGGCGATGCAGGCTGGTCTGATCTGGCGGCGCTGAACCGCGACGGGGTCGTGCGCGCCTTCTACTTCTCGGTCGCGCCCTCGCTGTTCGGTGCTTTGGCGGAACGCCTGCACAATCATGGCATCGCCAATGCAGACAGCCGGATCGTTGTCGAAAAACCCTTTGGCCGCGATCTGGAAAGCGCCAAGGCGCTGAACGACACGCTGGCCACCCACTTTGCCGAGGGCCAGATTTACCGCATTGACCATTATTTGGGCAAAGAAACCGTCCAGAACCTGATGGCGGTCCGCTTTGGCAACGTCCTGTTCGAGCCGCTTTGGAACAGCCACTACGTTGATCACATCCAGATTACGGTCGCTGAAACCGTCGGTGTTGGCGGGCGCGGCAGCTATTACGACAAATCCGGCGCGATGCGCGATATGGTGCAGAACCACCTGATGCAGCTGCTGTGCCTGATCGCGATGGAGCCGCCAAGCGTCTTTGGTGCCGACGAGGTGCGCGACGAAAAGCTGAAGGTTATCCGTGCCTTGCAGCCCGTGGAAAGCCACCACATCGTGCGCGGCCAATATGACGCAAGCGGCGACAGCCCCGGCTATCGCGCCGATGTCGAAGACCCGCGCAGCTTTACCGAAAGCTTTATCGCGATGAAGGTGAATGTGGCGAATTGGCGGTGGGCCGATACGCCGATCTATCTGCGCACCGGCAAAAAGATGAAGGCTCGCACGTCGGAAATTGCCGTGGTGTTCAAGGACCTTGGCCATTCGATCTTTGAAGGTGACACGGCGCGGCACCGCAACATTCTGGCGATCCGCTTGCAGCCGAACGAGGGCATGGACCTGCAGGTCACGATCAAGGAACCCGGCCCCGGCGGCATGCGTTTGATTGATGTGCCGCTGGACATGACCTTTGCCGATGCGCTTGGCGAAGATAGTGAACCAGCGACCGACGCCTACGAGCGTCTGATCATGGACGTCATTCGCGGCAACCAGACGCTGTTCATGCGCGGGGACGAGGTCGAGGCCGCTTGGGCTTGGACCGACCCGCTGATCAATGGCTGGGAAGCGCGGAACGATGTGCCGAAATTGTACGACCAAGGCAGCGCCGGGCCAGAAGACGCGATGATGCTGATGCACCGCGATGGCCGGCGTTGGCGCGACATCAAAGGATAAGTCATGGAATTCATTGAATACCCCGATGGCGAGATGATGATGATTCAGCTGGCCAACCGCTTGGCCGGTGAATTGCGTCAGGTGCTATCCACCCACGACCACGCGTCCTTTGCCGTGCCGGGTGGCACGACGCCGGGGCCGATTTTCGACAACCTGTGTTCGGCCAATCTGGACTGGGCGCGCGTGCATGTGATGCTGACCGACGAACGCTGGGTGCCTGAAACATCAGAGCGGTCAAACACCCGCCTGCTGCGCCAGCGCCTGCTGACGGACCGCGCGGCAGAGGCCAAATATGTGCCGCTGTATGCCGATGCGCCGACGCCAGAGGATAAATTGGCAGACCTGCAAGAGGCGCTGACGCCGGAGTTGCCGCTGTCACTGGTACTGCTGGGGATGGGCGCTGATATGCATACCGCCAGCATCTTTCCCGGGGCGGATCAGTTGGATTTGGCGCTGAACGGCACTGACCGCCTTGTTGCGATGCGCGCGCCTGGCGCGCCAGAGCCGCGCATTACCCTGTCCGCCGCTGTGCTGAAGCAGGCGATGAGCCGTCATATCGTCATCATCGGTGCCGAAAAGCGCGCCGCGCTTGAACGCGCCGCCACCCTGACACCGGAAGAAGCGCCCGTTGCGGCCGTTCTGCCCGGGTCCATCGTTCACTGGGCGGAGTCCTGATCTATGTTTGCTGACCTGAAATCCCATTTCGATTCTATCAAAGACCGCCGGATCAATGACACGCTGGACGGTGATCGGGCCCGCGATTTTGCGGCGCAGACCGGGGACTTGCGGTTTGATTTTGCCAAGACACAGATCGACGACGCAGCGCTGGATCAGCTGATTGCGCTGCTGGAAAAGGCCGATGTCGCTGGCCGCCGCGAGGCGATGTTTACTGGCGCGCCGATCAACGACACCGAAGGCCGCGCTGTGCTGCATACGGCGTTGCGCAATCTGGATGGCGACGCTGTCATGGTGGACGGCGTGGACGTGATGCACGACGTGCTGGCGACGCTGGACCGCATGGAAGTCTTTGCCGAAGCTATCCGCGACGGCAGCTATCAGGGGCAGGGCGGCGCGATTACCGATGTGGTGAACATCGGCATCGGCGGATCCGACCTTGGGCCAAAGATGGGCACGCTCGCGCTGGCCCCTTATCACGACGGGCCGCGCTGCCATTTCGTCAGCAACGTCGATCCGGCGGATATTGCGCAAACATTGCAAGGGCTTGATCCGGCAACGACACTGGTGATCGTTGCGTCCAAGACCTTTACCACCATTGAAACCATGACCAATGCCCGCACCGCAAAAGCGTGGATGGGCCAGACTGTCACGGACACGGGCGCGCAGTTCGCCGCCCTGTCCACCGCAGCCGACAAGACCGCCGATTTCGGCATCGCGCCAAGCCGCGTGTTCGGGTTCGAGGATTGGGTTGGCGGGCGCTATTCCATGTGGGGGCCGATTGGCTTGTCCCTGATGATCGCCATCGGGCCGGATGCATTTCGTGCGTTCCTGCGCGGCGGTCAGGCGATGGATCGCCACTTCCGTGCGGCACCATGGCGCGAAAACATGCCGGCGCTGCTGGCGCTGGTGGGCATCTGGCACAATCAGGTGTGCGATTACGCGACCCGCGCCGTGCTGCCCTACGACAACAACCTGTCGCGCTTGCCTGCCTATCTGCAACAGCTAGAGATGGAGAGTAACGGCAAGGGCGTCAGCCTTGATGGCGCGCCGCTGCCCTATAACTCTGGCCCCGTCGTCTGGGGCGAGCCGGGGACCAACGGCCAGCATGCGTTCTATCAGCTGATCCATCAGGGCACGCGGGTTATTCCGTGTGAATTCCTTGTCGCAGCCCGGGGTCATCACGATGATCTGCACCACCAGCATCAACTGCTGGTCGCCAACTGCCTGGCCCAATCCGAAGCCCTGATGAAGGGCCGCACGCTGGATGAGGCGCGCGCCAAGGTGGCGGATAAGTTTGACGGCGCAGAGCTGGAACGCCAAGCGGCGCACCGCGTATTCCCCGGCAACCGTCCGTCGATCACGCTGACCTATCCGCAGCTGACGCCGGAAATGCTGGGCATGCTGATTGCTTTGTACGAACACCGTGTGTTCGTCGAAGGCGTCGTACTGGGCGTCAATTCCTATGACCAGTGGGGCGTGGAATTGGGCAAAGAGCTTGCGACCTCGCTCCAACCTGTCGTTGAAGGCACAAAAGCCGCCACTGACAAAGATGGGTCAACGGCGGCTCTGGTCGGTTTTCTGCAAAGTTACGGGCTGTAAATCAGCCCGCGACAGCGCCGTCCTGATCGATGAACATCTGACGGATGTGATCGGGGATGGTGCACTTTGAATTGTCGTCATTCAGCATGACCATCACCGCGTGGCTGGTGGTGGTCAAGCGACCCCGCACCCAGACGCCATATTCCATGGTAAAGCTGCTGTTGCCGAGCTTGGTTGTGCGGCCGGTCATGATGTATTCATCGGTCAGCTTGACCTCTGACCGGTAATCCAGACCGATATTGCGCAGCACGACCTTGGGCCGCTTGCCATCAATCGACCAGACGTCGCGGTCGTTGAAATACAAGATGCGCAGGTTCTCGAACCACTTCAGATAGACCGCGTTATTGACGTGCTGCAGCGCGTCGATTTCGCCAAAGCGGACCTTGTCGGCCATGCCAAAGGTCCACGGTTCCGGAATGCCCGCTGCACGCAGGTCGTCTGTGTGCAGCGGTGTCAGAAACGGAACGGTCATCCGACGACGGCGGTCACGATGATTTCGACCTTGTAGTCAGAGGTGGCCAGCTTGGCTTCACCGGTCCAGCGGGCAGGGGCGTTGCCCTTGGACACCCAGCCGTCCCAGACCGCGTTCATGGCGGCGAAATCGGCCATGTCTGCAACCCAAACCTGCGCGGTCAGGATTTTGGACTTGTCGGAACCCGCCAGCGCCAGCAGGCGATCGACTTGGGCCAGAACTTCAGTCGTTTGGGCGGTGGCGTCTTGACCGGGCGCGCCAACTTGGCCAGCCAGATAGACGATGCCGTTGTGGACAACGGCTTGCGACATCCGGTCGCCGGATTCGATACGTTCAATGCTCATGTGATGTTCCTGCGCGGCAAGAGGAGAATTGGAGCGGGTAACGGGAATCGAACCCGTAACTGAAGCTTGGGAAGCTTTCGTGATACCTTTTCACCATACCCGCATGTGATCAACCATCGGCTGATGCGCTATCCTTACACCGGGTGCGGGGGCGGCTGCAAGCGGGCCGCGACATGAAAAAAGCGCCCGAAGGCGCTTTGTTTCCGCATCAAGGTAAGCGGGTGGTTAACCGCGCCAGGTGCGCACGTCGCCGCAATCCATATGGACGAAGTTGGAACCGCGATAGGTGCCAACGCCGCCAGCGTTACAGGCTGCTGCTGCTTTGGTCATGTCGTTCACGGACCGGCTGGACAACCGCAGGTCAGCGGCTTGACCGCGCATGTGCAGCGAATTGCGGGCAACGCCGCCCGACTGGCTGCGCAGCATCGCGTTGGTTTCCGGGCTGCGGTAGCCGGACAGCAACATGTAAGGCTCTGACGTGTCCATCAGGCGGTGCGCGGCGGCCATGATATCGACGGTGCGGCTGTCCATATTGACGACCTTGCCGTTGCGCCAATCACGCATGAATGCGTTCACTTCGCGCAGGGCCTCGCCGATGTACTGGCCTTCGATCCAATAGATCGTGTCCAAACGCTCGCCGGTCCGGCCAGAATACATGCTGATGCGGCGAATATCGCCGCTGCCGCGCAGGAAGCCTGCAGCCTTTGAATATGTGGGGGCGGCCGTCAATGCGGTCGCCGCGAATGCACCCAAAAGACCACGTCTTGAGATGCCAGAAGAACGCTGTTCCGTCATGGTTGATCTGTCCTGTCCCGTTTGCGCATATTTTTCGCGCTTATTCATCTATCCCCAGATGCAAGGTTTGTATGACACGGGTGCCGCGGCCCGCCAAGGGCGTAGGGGAAAAGGTTCCCTTGTGGCTCATAAATCGGCAAAAAATTGCGCATTGCTTGTGCAGCTGCGCGCGTTTTAGCCAAAAGGGGTAGGGATGCAACAGGTGCGGGCAAAGCGCGCCGGGGGTCATTTGGGCATGGACATCGCTGGGGGCAATCTAGCAAAACCCTTGTAATTTATGCACCAATTTCGGGTGCCACATGTCTTTCGGGGGATAGACTTTGACGATCGTTTCGCTGCCACGGACCGCGCCGCGCGTTTTGCGCGCTTTTTTCATGTTTGCCGCTGTAATGACCTTGTGGGTGCTGGGTACGGCCCCAGCGCAGGCCCAAGTGACCGCGTTTCGCCAAGCTGTCGCCGAATCGGCGGCCCGGGACGAGGATCTAGCCACTTTCTACCGCGCCCGTGATTTTCAGGGCATCTGGGCGGGCGACGACCGCGCCGCGACCACCCGGCGCAATGCGCTGCTGACCGCCTTGTCGAACGCCGGTGCCCACGGCTTGCCAGAGGCGCGTTATAACGCCGAAGAGCTGATCGCGCAGTTGCAGGCCGCCACGACGCCTGCGCAGCAGGGCGCGATGGAAGTCGCGCTTTCGACCGCGTTTTTGACCTACGCCCGCGACGTACAGACCGGCATCCTGACCCCGTCCAAGGTCGTGCCGCTGATCGTGCGCGAAGTGCCATTGCGGTCCCGCCTTGCCACCTTGCAAGGCTTTTTGCAGTCCAACCCCGATGCATTCTTGCGCGCGCTGCCCCCAAGCAGCCCGGAGTATGCCCGCCTGATGCGGGAAAAGTTGCGCTTGGAAAATCTGTTGGCGCAGGGCGGCTATGGCCCGGCGGTGCAGGCGTCCAGCCTTGCGCCGGGTGCCAGCGGTCAGGCTGTCGTTGATTTGCGTAACCGTCTGATCCTGATGGGTCACTTGGACCGCACCGCAACGCAGACCTATGACGCGACCATTCAGGCCGCCGTGCAGCGTTTTCAGCAGTCGATGGGCCTGTCCGCCGACGGCACGGCTGGCAGCGACACGATGAAAGAAATCAACGTCCCGCTGGATAAGCGGATGCAGTCCGTCATCGTCGCGATGGAGCGGGAGCGCTGGATCAACCGCCCGCGCGGCCTGCGTCACATCTGGGTCAACCTGACCGACTTTACCGCGACCATCGTGGACAACGACCGCGTCACATTTTCCACCCGCTCTGTGATCGGGGCCAACGATACGGACCGCCAGTCGCCCGAATTTTCGGACGTCATGGAATATATGGTCATCAACCCCAGCTGGTACGTGCCCCGGTCCATCGTGGTGAATGAATACCTGCCGCAACTGCAAAGCAACTCGAACGCCGTCAGCCATTTGGACGTGACGGATCGCAGCGGCAATGTCGTGCCGCGTGGGTCGGTCAAGGCTGGCAATTATACCGCCCGCACCTTTCCCTATTCGATGCGTCAGGGCCCAAGCGAGCGTAACGCGCTGGGTTTGGTGAAGTTCATGTTCCCGAACAAGTACAACATCTATCTGCACGACACCCCGTCCAAGAGCCTGTTCAGCCGCGAAAGCCGCGCATTTAGCCACGGCTGCATCCGTCTGAACGACCCCTTCGATTTCGCCTATGCGCTGCTGGCCAAGCAGGAATCGAACCCAGAGGCGCTATTTCAATCGCGCCTGAAAACCGGCGCTGAAAGCCGTGTGACGCTGGAAGAGCCGGTGCCGGTGCATATCGTCTACCGCACCGCCTTTACCAATGTGACCGGCGCGCTGCAGTTCCGCCGGGACGTTTATGGGCGCGATGCTGCGATCTGGAATGCACTGTCGCAGACAGGGGTAGCCGTGCGCGCCGTTCAGGGCTAAATCTGCCCTGAACTTACACCAAAGGGGTCCGCCATGGGTTTGACAGTAGCCGAGATTGCAAAGGCCCTTGGGACCGAAGCCTTCGGGGATACGGCGCTTGTGGTGGACCACCCCGCAGAGCCGGGGCAAGCGGGCGCAAACGATCTGGCGCTGGCGATGTCGCCTGCCTATGCGGGCGCGCTTAAATCCAGCGCGGCGCAGGCGGCGATTGTCTGGGACGGGGCCGACTGGCAGGCGATGGGGCTGAAGGCTGCAATCACCGTACCGCGCGCGCGTCTGGCGATGGCGGCGCTGACCCAGTCGTTCGATCCCGCGCCCGCGCCCACGGGGATCCACCCCACCGCGATCATACCAGACAGCTGCACCATCGGCGCGGACCCTAGCATTGGGCCGTTTGTTGTGCTGGCCGAAGGCGTGCGCATTGGCGATCGCTGCCGCATTGATGCGCATGTCACGATTGGCCTGAATTCGACCCTTGGCGACGATTGCTGGCTGAACCCTGGTAGCCGCGTGGGGCGCAATTGCCACTTTGGCAGCCGCGTTATTTTACAGCCGAACGCTGTCGTTGGCGCTGATGGTTTTTCCTACGTCACGCGCGAGCTGTCGAACGAGGAACGCGCCTATCAGTCGATGGGCCGTGAGCCGTTGACGCCGCCAGCGGATGGCAAGCGCCACCGCATCCACAGTCTTGGCGGCGTGATCTTTGGCGATGATGTCGAACTGGGTGCAAATTCCTGCGTCGATGCGGGCACGATCCGCGCCACGCAGGTCGGGCGCGGTACCAAGATTGATAACAACGTCATGGTCGGCCACAACTGCATCATCGGCGAGGACTGCATCCTGTGCGGTCAAGCGGCGATGGCAGGATCGGGTGTGCTGGGCGACCGCGTTGTCATGGGCGGTAAGGCCGCGACCAAGGATCATATCACCGTTGGCAATGACGTGGTGATGGCGGGGGCCAGCGGGCTTTACGTTGATACGAAGGACGGCATGTTCGTCATGGGTCTGCCTGCGATGGACCTGCCCAGCTACCGCGCCCGCGAAAAGGGCCTGCGCCGCTTGCCGCAGCTGCTTAAGGATTTCGCCGCGTTGCAGAAATTAGTTCCCAAAGACGGCGCGAGCGATTAAATCGCAGGCACGGATAGCAGGAGCCATGACCATGAATGTGCAGGACAAAGTGATCGCCATCCTCGCGGATCAGGCGCTTTTGGATGTGTCTGACGTGACGCTGGACGACACGCTTGATAGCCTTGGGATCGATAGCATGGGGCTGGTGGAAACCATCTTTGCCATCGAAGAGGCGTTTGATATCACCGTACCCTTCAACGCCAATGCGCCTGCGGAAAGCGGGTTTGACGTGACATCCGTGCGCGCGATTATCGCCGCCGTGCAGGACCTTGTGAAAGAGAAGGTCTAGCGCCGTGCGCCGGGTCGTCATCACCGGGGCAGGCACGATTAACCCGCTGGGCCATGACGTCCCCGCGACGCTGGCCGCGATGCAGGCAGGCACCTGCGCCATTGGCCCGCTGGACATCCGCGACGTGGACCGGCTGCAAATCCAGATCGGCGCGCAGGTTCGCGGTTATGACGAGGCCGACCATTTCAGCCGCCAAGACCTAACGCTTTACGACCGCTTTACCCAGTTCGCGCTGCTGTCCGCTGCGCAGGCGATGGGGCAGGCGGGGCTGGATCTGTCCGGCGATGCGGGCGAACGGGCGGGCGTGATCCTTGGCACCTCTGGCGGGGGGCTGAACACGCAAGACGACAATTACCGCGCGGTGTACGCCGAGGGGAAAAATCGCGTGCATCCCTTTATCGTGCCGCGCCTGATGGCCAATGCCGCCGCCAGCCATGTGTCGATCCGGCACAATCTGCGCGGCCCGGTGCTGACGATATCCACCGCCTGCGCGTCGTCCAATCACGCGATGGGGCAGGCGCTGGGGATGATCCGGGGCGGCATGGCAGACGTCATGCTGACCGGCGGGACCGAGGCGATGCTGTGTTTCGGCGGCATCAAGGCGTGGGAAGGCCTGCGCGTCATGTCCCGCGACGGCTGCCGCCCGTTTTCCGCTGATCGCAACGGCATGGTGCAAGGCGAAGGCGGCGCGGTTTTCGTGTTCGAAGAGCGCGAGCATGCCCTCGCGCGCGGCGCGGATATCTTGTGCGAAGTCGCGGGCTTCGCCATGTCATCGGACGCTGCCGATATCGTCACTCCCTCTGCCGAAGGGGCCGCGCGGGCGATGCGCGGGGCGCTCGCCGATGGCGGCATCGCGCTGGCGGATGTGGGCTATATCAACGCCCATGGCACGGGCACCGCCGTGAACGACCGGACCGAAACGCAAGCGATCCGCGACGTCTTTGGTGCCCATGCGGACGCATTACAGGTGTCATCGACCAAGGCGATGCACGGCCACCTGATCGGCGGCACCGGCGCCGTCGAATTGCTATCCTGCATCATGGCGCTGCGGGACGGTGTCATCGCGCCGACCATTGGCCTGTCTGCGCCTGACCCGGCATGTGATCTGGATTACGTCGCCAATACCGCGCGGCAGGCCCGCGTTGATGTGGCCATGTCCAACGCCTTTGCCTTTGGCGGATTGAACGCAGTGCTGGCGCTGCGCCGCGCCTAAGACACGCAAAAGCCGCCCCGCTTTTGGCAGGGCGGCCTAAGGTTGTTCAATCAGTTTTACTGTTCGTTCACGCTGTCAAAGCCAGCGGTGAAGCCAGACAAAGAGATGTCGAGCAACACTTCTTGATCGGGCGCCGCAGCAGGCACCATACGCAGCGTCGCTTTGTTGCCGCGCTTCAGTTGGGCCAGTTCAGCAGAGGTAAAGCCGACGCGGGCGACGCAGCCAGCGGCGTTGCAGAACGTGAAGGGGTACAGCTTTGCTTCGCTGCTATCCACGGTCAAACGCAGCTGCTGGGTCAGCAGGGTTTCAAGCGGCACAACAATCGTCGCACCCGCAGCGGCCTGCTGGCCATCGGGCAGCGGGAAGGTGCTGAATTCAGCAACCGCATTGCCGTCGGAGTCCTTGAGCAGTTGGTACAGCTGGCAAGGGTCGGCTTGACCCTCTTCTGCCTTCAGGCAGCGCAGCGACCAATCGCCAAAGTTGTCGCGGATATATGGCTCGCCGACCTGGGGGCCAGCAGCAGCGGTATCGGTCGCGGGCGCAGCATCTGCAGCGGGTGCTGCATCGGCAGGCGCGTCAGCAGCGTCTGTGGTCGGTGCGTCGGCAGCAGGGGCCTCAGCCGCGGGGGCGTCAGCAACTGGGGCGTCCGCCGCAGGTGCCTCGATTGCGGTATCAGCGCTTGGCGCATCAGCCGTTTGGGCCAGCAAAGCCATGGGCGACGTGGCCAACACGATGGCAGCCAAAACAGGGGTAAAGGCGTTTTTCATAACAGGGTTCTCCGGGTCATGGGTCTGTTGGCGGGCCTATCACGACAGTGGGGTGCTGTCAGTGGGAAAAAACGAAGGGCGGCGCGCTGCCGCGCAGGCCGCATCAGGCGTAATAACCTGTTGCGCATAGAAAAAGGGCCCCCGAAAGGACCCTTTTCCGCTGTCTCCCTGTCGGACTTTGCCGACGAATTGTGCAGACGTTAGGCAATGCAGCGCCCGGCGTCAACATAGAACAGATGATAAAAAACGCCGCGCCCGAAGGCGCGGCAAGTCTGACAGGGAGGAGTCGCCCAGTGCCCCCGGGGGACATTGGAAACACCGGGCACCTTTGTTCTGGCATAGAGGTGTTAAGGATGTATTTTGACCGGAATGAAAACTCGGGGGACGGCATGTCTGACAGCATTTTTATCGGTGGCGGTGGCAAAGATTACGGCGAGGCGCAGGCCCTGCTGCTGGACAAGGCCAATCGCCACGGGCTGATCGCGGGGGCCACGGGCACCGGTAAAACCGTCACGCTGCAAATTCTGGCCGAAGGGTTTTCGGCCGCTGGTGTCCCGGTGTTTTTGTCCGACGTGAAGGGTGATTTGTCAGGTCTGGCCGCCAGCGGGACGGCGGATTTCAAACTGCACGACGCCTTTACCAAACGGGCCGCGACAATCGGGCTGGATCTGCAATACAGCGCTTTTCCTGTGACATTCTGGGACCTGCTGGGCCAGCAAGGCCACCCGATCCGCGCCACCGTGGCCGAGATGGGGCCGCTGCTGTTGGCGCAGCTTCTGGGTCTGACGGACGTGCAAGAGGGCGTGCTGAACGTCGCCTTTCGCGTCGCAGATGAAGAAGGTCTGCCGCTGCTGGACCTCAAAGACCTGCAATCGCTGCTGGTCTGGACCGGGCAGAACGCCAAAGACTTGTCCCTGCGTTATGGCAATGTCGCGGCCAGTTCGGTCGGGGCGATCCAGCGCAGCCTGCTTACGCTGGAAAACCAAGGCGGCAATGCGCTGTTTGGTGAACCTGCGCTAGAGCTGGCTGATATGATGACCTGCGCCCCCGACGGGCGCGGGCAGATCAATATCCTCGCTGCCGATCAGCTGATGGGATCGCCAAAGCTTTATGCGACATTCCTGCTGTGGCTCTTGTCAGAGCTGTTCGAAGAGCTGCCAGAGGTCGGCAACCCGGATAAGCCCAAGCTGGTGTTCTTTTTCGACGAAGCGCATCTGCTGTTCGACGGCGCGCCAAAGGTGTTGGTCGATAAGGTCGAACAGGTCGCGCGTCTGATCCGGTCCAAGGGCGTGGGCGTGTATTTCATCACGCAAAACCCCGCCGATGTGCCCGACGATGTGCTGGGCCAGCTTGGTAACCGGGTGCAACACGCTTTGCGCGCTTTCACCGCCCGCGACCGTCAGGACCTGAAAAAAGCCGCTGAAACCTACCGCGACAACCCCGATTTCGACACGGCAGAGGCGATCCAGCAGGTCGGCACCGGAGAGGCGCTGACATCCATGCTGGACGCCAAAGGCGCGCCGATGATGGTGCAGCGCACCTTGATCCGCCCGCCGTCGTCGCAGCTGGGACCGATTGATGCGGCGGCGCGCGCGGCCCTGATGGCGGCGAGCCCAATGGCCGGGAAATACGACACGGCGATCGACCGCGAGAGTGCGTTCGAGATGCTATCCAAACGTGCCGATAGCGCTGCCGCTGAGGCGGCAAAGGCCGAAGCCGCAGAGGAAGCTGCCGAAGCGAAAGAGCGCGAATTCAAACAGGCCCGCCGCTATGATGCGCCGCAAACCGGGCGGTCCACATCGCGCAAGCGCAGCAGCACATCCGATCAAGGCTTTGGCGGCGCAATCGCCAGCGTTGTGATCAAAGAGCTGAAAGGCACCACCGGGCGGCGCATTGTCCGCGGGATTTTGGGCGGGCTGTTCAAGGGGCGCTGATGGGCGCGCCGTGGGCCGGATTGGAGTTTTGAGTATTTTTTGGCAAGATGATGGGACAAGTGCCGCGTTTTGCAAGGCAAGGGCGCGGCTTGAGCCGCGCCCTTGCTGGCTTAAAGCGGGCGGATTTTCAGGGTCGCGAGGCGGTTTTCGTCTTTGTCGACAACCTCGAACCGGAAGCCGTGGAACGAGAAAACCTGACCTTCGACGGGAATGATCTGCGCCTCGTGGATGACGAGGCCTGCGACGGTGTTTGCCTCTTCGTCAGGCAGGCTCCAGTCATGGGCGCGGTTCACGTCACGGATCGTCATCGAGCCGTCGATAAGGTAGGCGCCGTCTTCGGTCTGGGTGAAGACGTAGTCGTCTTCTTCGTCGAATTCATCGGCGATTTCACCGACGATTTCTTCGATGATGTCTTCGAGCGTCAGCAGACCCTGCAGCGCGCCGTATTCGTCCACGACGAGTGCAAAGTGGGTTTTGCGCTTTAGGAACTGGCGCATCTGTTCGTCCAGCGCCGTGGTTTCGGGCACAAAGTAGGGCGGCATTGCCACGTCCATGATGTCGACGCGGGTCAGCGGGTCGCCGCCGTCGGCGTCGCTGGTGTGGATGGCGCGCAGCAGGTCTTTGGCGTGGATGACGCCGACGATGTTTTCGGGATCATCGCGGTAAAGCGGCAGGCGGGTATGGGCCGATTCAAGGCATTGGCGCAGGATATCGACGGCGGGCTGGTCAGCGTCGACCATCTCAATCCCAGAGCGGTGCAGCATTACCTCTGCCACGGTGCGGTCGGCGAGGTCGAGGGCACCCAGGATCCGGTCGCGGTCTTCTTTTTCCACCACGCCTTCGGAGTGGCCAAGTTGCAGGGCACCGGCGATTTCTTCGCGCACGGCAAGGATGTGGCTGTTGGGATCGGTGCGCACGCCAAAGACGTAAAGCACGCCGCGCACAAAGTAGCGCACGGCGTTCACGATGGGCGAAAACACGATAACGATCAGCTGGATCGGCCGGGCTACCAGTGACGCAGTGCTTTCGGGATTGGTGATCGCGTAGGTTTTGGGCAGCACCTCTGCGAAGATCAGGACGAGCAGGGTCATGACCAGCGTGGCGAGCGCGACACCGTTGGGGCCGAAGGTTTTTGTCAGCAGCGCGGTGGCCAGCGACGTCGCCAGAATGTTCACGACGTTATTGCCCAGCAGGACCGAGCCGATCAGCCGTTCGCTGTCTTCGGTGACATCCAGCGCCTTTTGCGCGCCTTTGCTGCCGCGGTCAGCGGCGGCGCGCAATTTGCCACGCGAGGCGGCGGTCAGCGCGGTTTCAGAGCCGGAAAAGAAGCCCGACATGACAAGAAGCACCATGATGCCGCCTGCCGTCAGCCAGAAGGCTGCGTCAAAAAGCGGGGCGGCGGTCGATACGGGGTCCATGGTCTGCCTATATAAAGTGGTTTGAGGGTTTATGGGGATGGTTGCGGCCCGCTTCAAGGGTTTGCGGGTTTATTGGGGCTTTGGTTTGCGGGCCAGCGGGTGGTGCGTCAAGACAAGTGCGCTGAGCGCCTCGTCCAGAACGTGGGTGTAGATTTCGGTTGTGGCAACGTCAGCATGGCCCAGCATGATCTGGATCGCGCGCAAATCGGCTCCGCCTGCCAGCAGGTGCGTGGCAAAGGCGTGGCGCATCGTGTGGGGGGTGACGTCAGCGGGCGGGATGCCAGCGGTCAGCGCCAGTTCCTTGATTAGGAAAAAGAACCGTTGCCGGGTCATGTGGCCGATTTTCCCGCGCGTCGGAAATAGGTATTTGGACACGGGCTTGCCTGCGATGCGCCGCTGTTCCTGCGCCGCGTCCCAGTCGATCAGCCAAGCGGTGACGGCAGCGCGGGCGGGGGGCGACAGGGGCACAAGGCGTTCCTTGCCGCCTTTACCGCGCACCAGCAGCATGCGCGGATCGCCGCGGGCCGCGGACACGGGCAGGGACACCAGTTCGGTCACGCGCATGCCGGTGGCGTAAAGTAGTTCCATCAGGCAGGTGTTTTTGACCGCATCCACTTCGCAGTCGCGGGCCGCTTGCAGAAGGCGGCCGACTTCGTCGACGGTGAGGGTTTTGGGCAAGGATTTAGACTTGCCCGGCCCTTTGATCTGGATTGCGGGGTTGTCGCTGCGCCAGCCTTCCTCGAATGCGAAACGGTACAACTGGCGGATCGACGACAGGCGCCGGGCGCGGGTGGCGCGGGACAGGCCCTGATTGTCGCAGTCGATCAGGTAGCCGGTCACGTCGTCCTGCGTGGCCGTGGCAAAGTGCAGCCCCTTGTCCGCCAGCCAGCCGGCGACATCGCTTAAATCGCGGGCATAGGCCAATTGGGTGTTACGGGCGGCGTCAAGCTCTGCCGCTTGGGCGGCCACAAAGGTTTGGATCCAGCGGGCCATCGCGTCTGGCCCCTGCGCGGCGGTGCCCGTCATAGGGTGCGGTTCAACAGCAGCAGTTGCAGGGCGGCGCGGCGGGCGACATCGTTCAGCCCCGCGCGGCGCAGGA
Organism: Loktanella salsilacus; assembly: GCF_024206795.1. Classification (NCBI taxonomy): domain Bacteria; kingdom Pseudomonadati; phylum Pseudomonadota; class Alphaproteobacteria; order Rhodobacterales; family Roseobacteraceae; genus Loktanella; species Loktanella salsilacus. Next base: position 1,406,952 of record NZ_CP072994.1, read on the forward strand.
CCAGCAGCGCATCGGTGACAGAGCGCGCATCCCCTGCAACGCCTGCGTCAAACAAGGGCAGGGCGCGCAGCAAAGCCTCGCCCAATTTTTTCTCGGCCAATAGGTCGGCAAAAACCTGCGGCGGGGCCGTATCGGCAAAACCTGCGGCGATCGCCTCTTCCATGCTGCTGCGCGGATCAACGCCCGTGAAATCGCCAAGGGCCGCAGCGCGCACGAAGGCGGGCACGTCCGGCAGGGCGGCGGCGCGGGCATAATCGCCCGACAGCAGTTGCACGGTCGTCGCGATCTGTGCGGCGGGTCCGGTCAGGTCGATCTGCGACAGCGGGGCGGCATAAAGGGTGGCAAAGCCGACCTCTGCCCGGACCTCTTGCATGGCGGACCAGACGGTAGGCAGGGTGCCCGCGACAGCGTCAGGGTCGCCGTCGTTCATGGCGGCGTTGAATTTGCGAAACGCGTCGACCCGGTCCCAGACGCCGCCGGATGCGGCGGGCGTCACGCCGGTCATGACGCGGGACAGGTCCTGCGGCGACAGCGCGCCGTGCAAGGACAGGCGTTCGGCCGCGTCCAGACGCGCCTTTTCCCCGACCGTATCGCGCAGGTCCGCGCGGGCAAAGGCAAGGGGGAGCGGGCCAGTGGACAGCCCTTCGCCAATGGCTTCGCGCATGCGAAAGATCAGCGGGCTGATGCGGTCGGGCGGTGGCAAGGGCGCTGCGGGATCGACAAGGTCGGCGTCTAAAAAGCGCGACAGCAGCGCGTCTTCGTCATCGGGCATATCGCCAAGGGCGCGGTGGGTGTTCAGCGTCAGCGCGGCGGCCATCCAGTCGCCGCTGCGCGCAAGGCAAAAGATGCGCGCGGGATAGGTCGGGGCCAGACCGGGGGCGGTCTGCATTGCGGCGCAAGGCTCGTCCTCTGTGCCGGTCAGCAGGGCAACGTCGAACCAGCGGCGATACAGGGCGGGCTCTATGGGGTCGGCGGCTTTGATCAGGGCCTGCGCCTCTGTCAGGTCTGCTAGGTCCAGCAGTTTGTCGATGCGTGCCAGCAGCAAGGCCCCGGCATCGCCCGCGGGGGCGTCGGCCTTGGCCAGCAGCAGCGTGACGAAAAGATCGTGCAGGGCGGGCAGTTCTGGCTCTGACTGCGCCTGAATAAGCGTCGCCAGAACGTCGCTGTCGCTGGCGGACCATAGTGTCACCGGCAGGCCGGTGTCAGCCTGCGCCAGTGTGCCGATGGCGTCGGGGGCGACGGCATCTAGCGGGGTGACGATGATCTGCGGCGTGCCCGCGCCGTCGGCGGTGGGCGGCTCGTTTAGGCGGGGTTTGGCGGGCGCTTTGGCCGCGGCGACGGGCGGTTCAACCGACTGCGACAGCCAGTCAATGGCGGAAAGTGGCTGATCCGATTGGGCCGCAAGCGGCAAAGCGCTGCTGGCGGCGGCCAGAAACGCGGCGTGAAACAGGGGCAGCATCAGGCCGCGTTGCGCCATAGCTATTTCGTCTCCAGCGTGACGGGCTGGGTGATTTGGGTGCTGGGCGGGGCAAAGTCATTTGGGAAAAACAAAGGCCCCGCATAGGCATAGGCCACAAAGGCCACCGCCGCGAGCAGCACCAAAATGAAAAGGGTCTTGATTAAGCGCCACATATTTTCGCGTCCCGTCGTTTGCCTGTCGCCCGATCGTGTGCCGGGCTGTGCCATGTTTATATATGGCCTTTTCGGCAAGATCACGCCATTCAGGGTGACAATTCGAAACTCGGCGGCGCACAGCCTGTTCGGGGCCACCAAAAAGGGAATTTGAACCCCGTGATGCAAAGCGATGAGACGCAGCAACGCTATGCCCTGCGCCGCACGGTCGTGCTGGTGGGGATGATGGGGTCTGGCAAAACGGCAATTGGCCGCGCGCTGTCGCAGCGGCTGGATGTGCCCTTTCTTGACAGCGATCACGAGATTGAGACCGCTGCAAACGCCACGATTGCTGAGATTTTCGCCCGTGACGGCGAACCTTTCTTTCGTCGCCGCGAATCAGAGGTGATCGCCCGGCTGCTGATGGGCTCGCCTTGTATCCTGTCCACGGGGGGCGGTGCCTTTCTGGCCAAGCGGAACCGCAAGCAGATTAAAAAGCACGGTGTCGCGGTTTGGCTGAACGCGCCGCTGCCGGTGCTGTGGGACCGGGTGCGGCACAAGGATTCGCGCCCGCTGCTGCGCACGGCGAACCCCTATGCGACCCTGTCGGAAATTTATGACGCGCGCACGCCGATCTATGCCAAGGCCAAGCTGCATCTGGCCGTCGGGCACCGCGCCACGATCGAAGACACGACATCAAGCGTGATGTCATTACTACTCACCCGTCCCGATGTGCTGGAGGCCTTATGACTGCAACTGTTCCCGTCGCCCTGCCGGGGCGTGAATACGATGTGGTGATCGGCACCGATCTTTTGTCCGGCGCGGGCGCGCGTATCGCCGCGCTTGGCGGGCGCAAGCATGTCGCGATCCTGACCGATGATACGGTGGCGGGGCTACATTTGCCCCAGCTTCAGGCGTCACTGACCGCCGCTGGCATCACATCCGAAGCCTTGCGCCTGCCCGCCGGAGAGGCGACGAAAAGCTGGGCCCAGCTCGAGGCATGTTGTGATTTTCTGCTCGACCAGAAGGTCGAGCGCAATGACATCGTGATCGCCCTTGGCGGCGGCGTGATTGGTGACTTGGGCGGTTTCGCGGCCGCTGTGCTGCGGCGCGGGGTCCGCTTTGTGCAGATCCCAACGACGCTGCTGGCGCAGGTCGACAGCTCTGTCGGGGGGAAGACCGGGATCAACACGCGCCACGGCAAAAACCTGATCGGTGCCTTCCACCAGCCCAGCCTTGTGCTGGCGGATACGGACCTGCTGGCCACCTTGCCGCGCCGCGATTTTCTGGCGGGCTACGGCGAGGTTGTGAAATACGGCCTGCTGGGGGACGCGTCGTTCTTTGACTGGCTGGAAACCAACGCCCCCGCCATGGCGGATGGCGATATCGCCGCGCGCATTCATGCGGTCACGCGGTCGGTCGAGATGAAGGCCGAGATCGTGGCCCGCGACGAGACAGAGCAGGGCGACCGCGCGCTGCTGAACCTTGGCCACACCTTTTGCCACGCGCTGGAAAAGGCGACCGGATATTCCGGCCGCCTGCTGCACGGCGAAGGTGTCGCCATCGGCTGCGCCATGGCGTTCGAGCTGTCATCGCGCCTTGGCCTGTGCAGTCAAGAAGACCCAAGCCGCGTGCGCGCCCACCTTAAAGCGATGGGGCAAAAGGTTGATATCCGCGATATCGATGGCGATTTGCCGGATGCAGAGGCGCTGCTGGGGCTGATGGGGCAGGATAAGAAAGTCGTCGCGGGGCAACTGCGGTTCATCCTAGCGCGCGGGATTGGGCAGGCGTTTGTGACATCTGACGTGCCAGCGGATGCGGTGCTGAGCGTCTTGCGCGACGCGGCCTAAACCGCCGCAGACACCCCCCGCAGTCAAACCAAGCCCCGCAATGCAAAACGCCGCCCCTTGGGGCGGCGTTTGTCTTTTAGAACGGGATTTCGTCGTCCATATCGCTGCGACCACCGCCGCCGCTACCGCCAGAGGAAGAGCCGCCGCCAGAGCTGCCGCCGCCGTAACCGCCGCCTTGGTCGTAGCCACCGCCGGAATTGCCGCCGCCGCCGTAGCCGCCACCTTGGTCATAGCCGCCGCCATCATTGCCGCCGCGACCACCGCCGCCGCCGCCGCCACTCGCGCCGTCCAGCATGGTCAGCACGGTGCCGGGGCCTTGCAGCACGACTTCGGTCGAATAGCGGTCAGCGCCGGACTGGTCCTGCCATTTGCGGGTCTGCAACTTGCCTTCGATATAAACCTTAGAGCCCTTTTTCAAAAAGCGCTCGGCCACGCCGACAAGACCCTCTTGAAAGATGGCAACGGTGTGCCATTCGGTCTTTTCCTTGCGCTCGCCAGAGTTGCGGTCTTTCCACGTCTCTGACGTGGCGATGCGCAGGTTGCACACCTTGCCGCCGTTCCCAAAGGTACGGACTTCTGGATCGGCACCCAGATTGCCGATCAGAATGACCTTGTTGACCGATCCTGCCATGACTTTTTCCTTACGATTCTAAGTTTGCGCCAATGTGGCAGATAAGCAGGCGAAGGTGAACCGATCAAGCGGCCTGATCTGGCGGCAAGATATGGCCGCAGATCCGGTTGGGCGATAACAGTTCAGCGATGCGCGCAGAGGCGTCTGCGCGCAAAGGTGATCGGAAATTGGCTGACATTGGCGCCGGCTTGGTCTAGCCTTCGCAGATTGAAACGGCATTGGGTGACGGTATGCGGATCATGGGTCTGGCACTGACAACGACATTGGCGCTGACGACATTGGCGCTCTCAAGCGCTCCCAGCTTTGCGGACACGGTATCAACCTCGTCGCGCATGGCATTGTTCCAAAGTCAGCTGTCGGTTCTAGATAACCGCGCGTCCAAGCAATACAGCAACTCTGTGCGTTTGCAGCCGCCGCGTGCGATCATTCCCGTGACCGCCCCAGCGGTGCCCAGCTATATCGGCCGCTATAACGGACCGCTGCTGGATGTGGCCCGGGTTGCTGCCCGCAAACATGGCGTGCCAGAGGATCTTTTCCTGCGGCTGGTCCAGCAAGAATCAGGCTGGAACGTGGCTGCCGTATCCACCAAAGGCGCGATGGGTCTGGCGCAGCTGATGCCGGGGACCGCCCGCTTGCTGGGCGTCGATCCCCGCGATCCGGCGCAAAACCTAGAAGGCGGCGCGCGTTACTTAAAGGCGCAGTACAACAAGTTCGGCAACTGGCCCCACGCGCTGGCCGCCTATAACGCAGGCCCCGGCGCGGTGGAAAAATACAACGGCATCCCGCCCTATGCCGAAACCCGCAACTATGTCCGTGTGATCTGGGGCAACTAAGCCGCCTCTGCCTTTTGCTTTAGCTTTTGCGCCAGTGACAGCACGTCCGGGTCTTTCAGGCGCGGGATGATGCGATAGGCCGCGTTTACGGCCATAAACAGGGCGAACAGCAACAAGCCGACGCACATCGCGGTGACCAGCGCTTGGCCATAGGCCTGCTGCGACAGCCAGCCAAAGGCCTTGTCCAGCCCGCCCGCGGCACTCGGATCATGCCGCCACGCCGTGAGCCCGATCAGGAAGCCGATGATCAGCACAGACACACCCTGCGCCGCGACGCCGATTTGCAGCAGCTTGTTCCAATGCAGCGTAAAGTGGTTCGCCTGCAGTTTCTGGCGGTAACTTTGGCTCCACGCTTTGTGCAGGTAATAGACGCCAGCGCCCATGGTGATCACCGCAACCGCGCCGATGACGATCGCACCCATCGGCCATGACAGCAGTTTGGACATGTAAAACGCGGTTTTGGACCCTTCGCCGCTGTCGGTGCTGCCAAACAGCAGCAGCAGCGCCAACCCGCCAAGCGCGCCGTGGATCAGCCCGGTGACGGCCTGTCCGGTGCGGGCAAACAGCCCTTTGGCGTCGGTCCCGTGGTCCTCTAGGTCGAACCACGCATCAATCAGCCGCCAGATCATATAGGCAAACAGGCCAAGCGCCACGACGATCAGCGCGACCATGCCAAAGGGGGACCGTTCGACCGTGGACAGCGCCTCTGACGTGCCTTTCGCCTCTCCGCCGTGCCAGATCGCGAACAGCGATACCCCGGACACGATAAGATACACCAACGCGCGGCCGGCGTAGCCTGCGCGCATCACGGGCATCGCCCAGTTTAGATTGTCATCGCGCATTGCGTTCGCCCCTTTATGCTGGGGACGCAATGTTTGAGCGCGGCTAATGTTCCCAGCCTTGCATCTAGGCATTCACGCGCGCTGCGTTATGTTGCTGGGAACGAGGCGCCGTATTGGCGTCTGCTGCGAAAGGCCCTTGTCCCTTGTTATCCTCTTTGCGCTACCGCCTGAATCGCCTGTTTGCCCATATCTGGGTGCCGATTGGGGCCTATGCGGTGCTGGCGCTGGTCGCGGCCTTTATCGCCGTGGCCCTGCGCGGGCTGATCCCAGAGGAGCTGGCCTTTCAGATCGGCGCTGACGCCATCGACAGCCTGCTCAATATCCTTGCGTCATCCATGCTGGCGGTCACGACGTTTTCGCTGTCGATCATGCTGTCGGCCTTTGCAGCCGCGTCCAGCACAGCCACACCGCGGGCGTTTCAATTACTGAAAACCGACCGCACCGCGCAGCAAGTCTTGGCCAGCTTTCTGGGGGCGTTCATCTTTTCACTGGTCGGGATTATCAGCCTGAAAATAGGCATTTACGGAGAGGGCGGGCGCGTTATTCTGTTCGCCGCGACCATCCTTGTGCTGGTGCTGATCGTCTTTAACCTTGTGCGCTGGATCGGCCACCTGACCGACTTTGGCCGCCTGAGCGATACGATGGACCGGGTCGAGGTTGCGACGACAAATGCGATGAAAAACCGCCTTGCGGCCCCTTGGCTGGGGGCCAATCCGATGCAGGGCCGCAGCCCGCCAGACCGCGCCATTCCGCTGCCTAGCCGCGCTGTGGGGCATATGCAGTTTATCAATCTGGACCGCCTGAACACGCTCGCGCAGGACGCGGGCTGTAGCATCTATCTTGATGTTTTGCCGGGGGAATTTGTCTATCAAGGCACCGTGCTGGCGCATGTGCTGGAAGGGCCGATTGGGCCCGAATTCGATACGCTACTAGCGGAAATCCACGACAGCTTTGACATCGGGATGGACCGTAGTTTTGACCAAGACCCGCGTTTTGGCATGATCACCCTGTCGGAAATCGCCAGCCGTGCGCTGTCGCCTGCGGTGAACGATCCGGGCACCGCCATTGATGTGATCCGCCGCATGACCCGCGTGATGTCCTTGTGGGACGACCGCGCTGTGCCGGACGTTGATTTTCCGCATCTTTGGGTTCGCGGCATGTCGGCAGATGAAATGCTGCGCGACGCCTTTGCCGCCACCGCCCGCGACGGGGCGGCCCTGTACGAGGTGCAGATCACTTTGCAACGCGCCCTGCTTGCGATGGCGCAGCAAAGCCCCGGTATTTTCGCCTATGCCGCGAGGGCCCAATCCCAGCGTGCGATGTCCTATGCGCAGGGCGCGATGCCGATCCGCGAAGAGGTGGATCATCTGCAAGGCGTTGCCGACCAGATCAATGGCGTCGCCCATTCGCCGCAGGGTGACGGGGTGCAGGCCAAGACCTGACGCAGCAGGTTAAGGCTCGCTCGTCGTGCCCGCACCAACCGCAAAGGCAAAGTCGTACAGCCGGGGCAGATAGGCGATATGCATCTGCGCGCCGATCACGCCGGGTGCCGCGTGGCGATAAAGCGACCGCCAGTAGGGCTGCAAAATCACGCCTTCGTCGCGCAAAATGGTCTGCAGTTTGGCCATGACCACGCGCCGCTTGTCCGCGTCTGCAATCGCGTTCGCCTCTGCCAGCAAGGCGTCGAAGGCGGCATTGGCAAAGCCAGTTTCATTCCACGCCTCGCCCGACCGGTAGGCCAGCGCATAGGTCTGCGTGCCAAGCGGGCGGTGGTTCCAGTCGGTCGATGAAAAGGGATAGGTCGTCCAGTTGCTCCAGAATGTGCTGGCGGGGACGGTGGTGCGTTTGACGGTAAAACCAGCGTCGCGCAGCTGGGCTGCGACGGCATCGGTGGTGTTCTTGCGCCAGTCATCGTCGATAGAGACCAGCTCCATCTCGAAATCTTGCTGGCCGGCTTCGGTCATCAGGGCCAAGGCTGCGGCTGGATCAACCGGGATGGCGGGGATGTCGGCCCATTCGGGGTGCATCGGGCCGATGTGCATATTGCGCGCCACGACGCCGCGGTGGCCGTAGCCAAGCTCCAGACACACCTCTGGGTCGACGGCCATGGTGATCGCGCGGCGCACGCGCACATCGGCATAAGGCGTTTTGCCGTCCACCTCGGCCAGTTGGTTGGTGCGGATCACGATGGTAGAGCCTGACGCGACCTCTGACTTTTGCCAGCCCATGCCGTCCAGAATATCGACAAATTCACCGACGGTTTCATAGATGACGTCAACCTCGCCTGCGGCAGCGGCGGCGACAAAGGCGGAAGGGTCCGTGCCGTAGTCGATGAACTCGAACCGGTCGATGGCCGCGCCAAAGCCTGCGGCGTCGCCCCACCAAGCGTGTCCCGTGTTGCGGGTCAGCACGGCGCGGGTGCCGACTTCGACTATCTCTGGCAAATATGGGCCGGTGCCTTTGGGGTTCGCTACCGGATCATCTGCGTTGAAATCTGCGGGCACGATTTGGGCGGGGTAATCGGACATGCCTGCGATCATCGTGATGTCGGGAAAGGGCAGGGTCAGCGTCACGGTCAAATCGTCCGTCGCGGTGATCGCGCCGTCGATGGCCTTGCCCGTTTCGGGGTCGATCAGCGTCGCCATGCGGGTCGCCATAGAGTTCCCCTCCACCGACTTGTCGCACCAACGGGTGATGTTGCGGGCCACATCGGCGGCGGTAAAGGCGGTGCCGTCGTTCCATGTCACATCGGGGCGGACGTGCAGGGTATAAGCGGTGGCGTCGTCGTTCACGTCCCAGCCTGCCAAAAGCCACGGCGTAAAGGTGCCGTCGTTGTTGTAGGCGACAAGGTATTCCAGCCAGCCTGCGGTGATATAGGACATCTGCGGCCAGTCGTATGTGCGCGGGTCCTTGAGCGCGCGCACCTCTATCTGCATGCGCAGCGTGCCGCCTTGCTGCGCCTGTGCTTGGGCCTGCGTCGGCATCGCCGCGCCAAGCAACCCGTAAGCAGCGGCGCTGGTCACACCAAGCGCGGTCGTGCGGGACAGGAATTCACGGCGGTCCAGTTTGCCCTGCGCTACTTCGCGCGCATAAAGGGGGGCAGCAGGATGTAGGCGCGGCGTGCGGGAGGCTGTCATCGGGTTACATCCTGACGTCATCATATTCGGCGGAGTTATTTCCGGCGGGCGCGGCTGCGCCCTTTGATCCCTAGCAGGCACCAAGCGCCGCGCCGCGTCAACGCAGGTTGTCCAGTTTTGTGCGGTAATACGGCTGAAAGCTTAGATTTAGGGAGTGTCCCTAAACCGCGTCGGTTTTTGCCTAGTCGATCGCTACTCTTCGTCAGAAAGCTTTCACTTGGCCTTATCGGCCATGTTGTCCGAACAGCAGGGATGTCTGTTTAGAACCCTTGTTGAACAATGATGTATTATCAACCAATGTCTGCTTCACAGCACAATTAGACCCAAAGTCGAGCATATTTACTCATGATAGTTCCCGGAAGCTTTTCTCTGATCGGAGTATGCGGCTTTGCCTATCTCAATCTGGCATTGCAGGTGAATGGCAGTTTCCCTCCATTCTATAAAATGGGAAACAGGGAGAAAGAACTCAAACTCGTAATGCCCTTAATATTTTCCCTTATGGGAATCTTAGTCGCAGCCGTTGTTATCCATTCTAACTTATTTATTCTGTTTGGCCTGGTCTCAGCGTGGTGTGGAGTGCGGGTAAGACGCATGGTTCAGAAGCGGACGAACGGTCCTCTCCCTTGGCTACTCAACCCTTTAACTATAGGGGTCATGAACCGGTGGCCGATGCTTCTATTTGATGCTTGGACTATAGGGTTAGCCGCTCTAATGGCTCTTGTCATGATTTTGTGATAACGGCCCATTCAATCAATGTTTTGTTTTTGCGTATTATGGCCAAAGCAGCTATTTAAGTAGCCGCTTCGAACGGCAATAAAGTCCGCATAGCGGACCAACGCGGTTTGCGGATACACCCTAGATTTACCTCAACGGGGCCGGACCTGCGGGCCTGCGCGGCGGAACGTGGTGGGGCTGACGCCGGCGCGGGCCTGAAAGGCGCGGCTGAAATAGGCGGCGGATTGAAAGCCGGTCTGGCTGGCAATGTCCTGCACAGGCGTTTTGGTGTCGCGCAGCATCGTGCACGCCTCGAAGTGGCGGCGGTCGGCCAGCAGGCCAAGCGCGGATTGACCACAGGTCTGGCGGCAGCAGCGCGTCAGGTGGGTGGGCGTCACGCCCAGTTCAGCGGCGTAGTCTGCGACGCCATGGTCTGACCGAAAATCACGCTCGATCAACCCGGTATAGGCGGCAACAAGTTTTGCCGCGCTGGTCTGCTGGCGGGCCAGCGCCGGATCTATGCTTTGCAGAGCGATCTGGCGGGCAAAGAAAACCGACAGCAGCCCCGCATGATAATGCGCCGCGCGGCGGCTGTGGGGGCGCGATGATTGCAGCTCGCGCTCTAGCCCTTCGATCAGCGCCAGCAGTTCCTTTTGCCCCGCCACATCACGCAGACGCAGATGCACGGGCGTGTCCGGCCATTCGGCGGCCATCGCGGCGGGTAGGGTCAGGATTTGGCCAAAGACAGCGGCACCGATCTCGAACCCGTACATCGTGCGGGCGGGAATAAAGATCAGGTTGTTGGGGCCGTACCCGCTGGTCAGGCCGGCGACGGTAATGCGCCCTTGGCCGCGTGCGAAAAAGATCAGGCGCGGCGTCGCATGGCTGCGCATCGCCTCTGTGCGCCAGCGGTTTGCTTGCGGCGTTTGGCCAAGGGCCTGCAAGGCGAGGGTGGCCGGGGCTGCGTCAGGCAGCGGCAGCTGGGCAAGGTCGTTGGGCATCAGGTGCATCCAGTCAAAGTTGCGCAAACCTTGCGGCGCGGCGCTTTGAAAAACAACGTCTTTTCAGGGTTAGCCCGCCAGACCTGTGGATAAATCTGTGGATGATGCATCAATGCGATACCAATCGCGCATCCGGCGGGCAAACCAAGTCCTTTGCCGCTTTGCATATTGCCGTGTGGCGATGATCGCGGCAGCCCGCGCATCGCTCAGCGACATTTTGCCGTCCAGATGGGCGATCAGTTCAGTCGCGCCAATGGCGCGCGCGGATTGATCCGCCGGGTTCCACTGCGGGCGAATGGCTGCGGCCTCAGCCAGTGCGCCTTGGTCCAGCATCAGATCAAAACGGCGGGCGATGCGAGGCGTCAGCCAGTCTTTGGGCGCGTCAATCACAAGGGGCAGGGCATCCGCCAATGGCAGCAGCGGCGGCGGCGTGTTGTCCTGCCAATCGGCAAGGGCGCGGCCTGTGGTTTGCAGCACCTCCCACGCGCGCTGCACGCGCATGCGGTTGGCGGTGTCGATACGGGCGCGGGTGGTGTCGTCGATTTGGGCCAGCAGATCGGGCAGCGCCAGTGCATCACCTGCGGCGCGCACGTCCGCTGGCGTGGCAGGGATGTCAGCCAGACCTTCGGTCAGGGCGCTGAAATACAGCCCCGTGCCGCCGACGATGATGGGTCGCGCCCCCTGCAGCAAGGGGGCCACATCGCGCAGCCAGTGGCCGACGGAATAGGATTGGTCCAGCGGCACGTGCCCATACAGCAGATGCGGTGCCTGCGCTAAATCCGCGTCCGGCGGGCGTGCGGTCAGCAAACGCCAGCCGTCAAAGACCTGCAACGCATCCGCGTTCACGATCACACCGCCCTGCGCACGGGCGATAGCCAGCGCCAGTGCCGACTTGCCGCTGGCCGTCGGGCCAGCGATCAGGATCGGCGTATCAGGGGCTACCGCGGGGATCGCGTTCAAGATCATGGGCGAAATCTGCATTGCGCCGTCACACGGCATTGAACCTTTTGCCCATATGCTTCATTTTGCGCCAAAGCGAAAGCCGCAAGACCGCAGCCCGCAGCAGCCCCAAACGGCAGCCCCAGCATAAGGATCCTTACCCATGACCGAAGAGCGGACCAAATACGGACGCGTAATGCTCAAGATCTCTGGTGAGGCTTTGATGGGCGACACCGCCTTTGGCCTGCATCCGCCAACCGTCCAGCGCATCGCGAGAGAGGTCAAGTCCGTCCACGATATGGGCGTCGAGATTTGCATGGTCATCGGCGGCGGCAACATCTTTCGCGGCCTGCAAGGCTCTGCCCAAGGGATGGAACGCACGACGGCTGACTACATGGGGATGCTGGCGACGGTGATGAATGCGCTGGCGATGCAATCCGCGCTGGAAGAGCTGAAAATCCACACCCGCGTGATTTCGGCCATCCCGATGGATCAGGTCTGCGAGCCCTACATCCGCCGCCGCGCCGTGCGCCACCTAGAGAAAAAGCGCGTTTGCATCTTTGCCGCTGGTACGGGCAACCCTTATTTCACCACCGACACCGCCGCGACGCTGCGCGCCAACGAGATGTCCTGCGAGGCGATCTTTAAGGGCACCAAGGTGGACGGCGTTTACGACAAAGACCCGAACAAGTTCGATGACGCGGTGCGTTACGAGCGGATCAGCTATGACGAGGTGCTGCAAAAGCATCTGGGCGTGATGGATGCCAGCGCCATTGCCTTGGCCCGCGATAACCACCTGCCGATCATCGTTTTCAGCTTGGATGATACCGGCGGCTTCAAGGGGATCCTTGCGGGCGAGGGCACCTCGACCACCGTCCACGACTAAACCCATACGCGTGATTGCGCCACACTCAGGGGAAACTGACGCGGCGCGCGCTATACAATTCAACGACTTTCCCCTAAGAGCGGGGAAAGTAGGCAATTTGCCGCAAGACAGAGCATGACGATTATGGCTGAAGATTTCGAACTCGATACCGACGACCTGGGCCGCCGCATGGATGGCGCGATCGCTAACCTGCGCGTGGAACTGGCGTCTTTGCGCACCGGCCGGGCCTCTGGCTCTATGCTGGAACCGATCATGGTGGATGCTTATGGCAGCCCGACCCCGATCAACCAGGTCGGCACAGTCAACGTGCCAGAGCCGCGGATGGTCACGATCAACGTCTGGGACAAGGGCCTTGTGAACAAGGTCGAAAAGGCGATCCGCGAAAGCGGTCTGGGCATTAACCCCCAGCTGAACGGCACGATCATCATGTTGCCGATCCCAGAGCTGAACGAAGAGCGTCGCCGCGAGCTGACCAAAGTGGCGGGCGGCTATGCCGAAGCCACGCGCGTCAGCATTCGCAACCTGCGCCGCGACGGCATGGATCAGATCAAGAAAAACAAAGACGGCATGGCCGACGATGACCAGAAGTTCTGGGAAGCCGCCGTGCAGGAATTGACCGACGCCCACATCAAGAAAGTGGACGAAACGCTGGAAAGCAAGCAAGCTGAGATTATGCAGGTTTAAGGCCGCGCGCCGGACGACCTGATTGACCCGGACTGGGTCGCAACCGTGGAAAAGAGGCCTCATGCCCGAGACGGACATCACACCAAACACAGGCGGCCCGAACCACGTCGCCGTGATTATGGATGGCAATGGCCGCTGGGCACAGCAGCGCGGACGTCCGCGCCTGTTCGGTCACCACGCCGGGGCGAAACGCGTGCGCGAAATCGTGCGCGCTTGCCCCGATCAGGGCGTTAAGTATCTGACAATATTTGCATTTTCGACTGAAAACTGGAAGCGGACACAGACCGAAGTCGCGGGCCTGATGGCGCTGTTCCGGCGCTATATCATGCGCGAAGCCAAGGCGCTGTTCGACGAAGGCGTGCGCGTGCGCTTTATCGGCGACCGCATCCGGCTGGACGACAAGCTGGTCCGCATGATGGACAACCTAGAGCTTTACACCGCCGACAACGACAAGGTGCATCTGACCATCGCGCTGAACTATGGCGGCCGCGATGAAGTCACCCGCGCGGCCCAAAGGCTGGCGTTCGAGGTCGAGCAGGGGCGTCTGTCCTACAAAGACGTCGACGCCGAAGCGCTGTCCAAGTTCCTTGATACCCGCTTTCTGCCTGACCCCGATCTGGTGATCCGCACCAGCGGCGAGGCGCGGATCAGCAACTTCTTGCTGTGGCAGTCGGCCTATGCGGAGTACGAATTTATCGACACGCTCTGGCCTGATTTCAGCGCCGAAGTGTTCGCCGAAGTCCTGTCGAAGTTCGGCGCAAGAGAGCGCCGTTTTGGCGGGGTGGTAGCCTGACGTGAGCGCTGGCGTGCCGACACCCTCTGGTAAATGGGATGATCTGACCGTCCGGCTTGCGTCTAGCGCAGCGATGGTTGTCGTAGGCGCGATTGGCGTCGTGATGGGCGGCGTTTGGTTCCAGATGATGGTGGTCTTTGTGACCGCCGTGATGATCTGGGAATTGTGGATGATGATCGCCTCTGACCTGCCCACGCCGGGCATGTTGCTGGCGGCGCTGACGGCCTCTGTGCTGTCGGGCATGCTGGTCCATGCGACCGCGCTTGGTCTGTTGCTGTTCCTTGTGGTGCCCCTGATTGGCGCATGGCGGGTAAAGCACGAACGCCTTGCATTCTTCTGTTTTTCCTTAGGAATTCAGGTTGCGGGCTGGGGTATTGTCACCTTCCGCGCCGACTATGGCTTTGGCTGGATCCTGTGGCTGATCTGCGTTGTCGTGGCGACGGATGTCTTCGGTTACATGATTGGCCGCGCTGTTGGCGGGCCGAAATTCTGGCCCAAGGTCAGCCCGAAAAAGACATGGTCCGGCACCGCTGGCGGCTGGGTCGCGGCGGGCATCGTGGGCTATATCTTTACCCTCTTCACCAGCGCTGGGTTTGAAATTGTCCTGCTGTCGATGGTCCTTAGCTTTGCCAGCCAGCTTGGCGATGCTGCCGAAAGCGGGCTAAAGCGCCGGATGAAGGTCAAGGACAGCTCGACCCTGATCCCCGGGCACGGCGGGCTGTTTGACCGCTTTGATGCGCTGCTGGGTGCCTCGCTTTTCATGCTGTTGGTGGCCGGCCTTTTTAACGTGCCGGGAGTCGCCTTTTGAGGCGGATCACCATTCTGGGTGCGACCGGATCTATCGGCCAAAGCACCCTTGACCTGATCCGCCGTGACCGCGCGGCGTATCATGTCGTCGCCCTGACGGGCGGGTCCAACGCCGTGCAATTGGCGAAAGATGCCAAAGACTTGCAGGCCGAAGTTGCCGTAGTTTCCGACCCTGCCGCATACCCCGTTTTGCAAGACCTGCTGTCTGGCACCGGTATCCGCGTGGCCTGCGGTGCAGAGGCGATCAATGACGCCGCTCGCATGCCCGCCGATTGGATCATGTCCGCGATTGTCGGTGCTGCTGGCTTGCCGCCAGGCATGGCGGCGCTGGAACAAGGCACGACGCTGGCGCTGGCTAACAAGGAATCCCTTGTCACCGCTGGCCCGCTTTTGCTGGCGACGGCGCGCAAATATGGCGCGACGATCCTGCCGGTCGACAGCGAACATTCCGCCGTGTTTCAAGCGCTGGTCGGCGAGGACATGGCGGCGGTTGAACGCATCGTCATCACCGCATCAGGCGGCGCGTTTCGCGACTGGCCGCTGGAACAGCTGGCAAGCGCGACGCTGGAACAAGCCTCCAGCCATCCGAATTGGGACATGGGGCAGCGTATCACGATTGATAGCGCATCCATGTTCAACAAGGCCTTGGAACTGATTGAGACCAAAGAGTTCTTTGGCATCAGCCCGGACAAGATCGAGGCCATCGTGCACCCTGAATCGCTGGTGCATGCGCTGGTCGGCTTTAACGACGGTGCGCTGATGGCCCACGTTGGTCCGCCCGATATGCGCCACGCCATCGGTTATGCGCTGCACTGGCCGGACCGCAAACATCTGCCTGTGGACCGCCTTGATCTGGCGCAGATTGGCCAGCTGACCTTTCGCACCCCGGACGAGGCCCGCTGGCCCGCGCTGCGGCTTGCGCGCGACGTCATGCAGGCGGGCGGCGCGATGGGCGCGGTGTTTAACGCCGCAAAAGAGGCCGCGCTGGATGCTTTTATCGCAGGCCGCATCGGTTTCATGGACATGAGCGGCGTCGTTGCAGACGCGCTCGCCAAATTGTCAGCACATGAGGGTCTGCAAAATGCCCCGATGCAGTTAGACACTATTTTGGATATCGACCGCGAGACGCGCCAGCGTGTTGCGGATGCTTTGACACATCGGGGATAACACAGTGGATCTGACGCAACTTCTACCGCAGCTGGGCGGTGGCCTGTTCACGCTTTTGATGTTCGTGGTGTCCTTGTCCATCATCGTGGCGATCCACGAATATGGCCACTACATCGTTGGCCGTTGGAGCGGGATCCACGCCGAGGTCTTTTCGATCGGGTTTGGCCCGGTGCTGTTTGCACGCACGGACAAGCGTGGCACGGTCTGGCAGATCGCGGCGCTGCCGTTTGGCGGCTACGTCAAGTTTCTGGGCGATGCCAATGCAGCCAGCGTCGGCGGCACCGATGTGGCAGAGGGCAGGGATGCCCGCCACACGATGCTGGGCGCGCCTTTGTGGGCACGGGCGGCGACGGTCGCAGCGGGGCCGATTTTTAACTTTATTTTGGCGATTATCCTGTTCGCTGGTTACATCATGGTATCCGGCGCGCCGCGCGATCCGGTGACCTATGCGGCAGAGGTGGCGCTGCCGCCGGCCTATGCCTCTGACATGCTGCCGGGCGATGAAATCATCATGATCGGCGGGATCACGATGGGCGAGGACGAGGGGCTAGACAGCCTGCCTGTCACCGACCGCGTCGACTACACTGTGCGCCGGAATGGCGACGAAATCGTGGTGCAGGGCCCTTATCCGCTGCCGCCGCGCGCCTCTGGCGTGACGCCGCGGTCCGCTGCGGATGATGCCGGGCTTAAAATTGGCGATGTCATCACCGCCGTCGACGGCGCGCCGGTCTTTGCCTTTCAGCAGCTTATCGACATCGTGAATGCCGCCGATGGCCGCGATCTGGACCTGACGGTCTGGCGCAGCGGCGAAACCCGCGCGATTACGCTGGCCCCGCGCCGCATGGACTTGCCGCAAGCGGATGGCGGCTTTGAGACGCGATGGTTGATCGGCATCACCGGCGATTTGTTCTTTGACGTGGCGACAGATCGTATTTCGCCTTGGCGTGCGGTCTGGCTGGGGATGCAGCAGTTGTGGATGACAATCACGACGTCGCTTTCTGCGTTGGCGCATATCGTGACCGGTGCGATTTCGACCTGCAACCTGTCCGGCCCTGTCGGGATCGCCCAAACCAGCGCCACAATGGCCAGCCAAGGCGCGACCAGCTATGTGCTGTTCATCGGGATGCTGTCGGCGGCGGTTGGCCTGCTGAACCTGTTCCCGATCCCCGTGCTGGACGGCGGACACCTTGTGTTTCACGCCTACGAGGCGATCACCCGCCGCAAGCCGTCGGACCGCGCGCTGAACGTTTTGATGATGGCCGGTGTCGCTATGATTGGCTCGTTGATGGTCTTTGCAATCCTGAATGATCTGGTGCTGTGCCCCTAACGGGACATAGCGCTGCCGCATTTCGGCCTTAATTTTTTCTTAGTACCTATTAAGACTAAGAAGGAGCCGCAGATGCAGACCATTTCGAAAAGCTACAAAGGTGTCAGCACATTGCTGTCACTGAACTGGGATCGCTTTCTGACCGCAGGCATGATGATCGCTGCGCTTTACGCTGGGGCCTATATCGCTCTGCTTTAAGCCACACTGCCAATTTACCTTTGCTAGCACGCCCTCGGGCGTGCTTGTTCGTTTTGACATCCGGGTTCGGGTTGGGTAATTCAAATGCAACAGGGAACACGGGTAGCAGGCAGCATCATGATCAATAAAAACGCGGGTGCAAATGCGCCAGTCTCAACTGGGGTCGCAACACGGGTCGCACGGGCCAGCTTGACGCTTTCAGCGATGCTGTTGGTGCTTCAGGTCAGCGGTGCCAGCGCGCAGAACTTTGCCTTTAACGCGGTGCAGATTGACGGCAACCAGCGGGTCGCTGACAGCACGATCCTGTCATTCGCTGGCATCAGCCGGGGCGAGGCGCTGAGCGCCGATCAGGTGAACACTGCCGCGCAGAAAATCCGCGACTCTGGCCTGTTTGAAACGGTCGATGTGCAGGCCAATGGCAGCACCTTGTCGATCAACGTTGTTGAATTCCCGACCGTGAACCAAATCTCGATCGAGGGGAACCGCCGTCTGTCGGACGCCGAATTCCTGCCCCTGATGCAAAGCCAGCCGCGCAAGATCTATTCCCCCGCAACAGTCGACCAAGACGTCGCCACGATCACCGGGCTTTACGCCAAGAACGGCCGGATCAACGCGTCTGTCACGCCCCGGATTATCCGGCTCAGCGAAAACCGCGTGAACCTGGTGTTTGAAGTGTCCGAAGCCGGCGTGACCGAAGTGCAGCGCATTACCTTTGTTGGCAACCGCAGCTATTCGGACCGCCGTTTGCGCGGTGTGCTGGAAACAAAGCAGGCGGGCCTGCTGCGCGCGATCATCAGCCGCGACACCTATTCCGAGGACCGCATCAATTTCGACAAGCAGGTGTTGACCGACTTCTATCAGTCGCGCGGCTATGCCGATTTCACGCTGCAAAACGTCGATGTGACGCTGACCCGCGAGCGTGATGCCTACCTGATCACGTACAACGTGCAGGAAGGTCAGAAATTCACCTTCGCCAACGTCTCTGCCAGCTCTGATCTGCCGGAAATTAACGTCGCTGAGTTTCAAAAGGCGCTGACGACCAAGACGGGCATGGACTATAACCCTGGTCAGATCGACCGCGATATTGCCCGCCTTGAACGGCTGGCGATCCAGCGCGGTCTGACCTTTGTTGCGGTGGAACCTGTGGTCACGCGCAACGACCGCGACCTGTCGCTGAATGTGGATTACAAGCTGGTCCGCGGCCCGCGTATTTTCGTCGAACGTATTGATATCGAAGGCAACTCGACCACGCTGGACCGGGTTGTGCGTAACCAGTTCCGCACGGTCGAGGGCGATCCGTTCAACCCGCGCACCATCCGCGAAGCCGCCGACCGTATCCGCGCGCTTGGCTTCTTCACCAACACCAGCGTCGAAGCACGTGAAGGATCGACCCCTGATCAAGTCATCGTCGATGTGAACGTCGAAGAAGCGCCAACAGGCTCGCTGTCGTTTGGCGCGAACTACAACACCGACGACGGTGTCGGCCTTGTCGCCAGCTTCCGCGAAAAGAACTTTCTTGGCCGCGGCCAGTCGCTTAGCCTTCAGGTGTCGACCGCTGAATCCAACCGCGTGCTGGATTTCAGCCTGTCAGAGCCGAACTTTCTGGGCCGCGACCTGCGTGCCAGCTTTGACTTCAGCTATCGCACATCCTTCGATGATGAAGATAACTACGACACAGAGACATTCCGCGTCAGCCCGACCCTGACTTTCCCAGTCAGCGAAAGCGGCCGGATGTCGACCTTTGTTGCGCTGGAATACAACGACCTGACCGGCGACGTGGATAGCGTCAGCGACTTTATCCAAGAAGAAGCGGATCAGGACGGGGTATTCAACGCCTCTGTTGGATACAGCTATTCGTTCGATAACCGCCGCACCGGCCTTGATCCGACATCGGGCTACGTGTTCCGGTTTGGTCAGGAATTCGCCTTTGGCGACACTCAGTTCATCAAAACCACGGCGCTGGCCGCGGCAGAACGTAAGGTGCTGAACGACGACGTGACCCTGCGCGCCACGATCGAGGGTGGACATCTGGCCTATCAAGAAGGCTTTAGCCGCATCACCGACCGCTTTTTCCTGAACGGCAATTCGTTCCGCGGCTTTGACACTAACGGCGTCGGCCCACGCGATTACCAACCGGGCGGCGATACGGACATCAACGACTCGCTGGGCGGCAATTCCTATGCCGTCGCGCGGCTAGAGGCTGAATTCCCGCTGGGCTTGCCAGAGGAATATGGCATCACTGGCGGTGTGTTTGCCGACTATGGCTCGGTCTGGGATGTGGGCCGCGATGGGTCGTCTGACACGAACATCATCTATGACGGCTTCACGCCGCGCGCGACGGCTGGTCTGTCGATCTTCTGGACCACACCGCTTGGCCCGCTGCGGTTCAACTTTACCGAAGCGCTGAAGTCTGAAGAGTACGACGAAACGCAGGTCTTCGACGTCACGATTTCGACGTCGTTCTGATGCGGGCGCTAGCGGCTGCGCTGGTGGTGACTCTGGCGTCGATCACCCCCGCTGGCGCGCAACAGGTGCCGGCGGACGCGCCGCCGGTGCTGATCGTGGACAGCGACCGGCTGTATCAAGAGTCGCGCTATGGCCAGCAGATCCGGGCTAATCTGGACACCAACGCTGAGGCGTTGAAGGCGGAAAACGACCGCATTGTCGCCGCCTTGACCGAGGAAGAGCGCAGCCTGACCCTGCGCCGTCCCACCATGCCAGCCGCTGAATTTCGTCAAGAAGCGGCTGATTTCGACACCAAGGTGCAAGGCATCCGCCGCGCCCGCGACGCCAAAGAGGTCGCGTTGCAAAACGCCCGCCTGACGGCACAAAAGGATTTCTTTGCGCAGGTGCAGGGCGTCGTCGGTCAGTTGATGATCGAAAAAGGTGCGACAGTCACATTCGATCAACGTTCTGTTTTTATTGCGCTTTTGTCGGCGGACATTACCGAAGAAGCGATTGCACGGATTGATGCGCAATTCGTGGATGCGGATGGTAGCGCGCCCAGCGATGTGCCCGCGCTAAGTGAAGTGCCCCCCAGCGCCGTGCCCTCTGACATCGTGCCGCCAGCCACTGTGCCGGGTCCGCAAGACGCACCCGCGCAAGACTCCGGCGCATTGCCGGTTCTTGATCCCGAAAATCCGTAAACCTTTGCTGCCCTTGCCCGGATCAGGGCAGCTTGGTAATCAAAACGCAGGTGCCGCGCGCATCATTTAAGTGAAGGACGAAGAGCCGATGACCGATGCCCCGACGCAAGAGACCACCGACCCGATCACCGAATGCGATATTCAGCTGATCCAAAGCATCCTGCCACATCGCTATCCGTTCTTGCTGGTTGACCGCGTGATCGACATTGACGGGACGACCTCGGCTACGGGCATTAAGAACGTGACGATGAACGAGCCGCATTTTCAAGGCCACTTTCCCGGTGCCCCGATCATGCCCGGCGTGACGATCATCGAGGCGATGGCCCAGACCGCTGGCGTCATGGTTGGCGCGTCTATGGGGCTGATCAACGGCGATCTGCTGATCTACTTCATGTCGATCGATGCCTGTAAATTCCGCCGCAAAGTGATCCCCGGCGACCGGATGCTGATGAAGGTGAAAACCCTGCGCGGCAAACCCGGTGCAAAGGTCTGGAAATTCCACGGCCGTGCCGAAGTTGATGGCGAATTGGCCTGCGAATGTGAATTTGCCGCCATGTTGGACATGCGCAACTGATGGCACAGATTCACCCTAGCGCGGTTATCGAAGACGGGGCCGTCATCGGCGAAGGCTGCGTGATTGGTGCCTTTTGCCTTGTCGGGCCCAAGGTCGTGCTGGGGGCCAATGTGACCCTGAAAAGCCATGTGGTCGTCACCGGCGACACGCATATCGGCGACGAGTGCGAGGTTTTTCAGTTCGCAGTGATTGGCGAAGTCCCGCAGGATCTGAAATTCGACGGCGAAAAAACCAAACTGCGCATCGGCGCACGCAACCGCATCCGCGAACATGTGACGGTGAATACGGGCACGGCGGGCGGCGGCGGGCTGACCCGGATTGGCGACGATTGCCTGCTGATGGCGGGCTGCCACGTCGCGCATGATTGCATGATCGGCAACCGCGTTATCATCGTGAATTCCAGCGCTGTGGCGGGGCATTGCATCCTAGAGGACGATGTTATCGTTGGCGGTTTGTCAGGCCTGCATCAGTTTGTGCGCGTCGGGCAGGGTGCCATTATCGGCGCGCTGTCGATGGTGACCAACGACGTGATCCCCCACGGCCTTGTCATGGGCCCGCGCGCGACGCTGGAAGGGTTGAACCTTGTCGGCCTGAAACGTCGCGGGATGCCGCGCGCCGATATCTCTGCCCTGCGGGCGGCCTATGCGGCGCTCAAGGACGGCGATGGCACCTTCCACGCCCGCGCCGAAGGTTTGGCGGGCAGTGACAGCGCAGCGGTGCAGCAGGTCTTGGCCTTTATCATGGCTGACAGCGACCGCAGTTTCCTGACACCGCACTGATGCTGGCGCTGATCGCCGGAACCGGCGCGCTGTCGGCGGCGGTGCTGCATGCGTTGCCGCAGCGGCCTTTGGTCTGCGCGCTGGACGGCTTTACGCCAGAAATCGCCCCCGATGTGACCTTTCGCATCGAACGGCTGGGCGGATTTCTGAACGATTTGAAAGTGCGCGGCGTAACGCAGATCTGCATGGTGGGCAGCGTCCGTCGCCCACAAATCCACGTCAGCGCCTTTGACCTTGCGACGCTTTGGCTGGTGCCGACGATCTGGCGCAGCCTGCGCAAAGGCGACGACGGCGCGCTGCGTGGCTTTATCGCAGTGCTGGAACAGCGCGGATTTCAAGTCATCGGTGCGCACGAGGCGGCACCCGATTTGCTGCCCCCTGCTGGCGTTCTGACCAAAGAGAAGCCTTCCCAGTTGCACCGCGCGGATGCGCTTGCCGGTGTGGCGCAGCTGACCCTGATGGGCGCTGCCGATCTGGGGCAAGCCTGTGTCATCCGGCAGGGCACCGTGATCGCGTCAGAGGATGACGCAGGCACGGATGCGATGCTCGGCCGCTTGGGAGCAACGGCAAAGGCCGCGATCCTGTTCAAAGGCCCCAAGCCAAACCAAGACCGCCGCGCCGATCTGCCCGTTATCGGCCCCCGCACCGTGGCGAATGCCGCAGCGGCGGGCCTTGCGGGAATCGTGATCGAGGCGGACGGCGTCATGGTGCCGGATTTGGCGGGTGTAATAGAGGTGTTGGATGCGCAGGGCATGTTCCTGTGGGTCAGGCCGAAGGGGGCAGCATGAAGGTTTTCGTGATCGCAGGAGAGCCGTCAGGCGATGCCCTTGGCGGCGCGGTGATGGCGGGGCTACACGCGCTTGCTCCGGGCGTGACATTCCAAGGTGTCGGCGGCCCGCTGATGCAGGCGCAGGGCTTGGTCAGCCAGTTCGATATGAACGAGCTGAGCGTGATGGGGCTGGCCGAAGTCTTGCCGAAATACCGCGCGCTCAAACGCCGGATTGCCGAATGCGCCGAGGCCGTGATCGCGGCCCAGCCTGACGTGCTGTTGACCATCGATAGCCCGGATTTTTGCCTGCGTGTGGCAAAGCTGGTCAAGGCGCGGTCAAACATCCGCACCATTCACTACGTCGCACCGACAGTCTGGGCGTGGCGGCCGGGGCGCGCTGCCAAGATGGCGCGCCATATCGATCATGTGCTGGCGCTGTTCCCGTTCGAGCCGCCCTTGATGCAAGCCGCTGGTATGACCTGCGATTTCGTCGGTCACCCGGTGGTGGCGCAGCCTGTCGCGACCGGGGCCGAGGCGGACGCCTTTCGCGCTGCCCACGGCATCGGCGATGCGCCCCTGATCCTCGCGCTGCCCGGATCCCGCAAGGGAGAGGTGACGCGGCTGGCCAGTCGTTTCGGCGGGGCCTTGGCGCTGCTGCAAAAATCCCAGCCAGACATGCGCGTCGTGGTGCCTTGCGCCGGGCCGGTGGCTGATCTGGTGCGGGACCTCACCGCCGATTGGCCCGCTCAGCCGATCTTGATCGCGCCGAATGATGCGGCGGCGAAACGCGCAGCCTTTCGCGCGGCGGATGTGGCGCTGGCGGCCTCTGGCACGGTGTCGCTTGAACTTGCGGCGTCGAACACGCCGATGGTCATCGCCTATGATATGAACTGGCTGTCGCGCCAGATCATCGGGCGGATGCTGTTGGTGGATACGGTGACGCTGGTCAACCTTGTGTCGGACACCCGCGCGGTGCCTGAATTCATCGGGCCAGACTGCACATCGTCGCAAATCGCAAACGGTTTGCGGGCGGTACTCGCCGCGCCAAAGGCGCAGCACGCGGCTATGGCGCTGACGATGGACCGTCTGGGGAGAGGGGGCGAGGCACCGGGCCTGCGCGCCGCGCGCTCTGTCTTAAGCCACGTCCGTTAAGTACGATCAGCCCTGCCGCGAGCAGGGCAAATCCGGCGTAGGCATGGGGCGGCAGCGCCTCGTTCAAGGCGACGGCCCCCAGCAGGATTGCGACGGGCGCGATCAGCAGCGTCACCAGCATCAGGTTGCCGGACCCGGCCATCGCCAGCACGCGGTAATACATCAGATAGGCCAGTGCTGTGGCGATCACGGCGTAGTATCCGATGGCAGCCCAGGTCGCAGGCGCGCGGGGCAGCGGCAGCGGACCTTCGATCAGCCAAGCGGCGGGCAGTATGATCGCTGTGGCGGCTGTCAGCATCCCGGCGGCGGCGATCTGCGGCGGCAGACCGACAAGGCGTTTGCGCGCCCAAACCCCGGCCAGCGCATAAGAAACCGTGCCGCCAATCACGGCAAGCTGGCCAAGAGAGCGCGGATCGAGCGCGCCAAGCTGGTCTAGTCCAATCGCAGTGGCAACGCCCGCAAACCCAAGCGCGGTGCCAATGGCGCGGCGCAGGGTCAGGCGTTCGTCCGCGAAAAAGACCGCGGCGGCCAGCACGCCAAAGATCGCTGTGCCCGCGTTCAGGATTGCTGTCAGCCCGGTTTCGATATGCAACTGGCCCCACGCCATCAGGCTAAAGGGGATCACATTGTTCAGCAGCCCCATGCCCGCAAAGCCGACCCATAGCTTTGCGCTGCGCGGCACTGCCAGCCCGCGCCACGCGACATAGGCCCACAGGATAACCGCCGCCAAGCCAACGCGGTAAGCGACAACGGTCAGCGGCCCCATCTCGTTCAAGGCGACGCGAATTGACAGGAACGAGCCGCCCCAGATCAGGGCCAGAACGCAAAGCTCTGCCCAAGCACGGGGGGACATGGATTTTTGAAGCTGTGTTGTCATGGGCTGACATGACGGGGATTGCAGCGCTTGCGCAATCCGAAACATGCGAAAAGCCCCGGCGATGTGCCGGGGCTTTTGCAATTCAGGTCAGGTATTCTTAGAAACGGTAGCCGACCGACAGGCCAACAGCGACAGCGTCGTTGTCAGAGAAGTTGGTCGCCAGCAGCGCGTTTTCGTTGTCGTCGCCTTCACCAAAGGTGATGTACTCGACGCCGCCGGTCACTTTGATTGCGCCGTTGGTGTAGCTGCCGCCAAAGCCGTAAGCGATGGAACCATCCGTCGGGGACAGACGCGACAGCACATCGCCGTTGCCGGGCTCGTAGGTCACGCGGGCAAAGCCCGAGATCGCGTCAGAGAACTTGCGGCCAACGCCGATGCGGTAAGTTGTCGTGTCGGTGTCGATACCGGTCACACGTGCGCTGCCCACGGGGCTTGCAGGGATGCTGGCACCATAGACGGGGGGGCGAACCTCCCAATCAGACCAGGTGGCGTGACGGATCGAACCGAAGACCAGCGTGTCTGTGGCGACGCCCGACTGGAAGTCGAGGGTGTAGACGTCAGGCATTTCGATGTTGGTCGTCATCGGATCCGTGTCGACACCGCCAAAGGATTCGACCGATTCGAAAGAGTGCGTGTAGCCCGACTCGTAGGTCAGTGCGACGCGCAGCGCGATCTCGCGACGCTCATAAGCGGCACCGACGATATAGCTGGTCTGACGATCAGAATCGGTGGTCGCCTTATAGGTTAGGCCGCCGACGGGCGTCGTCGTGGCGATGGCACCCAGCTGCTGCGCCTGCTGGCCAAGGGCACCTGCGGTGGCAAGGTCGCCGCCAGCTGCGGCGGCTGCTGCCGCATCACCCAGCTGCTGTGCAGCCAGACCATATTGGACGCGGATCAGCTGGTCGGGAATGTCGATCGTTGCTTGCGACACGATGCTGCGGGCACCGCCGTAAACGCTGATGTTTGGCGTGACTTTGTACTTCAGCACGATGGACGTGCCGCGCGAATCCCATTCAGCAGCAAGGCCTGTGTAGAAGCCGTTGGTATAGTCGGCGTTTGCGCCGAAAGGCTGGTTCGAAAAAAGACCAAGTGCCAGCTTGTCGGTCAGGTCATACTTGACCGAGCCGGACAGCGTTTCGAAGTCTTTGGACATCACGTCGGTGCTTGTCGCGCCGCCACCCAAAGCGGTTGCGGTCGGGCCATAGGTACCCGACACGGATGGCGAAACGTTGGCATATGACAGCTCAGCGTAGTTGCCGGTTTCAAACAGCAGGCCGTAGTTGGTCAGGTTGCGGTCGATGCCCGATGCCGAAGCGGCCGTCGTGGTCATCAGCAGGGCTGCGCCCAGCGTAAATTGTTTTTTCATGTCTCCATCCCCGTCATGAAAGTTTCCTCAATCCACACGTTGTACACACAGAATTGAACGGTCAATTAATGACGCGGCGTCAAACCGCGGATCGCGGGGGGATGTGCCATCTTTGTCGTGAGCAGGCCCTAGGCGCGGCGTGATTGGCCTTTGGTGATGTTCAGGTAATTGCCGCCAAAGATCAGCGCAGCCCCCAAGAAGATAAAGGGATCCAGCTGTTCGCCATAGATCAGCGCGCCAAGGATCGCGACTGTCGGCAGTCGCGCAAAGTCGATGGGCATGACGATGCTGGCGGGGGCCAGCGACAGCGCGGTGGTCAGGCAAAAGTGGCCGAACAGGCCAGCGCATCCGATCACGACCAGCCACGGCAGCGTGGCAGCGGTCGGCAGGGCGATGTCACCATCGTATCCTGCGCAGATCAGACCAAACACCGCCTGCATTACCGTCAGATAGAATAGGATGCAGGTGATCGTCTGGGTGCGGGTCAGCCTGCGCGTGAAAATCGCGGAAAACGCAAAGCCGATGGCGCAGAGCGCACCGGCGATCAGGCCCGCAGAGATCGGCGCGCTGCCGGGGCGGGTGACGATCAATACGCCGATAAAGCCGATCAGCGCGGCAATCAGGCCGACGCGGGTCAAGCGTTCGCCGAGTACCAGCGGCGACAATAGCAGCACCCAGATCGGCGTGGTGAATTCCAGCGCAAAGACTTGCGCCAGCGGGATCATCGTCAGGGCAAAAAACCACAGGTTCTGGCCAATGAAATGCGACAAGTTGCGCACGGCATGCAGCCCGAGTTGCTGCGTGTTGATCTGCCGCCACGTGCCCGTCGCATAGGCAATAGAGCAGACAATCGCGATGCCCAGAAGGCTGCGATATGTCATGATTTCAAAGGTATCGAGGGCGAAGCTTACCTGACGGCCAGCGATGGCCATCGAGGTAAACGAGAAGATCGCGCCTATCATCCACAGACAGGCGCGCAGGGTCGGCGTCATAGGGATTCCCCGGCCACGCGGGCCGGGGCTGCTGTGATCATTCCCACTCGATGGTGCCCGGAGGTTTGGATGTGATGTCATAGGTCACACGGTTAATACCCTGTACTTCGTTGATGATCCGCGTTGCGGTTTCGCCAAGGAATTCGTGGGTGAACGGATAATAATCCGCCGTCATACCGTCGACAGACGTGACCGCGCGCAGGGCGCAGGCAAAGTCATAAGTGCGCCCGTCGCCCATCACGCCAACGGTCCGGACAGGCAGAATCGCCACGAAGGCCTGCCAGATCTCGTCGTACAATCCGTGGCGGCGGATCTGGTCGATATAGACCGCGTCCGCTTTGCGCAGGATTTCCAGCTTTTCACGGGTGATTTCACCGGGGCAACGAATCGCAAGACCGGGGCCGGGGAAGGGGTGGCGCCCGATAAAGCTGGGCGGCAGGCCCAGTTCGGTGCCCAGCGCGCGAACTTCGTCCTTGAACAACTCGCGCAGCGGCTCCACCAGTTTTAGGCCCATCTTTTCAGGCAGGCCGCCCACGTTGTGGTGGCTTTTGATCGTGACAGAAGGGCCGCCGGAAAAGCTGACCGATTCGATCACATCGGGGTACAGCGTCCCCTGAGCGAGGAATTCCGCGCCTTCGATCTCGTTCGCGTATTTCTGGAACACGTCGATGAACAAGCGACCGATGATTTTGCGCTTGGTTTCCGGGTCGGACTGGCCGTCCAATTCGCCCAAGAACAATTCCTGCTCGTCCGCGTGGATCAGCGGGATTGCATACTCATCACGGAACATCTTAACGACTTCGTCCGCCTCGCCCTGCCGCAGCAGGCCGTGATCGACGAAAACGCAGGTCAGCTGGTCGCCAATGGCTTCGTGAATCAGGACAGCCGCCACGGACGAATCGACGCCGCCGGACAGACCGCAGATGACTTTCTTGTCGCCAACTTGCGCGCGGATCGCTTCAATCGCTTGTTCGCGGTAGGCACCCATCGTCCAGTCGCCCTTGAAACCAGCGATACGCACGAAGTTTTCATACAGTTTCGCGCCGTTGGGCGTGTGGTGCACTTCGGGGTGGAACTGCACGGCATAGAAATGGCGCGACGCGTCAGCGGTGACAGCAAAAGGCGCGTTGGGCGAAGTGCCGAACACTTCAAAGCCGGGCGCGATGGCGGACACGTGGTCGCCGTGGCTCATCCAGACTTGCTCGCGCTCGGTCAGGAACCAACCGCGCAGCAGGTCAAGCTCGCCCTTGGGCGTGACATAGGCGCGGCCAAATTCGGCGGTGCCGTGGCCGCGTTCAACCTTGCCGCCCAATTGGGTCATCATGGTCTGCTGGCCATAGCAAATGCCCAGAATCGGCACGCCCATGGTGAACACGCTATCAGGCGCACGCGGCGATCCGTCGCGGGTCACGCTGTCAGGGCCACCAGACAGAATCACTGCCTTGGGCGCAAACTCTGCCAGAAAGGCGTCAGTGACCTTTTGGTAGGGATGAATTTCGCAATAGACGTTCAATTCCCGCAGGCGCCGCGCAATCAATTGCGTAACCTGAGAGCCGAAGTCGATGATCAGCAGGCGTTCGTGGTCTTGTATATCCATGCTGCTGAATAAGTCGGATTTCGCAACGCTGCAATGTCGCTTTCGCCCCAAGGGTGGCGTTTGTCGCTTCTCTGCCCGCTGAAACTCGTCGTATCACAGGCGCAAGATCAGCGGGAAAGGTGCGGATATGACCGAGGCAGCAACAACAGGACGCAGGGCACGCGGGGGCGGCGGGGCCGCACGGCGTGCGGAACGGACCGCCGTCAGTGTGGAAACCGCTAAGTATATCGAACGCAACATCCCGAACTACGAGGTGCTGACCGAAGAGGCGCTGGACGTGATCGAGCGCAACGCAGAGACGATTCTGGCCGAGATCGGTGTCAATTTCGTTGATAACCCTGCCGCGCTGGACCGCTGGCGTGCCGCTGGCGCAGAAATCGAAGGCGAGCGTGTGCGTATTCCGCGTGGCCTTGCCCGGAAATTGTGCAGCACGGCCCCCAGCCAATACACCCAGCACGCCCGCAATCCAGAGCGGAACGTCGTGATTGGCGGTAAGAACCTTGTTCTGGCCCCGGTCTACGGCCCGCCTTTTGTGCGCGATGCCGAAGGTGGCCGCCGCTATGCCACCATGGCTGACTTCGAAAAGTTCGTAAAACTTGGCTATATGTCCAAGTGGCTGCACCATTCCGGCGGCACCGTTTGCGAGCCGACGGATATTCCGGTGAACAAACGCCACCTTGATATGCTGCTGGCCCATATGGTGCTGTCAGATAAGCCTTTTATGGGCTCTGTCACCGAACCCAGCCGCGCCAAAGACAGCGTCGAGATGTGCGAGATTTTGTTCGGCAAGGACTTCGTGCGCGACAACACGGTGCTGACGTCGCTGATCAACATCAACTCTCCGATGACGTTCGATTCGATCATGATGGGCGCGCTCGAGATTTTTGCAGAGCATAATCAGGCCAGCATCATCAGCCCCTTCATCGTCGGCGGCGCGATGGCGCCAGTCAGCGTTGCGGGCACGCTGACGCAGGTCATGGCCGAAGTGCTGGCGGGCGTTGCCTATTCCCAGCTGGTGCGCCCCGGTGCCCCGGTGATCTTTGGCGCCTTTGTGACCTCGATCGACATGAACTCTGGCGCGCCCACCTTCGGCACACCAGAGGCTGCGCATATCACGTACGGGGCAGGGCAGTTGGCCCGCCGTTTGGGCCTGCCATATCGCAGTGCAGGATCGTTCTGCGGATCGAAGCTTCCCGATGCGCAGGCAGCTTACGAGACGTCGAACAGCCTGCAAATGGGCCTGCTATCCGGCGTTAACTTTATGCTGCACGCTTGCGGCTGGCTTGAAGGCGGCCTTGTTGCCAGCTTTGAAAAGTTCGTGATGGACGCAGACCAGCTCGGCACGCTGCACCACTTTGCCCGCGGCGTTGATATGTCGGAAACCGGTCAAGCGATGGATGCCATTGCAGAGGTCGGGCCCGGCGGCCACTTCCTTGGCTGCGCGCACACGCAGGCGAACTTTAAGTCCGCGTTCTGGCGGTCTGATCTGTTCGACTACAAACCGTTCGAGACATGGGACGAAGAGGGCGCGCGCGACACCCAAGCCCTTGCCAGCATACGGGTCAAAAAGATGGTCGACACCTATGTCCAGCCGCCCCTAGACCCAGAGATCGAGGCGCGGCTGCGGGCCTATGTGGCGGACAAAAAAGCGTCGATGCCAGATAGCTTTATGTAGGCCATCGCGGCACTTAAACGAAGTAGTCTACGTCACACTCCGGGGGCGCGCGATGATTTCAAAATCGCGCGCCTCTGCCATGATGGCCGTCAGCAACTGAATATGGCGGATCAGCGCGTAATGCGCGCTGTGGGCCGTGCGGGCGTCGTTCTCTTCGCGCTCTGCCTCTAATAAGGCCATTAACGCCGCGCCGCAGCTGACATGTGCAGCGTCCGGCAGCAAGCGCGCCAAATCCCGGCTGCGCCGAAATCCATCAAGCCCGAATCGCGCCGCCTGCACCAATAGGCCCGGCCGCTTTAGCTGTCTGATCTGTGATTGAATGTCCTGCATGTCATGTCCCTTTTGCCGGGGGCATCCCGACGTCATGCACACTTGGTGGCACAACCTAAAAGGGTGTTGCGGGCTGTGCGGACTCTCCGGACGGTCCTGCTCTCATTCGTTAATCATTTTTTGGAAGAGTGTTACCAAGTTGATAACATTAACTATCAGTTAAGATAACGTCCTTAATTTATCTAGTCTGTATCCCTTTCTGCAAGGTGGCACAGGTGGGTTCTGCAGGGACCAGGGGGACTGGCCGATATGACAATGCTTAAACAAATTCACACACCGGATTATCCGGCGTGGGTTCCGGACCCGGTCCGGCATTATCTGGCCCATACGGTCGACGGCACGTCGATCCGGGCCTTGGCCCGGCAGCGCGATGTGCACCCTTCGACGATCCTGCGCCAAGTGCGCAGCTGCGAAGCGCGGCGCGATGATCCGCTGATCGACGCGGCGCTGCGTGCGCTCTCGCTTACCTCTCCTACACCTGACGCTACAGAAAGCTCTGCCATGCTGCACTACGTGCCCGTTTCCATACCCGCCGCCGCCGCCGCTTGCGTGTCCCAAAGCCGCCTGAACCGCGAAGCGCTGCATGTGCTGCGCCGGCTGTGCGAACCCCGTGCGATCATGGCCGTGGCCCGCGATATGGATAGCGCGGTGATCGTCAGAGAGGACGGCGCAGGCGGCACGTTGCGCACTGCTGTGGTCGAGGCAGAGATTGCCCAAGCGATCGCCTTGCAAAACTGGGTCAGCTGCCCCGACCCAGAGGCGCGGATCGCCCGCTATCACATCACCGGGCTTGGCCGCACCGAACTGCGCCGGTTGACCGCGGCCGAAGAAAACCGTGCAAGCGGCTTTACCGATCTGGGCGGCGATAACGACTGGACGCGGCCAGAGGCAGCCGCTGCCGCCGCCCGCTTTATCGCGACGGAAACGCCGCTGATCGGGCTGTCGCGCCGCCGTGGCAAGGATGGTAAACCGTTCTTGCACCGCGACTTGGTCCGCGTCGGAGAGCGGCTGCGCGAAGATTTCGTCCTGTCCCAGCCCGGCCCCGATGTCGCAGAGGACTGGCGCGGCGCGCTGACCGCTGGGGCCCCGGTCCATCCCGCGACCCAATCCGCCCGCGACCGCGTGATTGCTGCGCTGGATGATCTGGGGCCGGGATTGCAAGACGCCGCCTTGCGGTGCTGCTGCCTGCTTGAAGGGTTGGAAATCACCGAAAAGCGGCTTGGCTGGTCGGCGCGGTCGGGCAAGATCGTGCTGCGCATCTCGCTCCAGCGTTTGGTGCGCCACTATGAACAAACCATGGGCAAATTTGCGCCGCGCATCGGTTGATATCCTGCGGCAATACGCATGGCGGACCTGCGGGGCAGGCAATGGACTTTTGTCCCGCGGACCCTTAGGTAATTGCCAATCACAGATAAAAGGCCCGCAGCCCATGCGCGATCTGAAAATTCCTGCCCAGCGCCACCCGGAAAAGGCCAAGCGTCCCGACGCGGCCCAGCCGAAGAAACCTGATTGGATCAGGGTCAGAGCCCCGAACTCTGAAGGGTATCGCCAGACGCGCGATATCATGCGCGAACATAAGCTGACCACAGTCTGCGAAGAGGCAGGTTGCCCCAATGTCGGCGAATGCTGGAGCCAAGGCCACGCGACCATGATGATCATGGGCGAAGTCTGCACCCGCGCTTGCACCTTCTGCAACATCGCGACCGGTAAACCGCCAGAGGCGCTCGACGTGTTCGAGCCGGGCCGCGTTGCCGATGCGGTGAAAAAGCTGGGCCTGAACCACGTTGTCATCACCTCCGTCGACCGCGACGATGTCGAAGACGGCGGGGCAGAGCATTTTGCGCAAACGATCCGCGCCATTCGCCGCCAAGCGCCACAGACCACAATCGAGATTTTGACCCCAGATTTCATCCGCTGCGATCCGTCAGTGCTTGAAATCGTGGTGGCGGCCAAGCCGGACGTGTTCAACCACAACCTTGAAACCGTGCCGGGCCTGTATCCTGAAGTGCGCCCCGGCGCGCGGTATTTTCATTCGCTGCGCCTGCTGCAGCGGGTGAAAGAGCTTGATCCAACGATGTTCACCAAGTCGGGGATCATGGTCGGACTGGGCGAAGATCGCCAAGCGGTTCTGCAAGTCATGGAAGACATGCGCGCCGCGGACATCGATTTCCTGACCATCGGTCAGTACTTGCAGCCGACGCCAAAGCATCACCGCGTCGACCGGTTCGTCACGCCAGAGGAATTCGCTGGCTATGAAAAAGCCGCCTTTGGCAAAGGGTTCTTGATGGTTTCGGCGTCCCCGCTGACGCGGTCGTCTTACCATGCGGGCGATGACTTTGCCCGGCTGCGGGCCGCGCGTTTGGCGAAACTGGGCTGACCGGACGGGACTGCGGCCGGGATGGTCGCAGTCCCGGACCAAATTGGCCCGGGTCAAATCTGATACATCCGCGCTTGCAGGGCATTCATGCCGCCGGGGCGGCCTAGGAAATAGCCTTGGCCGAATTTCACCCCAAGTTTGTGCAGACTTTCAGCCTCTTGCACCCGCTCTACCCCTTCTGCGATGACGTCGGCATTAATTGCCTTGGCAAAGTGGACAATGCCTGCGGTCAGCGCCTGACTGGCGGGGTCCATATGGATGCCGCGTACCAATTCGCTATCCAATTTCACGAAATCCGGCTTGATTTGCAGCACGGTGCTTAGGCTGGAATGCGCCGCACTTAGGTCATCGACAGCGATTTTCGCCCCCATGCGCCGCAGGTGTTTAATCTGGGTCTGTAGATCGGTCATGCTGTCAAAATAATTATGCTCTGTCAGTTCCAGCACGATCCGGTCGCTATTGGGGCCATCAATCATCGCGGGCAGGTTGCCGTGGATCATCATATCCGGCGATACGTTGATGGAGAGGGTCAAGGCCCGCGGCAGATCCTCTAGCCTGTCGAGCGTCTTGAGGATCACGGCACGTTCCAATTCGCGTTGCATGCCAATTTTGCGGGCATCCGCGAACCATGTATCGGGGTTGCGGTACGGGGTAGGGCGAAAGCGGCACAATGCCTCTGCCCCGACAACGGCATTGCTGTGCAGGGCCACGATAGGTTGCAGCAGAAGCGTGAAATCGCGATCGACGATCACGTCTTCGATCTGTTGGCGCATATCACGGCCATCTTGATCCGCCTTGACGCCGGACCCGATCGCATCAGCCAAAAGCTGGGCGAAGTTCGTGACGATTGCCAGATCACGTTCGCTCAGATTGGGCATTGGATCGTGGGACATGCAGCAGAATACGCCGTAGGCTGTGCCATCGGCCATAAGCAGCGGTACCGCGACATAGGCCCCCACGGGCAACATCACCGTCGCAGGCAGCGACATCGCAACGGGATTCGTGCGCGTGTCGGCGAGCATTTGCGGCAGGCGGCCATCACGCACAGCAAGGCAGTAGCTGCCCTTGGCCGGGCGGCGGTCCCCCGCCTCGAAATACGGGGCGCGGCGATCTGTGGATACGGCGCGGTAAACCACATCCCCCGAATCAAAGACCGCCAAATAGGCCAGCGGCATATCTAAATGCCGCCGGACCGTGGACAGGATTTCGTCAATGATCGGCACCCGCGCAGCGGTGTGGGTGGAGGCGATGCGGAATGTGGCATGATGTGTCATGCCGCCGTCATTTCATATTTTCACTTAATTTGTCGTGAACGGCCGCAGGTTTTGGCGCTGCATTTCAACATCAGCGCCAATCAGCCATTCGGCCCCCGCAAGCGCAAGGCAGATCGCAACCACGCCCAGTACCAGCCAGACGCGCCCCGCCGAGGGTGGATTGCGCGCCCAGCGGCTGGCGTTCAGCAGCCAGCGCGGGTTCATGCCTCGTCCGTGAACCGCACCTGACCGATGTAGGGCAGGTTGCGATTGCGCTGCGCAAAGTCGATGCCATAGCCCACGACAAAGGCGTCGGGGATTTCAAATCCGGTCCAATCGGCGCGGAAATCGACTTCGCGGCGGGCGGGTTTATCCAGCAGGGCAATGGTTTTCAGCCGCGCCGGGTGGCGCGAGCGCAAATAATCGGTGACGTGGGACAGCGTGTGCCCGGTGTCGACGATATCTTCGACGATCAGCACATCGCGGCCTTCAATGGTGCCGCGCAGGTCCTTCAGGATTCGTACCTCTCGGCTGCTTTCCATGCCGTCGCCGTAGGATGACGCCTCGATGAAGTCGACTTCGACGGGCAGATCAAGTTCGCGCACAAGGTCGGCGATGAACACAAAAGACCCGCGCAGCAGGCCGACGACCACCAGTTTGTCCGTGCCTTCAAAGGCGGCGTGAATGTCGTGCGCCAACGCCTCGATCCGGGCGGCGATGGATTTGGCGCTGATCATCTGGTCGATAACATAGGGACGAGACATGCAATACCTGTAGGCAAGGGTTGATTTCTTCGCACCTTTTACGACATCACAGGGTGAAGTCACACCGTGAAAGTCACCTATGCCCGTCCACGACGAAACCCGCGTTCTGCCTTATACCGCTGATCAGATGTATGCCCTTGTGGCGGACGTTGAAAATTACCCCAAGTTTTTGCCTTGGACGGCGGCTGCGCGCCTGCGATCCAGCGATGATCAGGGCGATCACACGATATTGCTGGCCGATCTTGTTGTGTCTTTCAAAGTGTTCCGCGAAACGTTTGGCAGCAAGGTCACGTTGTGGCCTGCGAAACAGCAGATCGACACAGCCTATATCGACGGCCCTTTCAAACATCTGAACAGCCGCTGGACGTTTGAAGACGCCGCTGGCGGCTGCAAAGTCCACTTTCACGTCGATTTCGAATTCAAGAATCGTATTCTGCAAGGTGCGGCGGGCATGTTCTTTAACCAAGCCATGCAGACCATCGTGAAAGCCTTTGAAAAGCGCGCCGCCACGCTTTACGGCACGCCCGCCTAAATTCAGGCCAAGACGCAAAAAGGGCCGCCAATTTGGCGGCCCCTCATTTTGCAAAGCCTGTCGTTTAAGAGTTCAGATCGTAGGCCCGCTCGCCATGCACAGCAAGGTCGAGGCCTGTTGTCTCTGTCTCGTCGTCAACGCGCAGATGGGTGATCGCGCGGCAGATATAGATCAGCGCGACGGTCACAACGGTCGTCCAGAGGCCGACGATGGCCAGCGATCCCAGCTGCGCCGTCCACGTGCCTGCGCCAAAGGCCGCGATCATAATCGTGCCAAAGATACCGCCGACGCCGTGCACTGCGAAAACGTCTAGCGTGTCGTCGACAACCAGTTTCCCGCGCACAAAGTTCACGACCTCTTGGCACAGCACACCGGCGACAGCGCCGATAATCAGCGCCTCGATCGGGGTGATGAAGCCGGCCGCCGGGGTGACGCTGGCAAGGCCCGCGATGGTGCCGGTGACAAGGCCAACCATGGACGCACGGCCGAACTTGATCCGCTCCCACAGGGCCCAAGTCAGGGACGCGGCGGCGGCGGACAGGTGCGTCACGGTGATCGCCATGGCAGCGCCCGCATCAGCGGCCAGTTGGCTGCCACCGTTAAAGCCGAACCAGCCGACCCACAGCATCGCAGCACCGATCATCACCATGCCGGGGTTATGCGGCGGCTTGGCCTTGTCGCGCCGTGCACCAAGGAAAATCGCAAGAATGAAGGCCGCCAGACCTGCGGTTTCATGCACCACAATCCCGCCCGCAAAGTCGCGCACGCCGACCTCTCCAAAGATGCCACCATCCGCTAGGAACCCGCCGCCCCAGACCCAATGCACTACTGGCGCATAACAGATCAGCATCCACAGCGCGGAAAACAGCAGCACAAAGCCAAAGCCGATCCGTTCGACATAGGCACCGACAATCAGCGCGGGGGTGATGATCGCGAATGTCATCTGGAAGGCAAAGAACAGGATTTCAGGCAGCGTCCCGGTTAGGCTGTCCAACGTGACGCCGTTCAAGAACAGCTTGTCCAAGCCGCCCCAGTAGGGGCCATCACCGCCAAAGGCGATGGAATAGCCTGCCACGAACCATAGCACGCTCATCAAACAGGCGATGGCATAGCAGTGCATGAACACGCTGAGCACGTTGCGGGCGCGCACAAGGCCGCCATAGAACAAGGCTAGTCCCGGCAGCGTCATGAACAGCACAAGTGCCGTCGCGACCATAATCCAGGCGGTATCCGCAGCATTCATCTCAAACCCCTCCAACTTGGTTCCGGCCGCAATGACGGACACGGCATCGCTAAGGAAAGAGGCAGATGCGTTTAGATGCGCGACTTTTTAAGGCAATGCGTAAAGCGCCTGCCAAATGTGCTGTTTTTAGGGGCTGTGCTTAATTATCAATCGAAAATTGAACGACGCCAGCGGTCAGCAAACCCAGCCCATGAGCCACGGCCGCAGCCCGTACTTGGCCGCGGCCAAGGGCGCCAAACTCTACCGTTTCCATATGCACGCCGTCGCCTGTCGCGATGCCAAAGCAGACCCTGCCTTCGGGCTTATGCTCTGATCCGCCGGGGCCTGCGATGCCCGTCACGGACAGGGCGATCTGCGCGTCGGATTGATCGAACGCGCCCTGTGCCATCTCGCGGGCGATCTCTTCTGATACGGCACCGAAGTCGTCCAGCGTGTCCTGCAAGATGCCTAGCATCTGCATCTTGGCGCTGTTGGAATAGGTGACCCAGCCGCGATCAAACACGTCGGAAGAGCCTGCAACCTCTGTCAGCGCCGCCGCGATCATCCCGCCTGTGCAGCTTTCGGCCAAGGCGATCTTGATCCCGCGTGCGCGGGCGAGGTCCAAAAGCTGCGCTGCATCCGTCATTGCAAAATGATCCCGTGATAAATTCCAGCAAACAGGACGACGCCGATGGCGGCAAAGACGCCCGCGATCACATCGTCCAGCATCACACCCAGCGGATCGCCGCGGCGGTCAGCCCAGCCCACCGGGCCCCACTTCTTAATGTCGAACAGCCGGAACAACGCGAACGCCACAACCCAGCCCGGCCACAGCGCCGTATAGGATGCGCCGACATTGGCCGCGCCAATCGCCAGTGGCCAAAGGGCGATCCACTGGCCGACAACTTCGTCGACGACGATCTCGGACGGGTCCTCATTTCCCGACCTGCGGGTTTCATGCACGGTCGCCCACCAGCCAAGGCCAAACAGCGCGGCGGTGCCAATGATCAACAGCCACGGCCCGCCGAGCAGCATCAGAGCCAACCCAAGGGGCAGGGCGGCCAGTGATCCCCATGTCCCCGGCGCGGGGCGCAGGTAGCCGATATAAAAGACGGTCGCGATCAGTCGTGTCATTTTGCCACCAATGCTGCGGTCGCGATGGCAGCGATGCCTTCCTCGCGTCCTGTAAACCCAAGCCGTTCCGACGTCGTCGCCTTGACGCTGATGCGCCCGGCCTCCAGCCCCATGATGTCAGCCATCGCGGCTCTCATGGCCGCCTGATGCGGGCCGACCTTGGGGTATTCGCAAACCAGTGTGCAGTCGATGTTGGAAATCGCAAAGCCCATATCGGCGGCCAGCTGCACGGCGTGGCGCAGAAAGATCTGGCTTTCAGCACCTTTCCACTGCGGATCGGACGGCGGAAAGTGCACGCCGATATCGCCCTGCGCCAGCGCGCCGTAAATGGCGTCCGTCACCGCATGCATGCCAACGTCAGCGTCAGAGTGTCCCTGAAGCCCCCGTCCATGCGGCACGGCCACGCCGCACAGCATCACATGATCCCCCGGCCCAAAGCGGTGCACGTCGTAGCCATTGCCCAGCCTGATATCCATCGGTTCCCTCAGCAGTTTTTCCGCCCGCGCAAAGTCCTCGCGGTGCGTGATTTTCAGATTATCCTCATCCCCTGCCACGATGGCAACGTCCAGCCCTGCGGCGCGGGCCACGGCGACGTCGTCGGCGGCGGGCATGGTATGGGCGGCATGTGCGGCGCGGATGGCGTTGGTGTGAAAACCTTGCGGCGTCTGCGCACGAAACAGCCCCTCGCGGTCCTGCACGCCGGTCACATGGGTATCGCCGCGCCACAGCGCATCGGTGACAGCCAATGCGGGGGCCGCGCCGGGGGCGCCATCAAGCGCGGCGCAAACCCGGTCGATCACAGCGGCGCTAATCAGCGGGCGCGCAGCGTCATGTATCAGGACGTGGTCACTGGTCACCGCCGTCAGCCCCGCCATCACCGATGCCTGCCGCGTTTCGCCGCCTGCGACGATGGTCGTGCTGTCGTCCGTCCAGCGGTCCAGCTCGTCCGGGTGCAGAACCAGCACGATCTGGTCAATCTTTGGGTGCCGCGCAAAGGCCGCGACGGTGCGGTGCAGAACGGTCTGACCGCCAAGGCTTTGCCATTGCTTCGGCGCGGCGCCTCCGGCCCGTATGCCGCGTCCGGCAGCCACGATGATTGCGGTGGTGCTTGGCAAGGTCGGCTCCTGTTTTGGCTGAAATGACACGTCCTGTGACTAACGATCAGCCAAACGCTGCGCAATCACTAGACTGCCGCCTAATTTTTAGGCGAATGCCTGCGAAAGTCAGGCGTTTGGGCCGCGCCGCGTTGTCACCCTGCGCCGCAGCGTCTAAATCAGAACGCAGACGCACAGCCTTTAGGCAAAAGATGAATTTGACAGCAGTACCCTCTTTCTTGCCCGACCCACCGGTGGCCCTCGCGCCGCTGGCGGGGATCACCGACCTGCCATTTCGGCAGTTGGTCGCCAGCTTTGGCGCGGGCTGGGTGGTGTCGGAAATGGTTGCGTCGCAGGACATGGTGCAGGCAAAACCGTCGGTCCGCGACCGGGCCGAACTGGGCTTTGACCAAAGCGCCACCGCCGTGCAGCTGGCAGGCCGCGACGCCTATTGGATGGCAGAGGCCGCGCGCATGGTCGCCGATAACGGCGCTGCTGTGATCGACATCAACATGGGTTGCCCTGCGAAAAAGGTGACGGGCGGCTTGTCCGGCTCAGCCTTGCTGCGCACGCCGGACCACGCGCTTAGTTTGATCGAGGCGGTGGTGAACGCCGTCGATATTCCCGTGACGCTGAAAACGCGCCTTGGTTGGGACGACGACAGCTTGAACGCTCCCGACGTCGCGCGCCGCGCGCAAGATGCGGGCATCGCGCTGGTCACGATCCACGGCCGCACGCGCTGCCAATTCTACAAAGGCGACGCCGATTGGGCTGCTATCCGCCGGGTGCGCGATGCGGTCACGATCCCGGTCATCGCCAACGGCGACATCACGGACAGCGCCACGGCGCGGGCTGCGATGGACCAATCCGGCGCGGACGGCGTCATGATCGGGCGCGGCGCGCAGGGGCGGCCTTGGGTATTGGCGCAGATTTGCAGCGATCTTTACGGCACACCCGCGCCCAACGTGCCGACAGGTAAGGCATTTTGTGACATGGTTTCAAATCATTACGAGGCGATGTTGATGTTCTACGGCAATGAACTTGGCAGCCGCGTCGCACGCAAACATCTAGGATGGTATATGGACGTGGCGCATACCCCGCGCGAATTGCGCGGTGCGGTTCTAACATTAACTGATCCGGCTAAGGTATTGGCTTTGCTGCCAGATGCCCTGATCCAGCCCGCACAGGTGGCCGCATGATCGAAGACGAAGCCCTTTGGACGTCGCTGCCTGTTCCAGCCCTTTTGCTGGACGCCAATGACGTCATCTTGCAGTCCAATCCAGCGGCAGAAAGCTTTCTGAACCTGTCCGCCAAAACGCTGGTGGGCGAGGTCGTCTGGGAAAAGGTCCTGATCGACGCGCCCTTGGAAATCCCCTTTGAGCGGGCCCGCGAACAGCGCACGTCCTTGTTTATCAACGACGTTGACGTTGGATCGGGCATGCGCGCGCCGCTGCATTGCAACATCCAGTTTGCGCCGCTGACGGGCCAGAACGGCGTTACGATCATGATGATCAGCCCGCAACAGATCGTCAGCCGCCTGAACCAGAACGCCATGTCCGGCAAGGCCGCGCGGTCCGCCATCGGTATGGCCGAAATGCTGGCGCATGAGATCAAGAACCCCCTTGCGGGCATCACCGGCGCGGCGCAGCTGCTGTCGATGGGGCTAGAGCCGCAGGACCAGGAGCTGACCGACCTGATCGTTGCGGAATCCCGCCGGATCGTGAAGCTGCTGGAGCAGGTCGAACAGTTCGGCAACCTGCGCCCCGCCTTGCGCAAATCAATCAACATCCACGACACGCTGGACCGCGCGCGGCAGTCGGCCTCTGTCGGGTTTGGCGCGCATATGATGTTCCTGACGGATTACGATCCGTCCTTGCCCCGTGCGCTGGCCGATGCGGACCAGTTGCAGCAAGTCTTTCAAAACCTGATCAAAAACGCTGCAGAGGCAGGCGGCCCCGGCGGCACCATCCGCCTGCGTACCTTTTACGACGCATCCTTGCGCGTGATGCAGGCCGACGGCACCCAAGCCCGCCTGCCATTGCAGATCGAGGTGATCGACGACGGCCCCGGCCTGCCGCCCGATATCGCGGCAGATGTATTCGAGCCCTTCGTGTCGGGCCGTGAAAACGGCACCGGACTGGGCCTCGCGCTGGTCAGCAAACTGATGCACGACGGCGGCGGCTGGATCACGGTAGACTCTGGCCCCGGCCGCACCGTGTTTCGCCTGTCCTTGCCGCTGGCAGACTCAAACGACGACGGAGAAAACTGATGGATGGAACGGTTCTGGTTGCGGACGATGACCGCACGATCCGCACGGTGCTGACGCAGGCGCTGACGCGGGCGGGGTGCAAGGTGCACGCGACGTCCAGCCTTGTGACGCTGATGCGCTGGGTGGACGAAGGGAAGGGCGATTTGGTCATTTCCGACGTCATCATGCCCGACGGCAATGGTCTGGAACAGTTGCCCCTGATCGCCAAGGCGCGGCCAGGCCTGCCAGTCATCGTGATCTCGGCGCAGAACACGATCATGACGGCGATCCAAGCGGCAGAGGCGGACGCCTACGACTACCTGCCCAAGCCGTTCGATCTGCCCGACCTGATGAAACGCGCCGCCCGCGCGCTAGAGGTCAAGCGCCACGCCAATGCGACGCCGCGCCAGATTGAACGCTCTGATGCGACGTCTGATTTGCCGCTGGTGGGGCGCACGCCTGCGATGCAGACGCTGTACCGCCTTGTTGCGCGGGTCATGAACACCGCGCTGCCTGTGCTGATCACCGGCGAATCCGGCACCGGAAAATCACTGATCGCCCGCGCCGTGCATGACTTCTCTGACCGCCGATCCTTGCCGTTCGTGACGGCGACATCCAGCGATCTGGCGGGCGCGGACGGTCCCAGCATGATCTTGTCGCGGGCCAAGGGCGGCACGATTTTGTTCGACGAAGTCGGCGATTTTGACGCCGGCGCGCAGGCGCGGATCGTGCGGCTGCTGGATACACTGGGCGATAACGCGCCGCGCATTATGGCGACGTCCCAAGGCAACCTAAGCGCCTTGATCGAAGAGGGCGGCTTTCGCGACGACCTGTTCTATCGCCTGTCCGGCGTGACCATCGCCGTGCCTGCGCTGCGCGAGCGGGTCGACGACATTCCGCTGCTGGCCGACCACTTCCTTGGCGC
Organism: Loktanella salsilacus; assembly: GCF_024206795.1. Lineage (NCBI taxonomy): Bacteria > Pseudomonadati > Pseudomonadota > Alphaproteobacteria > Rhodobacterales > Roseobacteraceae > Loktanella > Loktanella salsilacus. The sequence continues at coordinate 1,449,178 of NZ_CP072994.1, forward strand.
GGCAGAGCGTGACGGTGCCCCCCTGCGCCGCCTGTCGCCCGGCGCGATGGACATGGTCCGCGCCTATAGCTGGCCCGGCAATGTACGGCAGCTGGAAAACACCGTGCGCCGCCTTGTGTTCACAGCTGCCGCGGATGAGATCACCCGCGCCGAAGTCGATGCCGTTTTGGGCAATCAGCCCGCGATGGAGCCGATGCGCGGCGGGGCCGAGGGCGAAAAGCTGTCGGTGTCCGTGGGCCGTCATTTGCAGCGCTATTTCGACCTGCACGGCGGGACCCTGCCGCCGCCGGGCCTGTATAATCGCATCCTTCGGGAAATTGAGGCCCCGCTGATCGAGATCGCCTTGGACGCCACAGGCGGAAATCAGGCGAAATGTGCCGATTTGCTGGGAATTAACCGTAATACCCTCAGAAAGAAGATCACCGACCTCGATATTCGCGTGACACGGCGCCGCAAATTGATGTAAAACCGCAACATAATCGTGGCCCCGGAACGACATTGTTCCGGCAGGACCACACAATATGGCGGTAACGGCGGGGTTAAACCTGCCATGGTGACAGGGCGAAGCGCGTGGAGCGTTCCCTTTTGGGTATGAATTTCCAACGGCTTGCCCGTTGGCGGCGCAAGCGTGCCGTTCAGAATGCGACGACCGTTGGTCTTGTCGTACTGGGCCCCGCCTTGACCATTTTGACGTTTGTCGTGCTAGGCGGACCGCTGGAACAGGGTGCGTCGTCGCCGGTGTTGCGGCTGATTTTGCTGGCCGACCTTGTCTACATTATCTTAGTCGCGGGGATGGTGATCCAGCGCGTCACGTCGATGATCGTAGCGCGGCGCAATAAATCTGCGGGCTCTCGGCTGCATTTGCGGCTGACGGGCGTCTTCGTTGCGCTGGCGTTGATCCCGACGGTGCTGGTCGCGGTCTTTGCTGTGCTCTCAATCAACCTTGGCTTTGAAGGCTGGTTTTCAGAGCGGGTGCAGAATGTGCTGGGCACATCGCTGACCACGGCGCAGGCCTATGATAACCAAGAGCGCAGCGAATTATTACGTGATGGAAATGCCTTAGCGGCCTATCTTAATCTAGAGCGGCAGACCAATTTCTTTATGGACGACGGCGATGTGCGCCAAGCGATTGCCGCCGTGCAAAACCAGCTGGACCGCGGCCTGACCGAGGTTTTCTTTCTCAACGGCGCGGGAGAGATCATGACCCGCGGCGGCAAGTCCTATGATTTCAATTACGAACGCCCAACCCCCGAAGATTTCGCCGCCGCGACTGAGACCGGCGTGAAGGTGATCGAGGACGGCGCGAACAACGAATTTCGCGCCTTGATCGCGATGGGATCGTTTCAGGACCGCTATCTTTACGTCACCCGCGGTGTCGATGGGCAGATCCTATCGCTGCTGGACGATACCGAAGAAACGGTGGCGCTGTACGAGCAATTAGAGCGCGATCGCGGCCAGCTGCTGTTCCAGTTCGGTTTTCTGTACCTTGGTTTTGCGCTGATCCTGATCCTTGCGGCCACATGGATGGGCCTGCAATTCGCTGAACGCCTGTCGCGCCCTGTGGGCCGGTTGGTGACGGCGTCGCAGCGCGTGGGTGCGGGCGATCTGGATGTGCGCGTGATCGAGGATGACGGCAACGACGAAATCAGCCAATTGGGCCATTATTTCAACCAGATGACTAGCCGCCTGAAGGGGCAGCGCGATGATCTGATGGAAAGCAACCGGTTGTTTGATTCCGTTCTTAGCTCTGTCACCTCTGGCGTTGTTGGCCTTGATGCGGTGGGGCGCGTGGCGTTCATGAACCCGTCGGCCACGCGGCTTTTGTCTGTGGCACAGGGCGAGGCGGCCGCGACAGAGTTGTCTGTGGCCGTGCCCGAATTCGGCCCGCTGTTTGAACGCCTGCGCCGTGAAGGCCGGGCTGTGGTGCAGGAACAGATTAACCTTGTGCGCGGCGGCTCTCAGGAAAGCTTGCTGGTGCGCATGGCCCCGCGCACCGGGACAGATGGCACGCTTGATGGCTACGTTGTGGCCTTTGACGACGTCACCGATCTGGTCAGTGCGCAGCGCATGGCCGCCTGGGGCGACGTCGCCCGCCGCATCGCCCACGAGATTAAGAACCCGCTGACGCCAATCCAGCTGTCGGCGGAACGGATCAAGCGCAAATTCTCTGGCGAGGTGAAGGAAAGCGACAAGCTGGAGCAGATGACCGATGTGATCGTGCGCCAGACCAATGATCTGCGCCGCATCGTCGATGAATTCAGCAAATTCGCCCGTATGCCAGAACCGCAATTGGCGCAAAGCGATCTGACCCGCCTGATCCGTGACGCGGTCACCTTGCAAGAGGCCGGGCAGCCGGGGGTTGCGATTAGCGTCGATCTGCCAGACGATCCTGTGCTGGCCGATATGGACGATACGATGATCGGGCAGGCGCTGAACAACCTGATCAAGAACGCAGGCGAGGCGATTGAGTCGCTGCAAGACACCGGAGCCGAGGTCGCGCCTCAAATACGCGTTGAATTGACGCAAACTCCCCTTCAAGCGCGCATCACGATTTCCGATAATGGGATTGGCCTGCCAGAAGACCGCGCGCGCCTGTTTGAGCCCTATGTCACCACGCGCGATAAAGGCACCGGCCTTGGCCTGCCGATCGTGCGCAAGATCATCGAAGAACACGGCGGCACCCTGTCCCTGACGGATGCCGTTCCTTTTGACGATAGCGGGCGCCACGGTGCCTGCGCCGTTATCCTGCTGCCGCTTCCCCCTGTGGGCGCGGCGGCCACAAAAATACCAGCATGAGGTTTGTAGTATGAGCGATATCCTGATCACCGACGACGAGCGTGACATCCGCGAGCTGATTGGCGACATCTTGCAAGATGAGGGCTTTGAAACCCGGCTGGCCGCGAACTCTGAACAATGCATGAGCGCGATTGCAAAGCAAAAGCCCGCGCTGATGATCCTAGATATCTGGCTTAAAGACAGTGCGATGGACGGGATCGACATCCTGAAATCCGTCAAGCGCGACCACCCCGATATTCCGATTGTCATCATTTCTGGCCACGGCAATATCGAAATCGCTGTCGCCGCGATCAAGCAGGGCGCCTATGACTTTATCGAAAAGCCGTTCAATATTGACCAGTTGATGGTCGTGATCCGGCGCGCGATGGAAACTAGCCGCCTGCGCCGCGAAAACGTCGAGCTTAAGCGGGGCGACGCTGCCCCGACCGAAATGCTGGGCGACAGCGCCGCGTTCCGCGGGCTCAAGGCGCAGCTGGATAAGGTCACAAAATCCAATGGCCGCGTGATGCTGTCTGGCCCTGCGGGGGCAGGCAAGGAAATCGCCGCGCGCTATATCCACGCCCATTCCGCCCGCGCCAATGCGCCTTTCGTCACGATTAACTCTGCCAGCGTCGAACCGGACCGGATGGAAGAGACGCTGTTCGGCCGCGAAACACCGGGCCGCGGCGTTGAAAAAGGTCTGCTGGAACAGGCGCATGGCGGCGTGATCTATCTGGACGAAGTCGCCGAAATGCCGCTAGGCACGCAGGCCAAAATGCTGCGCGTGCTGGTCGATCAGTCCTTTCAGCGTGTTGGCGGCACGGAAAAAGTGCAGGTCGATCTGCGCTTTGTGTCCTCCACCAACCGCGATCTTGCGGTCGAGATTGAGGCAGGCCGCTTTCGCCAAGAGCTGTTTCACCGCCTGAACGTGGTGCCCATCCCCGTGCCCAGCCTAGAAGAACGGCGCGAGGATATCCCCGTTCTGGCCGAGCATTTCATCGAGATGCTGAACCGGACCCAAGGCCTGCCGCTGCGCAGCCTGGCCGATGATGCCCGCGCATTGCTGCAAACGATGCTGTGGCCCGGCAACGTGCGCCAGCTGAAGAACGTCGTGGAACGTGTTCTAATCCTTGGCGAATCCACCGATCCGATCAGCGCGCGCGAACTGCCATCGTCCGAAGATACCCCCGCAGGCGACGGCCGCATCGTGCTGTCTGGCGGCCTTGCAACGCTGCCCCTGCGCGAGGCGAGAGAGCTATTCGAGCGCGAATACCTGCTGACGCAGATCAACCGCTTTGGTGGCAATATCAGCCGCACCGCGTCCTTTGTCGGAATGGAACGCAGTGCGCTGCACCGCAAGCTGAAATCGCTGGGCGTCGCCACGGCGAATAAGGCGGGTGCGCGTGTTGCCTACGTCGAAGAAGACAGCTGAATTGACGACCCCGCGCGGCTCTGTCACGAGGGGAACGGTTTCAAAGGATAGGCGCGCATGAAGGTCATTATCTGTGGTGCAGGGCAGGTCGGCTGGCAGATTGCGCGCCATCTGGCGGGTGAACGCAACGACGTCACCGTCGTTGATAACAACCCTGAGTTGGTGCGCCGCGCCACGGATACCCTTGATGTGCAAGGCATTTCCGGTTTTGCCAGCTATCCTGACATCCTTGAACGGGCCGGGGCACGCGACGCTGATATGATCATCGCCGCGACCCACTCTGACGAGGTGAATATGGTCACCTGTCAGGTGGCGCATTCGGTGTTCAACATCCGTCGCAAGATCGCCCGCCTGCGTGCGCAAAGCTATCTTGATGCGATCTACTCGGATCTGTACCGCCGCGATCATCTGCCGATTGACGTCGTCATCAGCCCAGAGCGTGAGGTGGCCGAGGCCGCCTTGCAGCGCCTTGCCTCGCCTGCTGCTTTTGACACCGAAAGCTTTCTTGACGGGCAGGGCACCTTGATGGGCATCACGCTGGGTGCTGATTGCCCGGTGATTAACACGCCGCTGCGCCAGCTGACGGATCTGTTTTCCACCCTGCGTGCGGTCGTCGTCGGCATACGCCGCGATGGCGTGTTGTGGGTGCCGACGGCCAAGGATCAGCTGTTCGCGGGCGACGACGCCTATATCTTTGTCCATCGTGACGACATGAACCGCACGCTGGAAATCTTCGGAAAAACCCAAACGAAACAAGAGCGTATCGTCATCATCGGCGGCGGCAATGTGGGCCGCGCCGTGGCGCTGGCACTGGAATCCCGCCCGGAACGCCTGCGCGTGCGGATGATCGAAAAATCCCGCATCGTGGCCGAATCTGCCGCAGACGCGCTGGACCGCACCATCGTTTTGAACGGCGACGGCCTTGATTCCGCGCTGCTGGACGAGGCGGGGATCACCTCTGCCGATGCGGTGCTCGCGGTGACGGATGACGACAAGACGAACCTGCTCGCCTCTGTGCGCGCCAAGGAAATGGGCTGCAAAATGTCGATCTGTTTGGTGAACGATCCGACCTTGGTGCCGCTGATGGGCCCGCTGGATATCGACGCCTATATCAACCCGCGATCCACCACCGTGTCGTCCATTCTGCGCCACGTCCGCCACGGCCGGGTGCGCGGCGTCTATTCCATCGGCGACGCCGAGGCAGAGATGCTAGAGGCGCAGGTGCTGGGCACATCCCCCATGGCCGGGCAGAAAATCCGCGACGTGGCCTTTCCCGAAGGCGCGCTGGTCGGCGGCTTGCTGAAACCGTCCGGCCTAGTGAAACCGACCGGAGAGACGCGGATCGAAGAGGGCGACATCATCGTGATTTTCGCCATGGCCGACGACGTGCCAGAGATCGAGCGCCTGCTTCAGGTGTCGATCGACTTTTTCTGATGCAGCGGCTGAAAACTCTGCCTTTCTTTGTGCTGCTGATGGGAATCGGCGCGCTGGCGATGCTGGTTCCTGCGATCCATGCGCTGGCGCTGCGCGATTTCGTATCCATGCGCGCGTTCTTTTACGGGGCGATCCTGTTCTTTGCGCTGACCGTGTTGATCGGCCTTGCCACCGCTGGCACCCAGCCGCGATCCGCCGCGCGCAGTCAGCTTTTGACGCTGCTGCTGGCCTTTGGCCTGCTGCCCGTGATGTTTGCCGTCCCGTTCCAAGAGGCGGGGCGCAGCCTGACGTTCTTTGATTCTTGGTTCGAAATGGTCAGCAGTTTCACCACCACCGGCGCGACCTTGTACGAGAATGCAGGCCGCTTGCAGCCGTCGCTGCACCTGTGGCGCGCGACGGTTGGCTGGATGGGCGGGCTGCTGGTCTGGATCATGGCCGCCGCCATCTTTGCCCCGATGAACCTTGGCGGATTCGAAGTGCGCGCCGCTGGCGGCATCGGCAGTTTATCCGCTGGCGGCTATAGCCAGATCAAGCAGACCGCGCAGGTCCAAGACCGCCTGTTCCGTTACGGTGCAACCTTGGTACCGATCTATGTCGCGCTGACTTTCGTGCTTTGGGTGCTGCTGATCATCGCGGGGGAAGTGCCCTATATCGCGCTGTGTCATGCGATGTCGGTGCTTTCGACTTCTGGCATATCGCCCATTGGCGGCCTGTATTATGCTGTCGCCGGATTCTGGGGCGAGGTGGTGATCTTTGCCTTCTTCATCTTCGCGATCTCTCGGCTGACGTTTTCGCGCGGCATGTTTGGCGACAGCGATGCGCGCCTGATGCGCGATCCTGAAATGCGGCTGGCCATTGGGTTGATCCTGGGCACAACGCTGATTCTATTTACCCGCCATTATCTTGGCACGATTGACGACGGCGGCCCGTCGAATATTGGCGGGCTTTTCGCGTCCATCTGGGGCAGTATTTTCACGGTCACATCGTTCCTGACAACGACTGGTTTCGAATCGCATTACTGGGACGGCGCGACGCGCTGGTCCGGGCTAGAGACTCCGGGCCTGTTTTTGGTCGGCCTCTCTTTGATCGGTGGCGGCGCGGCCACAACGGCGGGCGGCGTTAAATTGCTACGCGTTTACGCCTTGGCCCGCCATTCCGAACGAGAGCTAGAGCGCCTTTTACACCCGTCATCCGTCGCCGGCGGCGGGCGCGAGGCGCGGATGATCCGCCGCCAAGGTGCTTATATTTCATGGATATTCTTCATGTTGTTCGCCCTGTCCGTGGCGGGCACGATGATCCTGATGTCCTTAACAGGCGTGCAATTTGAAACATCTATGGTGCTGACGGTTGCGTCGCTGTCCACCACCGGACCGCTGGCCGTTGTCGCCGCCGAAGCGCCGATCAGCTATAGCGGTCTGCCCAATATGGCCAAGGCGATTTTGGCCGGCGCGATGGTGCTGGGGCGGCTGGAGACTTTGGCGATTGTTGCCCTTTTTAACCCAGAGATTTGGCGTAAATAGACTGTTCACTTTTTGGGGTGGAACATCACCACCTGAAAAGACATAATCAGGCGCAATGAACCAGCCGGTCCGCGGCTGCAAGAATAAGACAGGGTGAACTTTCATGGCGTCCGATAAAGCCAATCTGCAAGATGCGTTTCTGAACCACGTCCGCAAGACAAAGGTCCCCGTGACCATTTTCTTGGTGAACGGTGTCAAATTGCAGGGCGTCATCACATGGTTTGACAGCTTTTGCGTGCTGCTTCGCCGTGACGGTCAGTCCCAACTGGTTTACAAATCGGCGATCTCGACGATCATGCCGGCCCAGCCCATTAGCCTGTATGAAGGCGAGGAATAATTGTTCGAACGCGACCGGCCCGTCACACGGGCTTTTGTACTGCATCCCGATCTGAAAACAGACCGGGATCGCAGGGATGCCGAACCTGCTCTTGAAGAAGCAATTTCACTGGCTGCCGCGCTTCCCGACCTTGTGGTCGTGGGGGCCGAAGTGGTGCGCCTGCCCAAACTGCATCCCGGTATGCTGTTCGGCAAAGGCAAAATCGCAGAGCTAAAAGAGCGGATGAAGGCTGAAGAGGCTGAATTGGTGCTGGTGGACGGTCACGTCACGCCGGTGCAGCAGCGCAATCTGGAAAAGGCATGGGGCGTTAAGCTGCTGGACCGGACCGGATTGATCCTTGAAATCTTCTCGGACCGCGCCCGCACGGCCGAAGGCGTGTTGCAGGTCGAAATGGCCGCGCTGTCCTATCAGCGCACGCGCCTTGTCCGGGCCTGGACCCACCTTGAACGCCAGCGCGGCGGGCTTGGTTTCGTCGGCGGCCCCGGCGAGACGCAGATCGAGGCCGACCGCCGTGCCATTGATTTGCAACTGCAAAGCCTAAAGGCGCAGCTGGCCAAGGTCGTGAAAACCCGCGCCTTGCACCGCGCCGCGCGGGCGAAAGTGCCTTACCCCATCGTCGCATTGGTCGGCTATACCAACGCTGGCAAATCCACGCTGTTCAACCGGGTGACCGGGGCAGAGGTGTTCGCCAAGGACATGCTGTTCGCGACGCTGGACCCGACAATGCGGCAGATCGAATTGCCCCACGGCGAAAAGATCATCCTGTCCGACACTGTTGGTTTCATCTCTGATCTGCCGACGGAACTGGTCGCCGCCTTCCGCGCGACGCTGGAAGAAGTGCTCGACGCTGATCTGATCGTGCATGTCCGCGACATCAGCCATCCGCAAAGCCAAGAGCAGGCCGACGACGTCATGGCGATTTTGTCGACGCTGGGTGTGTCTGATACTGCGCCGATGCTGGAAGTCTGGAACAAGGTCGACCGCCTGTCGCAAGAAGAGCGCGAAGGCATGATGACCCAATCGGCGCGGACCGAGGATATCTTTGCCACCTCTGCCATAACAGGCGAAGGGATCGAGGCGCTGCTTGAGGCGATCACCGAAAAGACCAAAGACCCGCGCACCGCAGAGGTGTTGAATCTGGGTTTTGCTGACGGCAAGGCGCGGGCATGGCTCTTTGAACAAGGTGTCGTGACCGCCGATGCGCAGACCGAAGACGGATATCGTATGGATGTCTTTTGGTCAGCGATCCAAAAGGAACGCTTTAGCCGACTACCGGGCTAAAAGAGGTGCGTGATTGAACCGGGGCGTCCTGCGGAAGTTTGGGCGGCCCGGCCCATGTCACCAGCGCCCCGCGACCGCCTAGTTTCGCGTGGTAAAGCGCTTCGTCAGCGCGGCGCATCGCGCGTTCCAATGTCTCACCCGGGATCGTCGTCGCCGCGCCAATAGACAGCGTGAGGCACACTGGCAATTGCGCCGGATCGTGGGTGACACAAATCGGGCTACAAACGGCGATCCCCAAGGCCCTGATCGCGGCGGGGTCGCAGCGCACATATATGCCGAACTCCTCTCCTCCGATCCGGGCGACAATGTCATCGGGGTTGATCACACCGCGCAGGCGATCCGCGACAGCCTGCAGGCACAGATCCCCGACCGCATGCCCATAGGTATCGTTGATGTCTTTGAAGTGATCCGCGTCAGCGATCATGACATAGCCTTGATTCCCAGACCGAAAATGATCCTCTGTCAGCGATACAAAGGCGCGTCTATTTTTGAGCCCCGTCAACATATCGGTGCTGGCCAGCGCCGCCAGTCGCAGATGCAGGACATAGGATCGGTGCACCGCGAAGAGGGTCAGCGCGACAAAGGGGGCAGCGGTCAAGAAGGACAAGGCAAAGCGCGTTAGGGGGGGCAGCCCGATTTTACCGACCAGAAAGTATTCGGTCGTCATGGACACAGCATGGATCACCAGCATAAAAAATGTGAATTTGAATACCGTATCGAACCCGCCTCTTGGCGTGGTCCAGCGGATCAACCGCATTGCCAAGGTTCGACTGTAATAAAACATGGACGCACTCTAGTTGGGCAAAGGTTAACAAGACCTGAAGATTTCGCGCCTCATGCGACGTCCAAAGCGGCCGACCGGGTCCAAACAATCAAGCGTGCCCGCCCGCTTGCTTTGGCGGCATAAAGCGCCTAGTCCGCGCGGGACAAAGCCGCCTCTATCATCTGGTCGGGGCGGGTTTCGGCGGCCCCCACGGACATCGTCAGACGCAGGGGCACGGGCAGGTCGGGCAGGTTGATCAGGATTGCATTGCACAGCTTTTTGCCAAGCTGATCAATCTCTTGCATCGTGCAATAGGGCAGGTAGGCCCCGAATTCTTCGCCGCCGATCCGGCCGATCAAATCCTCTGGCCGGCGCACGTCGTTCAGGCGTTTGGCGATCGCTTGCAGACAACGATCCCCGACAGCGTGGCCATAGGTGTCGTTGATGCGTTTGAAATGATCCGCGTCGATAATCAACATGAACCCCGCATGCCCGCCGGCCTGCGCGCGGCCTGCTTGCGCAACAAAGGCGCGGCGGTTCGGCAGCCCCGTTAACACATCGGTCATCGCCAGTTCAGCCAGATGGATCTGCATCCGGTTCATATAGGTCAGCATCGTAAAGGCCAGCGCGGTGAACGGCAGCTGCACCAGCCCCGCTGTCAGTACGAGGCCGGGTAAGGACGCCAGCGGTTGCCGCAAGATGAGCAGCATGACGGCGCTATACATCGCCAGAAACGCGGTTGTTACGCCAAGCGGCTTGAGCACGTAATCGCGCCGCTGATTCAGCGCGAAGACCCGAAAAAGCCAAAGGAAAAGGGTGTCTTTTGTCATGGGGCCAAGCATGCCCCGCAACCTCTTTTCCAATGCTTAACTGGCGGCGGAATATTAGGGCGATTTTGAACTTGTTCGCGGTTGCAAGACCATCGTGCCAAGGGCAGCCGCCCGGGCCAAATCGGGGTCAAGCGACATGGGGATGTATTCGCCACGGCGCCACAGCTCGCCTAGATTATCGTAATAGCGCGACAGGAAGTGCCCTGATTGCCCCGTGGCGGTCACAAAAACCGAGCTGTCCGGGTCAGCAAAGTCGTAAACCCCGCGGTAACCTGCGGCATGTACGTTCAGGAAAGGGTCGGGTCCGGTGCCAAGGGTTTGACCGCGCATCAACGTATTATCACCGCCACTGGTGGACTGGCGGATATTCACGAACCATTGCAGCACAGGTACGGTGCCAAGCGTCGGGTGGTCGTGGGTCGCTTGGTGGGCGTCGCCCCAGCGCAGGGTTTCCAGGTTCTGGCCCCAGTTTTCGCCGATCCAGATCAGCGCATCGTCCAGCGCTTGGCGCGAAATATCGGTGCAGGTTTCCACCGGGGCGGATTGCAGCACGTCGCACCATATGGCTGCGCCATCCACATCGCGGAAGACGCGTTCGATAAACACCGGATCGACGTGGGTGAATTCGGACGAGAGCGGGCCAAGCTCGTCTCGGATCAGGCGGTCCTGTAGCGCGCGCAGCCAAGCGGCATAGATCAGCGGCTCTGGCAGATGCTCGTTCATCTCTCCGTTCCAGTTGGCAAGCAGATCAAGCGCGATCTGGCGGCGGCGCTCTGGCGTGCCATCAGCAGCGGCGTCGCCGGTAAACCACAGGTCGGCACCCATCAGCGGCAGCAATGCGCGGGCGGTAAAGCTGACGGTGTCAAGCTGCGCCTCGATAAAGCTGTCGCGGGTGTGGACCTGCCGGCTTTGCATCAGGCGGCGCCAGCGGTTCACGCGCTGGGTGTCGCCCCAGTTATAGGACACATGGTTCGGGAACGGGCGATCCACGGTCTTGTTGTTGGTATTGCCGACGATGCCGCCGTCAGGGGCAACGAATTCGGGGTTGTCCGCATAGGGCATTATGCCCTGCCACTGGTTTTCCGGCAGATAGCCATAGGACGGCAAGCGGCCTTTGCTTTGATGCGCGGGGTCGCGGCGGGGGATCGCGCCGATGGTTTTCATCGCGACATCGGTGCGGTCAGCCAGCGTCAGGTTTTGCGCAGGCGCGACATAGGGTTCGGCGGCTTTGATTGCATCCTCGATCGTATGGGCGCGCATCATGGCCATCGCCGCGGACAAGGATGGATCGTCGCCGGTCAGCGCCGTCCACGACAGGCTGGTGACATGCCCCGGCGGGGTGATCGTGCCCAGATCAAAGGTATCGGCGGGCAGCACTGGGCCGTTATCGGTCCAGCGCAGCTTAAGCGTGACAGCGGGCGCATCCTTGATCGTGATGATGCTGTCGCGGCTGCGGAAATTCTTCCACCCGTCCGCGGTGCGGTATTGGTTCGCATCGTCCGGGTTCATCTGTTCGATATGCACGTCTTGGTCGTCAACATAGGCGCTGGTGATGCCCCAGCCCAGATCGGCGCTGCGCCCCGACAACACGACGGGCAGGCCCGGTATGGTCCCGCCGATCACATCGCCAGAGGCAAGCTGCAGCCGCGCCAGATACCACACTGTTGGCGCGGTCAGTTGCAGATGCGGATCGCTGGCCAGCAACGTGGACCCGGTGGCAGAGCGGGTGATCCCGGCGGCCCAAGCGTTCGACGCGCCTTGCAGGCCGCGCGGCGCAATCGGGTACAGCGGATCGCGCGGCCCGCGCGTGTTGGCCGCGTATTTGGGCACATCACCGACAAGGGCGCTGTAATCGGGCAGGGCGGCGATGCCGCCCGTGGGATCGTCGGGCAGGATATCGGCCAGACGCTCTGGTGAGACGATCAAAGAGGTGCGCGCGCGCAGTACTTCCTCTGTCGCTTGGCCGGACAGTTGTAAGGCCAGCAGTTTGAGGATCGCAATGCTATCGGCAGGCTGCCATGGCGCGATCGGGGCGTTAAAGATCCACATCTCTGGCGCGCCGCGCCCGCGTGATCCGGTGTTAATCTCGTCCAGCCATGCGTTCACGCCGGCGGCATAGGCGGTCAGCGCGGCGGTCGTCGGGGCGTCCTGCGCTTTGACCGAACTGACGGCGAGGCTGTAAAGGTCCAGCCGCCGCATCAGCATGTCGATTTTCAGCGTGCGGGGGCCGAACATTTCTGACAGGCGGCCCTGCACTGTGCGGCGTAGCATCGTCATCTGCCACAGGCGGTCTTGTGCCTGCGCATAGCCCAGTGCGAAAAACACATCATCGTCCGTTTGGCCAAAGATATGCGGCACGTCCGCGTTATCGCGCACGATTTCTACGGGGGCGGTGATCCCAGCGACGCTATAGGTGCCGTCGTAATCGGGCAGCGAGCGCGAGGCAAAATACCACGCCAGCGTGACCAGCCCCACTGCCAAGACAAACACACCTGTTGCCAGCCGCAGCAGCCACTTGAAAATCAGCGCCATAGGATCCCCCGTCGTTCAGGCGTCCTTTTAACCCGCGCCGCCGCTGGCCGCTACCGCGCTTTTGGCTGCGATCAGCCGAAGTTGACCCACAGTGCGCCAAGGCCGACGACAGCTTCGGTGGCAAAGAACTTCCACTTCAGCGGGCTGGTGCCGTCAAGGACTAGTGACGTCGCCCGGCCAATCGCTGCCCCAGTCCACGCACAGCCGATCATGCCGTACGCAATTGGGTCGCCAATAATGATCGCGCCAAGGCCAAGGCCGATGAACAGCGCACCAGAGGCGGCGCGGACCTCGCTTGGCCCCATATTGCTGTCACCCAACTTTTTCAGGTCAAGCAGGGTCATCGTATAGCCGGGGGCCAGCCAGCCGACAGCCCCAAGGCCGATGCTGGCGAGGGCAAAGAGGATGTTGAGAATGTCCATGGCGGGCTCTCCTTTAAGATGTTGCTGGGAACGTAGCAGGCGCAGCGCGTTTGGCCAGTGCTGGGCGGGGGCCAGCCCGTCGCCGACTGGTTCTTGAACCAGTGGCGCACCAACCGGCAACCCCCCGAGGTATTTTTGACCAGAAGAAGGATTGGACATGGAAAAGGCGGCGCTTTGGGGCGCCGCCTTTGGTGGTGTGGTTGTGGCTGGCGGGCTTTAGAAGCCGGCTTTGATCAGCTCGAAGGTTTCGGCCTGGCGTTCGCGCATCTCGTTGCTCATGGGTAACTGGGCCAGCACGGGGACGTCGATTTCTTCAAGTCCTGCGGCGACCAGCTGCTCTTGCGTGATCTCGGAGGTCAGCGCGGCTTTGTTCGCGGTACCGAAGCCGTTTTCCAGCAGCGGGATCGCGGAGGCGGGCGCGAGCATGGCGTTCAGGTAGTCATAGGCGTTTTCCTCGACGCCCTGGCCGTCCTTCAGGTTTACATAGCCGCACAGCCACAGCGAGGAGCCTTCGGTCGCGGTGCGTTGAAAGCCAATCGGGCGGCCTTCATCGACCATGGTGGGATAGGTTTCGTTCCAGGCCCAGCTGATCTGGATTTCGCCAGAGGCCATCAGCTGTGCCAGCTCTGCCGGGTCGGTCCAATAGGTGCGCAGGTTGGGGTGCACGTCGCGCAGCCACTGGGACGCGGCCTCGAACTGTTCGTCCGTGGCTTGGGTCCAGTTGTCGACGCCAGTCGCGAGGTAGGCCAGCGCGTAAGCGTCATCGACGTTGTCGGGCAGGGACATGCGGCCTTGGTACTTGGGGTCTTTGAAGACCTGCAAGGACGCCACATCCTCGGCGGGGACGTCTTCGGGGTTATAGGCGATCGCGGTCGAGCCGAAATCGGTCGGGACGAAATAGACGCCGTCGGTGGCGGCAACATCGGTGCCGGTCAGGTCGCTATCAAGGGTGTCATAGGCTTCGATCATTTCGGTGTCCCATTCGTCCAGAATACCGCTTTCGACCCATTTGGTCACAGAGCCAGCGCAGATATGCGCCACATCGGCCTGAAAGCCGGACCGGATTTTCTGGAACGCTTCTTCTTCGTCGCCGAAAAAGCTGAACGTCGGCTCTGCGCCGTGCTTTTCCAGATAGGCGGTGTGATACTCGGGCAGCTCGAAGCCGGGATAGTCCAGCACCAGCAGGCCGCCGTCCTGCGCCATGGCAGCGGTGGCGAAAAGGGCAAGGGCGGTGCCGCCCAGCAAGGTCTTGGTATTCATGATCGAAAACTCCCGTGATGTTGCTTTGCCGGTGACGTTATTGTGCACCTTTGCATCGGGCAAGGTGGAAACGCACGGGCGGGCCCTTTCGCGCAGGCCGCGCCGAAAATGCAGGCGATAGCGTCGCTTAGCGGCTTGGCATGCAGGCACCATCGTGCCAGCATACCTGCAGCATATGTTTGGGAGGACACCGCGCACCATGACACCGGCCGCATTACGCCTAGATTTACGCAGCCTGTCGTGGATTGCGGTTTTCGCCGTCATTCTGGTGGCTTGGGCGGCGATGTTCATGATGGCGCGGATGTCTGGGATCGATGTGTGGGGCCGGCCCGTCGGCATGAACATGATGCCGATGACGCAGTTCGGCGCGCTGTTTGGGATGTGGGCGATCATGATGGCGGCGATGATGTTGCCGACCATGGTGCCAACGCTGAGCACGTATGAACGGTTGATGGTGTCCGCTGATGGCACCCGCGCGGGCTGGTTTGGCGTCTTGCTGGGGTATAGCGTCGCATGGGCCGTATTTGCCGCCGTGATTGCGGCGGTGCAGGCTGCCCTGATTGCGGCAGGTTGGGTGAATGATCTGGGGGCGCTGACATCGCGCTTGTTGACCGCCGCATTGTTGATCGCCGTCGGTGCGTTCCAGTTCAGCCGGACGAAGGCGGTGTGTCATGGCCGCTGCCATGCGCCGATGACGTTCTTTCTGGGCCGTTGGCGCACCGGCTTTGGCGGCGGGCTGGATATGGGCCTGCGGATGGGCGGCTTTTGCACCCTGTGTTGCTGGGGCTTTATGGCGTTGGGGTTCGCAGCAGGCACCATGTCACTGCTGTGGATGGGCGCTGCGACACTTTTCATGGTGCTGGAAAAGCTGCCTGCCATCGGACACCGCCTGATCAAGCCTGCGGGCGTTATTTTAATCGTGGCGGGCTGCGGGGCCGCCGCCATGTCGATACTTTGAAGGAGCCTGTTATGACAGAAACCACTGCCGACCGCATTCCGGTATCACAGCGCATCGACAGCCGTGTCGCCAATCCGCGCCGCGCCAAGATGCAGCCGACCAATTGGGCGATCAAAGGCGAGCTGTTTTTGAACTGCTCATGCACGGTGTTTTGCCCCTGCGTGGTATCGCTTGGCGCGCATCCCCCGACCGAAGGGCATTGCCACGCCTGGATGGCCATCGCGATTGATGAGGGTCATTTCGAGGGCGAGGATTTGTCTGGCCTAAACGTCGGTCTGCTGGTCGATATTCCGGGCCGCATGGCCGAAGGGAACTGGAAGGTCGCGGCCTACGTCGATGACCGCTCGTCTCAGAAGGCGTATAACGGGCTGCTTAAGATCTTTTCGGGTCAGGCGGGCGGCACGACGGGGCTGTTCACCATGCTGGTGTCCGAGATCATCGGGGCTGAGCGGGAAAAGGTCGAGATTGTGCGCGATGGCACCAAGCGGGGCATTTATATCGGGCGGAAAATCCAAGGCGAGATCGAGATGATGAAAGGGGCCGACCCCGATCATCCCGTCATGGTCAGCAATTCGAAGTACTGGATGGGGCCGGATATCATTGCCGCGACGGGCGTGAAATCCAAAGTGCGTGATTATGGCCGGGTCTGGGACTTTGGCGGGAAATCCGCTGAGATTTGCCCGATTGACTGGAAAGGACCAAAGCCGTGACAGATCGCACCTATTGCCGCACCATGTCGCGTTACAATGCATGGCAGAACAAAGGGTTATGGGACGTCCTAAAGCAAATGGACGAGGCTGATCTGGCCGCGGATCGCGGTTTGCCGCAGGGGTCGGTGCTGGGCACGCTGAACCATTTGCTGTGGCTGGATCAGATGTGGCTGTCGCGACTGTTCAAGGTCAAAACGCCCGATGTGGCCCACGACAAGACCGCGCAGATGACACTGACGACCGCCGCATGGTGGGCTGAACGGTTCCGGGCGGACGGTGCGCTGCGGATGTGGGCGGATACGCTGGCCAGTGTCGATCTGCATGGGGATTTGGCGTTTTGGTCGCTGACCAGCCAAAGCGACGTCATCGCGCCGCGCGACATCTGCGTGATGCATATGTTTAACCAGCAGGCTGATTTGCGCGCGCAGGTCCGCTTTGTGTTGGCTGGGATGGGGCAGGCGTTGCCGCCGACGGCGCTGTTTTTGATGCCGCGGGACTGATGGATTGCGGAGAGTGGAGCGTTGCCGGGGCAAAGGCATAACGTGTCATGCGGGGGGCGGAGCCTCCGGCGGGAGTTTATTTGGCAAGGTGAAAACCTAGCTGTGCAGAAAGGAAACCGAATGTTCAATGCGATGATCGTGGAGAAGGATGACGCAGGCCAGACCAGCGCATCGGTGCAGCAGATTGATCTGGATCGTTTGCCCGCAGGCGAGGTGACGGTTGCGGTCGATTATTCGACTGTTAATTATAAGGACGGGTTGTGCCTTGGGCCGGGCGGCGGGCTGGTGCGGAATTATCCGCATGTTCCGGGCATCGACTTTGCCGGCACGGTCGAGGCATCGGATGACGCGCGGTACAAACCCGGCGACAAGGTGGTGCTGACCGGCTGGCGCGTTGGCGAGGCGCATTGGGGCGGCTACGCCCAAAAGGCGCGGGTGAAGGCCGATTGGCTGGTGCCACTGCCAGAGGGGCTGAGCACGCGCGATGCGATGGCTGTTGGCACTGCTGGATTGACGGCGATGTTGGCGGTGATGGCGCTGGAGGATCACGGCATCAAGGCGGGGCCTGTGCTGGTGACCGGCGCCTCTGGCGGGGTCGGCTCTGTTGCGACGGCAATCTTGTCGCATTTAGGGTATAAGGTGGCCGCGGTCACCGGGCGGCCAGAGGGGGCGGATTATCTGCGCGATCTGGGCGCAACCGAGATTATCGCCCGCGAAGAGTTAGCCGAGACCGTCAAGCGCCCGCTTGAGGGCGAGCGATGGGGCGGCTGCGTTGATGCGGTGGGCGGCGCGATGTTGGCGCGGGTGCTGGGGCAGATGGAATACGGTGCCTCTGTCGCGGCGGTCGGTCTGGCGGGGGGCGCGGGTCTGCCTGCGACGGTCATTCCGTTCTTGCTGCGCGGCGTGAACCTGCTGGGCATCGACAGCGTGATGCAGCCCTATGACAATCGCTTGCGGGCATGGAAGCGGGTCGCCAGCGATCTGCCGATGGACAAGCTGCAGGCGATGATCACCCCCGCGACCTTGTCTGATTTGCCGCGTTTAGGTGCCGATATTCTGCAAGGGCAAGTCCGCGGACGGGTCGTTGTGGACGTCAATTCATAGGGTATTAAGGCAACGGTGGTGAAAAGAGGTATCGGCATAAGGTTGCCGGTACCTCTGACCGCGTTAGATGGCGTGCTTCATAATTAATAAAAGCCCGGGAGACTCTGACAGATGCCCTTTAAACCGCCATTGCGGAAACTTGATATCGATACCGCGGACACCGGGTTTTACGAAGGTTACAACACCTACGTGACCTTGGGTGCCAAGGTCATCATCGTCCTGCTGATCATCTGGGCCGCCGTTTGGTCCGAAAACGCAGGCAGCACCCTGGGTGCGATCCGGTCGACCATCGACGCCTATACCGGCCCTTGGTACATGTATGTCGTCGCGTTGTTTATCGTGACCTGCTTTGGCCTTGCGCTGTATCCGCGCACAGGCAAGCTGATGCTGGGCAAGCCCGGCGATACGCCTGAATTCGACAGCTTTTCGTGGTTTTCCATGATGTTCGGCGCAGGCATCGGCATCGGCATGCTGACCTATGCCACGGCAGAGCCCATCTATCACTTCGGCACCAACCCAGAGACGATCCAAGGCCTAACCACAGGCGGCGCGGCGGACAATGTGCGCGATGCGTTCAAGTGGTCGTTTCTGCACTGGGGCCTGTCGGCTTGGGCGTGCTACGCGATCGTCGGCCTTGCGCTGGCGTTCTTTTCCTACGCTCGCGGCTTGCCGCTGACGATCCGGTCGGGCCTGACACCGCTGTTTGGCAAAACGCTGGAGGGGCCCCTGGGCCATGTCATCGACATCGTGTCGGTCGTCGCCACCATTCTGGGCGTCGCTGTGACGATCGGTTACGGCGTGTCGCAGTTCGCATCTGGCGTGTTTAACATCACCGGCGCGCAGTGGTTGATGACCGAAGATGGGGCCCCGACCGTCGCGGCCATGTTGGCTGCCTTGGTCATTGTGATGCTGTGTTCGGTGCTGTCGGCGCTGTCCGGTGTTGGCAAGGGCATCAAGTGGTTGTCCAACCTGAACATGGGGCTGTCGTTCTTCATCCTCGCGTTCTTTTTGGTCTTCGGTTCGACCTTGTTTGCGTTCAAGGCGCTGTTCGTCGGCATCTGGGACTACATCACCGCGCTGCCTTATATGTCTGTTCATATTTTCAGCCCCGATGGCACGGGCGCGGATAACGTGACCAACCAACTGGCCGGATGGCAGGGTGGTTGGACCGTGTTCTATTGGGCATGGTGGATTGCATTTGCACCTTTCGTCGGCCTGTTCTTGGCGCGGATCAGCCGGGGCCGGTCGGTGCGGGAATACGTGCTGGGCGCGATGATTGTGCCGTCGGTGATGTGTTTCGTCTGGTTCGCCTTTGCCGGCGGCACGGCGATTGACCTGACGCTGAATGGCGGCGCGGGCGATCAAATCACAGGTGCGGGCATTTCTAGCCAGCTGTTCGCGATGATCAACTTTATGCTGTCGCCGCTACTGGCCAAACTGATGAGCATCGTGATCGTTGTTCTATTGCTGACCTATCTGGTCACCTCGGCGGACTCGGCGATTTTGATCATCAACACGATTGCCGCCGCTGGCGACGAGAGTGAGAAGGGCCGCATCCACATTATTGTCTGGGGTTGTATCCTTGGCATCGTGATCGGTGCGCTGCTGATGGCGGGCGGATTGGACGCGATCAACACGGCGATGATCATCGGGGCACTGCCGTTCAGCGTCGTGATGGTGCTGATGTGTATCGCGCTGATCAAGGCGCTGTACCGCGACGGCAAGCGTGAAGCGCATGCAGAAGCCGCAGCAGCGCGGAGCAAGACTGCCGCGTAAACCATTTGCATTTGGTTGCTCAGAAGGGCCCCCGCTGTAATTGCGGGGGCCTTTTTTCATTTTATAACAGTAGTTTAATGGATTTGGCGAAATGTTCTGATCACATCGGTGTGAAAACCGCGTCATTCGTGCTAAGTTTTTGTTAATCAAAACATAGCAATAAAGGACGTGCGCATGAGCGACGCGGCAAACGAGGGGATTCCGCCCCCGGACGGTAAAGCCGACCTGATCGATACGGACTACGAAATCGGCCAAGACAATATCGAAGGCTCGGTGCTGAGTGTCGGCTTCGACATCCACAATCCGGTGTTCGGCATTTCGGCCACCGCAGTGGTTGCCTTTGTGTTTTATACGCTGGCCTTGCCGGAACAATCCGGCTCGGTTTTCACTTGGCTGTTCAGCACGGTGACAAAGGGCTTTGACTGGTTCTTTGTGACCGCGGCGAACATCTTTGTGTTGTTCTGCTTGTTCCTGATCGTCTCGCCCTTGGGCAAGGTGCGTCTGGGCGGCAAGGATGCAACGGCGGATTACACCTATATGGGGTGGTTTTCGATGCTGTTTGCGGCGGGCATGGGCATTGGCCTGATGTTCTATGGCGTGTCCGAACCGCTGTCGCATTTCACCAGCTCTTTGGGCGGCACGACCGTTGAAAACGGGATGCGTACGGATTGGGCCCCGCTTGGCGCAGCCGGCGGTGACGCGTCAGAGGCGATGCGCCTTGGCATGGCGGCGACGATCTTTCACTGGGGTCTGCACCCTTGGGCGATCTATGCCGTTGTCGGTCTGGCCTTGGCCTTGTTCAGCTATAACAAGGGCTTACCCCTGACCATGCGCTCTGCCTTCTACCCCCTGCTTGGAGAGCGGATCTGGGGCTGGCCGGGTCACATCATCGACATCTTGGCGGTTTTTGCCACGCTGTTCGGTCTAGCGACATCCCTTGGCTTTGGCGCAACGCAGGCAAACGCTGGCCTGAACGAAGTCTTCGGCCTGCCCATGGGCAACACGACCGAAGTGCTGCTGATCTCTGGCATCACCGCGGTCGCGCTGATCTCTGTGCTGCGCGGCCTTG
This sequence comes from Loktanella salsilacus, assembly GCF_024206795.1. Taxonomy (NCBI): domain Bacteria; kingdom Pseudomonadati; phylum Pseudomonadota; class Alphaproteobacteria; order Rhodobacterales; family Roseobacteraceae; genus Loktanella; species Loktanella salsilacus. Next base: position 1,469,881 of record NZ_CP072994.1, read on the forward strand.
ATGGCGGCGTAAAGATCCTGTCCGAAATCAACATGGGCCTCGCGTTCTTGCTGCTGGCCTTCGTGCTGTTGGTCGGCCCGACGCTATCGATCCTTGGCATCTTTGGCTCTAGCTTACTGGCCTATGTCGAATATCTGCCGCAACTTGCGAACCCCATCGGGCGCGATGACACCAACTTTTTGCAAGGCTGGACGTCCTTCTATTGGGCGTGGTGGATCAGCTGGTCGCCTTTCGTCGGCATGTTTATCGCCCGCGTCAGCCGGGGCCGCACCGTGCGTGAATTCATCACCTGCGTGCTGTTGATTCCGTCGCTGGTCTGCGTGCTGTGGATGTCGGTCTTTGGCGGCATTGCGATCACGCAGGTCGTCCAAGAAGGCTATACCGCAGCCCAAGACGCAGAGCTGCCATTGCAGCTGTTCAAGGTGCTGCAAGACCTGCCGCTGACCACGATCACATCGCTGATCGGCGTCGTGCTGGTTATCGTGTTCTTCGTGACATCGTCTGACTCCGGCTCGTTGGTGATCGACACGATCACCGCAGGCGGCAAGGTCGACGCGCCGGTGCCCCAGCGCGTCTTTTGGTGCATCTTTGAAGGCGCGGTGGCCATCGTGCTGCTGCTGTCGGCCGGCGGCCTTGGGTCATTGCAATCCATGGTGATCTCGACCGGTTTGCCGTTCACCGTGGTGCTGCTGGTGATGTGTGTCGCGATCTATCGCGGCCTGAAGTCCGAACGCGCGAATACGTAAAAAAACGCGGCAGGCGGGTTGTTTTGCAACCCGCCTGTTGATCCCGGCCCGGACCCAGCTAAGTTGGGGACATGACTGATAAATCCCCCATCATTATGTGGTTCCGGCGCGACCTGCGCCTTGGCGACCACCCCGCACTCACCGAAGCCTGCAACAGCGGCCGCCCGGTCATCCCGCTTTTCATCCACGACGATGTGGTGGCCGGGCAGGGCGCCGCACCGCGCTTTCGCCTTGGGCTGTCGGTCGCGTCGCTGCGGGATGCCTTGGCTGACAAGGGGGCCAAGCTGATCCTGCGCCGCGGCGATGCGCTCAGCGTTTTGCGTGATGTTATCAAAGAGACTGGGGCCGGTGCCGTCTATTGGTCGCGCCTGTACGATCCCATCAGCAAGGCCCGCGATACCGCCGTCAAGGCGGGGCTGAAAGATGACGGCATCGACGCCGTCAGTTTTCGCGGTCATCTGCTGTTCGAGCCTTGGAGCGTCGAGACGCAGACCGGTGGCTTTTACAAAGTCTACACCCCGATGTGGAAATCTGTCCGCAGCCGCGAACTTCCCAATACCCTGCCTGCGCCCGGCAAAATCCCTGCGCCTGATAGCTGGCCCGCAAGCGATGCGCTGGACGACTGGGCGATGGGCGCAGATATGCGGCGCGGCCACGACGTTGTGCTGCCGCATTGCACCGTTGGCGAAACCGCTGCCAGCCACCGGCTGGGTGCCTTTATCGCAAACCGTGTCGCAGATTATAAAGCCGCGCGCGATATTCCGGGGATTAAGGGGACATCCGGCCTGTCGGAAAACCTGACCTATGGCGAAATCAGCCCGCTGGCCTGCTGGCACGCAGGATGGCGCGCGCTGCATGACGGCAAGGGCGATGCCGAAGTATTTCTGAAAGAGCTGGTCTGGCGCGAGTTTGCCTACCACCTGGCCCACCACACGCCGCGCATCACAACGGGCAACTGGCGCGAGGATTGGGATGCTTTCCCATGGAAAACCGACGAGCGGCTGGCCGAGGTGAAGGCTTGGAAGCAAGGGCGCACCGGCATCCGATTTGTTGATGCGGCGATGCGCGAATTGCAGGTGACGGGGACGATGCACAACCGGGGGCGGATGATCGTCGCCAGCTATTTGACCAAGCACCTGATGTGTCATTGGAAAATCGGTTTGGATTGGTTCCAGGACCAACTGATCGACTGGGACCCCGCATCAAACGCGATGGGATGGCAGTGGTCCGCAGGATCGGGCCCGGATGCGACGCCCTATTTCCGGGTGTTCAATCCCGTAACTCAGCTGGATAAGTTCGATAAAAATCGCGACTACGCTAAGGCGTGGCTGGCAGAGGATTATAAGAACCCGTCACAGACCGCGCTGGCCTTTTACGATGCCATTCCACTGCGCTGGAATATGGCACCTGATGATGCCTATCCCGATCCGGTTGTGACCGCCGAAGACGGCCGCAAGGCGGCGCTTGCCGCCTATAAGGACCGTGATTTTTAAGCGGCGAGGCGTGCCTGACGGAAGGAAATCAGGCGGTTCCGCTTGACGTCCCACAGATCAAGCGAGGCGCATTTCAGGCTTTCGCGCATCGTCATGCGGCTGACTTCGACCAGTTCCTTGTGATCGCGCAGCACGTCGGGCAGACGATAGAACGGGATGCGGCTGTACAGGTGGTGCACATGGTGAATGCCGATGTTGGCGGTCATCCAGCGCAGAACCAGCGGCAAATCGTAATGAGAGCTGCCGTGCAGCGCCGCCTCGTGCAACTGCCAGTCGGGGTCATGCTCCCACATTGTCGTTTCGAACTGGTGCTGGACATAGAACAGCCACACGCCAGCGGACGCGGCGACAAAGACCGGCGGCACAAAGACAAAGGCAACAGCCTGCCAGCCACCAAAGTAAGCGATCAGCGCCACAGCCACGGCCAGCGCGACATTGGTTACCATAGCGGAAATCCAGTAGACCTTGCCCGCGGTCATCAGACCCAGCGGCACGCGGTTCTGGATAAAGAACAAATATGTCGGACCAAGGCCGAACATCACCAGCGGGTGACGATAAAGGCGGTACATGAAACGCCGCAGCGGCGGCAGCGCGTTGTATTCGTCCAAAGTCAGCGTCGTGACATCGCCGATGCCGCGCCGATCCAGATTGCCCGCATGCGAATGGTGCAGCGCGTGGGTGCGGCGCCAGACGTCATATGGGGTGAGCGTCACAACGCCCAAAATCCGGCCAGCCCAATCGCTAAGATGGCGGTTGTTAAAGAAAGAACCATGTCCGCAATCGTGCTGTATTGCAAAAAGGCGCACCAAAAAGCCACCGTTCACAACGCCAATCGCAAGCGCCAGCAACCAGCTGACCTGCACTGCATACCAGGCAGCGACCCACAAAGCGACGAAACCAGCGACCGTGACGCCAAGTTCGAAAAAACTGCGTGATGTGTTAGGATCGCGATAGGCCGCAAGAATGCGGACCCAATCACGCGCGGCAGGAGTGTCGGGCGGTAGGTGGGTCGTCGAAGGCATTCTGTTATCAGTCCTTTGTGGTGTGTTGCATGCGATAAACGAGATGTAGTTATAAACAAGTAAATTCGGCGACATCCGGCGAATAGACAGGCAAACCGCGGCACCCTGTCGCGGGTAGGTCGCAACTATTTCGCCTCTGACGCGTGACTTTCGGGTGCGACACCTTAAAATTAGATCAACACCGGGCCTAAGAACCGGCAAAAACGACAGACAGGGTAATAGATGATTTTGACGACCACTGACGGCCAAACCGGGCTGCCACGTTATTTCACTGCGGTTTTCAAGATGATGGGCGCGCTGAAACGGGGCCGGATCGATGTGATTCTGCCTGACGGTCGCCAATTCCGCTCTGAAGGGGCCGCAGCGGGTCATGTCGCTGAAATCACTGTGCATAACGCTGATCTGTTTGCCCGTATCGTGCGCGAAGGCGACCTTGGGTTTTGTGACGCTTACCTTGATGGCTGGTGGTCAACGCCCGATCTGATGGCGTTCATGGACCTGATTCACGACGACGCAGAAGAGATTTATGACGGCTTTCCGGGCCAGTATCTTGTGCGAACTTTCGAGCGTATCCGCTTCTGGTTGCAAAGTAATTCCAAAAAGCAGGCCCGCAAGAACATCGAGTATCACTACGATCTTGGCAACGATTTCTACGGCCTTTGGCTCGACGACACGATGACCTATTCCTCTGCCTTGTTTGAAAGCGGCCAAGAGAGCCTTGAGAGCGCGCAGACGGCCAAATATGCCTCTATGGTGGATCAGATGGGCGTGGAGCCCGGCGATCATGTGCTGGAAATCGGCTGCGGCTGGGGCGGGTTTGCGGAATACGCCGCAGCAGAGCGCGGCTTGCGTGTCACCTGCCTGACGATCAGCAAAGAGCAGTTTAACTACGCCGTCGACCGCATTGAAAAGGCAGGGCTTTCCGACAAGGTCACCTTCAAGCTCCAAGACTACCGCGACGAAACGGGCACCTATGACGGCATCGCCAGCATCGAGATGTTCGAGGCCGTGGGCGAGCAATATTGGCCGGCCTATTTCAAGACCGTTCGGGCGCGGCTGAAGCCCGGTCGCAAGGCCACGCTGCAGATCATCACTGTCGCTGACCGCCGGTGGGAAGTTTACAAACGCGGACCTGATTTCATTCAGAAATACATCTTTCCCGGCGGCATGCTGCCAAGCCCTAGCAAGCTGAGAGAGGTCATTACCAAGCATGGTTTATTGGTCGAAACCTCTATCGAATTTGGCCACAGCTATGACCAGACGTTGCGCCGCTGGCATGACACCTTTAACGCCAAATGGGACAAAGTCGCGGCCTTAGGCTTTGACGACCGGTTTCGGCGGATGTGGAACTTTTATCTGACCTCTTGTGCTGCGACCTTTGCCAGTGAAAACTGCGACGTAACGCAAATTACGATCGCGCGCCCCGCCTAAGGGGCCGGAAAGGAACGACCATGCCAACTGCCGGACGCCTTGCGGGGGCCGTGTTTTATGCGGTTCTGGGGGCGGTACTCGCCTTTTTGTTGGTGCCGTATTTTGATGAAGCGCGTGCGCCAAAGTATTGGTATCCTTTGGTTATCATCGTTGGGGTGTTGGTCGGTTGGATCATTGTCGGCTCGCGCAGCGGGCAAGGCACGGGGGCTGCAATGGGCACCGCCTTGACCGGCGCTGCGGCGCTTGCGTTTTGGGTGCTACTGCTTTTGTCGGGTTATGACATGATTCAGGTGGCCATGCGCGGCCGCTTTGGTGGCCCGATGGAGGCAGTCATTGGCGTGTTCTCCATTATGCTGGATTACGCCAAGGTGTTTTATTCCCCGCTGAACCTGCTCGTCTGGCTGGGCGGCGGATTGGTCGCGGGGCTGCTGACGGACATATTTGGATCGCGTTACCGCTGATGAATATCTTTGTTTACGGCACCTTGCGCGACGAAGCGTTGCGGATAGCTGTGTCTGGCATCGCAGGTGATGTGACGCCTGCGCGGCTGGACGGATACAGCGTGCAGCCTGCGGTGGGTGACGTGGCCCCAATGATCACGCAGGTCCCGGGGTGCACGGCGCAGGGGCTGCTATGGCGCAACCTAAGCGCCGACCAGATCGCGCGGCTGACCCTGTTCGAGGACGCTTACGACTATACCCTGACCTCTGTGCCCGTGACGTTGACAGATGGCACAACGCATCCCGCGCAAGTGTGGCTGCCGCCTGCGCAGTTGCAAGCGGCGCAGGGGGAATGGTCGCTCGCCGATTGGCAGGAAAGCTACGGCGCTGTCACGGCGCAGGCGGCGCGCGCGGTGTTTGCGCAAGACCCGTTGCCCGCGCCCGCTGATCTGCGCTGGCAGTGGCCGATGTTCCTGAAACGCGCTTGGGCGCAGGCGCAGGCGGCAGTGACGGATCGGCCAAATGCGCTGCGCTATGCCGCGCAGGCGGGCGACGTGGCCGTGTCTGACCGCGCCGCGCCTGTGGGGCGGTTTTTCAAAATGCAGGGCTTTGATGTGTCCCACCGCCGTTTTGACGGCGGCCATCAAGGCCCGCTACCGCGCGAGGTGCTGGTTGGTATCGATGCGGCGATTGTGCTGCCCTATGATCCGGTGCGCGGCCGCGTTGTGCTGGTTGAACAGATGCGTATGGGCCCGCTGGAACGGGGCGATCCGAACCCGTGGATGCTGGAACCTGTCGCAGGCATGATCGACGCCTTTGAGACGCCAGAGCAGGCCGCCCTGCGCGAGACGCAAGAAGAGGCCGGGCTGGATGTCACCCTGCGCCATGTCACGTCCTTTTATCCGTCACCGGGTAACGCGACGGATTATTTCTATTGTTACATCGGCTTATGCGACCTTCCTGATGTAAATCGCTACGCTGGCGGGCTGGAATCAGAACAAGAGGACCTGCGTCTGCATGTGCTGCCGCTGGGTGACGCGCTGGCCCTTGTCCAAAGCGGCGAAATCGCTGCTGGGCCTTGCGTGACGTTGATTTACTGGCTGGCGCTGAACCGGGACGCCCTGCGTCTTGAGTTCGCCCCCGCTGACGCCTAGACAGTACGTAACACGCGCATTCGAAAGGGCTTTGCCATGCATATCAAATCCGATCTGGCCGATACCGTTGGGAACACGCCCCTGATCAAGCTGCGCGCCGCGTCAGAGCTGACCGGCTGCACCATTCTGGGCAAGGCTGAATTCATGAACCCCGGCCAGTCCGTTAAGGACCGCGCCGCGCTTTACATCATCAAAGATGCCGTCGCCAAAGGCTTGCTGAAGCCCGGCGGCACTATCGTCGAAGGCACCGCTGGCAATACGGGCATTGGCCTTGCGCTTGTGGGTGCGTCGATGGGCTTTAAGACCGTTATCGTGATCCCGGAAACCCAGTCCGAGGAAAAGAAAGACATGCTGCGCCTTGCGGGTGCGGAATTGGTGCAAGTGCCTGCTGCGCCTTACAAAAACCCCAACAACTACGTCCGCTATTCCGGCCGCCTGGCCGAAGAGCTGGCGAAAACCACCCCCGGCGGCGTGATCTGGGCAAATCAGTTCGATAACGTGGCCAACCGTCAGGCCCATATCGAAACCACCGGGCCAGAGATTTGGGAACAAACCGGCGGTAAGGTTGACGGGTTTATCTGCGCGGTCGGTTCTGGCGGCACGCTGGCGGGTGTCGGCATGGCGTTGCAGCCCAAAGGCGTGAAAATCGGTCTGGCTGATCCGGACGGTGCAGCGCTGTATAACTTCTACGAGCACGGCGAGATGAAATCGTCGGGCGATAGCATCACCGAAGGCATCGGTCAGGGCCGGATTACGGCGAACCTTGAAGGGTTCACGCCCGATATGAACTATAACATCCCCGACGCAGAAGCGCTGCCGATCGTCTTTGATCTGCTGCAGCACGAGGGGCTGTGCCTTGGCGGATCGTCCGGCATCAATATTGCGGGCGCGATCCGTATGGCGCGGGACATGGGGCCGGGGCACACCATCGTCACCATCCTGTGCGACTATGGCACGCGCTATCAGTCCAAACTGTGGAACCCGGAGTTCTTGCGCTCCAAAGGATTGCCAGTGCCGTCTTGGCTGTCCACCGGACCGCAGTCCATTCCCGGCGTTTTCCAAGACGCATGACCCCGCGCCTTGGTCTTGGGATTGCGCTGGCGTTTTGGCTGGCCGGGCAGGGTGCCACCGCGCAGGTAGCCCTTGACGGCTTAGTGACAGCGCCAGCTGATGCGGAAACCACCGCCCAGCAAGGCGAGGCCGAGGCGGCCGCGGCAGAGGTTGCCGACCCAGAAGCGTTGGACGCAGCCGAGCAGGCGCTGGCAAATGCCGTGCCTGATCTGGACGACTGGCAATCGCGCGTTGCCGCAGCAGAGGCGCTGCTGGGCACGGGTACCGGATCATCGCTGGCCCTGTCGCGCACGCGCGAGACTCTGTTTGGTTGGCGTGAACGTTTTCAGGCGCTGGGATCGCTTAACGCGGGCCGCATCGCCACCGTGCAAGGCCAGATCAGCGCGCTCGGAACCCCGCCCGAAAGCGGCGAGGAACAGCCCGCCATCGCAGAACGCCGTATCGTGCTGAACCGCCAATTGGACGAGATCAGCGCCCCGGCCGTGTTGGCCCGTGAAGCATATGCCCGCGCCGATGGTCTGATATCTGAGGTCGACAGCCAGCTGCGCGCTCGCGACACCGCCCGCCTGACCACACGCGGCCCGTCGCCGCTGAACCCGTCCAACTGGGGCGAGGCGCTGCAAAGCGGGCACGCCGCGCTGAATACTGTGGTCGCATCGGCTGCGGCGCGGATATCGTCACGCTTCTCATCCGGGTCGATCTGGCCGGGCGTGCCGCTGTCGATCATGTATCTGGCCGTGGCCATTGTGCTGCTGGCGCGGTCACGGTCTTGGGTGTCGTTGCTGCAGGACCGGGTGGAAAACAGCCATGCGCGGGGGCGGGCGATTTGGTCGTTCCTGTTGTCGCTGTGGCAGATCGTGCTGCCGACGCTTGGCCTGTCCGCGCTGATTTTGGGTCTGCGCCAGCTTGGCGTGTTGGCCCGGTCCGGGGACGCGCTGTCGCAGGCGATCTTTGGCGCAGGCTTTATTGTCATCGTGGCGCGCTGGCTGAACGGGCAGCTGTTCCCGCAAGGCGAACAGGGCGGCCCGCTGGGCTATCCCGCTGATGTGCGCAGCAAAATCCGCAGCAGCGGTGTGGCGCTTGGCATTGGCCTTGCCGCGATCTTGATTGTTGCGGCGCTGATGGCGAATGCGGGTGCCTCTGACGCGTCCACCGGGGTGGTGACGCTGCCGTTGCAGGTCTTGCTGGCCGCGATCTTGTTCCGCCTTGGCTATTTGCTGCGGCACGCGCCGATGGACCGGGCAGGCAAGGCGGGATCTAGCGGGCGCATCCGTGTGTCCGTCGGGCTGCTTTGCATTATCGTGGCCATCGCGTCGCCGCTGCTGGCGGCGGCGGGCTTTGCTGCGGCCTCGGCGTCGCTGTTTGCGCCGTCGGTCATGACGCTGGCGATTTTTGGCGTGATCATTGTGCTGCAAAAGCTGGTCTATGACATCTACGCCCCGTCCAGCGAAACCGAAGGCGCAGGGCCGCTGATGCCCGTCGTCATCGGCTTTGGGCTGTTTTTGCTGGCCGTGCCGGTTTTGTCGCTGGTCTGGGGCGCAAGTGTCACCGACTTGGCAGAGGTCGTGGCCCAGTTCCGCGCCGGTTTCCAAGTGGGCGAGACGACGATTTCGCCCGGCGATTTCCTGACCTTCGTGCTGATCTTTGGCGGCGGCTACTTGCTGACGCAATTCGTTAAGCGGCAGTTGAAAACAACGGTGTTGCCGCGCACGAAAATGGACCTTGGCGGGCAGAATGCCGTCTCGGCCGGGGTGGGATATGTCGGGATCTTTCTGGCCGCGCTGATCGCAATCACGACGGCGGGCATTGATTTATCAAGCCTTGCGATTGTCGCCGGTGCGCTGTCGGTTGGTATCGGTTTCGGCCTGCAAACCATCGTGCAGAACTTCGTCTCTGGCATCATCCTGCTGATCGAACGCCCCATCGGCGAAGGCGATATGATCGAGGTGAATGGCAACGTTGGTTTCGTGCGCAATATCTCGGTCCGGTCCACCCGGATCGAGACGTTTGACCGCACCGATGTCATCATCCCCAACGCTGACTTGGTCAGCGGGCAGGTCACGAACTGGACGCGCGGCAACCTTGTGGGCCGCCTGATTTTGCCGATTGGCGTGGCCTACGGGACTGACGTTGAAAAGGTCCGCGCGATTTTGCTTGAGATCGCCGAGGCGCATCCGATGGTGATTGCCGATCCCGGCCCGCAGGCGCTTTTTGCCGCCTTCGGCGCCAGCAGCTTGGACTTTGAGCTGCGGATGATCCTGCGCGATGTGAACTGGAAGGTCGTCACGACCGACGAAATCCTACGCCAGATCAACGCCCGCTTTGTAGCCGAAGGGATCGAAGTGCCCTTTGCCCAGACCGATATCTGGCTGCGTAATCCGGAAAAGCTGCACCCCGCGCAGCCAAGCGCCCCGGCAAAGCCTGTGGAAGCCCCCAGCGACGGTCCAAGCACCGCGCGCGAGGCCAGCAGCATGATGGACGCCAGCGACCTGCACGACACTGATACGGACGGCGATGCCGATCCAGATGGGCCTACCTGATGACCGAGCCGCTTTTCTTGCACGATTCCTACCTGCGCGAGGCGACGGGCCGCGTCACCGGGCATACGCTGGAAGGCGGTATCGTGTTGGATGCGTCGATCTTTTACGCGACCTCTGGCGGGCAGCCGGGGGACGCGGGGCGGCTGGTGTGGGACGGCGGCGGCATCGACATTGGCACGACGGTCAAAGGGCAGGGTGGCGATATCGTCCTTGTCCCGGCAGAGCCTGCGCGCCTGCCAGAGATTGGCACCTATGTGAAGCAATCGCTAGTCTGGGATCGCCGCCACCGCATGATGCGCGTGCACACCGCGCTGCACCTGCTGTCCGTCATTATCCCGCGCCCCGTCACCGGCGGGCAAATCGCGGCTGATAAGGGGCGGCTGGATTTCGATATGGAAAACGCACCCGAAGACAAGGATGCGCTGACCGGACTGCTGAACGACATGATCGCGCGCGATCTGGCCGTTACCGCCGAATGGATCCCCGAGGCTGTGTTGGATCAACAGCCGGAACTGATCAAGACGATGACGGTCAAGCCGCCGCGCGGCCAAGGCCCCATTCGCCTGATCCGGATTGGAGAGGGTGACACAGCCGTCGATCTGCAACCCTGCGGCGGCACCCATGTCGGCTGGACCAGCGAAATCGGCCGCGTGCGGATCGGTAAGATCGAAAAGAAGGGCCGGCAAAATCGCCGGGTCTATCTGCATCTAGAGGACGCGTAATGTTTACGCTTTTGTGTATCGCAACGGCAGTCCTGTGCGCCGTGCTGTTCGCCGTCTTCCTGATGGTGCCGGGCGCTTATATGGGCCTGTACGGCGTCACGGCGGACGCCAGCGCGGTGTTCATCGGTCGCCGCGCCTCACCCTTATTTTTGGGGTTGGCTGTGTTCTTTTGGCTGCTGCGGGACGCAGGGCCGGGGCCATTGCACGACGGCACCGCATTGGCCGCGGCTGTGACCTTTGCAGGCATCGCTGCGACGGGGATTTGGTCCTACGCTGCAGGCTCTGCCAGTTTCGCGATCCTGGTGGCAGCAGGGTTCGAGGCTGCGATTGCCGTGGCCTTTGTGCTGGCGCGTTAGGACTTGTCCAGCTGATCTTCGCTATCGGGCAGACCTTCGCGGGACAGCAGGATCGCGATGGGGCGCAGCGCGGGGACATGGCTGCACACGACAAGCATCATCACCATGATCGGCACCGACAGGAACATGCCGGGAATGCCCCAAACAGCGCCCCAGAACGCAAGGCTAACAAGGATGCCAAAGGACGACAGCCGCAGGGCGCGCCCCATCAGCATCGGGTCAATGACAGAGCCGTTCATGAACTGAATGGCCCCCGAGATGACAAAGATCACCACGGTCAGCGTCGGATCGCCAAACTGCACATAGGCCGCCAATGCGACCAGCCCTGTCGCGACGATGGACCCCACATTCGGGATGAAGTTCAGCACAAAGGTCATCACCCCCAAGGGCATCGCAATTTCCATCCCAAACGCTTGGGCCAGTACATAGGTCATCACCCCGGTCACAAGGCTGATTCCCGTTTTGACCAGCAGGTAATAGTTTACCCGGTGAATGATGGACGAAATGATAAGACCGATGCGTTTGGCCTGCGCCGGGTTGCCGGTAAAGGCCAGCAGCTTGGTCTGGAACCAGACCCGTTCCGCGAACAAAAAGCCGACAAAAAGGATCACGAGCACCGAGGCTTGCGTCAGGCTTGTCGCGCCGCCTGCTGCCCCGCGCAGATAGCCCGACAGCTCTATTGACCGCATGGAATTGAGCACGGCGGCCTCTGTATCGTCGCCAGCCCATGAAAACAGGGCGGCAATCGCCTCTGGCGCGCGTTCGGCGTAGGCGAGGGTGATTTGCAGCACCGTGTTGATCTGCGCCACGACAATCGATGTCATGGTCAGCAGCGCCGCGCCGATCAGCAAAAGCGCGACAATCGACGCCAGCCAATTGGGCACCCGCAGCCGCCCGATCCGCTGGCGGGCGATAAAGCTGATCACATCCGCTGTCAGCGAAAACAGGATGATCGCCACGGCAAGGCTGATCAGAATGAACTGCGCCTGCACCAGCAAAAACAGCACCACCGCAAAGGCGATGATCACCAGCGCAGCGGTCTGCACGCGCGCCAGCTCGAACCGCTGGGCGTTGGTGTCTTCGGGGGGCGGGACGTGCTTCATGGGTATTAACTCTATGCGGTTACAATGTTTATGCGCAGCCGGGGCGCAGGTTTCAATGCATCGGCGCGAATTTTCCGTTTCTGCCTCTTGCACCCCCCCGCACCCTTGGCTAAAGACGCCCTCAGTGGACAGGTGGCCGAGTGGTCGAAGGCGCACGCCTGGAAAGTGTGTAGGCGGGGAACCGTCTCCAGGGTTCGAATCCCTGTCTGTCCGCCACAAACCTTCCTATTTGAATTGCTTGGTTTGTATGCCGCTGGCGCGCGGATACTGTGCTCATCTTGCCCGATGTCAGGGTTATAGCGAAAAGTTGCATTGGATAATGGCAGATATGTGCCTAAAGTCTTCGCGACTTAATATCGCTGCTCCCAAATTGCCAAGGAATTCGAAATGCTGACCAGACGCCACTTTATCCAGACGACTGGAGCGCTATTTTCACTTCCTATCGCCAGCCCCGCATTTGCCGCGCCGACATCGCAGCAATCGCAGTGGTCCGCTTGGGACTCGCGCGTGACACCTGCGAACTATGATCCTGCGACCACCAACCCTTGGGGTTTTCACGACCGCTTTTTACCGCAGCTGGTGCAGGCAAATGACGGTCTGAAATCAGGCGATATCCACGTCGATGCGGTCGCGCGCTACCTTTATCACATCCAGCCCAACGGCACAGCGATGCGCTACGGCGTGGCGATTGCCAAGGGCAACCTGTACGAACCTGGTTCCTACGCGATCAAGCGCAAGTCCAAGTGGCCAACTTGGACACCGACCCCTGCGATGATCGAGCGTGACCCGGCATCATATGAGCAGCACAAGGACGGCATGGATGGCGGCCCGAGCAACCCTCTGGGGTCGCGCGCGCTGTATCTTTATACTGGCAACCGCGACACCTATCTGCGCATCCACGGCACGCCGTCGCCGCGGTCCATCGGTAGCCGCGCCAGCTCTGGCTGTGTGCGCATGGTGATGGCGCATATCATCGGTCTGTACGACCAGGTGGCGACAGGGTCGACGGCCGTGTTGTACCCGACCGAAAACACTGTCACCGCCCAAAGTTAAGCTGCAGTCGCAGGCTCTGCCGGGGCTTCGGCCTCGGCGGGCTTTGGCGCACAAATATGACGGCCTTCGCGGGTCAGAAGCGGCAGTTCTGTCGTCTCGACCGGGCCGACATAGCTGAACCAAAAACAGTTATCATCATCGTGCACGCGCGCTGTGGCCAGGTTTTGGTTCGGCGCGGCCATTGCGGTGATCTGATCCTGAATCTGCTGCTCTGGGCTAGGCAGCGCCGGGGCGGCGGGCGCGGGCGGCACGGGGGCCGCGCAGGCACCCAGCAGCAAAGATCCAGCAAGCGCAGCGACAATCATCTTCATCGTATTCTCTTTCGTGTCTAATCCATTGGGCCCATGACAGCCTGCACGGCAGGATCACGGCATGCGCCGTGTATAAGGCGGCTGTCGGCTGTCGGCTACCGCCTGATCAAGGCTGGGGGCGCGATTTGCCATGATCTTCGCCGCAACTGGCCGAGATGGTACTTTTTATTAATGTCTTTGGGCCATGGCTAACGCTGCAAGGCCGGTTGCGGGATCGCTGGTGTGGTCTTTTGCCCTTCGCCAAATATGGGGTGCATGGCTTGCTTTGATTGACGCCGAAAAGGGCACCGCTGCATGCGTTTGAACTATAAAATCCTAATTGGACTGATCAGCGTTCTGGTCATCTGGGCGGGGACACTGGGTCAGTCCTATCGCACAATGAAACAGCTGGAATCGGAATATACCCGCACTGTGGACGAAACGCTTCCTATCATCCTCTCGCTAGAGGAACTGCGTTTCGCGACCCTGCGGATCGTGTCGTCAACCAGCGAAAACGCGATGATTATGGCGCTGCAGCGTAATTCGGACGTTGCCCCAGTCGATAGTGATATGCCCATGCCGGACGCCCACGAAATCCATGAAACTGCCATCGGCATTTCAGATTTTGAGCGCGTCTTCGAGATTTATAGCAACCAAGTTGATCTGTACGATTCGGCAGATGGCGCAATTCGCGATCTGATTGGCAGCAATGGCACTGCCTTAACCGATATCAGTCAAAGGTTAGAGGCCGCGTTAGAAAATAATGCGTCGACTGCTGAAGTTCTTGAGATGAAAGAGGTGATGGAGGACGCTGAAGCTGACATTTTATCCCTTATCATTGGCCAGATTACAGATGAACGCCGTGCGCTGCGCTTGCGTCAGGCCGCTTTGCGACAGGGCATTGTCGACGCAATTGATAACCTGATGATCAGTGCTGCACTTGCTGCGTTTGGCATTACGGCGCTGGTTATTCTGTCGTCCTTGCGCATTATCAAACCGATCGAGCGGCTGACGGCCGCTGCGGTGCGCATCGCCAAAGGTGACTTTGCGCCATTGCCCAAGGTCACCCAAAACGATGAAATCGGTGCGCTGACCAATGCCTTTAGCGACATGTCATCAAATTTGCAAAATATGATCCGCCGCCATCAAGAGGCGACGGACAATGCCTTGGCCAGTGAACAGCGCTTTCGCGACGTGGCAGAAGCGTCATCGGATTGGATTTGGGAAATTGGATCTGACTACCGTATTACCTTTGTGTCCGGGCGTTTCTTTGACGTCACCGGGTTGTCGGCTAGGGCTGTAATCGGACAGCCAATCAGCAAGTTTTTGACCCCAGATCGGACCGCAACTGCGGACTGTTTCGAAAACCTAGAGCTGGACGGCCTCGCACCTATCCGCGACATGCGCTGTCGCTACAGCGATATCACAAACCAAACCCGCATCTGCCGTTTGTCTGGCAAGCCACTGTTCCACAAGACGGGCACCTTCATGGGCTACCGCGGGACGGCCAGCGACATCACTGCCGAGGTTGAAGCGCAGGATATCGCAGAACATCTGGCGCTTCACGATGCGCTGACAGGGCTACCGAACCGGATCTTTATGGCGGAACGACTAGATCAAAACCTTGCAAAAATCCGGCGTCACGGCGGGGCGGTCAGCGTGATCTGTCTTGATCTGGACCACTTCAAGGAAGTGAATGACACCCTTGGCCACGCAGCGGGTGATTCCTTGCTGAAATCAGTTACAAAGCGCCTCGAAAGTACGCTGCGGATCACCGATACATTGGCGCGGCTTGGCGGCGATGAATTCGTGATCGTCCAGTCGGAAGCGATCCAGCCTAGCGGCGCAGAAGTGCTTTGCCGGCGTATCTTGCAAGTCATATCAGAGCCCTTCGAGGTTGAGGGGCAGAACCTATACATAGGTGCCAGCCTTGGCGTGTCGCTTGCGCCAATCGACAGTCTGGACCCTGAACAACTGCTGAAAAATGCCGATGTCGCAATGTACCGCGCAAAAAAGGACGGCCGAAACAGCTTTCGGTTCTTCGAGGCGGGGATGGACGCGGAATTGCAGGAACGCAAAGCGATGGAGCGGGACCTGCGGGTTGCGATTCAAAACAACGAACTAGAAATGTACTACCAGCCTTTGATCGAAACCCATGGCCGCGCGATGCAAGGGGTAGAGGCACTTGTGCGGTGGAATAGGCCGGGCTTTGGTATGGTGCCGCCCGGTGACTTTATTCCATTGGCCGAAGAAACAGGTCTGATCATCCCACTTGGTGATTGGATTTTGCGCACATCCTGCCGGCAGGCCACGGAATGGCCAAATTTGTTCGTGGCGGTCAATCTGTCACCAACACAGTTCAAGCAACAAGATCTGATCGGGTTAGTGAAGCAAGTTCTGCATGACACTGGCCTTACTCCCAATCGGCTCGAGTTGGAAATTACCGAAGGCGTCTTGCTTGAACAAACCGCCTATTCCTTGATGACATTGCGGGGTTTGCAAGAACTTGGCGTCCGAATCGCGATGGACGACTTCGGCACCGGCTATTCGAGTCTGAGCTATCTACAAATGTTTGCCTTCGACAAAATCAAACTTGACCAAAGCTTTGTGCAAGAACTGGGCAAAAGCTCTGGCGCGACGTCGATTGTCAGAACAGTGCTGGATCTGGGGCGGTCGTTGGGGATGGTCACGACAGCCGAAGGGGTCGAAACTGCTAGCCAGCGCGACTACCTTACCCAGCAGGGCTGCAATCAGATGCAGGGTTACCTTTTTAGCAGACCGGTTCCCGCGGCTGAGATCAAGAACCTGCTGTTGCGAACATACCCCGATGTCGATGTTCCCGTGGCAAAGGCACTATCTTCGTAAACTTAGCTTGGACCAGTGCGGCGATCGTTTGAAACCGTTGGCATACAGCCCGAACATTCAGGTATCCGCATGCCGCGCAACACCGGCAAACCAAGATTGCAATATGCGCAGGGGGGATGTGCAGGATAGAAGAATGACGGAGCTAACCGGGGAGAGCCAGTCCTTCACATATATTTCGGCTAATTATTGTAAGTAATATAAATGCTGAAGGCTAATTCATTAGGCGTCACCCTTTATGACATCCTTATTTCGCGATATGTTATTGGTACGCATCAGAAAGTGAGTAAATTTTCCTGTTTGCGTCCTTCGATATTTATGGCGTACAGTTTGAAGGGTGTATTCAATCTAACTCCCGATAATAAAATTTAGCACTTTGATAGAGGTGTGACGGCCACCCTGTGGCATATTTTTAAATATAATCTCGCGGTGTGAAGGCGAGGTGGAAGCACTCTACCGAATTTTAGCAGTATTACTGGCTAAACACGAATGCAGGACTGTCAGACGCGTTAGTTAAAGTAACCATCGTATTATCTAAAATAGCGTATTGCGGACCTTGACCTTAATGGTTCAGCGACCGCTTCGACGAAGGTTGCATCGGGCTAGCCACATTTGCGACGTTCAACAAAAGGTGGTTTTGGGAACAGTAGCGCAGGCGCGAAAGACCACCCAATGGCGGTTTTAAAGCTGATCTATGCCTATATTTACCTTTGGCGGACCCGCTCGACCCGAAGTGCTCTTGCTCTGCGCACAAAATAGATTCCTGATAATAGTGCGAAAAAAAGTCCGAAGGTCAGCGATAGGGAAATGAATTGCCGCAGAAACGCTTGATGTCCACAAACTGAACTTTTACAATCCCACCATCAGACAAACGCGGCAAGGCTAAGAGCTGTTATCGTCAACAAGGCTCCAGCACCTACGACAAATTTTCTGGATCGTGGCGGATAGGGCATTTATGTGATGCCGCTTGGTGAGAACGCTCGATTTGCGTAGGTCATCGCAAGCGACCTGAGTGTCGGAACCTCCAATCGTTTTTGCCGCTTTTCTAAAAGTTCATGCGCGAGGCTGGAGAACGCAGAAAGTATCTGAAGTGACTTAATCTCGGCAATGCGTTCATTGTCCTAATGATAGGAGGTGGAGGTCTTCATCAGCGCTTCAGCATCAACTTCGCTAATCTGGGCGAGAGCCAAATGAGCATATGAAACCTGCCGCCACTCACGGTTCCTCCTAAAAAGAGTATCCACTCGAACATCAATTTCGATCTCAGAGACTCCCCTGCCCAGAATCTCGGCGGAAAGTTTTATATATGCCGCTAGAGGGCGTCTGGGTCTTTAAGGTCAACTATATCCATACTTCTTTTGTGACCCACAATCTGACGAATGTATGACCCTTCCCGCACCGTTTCAAATCGAAGCAACGGTGGAAAAATTCGTGGAACTGAATTTAGCATCTCGCCAAAAACCCTCGTTTTTGGAATGGGCGCAAACAACCTCAATTGACGCTTCAAAAAAACCGCTCAAAACTCAAGCCGTTGTTGAAGGTTTTTGACCCTCACCGGATAGCTGACATTAACTGCGTTGCCGAAAATCGGTAAGGCGCTTTCAAATCAGCCAGCGCACCAGCAGCGGCACAATGAGGCTCGTCAACAAAGCG
Source organism: Loktanella salsilacus (assembly GCF_024206795.1). Taxonomy (NCBI): domain Bacteria; kingdom Pseudomonadati; phylum Pseudomonadota; class Alphaproteobacteria; order Rhodobacterales; family Roseobacteraceae; genus Loktanella; species Loktanella salsilacus. Next base: position 1,487,817 of record NZ_CP072994.1, read on the forward strand.
TTGAGGGCCATGGCGATGCCGGCATAGGCCCCTGCCACAGGGTTCACCTGAAACGCTCGGGCCGTTCCAATGCCGTGTGCGGCAACGCCAACTGCAAAACCGCGTGCCCGCCAGTCGGTGATCCGCAGCAGGTTCATCAAAGGGGTGACTGTCACGGCCCCGATGATCCCGGTCATGATGACCAGCACGGCCGTGAGCGCCGGTATCCCTCCGATCGCTTCGGAAATACCAAGGGCCACTGGCGCGGTCGTGGACTTCGGTGCCAAAGACAGCAAAATGTCCATGGGCAGACCAAACGCACGGGCCAGTAGAATGGCCGATCCCGCCGCGACGATCGAGCCTGCAAGCAAAGCCAGCACGATCGGCGCGATCGAGGTCCGGATCGTATCCCTGTTGTCCCAAAGCGGCAGGGCCAAAGCCACCGTCGCGGGACCAAGCAGGAAGTGAATGAATTGGGCGCCCTCGAAATACGTCGCGTAGTTTGTGCGTGTCAGCCAAAGCACTGGTGCAATCAGCAGCACCGACAAAAGCACGGGATTGGCCCAAGGTGGGTTGCCGAGCCGCCGCGCCACGCCATCAGCGATCAAATATCCGATGATTGTGGTGGTCAGCCAGATCAGCGGCGTTGTGGACAGGTAGCTCCACAGGGTTGCGACGTCTGTCATGCGGCCCAGCGTTCGGTTGCGCGCCGCACGCCGATGAACGTTCCCACAGCAGCCAACATCGAGAGCACGGTTGAGAGCGTCAGGATTGCCAGCAGGGCAACCCCGTCGTTAGATAAGACACCAAGGTTGCCGATCACACCGACACCCGCTGGCACGAACAGAAAAGACAGGTTCGCCAAGATGACCGTGGTGGTCGGCCGAAGCTGTTCGGCAAGCCGCGGCATGGCGGCGAGCAACAGGACGAGCAGCGTAAGACCGAGCACAGGACCGGGCACTGGCAGGCCAAAGCCCCGTACGGTGACTTCGCCCAGCAGTTGGCAGCCTAGAAGAAGTCCAAGTGTCTGGAGCATGGGGTTCGCTTTCGAATGACCTATTCAGGTTACTTTGATGGCAAACACTTGTCAGAACCAACAAAAAAGTTCCGCAGTAAGGCAACCCGAGAGCAACGCGGTCGTCACAACCCCGCTCTGCGCGCATTCGATCGGCTTGGCCCTTGCGAGAAGGGCAACTCTACGATAGTTGCCAACCCGTTCGGATGACCGGAAAGGCATACTTTGGCTTCTCGTGGGCGCCCGAGAACCATTCATAGCCCACGGCGACAATCAGGTAAGCAGCGACAATATGAAGAACTCCAATGGGAATAGCCTTGATGGGCGCATCAAAGACGCTTCTCAGGCCAAGCGGGACCAACTTGAACGGTTCAAAAAGGCTGCGCAGGATCCCGAACGCCTAGCTGCTATCGCTCAGAAAAAAGCTGAAGCCGCCGTGCGCGAGACGCAGCGATTGGCCAAAGCAGCCGAGCTTAAAAAGCAGCAGGAAGAGCAAGCGCGGATCAAGTCCGAGGCTGACGCACGCGATGCTGAAGCCGCTGTGGCCAAAGAGGCTGAACTGATTGAAGAGCGCAAAAACACCGCTGATAAAATCATCGATCAGGATCAAGCCACCGAAGCTGAGAAGAAAGCTGAACGTGACCGGCGCTATCAAGCGAGACGCAATCGTAAGAAGTGAAGCGTCTGACGTCTGGCATTCGCATGTCAGACCCCAGTCGCCCGGATTGTACCGCTAGATCCAGCGCGGTGATGCGTATGATCTGCCATATTGTTCTTTGTGAGGTCACGGCAACGGACGGACGTGGCGCAGTCCTTCCGCTTGCATGGCGGTGATAATGGGCTCAGCTCCACCAGTCGGCGTCACGGGTAATTTTCCAGCTTGGATCAGAAGTGACACAAGCCCTGCCGCCTGTGACGCCGCAGCCGAGGTGCCCCCGAACAAGGTATAAAGCGACGCGATGTCCACGCCGTCCTCATAGTCTGGGACGTCCCGATGCGACGATGCCGCAAATCCATAAGGTCCGCGCACATCAAGGCTAAGGGGCGCCCAAGGGACGTATTTTGCGGTGGACGCGGCCATATCGACATCGCCGAACTGATAGTCGCTTCCGTTAAAGGTGCCCGCGTCGATCCTTTGGTCGTCGCGGTGCAAAACTTCGGCGTCATCGCTGACCATATGTAGCAATGTTGCGGGCGCGGGCGCACCATTGGAATAGGACGCGCGCAAGCCGTCACGCGTCACAGCCGCCACCACGATAGCGCTGTCCACAAGCCCGGCGGCGCTGGCCGGATAGGCCAGCATGTTGCCCCGGCCTTCGTTCCCGGCGGCCAGCACGACATAGCGCCGTTTTGCGATCGCAAGAAGCAGCGCCTCGATAAGCTCTTGGTCGCGTCGAAGGCCCATCAGATTGGCCTGATCATCGTCGACCAGCGTTTCCGGATGCGCGCTATTGCATGTCTCGATGCGGGTCTGGCGGCGTGCGCTGGGTGGCAATTCTGCGCGGGCAGCAACGTCGGGCAGACCGCGCGGCATCAGGATGACCGGTGCTTCGCTGAAGTATGCGGCCAGAAGCGCGTTGATGACGGGCTTGATTTCATGGCTGTACGGCGTGGCATAGGACGCGATCTGGCAGAACGGATTGACGCCGTAGTATGGCAGCGCGCTAAAGAATTCATGCGGCCGATCACGTGGCGGACGGCCCCCCACAAGCCCGGCACATGCCGTACCATGCGCGCCAAAAAACGCAGCCGGGTCTTGCATATCAATCTGCGCGTAACCTCGCGCCATCTGCCCTGCCATGGCCGTGATGGTGGCGCTGTGATCGGCGCCCAGGTCAAGGTCTGCAATCTTGGCCGCCGCGTCGACAAAGCCAGCATCAGCCATGGAATGGCCGGGTGGCTGGACAGAGAGGGCCTCTAGGAACGCTTGCGCCGCGGATGCCGGGTTGCCCGCAGCCTGTACTGCGTCGTGCAACACGCTAAGTTTTTCGATATCCAGCCCAGCGCGCACCGTATGCGCGCGAACCTCTGCCAGCACGCGCTGCACGATTTCTTTCAGGTCGCCTTGCGACGTCGCAAGGGCCTGCCGCAGGGCAGAAACGGTCGAGCCTGCGCTGCGATAGACGGCCCCGGTGATTTGCGGGCCAAAGTCGATCTGAGGCGCGACCAGCGCCGCTTCTAGATTGGGATGCCTTGGATCAAGACCGCTATCGATGATCGCGACGGTGACGGCATCACCGCAGCTTGCGTCGTCCCACAGCGGTGCAGACCAGCCATCCGCCGTGCGGGTGATTAGTCCCAGATGTTCCAGATGCCACAGATAAAAGACGTCACGTTCGGACATGCCTCAAGCTCCCCATTCGGACAGCGCGTCGCGCATCAGACGGCGGCACGCATAAATCAGGTAGGGCGCGAACATGCGCGCCAGCTCTCGGCCCGCCATGCTGTCCGACGCGTAGTGTATGCCGGCCATCTCGCGGTTTTCGGCGACCCGCTGCGCAACATGGAAAAGCTCTACCGTGGCCGGAAGTTCGGGCATCAGGCGCGTCATGACCTCAGCCACCGAAAACATCTGGAAACTGTGATTGGACGGATAGCTTTCGTGCGCGGGGTTCCCCAGAAACGGCCGTAAGTGTGTCGCGACCTGATTGGGACGCGCGCGCCCGAACTTGCGTTTATAGACGTATCCCACGCGTTCGGTCATGTTCAGAACCGTGTCGATCAGCGCTGCCGTCGCGGGGGCATTCGCCGGGTCCGTGATGCCCAGCGGATGCAGGATTTCCGAATAGCGCGCGGACGAGACCTGATCGACAATTTCGGCCTGCCGTAACGGATCACTAGCCAGCGCCGCCTCTTTGTAAAGCAGGTCTAGGACCTCTTTTTGCGTGTGTTCGGGGCCGGGGGGCAGCGGTAGCGGCAGGTTTTCCCATGGCAGCGCGCCGGGGCGGTCGAAGGGAAAGCGCGACAGCGTCAATTCGCGAAGCTCTTCCCAAATCGCATTGCCAAGCGTCACGCCGCCTTCTGTGTCGGTGCCCGGGGCCTGCACAAAAGTCGTCGAGCGGCTGCGTGATCTGGACCGCGAACGGGACCGTGACCGGCTGCGCGAACGCGACAGCGCGGCACCGTTGCTGATCTGGACCGCAGTTGCTTGCAGCTGGAAAGACCGCAGGGCAGGGGCCGCGGTGTCGTCGGGGCTTGTGTCGTCCGGGATTGATGCTGCCGCTGTGTGCGCCGCCCTTTCGCCCATAAACAGGTCCCCCTTCGCGGTCAGGCGAAATTCTGGAATGTCATATGTCATGTCAAAGTCCCAATCCTCTGATGCCGTCGCGGACCCGGTGAAAGACGTCCGGGTTGGGGAATAAGGTGTCAGGCAGGTCTTTCATCGTCTCGTTGGTGTCTGTGCCGGTCTGCCGTTCCAACACATCAATCGCGGCGCGGCCTTCGGTTTTTCGGCCCGCAAAAGAATAAGCGGCCGCAAGCGTGCGCAGGGTCGGCTCATATTGAAACCCGATCCCCGGCGGATGCTGCGCAAGCGCGCGTTTGCCATTCAGGATGGCGTCATCGAATTTCCCAAGCATCAACTGACTGGCGGACAGCACTGTCGTGAACGCATATTGCATCGGATTCCACCGCCCCAGCTTGCCGGCCAGCTGCGCGTGGGCGCCGGCTTCGTCGTAGCGACCGGCATAAAAGTGCGCGAGGCTGACCGTATCGGCCAGCATGGCATTCTGCCCGACCAATCCGCGCACAGGGCCCAGCAGTTCGTGTGCACGGTCACAATCTTTCAGCACAAATCCGTAGACATGCGCCACCAGCGCGCGGGTCAGCGGACTGTTGCAGTCCATTTCCATAGCGTGGGCCGAGTAATGCAGCGCAATATCGCGCAGGCCATCAAGGTTGGCACCGCTATTCTTTTCCAGCTGATAGGCCGTCAGGTAGGCCCGCCATGCATAAAGGGACGGCGCCGTGGAGCCGTCCATCGCGTCATTTAACGCGACTTCTGCGGCGGCGATGTTTTCCGGTGTCAGCCTGGAAATCAGCCGAATGGCATTCAATGCAGCAAGCGCGGGGCCTTTGGTCGCGGCAAAGGGTGATTTCTGGTTTTCCTTCCAAACCGCATCGCACAATTGTTCGATGGACCGCGCGATTAGCGTGTAAATCCGAGAGGAATCGCGGATTGGTAAGGTGATGTTTTCAAGCCAGCCCCAAACCGGTGTGCCGCGATCCATGCGTGTCACCGCCAAGGATATCATCACATCGTTGCCGATGACGTAGGCATTTGCCGTTAACCGCAGGTCCGGGGGGGCAGCACTGCCGACGGATCCCGCGATCACCGGTTCAAAGAACCCCGTTTGATCCAATCCGCGCACCAGACAGTCCCGCGTCATCGTCATCAGTCCCTTGACGGCTGACTGACAGGGATCGGGGGGCGCGCCGTTCGCGCCGCAAGACGCTGCGATTTCGATCGTGAAGCGGCGGGGTGTGCTGCGCCATGTCTCGTCAATCGCGGCGACCGGGCCGCTATTGCTGTGTGCCGGGTCAAGCGCGCGGCGCTGCTGGGCCAGCCAAGCCTTGAACGCCACGGAATCGATGTCGATCCCTTCCAAAAGCTGCGGCGCGTTGACGACCCCGCTTTGCATTGCATCGACGCTGATCCGGTCCATCGATAGATGCACGGCCCCCCCTTGGGTCCGCAGGGGACAGGGGCTGGCATCACCAAACGCGCGGCGAATATCACTTAGCGATTGCTTTAGGCTATCGCGCGCCTGCCGTGGTGCCCGGTCGGCCCAAAGCAATTGTTCCAGCGCTGCGCGTTCGATCCGGCGGCCACCTGACAAGGCCAGATACGCCAATAGCGCCCGCGACTTGCGCAGGCGCGGCGTGACGATATCCCCTGATGGTGCATGCAATTCAACCGCACCAAAGAGCGTTAAGTGGAATCTCGCATTGGGCAAGTTTCGCCTTTCCGAACAATTCTTTCGCTGTCGGGAACCTCAAACTCTGCAATCTGAATACAGGCTGACCTTACGTCAATTTTTCCATGATGAATACCCGGCTTTGGGCGTTCACACTTAATTCACACCTTATTCACTCACAGCACAGACGCCCCGGGATCTAGCGTTTGGGGGGCAGGCGCTTGTTTAAACGACGCGCTTTCCCTTCATTAAGGAGATTTCACATGGCAATCATTCTTCAGTCTCATGGCGGCCCTGACCGCAAGACCCAGCCACGCGCCCGCAGCGATGTGCGGATTGAAGCGCTGCTGCCCGCCGACGGTGATATCGGTGTCGACGAGGCGGCTGACTTCGGCTTTCTTTTGCCGCCGAGCGACGATCCTTCGGACTATTTGGCATCCGGCGCGGTTGATGATCTGGATCGCTTGGGCGATCTGATGGTGCCCGCCCGCGGCGTCGACACCCCGGACGGGGAAATGCCGCCGGTCATGACCTATTGGGGCCAGTTTCTGGACCACGAGCTGACGGCGCGGACAGATCGTGAAACCGATCTGTCCCGCATCGAAAATCCCGCACCAACGCGGACCGGCGCGGAGATCGAGCGTTTGCTGAAAAACGCGCGCACGCCGCGGTTCGACCTTGATAGCGTTTATGGGGGTGTGCCTATCGGAGTGTTCGCGTCAGACGATCTGCAACGCCACGCCGCGACCGTCAGCAGCGGCATGCGTCACCCCGCAAACCCGGCCAAGATGCGCGTCGGATCGGCGGTGCAGCAAGGCAACATGCCCGACGGGCTAGACCGCCACCGCGATCTGCCGCGCTTTCACCAAGTCGCACAACGGGTGCGTGATGCGATGCTGGCCATCGCGCGCGCGCAGATGGATGATGCCGGTTTTGCCAAATTCGAAGCTGGATTGCCGAAACGCGCGCTTATTGGCGACATGCGTAACGATGAAAACATCATCGTCGCGCAATTCCACCTCAGCGTGCTGCGGTTTCACAACAAAGTCGTCGATTTCCTAGCCGAAAACGACACCGGTTGGATCGCCGATTTCGATGCAGCCAAGACTCTGACGACGCTGCATTACCAATGGCTTGCGGTCGAAGGCTTCCTGAAAACGATGTGCGACCCGGATGTCGTCGATACCATCCTTGCTAATCGCGCGCGCCATTTCTTTGAATTTCGCGCAGCCTATGCCGCGCGCAACGGCACGCGCACGCTTGGCAATGCGATACCGATTGAATTTTCCGCCGCAGCCTACCGGTTCGGGCATTCGATGGTGCGCAGGGCCTATGACTACAACAATACCTTTGGTCGCCCCAACGGCGAGGCGCCGTTCGATCAGATCTTTGCGTTCACTGGCGGCGGCGGGCTTGGCGCGGGATTTGGATTAAACAACAACGCCATTCCGCAAAACTGGATCATCGACTGGTCGCGTTTTGTGACTGCCGATACCTCTTTTACCGACGGGGGTAACCAGCGCGTCACCCGCGCGGTGGACACCAGTCTTGCCCCGCCACTGGGCGATATGGTCAACGAAGGCGGGGGGCATCCGGCGGGATCGGACCTGCACAAGATGTTCCGCCACCTTGCGCGCCGAAATCTGCGGCGCGGTCTGAGCCTGCGGCTGCCGACAGGGCAGGCGCTGCATGCCCACCTTAAGGCGGTCGGGGCCGTTGCGACGGACCCGATTGCGGATGTGTCCGCTACGATCAGCGGCAACGATCCGCTGGTGGATTTCCTGCGCAACGATGGCGCGAACCTGAACGCCGCCACGCCGCTGTGGTTCTATTGTCTGGCAGAAGCCGAAGGCACGCCGGGCGACCGGATGGGGCCGCTGGGCAGTTGGATCGTCGCCAGCACGTTTATCGGCGTTTTGCTCGATGACCCTGAATCGGCGTTGTCCCGCGACTTTTCACCTTCACAAAGTCCGCTTCGCATGCCCGACGGCAGCCCCGTCGACAGCATCGAAAAGTGGATGAAATTCGCAATCGTCATGGAGTGACGATGACAGCGCCTGACCTGCCACCCTCCCTGTGCGGGTAGGGCGCACCACTCCTTTGCGCGCGGCAATCAAGAGGCTCTCAACATGCAATATTCAGACACGGAAATCGAAACCTATCTGCGGAGCGGCGAAAAAGAGCCCGAGTTGCGCCGCGAGTTCGGCGATGCCTTGTACGAGGATCTGTCCCAGCTCGCGAACGCGATTGGCCGCCAGCCACCCGCGCTGGAACGCGCACGGCGCAAGGTGTTCATTCTGCCCGGAATCATGGGTTCGCGGCTGAGTGTTGTCAGCAACGGCTTGCAGGATCTGATCTGGATCGATCCCTTCGATATCCTCGGCGGCGGTCTGCGAAAGCTGTGGCCCGCCACGGCGGACACGGTGATCGCCGCGACAGGCACCGTTTTCGCGCCTTATTTGCGCATGCGGTTGCGGTTGACCCTTGCGGGCTATGACGCGTCCTTCCTGCCTTACGACTGGCGGCTATCGCCTGCCGACACGGGCAACGCGCTGCTGGGGCAAATGCAGGCAAGAGGATATAGTGATGTCGTGCTTTTAGGGCACTCTATGGGCGGGCTGGTGGCCCGCGCCATGGCCGCGGGCGATCCGGGCGGATCAGTCGTGTCGCAGGTCATCACCTTCGGCACACCGAACCACGGCTCTTACGCGCCGCTCGAGATTCTGGCGCTGTCGCACGGTACGTTGCGCGCCATCGCCGGGATCGATTTGGGCAACACCGCGCGCGACATCGCAAGCGATGTGTTGCGCCATATGCCCGGCCTGCTGGAAATGCTGCCTGATCATGCGAAGCGGCCTGACGCGGACTACTTTGCGCCGGCAACCTGGCCCAGCGGGACTGTTAGGCCGCTTAAGGCGGCGCTGACGGCGGCGCGGGCAGGGGCGGGCGGTCTGCAACGCCCTGATGACCGCTTTACCCAGATCGTCGGCTGGTCAGAAGACACGGTGGTGGGCGCGCGGCGCGGCGCAGATGGCTTTGTCTTTGAAATGAAGCGTGACGGTGACGGCACCGTGCCGCGTGATCTGGCCGAAACCGACGGTATCACACGCTACTACACGCGGGGCACCCACGGCAGCTTGTGCAACCGCGGCGATGTCATCGCTGCGACCATTGATCTGATCGGCACTGGGCAAACGGCGCACCTGTCGCAGACCCGTCCTTTGGTGACAACCGAAGGCCTTGCGGGAGTCGAGATCAGCGCTGAAAGCCTTGCCGCGCAAAGGTTCGGCGATGTGCCGCAGCCGCCGGTGCGCGAAACGGATTTTGCAGGCTCTTTCCTGTCGTCTGATTGGGCGCCGGACGATGACGCGCCGCCGCGCACCGCCGTGATCGGCACCGCACCCGAAACCGGTCCGTCATACAACTATCCGGTCAGCGTGATTAAGGCCGCACGAACCCGTTGGGACGGATCGAAAGAAGAACGCGACAACGTCGTGGCCAAGATGGCAAGCGCCAAACCGCTTGAAACGGAAAGCGCGCCGCGCCTGAAAGCCTATACCGAGCGGCTGCTGACCCAAGTTAAGGCCTCACAGCGCAGTCCCGATCCCGGCATCGTGGCCGACCTTGAAACTGCGGTGCGCACGACCGGACAGGTAAGTTCCCAAAGCGACGCGCTGCCAGCGGCAGAGAGGGCGTTTCTAGAACGGATCATCGGAGAGGCCGAGGAATTCCTAAGCGTGATGTTCGTCAAACGCGCGGTGGTCGCCGCGGCATCTGTCGGTCGCATTGTGACGCGGGACACCCATCGCGGCTTTGGCACCGGGTTCCTGATTGCACCGGGTATCCTGATGACGAACCAACACGTTTTGCGATCCGCGCAAGAGGCGCGTGCGGCGTCCGTCCAATTCATGTTCGAGCTGGAAGTTGATAGCCGCGAAGCGCCGGGTCACGTCTTCGAGCTTGAACCGGACCGTTTGTTCTATGCCAGCGCGGACCTTGATATGGCCATCGTCGCCGTTGCGCCTGTCGCGCTGGATGGCGCATTGCTGAGCGATTGCGGACAGTTGCCGCTGATTGGTGCAGAGGGCAAAATCCGAAAGGGGCAGCCCGTCAATATTGTCCAGCATCCCCTAGGAGGGCGCAAACAGGTCGTTTTCCGCGAAAGCCTTCTTAGCGCGTTGCCGCAGGACGATGATCACGTCGCCCATTATACCGGCGATACGCAACCCGGGTCTTCCGGATCGCCGGTGTTCAGCGATCGTTGGGAAGTGATTGCGCTGCACCACTCTGGCGTGCCTGCGGTGAATGGCAACGGCCAGATCGTCACCTTGGACGAAACCGTCTGGAATGAAGAGACCGACCCTGACGGCCGCACGATCAAGTGGGTCGCCAACGAAGGCATTCGCATTTCGCGTATCATCCGGCACCTGACGGCGTTGCCCGCACAGTTGGAAGCGCGGGGCGAGCCGGGCGCGGACCTTGTGCGCGATATTCTGCGGATTTCGGAAGAGGCCAACACCAACGGGGCCTTTATCCATAAACCGCCTAAAACGTGTCCCGACTGCGAGGCCCGCCGCAATGGGGCAAGACCCAGTATCCCGGTGCGCGCCCCGGAAGGTGCACGCCTATCCCCGCTGGACGTCAACGGAACCACCGTCATCCCACTTCAACTGACGATCGGAATTGCGTTGGCCCCAACGGTCGACAGACCGGTATAAGATAAAGATGTGCTGCAGGTTAACGCTCCAGCTGCCCAAGTCAGCGCTTTTGATAAAACTCGACATCGGGGCCAGCCTAGATAGGCTGACCCCGATCCACCAAAGGCTTGGATTGAATGCCGCACGCAGGTCTTGCGGTCATGGTGCGATTGCGACCTTGAAGCTGACCGAGCCTGTCTCGCCCGGGGCAAAGGGCCCCGTGCAGTCCCAGCGCAAGGCACCGACATAGCCCGCGTTGTTCACCGCAGGCGCGGCAAGTGTACAGCTTAGCGACAGTCCCAGCAGCAGCGGCGACGGCACGGCTTCGGCCAGTTGGGTATAGGCTGGGGTATGGTCGTGGATCACCACATTCATGGCCATTTCCTGACTAGGGTTGGTGACGTAGATGCGGTATTCCAGCACATCGCCAACCCATCCCTTGTTAGACTGGTCCTCTGGCGTGCCTTCGGTTTCGTTGCGCACGGTCTTGGTCAGCACAAGGTAACCATTTCCCGATGTGCTGGTCAGTCGGTCGGTATTCACGTCCGTTTCCCGCACCGCGATCCCGGTATAGATCGTTTCCGCCGACACATCGAAAGCATAAGCCGCGTTGTCGCCAAGGCTGGAGCTTGCCGCCACCCGCGCGATCACACAAAGCTGGGTACCCACCGACACCAGTTGCGGCCCGCTGAGCGTAGTGTCCGGTGTGCCATCGCAGTTCGTGTCGATGAACAATGTCGCGGCAAAGGCATCTGCAGATTGGGTCGTGACATTCGTTAAGGCAAAGCTGACCGTTCCGGTGCTGCCGGCTATGTATTCATGGCGCAGCGTCACAACTTGGCCCGCACCAATCGCGGCCTCCTGAGACTTGGTTAACCTGGCTTCACGGATCAGACCGACGTCTAGACCGGCGTAATCCGTCGCCGCCAAAGGCGTGAATGTGAACTGACCGTCCGACGGATCGGCATTGACGCGTGCGGGCAGCGCCTGCGCGGTTTCTGATACAGTGATCAGCCCGCCTGTGGCCGTCACGACAACCGTCACAGCCCCGGTGTACCCCTGCGGCAGTGCAAGGCTCCACTGACCGGCCGCATCAAGCGCGGGTGCGGCAAGGAAGACGCCGCTGGCGTCAAGAAGCGTCACCACAGCTTTGTCTGTGCCGAGTTCGGTGCCGGACAGAACATTGTCATGCGCCGCGGCGCCGCCTGCGCCATTGTCCAAAAATACCCGCCCCGACAGCACCTGTCCCGAGGGCGAAAGCGCGATCGTCACTGTGGCCTCGTCGTCATCCGCAATGCCGTCACTTAGATCGTCTGTGGCGGCACCGACGTCTGGATCACTATCGGGGTCTGCCAGCGCACTGGCGATCACCTCGGCCGTGTTGGTGTGCACGCCAGTGGCCAGCATCGTGACACGAATGGTCAGGACCTGCGAAGCGCCCGGTGCCAGCGATCCCACCACCCAAAGCCCGGTACCTGGATCGTAGGTGGTGCCACTGGATGCCGCGTCGTCCTGCACATAGGCAAAGCCGGACAACAGCTTGTCCTGCACGACAACACCCGTCGTCGCGGCGGGACCATCGTTGGTGATCGTTATGACAAAGTCCACCGCCGCGCCTGCCAAGGCTGCGGTGATCGGGCTGGCATCGACAGCGAACCGGGCCTGTTTGGTGACGGAAAGGTCAGCCTGTCCGAGGATAAAGCCAAAGTCTTGGCCTGTGGTGGTCGCTCCGACGGCGACGGCGACCGATATCAGCGGGGCGGCGGTGCTGACAATCAACCCCGCAGGAATGGCCGGATCAGCGCTGTCCAACGCAATCCGGTAGGTGCCAGCCGGCAAGGGATCAAAGCCATAGGTGCCATCGGCAAGCGTTCCTGTCGTGCCAACAAGCGTATCATCGGCAAAATTCATTGGTGAGCCATTGTCATTGTAAAGCGTGACAATGATGCCTGCGGGAAGCGTCGGCTCTGCCCCGTTATAAGCGCCAGACCCGTCCAGATCTTCGTAAAGAAGGCCCGAAATCGCGCCGCCGCGCTGAACAACGACGGTGATATTTGCGGATTTGCAATTGGCCGTATTTGCCGTCTCGCAGATTTGGTAGGTGATCGTATATGTCCCCTCAGGGGTCCCCGCTGGTACAATCACCTGGCCTTCGGACGCGCCCGACGTTGCAAGATACGGGACCAAAGCGCCCGGCGCCGCAGGTGTCGCCGCAGTGACAACCGCGGTGTCGATCAGCGCAGGATCAATTGGGTTGTTATTAAACGTGTCGTTGCCAAAGGCATTGCCTGCGGTCCCGCCGATACTGCCTTCGATTGGGTTTGCGCTGAAATCGTCGTCCGCCGCGTCAATTTGGGTCACTGTACAGCTGACAGCCTTCAGCATGAAGTCGTCCCAAAGCACGATATCCGCATAAGGCTGCTGATCGTCCTTGCCCGACGCCGTGTCATCAAATGGATAAACGCGGACATAATACGTTGTTGAAGGGGCCAGGGTCACAACTGTCCCCGACGCATCGTAATGCCCGAAATTGTAGATCGCGGTTCCAAAATCTTGGACGAAGACACCCGCGGCGGCACCCGGCATGTCACCATTGCTCATCTGCGTGTCTGCCAGCAAAGTTTGCGGACTTGCAAAGGCAGGGTCATCGTCAACCTGAATTGCGAACTTATAGACGCCTGACGCTTGGTTGTGCCACGGCTGGGTCGCCGCATATCCGGCGACGCCAATACCATACAACTCTACCGTGTTCGTATAGGCCTGCGTGGTAAAGTTATAGGCAACATAAGAGGATGCGCTGAAGCTGGCGGGCACTGAATTGCGATCGATGTTTAGGTCGTTCAGGTTATTCACAGCGGTCAACCCCGATACCGACTGCGATCCAATAGCTGAAAACAGGTCCGTGCGGTCGATTGATCCGTTTATGTTTCCGTTATTGTCCCAGCGCATGCCGATGTCGGCAAACGCATTGCCGGTAGGGGTTGTAACATTGCAGGCGCTGGCCGACAGGCCGGGACCCGATGGAAACGCGGGCGACGGCGGCGGGACCACCTCAACAACAGCACTGACATCGTCAATCGCCAGATCATTGCCGCAGCCGCCAGGTGCGTTATTGATGATCCGGGTCGCGAAGTTGGTCTGACCGTCCGGGATCAAGATCGTGCCGCTATTCAGCTTCCAGATATCAACATTGCTATTTTCAATTGCAATGTCACCCGAATCCACAGCGCCCAAAACAGTTCCGCTGCTATCTAGAACCTGAAACGTGACATTCGGCAAAATGTAGCCGCCTGGGGTGGTGCCGCAATAATCTGCGGTGCCAACGGTGTTGATATTTGCCAGATAAGCCGAGATCGTGATTGTACGATTGTTGCCAATCAAAGGCGCGGTCACACTTCGCGAATACATCACGTCGGGCTGCAGTTCGGCGTTGATGACCATCATTCGACCATCTGTGTTACCCGTATGGTCAGGCATTGAACGGAATGCCCCGGGGAACGCCACCGAGGGATCGTTCGCAATCGTGTACTCACCATCATCCACGACATTTGGATCACCACCAATGTAGCGGTCGCAGATCCCCGTCAGATTTTCATAGCACAGCGTCGTGATCCCGGCCGCCAGTTCAGGCCCCGGATTTATGGCCCCAGAGCCGAAATCTTCGGTCAGGATAACGGTTTGCGCCGATACACCATGCGCAGTGCTGCACAGCAAAAGCACCTGCAGGATAATCAGGACCCTCTTGGTCGCCGCCTTCCTCATTTTGTGAAAAAAGGAATTAAACCCCAAAAGGCGGTTCTTTGACCCGGCATCGCGCAGCGCCACATCGGCCAGCTGGTCCTTGGTCATAACGTCAAGAGCCGCGGTGGGCACCAATCCTGCATAATCTGTATGGATCGCACCGACCCCTTGCACCAAGATTTCGCGGGATCGCGCGCCAAGACGCGGGTCTTGGAGACTACGGCGGTAGCGAAGCATGGCAAATCTCTTTCGGTACAGCGCTGCCCAGTTGTAGGCAGATTGGCGCCCTTTATGATCGCCGATTGGCATGCGTTTCTGCAGACTGGCAAACGGCTGGTGACTGATGCAGAAGGTCAGGCCGGTTATCCATTCGGATAGCAAAGCAGATTTCATTCCAGACATCGAAGTCAGAATTGGATGCCCGCACGTGGCGATCAAGAAACGCAATACGCGCCGCTAGAGCGTCACTGAGATCGCAGCGGAAGCCGTCTTTGCCAGTCTGCAAGATGTGGCAGCGCTGGTGGACGGGGCACACGGGTCAATTCGCAATGGAAACTGTGCCGGGCCCTGAAAAGGTTTCGCATAAAAATCAACAGCGCGAATACAAAACGCACCTCTGGCTGGAAAACACAGCAAAAGGGCCGCGTTAAGTGACCCATGAAAACCAATAGAAAAGGGATGGTCGGTGCAGAGACAGTCCGTCTGTATAATTACTGTAATATACTGGAAAGTATAAATAATGTCTGATCACTGTTGATATCGCACCGCGTATCAAACCACATGCTACCTCCCAAAACCTTTTCGACGCGCGAGGAGGGAGGCATACTATTTTGACTGCGTTCGTGGGCTCGCCGGCTTCATAACCTGAAGGTCGTAGGTTCAAATCCTACTCCCGCAACCAACTTCCGCGAAAATCGCGCCAGATACGGCCCCGAGTCCACTCGGGGCCGATTTGCGCAGCATCTCCAATAAGTTGCCTTCGATTGTCAGGCGGTGGCCGTTCGCTTCCGCGTCCCAATCGACGATGACCCGATCCACCATCTCGTGGAGTTGATCGGCAGCACGAACGGAAACAGCCTCATCTGAGAGGGTTGCGGCCAGATCACCGACCAACTCGCGATAAAGAACCGGCAGGTTGTCCGGGAGCACGACCTCCGCCGGAACGATCTTGTCGCGCGCACCCTCAAGGCTTTTTAGTTCAGCCTCGATTCCCCTGAGCTCATCGATGAGAGATTGGGACCCCAAGCCCTGTCGGGCCAAGGCGACAAGGTTGCGCTGCCCCGTTTCTAGCTCCCGCACGCGCAAATCGTGAATGCGCAGCCTGTCCGCGGCTGTTTCCCGGTCCTTATCCAACCCCACGCGCACGCGCTCTTGAAAGGCTGCGTAGGCGTCGGGCTGCATCAGTTCGTCACGCAGGCCTGAGAGCACGAGGGGCAGGGCAATACTGTCGCGCAGGCCCCGGAAGCCTGTGCAGACGCTCGGGCCTTTCTCCTTGGCGTTCGCGCAGTAGTAGGCCTTGTATTCGGCGGCCCCGGCTACGGTCATGTTACCGCCGCACTTGCCGCATTGCAGCAGCCCCGACAGCAGATATTTGCGGCGCCGGAGCGCCTGACCAGTGGACAGGTGATTGCGATCAGTGCTTTCTAATTTGGACGTCCGCTTCTTCATCGCAACCTGACGCGCCTTAACGGCGTCCCAGAGCTCCTGATCGACAATGCGTAAATCCGGCCGTTCGAAGATCACCCACGCGCTCTTCGGGTTCAGTGTCGAGGTCTTCTTCTCTGTGATCGGATCTTTGCGGTAGGTGAGCCGATTCCAGATCCGACGGCCGATATAGAGCTCGTTGTTCAGGATACCTGTGCCGCGGGCGGTGTTCCCGTTGATCGTGTTCTGCTTCCAATGTCCCGATGATTTGCGCTTCGATCCCACCGACGGCGACGGAATATCTTCATCGTTCAGGCGGTTCGCGATCTTGATCGGTGAAATACCAGCGGCGTAGTCGTTGAAGATGCTCCGGATGACCGCCGCCTCGATCTCATCAATTGCGAGTTCACCTTTTGCTGGGAACCCTCGCTGGTCGGTTCCTGGCTTGTAGCCGTAGATGCGCCCTCCGCCGCTCAGTCCTCGCGAAACGTTTCCCTCGATCCCGCGGTGGACATTGGCGGATAGCCTCTCCAGGAACATCCCGCTTAAGAGCGAGGACAGACTGACCGCCAGTGCGTCTGCCTTGCCGCGATCGACGGTATGTATCTCAACTCTGCCGTGGTTGGCGAGCTTGTTAAATCGCGCCAGGTGTTCGGGGTCTCGCGAGATGCGATCGAGGGATTCAGCCAGCACAATGTCGAAGGTGCGGTCCTTCGAGATGAGCGCGTCCATCAGTCGTAGGAAGTCTGCACGGTCATAGCTCGCCGTGCCGCTGATAGCACGGTCTGAAAAGCGCTCGACAACCACCCAACCTTCCCGTGCCGCGTAGCGCTCAGCCAGTCGGAATTGGTCCTCCACTGACATCGGGTTCTGCATATCCGTCGAATAGCGGGCATAGATCGCGACGCGGCGCGGGTCAGGGCGGGTATGTTGGGTCATTGCTGTTGCCTCCGATCAATCTTCATCTGCTGCTCACCCCACAAACGATTTAATGTCGAACCGTCCGTCGACGGTAAAAATGGCTGCGCCTGCTTGTTCGCAATCACGGTAGAAGACACCGAGGAGGTCGGGGTCGCGTGACAGACGCCCGACATTATCGACAAGAACGATTCTTGCTTCCCCATCTTGCAGATGCGCTCGCAGAGCCTGCAAGCCTGCTCTGTCTTGTGTGCCGCTGACTCCGTCGTCGCCGAACACCTCGCTGATCTGCCACCCTTGGGCAGCCGCGTAGGCTTGGCAACGGGAGAGCTGTTCAGCGGAGGTGGTGTGGATAAAGGTGCCAGAGCGGAGATAGATCGCTGCAATGGTGGGTTCGGTCATGGTGACCTCCTCTTAGTTGTTAGTCAGCCCAGTCCCGGGGGGGGCCAGGCAAACGGTCGTGGTTGTCGCCAGTATTGATCGGATGACGGACCTTCGCCCATCGTAGGTCGATGATGCTTGGCCTCGCCGCAGCGGCGTTCCGCGCGTCAGGGTTGTGGCGTCAATGAACCATTCGCCTGATATATCGAATGAGATTGCGGAAATGTTGTGGCAATTCAAGCCGAGACGGGCAAAAAACGGATATCGCGTCAAGTGTCGCTTCCTGCTTCTCCCGCTCTTGCGAGAGCTTGCGGACCGCGGCTTCTGCGAGAAGGTCTATCAGTCTGTCGAGCGGCATCGGCGGAGTCCTTTCCTGTTCGGGCCTCAAACAACCGACAAGGTGGACGCCCACCCGATCCTTCGCACAACCGTGGCCGATAGCGTCCGCAGGGCAACCTGCGGACGCACACCTTACCTGAGTAATTGCGCCCCGTGTGCGACCAATAGCAGGACGATTGCTGTGCGCTGAACGCACACGCTATGGCGTCGCATCCAGATGCGGGTCCGGCGGGGCAGGTAAAACATACGACGTTCTCCAGTGAGTAAAGGTCGGCGCGCCGGCATCGTCGTAGCAGCGACGGAGCATTGTTCGCCGGCGCGCCAGCTGGGCGGGCGATCCAGTCACGCCAGCCGGGCCGCAGTGGCCCTCAAGGACGGCACCCTGTTAGGTGCCGCCGGTCTTTAGTCGGACGCGATAAGTGCAGACGCGATCCGCTGCGCTTCCACCGCGTCCATCACGTCAGTGATCCGGCGGTGCAGGAGGCGTAGGGCGTCCTGTGCGGGTTCCAGTGCCAGCGCATAGGCATCGTGGACACGCTCCACATGCCCTTCGGCTGGGTCACTCTCATTCGGGCGGAAGGTCTCCGATGTGCCGTTGGCAATCTCCAGTTCGACCTGCCGGATCAGCGCATCGAGTTCGTCGAGCACCGGGACGCGGAAGATGCCGCTGGTCTCCAGCAGGCGCATCATGCGCTCAGCTCCGAGCCGCCGCGCCGGAGGCAGATTAGGGTGGATGGTATCGAGGATGGCGGTATGCGCCTGCCGAGTTTGCCCGAGGGCAAGCTCAATGAGGCCGGTCACGCGGTCGGCAGGCTCGGGGACGGTGCAATCCGGGCTCATACTTCACCTCCAGCGCGCATCAATCGCTTGGTCCTGCGCCGTTCGACAACGAAGTTGGCTGTGCGTTGCCGCCGTCGGTCGGCGAGACGCTCTGCTGTCGCGGCCTGCATCTGGCGAATGCGGGCGCGGACTGTGCGCAATCGCTCGGCGGGACCGCCGGACAGCTTTCCAAGCACGGGAGATGCGATATCACAGTTGAGAATGAAACCGGCACTGTTCATCGAGACCATTATCCGTCTCGCGCCAATGAACCGCGTTGGCCGGTCGAGGCCGAAGGCGGCGTAATCTTCCGCATTCAGGGCATGAACTTCCTCGCCACAATTGGCCCGCCGTGGCGAGCTGGTGCCGTAGGCAATCAGCGCAAAGCGCTGGCCCGCCATCTCCTCAATCTCGAGGACGAGGCAGGGACGTGGTTTAGGAGTATCGCCGGGCTTGGCCATCCGCACCGGAAAGCGGAAGCTTACGATATCACCAGGCGACAGGTGCTCCTGCCAGGCCGGGGTCATTGCGAGATTGAGTGCTGTCGTGTCGAGCATTGTCGGGTCCTTAACTGATGGATGTCCGACGCGCCCGATCAACCCCTTTCCTCTATCGGCCGGGTTCTTCCGTCGTGCGCGTCACAAGGCGCGCGCACGACGGAAGGGACTGGCCCTGTTTCCTTGCTTTGATTTCCTTCCTGTGTGGCGGGAGAGCGTCGAGAGGGTGTCCCTCTCGACTTCGCGCTCAGTGCGCGAAACCGTTCTTCTACAACCTTTGTTTAAGGGGCACTGCATTTACCAACAGCGGAAGCAATAGTGGCAGCGACCCGAAGCAGACTTGCCGCTAGCGGCCCACCCCGGCCATTCACCGGCTATTCGTGATGCTGCAGCGCAGCTCGTGATTGCAGACCTTCGTGCATCGCGCAGCATTTGCTTGGCTAAAAGGTCAGCCAGCGGACGGAGCGGCCATTGGCTCCGTTCTCGCTAATGTCCCCTTCCAATGTAAGGCCTCTGACAGCGCACAATTGGATGTCGTCAAAAACGTTCGTTTTTAAAAGCGTTTGCCAATGCCATTTCTTGGGTTACGATTAGACCACCCTGGCTATCGTTCGGAAGGAGATCCAGGCCGCTATTCGACCCGTGCTTGCGATGTGCGCCGTGAGTTCTTTCAGGTGTTTCAAAACATTGAGCCTTCAGACTATGATTGATGCGGGAGCGCGTGACGCAGAAACTGCAAACGCCGCTTAATCGGGGGCTGCGTTGATGCTTACTTTTTAGTGGTGATGTGTTCATTTTATTTGGGAGGAAATTATTTGGAAATTATGCTTTGTGGGGCGCATGACGCTGAAGCTATTGAGCCGATGTTTAAGTCTGTCGTTGCGAGCTTTGGGGCGACCCCTTGGTTCTATCGGGATGGAACGATAATGCACATTAATTCCGCCACTTCGAGTTGGGCTGAAAACTCACGTGCGACAGTTGCGATGGCTGATGTCTGTGTATTTGTCATTCTAGAGAATTACGGATCAATTACGTGGAATGAGGAACTTGACGAAGCGCTGGCTTTGGGGAAACCGTTTGTTGTGCTTGCGCTCGAAAAAACCTGGGTTCGTTACAATACTTTGCTGGACGCTATTTCAGATTCTGAATTAATTAAAGACAAGAACGATCAACTCATGATTGATGTATTACGTAAAATGTCTATAAATGAATTCACTGTCGTCACATTTGGTTACGATACATTTGCCGATAAGCTCCGAGGAAATCTCTCGCACATTTTCGGATTTGGGATAAAAGTATTAACTCTTCGAAATCAGCGAGCCACGATGCTAGCATCTCTCTCAAAATCAGGAAAGCTCACAGAACGTCAAATTGAACAACTAATTTCCTTGGCAACCGACGAGCTAGAAGAAAACAAGTTATCTAGGAAAACAGCGATCAAGCGATTGGCACTAGAGAACCTCAGGGACGAAGATTTTCTTTTGGACATTTGCAGGTCAGATGAGCAAGGCGTGCAAAGGCTTGGATTTAGCATTTTGCCATCTCTGGTTCCGTTGCCGATGAAGGATGATCTGCTTCGTGAACTTGCTCAAATTGCTAACAATAATGACGATGTTGGAACTCAGCGCAGGTTTGTAAATAGCGTTACAGAGCTATGTCCTGAAAATCTCGATATTGTTCTAGAAAGTGTCGAAGCGCTAGAAGTTGGCATTCGCCGCCGTGCATATGAAGGCGTAGAACAAAACTGGAGTAAGGTTATGGCAATTTGGGGGAATGATCGCATGAAACGTTTTCTTGACGTTTGCCATGGAAAGTCTGCGGTCGGCGCGTCGTGGCAAGAGCGATTACGCAAAAAGATTGACAGCCTCAATGTGATCCCACCGATGGATTAACTATTCTTTGGGGACTTCAATGATATTGAGCGCTGGGAACGTGGGATTCGTGTTCGGATCAGCCCAATTGTTTTGCATTCAAGAACTGCCGGCCCCAAGCCGGCTTTGATAAGCAAAAGCTTTGCTTCGTTGCAGCTTGCCAAAAGGAGCCTTTCCAGTTCATGTTTTGAGGATGAAATGCTTGATGAGTTTTCGTTTGTGGAGAGTAGCCTTCATAAAGATTTTGCAATGAAGCTAACGCTATTGGGGGCTAGCGAAGGATTTTGACTTTCGTCAAGTGCCTCATGGTTGAGAGTAAGCGGGACGCATCAGACATCACGATTTAAACACTAAATCCAAAAAAAGATAGTATTTAATAATATTAATCTGATAACCCAGCTACTGCCTTGGCTAATGAAGTGCTTCCCCACTTGGCTTCAACATCTGATAATTCAATCAAACTCTGTGGGGACCTTTGCTGCGATCGATGTTGGATAGAAATAATACGTTTCGGACTTTGAAATCCATTTTTTGCCAAATCAATCTCTTTTTGGATCCAGTAACGATGATTAACATACATACCTGCAGGAACGATAATTGAACTTGCCTTAGCAATTTGTGCCTTCAAAAGTTCTGTTAGCTTCCTCTTCCCTACTTCTTCATTAGGGTCAATGAGTGGATCATGCGCTGGTACGCTGTAGTCAACATAATCAAAGTCAGAAAATTTTCCCTTTGCAGTATTAAGAAGTTTTATGACACCATGGTATCGCTCACTGTAGCTCCAAGCATGGCTCACAAAAATATTATAGGTCGGCATATTATAACTCCTTAAAAACGTTACTCTCATACCCAGACGTCAATCTACGAAGTGATGAAATGAAGTGGGATCTAACAATTTTAACTTTTACTCAATAGTTGGCATTAACCAAGCTTCCAATTACAATGCACTAATTATCGGTTTCGGTTTCGGTTTTGTCTAGGCCGCTCAATGCAAATTCCTTTCCGCTCGCATAGGTTTCCAAGGCCCATTGAGCTGGCTCCTCGGCAATAAACAGTTTTTCATATTCGCTTGCCTTATCTGTTTCGCCCAAAGCAAATAGACAATTAGCTAGAGTTGCGAAAATCCACATCTGATCTGATCGTTGATCAAATTCATCATCTAAAACAACACTTTCCCAATGGACAACCAGCTCAGCTCTAATTTTTCTTGCTGACATTCTATCAAACAATGCCTCACGAGAGTCGTCTTGAACTTCACTGCGTATCTGGAAGCAAGTTGCCGCATTTTCACCGTTGTAGTAGTCCCCCCTAAGGTCAAAGCCCCTTTCATAAAATGAGAGAGCTAGGTTTAAGGTCTCGATGTCATCATTTAAAAACCACATGTTTTTGTGGATGGCCCCGGCAATACCAAGGGTCTCCGCGTCATTTGAGTGTTTAGGAGACAAGGCTTCCAAAACCCCAGCGGCCTTCACTAGCGACAACCAAGCGGATGGATATTTCGACTTGTAAGTGTGAAGGGCAAGCTGTTGAACTAAGTATGAGTCACCCGGGCTCATTTTCAAAGCGAGGCCAAAGTATTTTGCTGCCTCAAGGTGTTTTGAGTCCTTCGCGGCAGTTTCTGCCCTTTCAATGTGAGCTACATAAGTTTCCTCTAATTCTTCTGCTCTATTTAGCAAGGCTTCGTACTCTTCATCAGATAGCAATGGATTTCTAAGCGTTGGAATAAAGGTGTAAACAGGACTATCTGGACTTGTTTCAGCTAAAGATGCCTTGATCAACGTGGATAATTCAGCTTTTGCACGCACCGCTTCACGGTGCCCTATATCATCGCCCATATGATCGTATTGAAATGTATTAACGTGGTTCAGATCGAAGTGTAGCCTCCCTACAGATTCCTTCATTACAATCGTAGATTTTGGACGAAGGGCATGACGAACACCCAACTCATACACTGCATTGACGTTGCCTGTCGAAATGTCAGCTATTACTAAGTCAGCTCTCAGAAGCATTTCATACATTTTTGTATCGATCACACCGGAATGGAGTATTTCGTTTGCACGGATGCATCGTAGACCATTTTCTTCCACTGCAGGCTGAATAATTGCTTCATATGTTGCATCCAGATCTAGTGTACGCCCAGATTCAAAATCAGTTTTCTTTCCAAAACCCATGACAACAAAACAGATTTTTTCATCCGGCATAGCGTAAACCTTTCAATATTATTTTTGACTATCAAAACAACCCACCCATCAGGTCGTTAGTGTTGACAACCCGACTAAGGATGTCGAGGCCAAAAGAGATCGGGGTATATATTTTGATGGGGTAACCACAAGCCAAGCAGCCTTATCTCAAGATAAGCCGTTTAAGTCAAAAATTAACTTGCCTGAACGGCATATTCTGCGGTTTGGCAATGAGTGGCTGCTTTCGTCTTGGGTAAAATGGAATTTTGAGTTCGCAGCTAAAGTCGGCTTCCCGCCCTTTTTGCCGAGACCTTCTGTGGTTGCAGCGGCGATCCAGCAAGTGCGGCGAACAATAGAATTAATCGGGGTGGCGGACCTTGAGGCGGAGCGGGCAAGTCTTGCGAGGCGGTGAATTTTTCGGCCCAATCGGTTGATGAGCGGAGATGGGTTCGGGGAGAGGTGCGGAACGCTCGGCCCGGGAGTGGGGGGAGGTTCGGAGGTGTGCGTGGAGCGGCATCCTCCGGGAGCAGGGGGTCTTGGGGGAGTGCGGAACAATGACCCAAGCCCGTCGGGAGACGCCAGGGGGTGCAGGGGGAGTGGCGAACGACGACCCTGCCCAGGTGTCCAGAGGGGCGGAGCACTATTTGGTCCGGCTGAAGGCCCTTGGCGGGTTCGGGAGGGCGGAGCGCCACCCGAGCGGCGCGACAGCGCTGCCGGGGTCCGGGGGCGGAGCCCCCGGCGAACGACAGCTGGAACGCAGGCCCGCAGGGCCGGAGTGCCAGCTGATTAGTGAGTACTTACCTGCGCACCTTCGTCTCAGGCAGCCGTATGACAACAAGGGCGGAAAGCTGACCTTCGCTGCATCTGCGCAGTCTCAACTGTGAAAATAAGTAGGCCGAAATTCGCTGTCTTCCCCTCTCGCCCCGCTCCACCTATGTTCGGCCTAAAGGAGAAAGTTATGCTCAAGGGATTGGACGCGCTCTCGCGAAAGTTGAAGGAGGCGCAAAAGGTTGCAGCAGATCTCGATGGCGATCTGGCTTCTGTAAATTTCGATGCGGCCGATCCGGTCAGCATCGAGAGCGCTATACAAAAGCTCTATTCAGAAATCGACGCAAAATGTGCCGGATATGAGCGGAATGATTTGGTCCAACAGATTGCAGAAGATCTCAAAGAAAGCGGGCGCACCGCCATTCTGGAGAAAGCGGCTGCCGCTCGCTTGGATAATGGAGATTCAGAGTGAGTCTGAAAACCGCTCTCAACGAGGTTAACAATGCCGTCCTTGATTTGCAGTCCGCTGACTATAACACATACCACCGGCCTATTCAGCGGCTCTCAGCGGCGCTCCACTCCGAGTCGCTCCGGGCGATAACTGAGCAATTGAAGGCAGACGTAGATTTTGACGCATTCGTTAGCGACTCGGATGAAGGCGGTTCCATGATAGGTAGCGCGACGTTGAACTGGCCCAAAGATCGGCAGAAGGAACTCGGCCTTGCCATTCACATCATTGACCGCGGTGCCGAAGATGCCGGCTGGTTTTTGAACTTCTCCCACCACTGGTATCATGCGGGAAACAAGTTCGTCGCGAATATTCGAAAGGTCACAACCGCCGTCATCATCCCGTTTGCTCGAGACTTCAAGACATACGTTGAATCACTCCGACCGGCGCACACTTTCGCAGTTGAGCCGAATGATTTCCATCGTGTCTTCATCGTTCATGGGCATGACGAAGCACCTCGCGAGACCGTGGCACGCTTTCTCTCGACCGTCGGACTAGATCCGGTCATCCTACATGAGCAGGCAAACAAGGGCATGACGATCCCAGAAAAGCTTGCCGCCTATGCCAATGTTGGCTTCGCCGTGGTGCTACTTACTCCGGACGATGAAGGGAGGGTCAAGGATGCCGCAGAAATGCAATTCCGAGCGCGTCAGAATGTCATTCTCGAGCTTGGATATTTCGTTGGGCGGCTAGGTCGTGACCGGGTTTTCGCACTTCTCAAAGGGCAGATCGAGATTCCCTCAGACTATGTTGGTGTGGCCTACACCGCGTTTGATGAGGGAGGTGGCTGGCGGCAGAATCTGGCGCTGGAGTTGGAAGCCGCAGGTTACGACATCGATTGGAATAAAGTGATGCGACGCGGTTAGCGGCCTCTGAGGCAATTTGCGCTCATTCTTCGAGCTTATGAAAGCCCCTCTCGATGGGCATCATGCAACTCGACGAAAGCAATTCTTCAGAACCGTTTTTCAGCAGCGTGCCAACCTACAACCTCAGTTCTGTGTCATTGATGCTGAAGGCGGACAGGAGAGCTACTTTGAAGGACAACACCCTTACGCGCGCTCAGCGCGGTTCCATGTCCGCCGCGCACCGCTCTACTGCGCTTGCTGACGCGCCACCCACTGGGTGTGTTCCCGCGAGAAGGCTTGCTCCGCATCGTTCACAAACTCAGAGAAATCCTCCTCTTCATCTATTTCCCCAATTCGATTTTGAATTATTCCGATTTCGTGCGCGGTAAGAGTGTATGACGACGCCAGTTCATTGAATTTTTTGATTTGCGTCCAGCCAACGAAGGAGGAGGCGAGGACAATCACCGGTTCGATAGGCCAGAGCTCCCAGTTCGGGTATTCAACTCGAATAAGCGCCAAAACAATGGCGACCGCGTAGGCTGCGATACCCGCTAACATCCAATGCCGGCTCGCCCGTTTATTGGCACCGGCCTTTACCGAATACCAATTTCGCTGATCCTTAATCCGATGTTCTAAATAAAGCGCTTTTCGCTGCTTAAGGTCACGCGCCCGTATTTCTTCCATGCTTGCCGGGATTTGTTGCTTTGCAGCACTGTCAGGCGGCATTTTGTCACCGATGAAGCGATTGGCCTTCAATATGGCCAGAAGGTGGTCCCTGAACTCCCCTCGCGGTATGGTAATGGAGGCCGCATCCTCAAACGGGCTGGACCTCATCACAAAGCGCCACGAAGATGTCTTAATCGACTCAGCAAGCGCTCTTCCTCTATACCAATCCTGCTCGGGTTTCGTCCAACTCCGGCAAATGAGAATTCCTAACGAAGCGAGCAGAACTAAGGCATAGAAAATGAAAAAGGTTGGTTCCTTGCTCCAGTTCATCGAAAGAACGGCAGCAAGAAACAACATAGCGTATTCGGCTCGAATGAGCCAAAGATAAGCAGACTGCGCCTCGGCGGACAAGTCGCCCGCAGTCTCGTAAAGTGCCGGATACTCAAACATGATCTAGGGCACCAGACGGCGGATTGCTGCTACAATAGAGGCAGAGTTCCACGCCACCATCTCATCCGCGCATTCAACGACCGACTGGGGACTGCGCTGCTCACCCCAACGTTTTATCCCGAGGATCGGCTTGCCGATCTGCTTTGCATAGTTCATTTCGTATTGAATCCAGCCACTGTGGTTCACATACATGCCGGAAACGATCACCACACACTGAACTGGCCGAATTTGGCGCTTCATCTGCTCGCCTAATTCTTCAGACCCCATGCCCTCGAAGGCTTTGTCCTCGGGAACAGAGTAGTTGGACCACTTGAAGTTGGATGCGGCATTCAGAAACTTAATAGCCCTCTCGTAGCGATCACTGTATTTCCAAGCATGGCTGATGAAGAGCTTGTGGTCGTGTAGGTAGGGCATGGAGTTCTCCTTCTTGCGTCATTCTATGTCAGTATTCCTTTTGGGCCAAGTAGGAGCGCAGTTGATGCGGGAATAATCGGTGGGAATGTCGCCCTCACGATTCAGCCGTCAATAGGAACACTGGCTTTGCCCTCGTCCCGTTCCAAATAGAACCCACTTCGGAAGCTAAGGCTTTCCGCTTGACGCTTCGATGGGTTTTGCATGAGATGGATCACACTCTCACTTGAGTTGAAGAGGCCTCCTTGCACGGCGGCTATGTCCCGCCACCCGACCCCGAATAAGAATAGAAACGAGCGACCACAGCGAATGTCCGGTTCGAGGAAGCCGCAATGCGGCGAGGATCAACAAGACGGGGGTCCGGTTTGGGCCGTTTTTGTAAGTTGTCCAAGTCGTGACATCGTAGCGTTATCAGGGCCGGAGCAAATATTGCCTCCCAATAAGAGCCGCCTGTGAAATCAGGAGCCGAACCGTCGGATCAACCGATGGCCGCTGACCCAACCCCCGCTTCGGTGGAGGAGGTCTACGACATGCGGCTTACGTGATCTCCTCCCTCTCTATGAGCCGCAGGAGAAAATAAATGTACAAAAAAATTGACCAGATTGCCCGCGCTCGGAAGAATCAGCGGATCACATACACGGGACTTACCGATATGCTAGGACTTCACCATCGCAGCGCTCGCTGGTTTCTTGGTTTGATGCAGGCTTGGCTTAGAGAGAACGGCTATCCACATTTGCAGGCACTGGTTTTCGCTAAACACACCGGTGTTCCTGGCGAAGGATACGTGGCCAGTGCGCGTGGCGGAAAGCCATATGATCAGGCACTTCAGAAAGTCTGGAACTTCACATGGCCGAAGAATCCGCCCTTCTGATGTCTTGAAGTAACAGATCGCGGCGACCGCGAGTATATCTCGATTGTGAGCCAAAATTGCAGTTGCGGCGGGCGCCCGGAGGAGGGGTTGCAGCCGCAGAAATCGAATGATGATCCCAAAGTCAGCCATTGGCCGGACATCCTTAGTGCAGTTTTTCGACTTGCGCCAAATATTGAACAACTTAACCTGCCCAATATGGATTACATCTACCCCATAAATTTTGTTGGCCACGATGAGTGGTTGGACAGCGGATACGATTCAGAGCTGGCGCAAGGTGACGTCGTTACTCGCGATGGTGAGTTCCTCGGGAGGTGGCGAGTCGTTGATTACGATCAAAAGGACGAATACTCGAGCGGGCGAATAGAATTCATCGTGGATGGAGAAAGTTCCGTCAAATTCACGGAAGACTTTGCAGCGCTAGATATCAGAAACAGCCGTGGCTTTGCATTGTCGCAACTTACTCGAACTATCAGGGTATGGCACGAAGAGCAGCCAGCTTGAGGCCGAAGATGCACATCAGCTATGTTCAGGCCGCTGCGCGACGACGCGCGCAACGGCCGCTATTGGAGAGCTGCAATGCAGAACTGCCAATCAAACCAATGACCGTTAAGGGCCGATTTCGTGAACGTTTGCGGGTGTCCCTTGGTCAAGCAATTGACAGCCGGGCCGCGATGATAGGCTGAATCCATAGACGTTGCCCGTCCTCGGTTACCCAAACCAGGTCACGTCCCTTCGACAGAAGGGCATCATGGCGAAAGATGTATGCCATCGGCTTCGACGAAAGCGCCTCCGGAAGCACGTAAATAATGTAGTCAGTCCGGTGTTCAGGTGATTGCATCTTCGCGTATTCGTTTGGCGTCAACTCGACGACGAGATCTTTGCCTGAAAGTCCTTTGACCTCGACTTTGAGATAGACGCCGTCTTCGGTAAACGCTTCAAGGTCCCAGCCTGCGCCGTCTTTCTCGACTGACTCTACTTTGTGAGAACCGCCCTTTTCTGATTCGTAATAGGCAATCGCGTGGTTAATCGCGGCCTGTTCCACTTTACGGCGTAACTCTGGGTCAGTCTGTCTTGGAGATTTGGTTGTTTGTTTGCCGCGTCGCCCGCCTCGGCCGATGTATTCAGCGACCTCTCTATTGAAGGCTTCGCCTTTGCCGTACCAGACTGGGCTTTGGCCCAAATTTCCAGGCTCTTTTGCTGTGGGAATAATGAATGAACGAGCATCGATTGGCAGAAGTACCGCGTCGGCGTCGGCGGCTTCGATCTGATATCCGACATCGAAACCTGACAGACGCTCTAGGCGTCGATGCTCGGCCTCTCTGTGGATACATGCATTCCGAAACCAGCCGACGATTACAGTTTTCTTGGTTCGTGGATTTCGGGCAATCCAAACAACTGTCACGCCATCCACTGCGGCGTCGCCGCGTTTTGCCCCCAGCCGAGAAATGTTGATTTTAGCAGAACGGGGCACATAGCCATAGACCTTCCCCCTGATCGGTTCGAAGTTCCACGATTCGTGAGCAATGCCGTTTGTCTTTAAGAAGCCGAAATTGCCCTCGGCCTTGTCCCCCTTAGGCCCTCTGTAGTGTGTCATCCACGCATGGTTTACGTACACAATTGTCTCTGTTGCCATTATTCCCTACCATCCGTTGAGTTCGCGCGTTCAGATTTCAAATTTGTGCAGCGCACGTGCGACAATCATTGTTCCCAAGCACACGGGGATGCCGCCCTGAAACAGCTTGAGCTTGTAAGCCGGGTCCTGCAAAGTCACTTCCCCATGCTCGATCTAGTTCACGTGGATAGTGCCGATAACGAGATGTTCGGCGCAAGGACTTTTGCCCTACGCGATAGAGAATCAGTTGATAACGTTCTTTTCGATACCATCCCGCGCCGCACTCAGACCGGTCTCCGCCCTGCGGGATTAACATGCTGCCGTCCCGGCTGATTTCCGTGCGGCGCCTGCATTTGCCGGCATTGGCCTGGATCATAACTATAATGGGTGGCTTCTTGCAGTGGTTCCAATCGAACGACAGCTTTGTGGAACTCTGCGAGGCTGCATCCTGACAGGGCGACCGTCTGCATGGGCTGGAAGCAGTGATCTCGCCCTAACGCACAGGCTGGTGATCCGAACCATGTATGCTCCAACACTTGAATTGATCATCTGTCAGCTGATTTAACGACCGCCCGCCAACGTGCCAGTTAGGGCGTCGTGTAATATCATCCCACCTCCTGAACTCACTCGGTTCAGGAGGTCAAAGATGGACGGTGGAAGCTTCAAGATAGAATACCCCGTCGTGCTGCGGTTCGAGGGGCTCTACCCGCATCAGCTTGGTGGCTACGAAGCTCACCGTCTCCGGAAAGGCGGTGATCTCAGCCACGTTGATCGCAATCGGACTGAACTGAACGGTCCGCCCCTGATCGGCAGCGAAGATTGGGCGGCAACAGCGCTTGCCGAGATCCGGGAGATGACCACCGAAAACTTTACGGCAGAGCTCGAGTCGCTGGAGAAACGCAAACGGAAGAAAGACATCGAGCGACGTATCGTCGAGGGACCGAAACAGCCGTGGCGGCCAACACGCCACGGCCCCATGCGAGAGGTCATCCTTACGGTCAACAAGGACTGGTTCTCGGAGGACGCCAAGTTCTTCGGTGTCGATCAAGAGTCACGGGAGAACGAGTTTGGTGTGCATGCAGTCGCTTGGCTGAAAGATAACTTCGGCGACAACGTCATCCACGCTCGGGCTGATCGTGACGAGGCTGCCTACCACATCCACGCGGTGATTATGCCACGGACAACTGTGGAGATCGCGAAGCCGAAAGCGAAAGTGCTGACGGCAACGGCAACACGTCGGATGCTTCAACCATCCATTCACCCGATGATCGAGAACTACGAGGCTGCGCAGGACAGCGTCGGTGAGTGGTTTGCGGGTCTTGGACTGGTGCGGGGTAAGCGCACGGCTGCGGCGATCCGCGAGGCGCGAGACACCGGACAAACCCCTCCCAAGCGCCGGCGTCATGCGAAGACCTGGGAGTGGCGGAGGAAGGAAGAGCTTCGCCTGAAGGCCGAGGCGTCGACACTGAATGAGGAACGGCATGCTTTGGAGGCACGAGCCGCACGTGTTCAGGAGCGAGAGGACGAGGCCGAGACCGTTCTCGCCATTGCCGAAGGCGTGGCGTCAGGCACATTCGTCCCGGATGAAATCGACGATCAGCCTGGCTTGGTTGAGGCCCCGGCGGCCCAAGAGACTGCGACGGCATCGCCGACGCTTGATGCGTTACGCAAGCGGTCGCCAAGTGGCTTCGCTCGTGCTTCGGGAGTGTTTGGTCGTGCGTGGCAACGGCTGTTCGGGCAGGCGCGGACGACGGCGGAGGCCGAGGCTGCGGCCGGGGTTGCTGATGCTATGCAGCAGGTCTCAGAAGCCGATGAGTTGATCGCAAAGGCAGCTACCTTGCTTCCGAAGGACACCCGCACGCTCGTCGCCAAGATCCGTCAGACGATTCCCGCGATTATGCGGCGGCTCGAGCAGCGCGCGAATCCAGCTTCGGTCGACGAAAAGCAGGATGGGAAGAGCTCCGAAAAGCCGCGTCGTGAATAAAAAATTCATTTCGTTTCAGCGGTTTGTGCAGTTTTGCGAAAAAAGTTGCCCGAAACCGCGATTTTGTCGGACGAGGTCGCAACATATTCCGGTCAGCCGGAGAGCGCACCACGATGGAAACGCTTGATCCGGTCCATTAAACACAAACAAGGACGATACAATGACACAGTTTCTGAACCCCGCACTCGCTTCCCCCAAAGCTGCGCGTAAGGAGCGCGCACAGATCGCCGTGCCGACGGCCTCATCGACAACGGACCGCGCCGTCCAGACGCTGTATCGGGCGTTGGGCAAAGACCTCAAGAGGTCCGATAACAAGGATCGACTGATCATGAAGGCGGTTGCCGACACGATGCCTGACTTCATCGCGGCCTTGAATGAGGATGCCGTCGAGGCGTTCTTCTTTGCCCTCGAGCGGGTCGCTACGCCAGCCAACCGTCGCCGCATCGCGATGCACGCCCTGCGCGACGCCATCGTTGATGAGATGCATATCGAGGCGGACGAGGAAGACGCCATTGCCGAGGCTGAAAAAGAGAGCGTTGAGGCAAAGATCGCCGCCGAGACCAAGGCGGCTGCCGACGGCAAGGCAGCGAAAGCTATGCCGCAAGAACAAGTCGCGGCGGACGCGTCGAACTCCTGATCGGCGCCGGTGGGGCAGGGCGCACTGAGCGCCCGCCCCCGCTGGCCCCGCGCCTATCGCACGACCGGCGCGAACAGAACTGTTTTCGCCAAAGTGCAATGCGTGCTCCCGTAACCAGCAACGTCGAACACGCCACCCTAGGGTGGCTTTCGGCGTTTGTACGTAAGGCTTGGAAGCACGCGGTCAGACCGCTTTTCCTTACGTGAAAACTGTCTGGAGCAAGATCTACAAGACTGACATGGGCGGGACATGCGGCGCGTCCGCATCCCCGCCCGATATCAGCCGCAGTCTTGACTTGCGGTTGATAGGTCCACCCTAGATCGTGATAGGCCGGCCTTCTGCCAAGGATAGCGTAGCGGCATCGGCCATCAGCTGCGCCTGCAGCCCGTCGGTGATCGTCGAGGACAGGGGAGTACCAGCCGTGACCGCCGCAACGAAATGCGCCATTTCGGCCAGATAGGCGCGCTCATAGCGTTCAAGGAAAAAGTTCATCGTCGGCGCGCGGCGGAACCCTGCTGCATTGCCGACTTCGACCGTGTCTTCCAGAACGTTTTGCGCGCGTAGCAGACCTGCCGCGCCATGCACCTCGATCCGCTGGTCATAGCCGTAACTCGCGCGGCGCGAGTTCGAAATCTGGCAGATCTTGCCACTGGCCGTGGTGAGGATGACGGCGGCAGTATCGACGTCGCCAGCGGCGCCGATTTCTGGATCGACCAAGGCTGATCCGGTGGCAAACACCTGCACCGGGTCTTCGCCCATCAAGAACCGCGCCATGTCGAAGTCATGGATCATCATGTCGCGAAAGATGCCGCCTGAGGTCTTGATATAGCTGATGGGCGGCGGGGCAGGGTCGCGGGACAGGATCGTGACGAGCTCGACATTGCCGATCTCTCCGGCCTGAATACGGGCGTGGACGGAAGCAAAATTTGGATCGAAGCGGCGGTTGAAGGCGGTCATGAAGTCAACGGCATATGCCTCAACCACCTTGATGCAATCGCGGATGCGGTCCGCTGACATATCCACCGGCTTTTCACAAAAAATCGCCTTGCGCGCCTTGGCGGCCGCATGGATCAGATCGTAATGCGTGTCCGTCGGGGTGCAGATGATGATCGCGTCGATATCGTCGCTTTCGATGATCGCGTCGCTGCTGCGAACCTGCGCGCCAGTCTGCGTGGCAAGGTCCAGCGCGTTTTGTGCGAAGGCGTCCGATACGGCGACCAATGCCGCATCCGGCAGCCGCATGATAGAGGCAGCATGGACCCGTCCGATCCGTCCGCAGCCTAGAACTCCAATCCGTAGCATTATTCTGACTTTCCTGTGGGTTTGAAGACGCGCAAGACCTGACGGGTGGCAGCGACAAGTGGCGCGTGGGTGTCTTTCATGATCGTGACGCGGTCGAAGCGGTCCGGGTCTGCATTGACGGCATCGCGAAGCGCCTGCCCGAAAGCCATGCGCAATTCGGTGCCAATGTTGAATTTGCAGATCCGTGATCCGGTGGCCAAGGCGCGGCGCTGCGCCAATGGCAC
Source organism: Loktanella salsilacus (assembly GCF_024206795.1). NCBI lineage: Bacteria > Pseudomonadati > Pseudomonadota > Alphaproteobacteria > Rhodobacterales > Roseobacteraceae > Loktanella > Loktanella salsilacus. The sequence goes on from NZ_CP072994.1 coordinate 1,521,092, forward strand.
GCCCGATCCGCCGTGGATGACCAAAGGCACTGTGGTTGCCGCCTCGATCGCGCGGATGCGGTCCAGATCAAGACCGCCTTCCTTGTCCTGCTGCAAATGCACGTTCCCGACCGAAATCGCCATGGCATCAACGTTTGTCTCTCGGGCAAATTGCGCCGCTTCGGCGGGATCGGTACCAAGAGAGCCCTCGCCGCTGGCGTAGCCGACAAAGCCGATCTCTCCTTCGCAAGAAATGCCAGCCGCATGGGCCATGTCGGCGACTGCGGCAGTCTCTGCAATGTTCTGCGCCAGCGGTTTGCGAGAGCCGTCAAACATCAGCGAGGTAAAGCCGCTATCGAGCGCGATGCGGCAGTCTTCCATCGTGTAGCCGTGGTCCAGATGGGCCACTACGGGGACGCTGGCTTGCTCGGCCAGATAGCGGAACATCTTGCCCAAGACGGGCAGGGGCGTATGGGCGCGGCAGGACGGGCCAGCCTGCAGGATAACAGGGCAGCCTTCGGCCTCTGCCGCCGCGACATAGGCGACCATGTCTTCCCAGCCCAGGGTGACCAGCCCCGCGACCGCATAGTGGCCTTTCAAGGCGGGTTGCAGGACATCTGCCAGCGTTGCGAGGGTCATTTGAACTTGGCCACCATATCTTTGATCCCGGGGATTGTTTCGATCTGATAGGCATGGGTCGGCTGGAAATATTGCACCAGACTGCGCTGCGACAGGCCGCCAAGGATGGTGAAGTAATACATTTCGTACCCCGGCATGACGGCGCAGGGGTGGTAGCCCTTGTCGATCATGATCGTAGAGCCGTCCATCAGTTGGTAGGCGTCGCCTGGCTTGCCTTCTTCGCGCTGCAGGATCTGCACACCGGACCCATGGTTGGGGCGGAAGCGGAAGTTATAGGTTTCGTCGTGGCGAGTCTCATGCGGTAGGTTGTCGGTGTCATGCTTGTGGGCCGGAAAGCCAGACCAGCCGCCCTGACCCACGGTGAACAATTCACTGACCAGAAGGCGGCCGACCTTGCCGTTCTGTTTCTGACCAAGGATGTGCTTGATCTTGCGATGGGTTTTGGTGTCATCCGATCCGTATTGCACCTTGTCGATCTCGGCCACGCGGACCTCGAACGGGTCCAGCACCTTGTCGTATTTCGCACCGGCGATAAAGGTTTCGGTGTCGCGGGTGGCAACAATGGTCGCCTTGGCACCGACGGGGACATAAACACCTTCCGGCTCTCCGTCCCAGACGTCCGCTGTGCGGTTGCCCAGAGCCTTGAACTCTACGCCTTCGACGCTGACATCGACGGTGCCGGTCGCAGGTACGATGCAGGTTTCATAACCCGGCACCTGATACTCAAAGGCTTCGCCTGCTTTGAGCTTAACGATATTAAAATAGTTCAGCGGCACCGTGGGATCGTCCGCATCGACGATGGGAACGTTCTTGTTGTCATGTGGGGCGATATGCATGGTTTATCCTTCGTTTGGTGCAGTGGGGCCAGGGTGTTCGGCCAGAAATGAGGTGAGGTCGGCAGGGTACGGCATTGCAGGGGCGCAGCCGGGTTTGGCGACGACGATGGCGGCACAGGCTGATCCGCGCAGAATAGCTGTCTGCATATCGTGACCATCCGCGAGGGATGTCAGAAATCCGGCCATAAAACTGTCACCAGCGCCGGTGGGTTTCAGTGCGGTGACGGGATAGATTCCGGTGCGATATTCCTTGCCATCCGTAAAGGTGATCGCGCCGTGTTCGCCCATTTTGTAGACGACGATGCTGGCGGTCGTCGCGGCCAGATCGCGGGCTTTGGCTAGACCCTTGTCCTTGCTACCAGCCATGAAGCCGAATTCGTCGTCATTGCCGACGATCACATCAGACAGGTCCGCCGCGCGGGACAGCACGTCAGAGGCGACCTGCGCCGAGGGCCATGAATAAGGTCTGTAATCGACGTCAAAGATAATCGGCAGGCCTGCAGCTCGCGCCAGATCGAAGGCGTGAAAACTGGCACTGCGTGATGGCTCGGCGGCAAAGACCGTGCCAGCGGTGACCAGTGCGCCAAAGCGGCTGTAGTCAAGGGCGGCGACGTCCTCGGTCGTCATCTCGAAGTCTGCCGCGTTGTTGCGATAGATGACGTTGCGGTGCCCCTCGGTGCGGCTTTCGTAGATCGCGAGGGAGTTGCGGACCTCGCCCCCGACGCAGCGAACATGGCGGCGGTCAATGCCGTAGTGGTCCAGCTTGGACAGGCAAAAGCTGCCGATGGCGTCGTCCGATACAGTCGTGACAAGTGCGGCGCGGCCCCCGAGCTTGACGATCCCCGCCGCGATATTTGCAGAGGAGCCGCCCATATCGGCCGTGAACTGGGTTGAATCCTCTGTCGTGACGCCGGGGTCAGTGAACAGGTCCATCCCGACGCGCCCGATGACGACGAAGTCGTTGCGTCTGATACCCTCTAGAACGGTCATCAGATGCCTGCCCGCTGGGCGCTGCGCGCGGCCTCGGTCTCTTGGTGCTTATCGGTGACGGTTGCGCTGTTGCTGATATGTGGGGTGCCAACCTCCCACCAGGCGTGGCCTTGGGTGGTCCAGCCGTCGTAGGCGTCCACTTTCATAACGATAACGCTTGTTTTATCGGCCGCTTTCGCGCGTTTGAAGGCTTCGGCAAATTCCGCAGGGTTGGCAGCGGTTTCGGCATTGGCACCCATCGCGGCGGCGTGCGCCTCGAAATCGACGGCGAAGGGGTGGGGGATCGTGGGGCAATCGGCCAGCAGATTGTTGAAACTCTCGTTGCCAGTGTTGTTTTGCAGTTTGTTGATCACCGCAAAGCCGCCGTTATCCAGCACGCAGATGATCAGCTTGCGCTGCGTCAAAACCGAGGAGTAGATGTCGGAGTTCATCAGCAAATAAGACCCGTCGCCGGTAAAGACGATGGTGTCTCGGTCAGGCTCGCGTTCGAATTGCGCGATCCGCGCGCCCCAACCGCCTGCAATCTCGTAGCCCATGCAGGAAAATCCGAACTCCACGTCGACGGTGCCGGGCTCTTTGGTTTGCCAATGTGCTGTCACCTCGGCGGGAAGGCCACCCGCGGCTGCGACGACGCGGTCGCGGGAATCGCAAAGATCGTTAACCACGCGGATCGCCTGCGCATAGGAATTCGGGCCATTGCCGGGGGTGGTGATCGTGTCGGTATAGGCGACCCACTTGGCGCGCTCTGTCTGGGCATTCATGGTCCAGTCATCGGGCGCGCGGTATCCGGACAGTGCCTCGCCAAGAGCGAAAAGGCCCAGTTTGGCGTCGCCCACCACGGGCAGGGACAGGTGCTTGGCCGCATCGTGACGTCCGACGTTCAGGCCGATGATCCGCGCGTCCTTTGCAAAGGCCGTCCATGATCCGGTGGTGAAGTCCTGCAACCGGGTGCCGAGGGCAAGGATCACATCGGCTTGCGCCGCCACGGTATTGGCGCTGTCCGATCCGGTGACGCCGACGGGGCCGATGTTGAGCGGGTGCGATTGGGTCAAATTCGCGCGGCCTGCGATGGTTTCAACCACTGGAATGTTGTGCCGCGTGGCAAAATCGATCAGTGCATCGACCGCACCGGCGTATTGCACGCCGCCGCCCGCAATGATGACGGGGCGCTTGGCGGCTTTCAGGATTACGGCGGCTTCCTCGATCTCTGCGATATCGGGGGCTTGGCTGCGGATGCGGTGTACGCGCTTGGCGAAAAAGCTGGCGGGGTAGTCATAGGTCCAGCCCTGCACGTCTTGCGGCAGGCCGATGAAGGCGGGGCCGCAGTCGGCGGGGTCCAGCATGGTCGCAAAGGCGGCTGGCAAAGATTGCAGGATCTGCGCCGGATGGGTGATGCGATCCCAGAACCGAGAGACGGCCTTGAAGGCGTCATTCACCCCCAGCGCCGGATTGCCGAAGTGCTCTAGCTGCTGCAGCACCGGATCGGGCAGGCGGGTGATGAAGGTATCGCCGCAAAGCATCAGAACCGGCAAGCGGTTGGCATGGGCCAGCGCGGCAGAGGTCAGAAGGTTCGCTGTCCCGGGACCGGCGCTGGCGGTGCAGAACATAAAGCGGCGGCGCAGCCATTGCTTAGCATAGCCGGCGGCGGCGAACCCCATGCCCTGTTCGTTCTGGCCCCGATAAAGCGGCAGCGCAGCGCGGTTTTCGTAAAGCGCCTCGCCCAGACAGGTGACGTTGCCGTGGCCGAAAATGCCGAAGCCGCCGCCGCAAATCCGCATCTCCTTGCCGTCAATTTCGATATACTGATTGGCAATAAAGCGGATGATCGCCTGCGCCGTTGTCAGCTTTACCGTCTCGTTCATAATCTGCCTGCTTTTCAATCATCAAGGGTTCGTTTGCGATTGCATCTTGCGCGCTATCGACTCCAAGGATACAAGTTTTGCAACCGGTTGCAAACTTTAATTCGGGTACAGGGGGCGGGATGACGGAAATAGGCATCGGGATTGTCGGCGGCGGATACATGGGAAAGGCCCATGCGGTGGCGATGTCGGCAGTCGGGGCGGTCTTTAATACGGCCCTGCGCCCACGTCTGGAAATGGTCTGCGCCAGCACGCCCGCCTCTGCCGAGCGCTACCGCAAGGCCTACGGCTTTGCGCGGGGCACGGATGATTGGCGGGTGCTGGTGAATGACCCTAAGGTCGAAGCCGTCATCATCGCCGCGCCGCAAGAGACGCACCAGGAAATCGCAGCGGCCGCTTTTGCCTTGAGCAAGCCGGTGTTTTGCGAAAAGCCACTCGGTGCGTCGCTGGCCGAGAGCCGGGCAATGGTCGCGGCGGCGCAGGGCCAGATCAGCATGACCGGCTTCAACTATATCCGCACCCCTGCCAGCCAGTTTGCCCGCAAGCTGATCGCGCAGGGTGCGATCGGCGACATCACATGGTTTCGCGGCGAGCATACAGAGGATTTTCTGGCGGACCCGCAGCAGCCAGCGTCTTGGCGCACCAGCGGCGGCGCGAACGGCACCATGGGCGATCTGGCCCCGCATATGATCAATGGCGCGCTGGCGCTGATTGGTCCGATCACGGCGCTAAGCGCCATGATAGAGACTGTTCACGCCACCCGTCCGGGGGGTGATGTGACCAATGATGATCACGGGCAGATGATGTGCCGCTTTGCCAATGGGGCGATGGGGCAGATGTATTTCAGCCGGATCAGCCATGGCCGCAAGATGGGCTATGCCTATGAAATAACTGGTACAAAAGGTGCGCTTCGGTTCGACCAAGAGGATCAGAACGCGCTGTGGTTCTATAGCGCGGACGAGCCCGAGGCGATCCGCGGATTCCGCAAAATCCTGACCGGTCCGGCGCATCCGGACTATGAACCCTTCTGTCAGGGGCCGGGGCATGGCACCGGATATCAGGATCAGATCATCATCGAGGCGCGCGATTTCCTGCGTGCAATCGAAACCCGCACGCCCGTCTGGCCGACGTTCCAGGACGGCATGGCGGTCAACCAAGTTGTCGCGGCGGCGATGCAGTCATCCCTTGCTGGCGCTTGGGTCGACGTCGCCTCTGTTTAGCATTCGAAAGGCATCAATATGACAATCAAGATCGGCAATGCGCCCTGTTCGTGGGGCATCGAATTTCCCAGTGATCCGGCCTATCCTACCTGGCAGTCGGTCTTGGATCAGTGCGCTCAGGCGGGGTATAAGGGGATCGAGCTTGGCCCAATCGGCTATCTGCCCGAAGACCCCGCCGTACTGGCACCTGAGCTGGCCAAGCGTGGGTTGGAAATCATCGGCGGTGTCGTGTTCCGCGCCTTTCACGATCCCGCCAAATGGGATGACGTGCTGGACGCCAGCCACCGCACCTGCAAGGCACTGACAGCGCACGGCGCGCAGCATCTGGTGCTGATTGACAGTATCTCTCCCCGCCGCGCCCCGACGGCGGGCCGCGCTGCCGAGGCAGAGCAGATGGATAATGCCGAATGGACCGCCTTTCGTGATCGGCTGGCGACGATCGCCAAGATCGGCACCGAAGAATACGGGCTGACCGTTGGCATCCACGCCCATGCGGCAGGTTTCATCGACTTCGAGCCAGAGCTGGAACGGCTTCTGGACGAGGTGGACGAAAGCATCTTGAAAATCTGCTTTGACACCGGCCATCACTCTTATGCGGGCTACGATCCGATTGCATTCATGGACCGGCATATGGACCGGATTTCCTATATGCATTTTAAAGACATCGATCCTTTGGTCAAAGCGGATGTCGTCGCCAATCGCACCGGATTTTACAAAGCCTGCGGGCAGGGCATTTTCTGCAACTTGGGCAAGGGCGACGTGGACTTTCCTGCGGTGCGCCAACGCCTGATCGATGCCGGCTTCGAGGGGTGGTGCACGGTCGAGCAGGACTGTGACCCGTCTGTCCCCGGCACGCCGCTGGAAGATGCGCGCGCCAATCGTGAATATCTGCAATCCATCGGCTTTTAGGAACACAGCATGACAAAACTAAAGTGGGGCATGATCGGCGGCGGCGAAGGTAGCCAGATTGGACCAGCGCACCGTTTGGGCGCACAGGCGGATGGTCGGTTTGAATTCGCAGCTGGCGCGCTGGATCACCGCGCCGAAGAGGGGCGGGCCTACGGCCAGCGCCTTGGGATCGCGGCAGACCGCGCTTATGGCGACTGGACCGAAATGCTTGCCGGTGAACGCAATCGCGCTGACCGCGTCGATCTGGTGACGGTTGCGACGCCCAACGCGACGCACTTTGAGATCACCAAAGCCTTCCTAGAGGCCGGCTTTAACGTGCTATGTGAAAAGCCGATGACAATGGACGTCGAACAGGGCGAAGAGATTGTCCGCATTGCCAAGGCCAGCGGCAAGATCTGTGCAGTGAACTACTGCTACTCTGCCTACCCGATGATCCGGCAGGCCCGCGCCATGGTTCGCGCCGGAGAGATCGGCAAGATCCGCCTTGTGGTCACGAACTTCAGCCACGGTCACCACGGCGATGCGGGGGATGCGAACAATCCGCGGGTGCGCTGGCGCTATGATCCGGCGATGGCGGGTGTGTCGGGCCAGTTTGCCGATTGCGGCATTCACGCGCTGCATATGGCGGGATTTATCTGCGATGATACGGTTGAAAAGCTGTCGGCTGACTTTGCCTCCACCATTCCCAGCCGCGTGCTAGAGGACGACGCGATGGTCAATTTCCGCATGACGGGCGGCACGGTTGGCAGGCTTTGGACCTCTTCAGTGGCGATCGGGCGGCAGCACGGGTTCGATATCCAGGTCTTTGGCGAAACCGGCGGGCTTCGCTGGGCGTCAGAGCAGCCGAACCAGTTGATCTATACCCCCGTCGGCGGCCGCACGCAGATCATCGAAAAGGGTGAGGGCGGCCTGCATCCCGATGCGCAGCGCTTGTCCCGCGTTTCCATCGCCCACCCCGAAGGTTTCCCGCTGGCTGTCGCCAATATCTATTGCGATCTGGCCGACGCGATCAACGGCGAGGCGCGCGACGGTCTGCCGCTGGCACCGGATGGTTTGCGGTCGATGGCGGCTGTCTATGCGGCGGTAGAGTCCGCCAAGGCGGACGGCGCCTGGGTCGATGCGCGACCGCCGATGTTCCGCTAATCAGCCTGAACGCGGGGCCGCAGGGTCCCGCGTTCAATGACGCGGCATGGGAATAGCCGCGCCTCTGGATAGCGGTCCGGTTGATCCATCATCGCGACCATAAGCTCCACAGATGAATCCACGATTTCGCGGATTGGCTGCCGGATCGTCGTCAGGTTGATGTTTTCCCAGCTAGCCATTTCCATATCGTTCAGCCCGATAATGCCGATATCCCCTGGCACCGTCAGGCCCTTGTCCTTGATCGCACTAAGCGCGCCGATGGACAGCACGTCGTCACCGCAAAAATAGGCCTCCGCCGGGGCGGATTCCAGCAGGCGCAGCATTTCAGCGCGCCCGGCCTGAAAGGTATACGCGGCGGCAAAAGAGTGTGTGCAGGTCACATCCGCGTGCTTGGCGATTTCTTCGGCAAAGCCGCGGAACCGGTCCATGGTCGAGGTCGCGCTTTCAGGCCCGCCAAGGAAGGAAAGGCGCTTGTAGCCGCGGGCGATCATGGTCTTGGCCGCGACGCTGCCGGCGACTGCGTTGTCGATGCCGACGACATGCACGTCGGGGCTGCTCGCATAGCGGCCAAAGGTGTTGACCACTGGTATGCCCTTGTCGCGGAATCCCTTGGCAAAGGCGGGCGGCAGGGTAGAGGATGCGACGATCACGCCATCGACCGAATATTGCTGCAGCATCCGCACCGAATGTTCGGGATCTGTTTCATCGCTAAGATTGACCAGTAGGGGCCGCAAACCGCGATCTTGCAGGCCGCGGGTGAACAGATCAAAAACCTCTAGGAAAATCGGGTTGTGAAAGTTGTTGGAAACCAATCCGATCAGCTTTGTCTGGCGGGTTGTCAGACTGCGAGCCAAGAAATTGGGACTATAGCCCAGCTCTGCGGCTGCTTTTTCGACCTTGCGCCGCATTTTGGCCGATACGGATGCGCCATCCGTGAAAGCGCGCGAGACGGCTGATGTTGAGACCCCCGCGCGGAGCGCCACATCCTTCAGCGTTGCGACCATGTGTCCAAACCATTCCTTTTAAGATTAAAATGGGCGTTTACCTCATCGCCGATTGTCCTGCACGCTAAAGATAGCGCACATCTTTTGCAACCGGTTGCAAAGTGAATCGTTTCGTGCTTTCCTTAGCGGCAAGGGTGGGGGAGGCCTGCCTTTGCAACGAAGAACTGGCGTTTCTGGGAGGAAAAATCATGACATTTACGTTGAAGACATTATTGCTAACGACCACGGTCATCGCTGCGCCGCTGGCGGTTACGGCTGAGGCGCATGGCGACAATCTGAACTATGTGCTGGTAAGCCATGCACCGGACAGTGACAGCTGGTGGAACACGGTGAAAAACGGCGTAGCGCTGGCCGCCGACCAAATGGGCGTGACCGTGGAATACCGCAATCCACCATCCGGTGACCTTGCCGATATGGCGCGGATCATCGAGCAGGCCGCGGCATCGAACCCTGATGGGATCATCACAACGCTGGCCGATTTTGACGTGCTAAGCGGTCCGATTCGCGCGGCGGTCGATCAAGGCATCGACGTGATAATCATGAACTCCGGCACGGCTGCTCAGGCGGTTGAAGTCGGTGCGCTGATGTATGTCGGTCAGCCGGAATACGACGCGGGCCTTGCAGCCGGCCAGCGCGCCAAGCGTGACGGTGTTGGCAGTTTCCTGTGCGTGAACCATTATATCAGCTCTCCGTCCTCGACTGAGCGGTGTCAGGGTTTTGCTGATGGTCTAGAAGTTGAGCTCGGCAACCAGATGATCGACGCGGGCCAAGACCCGTCCGAGATCAAGAATCGCGTGCTGGCCTATCTGTCCGCCAATCCTGACACCGATGCGGTGCTGACCCTCGGGCCGACCTCTGCCGATCCGACGATTTTGGCGTTGGAAGAGAACGGTCTGGCTGGTGACATCTATTTTGGCACCTTCGATCTGGGCGAAGACATCGTCAAAGGTCTGAAGTCCGATGTGATCAAATGGGCAATCGACCAGCAACCCTTTCTGCAGGCCTATCTGCCAGTCGTGATTCTGGCGAACTATGACCGTTACGGCGTGCTGCCGGGCAACAACATCAACTCCGGCCCCGGTTTCGTGACCAAGGACGGTTTGGCCAAGGTCGAAGAATTCGCAGGCGAATTCCGTTGATCTGACCAAACACCGCCGGGCGCGCCAGACGCGCCCGGTCCACGCCTAATCCCCCCACCAAATACTTGTCGGAGTGTGCCGTATCATGACTGATGCAACCAATAGTGACGAACGTATCAAGGAGATGTCGCGCCTGCGACGCGCCCTGATCCGCCCGGAGTTAGGGGGCATGGTTGGCTGTGTCGCTGTCTTTACCTTCTTCTTGCTCACCGCTTCCGATAGCGGGATGTTCAGTTCCACCGGCGTGTTGAACTGGTCTGTCGTTTCGGCGCAGTTCATGATTATCGCCGTCGGGGCCTGTCTGCTGATGATCGCAGGAGAGTTCGACTTGTCCGTCGGATCCATGATCGGTTTCGCAGGCATGATGATCGCCATCTTCGGTGTGACGCTAGGCTGGCCGATGTGGATGGCGATCCTTGTGACATTTGCGATCTGCATCGCGCTGGGGGCACTGAACGGCTACATCGTCGTGCGCACTGGCTTGCCGAGTTTTATCGTGACGCTGGCGACCCTGTTTATCCTGCGCGGCTTTACCATATTCATTCCGCAAACGCTGGAACGGAAGACCATCATCGGCGGTATCACCGAGGCGGCGGAGGGCGACTGGCTTGCCGCGATTTTTGGCGGCAAAGTCTTGAAGGGGTTCTTCGCCTGGTTGGGCGATATTGGCATGATTTCGGTCTTTGAGCGCGGCAACAAGGCGGGGCAGCCCGTCGTTGACGGGATTCCGATGCTGATCATCTGGGCGCTGGGACTCGTGATCGTCGGGCATATCGTTCTGACCCGCACCCGTTTCGGGAACTGGATTTTTGCGGCAGGCGGCGACGCGCAGGCCGCGCGCTATGTCGGTGTGCCGGTGGAGCGGGTCAAAATTCTGATGTTCATGTTCACCGCCTTTTGCGCCACGGTCTTTGCCGTCTGCCAGGTGATGGAATTCGGGTCCGCTGGTGCTGACCGCGGCCTTCTAAAGGAATTTGAAGCGATCATTGCGGTGGTCATCGGCGGCGCGCTGCTCACGGGCGGCTACGGGTCAGTGATCGGTGCGGCCCTGGGGGCGCTGATCTTTGGCGTCGTACAACAAGGTCTGTTCTTTGCCGGGGTCGAATCGTCATTGTTCCGCGTGTTTCTTGGGGTGATCCTGCTGCTGGCCGTCATTTTGAACACCTATATTCGCCGCCTGATCACGGGAGAACGCTGATGCAACCCATCATCCGCATGACCAATATCGAAAAGCACTTCGGCTCTGTCATTGCGCTAAATGGCGTGACGGTAGATTTCTTTCCGGGCGAATGTCACTGCCTTTTGGGTGACAACGGCGCGGGCAAATCGACCTTCATCAAGACGATGTCCGGCGTGCACAAGCCGACCCGCGGCGAGATTTGCTTTGAAGGCAAGCCGATGCACTTTGATGATCCGCGCGAGGCGATCGCGGCAGGCATTGCGACGGTTTATCAGGACCTTGCGATGATCCCCCTGATGTCGGTCAGCCGCAATTTCTTTATGGGCAACGAGCCGATAAAGCACCGGATGGGCCTGCCGTTCTTTGACCATGAACTGGCCAACGAGGTTACCATGAAAGAAATGCGCGCTATGGGCATCAATCTGCGTGGCCCGGATCAGGCGGTCGGGACGCTTTCGGGTGGCGAGCGTCAGACTGTCGCTATTGCGCGGGCGGTCTATTTTGGAGCCAAGGTGCTGATCCTGGACGAGCCGACATCCGCGCTGGGGGTACGACAAACGGCGAACGTGCTGGCAACGGTGGACCGGGTGCGCAAGCAGGGGATCTCGGTCGTGTTCATCACCCATAACGTGCGTCACGCGATGGCAGTGGGCGACCGTTTTACCGTGCTGAACCGGGGCAAGACATTTGGCACGGCAACGCGGGGCGACGTGACGCCAGAAGAGTTGCAGGACATGATGGCAGGTGGGCAGGAGCTCGCGACTTTGGAAGGCTCACTCGGCGGTACTGTTTGATAAAACTGGCCTGCACATTTGGACGCATGTGCGGGCCTCGCTGCAAAAAATACCGCTCAACCGCCACGCACCGCCCTGTATGTGATTTCGGCCGCCTTATATGGTCACATCGCCTCCCGACTTGCGCTCGAACACCAACACAGCGCCGGTAATCAGCGCACCTTTCGCCCGAACGGCAGCTTGTTGCGCGCCCCAAACCAGTCTCCTAAAGGTTGCAGTTCCCAAGAGCCAAAGCGCAAGGTGCCCGGAATAAGGCACAGGGCGCATACAATTGATTCGGCTACAACAAAGACCACTGTTTGGGTTATTCCTGAACCCCTTTGGCACGACTGCGCGCGCCATTGAGTTGAAGGGTGATCATCTTTTGGTCACCGGGCGGAGCATGCCTGCAGCACTTTCCTTGGCGGATATTGGCGAGGCACCGGCCCTTCGGAAGGGCCTACTTGGAACGACGCTGTCTTTGCAGGTGTCCGCAAATAGAGATGTCATCTTGCGCGGTACCGATCATGCCGATGCGCGCGCCTTTGCCGACACCGTCCAGACTGCGTGGGTCAGCTTCAACACGGGTGCTTTTGATCGGGAAGCGCAACGGTTCGACCGGCTTCATGCCGCTGTTTCCGGCTTGGCGCGACCGGGCCGGTATCCTGCGGCCTGCCGTCTAGCGCCGGTTCTGAAAGATGCGCGGTCCTTGGATGCCAAGCTTCTGTCGAAGCTAAAGGCAGAAGCAATCGGGACGGATCGGGCAGAGCGGGTGACCCTTGTACGCAAGTTCGTGGCTGATCCCCGGGCGGCCCGAGCAACTGCGATATCGGTCTTTGTCGCTGCTGAACTGGATCGCTGGGAACAGTTCTTTGACACCATCGAAAGCAAGCCGCTGACGGCTGAGCAGCGTCTTTCTGTTGTGGTGGATGAGGACGCGACCCTCGTGCTAGCCGGCGCCGGATCGGGAAAGACGAGCGTGATTACCGCCAAGGCAGCCTATCTGGTCAAAGCCGGAATCCGGAAACCGGACGAAATCCTGCTGCTGGCATTTGCGAAGAATGCTGCCGCGGAAATGTCAGAACGGGTTAAGGCGCGATCCGGTGAGCCCATCGTGGCGCGAACATTTCACGCGCTGGCTTATGACATCATTGGTGCGGTGGAAGGGTCAAAACCTGCCCTTGCCGACCACGCGACCGATGACGTGGCGTTCAGCGCGTTGATAAAGCAGATCCTGAAGGACCTCGTTCATACGATGTCTGCCGTGTCGCGCGCTATCATCGATTGGTTTTCTCATTTTCTGGTCGAGCCGAAGACAGAATGGGATTTCAAAACCAAACACGAATTCTACACCCATATGGAACAGCAGGACCTGCGCACGCTGCAAGGTGAGAAGGTTAAAAGTTACGAAGAGCTGCAGATCGCCAATTGGCTTTATGAAAACGGCGTCGCCTACGAATATGAGCCCGTTTATGATCCGAAGTTGCCTGAGACGGGGCGGCGGGACTATCAGCCGGACTTCCGTTTGACCGAAAGCGGCGTGTACATCGAACACTTCGGCGTGCGGCGTCAGAAGATGGCGGATGGCACTGAAAAACTGACGACTGCGCCATTCGTAAACCGCGATGACTATCTGGCCAGCATGGCATGGAAGCGCGAGGTTCATGCCACGCACCAAAGCACCATGATCGAAACCTACAGCTATGAACGGCAAGAGGGGCGGCTGCTGACCAGTCTGGCCGAGAAGATCGCGCCACATGCCAAGCTAAGCCCCCGGCCAGTCGACACGATCTATGACCGTGTCATCGAAATGAAGCAGGTCGACACGTTTTCGCAACTGCTCGGGACGTTCCTGCGCAAGTTCAAAAGCGGTGGCTACAGCCTGGAGCACTGCGAGAGTGCGTCCGACAAAATGAAGCTCGGCAAACGCGGCCGGGCGTTCCTTGCGGTGTTTGGCCCTGTGTTTGATGAATACCAAAAGCGGCTGGCGGGACGGATCGACTTTGAGGACATGATCCTACGAGCGGCCCATTATGTGGAAACCGGCAAATACCTCAGTCCGTTTCGCCATATCCTGGTGGACGAGTTTCAAGATATCTCTCAAAGCCGCGCCAAACTTGTGAAGGCGCTGAAAGGACAACATCCTGACGTTCGTATATTTGCCGTCGGCGATGACTGGCAGTCGATCTTTCGCTTTGCCGGATCAGATATTCACCTGATGCGCAAGTTTGGGGCCGAGTTTGGCGGAACCTTTGATGGGGAGGCCGGAATCCACAGTACGGTCGATCTGGGTCGAACGTTCCGGTCCGTGGATCAGATCGCTTTTGCGGCGCGCACGTTCGTCCTTAAAAACCCGGCCCAGATCCAGAAACAGATCGTTCCGGCTGGCATCGCGACTGAACCCGCCATCAAAATTGTGACAACGGCAAAGCACGAAGGCGTAAAAGCGCTTTCGGATGTACTCGCCGCGCTTTCGTCCAAGTTGGATCCGGCTGGAGAGACATCGAGTGTTCTGCTGCTCGCGCGGTATCGGTATTTGGAGCCTGACCTGCGGGATCTGCGGCGGCGCTTTGCGCGCGTGACACTCAGTTTCAAAACCATTCATGCCTCGAAAGGGTTGGAGGCAGATCATGTGGTTTTGTTGAACGCCGACAGTGGGCGGGTGGGCTTTCCATCTCAGATCGTCGACGATCCCTTGCTGGGATTGGTATCGCCCGACGAGGAGGCATTCCAGAACGCAGAGGAACGGCGCGTGATGTATGTTGCGATGACGCGGGCGCGGCGCACCCTGACGATCCTCGCATCAAACGCGCGCCCGTCGGCCTTTGTCAGCGAACTTTTAAAGGACCCGGCATATGGGGTTTCCCAGCCGTCCGGGTCCGACCAAGACGTCCACGAATGTGGCGAATGCGGTGGACGGCTGTTGCGTGTGCAAGGCCAAGACGGTCGAACTTGGTACCGCTGCGCGCATTCCGAGCAGTGCGGCAATTTTCTACCTGCCTGTTCGGGATGTGGGGTAGGGCTCCCACATGGGGTAGAGGGTACGCTACAATCCAAGTGCAGTTGCGGGAAAGTGCACCCTAGTTGCCCGGACTGTGCAACCGGCTGGCTTGTTGAACGGACCGGCCCCCACAGCACATTTCTGGGCTGTGTTCGCTTCCCAACCTGTCTCGGGAAAGCGCAATTGGCGCGTAAGCCGAGCGGACGGGGTGTCACAGGCAAACGCCGAAGGTAACGCGACTGGCCTGCATCACGCATGTTCCGCATGTTGGCCGTGAATGACGATTGCTGCCGATAGAACCTCTGCCTGATGGCTGGCACCGGCATCGCAGGTGCGCGTATCGCCCGTGAATTGGACGCGCTTGTGCGTGTCTATGGAAAACCCACCTGCAGTGTCAGTGACAACGGCACGGCGTTTCCCAGTCGCGCGATCCTGACGTGGGCGGGCAAGAACGACGTGGATTGGCACTATATCGACCCCGGAAAACCCCAGCAAAATGCCTTCATCGAAAGCTTTAATGGCAGCCTGCGAGACGAACTACTGAACGAGGAGATCTTCGACACTTTGGATGATGCCCGCCGCATACTGGCCCATTAGCGATACGACTACAAAAACGTCAGGCCGCGCTCATCGCTGGGAAACCAAACACCCGCACAAGCGCGTCGCGCGCTTGAGCAATTTGAAGGCTCCGCGCAGGACGCCCTTGCCCAAATTGATGACGAAGAATGTGAAATCCAAACCCGCAAACTCTCATAATGACTGAGGGAACTTCCGGGGTGCAGGTCACGGCGTAAGTAAGGTTTCAAGTTCCGGCAGCATATCATATGTGGCGTCAGATTTGCTTGCTGGAGGCCGGCTCATGATTTCCGTCGTCATACCCGTATATCAGAAGGCGCGTCACATTGAACGGGCACTGAACTCCGCCTTGGGTTCCTTGGTCGATGCCTGTGCCGATTTCGAGATCATCGTGGTGGATGACGGTTCGACCGACGGATCCGGGGATATTGCCCGGAGCTGGGTCAAGGACAACCACAGGGCAATCCGCGCCCAGGTGATCTCGCAGGACAACCGGGGTGTGTCTGCGGCGAGGAATGCAGGGTGGCGGTCTGCCAAGGGCGATCTGATCCTATTTCTAGACGCCGATGACGAATGGACTGTCTCGCATGTCGGCGAGATTCTAGAACTAGCGGAACTGTATCCGCAGGCGTCACTGATGACGACCGCGTGGTCGGTGATCAGGCGAGAT
Source organism: Loktanella salsilacus (assembly GCF_024206795.1). Classification (NCBI taxonomy): domain Bacteria; kingdom Pseudomonadati; phylum Pseudomonadota; class Alphaproteobacteria; order Rhodobacterales; family Roseobacteraceae; genus Loktanella; species Loktanella salsilacus. The sequence goes on from NZ_CP072994.1 coordinate 1,537,010, forward strand.
GGTTGCCAGGTTTTTCACCAATTTGGGATTGGCGCGGATCTGAAAGGTCTATTGCCTTGTTTCTTTAGGGCTATGTCAACGGGTCCCATGCCTGTCTCCTCCAGCAACGCCGCGGTCCCCATGTGGGCATTGAGGCAGACTGGTGGCTTCCCGGATGGCGTCACACATGGAGAGGACACGGTGGCTTGGGGGAAGCTGGCTCTACTAGGACCTGTCGCCTATTCGCCGCAGATCGGGGCGGTCTGGCATCAGGACGCTGATAACCGGTCAGATTTAGGCAAGCCGATCGCCGCGAACTACATGCTGTTTCTGGAGAGCGCCCTGAAGCTAAATTCGCTGACGGATGACATGAAAAAGAGTATCTGGATCAACCGCGACATCGAAGCGGCTCGCATGGCCGGCCTCATGCCGCTTTACTTTCATGACAGCCCGGGGCGCATTGATGCGATGACTGCGGAGCAGAAGGCTATGCTCGTCGAGATCAGGGATCGCTTTGCTGATCAGCTCGTTACATCGATCGAAGCAGAAACTTACGCGTCGCCTGCAATGAATTGCTGAAGGATTTGGCCGGATTTGGCCATATTTTCCTGGTCTGGAAGCCCTTCGTCGCTATTCATGTCTGCAACATATTTACGCGTCGAAGGGCTTTGTCGCACAAATCCCGCAAGCGATTCATGTCGTAAATCTAGTGTAGTTGCTGGGTTGCATGAGCAAACCCACGGCGCGAGCCGGCAAGACCGCGGACCGGACTGCCTACACTAGGCTGCTGATGCGCCGCTGGTCAGTGATGACCTTCAAACCGTTGTGGGGCAGTGGACAGCACGGACATCAAGGTGAAGGGGGTAGGCGAAAGCAACGCACATATGCTTCGCAGTCCTGAACGACTACGCCGCACTGGCAGCCCCTGTCATCAAAGCCGTGAGGTAAATCCGACTTGGATAAGGGAAATTCCAGCCATCTCCCGGTTGGTGCGACAGAGTTGTTCGTCGCGTCTATCCAAGCCTAAAAGTTTTAACCGAAAGCTCCAATTTCATGCGGCCCAAATTTTTGAGGGCAGTGCGTTTGAAACTCGATATCTTTGGCTTTAGTTTGGGCAAGCGACCGGGGGTGCCGCCAGAACGCGTGAAACCACCGCACTGTCTTATCATGGGGTGAGGACGGTGACCCATCTGATTGCGATCGGAGTCAGCATGATTAGCAAGAGAATAGGCATCATGAATGCGGCCAGCACCGCTGACATTTTTACTGGCAATTGGTTTGCTTTGGCCTGCGCTTTCAATTCCCGATCCAGACGCATCTCAATAGAATAGGTTTCAAGGGCTTGCGAAATTGGTGTGCCGAATTCGGCAGATTGCTGGACAACGCTCGCGAAGGAGGCCATGGCGTCGACACCCGTCCGCCGTTCCAACTGAGCGAAGGCCATGTCGCGTGGCTTCCCGGCCTGAATTTCGAGTTGCAGGATCGTGAACTCTTCGGCGATCGGGCCGCAAAAACGTCCGAACTCCTTAGCCACGCGGTTCATTGCTGCATCAAACCCCAGACCGGCTTCGATCGCGACCTGCATGAGATCCAGCGCACCGGGCATGCCGCGTGTCACGGATTTGCGCCGTTGCGCGACCTTGGAACTGAGCCACGCCGACGGGCCGTAAAACCCGATTACGACGAGCAAGACGGCGATCATGAAGGCTTGCGGTGTCTCAAGTCGGCTGAGCGGTTCCAAAACCTGTGAAAGGCCGGTTGGCAGCGACTGGTTGAACCAGACCGCGAGCACAAAACATCCCGGCAACGCCAAAGCCAGAACGGACCGCACCAGAAAGAAGTTCCGAAGCGCGTTTACCTTATGGATGCCGGCCTGGCGCAAACGTGCAGAAATCTTGCTCCGCTCGGTGCCGGAATGCGGAACGAAGAGACGAAGCGCGCCAGTCGGGTCATTATCCCAGGGGCGCACGATATCGCGGCCCGACAAAGGTGATGCAACCGCCTGCATACGCCGGATTTGCACGGCTGTGCTGGGTCGGAAGACGGCCGCAATCCCCAGGATAGCCACGAAGAGTCCGACCGCGACGATCCCCTGCAGCAAGACGGTTTGGGACCCTGCGACGATGCCAAGGGCGGCTAGTAATTCATTCACGCGTTCCATGGTCGGTCTCCCTCAAAAGTCGAACTTTGTCAGTCGCTTAAGGATGATGCCCTGCAGGACGATCAAAATGCAAATTAGAATGGCGATAGGAACGAAGATGGGATGGTCCTGCACGTCTAGAAAGAATCCGGGCGAGGACTTATAGATGGTTCCCACCATCATGAAGGGCATCATCGTCAGGATCATGCCGCTCAGCCGACCTTCGGAGGAAAGCGCGTGGATCTTCTTATACATGATCAGGCGGTCACGGATGACTCGAGACAACACCAGAAGTACGCGTCCGAGATTTCCTCCAGTGCCGTGCTGGATGCCGACGCAGACACTCAGATAGTGGACGTCCTCTCGGTCGATACGGTCGGCGAATTCGCCGAATGCGGTAACCAGATCGACACCGTGACGAATGCGGTCTTCGATGATGCCGAATTCGCTGCCAATCGGGTCCGGCATATCGCGGGCGACTCGCCGCAAGGTCACGTTAAGCGGGTGACCGACCCGGAGGCCTCGCGCCATCATGTCGAGGGCATCAGGCAATTGCTCCGACAGTTTCTTCAGTCGCGCTTCGGCCATACGGTCTAGAATGGCGTAGGGCAGACCGAACCCCAGCAGCAGGGCCGTCACGGCAGCGGCCGGGACCGGTACGAACTGGGATGCCGCGACGAAAATGATGACGGCGAAGCTAATGAGCGAGGCAAGGAGGGCACGCATGCCAATCGGCAGGTTTGCATGGGCAACAGTGCGGTGGAAGGACTCGACCGGTCCCTTCGTGCGCGCACTGTGTGTGGAGTGATTTCGGAACAGGACCTCGGCGATCCGCGCCTCGTCCACGCCCTGCGCGATCATACGCATGCGCCGGTTCTTTTGTCTGATTTCGCCAGCATGGTTTCCGACGACCTGCCGGAAACCTTCGAAGGCCAGCAAGGCCCCGAAGAAGATCATCAGATAGATAACGACTTCCAGTGGAAGCATTGAGCGCAAAAATCCGAAGTTCATCCGGTTACCCCATCGAAGTTAAATACATCAGGGGGCAATTTGACGCCTGTCGCGGTCAGCTTTTCCATAAATTGAGGCCGGATTCCGGTGTAGACCAATTCGCCAAGCACTTCACCGCCCTCACCCTTGCCGAGTTGGCGAAAAGTGAAGATCTCTTGCATCGTGATAACATCGCCTTCCATCCCGTTGACTTCGGCAATGCTCATGACGCGACGTTTGCCATCGCTGTGGCGGGATAGCTGGACAATGATGTCGATCGAAGAGGCAATCTGGCTTCGGATGGTGGCCATGGGAATATCGGCCCCCATCATCGTCACCATCTGCTCCAGCCGGCTCAGAGCATCGCGCACGGTGTTGGCGTGGACAGTCGTCATAGAGCCGTCGTGGCCGGTGTTCATTGCCTGCAGCATGTCAAAGCATTCGGCACCGCGCACCTCGCCCACGATGATCCTGTCCGGCCGCATCCGAAGTGCATTGCGCACCAGCTCGCGCTGGGTAATTGCGCCAGTCCCTTCGATGCTGGATGGGCGAGTTTCAAGCCGGACGACGTGGTCCTGCTGAAGCTGAAGCTCGGCCGCGTCCTCGATCGTCACGATCCTCTGATCTTTGTCGATGAAGGCCGACATCGCGTTGAGCATGGTCGTCTTGCCAGAGCCGGTGCCGCCAGAGATCAGCACGTTCAGACGCGCTTCGACTAGTCCGCGCAAGATGGCGGCGGCCGGATGCGTCAACGCCTTCGCCTCGACCAGCCGATCCAGTGAATAGGGCTTGGCAGAAAATTTACGGATCGACAGGGACGGACCGTCGACGGCACACGGCCGTATAATCGCGTTCACCCGGCTGCCGTCCGGCAGGCGCGCATCTACCCAGGGCTGGGACTCATCGACTCGGCGCCCCATCGAGGAAACGATCTTGTCGATGATCCGTAGTAGATGACGCTCGTCACGGAACCGGACCTGCGTTTTTTCTAGCTTGCCGAACCGCTCTACGTAGACCTTCTGGTGGTTGTTAACGAGGATGTCATTAATCGTGGGATCGGCCAGCAAGGGTTCCAGCGGTCCTAGACCGGTCACCTCGAAAATCAGTTCTTCGATCAGCTGTTTCACGCGATCCGGGCCAAGCGTGCGCTCCTGATCCAGCAACAGTTGCGACACCAGTCCAGCGATCTGCCGTTTGAATTCCACCGGGTCCATCTTGTCGATGACGGACAAGTTGAGCCGGTTCAGCATCGCCTCATGTAAAGAGCTTTTTAGTTCCAACCAGTTCTGCAGTTCCAGGTCGATTTCGTGGTGCGGCGCGGCTTCCTGCACCGCGGTCGCGGGCATGAGTTGCACTACGTTCGTCGGGGCAGTCTTGCGGCGATTGAGATAATCAGTGAACATCTGTGGCCCTCTCAGACGAAGTCATTGGATGAAGAAATAGCAGTTGCGGAAAGTTTTTTGGCCAGCCCGCGATAGGTCTTGCGGCCCTTGGACCGCACGGCAGCGGTAGGGCACCCCAGATCGACCGCGCGCCGCTCGCCGCTGGGATCGTCGGGCACCCACGACGCAACCTTCAGGCCCAGCATCGCCTCGGCTGCCCGTATCGTTTCAGAGCCAAAGAACGTCTTTTTTTCTCGGTTTATGACCAGCGCGACCGGCAGGGTGAGGCGATTTTCGCGGTAGAGGTCGATCAGGCGTTTCGCCTGGCGGATGCAGGGAACAGAGCTGTCAGAAACCATGATCAACTGATCGGTCGCCATGATGACCGGTGCCAGCCAATCCAACGTCGCCCGAGGTAGGTCAATGATCAGATATTCGTATGCATACCGGAAGACGCCGATCATATGGGCAACGATTTCCGGCGTCATCGCATTCAGAGGCACAAAGACAGTCGGTGCGGTCAGGACGTCGACGCCGTATCCGCTCGTCTGGACTGCACCCAGAATGGCCTTTTCGCTGGGAAGCGCATCCTGCCCCAGAAGATCATAGAGACCGCCGTTGTCTTCCACATCTAGATAGGTGCCGGCATTTCCGAATTGCAGGTCGAGGTCGAGAAGCAGGACACGCGGCCCTGACTCGCCTCTTTTGGCAGCGACAGCCAGCGAGGAGGCGAGGTTCACCGCGATTGTCGTTGCCCCCGCACCACCGCGGGATTGCGCAATGGAGAAGACACGCGCAGCCGCGCCCGTCCGGCTGCCGTGCAAATCGAGCACGCCAGGTTGCCCGGCCAAGTCTGCCAAGGCCTGAATCAGCGCCTCTGCCTTGATATCGAGAGGCAGAATATCGTCCGCACCGGACGCGCCAAGGACCCGTACCTTCGTCAGCGGCAGCCTGTCATCAACGAGAGCGATGAATTTCGTCTGCCCTTGGGCCACCGTGACGAAATGCGCCAAGGCGGCAAGATCGTCGTCGGAGACATCGGTCTCGAACAGGACGACATCGTGTTTCGCAGTGATGGCTTCAGCGGTTTCAACCAGATCGTGCAACGTCGGTGCCGAAGCAGCCACCGCATTAAGCAGCGGTGAGAGGGATGTGAACTGGCAGGTCGTTAAAATGTCGGACGCTCCAACGATCAGGATTCGACCCGGTGCTGAGAACTGATGAATCATTTTCTACATCCTATCCATTTATTCCGGTTGCCAGATCTTCACCCGGCGACGTTATGCTGAAGACGCGGTACTGCGGATGGCCCGTGAACCCGCCCGTGCCGCCGCCCGCAAGATTGGCAAGGGCTCCGATCGGAAACGACAACTGAAATGCGGGCAGATTCAGTTCGACCGTCACCCGCGGCACGTAAGGCCCGCCGAGGTATCCTAGGTTCGTGTCGGCGGCGTAAATGAACTTGAGATCGGATATCTTCGTGCCGCCAGGCAGTGTCGGTCCAATCCGCTCCCAGATCTCACTAGCCGTCGCGTTGCTGACACTGCCATCGCAAGTGGCCGTGACGGGTATGGCGCAGGCATTCGGAACCGCCCCGCAAGAGGTGCCGAATCGCGGAGCAGGCGAGGCCGTACCGCGCGCGTACCGGTCTGGTACGCCCGCGCAGGCTGCCGGACGAACCGTCGCTATGCGCGCGGCAATCTGCGTTGACTTCTCGGCCATCAGGTTGTTGGAGGTGAAAATTCCGAAGTCGATAATTTGGAACACCATGATGAAGAAGATGCCAACCACCATGGCGAATTCGACCATGGCGGCCCCAGATTCTTCGCGGGCGAACCGCGACAAGTTACGTTTGATGCCGGTGCCAGTCATTGTCCGAATATCCGGCTGGTGTCGGACACTGTCGTCGAAAGCGTGCCGAGCGGGGTACCGAAAAGCGAAAACAAAGAGCCGAACGGAAACTCCACAGTGATCTGCGCCGCGACCGTCGCCACGGGTGCGGGCGAAATCCGGTAGGGGCCCACCGCACAGACGTAGGTCGCATCGACTTTAGTAACCGTAAACTTGGTCGGCAGGACGTTGTTGGCCTGACGGTCTTTTTCGATCATGGCCTTCAATATCGTATCGTAGGTGCTTAGGCTGCCACCGGTATCGCAGATGTCAATCGGTGCCACCCGCGCAAGGTAGCGGCTGGCATTCCGCACGCCGCTGACTGTCGATTGATAACCCAAAAAAAGCCGCCCGAATTCCATGACGATGGCGAAGATCAGGATCATCAGAGGGACGCTGAGGACGAATTCAACCACGGCCACGCCGTCTTCGGAGCTTCGGAACCGTCTGAACCAAGTGCTGTGGATACGTGCCATCTGTGTCACCTGTACAACTGGATAACATCGCGGAACACGCCGCCGGTTCCCGCGGCGCCCAGACCTGCGACACCGGCGGAACCAATAACCTCGACCCACAGATCGAAGGATGGCGGTGATCCGACGCCCGTTCCGACGGGTTCGGTCATGAAAAGCTCGACGAATTCATCCACAGGCACATTGGTCGCAGCACCATTGATCGGGTGTTTCGTACAGTCGATCGCCGCTGCAATGACGACCCGGCGTGCAGGATTGGTCGACACGTTTGAAGAGCATTGCGCGATCCCCGTCTCGTCCCGGTCACTAAGAATTGCACCAGACGGAAGGCCCGCCGTCTGGGCGTAGGCGATCTCAGCAAGATAGACGCCATACCGAGTTCCGGCGAACGCCGCAGGGATATGAGACACCAGATGGGAATCTTCGCCCGCCTCCAGAATGCCGTTGCGATTGCCGTAGTTCGAGTCGACGTAGTTCGCGTAGTCCCAGCTGCCGGTGCCGAAGCGCGTGCAGCCTCCGGTTGCAAAACAATTGTCATGCGGCAGGCCGATCGAATTAGTCGAAGCGCTGACATTATTCCAGCCGCAAGCATTCCCCTGTGGCACCAGACCAGAGATGATGTTGGGAGCCACTGTGTAATTGGCATTTGATTTGAACTGGCTCATCACGCCGCGGAATTGATCAAACCGTGTATTGAAGACCGCGTTCTCCAGTCCGACCTTCTGTCCCGGCTCAATAGTCACACCGCGCTGCGCGTAGCATCCGGTGACATTGTCCTCTGCCCCGATGAGGCAGCCAATAAGTTTAGCACCATTCAACCCGAAGCAGGACGAACCGATCGCGCTGGACGACACGTCGAGGAAGCCGAAATCGCCGGGTCCCCATGCGGCTCCCTGTCCACCGGATCGCAGTAGGATCCCATCGCCGATCGACGAGGCCTGTGTCGCACTCCACCCGGTAGGCTTGCAGAACATCAGTGGCGTGATATCGCATGCCTCCATCGAAAACCCGGCGATGGATTCAGCAAAGACCGTCGCCTGTGCGGGTCCTGTGACCCCTGCAAGCGTGCGGGTCGCCCGTAGGAACATCGGATCTAGGGTAACGGGCGTCGTCACGACCTGCACGAGTGTGGCGTCTATCGGATCGGTGGTTGTATAGCCCGACGGATCGGTCGTATCGGCTGCCGGTAGGCCATCGAGGAAGGTCAGCGTATAATCTGTGGCGCCAGACAGGGTGCCGTCGCCGCCGTAGGCTTGTGGATTGGAAATCAATTTAGAGGCGGCATTGGTCGCACGCGTGATGCTGTCGGACCGACCGTCCAGCTCTGCGGCGGCGGCCAAAGCCACATCGTCGGCGAACCGCTGAAGGTCGCCGTGGGCGATCTGGACCCGCCCGATGTCGAAGACCAGAGCTGTCATGCCTAATATCGCGACGAGCGAGGCGATCCAAAGAACGAGGATGCTGCCTGCCTCTTCATGGCAAAAGCGCGCCAGGCGTCGGTTGGCAAAGGGCCCACGTCGTTTCATTTCAGAAAGACCTGCTCGGTCGTCACGCCGCGACGCACGATGACGCTGTTGCGTACCGGAACCACCTCGGGCTCGGCCACAACGTCGGCGACCTTTTCCACGACGACGGGCGTAGGCTCTGCTACATCGAAAAGGTCCGACAACTGGACCTGCTGCAACGGCGCGTGGTCCGGGGCTTCTAGATCGCGCAAGCTCAAGCTTAACTGGCCCGCTTTCTGCGCAAGTGCGAGGCGCTGACCGTCATCCGGAAGCACTTCGACGGTGATTGTGCGAACGACCATGGGCGCGCCCTGTTGTTCCTCTGACGTCTGGTCGATGCCGACCACGCGCACGTTTTGCAGGACCGTGACCGCGCGCAGCTCGCCGCCGTTTCCCTGCGTTAGGACGATGTCTACACGGTCGCCGGGTGCAACGAAGCCGCCGACGGCCGTGGCCGCATCGACGCTGATGGCCATGGCGCGATAGCCAGATGTGAGGCGCTGAACAATCGTCACACGTTCGCCGGGCGATGATAGTTTGGCGGCCATGATCGGCTCGCCCGGAAAGATCCGGCTGAGAGCCCGCATGGGGTCGTTGGAAGAAAATGTTTCAAAGCTGGTATAGGTGCCGTCGGGTACAGCCGATTTCGGCCACGGCTTTATCATCAGCAGAGCCGGTTCCAAAGCCTGACCATAGGCGATCTCTCCGCGCGCAACGACGATATCAACCGTTGTAGGATCTTGCATTGCGGTCGCGGTTCCGGGTCCGACAGCCAGGCTCATGGCCGCGAAGGAACCTGCTCCGGCAAGGGCGGTGCCGAGTAGAACGGTAGCGAGACTTCTGAATTGCATGACATGCTCCAGTATGGCCTCTAACGAAGGCATGACTTTAAGAGAAAGTGTCCCGGAAGCCCCTGAAGGAGGCTTCCGGCGGTTTTTCGACGGATCGTGAACTTTAGCAGGTGCCTGTACCCGTGCTGCCGTTAAGAGCTGTGCAAGCCTTAGTCGCATTTGCAGCAGCCTGCGTTCCCATCGTCGAAAAAGTAGTCACACCGATTGCGGCTGCAACCAGCAAGGCAATTGCGTATTCGACCATGGCCGCGCCGGATTCGTCTTTTGCGAAGTTCTTCAAAAAATTGAACATATCAGTCCCCTTTATCCATTTTATTTAATGGCGAAAATTGCGCCTATTATGATCTTTCCGGCAACTGCCGAGGATCGACTTAACCTTACGAACCGAAATATGGGTTCACATCATCCGGCACGATGAATTTTACACCCTAAGGTTGAAGGATCCGCGTGTATTCCCCAATTTAGACATATTTCGGCCACTATCGTGAAGTCAGAGCGCTATTCGAATCACAATGAGCGACGAAACTCGTCGAGTTTATGAGCACCGACCTCATCCATTTGATCGATTTTTTATACAATCCCATCATTCTCACCCGCATTACCCTGATTTGACGCATCAATTGGTTCGAAAATCACATGTAAATGGCATTCGGCCACGCGTTTTTGATTCGAAGTGGTACGAGCGACGGTTCGGTCCTGCAGGTCGGATCGCGATCGGTTCGGCACCGAGAACTGTGGCCCGACCTCTTATCGTCGATGCGCAACAACTGTTGGCCTTCGACTTGCAATAAAATTTCTGGGGGAGGGTGCAGCGGCTAAAAATACGGGGATAAGCTGTAAAATAAGAGCGGGCACGCTACGCTCATTATTCTTGTGTATTAACTAAATTTATGAAGTGCGGACCCCATAAAAACCATTTTAATACAATTACTTAAGTCAGTAAATTAGAGCCATCGCTCATCCGCGCAGATCGACCATATAGAACGCAGGAAGCAACAGAAGGCAGCCGGGCTCTTTCGCAGCTTGCTTCATCATCGTGACTGCACCGGATACCGCTGCATGTTCGATCAATCGGAGAACTCTCATCAACGCCTTGCAAATTCTGTTAGTGTTTTGTTAATATTCATGCCAGTCTGCTATAATCAATGATTATATTTTTAAGACGATTACCGATTTAAATTAGACGTTTTGCTTTCACAAATTTGGGGTGTTTTAGCGATGGCTATGGGAGAGAATAATTTTAGTATTGAGCAGACCAGAGGGTCAGTGAGTATTGCCTCAAAATGGGCCCATGCGGCAAGCTCCGGAAAAGATTTAAATAGTGTTCTAACAGATTTTCGGAAACTCGTTAGCGCAGAAACTGTTCAAGTAGTGCGCCGAATGAGCCATTTTGATCGGACCCGGATGATCGCCAGGCAGACGGAAAGTGACGGTAAGCTATTCAGCCGCCCCGCTCGTAGTTTTGCCTCTGCCATGTTGGGCGATATGTTGCACAAGACGCATTGTGGCAATGTTTTCTTCATGACTGCACTGCTGTCAGATAGCGATACTAAGGATTACTTGGAACCTTTAGGACTACGCGATGTGGGTATCGTTTCACTCTCTAACGAAGACGATTGTACTGATTTTCTGGAATTCCATTTCAACTTTCGGCTTGTCGACCACGACCGCCAGCTCTTGCAGGTACTAGGTCCTGTCCTTTCAAAAAGCTGGTCCGATCGTACAGCAGGGGTCGCCGCGGCGCATCTTGCAAAAAATCCGTTTCCGACGGCGCGAGCATGCGAAAAGGCGTTCGAAAATATTTTGAGCACAAGAAATCCAGCCGGATTGACGCGGTCAGAGTTTCGGATCTGCATGCTGGTTCAAGAAGGCGGTCTGCCTGACAAGGTGACCGATGTCCTGCAGATCAGCAAATCGACATTTCGCAGCCATTTACGCTCAATCTACTTCAAGACCGGCGTCGCCGGACACGTTGAACTGGTTCACCTGTTGCATCAGTCCGTCGGCAAAGAACCAGATATTTCGGCTCGGAAAAGTTTTCAGCGTTAGGTCCTTATGTCGAATTTGAGTTGCAAAGGTCGTGTTGCACGGATCGCCTCCAATTAGGAACTCGCCGTACCCGAGACGGAATTCCGGCGGTTCGTTCGAGACTGGGGCGACCAAATTCGGTCATCCGGTTCAGCAGGCGGACAACAATCCTGGCCTCCGTTCTCTGGTTCTCAAAGCTGCGCGCTTTTAGCTTCGTCCCGATGACGACCTTCCAACGACCCATCAAAGTTTCACTTCGGCTGCGCTGTTTATAGCCCGATGTATTCTGCCAAGCTATGCGTCCGTACCCCTTAATTTTGAAAATTTGGCGATCGCAAATCGTCGGATTCTGGGCGGCGTCCGGGCTCAGCATCGCGTTTTTGCGTGGTGGGATCACAATCTCAATTCCTTCGCCAAAGCGCTCGAGCAGAAGATCGCACGTTGGATCACGGTCGTAGGCACCATCCGCTAGAAACAGGTCGGCGGGGGCATCAATTTGATCCAACAGACCTGGCAGCGCGGTGGAATCTCCGACGCCATCGATGGTCAAATCGGAGCAGGCGATTTCGCTGCTGACAAGATCGAGACCGAGGTGCAGCTTGCGCCAGGACCGCCATTTGCGCTCGGTCTTATGCTTTTCCTCTCGCCATTCGCTCGCATCGTGGATCATCAACCCGGTGCTATCCACGGCCAACTGAATTCCCGCTGGGCCGTTGCCCCGGCGCGACAAGATGGGGAAACTGGACACCGCGATTTCGACCCCCAGCAGCTTGGAAATCGAACACATCAAGCCTTGGGTCTGGGGCAGCGGCTGCCGGAACACCATGCCCAGGGTCATGCAGGTCTCAATCGGCAGATCTGAATAGACAGGCTGTCCACCCGGCTTCGTCCTGCGCGGCCCAGACCACAAAGCGAGCGGCTCTTCGCTAATCCAAACCGTCAAATTCCCTCGCCGCCGCAAGCTTTCGTTGTACTCAGCCCAATTCGTCACCCTATGCTTCTGCTTGAGGATATTGTCACGGCGATCAGCATTAAATTAGTGCGGCACCTATAGCATCCTGCATGGTAAAGACCGTACTCGATATTAGCTGAGCGGGGAGCCATGCAACAAGGCTGAGTAGCTCAAGCATCGGTGCATCACCTGTGTTACTGCTCGTGATCTCAACTGCTCTGATTTCCAACGTATTCTCATCAATGCCGATGTGGATTTTGCGCCAGACGCGCCGTCTGGGGCCACCATGCTTGCGCGCATTCCACTCGCCTTTTCCTTCGACCTTGATGCCGGCGCTGTCCACTGCCCGGCAGTGGTTTGCTTGCAAACCACGAGAGGGATAAGCAGGTGCAACGGGTCCTTCGCGCCACGATATGGAATGTTGACGGCAAGCGTCCTTTGGCGGCGGCAGATGGTGCTGAAATCTGGCACAACCCAGTCCAGCTCCGTGAGCCGCAGCAGGCTTTCCACAAAGCCAGTCGTCTGGCGAAGCGCCATTCCGAATAGCACTTTCGTCGTCATGCAAGTCTAAATCGCGTCGAGACTGAACGTCCGCGATCTGCCTCTCTTGCCGCAAGGTTCGGCATGCCACTTCACCTCAGGATCCAACCAGATCGTCAGTGACTCGCTGCGCCCTAGCGCCTCATTATAGGCAGTCCAGTGCGTCGTCTTATCGGTAGACGATGTTGGTTTGCTCATACGGGCCAGCTACCACACCTGATTTGTGCAACAGGGCCGTATGTTCAGCCCAATTTCGATGATGCGTGCTATGGAATTTGCCCAATGTATCCCTGCATCAATATAAACTGACCTCGCGCACATCGATCTGTGCGTCGTGATCACGTCCAAAGGCCACGACGGCAATTGATCTCAGGCTGGTCGGTTGCGGCAATCTGCGCATAAGCGCGCCCGAGGCTGTAAAGCTGCCCAGTGGCAGGCGTACCTCGCTCCAGTTTTGCGTGACATCGAAGCCTGCCTGATAATATTGCCAAGGCAACACTGTGCCGCTTGTGCGCAGATGAACGAAATAGCGCTGAGCGTTGCCGCGTACGACAAGCCGGACGCCTGTTGTCCCTTCGGGTGGTGGACTGGCCAGATCTAACTGCATCTGGATGAACCCGCCACGGTTGGCTGTGCTGACGCGGCCTGTCATGCGCGCATAGGGCGTGCCGTCGTCCTGCGCGAAAGCGATACCGCCAGTGGACACGCCTCCCATTACCTGATCGGTGAAGAACCGCCAGCGCGTTTCTGGCTGCATGGTGAAATCATCGATAACTGTTTGCGCGGTCACGGACTCGTCCGCCATCAAAGGCGGCACAGTGCCGCCCAGTATGATCGCCGCAAGACCGATTGCTATCAGGCCGCGCATAAAGGTTTTCGTCCTCTCATCTTTTCCGTGTGATGCCGCCGACAATGTACCGCGTGTTCCCAAGTCTACCAATGCCGCGTTCCCGGCGCGCCCTTAATTTGGCCATCCAGATTGGGCGTGATCCAGCCGCCGTAAAAATCGCCCTGCTGAGGAATGACGCGCAGATCGCCAACCCATGCTTCGTCCATAAGCCCAGCATAAAATGCCAGATGACCTGCAAGGGCGGCAAAGCGGGCGGTCGGGCGGTCATAGGTCCAAGCCGCACGCATGGACGTCTTGCCCCCGGCAATCACATCCAAGTAACGCGCCACACCTTTCCATTCGCAAAAGCTGCTGCCCTCAGCCGTGCGCAGCGCGGCTTGGATATCGTCGGGTGGCACATAATAGCTTGGCGCGTGGTGGGTTTCTAACACGCGCAAGGCGCGGGTGGTATCAGCCACAAGTAAACCGCCAAACCGGATCGTGATCCGATGCGGTACGGGTTCCAGTGCGGGCGGCCGTGGGTAGGACTGAACGTTCTCGCGCGGGATATCGGTCATGTCAGGGCCTGATGGGCTGGTTTGCACGCGATGCCCATATAAAGGATTGCTGTCGAAGGTAGGGGACCAAAGGTTAGGTCTAACCGCCGATTAAGGCCGCGCGGCCCAAGGCCTGTGATCGGCCCCGGCACAAGTCCTACGCCTTGAAACGCGGCACGCAGTTCTTTTGGTTTGATAAACATAGCCGGGTCATGGGTGCCGCGTGGCAGCAGGCGCAGCATGTCTTCAGCGATGGTGATGCTGGCAAAGCGGGCCAGCGGATTGCGGTTTATGGTGTCGAAAAGCAACAACCCGCCGGGGCGCATGGTGCGGGCGATTTCTGAAAGCACGCGGTGCAAGTCAGCCACATGTTCCAACACATCGACACAAACCACGGCGTCGAAACTGGCATCATCATAAGGCAGGGCCTCTCCTACACCCACGTCATAGGCAATGCGCAGTTTACCCGCGCGGGCATGGTCGCGGGCAGCGTCGATGGCGTCAGAGGCGGGATCGATTCCAGTGACATGCGCGCCGCGCTCTGCCAGCGCCTCGGCCATGAAGCCCCCGGCGCAGCCCAGGTCAAGTACATCTTTGCCTTGCCAGTCGATGTGTCGATCGAACCATTTAAGCCGCCCTGGAACAAGATTTTTCAGGGTCCGCACCCAGCGGATGCCATCTGACCACCAGCGATCTGCCACCTTGTCATAAATTGTCAGATCATTGCGCATTGGGTCGGTCCTTGGTCGGGGTGAGGCGGGGCAACGCATAGGGAACTTCGGCGCGATAGCGGTCAAACCGCACGCCGTATCGGGCGGCAAAGCGGCGTTCCTTGAACCGTGGAGCCAGCAGGCAGTAGGCGGTAAAGCAGATGGCCATGACCAACTGATCCGGCGTCCAGACTGGCACTGTCCACAGTGTTAGGGCAAAGGCGACATAGATTGGCTGGCGGATCAGGCGGAACAAACCGCTGGTTGGCATGTCGGGAAACACCGGCCGGATGCGCGCCAAAAGTGACATCCAGCCCAGCGCACCCGATTGCACCTCAGCTCCGGCGTCAAAGCTCGCTTTCAATAAGATCAGCCAGCTTCCGGTATATGCCGCGGTCATGACCCAGAACGCTGCCCCGTCGGCCCGCCACCACACGATACCTGATGGTGTCCACAACGCAAACAGCGCCAAAAGCTGGGCGGAGGCGATGATGGCATAGGTGGTTGTGACGAGCGTGGCCCCATACGGGCCCGGGATGAGGCGCGCCAGCAAGCGCCCGCCAGATCCCGTAAGCAGGATGGAGTGGGCCAATGGAAACTGCACGAGGAGCGCTGCATTCGCGAGTACAGCCCATGGCCATGGCACCGCGCCAAGGCTTTCGCTGAGGCCAAAGAACATTGCGACAATCATCGCCAGAACGCCTGCGGCAAAGACCGTGTGGCACAGCGCGCCAAGCGACAGCGCCAGCGCAATGCGGCCGGCACCCGGGGCAGGGCGGAGGGCTGCACTGATGAGCGTGATCAGCCGGGCGATGCGGGGATCGGTCAACATCGTCATCCCCGTGCCAGTATCTCATCTGCGATGGCAGTACCGCTGGTCCATGCGGACTCGACGCGTGGGCCAATGCACCAGTCGCCACCCAGATACAGCGTTGCATCGGGGCTGTTTAAGAATGGCAGGCCAAGCGCTTGCGTGACCCGGGCATAGCGCCAGCGATGGGCTGCGGCATGGGTCACTTTGTTGGGTGCCACGCCCAGCCGGTCGCATAGCAGAGGCAGCATCCGGGCTGCGATGGCGGTGGGGGTATCTTCAAGATGGGCTTGGCTGAACGCTTCGCTTGCCTGCGCCACCCACAGCGCGGTCAGTCCCGGCGGGCGGCCCGGCTTGGCGCTATCCTGCGCTATCCACGCGAGGGGATCATCAGCATCTTGCCGGGTTATAAAGGGCGCGGGCCCCTCAACGGCAGCCATCAGAGTCAGGCAAGCCGCGAGCCTGACGGGGGCCAGTGCCGCGACAAGAGGGTGATCCGCGCCCAAAAGTCCTGCAACTTGTGGTGCGGGCACGGTGACAACCACGCGCGCGGCGCGCAAAATGGTATCGTCCAGATGCAGCACCCATCCCTCGGGGTCCTGCGCAATGCGCACGACTTTCGAATTTTTTCGGATGTCCAACCCGGCCCCAAGCGCCTTGGGAATGGCCGACATACCCGGTACGCCCACACTATGTGTGTGACCTGTGCCATCCTGCCACCCGGCCAGCGCACCCGTTTCACCCAAGTTGCGCAGCACCGCAGCGAAATCAGAGCCATGCGCGTTCATGTATTGCGCACCATGGTCAAACTGCAGACTGCCAGCACGCCGCGTGGCGACGCGCCCGCCAATGCCTCGCCCCTTATCAAGCACAACGGGCGCAAGCCCCGCATCGGCCAACCGGCGCGCACAAGCCAGCCCCGCCATGCCGGCACCGATGATGACAATAGGAATCATGCGACCAGCACCTGTTCTAGGATGCGCGGGATCTGCTGTCTTACCTTAAAGAACCCGGCAGTAGCGTGAGGCCATATCGCGCTGTCCCAGTCACGCCGCCATTCGCAAAAGCGAATGCCTTGTGCGGCAAGGTAAGGGGCGGCGTCATCCAGCCAGTCTTTTAGCGGGCCGCAGGTGATGTAGGGCGTGGCGATTTGGGTCGCCCCCGCGTCCGCGGCCCATTTGGCCAAAACCGCAGGGTCAGCCGCGTGCAGAAGGACTGGGCTGGCTTTCATTCGCAAGGCGGCATCGGCCAAAGCATCGGCCTCAAATTGCGCCACCAAATCTGCCACCGGCAAAGGAGAGCGCAGATGGCTGGTCGATATCGTGGCGACGGTGCGGATGTCATACCCCGCAAGGCCGAAATCTTCGACCCGGCAATCTTCGTCCGTGATCAACAGCGCGGTGGGACGGCCCGGGTCTGGCGGCCTGATTTCGCGCAGGGGCAATACCGATGGCAGGCCGTCTGGCTCCGTTGCCTCTAACCCTTGGATTACGTCGGCCAGATCGCTGGGGCGCGGTGCAAAGCGCCCGGCGGTAAACGTAGCGATGTTGCGCGCGTCAGCCGGATAGGGTTTGCCGCGCGTATGCAAGCCTGCCACCCAACGCCAGCCCAGCGTATTGGACGCAGCATCACCATCCAGCAGGTGCCGGTAAAAGAAATCCGCGCCCAACCGCCACGGCAAACCCAGTGTGAATATCCAGATTGACGCAAACCACATACGCGTGTGGTTATGCAGGTATCCTGTGTCCACCAGTTCGGTTGCCCATGCGTCGAAACATTCGATCCCGGTCTGGCCATCCATTGCGCGGCCCACATCGCGGCGCAAGCGGCGGTCGCGGTCAAGGTCGGCCAGATCGGCCTCCAGTCCGGTGACGTAGCTAGCCCAGACCTGCGGCCGGCGTTCTAGCCAGCCTTTGAAATAGCCGCGCCAGATCACTTCTTGGATAAACTTTTCTGCATCCTCGGGCCCATGGGCCGCAAGCGCCGTGGCAACCAGGTCCTGTTCGGTCACCAGCCTGCGCCGCACATAAGGCGACAGCACCGACACTGCTTTGTGCGCGCCGGGGCCGTGATCGGTGTTGCGCCCATTGGCATAACGCCGCCCCATGCGTCCCGTAAAGGCCGCCATTCTCTTCTCACCCTCGGTGCGGGTCGCGGTCCAATCTATCATCACGTTTTTCACCTTTTTACGCTGAGAAAGGTGATGCGAGCCGCCAAAATTTCAACGTCAGGCGACCGTGTTGCGGCAATACGCCTCGATCATCGGGCGCAAGGCGATCTTCGCCTGCAATTTAGAGGCCATCAGATACATGCCGCCGATCTTGCGGTGTAAAAACAGCGTGGCAGCCGGGGGCACATGGGCAAGCTCGCGGTCATTGCCGATGGCAAGGCCCATATCGCGCAGGTTTTCCAAAAGACGACTGTTGCCAAAATCGAACGGGGTGTCCTGCCGCAGGGGGCCCGTTGCGGTTGTGAACATGGATTGGATCAGATCCTGATGGTGGGGCGCGGTGGCGGGACCGAAATAGCCGATGCGTGCCATGGCGTTGCGCGTTTCCTGTGCACTGCCATCCAACGCCGCCCGCGCAAGCGCGCGAAAATCAGCTGCCAGTTCAGGGGCGACGGGTTGCACCGCACCAAAATCCAACAGCACGATGCGGCCAGTTTTGGGATCATAGCGGTAATTGGCAAGGTTCGGGTCGGTCTGCATCGCGCCGAACACAAACAATTCGCGGAGCACAAGGTCGATCAGGGCCGTCGCAACCCGATCCCGCTCCACCTGTGGCGCATCGATCAGGCTGTCCAGCGGGGCGCTGGCCACATACGTCATCGCGAGCACCTGCGGTGTGCTTAGCTCTGGGTGCAGGGCGGGCAGCACGAAAACATCAGAATCGTTCAGCAACGCGCCAAAGTGGGCCAGATGCCGCGCTTCGGCCAGATAGTCGGCTTCGGCGTGCAGCTGGCGCTTGGCTTCGGCCAAAAGGGGCGCAATATCCATGCCGCGCGGCACAAGCCCCGGCACGCGCAAGAGCGTGGCAACATTATCCACATCACTGTCGATGCTAGCCCGCACGCCGGGATATTGGACTTTGATCGCAAGGCGCTGGCCATCATGTGTGACGGCTTGGTGCACCTGCCCGATCGAGGCTGCCGCAAAGGGGCGCACGTCAAAACGGGCAAAGCGGCTGTACCAGCCCGTCCCCCATTGCGTATTCAGCACGGTTTGCAGCTGTTTTGGCGGCATGTGGCGGGCATCGTCACGCATCCGCGCAAGGATTGCTGTCAGCTCATCCGGCAGCACCAGCCCCGTATCCATTGACAGCATCTGCCCTAGTTTCAGCGCCGCGCCGCGCAAATGGGACAGCCCGTCCGTCAGCCGCAAGGTGTTCGCAGGCGTCAGCAGCAGTTGTGCCAAATCGGGCCGCTTGCCACCAGCCAGCGCCCGCAGGCCGCCCGCCGCTACGTTGCCCGCAATGCCCGACGCTATGCCGCTAAAGCGAAACAGCCGCGCCGCGCGTCCCGTCGGCACTGAGGTGCCGCTGTTGTTATCGTTCGGCAAGGGGTCCTCCAGCCTTAATTGGTCGTGCGGGCGGTCTGCTTGCGCAAACGCCGCAGGTGCCAACGGTAAATGACCGGGGCCAGAACGAAGTCATAGACGACGCACGCGGTCTGCTTGATGCCGGGCACGCTAACGACGCGCGCCAGTCGCTGATATCGTGGCATCTGCGACCACAGGACCAAAAACGCCGGTATGCCAGATGTCAGCGTTCCATCGTGCAGCACGTAAAGACGCCGGGCCGCCGTATCGGCATCCACCCCCCACTTGTCCCGCGCATCTGTGTTCAGATCATCAAACCGGATCGGCAGGCTGTGTGCGCCTGCATATTGGGCATAATGATTAATCTCGAAATTACAGACCGGGCAGTTGGCATTATAAAGGACAGATGTTTGGGGGCTATTTTCCATGTCCAGCTACGTAGGTTTCGCCGGCGTAAAGTCCAACCGGCGACACATTTACCGAGCCACCCTTCGCCCAGCGCCGAGGTTTTCTACCGGTTTCCTTGTAAGCTTACCGGACAGCGCCACAATTCAAACGACGCAAGGAACGAACGTCAGCACAATCGAAAGAAATCCAGAACGACATTCAAACCGCACAAACATCAGTAAACAAAGCAAAAGGGCCGCCCAAGGCGACCCGAATAAGACGATCATAAAGGTGGTGTGGCGGAGAGACAGGGATTCGAACCCTGGGAACCCTTGCAGGCTCAACGGTTTTCGAGACCGCCACGTTCGACCACTCCGTCACCTCTCCGCGCGGGGGTCTTGGTGGCGGTGATTTAGAACGGGCGCGGGCAAACCGCAACCCCCTGATCGCGGCCTTGGTGACTTTGTCGTGGGCGGTGCGTGTGCATGCTTGGAATAATGGGGGGCAGCCCGTATCTATTGCTTAATTCCGCCGTTCTCTGCACGGCACTCAAAGCCCGCTCACCAAAGGACGTTCCATGTTGCACGCCATCCGCACCACCTTTCTTGCGCCGCTCGCGCTGATCGCATCTGCTACATTAGCGCAGGCCCAAGCGGCGGATGCAGAACAAAGCGCTGCGCTGTTCGACGCGCTTGGCCTGCCAGAGATGATAGAGATCATGCGCGAAGAGGGGCTGGCCTACGGCGAAGAGATCGCGACCGATCTGCTGTCCACCAGCGCGAACGCCAAATGGACCCAGACCGTCAGCGATATCTATGACGTCGACCAAATGCGCGGCGGCGCGGCAGCGGCGTTGACCCAGGCGCTTGCGGGCCAGGATATCGGGCCGATGCTAGAATTCTTTACCTCTGATCTGGGGCAAGAGGTGATCAAGCTGGAAACCTCGGCGCGGCGCGCGCTGCTAGACGATGACATCGACGCCGCCGCCAAACAGGCCGCTGGCGACGCGCTAGAGGCCGAAACGCCGCGCGTCCAGATGGTGACCGATTTCATCGCCGCCAACGATCTGATCGACACCAATGTCGTCGGCGCGATGAACGCGAACTTTGGCTTTTACATGGGCCTGCAGGACGGCGGCGCCTTTAAGGGCGATCTGACGGAACAGCAGATCCTGACCGATGTGAACGATCAAGAGCCGCAGATCCGCCAGAATACGACCGAATGGGTCTATGGCTTTCTGACGATGGCCTATCAACCGCTGTCTGACGATGAATTGCAGGCCTATATCGACTTTTCGAAATCCAAGCCCGGGCAGGCGCTGAACACCGCGATGTTCGCGGCTTTTGATCAAATGTTCGTCGCGATCAGCACCGAACTTGGCCGCGCGTCAGCGCAATATATGGCTGGGCAGGATATTTAACCGCCCCACACCAGCAAAGTAGAGGCCAGCGCGCCGGGGTTGCTGGCATAAAGGCCCGCGTCGCGTTGCAGCTGGATGGTGCGGGCAGGGCGGTCCTCTATCGGGACGCCGGCGGCATCAAAGGCCGCATTCAGCGCCGGGCCGCCGCCGGCATCGACCTGCGCCAGAATCGCCGGGAATTCGGATTTGACCGCCAATTCGACCGCGCCGCGCTGGGTGTCGGATGCATTCAGCGCTGACGTGACGCCGGTAAACGGGTTCTGCACCCCGCCAGAGGTATCGCAGGCCGCCAGCAGGCCAAGGCCCGCAGCCAAGCCAAGGGCCGGAATACCGCGATGAAATAAAGGGATGATTGCTGTTATCCACATGGTGCTTTGCCTGACTTCGGTGTTGACATGATGCCCTATTGGCCCGATAAGCCGCCATCTCGGCAAGACCCTTGTCGGGATATATACATGAATTCGCCCACGGGCGCGCAGTTGACGGGTGGCTACGGCCACAAACGCCCTTGATCGGGGACCTGACCGACGCGAAAGACAAAAGGAAAGACATATGTTTGCGGTTCTCAAGACCGGTGGCAAGCAATACCGCGTCCAGTCGGGCGACGTGTTGCGTGTTGAAAAGCTGGACGCCCAAGCTGGCGACGAAATCCAGTTCAACGAGATTCTGATGGTCGGCGACAGCATTGGCGCGCCGCTGGTTGAAGGCGCTGGCGTCAAAGCCACCGTGATCGACCAGATCAAAGGCCCAAAGACGATCAACTTCGTCAAGCGTCGTCGTAAGCACGGCTCGCAGCGTAAAAAGGGTCACCGTCAACAGCTGACCTTGGTGCGCATCGGCGACATCATGGAATCTGGCGCTGACAAGTCCGGCATCCGTGCTGCACTGACCGGCCGCGGTATCGCATTCGCAACTGGCGCTGTGGCTTTGGCCGCTGCTGGTGCAGCTGCTGCCTACGCCGCGTCCGCCAAGAAGGCTGAAAAGCCTGCGAAGGCTGCCAAAGCCGCCGCACCGAAGGCCGCTGCAGCGACAGCTGGCGCAGACGATCTGAAGCAGCTGTCGGGCGTTGGCCCCGCGCTGGAGAAGAAGCTGCACGCTGAAGGCATTACCACCTTCGCCCAGATCGCAGCATGGTCTGACGCAGAAGTCGAAGAATTCGGCGAGAAGCTGTCTTTCAAAGGCCGGATCGAGCGTGAAGGCTGGATCGAGCAAGCCAAAGAACTTTCGAAGTAAGGAGACCGACACATGGCACACAAAAAAGCAGGCGGTTCATCCCGTAACGGACGCGACTCAGCTGGTCGTCGTCTTGGCGTGAAAAAGTTCGGTGGCGAAGTCGTCATCCCGGGCAACATCATCATGCGTCAGCGCGGCACGAAAATGTGGCCGGGCGACGGCGTCGGCATGGGCAAGGATCACACGATCTTTGCAAAAGTCGAAGGCAACGTTCAGTTCCACAAGGGTCTGAAGGGTCGTACCTTCATTTCCGTGCTGCCCGTGGCCGAGGCCGCAGAGTAAGCCGAGATACCCAAGACAAGAGGGGGATCGGCGCAAGCCGGTCCCCCTTTTTGCGTTTTTGCACGCGCAACTTTAACGCGTGCTTCATTGGTTTTGAGGAGGAGCGAAACCCATGATTGAAGCCCCAATTACGGCCCAGCCAACCTATGTGTCTGACCGTTTCATCTTGCGCCCACTGCGGGCATCGGATGTCGGCCTGATTTCGATGTATGCCGCCGACCGCGCGCTGGCCCGCGCCACGCGTTCCATTCCTCACCCGCTACCGCCCGGTGTGATCGAGGCGATGATTGTCCGTGCGTCCCAGCCTAACCGGGTCGAAGACATCTGGGTCATGGACGGCAGCAACGCTGGCCACGCCGAAGTGCTGGGCCTGATCTCGCTCGCGCGCATGGACCGCGCACAGTCCGAAGTTTTCTATTGGGTCGCACCGGCCTTTTGGAACGTGGGCTTTGCGACCGAAGCCGTGCGCACCTTGCTGGCCAACAATCCGCACGACGCGCGCCAATATTTCGCCGAAGCCTTTCAGGATAGCCCCGGCTCTGCCCGCGTGCTGACCAACTGCGGCTTTGATTATCTGGGCGACGCCGAGGCGTTTTCGGTCGCCCGCAACGCGCTGGTGCCAACATGGACCTACATGCTGAAAACGGGGCTCTAACGCCCATCATCCAGACCGAGCGGCTGACCTTGCGGCCGCTCGCGCCGTCAGACACCGCAGATCTACACGTCATCGCGGCCCAGTGGCCTGTTGTGCGCCAGCTTGGTGGTTGGCCATGGCCCGCGAACCCCGCCTTCACCGCGTCCCGCAGTGTCCCTTACACCGGGCAGGGATTCGTTTGGGGCGTTGAAGTGGCGGGCAAGATTATTGGTTCTGTCGCGGTGACTCGCGGCGAATTGGGCTATATGATCCACCAAGATTACTGGCGGCGCGGGATCGGCAAAACTGTTGTCGCGGCGGCGCTGGACCGCGCCTTTCGCCAAGACAATTGCCCTGTCATCAATGCGAGCGTTTGGGCCGACAACGCAGCCTCTGCCAAGCTGCTCTGCTCATTCGGCTTTACCCATTGGCACACCCGGTACGAGCAGGCGATCGCCCGCGGCTATCCCGTGCTGTCGCATTATTACCGCCTGACGCGCCCTGCGTGGGATGGCTTGAGAAACACCGCCAAGTCGCGTAACAGCGGCGCTTAACAGCCCGAAAGCCTCCTGCCATGAAATTCCTCGATCTTTGCAAAGTCTACATCCGATCCGGCGGCGGCGGCGCGGGCTGCGTGTCCTTCCGGCGCGAAAAATTTATTGAATACGGCGGCCCGAACGGCGGCGACGGCGGCAATGGCGGTTCTGTCATCGCGGTGGCCGTGGACGGTCTGAACACGCTGATCGATTTTCGCTATCAGCAGCACTTCTTTGCCCACTCTGGTCAGCACGGCATGGGCCAGCAGATGACCGGCAAATCCGGCGATGATATCATCCTGCGTCTGCCCGTCGGCACCCAGATCATCGACGAGGACGAAGAGACCGTCATCGCCGACCTGACAGAAGTTGGCCAGGAAATCGTGCTGGCGCGCGGCGGCAACGGCGGCTGGGGCAACCTGCACTTTAAATCCGCAACAAACCAAGCGCCGCGCCGGGCCAACCCGGGCCAAGAGGGCGTGGAGCGCACGATCTGGCTGCGCCTGAAGCTGATCGCTGACGCGGGCCTTCTGGGCATGCCGAACGCTGGCAAATCCACTTTCCTTGCGGCGACGTCGAACGCGCGGCCCAAGATCGCGGATTATCCCTTTACCACGCTGGTGCCGAACCTTGGCGTTGTGGGTGTCGATAACGTCGAATTCGTCGTCGCTGACATCCCCGGCTTGATCGAGGGCGCCAGCGAAGGGCGCGGTCTGGGCGATATGTTCCTTGGCCACGTTGAACGCTGCAACGTGTTGCTGCACCTGATTGATGGCACCTCTGGCGATCCGATGCAGGACTGCGCGACCATCGTCGGAGAGCTTGAAAAATATGGCGGCGATCTGGCGGATAAGCCGCGCATCACCGTGCTGAACAAGATCGACGCGCTGGACGCAGAAGAGCGCGCGTTTTTGAAAGAAGAGATGGAAGCCAGCATTGGCGGTCCTGTGATGCTGATGTCCGGCGTCAGCGGCGAAGGCGTTACCGATGTGCTGCGTGCTCTGCGCGGCGAAATCGACGAAGGCCGCCTGCGGGACCGGATCGCTGCCGAAGCCCCCGTCGAGGACGAGCAATGGCAACCCTAACCAGCGCTCGGCGCTTGGTGGTCAAAATCGGCTCGGCCTTGCTGGTCGACCGCGCCACCGGGGCCCTGCGCGCCGATTGGCTGGCCTCTTTGGCGCAAGACGTCGCCCGCATCCGTGCGCGTGGCACTGACGTGATCCTCGTGTCCTCCGGCTCTATCGCATTGGGCCGCGGCGTGCTTGGTCTAGGGGCAGGGGAGCTGCCGCTGGAACAAAGCCAAGCCGCTGCTGCTGTCGGACAAATCCAACTGGCCCGCGCCTATCAGGACGTGCTTGATCCGCTGGGCATCGTCACCGCGCAGGTGCTGGTGACGCTGGACGATTCCACCGACCGCCGCCGTTACCTTAACAGCCGCGCGACGATGGAAACGCTGCTTGGCCTTGGCGTTGTGCCCATCGTGAACGAAAACGACACCATCGCCACGGACGAAATTCGGTATGGCGACAACGACCGTCTGGCCGCGCAAGTCGCCGTGACCGTCGGTGCCGACCAGTTGGTGCTGCTGTCTGACGTGGACGGCCTGTATACCGCGAACCCGCAGACGGACCCAAGCGCGCAGCATTTGGCCATCGTGCCCCACATCACGCCTGACATCATGGCGATGGCGGGCGACGCCGTCTCTGGCCTGTCCAAGGGCGGGATGAAGACCAAAGTCATGGCCGCCCGCGTCGCGACAGAGGCAGGCTGCGCCCTATGCATTACATTAGGATCTCCGCATAACCCACTGGCAGGGCTTGAAAAAGACGTCCGCGCCACCTGGTTCACAGCCCAAACCACGCCGCAAGCCGCACGCAAACGCTGGATTGCTGCGATGAAGCCGCGTGGCAGTTTCATCGTTGATGCGGGCGCCGACGCGGCCTTGCATGACGGCAAAAGCCTGCTGCCTGCTGGCGTTGCCAATATCACCGGCACCTTTGATCGGGGCGACCCCGTGGCGATTGTGTCCACCACTGGCGCACCGCTGGGGCTGGGTTTGACGAATTACAACAGCCATGAGGCCGCGCAAATCAAGGGTCAACGTAGCGCGCAAGCTGCTGAAATCCTTGGGTATAAAGGCCGCGCCGCACTTATTCACCGCGACGATATGGTACTGCAAGACAGGAGCCACTGATGACCGACACCATGACCGCCATGGGCCGCGCTGCCCGCGCCGCCGCTACGATCCTTGCGACTGCGGCACCCGAGGCCAAAGCCTTGGCTTTGACCACAGCCGCCGATGCGATCTGGGCGACACGGTCTGATATTCTGGCCGCGAACGCCAAGGATATGGATTTTGGCCGCGAAAAGGGTCTGTCGCCTGCGATGATGGACCGGTTGATGCTGGACGAGGCGCGGGTGCAGGGCATGTGTGACGGATTGCGCGCTGTGGCCGCGCAAGACGATCCGATTGGCGCGGTGATCGACGCCTGGGACCGCCCGAACGGTCTGCATATCGAACGCGTCCGCACGCCGATTGGCGTGATTGGTGTGATCTACGAAAGCCGCCCCAATGTAACCGCCGATGCAGGCGCACTGTGCCTGAAATCCGGCAATGCCGTGATTCTGCGTGGCGGGTCGGAAAGCCTGCATTCGTCCATTGCGATCCATGCCGCGCTTGTCACGGGCCTGCGCGCCGCTGATTTGCCAGAGGCTGCGATCCAGCTGGTTCCGACCCGCGACCGGGCCGAGGTGACGGCGATGCTGCAAGCCGTTGACTATATTGACGTTATCGTACCGCGTGGCGGCAAAGGGCTGGTCGGGTTGGTCCAACGCGAGGCCCGCGTGCCAGTCTTTGCCCACCTCGAAGGTATCTGCCACGTCTATGTCGACGCCGCCGCCGATCTGGAAAAATCCCGCGCTGTCGTCGTGAACGCCAAAACCCGGCGGACGGGCATTTGCGGCTCTGCCGAATGCCTGCTGATCGACCGCGCCTTTTGGGATAGCCACGGCAGCGTTCTGATCCGCGATCTGATGGCCGCCGGGGTAGAGGTGCACGCCGATGGCGACGCCCAGATCGAAGGCACCATTGCCGCCACGGCTGACGATTTCGGGCATGAGTTTCTGGACATGATCATCGCGGCCAAGATCGTCGATGGCGTGGACGATGCGATCGCCCATATTCGCCGCTATGGATCGAACCACACCGACGCGATCCTGACCGAGGATGACGCCGTGGCAGACAAATTCTTTCGCCACCTCGATTCCGCAATCCTGCTGCGCAATGCCTCGACTCAGTTCGCGGATGGGGGCGAATTCGGCATGGGCGCAGAGATCGGTATCGCAACGGGCAAGCTGCACGCACGTGGTCCTGTCGGGGCCGAGCAGTTGACCAGCTTTAAGTATCTGGTCACCGGCAACGGCACCGTCCGCCCTTAAGCCGATCGAAAGCTGACTGTGATCGACGTTTCAGTCTGATCGATTTGCATCCGGCATCCGGTTTCAAGCATGACCTGCGGCAGCAGCGCAAATTGCACCTGCGCAGGCGATGTTTTGACCGGCTGTTGGAGGCCGTTCAGCCCATCCCAAAGGTCGGTATCATAGCGCAGGCGTTCGGCCTGCGCGGTCAGGATCCAGTCGCCCCCATCCCGGCGCACCGTGATATCGCCGCCATGGATCATCGCCGTTTCAAAGCACATCATAATCAGGAAACAATGGCGCACATCGGCGCGGCTGGCATCATCTGCCGCCTCCCACTGATAACTGATCCGGCCACCAACGGCGATGTCCGACAACACGCTGATGACTTCGCGCCGCGCGAACCCTTGGCCGGGCGGGGCCGCGCCAAAGGCGACACGAAAGAACCGAATGCGGGCGCTGGCGTTCTGCGCCGAATCCCGGATCAGCGCCATTTCCGCGCTGCCAGCCCCCCGGTCAGCGCCATCAGTTCGACCCCGTTGTTGATCGCGCCAATTGGGCTGATAAGGTCGTGGCAAATGCGAGAGCCGATCAAGGTGGCCAAATCGTTGGTCATGATACGGCCCTAGCGCTGTTAAGGAATGTTGCGATGTCAGGTGATATGAATGCCATGCTGGAACCGGGGATGCTGGTGCAGAACCCCAATGCGCCCGATTGGGGCACGGGGCAGGTGCAATCCAACATCAACGGGCGCATCACCGTTAACTTTCGGGAAGCCGGCAAAGTGGTGATGGATGGATCTAAGGTCATTCTAGTTCCAATTTACCAAGCATAATCGCTGACTTACGCTAACAAGGCCGCTGCATCTGTCAATCGCGGTGATTGCAAACTGGACTGAATTGGTTTCCAAATCCTTAACGCTCCCCCTATATCCCGCTGTAATGGCCGGGACACGCCCGGCGCTGCGGACCGGACGATGACCCAACCCAGCCCAGTGTTTCGCACCCGCCTTGCCGCCTCGGCGCAGGATATCGCTGCGGCGCAGCGCCTGCGCTATAGCGTTTTTGTGCGCGAACTGGGGGCCTGCGGCGGTCTGATCGACCACGCGGCCCAGACAGAAGCCGACCGCTTTGACCCTTTCGCGGATCATTTGCTGCTGGAAGATACCGCGCAGCCCGGCGCGCCTGTCGTGGGGGCGTATCGCCTGATGTCAGCGGCGCAGGCCGCCGCGGCGGGCGGCTTTTCCGCGGCGCCAGAGTTTGATCTGACGCCGCTGCTGGCCACCGGGCGTCCTGTGCTAGAGCTGGGTCGATCATGCTTGCTGCCTGCGTATCGGGGCGGGCCGGCGATGATGCATCTGTTCGCGGCGCTGGCGCAAATCGCGGCGGATCGCGGGGATGCGATCATGTTTGGTGTGGCGTCGTTCCACGGCACGGACGCAGGAGCACTATCAGCGCCGCTGGCCTATCTGCGCCAGCATCACCTAGCCCCGGCGCATCTGCGCGCGCGGGCGCATGGGCCGGGGGCGGCGCTGATGCCCGCGCAAGACCCAACCGATCGCAAAGCCGCGCTGCGGGACATTCCGCCGCTGATCAAAGCCTACCTGCGCCTTGGCGGCGTTGTGGGCGAGGGGGCCTGCGTGGACACCGCCTTTAACACCGTGGACGTGTGCATGATCCTTGACCCTGCGCTGATGACGACAGCCCAACGCGCCCGCGCCGTGCCGGAGCGTATGCGATGACCTGGCAAGATGCGGACCCGCCCGCGCATGTCCCCCTGACGCCCCGCGCCGTGCTGCGCATCCTGCGCCGCGCCGTGCCGATGGGCACGCTGGTCTTTGGCGGGCTCGCTGTGTTGCTGGCCTTGCGCCCGCTTGAGGCGGCGTTTCACGGCCCCCGCCGCCCGTGGACGCCGCATATCACGCGGGGTGTGTGCCGGGGCGCGCTGTGGCTTATGGGCCTGCCGCGCATCACGCAGGGCACGCCGATGCCGCAGGGCGGCGCGCTGGTGGCGAACCACATTAGCTGGCTGGATATCTTTGTGCTGAACGCGGGCGGCTGCGTGGTCTTTGTGTCCAAGGCAGAGGTCGCGAAATGGCCCGGCATCGGTTGGCTAGCCCGCGCCACTGGCACAGTTTTTGTCACCCGCGACCGCAAGGCGGCGGCGCGGGACGTGGCCCTGCTGACCGCGCGGTTAGAGCTTGGTCAAACGCTGGTCTTCTTCCCAGAGGGCACGTCCAGCGACGGCGCGCAGGTGCTGCCGTTCAAGCCGGTCCTGTTTGCGCCGCTGATTGCGAAGGGGATGCATGTCCAGCCTGTGACGCTGTCTTATAAGGCGCCGGACGGCGCTGACCGCCGCGCCTATGGCTGGTGGGGTGATATGGATTTCGCACCGCACCTGCTGGCGACGCTGGCGCTGCCAAACCAAGGGCAGGTCCGTGTGACCTATCATCCGCCGCGTGATTTGGCGGCTGGAATGGATCGCAAGGCGCTGGCGCAGGATCTGACCGATCAGGTCAGATCCGCGCTTTAGGCCGGTTTAGGACATCGCGCCGATCATCTGGCGCAGGGTCAGGGCGGGATCGTCGGTGCCCCAAATCTCGTCCCCGATGCCGAAGAAATCGACGTGCGGGCTGACGGCACGGATCAGCTCGATATCCAGCGCGCCTTCTGCGACGACGGGGACTTCGATCATCTTGGACCACCAGTCGAACAGCTCTAGTGTGGCGCGGCTGCCGTCATCAAGGGCGGTTTCCCCAACGGGGCCAAAGCTGACGTAATCGGCGTTCAATTCACCCGCCGTCATGCCGTCGTGGCGCGATTGGCCGCAGAAGGTGCCAACGATAGCGTCTTCGCCCAGTTCCTTGCGCACAGCGCGGAGTGACCGCGCGCCGTCCAGCAGGTGCACACCGTCAAGACCGTGGCGGGCGACCATCTGCACGTGGCGCTCGATCACCAAGGCGACATCACGCTCTGATGTAATGGCCCGGATCGCATCGGCGGCGCGGCCGATCTTATCCTCGTCCCGGGTTGCCAGCGACAGGCGCACACAGGCGATTTGCTGCGCATCAAGGCAGGCGGCAAGGCGGGCAGGGAAGGTGTCCAGATCAAGCTCTGTCGGGGTGATCAGGTAGAGTTGTGGCAGGTCGTCAGCGTCGGTCATAGCAGGCATCCGGGTATGAAGGTTGCCGCGTTCTAACGCTCTTTGCGCGGCTTGGCTACGTCGCGGTTGCCTGCGCGGTGAAATCGCGGGGGCGGCTTGCTTGTCTTGGCCGCGCGGGCGGCTTATCAGACCCGGATCACTTTTCCGGAGCGCTTCATGCCCAGCACCACGCCCCAACCCGCCTTTGTCCTGATCCGCCCGCAAATGGGCGAGAATATCGGCGCCGCCGCCCGCGCGATGTGGAATTTCGGGCTGGACCGGATGCGCATCACCGCGCCGCGCGATGGCTGGCCCAACCAACGCGCCGTCGCCATGGCGTCCGGCGCGGGCCGTCTGCTGGACGAGGCGCAGTTGTTCGATACCACCGCGGATGCGCTGGCCGATTGCCACTATACCTATGCCACCACCGCGCGCCCGCGTGAGTTGACCAAGCCTGTTTTGACGCCAGAAGAGGCGATGGCTGACGCCGCCGCCCGCATCGCCCGCGGCGAAAAGGTCGCGGTGATGTTCGGGCCAGAGCGGGCCGGGCTCGAAAACGACGACGTCGCGCAGGCAAATGCCATTATCTCGGTCCCGGTGAACCCGCAGTTTGCGTCCCTGAACCTTGGCCAATGCGTGTTGTTGACGGCCTATGAATGGCAGCGTTGCCAAGGATCAGGATTGCGCGAAGCCTTTGGCCAGCCCGAATTGGCCGAGACGATTGAAGTGCAAAAACTTGCCGAGCATTATGAAGACACGCTGGAAAAGGCGGGGTTCTTTTACCCAGAGCACAAGGCAGACAGCATGAAGCTGAACCTGCGTAATCTGTGGAGCCGGATGCCAATGACCAGCCACGACGTGCGCATGATGCACGGGATGATGCGGCAGATGGTGCGCTGGCGGGATAAGGATTGAGCGGAACAGCTTGGGGCCGGGGCAGGTGCCTCCGGCGGGAGTATTTTTGGCAAGATGAATGCCGGCGGTCCGCTTCCGGGTGCGTTGTAAGCAAGGTACGATGATGCAGGGGCTTGCGCTTTGCGCGGGCCTTGCGTAGCAGGCCTGCATGGCACGCGCACCCCTTTTACAGCTCTCCGAGATCTCGCTTACGTTTGGCGGCGATCCTATTTTTGAAAACCTGTCCATGGTGGTTCAGCCAGGTGACCGGGTGGCCCTTGTGGGTCGCAACGGCTCTGGCAAATCGACCTTGATGAAGATCATGGCCGGCCTGATCGAGGCGGATTCGGGGGCGCGCACCGCGGCCCCTGGGGTCAGCGTCGGTTACATGGAACAGGACCCCACGATGGAAGGGTTCGAGACGCTTGGCGACTACGCCGCGTCTGGCCTTGATATCGACGAGGCCTACCGTGTTGAGATGGTGGCCGAGGGGCTGAAGTTTAACCCTCAAGGTCTGGTTGCGACCGCATCGGGGGGCGAAAAGCGCCGCGCAGCGCTGGCGAAACTGATGGCTGAAGCGCCAGAGCTGATGCTGCTGGACGAGCCGACGAACCACCTTGATATCGAAGCAATTGCCTGGCTAGAGGCCGAGCTGAAGTCCACCAAGGCCGGTTATGTTCTGATTTCCCACGACCGGGCGTTTCTGCGCAATCTGACGCGCGCGACGCTGTGGGTCGACCGGGGCGAGGTCCGCCGCGCCGAGGAAGGTTTCGACGGCTTTGAGGCGTGGCGCGACCGGATCTGGGAAGAAGAAGACCAGCAGCGCCACAAGCTAAACCGCAAGATCAAAGCCGAGGCGCGTTGGGCGGTCGAGGGCATCTCTGCCCGGCGTAAGCGCAACCAAGGCCGCGTGCGGGCGCTGCAGGACCTGCGCGCCGAACGTGCGGGCCAGATCCAGCGCCAAGGCGCGGCTGCGATGGCGTTCGAGGGCGGCTCGACGTCTGGTAAGAAGGTGGTCGAGGCGTTTGGTCTGTTCAAATCTTTCGGCGAAAAGCCGATTGTGCAGGGGCTTGATCTGACCGTCCAGCGCGGCGACCGGATTGCCTTTGTCGGCCCGAACGGCGTTGGAAAAACCACGCTGATCAAGATGTTGCTGGGCCAGGTTGAGCCGGACGAGGGCACAGTCAAACTGGGCACCAATCTGGAAATCGCGCTGTTCGATCAGACGCGTGCGCAGCTTGATCCCGACATGACGCTTTGGGACAACCTTGTGAACGATCCAGAGATGGGCGTCAGCGGCAAGGCCGACCAGATCATGGTGCGCGGCATTCCCAAGCATGTCGTTGGCTACCTCAAGGAATTCCTGTTTGACGAAGCGCAGGCCCGCGCCCCAGTGCGTGCCCTGTCGGGCGGCGAAAAGGCGCGTCTGCTGCTGGCGCGGTTGATGGCGAAGCCCAGCAACCTGCTGATCCTTGACGAGCCGACCAACGATTTGGACATCGAAACGCTGGACCTATTGCAGGACCTGCTGGGCGAATACGACGGCACCGTGCTGCTGGTCAGCCACGACCGCGACTTTCTTGACCGCACCGCGACCACGACTGTGGCGATGGAAGGCGACGGGCAGGCAACAGTCTATGCCGGCGGCTGGACCGACTATCAGAACCAGCGCGGCGACCGGATCAAGGCGGCGTCTTCTGTCGGCAAGCAGTTGTCGAAGTCGGGCAAGCAGCCGCAGGCTGTCGCGCGCAAGACTGGCCTGTCCTTCACCGAAAAGCACCGTCTGGAAGAACTGCCCGGCGTGATTGCCCGGCTCGAGGCCGAGATTGCCAAGCTGGAAACGCTAATGGCCGATCCTGATCTGTTCACACAGAATCCGGTCAAGTTCGAAAAAGCGACCGACGCGCTGACCGACCGCCATTCCAAGCTGGCAGAGGTCGAGGCCGAATGGCTGGCGCTGGAAGAAAAAGCCGCAAGCTAAATGGCGCGCGCGCAGGGTTTGCCTGCGCGCGGCCTTGGCCTACATGTTGCAAAAGCCCAGCACCCGCTTGAAATCCAAGCGAAACCGCAGGGCCAAAGCATGGAGCGCCAAGATGTCTGATCCCACTGCCACCAAGTTGATCGTCTTTGACGTCAATGAAACGCTGCTGGACATCACCACGCTTGCGCCGCTTTTCGCGCGGCTGTTTGGCAAGGCTGAAGTGCTGCGCGAATGGTTTCCTGAACTGATCCTATATTCGCAGGCCCTGACCCTGTCTGGCCGCTACGCGCCCTTTGGCGCGCTTGCTGGCAGCACGCTACGGATGGTCGGCGCGAACCATGACGTGGCCATCACGGACGACGATATCGCAGAGCTTAAGTCGCTGATCACCGCCATGCCCGCCTATGCCGACGTGGCCCCTGCGCTGACAAAACTGCAAAGCGCCGGGTTTACGCTGGTGACGCTGACGAACTCAGCGCCATCGCCGTCGCCAACACCGCTGGAAAAAGCGGGGATCAACCACTTCTTTGACCGCAATTTCAGCATTGCCGACCTCAACGTCTACAAGCCGCACCCCAAGACCTATGACATGGTCGCGCAGGCCTACGGGGTGGAGCCGCAACACATGTGCATGGTGGCCTGCCATCTGTGGGATATCATCGGCGCGCAAGCGTTTGGCTGCAGCGGTGCCTTTATCGCGCGCCCGCACAACAGCACGCTTGATGTGCCAGACATGCCGCAACCCGATTTCATCGCGCAAAGCCTTGACGCGCTTGCCGATCAAATCATCGCAGCGCACCAAGCGACTTAACCGGGTCCGCTTTCTTCTGGTTAAAAATACCTCGGGGGTGTGGGGGCAGCGCCCCCGCGGATCGGCTGGCGTAGCCGGCCGATCCCCCAAGACGGCTACTTATTACCCGTCGAAGTTCACTTCTTCCATGATCCGCAGTGCGGCGGCACGGTGGCCAGCCACTTCGGTCAGGTCGATGTCATCGACGTCGTAGGTGCCCCAGCTGGCCACCAGATCGGACAGCGGCGCGCCGTCCAGCACGGGGTATTCGTTGTTCACGTCGGCATAGATTTCCTGCGCCTCGGCGGACACCAGAAACTCCATCAACTGCTGCGCTTCGGCTTTGTTTGGCGCGCTTTTCGTCATCGCGATGCCAGAGATGTTCACATGCGTGCCGCCGTCCGCAAACGTCGGAAAGCGGATGCTGACGCTTTCCGCCCAAGGGATCTGCTCTGGATCGGCCAGCATTTGCCCCATGTAATAAGTATTACCGAGCGAGATATCGCATTCACCGGCCCAGATCGATTTCACCTGAGAGCGATCATTGCCTTCGGGCTTTTTCGCCAGATTGTCCTTCAGACCCTGCGCCCAGACCTTGGCCTCAGCCTCGCCGTGGTGGGCGATATAGGCGGACAGCAGCGCAAGGTTATAGTCGTGCAGGCCAGAACGGGTGCAAAGACGGCCCTTCCACTTGGGGTCGGCAAGGTCTTCGTAGGTCGTGATCTCGCCGTCCGCGACGCGGTCTTTGCTGGCATAAACGATGCGGGCGCGGGTGGTCAGGGCGAACCACGTGTTGTCGGCGGCGCGCAGGTTGGCGGGGATGGCGGCGTTTAGGATCTCGCTTTCGACCGGTTGCACGGTGCCAGAGTCCACAACGCGCTGCATATTGGCGATATCGACAGTCATCACCAGATCGGCAGGGCTGCGCGCGCCTTCGGCCTTCAGCCGTTCAATCAACGCATCGTTCACAAACGCGAGGTTCACCGCAATGCCGGTGTCAGCGGTAAAGGCGTCCATCACCGGCTGGATCAGCTCTGGCTGGCGCGTGGTATAGATGTTGACGTCAGCCAGGGCGGGCAGGGCGCAGGCGCTGGCAGCAGTGGCCAGAAGGATGGTGCGAAGGGTCATCGTGCTCTCCAATTTCAGTTAAGCACCGTAAACCCGACTCTTTTGCTTTGGTCAATACCTGTCTGAATTAGTCAGGCAATATTCAGCCGCCCGTTCAGCGACTTTTGCCGCGTCCCACAGCGCGTCCATCTCGGCCAGATCGGACTGCGCCGGCGTGCGCCCGATGGCCGCCAGCGCATCCTCGACCGCGCCAAAGCGCCTTGTGAACTTGGCATTTGCCGCGCGCAGGGCTTCCTCTGGGTCCACGCCAAGGTGGCGTCCAAGGTTAGCCATGACAAACAGCAGATCGCCGTATTCCTCGGCCACCTTGTCTGGTGTCAATTCGTCGCGGGCCTCGATCAGCTCTGCGGCTTCTTCGGCGATCTTGTCCACGACAAGGCCGACGTCAGGCCAATCAAAGCCCACCCGCGCGGCCCGCTTTTGCAGTTTTACCGCCCGCATCAAGGCTGGCAGGCCAAGTGCCACGCCGTCCAGCGTGCGCCCCTCGGCCTTGGCTGCGCGCTCTGCCGCTTTGATCTTTTCCCAATCGGCCGTTTGCTGATCGGCAGATTTATCGCGCGATTCGTCCCCAAAGACATGCGGATGCCGCGCGACCATCTTGTCGCTGATATCGCGCACCACGTCGTCAAAGGTGAACAGCGCGGCCTCTGTCGCCATCTGGGTGTGATAGACCGATTGTAGCAGCAGATCGCCCAACTCTCCGCGCAATTCACCCCAGGCCTTGCGCTCAATCGCGTCCGCGACCTCGTAAGCCTCTTCAATCGTGTAGGGCGCAATCGTGCTGAAATCCTGTTCGATATCCCACGGACAACCTGCGACAGGATCGCGCAGCGCACGCATGATCGCCAGTAGGCGCGGCATTCCGCCATTCGGGTCATGGATCAGGGCATCATCACGCATTGCAGGGGCCTTTGTTCTAGGTAACAACATGCTAATTCCCCTGAAGCCAGAGTGCCAGCCATGCCCGTCCTGAATTCCATCGCCGACAGCCAAGCCATGCTGGCGGAATGGCGCCGCCATCTGCACACGATCCCCGAAGTGCAATTTGCCCTGCACGAAACCTCTGCCTTTGTCGCGGACCGCTTGCGCGAAATCGGCGTGGACGAGATTCACACAGGGATCGCCACCACGGGTATTGTCGCGATCATCAACGGCCAGAAACCGGGCCGCACCATTGGCTTGCGCGCCGATATGGATGCGCTGCCGATGCCCGAGGAAACCGGCCTTGATTACGCCAGCACCAACCCCGGCGCGATGCACGCCTGCGGCCACGACGGTCACACAACCATGCTGCTGGGGGCGGCGAAATACCTGACCGAGACGCGCAATTTTGCGGGCCGCGTCGCCCTGATCTTTCAGCCCGCCGAAGAGAACGGCTCTGGCGCGAAGGTCATGCGTGAGGAAGGCATCTTTGATACCTTCGACATCGCCGAGGTCTACGCCCTGCACAACGCCCCCGGCACCCCGGTGGGCGAATTTTACACCACGCCCGGTCCGATCATGGCGGCCGTTGATGAATTTACGATTAAGATCAATGGCAAAGGCGGCCACGGTGCATTCCCGCAAGACACCGTCGATCCCATCACCGCCGCCGTCAGCATGGTGCAGGCGATCCAGACCATCGTCAGCCGCAATCATTATGCGCTGGACGATCTGGTGATCTCGGTCACGCAAATCCACGCAGGCTCAGTCTTTAACGTGATCCCGGACACGGCCATGATCAACGGCACCGTGCGCACCTTTGATCCTGCGGTGCAGCAAATGGTCATGAGCCGGCTGCAGGCCATCGTGGACGGGCAGGCCGCCAGCTTTGGCGTCACCGCGACGCTGGACTATGGCAACGGCGATCCGGCGACGATTAACGACCCGGATTGCACCGCCTTTGCCGCCAGCGTCGCGGCGGACATCACAAGCTGTGACACCACCGTATCCCGCGACATGGGTGCAGAGGATTTTTCCTACATGCTAGAGGCGCGCCCCGGCGCCTATCTGTTCATCGGCAATGGCGACAGTGCCGGACTGCATCACCCAAAGTACAATTATAACGACGAAACAACGGCTTATGGGGCGACATTCTTTGCCCGCCTGATCGAAAAAGCGCTACCGCTTTAGGCCTGCCGCAGTCTTGCGTCCGCGTCCCGGTTGTCTGGCCGGGGCGCGCCCCCATATGTGCCTGAACCAAAGGATACTAATATGTTTAAGAAACTGTTGCTTGGGGCCTGCGTCCTGGCCATCGCGGGCGCCGCCTATGTCCGCCTGTCGCCAACGGACCTTGCACGATTCGCCGTTGCGCCAATCGCGACAGAGGCGGGCGATACCGCAACATCGAACAGCTTTAAGGCCGCCCGCCAGATCACGACGCCCGCGACCGACATCCTGCAAGCGGTCAACGCCGTCGCCTTGAAAACAGAGCGGACACAGATCATCGCAGGCTCTGTCGCCGAAGGTCTTGTGACCTACGAAACCCGCTCGGCCCTGATGGGCTATCCCGATTACACCACCGCAACCGTGATCGACAGCGAAGGCGGCCCGCTTTTGGTGATCCGCGGCGCGTCCCGCTTTGGCAAATCCGACCTCGGCGTGAACCGCGACCGCGTCGAAGGCTGGCTGACCCAGCTTGGTCCGCTGGTCGTGCCGGCCTCTTGATCGGCCTTCTTGACCCGTCAGCCCTCTTGACGGGCGCGGCGCAGCCTGCCACCTGATCCGCATGATACCCGCAGACCGCATGGCCCAAATCATTGACCGCTTCCAGTTCCTGGAGGCGAAGATGTCCGGCGACATTGCCGGGGCAGATATTGCTGCCTTGGCCAAAGAATACAGCGACTTGACCCCCGTGGTCGGCACGCTGCGTGCCTATCAGGACCTTGTGCAGCAGATCGACGACACCGAATATCTGCTTAAAGATCCCGAAATGCGCCGCATGGCCGAAGAGGAACTGCCCGGCCTGCGTGACCAGCTTGCCGTGTCGGAAAAGGCCGTGCAGCTGGCCCTTCTGCCCAAAGATGCCGCCGATGCACGCCCCGCGCTACTGGAAATTCGCCCCGGCACGGGCGGCGACGAAGCATCGCTTTTCGCCGCTGACCTTTTGCGCATGTATCAGCGCTATTCGGAAAATCAGGGCTGGAAGTTCGAAATCCTCGACCAAAGCGACACAGAGCTGGGCGGGATCAAAGAAGTCACCGCCCGCATCGCTGGCGACGGCGTTTTTGCGCGGATGAAATACGAATCCGGCGTCCACCGTGTGCAGCGCGTGCCCGAAACAGAATCGGGCGGGCGCATCCACACCTCTGCCGCCACCGTCGCCGTGCTGCCAGAGGCAGAAGAGGTCGACGTTCAGATCGCATCCACTGACATCCGCATCGACACGATGCGCGCCAGCGGGGCAGGCGGCCAGCACGTCAACACCACCGATTCGGCTGTGCGCATCACCCATATCCCGACGGGAATCATCGTCGTCAGCGCCGAAAAATCCCAACACCGGAACCGCGAAATCGCGATGAACGTGTTGCGCACCCGGCTGTTTGACCTCGAACGTCAGCGCGTTGACGGCGAACGCTCTGCCGACCGCAAGGCGCAGATCGGCACCGGCGACCGATCAGAACGCATTCGCACCTATAACTTCCCCCAGGGGCGCCTGACGGATCACCGCATCAACCTGACGCTCTACGCGCTGGGGCAGGTGATGCAGGGTGATCTGGACGCCATCATTGATGCGCTGCAATCGGACGCGCAGGCGCAACTTCTGGCAGAGATGGGCGCGTGATCTGGTCCGACCTGCTGCGGCAGGCCGCCCAAACGCTGACCGCCGCGGGAATCGAGGGCGCCCCCCGCGATGCCCGCCGCCTTGCGGCGCATGTCCTTGGCATCGACGCCAGCCGCATCACCTTGATCGCGCAAGATCCGGTCGCCCCCGGGCTGGCCCAGCTTTACACCCAGATCATCGACCAACGCGCCCGCCGCGTGCCTGTATCCCACCTGACCGGCACCCGCCAATTCTATGGCCGCACGTTTGAGGTGACGCCAGACGTTCTAGACCCCCGGCCGGAAACCGAAATCCTGATACAGGCCGCCCTCGCGCGCCCGTGGCAACGCCTGCTTGATCTTGGCACAGGTTCGGGCTGTATCCTGCTGACATTGCTGGCAGAACGCGGACCGACGGCCTTTGGTATCGGCACTGACCTGTCCCGCGCCGCGCTGGCTGTCGCTATGCGCAATGCCGCCGCCCTGCGCCTTGGCGATCACGTCCAGTTCCACGCGGGCAGCTGGCTGGATGCGCTGCCTGCCAGCACCGCCGCCTTTGATCTGATCGTGTCCAACCCTCCTTATATCACGCTGGACGAATACGCCGTCCTTGATCCCGGTGTCAGCCTATACGAACCCCGCTTGGCCCTGACCGACGAAGGCGACGGGCTGGCCGCCTACCGCCAAATCACCAGCAAAGCCCCGGCGCATCTGGTCCAAGGCGGTTGGCTGATTGTCGAAATTGGTCCGACTCAAGGACCCGCCGTTGCAGACATGTTCACCCGCATCGGTTTCGAAACAATTACCGTCACCCCAGACTTTGACGGCCGCGACCGTGTCGTTGCTGGACAAAAACCGCGCAGCGCGTTGCTTTGACCCACCATTTCGCGTTTTTATCTTGCGTAAAGGCCGCCAACGTGCAATTTCAGCTCTACCGGCGCGCAGAGTGCTTCAGCGCTCGCTCCGGTTTTGCCGCCAGACACCGCTTGGGTCCCCACCGCGCACACGGCGTGGTCGCATCGGGAACAAGCGCAACAAAGCCAAGGGCTTGACGGAAGTTCATTCATGAGATCATCGAAGTCACGGTCGCGGGGCAATAAGAACCGCAACAACAATCGCCCGACCGGCGGTAGCATCATCAATCGGGTGTTCGACAGCTCCGGCCCCGAAGGCAAGGTGCGCGGCACGCCTCAGCAGATCATTGAAAAATACAACCAGTTGCACCGCGATGCGCAGCTGTCGAACGACCGTGTGAACGCGGAAAACCACGCGCAACACGCCGAACATTATCTGCGGATGCTGGCCGAGGCACAGCGCGAAGTTGATCGCCTGCGCGAAGAGCAAGAAGAGCAGAATCGCCAGCGTCAGGCCGAACGTGACCGCGAACGCACCGAGCAAGAAGAGCTGAACCGCCAGCGCCAATCAGAGCGTGACCGGGAACGCAATGAACGCCTGCGCGCACAAGAAGATGCCTCTGGCGGCAGCGACGCCCAGCCTGATTCTGATGACAGCGGTCTTGTCGACACACCCGAAGCGCAGCCGCAGCCGCAGCCCCGCCCACAAGCGGCCCCCGCTGCAGAGGTCGCGCCAGCCGCACCAACTGACGGCGACGCACCCGCGCCCCGCGCGCGCAAACCTCGCGCCCCGCGCAAACCGCGCCCCAAGCCAGAGGCAAGCACCGACGCACCCGCCGCTGCCCCGTCAAGCGACAGCGCCGAGTAAACCGCTCCATCTATACAAATGACAAAGGGCGCAGGCACATCATAGTGCCGCGCCCTTTTCTGCGTCTTCGGGTCCGCTTTCTTCTGGTCAAAAATACCTCGGGGGGCGCCGGTTGGTGTGCCACTGGTTCAAGAACCAGCCGGCGACGGGCAGAGCCCCGATGCAACGCCCGAATCAAAACCCAGAGCGGCCCAAACACCCATCCCCCAATCAGGCCTCGCTAAAGCTCCGGCTCAACGCGCAAAACTGCTCTAGCCCAATCTCTTCCGCGCGCGCAGTCGGCACGATGCCAACGGCCGTCAAATGCCCTTCGACATCGCCGCCCATCGGCTTCAGCGCGGAACGCAACATCTTGCGCCGCTGGTTAAACGCCGTTGCCACAACCCGGTTCAGCATCACCGGATCGGCCGGATAACGGGGCGCAGGCAGGGCGGTCAAATGCACAACAGCAGAGCTGACCTTAGGCGGGGGCGAAAACGCCTCTGGCGGCAGGTCCATCACGATCCGCGCATCCGTGCGCCAATGGGCCAGCAGCGCAAGGCGCCCGTAAGCCTTGTCGCCCGGCATCGCCACAATCCGCTGTGCAACCTCGCGCTGGAACATCAGTGTCAGACTGGTCCAAAACGGCGGCCAGGTCGGCGGCGACAGCCACCGCACCAACAGTTCTGTGCCGATATTATAGGGCAGGTTCGCCGCGATGCGGATCGGGGCCTGCAACCGCCCCGCCACGTCAATCTCTAGCGCATCGCCGTTCACGACCTCGAGCTGCCCCGGATAGACCGCTGCAATCTCCTCCAGCGCCGCAATACAGCGCTCGTCTTTCTCGATCGCCAAGACGCGCCGCGCGCCTTCGGCCAGCAACCCGCGGGTCAACCCGCCGGGGCCGGGGCCGATCTCAAGGATATCAGACCCCTTCAGATCCCCTGCCATCCGCGCAATCTTGGCGGTCAGGTTCAAATCCAGCAAAAAGTTCTGCCCCAGCGATTTCTTCGCTGCGATCCCATGCGTCTCAATCACGCTCCGCAATGGCGGCAGGTTATCGATCTGGCTCATATCATCATCATCTTGCTTTAAATACTCCCGCCGGAGGCTCCGGCAGCTGCGCCCATCCGGGCATCTGCCATATCACGCGCCATCCGCAGCGCCGCAATCATTGACGTCGCATCTGCCACGCCCTGACCCGCAATACCATAAGCCGTGCCATGATCCGGCGACGTCCGCACAAACGGCAGGCCCAGCGTGACGTTCAC
Source organism: Loktanella salsilacus (assembly GCF_024206795.1). NCBI lineage: Bacteria > Pseudomonadati > Pseudomonadota > Alphaproteobacteria > Rhodobacterales > Roseobacteraceae > Loktanella > Loktanella salsilacus. The sequence goes on from NZ_CP072994.1 coordinate 1,578,741, forward strand.
ACCGCCCGCAAAATCAATCGTCTTGATCGGGATCAACGCTTGGTCGTGATACATGCAGACCGCTGCGTCGTAACCTGCGCGGGCGGCGGCGTGGAACATGGTGTCGCCGGGCAAGGGGCCAGCCAAATCAAACCCCTCGGCGCGGAGCGCGTCCAGCAGCGGCGCGATCATCTCGCGCTCTTCCGTGCCCATCTTGCCGTCTTCGCCCGCGTGCGGGTTCAGGCCCGCGACAGCGATCCGGGGCGCTGTGACGCCGAAATCACGCATCAGCGCGTCGCGGGTGATCCGCAGCGTATCGCGCAGCACGGCGGGCGTCAGCGCAGCGGCGACGTCTTTCAGCGGGATGTGGATCGTCGCAGGCACCACGCGCAATTCGGTGCAGGCCAGCATCATCACGACAGGCACATCCCCCGCAAGGGCCGCCAGAAACTCTGTATGTCCGGGGTAGGCGAAATCAGCGCCGTCGATCAGCGCCGCCTTGGAAATCGGGGCCGTGCAGATCGCCCGCGCCGCGCCCGCCATCACCAGACCTACGCCATCGGCAATTGCATCAATCACGCCTTGGGCATGCGCGGGGTTCGGCGTGCCGGGCACGCGCGGCGCGCCAAAGTCGCGCGCCAAAACGGGCAAAGCATCAGGGCAGGGCCCATAGGCCTGCGCTGCATCCGTCACTTCGCGATATGGCGTACCGCTGGGCAAATGACGCGGATCACCGATCCACAGCAGGGCCATGTCGCCGCCCAAAACCCGCCATGCATCCGCTGCGACCTCTGGTCCAATTCCGGCAGGTTCGCCGCAGCTGATGACAATCGGCGCGCCGGGCGCGGCAACTGCGGTCACGAGCGGATCAGGGCCGCCGCACGCAGCTCTGCCAGCAAGGCCTGGGCAAACTGCTCTAGCCGCTGGCTTTGCAGGCTGGCGCGCAGTGCGTCAGGATCAGTCAGCCCGTCGCCGTAGGTGCGACCGCACAGCATGACCAGCTGCGCCCCAGCGCCGCCGCCCGTCGCCGTTACAGACACTTCATCCCGGTCCAGCTTTGCCAATTCCAACGCAATCCCCTGAGAGATCTGCGCAGGCGCAACATCATCCCGCAGCAGCGCGTCGGCAGGCTGACCCTTGGCCAGACCATAAAGGTCGTCGCAGGTATCAACCGACAGCTTGGCGGTCTGCGCGGCGGCCAGATCGGCGAATTGCATCGCCGCATAGTCGATGCTGGTCGGCTGCGGACGCGCCTGCGGCACCTCGCGGATACCGCGCATCTGGAACAGGGCAACACCGTTCGGGATCTGGATCGGCGCTGTGACTTCACCCACCGACAGACCAGAGATCAGGCCTTGCAACGCGGGCGGATAGTTCGACAGCGGCAGCCAGTTCAACCGGCCACCATTGTTGCGGCTGGGCAGGGCGGAATACTGACGCGCCGCTGCCTCGAATGTGGTTTGCGAGCGCGTTTCAGCGATGCCGCTGGCAATCGCATTGGCCTGCGCCGCACGGGGCGGCGGGGCGGGAATAATGATCTCGGTCAGCAGAACCTCTAGCGCATCGCCAGTCCCGCCTTGCTGGCTGAGGCTGCGGGCGATGTCCGCGTCGGACACCTGCGCCTGCGACGCATACCGCAGGCGGATAAAGTCGCGCCACGTCACACCGATCTTGACGAACTGTTCCAGCGTGGACGCGGCCACACCGTTCTGCGCCAAAATTCCGGTGAACTGCGCCGGCGACAGATCGGCCCGGCTGGCAAAGGCTTCAACCTCAATCGCCAGTTGTTCGGCGGTGATCCGGATACCGGCGCGGTCCATCTCTTCTTGCTTGAGCGCTTCCTCGATCAGCTGCTCGCGCGCCAGATCGTTCGCATTCCCCGGCGTGCGGAACAGGGTCAGCAGCTTGGCGCGCTGGTCCAGTTCGTAGCCGCTGATGGCGGTGTTGTTCACCGTAATCGCAGGCGAGAATTGGCCTTGTGCGGCGGCGGGCGCGGCCAGCAGCGGCAGCATGAGGGCGGTCAAAAGAGTGGTCAGGCGCATCGGGTCGGGGTCCTATCGTCGTGATCAGTTCTGGCAGTACTAGTTCTGGCAGGTGGCGGGCGTCACTTGGGGCATGCCATTGGCCGAAAAGCCCTGCAATTCCACCGACAGCCCGTAATCCGTCGTCGGCTCTACCGTAGTGGAAGACGCATAGCTGCGCGAGACCGAAAGCGAGACGGTGACGCATTCGTTGCTCCACCCTAGGTCGATCCCGGCGCTGACCGGACTGTCGCGGGCGACGTCATATCGCGCGTCAAAGCCCAGATTCCACGTATCCGACACGTCAACCGCGCCCTCTAGGCTGTATTCGGACACCACCGGTCTGTCGATATTGTTATCGGCGGCCTGCCAGATATAGCCGCCCGCCAGCTGCACGTCTGGTCGGTTCCAGAACACCCGCGCCGTGGCCAGCGTGGTCGTGCCATCGTCCTGCAACAAGCCGCGCGCGTCAAAGGTCAGCCCGCGCGGCAATGCAATCTGGGCCGCGACCAGCCAGTCAGAGGCCGCATCGCGCTGACCAGAGGTCAGGGTAAAGGCGCGGTTGGTGTCGCTGCGCAGAATGCGGCCAAAGCCCAGCTGCGATGTCACGCCCTCTGACCCGCTGCGCGTCCAGGTTAGCCCTAGTGCCAGCTTGGTCGATGCCTCTGCCGCGTCTTGGCCGCTGAATTGCGTCAGCGACAGCAGGTTGCCTTCGTCCAGTTCCGGGCGGGCGCTATCCTCGTTCGGGGGCAGATCGCCGACGGGGTGGGAATAGGTCAGCGCAGCCACCGGCTCCAGCACATGCCGCGTCTTGCCATTGCTGCGCACCAACGGATAGCGCAGTTCGGCTTGGACATAGGGCACCAGCCGCGCCAGCGTTGGATCATAGTCGACGGCGTCATTCAGTTGCCAGACGTCAGCCTCTAGCGCGCCCGTGGTCGTCAGCAGCACGCCGGTCGATGACAGCCAGTCCTTGGACCAACTGGCCGTGACGCCGGTGCGGGTCATATCGCGCCCCGCATCACCGATCGCTTCGCCATAGCGCAGCAGGGTGTCGATGCTGCCGCCCAGCGTGACCGTGCCGCCAATCGCGGGATAATAGCGCCGGACAAAGGCGCTTTCCCCGACCAAAGGCGGCAGGCTGGCGTTTTCTTCGTCATCGCGCAGGGTCTGGTAATAGGACAGACTGGCAGAGGCCGCGAAATCATCCGTCACCTTGGTCAGCGCCAAAATGCTGGACAGCCGGTCCGTGTCGCTGATGCTATAATCGCTCAGGTATGAGCTGTCAGAGGCGGTCTGGATGTCGAATTGCAGCTTCACACCGCCGCCGACGTCAATGTCGCCTGTCGCGTACAAGTAGCCGCGCAGATCGCTGTCGTCGTTCAAGCTATCCTCTGACACCGAGGTGGTGATCGTAACATCGCCCGCCGCAAAGGCCTGCCGATAGCGCAGGCCAAGGGTGGTGGTTTCCGTCGCAAGGAACGGCGTCAGCAGCAAATCACGGTCATCCGCCAGCGCAATGTAATAGGGCACCTTGAGCCCAAACCCGAGCGAATCGTTGGTGACAATCTGCGGGATCAAAAGGCCCGTCGCCCGTGTGTTCGTCGGGTCGGGCAGGCGCATATAGGGCAGGTAGAGGATTGGCAGACCCTTAATCCGAAAGGACGCATTGGTGAAATACAGCTGCTGCGCGTCTTCGTCATGCAGCACCTTTTCGGCGCGAATTTCCCACAAGGGGGCCTCTCCGCTGCAAACTTGGCAGGATGTCACCGCCGCCTTGTAAAGCTGGCTGTAACGCCCGTCCGCCCGGTCGATCTGGTTCGCAGCCAGTTGCAGCTGCTGGTCCAGCACCAGCCGCGCGCCCAGCAGGACGCCGTTTTCCAGCTTGGGATCGATGTCGGCCTGATCTGCAGTCAGGATTTCGCCGTCCGCGCCGGTGATCAGGATCGGCCCCTCGATCAGTAAACGGTCGCTGGGTTTGTCATAGGTAATGCGGCTGGCCTGCAGGCGATTGCCGTCGTACAGCACCTCGATATTGCCGGTGGCGATCAGGCGATTGCGTTCCACGATATCGACCGTGTCGGCCACCAAAGTCGCCGCCATCTGGGCCGCCACAAACTGCGGGGCCAAAGCCAGTGCGGCCACAAGTGTTCCGAAAAACCGCATTAACCGTCCTCGCGTTGTAGCAAAATCCCCAAGGCAACACCTGCCGCCGCCAGCGGCGGTGCCCAAGCGGCCAGCGCAGCCGGCACATCGCCGTTTTCACCCAATATCTGAGCGAAGTTGCGGATGAAATAGATCGTAAAGGCCAGCAAGATCGCGCTCATCACATTCAGGCCCACCTTGCCGCCGCGCTGCGGGCGCATGGTAAAGGCCGCACCGATCAGCATCATCGCCCCCAGAAACAGCGGCTGCGACAGTTCCATCTGCAACCAGACGATATGGCGCTGCGCCGAAAACCCTGCCGATTGCAGCCGCTGAATAAAGGCAGGCAAGTCCCAGATCGAAATTGAACTGGGCGTGCCAAAGTTATTGCGGATCTGGTCCGCCGTCAGGCTGGACGAAATGCTGGCCGTGGCGGACACCGTCGCCGCCGCCTCTGGCGTGTCGGCCGTGTTCAACGGCCATGTCTTAACCCCGTTGAGCGTCCATGCGCCGTTATTGAGCACGGCAATATCTGCCTTGATCCGCGATTGCGGCATCCCGTCCGGGGCAAAGGTCAGGAACGTCGCATCCCACAGCGTCGTGCCCGACAGGTTGGTGCGGGCCGCGTGAATAACCGTTTGCCCGGTGTCATCGCCTTGCCGCAGCCATAGGCCAGAGGATGACAGCGACAGCACCGATCCGCCGCCGCGCAGCGTGGCAACCTTGCTTTCAAACGCCCGCGATGTCGCGGCAACAACCGGGTTCATCACGGCAACCCCGATCGCGCCAATCAGGACCGACACGATCAGCGGGGCCAGCAGCAACCGCAAGCCAGACCGCCCCGCCGCGCGTGTGACCACCAGCTCTGACGACCGGGAAAGCCCAAGGAACATCGAAATGCTGGCGATAATCATGATCAGCGGCAGGATTTGATACACACCGCTGGGCGCATCCAGCAGCGCCAGATCTAGGATATCGCCAAAGCTGCCCGCATCGCCGCCATAGCGGCGCAGGTTGTCGGCCAGTCCTAAAAACGTCAGGATAATCGCAAAAATCCCAAAGATCGCGCCAAAGATATAGGCGAACCGCCGGGCGAAATACCGATCAAGGATCATGCCGCAGCCCCCAGCTTAGGTTTGCGTTTGAACAGATAGGGGCGGGATGCGACGAACAGCAAGGTGCAGATCATCGCGAAGCCCGCGACGACGGCCAGATAGCTGGCAAACCACATCTGCGGCGACGTGCGCGCCATGTTCAGACCCGTCGTTTCAAGCGACTTGATCACGATGATCAACACGATGGCAAAGATCACCTGCGGCCAAACACCAAAGCGGCTGAAGCTGCCGATCATCAAGGCCGAAAACCCAAGCAGCGCCGCCACGGTGCCCAGCACGGATTGGGAAATGCGGTCATGCGCCTCTGTCACCAACTGTGCCTCTGTGCGGCCGGTCTCGGCTGCCAAGGCCGGAGTGGGCGACAGCAGATCCCAGGTCATCACCTCGCGCGAATTGCGGTTGGTGCGCGGTGTGATGTTCATCATGCTGCCGATATTATAGGAAAAATCCGCAAACTCTGTCACGAAGAGCCGCTGATCGGGGCCGCGCAGGTTTTGCGCCATACCGTCCACCATCACCAGCTGCGCATCGCCGTCGTTGCGCACAAGGTAGGCGCGCCGCGCGGTATACGTGACTTGGCTTTCAGGATCGCGCAGGTCGGACAGGAACACATCCTGCAACTCGCCCTCTGGCGTGATGGCGCGGATGTAGACGGTGATCCCGTCGGTGGGTTCGATGAACTGGCCCTCGGTCAGGATGCGGGCAGTGATGTTCTGGGCAATCTCGGCTTGCCGCTCGTTCAGGATCGTGGACGACAGCGGTACCAAGATATGCATCAGCACCGACATCAGCAGCGCCACAATCAATCCAAACGACAGCACCGGCCGCGCCATGCGCCACGGGCTGAACCCCGTCGCCTGCACCACGACAAGCTCGCTATCTTGGCTCATGCGGTTGGTCACATAGACCGATGCGGCAAAGGCTGACAGCGGCAGCGCCAGCCGGATCACATTGGGCAGCGATAGCATGATCAGTTCAATAATCACGCCAAAGCCCTGACCGTCAGCGATCAGCTGGTCAAATAAACGTACAGCGGCGTTGATCCAATAGATCAGCACCAGCACAAGGCTAAAGAAGCCAAAGGTCAACATCAGCTGGCTGATCATGTAGCGGTCGAAACGGGCCAAGGGGATTACTTCCTGCGCAGCGGTTGCGGCAAACTAGACCAAGGCCGCGTCCACCGAAACTGCAAACTGGCCATTGCGGCGCAGGGCCGCTAGCTAGGGGCAAACGAGTTGCCACAGCCAAGAGGCCCCCATGACCCAGATCGCCGATATCCGCTTTGACGCCGCAGACCTTGATACCTTCGCTGAACTGACCGGTCTGCTGGCCGTTCTGGTCACGCCTGATGGTAAAATGGACGGAGGCGCGCGCAAAGTGAACGCCCTGACCCGCAAGGCGCTGACCCGCGCCGCTGAGAGCGACGCCTTTGCCAAGGCAAAAGACGGCGACGTCATGCGCCTGTCGTTCCCCGCAGGTTTGGCTGCTGATGCCGTCTTGGTCGTGAAATCCCCCGCCAAACCGGACCAGACCATCGCCCGCCGCATTGGCGCCCAATTGGCCAAGGCGCAGGGCAAGGACGCGCTGACCGTCCTGCTGGGCAAAACCGCCCGCGCAGAGGATATCGCGCTGGGTCTGGCGCTGCGCAGCTATGACTTCAACGCGCATAAATCCGGCACCAAATCCGAACCCGGCGCGATCACCTTGCTGGTGGACGATCCCGAAGCCACCGCAAAGGCCGCAAAAACCGGCATGGCCATCGCCGAAGGCGTGTTCTTTACCCGCGATCTGACGAACGAGCCGGCCAACGTGCTGACCACCGACGACTTTGCCGCACGCCTTGCCGCGATGCAGGACCTTGGCCTTGATGTAGAGATCCTCGAAGAGGATGACCTGAAAAAGCTTGGCATGGGCGCGCTACTGGCCGTCGGCCAAGGCTCTGCCAGCCCGTCCAAGGTTGTCGTGATGCAGTGGAACGGCGGCGGGGACGAAGCCCCCTTCGCGCTGGTCGGCAAGGGCGTCGTGTTCGACACCGGCGGCATCAGCATCAAGGGCGCGGCGGGCATGGAAGACATGACCATGGACATGGGCGGCGCGGGCGTGGTGGCGGGCGTGATGCGCACGCTGGCGCTGCGCAAGGCCAAGGCGAATGTCGTGGGCCTTGTGGGCATTGTGGAAAACATGCCGTCATCCACCGCGTATCGCCCCGGCGATGTGCTGACCTCGATGAAGGGTGACACGATCGAAGTCATCAACACCGACGCCGAAGGCCGCCTCGTGCTGGCGGACGTGCTGTGGTACGCGCAGGACCGCTTTAAGCCCTGCGGCATGATCAACCTTGCCACCCTGACCGGCGCGATGCTGGTGGCCTTGGGCCATGAAAACGCCGGCGTGTTCAGCAACAATGACGATCTGGCGGGCGCGTTCCTCAAGGCCGCCGGGTCCGAGGGCGAGGGCGCGTGGCGCATGCCGCTGGCCCCGGCCTATGACAAGCTGATCGACAGCAACATCGCCGACATGAAAAACACTGGCGGCCGCTATGCCGGGTCGATCACCGCTGGCCAATTCTTGCAGCGCTTTGTCAAACCGGACACGCCGTGGTGCCATCTGGATATCGCTGGCGTCGCGTCAGTCAAATCCGAAACGGCATTGGCCCCCAAGGGTGCGACGGGCTGGGGCGTCATGGCGCTGAACCGCCTGATCGCCGACAAGTTCGAGGGCTAAATGGGCGCCGTCTATTTCTACCACCTGACCGACAGCCCGCTGGAAGACGCCCTGCCGCAGATCCTTGACCGGGCCCGCGCGCAGGGCTGGCGGGTGCTGGTCCGGGGCCGCCGTCCGGCGCTGCTGGACCGGCTGGACAAGGTGCTGTGGAACGGACCAGAGGATAGCTTTCGCGCCCACGGGCTGACTGGGTCGCAGGACGCGGACCAGCCGATCCTGCTGGGCGCGGATATTCCGTCAGACGGTTTCGACTGCGTAATCAGCGTGGATGGGGCCGAATTGACACCGGCCGAGATCGCAAGCGCGCAGCGCGCCTGCATCATGTTCGACGGTCACGACGGCGACGCGTTGCAACATGCGCGCGGTCAGTGGAAATCGCTGACGGGCGCTGCGGTTGCGGCGCAGTACTGGGCGCAAGACGACGGCCGCTGGATCAAAAAGGCCGAAGCTGGGTAAGTGGAGCCTTTGGGTGCCGCAAACCGTGCGGGTTAAAACGTGTAGGTCGGATCGAAGTCTTCTGGCAGTTGGTTTGACGCAGCGCAGCCCGCAAGGGCCAGCATCAGGATCAGGGTCAGTCGCATGGTGTCACCTTGTTAAAATCAGCGCATCGTCTTTGATCTGGATGTTACTGAAATTGCGCAAATAGGTCATCCCCAGAAGCGAGCCATCCATCTGCCCTTCGTTCACCACCGCAGGCACATCCGCCAGTGTCACATCCGACAGCGTGACTTGGCCCAGCGTGACCTGCGCCGTGCGCACCACACCATTGGCGGTGCTGGCCTGTCCCAGATAGCGCAGCGCGTCTGTATCAATCCCGGCCTGCTGCGCATCATCCTGCGTCAGCACGACCTGAGAGGCCCCGGTGTCGACCATAAACGTGATCGGCTGCCCGTTCACATCCAGCCGCGCATAAAAATGACCGTCGGATTGGCGCGGCAAGGTGATGGCACCGCCTGCCGTGATGCTTTGCTGCGGCGCAACGCTGCCGCGGATATCGCCCCACAGGCCTGCCGCTGCGATGACGCCCACAAAGATAAGGCCCCAAATGCTGGCTTGCTGCGCGACTTTACCCATCTGGCCCCGCTGACTGACGAAATAGCTGGCCGCTATCGCGCCGCCCATCAGGGTCAGATAGCTAATTTGGATGATTTGATCAGTATTCATGCGTTAGCATATAGGGGTTAGCCTGCCAGACCGAAACCCTCGAGCCCGTCCAGTATGAACTGCACCGACAGAGCCGCCAGCAACATGCCCAGCAGGCGGGTCACAACGTTGATGCCGGTTTTGCCAAGCATCTTTTCCAGCAGGCCGGCCGCCATAAACATGGCGAACACCATGCCGATGACGATCATCATCACACCCAGCACCGCGCCAAAGCCCATGGCATCGTCTGCCTGACCCGTTAGCAGGATGATCGTGGCGATCGCGCCGGGCCCGGCGATCAGCGGAATGGCGAGGGGAAAGATTGAAGGGTCGTGTGCGGGGTCAATCGCGTCATCCGCATTGTCCTGACGCCGCGCCTGACGTCGTTCGAACAGCATGTCGAGCGCGGTAATGAACAAGAGCACACCGCCCGCGATCCGGAAGGCGTGCATCGAGATGCCGATAAATTCCAGAAGCGACTCGCCGAAAAAGGCGAACATCAGCAGCAGACCAATCGCGACAAGGCAGGCGCGGGCCCCAATCGCACGGCGATGGGCTTGGGTCATGCCTTGGGTCATTGCGATGAAGAGCGGCGCCAAACCGATCGGGTCGATCACGATGAACATAGCCGTAAAAGCGGCGATCAGGGCGGGCAGGTCGGTCATGGGTGCGGCCTTTGGTTTGCCTCCGGCGGGAGTTTATCTTGCAAGGTGATATGGGGGCATGCTGAGGCAGAGGGGCCGCCGGGGGCAAGGGGTGGATGCCTCCGGCGGGCGTATTTTTCGAAAAAGCGAGGCAGGGTGCCGCGCTTGGCCAAGGTTCAGCCTTTTTCGGCTTTTTCCAGCTTTTCAAGAGCCGCCATCCACATGGCTTCGGCGCGGCCGAGGCCTTCCATGACCTCGGCGTATTTCTTGTTCCAGGTTGCCAGCTCGCCAATGCGGCTGTCATCGTAGAGCGCTGGGTCGGCGAGCTTTTTCGCCAGCTTATCGCGCATTTCGTTGATCTTGTTGACCCGTTCTTCGCCTTTGCGGGCGTCAGAGCGGAGCGCCATGATTTCCTCTCGGGTCGCTTTTTTGACCTTCGGGGCAGCGGGCTTGGCTTTTTCCTGCTGCTTTTCAGGCGTCAGCAACATGCGGCGATAGGCGTCAAGGTCGTCGTCATAGGGCGTGACGTTGCCGCCCTTGACCAGCCACAGCCGGTCGGCGACCATCGACAGCAGGTGCATGTCGTGGCTGACAAGGATGACGGCACCGGAATAGGCGGTCAGCGCGTCGACCAAGGCTTCGCGCGATTCGATATCAAGGTGGTTCGTCGGCTCGTCGAGGATCAGCAGGTGCGGCGCGGGCAGGGTGGCGAGCAGCAACGACAGACGCGCCTTTTGACCGCCCGACAGGCGGCCCACGGCGGTATCGGCTTGGTCAGCGCCAAGGCCAAAGCCTGCAAGGCGCGCGCGCAGCTTCGCTTGGCCTTCTTCGGCGCGTTCACGCAGCAGGTGTTCCAGCGGGGTTTCTTCGATCCGCAGCTCGTCCACCTGGTGCTGGGCGAAAAAGCCTATGCGCAACTTGTTGGACGTGACCATGGTGCCACGCGCCAATTCCAGCCGGTTCGACAGCATCTTGGACAGGGTCGATTTACCCTCGCCGTTGCGGCCCAGCAGGGCGATGCGGTCGTCTTGGTCGATGCGCAGGTTCAGGTCGTGCAGCACGATGGTGTTGCCGTAACCCACAGCGCCGCCTTCGACGCTGATGATGGGCGGCGACAGCTCTTCTGGTTCGGGGAAGGTAAAGACGGTGCGGGCCGCGTCAGCGGGGACGCGGATCGTTTCCATCTTTTCCAGCGCTTTCACGCGGGACTGGGCCTGCTTGGCCTTGGATGCCTTTGCCTTGAACCGGTCGACGAATTTTTGCAGGTGTTCGCGCTTGGCGTCCTGCTTTTTCGCGGCCGATGTCAGCAGCGCGATCTTTTCAGCGCGCTGGCGGGCGAACATGTCGTAGGTACCTGTGTAGTAGATCAGGCCCTTGTTTTCGAGGTGCAGGATCCCGCCGACAGAACGGTTCAGCAATTCGCGGTCGTGGCTGACGATCAGCACGGTATGAGGGTACTTGGCGATATAGGCTTCAAGCCAGAGCGCGCCCTCAAGGTCGAGGTAGTTGGTCGGCTCGTCGAGCAACAGCAGGTCAGGTTCGGAGAACAGGACGGCGGCCAAGGCCACACGCATCCGCCAACCGCCAGAGAAGGCAGAGCAGGGCATGCGCTGTTCTTCGTCGGTAAAGCCCAGACCCTTGAGGATCGTGGATGCGCGGCCTTCGGCGCTCCATGCGTCGATATCGGCAAGGCGCGTTTGCACGTCTGCGATGCGCATCGGGTCGGTGGCGGTTTCGGCCTCGGCCAGCAGCGCCTCGCGCTCTACGTCGGCGCGCAGCACGGTGTCGAGCAAGGACACCTCGTTACCGGGCACCTCTTGGCTGACGCCACCGATCTTCCAGCCGCGAGGCAGGGAAATCGTGCCGGTGTCGAGGATCATCTCGCCACGGATAATGCGGAAAAGTGTCGTCTTGCCGGTGCCATTGCGACCGACCAGTCCAACCTTGTGACCCGTGGGAATGGTGACGCTGGTGTTTTCCAGCAGCGTGCGGCCTTCGACGGAATATGTGATGTCTGAGATTTTGAGCATGGCCGCCGCATAGCAGAGGCGGCGGCCATGGGAAAGCGGGGTTTATTGCCGTTCTGCTGCGACGTCGCGGTTCCAGATCGTCGGATCAATGCCGTGGCCCATATCGGGGTGTTCCTTAATGCGGAACAGCGGCACCTTGCCGGCCTTTTTCTGCGCAAAGTAGTCTGTTGTCAGACGTTTAACCGTGCCCGACAGGATCAGGATGGCCACAAGGTTGATCGTCGCCATCACCGCCATGCTGGCATCCGCCAGATTGAACACCGCCGACACAGGCTGCACCGCACCCCAAATCACCATGCCCATCGCCGCCGTTTTCAAGATCAGCAGGGGTGTGCGCCCGCCAAGGCCCAGAAACTCCATCGCGGATTCCGAGTAGGAATAGTTGCCGATGATGGATGTGAAGGCAAAGAACAGAATCGCCACGGCGATAAAGATCGGGCCTGCGCTGCCGATGTGTTCGGACAGGGCGTTCTGCGTCAGGACCATGCCTTGCGCGCCATCAGGGCCGTAATCCACCGCACCAGACAGCAGGATCATTAGCGCCGTCGCCGTGCAGATCAGCAAGGTGTCGATGAACACGCCCAAGCCCTGCACCAGACCTTGGCTGGAGGGGTGATGCGGGCTTGGCACCGCAGCCGCCGCGATGTTCGGGGCAGAGCCCATGCCAGCCTCGTTGCTGAACAGGCCGCGTTTCACGCCGTTCATCAGCGCGGCCATGATCCCGCCGGTAAAGCCGCCAGCGGCCTGTTCGAACCCGAAGGCCGATTTCACGATCAGCGCCAGCATGGCGGGCACTTCGGTGATGTGGATCGCGAGCACATAGATCGCGACGAGCAGATAGATGCCTGCCATGGCGGGCACGATCTTCTCTGCCACATTGGCGATGGACCGGATGCCGCCAAAGATCACGATGCCCGCCAGCGTCGCAATCACAAGGCCCGTCACGATGCCCGGCACGCCAAAGGCCTGCGTCATCGCCTCTGATATCGAATTACTTTGCACCGCCGAGAAGATCAGACCGAAGGACAGGATCAGGCAGATGGAAAAGGCATAGCCCATCGTTTTGGACCCGACGCCATTCGCCATGTAGAATGCAGGCCCGCCGCGATACTGGCTGTCGGCGTTGCGGACCTTATACAGCTGCGCCAGTGTCGATTCGGCGTAAGCCGTCGCCATGCCGACCAGCGCCACCATCCACATCCAGAAAATCGCACCCGGTCCGCCCAGATAGATCGCGACCGCGACCCCGGCTAGGTTTCCGGTGCCAACGCGGCTGGCCAGCGAAATGGTCAGCGCTTGCAGCGGGGTGATTCCATCGCTTGATGTCTCGCGCGATCCGATGATGACGCGGAAATACTCGGGGAAGTGGCGGAACTGGATGAAGCCCAGTCGCACCGTGAAAAACAGGCCGACGGCCAATAGGCCATAGACCAGCACATAGCCCCACAGCACGTTGTTTAGAAAATCGACGACCAGATTCATCGCCTTACCCCTCGTGATTGATTTTTATGCAGGCCACCACCTAAACGTGTGCTGCGGAAAGGCAAGCATCGCCGCTTTTCACCGTGCCGCGCCCATGTTAGGGCAGCGCCAGTTTTCACGCCGGGCGCACCGCGCCCGTCCACCAACCGAAAGAATCATATCATGGCTATCCAGCGCACATTCTCGATCATCAAACCCGACGCCACAAAGCGTAACCTGACCGGCGCCATCGTCGCCAAGTTCGAAGAAGCTGGCCTGCGCGTTGTCGCATCCAAGCGTATCCAGATGACGCTGGCTCAGGCACAGCAGTTCTACGGCGTGCACTCCGAGCGTCCTTTCTTTGGCGAACTGTGCGAGTTCATGATTTCCGAGCCGATCGTTGTGCAGGTTCTGGAAGGCGAGAACGCAATCCAGAAGAACCGTGACGTCATGGGCGCAACGAACCCAGCAGACGCTGCTGCCGGCACGATCCGCAAGGAATTCGCGCTGTCCATCGGCGAAAACTCCGTCCACGGTTCCGACGCGCCAGAAACCGCTGCAGAAGAAATCGCATTCTTCTTCTCCGGTCTTGAACTGGTTGGCTAAAACGCAAAAGGCGGGCACAGCGCCCGCCTTTTCGTCATCTTTGCCTGATAACTCAGGCGTATTGGGGCTGTCCTGCTGGGACGGCCCCTTTGCGTTCCAGATGTTCGCGTAGGATCGCGACATTGCGGCGGTTGGATTTGAACGTCGCGTCGAACAGATCGCCCAAGATAGGGATCATGCCGACCAGCGTATCCGTCGCTGTATTCGCCGCCATCCGGCCGATCACATGTGGCGATGCGCCCATGCGCTTTGCCTCGATGATGATCCAAGCGGACGGGGCCAGCGTCAGGATGTCGCCGACGCCGGGGATCAGGCCAATGATCGAATCGTAACCGATGCGCAGGCCAATGATCGGCACCCGGATCGCCGTATCCATGCGGTGCGCCATCTTCTCTAGGCGCTCTAGGCGTGTGTGATGATCGTTCATGCCGACACCGGTTCAGTGCGGGCAATGATCCAGATCGCGTGGACCAGACCGGGGATGTAGCCCAGTAATGTCAGAATGATGTTCAGCCAGAAATGCTTGCCAAAGCCAACTTTTAGGAAAACGCCTAGCGGCGGGATCAGAACGGATAGGATGATGCGGACCAGGTCCATGATGGGCCTCCTTGATTATTCACCAAGTTAATGCGCAAGCCCCGCGCAATGTTCCGACCTTACTATTTACGCACGCCGATCCGGTTCATGAACGCCTCAAGCTCTGTGCGGGCCTGATCGACGTATTTGGCGCAAAGAGCGTCAAAGCTGACACGCAACGCGTCTTTTTCAGCGCCCTGACAGTCGTTCCAAGGTCGCCCCTGAAGCGCCATGTGCAGCACGTAATATCCAATGAAATGTGGGCGCTGCCCATTTTCCAGCAGCTTGGCATAGGCTGCATCCGCGCCAAGATCGCGCAGGGTTTCCGCGTCAGGGATGCCTGCATCAATCAATGCAGTTTCCATCGCGGGGCCAAGATTTTTGATTGTCGATATGGCGGTCATACTCACCACTATCACCAAAGAAACCCGGACCGTCGAGGGAAATTCCCGCGGCGATCCGGTTCTATGTATTTAGATGCTGGCAAAGTCCCGAATAATCGGTGTGTTTGCCTGCTGCTGCTCAAACTGCGGCGCCACTGGGGTGCCGGTTTGCTGCGACGGGACGGAGTTTCCGCCCTGCTGCTGTTGTTGCTCTGCCTCTGATTGGGCGGAATGCTGGCTGGCCATGAAGGTGGTCCTAAATTGTTGCCGACGTTCTTTTCGTTTCCCGACCCATCGCCTCTTATTGGGCGATGAAGTCAATTTCGGCCCGGATCATGTTTATGTCAGGGCCGAATTGGGGCGGAATTAAGGCATTGTTAACCGATCCGAAACTCACCCTTTCGTGGCTTAGCGCTTGAACGGCGCTTTTCCGCCGGGCTTGCCTTTGCCGCCGAACTTACCAGCGGGCTTACCAGCAGGTTTGCCGCCCGGGGGTACGAACCGCTTGGATGTGTCCGATGCGCTGGCCTTTGGCTTTGCAGGGGCACCGTCAGGCTTTTTCCACGCAGGCTTGCCCTCGGACTTGCCTTTCCACGCGGGCTTTTCGCCCGGCTTGCCGTCCGATTTGCCTTTGTACGCAGGCTTGTCGCCCTTGTCTTTCCATGCCGGCTTGCCGCCGGGGGCACCGTCAGACTTGCCCTTATAGGCAGGCTTGGCGTCGCCATCAGCGCGGTAGGGCGCGCGGGCAGGGCGCGCGTCGTCGGACTTGCCCTTCCACACAGGCTTTGCGCCGCGTGGCTTGTTCAGATCGACCAGCGCATCGCCGTGATCCTTGCGCTCTGGCTTGGCACGCGGCTTGCGCGCCTTGGCGCTATCATCGCGGTTTGGCGCGATGGCGGCCACGTCATCCTGACGGCTGGGCGGCGGCGGGCTGGTGTCGCGGGCGCGGGGCGGACGCGGTGCGCGGGGCGCATCATTGTCACGCGGCGTATACGCCTTTTTATCGGGACGCGGGCCGCGATCGCTGATCTGCGGCACACCGTCAACGATGCTCAGCTTGGCCTGATTCTCTAGCACCATGTCCGGGCCAACAGCCTTGATGAACGCGGCAGAGGCACCTTCGGCGATCTCGACAAAAGTCTCGTCCGCTTGGATGCGGATTGCGCCGATTTCTTTCTTGGTGATGTCGCCAGCTTTGCACAGCATCGGCAGCAACCAACGGGCCTCGGCCTTTTGGTCACGGCCCACATCAACGCGGAACCACTTGGACGGGCCAAAGGTTTCTTTACGCTCGCGCGGGGCCTTGTCGCTGCCATCGCGGGGTGCGGGGGCGTTGACGGCGCTCAGGTCTTCTGGCGCGGACTGCTTGCCTTGATACACACGCAGATAGGCGGCAGCGATTTGTGCTGGCTCATGCAGTTCCAGCAGACGGCTCGCGAATGCCTTTTCGTCTTCGGTAAAGGTTTCGCCCCAGATTTCGTCATTCAGCAGACGCTCTTCATCCTTGCGCAGGATTTCATCCGCGCTTGGTGCCATCGCCCAGGTCGCTTGCAGCTTGCCCCATGTCAGCAGGTTTTCTGCCCGGCGCCGCATTTTCGGCGTCACGATCATGGCAGAGATACCCTTGCGACCAGCTCGGCCGGTCCGGCCAGAGCGGTGCAGCAGGATTTCGGCATTGGTCGGCAGTTCGGCGTGGATCACCAGCTCTAGGTTCGGCAAGTCGATACCGCGGGCAGCAACGTCGGTTGCTACGCAAACCTTTGCGCGGCCATCGCGCATGGCTTGCAGCGCGTGGGACCGTTCCTGCTGCGACAGCTCGCCGGACAGGGCGACCACGGAAAATCCACGGTTGCTTAGGCGGGTGGTCAGGCGTGTGACCATGGCGCGGGTGTTGGCGAAAACGATGGCGTTGGGCGCATCGTAGAACCGCAGCACGTTGATGATGGCGTTGTCGCCGTCATGCTGCGCGACGCTTAGGGCGCGGTATTCGATATCGGCGTGCTGGCCTTCTTTCGTCACCGTGGTGACGCGGACAGCATCGCGCTGATAGGATTTCGCCAGCTTGACGATGGTTGCAGGCACCGTGGCCGAGAACATCAGCGTGCGGCGCTCGGGCGGGGCTTCGCCAAGAATGAACTCTAGGTCTTCTTTAAAGCCCAGATCCAGCATCTCGTCCGCTTCGTCCAAGACGATGGCGCGGATGTCGGACAGGTCGATATTGCTGCGCTTGACGTGGTCGACAAGGCGGCCGGGCGTTGCGACGACGATATGCGCGCCGCGATCAAGGCTGCGGCGTTCGTCGCGCACATCCATACCGCCAACGCAGGACGCCAGAACTGCGCCGGTGCCAGCATACAGCCACGACAATTCGCGCTTTACCTGCAAGGCCAGTTCGCGCGTTGGGGCGACGATCAGGGCAAGAGGGCGGCCAGCCGGGCCGAATGTGCCGTCTTCGGCAAGAATCGTTTTACCGATGGCAAGGCCAAAGCCGACGGTTTTGCCAGAGCCGGTCTGGGCACTGACCAGCAGGTCCTGACCATCCAGATCGGGATCCGTCACGGCCTCCTGCACGGGTGTGAGGGCATCATAGCCCTTATCTGCAAGGGCGCGGGCGAGTGTATCGATCATGGGATATGGGTCCGGAATAAGTCAGCTTGTCGCCCTATGCCCCTTGACCTTGTCTGTCCAGTGTCAATTACTGTCAAATTGGTTTGAAGCTGCGCGCGCCATCCGCTTACACCAACGGCGATGGATAATCCATGCCGCAAGGCTGAGTAGCGCAGGCATAATCAGCGCGGGCAAACCGGGCTGCGGTGCGGCCATGGTATCGGACTGCGGCAGCAGGTCAAAAGCGACCGGCGCAGACAAGGCAAAGGCATCCCACAAGGCATGCAAGGCCACCGCTGGCCAGACGCTGCGGGCTTGCACCGTGACCGCGCCAAAGAACAGACCCAGCCCCCCAGCGCCTGCAATCTGGATTGCGGTGACGGTCAGATCCTGCCCGGCAAGGGCGTTGACGCCGTGGAACAGACCAAAAACCACGCCAGAGGCCAAGATCGCCCAGCCTGCGCTGAACTTAGCCCGCAGGCCGTGCAGCAGGACACCGCGAAACAACAGCTCCTCGAACAGGCCGACCATCAGGGCGAGGGTGGCGATGGGCCAGAGCGCGGACCGCATGACATCCCCGCCTTCCAGCGACACAAAACCCAACCATGTGACCGCCACAATCGACACCGGCGGCGTCAGGATAAACAGCGCAAGGCGCATGCCCGCCGGATCAACTGGACCCGACAGGCCAGTCGCGTGCCCCCAGCGCAGCAAACCCACGATCAGGCACAGCGCGAGCACCAAGATGGCTTCGTTCACGATAAAGGGCAGCAGATTCGACATATCGACGACGCCAGTGCCGTTGGTGACATCCACCGGACCGCGCAGCAGCAATGGCAGGATGAACCAGCCCATCGTCAGGGCCAACACGGTGATCGCGGCGGCAAAGGGGTGGCGGCTGCCATAGGTTGAAAACGGGCGCATCTGTCTGCCTTTACCTTGCAATCGCGCGGTTATGGCAGGCAGGTATCTTGCGTGCCAGCGCGGATTAGCGCCTGACAGCCGCGATCACCGGAATGTGCCAAGTGTGCTTTACGCGATCTGGTCCGCCGTGAACCACGCGTCGATCTGCGCCTCGAGCGCGGACCAGACTGCGGGCGCGCCGCGTTGGACTTTGACGCCGACACGGGTTTGCAGTTGCGCAGGCGTGACGTTGTAGGTCGGCCAAGTGCCGCCGCCCGTCGCAAGGTTCGCCATGACGGGCTGCACCCGGTCAAGCGCCTTGGCGAAAATCGCGTCGTCCGTCTCGGCCGCCTCGAACTCGTGCCACAGCGCGTGCAGGGCCGCCCCTTGAGCTTTGGGCAGCAGGCCGAACAGACGGATGGCGGCGGCGTGCTCTTCCGCCTCTTTCGCGCCTTGGTCGCTGGCGGTTGTGTGGATCGGCAGATCGCCTGCGTCGATTTCCACCAGATCGTGGATCAGCAGCATGGCAATGACGCGGTCCACATCCACCGGGCGCACGGCGTGTTCGGCCAGCGTCAGGGCGTAAAGCGCAAGGTGCCAGCTGTGTTCCGCGCTGTTTTCGCGGCGCGAGCCGTCAAACAGGGTCGTGGCGCGCAGTTCGGTTTTCAGCCTATCCGCCTCTGCCAGAAACCGCAGGCGGGCAGCGGTTTCCGCATCAAGGCGCGGATTGGTGCGGTCCAGCAGGCCAAGGGCGTAGGCATAAAGCGCCGGCCAGTCATCGGCGAGGGCGGATGGACGCCCCGTGGCCAGCAAGGCGCGAATGATGTCGCGGTCGACTTCGGTCTGCGAGATGTTCAGCAGTTCCTGCATCAGGGGCTGCGCCATATCGAGCGTGCGGGCATGCTGGGCCGCCTCGGTCGCGGCATCCTCGAACGTTTCCCAATGGGCGCGGAACAGGGCGTTCTGGTCATCGGGTAGGATTGCATACAGGCGATCTGCGGCGGCGCGTTCCTTGATGGCAATCGCGGCGTGGTCCTGGGGGATGTGGATGGGGTGATCGCCCGCGTCCACCTCGACGATGTCATGCAGCAAGGCCATGTTGATGGTCGCGGCGGGGGCGTCAAAGACAAGGCCCCAAAGCGCAAGGTGCCAGCTATGCTCTGCCGCGTTTTCCCGGCGCGATCCGTCCATCAGCGCGTTGGCGCGGACGACGGATTTAAGCTGATCGACCTCTGACAAAAAGGCGAGTTGGCGGGTCAGGCGGTCGTGGGAAGCAGGCATGAGATACATTTCAATTCGTAAATGTTTCGCATGGACATATTAAGTTATATTTCCCATGCCTTACAATATTAGACCTTAACCGCGCGGCGCGTATACCGCACCGCGCGAGGGGTTATTCAGTCGTTTTATCCTTGCGCGAATCGAGCAAGGCCCGCGCCCGCGCCTCTGCCCGGCGCACACGCACGAACATCAGATAACTTTCCTGCAAGGTCTGGGACGATGCGCCCAAGATCTCTCCGATTTGGTCGACGATTTTCTCGTCGCCAGAGCGGGCGGCGTCATCAAGTGCCAGTTTGGCCAGATCGAGGGCGACATCATCGGTATATGACATGCGCTTAACGGGTGTTTTCTGTCAGGCGACGACGCACATAGCTTTTGACCGAACCGATCATCGGGTCCATGTGCGGATCCTCAAAGAAGTGACCCGCGCCGGGGACTTCTTCGTGGGTAATGGTGATGCCTTTTTGGTCGTGCAGTTTGTTGACCAAGGTCACCGTATCGGCCGGCGGCGCGACGCGGTCGGCGGCGCCGTTGATGATCAGGCCAGACGCCGGGCAGGGCGCAAGGAAGCTGAAGTCATACATATTCGCCGGCGGGCTGACGGAAATGAAGCCTGTGATTTCCGGGCGGCGCATCAAAAGCTGCATGCCAATCCACGCGCCAAAAGAAAAACCAGCGACCCAGCAATGCTTGGCGTTGTTGTTCATCGACTGCAGATAATCGAGGGCGGAGGCGGCGTCAGAGAGCTCGCCAATGCCTTGATCGTATTCACCCTGAGAGCGTCCGACGCCGCGGAAGTTAAACCGCAGCACAGTGAAGCCCATGTTATAAAAGGCGTAATGCAGGTTGTAGACGACCTTGTTGTTCATCGTCCCGCCGAACTGCGGATGCGGGTGCAGCACGATAGCGATCGGCGCATCACGGTCCTTTTGCGGGTGATAACGGCCTTCAAGGCGGCCTTCTGGACCGGGGAAGATGACTTCGGGCATGGGCGTTCCAACTGCTGCGGTGCGCGGGCGGCGTTCGTATTCTTGACGAAAACGCTCAGGCACCTTAGAAAGATTCTAAATCCGCACGAGGTGTCCCGCGCGGCCGGATTGAGGGTGACCTAATCAGGCGGGGGCGTTTCGTCAATGTTTATGCAGTTCTGGGTTTATGCAGTTATGGGTTTGAGCAGCTATGGGTTTGAGCGGAACCGGGAGGCGTTAAGATGAAACTGAGCACGAAGGGGCGATATGCCATGGTCGCGCTGGCCGATCTGGCGCTGCAACCCAGTGGCACCCTGGTCAGCCTGACCGAGATCGCCAAACGGCAGGACATCAGTCTGCCCTACCTAGAGCAGCTTTTCGTGAAGCTGCGGCGTGAGGGGCTCGTGGAATCGGTGCGCGGGCCGGGCGGCGGCTATCGCCTTGCGCGGGCTGCGTCGGACATTCGCGTCGCCGATATTCTGGGCGCAGTGGATGAGACGGTCAGTGCGATGCACAAGGGCGCTGGCGCCTCTGGCGGGGCCTCTGGGTCGCGGGCGCAGTCGCTGACCAACCGGCTGTGGGAGGGCTTGAGCGCGCATGTTTATGTGTTTCTGCACCAGACGCGGCTGAGCGATGTTGTGGGCAACGCCATGGCCCCGTGTCCGGCGGTCCCGGCGCTGTTCGAGGTGGTCGATGAGGTGGGGGATGCGTGATTTGGGCAAAGGCACAAATGGCGTTCTGCACCGGCGTGTCGAAGAGGGGGCTCTGCCCCCGGCGCTGGCGCGCCGTCCCCGGAGTATTTTCAGCA
Organism: Loktanella salsilacus; assembly: GCF_024206795.1. Classification (NCBI taxonomy): domain Bacteria; kingdom Pseudomonadati; phylum Pseudomonadota; class Alphaproteobacteria; order Rhodobacterales; family Roseobacteraceae; genus Loktanella; species Loktanella salsilacus. Next base: position 1,600,135 of record NZ_CP072994.1, read on the forward strand.
AGATGAAGCCATGAGCCGCGTGTATCTGGATCATAATGCGACGACGCCTTTGCGCAGCGCGGCGCGGGAGGCGATGATTGCGGCGATGGATGTCGTCGGCAATCCCAGTTCCGTGCATGCCGAAGGCCGGGCGGCGCGATCCTTGCTAGAGCGGTGCCGGGCGCAGGTGGCCGAGGCCGTCGGGGCCGGGCAGGCGGATGTTGTGTTTGTGTCTGGCGCGACCGAGGCATCTGCTTTGGCGCTGGCCGGGCGCGGTCTGCATGGGTCTGATCTGGAACATGAAGCGGTGCGCGCTTGGGCGACCTGTGATTTGCCCGTCAGCGGCGGGCAGGTGCAGGTCAGCGATCCGGCGCAGTCTGTGGTGCAGCTTGCCAATTCCGAGACGGGGATTGTGCAGAAACTGCCAGAGGGGCTGGCGGTGAGCGATATTACTCAAGGCTTTGGCCGGGTGGCGTTTTCCTATGCTTGGGCGGGTGTCGCACTTGTGTTCTTATCGGCGCATAAGTTTGGTGGCCCCAAGGGCGTTGGTGCGGTAATCATGCCGCAAGGCTTTGATCTGCCAGCGCAATTGCGCGGTGGAGGTCAAGAAATGGGGCGGCGGTCTGGGACCGAGAATATCATCGGGGTTGCCGGTTTTGCCGCTGCCGCCGCTGCGGCGCAGGATGATCTGGCGCAGGGGCGCTGGGACCGGGTTGCGGAACTTAGAAATATTCTAGAAAAGGCGGTTGCGGCTCAGGCTCCGCATACTATTTTTGTCGGGAATGATGTGCACCGGCTGCCGAACACCACCTGCATGATCTGCCCCGGTTGGCGCGGCGAGACGCAGGTGATGGCCATGGATTTGGCGGGGTTTGCCGTATCGGCAGGCTCTGCCTGTAGCAGCGGCAAGGTGCGGGCGTCGCCCGTGTTGACGGCGCTGGGATACGATGTCGATCAGGCGAGCTGCGCGTTGCGCGTATCGCTGGGAATCGAGACGACGGAAGACGAGGTTCTGCGCTTTGCTGAGGCATGGTGCGCACGGGCCAAACGGATGATGGCGGCGTGAGCTGCAAGAGAGGTGAGTAAAATGGCTGCAATGGATGTGGACGTCAAAGAAGGCGTAGATCAAGAGACCGTGGATGCGGTCGCTCAGCTGTCGGGTGCTTATAAGTACGGCTGGAACGACGACGAAATCGAGATGGACTATGCCCCCAAGGGCCTGAACACCGATATCGTCAAACTGATTTCCGGCAAGAACGAAGAGCCCGAGTGGATGACACAGTGGCGTCTGGACGCGTTTGCGCGCTGGGAAGGCATGACCGTGCCGAACTGGGCGATGCTGAAGGTTGCGGATATCGATTTTCAGGATCTGTATTACTACGCCCGCCCCAAAAGCATGGAAGTGAAGCCCAAGTCGCTGGACGAGGTCGATCCTAAGCTGCTGGAGACCTATAAGAAACTGGGTATTCCGCTGTCCGAGCAGGCGATCTTGGCCGGTGTCGAAGGCGCTGTGCCGGACGAGGGCCGCAAGGTTGCTGTGGACGCGGTGTTCGACTCGGTGTCCGTCGGCACGACGTTCCAGAAGGAACTGATGAAGGCTGGCGTGATCTTCTGCTCGATCTCTGAAGCGATCCGCGAGCATCCGGAGCTGGTGAAGAAGTACCTTGGTACGGTCGTGCCGGTGACGGACAACTTCTATGCGACGCTGAACTCGGCTGTGTTTTCCGATGGCTCGTTCGTTTACATCCCGCCCGGTGTGCGCTGCCCGATGGAGCTGAGCACCTATTTCCGGATCAACGCGGAAAACACCGGCCAGTTTGAACGCACGCTGATCATCGCCGACAAGGGGTCCTACGTGTCCTACCTTGAAGGATGCACAGCGCCCAAGCGTGATGTCGCCCAGCTGCACGCAGCTGTGGTCGAGATCATCATCGAGGAAGACGCCGAGGTGAAATATTCCACGGTGCAGAACTGGTACCCCGGCGACGCAGAAGGCAAGGGCGGCATCTATAACTTCGTCACCAAGCGCGCCGATTGCCGTGGTGATCGGTCCAAGATCATGTGGACGCAGGTCGAGACAGGCTCTGCCGTGACGTGGAAGTATCCAAGCTGCATTCTGCGGGGCAACGATTCACAAGGTGAATTCTACTCCATCGCCATCGCGAACAACATGCAGCAGGCCGATACCGGCACCAAGATGATCCACCTGGGCAAGCGCACGAAGTCGCGGATTGTGTCCAAGGGTATCTCTGCTGGTAAGGCGCAGAACACGTACCGCGGCCTTGTGTCGATGCACCCTAAGGCGAAGGAATCGCGCAACTATACGCAGTGCGATAGCCTTTTGATCGGATCTGAGTGCGGCGCGCATACGGTGCCGTATATCGAGGTGAAGAACAACTCGAGCCGTGTGGAGCACGAGGCGACCACGTCCAAGGTCGATGACGAGCAGCTGTTCTACTGCCGCTCGCGCGGGATGGACGAGGAAGAGGCCGTCGCGCTGGTTGTGAACGGGTTCTGCAAGGAAGTGCTGCAAGCGCTGCCGATGGAATTCGCGATGGAAGCACAGGCGCTGGTGGCGATCTCGCTTGAAGGTTCTGTCGGATAAATTTGCCCTCAGGGGCGCGGAAAAGACGGGTCCTGCGGGACCGTGAAGGAGAAGAATATGTTGGAAATTAAAGGCCTGAAGGTCGATCTGGAAGATGAAGACAAGTCGATCCTGAAGGGCGTCGATCTGACCGTCCCTGCAGGCGAAGTGCATGCGATCATGGGGCCGAACGGCTCTGGCAAATCGACCATGTCTTATGTGCTGTCCGGCAAGGATGGCTATACCGTCACCGGCGGCACGGCGACGCTGAACGGCGTTGATCTGCTGGCGATGGAGCCGGAAGAGCGTGCTGCGGCGGGCCTGTTCCTTGCGTTCCAGTATCCGGTGGAAATTCCGGGTGTTGGCAACATGACGTTCCTGCGCACAGCTGTGAACGCACAGCGCAAAGCGCGCGGCGAAGAAGAGCTGTCGGCAGGTGATTTCCTGAAGGAAGTCCGCGCCAAGGCGAAGGACCTGAAGATCGACGCCGAGATGCTGAAGCGTCCTGTGAACGTTGGCTTCTCTGGCGGCGAGAAAAAGCGCAACGAGATCCTGCAGATGGCGATGCTAGAGCCAAAGATGTGCATCCTTGACGAGACCGACTCCGGTCTTGACGTGGACGCGATGAAGCTGGTGGCTGACGGTGTGAACGCGCTGCGGTCCGAAGGGCGGTCTTTCCTTGTGATCACCCACTACCAGCGTCTGCTGGACCATATCAAACCAGACGTCGTGCACATCATGTCGAACGGCCGCATCATCAAGTCGGGCGGCCCAGAGCTGGCCCTTGAAGTTGAAAACAACGGTTACGCCGATTTGCTGGCGGAGGACGCTTAATGGCCCTGCCGCAACGCAAACAGGACGCGACCGACGCGCGTTTGGCAGCGGTGACGCTGCCGGACGGGCCGGCTTGGCTGACAAAGGCGCGCAAAGCGGCCTTGGCCCGGGTGTCCGCGATGGGCTTGCCCGCGCGGCGCGACGAGTATTGGAAGTTTTCCGATCCGACAACGCTGACGGATACCGCTGTCATCTCGGCTGATCTGGCAGATGCCTCGGACCGCGAATTTGCTGGCGCGGATGCGCTGATGGCGGTCTTTGTGGATGGCGCGTTCGATGCAGATGCCTCGGACGACCTGGAAGCTGCTGGCGTGACCATCACGCGGCTGGCGCAGGCGCAGGATATCACTTGGGCTGGCGATCTGCTGGGCACACTGGAAGCGCGCGGCCAATCCCCGGTCGAGCGTCCGCTGGCGGCGCTGACCACGGCCATGGCGACGGACGGCTTGCTGATCCACGTCACGGGCGACGCGGCCCGTGCTGTTCATGTCCGCTATGATCGCAAAGATGCGGGCGCCGATGTGGCCCTGCATCATGTGGTCAAGCTAGACGCAGGCGCGACCTTTACGCTGCTGGAAAGCGGCGCTGGGGCTGCACGGTTCATGTCGAACATGGAAGTCGATGTCGCTGATGGCGCCACGTTCCACCATGTGCGTGCGCAGGGCCGTGATACGGGCCGCCGGATGAACACGCACACCTTTACGCGCATCGGGACCGGATCGACGTTCAAGTCCTTTACCCTATCGATAAACGGCGCGCTGACCCGCAACGACTGCATCATGGACATCGTCGGCGACGATGCGACGGCGCACGTGGCGGGTGCCTGCGTCGGTGACGGCGAGGGTTTCCACCACGACGACACCGTCTTCATCACCCACGATGCGGTCGGCTGCGAGTCGCGTCAGGTCTTTAAGAAAGTCCTGCGCAACGGTGCGGTTGGCGTGTTTCAGGGCAAAATCCTTGTAAAGCATGGCGCGCAGAAAACCGACGGCTATCAGATCAGCCAGTCACTGCTGCTGGACGGCGATAGCCAGTTCCTCGCCAAGCCAGAGCTTGAGATTTATGCCGATGACGTGGCCTGTTCACACGGGTCCACATCCGGTGCGATCGACGAGGATGCGTTGTTCTATCTGCGGTCACGCGGTGTACCGCATAAGACGGCGACGACCCTGCTGACGCTGTCGTTCTTGGCCGAGGCGCTGCAAGAGATTGATGACGAATCTCTTGGTGATGATCTGCGGGATCGGCTGGCCGGTTGGCTGGATCGCCACCAAAGCTGATGGCCGTCACATCTGACATCATCCGCACGTGGCGCGGGCCGCGCATCGTAATGCGCGGCTTGCTGGCAAAGGGAAAGCGTGAAGACCGGGCCTTGGCCTATCTGATCGTGTTCTGCCTGCTGGTGTTCGTTGCGCAATGGCCGCGGCTGACACGTGCGGCGGCGGGCTTCGACCTTGCCCCCGGCGCAGAACCGCGAGAGCTGATGCAGATGATGACATACGAGCTATTCGCCTGGATCACCGTCTGGCCGTTGGCGTTTTATGCGCTGGCGGCTGTCAGCCATCTGATTGCAAAGGCGTTTCGCGGGCGCGGCACGCATTACACCGCGCGTCTGGCGCTGTTCTGGTCGCTGCTGGCATCCGTGCCCTTGCTGCTGCTTTACGGCCTGATGGCTGGATTTTTGGGGCAGGTGGCCGGCACCCATGTGATCGGCGCGGCTTGGGTTTTGGCCTTTGGCTGGATCTGGGCGCTGTCACTTTATGAGGCAGAGCAATGACGTCGGGACAGTGGATTGGCCAATGGATCGGGCGGTCTTTGCGTGACCCGGCTGGCGTCGCACAGGCGCTGATCTCGATCGGTTTAAGCCGAGATGCGCTGTTTAGCATGGTCGCGCTAGTGACAGTGCTGTCGGTGCTGATGCTGGAACTTGGGCTGTATTTGTCCCCCGCAGACGCAGAATTGCTGCGCGCCACGCCTTTTGCGCTGACGGTGATCCTTGGCGCGTCCTTGCTGATGATGGTCTTTGCGCTGCAACTGACCGGGCGCATGCTGGGCGGGACCGGGCGTTTTAGCGCGGCGCTGTTGTTGGTGATTTGGTGGCAATCGATGGCGCTGCTGATCCAAGTGGCCCAGACTGCGACACTGCTGCTGTTTCCTCCGCTTGCGGGGATTGTTACATTGGCCGGGCTTGCGTGGCTGGTGTTTTCGCTTTTGCATCTGGTCAACGTGCTGCACGGTTTTGACAACCTTTTCAAAGCGCTGGCGACCGTTGTTATCGGGGTCGTTGGTATTTCATTCGGGCTGGCGCTGTTGCTGTCCCTGATCGGCGTGACCCTGCAAGGAGGCACCCTTTAGATGTTCGACGTTGACGCAATTCGCGCCCAATTTCCTATTCTGTCCCGCGAAGTGAACGGCAAGCCGTTGGTGTATCTGGACAATGGCGCGTCCGCGCAAAAGCCGCGCGCGGTGATCGACGCCATGACGCATATGTACGAAAACGAATATGCCAATGTTCACCGCGGCTTACACTACCTTTCTAATGTTGCGACCGACCATTACGAGGGCGTGCGCGGCAAGATCGCACGCTTTTTAAATGCAAAGTCCGAGGATGATATCATTCTGAACTCTGGCACCACCGAAGGCATCAATATGGTGTCCTACGGCTGGGCCGCGCCGCGTTTGCAGGCGGGCGACGAGATCGTGTTAAGCATTTTGGAACACCATGCGAATATCGTGCCCTGGCACTTTCTGCGCGAACGGCAGGGTGTTGTGCTGAAGTGGGTGGATTGCGCCGCTGATGGCTCGCTTGATCCGCAAGCCGTGATTGATGCCATCGGGCCAAAGACGAAACTGGTCGCGATTACCCAGATGTCGAACGTGCTGGGCACGCTGGTCGATACAAAGGCGATCTGTGCCGGCGCGCATGAAAAAGGTGTGCCCGTGTTGGTCGACGGATCGCAGGCGGCGGTGCATATGCCCGTCGACGTGCAGGACATGGGCTGTGATTTCTATGCGATCACTGGGCACAAGCTGTATGGCCCAAGCGGGTCTGGGGCGATCTATGTGCACCCTGACCGCATGAGCGAGATGCGTCCGTTTCTGGGCGGCGGCGATATGATCCGCGAGGTTGGCCGCGATATGGTCACTTATAACGACGCGCCGATGAAGTTCGAGGCGGGCACGCCGGGAATCGTTCAGACCATCGGTCTGGGCGTCGCGCTGGACTGGATGATGGATGTCGGGATGGACAACATCGCCGCGCACGAGGCCGGGCTGCGCGACTATGCGCAGACGCGGCTTGCAGGCCTGAATTGGCTGCAGGTGCAGGGCAATGCACCTGATAAGGGCGCGATTTTCAGCTTTACGCTGGATGGGCCTGCGCATGCGCACGACATCTCGACCGTGCTGGATAAAAAGGGCGTGGCCGTCCGCGCCGGATCGCATTGCGCTATGCCGTTGATGGACCACCTTGGGCTGACGGCGACCTGCCGCGCATCCTTTGGCGTCTATAACACAACGGCGGAAGTCGACGCGCTGGTCGATGCGCTGGAACTGTGCCACGATCTGTTCGCCTAATGGCTTTTGGCGTTGCGGCCTCGTCGCCGCAACGCTATAGACGCGCTTGTATGCACCCGTAGCTCAGCTGGATAGAGCGCTGCCCTCCGAAGGCAGAGGTCACTGGTTCGAATCCAGTCGGGTGCACCAAATTCCCCATCCATTTAGCGTTTCACTTTAGAGTGGAAATGCTTGGCGGCCGACGCTCTTGGTTCGCAGCCGGCCAATCATTGTTAACGTCTTGTGCCAACCTGATTGACGATAACAACGGGCGGATTGAGGGGGCGCGATTGGTCAATGTCCGCTGTCATGTCTTCGATAGTGTTAAAAACATGGATCCGATTGCCTAGGTTCGTTCAGGTTGCCTGTTCAAGCTCGTTAATCCAAACCGAGAGAAGATCTTACAAGCCAACCTACAGGCGGCGATACGCATCTTATTCTACGAATAGCCCTGTTCCAATTGCGTCGACGTTTCCCGCCTTACGCGTTAAAAACAACGCGCTTATCTCGTTTTCCATCGCGAATTTGTGGCCTTCCACACTTCCCATAACCATCAGCGCCGTCGCCATTGCATCGGCTTGCATGCACGATTTTGCCAGAACGCTCACTGATGCTGGCGCGTTCACGATAGGGGCGCCGCGATGGGGGTCGATTGTGTGGCTTAGACGGGTGCCTTTCACTTCGACGAAATGGCGGTAATCGCCTGACGTCGCCACGGCCATATCCGCAAGGCCCAAGACAGAATGCATTTTTCGATCTGGCGTGTCTGGCACCTCGATCCCAACCGGCCACGGTGTGCCGCAGGTTTGGGTGCCCACGGCCTTGACCTCTCCATCGATCGCGCAAAGCGCGTGTTTGATCCCAAACCCGGCGGCCACGAATGCCAAGCGGTCCACCCCATAGCCCTTGGCGATGCCTGATAGATCAACCGCCAGCGGAGCTGTCTTTTGAGCCCGCCCGTTACCCGCATCCAAGATAAGCGTCTGGGTTGCGGGGATACGTGCGCAGCCGCTGGCGGCCCGGATGGCGTCTAGGTTGATTTGATCCGCGCCAAATCCCCAGGCCCGCACCGCATCACCGACGTTCATCTCAAACGCGCCTTTGGTGTCGCGGCTAATCGCAAGGCCTGCTGTCAGCACCGCCATAAGGTGCTTTGGCAAAGGTACCCAATCCCCAACGGGTGCCGCATTCAGGCGCATCAGATCACTGTGCGGGCTCCACGTCGACATTTGCATATCGACCTGATGAACCGCGCGCTGGAATGCGGTCTGCAAGGTGGCTTGGCTGACGCCGCAGTCTTCGGCAAGGCGCACGGACCATGTTGTGCCCATGGTGCGCCCTTCAATCAGGTGTTGCGCGGGTTCAATAGACATCTTCGGCATAGCGTCCTTGTGATTTAAGGGTGGCTGCAGACATGCCAAGCGGTGCCATGATATCGGTGATCGCGTCGCGCACACCAGCGCCCATGTCGCGGCCGCCGCAGACCATAATCTTTGCACCATTCGCGATCAGGTCGCGTAGCGATTGCGCATCTTGGCGTAGGGCGTCTTGCACATAATGGCGCTGCCCACTGCGTGAAAATGCTGTGTGCAGACCTGACAATGCGCCCTGATCGGCCCATTGGTTCAGGTCCTCGCCGTAAAGGAAATCAGTATCTGGATGACGCGCGCCGAACCACAGATGGATTGGACGCTGCGCGCCTTGATCCCGGATAAAGCCAGCAAGGGGGCCTATTCCGGTGCCTGCACCAATCAAGATAAGCGGCGTTTTGCGGTTGTCTGGCTTGAAGTCAGGATTGGGGCGAATGAACCCCATCACCTGCTGCCCCGGCTCAAGCGCGATTAATTGCCCCGAACACAGCCCGCCTTGGTGTTTGCGCACGGCAATTTCGACAAAGCCATTTTTGTGACTGGACGCGAGTGAGTAATATCGCGGCAGGCTGGCACCTTGGGGCACGATCCCCAGCAAATCACCGGCCTGAAATCGCCCGAAACGCGGCCCGATCAGCCGCTGCCAAAACGTCTGTTTGGGCAAGGCAAAGCGCAGAATGGCGGCAGGTGCCTGAATGGCCTCGCCGTAGTCCCGCCGAGAGATCAATGTCAGGGCAGTGGCGCGCGGCGGGGCAGGTTGGTGGTTCAGCTCCAATGGCAGATCCAGAACGGCCCCAAGGTTGCGCCCCCATCGCGCAAAGTCTTGCGGTGACTGGCGATCGATTTGATCCAGTGGCAGCAAAAGCGACCACCCGTTTTGCACAGCCGCTGTTTCGACATCCTGCGCAAAGGCGCAAAATGCGGGGAAACTCCGATCGCCAAAGCCAAGCACAGCCAGTGGCACTGTCGGTTGCATATGGGCCATGTTTTCAAGCACACCCTTAGCCGAAGCAGGTGCCGCGCCATCACCCCAAGTTGCCGTCATGATAATGATTTGGCGGGCAGCTTGATACCGCTGCGGCGCGAAATCGGATAGGTTGGCGACATGCACACTTTGCCCCGCGGCCTGCAGTGCCTTGGCCAGTGTCGCGGCAAAGCCCCATGTGCTACCGCCTTCACTTCCCACCAGAATAACCGACTGCGCCCGCGCCGCAGAGACCGTTCCATGCAGCCGCGGACGGCCGCGGCGGGCATTGACCCAACTCAGCGTGCCCGTGACGGCCAAGACAGGCACTGACAGGACAATCAGCCCCAAGATCAGCCCCCAAAGGGCCGCGCCTTGCCCCGTATGAAGCAGATAAACCCATTCCCAAACTTGGGTCCAAGGGCCCGGCGTCGCCCAGTCAAGCAAGGCGCCATTGCCTTGGTCGATATAGCCCGCGCCATGTGCTGTCGTCAGGGTAAAAACGTCGCTGGCGTCATCTGATGCGGGGAATGTCAGATCGCGCAGGTCGGTTACGGGGGTTGCCTGAAACGTCGCGATGTCTGCAACCGAAAAGCCAGTCTGGTTGGTCACCTGCGCTAGAAATACGGGACTGGCTTCGTCGCTGGGCAAAAGGTCAAACGTCGATGCCACCATCCAAAGGGCGGTCAGCGCGCTTAGCAATAATACGGGCGCAGCAACGCGGGCAATTTGAGTATGCAACCGCCCTGCACGGGGGCCGCGCTGGCGCGAAAACCAATGCCGCCAGCCGCCCACGCGCCGCAGGGTCAACAAGGTGCCTGACAGCGTCAGCGTCAGCATCGCAGCTGCGGCGATGGCCATGACGATCCGGCCGGTATCATCCAGAAACAAAGACCGGTGCAATGTGGTGAACCATTGCTCTACCGCTGAAGGGTCCGCGCTGCCGATGTCCTTGCCCGTTGCCGGGTCAACTCTTGCGGCACCCGGGGTATTGCCCTCGAACCACCAAACCGTGATTTTGCCAGAAGGCGAACGCTTTATCTGCTCGACGCCGGGATGCGCGGCGATCACCAAACGCGCAAGCTCCGCCACCGACTGATCCTGCGTGGCGGTTGGTGCAGCAATGCGTTCCATCGCAGGAAACACTGACAAAACCGAACCGCTGAACGCCAGCACGATCAAAAGGACTGCTGCCAGAAGGCCGGGCCAACGGTGAAGCTTGCGGATCATGGGACTGCCTCGGCCTAGAAGTCGTACTGGAAGCGAGAGACGTAGCGCCGTCCATGGGCGGCCACACCAGCCCCATCCGTTGTCAACGGCACCGCGATTTCATTGGGGCTGTCACGCATGTCTTCGACAGATGCATCGATGTGCAGGGTATACCCCGCATCGAACAAGGCATCGGCCAGATCCATCGACAATTCCAGCGTCTGACCTTCGCCAACGCTGGCACCGGTGATACCGCTGACCTGATCGGCGCTGCCCCCCGATAGGCGCGCCCAGTCGGACAGGTGCTTGTAATACTTTGACTTTCCCCCTGCCATCCAAAGGCTGCCGGCATAGTCGCCCGCGGCATCTGTCACATAGATCGCAAGATATGCCCCGCGGCCGCCGTATTGGGTCAGGTCGGCCTTAAGGTTGACCGTCTTTGCCTGCGCGAGTGCGGGCACAGTCATGGCAGTCGACAGCACGAGTGCAGCAAGAACTGATTTCGTTGTCATTTTGATATCCTTCAGTTTGATGTGACTTGCGGGGCTGTGCCGGGCGTAAACAACCCGTTGGCAGGCGGCGCAGATGCCCCGGATTGCGGCGCTGTCAGTGCATTGCCATCGCAATCGTCTGTCCGATCTTCGCTGTCCTCGTCCTCGTCATCTTCGTGGTCACAATCGTCATCATCGTCGTCCTCATCATCATCATCGTCATCGCCGCTGATCAGATGAAGCCAGCGCGCGGTGTCGATATCTGCGCCCACCTTCAGCGCCAAAGGCTCCGTCATATTTTGCCCGGCTGCGGGAACGGGCTGCGCAGACAGCGCGGCAATTGGCGCAGCAAAGACCGCGGTCGACCCAAGCGCCGCTGCAATGATGGAAAGGGGGAATTTCATCTGATGTCTCCTGAAGGCAAACGGGCGCAGCCCCCGCAGAACATGCAGGTTAGGGCAGCCCAAATTGATGGGGGTGTTAGTGGTCGCCGCGTTCGTCGTGATCGCCGCGTTCGTCATGGTCGTCGTCATCATCGGATTCGATTTCGATGATCGCCAGCGTGTCCGGCCTGATCTTGGCCTCGAATGTCTGGCCATCAGCGTCTGTCGCGTAGATTTCATAACAGCCGTCGTCGATCTTGATACGGCGGACGTCCCAGCCGTTTTGCTGGGCCAATTGGACGACCGCATCGCGGGGCTGCCACTGGGTCATGGGAATATCACAGCGCACGCTGGCTTGCGCTGATCCGGCCCATGGCAAAGCCAAAGCAAGGGCATATGTCGCGATATGGGCCATGGGGCGCACTCCGGTTGCAATCATCATGCATGACTTATGGATCGCCATTCTGACGGGAGCCTTACGCAAAACATAAAAGTGCTTCAGGATACCGTCAGGTTGAGTCTGTAGCCGAAAGGCCCGACCATCCGATCTGTAGATCAAGGACCCCAATGCGCATCTTGCTTATCGAAGACGACAAGGTCATCGGCGCGGCCATCCGTGAGCAGCTCGAATGTGACGGCCATAGTGTTGACTGGGCGATGCGTCTGGATGCGGCTGGCGATGCATTTGCCAGCGCCAAATTCGACCTGCTGTTGCTTGATCTGATGTTGCCCGATGGGCGCGGGATCGTGTTCCTGAAATCGCTGCGCAAGTCCGGCAGCAAAGTGCCCGTCATGATCCTGACCGCGATGGACCAGATATCGGACCGGATTGAGGGATTAAATGCCGGTGCAGATGATTACCTGATCAAACCATTCGATCTGGCAGAGCTTTCTGCGCGGATCGGAGCGGTCGCGCGGCGCTATTCCGGCAACCCGAACCCCGTGCTAAAGCTGCATGACCTGACCATTGATACCGCGGCGCGCAGCGTGACGCGCGGCACCAAAGCCATCCCGCTGACGGCGCGGGAATGGGTTCTGTTCGAGGCGTTTGTCCAGAACCCGGCACAGCTGTTGTCAAAGGCGCAGTTAGAGGAACGGCTTTATTCCTTTGACAGCGACATTGAGAGCAACGCGATCGAAGTTCACATCAGCCGCCTGCGCAAAAAGCTGGGTGCGAGCATCATCACGACAGAACGCGGCCTTGGTTACCGGTTGTCGCAGGCATGAAACGGCCAAGGTCCATCAGGTTCAGAACGACCTTGGCGCTGGCGTTTTTGGTGATGCTGATGTGGCTAGCGACCGCTGCGGTCACGACGCGCCAGTTGTCCGGCGAGATGGATGAAGTCTTTGATTCAGCCTTGCAGGAAACAGGCCAGCGCATCCTTGAACTGGCCGTTGTCGACGTCCTTGGCCGCGAGGAGGAAGGGCTGACGCAGCATATTACGGCGCTGGATGCGCATGACGAATACTTCACCTATCTGGTGCGCGATACGCAGGGTCGTATCCTGCTAAGCTCTCACCGGGCCGATCCTGATCTATTTCCGACTTTCGCGCAAAACGGTTTTCATCAGACGGACGGCTTTCGGTTTTACCAAGAAGCCGCGGTGCGGGGCACGATCACCCTGACCATCGCAGAGCCGCTTGCCCACCGGCAAAGCGTTTCGCGCGAATTGGCGTTGGGGCTGGCCCTGCCGCTGCTGGCTGTCATCCCGCTGAGCATCTTAGGGATTGCTTATAGTTTGGGGCTTGGACTGCGCCCCTTGGGGCAATTGCGCGACAAACTGGCCAGGCGCGACGCAAATGACCTGGCACCATTGAGCCTTGATACCCTTCCGACGGAACTGGAACCGATTGCCAGCACCGTGAATAAGCTTTTTGGGCGTCTGAACGCGGCATTCGATGCGGAACGCAGCTTTGCGTCCAACGCGGCCCATGAACTGCGTACGCCATTGGCGGGGGCGATTGCGCAGGTGCAGCTGCTGCGCAAACACACCGACGAACCCGAAACCATGCGCCGCGCAGAGGCGATTGAAGACACCTTGAAGCGCCTGACACAGCTATCGGAAAAGCTGATGCAACTGGCCCGCGCAGAGGGCGCGCAATTGCTTGCGGGCACCCCGCATGACGCGCGCGTCGTTGTGCGCCTTGTTGTCGATGATCTGCCCCGCGCTGACCGCGCGCGCATTGATCTGAACCTGCCAGCCACAGCGGTGCAGTGTGACATCGACCCGGATGCCGTGGCCATCGTGGCGCGTAACCTGATCGAAAATGCGCTTCGCCATGGCAGCGATGCGCCGGTTTATGTCATGGTGTCAGGGGACGGCTGGCTGCATGTCGAAAATGACTGCGTTGCTGTTCCGCCCGCCACGCTTCAAACATTGCAGGAACGCTTTATCCGCGGCGATACTGCCGGTGTTGGCAGCGGTCTTGGGCTTGCGATCGTGCAAAAAATTGCAGAACGGACCTCGTCGACATTGAAAATCGTCTCGCCCCTTTCAGACACAAATCGCGGTTTCCGCGCATCAATCAAGCTTGGGCACACCGCCTGACCATCGTTTCAACAGTTGGAGAATTCCATGAACGCGCCCTACGAATCTGCCCATGTCGAACTGCACTATATCAATCGCGCTGGTTGGTTGCGGGCTGCCGTTTTGGGCGCAAATGACGGCATCGTCTCGGTGTCGTCCTTGATCGTCGGTGTGGCCGCAGCAGACCCGAACCCCACTGCCATTTTGGTGGCCGGGGCGGCGGGCCTTGCCGCAGGTGCGATGTCGATGGCCGCAGGCGAATATGTGTCGGTCAGTTCGCAGTCCGATGTTGAACGCGCAGATATTGCCCGCGAAAAACAGGCGCTGATCGATACGCCCGAAGCAGAAGAGGCCGAGCTTGCCTCGATCTATGAAACGCGCGGGCTGACGAAGGAAACAGCCGCTTTGGTTGCGCGTGAACTGACCGAAAAAGACGCGCTTGGCGCGCATGTCCGCGACGAGCTTGGACTATCCGAAGTCCACACCGCCAACCCGCTACAAGCGGCCATCGCCTCGGGTCTGACGTTCACCGTCGCCGCAGCATTGCCGCTTGCCGCTGCGATTTTGGCACCAAGCGACAAGATCATTCCGGTGGTCGTCATCACGACACTGATTTGTCTCGCAGGCCTTGGCGCAATTGGCGCGCACGTCGGCGGCGCGCCAAAACCACGCGCGACCGCACGGGTCCTGTTCTGGGGCGCAGCGGCGATGGCAATTACCGCAGGCGTCGGAAGCCTGTTTGGGGTCAGCGTCTAAGCTTTTACTGATCGGCCGCGTTCAGACACCAGACAGGCGCTGCATTGCGGCCGATGCGGAAATTGATGCGGCTTGGCAGCCGGCTCGGGGCATTGCCTAAGCCGGCCGCCTACCGCTCTTTGTCCGGATCAAAGGTCAGCAAGCGCAGGGCGTTCAGCGTGACAAGGACCGTCGCGCCTGTATCGGCAAGGATCGCGAGCCACAGGCCCGTCATGCCCAGAACGGTCGTGATCAGGAACACGCCCTTCAGCCCAAGCGCGATTGTCACGTTCTGATGAATGTTCGCCATCGTGGCCCGGGCCAGCCGGATTGTGCCCGCAACATCCGTCACCCGGTTGCGGAGCATCGCGGCATCGGCGGTTTCTAGCGCCACGTCGGTGCCGGACCCCATCGCCACGCCCACATGGGCCGAGGCAAGCGCAGGCGCGTCGTTGATCCCGTCGCCGACCATCATCACGCGCCCTTGGGCCGCCAGCGCGCGGATCGCCGTGACCTTGTCTTCTGGCATCAGGTCAGCGCGGTGATCGATCCCAAGCGTTTGCGATATTGCGGCGGCGGTGCGGCTGTTGTCGCCGGTCAGCATCACAGCGGCGATACCAAGCGCCCTGAGCTGGCGCACGGCGTCGCTGGCCTCGGGGCGGGGTTCGTCGCGCAGGGCCACAAGGCCGACCAATAGGTCCGCCCGAAAGACCGCGACGACCGTCTTTCCGGCCTCCTCTAATGCGGTGGCCGTGCTGCGCGCCTTGGCGTTCAGCACGCCAGAGTCAGCGGCAAAACGCGGCGATCCGATCCACGCCAAAGCATCGCCGACGATGGCCTCGGCCCCTTTGCCGGGCAATGCGCGGGCGGCAGTCGCGGCGAGGGGCGTGATGCCATCCGCAGCGGCGCGGGTCAGGATCGCCTGCGCCAGCGGATGACTTGCGCCCGCCTCGATCCCTGCGCCAAGCGCCAGAACATCCTGCTGCGTTCCGGTCATTGGCACGATGTCGGTGATGCGCGGGGACCCGACCGTCAGCGTTCCCGTCTTGTCAAAGGCGACATGGGTCGTGCGCGCCGCAGCCTCGATCACAGCGCCGCCCTTCATCAGGATACCGTGCCGCGCGCCCGCTGACAGCGCCGACGCGATGGACGCCGGAACCGAGATGACCAGCGCGCAGGGGCAACCGATCAGCAAAAGCGCCAAGGCACGGTAGACCCAAGTGTCCCACGGCTGCGCAAAGGCCAATGGCGGCACGATGGCCACCAACAACGCGGCGCCCACCACGGCGGGCATATAGACGCGGCTGAACCGGTCGATGAACCGTTCGGTCGGGGCGCGGGCGCTTTCTGCTTCCTCGACCAGACGCACGATGCGGGCGATCGTGTTGTCCTCTGCGGCCTTAGTCACGCGCACCCGCAGGGCCGCTTCGGTGTTGATAGACCCGGCAAAGACCGCTTGGCCGGGCTCTTTTAGATTCGGCACGCTTTCACCGGTAACGGGGCTTTCATCGACACCGGACACGCCCTCAATCACCTCGCCATCCGCTGGCACCCGGTCGCCGGGACGGACCAGCACGATCTGGCCGATCATCAGGCTTTCGGCGGGCACTTCGCGCGTGCGGCCCGAAACCTCTAGCAGGGCCGTTTTCGGCACCAGTTGCGCCAGCGCCCTGATCCCGCCCCGCGCCTTGTTTGCGGCAACGCCTTCCAGCACTTCGCCCACAGCGAATAGGAACACGACCAGCGCCGCCTCTTCTGCGGCACCGATGAACAGCGCACCGGTGGCGGCGATGGTCATCAGCATTTCAATGGTGAACGGCATAAAGGCCCGCGCCGCGTTCACCGCGCGCCGGGCAATCGGCGCGATGCCGATTAGCGTGGCGATCACAAAGGCCCCCTGTGCGATCTGGGGCGCCGCAAGTAGTTTCACCGCCCAAGCGACAACCAGCAAAAGACCAGTGCCGATCACCAGTCGCCCCTTGGCGGTCTGATACCATGACGGGTCAGGACGCACCGTGCTCGTCGCCGTGGCCGGACCGGTTTGGGCACCGTCAGGCGCAAGGTGATCCGCGCCAGTTGCGGGCGCGGGAAAGGCACCGTCTGGCATGACAAAGCCCCTGCGGGGGGCCGCCTGACCTTTGGGGGCGATGCCAAAGCCCAGTCTTTGCACCGCAGCCACCACGCCGTCACGGGGGGTCTGCGCCTCGTCCAGCGTCAGACGCAGACGTTCGGCCATCAGGGCCACGTCGACCTGAGTGACCCCCGGCAGACGTTCTACTGCGCCTCTGACCTTGCCTGCGCAGGACGCGCAGTCCATGCCGGTCACGGTCCATTCGCAGCTGGTCAC
Source organism: Loktanella salsilacus (assembly GCF_024206795.1). NCBI lineage: Bacteria > Pseudomonadati > Pseudomonadota > Alphaproteobacteria > Rhodobacterales > Roseobacteraceae > Loktanella > Loktanella salsilacus. The sequence continues at coordinate 1,617,114 of NZ_CP072994.1, forward strand.
ATTGCTCATTTGATTACGCCTTTCGTGCCGCGAATGCGGGTGCTTGTATCACTTCAGCGACCAACCTAATGTCTCTAGTGACTATAGCTTCAAGAGGTTTCTTATGCTGACGATCGGAAAACTGGGGCAGGCGGCGGGTGTGAAGGTGCCGACCATTCGTTATTACGAACAAATCGGACTGCTGCCAGAGCCTGAACGCAGCGCCGGGAACCAGCGCCTGTACGGGGCGAAAGCGCGCGAACGGCTGGCGTTCATCCGCCATGCACGCGACCTTGGCTTTCCGCTAGACGCGATCCGCGACCTGCTGAGTCTGTCGGATAGCCCAAGCCAGTCCTGCGCAGCGGCCGACGTGATCGCGACACAGCAACTGGTCGCGGTCAAAGAGCGCATCACGCGGCTGACCGCCTTGCAGGCAGAATTGGAACGCATGATCACGCAATGCGCCAAAGGGACCATCGCCGATTGCCGCGTCATCGAGGTGCTTAGCGATCATTGTCTTTGTGCGCAGGACCATCAGGCCCGGACGGGGCAGGGCGTTTAGGATGACAGCGTTTCCCACCCTTGCGATCTATGCCATCGCGGCCTTGGCCGAAATTGCCGGATGTTTTGCGGTCTGGGCCTGGATGCGGCAAGGCGCTTCGGCCTATTGGCTGTTGCCCGGCCTGATGTCCCTTGCGGTCTTTGCAGGGTTGCTGACCCTATCGCCGTCCGATGCCGCCGGACGTGCGTTTGCGGCCTATGGCGGGGTTTATATCGCGGCCTCGCTGGTCTGGCTTTGGGTGATAGAGGGACGGCGGCCCGATACATGGGATGTCACGGGTGCTATCGTTTGCCTGATCGGCGCCGGGATTATCTTGCTTGCGCCGCGCGCCACCTAAAGGACGAAACAAGTTATGCTGCAAATTTTCGCCAATCGGACCTATCGCCACCTTTTTGCCGCGCAGGTCATCGCCTTGCTGGGCACTGGCCTTGCGACGGTTGCGCTGGGTCTGTTGGCCTATGATCTGGCGGGGGCGGATGCCGGGGTGGTGCTGGGCACGGCGCTTGCGATCAAGATGGTGGCATACGTCGTCTTGGCCCCCATCGCCGCAGCCTTTGCAGAACGGTTACCGCGCCGCCGCATGCTGGTCGCGCTGGATCTGATCCGCGCGGCGGTCGCGCTTGCCTTGCCTTTCGTGACCGAGGTTTGGCAGGTCTATGTGCTGATCTTTGCCTTGCAGGCTGCGTCGGCTGGTTTCACGCCGACGTTTCAGGCGACGATCCCGGATGTGCTGCCGGATGAGCGGGACTATACCCGCGCGTTGTCGCTGTCGCGGCTGGCCTATGATTTGGAAAACCTGATCTCGCCCATGCTTGCAGCCGCCTTGCTGACGCTGGTCAGCTTTCCGGCGCTGTTTGGCGGCACGGTGATCGGCTTCCTCGCCTCTGCCGCGCTGGTGGTATCGGTGACGTTGCCAAGTCCCGCGCCAGAGGTCGCCCGCAGTATCTGGAGCCGCACGACCCGCGGCATCCGGCTGTATCTGGCGACGCCCCGCCTGCGCGGCTTGCTGGCGCTGAACCTTGGCGTTGCAGCGGCTGGCGCGATGGTAATCGTCAATACGGTGGTGATCGTGCAGGCCGATCTGGGCTTGGGGCAAAGCCAAGTCGCCTTGGCGCTGGCGGCCTTTGGGGGAGGGTCGATGCTGGCCGCGCTGACCTTGCCGCGCCTGCTGGACCGGGTCCCCGACCGTCCGGTGATGCTGGGCGGCGCGATTGTGCTGACGGCGGGCCTGATTGCGGGACCCATCCTGATAGCGGCGGGGTTTGGCGGCATCGTAGCGCTGTGGGTCATTCTGGGCCTTGGCTATGCGGTGGTCCAAACGCCGTCGGGGCGCCTTTTGCGGCGATCCGCTATGGCAGAGGATCGACCCGCGCTTTTTGCCGCCCAGTTCGCGCTGTCGCACGGCTGCTGGTTAATCACCTATCCGCTGGCGGGCTGGCTTGGGGCACGGGTCGGCATGGGACCGACATTTGCGGTGCTGTCCGTGATCGCCGCCGCGTCGGTTGTGCTGGCCGTGATCCTGTGGCCCGCAGCGGCAGAGGGTCCCGTTGTGCATCGGCACGACGATCTGCCGGCAGACCATCCACATCTGCGGGATGCAGACACGGGGCACCGTCACGCGCATCCCGTGACGGTGGATGATCTGCACCCGCACTGGTCGCGCATGACCTGACGCGGCAAGTACCGCGCAAGGGGCAGCCCTCAGGCGAAGGCTTGCACGTTCAGCGTCGTCATCCCGCGCGCCTTGTGCGGCACGGGCCGCCGCGCCCGGTGCCGCGCCCCGCTCACAGCTTGACCCGGCGCAAACGCAGGGCGTTCGAGATGACGGAAACCGAAGACAGGCTCATGGCGGCGGCAGCAATCATCGGTGACAGCAGGACGCCGAACACGGGATAAAGCAGACCCGCCGCGATCGGGATACCGATGGCGTTGTAGGCAAAGGCAAAGAACAGGTTCTGCTTGATGTTGCGTAGGGTCGCCACTGCCAGCTTTCGTGCCCGCACGATGCCGGTCAAATCGCCGCCCAGCAACGTGATCCCGGCACTTTCCATCGCGACATCAGCGCCGGTCCCCATGGCGATTCCCACATCGGCAGCGGCCAGTGCGGGGGCATCGTTCACACCGTCGCCAGCCATGGCGATAAAGCGCCCTTCGCTGCGCAGGCGGTCAACCAGCGCCTTTTTGTCTTCGGGCAGCACGCCAGCGCGCACTTCGTCGATGCCAAGGCGGTCGGCCACGACCTGCGCCGTGCGGGCATTGTCGCCCGTGGCCATGATGACCCGCAGGCCCAAATCGTGCAGGCTGCGTAGGGCCGCTGCGGTCGTGTCTTTGATCGGGTCCGCCACGGCCACGATCCCGATCAGCACACCGTCGCGCGCAAGGAACATCGCGGTCTTGCCGTCTTCTTGCAACGCCTCGGCGGCGGCGGTCGCCGCATCGGTGTCCAGCCCAAGGGACTGCATCATCGCGCTATTCCCAAAGGCGATGGCCTGACCGTCGACGGTTCCTTTCACGCCTTTGCCTGTCACCGCTTCGAAATCGGTGGCGGTCCACGGCGTGATCCCGCGGGCCTTGGCCCCGGCGACGATGGCCTCTGCCAAAGGATGCTCTGATGCGTGCTCTAACGCGGCCGCAAGCGACAGCACGATGTCCTGCGTCGCGCCGTCAAAGGCCACAACATCTGTCAGTTCGGGCTTACCCATAGTCAGCGTGCCGGTCTTGTCCACGATCACGGTGTCGACCCGCGCCATGCGTTCCAGCGCCTCGGCGTCCTTGATCAGCACACCCGCCTGCGCCCCGCGTCCCGCCGCCGTCGTGATCGAGATCGGCGTGGCGAGCCCTAAGGCGCAAGGGCAGGCGATAATCAGCACCGACACAGCTGCGGCAATGGCATGGACGAACCCCGGGTTCGGCCCCCAGATGAACCACCCGGCAAAGGCCAGCAGCGCCACACCCACGACAGTTGGCACGAAAATGGCCGAAACCCGATCAGCCAGACCCTGAATCGGCGCGCGGGACCGTTTGGCGTTCGACACCATCTCGACGATCTTGGACAGCACGGTATCCGCGCCGACCTTGGTCGCCTTCATCGCGATTGTGCCGGTCTTGTTGATCGTCCCGCCCGTGACGGTGTCGCCCTTGGCCTTTTCGACCGGCAGCGCTTCGCCGGTGATCATGCTTTCGTCAAAGGACGAATGGCCGTCCGTGACCTCGCCATCGACCGGCACCGCTTCCCCCGGCCGCACGCGCAGCAGGTCGCCGGCCATGACGTTTTCCAGCGGGGCGTCGTATTCGTCGCCGTCCGGCGTGATGCGCCGGGCGGTTTTCGGTGCCAGATCAAGCAGGGCACGGATCGCGTCGCCGGTGCGTTCACGGGCGCGCAATTCCAGCACCTGACCGACAAAGATCAAGGCGACGATGACGACAGACGCCTCGAAATAGGTGCCGACCCCGCCATCCGTGCGATAGATCGCGGGAAACACCCCCGGCAGGAAGGTGGCGAACAACGAATAGGTATAGGCGGACCCGACGCCAAGCGAGATGAGGGTCCACATGTTCGGACTGCGGTTGACGACGGAATCCCAGCCGCGCTGGAAGAATGGCAATGCCGCCCACAGCACGATTGGGGTCGCCAGCAGAAATTCCAAATAGGCCGCGATTTGATGCCCCAGCCAGTCGCGGATCGGCAGGCCGACCATACCGCCCATCGTCAACACAATCAGCGGCACCGCTGCCGCGACCGAGATCCAGAGCCTGCGGGTGAAATCTACCAGCTCGTGCGAAGGTTCATCCGTGGGCGTCATCGGTTCCAGCGCCATGCCGCACAGCGGGCAGGCCCCCGGCGCATCGCGGACGATTTCGGGGTGCATCGGGCAGGTATACTGCGTGCCGGCGACGACAACCTTGGGTTTGTCCGCAGCCCGGCCACTGGCATAAAACCAAGGATCGCCCTTGAACTTTGTTTGGCATTTGTCAGAGCAGAAATGGAACGTCTGGTCCTGATACGTCTCTGACCGTCCCTTTGGCTTGATGGTGACCGTCATGCCGCAGACCGGGTCCGTCGCCGTGTCCGCCCCCGCTGGGGCAGGCTCTTTCGTCATATCATGCGCGTGGTCCATGTGGTGCCAACTTTCTGCTGTGTTGTGATGGCTTGCGCAGGCCATCCGCTGCCAGATTTCAAATCCGTATGGTCAGATCGCGATCGTCAGGTCCGGTCGCCTTGCGCGCCCCGTTTGGTTGCGACCCAAAGCAGGGGTAATCCGGTGAAAAGCCCAAGTCCCAGAACAGCCCAAGTGGCCCGGCCCATGTCGCCGCTTGCAGCCTCGCCGCCCAAATACACAAGCACGAAACTGGCGGGAACGATGCCCGCCAATGTTGCGACGGCAAAGCGCCAAGGCTGCAGACCACTTAGGCCTGCCGCGTAACTGATCAGGTCAAAAGACACAAAAGGCATCAAACGACTGGCAAAGACCGTTGCCATGAGGGCATTTTGCGAGCCGAGCAATCCTGCGTCAACCTTGTCGCCGAACATGTGGCGCAGCGCATCGCGCCCCAGCACCCGGGCAAGGCCAAAGGCAATCAGCGCACCCAGCTCTGCCCCCAGAACAACCTGAACGGTGCCCCAAAGATGCCCGTAAGCCGCGCCCGCCGCCAGTGCGATGGGCGCACTGGGCAGCGGGCTGGCCACCACTGCGACCACCATTAAGCTGACAATCAGCACCGGGCCCCAAAGCCCGGCCTGCGCCACAAACGCCATCAGTGTATCGCGGTCCATCAGCCGCTTTGCGTCGGTCAGAATGGACGGCGCGAACCACCAGACACACAGTGCGACGACCGCCCCAATCATAACGACGGCCACAAGACCGGCACGGATGCGCATGATTAGATCGCCGCGACCGCAGCTTTTAGAAGGTCGCGGACCTTGCCCGCAACGGCGTGTAGGTCTGCGTTATCGATCGCCTGCATCGACATGACGGGGTCGATGGCGCTGACCTCGATACCGGTCTCTGTCGCACGCAGGATGACGTTGCATGGCAGCATGGCCCCCACGCGCGGCTCGATCTGGATCGCCTGATAGGCCATCTGCGGGTTGCAGGCCCCGAGGATGCGATAAGCGTCCATGTCGATGTCCAGCTTCTTGTGCATTGTCGCAGCGACGTCGATTTCCGTCAGGATGCCAAACCCCGCATCAGAAAGCGCCTTACGCGTGCGGGCATCCACCTCTTCAAAGTCTGATCCGGTGATGGTCCGATTGATTGTGTAGGTCATAGCGTTTCTCCTTCGGGTATTATTTCTTGATGTATTTCAGCAGTGCCACAATCGCGACGCCAGCGATCACGACCAGCAATATCGTCCAGATCAGGCCATATCCCGTGCCGTAGCCCATTCCATAATCGTGCATCATCGCATTATCCTTTCAAAGGTACCGCGATCCCGCGTCTGCGGATAATCGTCGTCGCGGGTTGCCTTGGCCGGCTGGACGCGACGGATAAACCGCCCCCTCAGGTCACAGTCAAAACTGTCCGCGCGGAAGATCATCACTATAATCGGGTCAAGGCGATCCGATGTTGATGTCGATCAAGCTGCCGCGCCATATTTTCGCGGCGCAGGGGTGTTGATTTCTAAACGCGCAGGGGAGATGTACTTTGCAGGTGTTGCATTGGGGGCCAGCCCCCAAACCCCCGAGGTATTTTTGACCAGAAGAATGAAGGGCCTTGGCCCTTTGGATTCGTTGTAGTGCTATTGGGATGGCGGTTGGTAGGCCCGGCAGGATTTGAACCCGCAACCAAAGCGTTATGAGCGCTCTGCTCTAACCGTTGAGCTACAGGCCCGCCGCGTGCAGGCATAGCGGATGGGCGGGCGGGGTCAAGTCAGTTGGTGATCGGAGACGCGCCAAGGACTTGGCTGAGCAAAGCGATCATTTCATGCTCTTTCGCGGTGGTCACGCTGGGGTCGCCGTCAAGGTCCGACATCGCGATGATGTCGTCATACGTGGGCGGCGCGGTGTTAAAGGCGGCCCCTTCGGGCAATTCGATCCAGGGGCCGTCCTCCATCGGGGAAAAGTCCATAGGGACAATTTCCGCCGCAGCAGGAGAGGCCAAAAGGGCGAGGAGGGGGATCATGCGCTGTATCATCATGTGAGTATAACTGCGCAGCCGCGAAAAGGTTGCATCACATCGGCGGAATTTCGCGCATTGCAAGGGCGTGTTGCGGCGTTGCACCAAAGCGCGGCTTGGGGTATCGCGCGGGGGTCAGGGACTGGGCAGACGCGGGGATCGCAAAATGACGACAGATGGATTGACCTACGCCGCCGCCGGTGTGGATATCGACGCAGGTAACGCACTCGTGGAACGGATCAAGCCAGCGGCCAAACGCACGCAGCGTTCTGGCACAATGGCCGGGCTTGGCGGCTTTGGCGCGCTGTTTGACCTGAAGGGTGCGGGCTATATTGACCCGATCCTTGTGGCGGCCACCGACGGTGTTGGCACCAAGCTGCGGATTGCGATTGATACGGGCAATGTGGACACGATCGGGATCGATCTGGTCGCCATGTGCGTCAACGATCTGGTCTGCCAAGGCGCAGAGCCGCTGTTTTTCCTGGATTATTTCGCGACAGGCAAGCTGGAGCTGGACTCGGCCACCCGCATTATCGAAGGCATCGCGGCGGGCTGTGAAGCCTCTGGCTGTGCCCTTATCGGCGGCGAAACCGCCGAGATGCCGGGCATGTATCATGGCGGCGACTTTGACCTGGCTGGTTTTGCTGTCGGCGCGATGGAGCGCGGGGCAGATTTGCCAAGCGGTGTGGCCGCGGGCGATGTCTTGCTTGGCCTGGCCAGCGACGGTGTGCATTCCAACGGCTATTCCCTGGTGCGGCGCATTGTAGAGGCGTCCGGCCTGTCATGGGACGACGCGGCGCCTTTTGCTGATGCGCCCTTGGGCACGGCTTTGCTGACGCCGACACGCCTGTATGTCAAACCCGCGCTGGCTGCGGTGCGGGCGGGCGGCGTGCATGCCTTGGCGCATATCACGGGTGGCGGTTTGACAGAAAACCTGCCGCGCGTGTTGCCGGATGATCTGGGCTGCGAAATTGATTTGACCTCTTGGTCGCTGCCGCCCGTGTTTGGCTGGATGGCGCAGGTCGGCAATATCGCCACGGCTGAAATGCTCAAGACGTTTAACGCAGGTATCGGCATGGTGCTGGTCGTATCAGCTGACCGCGCCGATGCGCTGACTGCGCTGCTGTCCGAAGCAGGCGAGACGGTCCACCGTCTTGGCCATGTCGCGAACGGCGCTGGCGTGCGGTACACGGGCGATCTGAAGTGAAACGGGTCGGCATTCTGATCTCTGGCGGCGGGTCCAATATGGTCGCGCTGGCCAAAGACATGGTAGGCGATCATCCGGGGCGCGCGAAACTGGTGATTGCGAATGATCCGGGCGCTGGCGGTTTGCTAAAGGCGAATGCGCTGCGCATCCCGACCGCCGTGGTGGATCACCGCGATTTTCCCAAAGATCGCGAGGGGTTCGAGGCCGAACTTCAAGTGGTTTTGGAAGAGGCCGGCATCGAGATGATTGCGCTGGCAGGCTTCATGCGGATCCTGACGCCCAGCTTTACGGCGAAATGGGCGGGGCGGATGTTGAACATCCACCCGTCGCTTTTGCCGAAATATAAGGGCCTACATACGCACGCGCGCGCACTAGAAGCAGGCGATGCGCAGCACGGCTGCAGCGTGCACGAGGTGACCGCCGATCTGGACGATGGGCCGATCCTTGGGCAGGCGCGGATGGACGTGCGGGCGGGCGATACGCCGCAGTCTTTGGCAGAGCGGCTGCTGCCGCTCGAGCATCAGCTTTATCCAGCTGTGCTGCGCCGTTATCTGGCGGGCGACCGCACGCCAGTCATGCTAGAAGGCTAGGGTTTTCAACGCCTGCGTGATCGCTTATCAGGGGGTGTCCGCGCTGCCGCGGCCCTGATTGACAAGGCACTCATGCAGACCATTACCACGACCGAGGCGCTGGCCACTTTTTGCGCCGCAGCCGCCAAACGCCCCTATGTGACTGTTGATACAGAGTTTCTGCGTGAACGGACCTATTACGCCAAGCTGTGCCTTGTGCAGCTGGCCTGGCAGGACGAGGACGGCCATGACGAAGTCTTGGTCGATCCTTTGGCCGAAGGTCTATCACTCGAGCCGCTGTACGAGCTGTTTCGCGACGAAGGCGTGGTCAAGGTGTTCCATGCCGCGCGCCAAGACCTTGAGATTTTTTGGGTCGATGCCCAACTGATTCCCAGCCCGTTGTTTGACACGCAGGTCGCGGCGATGGTTTGCGGCTTTGGCGATCAAGCCGGATACGAGACGCTAGTGCGCAAAATTTGCAAAGATGGTGTCGATAAGTCGAGCCGCTTTACCGACTGGTCCCGCCGCCCGCTGACGGATGCGCAAAAGACATATGCCGTGGGCGATGTCACCTATCTGCGCGATATCTATGAATATTTGTCGGACCGTCTGCGCAGCACTGGCCGCCAGAAATGGGTCAACGAAGAGATGGCGGTACTGAACGATCCTGCCACCTATCAGACCGATCCCGATACGGCGTGGGAGAAGGTGAAGACCCGCACGAACTCTGGCCGGTTCCTAAGCATTGTGCGCGAACTCGCGCGGTTCCGCGAAACCTATGCGCAGGAACGGGACGTGCCGCGAAGCCGCGTGTACAAAGATGACGCATTGGTCGAAGTGGCCAGCGCCAAGCCCGCAACCGAGGCTGACCTTGGCCGGATGCGCCTGTTGCTGCGTGAAGCGCGGCGCGGCGAGATTGCGGACGGTATTTTGAAGGCGGTAAAGGATGGTCTTGCCATGCCGAACGACAAGCTGCCCAAGCCCGACCTGAGCCGCGAAAAGTTGCAGGTGAACCCGGCGATTGCCGACATGCTGCGCGTCCTACTCAAGGCAAAATCGGATCAGGAAGATGTGGCGCAAAAGCTGATCGCGTCCTCTGCCGATCTGGACCTGCTGGCAGCCGGACAGCGCGACATTGCTGCGCTCAAAGGCTGGCGCAACGAGGTGTTCGGCCGCGATGCGCTGCTGCTGACGCAGGGCAAGGTGGCGCTGGCGGTCGATGGCCAACGTGTTGTGACGGTGCCGCGTTAATCCACAAAACTGACAGACAGGAGAGCCTTAATGGCGACCGAAGCCTTTGAAGAGATTGTGGAAACCTTCGACTTTCTAGACGATTGGGAAGACCGCTATCGCCATGTCATCGACATGGGCAAAGCGATGCCAGCGCTGGACGATGCGTTCAAAGTGCCAGCGACGAAGGTCGACGGCTGCTCTAGCCAAGTGTGGCTGGTGCCGCTGCCAGAGGACGGCGTGTTCCATTTTCGTGGCGATAGCGATGCGATGATTGTGCGCGGGCTAGTGGCGATTTTGGGGGCGCTGTATGACGGTGTGCCCATGGCGCAGGTCGGACAGATTGATGCCCCGGCAGAACTGGGGCGGCTGGGGCTGACGGATCATTTGTCGGCGCAGCGCTCAAACGGGCTACGGGCCATGGTGGACCGGATTCGTTTGGTCTCTGCTGCAGGTTAATAGTGGGCGTTTGCGTCCGAATTTACGGTGTAAATTCGGATGGTGGGGCGCTGCCCCACACCCCGAGGTATTTTTGACCAGAAGAAGGGTTAGGCCTGCGCCAAAGCGCTGGTCAGATCGCCGTAGCCCGTGCGGCGGTGAATGAATGTGAGGCCCATGCGCGCTGCGATTTGACGGGCCTTTTCGGTGAGGGCGGCATCGTCAGTCTGGGCCAGATAGATCAGGCTGGTGTAGTTACCGAAATAAGTATCCAGCAATTGCGGATGACGGTCGAGGCCAAGGGGGCGCCAGACGAAGGCGTCGAATTGGCGCGCAAGAAAGTCGGTCAGGTAGAAGGCGGTCATGTCATCCGCCGCCGCAAACGCCTCATTCCCCATGAAAAAGCTGTAACAATGCGGGCCGGAAATCATCTCCACTCCCATCTCGGCGCAGGCGGCTTGTAATAGCCCCCCGGTGCCGCAATCGGCGTAGACGACAAAGATGCGTTGGTAGCTGTCTTTATGCGCCGCGACCGCAGCGCGAATCGCGGGGGTAATGCGTTCGGGGTGGTTGTGATAGATCGCGGGCAGGCATTGCAGATCAAGGTGATCCCAGCCGTTTGCGGCACGCAGGGCTAGGATTTCGTGGGCAAGCGCACCGCAGGCAAGCAGCAAAACCTTGCCGCCGCCGGACGGTTGCAAGCCGGCGTCTGTCAGTTGGGCGTCAAGATCGCTCATGGCGCAGTCGCCGCTATTGCACCCGGCGAATCAGGACCGTGAGGATCAGCCCCACAGTGCCGATGGCAGGCAGCAAGGCCAAGGCTCCGGACATTTGGGCAAGCCAAATGGTCAGGGCGGCAAGGCACATGACGGTCGCGATCAAAAGTAGGAATGGTCCAGTACGCATGGTAAACTCCCTCCCAGTCCCTAACAGGTCTAGGAAGAAGTCCGTTACGTCCAGTCAAATCGACGGCATTCTTAAACCAGGCTAGCCTGCGCTCGCACGATTATGCTTACGGGCCATCCAGGTCTTGGCGGTTTCGACCGCAACCGCCGCATCGCGGCAGTAAGCGTCGGCACCAATGGCCTTGCCAAATTCCTCGTTCAGGGGGGCACCGCCGACCAGAACGATGTAATCCTCGCGCATGCCTTTTTCGATCAGCGTATCGATCACGACCTTCATGTAGGGCATCGTGGTCGTCAGCAGCGCGGACATCCCAAGGATGTCAGCCTTTTCCGCGATCAGCGCGTCGATATACCCATCAACGGCGTTGTTGATGCCAAGGTCGACGACTTCAAAGCCGGCGCCTTCCATCATCATGCCGACAAGGTTTTTGCCGATGTCGTGGATGTCACCTTTGACCGTGCCGATAACCATCTTGCCGATAGTTGGCGCGCCGGTTTCGGCCAGCAGTGGTTTCAGGATGGCCATGCCGCCCTTCATTGCGTTGGCAGCCAGCAGCACTTCGGGCACAAACAGGATGCCGTCGCGGAAGTCGGCACCCACGATGGTCATGCCGCCGACAAGCGCTTCGGTGAGCACGCGGTAGGGTTCCCACCCGCGACCGATGAGGATGTTAACGCCCTCCTCGATCTCTTCTTTCATGCCGTCGTAAAGGTCGTCGAACATCTGGGCGACGAGGTCTTCGTCGTTCAGGTCTGCGAGGATGATTTCGTCGTCGTCCGACATGGGGTGATCCTTATGGCACAGCTTTGATCCAATTGTAGTTTCGTCATGCGCCTTTGCCCAGAGCGACACGCGATAATTTGCGACATGTCCGCGAATGAGACCGACCTACGCTTGCTCATGTTCACTGTTTGTTTTATTTTTTGGCATGGAATACGAAGTAAGGCCACAATTTCGCCGGCGCGGCCGGGCGGCGATGGATAACCCGGACGTCCGGTTTGACACCCACACCCGTGAGGGGGTGGATGACGGCTGGGCCAATGATGACGAACTTCCCGTGCTGCGCACGCAAGTCACCGAGGAAGTGCCGCGCACCGTCATTACGCAGAACCGGTCGCCTGATTTGTCATTTGATCGGTCGATTAACCCATATCGCGGCTGCGAGCATGGGTGCATTTATTGCTACGCCCGGCCCAGCCACGCCTATTTGGGGCTGTCGCCGGGGCTTGATTTTGAAACGCGGCTGATTGCCCGGCCAGATGCGCCCGCGGTGCTGCAGCGCGAGTTGCGGGCCAAACGCTATGTGCCGCGCACGATCGCGATTGGCACCAACACAGATCCGTATCAGCCGATCGAACGAGACCGTAAGATTATGCGCGGCCTCTTGCAGGTGTTGTCGGATTTTAATCACCCGGTTGCGATCATCACCAAGGGTGCACTGATCACCCGCGACATTGATATTCTGAGGCCGATGGCGGCGAAGGGCTTGGTGCGGGTCGGGATTTCAGTCACGACGCTGGACCCGGCTACATCCCGCGCGATGGAACCGCGCGTGCCCTTACCATCGGTGCGGTTGCGCGCAATCCGGGCGCTGAGCGATGCGGGTATTGATGTACGGGTCATGGTATCGCCAGTCGTTCCGGCACTGACGGATCACGAATTAGAAGCCATCTTGCAAGCGGCGGCGCAGGCGGGGGCCGTGGCGGCGTCATCCATCGTCTTGCGCTTACCGCGTGAGGTATCGGGCTTGTTTCGCGATTGGCTGCAAGAAGCCTATCCGGACCGGGCGGCGCGGATCATGGGGCGGGTGCGCGAATTGCACGGCGGACTGGATTACGATCCTGCGTTTGGAACGCGGATGAGCGGGCAGGGCGAATGGGCACGTTTGCTGCGGCAGCGTTTCGTGCTGGCGACGCGGCGGTTGGGGCTGGACCGCACGCTCGTGCCTTTGCGCACGGACCTATTTGCGGTGCCGCCGCAGCCGGGTGATCAGCTATCGCTTCTTTGATCTGCTGTGCTGGGCAAAGGTGGCCGTCGGCCTGACGGCCGAGCCTCCGGCGGGGATATTTTTAAAACAGAGAGGTGGCGGCAGGGGTTGGTCCTGCCGCCGGGTCCTGCGGGCGATCAGCCGCGACGTTTGCCGCGGCGGGCGGCGCGGACGGGGCCGTTGCCGTCGGTGCCGTCAGATTCGGACGAGAATGTCCCCAAAGCGGAGGTGATATCGTCGAGGCTGGGACGGTCACCATTGGGGCGGGTTTCCAGTGCTTCGCGCATGGCGCGCAGATGCTCTGGCGTGGTGCCGCAGCAGCCGCCGATGATTTTAGCGCCGCAATTGCGGGCCAGTTCGGCGTAGTCGGCCATCAGTTCTGGCGTGCCGTCATAGTGGATATGGCCGTCGTGGTATTTCGGGATGCCAGCATTGCCCTTGGAGATGAGAGGCAGATCGGGTTCCGCGTCGGCCATGCCAAGGATCGTGCGCAGCAGGTCGGAGGCACCGGTCCCGCAGTTGGCGCCGAAGCCGAGCGGTTTGTAGTCAAGCTTGCCGACGGACTTTACCATGTCGCGCGAGGTGACGCCCATCATGGTGCGCCCAGCGGTGTCAAAGGACATCGTGCCACACCATGGCATATCTGCCAGTTTGAACGCCTCGGCGGCAGCGGCATATTCCTCGAACGCAGAGATAGTTTCGACCCACAGGACATCGGCGCCGCCGGCCTTGAGGCCTTCAGCTTGTTCGTGGAACATTTCGACTGCGATTTCGTGGGTGAGGGAGCCCATGGGGGCCATGATGTCGCCGGTTGGTCCAACAGAGCCGGCCACAATCACAGTGCGGCCGGATTTGTCGGCGACTTCGCGGCCGATTTCAGCGGCGGCTTTGTTCAGCTCCATCACGCGGCCTTGGGCGTCATGCAGTTTCAGACGCGAGGCATTGCCGCCAAAGGTGTTCGTGAGGAACAGGTCAGAGCCGGCATCGACGGCACCCTGGTACAGCTTTGCGATCCGGTCAGGATGTTCGACGTTCCACATCTCTGGCGCGTCGCCGGAAGAAAGCCCCATATTGAACAGGTTGGTCCCGGTTGCGCCATCGGCGAGGATCCAGTCGCGCGCGGCGAGAAGTTGGGCGAATGCGTTTGTCATGTGTGGCCTCAGTCTTTGGCGTGGGTCCGGTGCGGACATTGGTCCCTTCCGTCGCACGAAGCGGGGTAAAAGACAATTGCCGGACCCAAGTTGTCAGGCGCGCAAGGGGGCGCTGGACGGACCACAACACGGCGGATGCGGTCCAGAAAAACCGCAGCGGTCCCGGGGCCGCGTGGTAAAGCGGGCGCCACTGCGGGCCAAAGCTGCGTTTGAATTGCGCAAGGCCCGCGTGGCGGCGGCCAAGCCAGCCGAAGGGGCCGGTTTGGGCGATCGTGGCGGCAAGGGTGACCTCTGCCACGCCCGCGTCTTTGGCCGCCGCAAATCCCGCAATCATCGCGGCAGGTACAGCGCCTGCGGGCAGGGTGCCGTCGTGGCGGATCAGGTCAAGGCACCAGTCTTGGGGGCCGGTTTGAAAGGTCACAAAACCGTGTAGGGTGCCATCGGTGAAGATAGCAAAGACGGCCTGCGCATCTAGCAAGGAGAGGGTGAAGCGGCCCATGGAAAAACCGCGCTCGCCCCCGCTGGCACGGGCCCAGGCCTGCGCCACGCGGGTCAGGTCGCGGGGCATATCGCGCGGGTCGATTTGGCGCACGCTCACGCTGCTAGTCTGCGCCTGTCGCAATTTGCGCCGCAGGGTGGATTTTTCGGGGCCATCCAAAGTCCAAGTGCTCGGATCGATCCATGCTTCTGTCGCGATGCGCATGGTGGACCAACCGCGCTTGCGCAGGCTGGCGGCGGTGCGGGCGCTGCATTTGTAACGGGCTATGCGGCGCAGGGCATGGGGCAGGGCACCTGACGGCTCGCCAATAATGACGCGGGCGACGGGGGTATGGCCGACAAGGGCAGCGCCGCTAGCGTCGCGCCAGACAGAGGCCCCTTGGTCGGCCAAGCTCCATAATGCGGGGGCATGGCTGTGCAGAAACTGCCGCAGGGTGCTGCGACCGGGCAGCGCTTGCGGCCGGGTCAGCGCATAAAGGCCAACGGCACCGGGAACGACGAAATAGGTCAGGCGAAACGCGAGTAATGCGGGTAGAAGCGCAGCTGTGGGCGCGGGCAGGAAGGCGATGACAATCAGATCAAACGCCCCGATTCCCATTGGCACATGCGTCGCGAGCCCCGCACCGAAAGCTAAGGTGAACACCGCTAAGACCTGCAAAAGCGGCAAGTCACCGGGCAGGAACACCGCAAAGGCAAGGCCCGCGCAAAGCAGATCGGCATGAGTCCAGATCATCACCCCAGCGGCCAATCGGCGCTGCGCCCACAGCTTGGGACCATAGCGCCACAAAGCCAGCCCCATCACCGCCGCGACCACAGGCACCATGGGCCAAGAGAGCGCGGGAAACGCCGCCAAGGCGATCCACCACAGCGCCAGCAGCGCCGAAACTGACATGCAAAGTGTAAAGGACAGCGAGACCGCCAAAGACACGCGCGCCACATCGCCAGTCTGCGCCACACCGCGCAAGAGGTGCCAGCGCACCAATCCGGCCACAACGCTGGCCATCCCGACGCATTGCCCAATCGCAATCGCAATGCGGCCCGTGCGCCGCGCCGTATAGGGCTGTGAATTCACACGCAGGGCCACGTGCCAAAGCGATTCTAGCTGGCCGACGACCACATAGCTCAGGCCTGTCAGGGCCAGCGCAAGCCCCCAGCGCCAGAGCGGGATATCAGGCAAGCCAGCGAACGCTGTCATAGCCGCGCCGGGCGGCAGTTGCAGATAGGCCCAGATCGCAATGCCGAAGCCTGCCGTAGGCACCAACAGCCGCAAAGCCCGCGCACGGGCGGTCGTTGATCCACGCCGCATAAAACACCTCTGACCAGTTGTCAGAAGGCTTAGACGGTAAGGAATAAAGACCGGGTAAAGATCCGCTGCGCGCGGCCCCCTCCCGGTCTTGATGCGTTAATTTTAGACTTCGTCGATCAGCTGCGCTTTGGCTTCGATCGTCAGCTCTGCCATTTTGGCGCGCAAATCGGCCTCTGACACTTTGTCGCCCAGATCGCCGTGGACCTTGCGAAACACGTCCTCGTCGCCGGCCTCTTCAAAGTCGGACTTGATCACCTCTTTGGCGTAGGTCATCGCGTCATCGCCAGATTTGCCCATCAGGTCTGCGGCCCACAGGCCAAGCAGCTTGTTGCGGCGGGCTTCGGCCTTGAACTGCATCTCTGCGTCATGGGCGAATTTATTTTCAAAGGCGTTTTCGCGGTCTTTCATGCTCGTCATCGGGCAAAATCCTGTCTGCGGGTTCCGTTAGGCAAACTATGGGGTCCGCGCGACTTGCCCGCAAGGGGGGCTTGGCGTAAGAGGCGCAGAGCGGTGGCCCGCCAACGGGGCCGCCCCCAGACGTGAGGCTTTTCATGGCACGCCGCAAATTGATCTACGAAGGCAAGGCAAAGATCCTGTACGAGGGTCCAGAGCCGGGGACCTATGTCCAGTATTTTAAGGACGACGCGACCGCTGGCAATGGTGCCAAAAAGGACGTGATCGAGGGCAAAGGCGTGTTGAATAACCGCCTGTCCGAGTATTTCATGGTCGGCCTTGGCAACATCGGCATCCCGACGCATTTCATTCGCCGCCTAAACATGCGCGAGCAGTTGATCCGCCAGGTCGAGATTATTCCGCTGGAAGTCATCGTGCGCAACTTTGCCGCCGGATCGATGGCCAAGCGTTTGGGCATGGAAGAGGGCGCCGCCCTGCCGCGCCCCATTGTCGAGTTTTCCTATAAAGACGACAAGCTGGGCGACCCGCTGGTGCCAGAGGAATACATCATCGCCTTTGGTTGGGCGAGCCAGCAGGACATGGACGATATCGTCTCTATGGCCTTGCGGGTGAACGATTTCATGTCGGGCGTGATGTACGGCGTCGGTATCAAGCTGATCGATTTCAAGATCGAAATCGGCCGCGTGTGGGACAACGAATTCCCCCGCCTTGTCGTCGCAGACGAGATCAGCCCAGATTGCTGCCGTCTGTGGGACATTGAAACCGGCCAGAAGCTGGACAAAGACGTGTTCCGCCAAGACCTTGGCAACCTCGCTGACGCTTACACCGAAGTCGCGCGGCGTTTGGGCGTTCTGCCCAGCAATGTGACTCACCGGCCCAAGCCCACGCTGATTAACTAAAGGATATCAACATCATGAAAGCCAATGTTCATGTGATGCTGAAAGACGGCGTGCTGGACCCGCAGGGCGAAGCCGTGCGTCACGCACTGGGTGCGATGGGCTTTGAGGGCGTCAACGGCGTCCGTCAGGGCAAAGTGATCGCACTGGATCTGGCCGACGGCACCACCGAGGCGCGCATCAAAGAGATGTGCGAAGCGCTGCTGGCCAATACGGTCATCGAATCCTACCGGATCGAAATTCTGTAAGCTTAGGGGCGACCGGCGCGGCACACAGCCTGCCGGTCGCTTTAAAATACCGCGCGCAAGGCGTTGCTGCGGTTCGAAAAACACTTCTCAGGAGCTACCCGCATGAAGGCTGCCGTCCTTGTTTTCCCCGGATCGAACTGTGACCGCGACATGGCTGTGGCCCTGCGCAAGGTTGGGGCCGATGTGACGATGGTCTGGCACAAGGATGCAGAGATCGGCGATGTCGATCTGGTCGCGGTGCCGGGCGGGTTTTCCTTTGGTGACTATCTGCGCTGCGGCGCAATTGCGGCGAATTCGCCCGTCTCGCAGGCGCTTAAGCGGCATGTGGAACGGGGCGGTTATGCGCTGGGGGTCTGCAACGGCTTTCAGGTGCTGACCGAAACCGGCCTGCTGCCCGGCGCACTCATGCGTAATGCGGCGCTGAAATTTGTCTGTAAATCCACACCCTTGACGGTTGCGACCTCTGATAGCGGCTTTACCGGCGGCTATACCGCTGGCGCGACGATCACACTGCCCGTAGCGCACCACGACGGCAACTACACCGCCGAAGATGCGGTGCTGGACCAGCTTCGCGACCAAGACCGCATCGCATTCACCTATGCCGATAACTTCAACGGCAGCCGCAATGCGATCGCTGGCGTATTAAGCGAGAATCGCCGTGTGCTGGGAATGATGCCGCACCCCGAACGGGCGGTTGACGCGGCCACCGGCAATACCGACGGTCTGGCCTTGTTCCGCGGGCTTGTGCAGCAACTCGCCGACGCGTGATCGCTGGCTTGCCGGGCGCGTGCACCCAGCCTATCTAAAGCTAATGAGCCACGCGGAATTCACCACACAGACCGGCACGCTGCGGCAGGGCCGTTGGCTTTTGCGGCTCAGCGTCATTGTGGTGTGCCTGCTGGGCATGGTGACGATTTATACCACGAATCTGCTGCTCACCCAGCGCTTCACGGAAACGACCCGGAACCGGGCCGAAGTCCGCCTGACCTTTTATGTCGCCAACTTGATGAGCGAGCTGCAGCGCAATTCCATTGTGCCGCAACTTTTGGCCCGTGACCCTGATCTAATTCAGGCCCTGTCGGCCAATAACTATGCGCTGTCGACGCAGCGGCTGCTGTCGTTCGTTGATGAAATTGGCGCGGCGTCCTTGATGTTGCTGGATAAGGACGGGCGTGCGGTCGCGGCGACGGACCGGAACCGGCTGGGGGAACAGCACCGATCTGACACGTCTTTTGTGAACGCGCTGCGCAGTAATGCGACGGTGTTTACCCTCGGCGAGTCGCCTCAGGGCGGCTATAGTTTCGTCTATTCCCGGCGGATCGATCAGAACGGCTCGACCATGGGCGTCATTCAGGTTGCCGTCGATCTGGCCAAGCTGGAACGCAGCTGGGCCAGTGTGTCCGATGCGGTCTATGTCACTGACAGCACAGGCAATATTATCCTGACCACCGAACAGCGCTGGCGCGGCCTGGACGAGGCAGAGGCCCTGCGCCGTCAAACCCCGCCGACCGCGATCGAGGTTGCATTGCGCGCCACGCAAGACTGGGCCGCGCTGCCCATCGATGCCTATTTGCGCGGTGAGGCCGTGCTGCGCCGCGAGGCGCGCGTGCCGTTCCAAGGTTGGCGCATGGTCAGCTACACCGCCTATTCGTCGGTGCGCGAACGGGTGAACGGCGTGCTGGCGCTAGAAGTCATGGGATTCGCGATCTTTTTGGCGATGATGTTCTGGTTCGCGTCCCGCAAGGCCACCAACCGGGTCGCCGTCTTTGAACGCGAATCTGCCGAACTGCGCGCCTTGAACGCTGCGCTGCAACGCGAAATCGCAGCGCGTAAGCAGGTAGAGCGCAACCTTGAGGTCGCCGAACAGACCATGGCGCAAACGTCAAAACTCGCCGCCTTGGGCGAGATGTCAGCCGCCGTCAGCCACGAGCTGAACCAGCCACTGGCCGCGATGAAGACCTATCTGGCGGGCGCGCGCCTGCTGCTGCAGCGCAAGCGGCCAGAGGAAACCTTGTCGTCGTTTCAACGCATTGACGACCTGATCGACCGGATGGGCGCGATCACGCGGCAGTTGAAATCCTATGCCCGCAAAGGCTCTGACGCGTTTGAAGAGGTCGACACCCGCGCCGCTGTGTCATCTGCGCTGTCGATGATGGAACCGCAGCTGAAAAACCGCTATGTTGAAATCAGCCGCACGCTACCGGGCGAGCCGGCGATGATCTTTGGCGACCGCCTGCGGTTGGAACAGGTCATCATTAACCTGCTGCGCAACGCGATTGACGCCACAAAAACAGTGGCCGACCCGCGCATCGACGTTATTTTGGCACTGGGTGAAACGGTGACGCTGACCGTGCGCGATAATGGCAGCGGGATCGACGACCTCGATTCGCTGTTCGAGCCGTTTTACACAACCAAACAGCCCGGCGACGGCGTAGGCCTTGGCCTTGCGATTTCGTCGGGCATCGTGAACGATCTGGGCGGACGTATGACCGCGCGGAACGGGGCAGGCGGCGGTGCCGTGTTCGAGGTACAGTTGCCCCGCCTCAAGACAGCGGCAAAAGCCGCGGAATAAGGATCAGATCCATGAGCAAAGCCATGAAAATCGCCATCGTGGATGACGAAAAGGATATGCGGCAGTCGATCAGCCAATGGCTGGCCCTGTCAGGATTCGAAACCGAAGCCTATGCCAGCGCCGAAGAAGCGCTGCGCGTGGTTGGTGCGGATTTCCCCGGCATTGTCGTCAGCGACGTGAAAATGCCCGGCATGGACGGCATGCAGTTCCTGAAAAAGCTGCGCGGCGTCGATTCGGCGCTGCCTGTCATCATGATCACAGGCCACGGCGATGTGCCCATGGCGGTCGAGGCGATGCGCGTCGGTGCCTTCGATTTTCTGGAAAAGCCGTTCAACCCGGACCGCATGACAGAACTGGCAAAGAAAGCCTGCAACGCTCGGCGCCTGACGCTGGACAACCGCGCGCTGCGCAAGGAATTGTCCGACGGATCAGCGCTGATCAAGAAATTGATGGGCCAGTCCGCCCCGATGGAACGGCTGAAAGAAGACATCCTTGATCTGGGGCAGGCCGATGGTCACGTCCTGATCGAAGGCGAAACCGGCACCGGCAAAACGCTGGTCGCCCACGCCCTGCATGCCGTTGGTGCGCGGGCCACGAAAAAGTTCGTCCTGGTCGCCTGCGCCGCCTTTGACGAGGCAACCTTGACCCGCCGCCTATTCGGCCCTGCGGGCGAGGAAGAGCCGATCCCCGCGATTGAAGAAGCCCGCGGCGGCACACTGGTGCTGGAGGATATCGAGAGCCTGAGCCAGACGCTGCAAGCGCGGCTTTTGACAGCAATCAACGACCAAGGCACGCCCGCCGAAACCCGCATTGTCGCAATCTGTAACCTGCAGGAACAAGACAAGACCTGCGAATCCGTGCTGCGGCCAGACCTGTATTACCGCATCAGCGCCCTGCGCATTGTCGTGCCGCCGCTGCGCCAGCGCGGAGAGGATATCCTGACGCTGTTCACCCGTCTGTCTGACCAGTTCGCCGAAGAATACGGCTGCGACGCGCCAGAAGTGTCCGCCCAAGAGGCGGCGCAGCTGTTGCAGGCGCCTTGGCCGGGCAACGTGCGCCAGTTGATCAATGTCGCCGAACGCGCCGTATTGCAGAACCGGCGCGGCACGGGATCCATCGCATCCTTGCTGATGGCCGACAGCGACGACAGCCGCCCGGCGATGACCACCGAAGGCAAGCCGCTGAAGGAATTCGTCGAGGCGTTCGAGCGGATGTTGATCGACAACACCATGCGCCGGCACAAAGGCTCTATCACTGCGGTGATGGAAGAACTGTGCCTGCCGCGCCGGACCTTGAACGAGAAGATGGCGAAATACACGCTGTCCCGCTCTGACTATCTGTAAGCACGCAGCACCGTGTTAGCGATAACGCCGTGTCCCGTAGTGGGGCGCGGCGTTCTTGCGTTTAAGGGCGCGGTCCCCCCCCAGCCGCCAAGGCTGCACGCACTTTGTGATTGTCTTATGACACCATAACCCCCTATGTATGTTCTACGGGCGGTTGGCATGACGATATGCGCAAAATCCCGGTGAGATTCTCTGATCCTATCCCGCGCGGCAAAAGCCGGTGGACAGGGTCAGCTGACTATGACCCGAAACGGTCAAAAGAACGCCCTTGGCTCGCATGTTTATTATTGTGACCGGGCATTAAACAGGCCCGCGTCACGTGGGTCAGACAAGGACCGCGATGCGAGGCGCGCAGAACAGTGACCACCAGACAGACGCCCCAAGGGGCATTGTCGTGGCCTGCGCACCCATCGCCTTAATCAGACATGACAGCCGCACTGCTGCGCCCCCCGGGGCCGAATTGCCGCGTCATGCGAATGGACAACATGAAGAAAATGCTAATCGATGCCACCCACGCGGAAGAAACCCGCGTTGTTGTGGTCGACGGAAACAAAGTCGAAGAATTTGATTTTGAAAGCCAGTTCAAGCGTCAGCTTGCTGGAAACATCTATCTAGCCAAAGTAACGCGGGTCGAACCGTCGTTACAGGCCGCGTTTGTGGACTACGGCGGCAATCGCCACGGCTTCCTCGCGTTCTCGGAAATTCACCCCGATTACTATCAGATCCCGGTCGCTGACCGTCTGGCACTGATCGCCGAAGAAAAAGCCTATGCCGCCAGCCAAAAGGCTGAGGAAGAGGACGACGCAGACGCGGACGCCTCTGAGGCCAGTGCTGACACTGACGCGGACGACGCTTCGCCCAAGCCGCGTGTGCGCCGCACGCGCCGGACCCGTGGCCGTGCTGCCAACACCGCATCTGATGATGCGACCGCCACCCGCGACATCGCGGGCATGGAAACCATTGACCTGGACGATCCCGAAGAGGGGTCCAGCCCGATGGAACTGGTCGCAGAGACTCCCGTCGACACCCCTGCCAGCGATGAAGTGCATGACGACGATCAGGCTGACAACGCTGACGACAACGATGATCAGCCATCCGAGATCGAAAATGTCGACAGCGCTGACGACAGCGACGACGTGCGCCCCGTGCGCAAGCCGCGCCCCAAGCGTTACAAGATCCAAGAGGTCGTCAAAGTCCGCCAGATCATGCTGGTACAGGTCGTCAAAGAAGAGCGCGGCAACAAAGGCGCGGCGCTGACGACATACCTGTCGCTGGCTGGCCGTTACTGCGTCCTGATGCCGAACACCGCACGTGGCGGCGGTATTTCCCGCAAGATCACCAACGTGGCCGACCGCAAAAAGCTGAAGGAAATCGCAGGCGAGATGCTGGTGCCCGAAGGCGCCGGTCTGATCATCCGCACCGCTGGCAGCCAGCGTACCCGCAACGAGATCAAGCGCGACTATGAATATCTGCAGCGCATGTGGGAAACCATCCGCGAGCTGACGCTGAAATCCATCGCCCCCGCGAAAATTTATGAAGAGGGCGATCTGATCAAGCGGACGATCCGCGATCTGTATTCCAAGGACATCGACGAAGTCATCGTCGCTGGCGAAGAAGGCTATCGCAACGCGAAAGACTTCATGCGGATGATCATGCCATCCCACGCCAAGCACGTGAAGCAATACGCTGAACAGA
The DNA here is from genome assembly GCF_024206795.1 of Loktanella salsilacus. NCBI lineage: Bacteria > Pseudomonadati > Pseudomonadota > Alphaproteobacteria > Rhodobacterales > Roseobacteraceae > Loktanella > Loktanella salsilacus. The sequence goes on from NZ_CP072994.1 coordinate 1,640,231, forward strand.
TGCCGCTGTTCGCCCGCTACCAGTGCGAAAGCTATCTGTCGGGCATGTTTAACCCGACGGTGCAGCTGCCCTCTGGCGGTTATATCGTCATCGGCGTGACCGAGGCGCTGGTCGCCGTGGACGTCAACTCTGGCCGGGCCACAAAAGAAGGCTCGATCGAACAAACCGCGCTGAAAACCAACCTAGAGGCTGCTGACGAAGTGGCACGCCAAGCGCGTCTGCGTGACTTGGCGGGTCTGATCGTCATCGACTTCATCGACATGGATGAACGTCGCAACAACGTCGCGGTGGAAAAGCGGTTCAAGGACGCGCTGAAAACCGACCGCGCACGTATTCAGGTCGGCCGGATCTCTGGGTTCGGTCTGCTGGAAATGTCGCGTCAGCGTCTGCGCCCCGGTATGCTAGAGGCGACGACGCAGCCGTGTAGCCATTGCCATGGCACTGGCCTGCTGCGGTCCGACGACAACGTCGTGCTGAACATCCTGCGCCAGATCGAAGAAGAGGGCACACGCGGCCGTTCCAAAGAAGTCTTGGTGCGTGCGCCGGTGTCCATCGCCAACGTGCTGATGAACGGCAAGCGTGACCACGTCGCCGGGATTGAGGCGCAGTATGGCATGTCCGTACGCGTCGAATGTGACCTGACGCTGGTGTCGCCTGATTTCGCGATCGACAAGTTCAAGACCGCGACGCGGGTTGTCCCTGAGGCATTGCCCTTCGTCGCACCCGTGATGGACGCTAAGGATTTGGCGGACGAGCAGGTCTTTGACGAGGTCGAAGAAGAGGTTGTTGTCGCAGTCGAAGAAGCGCCTGCGCAGCAAAACAGCGAAACCTCGGCCGCGAGCGAAGAAGACGCCGATGGCCAGCCTCGTAAAAAGCGGCGTCGTCGTCGGCGGCGCAAGGGCGGCCAGAACGGCGAGAATGGTGAAAACGGCGATCAGAACGAGAACGGCAACGACGACGCCGACTCCGATCAGGACGATGACGCAGCCGATGATGCCGAATCGGACGCCCCCGCTGTTGCAGCTCAGGCAGAAGCCGTCACCGATGCGCCCGCCGAAAAGCCCAAGCGCACCCGTAGCCGCCGCAAGCCCAAGGCTGACGCTGTTGCAACGGACGCCGAAGCACCCGCAGAGGCAGCAGCCGCTGATGCTGTAGCAGGCGCACCGGCAGCAGACGCTGACGCAGAGGCACCAGCAGAAAAGCCAAAGCGGACCCGTAGCCGCCGCAAGCCCAAAGCAGAGGTTGCCGAAGGCGCAGAGGCTCCGGCAGACGCAGAGGCAGATGCCGACGCGCCTGCGGAAAAGCCAAAGCCAGCCCGCCGTAGCCGCGCGCGCAAGCCCAAGGTTGAGGCCGCATCAGAGGAGGTCGATGCACCAACGGACGTACCTGCTGTGACGGCTGATGCGCCTGTGGCTGAAGCACCGGTTGCCGACGCGCCAGTGGCTGAAACGCCTGCGCCAGCAGCCCCGGTCGAGGCAACCCCGGCACCCGCAGCGCAAGCTGCGCCAGAGGTGAAGTCTGATCCGATTGCAGCGCCAGAGCCTGTGGCAACGCCAGCACCTGCGCCGGAACCAACGCCTGCGCCAGAAGCCGAGGCACCAGAGGCAGAAGATAAGCCGAAAAAGCGCGGCTGGTGGTCGCTGGGCCGTTAAGGTCAGCGCACCCCAAGACATGAAAAAGGCGGGCCGCAAGGTCCGCCTTTTTGCTATTGATTAGGGCGCTGGCCGCTTACGCCTTGCGGATAAAATACACCTGAACGTCGCCTTCATCCTGCGTCAGGGCCAGCGTATGGCCCGCCTCAAAGCAGTAGTGCGGCACGTCAATAATCGCGGCGGGATCGGTCGCGCACATCCGCAGCACTTGGCCGCTGGCCAGTGCAGACAGGCGTTTGCGCGCCTTAAGAACGGGCAGGGGGCACAGCAGCCCGGTGGCGTCGAGTTCAGCATCATAATCCATGCCCTATCGCTAGGGCGGATGTGTCATTTTGTAAACGCCCTCGTGACACCGCGCGGCGTGACGCGGGGGCCGCGATGGCCTAAGCCTATCCCAACACGCGCAAAGAGGTCCCATGTTCGAAAATATCGCCTTAATGGACGCGAGCCTTGTGCCCGCCATGGCCATCGCCCTTGTCGCCGGCTTGTTGTCGTTCCTATCGCCCTGCGTGCTGCCGATCGTGCCGCCGTATCTGGCCTATATGGGCGGCGTGTCAGTGACCGAGTTGGACGAGACCGCCGCCGCGCGCAGGCGGGTAATGGTGGCCGCATTCATGTTTGTGCTGGGGCTATCGACGGTGTTCCTACTGCTGGGCATGGCGTTTTCGACGCTGGGGCGGGCTTTGCTGCAATGGCAGGGCTGGTTCGTGCCCATCGCAGGCGTCGTCGTCATGATCTTTGGCGCGCATTTTATCGGCGTGTTCCGGATTGGGTTCCTAGACCGCGAAGCGCGAGTCGCAACCGGCGATAACGGTGGCAGCGCGTTTGGCGCCTACGTACTTGGCCTTGCTTTCGCCTTTGGCTGGACGCCTTGCCTTGGCCCGATCCTTGGCACGATTCTGGGACTTGCTGCGTCAGAGGGCGACGTCGGGCGTGGCACGCTTTTGCTGGCGATGTATGCGCTGGGGCTGGGTCTGCCGTTCCTAGCAGTCGCTGCATTTTTCCCGCGCCTGAAGGGGCCGATGGCCTGGATGAAGCGGCATATGGCGCGGATTGAACGCACCTCTGGCCTGCTGCTGTGGACGGTCGGGCTGATGATGGTCACGGGCCAATTCAGCGCCTTCAGTTTTTGGCTGCTGGAACGGTTTCCAGCGCTGGGTGCGATCGGATAACGGCTTAATTTCGCCCGCATTCCCCGCTAGGGTGCGCGCATGACCGAGCATGAAGATCAGCAAACCGTACGCCGCCGGCGGGTGTTCTACATCCCCGGCTATGACCCGATTCATCCCCGCCGCTACCGCGAGCTTTACCGCACCGAAGGCACCGCGCAGGCGGCGATCAGCGGCTATGACCTGACGCTGACCCCCAAGCCGCGCGGCAAGACCTATGGCTGGCGCGTCGCTGCCGGAATGGACGGTGCGCAGGTGAAGGCAGAGGTCGACGTGCTGGTCTGGTCCGACATCGTGAGCAGCAGCATGTCCCATTCGATCCCCGCGACCTACGGCCAACTGCTGCGCACGGCCTTCACCTATATTGCCAGCGGCACGCTGCGGCGGCTGATGTGGCTGCGCAAAGGGCCCGTAATTGCGGCGCTTTATCCCGTGGGCATGTTGCTTGTGCAGCTTTTAGTAGCGATCTTGCTGGGCGGCTTGGCCGCGAAACTGCTGGGCCTGATCCCCGTGTCCGGCCTGCTGGGCAGTATTTTGACGCTGGTGTCCTACGCCGTTTGGGCAGGGGTCGCCGTCTGGGTCTTGCGCTGGTTCAAGCGCAAGGACGGCAAGTTTTTCGCCTATTACCTGATGCACGACTACGCCTATTCCGCCCGCTGGAACGGGGCCAACCCGCCAGCACTTGAAGAGCGCATGGCCGCGTTCGCGGACCAGATTGCAGCGGCCTTGGCGACCGACGTGGACGAAGTGCTGGTCGTCGGTCATTCATCCGGCGCGCACCTCGGCGTGTCGATCCTTGCCGATCTGCACCGCGCGGGCCGGGTGCCAACGGATGGTCCGGCGTTGTCGTTCCTGTCGCTGGGGCAGGTGGTGCCGATGGTGTCATTCCTGCGCGGCGCCACGCGCCTGCGCCGCGATTTGCACGATCTGTCCCGCGTGGACATGCCGTGGGTCGACGTCACAGCGCCCGGCGACGGCTGCGCCTTTGCCCTGTGCGATCCGGTCGAGGTGTCTGGCGTCGCGCCAAAGGACAAGCGCTGGCCGCTGGTCATCTCTGCCGCCTTTACGAAAACCTTGTCGCCCGCACGCTGGCAAGAATTGCGCTGGAAGTTCTTCCGTCTGCATTTTCAGTACCTCTGCGCCTTTGATAGGCCCGGCGACTATGACTATTTCCGCATCACCGCAGGGCCGCTGACCTTGGGCGATCGTTATAAGGGCCGCGCGCCCTCGGCCTCTCGCATCGATGTGCCAGCGTCGAAATACACGGATATGGCCCCGTGATTCCGGCGAAACCCCCGGCGCGGCCGGACAAGGTATCGCTGTTTCGCTACCTCAAACTGTTCCGCGCAGATATTCTGTCGGCGCAGCCCGCCAAGCTGTATCGCGCGTGGATGGCAGAGTTTCGCACCCCGTTTTTCCGCAGCTATATGGTGAATGATCCAGAGCTGATCCGGCTGGTGCTGAACGAACGCCCCGATAATTTCCCCAAATCGGACCGGATCGGCGCAGGGCTGCGCCCCTTGCTGGGGGACTCGGTTTTCCTAACCAACGGCGATTTGTGGAAGCAACAACGCCGCATTATTGACCCCGCCTTTGCGGGCGGGCGGCTGCGCGATACCTTTCCGGCGATCAAGGCGGCGGGGGCGGCGGCGGTCACCCGCATGGCCCCACTGGCCGACGGCACCCCGCGCGATATAGAGCCAGAGACGAGCCACGCCGCAGCTGACGTGATCTTTCGCACGCTGTTTTCCGTCCCGATCGAAGACCAGATTGCGACCCGTGTGTTCGACGCCTTCAAGACCTACCAGCGCACCCAGCCGATCCTGAACCTTGCCGCCTTCATCCCGGGCCCGCGCTGGATGCCGCGGTTTTTTCGCCGCGACACGCGGGCGACGGCGCGGCTGATCCGCAGTTTGATCACCGACATGACCGCCGCGCGGCTGGCGCAGATTGCGGATGGCACCGCGCCGGATGATCTGGCGACCAAGATTATGACGACGGCTGATCCTGATACGGGCGACACTTTTGATGTGCCGCAGATGGTCGATCAGGTCGCGATCTTCTTTCTGGCCGGACACGAAACCAGCGCCGCTGCGCTAGCGTGGACACTGTATTTACTGGCGATGCATCCAGAGTGGCAGGAGAAGCTCGCAGAAGAGGCGCAAGCGTGGGACGGCGAATTTGCCGGACTTTCGACGCTGAAAGCTACCCGCGACGTGTTCCGCGAAAGCCTGCGGCTGTATCCCCCCGTGCCGATGATGGTGCGCGAAACCACGCGGTCAGAAGTGTTTCGCAAGCGCGACGTCAAACCCGGCGCGCAGGTCGTGCTGTCGCCGTGGCACCTGCACCGGCACGAACGGATATGGGACAGGCCTGACGATTTCGACCCAACCCGCTGGCAGACCGAGAACGGCAAAACAGGGCAGCGCACGGCTTATATGCCGTTTTCAGCCGGACCGCGGGTCTGCACCGGCGCAGGCTTTGCGATGATTGAAGGCGTTGTTTTATTGGCGCAAATGTTGGCGGCTTATCGGTTCGAACTGGTGCCAGACCGCCCGCCCGTGCCCGTCGCCCATCTGACCGTACGCACGGCAAATGGCATGTGGCTGCGGATCAGCCCGCGTTAATCGCGCCGTTGCGCATCGCGCAGCACATGCACCCGGATGGCAGAAGCAAGACCGATATCGCCGCGATCCGCGTCGATCTGCGCGGCCAGCGCATTGATCGTCAACCCGTCGCGATCCGCCATGGCGCGGAACGCCTGCCAGAACGCATCTTCGAGCGAGACAGAGGTCCGGTGCCCGCTTAAGGTCAAGGAGTGCTTGACCGGGCGGGCGGGCACCGGGGGTTTCATTCTTCGAACTTAGCCTGATCGAGCGCGGTCCGCGCCTTGTCAGCGCGGGCAGCGTCAAGCATGCGTTCAGCCTTGCTGCGGCCATATTTGACCGCGTTTGCGTCGGCTTCTGCCTTCTCAGTGGCCCTGTCGCGGGCCTTGCGCACCTTGTTCAGGTTGATCGGTGTGTTGGCGTTCATTTTGGGCCGTTCACTTCGGGCCGATCATGTCTTCGGGGCGCACAACGCGGTCAAACGTTTCGGCGTCAACAAAGCCCAAGGCAATCGCCTCTTCCTTCAACGTGGTGCCGTTTTTATGCGCGGTTTTCGCGACCGTGGTGGCGTTGTCGTAGCCGATGGTCGGCGCCAGCGCGGTCACCAGCATCAGCGATTCGCGCATCAGCTTTTCAATCCGGGTGCGGTCGGCCTTGATGCCCACGACGCAGTTGTCGGTAAACGCCATCGACGCGTCGCCCAGCAATTGCAGCGATTGCAGCACGTTATAGGCCATCATCGGCTTCATCACGTTCAGCTCGAAATGGCCCTGGCTGCCTGCAAAACCGACCGCGGCGTCGTTGCCCATGACATGGGCGCAGACCTGCGTGATCGCCTCGACCTGCGTCGGGTTCACTTTGCCCGGCATGATGGACGAGCCCGGCTCGTTTTCTGGCAAGATCAGCTCGCCCAGACCGCAGCGCGGGCCAGAGCCGAGGAAACGGATGTCGCAGGCGATTTTATACAGGGACGAGGCGACGACTTTCAAAGCGCCTGAAATCTCGACCAGACCGTCATGGGCGGCCAGCGCCTCGAACTTGTTCGGCGCGGTGACGAAGGGCAGGCCGGTGATGTCAGCGATTTCGGCGGCGACGGTTTCGCCCCAACCAACGGGGGTGTTCAGACCGGTACCGACGGCAGTGCCGCCTTGGGCCAGCTCATAAATCGCAGGCAGCGCGGCCTTGATGCGGCGGATGCCCATGGCGACTTGGTGGGTGTAGCCGGAAAATTCCTGGCCCAGTGTCAGCGGCGTCGCGTCCATGGTGTGGGTGCGGCCGATCTTAATGATATCGCTGAACTCTTCGACCTTGGCTTGCAGCGCGGCGTGCAGGTGTTCCAGCGCGGGCAGGGTCACGTCATGGGCGGTGCGCGCCACGGCGATGTGCATTGCGGTTGGGAAGGTGTCGTTAGACGACTGACCCATGTTGCAGTGATCGTTCGGGTGCACCGGATCCTTGGACCCAATCGTGCCGCCCAGCATTTCAATCGCGCGGTTCGAAATCACCTCGTTCGCGTTCATGTTCGACTGCGTGCCAGAGCCCGTCTGCCAGACCACGAGCGGGAAATGATCGTCCAGCTTGCCGGCGACAACCTCTTTTGCGGCGGCGACGATGGCATCACCGACCTTCGCGTCCAGCTTGCCGCGCGCCATATTGGCGGTGGCGCAAGCCTGCTTGATCACGCCAAGGCCGCGCACGATGGCGACGGGCTGCTTTTCCCAACCGATGGGAAAGTTTAGCAGGCTGCGCTGGGTCTGCGCGCCCCAATAGCGGTCTGCTGGCACGTCAATAGGGCCGAAGCTGTCAGATTCGGAGCGTTGATCGGTCATAGGTCTGTCCCGGCTGTTATTTTAGGAATTGCCCGCTTATTTGCGGAATTTATCAAGGCTGACGACTTCGGCGTCCTTGCGGGGCGCGTCTTCTTCAGGCTCGACCATCTCGTCCATGGGCGCCTCTGCGCCGTCGTCATCATCGCCGTCTTCGGGCTGGGTTTCGAACCGCAGACCGAATTCGACCGATGGATCGACGAAGGTTTTGATCGCGTCATAGGGGATATACAGCGGCTCTGGCGCGTTGCCAAAGTTCAGCGTGATCGAAAACCCTTCGTCGGTGACTTCAAGGTTGTCGAACCAGTGCTGGATCACGATTGTCATCTCTCCCGGATAGCGGTCAGACAGCCAATCGGCGATTTCGACATCCGGGTGCTGGGTGTCGAAGGTGATGAAAAAATGGTGCGCGCCGGGCAGTTGTCCGGTCTTCTGGATGTCCGTCAACACGTTTTGGATCAGACTCCGCATGGCGCGGTGCATCAGGTTTCCATAGTCGATAGTCCGCGACATGCCGTGTCTTCCTTTGTCCGTTCGGCGGTACAATACCCAAATCTTGGCGGGATGAAAGGGCAGACGGTCAGCTGATGGCCTTTGTCAGCTCTCTTAGGATCTTGGCGCGGATCGCACGCGGGTAATCGCGGTGCCGCCGTGCAGTCACGACAAAGCCGTCGCGGGTAATGACTTGGCGCGCATAGAAATTTGTGATGGCAAGGCCCATGGATTCGATGGCGATGGCATTGATTGTGATCCCGTCCCGCTGCGCCTGCTGGCGCGCTGACGCCACATCTGCGCCGATATTTGGCGTGCCATCGCCGGAAATATCAATGACGCGGCGCCTGCAATCGGCCACGGGGCCGAAGTTGGCCAGCGAAAACAAAATCGCCTCGGCCGGGGCGGTGCCGGACAGGGTATAGGCGCGGGGCATCAGGCGGGCGGATTGCGACAAGGCGGCCACATCGCGGGCGGTGGCGATACGGTTCCACGGCAGGGTGACGCTTTGCCGGTCGATGCCAGACCACTGCACCACGCTGATTGCGCTATTGCCCGCCACCAGCGCGTCGATGATCGCAGGATCGGTCAGCGCATCGGCCAGACCGTCAACTTGCAGGCGATATTCAGCAGAATCGACAGAGTTCGACACGTCAATCGCGAGCAACAGCGCGACGTCGCAAGCCTTGGCGGGCAGGGACGGCAGCAGGGCCAGACACAGCGCCAAACTGCCGCGCAAACCCGTCACCCTACCCATCACACGGCGGCGGCTTCGATCATCACGAACCCGCCGGTTTCACCTGTCAGCGGGCCATGTTCGGCGCTGGTCGGTTTGACCATCGCGTCCATCAATACGGAAACGGGCGTCCAATAAGGGATGTACCATTCCTGATCGACTTCAAGGATCAGAACCGCGTCCTTTTCCGCGTCATATGCCCCGATCAATGCGATGTGCGGGCCGTCCCAATCACCTGTCACGACGCCTTGGTTGAAATACACCAGCAGCGCGTTGTCGGCGCTGGCTTCATTCGCGGCCAGCATGGCGCGGACTTGTTCGGTCGTCTCTGGCGTGACTTCGGCGGGATGCAATGCGGTGACGGTGCGGTCCATGCCCGTCTTGGTCAGCGCCAGCTTGGTGTAGTCCACCAACTGCTGAAACATGACGCCGTCGCCGCCTTCGGCTGATAAGGCAGACCATGTGGCATCGTCTGTCAGCTCTAGCAGGGCTTGCTGCGTCATCACCATGTCTTCGGCATGTGGCGCAAGGCCGGTCAGCCCGTTCAGCGCGGCAGTCACGGTGGCGATAGAACAGGCAGAGGTGGTGAACTGCGGCTTCACGAATGGCGCAAAGGCCCAATAATCGGGGGCATCCGCGCTGCGCAAATAGGCATTGTCCGATGTGATTGGCACCGCGTTTGGCCCCAGCTTTGGCGCGGCATCCTGCGCGGCAAGCGGCGCAGCAAGCAGGATAAGAGGAAGAACCAGACGCATTGATGACCCTTTCACAACTGGCGATTTTACCAGCAGGCTAGACCTGCAGCATCGCACGCGGAAGCCAGATAATGGCGGGCAAAAATGAAGTGGAGGGGGGGGTAGGTGCAGGTTTCTGTTGCCAGGTACCTGCGGACCCCGCCTACGGTCGCAAAACCGCAGGGCTTAAGGTTTCGATATTCCGCACAGCTTACGCTGCGAGGGCCATCGGTGCTTTGTTGTCATTTGCAACTAGCTTTTTTGTACCGATAACGGTGGTAACTCACCGAGCCAAAGCATAACCCCTTTAGACGTTCGTCGATCCTATTTCGTCCCCATCGCTGGCAAATGACCAGAGTGTTGGTGGAGACGCCGGGTACCGCCCCCGGGTCCGATCCGCTTATTACGAGCGCGTTTATGTCCATAGTCCCGAAGGACACCTTACAGATAGGGGCCTATGCGGGCGGTGGCAAGGGGCGCGGGTCGCCTTTTGCTTACACGGCCTTCTGCAGCACCAAAAACGTCATCATCCCCAGCGGTGGCAGCGCGTGCTGCGTCAGCACGGACAGGCGCGTATCCGACAGCACCGTCTGCATCCGGAAATCCGAATGCCAGCCCAGCAGGTTTTCAAGCGGGGCAAAGATCCGTTCGACCCCGGCCAGAAATCCTTTGTCGCGCTGGAAATGGTTCGCAATCACAACCTGCCCGCCGGGTTTGCACACGCGTGCGATCTCGGTCATCACGCGCTCTGGCTCTGGCACGACGGACAGCACATGCATGGCCGCAATCGTGTCAAAGCTGTTGTCAGGGAAATCTAGCGTACGCGCGTCCATCTGGCGCAGCTCTTTGACGTGGGACAGCCCTGCACCCGCGATGCGCGCCCGGGCCTTGGCCAGCATATCGGTGCTGTAATCGATCCCCGTGACGCTGACGCGGTCGTCATACAGCGGCAGCGCTAGGCCCGTGCCAACCCCGACTTCTAGCACGTCGCCGCCGCGTTCGCAGATATAGCCAACGGTGCGCTTGCGGCCGATCGTGGTCAGCGCGCCAAAGGTACGATCATAGACTGGGGCCCAGCGGGCATAGCTTTTTTCGACAGCAGAGATATCCATAATGATCCCATAAGCGCAGTTGAAAATCAGCCGGGGCGGCGCAAACTGCCCCAGACGACGCCGACGATATAAGCCGCGCACAGGGCGACCAAGGTAATCCAAGGATAGGTCAGCACGGCGGCAATCAGCACGACGGCCCCCAGCAAAACATAGCGGATATTGCCCGGCGCGATGCGCAGCGATTTAAACGATGACGTGCGAATGCCGCTGATCATCAAAAGCCCGATCGCCGCCATATAGACGCAAAGCAACGGGTCCGGCAGCAAGGCTGCGTCGGCAAACGCGAAGGACGTGAACATCGGCAGCAGGACCAGCATCGCGCCCGCAGGCGATGGCACCCCGATGAAATCGTCAGAGGTTTTTACCGCGTCCCCGGATTTCGCATCCACATTGAACCGCGCCAGCCGGAGCACACAGCAGACCGCAAAGATCAGCACCGCGATCCAGCCGATCTTGCGATAGTCCTGCAGCGCCCAGAAATAGAGCATCAACGGCGCGGCGACGCCGAAGTTGACGAAGTCGGCCAAGCTGTCCAGCTCTGCCCCGACCTTGGAATGACTGCCCAGCATTCGTGCAAGGCGCCCGTCCACCCCGTCCAGCAAGGCGGCAAACAGCAGCAGCAAGGCGGCGGTCTTAAAGTCATGCTCGACCGCAGCCCGGATCGCCGACAGCCCGGCACCAATCGCCGTCAGCGTCAGCGCATTCGGCAACAGTTGCAGCAGGGCGACGTCGCGGCGCGGGGCGCGGGCCATAACCTCAGGCCTTCAGATCGGCGATGACAGTTTCACCGGCAACCATGGTTTGGCCGATGGCGACCATCGGCGCCACGCCCTCCGGCAGATAGACATCAAGCCGAGAGCCAAAGCGGATCAGACCAAACCGTTCGCCCGGCGCCAGAACTTCGTTCGGCTTGGTGAAACAGACGATGCGCCGTGCCACAAGGCCAGCAATCTGCACAACGGCGATGTCGCGCCCGTCGGCCATCGTGATGCGGACAGAGTTCCGCTCGTTATCGACGCTGGCCTTATCAAGGGATGCGTTAAAGAACTTGCCGGGCCGGTACGCGATGGCCTGCACCGTGCCGCCCACAGGCGCGCGGTTCACGTGGCAGTTGAACACGTTCATAAACACGCTGACGCGGGTCAGGGGCGTGTCGGCCATGCCCAGCTCTGCTGGTGGGACAGCGGGTTCAATCAGGGAAATGATGCCGTCAGCGGGGCTGATCACAAGGTCAGGACGGTCCGGCGTCACACGCTCTGGGTCACGGAAAAAGTAATAGCACCAGACGGTCATCAACACGCCCAACCAGCCCAGCGGTTCCCAAATCACGAATAGGATCAAGGCGATCACCGCAAAGATCGCGACAAACTTGCGCCCCTCTGGATGCATCGGTTTGATGAAAGTGCTGGCCATGTCCATCGCGTCGCTCCTGCCCCTTAACGGTCGCATCCGTCATAGGGGCAGGGCGCGCGAACGCAAGGCGATTGACGCCCTGCGTCTATTTTTCGGGCAAAATCCCGCGCGGGCTAAAGCGCAAAATCAGCAGCAAAACAGTGCCCATCACCAAGAACCGCATCTGCGGCGCGGAATCGATCAGGCTTGCCTTCAGCGCGCTATCGGCATGCAGGGCAGAGGTCGCCCAGATCATCAGATCGGGGCCATATTCACCCACAGCCACCCAAAGCCACCAGATCAACATGCCCCCCAGCACAGAGCCGATGTTGTTGCCGGACCCGCCGACAATCACCATCACCCAGACCAGAAAGGTAAAGCGCAGCGGCTGATAGGCGGCAGGCGTCATCTGCCCGTCCAGCGTCGTCATCATCGCGCCCGCAAGCCCGCAAATGGCCGAGCCGATGATGAAAATCTGCAAATGCCGGCGGGTCACGTCCTTTCCCATCGCCTCTGCTGCGACTTCATTATCGCGGATCGCGCGCATCATGCGGCCCCAAGGGCTGTGCAGCGCGCGCTGCGCCAGCAGCAGCAGCACAATCAGGAACACGGAAAACAGGCCCGCATACAGCAGTTTGACCGCGAGCGTTGATGCTGTGGTCGCATCAATGCCCAGATCGTTTGCCGCCGCGACGAAGGCGGGATCGACCTGCAAATCCGTCTCGTACGGGACAGGACGGGGCAGGCCGGTGACGTTCAACACGCCGCGCGACATCCAGTTTTCGTTCTTCAGGACAGCGACAATAATCTCGGCGATACCAAGGGTCGCGATGGCCAGATAGTCAGACCGCAGCCCTAGCGCCACCTTGCCAATCGCCCAAGCCGCACCCGCGGCAAGCAAGCCGCCGATGGGCCAAGCGATGATCGGCATCCACCACCAATCGCGGCCGGCGTCGCCGCCAAAGTTCAGGCCGCCCAAATAGCCGGACAGCGACGGGTTCACGCTTTCAATGGCTGACACGCCGCCGTCGAACACGGTGCGAAAGGCGAAAAAGCCCGCGATGCTCAGCACGATCATCACCAGATTGCGCGTCCGGCCCTTGGCCATACGCTTGTAAAGCGTGACCAGCACGGCAATCGCCGCCGCTCCAATCGCAAGCCCCAGCAACACACGCCCGCCGCCAGCGGCCCACGCCTCGGTCACGGGAGGCATCGTGATCAGAACAGAGGCAAGGCCACCAAGCGCGACAAAGCCCATGACGCCCACGTTAAACAGACCCGCAAGGCCCCACTGCAGGTTCACCCCCAGCGCCATGATCGCGGAAATCAGGCCATAGTTCAGGATGACCAGCGCAAGGTTCCAGTTATCCAAAAACCCGGTGCCCAGAATCAGCAGGGCGACGAAAACCGCAAAAAGGCTGGTACGCAGTGTATCGGTCATATGTTTTGCCCCTTGAACAGGCCGGTCGGTTTGAACAGCAACACGATCAGCAAGATCATGAAACTGACCGCGAATTTGTAGTCACCAGACAGCAGCTGCACGAGGCCATCCGGCCCCATCCCGTCCGGCAGCCAGTAGGTCAGTACCTTTTTCAGCGGATAGGTCACGGTGACTTCGGCAAAGGCGATCAGGAAACCGCCCGCAATCGCGCCCACCGGGTTGCCGATGCCGCCCACAATGGCCGCTGCGAAAATCGGCAAAAGCAGCTGGAAATAGGTAAAGGCTTTGAACGACTTATCAAGACCGTACAAAACGCCCGCAATCGTCGCCAGCGCCGCCACAATCAACCATGTGACGCGCACGACGCGGTCGGGGTCGATGCCGGACAGCAATGCCAGATCCTCGTTATCGGAAAAGGCGCGCATGGATTTGCCAGTGCGGGTCTTGTTCAGGAACCAGAACAACGCCGCCACGGTAATGGCCGCCGTCACCAGCGTGATCGCCTGCGTGGTCTTGATGGCAAGACCTTCATCCAGCCCGGTCCAGTCCTTGAACTGGCGGACCGTCATTAGGAAACGCGCACCATCAGCAAACTGAATATCGCGCACGCCGATAAAGACCCGGGTCAGCCCGTTCATCACGAACATCACACCCAGCGACACGATCACAAGGATCACCGGCTTGGCCTTTTGCTGGCGGTAGAACTTATAAATGAGCCAGTCGGTGCCCAGCACCAAAAGCCCGGTCGCCAAAATCCCCACCGGCATCGCCAGCAGCGCTGTCGGCAACGGCCCCAGCGTGATCCCCATCGCCACCAACACCGCCGTCACCTTGATCGTGACCGCCGTGCCAAAGGCCATGGTGTCGCCATGGGCAAAGTTGGAAAACCGCAAGATCGCATAGACCAGCGTGACGCCAAGCGCGCCAATGGCAAGCTGCGCGCCATAAGCAAGGGCAGGGACGATGACGAAGTTGGTCAGGAACACCAGTCCGTTTAGAAATTCCATGGCTGGTCCTTGGTCAAATGGTCAAACATTGTCATCCCCCCAGAAAGCTGCGGCGAACCTCTGGGTTCGCAAGCAGCTCTTTCCCCGTCCCGGTATGGGCATTCGCGCCCTGTACCAGAACATAGGCTTTATCTGCAATTTCAAGCGCTTGCCGGGCGTTCTGTTCCACCATCAGGATCGGGATACCGGTGCGCGCAACCTCGATGATGCGGTCAAACAGCTCATCCATGACGATGGGGCTGACGCCAGCGGTTGGCTCGTCCAGCATCAGCACTTTCGGCTTGGTCATCAGCGCGCGGCCAACGGCGACCTGCTGGCGCTGACCGCCCGAAAGCTCGCCTGCGGGCTGAAGGCGCTTTTCCTTCAGGATCGGAAACAGGTCATAGATCTGCGCCATCGTATCGCGAAAATCGTCGCGGCGGATAAAGGCACCCATCTCTAGGTTCTCTTCCACCGTCATCGACGTAAAAATGTTATGCGTCTGCGGGACAAAGCCCATGCCCTTGACCACCCGCTGCTGCGGGGACAGGGCCGTGATATCTTCGCCGTCCAGCATCACGCGGCCGGACCTGACATCCAGCATCCCGAACATCGCCTTCATCGCCGTGGACTTACCAGCGCCGTTGGGGCCGACAATGACCGCAATCTCGCCCGGCTCGACCGCGATGGTGCAGCTGTGCAGGATATCCGGCCCCTTGCCGTAACCACCCGTCATCGCATCGCCAATCAGAAACGGCGTGCCCGGCGCGGGGCTGCTTTGTCCAGACGTCACAGGTTGCGCCACGCCGCCACCCGATTTGGTGATCGAGCGATCATTATTTCCGCGATCATCCCGATAAGGATTATCCGTCATGCCATATCCCCCATCCGGGTCTTCTTCTGGTCACAAATACCTTCGGGGGTGAATGCGCGCACGCGCAGAGGGGGCAGACAGCCCCCTGACACCGCCAGCAACAAACGTAGGTTTATCATACGGTTGCCACCTGATCTTTATTCTTCAGACCGGTGCCCAAATAGGCCTCGATCACCTGCTCGTTGGCTTTGATCTCGGCCAATGTGCCTTGCGCCAAAACCTTGCCTTCGGCCATGCAGATCACTGGATCACACAGGCGTTCGATGAAATCCATGTCGTGCTCAATCACAACAAAAGTATAGCCGCGCTCTTTGTTCAGGCGAATGATCGCATCGCCGATGGTGTTCAGCAGCGTGCGGTTCACGCCAGCGCCAACCTCGTCCAGAAACACGATCTTGGCGTCGACCATCATGGTGCGGCCCAGTTCCAGCAGCTTTTTCTGCCCGCCAGAGATTTGACCCGCCTTATGGTCGGCCAGATGCGATACGGTCAGGAAATCAAGCACTTCGTCGGCCTTGGCCCTCAGCGCGCGTTCCTCGTCTGCGATCCGCTTGCGGCCAAACCAGGTGTTCCACAAGGTTTCGCCCGATTGCCCGCCCGGGACCATCATCAGGTTCTCGCGGCAAGACATCGACGGAAATTCATGGGCGATCTGAAAGGTCCGCAGCAAACCGCGGTGGAACAGATCATGCGGCGCAAGGCCGGTGATATCGTGGCCCTGCATCGCCACGCGGCCAGACGTTGGTTGAAGAACGCCCGCGATCACGTTGAAAAGCGTGGTTTTTCCTGCGCCATTTGGACCGATCAGACCGGTGATAGAGCCCTCGGCGATGCTCAGGCTCGCCCCATCCACGGCGCGAAAACCACCAAAGGTTTTCACCAGATTTTCAACAACAATCATGCAGGTCCCCGGCGGCGCGGCATGGCCGCAGATATAACAAATGAAAACGGCGCGAGATTGCTCTCGCGCCGCAATAGTCCGCGTTTAGCGGTACTTAACGGTCTCGATTGCGCCGTCTTTGACTTCAATCTCGCGGAAGTTACCAGCGGATTCGCCAGAGCCGATCAGCTCGACTGCAGTCGCACCGACATAGTCGATATCTTCGCCCGCTTTCAGCAATTCGATCGCCTTGGCCAGCTCGCCCGGGAAAATCTCGGTGCCGGGTGCGTTGGCGACGTCCATGACCTTGTCCTTGAAGTCAGCGGACTGGTTGGACCCAGCAGCTTCCATTGCCAGCATGATCAATGCAGCGGCGTCATAGGACTCAGGCGCGTAAGCGCCGGTGCCGTCAAAGCCAGCCTCGGTTGCCATCGCCAGGAACGTTTCCGCGCCAGAGCTGTCAGTGCCGGGCAGCTGACCGAAAGAGCCGTTCAGTGCATCGCCGATATCGTCAACCAACTGCTGGCCAACCATGCCGTCGGGCAGAACGAAGGTTTCAAACGCGCCGGTGTCGACAGCGTTCTGGATCACGCCTTTGCCGCCTTGGTCGGTGTAACCGGCCACGACCAGCGCTTCACCGCCAGCAGCTGCAAGGGCTGCGACTTCGGACGAATAATCGCCTTTGCCATCTTCATGCGCTGCGGAAATCGTCACTTCGCCGCCAGCAGCCTCAAAGGACGCTTGGAATGCATCGGCCAGACCCTTGCCGTAGTCGTTGTTGGTGTAGGTCACAGCGACGGATTTGACGCCGCGCTCAACCAGAACGTCGGTCATGACTTCGCCCTGACGCGCGTCGGACGGTGCCACGCGGAAGAACAGGCCGTCGTCTTCAGCAGCGGACAAAGCAGGCGATGTCGCGGAGGGCGAGATCATCACGATGCCATTGGGGCGTGCGACGTTCTGCAGAACCGCGCCGGTCACGCCGGAACAGTCAGCGCCCATGATCGCGTTGACCTTGTCGCCTGTGACCAGACCTTCGGCAGCGGCAGTTGCGGCACCAGCGTCAACGCAGGTGGAATCGGCGCGCACGACAGTGACAGTCGCGTTGTCTAGCAGGGTGCCAGCAGCGTTGACTTCAGCAATCGCCAGCTCTGCGCCAGCAGCCATTGCGGGGGTGATGGATTCCAGCGGACCGGTAAAGCCCAGCTCGATCCCGATTTTGACGTCGCCGGTGTGGGATTCGGCGAAGGCCGCGCCCGACATCAGTGCAGTGGCCGCAGTGGCCAACAACAATTTGTTCATCTTAACTCTCCCAGTTGGTTTTTTGTTCTGACGCGCAGATTAGCAGGCGTAAACAGATTGTGAAGCGGCCTTCGTGCGGGATTTGCGCAATTCACGCGTCGTTCGCCCTGCAAAAGGTTAAACCGGCGTGCGACCGCCGTGGCTGCCGCGTTCGCGGTAGGGCGTTGTGTCGTAATGGGCGCGGTAACACTTTGAGAAATGCGAGGGCGAGGCGAATCCGCAGGCCAGCGCCACGTTGATCACCGTCATATCCGTTTGCATCAACAGGTTACGCGCCTTGGACAAGCGCAGTTCCATGTAATAACGCTTAGGGCTGCGGGACAGATAGCGGCGGAACAGCCGTTCCAGTTGGCGGGTCGACATGCCGACCTCTTGCGCCAAGGTGGCGGGGCTGATCGGGTCCTCGATATTGTTTTCCATCAGCTGGATCACGCGGGACAGTTTTGGGTGCCGCACGCCAATCCGGGTGGGAATCGACAACCGCTGCGTGTCTTGGTCGGTGCGGATCGACGAATAGATCAAGATATCGGCGACAGCATTGGCCAGATCCTCGCCGTGATCATCGGCGACAATTTTTAACATAAGGTCAATCGAGGCCGTGCCGCCCGCCGTTGTAATCCGGTTTCCGTCGATGACAAAGATCGACTTGGTCAGGTCAACGTCTTCGAATTCTTCAAGAAAGCTGTCTTGATTTTCCCAATGGATCGTTGCGCGTTTCCCGTTCAGCAAACCGGCGCGGGCCATGGTGTAACCGGCGGTGCACAGGCCCGCGACGGTAATCCCGCGGCGCGCTTCTCTTCGTAGCCAATTCAACATCTTACGCGTCGTAGCTTCGGCAATATCAACGCCGCCGCACAGCATGACCGTGTCTTCGCGGTCCAGCTCGATCAGGTCGCTGTCCAGCTGAAAGGTGCAGCCGTTCGAACAGGTCGCAGACACGCCGCCTTCGCCAACGATGGTCCAGTCATACAGTTTGCGCCCGGCGGTCCGGTTGGCAATGCGCAGGCTTTCGATGGCCGCGGAAAAGCACAGCATGGTGAACTGATCCAGCAGCACGAATACAAAGCGCCGCGGCGTGCCGCTGTGTCGAATATCAAGGATCTGGGGCGCGGCCTGCATGGTGTCTCCGGTAAGGTTAAGAAAACCCAAAAGGTTTCCCAGCGCCCCGGCAAGGGCCAATCGTCATCAGATCTGTTTTTCGCGACATATTATGACGCATTTGACCCCCAAAGGTTTCCAGATTTGCCATTGGCCCCGTGGCCTGTTGCGACTATAAGCGCCCCTCGCAATGCGAAGAGCAGGAGACGCACGATGACGGACTGGAAAAAATCGGACTGGCGCAACAAGCCGCGGGTTCAGATGCCTGATTATACCGACGCAGCCGCACTTGGCCTGGTCGAGGGGAAGCTGTCCAGTTATCCGCCGCTGGTTTTTGCGGGCGAAGCGCGCCGCCTGAAGGCGCATCTGGGCAAGGTCAGCCGGGGCGAAGCGTTCCTGCTGCAAGGCGGCGATTGCGCCGAAAGCTTCTCTGAGTTCAGCGCTGACGGCATCCGCGACACCTTTAAGGTGATGCTGCAGATGGCGATGGTTCTGACTTACGGTGCCAAGGTGCCTGTGGTGAAACTGGGCCGGATGGCAGGCCAAATGGCCAAGCCGCGTTCCGCCCCGACCGAGGTTGTGGACGGCGTAGAGCTGCCCAGCTACCGCGGTGACATCATTAACGGGTTCGATTTCACCCCCGAATCCCGCATCCCCGATCCGGCGCGGATGGAACAGGCGTATCTGCAGGCAGCGGCCTCGCTGAACCTGCTGCGCGCATTCTCGACCGGTGGTTATGCGGACGTGCACAAAGTTCACGCTTGGACGCTGGGCTTTACCGATAAGCCAGAGGCTGAAAAGTACCGCGATCTGGCGAACCGGATCAGCGATACCCTCGACTTCATGGAAGCCGCAGGCCTGAGCACCGAGACCAACCACGAGCTGCAAACGGTCGAGTTCTACACCTCGCACGAAGCGCTGCTGCTGGAGTATGAAGAGGCGCTAACGCGGATCGACAGCACCTCTGGCAAGTGGCTGGCTGGCTCTGGTCACATGATCTGGATCGGCGATCGCACCCGTCAGCCCGACGGCGCGCATGTCGAATTCTGCAAAGGCGTGATGAACCCCATCGGTCTAAAGTGCGGTCCCAGCATGACATCTGGCCACCTGAAGGCGCTGATGAACACGCTGAACCCCGAAAACGAGGCGGGCCGCCTGACCTTGATCGCGCGCTTCGGTGCCGGACAAGTTGGCGATCACCTGCCGCGCCTGATCAAGGCCGTGGAAGAAGAGGGCGCAAAGGTCGTCTGGTCCTGCGATCCGATGCACGGCAACACGATCAAATCGTCGACCGGTTACAAGACCCGGCCGTTCGAATCCGTGCTGCGCGAAGTCCGCGAATTCTTTGACATCCACAACGCCGAAGGCACCGTGCCCGGCGGCGTGCATTTCGAGATGACCGGCAAAGACGTGACCGAATGCACCGGCGGCGTGCGCGCTGTTACAGACGAAGACCTGTCCAGCCGTTATCACACCGCTTGCGATCCGCGCCTGAACGCCAGCCAATCGCTGGAACTGGCGTTTCTGGTCGCAGAAGAGCTGGGTCAGCGCCGCGAGAAACTGGCGCAAGCCAAGGCAAGCTAATCTTGCTGCCATAGAACTGAAAAAGGCACCCTGCGGGGTGCCTTTTTTGTTTGCGCTGCGGAAATGTGAAAAGGGGTTTTGGAAATATCTAAAGTAAGAAAGCGGGCTATGGTAAGTACGGCGGGTGCTTACGTCAAAGTCAGTCTAATTTCAAAAGACGTCCCGCTTAGGCCGTGACCTGTTTGCAAACAGAGCATTGCTGATACGAATCGACCCCCGAATCCACGACGACAGGACTACAAAGCCCCTTCTTTCCGCATTTTGTGCAGGTATGTTCGTAAACTTGGCTAAGCCCGCTGAGCCCGGCAATACGGCTCGAACCTGACCACTCGCGCTTACACGATGAAAACAGTCCCATGGGTCCCTCAAATATAATTTGGCGTTAAAGCCATCAATGAATTGAATTTTTCGATGCGACGTAAAGAAAATAATGAAAACGTAGGCTTTAATGCGTGTCGTGACTGACGTTCAATTCAGCAACAGCCACGTGCTGAATTGCAAATATAGACCACAACCACAAGGTGTATTTCAGCGAATTAGCGGCTGCAGGCGTTTTATCATCTGCACTTGCAGCACTTGGTTTTGTCCGACCGCAAACAGGCGCTAAGGCCCGAAACCGGTCGTTTTTCAGCGCAGGCTGGCCTTACCCGTTGTCGACCACCAGCCGCAAACTAGGCTTGTCCGTTGGAATAGGCCGGGCGCGGATGCCGCGGCGTTCGACGAAAGGCAGGTTCAGCGTGTCGTGACGCAGCACAGCATCGCCAGCGATATCAAAGCGATAGGGGCGATTGCTGAGCGGGCCAGCCGCGACCAGCGCACCCATCATGCGCGTGACCTGACCCTGCGCGTCCATCATCGGCAGCAGCAGCAGCTCTGCCTGCATCGGTTTGCGGCCCAGCCCGCGTGATGCGGTCATCGGCAAGCCAACGATTGCGGGGCCGTCAAAGGCGGTGTCGACGATATCCATCACGGTATCGCGCGCGGCGGCGCTAAAGAATGATCCGAACGACATACCGCGCGGGTCCATCCGCAGCAGATCATGCAGCCGCTGGCCAGCGACCCGGATGCGCACCGCGCCGGGTGCCGTGCGGTGCAATAGGAACGCATGAGGCAGCGCATTGTGCAGGGCGTGCGGGTCAAGCTGCGCATGCGACGGGACGATCTCTCCACTACAAATCTGACGCCAATCGTCTTCCAGCAACTTCAGCACAGCGCGCTCTGCCTCTGGCAGGCGATGGCCGGGGGCCGCGACCTGCGTGTGGACGCGGGACGATGTGTTGCGGCGGGGCAAGTCGATGACGTTGAACATAGAACTCTCTTTCATATTGTGACCCGGTCCGTGCGGCTGATGCGGCGGGTGGACGATGTCGTTAAGAGAATATTAAACTTTGAACTAAGCAAAATCACTTAAGAAAGTCTTAACGGGTTAATCTGCTCAAGGCGCCGCCCGCCTCTTGCCCCCACGGCTGGAATTCTCTTAGGTGGGACGGTGTAATCAGGGATAGTGCAATGACCCATTCGATGACGGCTTATGCCAGCCGCACCGGCCAGTCCGATACCGCCAGCTGGCACTGGGATCTGCGCAGTGTGAACGGGCGCGGTCTGGATATCCGCACGCGCCTGCCGGACGGCATGGACAAGCTGGACCAGACCCTGCGCACAGCGCTGGGAAAGGCGCTGCACCGGGGCACCGTGACCGTGACCCTAAAGGTGACGCGCATCGATGGCGCGGCTGCGCTGAACATCGACGAGGCGCAGCTTGACCGCGTCCTGCAAGCCCTTGATCTGGTACAAGAACGCGCCTTTGCTGCGGGTGTGACGCTGGGCCAGCCGACGGCGGCTGACGTGCTATCGGCGCGGGGTGTTTTGGGGCAGGCGGCATCGGCCAATAGCGATCCGGACCTGCACGCGGCGCTGACCACCGACATTGGTCCGTTGCTGGCGGATTTCACCGCAATGCGCGCCCATGAAGGGGCCGCGCTGCAGCATATCATCGCCGACCAATTGGACCGCACCCGCGCGCTGATCGACCAAGCACATGCGCTGGCCGAGGCACGTAAGCCCAAGGTCCGGACCGCCCTGCGCGATGCCTATGCCAAAATCATGGAAGTCACCGCCGCCGACGATGCGCGGCTGGTGCAGGAACTGGCGCTGCTGGCCACCAAGCAGGACGTGACCGAAGAGCTTGACCGCCTCAAGGCGCATGTCGCCGCCGCTTGGGACATCATCGAAGACGACGGCCCCGCTGGCCGCCGCCTTGATTTTCTGGCGCAAGAGTTCAACCGAGAGGTCAATACGCTCTGCGCCAAGTCGCAGGACGTGGAGCTGACGCAGGTTGGCCTTGCGCTGAAACTGGTCGTCGACCAGATGCGCGAACAGATTCAAAACGTGGAGTAACCCCTTGGCAAGACGCGGCCTTTTAGTGATCCTGTCGTCGCCGTCCGGCGCTGGCAAATCGACCTTGGCGAAACGCCTGATGGCCTGGGATGACACGCTGTCCTTTTCCGTCTCGGCCACGACCCGCGCACCGCGGGCAGGCGAAGTAGATGGTACCGACTATCATTTCGTAGACGAGCCGGCCTTTCGCAAACTGGTCGATGATCGCGGCATGCTGGAACATGCGCGGGTGTTCGGCAATTACTACGGCAGCCCCAAAGCGCCCGTGCAAAAGGCGATCGAGGCGGGGCGCGATGTGCTGTTTGACGTGGACTGGCAAGGCGCGCAGCAGATCAGCAACTCCGACCTGCAAGACGCTGTTTTGTCGATCTTTATCCTGCCGCCGTCGATCACCGAACTGCACCGCCGCCTTGTCGGGCGCGGGCAGGATGACGCAGAAACCATCACCAAGCGGATGCAGAAAAGCTGGGACGAGATCAGCCATTGGGACGGTTACGACTATGTCCTTGTGAACGATGATCTGGACGCGACCGAAGACAAACTGCGCACCATCATCAGCGCCGAACGTCTGCGCCGCGCGCAGCAACCCGACCTGCTGGACCACGTCCGGACCCTGCAAAGCGAATTTGAGGAGCGCGGCGAATGACCATCTATGCCCTAGGCGAACTGACACCGTCGCTGGCCGATGACGCTTGGGTTGCCCCCAATGCGCAAGTCATGGGCCGCGTCCGGCTAGAGCCGGGCAGTAGCGTTTGGTTCGGTGCCGTGCTGCGCGGCGATAACGAGCTGATACAGGTCGGTGCTGGTAGCAACATTCAGGAAAACTGCGTGCTGCACACCGACATGGGCTTTCCGCTGACCATTGGCGCGGGCTGCACCATTGGCCACAAGGCCATGCTGCACGGCTGCAACATTGGTGCAAACAGCCTGATCGGCATGGGCGCGACGGTGCTGAACGGCGCGGTGATTGGCGAAAACTGCCTGATTGGCGCAGGCGCGCTGATCACCGAAGGCAAAGTCATCCCAGACGGCAGCCTTGTCATGGGCGCGCCGGGCAAGGTGGTGCGCGACCTTGACCAGCGGGCGATTGACGGCCTGCGTGCGTCTGCCATTCATTACAGTGAAAATGCGGCGCGTTTTGCCCGCGATTTGAAAGAAATCTGATGAAAGCCCCTTTGAAGTCTATCGTCCGCCGCACCGGCTGGCCGACGTCCGTGTCGCGTCCTGTTGTGACGCCACTGCAGCCGTCCGTCGTGTACAGCAGCCCCGATCCCGACGCGCTGGATGCGCAATATGCGGACGCATCTGGCTACACCTATGCGCGTGAAGGACATCCTAACGCAGAAGTGCTGGCCGAAAAGATCGACATGCTTGAAGGCGTCGATCCGGCGTCCGGCGGCGGGATCATCACCGGCTCTGGCATGTCGGCGATTGGCGCGGTGTTTCTGGGCCTGCTGAAGGCGGGCGATCACGTGCTGGGCGGCGATCAGCTGTATGGCCGCAGTCTGCGTCTGATGGCGCAAGACCTGCCGCGCTTGGGGATTGAGACATCCTTGGCTGATCCCACGGATGCCAGCGCGATGGAGGCGGCGATCCGTCCCAACACCCGCATGATCCTTGTCGAAGTCGTGTCCAACCCCACCATCCGCGTCGCGGATATGGAAGGCATCATCGCCATGGCCAAGGCGCGCGGCATTCTGGTCGTCGTCGACAACACCTTTACCACGCCTGCCGCATACCTGCCGCTGGCCGCTGGCGCGGATATTACCGTGCATTCGGTGACCAAGCTGCTGGCCGGCCATTCGGACGCCACGCTGGGTTATGTCGCAACGCAAGACCCGGACCTGCGCCGCCAGATCAACGATGCCAATGTCACATGGGGCCTGACGCCCAGCCCGTTCGATTGCTGGCTGGCGGAACGCGGCCTGCATTCGTTCCACCTGCGCCACCGCGCGGCGCAGGATAACGCGCGCAGGCTGGCCGATGCGTTGGCGGATATGCCGGGCGTGGCAAAGGTGCTGTATCCGACCCGCTCCGATCACCCGGACCACAACCGCGCTGTGGCGCTGCTGGGCGGGCAGGGCGGCAATATGGTGTCCTTTGCCCTGCATGGCGGGCGCGAGGCGGCGAACCTGCTGACCCGCGCGGCCCCTGATATCGCCTTTGCCCCGACGCTGGGCGACATCGGCACCACGCTGTCGCACCCGCCGTCATCGTCGCACCGCGGCCTGACGCCAGAAGGCCGCGCCGCGCTGGGGATCACCGAAGGGTTTTTCCGCGTGTCCGTCGGGGTCGAGGATGCGGATCTGCTGATCAGCGAACTTGGCGCCGCCGTCGCCGCCGCCAGCAAAGGCGCGTAAGGCCCGACCATGCCAATGACTGCCGCCACCATCCCCGTATCCGCCCTGCCGTTTCCAGTGATGCTGATTGACGAAAACCAGATCGTCGCAGGGCTTAGCCCGGCGCTGGCGGCAGTGCTGGGCGAACATATCAAGGGGCGACATTTCATCAGCGCGCTGCGTCAACCTGTAACGCTCGAGGCGATTGAAACCGCGATGCGCACGGGCCAAGCGGTGCAGACGCGCTGGCTGGGCCGGGACGGGGCGCGGGATACGACTTGGGCGGTGCATGTGATTCCCGACGCAGGGCGTATCGTTCTGACGTTCGAGGATCGCACCGCTGCAGAAGAGGTCAGCCAGTTCCGCCGCGATTTCGTGGCCAAC
This sequence comes from Loktanella salsilacus, assembly GCF_024206795.1. Taxonomy (NCBI): domain Bacteria; kingdom Pseudomonadati; phylum Pseudomonadota; class Alphaproteobacteria; order Rhodobacterales; family Roseobacteraceae; genus Loktanella; species Loktanella salsilacus. The sequence continues at coordinate 1,665,235 of NZ_CP072994.1, forward strand.
GTCAGCCACGAATTGCGCACGCCTTTGACCGCCTTGCAGGGCTTTATCGAAACCCTGCGCGGAGCCGCCCGCAATGACGCCGCCGCCCGCGAGCGGTTCCTTGGCATCATGGAACGGGAAAGCGCGCGGATGACCCAGTTGGTCGATGACCTGCTGTCGCTATCCCGCGTGGAAGAAGGCGAGCGTCAGCGTCCTATTCAGGCCATCGCCATTGGCGCGCTGGTGGCCGCGACACTGGCGGATCTGGAACCGGTGATTGCAGCGGCGCAGGTGAAGGTAACCCTGACCGATGACACCGCTGGGGCCAGCGTGTTGGGGGATACGAACCAGCTGCGGCAGGTCTTTGGCAACCTGATCGAAAACGCTGTGAAATATGGCGGCACCGGCGGCACCCTAACGGTCACGCTGGATGCGCCCGCACAGCATAATGCGCTGCATGCCAAAGGCATCGCTGTGCATGTGCAGGACCGGGGCCCGGGAATCGCCCAGCATCACATTCCGCGCCTGACAGAGCGATTCTACCGCGTCGATACGCACCGCAGCCGGGCGCTTGGCGGCACCGGTCTTGGCCTTGCGATTGTGAAACACATCATTAATCGCCACCGGGGCCGGTTGCTGATTAAAAGCGCTTTGGGGCAGGGCACGACGTTCACTGTCATACTGCCCCAGTCATAACCCGCTGATTCCTTAACGATTTGTGAATTTCATCCCCCTGCGCTTGCGGGGCTGACTAGATATGCGCATGCCGAAATGCCCATACACTATATAGCTGACGAAACGTCAGCTTTCCGGCTGTCATATAACTTTTACAATAGTGTCACAAAAGCGTAGTCGCCGGGTCCTAGGTGATCGGCAGCGGCTGCGCAAAAAGGTGCAGCCCATGAAGTTTGACAGGAGCAACAAATGTCTTTCATGAAAATCGCGACCTCTGCCTTTGCGATCACTGCCGTCACTGCCACTGCTGGCGTCGCCCAGTCCCGCGATAACGTACAGATTGCCGGTTCCTCCACCGTGCTGCCCTATGCCACCATCGTTGCCGAAGCATTTGGCGAGAACTTTGATTTCCCGACACCCGTTGTCGAAGGCGGCGGCTCTGGCGCTGGCCGCAAAGCGCTGTGCGAAGGCGTGGGCGAAAACACCATCGACATCGCCAACAGCTCCTCTCGGATCAAGCAGTCGGACATCGACACCTGCACCGCAAACGGCGTGACCGAAGTCATGGAAGTCCGTTTCGGCTATGACGGTATCGTTTTTGCATCCGACATCAACGGCCCGGCTTTCGCTTTCACGCCGTCCGATTGGTACAACGCTCTGGCCGCTCAGGTCATGGTTGATGGCGCACTGGTTGCGAACCCGAACGCTGCATGGTCCGACGTGAACGCCGAGCTGCCCGCGCAGGACATCCTGGCCTTCATCCCGGGCACCAAGCACGGCACCCGTGAAGTGTTCGACGAAAAGGTCATCGCGGCTGGCTGTGAAGCCACTGGCGCTGCCGCAGCGTTTGAGGCTGCTGGCGACGAAGACGGCTGCAACATGCTGCGCACTGACGGCGTGTCCGTGGACATCGACGGCGACTACACCGAAACACTGGCCCGTCTGGCGGCCAACCCCGAAGCTGTCGGCGTGTTCGGTCTGTCCTTCTACGAAAACAACACCGACAAGTTGCAGGTCGCAACGATGGACGGCGTTGTCCCAACGACCGAATCTGTAGCATCCGGCGACTACCCTGTGTCCCGTCCGCTGTACTTTTACGTCAAGAACGCACACCTGGGCGTGATCCCCGGCCTGAAAGAATACGTCGAATTCTTCGTGTCCGATGACATGGCTGGCCCCGATGGCCCGCTGGCGGCCTACGGTCTGGTGTCCGATCCAGAGCTGGCCATGGTTCAGGAAATGGTCGCAGCCGAGACCCCAATGGGTCCGCTGGAATAATCTAACGAAACCTGCGGGCGCGGCCAGTTCTGGCGGCGCCCGTTTTTCTGCCTAACGAATGGAACAGCCATGAGCGCCGGTCTTGTCTTTCTTATCGTCGTCCTGATCGCCTTTGCTGGCTTTGTCGTGGGACGGCGCCGCGCACTGGCCACTGCAGGGGGCGACCCGCGCAAGCTGCATTCGCTGCCCGGCTATTACGGGCAAACCGTCTTTATTTTCGCTGCCGCCCCCGCCTTGCTGTTGCTGGTGGTCTGGATGCTGGCGCAACCTTTTTATGTTGAAAACCGCACCTCTGGTCTGATTGACACCGCTGATATCGCAGCGGGCAGTTCGCGCGATCTGGTGATGGCCGATGTGCGCCGCATTTCAGGCGGCATCGACACGCTGGTCGCCATCGGCGGCCAAAGCGAGGCTGACATCGCTACCATGGACGCGCAAGAAGTCGACGTGCGCAAGCTGCTGGCCGGTGTCGGCGTGGCGCTGGGGTCGGACGTGAACCGCAGCGTGTTCGAGGCCGCCAAAAGCTATCGCGGCACCACAGCGACGATGAACCTGATCCGGTCGGTGCTGGTCATCATCGCCAGTCTGGCCGGGGCGGCTTATGCCTATACCCGCATCAACCCGGAATACCGCGCCCGCAACGTGTCGGAATACGCGATCAAGCTGCTGCTGATCGCCTGTTCCAGCATCGCGATCCTGACCACCGTGGGCATCGTGCTGTCGCTGGTGTTCGAAACCTATCACTTCTTTCAGATGTATCCGGCGAAAGACTTCTTCTTCTCCATGACGTGGAACCCGCAGTTCCGTGGCGGCTCTGACCTTGGCATCCTGCCGCTGCTGTGGGGCACGCTGTACGTGTCCTTTATCGCGCTGCTGTTTGCGGTGCCGATTGGCCTGATGGCGGCGATCTATACGGCGGAATACGCAAGCCCGTTGGTGCGGTCCTTTGTGAAACCCGCGATCGAGGTGCTGGCCGGTATCCCGACCATCGTCTACGGTCTGTTCGCCCTTGTCACCGTCGGCCCCTTGCTGCGCGATTACTTTGCGCAGCCCTTGGGCCTTGGCAATTCGTCCTCTTCCGTCATGACCGCTGGCGTCGTCATGGGCATCATGCTGATCCCCTTCGTGTCGTCGCTGTCCGATGACGTCATCAACGCCGTGCCGCAGGCTATGCGCGACGGATCGTCGGGGCTGGGCGCGACCCATTCGGAAACCGTGCGCAAGGTGATCCTGCCTGCCGCGCTGCCCGGCATCGTCGGTGCGATCCTGCTGGCCGCCAGCCGCGCCATTGGCGAGACGATGATCGTCGTGTTGGGGGCAGGGGCCGCGGCCAAGATCAGCGCCAACCCCTTCGAGGCGATGACAACGATTACCGTGAAAATCGTCAGCCAGCTGACCGGCGATACGGAATTTGCATCCCCTGAAACCCTTGTTGCCTTTGCCCTTGGCCTGTCGCTGTTCGTCGTGACGCTGGGGCTGAATATCATCGCACTGGTTATCGTGCGCAAATACCGGGAGCAGTACGAATGACCGACCTGAACACCACAGGCGCGGCCCCCGGCCCGCGCAAGAAAACATCGCTGATGGTGCAAGACGCCCGCACCAAGAAACGCAACGCCGCTGAAAAACGCTTTCGCCTTTATGGCGTGCTGGCCATCGGGATCGCGGTGCTGGCGTTGGTGACTTTGCTGGCCTCTGTGCTGATCAACGGATCGTCCGCGTTCCGCCAGACGTTCATCACGATGGACATCTATCTGGACCCCGCCAAGCTGGACAAAAAAGGCACCGGCGCGATCGAGGATATCGCCAAGGTATCGACCTTTGGCTACGCGCCGCTGATCCAACAGGCGTTCGAGACGGTGTTCGAGAAAGACAACATCGGCGTCGAAGGCATGACACCCAAGACCGCGGCAGAGCTGATCTCTCCCGAAGGGTCGGCCCAGCTGCGCCGCTATGTTTTGGCCAACCCAGAGGAAATCGGCGACACCGTGTCGTTCGACTTCCTCGCTGGCGGGCGCATCGACGGCTATTTCAAAGGCCGCGTGACCATGGCCTCGGCCGAACTGGACAGCAACGTGACGCCAGAGCAGTTGCAACTGGCCGACCAGCTCAAAGACGCGGGCGTGCTGCGCACCAAGTTCAACTGGGACTTTCTGACCAACGCCGACGCATCGGAAAACCGGCCCGAGGCGGCAGGTCTGGGCGTCGCGATCATCGGCTCGCTTTACATGATGATGGTTGTGCTGGTTCTGGCGCTGCCCATCGGCGTCGCGGCCAGTATCTACCTAGAGGAATTCGCGCCCAAGAACCGCTGGACCGATATCATCGAGGTCAACATCGCCAACCTTGCCGCTGTGCCGTCGATTGTGTTCGGTATCCTTGGCCTTGCGATTTTCATCAACTTTGCAGGCCTGCCCAAATCCGCGCCCATCGTGGGCGGCCTTGTGCTGACCCTGATGACGCTGCCGACGATTATCATCGCAACGCGGGCCTCGCTGAAATCCGTGCCGCCGTCGATCCGCTCTGCCGCGCTTGGCATTGGCGCGTCCAAGATGCAGACCGTGTTCCACCACGTCCTGCCCTTGGCGCTGCCCGGTATCCTGACCGGCACGATCCTTGGTCTGGCGCAGGCGCTCGGTGAAACCGCGCCCTTGCTGCTGATCGGCATGGTTGCCTTCGTGCGCGACTTCCCGGGTGCGCCGCCAGAGGGTCTGTTCGACCCCGCCGCGGCCCTGCCGGTGCAGGTCTACAACTGGACGCAGCGCGCTGACCCCGCCTTCGTCGAACGTGCGCAGGGGGCCATCATCACGTTGTTGGTGTTCTTGCTGATTATGAATACGGTGGCGATCATTCTGCGCCGCCGCTTTGAACGCCGCTGGTAAGGGTGCTGAAATGGAAGATATGTATCATATGGATAGGGCCATGACCGGAACCCAAGACATCAAGATCTCTGCCCGCGACGTGAACGTATATTATGGCGAAAAGCACGCCATCAAAAACGTCAGCGTGGAAATTGCAGACAAGACCGTCACCGCCTTTATCGGCCCGTCGGGCTGCGGCAAATCAACGTTCCTGCGGTGCATCAACCGCATGAACGACACCATCGACATCGCCCGCGTGACCGGCAACATCCTGATCGACGGCGAAGACATCACTGATCCCCGCGTCGATCCCGTGCAGCTGCGCGCCAAGGTCGGCATGGTGTTTCAAAAGCCGAACCCGTTCCCCAAGTCGATCTATGACAACGTGGCGTACGGTCCGAAAATCCACGGCATGTCCCGCAACAAGACCGACCTGGACGAGATCGTAGAGCGCGCCCTGCGCCGCGGCGCCATCTGGGAAGAGGTCAAGGACCGCCTGCATGAACCCGGCACCGGATTGTCCGGCGGCCAGCAGCAGCGTCTGTGCATCGCCCGCGCTGTGGCGACAGAACCCGAAGTGCTGTTGATGGACGAGCCTTGCTCTGCCCTAGACCCCATCGCCACCGCGCAGGTCGAGGAATTGATCGACGAGCTGCGCCAGAACTATTCCGTCGTCATCGTCACGCACTCTATGCAGCAGGCGGCGCGCGTCAGCCAAAAGACCGCGTTCTTTCACCTTGGCGACATGGTGGAATACGGCGAAACCGACAAGATTTTCACCAACCCAGAAGACCCCCGCACCGAGAGCTATATCTCGGGCCGGATCGGGTAAGGAGCGGCTGACATGCACGAACAACACATCTCCTCGGCGTATGATCGCGATCTTGATGCGATCACCACGCTGATCCTGAAAATGGGCGGACTGGTCGAGGACGCGATCCTGCAGGCCGCCGAAAGCCTTGCCACACGCGATCTGGAACTGGCGCAAAAGGTCCGCGCCGGTGACAAAGTGATCGACGCGCTGGAGCTGGAAATCAGCGAAGCCGCTGCCCGCACAATCGCGCTGCGGGCCCCTGTATCCAAAGACCTGCGCTCGCTGCTTACCGTGCTGCGTCTGGCGGCATCGCTGGAACGCATTGGCGATTATGCGAAAAACATGGCCAAGCGGACGTCCGTTCTTGTCGACATGTCGCCCATCGCCGGGGCAGAGGCGTCCTTGCGCCGCATGGCCCGCGAAGTGCAGGGCATGCTGAAAGACACCCTTGATGCCTACGTCAAAGGCGACGTGCAGATGGCCGAGGATGTGCGCCAGCACGACCAAGACGTTGACCAGATGTACAACGCTCTGTTCCGCGAATTCCTGACCTTTATGATGGAAGACCCGCGCAACATCACCGCCTGTATGCACCTGCATTTTATGGCGAAAAACATCGAACGCATGGGCGATCTGACCACCAATATGGCAGAGCAGGTGATCTATCTGATCACCGGCGAAATGCCCGAAGAGGCGCGCCCGAAAAGCGACAAAACCGCCTATATGACTCACCCGGAGTGAACCGATGGCATCCCAACCCCACGTTCTGATCGTCGAAGACGAAGAAGCGCAACGCGAGGTTTTAGCCTATAACCTAGAGGCCGAAGGCTTTCGCGTCACCCGCGCCGAAGACGGCGAGGAGGGGCTTTTGATGGTCTCAGAGGATCCGCCCGACGTCATCGTGCTGGACTGGATGCTGCCCCGCGTGACGGGCATCGAGGTGTGCCGCAGGCTCAAGGTCGACCCCGCCACACGCGGCATTGCGATCATCATGCTGTCGGCCCGGTCCGAAGAGGTCGACAAGGTGCGCGGCTTGGAAACCGGCGCGGACGATTATGTCACCAAGCCCTATTCCGTGACCGAACTGATGGCCCGCGTGCGCAGCCAGCTGCGCCGCGTGCGGCCAACGACTGTGGGGCAGGTGCTGGCGTTTGACGACATCCTGCTGGACGCCGAAACCCACCGCGTCAGCCGTGACGGTAGTGCGCTAAAACTCGGCCCGACAGAATTTCGCCTGCTGTCCACCTTTATGGAAAAGCCGGGCCGGGTGTGGTCGCGTGATCAACTGCTGGACCGGGTCTGGGGCCGCGACATCTATGTCGACACGCGCACCGTCGATGTGCACGTCGGGCGCCTGCGAAAGGCGCTTACTGCCTGCGGCGGCAGCGATCCTGTGCGCACGGTGCGCGGCGCGGGCTACGCGCTCGGATAATCGTTGCCAGAACGGGCAGGGCGGGATCATAGTAATCTATGACCCACCCGAACCCCGCCTTTGACGCTGCCGAATACGCGGACCGCTTGGGCCGCGTGCGGGCAGCAATGGACCGCGCCGGTCTGGACGTCCTTTTCATCACGGACCCCAGCAACATGGGCTGGCTGACCGGCTATGACGGCTGGTCGTTCTATGTGCATCAAGGCGTCTTGGTCGGCCCAGACGGGCCGCCGCGGTGGTGGGGCCGCGGCATGGACGCCGCAGGCGCGCTGCGCACCGTCTGGATGCCGGACACAGCGATCCACGGCTACGACGACAGCTATGTCCAGAACCCGGACAAACACGCGATGCTGGACCTTTGCGCGCTGATCAAAGCCTGCGGCTGGGATCGTGGGCGCGTTGGGTTTGAATTCGACAATTATTACTTTACCGCAGCTGCTTACAAGACGATCTTAAACCACTTACCCCACGTGGACGCGGTCGATGCCACCGCCCTTGTGAACTGGTGCCGCGCCGTAAAATCACCGACAGAGGTCACCTATCTGCGCCGCGCGGGCGCTATCGTGACCCGGATGCATCAGCACATCGCAGAGGTGGCAGAGGCGGGCATGCCGAAAAACATGCTGGTCGCACAGATCATGGCGACCGGGATCGAGGGGGCGGAGGGCCACTGGGGCGACTACCCGGCGATCGTGCCAATGGCACCGTCCGGCCGCGACGCCACCGCGCCGCATTTGACATGGGACGACAGCCCGCTGCTGCGCGATGTGCCTACTTTCTTTGAGATTGCAGGCGCTTACAGGCGCTACCAGTGCCCGCAGTCGCGGACCTTGTTCCTTGGCCATGTGCCCGACACGTATCGCAAGGCCGAAGCCGCCGTCGCGGATGCAACGCAGGCCGTCCTTGGCATGGCCGCCCCGGGTCTGCGCTGCGAGGATTTGGCCCGTGTGTTTAACGGCACGCTGGCCCAGCACGGTTTTCACAAAGACAGCCGCGTCGGCTATGCCATCGGCATGTCCTATCCGCCGGACTGGGGAGAGCGCACCATGTCCCTGCGGGCGGGCGATAAGACAGCTTTAAAGGCGGGCATGACGTTTCATTTCATGCCTGCGCTTTGGCTTGATGACGGCGGGATCGAAATGACAGAGCCGATCCTGATCACGGGCACCGGGTGCGAACGTCTGACGACGACGCCGCCCGGCTTGGTGGTCAAACCTTAGACAGGCTCGCCTTAGTCTGCCCAAGGCCCGTGAAAGCCTTTGCCTTCGCGGTCCAGTCGCTCGAACCCGTGACGACCAAAGTAGTCGCGCTGGCCTTGCAGCATGTTCGCCGTGCCGCGGTGGGTGCGCATGGTGTCGAAATACGCAAGGCCTGATGACAGCGCGGGAACCGCCAGACCATGCAGCGCGGCCTGCGCAACAACAGCGCGCAATGCGCCATGCGTTGCCTTAAGGTTGCCTGCGAAGGTGTTGGCAAACATCAGGTTTTTGTCCGGATCTTCGGAAAGAGCCGTCGCCATATCGTCCAGCATCACCGACCGGATAATGCAGCCAGCACGCCAGACCTTGGCGATTTCTGGCAGCGGCAGGTTCCAGCCAAACTGCTCTGACGCGCCGCTGATCATGGTAAAGCCCTGCGCGTAGCAGATGATCTTGCCGGCAATCAGCGCCTGTTCCAGCTGGTCGACTGTCAAAGCACCGTCCAGTGCCTGCGGGGCGGCGCCAAAGATGTCTTCGCCCGTCTGGCGCAGATTGCGCGCGGCAGACAGGTTGCGGGCGGCGACGGCAGCCTCGATCGCGGGGACGGGGGCACCAAGGTGCTGCGCCTCGATCGCGGTCCAGCGGCCGGTGCCTTTTTGGCCAGCGGCATCGGTGATGATATCCAGCAACGGGCGGCCTGTGTCCGTGTCCTTGGCTTCTGCCACGCGGGCCGAGATTTCGATCAGGTAAGACGCCAGCGGGCCAGTATTCCAGCGGTCAAAGACGGCAGCGATCGCGGCGTTGTCTAGCCCCATACCATCGCGCAGGATGCCATAAACCTCTGCAATCATTTGCATATCGGCATATTCGATACCGTTGTGCACAGCTTTGACGAAGTGGCCTGCGCCTTGCTCGCCCATCCAGGTGGCGCAGGGTGTGCCGTCGTGCTTGGCGGAAATCGCGGTCAGGATATGGGCGACCCGGTCCCAAGACGCCTTGTTGCCGCCGCCCATGATCGACGGGCCAAAGCGCGCGCCTTCTTCGCCGCCCGATACACCGATGCCAAGGAAAGGCTTATCGCCTGCCGCCTCGGCCCGGCGGTTAGTGTCGTGAAAATTGGCGTTGCCAGCGTCGATGATCAGGTCGTTGTCATCCAGCAGCGGGCGCAGCGCCGCGATCTGTTGGTCAACGGCATCGCCAGCAGGCACCATCAGGATAATCGCGCGGGGCGACTTGAGGCTGGCGACGAAGTCTTCCAGCGTTTCAGTCGCGGTAATGCGCGGGGCCAGATCGCCAGCGGTGGCTTTGAAATCCTGCGTGACGCGCGCGGTACGGTTGTAAACGGCGATGTCGAATCCGTTGTCCGCGATGTTCAGCGCAAGCGCCGCGCCCATCGTACCAAGCCCCAAAAGGCCGATTTCACTCTTGCTCATGTACCGCTCCAATCCAATGTTGCGGTGGGTTTACCGCGCAGGGGGCGGGGAAACAATATCGCAAGGGTTGCCCCCGGCCAGCAGCGGCATAAGGTGCAGGTCCACGCCAATCAGAGGGCCCGGATGACCACGCCGCATATCACGATTGCGCAGCTGCGCGCACAGGCCGGAAGCCGAGCGTTTCAGTCAGGCTGGCACCTGATTGACCAGCCGATGATCGACGCCTTTGCCGCGCTGACAAAGGACCATCAGTTCATTCATACCGACCCAGAACGCGCCAAGGACGGCCCCTTTGGCACCACGGTCGCGCACGGGTTTCTGACGCTGTCGTTACTTAGCGTCATGGCCGAACAGGCGCTGCCGCCGCTTGCCGGACTGCGGCTTAGCATCAACTATGGGTTTGATCGGCTGCGGTTTATTGCGCCAGTGCCCGCAGGAAGCGAGGTGCGCGCAGATTTGCAGGTGCAGGCGGTCGACACGGACAAGCCGGGGCAGGTCAAGGTGACGTGGGATGTGGAGGTTATCATCCGGGGCCAAGACAAGCCCGCGCTTGTCGCGCAGTGGATACATCTGCATCTGGTCGATGCGGAATAGTATAAATATGACAATGGGATGGAGCATGTTATGGACCTAGGGATCAGCGACCGCGCCGCGCCCCTGATCGCCGCGATCAAGGACATGATCGCCGCGCAGATCGCCCCGGTCGAGGCGGAATTTGCCGCTGAAGTCGGCAAGCATCCGGATGGCCGCTTTGCCCTGACAGACCGGCAAATCGCGATCATGGAGGGGTTGAAGCAGACCGCGCGGGACCGCGGCTTGTGGAACTTTTGGCTGACCGGCAGCGACGCCGGATACGGGCTGACGACCGTCGAATACGCCTATCTGGCCGAGGAAATGGGCAAATCGACCCTCGCGGCCGAGGTGTTCAATTGCAACGCCCCCGACACCGGCAACATGGAAGTGCTGGAACGCTACGGCAGCGCGGCACATAAAGAACGCTGGCTAAAGCCTTTGCTGGCTGGGGAAATTCGCTCTGCCTACGCAATGACGGAACCCGATATCGCATCATCCGATGCCACGAATATCGCATTGCAAGCGGTGCGGGACGGCGATGACTATGTCCTAAACGGAGAGAAATGGTGGATTTCCGGCGCAGGCGATCCGCGCTGCAAGCTGGTCATCGTGATGGCCCAGACCGATCCAGAGGCTGCCAAACATCAGCGTCATTCAATGTTCCTGATGGATATGGACACGCCCGGTCTGCGCATCTTGCGGCCCATGCAGGTCTTTGGCCATGACGACGCGCCGCACGGGCATATGCATTTGGAATTCAAGGACGTACGGGTGCCAGCGGATCAAATGGTGCTGGGGCAGGGACGCGGGTTCGAGGTTGCGCAGGGCCGTCTTGGGCCGGGGCGCATTCACCACTGCATGCGGGCGATTGGTCAAGCAGAGCGGGCGCTGGAACTGCTGTGCGAACGCGCTGTGAGCCGCCGCGCCTTTGGCAAACCGCTGGCAGAACTGGGCGCGAACTTTGACATCATCGCCGACGCCCGCATCCAGATAGAGGCGACGCGGCTGCTGTGCCTGAAAGCGGCGTGGATGATGGACACTGCCGGCACCCGGGCCGCGCAGCCTTGGATCAGCATGATCAAGGTCGCAGCGCCGCTGATGGCTTTGCGCGTGGTGGACGAGGCGATGCAAATGCACGGCGGCATGGGCGTGTCGCAGGATACACCGCTGGCGTGGATGTGGACGCAACTGCGCACGCTGCGCTTTGCCGATGGGCCCGATGCGGTACACCGCAGGCAGGTCGCGCGGGCAGAGTTAAAGAAATATGTGAAGGACACCAAATAGATGGCAGATGATCTTAATGTAGCCGCCGTCGCCGATTGGGTTGATAACCGTCTGCCGGGGCTCGGCGGCGATGTCACGGTGCACCGCTTTGCAGTCGGCCAGTCCAACCCGACGTTCCGTCTGGATACCTCAGCGGGGTCTTATGTCTTGCGCCGCAAACCGGGGGGCGTTCTGCTGAAATCAGCCCATGCGGTTGAACGTGAATTTGCAGTGCAAAAGGCGTTGCAGGGGACGGGCGTTCCGGTGCCGCAGATGCACCTGCTGTGCGAGGACGTGAGCGTCATTGGCGCGCCGTTCTATCTGATGGACCACGTGGATGGTCGCAGCTTTGACGACCCGCGTCTGCCAGACCAGACACCGCCGCAACGCGCGGCGATTATCGATTCCATGAACGCGACGCTTGCGGCGATCCATGATGTCGATTTGCAGGCGGTTGGCCTGTCAGACTACGGCCCCGGCGGTGATTACTATGCGCGCCAAATCGGGCGCTGGGTCAAACAATACCGCGCCACCGCGACCGAAGAGATCCCCGCAATGGAGGATCTGATCACTTGGCTCGAGGCGAACACGCCGGGCGATGATGGCCGCCGCACGCTGGTGCATGGCGATTATCGCATCGACAACCTGCTGTTTGCCAAGGATGGCACCGATGTTGTGGCCGTGCTGGATTGGGAACTGTCGACGCTGGGTCACCCCTTTGCCGATCTGGCCGCCGTGATCATGCAGTGGCGCATGCCGCCGGGCGCGGATGGGCGGGGGCTGGCGGGTGTCGATCGGGCCGCGTTGGGTCTGCCATCCGACGCTGATTTCATCGCGGCCTATTGCAAGCGGCGCGGGCTGGACGGGATCAATGGTTTCGGCTTTTACCTCGCGTTTTGCTTTTTCCGCATGGGCGCGATCTTGCAAGGCGTTAAGAAACGCGGGATGGAGGGGAATGCCTCTAACCCGGAAAAGGCTGCGAAGCTCGGGGCTTATGTGCCGCTCTTCGCGCAGCAGGGTCTTAACGCCACGCAGGACGAATGATGACACACACAGCAGACCACCTAGACCCCGCATTGGTCGAGGATAGCTATCCGATGCAATCGCTGATCGGCATGACCATGACCCATTGGGACGAGGGGATTTCGCGCTTTCGCTTGCCCCTTCGGCCAGAGCTGATGAACCGCTACGGCATCCCGCATGGCGGGCTCTATGCGGTCATTCTGGATACGGTGATGGGATATGCGGGCTCTTATACCGGGGACGCCGCGCGCAAGCAGATGGTGATGACCCTGACGCTGACGACGAATTTCCTTGCGCGGCCACAAGGCGTGATCCTGACGGGTGAAGGTCGCCGCGTAGGTGGCGGAAAATCCACGTATTTTGCCGAAGGCACCGTGACGGACGAACTGGGCACGGTCATCGCAACTGGCTCAGGCACGTTCCGCTACCGGCGCGGCACAGGCAGCTAAGGGCAGGGCGCGGGGATGGCGACGCAGACACAGGCAGACCTGCGCGGCGCAGTGGCGCGGCCGCCTGCGGGCTCTGTTCTAGGTGCAATCCTGCTCGCGGGGGGCTTTTTTGCCTATATCGCGTCCATCCTACTGGATCAGCCGCTGGCGACGGACCTGAGCGCCTTGCTGATCCTGTGCTTTATCGCGCTGAACCTTGGCCGTGCATCGCGCATTGTGCAGATGTTCGCGGCGGCCTCTGTGCTGATCGCGCTGGCAGGCTGGGTCAGCGGCACAATCACGCTGGCAGACTACGGCGTGGCGGCAGGGCGCGTGGCATTTCTGACCTCGATCCTTGTGGCGTTAATCTTTTTGCGGCTCGTGGCACAGCATGACGCGGCCTTTGCTGCGGCGGGCGGGTTTCTGGCCAGCCAGCCGCCATCGCGGCGCTATGTCTCGCTTGGGATCGGCGGCAATCTGTTTGGCGTGCTGCTGAACCTTGGCGGGCTTGGCCTGCTGATCGAAATGACGCTGGCGGGCCAACGCCGAATGGAGGCCGCAAACGGCGTCAGCAGCGCCGTGCATGACGTGCGTGAGCGGCGCATCGTGACGGCCATCGTGCGCGGCTTTGCAACCATCGCGTTCTGGTCGCCCTTTGGCATCGCGCTGAACACCTTGCTGCTGATCCTGACGGATCTGCACTGGGCCGATGCCGCCCCGTGGGGCGTTGCGTTTTCCTTTGGTTTTCTCGCGTTAGGGGCCGTTATGGATGTGATCGAACGGCGCATATTCCCCATCTTGCCCAAGCCCGTGGTCGTGCCACCATCGCCGGGGGACGCGGCGGGGCTTTGGGCGGTCTTGGCACATCTGGTCGGGCTTGGCTTGCTGGTCGTCGGCGGCGATGTGATCCTGCCATTTTCCTTCCAAGAGGTGCTGGTCACGGTCGTGCCGATCTATGCCCTGATCTGGGCGTTCGCACGTTTTGGCACGTTCGGCCCAAAACGCCTGCGCGGCGATTTTGTTGCAAATTCAGCGCGCTACGTGAACGAAGTCGGCGTTTTCGCGCTGGCTGGCCTGATCGGCGCATTGCTGGTCGCGATGGTCCCACAAGACGCTTTGGACCCAGTGCTGCTGGCCATTGTCGATTTCGGCGGCCCGGTCGCCTTGGTTTTGGCGTTGGCCTGGGCGACACTGGCGCTGGCGATGGTCGGCTTTCATCCGATCATTAGCGTGGTGATCCTGGCCGAATTCATGGCCCGCACGCCGCTTATCTCTCAACAGGCGACATTGCTGGCGCTGCTGACAGGCTGGACGCTGACCGTATGCCTGGCGCCGCTGGCGACGACGGCCACTTACGTCGGCGCGATCGTGAACCGCAGCCCGTTGGTTGTCAGCTTGCGCTGGAACGGCGTGTTTGGACTTGTCGGGCTGGCGGCGTTTTCAGCCGTGCTGGTGGCTGGCGTGACGTTCGGGTGGTTCTGAGCGGGAGACAAGCACGGCGCTTTTCCTGCAAGGGTCTGACGCATCGCGATGCTGACAGGCAGGTGACATTTCGGCTTTGCTGCTGTTGGAATCTCAAGGTACGTTGCGACAGGTCCCGCTATCTCAGTTTCATCAGTTCTTCCCTGAATGCTTCAGTTGGCGTTCTCCATCCAAGGCACTTTCTGGGCGTGCCATTCAAGCGGTCGCAAATCGACTTCATATCTCGATTTGAGAGTGCGGCCACGGGCGCGTCCCTTGGCAGATATCGCCGTGCGCGCTTGTTCAGATTCTCGACAGATCCCTTCTGCCACGGCGCCTGCGGATCACAGAACCATGCCTCCGTTCCGATCCCTGGCTTGAGTTTACGCCAGTTCCTAAACTCGATCCCACGGTCAAACGTGATCGATTTGCGCGCCAATTGGGGCAGGGGTTCGATCACGCTCATCAGCTTGTTCATCAGGTGCGTTGTGCTGCGGTCGTTGTTGCGGAACAACACGGCAAAGCGCGTCTTGCGTTCGACCAACGAAGCGACATTAGTCTTGCCCTGCGCGCGCTCAAAGATCATCAGATCGCCTTCCCAATCGCCAAATGTCTCACGCGTTTTAACGTAGTCTGGCCGTTCGTGGATTGACCGATCGGGCGGGAAAACAAGGCCACGCGGTGTGCGTCGGCGGCGTGGCTGCCGTTTCTTGCGCCGATGCGGAAGGTGACGAGCCAACTCTTCCGCCTGGCCATCCGGGCCGTAAACATAGGCATAGATCGTCTCGTGGCTCACACGCAATGGTTGGCCATCATATTGCAAACGACCGGCGATCTGTTCCGGTGACCATCCGGCCACCAGCTGCGTGATCACGTGCTTTCGCAAGTCCACAAACCGCACCAGCTTGCGACGCCGCGCACGCCGAGTCATTGCTGACCGCTGCGCATTCATTCCGTAGTAGCCATTCAGCTTCGGCAACTCATGATCGACGAACCTGTTCCGTTTGATCTCTCGGAACACGGTTGAACGATGCCTGCCGATCTCAGCAGCGATTTTGTCTACCGACATCTTCGCATTCAACATATCTTCAATTGTGCGTCTCTCACGCAAACCTAACTCTGTGTGGGCCATCTTCCGTTCTCCTTGCTTTCCAGCAAGATAGGGGATTTGTCGCAACCCAGTTTAGAATGTGCCCTGTGCAGATCCATGGGACGTATAATCAGTATTATGTGATATATAGCCTTGCCACAGTTGCTTTGAACTTCTTACTTTCACTGCGCCCCCAAAGTATTATGACTGCCTTGAACTGCACGAAACAGGACAGATCGTCATGGCATACGGCAAACGCACCTTCGGCATCATCGGCCTTGGCATCTTTGGCAGCACCGTCGCGAACGAGCTAGCGCGCTTTGGAAACCATATCATCGGCATCGACGTGAACGAACAAGCCGTGACCAATATGGCGGACAAGATATCTCAGGCCATGATTGTCGACGCCCGTGATGATGCGGCGCTGCGCGAGGCTGGGATCGGCGATTGCGACGTTGGCTTGGTCGCCATGGGCGACGATCTAGAGGCGTCGATCCTTGCGGTCATGAACCTGAAACTGATCGGCGTGCCCATCGTCTGGGCAAAAGCGCGGACCAAGACCCATCACCGTATCCTACTCAAGCTTGGCGTTGACCGCGTCATTCATCCAGAGCTGGAGGTCGGCCAACATATCGCGCAGGTGCTGAACAACCCGCTGGTGCGTGATTATGTCAGCCTTGGCAATGGCTATCACGTTGTAAACTTTCGCATTCCCAAAAGCCTTGAAGGTCGCAAGCTGTCCGATTTGCCCCACACCAAGGATTACAATTTGCGGTGTGTCGGCGTCATGCGCGGCACGGAATTCGCGGGCCAAGATAGCACGGATTGCACGTTGCAAGGTGACGATTTGCTGCTGCTGCTTGGGCAACGCAAAGATCTGCACGACTTCGCCGAGAGCCTGTGACCGTGGCACGCAAAAGCGCCCGTGGCCGTCTGGGATTGCAAACGTTTCGCCTGCCGCCGCCCGCGACACTGGCATTGTTGTACCTGTTTTCGATCCTCATCGGCGGCGGCGTCTTGTGGTTGCCGATCTCGGTCCAGCAGCCTGTATCGCTGTTCACAGCGCTCTTTATCTCAACCTCTGCGGTCACGGTGACGGGCCTTTCGACGGTCGATGTCGGCACGACGTTTACCGTGTTCGGCGAAGCTGTGATCATGATCCTGATCCAACTTGGCGGCCTTGGCCTGATGACCTTTGCCGTGCTTGTCCTGTCAGCCTTGGGCATCCCGGTCGGCATGCCGCAGCGCCTGATCCTGCGCGAAGATTTGAACCAAACGGCCCTGAACAATCTGACAGTGCTCGTGCGCGTTATCTTTTCAGTCGCGATCCTATGCGAGGTCGTCGGCCTGCTGGCCCTTTCCATCGTTTGGGTGCCGCAATTCGGCTGGGCGCAAGGCCTGTGGTATGCGGCCTTTCACAGCGTATCGGCATTTAACAACGCAGGCTTTGCGCTTTTCCCCGGCAACCTGAGTGCCTTTGTGGACGACGCTATTGTCAATATAACCATCCCTGCCCTGTTTATCCTCGGCGGCCTTGGTTTTATCGTCGTCGGCGACATCTATCAGAAACGGCGTTGGGGCGCGTTGACGCTTCATTCCAAGCTGATGCTCGTCGGTACAGGCAGCCTGATTGCGTTTGCCTTTGTGATGTTCGCCTTTTTAGAATGGTCCAATCCCGGCACCCTTGGCGGATTAAAGGGACCGGGCGCAAAGCTATGGGCCAGCTGGTTCCAAGCCGTCACGCCGCGCACCGCTGGTTTCAACACCATCGACACAGGCGCAATGCACGATAGCACCACACTTATGACCATGATGTTAATGCTCGTCGGCGGCGGCAGCACATCGACGGCTGGCGGCATCAAGGTCACGACGCTCATCGTGCTCATCCTCGCCACGGTTGCGTTCTTTCGCCGCCAATCGTCGCTGCACGTCTTCGGCCGCAGCCTCAAGCTTGAAGAAATCATGAAGGTCATGGCCCTGACCACTGTCAGCATGATCATGGTCGCCGGCGGCATCTTTGCCATGACGATCAATCACGACGGCGAATTCATCGACCTGATGTTCGAGGTCACCTCTGCCTTCGGCACGGTCGGCCTGTCACGCGGCACAACCGGAGAGTTGGATACGTTCGGTCTGTCGATGATCATGGTGATGATGTTCTTCGGCCGCGTCGGCCCGCTGACCATCGGATTTTTCCTCGCCACCCGCAGCGCCCCGCGTGTGAAATACCCCGCCGGACAAATTTATCTGGGGTAAACAGCGCCCTGCCCCGACGGCGTCCGCTTGCCCACGTCTTCTCGTCAAAAATATCCTGGGGGGCCGGCGGTTGGTGCGCCACTGGTTCAAGAACCAGCCGGCGGCGGGCAAGGCCCCCATATATGGCCCTGCTTCGTCCGCAATTGGGCGGATCACAATGCCCCCCCCAAACACAAAAAAACGCGCCGGGCCTAAACCCAGCGCGCCTTAAATATCGTATCGATAAAAGGGCTTAGCCCTTCAGCTTGGCAACCTCGGCTGCGAAGTCTTCTTTCTCGACTTCGATGCCTTCGCCGACTTCCAGACGCACGAAACCGGTGATCTTGATGCCAGCTTCTTCAGCAGCTTTCTCGACGGTCAGGTCGGGGTTCACGACGAATGCCTGGCCCAACAGGG
This sequence comes from Loktanella salsilacus, assembly GCF_024206795.1. NCBI lineage: Bacteria > Pseudomonadati > Pseudomonadota > Alphaproteobacteria > Rhodobacterales > Roseobacteraceae > Loktanella > Loktanella salsilacus. Next base: position 1,683,396 of record NZ_CP072994.1, read on the forward strand.
TGGATTCGGCCAAGAACTTTGCCATACGGCCCACGATCATCTTTTCGATCACAGCTTCTGGCTTGCCGGACTCGCGCGCGATGTCCATCTGCACGGACTTCTCTTTTTCGACCATGGCCGGGTCCAGATCAGCTTCGCCCAGTGCGGCAGGGTTTGCTGCGGCAATGTGCATGGCAACTTGACGCGCGAACGTTTCGTTGTCGCCGTCAAAGCCGACCAGAACACCGATGCTGCCCATGCCGGGTGCAACAGAGTTGTGCACGTAGGACACGACGTTCGATGCGTTCAGCGTCGCCATGCGGCGCACGGACATGTTCTCGCCGATGATGGCGATGGCGTCGGTCACGGTCTGCTCGATGGTCTTGCCATCAACGGACGTGGCTTTCAGCTCTTCGACGGTGTTCACTGCGATTGCTGCAGTTGCAATCTTGCTGACCATCGATTGGAAGTCGGAGTTCTTGCCGACGAAGTCGGTTTCCGAGTTCACTTCCACAGCGACGCCCTTGCCGCCTTCGGTTGCGACGGCAACAAGGCCCTCGGCAGCGGTGCGGCCGGACTTCTTAGCAGCTTTGGCCAGACCTTTGGTGCGCAGCCAATCGACTGCTGCTTCCATGTCGCCATCGGTTTCGGTCAACGCTTTTTTCGCGTCCATCATGCCTGCGCCGGTGGATTCGCGCAGTTCTTTGACCATTGAAGCGGTGATTGCCATGTTCACTCTCCTGAATAGGGGAAATTCTTTGAAAACAGGGCAGAGGCCTTAGGCCCCTGCCCCGATGGATATAGACAGCTACGCGTGACGCTTATGCGTCAACAGCAGAAGCAGCCTCTTCTTCAGCCATCAGCTCTTCCATGGCACCCATGTCAACGCCAGCAGCACCCAGCTGAGCGGACATACCGTCCAGCGCAGCGCGGGCGGCCAGATCGCAATACAGCTGGATCGCGCGGGCTGCGTCGTCGTTGCCGGGGATGACATAGTCAACGCCCTTGGGCGAGCAGTTGGTGTCGACGACGGCGACAACAGGAATGCCCAGCTTCTGTGCTTCCAGAATGGCCAGGTCTTCTTTGTTGACGTCGATGACGAAGATCAGGTCAGGCACGCCGCCCATTTCGCGGATACCGCCGAGGGACGCAGTCAATTTGCCCTGCTCACGCTCCATGCCAAGACGCTCTTTCTTGGTCAGGCCGGTGAAACCGTTTTCAGAAGCTTCGTCGATCTGCTTCAGACGGTTGATGGATTGGGACACGGTCTGCCAGTTGGTCAGCGTGCCACCGAGCCAGCGGTGGTTCATGTAGAACTGAGCGGACTTTTCAGCGGCGTCCTTGATCGGGCCTTGGGCCTGACGCTTGGTGCCGACGAACAGGATGCGGCCGCCCTTGGCGACTGTGTCACGGATCAGCTGCAGCGCTTGTTCCAGCATAGGAACGGTCTGCGTCAGGTCCATGATGTGGATGCCGTTACGCGAACCGTAGATGTATTCACCCATCTTAGGGTTCCAGCGTGCGGTCTGGTGGCCGAAGTGAACGCCAGCTTCAAGCAGCTGACGCATGGAGAACTCGGGAAGAGCCATGGTCTTATCCTTTTCCGGTTTAGCCTCAGCGGGGGTATCAGACCGTTGTGGTCCAACCGGTGGATGGTGCGGGATTTCTCCCCGCCTCACCCGCCCCCGCCTGCGGGATACGTGCGCGTCCTATAAAAGGCGCGTGCGCCGATTGCAAGGCGCGACATGTGCGCGGATAGGCACAGCGCCGCGCCGCGTCAAAGCTTTTGCATATTGATGGACACGAAAGGTACACCAGACGCGCCAGAGGTGCTGTTCGTGACGCCAAGCACCCGTTCGCCCCGCCGGAAACCGCGGTACGGCTCAGGTATGCCCATGCGACCCTTTTCCTTAGCGGTAACAGCGGTGTAGCCCATCGCAACAAACCGTGCATCGACAGCGTCATTCAGATCGCGCCCGCCGATGGAAAAGCCGTTGGTGCGGATCGTGCAGCCGCTGGTCTGGACCACAAAGGCAGAGCCGTCCGTGGGCGGATTACCAATATTGCCAGCGATGGGTTTGGTCATCGTGGCGCTGTTGGTCGCGGCGAAACCTGCCGCGATCAGCCCCGCCCGATCAGCGATTCCGCCGCTTTGATGGGCAATGCAATAGTCCAGCGCGGGATCAAGTGTGCCAACCAGATAGGTCTGGGTTGAGGCGGCAAAGGCCGCGGCCTGCGCCGCCCGGTCCATCGGCGGCGCCGCCTTTTGCAGTACAGGCGATGCGCAGCCCAGCAGCGCGGCAAGGCCCGCGGCCCCGATGAATGTCTTGAGCATGAATGTGCCTCCGCCCCGCATAACTTGGGGCGGAAAGTCACAAATGGGCGCCCTGCGGTCAAGCCGCAAAGCGCTGGGGCGTTACAGGAACACCCGCTCGATCACCCAATAGACCGCAACCAGCGCGATCAGAACGGACGCGGGCATCGCGACCATGTTGGTATAGGTGTCGTATTGCCCCACGTTCACAGCCGCACCGGACAGGCCCAGCATAACGGCGATGATCGCCAGCAGCGGGAACACATCACCCAGCAGGTCTGGCGCAAAGATCGACAGCGGCACCGCAATCGCCAGCACTGCCGCTGCTGCGGCCAGATAAAGCGCCGCCGCCATGCCGCTGCGCGTGCCCTTCTCGCTGTATTCGCGGGCCATGTAGACGCACAGATAGGCCACACCGATCACGCAGACTTGGCCGATTTCGACGCCGATATTAAAGCCGACCAGCGCAGGGACAAAGTTCGCCTCTGGCAGACCGAACTGGGCCAGCACGGATGCGAAACCAAGGCCGTGCAGCAGACCAAAGCCAAAGATGATGAACGGGCGCCACGGCGACAGGCGGCGCAGAAAGATGTTTTCCACCGCGACATAGGCGATCGACAGTGCGATCAGCGGCTCTACGATGCTGGCGGGCACGGTGACATAGCCAAGCGCGGCCAGCGCCAATGTGATCGTATGCGCCAGCGTAAAGGCCGACACCTGCCACAGCAGCGGCTTTAGCGCGGAGGATAGGAAAAACAGGCCTAACACGAACAGGATATGATCCACGCCCAAGGGCACAATGTGGTCAAAGCCCGTGGGCACATAGTTGATGAACGTCGCCAACGCGCCCATGGCGTTGCCACCGGTCAAGGCGATAGGGGCCGACATCTCTCCGGCCTCTAGGAAACCGTCATAGGGGTCATCGACGCCCATCTGGCGCACGACAAGGCTGCCATAGGGGCGAACCCAGCCGATCTGCACGGCATCAGCCTGCGCAGGCAGCGGCGCGGTGAATTGGATGTCGGACAGGCGCGCGACGTCTTCGTCGACGACATCTGCGACTTGCACATTCGTCAGCGTCACAGGCAGCGCCTGATCACCCACCTGTACGGTGATGTTCTGCGCCATATCCGGCCAGAAATCGCGGAACCGGGCGTCCAGCGCATCAGGGGGTAGCGCATGCAATTCGTCATAACTCGCCGCTTGCGCGGATTCGTTCGTGTCGGTCACATCCGCTTGGTTAATGCCCGCCAGAAAGCTTTCGATATTCAAACGCATATCAAAGACCAGCGTCGATCCATCCTGCGTCATATCAGTGATTGACGGCAGCACCTCGTGCGCGCGTGCCGGTGACACCAGCGTGAGCAGGACAAGGGCAAAGCTTGACAATATCTGCGCAAGCCTCACCCTGCTTTTCAACCAAAAGGAACTCATCATGCGTCGTCTTACCCTGTTACTTGCCATTCTGGCGTCCCCTGTCAGCGCCCATGAATACTGGATTGAGCCGACGGATTTCACCGTTGCCCCGGACGCTACCTTGGTCGCCCAGATTGTCAATGGATCGGACTATACGGGCACGAACCTTCCGTTTTTGCCCCAGCGTTTCGTGCGTTTTGACGACGTCGTCGACGGACAGGTCACCGCCGTGCCGGGGCGCGTGGGCGATGTGCCCGCCGTGCAAATGGCGAACCCGGCAGAGGGTCTGAACGTGCTGGTGTACCAAGCCCGCAACGCCACCGTCGATTATAAAGACTGGGACACCTTTGTGCGGTTTACCGAACATAAAGACTTCACGGGCATCATCGACGCACACCGCGCCCGCGGCCTGAAAGAGGAGGCGTTCAAAGAAATCTATTCGCGCTATTCCAAGTCGCTTGTCGCTGTGGGCGATGGTGCAGGTCAGGACAGCCGCACGGGGTTAGAGACTGAAATCGTCGCGCTGACGAATCCCTACACGGACGACGTGTCGAACGGGATGCGGTTCCAGCTGTGGTATCGCGACGCCCCCCGCGCCAACGTCCGGTTCGAAGTGTACGACCGCGCACCAAATGGCACCGTGACGCAGACGTTTCTGAAAACGGACGCACAGGGCATGGTCACCGTCCCCGTGAAACCCGGCTATACCTATATGGCCGACGCCGTGGTGATCCGCGAACCGGCCAAGGCGATGGCCGACCAAACCGGCGCGCTATGGGAAACGCTTTGGGCGAACATGACTTGGGCGGTTCCTGAATAACGGTCTTGGCCTGAATGATCCGCGCGTCTTGCGCCCGGCGATAGGTCGGGCGACAAGGGCGGCATGAATCAGACACCCGACATTTTGTGCATCGGCTCCGTCCTGTGGGACGTGATCGGACGCACCGCCAGCCACATGCGGACCGGGTCCGACGTGCCCGGCCGTATCACCCGCCTTCCCGGCGGTGTGGCGATGAATATTGCCATGACGCTGAAACGCTTTGGCCTGCAGCCCGCGCTGCTGACCGTCATCGGCCGCGATACCGAAGGTGACGAGTTGATCGCCGAATCCCAGAACATGGGCCTGAACTGCGATTTCCTGTATCGATCCGATGACCTGCCCACAGACGTCTATATGGCGATCGAGGCGGCCAACGGCTTGATCGCCGCCATCGCCGACGCCCACTCGCTCGAGGCGGCGGGCGACAAAATTCTGCGCGCCATGGCCGATGGCCGCCTTGGCACGGCAGAGGCACCCTATGCGGGCCTGATCGCGCTCGACGGCAACCTGACCGACGATCTGCTGCGTATCATCGCCGCCTCGCCTTTGTTCGCCGCCGCCGATCTGCGCGTGGCACCTGCATCGCCGGGGAAAGCGGAACGCCTGCTTGCCCTGCTGGGCCATCCGTCCGCGACGCTTTACGTGAACCTCGAAGAAGCGGGTCTGCTGTGCCAGACCCATTTCGACGACAGTGCCAGCGCCTGCACCGCCTTGCTGGAACGCGGTGCGTACCGGGTGCTGGTCACCGACGGCGGCCGCGCCGCGTCCGAGGGCACCGCTGGCGATGTGATTACAGCCCACCCGCCCGCCGTCCTTGTCACCCGCGTCACTGGCGCTGGCGACACCTTCATGGCCGCGCATATCGCGTCCGAACGGCAGGGCCTTGATCGCCCCGCCGCCCTTGCCCGCGCGCTAGATGCGGCGGCAACCTACGTATCCGGAGAGACTCCCCTATGATCCCAATGACTTACAGCGCAGAAGTGCAAAAAGCGCTGGACGCCGGCACCGCCATCGTCGCCCTTGAAAGCACGATCATCACCCACGGCATGCCGTACCCGCAGAACGTGGAAACCGCGCGTCTGGTGGAACAAGACGTGCGCGATGCAGGTGCGACCCCGGCCACGATCGCCGTCATCGACGGCACGCTGCACATCGGACTAGAGGACGACACCCTGACCGCCCTTGGCCAAGCCGAGCATGTCGCGAAACTGTCCCGCGCCGATATCGCCGCCTGCATCGCCATCGGCGGCACGGGCGCGACAACTGTGGCAGCCACAATGATCGCCGCGCATCTGGCCGGCATCAGCGTTTTCGCGACGGGCGGCATCGGCGGCGTACACCGCGGCGCAGAACTGTCCTTTGACATCAGCGCAGACTTGCAGGAACTGGCCCAGACGCCCGTGACCGTCGTCGCCGCAGGTGCCAAGGCGATCCTTGATCTGAACAAAACCTACGAAGTGCTTGAAACGCTTGGCGTTCCCGTGATCGCATATGGTCAGGACACCCTGCCCGCGTTCTGGTCGCGCACGTCCCACATGAACGCCCCGCTGCGCATGGACACGGCCCGCGACATCGCCGCCGCGCTGATCGTGCGCAATATCATGGGCCTGCCCGGCGGCCAGTTGGTCTGCAATCCGATCCCGGAAGCGGACCAGATCCCCGCTGACGAATTGGCCCCGATCATTGATCAGGCGCTGGCCGATGCCGCCGCGCAAAACATTAGCGCCAAGGCGGTGACGCCCTTCTTGCTGGACCGGATCTTTACGCTGACCGAAGGCCGTTCGCTGACGTCGAATATCGCACTTGTGCGCAATAACGCCCGTCTGGCCGCCGCGATTGCCAATGAGATGGTCAACGCCGCCGAATAAGCTGCCCGCCATGCTGCCCGCGCTTGTGAGTGCGGGCAGCACAGCCTATTTCTGCGCTTGGACCTGACGGATGTTGACATGACCCATGATCCCCACCCCGACGATAACAAGCGCCCGCGCCGCCCCGGCGTGATCGCCCGGCTGCGCGGCAATTTTCTGGCCGGCTTGATCATTGTCGCCCCGATTGGCCTGACGTTTTGGCTGATTTACACCGTTGTCGGTTGGGTGGACGGCTGGGTTTGGCCGTTTGTGCCGAACCGCTGGCATCCTGACGAGCTGATCAATCGCTGGTTCGGCACAGACGGCGCGCCGCCTATCGCCGTGAATGTTCGCGGCGTTGGCGTCTTTGTTTTCCTGATTTTCACCGTGATCACAGGCTGGCTGGGCAAAGGCTTTATCGGCCGCGCCGTGATCCGCTTTGGGGAACGTCTGGTTGATCGGACGCCCGTCGTGCGCAGCATCTATAGCGGCGTAAAGCAGATCGCCGAAACCGTGTTCAGCCAGCGCGATACGTCCTTTGATCACGCCTGTCTGGTGGAATATCCGCGCAAGGGGATTTGGGCCATCGCCTTCATCTCGACCGCGGCCAAGGGCGAAATCGCCGCGAAACTGCCGGGAGAGGCCGAAATCGCGACGGTTTTCCTGCCCACGACGCCCAACCCGACCTCTGGCTTCCTGCTATTTTTGCCCCGATCCGAAGTCATCATTCTGGATATGAACGTCGAGGATGCGGCCAAGCTCGTCATCTCGGCGGGGCTTGTGTATCCGAACCCCAAGGATCCTAAGTTGCCCCCTGTCACCGCATGATATCGGCCGCATTTACAGGTTTCATTACCGGGTTTTCATTAATTTTAGCGATTGGCGCGCAGAATGCTTTTGTCCTGCGCCAAGGGCTGGCGCGGGCGCATGTGTTCTGGCTGTGCCTGTTCTGCGCCGCCTCTGACGCGCTGCTGATTGCGGCGGGTGTGCTTGGATTTGGCGCGATGGTCGCACTGTTTCCGTCGCTGCCGCAGATCATGGCCTACGCTGGCGCGGCATTTTTGGCGGTTTACGGCCTACAGCGCCTGATTGCTGCGTGGCGCGGTGACTATGCGCTGCAATTAACAGGCAAAACCAAGGCGTTATGGCCCACTCTTGCCACGGCCGCCGCCTTTACCTGGCTGAACCCTCATGTCTATCTGGACACGCTGGGGCTGGTCGGCGCGGTATCGACGGATTTCCACGGCGCGGCGCTCAAATGGGCCTTTGGCAGCGGCGCGGTGGCGGCGTCTTTCGTGTTCTTCTTCTCGCTCGGCTATGGCGCACGGCTGCTGGGTCCGGTGATGCAATCCGCCCGCGCATGGCGCGTTTTGGACACCGGCATCGGCCTTGTCATGTGGGCGCTGGCGATCAAGCTGATCAGTTGAACATCCCATTCAGATCAAGGGTTTCACGCTTTCCCAGATCGTCCTTGTGATTGATCAAGAACGTATCCATCGCCGCCCGTCCCGCTGATTTCAACTGTTTCAGGACCACTGGCACGGGGATTGTCTTGGTCGCGACGTTCAGGTCATTCATCAGCGCGTCGTCTTCAATCATATGCAGCATGACCCGCTTCATCGTGCCCGCCTGCATCACCCCTGTGTCCAGCAAATCGCGCACGAAGGCGATGGCCCGCAGCTCTGCCAAAAGGGACGCGTTAAAGCCGATTTCATTGATCCGGTTGGCGATCGCCTCTGTGCTGCGCGGCAAGGTGCGGCGGATGATGGGGTTGATGCCAACGATGACAAGATCGTTCGGCAAGTCCTTGTCGTACAAAGGGAACAGCGCCGGGTTGCCAGTATAGCCGCCGTCCCAGAACGCCTCTTTTTCGCCGGTCAACGGATCGTCGATTTCGACCGCCTGAAACAGCGTCGGCAAACAGGCAGAGGCCATGAGGGCAGCGTCGCTGATTTCGGTCCCGGAAAACACGCGGATGCGCCCGGTGCGCACGTTGGTGGCGCCGACGAACAGCTGCGGGCCTTTGGTACTGCACACGTGATCAAAGCTCATCTCGGCCAAGATCGCAGCCAGCGGATTGCGCAAAAGCGGGCCGTAGATATAGGGCGACACGACGCGAGAGGCGGCGTCGAACGCCTGATAGCCGGGGGATAATTCCAGCAGAGTCGCGATGCCGCGCACCGTCGGCGACAGCGCGGATAGCCAGTCCTGTAAAAAGGGCGTGTTGACCGCACCGACCTTTTCCCAGAACCAATCCAGCCGTGCCTTGGCCCCGTCGCGCCCGCCCTCGATCAGCCCGGCCTTATAGGCGGCGGCGTTCATCGCGCCAGCGGATGTGCCTGAAATTGCTGCGATTTCGATGTCGGTTTCTTCGATCAGGCGGTCGAGCACGCCCCAGGTAAACGCGCCATGTGCGCCGCCGCCTTGCAGCCCAAGGTTAATGCGGATCATCGGCTGCACCTGTGCCCGCTGAACCCGCGCCGCTTTGCCTGATCTGCCCGCATCGCCTTGCCCTCGCAAAATGCTGCACCTGCACAATGATGCCCGATCTGATTGCAAAAGTCCAAACATCATCGCAGCAGGTTCAACAACACAGGCTGTTTCAGGTGTGTTTCAGCCGTCGGCCAATTTTGACCGACGCGGAACAAGCTGCCCCCGAATTAGCGAATTGATTCACTCTACCCCGCAAATAACATCGCGCCCAAAGACCGATTCTTGGCCGATTCCCGCCTTTTGGATTCGCACGAATCGTCAGGACTTGCAGATCTGAGGAACACCTCGTAAAGCCCTGATAACCCACAAAATAAGGGTTTTCGCGTAATTTTGGACAAAAAAAACCCCGGCGCGAAGCCGGGGTGTAGTTATTGAGGCAGGTTTCATACAGGCAAGAAACCTATCGAGCAGTGAGTTCTGTATAATCTTCTCTGCACCGGTATCCAAGCTAAAAGTTTGATAAGACTCGAAACCCTCTTTAGCGTGGGGCGAAACAATGATCACGAACGGGGACATGGCACCATGACGACGACACTAAGGCACCTAGCGCGCAGCGCCGGGCTGGCGGCTTTGATAATTGCTACAGCTGGCATGGCTGGCGCAGAGCCCGCCCACGGCATCGCGATGTATGGCGAACCCGCCCTGCCCGCGGATTTCACCGCCATGCCCTATGCCAATCCGGACGCCCCCACCGGCGGGCGGATCGTCACGGCAGAGGTCGGCGGCTTCGACAGCCTGAACCCCTATGTGCTGAAGGGTAACGTGCCGTGGCAGTTGCGGTTTTTGGTCGGCGAAAGCCTGATGGTGCGGTCCTTAGACGAACCATTTACTGAATACGGCCAGTTGGCGCAGTCGGTGGAAACCGGACCAAACCGCGAATGGGTGCAATATGTGCTGAACCCGGCGGCCAAATTTTCCGACGGCAGCCCTGTGACGACCGAAGACGTGATCTGGTCGTTTGAAACGCTGGGCACCCAAGGCCATGGCCGCTATCGCGGTTTCTGGGAAAAGGTCGAAAAGATCGAAGAGGTCGCCCCCGGTACGGTGCGTCTGACCTTTAACGTGGAAGACCGCGAATTGGTCATGCTGGCCGGTCTGCGCCCGATCCTGAAAAAGGCCCAATGGGACGGCGTGGATTTCGCTGAAGGCGGGCTTGATCTGGTCCCCATCACATCCGGCCCCTATGTCATCGACGACTTCGAGGCGGGGCGCTTTATCTCGCTGAAACGGAACCCGGATTACTGGGGCCGGGATGCGATCCCGGTGGAAAAGGGCCTGCACAATCTGGACGAGGTGCGGATCGAATTCTTTGCCGATGAAACCGCCGCGTTCGAGGCGTTCAAAACAGGCGAAGTCACATCGACCCGTGAATTCAACGTCGCCCGCTGGGAAAGCCAGTATGACTTTCCCGCCGTGCAAAGCGGCGATGTGGTTAAATCGGTGCTGGGCCACGAACGCCCATCCGGCATGACCGGCTTCGTGATGAACACGCGCCACGATCAGTTCGCTGACTGGCAGGTCCGCGACGCGATGCTGCAGGCCTTTAACTTTGAGTTCATTAACGAGGCGATGACCGGCGGCGCGCAGCCGCGCATCACGTCCTATTGGTCGAACTCTGATCTGGGCATGGACGCAGGCCCCGCCACAGGCCGCGTGGCCGAGATGCTAGAGCCGTTCAAAGACGAGCTTATCCCCGGCACGCTAGAAGGCTACGCGCTGCCTGTCTCTGACGGATCAGAGCGGAACCGCGCGGGGACAGCCAAGGCCCTGGATATGATGTCTCAGGCCGGGTGGACCGTGCAAGACGGCGTGATGAAAAACGCGGAAGGCAAGGCGTTCACTTTTGACATCTTGCTGGAAAGCGGCGCGTCGGAAAATCAGTCGATCATCGACATGTATGTGCAAAGCCTAAAGCGGATCGGCATTTCGCCAACCGTGACGGCCATCGATTCCGCGCAGTACAAGGAACGCACCGATGCGCTGGATTTCGACATGACCTATGGCCGCGTCGCCGTGTCCTTGTCGCCGGGCAACGAGCAGTATCTGTACTGGGGGTCCGAGACCGCCGACGTGCCGGGATCGCGCAATCTGATGGGCGTTAAATCCCCGGCGATCGACACGCTGATCGGGCAATTGCTGACCTCGACCGACCAAGAGGACTTTGTGGCCTTGGTCAAGGCGCTGGACCGGGTGTTGACGGCTGGCCGCTATTACATTCCAATTTATCAGTGGAATATCAGCCGCCTCGCCCATGCCAAGCAGCTGACATACCCCGATGTCATCCCCAGCTGGGGTGACTGGAACGGATGGCAGCCTGACGTCTGGTGGTGGCAGGAATGATCCGCGCAGCCGCCTTGCTATTGGCGCTTGCCGCCATCAGCGCCTGCACGCCATTGCGCGTTGTGGGCAATACCGCGATTGGCGCGGGGCAGCTTGCCCTTGGTGCTGCCGACGTTGTGATCTAAGCCGCGCCAAGCCCCCCCTGACACAGGTTGCACTTTGTTATGGGGGGGCCTATTGGTGGCCTTCATCGACCAGCCTTGCCAATCCGGCAGTCACGCTGTCCCCCGCGCCGCCCATGGCACCTTTGCGGGGTTAAATCAGGTCCTACGACCGACGTTCATTCTTGCGCAATCATGCGGCGCCGGGGTTACACCGGGTGCTGCTGGCCTTTTGCGCCTGTTTGATCGGAACAGAAGTGACACCCGGCCCGTTGGTCCCGCAACGAACAACAAGAAGGAATATACCCATGCAATGGAGAGACGTTTCACAGAACTGGGCCGCTTACACCCCGCGCATTCTGACGCAGTGGCCAAACCTGAACGAATCCGAAGTGCTGTCGATTGACGGCGATCAGGACGGCTTTCTGGACTACCTGTCCAAATCCAAAGGCGAAGACCGCGTCGCAGCCCAGATGGAGCTTGCTGACTGGTTGATGGGCGGCGAGCCGATCGACGTCACGATGGCCGAGCAGAACGACAACGCGAACATCCTCGGCTCTGCCGCGAATGTGCCTGCTGGCGAAGACGTCAGCGATGACGACGCCAAGTTCGGCGACGACACTGCCGCTGCCGCCCCCGTGGGCCGCGCGTAAGATCCGAAATACCGTCTCAGCGGGTTGCATAAACCTGCTGAGATACCCCCATTAGACCAACGCCCATGACGCGCGCCGCAATCGCGCACTTGCAACCGATCCCAGCCATGCTAGCCAAGGATCATGCAAAACCCGCCCCCCTTATCATTCAACATGGCAGCCTATGTCCTGTCGCAGGCGCAGCTGCGCGCGGATCATCCTGCGCTGATCGTGCCGGGCCTGCACGTGTGGACCTATGCCGCGCTGGAACGCGCCGTGCGCGGGCTGGCGACGGGTTTGCTAGGGCGCGCAAGCCCCGGCGATCATGTGCTGCTGCGGCTGGGCAATACGCCTGACTTTCCCATCACCTACCTTGCCTGCATCGCCGCGGGCCTAATCCCGGTACCGACGTCGTCCCAGTTGACGGTGCCCGAGGTCGACAAGATGGCGGCAGAACTGCGCCCTGCGCTGATTGTGCAAGCGGGCGGCGTTGCCGCGCCAAGTGGCAGTTGGCCCGTGCTGGCGCAACTGGATCTGGCCGCCCTGCAAACGCTGCCGCCGGCGGATTACGCCATGGGCGATCCGAACCGGCCGGCCTATATCGTCTATACCTCTGGCACGTCCGGCCATGCCCGCGCCGTGGTCCATGCGCACCGCGCAATCTGGGCGCGGCGGATGATGTGGGACGGCTGGTATGTCCTGACCCAAGACGACCGCCTGCTGCACGCGGGTGCGTTCAACTGGACCTATACCCTTGGCACCGGCCTGATGGATCCATGGAGCATCGGCGCCACCGCGATCATTCCGCGCGATGGCACCGATGCCGGTGCCCTGCCCGCCTTGATGGCCGCACACCATGCAACGATTTTCGCAGCCGCGCCGGGGGTTTACAGGCGGATGCTGAGGCATCAGATGCCCGCGATCCCAAGCCTGCGCCACGGGTTGTCTGCCGGTGAAAAACTGCCAGAGCCGCTGCGCGCTGCGTGGCAGGACCAGACCGGCACCGCGATCTACGAGGCGTTTGGTATGTCAGAATGCTCGACCTTCATCTCTGGCAGCCCGCAGCGGCCTGCGCCGCCCGGCGCGCTGGGCTATCCGCAACCGGGACGGAAAATTGCGCTGATTGGCGCGGATGGACCAAGCGATGCAGGCCAAATCGCGATCCACCGCAGCGATCCCGGCCTGATGCTGGGCTACTTTGGCCAGCCGCAGGACACCGCCGCCCGCTATGCAGGCGACTGGTTCCTAACCGGGGACGAAGCCACCCGCGACGCCAGCGGCGCCATCACCTATGCAGGCCGCGCCGACGATATGATGAACGCTGGCGGCACCCGCGTCAGCCCGGGAGAGGTGGAGGCCGTCTTGGCCCGCCACCCCAGCATCACCGAAGTCGCCTGCGCCGAAGTGCGCGTGTCCAGCACGCTGACGCTGATTGCAGCCTTTTATACCGGGCCAGACGTGATAGACGACGGCGCATTAGGGAAATTTGCTGGCGCGCACCTTGCCGCTTACAAAGTACCCCGCATTTATGTCCACCGCTCCGCGCTGCCACGCGGCGCAAACAATAAACTACTGCGCCGCGCGCTGCGCACCGAATGGGAGGCCGCACATGGTCAAGCTTGATATTCTGTCCGATCCAATCTGTCCGTGGTGCTATATTGGCAAGGCCAACCTGTTCAAAGCATTAGAACAAATTCCCGACCATCCTTTTGTGATCGAATGGCACCCGTTCCAGCTGAACCCCGATATGCCCGCCGCAGGCATGGACCGCCGCGCCTATCTAGAAGGCAAGTTCGGCGGCAAGATGGAAGCGGTCAAGGCCTATTCCCCCGTCGTCGGCAAGGCCGAAGAAGCAGGCCTGACGATCAATCTTGATTTGATCAAGACCACGCCGAACACGATCAATGCGCACCGCCTGATCCATTGGGCGGGCATTGAAAAGCAGCAAACGCCGATGGTGGACCTGCTGTTCAAAGCCTATTTCGTCGAAGGCCGCGATATTGGCGACAACGAAGTGCTGACCGATCTGGCGGACGAGGCAGGCCTAGATGCGGCCATCGTCGCCCGCCTGCTGACCAGCGATTCCGATCTGGATGACATCCGCGCCCGCGATGCGCATAGCCGCGAAATGGGAATTTCCGCTGTGCCAACCTTCATTATCGCGAACCAGCACGCCGTGCCCGGCGCGCAGCCGACAGAAATGTGGGTTCAGATCATAACCGATATTCAAAGCCAAATCGCAAAAGACGCCTAAGGGGAACAAAGGCCGCGCAGCAGGCGTTCATCCGGTGATATCATATTATTGGAGTTCCCCTATGCGCGTCCTTTTCGCCCTCGCCCCGCTAGCATTTGCCGCAGCTTGTGCCGGTAGCGGCCCTGCCGTCGATGGCATCACGCCTGCTGGCGTCGACAAAATCGTCGACATGACCGCAACGCTGAACTTCGCGCCCAATGCGGTCACGATCAATTCGGGCGACACGGTGGAATTCCGCAACATCTCGACCTTTACACATACGGTGTCGACTGTTGCAGACACGCAAATTGAAGCGCAGGCCGTCAAACTGCCAAACGGCGCAGACCCTTTTGATTCCGGCGAAATCGCACCCGGCGCGACCTTTACGCAGACCTTCACCACACCCGGCACCTATCAGTACTTTTGCGAGCCGCACGTTGGCCAAGGCATGATCGGCACGGTTATCGTGAACCCCTAAGTCTTAGCAGCGGCGGCGGCACAGGTTCTCGCAAGGGATACCGTCATTGTCGCCGTCGCGCTTGGCCTGACCGCAAACCAGCAGTTTGTGGCAGGCCTCTTCGCAGCTGGACAGCGCCTTGCAGCTGCGATCACTGCAATCGAATGATTGCACCGGACGCACCATATCCAAAAATATTTGCAAGGACGGCGGCGACAGCGGCACGATTTCCTGCGCGCTGATTGCACCGGGCAGCATCACGGCCAAAGCCAAAACAAATCGCAACATGAACACACCAAAGAGGGAAAGGTTAATAAACCCTTAACCCCTTAATCCCTTAATCCCTTTGGTTGTATTGCCAATCTATTTCTTCAACGCCTCGGCGCGTTTTGCAGCTAGATCACGGGCGATATTGAACGCGCCTTGGATCTTGTCGCGCTCTCGCGTCCAGTCCTGCATGACGACAATCTTATTGTCGCGCACCTTGGCCTGTCCTTTGTAATCACCGATAAAGTCCACCAGCCCGGTCGGATTGGCGAATTTGTCTTTGTGGAACCGGATCGTCGCGCCCTTTGGCCCGGCGTCCAGCTGGCCAATGCCCGCCTTTTTGCACATGGCTTTGATCCGCACGACCAGCATCAACGTGTTGACCTCTTTGGGCAATTTGCCAAAACGGTCGATCATTTCCGCGGCGAAACCTTCCAGTTCGACCTTGGTCGTCAGATCGGACAGACGGCGATACAGGCCCAAGCGGACGTCCAGATCGGGCACGTAATCCTCTGGGATCAGGACCGGCACACCAAGGTTGATCTGCGGTGACCATTCGCCATCGTCCTGCAACCCTTCTGCCGCGCCAGACCGGATCGCGTTAATCTGGTCCTCTAGCATCTGCTGATACAGCTCGTAGCCAACTTCGCGCATTTGGCCCGACTGTTCTTCGCCTAGCAGGTTACCCGCGCCGCGAATATCAAGGTCCTGGGACGCCAGCGTAAAGCCTGCGCCAAGGCTATCTAGGCTGGCCAGCACCCGCAGACGTTTCTGTGCGGTATCAGTCAGTTTCTGCCGCGGCATGGTCGTCAGGTACGCATAGGCCCGCGTCTTGGACCGGCCCACGCGGCCGCGAATTTGGTACAGCTGGGACAGGCCGAACATGTCGGCGCGCCAAACGATCATCGTGTTGGCTGTCGGGATATCAAGGCCGGATTCCACAATCGTCGTGGCCATCAGCACGTCGTATTTCCCATCGTAAAACGCGTTCATGCGGTCATCCAGCTCGCCTGCCGCCATCTGGCCGGTGGCGGTGATAAAGCTGACCTCTGGCACCTCGGTTTTCAGCCATTCGACCATCTCGTCCATGTCTGAAATGCGCGGCACGACAAAGAACGACTGGCCACCGCGATAATGCTCGCGCAGCAAGGCTTCGCGGATCGTGATCGTGTCGAATTCGCTGACGTAGGTGCGGATCGCAAGGCGGTCGATGGGCGGCGTGCCGATGATCGACAGATCGCGCACGCCCGATAGCGACAGCTGCAAGGTGCGCGGGATTGGCGTGGCTGTCAGGGTCAGCACATGCACATCGGTGCGCAGCGATTTCAGGCGTTCTTTGTGCTGGACGCCGAATTTCTGTTCCTCATCAATGACAAGCAAGCCAAGGTTGCGGAATTTGACCGACTTTGCCAGCAGCGCGTGGGTGCCGATCACGATATCGACGGTGCCATTCGTCAGCCCCTCGCGGGTGGCGGCGGCGTCTTTGGCCGACACAAAGCGCGACAAGGGCCGCACGACGACGGGAAAGCCGCGGAAACGCTCTGCAAAGCTTTGATAATGCTGGCGGGCCAGCAAGGTTGTCGGGGCCACGATGGCGACCTGCACGCCGGCCAGCGCGGCGACAAAGGCGGCGCGGATCGCGACCTCTGTCTTACCAAACCCGACGTCGCCGCAGATCAGGCGATCCATCGGCTGGCCGCTTTCCAGATCGGTCAGCACATCGTCAATCGCCGCCAGCTGGTCGTCAGTTTCCGCATAAGGAAAGCGCGCAAGGAACTGATCCCAGATGCCGTCCATCGGCTCTAGCACAGGCGCCTTGCGCAGGGCGCGTTCGGCAGCGACGCGGATCAGCCGTTCAGCAATCTGGCGAATCCGCTCTTTCAGGCGGGCCTTTTTCGCCTGCCATGCACCGCCGCCCAGCTTGTCGAGCAAGCCTTCCTCGTGGCCAAACTTGCTGAGAAGCTCAATGTTCTCAACAGGTAGGTAAAGTTTACTGCTTTCGGCATATTCCAGCGTCAGACATTCATGCGCCGCGCCAAGGGCGGTGACGACCTCTAGTCCGATAAAGCGGCCGACGCCGTGATCGACGTGCACGACCAGATCACCGGGAGACAGCGCGTTTGCCTCTGTCAGGAAATTATCGGCCCGGCGCTTACGCTTGTTCTGACGGATCAGACGGTCGCCGAGCACGTCTTGCTCGGAAATAACGGTGACGCCCGGTGCCTCGAATCCTGCTTCCAGCGCCCAGACGGCCAGATGCACGCCGGATTTGCCAACGCGGGACCAGTCGCTGACCGGAATGACCTCTCCGATGCCCTCGTCTTCGATCAGGCCGGTCAGACGTTCGCGCGCACCTTCGGAATAGGACGCGATGATCACCGGACCCTTGGCGACTTTCGCCTTAACATGACCTGCCAAAGCCCCGAAAAGGCTTAGGTTTTCCTGCTGGCGTTCCGGCGCGAAATTGCGCCCGGGCCGCCCGCCCGCATCCAGCACGCCGTGGCCTGTCGCCTGCGGCAGCGGCGCGAACTGCACCACGCGGCGATCTGCGACGGCCTTGTCCCAGGCTGCATCGTCCAGATACAGCTGCTGCGGCGGCGCAGGTTTATAGACGGAATCCATCCGCCCCTTTTGCGTCAGGGCGTGCATCCGGGTGGAATATTGGTCCGCAATCGATTCCCACCGCGCAAGGCGCTGCGGGCTGGTCTGGTCGTCCAGCGTGATCGTGCCGCGCGGCAGATAGTCGAACAGCGTTTCCAGATCGTCCTGAAAAAAGCCCAGCCAATGTTCAACGCCCGCATGTTTGCGGCCTGCGCTGACGGCCTCGTACAGCGGATCGTCGGTGCCAGCGGCACCAAATTCGATGCGATAGCTTTGGCGAAAGCGCGTGATCGCGGCCTCGTCCAAAATGACTTCGCTGACGGGGGCCAGCTCGATCTCGGTCAGTTTTTCGGTCGTGCGCTGGGTGGCGGGATCAAAGCGGCGCGCGCCGTCGAGCGTGTCGCCGAACAGATCAAGGCGGATCGGCCCGCTTTGGCCCGGCGGAAAGATATCGATAATGCCGCCGCGTACGGCGTAATCGCCCGGCTCCATCACGTTGGCGGTTTGGGAAAAACCCATGCGCGTTAGGAAGTTGCGCAGCGCAGCTTCATCCACGCGGGACCCGACGCGGGCGGTAAAGGCCGCCTCGCGCAGCGTGGCGCGTGCAGGTACGCGCTGGGTCGCGGCATTCAGCGATGTCAGCAGCACAAACTTCGGCGGCATCCCGTGCACCAGCGCCGCCAGCGTCGCCATGCGTGCGGCAGACACATCGGCGTTGGGCGACACCCGGTCGTAAGGCAAACAATCCCACGCGGGAAAGGTAAACACCGGCATCCCCGGCGCAAAAAAACCCAGCGCCGCCTGCATCGCGGCAAGGCGCTTGTCGTCGCGGGCGACATGAAGGACCGGCTGGCCGGAACTCTCCATTTCCTTGAGGATCAGTTGGGCGTCGAACCCTTCGGGCGCACCGGCGAGCGTGATGTGTTTGACCATGACAGGTGAAGTATCCGCATCCGCCCCGGTGTCAAGGCGCGGCACGGGGTCTGGCTGCGGCCTAAAGTCCCCGCACAACCGCCATCATTTGGATCATGCCAAACATAGCGGTCACAAAGATCGCGCACATGCCAATGATCTGCGTCCAAAGCCGATGGCGCATCAACATGGCATAAAGCTGGTCTGGCTCTGGATCAGCGGTGCGGATTTTCCGCGCGCTGGACAGGCTGACGGCACCGACAATGGACAGCGGCAGCGCGACAAGAAACAGCGCCTGCGCCATTTCCACGTCATAGTAAAAGCCCAGCAGCGCCAGCGTTGTCAGGGCGAAGAATGCGAAACCTGTCATGATCAAGCCCGCGGTATGGGCGATGCCCAGCAGGCGGTTCACGTTAATGCGCACCAGGTCGATCATATCGTCCTGCTGCTGGCCGCCATGACGCCGCGCCTTGGTAATCAGGTCAAACGGAACACCCAGCACGTAATAGCTGACCGACGACCACAGGACCGCCAGCATGATCCAATACCACACCGACGAAAACGAGCGCAGGTCGATTACCTGAAAGAGGATATTGCTCCAGTTCACTGCGCGGACTCTCTGGCTTGCTTCACGTTTTTCAGACCCTAGTGTCGCCGCGCGGGGATGCCCAGACTTGCCGCGCGGAATTTTCCGTGCAAGGTCAAGATGTGTGACAGAAAGGCCCAGCCAGATGAGAGTGATGCCATGAAACCGACCCTTGCCCCCTTTCCCGCCACACGTCTGCGCCGCCTGCGGGCGAAACCCGCGATCCGCCGCTTGTCGCGCCAGCACCGGCTAAGCGTCGATGACCTGATCTGGCCGATCTTTGTGATGGCCGGCAAAGACGACGAACATGCTATTTCGTCTATGCCCGGCGTGACGCGCAAAACCGTCGACCGCGCCGTGAAGGCCGCGCAAGAGGCGCATAAACTGGGCATCCCGGCGCTGTGCATCTTCCCCTACACCGGCATGGAAGAGCGGACAGAGGATTGCGCGCTGGCGTGGTCACCGGACAATATCAGCAATCAGGCGATCCGCGCGATCAAAGACGCGGTGCCAGAGATCGCGATCATGACGGATATCGCGCTCGATCCTTACAACATCAACGGCCACGACGGCTTTGTCGAAAATGGCCGCATTGTGAATGACCGCACTGTCGATGCGCTGGTCAAGATGGCGCTGGCGCAGGCCGAGGCGGGCGCCGATATCCTTGGCCCGTCGGACATGATGGATGGCCGCATCGGCGCAATGCGCAAAGCGTTAGAGGCCGAGGGTCATATCGACGTCGCGATCCTGAGCTATACCGCCAAATACGCCAGCGCCTTTTATGGCCCGTTCCGCGATGCGGTCGGTGCATCGGCTGCGCTGACGGGCGACAAGAACACCTATCAGATGGACCCGGGCAACGCCGACGAGGCGCTGCGGCTGGTGGAACGCGACCTGATGGAAGGCGCGGATATGGTCATGGTGAAACCGGGCATGCCGTACTTGGACATCTGCCGCCGGGTCAAAGACATGTACGGTGTGCCGACCTATGCTTACCAAGTCAGCGGTGAATACGCGATGATGCAGGCGGCGATCCAAAACGGCTGGCTGGACGGTCCCAAAGTGATGATGGAAAGCCTTTTGGCGTTCAAACGCGCGGGCTGCGACGGCATTCTAACCTACTTTGCCCCAGAAGCCGCAAAGCTGCTAAACCGCATGTAACCGCCTGCGCTGTAATTAGCGTGTGACAGCAAAGATTGATCCACCTATAGTTTGCGCCATAACAGGTGCGGAAAACGCGCTGATGGCAGTATAGAGGCAGACAATTATGACAAACTTAACACGGCGGCACTTTGTGGCGGCAGGCGCGGCGACGATGCTGGCGGCTTGCGGCAATGGCGTGAACCAGAACGGCGGATCGACCATCGACGCGCGGGTCGCAAGCACCTTGTCGTTCATGTACGACACCTATCCCGGTACGCGCGATCTGGGGCAAAAGGCCGCTGGCGTATTGGTAATGCCGCTGGTGACCGAACTGGGCCTTGGCCTTGGCGGGTCATACGGGCGCGGTGCGTTGCAGATTAACGGGTCCACTGTTGACTATTACTCTGCCGCCTCCGGCTCTGCGGGACTGCAGATTGGCGCGCAGCAATACAGCCATGTGCTGTTTTTCATGACGCAAAACGCGCTGGCGGATTTCCGGGCCTCGATGGGTTGGGCTGCGGGCGCTGACCTTGAATATGTTGCCGCCGACCAAGGCGACGTGCTGCGGGCCGAGACGATTACGTCCCTGTCCCCCGTGATCGCCGTGGTCTTTGCACAAACCGGTCTGCGCATCGGCGCGACGCTGGAAGGCACGAAATACACGCGTATCATTCCTTAAGATGCGCGCTGGGTCAGGTGACATGATCCCAATCCTGATCCTTGCCGCGGGGACATCGTCGCGCATGCGCGGCGCGGATAAGCTGTCGATGATGGTGGGCGGCCAGCCGCTGCTGCGGCGCATTGCGATGCAGGCGGCGGCGGTCGGCGACACCTTTGTCGCGCTAAACCACCGCGCGGCAGAGCGTCTGGCCTTGCTGGACGGTCTGCCCATCACGCCGCTTTTGGTGCCTGAGGCCGCAGAAGGCCAGTCAGGCACCCTGCGCGGGGCCGTGGCGCAATTGCCGCCCTGCCCGGCTTTCATGATGGTTTTGGCGGATCTGCCGCTGATCACATCGGATGATTTGGCGGTGGTGCTAGGAGCCCGCGATGCGAACCCGGACGCTTTGATCTGGCGCGGCGCGGCACCAGATGGCACGCCGGGTCACCCGGTCCTGTTCGACGCCAGCCTACGGCCTGCATTCGCGGATCTGAGCGGCGATGACGGCGGGGCAAGTGTGGTGAGGCCCTTGCGCGCCCGTACAATCTTGGTGCCGTTTACGGATGACCGCGCGGTCTTTGACCTTGATACGCCAGAAGCATGGGCCGCGTTCAACGGCTGAAGTGTTTGATCACGCGCGCACCTTGCACGCTTCGCGATTTTTCAACGACGTGCGAACTGGTTGAAATCCACCGCCCCAAAATCTTGTACCCGACTTTGCGAACCGTCCAAAATTTCCGGCCCCCGGCGCCGGTCCCACGCCGCCAACCATGCTCTTTCTGGACGGAAAGCTTTCGGTCCAGTTCTGCGAAAAGCAACGCGCCGCGCTGAGCCTCTATCAGCAGCTGGTGCTTCGGTGACAGCACCCGATCATGCATTGGCACGCTATCACCCAGCGATCCGGCGGCCGCGTGATTGGTCTGTGATTGGGTCGCGCGGTGCAGGTCGCTTGGGGACAACTTGCGCTGATCGTTCTGCATGATCGGGAGTGTATCCGTATCTTGCGTCAGAAACATATCGTCGACGGCCAGGTCGGTCACCTCTTGGCCCGACGCGGCAATGCGGTCGCCCAAGTCAAAACCGCTGACCAGCTTTTCAATCTCGGACAGGCTGACGTGGCATGCGACGTTATTGCCATCCATCAACGTGACCCGGCCATTCTCCGGCAAGGTGCTGTCGTCCTGACCCGCGACCGGGTTCGTGCTGTCATAGATAAGTTCACCGTCGCTGCAGTAAAAACGCACGCCCGTCCAATCACCCCGGTCGATCCCGGCCTGCAGGGCCAACACGTCAATGTCGCTGATTTTACAGCCGCCGTCTGTAGTGACTGCGTCCAGCGACGCGTCGCTACGATGGGTCAGATTGTCGTTCCGAGCGGCGCCACGGTTCGGGTCCGATCCGCCGCGCCCGTCAATGTGATCATCGGCATGATCATCGGCAAAATCGCCGCCCACCGTTTCGTTAAGTAAAGTGTTCGAAGTGTTGAAATTTACCATACCGCTATTCCCCCAAATAGGTGTCACAGCGAGATATTGCACAGTTGAAAACTCAAACAACCGGGCCTAGTCGGTTGCTACACTTAGCTATCCAAGGGGATAGGAGGCTGTGAAGCGACAGAAATTCACAGCGTTCAGACGTAAAATACGGGCCGACGTATCTGCGGCCCGCATTTCTATTTCGGTGGCAAACCCCGTTTAGCAGGCCGCGAACTTACCGCAGCAACAGGCGTGCTTCGTGCTTTTTCAATGACTTACGCGCAGCTTGATAGCCTTCGACGCCAGCGGTGGTTTTCAATTCCGGGAACAGCGTAAAGATCTCGTCCCGTTGGTTCTGCGCCAAACCGCCAAGGCTGTGATCGCCGGGCTGAAAGCTTTCTGACCAAACGCCGTCGGACAGCACGACCTCGTGCCGCTCGAACATGATGTGCACATAGGTGACGCCGGACACGTCAGCCTGGGTGATTCCAGCGGTGCCAACCATGTGTTTCGCCGGCGCGAGCACTTCGTTTTCGGCAAACAGCAAGGCCGCACGATGGGATTGGATCAGCATCCGGTGGTTCGGCGACAGCACCAGATCGCGTTCCGGCAGACCATCGCCCAGCGATCCGGCTGCGATGCGGACGGGCTGCAGCTTGGGTGCGCGGCGCAGATCAGCGGCGGACAGACTACGCTGGCCGATCCACGCAATCGGCTGCATGCCGTGGTCGCGGGTCATCACCAGATCACCCACGCGCAGGTCCTGCACAGCGATCTGCCCTTTTGGCGTCATGATGCGCGCGCCGGGGGTGAAGCAAATCACCAGCTTTTCGATTTCGGTAAAGTTGACGCGGCCAATGATGTTGTTGCCATTCAACAGCTCTGCCCGGCCATTTTCTGGCAGCGTATCGTAATTCTGCCCCTGAACGGGGTTCAGGCTGTCGTAAATCAGCGTCCCATTTGTGTTGTAAATGCGAACGCTGGTCCAGTCGCCGTTATCCAACCCTGACTTCAAATCCAGTTGGTCAAAGTCGCCATTGTCCGGATCGGTGCCACCGTCAGCGGTGATCGTACCGATATTGCCGTCCTTCAGGATCGTCAGATAATCGTCGCCCGTTCCGCCATACAGGCTGTCCTGTACGTCGCGTGCGATCAGCGTATCGTTGCCAGCGCCGCCATATAGCCGGTCATCGTTGTCCTGACCGGTGCCATCGGCCCCGTCCAGCACATCGTCGCCATCACCGCCATACAGCGAATCCTGCCCCTGACCGCCCAGCAGCGTGTCGTTGCCCGCGTCGCCATATAGCTTGTCGTCACCGTCGCCGCCATTCACGGTATCGTCGCCAGCGCCGCCATAAAGCATATCTTGGCTGGTGCCCCCAAACAGCGCATCATTGCCGTCGCCGCCGAAAAGCAGGTCTTCGGCGTCGCCGCCATAAAGAGTGTCGGTTCCGGTGCCGCCATAAAGCGAATCCTTACCAGCGCCGCCAATCAGCGTGTCATCGCCGCCCATGCCATACAGCTTGTCGTCATTGCCGCCGCCGTCCAGAATATTGGTTTTATCATTACCCGTCAGGGTATTCTGGGCCGCGTTACCCGTAATATTTTCAAAGTTCAGATAAACGTTTTCCGACGCCAGCTGCCCGTTGAAATTCAACGTACCGCTATTTTCAATCGTGACGTTCAGCGCTGCGTTTTGGAAATTGGAAAAGTTGAACGTGTCATTGCCAGCGCCGCCGTCAATCGTCTCGTTCTGACCGACGGTCAGGTAGCCAAGGTAGGCGGTATCGTCGCCATCCTCTAGGAAGACCTGATCGCTGCCACCATTTTGAGAGTTGGTCGAGGGGATCCAGACATCATTGCCCGCGCCGCCATAGACGGTATCGGGGGAATTGTCGTTATCATAGATGGTGTCATTGCCGCCGCCGGCATAAATCAGGTCGGACCCCGCACCGCCATCAATGGTGTCATCGCCAGAGGTCCCGTTAATCGTGTCGCGATTAGACGTACCAGAAATATTCGCCATTCATGTGGTCCTTGGTCAAGCGCCTAGTCTGATTTGAACTATTTACGCACGTAAAATATATCACCTATTCTTATACGACCTAAAGCTATCCAAATAGATAGTATGCGTACCCTAGGAACATAAAAGCGTGAACAAATTGTAAAAAATGCAGGCTACCAGAGGCAGCCTGCATTCATGTCGCTTTCAAGCACACCGCCGACCGGCGGCTGCGAACTTACTTCATCAACAGACGCGCTTCGTGCTTCTTCAGGGACTTACGCGCCGCCTGATAGCCTTCTACGCCTGCTGTTGTCGCCAGATCCGGGAACAATTCGAAAATCTCGTTCCGCTGGCTATTGCCCAGACCGTTCAGCGAATAATCGCCGGGGTGGAAGCTTTCGGTCCAAGCGCCGTTCGACAACACGACTTCGTGGCGCTCGAACATGAAGTGGATGTAGGTCGTCCGCATCACGTCCAGAGTATGGATGCCCTGTGCGCCGGTCATGTGCTTGGCGGCTGCCAGCACTTCACGCTCTTCAAAGTACAGCTGCGTCTTCTCGCTTGCCACCAGAACGCGGTGGTTGGGCGACAGCAGCATGTCACGCTCTGGCAGACCATGACCCAGCGATCCGGCTTTCACCAAGATCGGCTTCATGTGCGGCTTGGCGGCCAGTTCCTTGCCGGTCATCTCTTTCGAGCCGACCCAAGCAATTTCCTGAATGCCGTTGTCGCGGGTAATGATCTTGTCACCAGCGCGCAGGTCTTCGACCAGACGCTCGCCTTTTGGCGTGGCGATCGTGGTGCCGGGCGTAAAGCACGGTGCCTCGATCTGGCTAAAGGACGCCGTGGTGCCATCTTTGAAGTAGATGGTGCCGGATTCCCGCAGCTCTTCGCTGTCGCCAGCGCCGCCGTTGCGCTCGATACGGTCGATCTTGTCCAGAGTTTCCTGATCAAAGTTGAACGTATCGACGTCAGTGCCATCGGGGTCTTCACCGCCGGTGATCACATCGCCAGAGGACACATCGGTGAACCGGTCGCTGCCAAGGCCGCCGAACACAGCGTCAGCATCCGCACCCGACGCGATCGTGTCGTCGCCGTCGCCGCCGTAGATGGTGTCCAGACCGATGCCGCCAGAGATCACGTCGTTGCCAGCGTCGCCGCTGATCACGTCGTTGCCCTGATCGCCGCTAAGGACATCATTGCCGTCGCCGCCAAAGATCACGTCGTCGTCGATGCCGCCAAAGATCGTGTCGTTGCCAGCGTCGCCATAGATGGTGTCGTCATCGTCACGGCCAAAGATCGTGTCGTTGCCGTCGCCACCATAGATGGTGTCTTTGTTGTTGTCTGGCAGCAGATCAACCGGGTTGCCGTTTGCATCGTGGTCCACGATGTCCAGCGTGTCGTTGGCCAGACCGCCATAGATCAGGTCGTCGCCAGCGTCGCCATAAATGGTGTCCACGCCTTCGCCGCCGATGATCGTATCATCGCCCTCGCCGCCTTCGACGTAGTCGTTGTCGATGCCCGCATCGATCCGGTCATTTCCGGTGCCGCCATAGATCACATCGGCATCGTCGCCGGTGATGATCGTGTCGTTGCCAGCGCCGCCAAAGACGGTGTCCAGATCGTTCTGGGTGTTCGCATCGCCGGTCAGGCCGGGATACGGATTGTCAAAGCCCGGATCGACGTGGTTTGCGGTGTCGATATAGTCGTCACCGTCGCCGCCGTAGGCTACATCATTGCCGGCGTCGCCGTTGATGATGTCGTTGCCGGCATCGCCGTACAGCACGTCGTCGCCCGTTTGACCGGACACGGTATCGTTGCCTGCGCCGCCATAGATGGTGTCGTTGCCAGCGTTGCCGTTCAGCTGATCGTTGCCAGCGCCGCCATAGACCAAATCATCGCCGTCACCGCCAAAGCCGGTATCGTCGCCATCGCCGCCGTAAACGGTGTCGTTGCCGTTACCGCCGCGGACGATGTCGTTGCCAGCATCGCCGTAAACCGTGTCAGCGCCGTTGCCGCCCGTGATCGAGTCGTTGCCGATGCCGCCATAGACTTCATCATTGCCTTCGCCGGCATTGATGGTGTCGTTGCCGCCCAGACCGTAGATCAGGTCGTCATTGCCGGTATCGCCAGCCAGGATCGCGTCATTGCCGTCGATCAAGTCGCCATCGGACGGATCGGCATAGCCGACGCCCATGGTGTCGTTGCCTTCGGTGCCGAACACGGTGCCATCACGCAGCGGGGTGCCGCCACGGATTTCTTCGATCTCGGTGTAGTCGATGTATTCGCCAGTCGGCACGCCATTCGCGTCGGTGAAGACCACGCGACCAGAGAAGCTGTTGCCGTCCGCGTCCAACACAGGAGAGCCGGTGCCATCTGGGCCAGTGGTGATGTAGATCTCGCCATCGTTCAACACGAGGACGTCGTAATCATCGCCGCCTGCGCCGCCGTCGACGCTGTCGCCTGCGCCGCCATAGATGGTGTCGCGATCATCGCCGCCATAGACTTTGTCAGCGCCCGCGCCGCCATACAGCGCGTCGTTGCCAGCGCCGCCATACAGAGAGTCGGTGCCACCTTCGCCATAGATGATGTCGTCGCCAAGGCCGCCGTTCAGGATGTCGTTGCCACCCGTCACACCAGAGCCTTCGACCGGTGCGTCAAAGAAGACGTCGGTGACGTTGATACCAGCGTTGTTGCCCGGGCTCAGCGATTGCACCTTGGTGTGCACGATCTCGATCCGGGAAATCGGGCCCGCGATGTTGACCAGCGCGGAATAGTTGCCGTCAGTCTCAGTGCTGCCGCCGCCGCCACTGGCCAGCAGCGTTTCCGTGCCTCCGACGCCGTCCAGATCCTGCACGGTGACGTTGCTGCCAGCCGAGATATCGACCGCAACGCGGTTGCCGTCCATGTCATAGGCATAGACCTGCACTTTGGAGGCGTAGTCGATGTCGTTGATACGGAAGCTGATGTTCTGAACGTCATCAGAGAAGCCAAGGTTGTACGTCACCTTCTCGCCGTCTTTGTCCAAGACAGAGTCGAGCGAGCTGTGGGTGTTCACCGTTTCAGTGCCGGAATTGATGCCGGAGACGTTTTCGGCCTCTGTCTCAAACGTCGTCGCGGGATATTCATTCGCGGCGGACTGGCTGAACGTCACGGTGACGTTGCCTGTGTCTTGGCTAAAGCCGCCCTTCAGGTTGTCGCCGTCGTCGATGGCCGTGCCGTCGCCGCTTGGATCGGCCGCCTTGGACCACTCAAAGCTTTCACGCACATAGGTCGGCCCGTTAGAGCCATCAGCGCTGTCGCCATAGATCACGTCGTTGCCAGCGCCGCCGTCGATAGAATCGTTGCCTGCGCCGCCTTCGATGTAGTCGTTGCCCACGCCGCCTTCGATCTTGTCGTTGCCGTCGTCGCCATAGATCTTGTCGTCGCCGGAGCCGCCATAGACTTTATCGTCGCCAGTACCGCCATAAACCTTGTCATCGCCGGAGCCGCCGTAGACATAGTCATCGCCAGAGCCGCCATAAACCGCGTCGTTACCTGCGTTGCCGTAAACAGCATCCGCATCAGCGCCGCCATAAATGGTGTCGTTGCCGTCTGCGCCTGTGATCACGTCGCAGCCAGAATCGCCGTGCAGCGTGTCATCGCCAGTACCGCCATCAATCCGGTCGTTACCGGTGCCGCCAAAGGCAACATCATTGCCCGCGCCAGCGTAGATGGTGTCGTTGCCGCCGTAGCCGTAGACCAGATCGTCATTGGGCTGCGCGCCGGACGCGATGGCATCGTTGTTGTCGATGCGGTCGCCCTCGGGGTCGCCCGTGTAGTTGGAACCGATCACGTCGTTCCCAGCAGTACCTTCGACGGTGCCATCAAGCGACACAACATTTGCAAAGGTCGTGTTGTCGACGGACTGGTTGGAATACCAACCGGAATAATTCGCACCCGTGATCTGGGCCACTTCGATGTTGGCGATCGACAGGTTATCCAGCGTGCCTTGGTTCAGCAGGTCGGTGACAAAAAGGTCGCCGTTGGTCTGCTGGATCATCACAGCTTCAATCTGAACGACAGATCCATCAGTCAGCGTGACATTCAGCTTGGCCGTCATGGTGCTGTCGGTCTTGTTCGTGACAGAGCCACTGCCGGTGTTGTACGCAACCGTGTCGTAACCGCATTCGTTGTCAGAAATGACGCCGTCATGCTGCGGGTCCGTCAGCGTGGCCTTCACCAGCGACAAATCATCCGCACCCTTGGACACGCCAATAAGCTTGCTCGCCATCTCGGCATTGTAGTCGCATTCGTTCAGATCGACGTCGGCGTAATTGCCTAAATAAATCAGATTTACGGTTGTGACACTCGTCATCTTAAATCTCCACTTAACGACGCTCAGCGCGTCTTCACATGCTCGACGGCCGTAACCCCGGACGGATTACGTGCCAAAATCCTCAC
This sequence comes from Loktanella salsilacus, assembly GCF_024206795.1. Lineage (NCBI taxonomy): Bacteria > Pseudomonadati > Pseudomonadota > Alphaproteobacteria > Rhodobacterales > Roseobacteraceae > Loktanella > Loktanella salsilacus. The sequence continues at coordinate 1,712,118 of NZ_CP072994.1, forward strand.
CGCACTTATGCGCGGCAACTAAAATCTTTAGCATGGGAAGAACCCTTTGCCGCAGACACCAAAATTCGCTGACACTTATAAATGTCGGCCCGGCCGCCCCAATCGACCGGTTTTGCCCCCCAGTTGGGCACCTAAAGCATTACTCTGCCTTACGAGGCCAAAAAAGGAGAAAATGTGTCATCCAGCAACAAAACGCGCGTAAATGCACCTCAAACGGTCGTATACGAAACGAATTATACCTCGAAAGGCGCGACATTGTTTCATCTACGAAAACAGTGCGGCCAAGTGGCGATCTGTGCGATACGCTTAATTCTTAATAAAACTTGACTATTCTTTCGTATAGTTCGGTTTCCGGGCCCTGCATTGCTGCATGCAAGGCGAAATTTTTGGAAACGCAATAACCACTTAAGGTTGATGCTGGAAATTGTGGCAGATCTAAGATGGTTACCGCCACCTTTGTTGCGATCCCAGCAACAAGCGCGCGACAGTCACCTGATTGTCTTACAACAATACACAATAGCCATCCTGCACCCAGAATCGAACAGTGCCCCGTAAAGGGCACGCTTGGCCCCCAAGGGGCGAATATGTCAGAGATTTTTGGTACCGGTGGTCGGACTCGAACCGACAAGATCTTGCAATCGGGGGATTTTGAATCCCCTGCGTCTACCATTCCGCCACACCGGCCAGTGACGCTGACGTATCCAAGGCGCGGGCCCGCGTCAATCGGGCCCGCGCGTAATTTTTGATTAAAGTTGCGTCGCTGAAAACGTATCACAGTCGGTCATGTTACCGCTCTGATATCCGCGCATAAACCACCGCTGGCGCTGCGCGCTGGTGCCGTGGGTAAAGTTGTCGGGGCTGACGGCCTGGCCGGCGTTGCGCTGCAAGGCATCGTCGCCAATCCGGGCAGCCGCATTCATCGCCTCGTCAATATCGCCAGGTTCCAACGTGCCGTTCATTGCCTGCGTGCCCTGCGCCCAAATCCCGGCATAGCAGTCAGCCTGCAATTCAATCCGCACCGACAATGCGTTTGAATCTGCCTCGCTCATGCGGGCACGCATGCTGTTGGTCTGGCCCAAGATTCCCAGCTCGTCCTGCACGTGGTGGCCGACCTCGTGGGCAATAACATAGGCCGCAGCAAAATCACCGCCCGCGCCCAGCTGCTGCTGCATGGTGCGGAAAAACGCGGTGTCCAGATAAACGTCCTGATCGGACGGGCAATAGAACGGACCGGTCTGCGCGCTGGCATTGCCGCAGGCAGAACGGGTGATCCCGTCGAACAGCACCAGCTTTGGCGGCACATAGGCACCATCAACCTGCGCATTAAAAATGGCGGCCCAGACGTCTTCGGTATCCGCAAGCACAACACCGACGAACTGCTCGACCTCGGGATCGGCTTCGGTGATCTGGCCGGTATCGACCTGCTGCGTGCTGCTGCCGCCCGTGCTGCCGACGATGCCCGACACGTCGACGCCGAAATACCAGCCCAGCAACAAGATCAACACACCGCCGATCCCACCGATGCCACCAATCGCGCGCCCGCCGCCACCGCCGCTGCGCCGCTCAATATTGCGGCTGACCCGCCGTCCTTGCCACTTCATCACAAACCCCTTCTAAACCTTGGCCTTTCGCCACTTGGCGGTAACAATAGTGCGACATCGCGTCGCTGCAATGCGCAAGGCCTGCTTTGCGCGCCGACGACTTGACCTTCGCGCCGGTTCCATGGCCTAACCGCGCCTGAAACCAACAGGATGCCATCATGATCCGCCGCCTTTACGACTGGACGATGTCCCTGTCTCGCTCTCGCCACGCCCTGCGGGCACTGGCTATCGTTAGTTTTATTGAAAGCAGCGTCTTTCCGATCCCGCCAGACGTGCTGATGATCCCGATGATTATCGCCCGCCCGTCCCGCGCATTCCTGATCGCGGGTATCGCGACGGTGGCTTCGGTGCTGGGCGCATTGCTGGGCTATTACATTGGCGCGGCGCTGTTCGACACGATTGGCCAGCCCGTGCTCGATTTCTACGGCAAGGGCGAATATTTCGACGCTTTCGCGGTCAAGTATAATGACTGGGGCGCATGGGCCGTGCTGATCGCAGGCATCACGCCCTTCCCGTTCAAGGTCATCACCATCGCCTCTGGCGTCACGGGCCTATCGCTGCCGGTGTTCATCGTGGCGTCTATCATCGCCCGCGCCTTTCGGTTCTTTCTTGTTGCCGCCTTGCTGTGGAAATTCGGCCAGCCGATCCAAGACTTCATCGAGCGCCGCTTGGGCCTCGTCTTTACCGTGTTCATGGTGCTGCTCGTTGGCGGCTTCGCTGTCTTAAAGGTGCTTTAATGCGTAACACGCTGATCCTGATCGCCGCTGGCGGCTCTGCCTTATTGTTGGCCGGCGCTTTCGTCTTTCAATTCTTCGGCTACCTGCCGTGCGAGATGTGCCTCTGGCAGCGCTGGCCCCATGCCGCCGCGGCCCTGATCGGCGTTCTTGCACTCACCGTGCCGCACCGCATCTGGCCATGGCTTGGCGCAGTGGCCGCAGCCATCACCAGCGGCATCGGCTTCTTTCACGCAGGCGTCGAAAAAGGCTGGTGGCCCGGCCCCACGTCCTGCACGGGCGGCGGTGGCGGCGGCTTGGCTGGCGATTTGCTGTCCACCGAAGGCCCGCGCCTGATCATGTGCGATCAGGTCAGCTGGGAGCTGTTTACGATCTCTATGGCCGGGTGGAACGCCCTGCTGTCTGCCGCGCTGGTACTGATCTGGATCGCCGCCGCACGCGCCCGCACCTGAACCGGCCCGCACCTGAAAGGTATCACCATGACACAGACTCATTGCATCCTGATTGGGGCCCCCGTCGATTGCGGCAAACGCCGCCGCGGCTGCCTGATGGGCCCGGACGCCTACCGCACCGCTGGCCTGGCAGAGGCGATCACCGCCCTTGGGCACACGGTCGAAGACCTTGGCAACCTCGCCCCCGCCGCAGTGGAAGTCGCGCCCCACGCCAATGACAAGGTCTACGCACTGGCCGAAAACGTCGGCTGGACGCAAACCCTGATGGCCGCCGCACAGCAGGCCGCACCGCGCGGCTTGCCGATCTTTCTTGGCGGCGATCACGCGCTGGCCTTAGGCACTGTAGCCGGCATGGCCGCCCACGCCCAAACAACAGGCCGCCCGTTCTTTGCCCTCTGGCTTGACGCGCATAGCGACATCCACACACCCAATACCACCGACAGCGGCAACCTGCACGGCACGCCCGTCGGCTACGTCATCGGCCGCGACGGGTTCGAGGCCTTCCCCGCCCTGCCCGCCCGCGTCGATCCGGCCAACATCTGCATGATCGGCCTGCGCTCAGTCGACAGCGCCGAACACGCAGCCCTGCTGGATATCAACGTCGACGTCGTCGATATGCGCGTGATCGACGAAAGCGGCATCCGCACGCCGCTGGCCGCCTTCCTTGACCGCGTGGCCGCCGTGGACGGGATGCTGCACGTCAGCCTTGATGTGGACTTCCTCGACCCTTCTGTCGCGCCCGCCGTCGGCACCACTGTCCCCGGCGGTGCCACCGTGCGCGAAGGCCATCTGGTCATGGAAATGCTCTGCGACAGCGGCCTTGTGACCTCGCTCGATCTGGTGGAACTCAACCCCTTCCTCGATGATCGCGGCAAAACCGCCTCGCTGATGGTGGATTTGACCGCTTCCCTGCTTGGCCGCCGCGTCTTTGATCGGCCAACGCGCAGCCACGCCTGACGGTCCTTTTCTTCTGGTCAAAAATACCGCGGGGGGCTTGGGGGGCTGGCCCCCCAAATCTGGTTTTCACGCAAAAAATCGCCCCCAGCAGCGCTCAGATCCTGCGTTTCGCCCTGCTAGGCGTTGCGCACCAGATCAGGTATCTGCTAAGATCAACTGATCAAAATATAGACGTCCCATCGGATAAGGCATTCACGTGAACGATACCCCGGAAACTCCTGAAAACGATGATGAAAACGCCACTCCAAAGTGGACGTATGACGGGCCGCAGGTCACGATCGAGCATGAGCTGAAGACAGCATATCTTGACTATGCCATGTCCGTCATCGTCAGCCGCGCTATTCCAGACCTGCGTGACGGTCTGAAACCGGTGCACCGCCGCATTCTTTACGCAATGCACGACACCAATAACACCTACGACAAACCCTACCGCAAATCCTCGCGCCCCGTGGCCGAGACGATGGGTAAATACCACCCGCACGGCGACAGCGCGATCTATGACGCACTGGTGCGGATGGCGCAGAATTTCTCGATGTCGCTGGTACTGCTCGACGGTCAGGGCAACTTTGGCTCCATGGATGGCGACAAGGCCGCGGCCTATCGTTATACCGAAGTGCGGATGCAGAAGGTTGCGAACTATCTGCTGGACGATATCGACAAAGATACGGTCGATTTTCAGTTCAACTACGACGGCAAAGACCGCGAACCGACGGTTTTGCCTGCGAAATATCCCAACATGCTGGTCAACGGCGCTGGCGGTATCGCTGTCGGCATGGCGACCAACATCCCGCCGCATAACCTGGGCGAAGTCATCGACGCGACCCTCGCGCTGATCGACAACCCCGACATGACCAGTGAAGAGCTGATCGAATACATCCCCGCCCCGGACTTTCCCACCGGCGGCGTCATCCTTGGCCGGTCTGGCGCGCGCAAAGCGTACCTAGAGGGTCGCGGCAGCGTCATCATGCGCGCCCGCACCCATACCGAGGAAATCCGCAAGGACCGCTGGGCCATCGTCATCGACGATGTCCCCTATCAAGTTAATAAATCGTCAATGATCGACCGCATTGCCGAGGCCGCCCGCGAAAAGCGGATCGAAGGCATCGCCCACGTGCAGGACGAATCCGACCGGAACGGCGTGCGCGTCGTGGTGGAGCTGAAGCGCGACGCCACCGCAGAAGTCGTGCTGAACCAATTGTTCCGCTTTACCCCAATGCAGACAAACTTTGCCTGCAACATGCTGGCGCTGAACGGCGGCCGCCCGGAAACGCTGACGCTGGTGCGGTTCCTGTCCTGCTTTATCGACTTCCGCGAAGACGTTGTCGCCCGTCGCACCGCGTTCGAATTGCGCAAGGCGCGGGAACGGTCCCACATCCTGTGCGGTCTGGCCGTGGCTGTGACGAACATCGACGAAATCGTTGCCACTATTCGGAAATCCTCTGACGCGAGCGAAGCGCGCGAGGCTTTGATGACGCGTAAATGGCCGGCGCAGGACATTTTGGAATACATCGCCCTGATCGACGATCCGACCCACACGGCGAACGACGATGGCACCTACAACCTGTCAGAGGCGCAAGCCCGCGCGATCCTTGAACTGCGTTTGCAGCGCCTGACGCAGATCGGTGTGAAAGAAGTCACCGACGAGCTGAAAGATCTGGCCACGAAAATCCGCGACTACCTTGAAATCCTCGGCTCTCGCGACCGCATCATGCAGATCATCCGCGACGAGCTGAACGAGGTGAAAACCCAGTTCGCCGTGCCGCGCCGGTCCGAAATCGTCGACTGGGCCGCCGACATGGACGACGAGGACCTGATCGAGCGCGAAGAGATGGTCGTCACCGTCACCTCTGGCGGCTACATCAAGCGCACCGCGCTGACCGACTTCCGCCAGCAGCGGCGCGGCGGCAAAGGCCTGTCGTCGATGGCCACGAAGGAAGAGGACGTCGTCACGACCCTTTTCGTCGCCAACACCCATACCCAGCTGCTGTTTTTCACAACAGACGGAATGGCTTACAAGCTGAAGTGCTGGCAGTTGCCACTCGGCAGCCGCACCGCCAAAGGCAAGGCCATCGTCAACATCCTGCCCATCGTGCCCGGCATCTCTATCGCGGCGATCATGCCTGTCGACCGGGACGAGGCCGAGTGGGACGATCTGCAGGTGGTCTTTGCCACCTCCAAGGGCACTGTGCGCCGCAACAAGCTGTCTGACTTTACCAATGTGAACCGCGCCGGCAAGATCGCGATGAAGTTCGAGGACGATCAGGCCGACAACACGCTGATCAATGCCCGCATCGCGTCAAACGATGATGACGTTATGCTGGTCACGAACTCTGGCCGTGCCATCCGCTTCCCTGCGACCGACGTGCGGGTGTTCAACTCGCGCGGCTCTGTCGGTGTGCGCGGCATTCGTTTGAACGGCGACGACAAGGTCGTCTCCATGTCGATTATCCGCCACTTCGAGGCGGAAGCCTCTGAACGTGCTGCATATTTGAAAATGCGCCGCGCAATGGCGGGCCTTGCCGACGACGCTGAGGTGTCCGACGACGAGGACGACGTGACACCCGGCGCGATCAGCCAGGAACGCTACGCGGAAATGTCTGCGGCTGAAAACCTGATCCTGACGATCACATCAAAAGGCTCCGGTAAGCTCAGCTCTAGCCACGATTATCCTGTGCGCGGACGCGGCGGCATGGGCGTCACGGCGATGGACAAGGCGATGCGCGGCGGCCCACTGGTGTCGTCCTTCCCTGTCGATCTGTCCGACCAGATCATGCTGGTCACCTCGACCGGTCAATCGATCCGCGTGCCCATCGACGGCATCAGCTTCCGCTCTCGCGGGGCGGGCGGCGTGAAGGTGTTTGACACCGCCAAGGGCGAAGAAGTCGTCAGTGTCGCTTGGATCGCCGAACAGCCAGAGACCGATCCAGAAGCGGGTGAGCCCGAAGCGTGACCTAGGTGCCACGGAAGGTGAATTGTTAACAAAAAGTTAACGCACACAATTCACCTTCCGGATGGCCCGCTCTACCCAAGGTAGAGGGCGACCAACCACGAGTCGCCCTTTTATTGAGGGTTAGAATGACTAATATTTTCAAGGCTATGTTATCTGCTGGCTTTTGTGTTGCGGCGACTGCGGCAGCCTCCCAATCCCTGACTGGCGGCGACGTGACAGCCACCTACGGCGGATTGACCGACAGCGATTACGATGCCTCGGGCTACAATCTGTCCGCCAGCGGTGAAATCGGTTTTGACCGGGTTTTCGCGCTTCAGGGCGACCTAAGCTACACCGACACCGATCTGGGCCTGCTCAGCAGCGACACCATCGCGTTCACTGGCCACGCCATTTATCACGCGAATGAATTTGCCTCTTTTGGCATGTACTACGGTCAGGAATCCTCTGACGGGGACGATCTGAAATACTACGGTGTTGAAGGCGGATACGAGGCTGCACAGCTGAAAGTCGAAGGTTACTTCGGTATTTCCGCAATCGATCTGGGCGACGCCTTTGCTGGGACCGACTTTGCCGCAGACGGCGCAATCATTGGTGATTTCGAGCTGAACCAAGCTGGCGTTCAGGTTGGCTATGACGTGAACGAGATGTTCACCGTGATGGGTCGTTATGACCAAATTCACTTCACCGACGCTGTGTCCTTTGACCGTATCGGCGCAGGTGTTTCCGCCGATCTGGGCAATAACATCGGCCTGTCCGCAGAACTTGGCCGCCTGAGCCTTGATCTGGCCGGCGAGTCCGACGACGTGACCTATGCCAATATCGGCGCGACCTACACCTTTGGTGCAGAACGCGGCGCGACCTTCGGCGCGCGGGATTCCGCCCACACGCTCACTGGCTTCTGACGCCTTTGCGCCACAGATCATGCCGGGCACATCCGCCCGGCATGACCGAACTTGCACAAATCAGACATTCCCCGTATTTTTGCGCCTAAGAGGCAAAAAGCCTCATCCAAAAAACAACGAGGCAGAGACATGATTAACCGCGCAGTTCCCGTCGCCATTCTTTTGGCGACTCTTCCCCTTTCCGCATTCGCCCAAGGCTTCACTGGCGGTGATCTTGGGATCGAATACAACGCGCCCACCGATGGCAGCGATTTCGGCGGCACGACCTATACCGGCGGCGTCGAATATGGCTTTGCACGTAACTTTAGCGTCGCGCTGAACCTGTCCGCTTACAAGCTGGAAAACATCAACACGACGGCGGCAAACGCGACCCTTCACCTGACATATCACATGAGCAACATCGCGTCCTTTGGCCTATTCTCGGCCTCTGACGGCATAGAAGGTGACGACGGCGCGACCTACACGAACAGCACCATCGGCATCGAAGCTGGCACCGATTTCATGGGCGGCGATATCGGCGGTTATATCGGCCGTTTGGACGGTGATGATACCTTTACCGTGCTGGGCGTCGACGGCGAATACGCCTTTGCGCGCGGGATCTCGGCGATCGGTGGCTTGGATCTGCTGACCAACAACGACGTGACCAACAGCCAAGTCAGCATCGGCGCGAAATACGCGATGCAGCAAGGGCCGGAATTCTACGCCAAAATCGGATCCACCCGTGAAGAAAGTGCGCTGAACACGGACACTTCAACCTTTATCGGCATTGGTGCCAGCGTGTCCTTTGGCGCCGCACGCGGCACAACATTCGGCACCCGTTCTGCGTTTGAATCACTGCCGCGCTTCTGACCCTTTGCAAATCAGCCCGCGGTGTCCTACATCGCGGGCATGACACATCATTTGCACATCGTCGGCGGCGGCATGGCCGGATCAGAGGCAGCCTGGCAGGCCGCGAACGCGGGCCTTACGGTTACCATTCACGAAATGCGGCCCAAGGTTGCGACCTTTGCCCATCGCACGGGCGATTTGGGGGAAATGGTTTGCTCCAATTCCTTCCGCTCTGACGATCACGAACAAAATGCGGTTGGCCTGCTGCATTGGGAAATGCGTCAGGCGAACGGTCTGATCATGCAGACCGCAGCGCAGCACCGCCTGCCCGCAGGCGGCGCATTGGCCGTGGACCGCGATCCCTTTGCCGTCAGCGTGACCGCCGCGCTCAAGGCGCATCCGAACATCACAGTATCCTACGAAGAAATCACAGAGCTGCCCGATGAGGGCCAGTGGATCATCGCGACCGGCCCGCTGACCTCTGGCACCTTGGCAGAGGCGATCCGCGCCAAAACCGGCGCCGACCAGCTTGCGTTTTTCGACGCCATCGCGCCCATCGTCTACGCCGAGACTGTCGATATGGACGTCGCTTGGATGCAGTCCCGTTATGATAAGGGAGAGACCGAGGACGAGCGCACCGCTTACCTGAACTGCCCGATGACCAAGGACCAGTACGAGGCCTTTATCGACGCCCTGCTGGCTGCGGAAAAGACAGAGTTCAAAGAGGGCGAGACCGCAGGTTATTTTGACGGCTGCCTGCCGATCGAAGTCATGGCGGAACGCGGGCGCGAGACGCTGCGCTTTGGCCCAATGAAGCCCGTTGGCCTGACAAACGCGCACGATCCGGAAACCAAGGCTTATGCCGTGGTGCAGCTGCGCCGCGACAACGCGCTGGGGACGCTGTACAATATCGTCGGCTTCCAGACCAAGATGAAGTACGGCGCGCAAAAGGCTGTTTTCAAAACGATTCCTGCCCTGCAGGACGCGGAGTTTGCGCGCCTTGGCGGTATTCACCGGAACACATTTATCAACTCTCCGACGCTTCTGGACGGACAGATGCGGCTGAAATCCCAACCCAACATCCGCTTTGCCGGCCAAATCACCGGCGTCGAAGGCTACGTTGAAAGTGCCGCCATGGGCCTGCTCGCCGCCCGGCTTGCGATCGCACAGGCGCATGGCATCGATCTGCCGCCCGTGCCGAACACCACGGCAATGGGCGCGCTTGTCACGCATATCACCGGCGGCGCGGATGCGAAAACCTTCCAACCGATGAACGTGAACTTCGGTCTGTTTCCCCCGCTCGAAGGCACCGGCATCAAAGGCGGGCGCCGCGGCCGCAAAGAACGCTACAAAGCCTATACCGACCGCGCGAAAGAAGACTGGACCGCTTGGCTGGCCCAAACGGAAACCGTCCCCGCTTGATCACGCGCTTCGCCCCGTCGCCCACTGGCCCGCTGCATTTGGGCCACGCCTATTCCGCGCTTTTTGCGCATGACATGGCACGGGCGGCGGGCGGCACGTTCCTGCTGCGGATCGAAGACATTGACCAATCCCGCGCCCGCCCGGAATGGGAATCGCAGATATACGATGACCTTGCCTGGCTTGGCCTCACATGGCCCACGCCGGTGATGCGCCAGTCGGACCGATTGCCCGCCTACGCCGCCGCCCTCGACACGCTTTGGGCCCGCGGCTTGCTCTATCCCTGCACCTGCAACCGCCGCGATATCCTCGCCGCCGCCAGCGCCCCGCAGGAAGGCGCGGCCATGGGCCCCGACGGGATCATCTATCCCGGCACCTGCCGCGTTCAGTCCCGCACTGGCCCGCGCCCACTGGATACCGCACTCCGCCTCGACATGAACAAAGCCCTGCAAGCCGTTGATACTGAAACATTCTATGGCGCAGGCAATCGGCACATGACGGACAACATCGGCGACGTCGTCCTGTCTCGGCGGGATATGGGCACATCCTATCACCTGTCTGTCGTGATCGACGACGCGGCCCAGCACATCACCGACGTCGTGCGCGGCGCAGACCTGCGCGAGGCGACGCCAATCCACGTTCTGCTGCAACATCTGCTGCAGCTGCCAACGCCCACCTACCACCACCACCGCCTGATCCGCGACGATGCCGGCAAACGCCTTGCCAAACGCGACGACGCCCGCGCCATCGCCACTTATCGGGAGGGCGGCGCGACGCCCGCTGATATTCGCCAGATGGTCGGGCTCCCCCTTCATCTGGCGAAATAAACTCATACCCCGCCCGCCGCATGGCAAACTGCCCGCGATCCGCCTGATCCTCGGTTTTTCCTAAAGACGCGCCCGCTGCAGGCGATCTTAGCTCTCCATCGGCGCGTCGGTCACAACCTCTTCGCCGCCCTCGACCTTGGTATAGAAACAAGACCGCCGCCCGGTGTGACAGGCAGGCCCGGTTTGATCGACTTCGACCAACAAACAGTCGCGGTCGCAGTCCAAACGGAACTCCATCAGCTTTTGCACATTGCCGGATGTCGCGCCCTTGACCCAGAATTCAGCCCGGGAACGGGACCAATAGGTCACATCGCCTGTCTCCAGCGTGCGCGTGATCGCCTCGGCGTTCATCCAGGCCAGCATCAAGACTTCGCCCGACTGCGCGTCCTGCGCGATCACGGGAATCAAGCCGGCGTCGTTAAACCGCAGGCTGGCGGGGTCGAAGGACATGGGTGTCACCTTTCCAAAACAACTGTTGCGCCCTATCTATGGACCAACCAGTGAAAGGGCAAACCGGTGAGCGCCGAGACCGACATGATTAAACTGTATTCCACGCGCATTTTGGCGCTGGCCTCGCAGATCCCCCACACCGCCCGCCTTGATGCGCCGGATGGCACCGCGCGCAAACGCTCGCCGCTGTGCGGGTCAACGGTGACCGTCGATGTGACGCTTGCGGACGGCCGCATCGCTGCGTTCGGCCAAGACGTGAAGGCCTGCGCGCTGGGTCAGGCTGCGGCCTCTGTCGTGGGCGATGCGATTGTGGGCCTTGACCGGACCGCTGTGCAAACAGGCCGCGATCAGTTGCATGCGATGCTGACCGCCAATGGCCCTGCCCCGACTGCCCCCTTTGACGGGCTTGCTGTGTTAGAGCCTGCGCGCGATTATAAGAACCGCCATGCGTCGATCATGCTGGCCTTTGACGCCACCCTTGCCGCACTGGACGATGCGACCGCAACCGCCTGATCCGGCCTAAAATCGACCCTGCATAAAAAAACCGCCGCTCACCCGGGAAGGTGGCGGCGGTAAGTGATGCATCCCAGCGGCGGTGATCGGGGCAGGCAACCCTTGATCATTCTTAGGACAGGCAGTCAGCGTCTGACGTGTGGGACAGGCAAAACGCAACGCCGCCGGGGCGCAAACAGATCAGATCATCGCAGGCAGTGACAATCCGGCAAACAGCATAACAACCAGTGCGGCGACCCCGATTGCGTCGGCCAGGATGGTATCGCGGCTGCGGTGGATCGCGGTCTTGATGTCCTTGGCCATGGGGTCTCTCCTTTGGTTGCTGTGGTGTTGCCTCTTTGTTCCATTTCATTAACCGCCTGTAAAGAACTTTTTGAGAACATTTGTGAACAAAATGTTCCGACCTGTTCTAACCGACTGAAATTAAACGGATCGCACGATCCTGTTCCATCAGCCAAAGCAGAACGCGCGCCGCCTTGCCGCGCGGGCTTTCCAGTGCAGGATCCATCGCAAGCAAGGCGCGGGCGTCGGATTGCGCGACTTCCATCAGTGCGGCCTGCCGTTCCAGATCGGCGATTCGAAACCGCGGCAGGCCTGATTGCGCTGTGCCAATCATGTCGCCGGCCCCGCGAATTGCCAGATCCTCTTCTGCGATGCGAAATCCGTCCTCGGTCTCGCGCAGGATCGCAAGCCGCCGCTGCGCTGTCTCGCTCATGGGCGCTTGATACAGAAGCAAACAGGTAGAGGCCGCCGATCCGCGCCCGACCCGTCCGCGCAGCTGGTGCAACTGCGCAAGGCCAAAACTCTCGGCCCGCTCGATCACCATGATCGAGGCATTGGGCACGTTCACCCCGACTTCGATCACCGTAGTGGCGACCAGAACCTTGGTTTCACCCGCTGCGAAAAGCGCCATAGCGCTGTCTTTTTCCGCAGGCGGCATCTGGCCGTGGACCAGCCCGACGACGCCTTCACCAAAGGCGGCACGCAGGGATTTGAACCGCTGATCGGCAGCGGTCATGTCGATGGTTTCGGATTCCTCGACCAGGGGGCAAACCCAATAGGCCTGCCGCCCTTCGGCAATCGCGCCGCGCAGTTTTGCAATCACCTCGTCCACGCGGTCGGTGCTGACCAGCGCTGTGGTGACGGGGGTGCGGCCGGGCGGCTTTTCGTCCAAGACCGACAGGTCCATCTCTCCGAACTGCGCAAGGCTGAGCGAGCGCGGGATCGGCGTCGCGGTCATCACCAGCACATCGACGGCCTGCCCCTTGGCCCCAAGCTCCATCCGCTGCGCCACGCCAAAGCGGTGCTGTTCGTCCACAACAGCCAAGCGAAGATCATGAAAATGCACGTCTTTTTGAAACACCGCATGGGTGCCAACAAGGATTTGTATCTCGCCAGAGGCCAGCGCCGCCAGCTTTGCCGCGCGCTCTTTACCCTTGTCGCGGCCTGTCAAAATCTCAAGCCGGACGCCAGCCAAGGCGGCCAAAGGCTGCAAGCCTTCGAGGTGTTGCCGCGCCAAAATCTCGGTCGGGGCCATCATCACGCCCTGCCCGCCGCCCTCAACCGCGATCAGCAGCGCCATCAAGGCAACAAGAGTTTTACCGGACCCGACATCGCCTTGCAGCAAACGGTTCATCCGGTGCGGGGCCGCTAAATCGGCAGAGATTTCGGCAACAGACCGACTTTGCGCCGCAGTCGGTTTATAGGGCAGCGCCCCCAGCACACGGTCTTGCAACACGCCGGTCCCGACCGTTGCCCGTCCCGGTTTGCGCCGCATCTGCTGGCGCGCCAGGGCAAGGGTCAGTTGATGCGCGAAAAGCTCGTCATAGGCCAGGCGTACCCGCGCCACGGCAAGCGCTGACAGATCGCTTGTGCTTTGCGGCGCATGGGCGGCTTGCAGGGCAGCCTTCCAATCGGGCCACCCTTCGCGCGTCAGCAAAGGGCCGTCGATCCACTCCGCCAGCGGCGGTGCCATTTCCAGCGCGCCGCGCGTGGCCCGGTACATCAACTTTTGCGTCACCCCAGCGGTCAGCGGATAAACCGGCTCGAACGCGGGAATATCCGCCGCCGCATCCTCTGTCACGACATGGTCGGGGTGCGCCATCTGGCCGACCCCGTCAAACAATTCGATCCGGCCAGAGATGATGCGCCGCTCGCCCTCTGGCAGCAGCCTTTGCAGGAAATCACCGCGGGCGTGAAAAAACACGAGCTGAAAACTCGTTTCACTATCGGTCACGGTCACGCGGTATGGCCGGTTCTTGCTGGCCGGGACATGATGCGCACCGATGGTCACGGCGACGGTCACCGTGCAGGGCGGCACGACGTCGCGGATGCTGGCGCGAACCTGCCGGTCAATACCGCCCTGCGGCAAGGTAAACAACATGTCGCGGGGCCGGGTGATGGCCATATGTTCCAGTAATTGCGCGGTTTTATCGCCCACCCCTTTTAGCGCGGTCAGCGCGCCAAACAGCGGAAACAGAACCTCTGGCCGGCCGGTCATGCGTCACCGATCAGGGCGAGCCAGTCGTCCTCATTGATCACCTCGACCCCCAGATCCGCCGCCTTTGTCGCCTTTGCCCCCGCCCCCGGCCCCGCGATCAGCAGGTCCGTTTTGGCGCTGACAGAGCCTGCAACCTTGGCTCCCAGCGCCTCGGCGCGGGCTTTGGCTTCGGCGCGGGTCATTTTCTCGAGCGTGCCGGTAAAGACGACAGTTTTGCCCGCGACTGGGCTGTCCGACGCCGCACGCGGGGCGACTGGCTGCACGCGCAACTCGGCGACAAGGCGATCGATCGACGCGCGCTCGGCCTCTTGCTGAAACGTCGTCACAAGCGACACCGCGACAGAGGCACCTATTCCTTCGATCCCGATCAGCGCATCCCAAGCGGATTTTGCTTCCGGATCAGTACCTTGCCATGCCAAATCGCGCACTGGCTTAATACGCGCGCGGCGGCCCGCATCCGCAGCGGCGGCCCGCTCTGCTACCTCGGCCGCGTCAGCGTCCAGATGCGCGCGCGCCGCTGGACGGGCGGCATCAATGCTCGCCACCAATGCCTCCCACGTGCTGAAATGCTGGGCGAGGTCGGCAGCGGCGACTTCGCCGACGTGGCGAACGCCAAGCGCAAAGATGAGGCGATTCAAGGGGATATCGCGTTTTTCGTCGATCGCTTGGAACAGATTACGGGCGCTGGTGTCGCCAAAGCCATCGCGGTTGGAGAGTTTGGTAAGCTGCGCCTTATCCCGCGCCTGCAGCGTAAAGATATCCGCAGGCTCGCGGATCGGCAGGCTGGGATCGGCAAAGAAATACTCGACCTGTTTCGCGCCAAGACCTTCAATATCGAAAGCAGCCCGACCCACAAAATGGCGCAATTTTTCAACGGCTTGCGCGGGACAAATCAAGCCGCCGGTGCAGCGGCGCACGGAATCGCCATCTTCGCGCACGGCGTCCGATCCACACTCTGGACAAACCGTCGGAAAGGCAAACGGCACGGCGTCCGTAGGCCGGCGCGCAAGGTCAATATCGCGGATCTTGGGGATGACGTCGCCCGCGCGGTAGACTTCGACCCAGTCGCCCACGCGGATATCGCGCCCACCCCGGATCGCCGTGCCGTCACCAGCGCGGCCTGCGATGTAGTCTTCGTTATGCAGGGTCGCGTTGGACACGACCACACCGCCAACAGTCACCGGGACAAGCCGCGCGACAGGCGATAATGCCCCCGTGCGGCCGACCTGAATGTCGATCCCATCAAGCTGCGTCCAAGCCAGTTCCGCCGGAAATTTATGCGCGATGGCCCACCGCGGCGTGGTAGAGCGGAAACCAAGCCGCCGTTGCAGCGCCAAATCGTCCAATTTATAAACAACGCCGTCGATGTCATAGCCCAGCGATGCGCGATCAGCCGCGATCTGGTTGTAATGCGCCATCATCTGCGCCGGGTTCTCGCACAGCTGCGTGAGCGGGTTCACGTCAAAGCCCAAAGCGCCGAGCCGTTCAATTGCGCCGCTTTGCGTTTCAGCCAAAGGGGTGGAAATTTCGCCCCAAGCATAGGCGAAGAAATGCAATGTGCGGGCGGCGGTGATGCCGGGGTCGAGTTGCCGCAGCGATCCCGCAGCGGCGTTGCGCGGATTGGCAAAGGCCTTTGCCCCAGCCTGTTCCTGCCGCGCATTCAAAGCCGCGAAATCATCGTGGCGCATGTAAACCTCTCCGCGCACCTCGAGGATGTCAGGCGCGCCGGTGAGCCTGTGCGGAATAGAGGCGATCGTTTTTGCGTTCGCCGTCACATTTTCGCCGATTGCGCCATCGCCGCGGGTGGCGGCCTGTTGCAGGATGCCACCCTCATACCGCAGCGACAGCGACAGACCATCGATTTTGGGTTCCGCCGTATAGGCCAACGGCGCATCGCTAGGCAGACCCAGATACCGCCGAATCCCCGCATCAAAGTCGTCGACATCCGCGTCCGTAAACGCATTCGCCAAAGACATCATGCGCTGCGCATGCGCAATTTTGCCAAAGCCGTCGGCAAGCGGTGCACCGACCTGCTCGCTTGGCGAATCTGCGCGTTTCAACGCAGGAAATGCCTCTTCGATTGCCGCATTCCGCCGGCGCAGCGCGTCATAGTCAGCGTCGCTGATGACCGGCGCGTCGTCGGTATGATAGGCCACATTCGCCTGCTCTAGCGAAGCTGCCAGTCGTGACAATTCCTCGGACGCCTGCGACGGGGTTAGCGTCGCAGGATCCGCGCTGCGCATATCTTCGACGCCGCCCATATGCGCCGCAGCTTTGCCTGCGCTTTTCGAACTTGCCATGTCGCAGCCTCCGGTCGGGTTCGTCCGCGAGTGCGGTTCGACCGAAATCTAAAGCGGCACCGTTCAGACGTCCAGACGCCACGCCCGCCTGGGCTGTCAAACCTGCAAATTGCTAACCCTTAGGCCCCGACGGCAAGAGGCGGTGCCCTGCCCGATTGCGCGTCTGGATCGCGCAACACATATCCACGGCCCCAGACGGTTTCGATAAAATTCTCGCCCTCCGTGGCTTCGGATAGTTTTTTGCGCAGCTTGCAGATGAATACATCGATGATCTTCAATTCAGGCTCGTCCATGCCGCCATAAAGATGGTTCAGGAACATTTCTTTCGTCAGCGTCGTGCCTTTGCGCAGGCTAAGCAGTTCCAGCATCTGATATTCCTTGCCGGTCAAATGCACGGCAGTGCCTTCGACTTCGACCGTTTTCGCGTCAAGGTTCACACAGATACTGCCAGTCTTAATGATCGACTGCGCATGCCCCTTAGAGCGGCGAATAATCGCATGGATTCGTGCAACCAGTTCTTCGCGATGAAAAGGTTTGGTCAAATAATCATCCGCCCCGAAACCAAAGCCCTTTAGCTTGTTTTCGGTATCATCCTCGCCCGACAAAATCAAAATCGGTGTATCAATGCGCGCCAAACGCAGCTGGCGCAGCACTTCATGCCCATTCATATCGGGCAGGTTCAGGTCCAAAAGAATCAAATCGTAATCATACAGTTTCGCCAAATCGATGCCTTCTTCCCCCATGTCGGTGGAATAGACGTTTAGATTCGCATGGCTCAGCATCAATTCGATGCTTTTCGAGGTGGTAGGATCGTCTTCGACCAACAGTACACGCATCGGGGTTCTCCGCTTCGTTATGACCTGGTCACTTTGGCGGCCAATGATTAACTCTCCGTTACCGGATTACTAAATTATGATCATTCACCCTTAAGTTGTCTATAACGTTGTAGCGCTGTCGTCTTTAATGCGTCCTGACCATGCAGCCGCACCGCGCTTTCCCATTCATCAAATTCATCGTCCGATAGTGCATAGGTGCTCAGTGCCAATTCACGTTCAATTAACCCATGCGCCACAGCAGCAACGACCGCAGCCTTGCGCGACGCCACCCAGCGCCGCGTGCGCGCTGGCGGTAAATCGGCGCGCGTCATAATAGACCCATCCGGCAGCATCACGGATCGCGGCCCGTCAATTTTCTTCAAAAACATACTTCACCCTCCTTCGGCGTCCCCGTGCTGCTTGGTGGCGCAAATTCTTTAAGGACTGGTAAGCCCCGGCACTTGGGTATATCGGGCATTTTCCTATATATTAGCTTAAGCCGACCTAAAGGTGTGCGATGTCACTTGATCAGCCCCTGAATTCCCTTGGTTTTGCCAAGCCCCCCGCGCAGACCCGCGTCGTGGTTGCCATGTCCGGCGGCGTCGACAGTTCTGTTGTGGCGGCGCAATTGGCAAGCGAAGGCTACGACGTCGTTGGCGTCACGTTGCAGCTGTATGATCACGGCGCGGCGCTGGCGAAAAAAGGCGCGTGCTGCGCCGGGCGCGACATCCAAGACGCCGCCCGCGTGGCCGAGGCGATGGGCTTTCCGCACTATGTCCTCGACTACGAAAACAAGTTCAAAGAGGCGGTGATTGACGAGTTCGCCGACAGCTATCTGGCTGGCGCGACGCCCGTGCCCTGCATCCGCTGCAACGAGCGTGTCAAGTTCAAGGACCTGCTGCAAACCGCGCGCGAGCTTGATGCCGATTGCATGGCGACGGGTCACTATATTCAGCGCAAAATGGGCACCGATGGGGCCGAATTACACCAAGCGGCCGACGCGAACCGGGATCAAAGCTACTTCTTGTTCTCGACCACGTCAGAGCAGTTGGATTACCTGCGCTTTCCGCTGGGACACCTGCATAGCAAGGCTGAAACCCGCGCGCTGGCGCTGAAGTTCGGCCTGACCGTGGCGGATAAACCCGACAGTCAGGACATCTGCTTTGTCCCCAACGGCAACTATGCCGCCGTGATCCAAAAGCTGCGCCCCGGCGCGGCAGAGCCCGGCGATATCGTCGATGTGAACGGCACGGTTTTGGGGCAGCACAATGGGGTGCTGCACTATACCATCGGGCAGCGGCGCGGGCTGGGGATCGGCGGATTGGCTGATCCTTTGTATGTGGTCAAGCTGGACGTTGATGCGCGCCATGTGATCGTCGGCCCAAAGGAAATGCTGGCGACCCGCCGCGTCCCGATCCGCGAAATCAACTGGCTGGGTCAGGGCGGCTTTCTTGCTGGCGGCACCCGCAATATCGCGGTCAAAGTCCGGTCCACCAAACCCCCGGTCGAGGCGGTGATTCACCCCATTTCCGACACCGAGGCAGAGGTCGAATTGCTGGTCGCCGAAGAAGGCGTCAGCCCCGGTCAGGCCTGCGTGTTCTATGACCCGGACAGCAGCCGTGTCTTGGGTGGCGGCTGGATCTGGCGCGGCCAGTAATCGCGGCAGATCCGAAAAATTTTAGCTAAAATTTTTCCCGCATCAAAAATCTTCTAGAAGATTTTTACGCCGCGCCTTAGGCAAGCGGTATGATTTATACATCCTCCGCCGAATGGCTGGCCGCCCCGCAAAAACGTGTTTTGTTCTTTGGCATGTCTGGCCTTGGTAAAACGCATATCGCCAGCCTGCTGCGCCGCACTGGCGACTGGTTCCATTACTCTGTCGATTACCGCATCGGCACGCGGTATATGGGCGAGCTGATCGCCGACAATGCCAAGGCAGAGGCGATGAAGGTCCCCTTTCTGCGCGATCTGCTGCTATCGGACAGCATTTACATCGGATCGAACATCACCTTCGATAACCTGAACCCGGTCTCGACCTACCTTGGCAAACCCGGCAGCGCGGCGCTTGGCGGTCTGCCCTTTGCCGAATACACCCGCCGTCAGGACCAGTTCCGCCGGGCCGAAGTCGCCGCCCTGCTCGACACCGGTCATTTCATCGACCGGGCGACGTCCCTTTATAACTACCCGCATTTTGTCTGCGACACAGGCGGGTCGATCTGCGAATGGGTTGATCCGGAAGACGCGAACGATCCCGTCATGCAGCATCTGGCGCAGCGCACCCTGCTGATCTGGATCGAAGGCTCTGACGCCCACACCGCCGAACTGGTGCGCCGCTTTGATGCCGCGCCAAAGCCGATGTCCTATCAGCCGGGCTTTCTGCTCGATGCTTGGGCCGCTTACCTGCGGGCCCACGACTGCACCGAAAACGACGTCGATCCCGACGCCTTTATCCGCTGGACCTATGCGCGCGCGCTTGCCCACCGTCAGCCGCGCTACCGCGCAATGGCAGACCGCTGGGGCCTGACGATTCCCGCCAGCGACATCGGCGCTGTGCGCACCGCCGCTGATTTTGACGCATTAGTCGCACGCGCCTTGCAACGGGTTGAGATGCAGGCCTAACGCGCCTATCTGTCATCCCCCGCGATCAAGGATCAAAGCCATGCCGATCAAACTGCCCTCTACCCTGCCCGCCTATGCCGTCTTGTCGCGCGAAGGTGTCATGGTGCTGGCCGAGGATGCCGCCGACCGTCAGGATATCCGCCCGCTGCGGATCGCGCTGCTGAACCTGATGCCCAAGAAGATCCAGACGGAAAACCAGTTTGCCCGTCTGATCGGCGCGACGCCGCTGCAGATCGAGCTGAGCCTTATTCGCATGACCGAACATCAGACCCGCAACACCGCCGCCGAGCATATGGAGGAGTTTTACCGCCCCTTTGCCGACGTGGTGGCAAGCGGAGAGAAGTTCGACGGTCTGATCATCACCGGCGCCCCGATCGAGCATTTGCCGTTCCAAGACGTGACCTATTGGCAGGAGTTGGAACAGGTCTTTGCCTGGACCCAAACCCATGTGCATTCCACCTTTGGCGTGTGCTGGGGCGGCATGGCGATGATTAACCACTTCCACGGGGTGCAAAAGCATCTGCTGGACCACAAGGCCTTTGGCTGCTTTCGCCACACGGTGACCGCCCCGGCCTCGCCCTATTTGCGCGGGTTTTCCGACGATATCGTCGTCCCCGTCAGCCGCTGGACCGAGATGAAGCAGGCCGAAATCGACGCCCGCCCCGCGCTGCACACGCTGATCACCAGTGCCGAGTCCGGCCCTTGCTTGGTCGAGGACACCCAGCACCGCGCGCTCTATGTCTTTAACCACTTCGAATATGACAGCGGCACGCTGAAACAAGAATACGACCGCGACGTAGCCGAAGGCACGCCGATCAACGTGCCCTGCAACTACTACCCTCATGACGATCCCGCGAACGCCCCCCAAAATAGGTGGAGAAGTCACGCGCACCTTCTATATGGCAATTGGATCAATGAGATCTACCAGACGACGAAGTATGACCTGAATGAAATTGGCACTTAAAGCGCTCACCCTGACCGCCCTGACCCTTGGTTTGGGGGCGATCATAACCGGCTGTACCGACACCTACCGCGACCAAGCAGCAGAGCAGGCCTTTCCGCCCATCGGCCAGTTCGTCACGGTGCAAGGCGGCGCGAAAGTCCACTATATTCAGGCCGGGTCCGGCCCCGACGTGGTGCTGATCCACGGCGCGGGCGGCAACCTGCGCGATTTTAAATTCGACCTGTTTGACAAACTGACCGACCACTACCGCGTCACCGCCTTCGACCGTCCCGGCCTTGGCTATACAGACCGCTTCCCCGGCATCGACACCGGTGCGCTGGCCACCGCCGGCGAAAGCCCGCTGCAGCAAGCCACCATGCTGCGCGAGGCTGCAAGCCAGCTTGGCATCACCCAGCCCGTAGTCGTCGGTCATTCCATGGGCGGTATCGTTGCCTATGAATGGGCGCTGATGGGGCTACAAGGTGACAACGACGTTAACGCGGCTGCGATGGTCAGCTTTGCAGGCGTGGCCATGCCTTGGCCCGGCGGGCTGGGGCCGTATTACACCGTCAATGCCAGCGCCCTTGGCGGGGCGGTGACGATTCCCCTCATCTCGGCTCTTGTGCCGACATCCAAGGTCGAGGACGCGATCGAGGGTGCCTTCGCCCCGCAACCCGCCCCCGCAGGCTACGCCGACTATATCGGTGCAGCGCTGGCCCTGCGGCCTGAAGCATTTCGCGCAAATGTGCGCCAAGTGAATAGTTTGCGCCCCTATGCGGTCGAAATGGCGAAACTTTACCCGGATTTAACACTCCCCATCGAAATACTGCACGGCACGGCGGATACGACGGTTCCAATTGATATCCATTCCGAAAAGGTCGCGGCGCTGGTGAAATCAGCGCATTTGACCCGGTTGGACGGGGTCGGCCATATGCCGCACCACGTTGACCCCGCCGCTGCGATTGACGCGATTGACCGTGCGGCCGCGCGGGCCGGATTGCGCTGATCTTATGCCGGGGCCATAGTGCCCCCAAAGCCGGAGGACTTCATGCCCAAACCCTTTGACGGTGGCATCAGCCGCTATTTCGAACAGCACGCGACGCCATCCGTGCGCGACGCCATCCGCGACTCTAAAAAGGGCGAGATTTTGCAGCCGAGTTTTCCCTATACGGAAAAGTGGGGCAAAGAGCCTTATGAGGACGCGCTGGAAAACCTGCAGATCGAACTGGCAAAGTTGCAAGCCGCGGCCCAATCTGACGGCCAGCGTATCGTCGTCTTGTTTGAAGGCCGCGACGCCGCAGGCAAGGGCGGCACGATCAAGCGCTTTCGCGAAAACATGAACCCGCGCCACGCCCGCGTCGTCGCTCTGTCCAAACCGACAGAAACAGAAGCGACAGAGTGGTATTTTCAGCGTTATATCAAACACCTGCCAGCAGCGGGCGAAGTCGTTTTCTTTGACCGCAGCTGGTACAATCGCGGCGTTGTCGAACATGTTTTCGGCTTTTGCACCCCGGCAGAGCGTGAGGCCTGGTTCAATCAAGTCACCGCATTTGAAAAGCTGCTGGTGGATGATGGCATCAAGCTATTCAAGTTGTGGCTGAACGTTGGCCGGGCGACCCAGCTTCAACGCTTTTTGGACCGCGAAAGCGATCCGCTCAAGCAATGGAAGCTGAGCCAAATTGACGTCGACGGCTTGCGCAAATGGGACGCCTACACCGCCGCGATCAATGAAACTTTGGACCGCACCCACACCCAAGCGGCGCCTTGGACCGTGATTCGCGCCGATGATAAACGCCGCGCGCGGGTCAATGCGATCCGTTCGGTCCTGTTGCCGCTGTCCTATGCTGGCAAATCCGCCGCCTCCATCGGTGATCTGGACCCAAAAATTGCCGGAGCGCCTACCCCCCGCCATGGTTAAACGCGGCTACCATCACGGCAATCTGGCGCAGGCCTTGGTCGAGGCCTGCCTGCGCCTGATCGAGGATCGTGGCCCCACAGGATTCACCCTATCCGAAGCCGCCCGCGAGGCTGGCGTCACACCCGCCGCCGTTTACCGCCATTTCCAAGGCCGCGATGACCTGATCGCAGAGGCCGCGCTGCAAGGCTATCATCTGTTTGCCGAACGGATGGAGGCCGCCTATGCCAGCGGCATCCCGTCGGATTTGCAGGCTTTTCTGGCCACCGGGGCTGCCTATCTGGACTTCGCCCGGGAAAATCCGGGCCACTATGTCGCGATGTTCGAAAGCGGCGTGTCGATCAACCGATCGCCTGCGCTGCACAAAATCGCCACCCGCGCGCTGGGTGTGATGGAAAAAGCGTCAGAGCAGCTGTCCCAGCATATTCCGGCAAGCCGCCGCCCACCGCCGCAGATGTTTGCGGCCCATATCTGGGCGCTATCCCACGGCGTTGTCGAACTTTTCGCCCGCGGCAGCCCCGGCACCAAAAGCCCCTATCCACCGCAAGATTTGCTAGAAACCGGCATCGGCATCTATCTGCGCGGCCTTGGCATTCTACCGCCAGACGCTTGATCCCATTGCTTTGGTTTAAGGCGCGCAGGGTTGAACCTTGCCAGCCCCGGCGGGATGCCTCAAAACAATGTTAACCTTATAGTGACCTAGCAGGAGCAATTGCATGGACGGTGCACTCGCCGCGTTTTTCGTGATCACCAGCCTGACCGATATGGCACTGAATGACTGCCCGACCGGATGCTTAGCCACCACCGACGCACCGGCGCGCTTGTCATTCCAACTGGGCGATGTGCGATTTGACGAAGACCGCATCGGCAAAGAGTTTTACGTTGGCTATGACGCGGGCCAAAAACACGGGCCATTCCAGACCACCATCGGCGCGTCCGTGACCGAAGACGGCGCAGGCTGGATTGGTGCCGGGGGAAAATGGACCAGCACTGACATCTGGTCCGGCCCGTTCTTCCTAGAATCGACATTGATGCCCGGCATCTATTTCCAAAGCGACGGTCCGGATCTGGGCGGCAGCCTGCAATTCCGGTCCAGCATCGGCGTCGGCTTTGCCTTTGAGGGCGGCGCGACGGTGACCGTGGCCTATGACCACCGGTCCAACGCCGATACAGACGTCACCAATCCCGGGTTAGAAGTGCTGTCGATCCGCTACGCCATGCCGCTTTAAAAAACGACGATGGCCCGCTCGTCCCAGGCGATGCGGGTCTGCGCCCCGACGTCTAGCACGGGGCGGCCAATCATGTTTTTCATAGCGATCGTAAGGGGTTCTGGCACGTTGTTCACGCGAACATCGTAGTAGGTCATGTCGCCATAATAGACGACCTCGTCCACCACGGCCGCCGCTTCATGACGGCTGGCCTTTTCGCCATCGAACAAGATCGCCAGCGTTTCAGGCCGGATGCCAATCGCGGCCTCGCCCAATGTCGCGCCCTCTGGTGCTTGCACGGCAGGCACATCTGTGACGCCAAAACCCGCGATATCCAGCGTGATCGTGTCACCGGTAGCTGTCACGCGGCCGGGTAAAAAGTTCATCTTGCCGATAAATTCCGCCACACGGCGAGAGTTGGGCCTGCGATACAATGTCTCTGGATCGTCCAGCTGCCCGATCTCTCCGGCGAACATCACAGCGATGCGGTCAGACATGACAAGCGCTTCTTCCTGGTCGTGCGTGACCAGGATAAAAGTAATGCCCACAGCACGTTGCAGGCGGATCAGCTCGACCTGCATATGCTCGCGCATCTTCTTGTCCAGCGCGCTCAGCGGCTCGTCCAGCAGCAGCACTTTCGGCTTCAGGATCAACGCCCGCGCCAATGCAACCCGCTGCCGTTGCCCGCCCGACAGCGCATGGGCAGCGCGCTTGCCATAGCCCGCAAGGCCAACCATGCTCAGCGCCTCTTCAACGGCAGATGCCTTGTCAGCCTTGTTCAGCCCAGATTTGCGCAGGCCAAAAGCCACGTTTTCGCCGACGCTTAGATGCGGAAAAATCGCATAAGACTGAAACACCATATTGGTCGGCCGCTGGTTCGGCGGCACGTCAGCCATGTCCTTATCAGAGATCATGACCGTGCCGCCCGACACCCCCTCGAACCCAGCAATCACGCGCAGCAACGTCGTCTTGCCGCAGCCCGATGGCCCCAGCAGAGAGAAAAATTCCCCCTCACGAATCGTCAGGTTGATATCGCGCAACGCATGATAATCGCCGTAGTATTTATCTACGCCGCGCAGTTTGATCAGGTCGGTCACAGAAAGCCCCCGGTATCGGTGCCACCGGCGCGGCGCACGCCCCGGCGGCGGAATATTTCGGCAATGGTCAACAAGATGACCGACAGCGCCACAAGGATCGTCCCCAGCGCCATGATGACGGGCAGCGACTTTGGAAAGCGCAGCAAGCCCCAGATATAGACCGGCATCGTCGGATTGGAGCCGGTTAAAAAGAACGCGATGATGAATTCATCAAGGCTGATGGTAAAGGAAATCAGCATGGACGAGATGATCCCCGGCATCACCAGCGGCAGCGTCACTAAACGGAAGGCGCTCCAACGGCTCTCTCCCAGATCAAGCGCGGCTTCTTCCATCGACGGGTCCAGCGCGCCAAAGGCACCGTTCAGGATCGCGATGGAAAACGGCGTACAGATCAGCACATGCGCCATGATAATCGTCCAATTGCCAAGACTTAGCCCCAGCACCTGCCGCAGGATCACCAACAAGGCGACCGCGACGATAATCTCTGGCAGCACCAGCGGCAGCATGATGAAGCCGGTGATGCCCTTTTTGCCCGGAAAGTCCGACATCGCGCCGGCGCGCGCGGCGCAAAGCCCAAGGATCGTGGCAAAGACCGCCGTGCAAACCGCGATGATCAGCGAATTCTGCACCGCTGCATGCAAGGCCCGGTTCTGCGTCAGTTCGGCAAACCATTCGGTCGTAAAGCCCGACAGTGGAAAAGCGATAATCGTGGCATCATTGAATGCAAACATCGGCAGCAGGATAATCGGCGCATACAAAAAGATAAGGTATGCAATGGCATAGACACGCAACTTCATGTTCGCCCCCGCAAGTATTTCCGGTTCAGGAACACAAAGATCAGCGAAATCGCCGTCACACAGAGCATCGCGACAATCGCCAACGCGGCACCAAGCGGCGCGTTATTAAGCTGTAAAAACTGCGTCTGAATCATATTGGCAATCAGCTTGCCGCTCGCGCCGCCCATCAGCTCTGGCGTGACGTAATCACCAATCGTTGGGATGAACACGATTAGAACCGCGCCGACAACGCCCGGCATCGACAGCGGCAATGTAACGCGCAGGAACGTGGAAAACTTCGATTCGCCAAGGTCTTGCGAGGCTTCCAGCAGCGACCGGTCGATCTTTTCCAGCACGACGAAAATCGGCAGGATCGCAAAGGGCGCGAAGGCATGCGCCAGCGTGATGATGACGGCGTTCACGTTATACAGGATAAAGGTCAGCGGCTCGTCAATAATCCCAAGCTGTAGCAGGCCAGAGTTAATCACCCCGTTATACCCCAGAATGACCTTCCACAAAAACACCCGGATCAAATAGCTAGTCCAGAACGGAATGGTGATCAGGAACAGCCAGATGCTTTTCTTGCTCGGATGCACATGAAAGCTGATGAAATAGGCGACTGGATACGCCAGCAGCACCGTCACCGCCGTCACGATACCTGACACCATCAAGGACCGCTGCAGCAGCAGGCCATAAATCGGGCTGTCATAAATCTCGCGGTAATTGGCGGTCGTGAACGTCGTGTCGACGGTCATGAAATCCTGCGTCCAAAAGCTGAACAACACGATCGCCCCTAGCGGAACGGCCAGCAGCAGCAGTGCATAGACCAAGGGCAAGCCAAGCAGCTTGATACTCCGGGTCTGGTCTTGGGTAAGAGTCGCGAATTTTGCCATGACACCAATCGTTTCGCCAACCGCGCGAAAGATCAATCCCGGATCGCACGCCCGCCCTTCTTCTGGTCAAAAATACCTCGGGGGACGGCCAAAGGCCGGGGGGCAGCGCCCCCTGCGCCCTTTTATCCATCACGCAACGAAAAAGGGCGGCCCATTCGGACCGCCCTTTCCCAAACCATAAATCCGAAGCTTAACGCTTGGAGAACTGGAAGCTCTTACGGGCTTTCGCCTTGCCGTACTTCTTACGCTCGACGACGCGGCTGTCGCGGGTCAGGAAGCCAGCAGCTTTCAGGGCTGCGCGCAGGGTTGGATCATACAGCTGCAGTGCCTTGGACACGCCGTGCTTGACCGCACCAGCTTGGCCGGACAGACCGCCGCCAGCAACAGTTGCCATCACGTCGAACTGGCCAACAACGCCAGCGATCTGGAACGGCTGCTTCAGGATCATCTGCAGAACAGGACGGCTGAAGTAATCGTCGATCGGCTTGCCGTTCACGGTGACCTTGCCGGAACCCGGCTTGATCCAAACGCGTGCAACAGCGTCCTTACGCTTACCAGTCGCATAGGCGCGGCCTTGTGCGTCACGGACAGGCTCGCGCGGGGCAGCCATCGGAGTTTCAGAGCCCTGCACACCACCGATATCGGCAGTCACGGCATTGCCCAGCTCTTCAAGAGAGTTGATCTGATCGGCCATTATGCGGTCCTCGTGTTCTTCTTGTTCATGGACGCGACGTCCAGAACTTCGGGCTTCTGGGCTTCCATGCCATGCTCAGTGCCCGCGAAAACGCGCAGGTGAGTCATTTGCTGGCGGCTCAGTGGACCACCGGGCAGCATCCGCTTGACGGCCTGCGTGACGACCCGCTCGGGGTGCTTGCCATCCAGGATCTCGCCTGTGGTGCGGAACTTGATGCCGCCGGGGTGGCCGGTGTGCCAGTAGTTCTTTTCTTCGCGCTTGTTGCCAGTGATCTGCACTTTTTCAGCGTTGATCACGATAACATTGTCGCCCATGTCCATGTGCGGCGTGAAGGTTGGCTTGTGCTTGCCGCGCAAACGCATAGCGATGATCGATGCAAGACGACCAAGGACGACGCCTTCAGCGTCGACGATGATCCATTTCTTGTCGATATCCGCTGGGGTAGCGGTAAAGGTTTTCATATCTCACCAGAGTAATTTGGGGGCCATCACTGACCCGTCATTCGGATGAGCGGGTTATAACTGCAAGGAACGCACGGTCAAGCGCGCTAAACCGTATTTTACCAAGGAAAAACAGCGCCTTACAATTAAGGTATAATAATACCCCAACCCAACAACCCGTTTACACTGCGATTCTGGCTGGCGGCGCGTCTAAAAGCCCGCGCAACTGAATCATCGCACTGTGAAACTCGGCATGGCCGACCTCTCCATTCACCGCGATCCGCACCGCATGCACCATGCGGCTATCGCGCTGCACAAAGGCCTCTGCGGATTTCAGCACGATGCCATACGTCTTGGCCGCGTCGACAAATGCGCCAGCCCGCCAAGGCGACGGCAGCGTCAGCCAGACAAAGGGCGCACCCTCAGCCCAAGCCAGATCATAACCATCAAGCACCTGCACCGCGCTTGCCACATCCTGCGAGATACGCTTGGTCACGGCCGCGATAATCCCCGGCAATTCCGGCGCGGCCATCACATGCGCATAGGTATGACAGACCAGCTGCGACACGCCAAAGCTGTGCCCCGTCGCCGTACGGACCAGCGCCCGCGCGCAGGTCTGCGGGGCCACGGCAAAGCCAATGCGCAGCGACGGCGTCAGCGATTTGGAGGGCGAGGTCACATACCACCCCAGATCCGGCAGCAACGCCCGATAGCTTGGCCCGACGCGCTGCGTGCGACTGTAGCAATCGTCATCAATCACATGCACACCGTGGCGCTGCGCAATCGCGGCAATCTGTGCACGCCGCGCAGGCGACGTCGCCCGCGTCGTCGGATTACACACCTCTGCCGCCGTGCAATACAGTTGGACCCGGTGCTGGCGCACCAACTGGGCAAAGACCTCGACCACCGGCCCCTCGTCATCCCATGGCACGGAAAACACTTCGGCCCGGCACAGCTCTGCCGCGCTGCGAAAGCCATTATAGCTTAGCTCGTCGACGATAATCGCAGGGGCCGGGCCATGCAGCACAGTCTGCATAATCATGACCACCGCGTTCTGCCCGCCATGGGACAGCACAATATCCTCGACACTTGCAGGGCCCACGGCATCAAGGTCGAGCACGGCGTGAAAGGCCGCCCGCGCCCCCGCATCCGTGGTCCGGCTGGGATAGCGCATCAACAGCTGCGACGGCTGCGCCGCCACCTCGGCCAGCACCCGCGCCATCAGCGCCGCCTGCCCCATATCCGGCATCCGCGGGCTGACAAGATACCCTGGAGAGATCTGTTCCACATGGAAATCCGCCAGCAGCGACGGCGCCATATTCTGCGCGATATCCTCGGTCAGGCCCGGCGGGATATGGGCCGGCCGGTCCGCCACAAAGGTGCCGCGCCCCACGCCCGCCACCAAAATCCGGTCATCGACCAAGACGCGGTACGCCCGCGCCACGGTGCCCGGTGTCACCCCAACACGAAACGCCAAATCACGCACCGGCGGCAGTTGCGCGCCGGGTTGAAGCTGCCCCGTCAACACACCTTCACGGATCGCATGGGCCAAAGCCTCGTATTTTGACCGCGCGCCGCCCAGCGAAAGTTCTGGCGTCCACTTTGTATCGGATACAATCATTTTCTGGACGCCCCTGACTTCGCTTTGTATCCCTACACCATAGCAAATCGCTATTTTGTGTCAATACAATTTAAGGAATGATCCCATGGCCGTCGCACTGCACGCCGCACAACTCTCGCTTCTGAATAGCCAGGCATCCCTGCCAAAGCTGGCCCAGTTTTGCGTGATTGCTGCCGTCGCCGTGACCGTCTGGGACATGCGCCGAAAGACGCGCAAAGCGCTCTCAAAGGTCGAGGCGCATACCCTGCGCGATATCGGCATGACCCCCGGACAAGCGCGCCGCGAGGCCGACAAGGCCTTCTTTCAGCGCTAATCAGAGACGACCCCGAGCGACTTGGCCAGCCTACGGGCTGGCCTTTTTTCGTCTATTCATCAGCTTGGCGGGATCGCATAGGTCAGGCTGGCGCGCGCCACCGGCTGATCCAAACCTTCGGAATGTATCAATACATCACCCACCGCCAGCAGCCGTCCCAGCTTCAGCAAGCGGCATTCGCAGAGCAGATCAACGCCGCTGGCCGGTTTACGCATGAAATCAATGCTACAATTCGTCGTCACCGCCAGCGCCACCGGCCCAAGCCGCGACAGAATCGCCAAATAAACCGCGACATCCGCCAGCGCGAACATACTTGGCCCCGATATCGTGCCGCCGGGCCGCAAATGCCGCTCTGCCACCTTCAGCCGCACACACAGCCCGTCTGCGTCCAGCCGCTCGATGCCGAAATCCGCGGACACTTGCGGAAACGCCTCCACTAAAAACGCCTCAAGCGCGGCGATATCCATCTTAAGTTCCAAAAGCGGCCTCCCTGCCCTAACCTCGCCCCAGACAACCGCAAAGGGGTGCCCATGACAATCCTGACCAGAGACGACGACGCACATATCGCGACTTTAACGATGAACGCACCGGACCGGCTGAACGCGCTTTCAATGGCCATGCTGCAGGCACTGCACGACGCCTTTGATACAATCGCCGCCGACGATACAATTCGCGTGGTGATCCTGCGCGGCGCAGGCCGGGCCTTTTGCGCGGGCCACGATCTGAATGAACTGCGCAGCCTGCGGGCCCAGCCGGATAAAGGGGCCGCTGGCCTCAAAGCCTTGTTCGACCGCTGCACCGCCCTGATGACGCGCATCCAGTCCCTGCCCCAGCCCGTGATCGCGCAGGTTCACGGCCTTGCCGCCGCCGCGGGCTGCCAACTTGTCGCCACTTGCGATCTGGCCGTGGCCGAAGACGGCGCCCGCTTTGGCGTCAACGGCGTGAATATCGGCCTGTTCTGCTCCACCCCCATGGTGGCCCTGACCCGCAACATTCCCACTAAAATGGCGTTCGAGATGCTGACGACGGGCCGCTTCCTGCTCGCATCAGAGGCGCAGCACCAAGGCCTGATCAACCGCACCGCCCCGGTAGAGGAGCTCGGCGAAGACACCCGCGCCCTTGCGCAAAGCATCGCGCAAAAACTGCCCGCCGCCGTGCGCATCGGCAAAGCGGCCTTTTACGCCCAATCCCACATGACCACCGCGCAGGCCTATGCCTTCACCGGCGATGTCATGGTGGAAAACATGGGCCTGGACGCAACAGCCGAAGGCATCGACGCCTTCTTGACAAAACGCCTGCCCGACTGGCCCACCTAAGGCGGCCCAGCCCCTTCTTCGCGTCTCAAATATCCCGGGGGAAGCGCGCAGCGCTGGGGGCAGCGCCCCCGGCAACACAAGCGTCTATCGGACCCCCACCTTCTTCTGGTCAGAAATACCTCGGGGGACGGCAAAGCCGGGGGGCAGCGCCCCCAGCAACGCCCCCGAAAAGCTCAAAGCCCCTAAATCGCTCCGAACTTCGCCTCTAGATAATCGAGCAGCGGCCCCTCGGACGGTGCCTCGCCCGACGCCCGCCCAATCACATCGCGCGGCGCGTACAATCCGCCATGGCGCTGCACCTTGTCGCTTAGCCACCCCGTCGCGCGCGACGTATCGCCCCGCGCCAGATCATCGTCCAGATCGGGCACATCTGCCCGCAATGCGGTATGCAGACAGCCCGCATAGACATTGCCCAGCGAATAGGTCGGAAAATAGCCGAACAGCCCCTCGGACCAATGCACGTCCTGCAACACACCGTGCGACGGCTTATCGACAGCAAAGCCGAAATCGCTGGCAAAGCGGTCGTTCCAAGCGGCCTCGAGGTCGCGCACCAGCAGATCGCCGGATACCAGCGCCTGCTCTAGATCAAAGCGTAGCAGTACATGCAGGTTATACTGCACCTCGTCGGCCTCGGTCCGGATAAACCCATCCGCCACCCGGTTCACGCAGGCAAAGAAATCATCCGCAGAAGCGATCCCAAAATCGCCAAAGCGGTCCTTCATCTGCCCAAACAACCAGCCGGTAAAGGCACGGCTGCGGCCGATCTGATTCTCGTAAATCCGGCTTTGGCTTTCATGCACGCCCATGGACACCCCTGCACCTAGCGGCGTCAGCAGGTAATCGCGGTCGATGTTCTGCTCGTAACAGGCATGCCCGACCTCGTGGATCGTTGAATAAAAGCAGTTAAACGGATCATCCACATTGGTCCGCGTCGTGATCCGCACGTCCAAACCGGACCCAGAGGAGAACGGATGCAGCGCCTTATCAATGCGGCCGTTGTTCAAATCATAGCCAAAGGCCAGCGCCAGATCGCGGGTCAGCGCCATCTGCTCACCTTCGGGGAAAGTGCCGCGCAGCATCGGTGCGGGGGCCTTATCCCGGATCGCCCCGCGCAGCGCCACAAGGCGCGGGCGCATCGCGCCGAACATCGCCGACAGCTGCGCTGCCGTGGCACCGGGCTCGTAATCATCCAGCATCGCGTCATAGGGATCAGCGCTGCCCGCAATCGCCTGCGCCTCTTCGCGCTTGAGCTGCAGCACCTTGTCCAGCGCAGGCAGAAAGGCCGCGACATCCTCGTCCGCGCGGGCCTGCGCCCAAATCCGGTGCGCCCGGCTGGTTTCCCGCGCAATGGCAGAGGCAAGCTGCGCTGGCACCTTGGCCGCCCGCTCAAAGCTGCGGCGGATGTGCCGGATCTGCGCTGCGGCGACATCGTCCTCAGCCACAGCCGTTTCCAGCCAGCCACCGATGCGCGGATCAATCCGCCGCGCATGCAGGACAGAGGCCATGGCCCCATGCTCTTCTGCCCGTTGTTCAACCGCGCCGCCGGGCATCACGGTTTCTTGGTCCCAGCCCAGACGGCCCGCGACCTGTGACAGGGCCTCCGTCTCGCGCACGAAACCCATCAAATCATTATAATCGCTCATACTCACGCCTCTCTGACGGATTGCGGCAAGGGGTAGCGGGACAAGAACCGCGCGCGCAGGATCAAGACCCACAGGACGACAGCGCCGACTTGGTGAACGATGGCCACATGCGGTGTCGCCATGGTCATCACGGTCGCGATGCCCAGCACCATCTGCACCACCATCATCGCCATCATCATGGCATAGGCGCTGCGGGTGCGCCGGTTCGCGCTGCGGCGGCTACGCCACCAGACGAACAGACCATAAGCAAACAGGATGTAACCCATCATGCGGTGGATGAACTGCACCGTCCCCTCATTTTCGAACAGGTTCCGCCAGGCGGGCGTCAGCTGCCACATATCAGGGGGCAAAAACCCGCCCGCCATCAGCGGCCAGTCGGGATAGGCGCGGCCCGCATCAATGCCAGCCACCAGTGCGCCCAGCACGATTTGCACAAAGGCAAGCACCATCAGCGCAGTGCCAAGCGTCCACAGCCGCGCATCCCCAGCCCGCCGCGCCACCAACAAATCAGGCGATCGGCGGCCAATCTTCAAGATATACCACGTGATGAAACCAAAGATGACAAAGGCCAGCCCCAGATGGGTCGCAAGCCGGTATGACGCCACATCCGTGCGCGCACCTTCGAGCCCCGATGACACCATCCACCAGCCAATCGCGCCCTGCAGACCGCCAAGCGCGCCAATGAAAAACAGTCGTCCGGTCCACCCAGCGGGAATCTTGCGTGCAGCAAGAAAGCCAAAGAATCCAACGGCCCAGACCAGACCGATCACCCGGCCCAGCTGCCGGTGGCCCCATTCCCACCAATAAATCGTCTTGAATTCGGCCATGCTCATGCCGGTGTTCTGCAACTGATATTCTGGGCTGGCTTGATATTTCGCAAACTCTGACTGCCACGTCGCATCATCCAGCGGCGGCACAGCCCCCGTCACGGGGGCCCATTCAGTGATCGACAGACCCGAATCCGTCAACCGCGTCAGCCCACCGACGGCGATCATGACGGCAAGCAGCGCAAACAGCACCATCAGCCAGCCCCGGATCGCACCGCGCGCGCCATGCCCGCGCTGATCGATACCTCCGGGGGTGGCGCTTTGCTTTTGCGAGGTGCCGACCTCTTCAAAAATACTGCGGGGTTTGGTGGCCATGCAAGAAACTCCTGTTATCGCGGCGCAACCTAAGCCCGCCCAAAGGCAGGGGCAAGCGACACAGGGACGCGGCCTGCCCCTTCATCTGGCTAAATAAACGCCCGCCGGAGGCAGCAGATCGAAATGCCTCGCGCCTCCGGTATCATCTTGCAACAAATACTCCCGCCGGAGGCAGCGCTACCCCGCCAAGGCCCGCAGCGCCCGCGCCCGCGCCGCAGGCACCGCATCCACGCTCAGCGCCGTGAACACATGCACGGTATTCATGACCTTATCGATAACCGCATGATCGCCAACCCAGCCGCCCAGCCCCAGATAACTGCGCAAAAGCGGCGGCAGGCCCGCCAGTGCGGCGCGGCGGTCCGGTACGGGCCCTGTCAGCGGCATCACCTGCGCCGCCCGTACGCCGGGCAGCTGCGACACCGGGCCGCGATGATACTGCCCCAGCAGCGCAAGCGCTGCGGCATGCTGCGCCGGATTTGCACCGGGAAAGCTGGAACAGCCAATCAAAAGCCCGGCCTCTTCGGCATCGACAATGCCCGTTAGCGCCCCCCATGCCAGCCGCAAGACATCCGCGCTGGCACCGGGGGCGGCGCAAAAGCGGCCGACTTCCATCACCGGGCGGGCGTAGTTTGCCAAGGGCGACAGATCATAGGCGCTGGCGGTATAACTGGCCCCCAAAGCGGCCCCGTCCCGCAGCACCATAACGCGGCAGGTGCCAACCAATCCGGCGTCCCCGCCAATCATCACATGCTGGCATAGCGGATCATAGGCGTCGGCATCCACCCCCGGCGCGCCGAAAAAGCACGCGTGGCGCAGCGCCTGACAGGCCGCCAGATCATCTGGCGTGCGCGCAAGCCGCACGCCAAGGCGTCCTTTGTGAAACGATGCCGTCACGCAACCCATCTCCTTGGCGAGCCGTCGCCTAAGCCCTACATGTCACCCTATAAGTTTGCAGGAAAGATGACACAGATGGACAAGATCACCAAAACCGACGCGGAATGGAAAGCGGAATTATCGCCAGAGGCGTTCAAGGTCCTGCGCAAGCATGGCACCGAACGGGCTGGCAGCCATGACGATTTCCCCAAGGACGCAGGCGTCTTTGCCTGCAAGGCCTGCGGCAATCCGCTGTTCGATCAGGACACCAAGTTCGAATCTGGCACCGGCTGGCCGTCGTTTTATGCGCCAATCGACACCGATGCGGTGGGCGAAAAAGAAGACCGCGCGCTCTTTATGCGCCGCACCGAAGTGCACTGCGCCCGCTGCGAAGGCCATCTGGGCCATGTTTTCCCCGACGGCCCCGCGCCAACGGGCCTGCGCTATTGCATGAACGGCGTCGCGATGACGTTTCAGCCGGACAACTAAACTCCGCCCAAAACGAAAAAAGGGGCGGCCATTGCGGCCGCCCCTTTTTCAAATGTGCGCGCTTAAAGCTGCGTTATTCGCTGATCAGGTCTTCGGCGTTAAACCGGCCCACACTGCCCAGCAACTGGCGCAGGAATGTGTTGCTCGCGACGCTGTCTTCCGTCACGCGGCGCGACAGGGCGACGACATTGCCGTCCTGCAGGGTAAAGCGTTCGATATTCGACACGGTGCCCGCACTGTTAAAGCTGATCGCCAGCACTTGGCGGTCAACCTCGACCGGGGCGCCGGGCCCAAGCGTTTCAAACCGGCTTTGCACATAATAAAACGCGCTTTCGCCGACCGTGCCCGTTGTCGTGGGCGTGCCAAAGGTTTCGGTGATGGTGTCGCGGGTATCCACACCGACGGCGACCGCAGACAATTCCGCGTCCGTTGGGATATAACCATAGTTGCGCACAATCGGCGTACAAGCGACAGCAAAGGCGAGCCCGCATCCGATGATGAGACTGCGAAACCCTACTTTAGATCCGTTCGTCATGGCGCGCTCTTCCTCGTAACCGATGGGCATAGCGCCCTTGCCTTGGCGCGATACGCCTTTTAACTCACCTACAACATGCGACGCCCCTTGTTCAAGAATGGAACCGCCCGATGACAGACGCGCCTGAATTGCCGACGAAAATCCTGCGGCTGGCCGATCTGACCAACCGCCACGCCAGCACCTTTGATCTGGCCCCAACACCAGAGCAGCGCACAGCGATTGCAAACCACCTTGGTATCCCCGCCGTTAAAAAGCTGGTCTTTGCCGGGGAAATCACCCCGCTGGGCCGCGGCGACTGGCAGCTGACCGCCAAGCTGGGCGCGACCGTTGTGCAGCCCTGCGTTGCTACTCTCGCATCTGTGACCACCCGCATGGATGAAGTGATCCGCCGCGTGTACGCCCGCGATTTCGCCTATCCCGACGGCGCAGAAGCAGAGATGCCCGACGACGACGCGGTCGAGCCGCTGCCCCAGACCCTAGATCTGGGCGCGGTGATGATCGAGGCGCTGAGCCTTGCCCTGCCCGCCTTTCCCCGCGCCGAAGGTGCAGAACTGGGACAAGTGCTGGTCGCGGCCAAGGGCGTGGCCCCGATGACAGACGATGATGCAAAGCCCTTTGCCGGTCTGGGCGCGCTGCGCGATCAGCTTGCAAAAGACGAAGATGACAGCGGTGAAAACAACGCGTAAAACCACTGTTACAAAAGGGTTGCACAAACATGCTTTCGCAGTATGTTCGCGACCTCTTGTATACCCCCCTCGACAGGGCGGCCCTGATGACATAGGACCGCCGCGAGATAACCAAAACACGGGCCATTCGCGCCCCTCACTTAACAGATAGGTTGCGACATGGCCGTCCAGCAGAATAAAGTTTCCAAATCCCGCCGCAACATGCGTCGTGCTCACGATTCGCTTTCCAGCGCGAATCCAAACAACTGCACGAACTGCGGTGAAGAAAAGCGCCCTCACCACATCTGCCCGTCCTGCGGCCACTACGCGACTCGCGAAGTGATCACCGCTGACGCCGTCGAAATCGACGAAGACGCGGCGTAAGCCAAAAACCGGCGATCAAAACGAACAGAGGGGCATCACCATGCTTGATTCAGGGACGGCCCTGCAAGGTGTGGATGGCTCTCGCGTTTTGTCGATCGACGCCATGGGTGGCGATAATGGGCCTGCAACAGTAGTTGCGGGCCTTTCCCTGTTTCTGAAAAAGAATCCGGGCACACAGGTCATGCTGCATGGCCGCGCTAAGGAATTGACCCCGCTGCTGGCCAAACACGGGCTGACAGATATCGTCATCCTGCGCGACGCCAGCGATGTTGTGACGATGCACGACAAACCCAGCCACGTTGTCCGCCATGGCAAGGCCACCTCTATGTGGTCCGCGATCGAGGCTGTGCGCACGGGCGAGGCTGGCGTTGTGGTGTCCTGCGGCAATACCGGCGGGCTGATGGCCATGTCGATGCTGCGCCTGCGCAAGATCGACGGCGTGAACCGCCCCGCGATTGCCTGCCTGTGGCCCTCGCGGAACAAGCAGGGCTTTAACGTCATGCTGGATGCGGGCGCTGATATCCGCGCCGATCAGGACGATCTGTTGATCTATGCGCTGATGGGCACGTCTTACGCCCGCAACGCCTTTGATCTGAAACGTCCGCGCGTCGGCCTGCTGAATGTCGGCACCGAAGAACATAAAGGTCGCGCCGAACTGAAAGTCGCGCACGAGCTGATTGGTGCCTCTGCCGCCAAGGGCGATTTCGAATATGTCGGCTTTGTCGAAGGCGGCGATTTGCCCGGTGATGCTTGCGATGTGATCGTCACCGACGGCTTTACCGGCAATGTCGCCTTAAAAACAGGCGAAGGCATTGCGAACCTCATTTCTGATTTCATGCGCGAATCGCTCAAGCGCACGCCGCTGTCGATGCTGGGTGCCCTACTGGCCCGCGGCGCGCTGCGGTCGTTGAAAAAGCGAATCGATCCGCGCCGCGTGAATGGCGGCGTGTTTTTGGGCCTGACCAAAACCGTGATCAAAAGCCACGGATCAGCCGATGCCACGGGCGTTGCTGCTGCCATTTCCTTAGCGCACCGGCTGGCGGATCAGCACTTTTCTGACCGCCTTGCATCCCGGCTGGCCGCATCCTTGCCGCACGAATCTGACCGTGCTGCCCCCCCCACACAGGAGCAGCCATAATGCGCCGCGCAGTCGTTCAAGGCGTCGGGCACTATCTGCCTGACCGGGTCGTGCCAAATGAATGGTTCGCGGAAACGTTAGAGACATCTGACGAATGGATTCGCAGCCGGTCCGGCATTGAACGGCGTCACTTTGCCGCCGAAGGCCAGACCACGTCCGACCTTGCGACCCGCGCTGCAAACGCCGCGCTGGCCGACGCCGGACTAGAAGGCGACCAGATCGACGCGATCATCCTCGCGACATCGACCGCCGACATGACCTTTCCATCCGCCGCGACGATGGTGCAGGCCGCCATCGGCAACACCCGCGGCTATGCCTTTGATGTGCAAGCCGTTTGCGCAGGATTCGTTTATGCGCTGGCACAGGCCAACGCGCTGATCGTGTCCGGTCAGGCGAACCGCGTGCTGGTCATCGGGGCCGAAACATTTAGCCGCATCATGGACTGGACCGACCGCAGCACCTGCGTTTTGTTCGGGGACGGCGCGGGCGCGCTGGTGCTGGGGGCCGAAGACGGCACTGGCACGGCGACGGATCGCGGCATCCTGTCCACCGACCTGAACAGCGACGGCCGCTACCGCGACCTGCTGTACGTCGATGGCGGTGTGGCCACCCAAAACACCGGCAAGCTGCGCATGGAAGGCAAAGAAGTCTTTCGCCACGCCGTTGAAAAGCTGGCCCTGACGGCCGACGCAGCCCTGCACAAGGCGGGCCTTAACGCGGATGACGTCGATTGGGTCGTGCCGCATCAGGCCAACATCCGCATCATCCAATCCACCGCGAAAAAACTAGGCGTCGAAATGGACCGCGTAGTCGTGACGGTCCAAGATCACGGCAATACGTCTGCCGCGTCGATCCCGCTCGCGCTGTCGGTTGGCGTCGCGCGCGGGCAGATCAAACGCGGCGATTTGCTGGTCACCGAAGCCATCGGCGGCGGGCTTGCCTGGGGCGCTGTTGTCCTGCGCTGGTAGGCGATTCAACCAAAAGCAGAGCGGCACGCAACGGCTTGTTATTGACATTTAATTTGCCGCGACCGTAAGGTTCTTGAAATCTTGGGGGACAACATGACCGATAAAACGTTGACGCGCATGGACTTGGCTGACGCAGTCCACACGCAAGTAGGCCTGTCGCGCAATGAAAGCGCCGAGCTGGTCGAGAGTGTTCTGCAAGAAGTGTCCGATGCGCTGGTTGCTGGCGAATCGGTTAAAATCTCTTCCTTCGGCACATTTTCGATCCGTGATAAGGCGGCCCGCGTTGGCCGGAACCCTAAGACGGGCGAAGAAGTACCAATTCATCCGCGCCGGGTGCTGACCTTTCGGCCCAGCCACCTGATGAAAGACAAGGTTGCAGCGGGCAACAAACCATAAGGGACGACCCATTGGCCAAGGCTCCTGACGCCTTTCGCACGATCTCCGAAGTCGCAGAAAGTCTGGACACCCCGGCCCATGTGCTGCGGTTCTGGGAAAGCAAATTCACCCAAGTGAAACCCGTCAAACGCGCTGGCGGGCGGCGGTATTATCGCCCTGACGATGTCGCCCTGCTCGGCGGCATCAAAGTGCTGCTGCACGATCAAGGTCTGACCATCAAAGGCGCGCAAAAGGTGCTGCGCGATAGCGGGTTAAAAGCCGTGATGGACATGGCCGAAGCAGAGCCAGCGGGCGATCCTGACGTCACTGACGATGGCGATATCATCGACATCGTGGCGAATATCATGCCAGAGCCGATGCCGGTACAAACCGCGCCCATTGCAGACAGCCCTGCCATGGAACTGCTTGGCCGTTCTGACGTCACCCCGCCCGATAATATCGTGTCGCTGCAAAGCGCGATTCCCCCGCACGTCTTACCTGCGGCCCCCGTACAGGTCACACCAACACTTGATCTACCCGCCATGCCTGCCCCGCGCGCCGCCTGCGCATCGCGCGTGTTGCATGATTTGGCGCGCCTTGATCACACCGCCTTGGCGCACCGGGCTGCCAAACTTGAACCCGTGGTGGCGCGATTGGCGCAACTGCACAGCCGCATGACGACGGGTTGAAAATAACCGAGGCTTAGGCGCAAATCCCCTCTTGCCCTCTGCCCCGTATCGGGTAAACAGCCCTCAGTCGGGCTATAGCGCAGCCTGGTAGCGCGTCCGTCTGGGGGACGGAAGGTCGCAGGTTCGAGTCCTGCTAGCCCGACCAAACAAACCGCCCGCTGGCACCTGTGCCGCGGGCGTTTTGCTATCTGATGCTTGGGGGGATCGTGCATGACCACATTTGCAAAAGGCGTATTGGCCGATCATCAGATCGCTGATCTGATCAAAAGCGGCGCGATTGCCGCCGATGTCCCCTTTGACGATGGCCAAATCCAACCCGCATCCCTTGATCTGCGTCTTGGCGATGTTGCCTACCGCGTGCGCGCATCCTTTTTGACCGGGCGCAACCGCACGGTCACCGAACGCCTGCAGGATTTCACCATGCATGCGGTGCCGCTGACCGGCGGTGCTGTGCTGGAAAAAGGGTGCGTCTATGTCGTGCCGCTGCTGGAACGGCTGGACCTGCCCGCAGGCATGACCGCCGCCGCCAGTGCGAAATCGTCGATTGGCCGGCTGGATCTGCTGACGCGGATCATCACCGACCGCGGCGAAGCCTTTGACCGGGTCCCTGATGGCTATACCGGTCCGCTGTTTGTCGAAATCTGCCCGCGCAGCTTTTCTGTTGTGGCGCAGCCGGGGCAGATGCTGAACCAGATCATCTTTCGCCAAGGCCAAACCTTGATGAGCGACGCAGAGCTACTGGCCCTGCACGAGCAAACCCCCATCGTGAACACCCCGCCCGAGATTTCGGACGGCCTTGGCTTTTCCGTCGATCTGCGCCCGGCGCAGGGTACGCTGATTGGCTACCGGGCCAAGCCGCATACCGGGGTGGTCGACCTGTCAAAGCTGAACCACTACACCCCAGCCGATTACTGGGAAGAGGTCCACACCGATACCGGCTGGATCA
Organism: Loktanella salsilacus; assembly: GCF_024206795.1. NCBI lineage: Bacteria > Pseudomonadati > Pseudomonadota > Alphaproteobacteria > Rhodobacterales > Roseobacteraceae > Loktanella > Loktanella salsilacus. The sequence continues at coordinate 1,753,048 of NZ_CP072994.1, forward strand.
TCCTAGACCCCGGCGCGTTTTATATCCTGGTCAGCCGCGAATCGATTGCGATCCCGCCGATGCAAGCGGCTGAAATGGCCCCCTATCTGGCGATGGTTGGGGAATTCCGCGTGCATTATGCCGGTTTCTTCGACCCCGGATTTGGCTGGGCTGCCGCTGGCGGGACCGGATCGCGCGGCGTGCTAGAGGTCCGCTGCCACGAAGCGCCCTTTGTGCTGGAACACGGCCAGACCGTTGGCCGCTTGGTGTACGAGCATATGTCGTCGCATCCGCAGGCGCTTTATGGGGCCGGGATCAAATCGAATTACCAAGGTCAGGGGCTAAAGCTGTCAAAGCATTTCGCTGCGGCAAAGCCGGCTTAAGCGACGCGGCTTGCAAAAAGGGGCGCGATGGCGACGCAATTTCGCCCCGCCGCCTTGGCCTGATACAGCGCCATATCCGCCCGTTTCACCGCATCATTATAGCTCGCGTCCGTTGCCTGCATGTCAGCGACACCGAATGACGCGCTGACGCGGATCGGAGTCGTCTTGCTCTTGTTACCCAATTGGCGCGACAAATCATGGATCGCGACGCGCAGACGTTCGACAAGCTGTGTCAGCTCTTCTGGTTGGCGCAGATCGGCGATCAGCATAAACTCTTCACCGCCCCACCGGCCCAGCACATCGCCTTGGCGCAGCAGCGGTTCTAGGCAGCGGGCGACGCCCACCAACACGCGATCGCCTTCATCGTGACCATGGGTGTCATTGATCCGTTTGAAATGGTCCAGATCGAACATCACAATGCCGACGGGCCGGCCCGATTGTTTCAGATCAAGCATGCGGCGGCGCAGAACCTGCGTAATCCCAGCGCGGTTGCGCAGCCCCGTCAGCCCATCCGTGACCGCCTGTTCGACAAGCCTGCGTTCAGCGGCCTGCCGCAGTTCGTCGCCGACCTGATGCTGATACCCCGAAAAAATCGCCAAAATGATTGTCGTGCCAATGATGACTGTGATCATCAGGGCCACAATCGGAAATTCAAGCTTTGGCATGCCCCACAGGCGGTACAAAAACATGCCCGTGGCCCATGGCACCAATGTGCCAACCATGGCCATTACCCGCGCACGCACCCCTACCTCTGACGACAGCAGCAGTACCCGCACAAACGGGTCGTTGGCGTTGTTGGACAACGCCAGTAATGCTGCAAAGCACATTGACGCTAACGTCAGCGCGGCAAGATCACCGCCGACGAATGTCACACCAAAGGTCGCGCCGATGATACAGTTCATGACGATCAAAAGGAACGCCACCAAACACACGATACCCTGCGTTTTCATGCGCCCCCGCAAGCCGGTGCAAAGCGATAGAAATACAATCGCCAAAGTCGCTTCAACAGAGACACGACCGTGAAAAAGCTGTGATGGGGTCGCTGGATATACCTCTAGCCAAGTCAGTGTATGATGCAGCAACACGGTCCCGCAGGCGAAGGCACAAAGGAACCGGACAGATCCCGTCGGCCGCGCGCCCCGCCCGCCAAGGTGAAGGGCGACAGCCAGACAGCATAGGCATATCGCGGTGACCGGATGGGTTGCTGCGTCGCTAAAGGGCCCCTGCAGCAGCCCCGCAGACCCAGCCAGATTGAACGCCAGCCCGATCAGGGCACAGGCACACATGAACACGAAAAGGCAAAAGCTATTTTGCGACAGCCGGGCCACAATCTTGAGCCGGTCGTCAGAGAAGTCCATCGTTTCAGTATAATTCAACACCGCATCACCCTCGCCAATCTGGCATGGAGGGAGACTAGCAACCATAAGATGTATGGATATTTAACAGATAAACTTTGAATTACTCTTCGAACAAATCGTCCTGACTATCATCAGCGTCCGGCTCTTCTGTACCCGGCGGTGGCCGGTTTTCCAGCAGACCCGCAGCGCGCAATTCCTTAAGACCCGGCAGATCGCGAGCAGTTTCCAGCCCGAAATGGTCCAGAAAATGCGAGGTTACGATGAACGTCACTGGCCGCCCCGGCGACATGCGCCTCCGGCCCAAACGGATCCAATCCAGCTCTATCAACTGATCCAGCGTGCCGCGACTGACGGATACACCGCGAATTTCTTCGATCTCGGCCCGGGTGGCGGGCTGGTGGTAGGCGACAATCGCCAGCGTTTCGATGGCGGCGCGGGACAGTTTGCGCGTCTCGACGACCTCGTGCTGCATCAGATAGCCAAGGTCAGGCGCCGTGCGAAAGGCCCATGCTTCACCAATCCGCATCAGGGTCACGCCGCGCCCCTCGTAGCGTTTGCGCACATAGGCCAGCGCGGTGGCCGGATCGCAGCCATGCGGCATGCGGCCCGCCAGTTGCGCCAAGGTCATCGGGTCGGCGGTGGCAAACAGGATCGCTTCGATCATGCGTTCCTGATCGGCCATCGGCGGGGCCTCGAACAGGCTGTCACGGGGGTCAGCCATCGCGCGGCGTCCTTTTACGAATGTGGATCGGGGCAAAGGTATCGCCTTGCCGGATGTCGATGCGCCCCTCTTTCGCCAGCTCTAGGCTGGCGGCAAAGGTGGCGGCGGTGGCGGTGCGGCGGCGGACGGGGTCCTCTTGCCAATCCATGGGCAGATAGCTGGCGATATCAGTCCAGTCACCCGCAAAGCCAATCATCTCGCGCAGGCGGTCAAGCGCCTCTTCCATGGTCATCAGGTTTTCGCGGTCCATCACGAAGGGCCGGAAATCGTCGCGGGTGCGGATGCGGGCGTAGCCCTGCATCAGGTCCAGCAGGCTGGCGGTATAGGTGACGCGGCGCACACGGGCGACGTCCTCGGTGATGCCGCGCGGAAAGAAATCGCGCCGCAGCTGGTCACGCCCCATCAGACGGGCGGCGACGGTGCGCATCGCCTCTAGCCGCTCTAGCTGGAAGGCCAGATGCGCGGCCAGCTCCTCGCCAGAGGGTCCGTCGTCGGTGGGATCGGGGGGCAGCAGCAGGCGGGATTTCAAGAAGGCAAGCCAAGCGGCCATCACCAGATAATCCGCCGCCAGTTCCAGCCGCAGCGACCTAGCCTGCTGCACAAAAGCGAGATATTGCCGCGCCAGCGCGAGAATCGACACCTGCCGCAGGTCAACCTTTTGCGTGCGCGACAGCGTCAGCAACAGATCGAGCGGGCCTTCGAATGCGCCGACATCGACAATCAGCGCCTCTGCGGCAACGCGTTCGGCGACGCTGGCCTCGCCAAGGTCAAAGGGTTCCTGTGCCATGGCCTGCGTCCCTTACGTCAGAAGGGTCTCAAGTTCGCGAATGGCGGCGGCAATGTCAATCGGCTGCGGCGCGGCCCGCTGGTTCAGCGCATGCAGCGCGCGCGCCTGCGCAGGGGCGGACATGGGGCCAGCGGCGGCGGCGACAGCAGGCATTTCTGCCAGATCGCCGTTGCAGTGCAGCACGATATCACAGCCCGCCGCGATCGACGCGGCGGCGCGTTCCGCCGGGGTGCCCGACAGCGCCTCCATCCCGATATCGTCGGTCATGATTAACCCGCCAAAGCCGATATCATCCCGGATCACCTGCATCATGGTGGCAGAGGTCGTCGCGGGTGCATCAGGGTCGATATCGTCGAACACGATATGCGCGGTCATGCCCATGCGGATGTTGTTCAGCGCCTTGAACGGCGCAAAGTCGCGCGCCATCAGGTCAGCGCGGGGCGCATCCACACGCGGCAGGCTTTTGTGGCTGTCCACGCTGGCGCGGCCATAGCCGGGGATGTGTTTCAGCACAGGCAGCACACCGCCCGCGACAAAGGCATTGGCGCACACGCGCGCGGCCTCGACCACAATATCCGACGTCTCGCCATACAAGCGGTTGCGCAGCACGGGATGCGTCTGCGCCTCGACCAGATCGGCCAAAGGGGCGCAGTTCACGTCGATCCCAACATCGTGCAGTTCGGCGGCAATCAGGCGGTTGCGCAGCCAATGGGCCCGCATGGGATCGCTCGCGCGTGCCATCTGGTCGAGCGCTGGCAGGTATTCGCGCCAATGCGGGCTGCGCATGCGCTGCACGCGGCCGCCCTCTTGATCGATCAGGATCGGGGCAGCGCGGCCAAGGCAATCGAGCAGATCGGCCGTCAAGGCCCGCAGCTGGTCCGGACTATCCACATTGCGGGCAAACAGGATAAAGCCCCAAGGGTTCGCGTCCTTGAAAAACGCGGCCTCTGCCTCTGTCAGCTTTAGGCCGGACAGGCCAAAGATCGCCCCGTTAGCGGACAACGACAGGTGTGCAAGCCGCGCGGCTTGCGTCCAAGGTTTCGCAGAACTGGCGTGCAGACGGCAGGTCGTCAAAGCCGCTGGCGCGCAAACGATAGAAGGTCGCGCCGCCCGATGATGCCTCTTGAATGATCTGGGTCTTACCGGCGAGCATTTCGCCGAACTTGCCCTGCAGGCTGATCCATTCCTTCGACGCATCCTCTGCCGTCGGGAAAGCGCCAAGCTGCACCAGTTTGGTGCCCACGGGCAGATCGTCGGTCAGCACCGCGACGGATGGCAGCGTTTCTGGCGATGCAACTGCGGCCACGGTGACAGGCGCAGCAGCCAGATCAGCGGCAGTGGCCACGGCAGGGGCCGCGCGCATCGGGCGCACGGTCGGGCGCAGCACAGAGCGTACCGCGCCTGCGGCCACAGGAGTTGCCTCTGGGGCTGCGACATCAGACGACATCGCCTCTGCCAAGGCCATCGCGATGGGGTCTTGGGCGTCGATGTTCATGATCTCGGTGGTGCCGTCTTCTTCGCCCGGGACAGCTTCGCCGTCCAGCGTCAGGACGGGGCTGTCGTTTGCGTCGTCCATATTGGCCAAGGGTGCCATCGGCGCGATCCCAGCCGAGATTTGGTCCGCCATCGCAAGGATGTCATCCGCGTTCATCGGGCCTGTCGGCACAGCGATGGTCGCGGCGGCAACCGCGTCCGTATCCGGGGCGGCGTCCGGCGTTGCACCCGTTAGCGGCGCGGTGTCCAAATCTTCGGCTGCCAGTTCGACCATCCGCGGGGCCAGCGTCACGCTGTCCTCTGGGGCGGCGGCTTCGCCTGATCCGGCGACGGTATTCACGGCCAAGCCGCGGTGATCGGCGACATCGCCGCCGGGGTTTTCGGGGGCAATGCGCATATCGCCCTGCATGGCGCGCACGACGGGTACGCCACTGACATCGCGCAGGATCGTCTTGGTGCCCCAGACGGCCACGCCGATCATCAGCGTCAGGCTGACAGCCGCGCCAGCATATTGGGTGTAGCGACCGGCCAAGTCCGTCAGACTGCCGCGGGCTTGCGCCTCGTCATATACTGCCATTACTGCCTCGTTTCTGGCGGGTTCTTGCGACCCGCTTGCCTCTGACCTTATCGGACGCTTAGCGCATCTCTTCGGCCGGTGTGACGCCAAGGATACCCAAACCACCTGCGATCACAACCTGAACAGCCCGGATCAGCGCAATCTTGGCCTGCGATGTTGCATTGTCGCCATCCTGAATGAAGCGCAGATCAGTCTCTGCGTTGCCCAAATTCCACAAACCATGCAGGTCAGAGGCCAGATCGTACAGGTAAAACGCGATCTTATGCGGCTCGTGGCCTTTTGCCGCGATTTCCACCATGCGCGGCCATTCGGCGACTTTACGCGCAACGGCAAGCTCTGCCGCGTGGTTCAGCTTGGTCAGATCAGCGCCGGCCAGCGTGGCATCATCCACCGCGATCCCCGCCTCGCGCGCCTTGCGCAGGACAGAGTTCACGCGGGCATGGGCGTATTGCACATAGAAAACCGGGTTGTCCTTGGACTGTTCGGTCACTTTTGCAAAGTCGAAATCCAGCGGCGCGTCGTTCTTGCGCGTCAGCATGTGGAACCGGGTCACATCGGCACCGACCTCGTCCACCACGTCAGACAGGGTAATGAACGTCCCTGCCCGCTTGGACATCTTGAACGGCTCGCCATTTTTCGACAGCTTGACCAATTGCGTCAGCTTCACATCCAGCGGCACGCGGCCACCCGACAGCGCGGAAACCGCCGCCTTCATCCGTTTGACATAGCCGCCATGGTCCGCGCCAAAGACGTCGATCAGCGAGTCAAAGCCGCGTTCGATCTTGTCATAGTGATACGCGATATCGGGCGCGAAATAGGTCCAAGCCCCGTCAGATTTCTGCACAGGCCGGTCAACATCATCGCCGTGTTCCGTGGACTTGAACAGCGTCTGCTCGCGCGGCTCCCAATCTTCGGGCATCTTGCCCTTGGGCGGCTCTAGCGTGCCGCGATAAATCAGGCCAGCAGCGTCCAGTTGGGCGATGGCTTTTTCAATCTTGCCGGTGCCGTACAGCGACTTTTCCGAATAGAAGTTGTCCATCGTGATGTTCAACTTGGCCAAGTCCGACCGGATCAGGTCCATCATGGCTTCGGTCGCGAACAGGCGCACCTCTTGCAGCCAGACATCCTCTGGCGCGTCCAGCCAGATATCGCCGACCTTGGCCTTCAGCGCCTCGCCGACGTCGATCAGATAATCGCCGGGATAGGTGCCCTCTGGCCAATCGACGGACAGATCATGCGCCTCTTGATACCGCAGATAGACCGACCGCGCGAGGACATCGACCTGCGCGCCGCCATCGTTAATATAATATTCACGGGTCACGTCATAACCCGCGTAGTCCAGCAGGCTGGCCAGCGCGTCGCCAAAGACGGCGCCGCGCGTGTGACCCACATGCAGCGGGCCCGTGGGGTTGGCAGACACGTATTCCACCAACACCTTTTCCTGCCCGCCCATCGTGCTGCGGCCAAAACCCGGATCGGTCAAAGCGTTAACCACCAGCCCCTGCCAGACCGTATCGGCCAGCCGCAGGTTCAGGAAACCGGGGCCTGCAATATCGACGCTTGCGACCCGCGGATCGTCTGTCAGCCGCGCGGCAAGCGCGTCTGCAATGTCACGCGGCTTCATGCCAGCGGGTTTCGCTAGCACCATCGCGGCGTTCGTCGCCATATCGCCATGACCTGCATCGCGCGGCGGCTCGACAGACACGGCATCGGTGGCCAGGCCGGCAGGCAGAAGTCCGTCTCGCTCCATCCCGGCCAGCGTGTCGATGACAAGGGTGCGCAGGTCGGCAAAGATGTTCATGGCATTAGCTTTCGTTCAGTGATCGTGGCGGTCATACCACCGCCACGGCAAAGGTCAACGCAGGCTGGCGTTACGCACTTGCTGGCGGCTGGACTGCGGGGGTGCCGTCCTCGGCCGCCTCTGGCGGGCGCAAGGCGATGATCCGGGTGTCCGGCACGCCGCGCATATCGGCCGGATCGGACAGCATTTTGAACTCTCCGTTCGGCAAAATACGCGCGACCAGATGGGATGCGGGCCGCTTGTCGATCCAGTGTTGCAGCGTGAACTCTTCGGTCAGGCGGGTGATGCGGAACGTCCAGCCTTGGTTCACAAGGCGGTTCATTTCATCAAAAGTCGCGCCATGGGCAAAGGTGCGCCCGCCCAGCGTCGCAGGCAGCGCATGCCGCGCCGAGTCGGTCTTGGTGCGGGCGACCTGAAACACGCTTTCGCGGCCAAATTCCGGCGCAAGGTCAGTGGCAACCAGCGTATTATAGGCGTCGTTGTCCGTCGCCGCGAGCAAAGTCGCGTAGCTGACCAGTTCTAACCGCTGCTCTGCCCCCTCGGACAAAATATCGCCCGAGAATGTCGCAATCCCCGCCGCCCGCGCCGCGCGCAGGTGGCCAAAGTTGGGATCGGTCATCAGCACTGGCACCTCTGCCTTGATCAAGGCCTCTGCCAATGCAGTCGTCCACGTCGAACCGCCGATGATCACAACACCCGGATTGCCTGCGCCTGTCAGGCCCAAAAACTGCGCAAACGGCTTGAGCGTAAAGCCGTGCAACACCACTGTCGCCGCGACCAGCACAAAGGCCAGCGGGCCAATCAGGGCTGCATCCTCGAACCCCAGCGCCAGTAGACGTTCGGCGAACAGCCCCGCCACCGCAACCAGCACAACGCCGCGCGGGCCGGTAAAGGCGATCAACACCTGTTCGCGCCACGGAATGCCCGAACCCCAAAGCGAGGCAAAGACAGTCACGGGCCGGGCGACAAAAATAATCAACCCGACAAAGATAACAGAGCGCCATGTCAGCAGTCCCAGCGCCCCAAAATCAAGGTTCGCCGCCAGCAGGATAAACACGCCCGACACCAGCAGGATCGTCGCGTGTTCCTTGAAACGGCGCAACTCTTCGTAGGATGGCAAGTTTGCATTCGCGATCACGATACCCATCACCGTTACAGCCAGCAGCCCGCTTTCGTGCAGCACCGCGTCCGAAATTCCAAAGATCCCCAGCAGCAAAGCAAACAGGATCGACACCTTCATATACTCCGGCACCCAGCCGCGCCGGAACGCAGCCGCAAGGCCGTAGCCCGCCGCCAGACCAAGCGCGAGGGCAAAGCCGATTCCGACCCCGAGTTCCCAGATTGCGCCGCCAACGGTTTCAGCTGTGTTAATGACCAAGACAACTTCGAAGGCCAAAACGGCAGCCATGGCGCCGATAGGATCGTTAACGATCGCCTCCCATTGCAACAACTGGGATGGGCGGCGCGACAGACGCGCCGTGCGCAGCAAGGGCGCGATCACGGTGGGGCCTGTGACGATGAGAATGCCGCCAAAGACCCACGACGAAGACCACGTGAGCCCCGCGCCATAGTGCAATGTTAACATTGACAAAACCCACCCGAGCGGTGCGCCGATAAAGACGAGCCGCCGCACTCCGACCGCCGCATCCAGCAGCTGGTGAAAGTTCAGCGTCAAGCCACCCTCGAACAGGATAATTGCCACAGCAATCGCGATGATAGGCCCCATCAGCGGGCCAATGTCGCGTGCCGGATCAAAGATGCCCAGAACGGGGCCAATCACGATTCCGGCGACAAGCATCAAGACGATGGCGGGCATGCGCAAACGCCACGCAAGCCATTGCGATCCCACACCAAGTCCGCCGACAAGCGCGATTGCAATAACGGGGCTTAGCGCGCCGGGAACGGTCTCAATGGCCATCGGTGACTCCTGGTGGAACGTCGGTGCCGCCGATCAGGCGGGCATGTTCTTGGATTGCGAAACGGTCTGTCATGCCAGCGATGTAGTCCGCTACAATTCTTGCCAAGGCTTCATCGCTCTGCGCCTCGGCCACTTCTTTGCGCCACTGCTTTGGCAGCTCGCCCGGATTGTGCAGATAAAATGGGAACAGTTCGTCAATCATATGCGTGACCGCATGGCGCATTTCGACGACGGCCGGGGCGCGATACATGCGTTCAAACAAGAACTTACGGATCACTTTTAAATCTTTCCACAGCGCAGGAGAGAACTGGATCATCATCCGCCCGGCGTTGCGAATATCGGCCACCGTCGCAGGGTTAAAATCGGCCAAATTTTTGCGGCTGACGTCAATGACGTCTTCGACCAGCACACCAAAGAACCGGCGCAGCGCCTCGTGGCGGCGGCGGTAATAGTTCAAGCCGGGATAAAGCGCGTCGACGCGGGCAAAACAGTCCTTGAGGATTGGCATCTCAGCCAGCTCGTCGGTGCTAAACAGTTCTGCACGAAGACCGTCGTGTAAGTCATGGTTATTATACGCAATATCATCTGACAGGGCCGCGACCTGCGCCTCTGCGCTGGCATGGGTGTCCAGCTCTAGATCATGTCGCTGGTTGTAGGCAGTCAGCGCCCATGGATAAGGTTTTGGCACCGGGCCATTGTGCTTGGCGATGCCTTCCAGCGTCTCCCACGTCAGGTTCAGACCGTCCCATTCGGCGTAGTGCCGCTCTAGATCGGTCACAATCCGTAGCGCCTGCGCATTGTGGTCAAAGCCGCCGTAAGGCTGCATGAGGCGGTCAAGCGCCTCCTCTCCGGTGTGACCAAAGGGGGTGTGGCCAAGGTCGTGGGCCAGCGCGACAGCCTCTGTCAGCTCTGCGTTCAGGTCCAGCGCGGCGGCGACGGTGCGGGCGACTTGCGCGACCTCGATCGAGTGGGTCAGGCGCGTGCGGAAATAATCGCCTTCATGTTCGATAAACACTTGGGTCTTATGCTTCAGCCTGCGGAACGCGCTTGCGTGGATGATCCGGTCCCGATCCCGTTGAAAGGGCGAGCGAAAATGACTTTCCTCTTCAGGGTAAAGCCGTCCGCGTGCGGCGGCGGGATCTGTCGCATATGGGGCTGCCATGATGTTGCCTGCTTGTGACCTGTGCCTGTCCTTCCTATATTGAATGGAACCGCTGACCGATAGGTGCAACATGCTGACCCTGCCCCCAACCGTGACCCCCCGCGCCTTTGAACGGCTCGCCGAAATTGGCGCGTCTTCGCAGGGCAAGGCCCTGCGCGTTGCCGTCGAAGGTGGCGGATGTTCCGGATTTCAATACGAAATCGCGCTGGATGACGCGACAGTCGACGACCTAAAGCTAGAAGCCAGCGGAGAGACTGTGGTGATCGATTCTGTATCGCTGCCCTTCCTTGCTTCGGCCGTGATCGACTTTACCGAAGAATTGATTGGCGCACGTTTCGTGATCCAGAACCCGAATGCGACGTCGTCCTGCGGGTGCGGGACGTCATTTTCAATGTGATGTGATGCGACATCGTGGAACTATCTTTCACGCCATAATGTTGTTACAGTAATAACTGACCAGACGGAGACCGCCATGACTGCCATCATCGCCATCACCATTCTTGCCGGAATCGCCGCTGCTGCCGCAGCAGGCCAGGTTGCAGAGCAGCCTGTGCGCATCCCGGTCCGCGTGCGCGACGACCGCTGATCTTGTGCCGCGCCGCCGCCACCGTTAGCGTGGCGAAAAATTGGGGCGGCTTATGAAAATTGCGACTTTCAACATTAATGGCGTCAAAGCACGTATCGAAGAACTGACGACATGGCTGCAAGACAGCGCCCCTGATGTGGCGCTGCTGCAGGAAATCAAATCCGTCGACGACGGCTTTCCCCGACAAATCATCGAAGACCTTGGCTATAATGTTGAGACCCACGGACAAAAGGGGTTCAACGGCGTCGCCATTTTGTCCAAGCTTCCGCTGGAAGACGTCACGCGCGGGCTGCCCGGTGACGACGAAGACGAGCAAGCCCGCTGGATCGAGGCAACGGTCGTCGGCGACGTCGCGGTGCGGCTGTGCGGGTTGTATCTGCCGAACGGCAATCCTGCACCCGGGCCAAAGTTTGACTACAAGCTTGCCTGGATGGACCGGCTTCACGCCCGCGCCAAGGACCTGCTGGCGCAGGAAATGCCCGCTTTGATGGCGGGCGATTATAATATTATTCCGCAGGCCGAAGACGCCGCCCGCCCCGATGCGTGGCGCGAGGATGCGCTGTTTCGCCCTGACAGCCGCGCCGCGTTTCGCCGGATCGTAAACCTTGGGTTCACCGAAGGATTCCGCGCCCGCACCAGTGGGCCGGGGCATTATTCTTTTTGGGATTATCAGGCGGGTGCGTGGAACAAAAACGACGGCATCCGCATTGATCACATACTGATGACACCGCAATGCGCCGACCTGATGCGCGATTGCTATATCGAAAAAGACCTGCGCGGGCGGGAAAAACCGAGTGACCATGTCCCTGTTTGGGTCGACCTAGCGGCATAGGATAAGCTTTGCACCGTAAGTTATTGTTTTTCATATACCTTACGGTCGCAGCAGCACCTGCACAGGCGCAATGCCGTATGGCAGCAGCCGGGGCCTGCGTGTCAGTCCCGATTAAAAAATTGCCGCCTCCGGTCACGATTGGAGAGGTCATTCAAAAGGGTAAATATTCCATGGTCATGGATGCCCGCTGGTACGGCCTGCCACCTGCGCAGGATGGCTGGGTGTATTTCAGGATTGAACGGGACGTCTACCGCGTAGACTATGTCACTATGACTGTGCTGGAACGCGCCACAGCAGAGACGGGCCGCAACTGGCCCTAAGCCGTTGCGTCGTAACCGTAAAGCCAGTCCATCCGGCCAATGAAGGCCCCCGGCGCGACCAGCCCCAACCCCTTTAGTCCCAGATGCGCGACCCGGCGGCGCGCGCCGCGCAGGTGGTAGTTTCCGGCATTCGCACTGGCGGCTGTAATCGCGCGGCGCACGCGGGGTTGGCGCAACGCTTGGTACCGCGGCAGGCCAGCAATTAACCCATGCAGCGCAAGCTGGCGCGCCAGAGCCGCAGCGTCTTCTAATGCCAGATTTGCCCCCTGCGCCAGAAATGGCAGCGTTGGATGGGCAGCGTCACCGACAAGGGCAACGCGGTCCGTCACCCATACCGGTGCGACGGGATGCTGGAACAGGCCCCAAAGGTTCGGATTTTCAACCTGCATCAGGATGGATTGCAACGCACCGCAGCCGTCAGAAAAAGCCTCGCGCAGATGCGCGGGCTCGTCCGGGTGGTGCCAGCCTTCGTCGGCCCAGTCGCTGCGTTCTTGCACGGCCACGATATTCAGTCGCCCGCCGGGCAGCGGATAGGTCACGACATGGCGGCGCGGCAGCATCCAGATGCGGGCCTCAGGCGCGGCCTCTGCCTTGATCACAGCACGCCAAGCGACTTGGCCGGTAAATTTGGGCGTCGCATCGCCGTTGAGCATGCCCCGCGTCACAGACCGGATGCCGTCAGCCCCGATGACCAAATCAGCCTCTGGCAGGTCTTCGGCGCGGTTGTTCAGCACGATCTGGACACCGCGCCGGTGGCAGGCCGTGGCGAGCATGTCGATAAGATCGGACCGCGCGACAAAGCGGTACGCCGGGTCCTGCGCGGACAGATCAAAGCGCGTGACAGCGCGCCCCGTCAGCCCGTCCATCGGCACCACGGCCTGGGCGGGCAAACCGGCAGCCTCCAGCGCCTCGGTCAAGCCAAGCCAGTTCAGAACACGCGCGCCGTTGGGGGTGATTTGCAGACCTGCGCCGACCTCTGCAATTGCGGGGGCCTGTTCGTAAACAACAACGCTGGCCCCCTGCATCGCAAGGGCCAGCGCTGTGGACAATCCGCCTATGCCGCCGCCAATGACGGCGACATGGGAATGGGCAATCATCTGATCAGTCGTCGCGGTGCACTTTTTCGCGGCGCTCATGGCGTTCCTGCGCTTCGAGCGACATCGTGGCGATGGGACGTGCGTCCAGACGCTTCAGGCTGATCGGCTCGCCGGTCATAGAGCAGTAGCCAAATTCGCCTTCGTCGATGCGGCGCAGGGCGGCGTCGATCTTGGACACCAGCTTGCGCTGACGATCGCGGGTGCGCAGTTCAAGCGACCGATCGGTTTCTTCAGAGGCGCGGTCGGCCACGTCAGGAATGTTACGGGTCTGATCCTTCATACCGGCGACGGTGTCGCGGGTGTCTTCCATCAGGTCGGATTTCCAGTTGAGCAGTTTGCGTCGGAAATATTCGACCTGACGCTCGTTCATGAATGGCTCGTCTTCGGCCGGCGTATAATTGTCCGGCAGGAAGGTCTCTGCTTTCATATTGGTGTCCCCACTTGCGCCAGATACTTTAACGGCGGTAACTCCGGACATCTGGCAAACTCCCCTAGATTGGCGTCCGTTTACCCCCATCGGGCGAGTCTGTCACCCCCCTAAACGGCAGTGATACATACCAATTCGATCTAAAATTAACCCTTGGTAAACTTGGAATAACACTTGCCCCCCGCAGGGCAACACCACACCCTGCGCCAAAGACAGGAGATGCGAATGACCCAAGCCTTTACTGGCACCGACGCCTATGTCGCGACCGATGATCTGACAATGGCCGTGAATGCGGCGATCACCTTGCAGCGCCCTTTGCTGGTCAAAGGAGAGCCGGGCACCGGCAAGACAGAGCTGGCGCGACAAGTCAGCGCAGCACTGAATATGCCGATGATCGAATGGCACATCAAATCCACGACCCGCGCGCAGCAGGGCCTGTATGAATACGACGCCGTCAGCCGGCTGCGTGATAGCCAGCTTGGCGACGAACGCGTCAATGACGTCGCCAACTATATTAAACGCGGCAAGCTTTGGCAGGCGTTCACGGCCGAACATCGGTCCGTGCTGCTGATCGACGAGATCGACAAGGCCGATATCGAATTTCCAAACGATCTGCTGCAAGAGCTCGACCGGATGGAATTCCACGTCTACGAAACAGGCGAGACGGTGCGCGCCGCCGTGCGGCCCATCGTGATCATCACGTCCAACAACGAAAAGGAACTGCCAGACGCCTTTTTGCGGCGCTGCTTTTTCCACTACATCCGCTTTCCCGACATCGACACGATGCGCAAAATTGTCGCCGTGCATCATCCGGGGATCAAAGATGCCCTGCTGACGACCGCTTTGACGCAGTTTTACGAGTTGCGCGACACGGTAGGGTTAAAGAAAAAGCCGTCCACGTCAGAGGTGCTGGACTGGCTCAAACTGCTGCTGGCAGAGGACCTTTCGCCAGAGGATCTGCGGCGCGATTCGAAAAACGCCCTGCCCCGTTTGCATGGCGCGCTGCTGAAAAATGAACAGGATGTTCATTTGTTTGAACGCCTTGCATTTATGGCTCGCAGCGCCCGCTAAGACCGATAGATACGGTGCGCCCTACCCGCAGGGCGCACAAATCACCGCGCCTTTGCCGCAACCTCTGCTATCAATGAGGCAAGAATCGGTGCCGTGGACTCGATTCGTGACTGCGGTCCGGCCTTACGAAAGCCGCCTTTAAGCGTAATTCACGGCAATGCCGCAATCTAGGCGCGAAGATAACGCAGTCCTGCTGCACACAGGATCTGTACGTAAAGAGGAGAGCGATTTTGACTCAGGCACATTTGCTGCCCGCTATGCGCTGTTGTTTGGTGAGACTGGTAGCTGCTTCTGCGCGGCCCGCCGGTTTGTATTGCAATCACAGCGATGCGGGGGCGACGGCATCATGAACCGCGCGTCTACCTTTATGATGGCGGCGCTGCTGGCGTCTTGCTCTCCTGCTCCTGCGGCCCCGCCGACACGCGGCGCGACCGCCAGTGCGCTGCCAGCGATGCGCGGGTTCACGGACAATTACGTCGTGCCTGTCACCCGCAATAATCCCGAAATGGGACAGGACTTTTTGGACCTGTCGTTTCGCCTAGAAAGCGGCCGCGCTATCGCGGCCATGTCCCGTTTTGAAGGACCGATCAGCGTCCGCGTCGCACCGGGGGCGCCAGCCACCCTGATCGCTGATTTAGAATCGTTGCTGGGCCGTTTGCGCAAAGAGGCGGCGATCCCGATTAGTCGCACCGATCAGGCCGACGCCAATATCATCGTGCAGACCGTGCCGCAAAAAGCCTTGCAACGCGCGGTGCCGAATGCGGCCTGTTTCGTTGTACCAAACGTGCGCAACTGGGACGAATACCTTGCCATGCGCAAGACCAGCGCCGTCGACTGGACCGCGCTGCAGACCCGTACAAAGGCTGCGATCTTTATCCCCGCCGAAGCAGCCCCGCAGGAAATCCGCGATTGCCTGCACGAAGAATTGGCCCAAGCGCTGGGGCCACTCAACGATCTGTACCGCCTGCCCGACTCGGTCTTTAACGACGACAACATTCACGCCGTTCTGACCGGTTTTGACATGTTGATCCTGCGCGCGACCTATGCGCCCGAAATGCACAGCGGCATGAGCCGGCAGCAAGCATCCGACGTGATTGCGCCAGTGCTGGCGCGGCTGAACCCGGCAGGCCAACGCGGCGGCACCGGGGTCTTTCCAGACACATCGCGCGAATGGATTTCCGCAATTGAAGCGGCGCTGACCAATGCCTCTGCTGGGACGCGGCGTCAATCGGCAGAGCGCGCCGTGAATATGGCGCAGCAGTTCCGGTGGGGCGGCACCCGCGAAGGGTTCTCTTATTACGCGATGGGCCGTTTGCAGGTTGGCGTGAATGCATCCGCTGCGCTGGCCGCGTTTAACCGGGCCGACCAGATCTATAGCACCTCGCCATCGCTGCAAATTCACCGCGCCCATATCGCGGTGCAAAAGGCCGCCTTTACCCTATCTGCGGGCGATGCGGCAGGCACGATTAGTTTGGTGGATAGCGCTATTCCTATCGCACAGCGCCACCACAACGCTGCCCTGCTTGCGTTTTTGATGATGTTCAAAGCCGAGGCGCTGGACATGCAAGGTGACAGTGTCGCAGCCGAAGCGGTGCGGGTGGACAGTCTGGGATGGGCGCGATACGGCTTTGGCAGTGATGCAAATGTGCGCGCTCGCCTGGCGGAAGTCCGCGGGCTGCGCCCCTAGAAACAAAGGCGCAACCCGATGATCTTTCCCCTTGGCGGTATCATTATTGGTGCCCTGATCGGCGCAATCCGCGCGAAAAAGCGCGGCGGCACGGTCATGGATATGCTGCAATGGGGCACGGCCTTTGCGGTCATGCTGGGCATTGTCGGGCTGTTCGTGCTGGTTTTCATGCAGCGCGCCGCCGTCGCCTAGATGTTCCTGCGGTTCTTTGACAATCTGCGCAACCATGGTGTGCCGGTGTCGATCCGCGAGTTTCTGGCGTTCCTTGAGGGGATGAAAGCGGGCCTTGCGACCTATGATGTCGACGCGTTTTATCACCTTGGCCGCACGATCATGGTCAAAGATGAACGCCACATCGACCGCTATGATCGCGCCTTTGCCGCCAGCTTTGCCGGGCTCGAGGCAATCAGCGACCAACAGGTCATGGACGCCGTCGATATTCCCGCCGATTGGCTGGAAAAGCTGGCGGAAAAGCACCTGACCCCCGAAGAAAAGGCCGAAATCGAAGCGACCGGCGGCTTTGACGCGTTGATGGAGCGGCTCAAGCAGCGGCTGGCCGAGCAAAAAGAGCGCCATCAGGGCGGCAGCAAATGGGTTGGGACAGCGGGCACATCCCCCTTTGGCGCCTATGGTTACAATCCAGAAGGCGTGCGGATCGGCCAGAACGAAAGCCGGCATCAGCGCGCTGTGAAAGTCTGGGACAAACGCGAATTCCGCGATCTGGACGACACCGTCGATCTTGGCACCCGCAATATTAAAGTCGCGTTAAAGCGCCTGCGCAAATGGGCGCGGGACGGCGCGGAAGAAGAGCTTGATCTGGACGGCACGATCCAAAAGACGGCCGAACATGGCTATCTGGACGTGCAAACCCGGCCAGAGCGGCGCAATGCGGTTAAGGTGCTGCTTTTCTTAGACATTGGCGGCAGCATGGACCCGCACGTCAAGGTGGTGGAAGAGTTGTTCAGCGCCGCCCGCGCTGAATTCAAGCACATGCAGCACTTCTATTTCCACAACTGCCTGTATGAAGGCGTGTGGACCGACAACCGCCGCCGTTGGAACGCGCAGACGCCGACTTGGGATGTGCTGCGCAAGTATGGCTCTGATTACAAATGCATTTTCGTCGGCGACGCCAGCATGTCGCCCTATGAAATTGCCAGCCCCGGCGGCGCGAATGAACATTGGAACGCCGAGGCAGGTGCGGTCTGGCTGGACCGTGCGCGCCAGCAATGGCCCGCCCATGTCTGGATCAATCCCCTGCCCGAACGCTATTGGGGCCACACCCAATCGATCCAGATGATCCAGCAACTCTTTGGCCCCGGCCGGATGCAGCCCATGACCCTTGGCGGTATTGGCGCTGCGATGAAGTTGTTGACCTAAGCTGCGGCGGAATTAACCTGTTGTTGCGTTCTATACTGGCATGATCAGAACGATCAGGCCGCGCACATGGATAATATTATGATGATCCGCCACCTTTGGCAACACAACCGGGCGGCCTTGATCGCCTTTGCCATTGCCGTGGTGGCGCTGCTGTACTTTGGATTTCAGACGCTATCGCAGGCGCTGTATTGGAACGATCCTGCGCACCGCGATCAGGCGCTCGCGGGGTGGATGACGCCGCGCTATGTCGCCCAATCCTACCACATCCCGCCAGAGGTGTTTGTTCCCGCGCTATTTCTGGACCCCGCGCAAAAACCGCGCCGCAAATCGCTGGACGCGATTGCCAAAGAAAATGGCGTGACGCTGGACGACTTGCAGGTGCGTATCGACGCGGCTGTCACAGATTGGCGCAACGCCTTGGTGGAGCGCGAGAGATGAGCGATCTCGCCCTTGCCCTGATCGCCGATTACGGCGTGCCGATCCTGTTTTGCGTGACCTTCCTGTCCTGCCTCGCGCTGCCTGTGCCGTCGTCCTTGCTGATGCTGGCCTCTGGCGGCTTTGCCCAGACCGGGGACTTGTCGCTGATGGCGGTGATGATCGCAGCCTTTTCCGGCGCGGTACTGGGGGACAACAGCGGCTATTGGCTGGCGCGCGGCATGGGAACGCGTCTCAGCGACTGGTTGGCTGCGCGGCCGAAACGCGCAGCGATGCATCGCAAGGGGCAGGCCTTTATGAACCGCTGGGGCGGGTCGAGCGTGTTCTTCTCGTGCTGGTTGGTGGCACCGCTGGGGCCGTATATCAATTATGTCAGCGGGTTGACGCAGTTTTCGTGGCTGCGTTTTGCGCTATGGGGCATTGCCGGGGAAATCGTCTGGGTCAGCCTTTATGTTGGGCTTGGCTATAGTTTCGCGGACCGGGTTGCTGAACTTACGTCCTTGATGGGCAATGTGTCGGGATTGATCCTTGCGCTGGCGGCAGTAACACTGCTGGGGCTGTGGCTGCTGCGCGCGCGGCATAAGGCGGTGATGGCTACGGATTGACGCAAGGTGCCATGATGCCTTGGCAATTGCGCTGCTGTGCCCCCATATGGGTAACATGCTCAAGTTTACCCCCATCCTGCTCGCCCTTGCTTACGGCCTTGCGCTGTACCACTTTTCGGCGTGGCGCACGCGGCGAGAGCTGGACGGTGCATCCACCGAACTGGCTGATCCGCGCCTGCGCGCCTTGACGGACCGGATGGCGCAGGCGCTGGATATCAAACGGATCAAGGTGCACATTTACGAGGTCGCGATGGTCAATGGCCTTGCCGCGCCGGATGGCCGTATTTTTATCACGCGCGGGTTCTTTGACCGCTACCGCGCAGGCGAGGTCACGGCAGAGGAGCTGGCCAGCGTGATTGCGCACGAGTTGGGGCACGTCGCCCTTGGCCATTCGCGCCGCCGCATGACCGATTTCGCCGCGCAAAACGCGATGCGCACGGCGATTGCGATGGTGCTGAACCGGTTCTTGCCGGGCATTGGCGGCTGGATCGGCAACGGGCTGATGGCGCTGCTTGCCGCGCGGCTGTCGCGCGCGGACGAGTTTGAGGCGGATGCCTATGCCTCTGCCTTACTTGTGAAATGCGGGATCGGCACAGCGCCGCAGCAGTCGTTATTTCACAAGCTAGAGCACCTGACCGGAACCGCAGGTAAAGGCACGCCTGCTTGGATGCTGAGCCACCCCAAAACCGCTCTGCGCATTGCCGCCATCCAGCAGAACGAGGCGCGCTGGAACACGTAACGCCGGCAATTTTTCGTCGAAAAATTGGAGTCTTCCGAATTTTCGACGAAAATTCGGCTACATTAGCCTTTTGCCAAAACGCGGCAGGCGGGCTTTTTTCATCAGGGCGCGGATGGTCCAAGGTTCTGGTGAGAGCCGGTTCGCCTCCGCCAAGACTTTGTGCGCGATATCGCTGACGACCTGAGGCGCTTCGTCATGCAGGCGCAGCAGAAACCCGTCGGGATCAGCGCGGAACAGGTCTTCTTCGGCCAGCAGATTGCCGGGAAAATCCTTGGCGTTCATGGTCAGGATCGCATCGCAATGTCCCGCAACGGCGGCAGCCAAAACGTGGATGTCATCCACGTCCGGCAGCCACAGCCGTCGCAGCATACCATCGTCCGGCGTCACAGAGGCTCGGGGGAATTGCGCGGTCAGCGTCGCGATTTCGCCGCGGGCAAAGACTTCGGCCTCTGGTCCCAGTTTGACCGTCGCCCGCGCCCATTCTTCCAAGATGCGCGGCGACCAGCAGGGCTGAAACAGCCCTGCTGATGCGCAACCGATCAGCACTTCGCGCATCACGGTTGGATATAGAACGCAGGCGTCAAGAAGGACCTTCACAGGCAGGGCCCCCCCTATAGCCGGAACGTCACCGCTTTCAGATAGCCGCTTTCGGCCAGATGCGGCAGCAGCGGGTGGTCCGGCCCGGCAAAGCCAGTCTGGATCACCTGGCTACGCCGACCAGCGCGGCCGATACCGCGGGCAGAGGCATTGCGGAACCGCGTCAGATCAGCGGCATGGCTGCACGAACACACCATCAGATAGCCGCCATCAGCGACCAGCGTGGCCGCCAGACGGGCAATCCGCTCGTAGGCGCGCAAACCGGCCTCGAGCGAGGATTTGTTCGGCGCAAAAGCAGGCGGATCGCAGACGACCAGATCGAACTGCGCGCCCTCTTCGGCCAACGCGGCCAGTGTGTCAAAGGCGTCGCCCTTGCGCGTGGTGAACTTGTCCGACACGCCCATCGCGGCCGCGCCTTGATCGGCCAGCGCCAGTGCAGGCTCTGATCCGTCCACGGCCAGCACAGATGCCGCCCCGCCTGCCAAAGCGGCAAGGCCAAAGCCGCCGACGTGGCTGAACATATCCAACACCCGCGCGCCGCGCGACAGGCTGGCGGCAAAGGCGTGGTTCGGGCGTTGGTCAAAGAACAGGCCGGTCTTTTGCCCGCCCATCAGGTCGGCCATATAGGTCGCGCCATTCATCGGCACCGGGATCGCTGCCGTCGGCGCATCGCCGCGCAGAATGCCCATGCGGTCGTCAAGCCCTTCAAGGCTGCGCGCGCGGCCAGAAGCGTTCATCACAACCGTGGTCACACCCGTCACCTGCACCAATGCATCGCACAGCGGCTCGATCAGCGCATCGGCCCAGGCGGCGTTCGGCTGGATCACAGCGGTATCGCCAAAGCGGTCGATGACGACGCCGGGCAGGCCGTCGGCCTCTGCATGGACAAGGCGATAGAAGGGCGCGTCATAGATCCGCTCGCGGTGGATCAGCGCGCGGGTCAGCTTGGCAGCGAACCAAGCAGTGTCGATCACCGCTTCTGTGTCGCGGTCAATCATCCGGCAGATGATCTTTGACGCCGGGTTCACGGTGACAAGGCCCAGCGGCACGCGGTTGGCGTCCTCTAGTACGGCAAGCGCACCAGCGGTCAGCCCGCGTGTGCGGCGGTCAGTGACCAGTTCATTGGCATAGACCCAAGGGAAGCCGTGGCGGATTGCGCGGGCATCCCCTTTTGGGGTCAGGCGGACGGTGGGATAAGAGGGCATATTCATGAGCATTGCTTTAACTTGCGCAGGCGGCCTACGCCAGTGGCCAGTTTTAGCCGCAGCTGGGCCCGAAAGGGTCGAAAATCAACCTGACAAGCGTTGTTAGCGCTAACCGTTCATGCTAAGAAGGGTGCAATCCATCATACACACGGGAAGACCCATGGCCCTGCACCCTAAAATTGCCGAAGTCACCGACCGGATTCGCGCCCGCTCTGAAGGGCCGCGCCGCCAGTATCTGGACACTATGGCCCGCGCCGCCGCCGTCGGCCCGCGCCGGTCGCACCTGACCTGCGGCAATCAGGCCCACGCCTATGCTGCGATGGGCGATCAAAAGGACGCGCTGGTCGCAGACAAAGCCCCGAACATCGGGATCATCACGGCCTACAACGACATGCTGTCGGCGCATCAGCCGTTTGAAACCTACCCTGCGCTGATCAAAAAGGCCGCCATTGCCGCCGGTGCCACGGCGCAGGTTGCAGGCGGTGTGCCTGCGATGTGCGACGGCGTCACCCAAGGCCAGACCGGGATGGAACTGTCGCTGTTTTCGCGCGATGTGATCGCCCTATCCGCCGCCGTGGGACTATCTCACAACACCTTTGACGCCGCGATCTACTTGGGCGTTTGCGACAAAATCGTCCCCGGCCTTGTCATGGCCGCCGCGACCTTTGGCTATATCCCCTCCGTGTTCCTGCCTGCGGGCCCCATGGTCAGCGGCTTGCCCAACGACGAAAAATCTAAGGTGCGCCAGCAATTCGCCACCGGCGAAATCGGCCGCGAGGAACTGATGGCAGCCGAGATGGCATCCTACCACGGTCCGGGCACCTGCACATTTTACGGCACCGCCAACAGCAACCAAATGCTGATGGAATTCATGGGCCTGCACCTGCCCGGCGCATCCTTCGTGAACCCGAACACGCCGCTGCGCGACGCGCTGACCGTGGCTGGGACAGAGCGTGCGGCCCAGATCACCGCGCTTGGCAATGAATACACGCCCACCTGCGATATTCTGGACGAAAAAGCCTTTGTGAACGGCCTTGTCGGCCTGATGGCCACGGGCGGATCAACGAACCTTGTGATCCACCTGCCCGCCATGGCGCGCGCCGCTGGCATCATCCTTGACCTACAGGACTTCAGCGATCTGTCCGCCGTGACCCCGCTGATGGCGAAGGTCTATCCCAACGGTCTGGCCGACGTGAACCACTTCCACGCCGCTGGCGGTCTTGGCTATATGATCGGCGAATTGCTAAATGCCGGCCTTCTGCATGACGACGTCAAAACCGTCGCAGGCAATGGCCTGAACCTATACACACAAGAGCCCAAACTTGATGCTGGCCGGGTGACCTATGCCAAAGGGGCCGGGGAAAGCCTGAACACGAAAATCCTGCGCCCTGCCGCTGATCCGTTCCAAAAGCACGGCGGCTTGACCCAGCTCAAAGGCAACCTTGGCCGCGGCGTGATGAAAATCTCGGCCGTCGCAGAAGAGCGTCACATCGTCGAAGCCCCGGCCCGTATTTTCCACGACCAAGACAGCGTCAAAGCGGCGTTCAAGGCGGGCGAATTTACCTCTGACACCATCATCGTTGTCCGCTTCCAAGGCCCGAAATCCAACGGCATGCCTGAATTGCATGGCCTGACACCAACGCTGGCCGTGCTGCAAGACCGCGGCCTGAAAGTCGCCCTTGTCACTGACGGGCGCATGTCTGGCGCGTCGGGCAAGGTGCCGTCCGCCATCCACCTCGCGCCAGAGGCGGCCAACGGCGGACCGATCGCCAAAATCAATGACGGTGACATCATCCGCCTTGATGCGATCAACGGGACAATTGACGTGTTGAATGTGGACCTTGCAAGCCGCACCGATGCAGTGGCAGACTTGTCCGGCAACGGCACAGGTGTGGGCCGCGAATTATTCGAGGTTTTCCGCCAAAATGTCGGCCAAGTCACCGAAGGAGCCGGCGTCGCCGTCTGATTCATCATCTTGCCAGAAATACTCCCGCCGGAGGCATCTGCCCCCGGCCCAGCATCGAGACGAAAGACATATACATGACTCCCGAACAAGCCTCCGACCTGAACCGCGACCTGTGCCTACTGGCCCCCGTCGTCCCCGTGCTCGTGCTGGATGACGCAAGCCTTGCCGCCGATCTGGCCCGCGCCTTGGTCGCAGGCGGCCTGCCCGCGCTAGAGGTCACTCTGCGCACCCCCGCCGCACTGGACGCGATTCGCGAAATGGCTGCCATTCCCGGCGGTGTTGTTGGCGCAGGCACCCTGCTGACGCCCAACGATGTGGAAAACGCGAAAGCGGCAGGCGCGAAATTTGGCGTCTCTCCGGGGGCAACAGACTTGATCCTTGACGCTTGCGAAGCGAACGACCTGCCCCTGCTGCCGGGCGTCGCCACCGCGTCAGAGGCGATGCGCCTGCTAGAGCGCGGCTATACCGTGCAAAAGTTCTTTCCCGCCGAGGCGAACGGCGGCGCAGCGGCGCTGAAAGCGATCGGCGCGCCGATCCCGCAGGTCAAATTCTGCCCCACCGGCGGCGTCACGCTGAAAAACGCGCCCGATTATCTGGCCTTGTCCAACACGCTTTGTGTGGGCGGCAGCTGGGTTGCGCCGAAGGATCTGATGGCTGCGGGTGACTGGGCCGGGATTGAAGCATTGGCCCGCGAAGCGGCAGGCTTGAAGCGCTAAGGCGTCTAGTTAGCGCGGCATCTCAAGCCTAGGAGCGGGGGCCAGCCCCCGCACCCCCGAGGTATTTTTGACCAGAAGAAGGTGCCAGACAAAAAGGACAGTCAGCTTGCTGGCTGTCGCCCTGCCCGTCCGCCGCGGCGCGTGGGCGTTGCGGCGTCTTCGAGGCCCGCGCGGAGCGTTTGCGTCATCGGGTGTTGGGCGGGCTGATCGGCATATTGCGTGAGCAGTTTTTTGATCCCGGCGGGCAGGTCGTCCGGCGCGTCCGATTTTATGGCCCAGTCCAGAAAAATAACGCGGCAATCCTGCGCGGTGATGCCGTCGATGCGGTAGGCTTCGCGGATCAGCCCTGCAGGATCAAGGGCATCGCCCTTCATGATCCGGCCCCAAGGCGGGCCGAGATGGCGGCGTCAGCGGCGGCGGATATCTGTGTCATAGCGTGTTCCAGCGCGTCCATTGTTTCAAATCCAGTCTCTCTTAGCACCAAGCGGCGTCCGCCTTCGCCAAGGGCGTCCGGGTCAAGCACGCCGCCGGTCAAAAGCCGCCCCGTCGCCTGCAACTGCCAGAATAGCTGGGCCGCCTGCGCCAAGGCATCGCCCTGTGCGGCGCTCAGCCAGCCGCCAGCGACACCCGCTGCGATCTGCCCTGGCACATCGCGCAGATCGCTGCCAGTGACAAGGGCTGCGGTTTGGGCGGCGAGTTCCACGTCCATCAAGCGGCCGGGGCCCATTTTCGCGTCCCAATTGCCCTGTGCCGGTTTCGCCGATGCCAGCCGCGCGCGCATGTCGGCGACGTCGGTCTGTACCGTGTCGCCTTTGCCCTTGGCGTTCATCAATGTGTGGCGGAATGCTTCGACCCCGGCGATCAGCATCGATGCGCCGGCAATGGGGCGCGCGCGGGTCAGGGCAAGGTGTTCCCAGGTCCACGCCTCGTCTTGCTGGTAGTCGCGGAAGGCCGACCAAGAGGTCGCCACGGGGCCTTGTTTGCCCGACGGGCGCAGGCGCATGTCGACCTCGTATAGCTTGCCGTCGGCCATGGGTGCCTGCAGCGCGGTCACCAAGGCCTGCGTCAGGCGGGCGTAGTAGCTGCGCACCGGCAGCGGGCGCGGGCCGTCGGAATTACCCCAGACGTCGGCGTCGTAGATGACGATCAAGTCAACGTCGGACTGGGCGTTCAAGCGCCCTGCCCCCAGTGACCCCATGCCCAGCACCACTGCGCCTTGCCCCGGCAACGGACCATGGCGGCGGGCGAAATCGGCGCAGACGATGGGCCAGATCGCGGCGATGACCGCCTGCGCCAGATCGGCGTAGTGCTGCCCTGCGGCGGGGGCGTCGATCAAGCCGCGCAGGTGATGCACACCGATGCGAAAGTGCCATTCGCGCGCCCAGCGGCGGGCGGTGTTGAGCGCGGTTTCAAAGTCGTCGGTGACGGACATCGCCTCGGACAGGCCTTGCGTCAGCGCCTCTGCCCCCGGCCAAGGGGCAAAGAAATCACCGCCGATGACCGCATCCAGCACGCCCGCGTTGCGCGACAGGTATTGCGCCAGCGCAGGGGCCGTCGCGCAGATGTCGACGATCAGCTGGGTCAAGGCGGGGCTTGCCTCGAACAGGGAAAAGAGCTGCACACCTGCGGGCAGGCCCGCGAGGAAGGCGTCGAAGTTGATCAGCGCCTCGTCCGGTTTTGCGGCCTCTGCCAGCCGGGCAAGGATGCCCGGGCGCAGGCGGCGAAAGATTTGCACGGCCCGGTCAGAGCGCAGTGCGGGATAGTCGGGCCAGCGCCCGGTGATGTCCTGCCCCCAATCGGCGGGGGCCGCAGGCGCGGCGCTGCCCGGGGCAAAGAAGCCTTCGGTCAGGGTGTGGACCTGTTCCAGCCGTTCAGTCAGATCGCGGCGCAGATCCGCCGTGTCCATGTCCATCATAGCCGCGAGGCGGTCAAAGCCCGCGTCATCGCTGGGCAGGCTGTGGGTTTGGGCGTCGTTGATCATCTGCAAGCGGTGCTCGACCGTGCGGTGGGCGGTGTAGTGATCGGTCAGTTGTTGCTGCACGTCGCGGGCGATCCAATCGGCGGCAGCAAGCCGGTCAAGTCCTTGCAACGTGCCGCGCACGCGCAGGCTTTTGTCGCGGCCACCGGCGATCAGCTGGCGGGTCTGGGTGAAGAACTCGATCTCTCTGATCCCGCCGCGGCCCAGTTTCATGTTGTGGCCTTCTAGGATCAGCTTGCCACCAAGCCCTTTGTGATCGCGGATGCGCAGGCGCATGTCGTGGGCGTCTTGGATGGCGGCAAAGTCGAGGTGCTTGCGCCAGACGAAGGGCGTCAGGCTGTCCAGAAACCGTTGTCCGGCGGCCAGATCACCGGCGCAGGGGGCGGCCTTGATATAGGCGGCGCGTTCCCACGTGCGGCCAACGCTTTCGTAATAACGCTCTGCTGCCGTCATCGACAGGCAGACCGGCATCACGCTGGCATCTGGGCGCAAGCGCAGGTCTGTGCGGAAAACGTAGCCGTCTTCGGTGTTGTCGGACAGCAGCGCGCACATGCGGCGGGTCACGCGCACAAAGGCGGCGCGGGCCGTGGCGGTGTCCTCTGGTTCAAAGCGGTCGTCATCGAACAGGCAGATCAGGTCGATGTCAGAGGAGTAGTTCAACTCTCCTGCGCCTTGTTTGCCCATGGCGAGGACGGTCATGCCAGCGGCGCTAGCCGCGTCATCTGCGGTCATCCCGGGCAGTTTGCCGCGCGTGATTTCAGCCGCGACAAGGGGCACGATACAGGCGTCCACGGCGGCGGCGGCCAGATCGGTCAGCGCTTGCGTGACGGTTTCCAGCGGCCAGACGCCGCCCAGATCGCACAGCGCCGTCAGCAAGGCGACGCGGGCCTTGGTCCGGCGCAGGCCGGGCCCTAGGTCCGCAAAGGGGATCTGCGGGATGTCCGCAAGGGTCTGGGCCAAGGCGGCCTCTGGATCGTCCACAGCGCCCTGCAGCCAGTCCGATTGCTGTGCGATCAGGCCGGACAGATAGGGGCTGCACCCCGCCGTGCCGCCGATCAAATCGCGCAGGGGTCCGGCCGCCCAAGGCGCGGTGGCGATCGCATCGCCCGCCCGATCCGGGTCGAAAGGGCGCGGGTGGTGGGTGATGCGGTCGGCAAGGGTCATCAATTCGGCTTTCACTTGGTCGGCAAAGGGTCGGACCGGGTCCTATTCGTGCAAGCGTGACAAAAGGTTGCGCGATGAGCAAGGGTTTGAGGTCGCGCTGGACCGATAACGGGGCGGTAAGACGGCGAATAGCGGCTCGGGTCATATGCGACCGTGCGGGGCATGGACGCCCGAAATTAATAAAACCTACAAGAAACTGATATAAAATGAAAATTTCTGGCAATGTAAAAATCATTTACATCAGGCCTTGCGGGCACGCATCCGCATCCACATATCGGTAATGTGAAAAGCATTTACATTAACCCGACAGGAGCAACCCCGATGTATTCGACACCCACATACCCCCAAGCGTCCGGCCCCCAATCCGGCGGTTTAATGGCCTGGGTCCGCCGCGCCGAGGCTTGGCTTGATGCCCGCGGCCGCGGCGCTTGGATTGCCGCAATGGTCGCAGGCTTTGTGCTTGTCTGGCCTGTCGGCCTCGCCCTTCTTGCCTATATGATCTGGAGCAAACGTATGTTTTCCCGCGCTAGCAATATCCGCCCCGTCGCACGCCCCTTTGGTCGCAGCATGATGCAGTCATCCGGCAACAGCGCCTTTGACGCCTATAAAGAAGACACGCTGCGCCGCCTGCAAGAAGAGCAGGACAACTTTGCAGCCTTCCTTGGCCGCCTGCGCGATGCCAAGGACAAGGCCGAGTTTGACCAGTTTATGGCGGACCGGTCCGGTGATACGGCTGTGAAAGAGCCGCAAAGCGACAAGTAAATCGTCCCTTTGGCGGCCCCGGTTTGCGGGGCCGCGACCCTACTTTACACAAGGATGGACCCGCCCATGACCGCCTTCGCTGACACGCTAACCGCCCTGCCCGACCCAGATGCTGACGCCGATTTTTATACGGGCGTGCCGCTGAAACGCGCGCTGGCGTGGGTTGTCGATGCGTCGCTGGTGCTGATCGCCTCTATCCTGATTGTGCCGTTCACAGCCTTTACCGCGCTGTTTTTCTTCCCGTTTCTGATCTTGATGGTCGGCTTTACCTATCGCTGGTTCACCATCGCTGGCCGCTCTGCCACGTGGGGGATGCGCCTGATGGGGATCGAGCTGCGCGATCATACGGGTGCGCGTCTGAATGGCACGCTCGCGCTGTTTCATACGCTGGGCTATACCGTGTCGGTGGCCGCGATGCCGCTGCAATTCATCAGCATGGGCATGATGGCCCTGACCCCGCGCGGCCAAGGCCTAAGTGATACGATGCTGGGTACGGCGGCGATCAATCGGCCAGGATAAGGCTTAGGCTGGGTCTAGGCACGCTTGGCGCGCAGGGCTTCGGGCAATCCGATAAGTAACAGAAGCACAGCCGCAATGACAAATAGCCAATAGCCAACCACCCCAAGCAGCACCGCCCCGCAAATGCCGCCGATGGCAAAGCAGCCAAGGGTCAGGCTGTGCAAGCTTAGCTTTGGCAAGGCGGCGCGGCGCAGCTGCGCCCCCCCGACCATCGCCGCAAGTTCGATGCCAATATCGGTCGCCATGCCCGACACATGCGTGGTACGTACGCGGGCACGTGAAATCATCGTTGTGACCGCATTTTGCAGCCCCATCACAAAGCTTAGGACGATCACCAGAAACGGTTGCTGCGCGCCAAGCGGCAACAGCGCAAGCACGGCGCTGAGCAGCAAAAGAATGCAAGCCTCTGCCACGATGGCGACGGCATAGATTGAGCGGACCTGTTTGCGCTCTCCCATCTGAATAACGAAGGCGGCGATGCCTGCCCCGCAGATAAAGGCAAGAACGAGGCCTGCAAAACTGAGCGCAAGCAGAGCCGACCCGCCCGCGAGGTTATCCGCAAAGGCCGAGATATTGCCGGTCATATTCGCCGTAAACGCGCCCGCGATTAAAAACCCCGCAGCGTTCAACGCCCCCGCGATCGAGGACAAAAGCCCCGCAAGAACAAGATCGATATGCGCGGGACGTGCGTCGCCGACTCTGATCAACATGGTGCAATCATCTCGTTTGGTGAAAGGGGGATGATACGGGACAGCCCCTACCTGCGAAAGCCGATTGCGATCTGCGCAGCTTTGGCGATTTTCGCCTATTGCGTAAATCCCCAGCATCGGGGGCTTGTCAGCGGCAGCGTCACGCTACAATCTTACGACATGCGCCATATGCTTCCCACCACGCCGCAGTTCTATGTGACGGCCCCGCAGCCTTGCCCCTATCTAGAGGGCCGGATGGAGCGGAAGTTGTTTACCGCGTTGCAGGGCGAATCCGCATCCGCGCTGAATGACACGCTGTCCAAGCAAGGCTTTCGCCGCTCGCAAAACGTGCTGTATCGGCCCAGCTGCGCCGAATGCTCTGCCTGTATGTCGGCCCGCATCCGGGTTGCGGATTTCAAGCCAAGCCGCAGCCAGCGCCGTGTGCTGAAACGCAATGCCACGCTGAAACGCCGGGCCACGTCGCCTTGGGCGACGGAAGAGCAGTACGAGCTGTTCCGCCGCTATCTGGACGCGCGCCACGCGACGGGCGGTATGGCGGATATGGATATGTTCGAATTCGCCGCTATGGTCGAAGAAACGCCAGTGCGGTCCCGCCTGATTGAATACACCGATACGGCGACGGGCGATCCGGATCCTGTGGCCGCGTGCCTGACCGACATTCTGGATGACGGCCTGTCGATGGTCTATTCCTTTTTTGCGCCAGAGCTTGAGCCGCGCAGCCCCGGCAGCTTTTTGATCTTGGACCACATTGCCGTCGCGCGCGAATTGAACCTGCCTTACGTCTATCTGGGCTATTGGGTGCCCGGCAGCCCCAAGATGGGCTATAAGGCGAACTATGACGCGCTAGAGGTGTTTCGCGGCGGCACGTGGTCCGACATCGGCGATCCAGAGGGATACGATTCCGCCCTGCACCCGCTGTCCACTGACCCAATTGCAGAGCAGGTCGCGCGGATTAAGTTGCCGCACGGCGCGGGTATCGTGCGTACCGCAGACGACGCGCCTTAGGCGCGCAGGCCGTCCGGCCTAGGCCAGCAATGTGCCGTCATCATGGTTCACCAACATCACCTGCCCGTCTTGTAGCGCCACAAACGGCACCGCATGATCGGTCAGCCAATGCGCAGCGCGGTCAGCGCCCGGACTGTCGCGGTGGCCGGAACCCACATGGGGCACGATGGATTTGGGGAACAGGTTTAGACCTTCGTAAGATATGGCTTCATCGCCAAAGGTGCCGACTTTTGGATCATCCATCAGGTCAAGGCCCCGCAGGCTGGGCGCTGCGACGATCGCGCCTGCGCTAAAGCCGCCGTAAACCAAGGCGTCCTGCGACAGCAGGCTGTGGATCACCCCGTCAAAACCGCTGGCCCGCATCGCGCGGCGCAGCACAAAGGCATTGCCGCCCAGCACCCAAACCATCCCGCAGGTGCTAAGCTGATCATGCAGACGAATGGGCGCGCCAATATAATCGCGCAGGTCCAGCCAGCTGGCAGGCAAGCCGATGGCGTTCAGCGCGGCCACCGGGTCATAGGTCGTGGCGGTATAAACCGCGCGGGCGGCGGCGGGGATATAGTCTAGCGCATTGCCAATCACCAAAGTGTTACGCCGCTGGCCTGCAAGCTGCACCAAGGCGTCCGGATGGTGACCAAAGCGATGGGACGATAGAAAAAGACGCATTGGTTAAGTAATCCTAAAATAATACGGCATTTCTGCACCTTAGCCGCCCGCAGGCAAGAGAGAAAAATCGCGGACCGTTCCCCCTTGCGCACAGCCACCACAGCACCCGCGCACTTTGCGTTCTGCGCGCGGCGCCCTATCTAACGCCTAACGCAAGACAGGAGAGCTTTTCGATGACCGATTATACCCCGCCCAAGGTTTGGACTTGGGACGCCGAAAATGGCGGCGAATTTGCCAAGACAAACCGCCCTATTGCCGGCCCGACCCATGACAAAGTGCTGCCCCGCGGCGAGCATCGTTTCCAGCTGCATTCGCTTGCGACGCCGAATGGCGTAAAGGTCACAGTCATGCTCGAAGAGCTGCTGGAGGCGGGTTATAGCGGCGCGGAATATGACGCATGGTTGATCAAGATTGGTGACGGCGACCAGTTCGGATCGGGCTTTGTCGACATCAACCCGAACTCGAAAATCCCCGCATTGCTGGACACTAAAACCGACACCCGCGTGTTTGAGAGCGCGTCGATCCTGATGTATCTGGCCGAAGAATTCGACGCCTTCCTGCCCAAGGACCGCAAAGCGCGGACCGAGGCGATGAACTGGCTGTTCTGGCTGCAAGGCTCTGCGCCCTATCTGGGCGGCGGTTTTGGCCACTTTTACGCCTATGCGCCGGAAAAGTTCGAATACCCGATCAACCGCTTTACGATGGAAGTGAAGCGCCAGTTGGACGTGCTTGACCGTAATCTGGCGGACCGCGAATTCCTAAGCGGCGCGGATTACACCATCGCCGATATGGCGACGGCACCGTGGTTTGGTTCGCTGGTCAAGAACGAGGTCTATTCCGCCGCCGCATACCTAGAGGCCGACACCTATACCAACGTGCAGCGCTGGGCCGATACCGTGATGAACCGCCCCGCTTACCGGCGCGGCCGCATGGTCAACCGTCCCTTTGGCGAGCCGTCAGAGCAGCTGCATGAGCGTCACGCCGCCAGCGACTTTGACACGCAAACCCAAGACAAGATTGGCAAAGACGCGAAATAAGCGGAACCAGGCGGGGGCGCCGGGCATTGATCACGGAATGATCAAGGATGTGTTATGCCCGGTGCCACCGCCCACCCCGCCGATATTTCGACCAAGGGGTGGCTTGCGCTGCTCAAGCGTGTGTTTTCCGAACTTGGCGAAGACCACGTCGGGTTAATTGCAGCAGGCTGTGCATTTTACGGCCTGCTTGCGATCTTTCCGGGGCTGGTGGCGGCAATGGCCCTTGCGGGACTTTTCACCGACCCGGCCACCATCGTCGCCCAGTTGGAAACCCTGACCCGCTTTATCCCGACAGAGGCTGCGCAGATCGTCATTGATCAGGCAAAGTCCGTCGCCGGCAGCGACAGCGGCGGCCTTGGCCTTGCTGCGATCATTGGTCTGGGCACGGCATTTTATTCCGCCACCGCTGGCATGGCCGCTTTGATCGAGGGGCTGAACGTCGCCTTTGACGTCACTGAACCCCGCAATTTCCTGCGCACTCTGTTGGTCAAAGGCAGCCTGACGCTGGGACTGATCGCAGGCTTTTTCGGCATCGTCCTTGTGCTGGTTGCGATTCCGATTGTCCTAAGTTTTCTGCGCCTGCCCGCTGACACCGAATGGTTCGTCATGCTGGTGCGCTGGCCTGTCGTGCTGATCTTGGTCGCAGCCGGGCTGGCGGTGCTGTATCGCTATGGCCCTGCCCGCACCGATCGCCGCTGGCGCTGGGTCACGCCGGGTGCTGCGATTGCCTGCATCCTGTGGCTGCTGGGGTCCATGGCCTTTGGGTTCTATGCCAGCAACTTTGGCAGCTATAACGAAACCTTTGGCGCGCTGGGCGGCGTGATCATCCTGCTGATGTGGCTGTGGCTGTCCGCCTATATCGTGCTTTTGGGGGCCGAGATCGACTCGGAGATCGAAGCGCAGGCCAAACAGAACCCTAGCCCCGCTAGCACGGATCCAAACACCGCCGATGCGGACCTGCTGGAAGGTGGTCATGCTGCGGATACACCCGCGCAAAAAACGCAGCCGTCGGCCGCGCATCCTGCGCCAGAAAACCGCCCCGCTCCTGTCACGCGCAAAGGGTCAAAGCTGTCGGTTGGTGGATTATTTCTTCTGGCGGGGGCTGCGCTTTTCGCAAAACGCGAAAAGTAGCGCTGCGCTTTACGAATGTTGCGAAAAATGTGCGGGCGGCGACATTTTCTCCATTGCGGCGGTTGACCCTGCCGCAATCGCCGCCTAGAACACCTTTATGCAAAGGAAACCCGCATGAAAACGGTCGTACTCATTCTAGGAAAGATGCGCATGGGCCGGTGACGGTTTGACCATTCAGGTTTCCCATGCGCCCCCGCCAAACACGGGGGCTTTTTTGTGCGATACGACCAAAGGCGATGTGCCGCTGACAAGGACAAGACGATGACAAAGACGATGACTGGCGCGAAAATGGTGGTGCAGGCTTTGATCGACCAAGGGGTCGAGGTGGTCTTTGGCTATCCCGGCGGTGCCGTTCTGCCGATCTATGACGAGATCTTTCAGCAAAACAGCATTCAGCACGTGCTCGTCCGCCACGAACAAGGCGCAGTTCACGCCGCCGAAGGTTATGCCCGGTCCACCGGCAAACCCGGCGTGGCGCTGGTGACATCTGGCCCGGGCGCGACAAACGCCGTGACCGGCCTGACAGACGCGCTGCTGGACAGCATTCCTATCGTCGTGCTGACGGGCCAAGTCCCGACCTTTATGATCGGCACCGATGGCTTCCAAGAAGCCGACACCGTTGGCATCACCCGCCCCTGCACCAAGCATAACTGGCTGGTGAAGGACACGGATAAGCTGGCCAATACCATTCACGAGGCGTTCCACGTCGCGACCTCTGGCCGTCCGGGTCCCGTGCTGATCGACATCCCCAAGGATGTGCAGTTCGCCAATGGCACCTATAGCGAGAAGTCCAAGCGCAAGTCGCATTATGCGCCGCAGGTCAAAGGCGATATTGCCATGATCACAGAGCTGGCAGAGGCGATGGCCAAAGCCAAGCGCCCGCTGTTCTACACCGGCGGCGGCGTCATCAACTCTGGCCCCGCGGCCAGC
Source organism: Loktanella salsilacus (assembly GCF_024206795.1). Classification (NCBI taxonomy): domain Bacteria; kingdom Pseudomonadati; phylum Pseudomonadota; class Alphaproteobacteria; order Rhodobacterales; family Roseobacteraceae; genus Loktanella; species Loktanella salsilacus. The sequence goes on from NZ_CP072994.1 coordinate 1,786,790, forward strand.
CAATTGCTGCGCGAGCTGGTCGAGGCAACAGGCTTTCCGATCACGTCCACCTTGATGGGTCTGGGCTGCTATCCAGCGTCCGGTCCTGCGTGGCTGGGCATGCTGGGCATGCACGGCACCTACGAGGCAAACCTTGCGATGCACGGCTGCGATCTGATGATCAACATCGGCGCGCGCTTTGATGACCGGATCACTGGCCGCCTTGATGCGTTCAGCCCCAAGTCGACGAAAGCGCATATCGATATTGATGCGTCTTCGATCAACAAAGTGATCCAAGTTGATATGCCGATCCTTGGCGACGTGGCCCACGTGCTCGAAGACCTGCTCAAGGTCTGGAAGGCCCAAGGCCGCAAGACCGAGAAAGAATCCGTCGCGAAGTGGTGGAAGCAGATCAACGAATGGCGCGCCAAGGATTGCCTTGGGTTTACGCAGGACGGCCCGATCATCCGCCCGCAATACGCCCTGTCCCGTCTTGAGGCGCTGACCAAAGACCACGACCGTTACATCACGACCGAGGTCGGCCAGCACCAGATGTGGGCCGCGCAGTACCTTGGCTTTGAGGACCCGAACCGCTGGATGACATCGGGCGGCCTTGGCACCATGGGCTACGGCACGCCTGCGTCGATCGGCGTGCAGATGGCGCACCGCGATAGCCTTGTGATCAACGTGGCCGGCGAAGCGTCTTGGCTGATGAACATGCAGGAAATGGGCACGGCGATGCAGTATCGCCTGCCGGTGAAGCAATTCATCTTGAACAACGAACGCCTTGGCATGGTGCGTCAGTGGCAGCAGCTGCTGCACGGCGAGCGGTATTCCCAGTCTTGGTCCGAAGCCTTGCCTGATTTTGTGAAACTGGCCGAAGCCTTTGGTGCCAAGGGTATCCGCTGCGACAACCCCGACGATCTGGACGAAGCGATCAAGGAAATGATTGCCTATGACGGCCCGGTCATCTTTGACTGCTTGGTGGAAAAGCACGAAAACTGCTTCCCCATGATCCCGTCGGGCAAGGCGCATAACGAAATGCTGCTGGCCAATGCGCAGGTGCAAGGATCGATCACGGCAACAGGGGCAGTGCTGGTCTAAACGTCTTCGTAATGAAGGCATTTGACCCCAGAAGACTTTTCGCAGTGAAAAGTCTTCGCCCCCCCCTTTCGCCAGAGACATAAGGATACGAACATGTCGGCACTGAACATCAAAAAAGGCGCAAGCAGCCATTCCGCCTATGACCTCCGCTCGACCTTTGGGGATACCATCGAGCGGCACACATTGGCGGTCATCGTCGAGAACGAACCAGGGGTTCTAGCCCGCGTCATCGGACTATTTGCCGGACGCGGCTATAACATCGAAAGCCTGACCGTGGCCGAAATCGACCACACCGGGCACCTGTCGCGGATCACGATTGTGACCACCGGCACCCCGCAGGTTATTGTGCAGATCAAGGCGCAGCTGGGCCGGATCGTGCCTGTGCACGAGGTTCACGACCTGACGGTCGATGGCCCGTCGGTCGAGCGGGAATTGGCCTTGCTAAAGGTCGCGGGCCAAGGCGAAGCGCGGGTCGAGGCGCTGCGCCTTGCCGATATTTTCCGCGCCAGCGTCGTGGACAGCACGTTGCAATCTTTTGTGTTCGAAATCACCGGCACGCCTGAAAAGATCGACGCTTTTTCCGAATTGATGCGCCCGCTTGGCCTGCAAGAGGTCGCCCGCACCGGCGTTGCCGCCCTTGCGCGGGGCAAGGAAAGCCACGTTTAAACAAAACAGATTGATCCGGCGCTGCGCCGGATCAATCCTTGCAATGCATTAGGACGGGACAGCGTCCATGCTCAGCGCGCCCGCGGTGCCACCGATACCGTCGGGGCTAGACGATTCTTGGAACACGGCCTGTTGTTCGAAGCTATCCAGCAATCCATTCCCATCGGCGTCAAAGGACGCATAAATTTCCTGCGTCATACCGGGGTATTGCAGCTGCATCTGATCGAGCGTTTTTGACAGACCGTTGCCAGCGTCAATCGCACCCGTGCCCGCACAGGCAGAGGTCAGGGCAAGGGCAGCAAGAACGGGCAGAGCGGTTGATAATTTGGTCATAACAGTCACCTTTTGTTGAAAATCTATACCTTGCAAACGCATGCCGGGCAGCATTCGTTCCGCTTAGGTCCAAAATGGGTGTGCAAGCCTTTGCGCGTGACCACACGGCCCCCTTGCCCCTGCCCGTCCACCCCGCCACACTGCGCCAAATCGCAAGGAAAACGCATGCCCCGCCAGATTATCATCGACACCGACCCCGGACAGGACGACGCCGTCGCGATCCTGCTCGCCCTCGCTTCGCCAGAGCTGGAGGTGCTGGGCATCACCGCCGTGGCGGGCAATGTGCCACTGGCGCTGACGCAAAAGAACGCGCGTATCGTATGTGAGCTGGCCGGGCGCAACGATATGGCTGTCTATGCGGGCTGCGAAGCGCCGCTGGTGCGCAAACTGGTCACGGCAGAGCATGTGCACGGCAAAACCGGACTTGATGGCCCGCAACTGGCGGACCCGGTCATGCCGCTGCAGGCGGAACACGCCGTTGATTACATCATCGACACCCTGCGCAGCGCCCCCAGCGGCACGATCACGCTGTGCCCGCTTGGCCCGCTGACCAACATCGCACAGGCCTTTCGCAAAGCGCCCGATATCATTGAACGCGTGCAGGAAATCGTCCTGATGGGCGGCGCCTATTTCGAAGTCGGCAACATCACGCCCGCCGCCGAATTCAACATCTACGTCGATCCAGAGGCGGCCGCCGAAGTCTTCTTAGCTGGGGTGCCGCTGGTCGTCATGCCGCTGGATGTGACGCACAAAGCGCTGACCACACAGGCCCGCGTCGACGCGTTCCGCGCCATGGGCACCCGCGTAGGCGATATGGTTGCCGAATGGACCAACTTTTTCGAACGCTTCGACAAGGAAAAATACGGCTCTGAAGGCGCGCCGCTGCACGACCCTTGTGTGATCGCCTACCTGTTGCAACCGGACCTGTTCAAAGGCCGCCATGTCAATGTGGTCGTGGAAACCGGCTCTGATCTGACCCTGGGCATGACCGTCGCCGATTGGTGGCGCGTCACGGACCGCGCGCCCAACGCGATGTTCATGGGGGATCTGGACGCCGACGGCTTCTTTGCCCTGCTGACCGACCGTCTGGCCCGGTTATGAGCACCGCAATCGCCCTTGCCGGTCCCACTGAGGCCGAACGCGTCATGGACCTGATGGCCCGCTATCACGCGGACGCAGCGCTGCCCTATGACGACGCGCACCGCGCACAAGTGACCGGCCCGCTGCTGGACGGCTCGCCCCTTGGCGCGGTCTGGCTCATTGGCCCGAAAAGCAGCCCGCTGGGTTATGTCATGGTAACTTTTGGCTGGTCGATGGCCCATGGCGGCATGGTCGGCTGGCTCGAGGAATGCTACATCCGCCCCTCGGTCCGGGGACGCGGCATCGGCACAGAAGTGCTGCACGCCGTCGCCGTCAATCTGGGCCGCGCGGGCATGCAGGCGATGCACGCCATCCTGCCCCCCGCTGACCCAGACGCCGCCGCGCGGTTCTGTACCCGCGCCGGATTTCGCCCGGTCCGCGATGTGCGCATGATGACGGATCCGCTGTGATAGACTTCGACAACAGCTTCTCGCGCCTGCTGCCGCAGATGTTTACCGCGCAGGCCCCGACCCCGGTGCGCGCGCCGCAGATGTTGGCCGTCAATGCGGATCTGGCCGCGCAGTTGGGGATCGACGCGGACTGGGTCACCAGTGACGGTGCCCTGCGGGTGCTGTCGGGGAATGTGGTGCCAGACGGCAGCGCCCCGCTGGCACAGCTTTATGCCGGCCACCAGTTTGGCAACTGGAACCCGCAGCTGGGCGATGGCCGCGCCGTTCTGCTGGGCGAAGTCATTGGCACCGATGGCATCCGCCGCGACATCCAGCTCAAAGGCTCCGGCCGCACCCCCTACAGCCGCGGCGGCGATGGCCGCGCATGGCTAGGGCCCGTGCTGCGCGAATATCTGGTGTCAGAGGCGATGGCCGCCATGGGCGTGCCCACCACCCGCGCCCTCGCCGCCGTCGCAACCGGAGAAGACGTCATGCGAGAGACCGCCTTGCCCGGCGGCATCCTGACCCGCGTGGCCCGCAGCCATATCCGCGTCGGCAGTTTTCAGGTCCATGCCGCGCGGCAAGACATCCCCGCGCTCCAAGCGCTGGCGGATCACGTCATCGCGCGCCACTACCCGGATGCAGACGGCATTCCGGCCCTGCTCAGCGGCGTTGTCGCCGCGCAGGCGCAGCTGATCGCCCACTGGATGGGCCTCGGCTTTATCCACGGCGTGATGAACACCGACAACATGGCCGTCAGCGGCGAGACGATAGACTACGGCCCCTGCGCCTTTATGGATGCCTATAACCCGGCCCAAGTCTTCAGCTCGATTGATCGCGGTAGCCGGTATGCCTATGCCAATCAGCCCGGAATAGCGGTCTGGAACCTGGCGCAACTGGCCACGGCGCTGATCCCGCTGATGCCGGACCAAGACGCCGCGATCGAGGATTTCACGCAGCGGATCAACCGCTTCTCGGACCTCTATCAGGCGGCTTGGGTGCAGGTCTTCGGGGCAAAGATCGGACTAAGTGACCCGCAACCTGCCGACGCGGACCTGATCCAGCGCCTGCTGACGTTGATGGCGCAAGACGGCGCTGATTTCACCAATACCTTTGCCAATCTGGCCGGGCCACATGCGCAAGATCAGTTTACCGACCGCAACGCCTTTGCCGCGTGGGTCGGCGATTGGGAACAGCGCCGCGCCCCGGATTACGCGCAGATCATGGAACGCGCCAATCCGCAGATCATCCCGCGCAATCACCAGATCGAGGCGATGATCACCGCCGCCACCAGCGGCGACATGGCCCCTTTTCATGCGCTACTGCGCGCCGTCACCCACCCCTTTGATCCGCTGACCGCCGCCCGTGCCCCCTTCGCTAAACCGCCAACCATGCAAGAGGTCGTCACCGCCACCTTCTGCGGGACCTGAGCGTCTCTCTGTTTTAAAAATATCCCCGCCGGAGGCTCCTACCCGCGCCTCTGGCACAGATGCCTGCATCAGAACCATCCATGGCAGACAGCAAAACGGGCCCCGCAGGGCCCGCTCCGTTTTTTTAAACACCGTAGTGTTTATTCGGTCACGACAACCTTGGTCATCACGTCGGGCGCGCCTATGACGGACCCGTTCGGGCCGTCACCCAGCTTGATCTGATCGACCACATCCATGCCTTCGGTGACTTGACCGACGATGGTGTATTGGCCGTCCAGAAATGGGCCGGGCGCGAACATGATAAAGAATTGGCTGTTCGCCGAATCCGGGCTCTGGCTGCGGGCCATGCCGACAACGCCGCGGTCAAAGCTCAGCTCGTTGCTGAACTCGGCTTTAATGTCGGGCAATTCGGACCCGCCCATACCAGCGCGGGCTGTATCGCCGTCGACTTTGCCGAACTCGACATCGCCAGTCTGGGCCATGAAGCCCTCGATCACGCGGTGAAAGACGACGCCGTCATAGCCGCCTTCACTCGCAATCGCCTCGATCTGGGCGACGTGCAGCGGTGCGGTGTCTTCAAACAGATCGATGTGGATCGTGCCGTTGGCCTGACCCGCGACCGTGATGTCCAGACCGTCCGCCATCGCAGGCGCGGCCAGAACGGTCAGCGCTGCTGCCAGCTTAAACATCGGCAGCCACCTTGACCGAGATCATGCGGTCGGGGTTGCGGGGCGGCTCGCCTTTGGCGATGGCGTCGACATGGGCCATACCTTCGATGACGTGACCGTAAACGGTGTATTGGCCGTTCAGGAAATCGTTATCTTTGAAGCTGATAAAGAACTGGCTGTTGGCCGAGTTTGGGTTGGCGGACCGTGCCGCACCCAGTGCGCCGCGGGCGTGCGGCACTTTGGAAAACTCTGCAGGCAGATCGGGCATATCAGAACCGCCAGTGCCAGCGCGGCCGGGGTTGTAGTCCTTTTCCATGTTCGCATGCTCGACATCGCCGGTCTGCGCCATGAAGCCGTCGATCACGCGGTGGAATGCGACGTTGTCATATGCGCCAGCGCGGGCCAGTTCTTTCATGCGCTCAACGTGCTTGGGGGCGACGTCGGGCAGCAGTTGAATGACGACGTCGCCGTCCTTCAGGGTCATGATGATCGTGTTTTCTGGATCTTTGATATCGGCCATTGGGGCACCTCTTTGTTGAAAACTTGACGATGACATATGGTGGATGCGCCCCGATGCCAAGTCACGCCCGGTTGACGCGGGCGCAACCTTGCCACAGGAATACCGTCAAACAGCGGATGGAGGCCAATATGGCTTGGAAGACCCTTGATGACATGGACCTGAACGGCAAACGCGTGCTGGTGCGGGTGGATATTAACGTGCCTGTCGCAGACGGCAAAGTCACTGACACCACGCGGATCGACCGCATCGTGCCGACGGTTAAGGATATTCTGGCCGCAGGCGGCACGCCGATCCTGCTGGCGCACTTTGACCGTCCCAAGGGCAAGGTCGTGCCCGAAATGTCGCTGGCGCAGATCGTGCCGGCATTGTCCACCGCGCTGGGCCTGGACGTCACCTTTATCGACGGCGGCTACGGCGAAGCGGTTGGCAAACTGGCGGCTGGCGATGTGGCCCTGCTGGAAAACCTGCGCTTTAACCCCGGTGAAGAGGCGAATGACGCAGGTTTTGCGCAGCGTCTGGCGTCCCTTGGTGATGTCTATGTCAACGACGCGTTTTCGGCTGCGCACCGCGCCCACGCCAGCACCGAAGCCCTTGCACACCTGCTGCCCGCCTGCGCTGGCCGCTTGATGGCAGAGGAGTTGTCGGCGCTGGATAAGGCGCTTGGCAGCCCCGAACGCCCCGTCGTGGCAGTTGTTGGCGGCGCGAAGGTGTCGACCAAGCTCGACCTGCTGTCCAATCTGGTCGAAAAAGTCGACGTCTTGGTCATCGGCGGCGGCATGGCGAACACGTTCCTTGCGGCCAGCGGCATCGATGTTGGCAAATCGCTGTGCGAGCATGATCTGGCGCAAACTGCCCGTGATATCGCGGCCAAAGCTGCGGAAAAGGGCTGCGCGATTCTGTTGCCCCGCGACGTGGTTGTGGCGCGTGAATTTAAGGCAGGTGCCGCGAATGAAACCGTCAAGACCGAGGACTGCCCGCCCGATGCGATGATTCTGGACGCTGGCCCCGATTCTGTCGCGCATATCGTGCAGGCGCTGGAACGGGCCAAGACTCTGGTCTGGAACGGCCCGCTGGGCGCGTTTGAAATCGACCCATTCAACGCCGCCACCAACGCGGCTGCCAAAGCGGCGGCTGACCTGACGCGGGACGGCAAGCTGATTTCCGTTGCAGGCGGCGGTGACACGGTTGCAGCGCTGAACGCGGCAGGTGCGGCGGACGATTTCACTTACGTTAGCACCGCTGGCGGCGCGTTTCTGGAGTGGATGGAAGGCAAAACCTTGCCGGGTGTTGCCGCTCTTTCGGACTAAACCTACGCGTTAGCGCTATCACTGGTTAGCGTTAGCGCAACCATAATTGTCACTCCGCTGCCCCCTGCCTATGCAATGGCCGGGGGCATTTTGCCTAAGCAATTTCTACGGGAGTGATAGTGTGAACAAGGACATGGCAGCGCAGGTCCGCGCGGGTAACGGTTTTATCGCAGCACTGGACCAAAGCGGCGGCTCGACCCCGAAAGCGCTGGCCGCTTACGGCGTGAACGCAGACGCCTTTGGCTCTGACGCGGAAATGTTCGACATGATCCATGCGATGCGCGCCCGGATCGTCGCAGCCCCAACCTTTAACGGCGATCAGGTCGTCGGCGCGATCCTGTTCGAGGATACGATGGACCGCCAGTTCGCAGGCCAGCCTGCGGCAGAGCACCTGTGGAGCGTGCAGCGCGTCGTGCCTTTTTTGAAGATCGACAAAGGCTTAGAAGACGAAGCGAATGGCGTTCAGATGATGAAGCCAATGCCGGGTCTGGATGCGCTGCTGGACCGCGCCCATGCGCTTGGTGTGTTCGGCACCAAAGAACGGTCGGTCATTCATGCCGCCAATGCCGCTGGTATTGATGCCATCGTCGCGCAGCAATTCGAGGTCGGCAATCAGGTGCTGGCGCACGACATGATGCCGATCCTAGAGCCCGAAGTGACGATCAGCATTTCCGACAAGGCAGAGGCGGAACAGATGCTGCTGGATAGCGTGCTGCGCCACCTTGATGCCGTGCCAGAGGGCGCTGAGATCATGATCAAGCTGACCCTGCCCGAAGTCGCCGGCACCTATCAGCCGCTGGTCGATCACCCCAAGGTCATGCGCGTCGTCGCCCTGTCCGGCGGCTATGATCTGACCGAGGCGACCCGCCGCCTTGCGATCAACCCCGGCATCATCGCCAGCTTTAGCCGCGCGCTGACGCAGGATTTGTCGGCGCAGCAGTCCGACGATGAATTCAACGCCGCGATTGCCAAGACCATCGACACGATCCACGCCGCGTCCATCGCAGGCTGAGTCTTGCGTGCCACGGTTGCAATTCAATTTGCAACCGTGGCGAAAAGGCTGTTTTACCGCCCGCTTAGGTATGCAATTTTGCCTGCAATGCGCCCGTCAGAGGCGCGAGTGAGGCACGTATGAACGAGAGCAGCCGCCCCGGTTTGGGCACCTTAATCTATTTCCTGCTGACCCTGATGCTGGGGCTGTATTTCACCTTTGCCGCCATTCAAGGCGACTATGGCATCTTTAAACGTGCCGAAGTGGACGCTGAAGCGCAGGCCTTGGAAATCGAACTGGCGGCTTTGCAGATCGAACTGGATGGCATGGAGAATCTGACCAAACGCCTGTCAGATGACTTCCTTGATCTGGACCTGCTGGACGAGCAGGCGCGCGATGTGCTGGGCATGGTCCGCACCGACGAAATCGTCATTCAATAACCGTAGCCAGCACCGGACACAGGCGGCGTGCATAAATCCGCGTGATCGGATTGCCTTACGTCACTTCAGGCTTTATCATCCCTAGTTAGTTTAACACTAAACTATCTGTTCTAGCGCAGAGGGAGCGACCATGCCGCCGAAGAAGCCAGATACCAATTCGCAAAAACGCGGGGCGAACGTCTCTGCCGAGGAATTGCTGGGTCATTACCGCGAAATGCTGATGATCCGCCGTTTTGAAGAAAAGGCGGGCCAGCTATATGGCATGGGCCTGATCGGTGGCTTCTGCCACCTTTATATCGGACAAGAAGCGGTCGTCGTCGGCCTAGAGGCTGCTGCCTCGGAAGGCGACAAGCGCGTCACATCTTACCGTGACCACGGCCACATGCTGGCCTGCGGCATGGACCCCAAGGGGATCATGGCCGAATTGACGGGCCGCGAGGGCGGCTTTTCAAAGGGTAAGGGCGGGAGCATGCATATGTTCTCTAAGGAAAAGCATTTTTACGGCGGCCACGGCATTGTGGCAGCGCAGGTGCCACTAGGTGCCGGTCTGGCGTTCGCCGACAAATACCTTGGCAACGACCGCGTGACCTTTGCCTATTTCGGCGACGGCGCGGCGAACCAGGGCCAGGTCTATGAGACCTACAACATGGCGGAACTTTGGGATCTGCCGGTGATTTTCGTGATCGAGAATAACCAGTACGCGATGGGCACATCTGTGCAGCGGTCCACCAAGTCGCCATCCCTGTGGGAACGCGGCGCGGCCTACGGCATTCCGGGCGAAGAAGTTGACGGCATGGACGTTCTGGCGGTCAAGGCTGCTGGCGAAAAGGCCGTGGCGCACTGCCGCGCTGGCAAGGGTCCGTATATCCTTGAAGTGAAAACATACCGTTACCGCGGCCATTCGATGTCGGACCCGGCGAAGTACCGGACCCGCGAAGAAGTGCAAAAGATGCGCGACGAGCGTGACCCGATCGAGCAGATCCGCGAGATGCTGCTGACCGGCAAGCACGCCACCGAAGATGACCTGAAGGCCATCGACAAGGACATCAAAGCCATCGTCAACGAGGCCGCCGAATTCTCGAAAGAGAGCCCGGAGCCCGCGCTGGAAGAGCTTTGGACCGATATCTACGCAACTGAAGCTCCGCAGGAGGCCTGAGCCATGGCAACTGAAATTTTGATGCCCGCCCTGTCCCCCACGATGGAGGAAGGCACGCTGGCAAAGTGGCTGGTCAAAGAGGGCGACAAAGTCGCCTCTGGTGACATCCTAGCCGAGATTGAAACTGACAAAGCCACGATGGAATTCGAGGCTGTCGACGAAGGCGTGATCGGTAAGATCGTCGTGACTGAGGGCACCGAAGGTGTGAAGGTCAACGATGTGATCGCCGTCCTGCTGGAAGACGGCGAGTCGATGGACGACGTGAAATCCGAAGCCCCCAAGGCAGCGGCCCCTGTCCCCGCCGACAAAGAACAGTCGTCCGAAACCGCACCTGCGGCGGCGATGTCGCACCCAGAACCCAAAGCCCCCGACGCCAGCCCCGATTGGCCCGAAGGCACGGAAGTGAAATCCACGACCGTTCGCGAAGCCCTGCGCGACGCGATGGCCGAGGAAATGCGCCGCGACGACACGGTGTTCCTGATGGGTGAAGAAGTCGGCGAATACCAAGGCGCGTATAAGATCAGCCAAGGTTTGCTGGACGAATTTGGTGCCAAGCGCATCATCGACACCCCGATCACAGAGCACGGCTTTGCCGGTATCGCGGTCGGTGCGTCCTTTGGCGGTCTACGTCCCATCGTGGAATTCATGACCTTCAACTTCGCCATGCAGGCGATGGACCATCTGATCAACTCTGCCGCCAAGACGCTGTATATGTCCGGCGGCCAGATGGGTGCGCCCATGGTGTTCCGCGGTCCCAACGGTGCGGCGGCCCGCGTGGGTGCGCAGCACAGCCAGGATTTTGCCGCATGGTTCATGCAGATCCCCGGCCTGAAAGTTTGCATGCCGTATTCGGCTGCAGACGCCAAGGGTCTGATGAAATCCGCGATCCGCGATCCGAACCCGGTGATCTTTCTTGAGAATGAAATCCTGTATGGTCGCAGCTTTGATGTGCCCGTCATGGACGATTTCACGATCCCCTTTGGCAAGGCCAAGATTGAACGTGCCGGCGACGATGTGACCATCGTATCCTTTGGCATTGGCATGACTTACGCCCTGCAAGCTGCTGAAAAGCTGGCAGAAGACGGGATCAGCGCCGAGGTGATCAACCTGCGTACGCTGCGGCCGATGGATACGGAAACCATCCTCGCGTCCGTCCGCAAGACCAACCGCTGCGTCACCGTCGAAGAAGGCTGGCCGCAGGGCAGCGTCGGCGGCTACATCAGCGGCGTGATCATGCAAGAAGCGTTCGACTATCTGGACGCGCCGGTCATCACCTGCACCGGCAAAGACGTGCCGATGCCCTATGCTGCCAACCTTGAAAAACATGCCTTGCTGACCGTCGATGAAGTCATCGCCGCGGTCAAAAAAGTCACCTACCGGTAAGGAGCCAGAGCGATGCCTACAGAAATTCTGATGCCCGCCCTGTCCCCCACCATGGAGGAAGGCACACTGGCGAAATGGCTGGTCAAAGAGGGCGACACCGTGTCGTCCGGTGACTTGCTGGCTGAAATCGAAACGGACAAGGCCACGATGGAGTTCGAGGCCGTCGACGAGGGCGTGATCGGCAAGATCATGGTCGCCGAAGGCACCGAAGGCGTGAAAGTGAACGCCGTGATCGCCGTACTGTTGATGGACGGCGAAAGCGCTGATGACATCGGTGCGGCGTCTGCGCCAAAGGCTGCGGCGTCATCCAACGCGGCCCCAGCGGACGCACCCAAAGCGGAAGAGCCCGCCAAGGGCTATGGCCGCGACGGCGATGCAGCGCAGGGCGACAAGGCCCCAGTGAAAGACGGCAACCGCGTGTTTGCGTCGCCTTTGGCGCGGCGCATTGCGGCGGATAAGGGTCTGGACCTGTCCGGCATTCAAGGCTCGGGCCCCAAAGGCCGGATCGTGAAGGCTGACGTCGAAAATGCGACAGCCCAGCCCAAAGCTGCGGCCTCTGCGGCCCCGGCAGCCAAGGCCGACGCGCCAGCGGCTGCGAAGGGTGCGGCGATGGCCTCTGGCCCATCGACCGAGCAAGTCATCAAGATGTATGACGGGCGTCCCTTTGAAGAGGTCAAGCTGGACGGGATGCGCAAAACGATTGCAGCCCGCCTGACCGAAGCCAAGCAATCCGTGCCGCACTTCTATCTGCGCCGCGACATTGTGCTGGACGATCTGATGAAGTTCCGCGCCCAGCTGAACAAGCAGTTGGAAGGCCGCGGCGTCAAGCTGTCGGTCAACGACTTCATCATCAAGGCCTGCGCGCTGGCCCTGCAACAGGTGCCAGAGGCGAATGCCGTCTGGGCCGGTGATCGTACGCTGAAGTTCACCAAATCCGACGTCGCGGTGGCTGTCGCCATCGAGGGCGGGCTGTTCACCCCGGTGCTGAAAGACGCCGAGATGAAGTCCCTGTCCGCCCTGTCGTCCGAGATGAAGGACCTGGCCACCCGTGCCCGCGACCGCAAGCTTGCGCCGCATGAATATCAGGGGGGCAGCTTTGCGATTTCGAACCTTGGTATGTTCGGCATCGACAACTTTGACGCCATCATCAACCCGCCGCACTCTGCGATCCTTGCGGTTGGCGCTGGCGCGAAAAAGCCGATTGTTGGCAAAGATGGCGAACTCGCCGTCGGCACAGTGATGTCCGTCACCCTGTCCGTTGACCACCGCGTCATCGACGGCGCGCTGGGGGCGAACTTGCTGAATGCGATCAAGGACAACCTTGAAAACCCGATGACGATGCTGGCCTAAATCCAGCTTAGGCCCGGGCGTTGATATGGATCAACGCCCGGCGCAAGACATCATGCGAAACGGGCTTCTGTAGCGATACAGGAGCCCGTTTTCGTACATGGATTGGAAAAATCACCTTGCCGAGGCGTCGGCCAACCTAGGTAAATTCCGCAAGGCCGCGCCAGAGACCGCCAAAGGTTTTGGCGCTTTGTCGCAAGCCGCCCTTGCCGAGGGCCACGTCAGTTTGCGTCATAAAGAGCTGATGTGCATCGCGATTGGCATCGCAAAGCAATGCGACGATTGCATTGGCTTCCACGTCAAAGCGGCCATCGCCGCAGGTGTGACCCGCGAAGAGATTGCAGAGACGATATCGGTGGCGATGTATATGGGCGGCGGGCCGTCGTTTATGTACGGAGCCCGCGCGCTAGAGGCCTTCGATCAGATGAGCGTCTGACCTTCGTCCGCCAGAATATGGTTCATCGACAGGGCGGGCTGCGCGCAGCCTGCCTCGCCCACGATTTTAGCAGGGACGCCAGCGACGGTTTTCATCGGCGGCACATCGTGCAGCACGACAGAACCCGCAGCGATCCGGCTGCAATGGCCGATCGTGATATTGCCCAGCACCTTCGCACCCGCGCCGATCAGAACGCCGTTCCCGATGGTCGGGTGACGCTTTTCCTCTTCCTTGCCAGTACCGCCCAGCGTGACGGAATGCAGCATGGAGACGTTGTCGCCGATCACGGCAGTTTCGCCCACGACGATGGAATGCGCGTGGTCGATCATGATGCCCTTGCCGATGGTCGCGGCGGGGTGGATGTCGACGCCAAACACCTCTGACACGCGCATCTGCACGAAATAGGCTAGGTCAAACTGTGCGTCTTTCCACAGCCAGTTGCTCAAGCGAAACGCCTGAAGTGCCTGATATCCTTTGAAAAACAGTAGTGGCTGCATCAGCCGGTGGCAGGCGGGGTCGCGTTCCATCGTGGCGACCAGATCGGCGCGGGCGTCTTGCACCAAACCGCGTGTCTGGGCGTAAGCGTCATCCGCGATATCGCGGATGTTCTGCGCCGACATTTCGGACGACTCGAGCTTCATCGCGATTCGGTAGGCCAAGGCGTCGTCAAAGCCTGCGTGCTGAATGATACCAGCATGCAGCATTGACCCCATGCTGGGGGATGCGGCAACGGCGCTGCGCGCCTCTTCGCCGATCTTTTCCCACACCGGGTCGATGCTATGAAGTTTCGCCTGAATATAGGCCATTGCAAACTTTCCTCGCCGTTCCTCGCATAGGATATAGCGTCTGTTGCGGAAAATCAAAGGGGCCGCTTTCTGACAATGCCGTCAAAACAGATTGCAACGCGCGGCGATAGGCGCTGGGGCGGCGCAAGTTTGCCCCCCGCTAAGGCCATCGCAGCCGCCGCCACTGTCCCATCGCCCCAGACCGGGTGCCGCCGCCCAAGCCGTTTGCGAAACCGGTCCGCCAGCCGCGCGCCGGCGACCAGACGGGCGGCCGCATCATCCTGCGCGCCCGCCGGCTGCGCCAAGACGGCGCGGGCCGCGAGATCCAGATCAGTCAGATGCACCGGGCGCATTAGGACACCGCAAGCCCCGTAAAAGGGCCAGTGCCATAGCGCGCGGACAGCTGCGCCACCGTCACGACATAGCCGCCGGACACACCGTCAGCCGCCTGCATCGCGGCGGTATAGACCCAGCCGGGCGCATCCACGCTTTCTTCACGGCGGACCGCATCGCCTTGGCGCACTTGCACGACATAGGTCTGCGTTTCTTCGCCAAGCGGGACGTCACCGCGCCCCCAAAGATCACCGTCGATCCGCGTTTGCCTGATCCACGCAAAGCGCAGGTCGCCAGCGCTGCGGGCTGCGCGCAGATGCACCACCGGATAGGGGCGCAGGCCATTGCCCTTGATCGTTTCCACCACATGACGATAGCTGCCGTCAGTGACCGCCCGTTTCACAGGGCCATAGCGGAAATGACGCATCCGCCCCCGCGCGGCGGTCGGGATCGTGATCTGCGCGGGACGGCCATTCATGATGACAACGCGCGATCCTGCGGGCCACGCATCCGGCATCATGGCACTGCTGCCGCGCTGCCCGCGCAGCAGTTCCGTCAGTTGATAGGTCAGATTGCCCGTCAGCTGCGCCTGCGCAAACTGCACGATTTCCCAGTTGTCTGCGCTGCCGTCCCCGATGGCCAGAACGTTTGCCCCCGCCAAAACCGCCTCTGGATCAACCGCCTTCAGCGCGCCGCTGACCAGCTTGACGGTCAGCGTCTGGCGATCCCATAGTCCGGTGCGCCCGCGGTTGAGCGGCGCTTGCAGCGTGCCAATCACGCTGCGATTGCGCAAAACGTCTTGCAGGACATAATCACTGTCCTGCGCCGCCGCATAAAGCGCAACGCCCCCCGCCCATGGGGTCGACGTCGCTGCAAAATACGGCTCGTGCTCGCTTTCATCGCCGCGGATCAGGGGCAGGTCCATGAACAAGCCTGCGATCGGTGTCGGCGCGGTATAGGACGACAGACGCGCGCCTTCCTCCAGCCGCTGCTGAGGGGCGTAGATTTCGGGATCAACGCGGGTGGCATCGACCAGCCGCAAGCCTGCCTCCTCGATCCGGTCAATCCGGTAGAGGCCAGACGCCGCGCCGTCGTCCAGATCAATCACATCCCCCGCCCCAAGGTCGCCCTGCGACGGTGGCAGCGCCAGTGTCAGACCATCGCGGGCGACGGCGGCCTCGTTGATCCAGCGGGCCGCGATCCGCGCCCCCTCGCCCCGGGTCAGGCCCAGCGCAAATTCGCTGCGGGTGACGCCGGTCGCGGCATGGCTTGGATGGATCGCCTCGGCCACGGCGACCTCGTAATCGCCCTCTGGGTCGACATAGCCGACCTGCACGCGGCCCTCGACCTCTGCCTGCGGCTGGCGCGTCATGACGACGTCAGAGGCATGTTCCGGGTCCTGCGCCAGATCGTCCCGCGTCAGCCTGCGCAGGGGCAGACCGTCGCGATTGGTAAACACCAGCGCACCGCCGCGTTCCGCGACCTCTATCCCATAAGCTAGCAGCAAAGGCTGCAATTGCGCCCGGGCAGAGCTGATGTTGTCCACCGCATAGCCGCGCACCACGCCGTACAGGCGCGACACATCAACCGCCGTCACCCCGGCGTTTGCGCAAATCTCGGCCACGACACCGGCAAGGGTGCGCGACACCGCCCGCCCGTTCAGCCAATGCCCGCGCATGTAATTGTCGCCATCCGACCACAGCGCCGCATTGCCCGGAAAGAACGGATAAGGCCTTGCGTCCCAGCACCAGACATGCGCCCGCGCCATATCCAGCATCGGCCCGTTATAGGTGGCAGAGCGGGATCGCGGGTTCGCCCCCGGCGCGGCAAAGTGGCGATAGATCGCCCGCAGATACTGCATCTGCATAAAGTCATCCCGGCTGCCGTTGGAATAAAAAGGCAGCAGACTCTCCGATGACTTGGGGTCCAGAAACTTGTTCGGCTGGTTGGTGCCTTTGTCGATGGCGGCGCAGCCGAATTCGGTGAACCAGAACGGCTTGCTTTCCGGCTCCCACGCGGTTTTCGCCGCCACGCGCTGGCCGCCGATGCGGTTGTGGTGATCATTCTGCCACCATCCCGTCAGGTCCTTGTAACGCCAGACCCACGGCTCGCCGTCGCCGTCTGTAATCGGCGTGCGGATTTGCGCATCGCGGGCCTCTGGCGAATGATAGAACCAATCATAGCCTTCGCCGCCCGCCACGTTCCCCGTCAGGTAATCAAGGTTGTAGATCGCGCCAAAGCCTGCATCGGCATGATCGGTGCCATCGCGCCAGTCGGACAGCGGCATGTAGTTATCAATGCCAATGAAATCGATATTCTCGTCCGCCCACAGCGGATCAAGGTGAAAATACTTATCCGCCGTGCCGCTGGGCTGATAGCCGTGATATTCCGACCAATCCGCAGCATAGCTGATCTTGCAGTTCGGCCCCAGAATGGCGCGCACTTCACCCGCCAACTGCCGCAGTGCTATCACCGCAGGAAAGCTGTCGCCCGCCCCGCGAATTTGCGTCAGGGCGACCATCTCTGACCCGATACAGAACGCCCCCACACCGCCCGCCGCCTTGCACAGGTTGGCGTAGTGCAGGATGAAACGGCGATAGCGCCATTCAGCTGGGCCGCTATAGCGCACCGCGCCATCCACAATGCTGAAATCACTGGGCTGCGCGGTCCCCATAAAGGCCTCAACCTGCGCTTGCGCCGCCGCACTGCGGTCGGGCGAGCCTGCCTGCCCCGGTGCCAGCGACAGCGTCACCCTGCCCCGCCACGGCAGCTTGGGCTGGCCAGCATCCCCCGTCCACGGGTTCGGCAGGGTATTGCCCGGCATCTGCTCCATTAAAATGAACGGATAGAACATCGGCGCAAAGCCTTTGTCCTTGAGCCCGCGAATGCTTTCGATGACAGAGGCATCCGACGGTGTGCCGCCATAGACGGGCCGATCGCCCTGACGTGGCACAAGGCCCGCCTGCCCGCGCGATGTATCCGCCACGCGCCAAGGCATCGTGTCGCCGTCCACCTCTTGCTGCTCGACCAGCGGCCTGACTTCGCAATCGGCGCAGCGCAGGTCATTGCCAAACCACGACACGACCAGACTGACAGACCCGCAGTCCGGCAGCTCCTCTGACAGCGCAGTGATAGAGGTGGCGAAATCCGTCTCGCCGCTGGGCGAGTTCACGTTGATCGCGACCTGCTCGCCGTAGGCCGCCGACAGGTTCACCTGCGTAGTGGCAAGCGAATACTCTCCGGTTCCCGGGATCAGCGCCACGCCGCGCACGGCACGGGCGATATCGCTTTGATCCTGCGGCGCGCCGTCCTGTGCCGGGCGCATGACCTCGAATGTGAACTGCGGGACGCGGTTGCCGAACTGGCCCAGCGCAAGGTCTTCGAAGACGACATAGGCCGTACCGCGATAGGCGGGTGCATAGGCGGCCCCCTCGACCGCTGCGATCTTGGGATCAGGCGCTTGATCCTGCGCCCCTGTATAGACCCGCATATTAAGCGCGAGTGGCGATACCTCTTCGCCGTCCGCCCAGATACGGCCAACGCGCGCGATCTCTCCCTCGCACAGCGCCACCGCTAGGCTGACGGTATAGCTATAGGTCGTCGTCGCAGGCTGCGCCCCCGCGCCCTTACCGCCCCCTGTGGTTTCGGCGCTTTCGGCAAAGCGGCTGGCCCAGATCACATGACCGCCCAGCCGCATCCGCCCGTGCAGACGCGCAATCGCGCCGCCCTCGCCGGTGCCGGTCAAACGAAAGCGGTCCACGCGGCCAACCTCGACCGCTTCGCTGCCTGCGCCAAGGATCCGCTGGTCGATCACCCGGCCCAGCACCGCCCCCGCCGCGCGACCCACCGTCGCCATCGACAGCCCCATGACAGAGCCCCCAAGCGATCCGCCCAGCGCCATGCCTGCGGCCGAAAGAACCAGCGTTGCCATGTGTTATCCTTCCTGAAATTCGAAACGTGCCACGATCCGCCGTACCCAAGGGTCCGGCAGCGGGCTCTCCACCACGCCGTGGCGGGTGTATGCATGGATAAAGGCGGGCGCGGCCCCTGCAGCTGACACGATGCCCAGATGCTTGGCCACAGCGCCCTGCCGCATGCGAAACAGCAGCACCTGCCCCGGCACCAGCGTATCGCCCTGTGCGGGCCGCAGATGCCGCCGGGCCGCGTGCCACAGCACTTCCTCGCCCTGTGGCTCTGCCCAATCGAGGGTATAGTTCGGCAACCGCTCCGGCTCTGCCCCATACAGGTGCCGCCAGACACCGCGGATCAGCCCCAGACAATCGCATCCCGCCTGAAAGCTGGAGGCTTGGTGCACATAGGGCGTGCCGATCCAGCGCCGGGCCTCGGCCACAACGGCGCTCATCGCCAAAGGCTCCCGCCGTCGCCGGTATCATCGCTACGCGGCACGCTCATCAGCCAGTCGTCGGTCGGCATATCGGGAAAACCGCGAAAGTTCACAAGGTTGGCGAATTTCGCGCGGCAGGTATCCGCCCGGCGGTCACACCCCGCGACCAGCCGTACTGTATCGCCCACAGCGACATCCGCCCGCAGCGCCTGCCACAAAACAATCTCGCGCAGGCTCCCCTTGATCCGGTCCACCTTGATGCCAGCCTTCAGCCCCTTGGCAGCCCCCGTCAGCACCTCGAAATGCCCCTGCTCGAACCAACGGTCGGTATATCCCGCGCTTGCGAACACAAAGCTGCGCTGATCGCTTAGCGACTGCACCCCCAGCGTTACGGCAAAGGCGGCGTCTTGCGTATTCACACCGCAGGCCGCATCCCCCAGCACCGCATCACAGGTGCGCAAAAACGTGCGCCCCGTGGGTTGGTTCAGCAGATCCGTCAGCCCGCGCAATTCCACCTGAAACTGCCCCGCGTGATGGGTAATCTCGCCCACCTGCCCGCGAAACCGCAACTGCCGCGCGCTCACGTCATCCCAGCGCACCAGCCAATTGCGCACTTCGGCCGCGTCATAGCGGCCTGCGCGAATATCCTCCGCTGTGATGACATCCGCTTGCAGCAGCCCCACCGCCTCGGAATTATCCACCGCCAGGCCAGAGCTTGCCGCCAGCGCCCGCGCGCTGAGCCCGCTATCCGCCAGAAAGGTGATCCCATCGAACGCAAGCGGCCGGTCGTGGTCGGTAAAGCCAAAGGTCACGCCATCATCCCGCGTGATCGACCAACATTGGCACACATGGCTCGCGCCTGTGCCCAAATGCGCAAACAATCCCGCCTCGCTCATACCCGCACCTCGACCACTGGCACGCTGGGCGCTTGCCCCGCCTGAAAGCTGGACACAGACGTTTCGATCCGGTCGGTGTCGAACCGCACCGGCACATCGAACTCAAAGCCCGCCGTGACCTCTGCCCCTGCGTCCGGCGCATCGGCAAAGGTCACCAGCCCCGTGGCTGTATCTACGGCAAAGTCGATGCCCTCTTGCACCTCGTCCCCGCCCACAGCGATCCGCACAGTCCCGGCAACAGGTTTGGCGATCGGACGGGCATAGGTCTGCTCTCCGCTCACGTATCGCTTCACCAGTTGGATCACGCGGGTCACATCGTCCCCCATCGCAATCAGCTGATCGCCATAGGCAGGCGTCTTGGACGGGGCGCAGGATTTGTAGTCGCCCCAGTCCTTCCACCGAAACCCGTGCAACTGCCCCTCGCGCGCTTCAAAGAACGCGGTCATCTGGGCGATATCGTCCAAGGACCGCAGCCCCACCCCCGCATCAAAGCGGCGGCGCGAATGGGCCCAGGGCGTGTTGCGCTCCTCATAGCCATTGGCCAGCGTCACAATCTCGGTGCGGCGCTCTGGCCCGCCGGTCGCGCCAAAGCTTAGGTTCGCCGGAAAGCGTATGTCGTGAAATGCCATTATCCTGTTCCCCTACCTGTTCCGCTGACCGCGCCCGAGTACGCGCCCCATCTGGGCGGCGATCTGGGCTTGGCTGCGTTGAAAACTTTGCGCGTCTGGTGTCGTGACATGCATGGTGACGTTCACGCTGGAACCGCCCCCGCCGCGCACGCCAAGGCGGCCATCCGCGCCGCGTGCCAGCGGCATGATCGCCTCTGGCCCCGCTTCGCCCATCAACCCGGTGCCGCCGCGCATCCCGAATGTCGTGGGGCTACTGACCACGCCCCCCTTGGCAAAGGGCATCACCCGCCCTTGGGCAAACGGCGCGCCTTGGGCAAAAGGCATCACACCCGACACAGCGGCGTTGATCCCATCCGATAGCAAACTGCCGGCCTGCTTCATCACCGGATTGATCGCCGCCGCATAGGCTGTGTCGATCATGGATTTCGCCACACCGCTCAGCGTGTCCGACAGGGACTTGCCGTCAAAGATGAGACCGTCAAACGCCCGCCGCAGCCCGCCCGCAAAGCCGCGTTCCAGATTGCCTAGATCCCGTGTCGTCTCTCCCAGGCTCACCTGCATATCCCGCAACGTCGCATCAAAGGCCGCCGCCATCCCCGCGGTGTCGCCCAGTGTGCGTTCCAGCGCGGCGGCATTCGCATCCAGCCCGTCTATCTGATCAAGTTCATTCATCTGTCCGGCTCCTTTCGCGGGCCGTCCGGAAACGCCCGCAGCAATGCGTCAAAACCACTGCGCCCCAGCGGGCGCAGGTCCACCCGCTGCCCCAGCATCAGCGCAAGCTCTGCCGGGGTCAGACGCCAGAACTGATCCGGCGTCAGCCGCAGGCCGTGCAGGCCCGCCTGCATCAACCCGGCCCAATCCAGCCCCGCGCTCATGTGGGGGGCGTAAAGGCGCGCGCCAGCAGCTCTGCCGCCACCCGCGCCGCCCCCACCGGCCCGCCCGCCAAATCCGCGCTTAGCAAATCCGCCGCCGTGCCGCGCCAGCCGCCGCCGCGCAAACCCGCGACCAGCAGCGCCATCACGTCGGCGCCGCGATAGCGCCCCGCCTCGAACCGCTCGACCAGATCGACCAGCGATCCCGCCGCCAGCGCGGCCTCCAGCTCTGCCAGCGCGCCTAATGTCAGCTTGGCGACATGGGGCACACCGTCGATGGTCACGCAGACCTCTCCTGCCAGCGGGTTCACCATTTACAGCGCCGCGACAAAGCTGATCTGGCCAGCGCTGGTCAGCGACATCTCATAGGTTGCCTCGCCATCGAACGTGCCTGCGTATTCGATAGAGGTAATCTGAAACGCCCCCTCGATCGTGCCAAAGGACGGGATGATCACCTGAAACTTCGGCGTCTCACCGTCAAAGAACACCTGACGCATCCGTTCGTCCGTCTCGGCATCGCGAAAAATGCCAGAGCCTGAGATGCTCGCTGTTTTCACCCCCGCGCCTGCCAGCAATTCACGCCAGCCGCCCGCGCTCTCTAGGCTGGTGACATCAACGCTTTCGGCGTTGAAACTGATCCGCGTCGCCCGCAGGCCTGCCGCGCTTTCGAACAGGCCGTCGCCGGTCATGTCCACTTTGACCAACAGGTCCTTGCCACTTTGTGCTGCCATGTCATTGCTCCTTGATTGAATACGTTAGGCGTCAGTCGTCCGACACGCGTGCCCGGAAAATCAGATCGATGCGGCGGGTGTCGCCTGTGCCCACCCGCGCCGCTGCGGCCTTGTGAAAGCGAAAGCCAATGACGCGACCCCGGCTCAGCGGCAGCGTCGCGCCCAGCAGCGCATCACTCACCGCTGCCGCCGCCTTCTTGGCTGACGCAAAGCCCGCCCGGTCCGTCACCACCGACACCGTGAATTCATGCACCGCGCCCGCGCCGCTGCCGTCAGAGGCATCGGTCACCTTCTCGCTGCCCAGCGCCACATAGATGCTGGGCACATCCCCCGGTGGCAGCGCGTCAAAGACCGCCGTGCCCACCAGATCGCCCAGCGCCGCATCCGCTGTCAGCCGGGCAAAGACCGCCGCCTGCAGCGCCAAAGACATCGCATAGCTCATCGCGCCACCTCCTCTGCCGCGTGGCAGACCAGATACCGCGCGCGGCTGTCCTACTCTGTCACCGCCAAAATCGCATAGACGCGGCTGCCTTCGCGAAACCGTTGCCCGGCGATGGGCCGCGCATCGGACCCCGCCTGCGCCGCGCGCACCGTGATCTTCAGCGGCACCCGGCTTAGCTGCAGCGCATTTGCGCCCCGCGCCGCCCCGTTGCCCGCCTTGATCTCGGCCCACAGCGTGCCCAGCGGCTGCCAGCTTGTGGCAAAGCCCCCCGCCAGATCAGGCGTGCGCTGTGCAGCCTCTAGCACCAGCTTGCGGTTCAGCACTGGCAAGGTCATGTCCGCCCCCCCATGAACAGGCGCACCGTGCGATAACGCTCGATCAGCCCTGTCACGGTGAACGGCATGCTTGCGCCATGCAGCGCACCATCGCTGCGGTATTCGTAAAAATGCGCCGCCAGCAGCATGACCGCCTGCGCCAGATCAGGCGGCAGGTCCGACCACTCTGGCCCGTAGCCTGCCAGCAAGGTCACATCGACACGGCCACCGCGCGGCACGCTTGGCAACGTCGCCCCCACCGCGATCAGCGCGGGCCGCTGCATATCCGGCTCCAGCGCATAGCGCTGCGGCGAGGCGGGCACCGCCGTGCCATTGCGGTCGATCTGCGTCACAGACCCGATCGCGCTAACCGGGGCCAGCGGCAGTGGCTGGCGATCAACCTCGCGCCACGCGGTCACGCTCCAGCGAAACTCGCGCTCTAGCAGCACCTTGCCCGTGCGCGCCTCGATCGACGCCAGCGCCGCACGCAAAAACGCCTCCAGCACCTCGTCCTGCAACCCGTCATCGGCAAAGCCCGACCCCAGTCGCAGATGGTCCTTCAACCCTGCCACCGGAAGCGCGGCGGCTGGCGCGCTGCTTAATTCGACTAACATCATGGAAATTCTCCGCAAATCTTGGTGGCATCTGGGTCTGACCGGTGGTCCGGGTGCGCTGCCACCCCGCATTGCTTGACGGAAGTAAGCAGCTGGACAACGCAGGGGTGTTCCTCCTGCGCAGCGCACCCGGCGTCTGCGCTGCGGCTGCCTCCCCAGGCCCGCAGCGCAGATCCTCGATCAGGCGACCGCGAACTTCAGCAGCTTGATCGCTGCAAAGTCACTGACGGCACCGCCAACGCGCTTGGTGGCATAGAACAGCACATGCGGCTTGGCGCTGAACGGATCGCGCAGCACGCGCAGATCGGGGCGTTCGGCGACAGTGTAACCCGCGCCAAAGTCACCAAAGGCAATCGGCGTGGTGCCATCACCCGCATCGGGCATGTCTTCGGCAATCAGCACCGGATAGCCCAGCAAACGCGCAGGCTCCCCCGATGCCAGACCGTCGGACCACAGGAAACGGCCATCCGCGTCCTTCAGCTTGCGCACCGATCCCGCGGTACGAGAGTTCATGACAAACACAGCGCCCGCGCGGTATTCAGCGCCAAGCGCATAAACCAGGTCGATCATCGCATCGGTCTCGCCCAGCTCGCCATTCACGCCCGTCGGCACATAGCCGATGTTGCCCCAGGTCCAGACGTCGTTATCCACGCTGGGATAGGACAGAATGCCCTTGGGCTTATCCACCCCGTCACCGTTCACAAAAGCAGCCGCTTCAGAACGGGCAAACTTGTCCGCAATGCGCTGCGCCAGCCAGCCTTCGATATCGAACGCGCTATCATCCAGCAGACGCTGGCTTGCCTTGGGCAGCGCCGACAGCTCGTGCAGCGGGATGGTGATGCGGTCGATGACGGGGGTGTCAGTCTCGTCCTGCGATGCGGTCTCGGTCGCCCAGCCCGCACCCATTTCGGTGTGATCCACCAGCACATCATAAGACGTCGCATCCACATTCACGACATTGGCAATCGCGCGGATGCTGGCCGTCGTGGACAACGTCGACTTGATCGTGTCCGACGTCTGCGGGTCGACTAGATAACCGCCGTCGCCCGACACCGCCGTCGACATGCCTTTGCCTTCCAGCGCCAAACCGCGCAGACCGTCATCCTCGCCAGAGCGCAGATAAGCGGCAAAGGCTTTCTGGTGCGGTGCCTCGACCTCAGCGCCCATCGCCAGTGCGGGGCGGTTCATCATCATCGTCTTGCGATCCAGCTTGTTCATTCGGTCATCCTGTTTTTGCAAAGTGGCGGAAATGCCGGTGGAAAAGTCTTTAAATTCAGCCACAAAACCGCTGATCGCGGTCCGCAGCTCCTCGGCCGGAGAAGACAGAGCTTCCCCGGTCCGAGACTCTTTCTCGGGTGTCGTCATCATGATCCTCTCGAGGTTGGTTTGGCTGCGATCAGCCTTGGCGCAGCGCCGCCGCGGCATCGGTAAACACCGCCGCCAAATCACGCAGCGCAGCACCGCCCGGGTCCTCGGCCTTGGCCGCAACCCGTGCATCGGGAAGCATGGGGAAGGTCACCAGCGACACCTCCCACAGCTCCAATTCTGACAAAAGACGCCCGCCCTTGTCGTCCTTTGTGGCCCGCAGCGTGCGATAGCCGATGGACAGCCCGTCAATCGCCCCCGCCGCCACAAGCGCCGCCGCCTCGCGGCCCTTGGCCACATCGGTCAGGATACGCCCCTTGACCCACAGGCCCCGTGCATCCTCGCGCACCTCGTCCCACACGCCAATCGGCTGGGCCGGGTCATGCTGCCACAGCATCTTGACGCTGCGCCCCTTGGCCTTCAGCTCCGCTAGCGACGCGGCATAGGCCCCCTTGGCCACACTGTCGCCGCCTTGATCGCGCTGTTCAAACAGCGACGCATAGCCCGAAATCTCGGTCCCATCCGTGACCTGCAACACCGTCTCCGGGGCGCAAAACTTATGCTCTAGCGTCATCCTCAATCCCTCCTGTCACACTTACACCCGCGCCAGATGGCGCAAGATTTCCAGCACCAGCAGACCGCTCGCCCCGCAAGCAAGGCCCCAGACCTGCCATTCCAGCCGCCGCAGCAAACGCTCGATCCCCGACAGCCGTGCGCCAATCTGCGTGTTCCAAGGGTCATCCCCCCGCACGGGCGCATCGCTGCGCGGCGCAACCGTCAGTTTGACGATCTTCTCGCGCATCACTCCACCTCCTGCGCCGGCAGCCCCAGCAACCGCCGCTTTTCCGCGTCACTTAGGAAACTGGCCTCGGACACCCGCCGCCACTGACTGTCACGCTCGCCCGACAGCGCCGCGATCTGGTCAAGGTCGGGGCGAATATCCAGCCGCTCGCCGCTGAAATCGGACAGCCAGTCTGCAATCGCGCTCGTCACCCGCGTCGCAAGCGGCAGCACCGTTAGCCGGTAAAACGCCCGGTTCGCCTCTTGGTAATTGGCGTAGGTCGCGTCCCCCGGGATGCCCAGCAGCATCGGCGGCACACCAAAGGCAATCGCGATCTCGCGCGCGGCGGCCTCTTTGGTTTTCTGAAACTCCATATCGGAGGGCGAAAAGCCCATCGGCTTCCAATCCAAACCACCCTCCAGCAACATCGGTCGTCCCGCATTGCGCGCGCCTTGATGTTGGCTCTCCATCTCATCCACCAAACGCGTGTACTGATCGTGGCTCAACTGGCTTTGCCCATCCGCGCCGCGATAGATAATCGCGCCAGACGGCCGTGCCGCATTATCCAGCAGCGCCTTGGACCAAGCGCTTGCCGCGTTATGCACATCGACCGCATTCGCTGCCCCCTGCATCGGGCTGAAACCATAGTGGTCGTCTTGCGGATGAAAGCTCTTGATATGGCACACGGGGCTGACATCCCCCGCGACGTCAAAGCGCGCCTTGCGCCCGCCGACCGTGTATTCATAGGCGGCAGGCCAGCCATCCGCGCCAGGGATCACCCGCATCCGGTCCGACCGCAGCACATGCATCTCGACCGGCAGACCACCCTCGCCCACACCTTCCAGATAGGCGTTACCGTTCAGCAAAAGCTGCCCGTAAACCGCCTCCAGCAACTCTGCCGTGCCCTGCGCGCCGTTAGGCCGCGCCAGCAGATCCTGCACCGGATGCGTGTCATACCGCTGCACCCGGTCCTGCACGACCAGCGGCAGCGCAGCTGCTGCCTCTGCAATCAGCTTCACCGCGCGAAATCCCACAGGGTTCGTCAGAAACCCGGACCGCGTCAGCGTGCCCGTATCCCGCGCACCCCAAGCCGCCCGGCCATGGCTGGCAATCGCCACCAAAGGACCAGCAGCAGAGGCTTTGACCTCTGGCACCGCCTCCGCGCGCCCAGCCCCCTTGCCGAAGAATTCAAACATCGCCACCTCCTTGGTCCCGCCGCACGTCATTCGATATCAAATGTTCTGACATCCAAATCTGAACGATCCCCGCCCCCACCGCCCGCGCGGCAAAGGCGGGGCGCAACGCCCTACAGGCTGCGCATACGCGGCGCGTGCCAGCCCTGCGCCGGGCCGATCATCAGCTCGTGCAGCGCCCAGACCAGCGCATCCACCCGGTCAGGTGACCCAGACCCCGCGAAGCCACCCGTCGTCATCAGACACATCTGATCCTCGAGCGTGGACAGACCCCGCACATGCGCCACACGGCCCTGTTCATACAGCGCCGCCACAGGCTCGGCCCGCGCCACCTTGCCCTTGGTCGCCGTCACCTTGCGATACGGCACCAGCGGGTCGACCTGCCGCACAATCGCCTCGACCATATCGCCGCCCTGATTGACCTCGGCCACCAACCGGTCCGCATTATGCCGCCGCAAGGCCGCCACCGCCGCCCGCGCCCATTCCAGCGGGGATGCCGCCTGCACCGTTGCGTCCTCTAGCACATAGGCTTTCCAGTTCTGCGGCGGTCCCTGTGTGATCGCGCCTGCCACCACGATCCCGCAGGCGTCCGATCCCTTGTGCCCCGTCGTCGGCGGGTCCACCGCTACGATGATCCGGTCCAGCGTGGGCACCGCCGTCACCAGCGCGTCCTCCAGCGCCCCGCTCGACCACAGCGCCCCCGGCGCATCCGACAGCAGCACCCCGTCCAGCTCTTGCCGCCCTTGCCGCGTCCCGGCAAAGCGCCGCTGCACCTCCTCTAGGAACCCCGGCGCAAGGTTCGCCGCATTGGCAAAGGTCGTCGCATGGGTCTGCACCGTGCTCCCTCGCTCCAGCATATCGCGCAGCACCGACACATTGCGGGGGGTCGTCGTGATGCACGCCCGTGGGTCACGCCCCAGACGCAAGCAAAACTCCACCATGTCCCAGGTCGCCTGCCCCTGCTTCCACTTCGCCAACTCGTCCGCCCAGACCGCATCAAACTGCGGCCCGCGCAGCGCCTCTGGGTCAAACGCCGAATACAGGAACGCCACCGCGCCATTTGGCCAACGCAGCATCTTGCGCCCCGCGATCCATTCAGGCCGCCGGTCCTTGGGCGCGCAGGCCATAATGCCACTGTCCCCGAACACCATCACCTCGCGCGCCTGATCATAGGTCTCGCCAATGATCCCCACACGCCGCGCCCGCCCCTTGGCGCGCGGCACCGGCCCCTCAACCATCGACCGCACCCATTCCGCGCCCGCACGCGTCTTGCCTGCACCCCGCCCGCCAAGGATCACCCAAGACCGCCAGTCGCCCGGCGGCGGCAGCTGGTGCGGCATCGCCCAGAACTCAAACAGATGCGGCAGGGCCCGCAGTTCCCGGTCGCTCAGCCCGGCTAAAAACGCCGCCCTCTGTTCCGGCGGCGCGGATGCGATCAAGCCTGCGCCCAATGTCATCGCGGATTTCGTCATGGTTGATGTCCGCGTCGTCCGTGCCTTGCCCGAATTTCTCAATGAACTGTTCCTCGGCTTTCAAAAGGTGAACATGGGTCGCCTGTAGTTCCGCCAGCTTCACGGCATGCGCCTTGGACGGCAGCCCGCCCGGCCCCCCGATCAGTCCAAGTTGTTCAAGAAATGTCGCCTTTAGCGCGGTATAAAACCCCGCCAGCTCGCGCACCCGCGCAAGCGCCTCCGCCCGCCCAAAAGGCGCCGCGTCATCCGGTTTTGTCATATGATTAAAACCTGTCCGAAAGCTTCCGTGACAGTAGAGTCCGTCCCAAGCCCCAATCAGATGGGAGGCAGGCGCAAAGGGATCAGTCTTCCAGCTCGCCACCAGCCTGCGGCAAAAACCCTAACAAAGCATGAGCCACAAAAAAGGGCTGCACGGTCCTGTTAAGAAACCGTGCAGCCCCAATTTTCGCGCGCAGTCTAGCTTAGTTGCCGCTTGCCTGCTCCGCCTCGATCTTGCGCCACGCCGCAACGTTGCGGTTGTGCTCGTCCAGCGTCACAGCAAAGGCGTGACCGCCGCTGCCATCCGCCACAAAGAACACAAAGTCCGTGGTGTCGGGGTTCAACGCAGCCTCGATGCTGGCCTTTCCGGGGTTCGCAATCGGGGTCGGCGGCAGCGCTGGAATCACATAAGTGTTCCAAGGCGTTGGCGCATCCAACTCGCTGCGGCGCAATCCGCGCCCCAGAATGCCTTCGCCCTTGGTGACGCCGTAAATCACCGCCGGGTCCGTCTGCAACCGCATGCCGCGCTCCAGCCGGTTGACGAAAACACTGGCCACCTGACGCCGCTCTGTCGGCACGCCGGTCTCTTTTTCGACCAAGGACGCCAGGATCAAGGCTTCCTCTGGCGTCGCCACCGGCAGCCCGTCAGCCCGCGCAGCCCAAGCGTCAGCCAAAATCTGCTCCTGCGCCGCCTGCATCCGCGCAATAATCGCCGCCCGGGCACCGCCGGGCAAGAACTCATAGCTATCGGGCGCAAGGCTACCCTCTGCTGGCGTCTCGGCAATCTCGCCGTCCAGAATATCAATCTCGCGCAGCGCATTGGCAATCTGCCAACTCGTCACGCCCTCGGCCACAGCCAGACGATAGCGCGTATCAGCCTCTTGCTTAACTGCCTCATACTCTGCCGGGGCTTCGTCCACCGCAGGATCGAACTCTGCCACTTCGGCATAGTTGCTCGTCGCCGGATCCAGCTCGCGCACCTGCACCAGATTGCGCCGCACACCCACGCGGTACACCACTTCGGTGCCGCAAGTGCTTTGCCCGCTGCTGGTCACCAGATCAACAATCTCGGCCATCGACGCGCCTTCGGGCACCAAAAAGCTACCCGCTTTCAGGCTGCCAGACCGATCCGTATAATCAGCCCCCATCCGGAAAATCGCACCAGAGCTGACAGCCCCCTGATCTTCCAGCTGCGCGCTGACCAGCCGCATGTTCGACCCCGGCGCGACCTGCAAACAAATGCCCTGCGCCAAAGGCCCCGCAGCCTTATAAGACTGCGTGCCCCAGACGATCACGCCGGCCCCAAGGAACAGGGCCACGATCAGAAACGTAATGCCGTTCGCCGCAATATGTCGCCACATTAGCGGACTTTCCCCAGCACCAGCGTCGCATTCGTGCCGCCAAAGCCGAAGGAGTTCGACAACACCACGTCGATCTTACGTTCAACCTTGCCGTTTGCGCACAGGTCAACGGTCGTCTCGCAGTCCAGATCCTCAAGGTTGATCGTCGGCGGCGCGACCTGATCGCGGATCGCCAAAACGCCAAAGATCGCCTCGATCGCGCCAGCAGCACCCAGCAAGTGTCCCGTCATCGACTTGGTCGATGACATCGTCAGTTTTGCTGCCGCTTCCGGTCCAACCAAACGCTCGACCGCACCCAGCTCAATCGTATCGGCCATCGTGGACGTGCCATGCGCGTTCACATAGTCGATCTGGCTTGGCTCAATGCCTGCATTGCGGCAGGCCGCCCGCATCGCCCGCTCTGCACCCTCATGATCCGGGGGCGGCGCAGTGATGTGATGCGCATCGCCAGACAGGCCGTAACCCAAGACTTCCGCATAAATCTTTGCACCGCGCGCCTTGGCGTGCTCGTACTCTTCCAGCACCACAATGCCCGCACCTTCGCCCATGACAAAGCCGTCGCGGGTCTTGTCCCAAGGCCGGCTCGCCTTGGCAGGATCATCGGTGTATTTCGTCGACAGCGCCTTGCAGGCGTTAAAGCCCGCAATACCAATCTTGCAAATCGCCGCTTCCGCGCCGCCCGCAATCATCACATCCGCATCGCCATGCTGGATCAGACGGCTCGCGTCGCCAATCGCATGCGATCCGGTGGAACAGGCCGTCACGACCGAATGGTTCGGCCCGCGGAAACCGTAACGAATGCTGACCTGACCCGAAATCAAGTTAATCAACGCGCCGGGGACAAAGAACGGCGACACGCGGCGCGGGCCCTTCTCTGCCATCATCACAGCCGTATTCGCGATGGAATTCAGACCGCCGATACCGGACCCGATCAAAACGCCGGTGCGCTCTTGATCTTCGCGCTCTGTCGGCATCCAGCCGCTGTCCTCCACAGCCTGCTGCGCCGCAGCCATGCCAAACAGAATAAAGGTATCAACCTTCCGCTGCTCTTTGGGCTCCATATACTTGTCACCGTTAAAGGTGCCGTTCGTCCCATCACCCAGCGGTACTTCGCAGGCATAGTTCGTCACAAGCCCTTCGGTATCGAAACCCTTGATCGTCCCGGCCCCGGACTGACCGTCCAGAATACGCGACCAGCTTTCCTCAACTCCATCCGCCAGCGGCGTGACAAGTCCAAGTCCTGTTATAACGACGCGGCGCATCATTGATCCCCTCAACACATAATTCCGGCCCTGATACCGCGACAGGGCGCAAATGGGCAAGAGGCGAGCCTCATTCCTGCGTGATCCGCCCAAAGCTTGCTGACCCCGCATTTTCGCTCCGGTCCCGCCACCCCTTCTTGTGGTCGAAAATACCTTGGGGGGACGCCGGTTGGTGCGCCACTGGTTCAAGAACCAGCCGGCGGCGGGCAAAGCCCCCCAACGGATCGGACCAGCACAGCTGGTCCGATCCCCGACACGCGACCACGCGACCGCACAACAAAAAACGGCCCCCGCTTTACGCAAGGGCCGCTTTAAATCAAAGCCCCCGACCCTCAGGTCAGCGGCAAAGGGATACGCTTACTGCGCGCCCTTGATGAACTTCACGGCATCGCCGAAAGTCTGGATCGTCTCGGCGGCGTCGTCAGGGATCTCGATCCCGAACTCTTCCTCGAAGGCCATGACCAGCTCGACGGTGTCAAGGCTGTCTGCGCCCAGGTCGTCGATGAACGACGCGCTCTCGACAACTTTGTCCTCTTCAACACCAAGGTGCTCCACAACGATTTTGCGTACGCGGTCTTCGACTTCGCTCATGAACAATTCCTCACGTTCCAGATGGGCCGTCACCAATTATCGGTTAATGCCCGGTTGTTGAACTGGCCGCCGAAGGGGCCCGTCCGATGCTGCGTGGCCTATAGCAGAGATTTGGGTGCGCGCAAACGCTTTCCCGCCCCCCGCAAAGGCCTTGCGTCAGAGCATGGCCATTCCGCCATTCACATGCAAGGTCGCACCTGTGACATAGGCCGCTTCCTTGCTGGAAAGATAAAGCACAGCAGCCGCAATCTCTTCGGCCTCGCCCATGCGGCCCGCTGGGATCTGCCCCAGAATCGCACCCTTTTGGTCGTCGTTCAGCTTGTCCGTCATCGCCGTGGCGATGAAGCCGGGGGCGACGCAGTTCACGGTGATACCGCGGCTGGCGACCTCATAGGCAATCGACTTGCTCATGCCGACCATGCCCGCCTTGGACGCCGCATAGTTTGCCTGACCGGGGTTGCCCGTCGCGCCAACCACAGAAGAGATGTTGATGATCCGGCCCCAACGCGCCTTCATCATGCCCCGGATCGCGCCTTTGCACAGACGCATGGTGCTGGTCAGGTTCACATCAAGCACACTGGACCATTCATCATCCGACATCCGCATGAACAGGTTATCGCGGGTGATGCCCGCGTTGTTCACCAGAATATCCAAGGACCCCATCGCCTCGATCGCCTGCTTGGGCAGGGCGGTAACAGCCTCTGCATCGCTCAGGTTGCAGGGCAGCACATGCACGCGGTCGCCCAGCTGCGCCGCCAAGGCCTCCAGCGGCTCCACCCGCGTGCCGGACAGACCAACCGTGGCCCCCGCATTATGCAGCGCCGTCGCAATCGCGCCGCCAATGCCGCCAGATGCGCCCGTGACCAGCGCCGTCTTACCTGTCAGATCAAACATTATGCTTCTCCTTTGATGGCGGCGGCGACAGCCACGGCCTCTGCGGCAGTGCCGACATTCGCCGTGCCCGCCTCTTTTGCAATGCGCCGGATCATGCCCGACAAGGCCTTACCGGCCCCAATTTCAATAAACGACGTGACGCCCTGCGCCGCCATCCACTCGACCGACGACGCCCAGCGCACTCGGCCCGCGACTTGGCTGACCAGCTGCGCGCGGATCGTATCCGGGTCCGTCACGGGCAGCGCGGTCACGTTGGCGACCAAGGGCACCGCTGGCGCCTGCATCGGCGTGTCATGCAGCGCGCCGCGCATCACATCCGCCGCAGGCTGCATCAAGGCGCAGTGGAACGGCGCAGACACCGGCAGCATCAACGCCCGCTTTGCACCCGCCGCCTTGGCCAGCACCGCCGCCCGCTCGACCGCCGCCACATGGCCAGAGATCACGTTCTGCGCCGGATCATTCTCGTTCGCCAATTGGCAAACTTCGCCCTGCGCCGCATCCTCTGCAATCTGCGCCACCGTCGCCGCATCCAGGCCAAGGATCGCCGCCATCGCGCCGACGCCCTGCGGCACGGCCTGCTGCATCGCATCACCGCGCACACGCAGCAGCCGCGCACAATCCGCGATCCCCAGCGCACCAGCGGCGGCCAAGGCACTATATTCCCCCAGCGAATGGCCCGCGACGAAATCCGCATCCGTGATCGCGATGCCTTCCGCCTCTAGCGCGCGCATCGCGGCCATGGACGCCGCCATCAGCGCAGGCTGCGCGTTGCGGGTCAGCGTCAGCGTTTCCAGATTGCCGTCAAAGATCAGCGCCGACAGCGCTTCACCCAGCGCATCATCGACTTCTTCAAACACGGCGCGCGCCGCTGGATAGGCGTTTGCCAGATCCTGCCCCATACCGATGGCCTGTGCGCCTTGCCCTGGAAATACGAATGCCCGCATGGATTTGCCCCTTTTGCTGCGTGTCGGGCATGGGTCTAGCCTGCACCGCGCCGCCGCACAATGCCCCTGCGTCATCGCAAATTGTGCCGCAATGCAGCGCAGGCTATCGTTGGGGCAACTTCGCAAAAGGACGCGCCATGACCCATCCGACCACCTACGGTACAGTGACGAAGGTGCTGCACTGGCTGACCGCCGCCTTGATCCTGACCATCATCCCGCTGGGGATCATCGCGTCCGACATGGCCTATGACACGAACGAGGCGCTCGCCCAAAAGGCGCAGCTTTTCACGATCCACAAAACCCTTGGCGTCGCCGTTTTCTTTGTCGCCCTCGCCCGTATCATCTGGGCACTTAGCCACCCCAAACCCGGCCCCCTGCACCCCGAACGCCGGGCAGAGACGTTGCTGGCAGAGGTGATCCACTGGCTTCTATACGCCGCCCTTGTTATCACCCCCCTGACTGGCTGGATCAGCCATGCCGCCACCACAGGTTTCGCGCCCATCTGGTGGCCGTTCGGCCAATCCCTACCCTTCGTGTCCAAGTCCGATGCCACCGCACATCTGTTCGACAGCCTGCACTGGGTCTTTGGTAAGGTGATGATCGGCGCCCTGCTGCTGCACATCGCTGGCGCGCTGAAACATCACATCATCGATCGCGACGCCACAATCCGCCGGATGTGGTTTGGCAAAACCGTTGCGCCTGACGCCGGGTACCACCGCACCCCCATCGCCGCCCCCCTGCTGGCCGCCGCAGTCGTCGCCATCGGTGCCCTCACCGCCTTCGCCCTGAACGGCCCGGCCGAAGACGCCCCGCAGGCCGCCGCATTGGATCAAGTCGCCTCTGACTGGACGGTTCAAGACGGCTCCCTTGCCATCACCGTCACGCAATTCGGCAAGCCCGTGCAAGGCAGCTTTGCCGACTGGACCGCCGCCATCACCTTTGATCCCGACGCGGACACTGACGCAGGTCAGGTCGAAGTCACCATCGCCATCGGCTCGCTAACCCTCGGCTCTGTCACCGATCAGGCCATGGGCGCGGATTTCTTCAACGCCGAATCCTTCCCCACCGCCACCTTCACCGCGCCGATCACCAAAACGGCGGACGGCTATGTCGCGGACGGCACCCTGACGCTAAAAGACACCGCCGCCCCCGTCACCCTGCCCTTCACCCTGACGCTGGATGGCAACACCGCCACCATTCAGGGCAGCACCACGCTGAACCGCCAAACCTACGCCATCGGCGACAGCATGAATGACGAGACGAACCTTGCCTTCGATGTCACCGTCGACATCGCCCTGACCGCCACCCGGGCCGAATAAGCCCACCCCTAAAAACCCGCCGCAGTCTGACTGCGGCGGGTATCACGTCACATGCCGCACACATAAAACTTGACCGCCACTCATCATATCAATACTTCTCGATATATGGATAAAGAAAACGCCCTCGACGCCTTCGCAGCGCTCAGCCAAGCCACCCGCCTCGACGTCTTCCGCCTTTTGATCAAGGCAGGGGACGCGGGCATGTCTGCTGGCGACATCAGCGACACCCTTAAGGTGCGCCAAAACACGATGTCCGCAAACCTCTCCATCCTGGCCCGCGCGGGCCTGATCCGCAGCACCCGCGAAGGGCGCAGCATCCGCTATTTCGCCGACATGGACGGGATGCGCGGCCTGCTCGCCTTTTTGATGGAGGATTGCTGCGGCGGTCGTCCCGACCTGTGCCAACCCGTCATCAACGAAATCGCCTGCGCCTGCTAGGCGCAGATGCCCGCCCCCTGCACATCAGAAAGCCTGACATGACCGACACACCGCTTCCCGCCGCCGCTGGCCTTGGCACCTTTGAACGCTGGCTGTCCGTCTGGGTCGCGCTGGCGATTGGGGCCGGTCTTTTGCTGGGCAACCTCTTTCCCAGCGCCTTTGCTGCCCTCGCGGCGCTGGAAATCGCCTCGGTGAACCTGCCCGTCGCGGTGCTGATCTGGGCGATGGTCTATCCGATGATGGTCGGCGTCGACTTCGGCGCGCTGCGGCAGGTGGGCGACAAACCCAAGGGGCTGGTCGTTACGCTGGTGGTCAACTGGCTGATCAAACCCTTCACCATGGCCGCGCTGGGCGTGTTGTTCTTTAACTACGTCTTTGCCGGGCTGATCCCGCCGGACGACGCGCAGGCCTATCTGGCAGGCGTCATCCTGCTGGGCGCGGCCCCTTGCACGGCGATGGTGTTCGTCTGGTCGAACCTGACGCGCGGCGACGCCACCTATACGCTGGTGCAGGTCAGCGTGAATGACGTGATCATGGTTTTCGCCTTTGCCCCCATCGTCGCCTTTCTGCTGGGCGCGACGAACATTGTCGTGCCATGGGACACCCTGCTGCTCTCCGTCGGCCTTTACGTCATGCTCCCCCTGCTGGCCGGATACCTGACGCGCCAGCGCTTGATCGCAAACGGAGGCGAAGCCGCCGTCGCCACCTTC
Source organism: Loktanella salsilacus (assembly GCF_024206795.1). Taxonomy (NCBI): domain Bacteria; kingdom Pseudomonadati; phylum Pseudomonadota; class Alphaproteobacteria; order Rhodobacterales; family Roseobacteraceae; genus Loktanella; species Loktanella salsilacus. The sequence goes on from NZ_CP072994.1 coordinate 1,822,628, forward strand.
AAGTCTCGCGTGCAGCCCTTCTCGATCATCGGCCTGCTGGTGACCGTCGTGCTGCTATTCGCCTTTCAAGGAGAGGTGATTTTCGATCGCCCCCTCGTCATTGCCATGATTGCGGTGCCGCTGCTGATCCAGTCCTACGGCATCTTTTTCATCGCCTATGGCGCGGCGCGCGCTTGGGGTATCCCGTTCAACGTCGCCGCCCCCTGCGCCCTGATCGGCACCTCTAACTTCTTTGAACTGGCCGTCGCCGTGGCGATCAGCCTGTTCGGCCTCGGCTCTGGCGCCGCGCTGGCCACCGTCGTCGGCGTCTTGGTCGAAGTGCCGGTGATGCTGTCCCTCGTCGCCTTCGCTAACAAAACACAACACTGGTTTCCCAAAGATAAAGGTGCCGCATGACCATCGTCATCCATCACAATCCAGACTGCGGCACGTCGCGCAACGTGCTGGCGATCATCACTGCCGCAGGGCAAACCCCCACCGTGATCCCCTACCTCGATACTGGCTGGACCCGCCCGCAACTGCTGGCCTTGTTTGCGGCTGCGGGACTGACACCGCGCACCGCTCTGCGCACATCCAAATCGCCTGCCGCCGAACTGGGCCTGCTGGACCCTGCCGTCGGTGACGACGCCCTGCTGGATGCGATGATCCAGCATCCTATTCTGGTGAACCGCCCCATCGTCTGCTCGCCCAAAGGCGTGCGCCTGTGCCGCCCAAGCGAGGCTGTGCTGGACCTGCTCGACCGCCTGCCCCCCGGCCCGATGACCAAAGAGGACGGCACACCCCTGATTGACGCGGAAGGAAACCGCCTTGACTGACACGCCCAACCTAGACGCCGCGCATTTTGAGGCCGCCGCCCCGGACCGCCTGACCGCACCTGCGCAAAGCGCCCACGCCCCGCGCATTCTGCTGCTCTATGGATCCCTGCGGGACCGGTCATTCAGCCGCCTTGTGACAGAGGAAGCCGCGCGCATCCTGACCCAGCTGGGTGCCGAAACCCGCACCTATTCCCCCTCGGGCCTGCCGCTGCCGGACGATGCGGACGCCAGCCATCCCAAGGTGCAGGAACTGCGCGATCTGGTCACTTGGTCCGACGGCATGGTCTGGTGTTCCCCCGAACGCCACGGCGCGATGACGGGCATCATGAAAACCCAGATCGACTGGATTCCCCTATCCCTTGGCGGGGTGCGCCCCACGCAGGGCAAGACGCTGGCCGTCATGCAGGTCAGCGGCGGCAGCCAAAGCTTCAACACCGTCAACCAGCTGCGCATCCTTGGCCGCTGGATGCGCCTTCTGACAATTCCCAACCAATCCTCCACCCCAAAGGCATTCTTGGAATTCGACGATGCGGACCGCATGAAGCCGTCGCCATTCTACGACCGGATCGTCGATGTGATGGAGGAGTTGATGAAGTTCACACGGCTGACCCGCGACAACAAAGAATACCTTGTCGACCGCTATAGCGAACGCAAAGAAAGCGCCGCAGAACTGTCAAAGCGCGTCAATCAAAAGGCGATCTAATCGCCCCTTTCGAAAACAAAAAATGCGAGGGCGGTTTGTCCACCCTCGCATCCTTTATCTTAGCCGTTAGCTGCCGCCCGCAACGCATCGCGCCGCAGGCAGCAATCTGGCTTATTCAGCCTTCATCGCCTCGATCGAGATTTTGACGTTCACTTCGTCGCTGACGAAGGGTGCAAACTGGCCGACGTTGTAGTCAGAGCGCAGCAGCGTCGTGGTCGCGTCGAAGCCAGCCCAAGGCTTGCCTTCCATCGGGTGATCGGCCGCTTGGTTCAGCTTGGCATCCAGAACGACCGACTTGGTCACGTCGTTCAGCGTCAGATCGCCGGTGATCAATGCGGTGTTGTCGCCTGTCACTTCGATGGCGGTGGACTTGAACGTCACCATTTCGTCTTCGGTCGCGCCAAAGAAGTCAGCGGACATGAAGTGCTCGAAGCGGGCTTCCCAGCCGGTCATCATGCTGCGCACAGGGAACGCGACTTCAACAGATGAATTGGCCGGATCTTCTTGATCGAACTGGATCGTGCCCTCAAAGCCCGAAAACATGCCCATCCCGGTCGAGAAACCAAGGTGGTTATAGTCGAACACGATCTGGCTGTGGCTGGAGTCCAGCGTATAAGCCTCGGGTGCAGCAAAAGCAGGTGCGGCCAGCAGGGTCATGGCGGCGGCGGACGTCATCAGGATCTTCATAATCTGGTCTCTCCGGTGGTTGTTTAACTTGAACCAACAGATGACGGCACAGACGTCGCAGAGCAATCCAGCAAGAATGAACATGTCCTGTTCGGCGATGCCTCGCCGTTTTGTCGGGCGACGTTAAAGTGCCGCCCGCCACAAGGTTCTAGGTCCGCTGATTAAGCAACGTCGCGGCTGACGATCAGATCGCGGCCCATCCGGTCACGCAGACGCGCCAGATCAGATTCCGAACCCGACGCAACGGCCAAGGTCCGCGCCGTATTGCGATACCGCAGCATCAGCGTTGCAGTGCCCGCAGTAGGGCGCTGGATAAAGACGCTGCCCACGCAATCAAACCCGTAACGAGAGATGACAGACATCCCCCCCGTCCGGTTGCGCACAACTTCACGCACCTCACCCGCCATCGAATCTACCTCGATGTTGATCATGGTGCCCCGGCTCGCGAACCACATCAACGTGGTGCCTGCGGCCAAAATCAACATGATCGCTGGGATCATGAACACGAAATCCGTCGACCGGCTGGCGAACATCAACGCAACAGACGCAGCAATCAAAGCAGCCCCGCCCAACATTGCGATGGACTGCATTATAACAAGCCGCAGCGGCGGCGCGCCTTCGGGGGTGACGCGGTAGCCCCAATACGCCTCTTGCAGTGCAAAGCCTGTCACAACCATTTCTGCCGGTTTCACGCGGCGCGACGCGACTGAAACGGTGCGGCTGGTATCTGGCATGTCCGTCATGGCTGGACCTTCTCTTTGCTATTGGTTCAAGTTTTATTAGAAAGCCCCGACTTCGAGGCGAAAACATGGCGGCGTTAAGGCTTTGCTAAGTTTTAGCCTTCTGCTCTAATTTCTATCCTTAATTCCCGCCGGTTCGCAGCAGACGCCAATCATCGCCCCGCGCAAGCGGCGGGTTGCGCGATCCACGGCGTTGTGTATAAGCGGCCCACTTCCGCAATGGTTATTCACTGCGCAGTCTCTCGTGGTCGGGGTGCGGAAGTCTTTAGTCCCGTCCTATGAAATGCGTCGAACAATATGTAAAGGAACGCCATGCCGCTTTACGAGCATGTGATGATTGCGCGTCAGGACTTGTCCAACACGCAAGCAGAAGCCCTGATCGAACACTTTGGCACTGTGCTGGCCGACAACGACGGCAAGCTGGTCGACAGTGAATACTGGGGCGTCAAAACGATGGCCTATAAGATCAACAAAAACCGCAAGGGCCACTACGCCTTTCTGCGCTCTGACGCGCCTGCGTCCGCCGTGCAGGAAATGGAACGCCTGATGCGCTTGCATGAAGACGTGATGCGCGTTCTGACCATCAAGGTCGACGCACACGCCGAACTGCCTTCCGTGCAGATGCAAAAGCGCGACGAACGCGACACCCGTCGCGAGCGCCGTTAATTTAGATCAGGAAAGGACCATAAATCATGGCAACGAAACCATTTTTCCGTCGTCGTAAGTCCGATCCGTTCGAGGGCGACGAAGCCCCCGCGATCGATTACAAAGACACTCGCACACTGCAGCGCTACATCTCTGAGCGCGGCAAGATCGTCCCCGCCCGTATCACAGCCGTCGGCTCCAAGAACCAGCGCAAGCTCGCACAAGCGATCAAGCGCGCACGGTTCCTGGCCCTGCTGCCCTACGCCGTGAAGTAAGGAGCATACATCATGCAAATCATTCTTCTGGAACGTGTGGCCAAGCTTGGCCAAATGGGCGAAGTCGTGAACGTCAAGGACGGTTACGCCCGTAACTTCCTGCTGCCACAAGGCAAAGGTCTGCGCGTTAACGCTGCAAACCTGGCCCGCTTCGAAGCTGAAAAAGCTGCCCTGGAAACGCGCAACGCTGAAACGCGTGCGACCGCTCAGGCTGAAGCAGACAAGATCGATGGCGCAACCTTCGTCATCATCCGTTCTGCTTCCGACGCTGGCTCGCTGTACGGCTCCGTCACACCACGTGACGTGGCTGATGCCGCTGCTGAAAACGACTTCAAGATCGACCGCAATCAGGTCGTTCTGCAGGGTCCGATCAAGGATCTGGGCCTGCACGACGTCACGCTGAACCTGCACCCCGAAGTCACGGCAACGGTCACTCTGAACGTCGCCCGCTCCAAGGAAGAGGCAGAGCTTCAGGCCGCCGGCAAGTCCATTCAGGAACTCGCCGCTGAGGAAGAAGCAGCAGCTGAATTCGAAATTCAGGAACTGTTCGACGATCTCGGCTCTGCCGGGAACGACGACGACGAGTAAGTTACTCACCTGCTAAAGTTTAAGGCCGCTCCTTCGGGGGCGGCCTTTTTCGTTGGGCACGCCCTTGTGACCCGGCACCCTTGCCAAGACCGCCCAATCGGACCACATCAGGCCAAGCCCAAAGAGTGTCCCGATGCCCAGCTCCACGACCAGCCCTCGCTTGACCAATATGCGCAGCGTTTTGCGCAGCAGGACCACGCCCCTGATCGTCGCGACCGCGCTACTGATGGAAAACATCGACGCCACCGTGCTGTCCACGTCGCTGCCGCAAATTGCTGCCGACCTGAACACCGACCCGATCCACCTGAAACTGGCGCTGACGTCCTACCTGCTGGCGCTTGCCGTGTTCATTCCCGCCTCTGGCTGGGCCGCTGACCGCTTTGGCGTGCGCCGCGTGTTCCGCCTTGCGATTATCACCTTCGCGCTGGGCTCTGTCGCCTGTGCGATGGCCCCGACGCTGGGCACCCTGATTCTGGCGCGCATTGCCCAAGGCATTGGCGGCTCGATGATGGTTCCCGTCGGCCGCCTGATCGTACTGCGCGCCGTGCCAAAGGCTGGCCTTGTCAACGCGTTGGCATGGCTCACCGTGCCGGCGCTCATCGGCCCGGTGCTAGGCCCACCCTTGGGCGGTTTCATCACGACCTACGCCGACTGGCGCTGGATCTTCTGGATCAACATCCCCATCGCAATCCTTGGCGTCAGCCTTGTGACCCGTTTTATCCCGAAACTGCCCCCGGTCGCGGTTCCCGCCTTCGACGCCCGCGGCTTCTGGCTGATCGGCCCCGGCCTTGCGATGTTCCTGTCCGGCATCACCATCGCGGGCCTTGGCCTAGCGCCCGTGCCGCTGCTGGTCGCCCTGATCGGGACAGGTGCCGCCCTCACGCTCGCCTATGTGCGCCACGCCCGCATCACCCCCGCGCCGCTGGTGGACCTGCGCCTGCTGCGCATCCCCACCTTCCGCGTCGCCACCATCGGGGGCACCCTATTCCGTGTCGGCGGCGGCGCGCTGCCGTTCCTGCTGCCGCTGATGTTTCAAATCGGCTTCGGCCTTAGCGCGTTTCAATCCGGCATGATGACCTTTGCCACCGGCATCGGTGCGATGCTGATGAAGTTCATCGCCCAGCCCATTCTGCGCCGCTTCGGCTTTCGCCGGGTGCTGGTCGTGAACGCCGCACTGGCCGCACTAATGTTGCTGGCCCCGGCAGGCTTCACATCGCAAACACCTTATTTGCTGATGATCGCCACGCTGTTTGTCGGCGGCATCTGCCGCTCGCTGCAATTCACAGCCATCAACGCCATTGCCTATTCCGACGTAGAGCCGCCGCAAATGGGCAGCGCGACCAGCTTTAATTCAGTCCTGCAGCAGCTCTCTGCCTCCATGGGCATCACCCTCGCCGCATTCGGGCTAGAGGCGATGCAGGGCATCTATGGCGGCGCGGCCATCGACATCGACCACTTTCCAGCGGTCTTTGCGATGCTGGCGCTCGTCTCGGTCTCGTCAACCATCTGGTTCTGGCGCCTCACGCCCACGGCGGGTGCCTCTGTCCTCGCGCGGGACCCCGCCCGCGCGTAAGATTTGACCTTTAGTTAAAATATGTCTGCCCAAAGCGCCAAAATGCTGCGCTGCGTCGTGACAGCGTTACCAAAGACAGCGCAGGATTGACCTATTCAAACCCTGCGAAAGTCTGAACCCTCATGTCCTTTACCCTGTCCCGCCGTTCCTTTCTGGCCTCGACCGCCGGTTTCATCGCGCTGCACCCGTTCTCTGCGCGCGCGCAAGCAAACCAAGTCCACCTGCGCCTGATGGAAACCACCGACCTGCACGTCCATGTCTTTCCTTACGACTACTACTCGGACCAGCCCGTCGACACGGTCGGCCTCGCGCGGACAGCGTCCATCATCGAAAACACCCGCGCCGAATCGACAAACTCCCTTCTGCTCGACAACGGCGACTTCCTACAAGGTAACCCGATGGGCGATTACATCGCCTATGAACGCGGCATGAAAGAAGGCGACATGCACCCGGTCATCGCCGCGATGAACACGCTGGGCTTTGACGCATCCACCTTGGGCAACCACGAATTTAACTATGGCCTCGATTTCCTAACAAAATCCTTAGCCGGAGCGAATTATCCGGTGGTCAGCGCCAACGTCGTGAAAACCATGGGCGCGACCCCGCTGGACGATGACACGCTGATCCCCCCGTACATCATCATCGACCGCGAACTGACTGACGGCGCTGGCGAAAAGCATGCCATCAAGATCGGCCTGATCGGCTTTGTGCCGCCGCAGATCATGAACTGGGACCGCCAGCATCTGGATGGCAAAGTACAATCCCGCGATATCGTTGCCACCGCGCAGGCTTACGTGCCGCAGATGAAGGAACAAGGCGCGCAAATCATCATCGCCCTGTCCCACTCCGGCATCGGCGCGGCGACCGCCACGGACGGTATGGAAAACGCCTCGATCCCGCTTGCTGGCATTGAAGGAATCGATGCGGTGATGACAGGCCATAGCCACCTTGTTTTCCCATCCTCGTCCTATGACGGTTTTGACGGTGTCGACGTCGCCGCCGGTACGTTGATGGGCAAACCCGCTGTCATGGGCGGGTTCTGGGGCAGCCACATGGGCCTGATCGACCTGATGCTGGAACGCGACGGCAGCGATTGGAAAATCGTCAGCCATACCTCAGAGGCGCGCCCGATTTCCCAGCGCAACGAAGATCGCAGCATTACCGCCTTGGTTGAAAGCGATCAAAAAGTGCTGGACGCCGTGCAGCAGCAACACGACGAAACGCTGGAATACGTCCGCCGTGCCGTCGGCCAGACCGATGCGCCGCTTTACAGCTACTTTGCGCTGGTCGCCGATGATCCGTCCGTCCAGATCGTGTCGAACGCCCAGACATGGTACATTAAGAAGATGATGCAAGGCACTGAAAACGAAGGGCTTCCCATCCTTTCCGCAGCTGCCCCGTTCAAGGCCGGCGGGCGCCAAGGGCCGGAATACTACACCGACGTGCCCAAGGGCGATGTGGCGATCAAGAACGTCGCTGACCTGTATCTGTATCCCAACACGGTCCGCGCGGTGAAGATCACCGGCGCGCAGGTTAAGGACTGGCTGGAGCGGAGCGCAGGCATGTTCAACCAGATTGCGGAGGGCGCACAAGACGCGCCGCTGCTGAACGCAGAATTCCCCAGCTACAACTTCGACGTTATCGACGGCGTCACCTATCAGATCGACCTGAGCCAACCGTCCAAGTTTGATCGTGAAGGTGCCGTGGTCGCACCGGATGCAAACCGCATCATCGACTTGAAGTTCAACGGCGAACCCATTGACCCCACTGCGGAATTCATCGTTGCCACCAACAACTACCGCGCCAGCGGTGGTGGCAGCTTCCCCGGCGCTGACGGCAGTACCATCGTGTTCGAAGGCCCGGACACCAACCGCGACGTCATCGTGCGTTATATCGTCGATCAAGGCACAATCAGCCCTAACGCGGACGCGAATTGGTCGTTCAAACCGATGCCAGGCACGACGGCGATGTTCGAAACCGGCCCCAAAGCGGCCGCATACGCTGAAACGATTGAGAGCGTCTCGCTCGAACCCGCTGGCAATACGCCCGAAGGCTTCGCGCTCTACCGCATGATTCTGTAAGCAAAACCGGGCCATCCGCCTTGCGGGTGGCCCATCAATACCCGGCGTAGGTCTGTAAATTCAGCCGCGCCCGACATTGCGCACCATCCACTGTGCCAACCCAAACCGCGATTTTACCGCGGCCCGGATGGCGCAGAATCAACCGTGGCTGCCCCGCACCCCGGCCGCTATCGTCAAAATACCAATGGCCATCCTCGGTGCGCACCAGCAGCCCCGTCGGGCAATCACCCTCGGCGCGAATCTCCATCGCGAGGCCGATCATCCCGCTCAGATCAGCGCTAAAGCTTGGCGCATCATTGAACATCACCGCAGGCACCTGCGGCAACGCGATGTGATCGCATCCCGCCAGCCCGGCCTTGCCACCGGCAAAGACGCGGCGATTCTGTCCCAGCCGCAGCGCGGCCCCGTTACTGCTGATCTGCCGCGCGGCGGCCATGTCGGGATTTGGACAAGCCACAGCCGCGCCAACCATCTGTGTCACAGCAAAAAATATGCCAAGCACTGCAATGCGCCAAAAGGACATCATCGCCCCTAATATCTAAACGAATTGTGCGGCCAATATGCCGCCTACCCCTTAGATATGCGGCATCCGCCCCAAGGCAACAAGGGCAAACGAAAAATGGCACCCCGATCCGGGGTGCCATTCCAAAAAGCCTTCGTGAATGAAGGGCTTGGTTTAGTCTTCGCTTTCCAGCGCCTCAACGGCGGTCTGCAGCTCTTCTTTGGTGACGGTCTTTTCAGTGACAGTCGCCTTTTCAAAGATGTGGTCGACGACTTTATCTTCGAACATCGGCGCCTGCAGCTGCTGGCGGAACTGGGCGTTCTGCTGCACGAACTCAAAGAACTGACGCTCTTGGCCCGGGTACTGACGTGCCTGGTTCATGATCGCCTGCGTCATTTCCTGATCGCTGACCTTCACTTCTGCGTTCTGACCGATGTCAGCCAGCAGCAAGCCCAGCTTTACCCGGCGCTGCGCGAGCGTCTTGTGCTCGTCTGTCGGGTTGATTTCCGGGTGATCGTGGCCCTGAACGTCAGGGTTCTCTTCGTGCCACAGCTGGTGCGCGATCTGGTTTGCTTCAGCTTCGACCAGCGATTCTGGCAGATCGAAAGACACCAGCGTGTCCAGCTCGTCCAGCAGCTTGCGCTTGGCGATTGCACGGGACGCACCGTTGTATTCGGCTTCCAGACGCTCACGGATCTGGCCCTTCAGGGCGTCCAGATCTTCTGCGCCGAACTTCTTAGCCAACTCGTCGTCGATTTCCGGTGCATTCGCAGCGCGGACTTCTTTAACGGTCACATCAAAGACGGCTTCTTTGCCGGCCAGATGGGCAGCCTGATACTCAGCAGGGAAGCTGACCGTAACGGCCTTTTCTTCGCCAGCTTTCGTGCCGACCAGCTGATCCTCGAAACCGGGGATGAAGCTGTTGGAGCCCAGAACCAGCGGATAATCGTCGCCTGCGCCGCCTTCAAAGGCTTCGCCGTCGATTTTGCCCACGAAGTCGATCACAACTTGATCGTTGTTCTCTGCTGCTGCGTCTTTTGCCTCATAGGCCACAGCCTGCGGGCTTTCAGCCAGATTCTTCAGCGCTTCTTCAACAGCCGAATCGTCTGCTTTGACGACCATACGCTCCAGCTTGACCTTGCTCAGGTCAGTTTCTGGCACGTCGGGCAGCTTTTCGTAGGACACGTTGACGACGACATCGTCGCCCTCTTTCCAGTCCTCGTTGGCCATCTTCATCTCGGGCTGGGCCGCGGGACGGTCGCCAGAGGTGGTCATGTGCTCGTTCAATGCACCGTCGATGGCTTCTTGCATCGCTTCGCCCATCAGGCGCGGGCCAAACTGCTTGCGCATCATGGCCATTGGGACTTTGCCCTTGCGGAAACCCTTCATCTCGACTTCGGGTTGCGCTTCTTTCAGCTTGCCGACCACTTTGTCGTCAAGTTCAGCTGCCGTCACCGTAATGGTGTATCCGCGCTTGAGGCCGTCGTTCTGGGTCTCTTTGACCTGCATGGGTTTTCCTTCTGTCTATAAATCTTGGTGCGGGTGAGAGGACTCGAACCTCCACGCCTTGCGGCGCCAGAACCTAAATCTGGTGCGTCTACCATTCCGCCACACCCGCATTAAAACAGGGGCGAATTTCATTCACCCCCGGCTTTGCGCGGTGTCTATCAAAGGTCACACAGGGATGCGAGTGCAAATCGTCATCCTCAAAAAGGCGGGACTCTGCCCTTTTTACGCCTTAGTTCTAAACCAGAGATTGAGGCAGACATTAGCAAGAGCGGGAAACACGCCATGCAGACCGGGACAATGACACGCGACACCGTCGCAAAAGCAGCCGTAACCCTGACATCCGGGATATGTGCCGAAACGACGATTCTGACACTGAACGGAGAGATGTGCGTCGAGGACCTGACGCCAGGTACCCGCATCATCACCCGCGACAGCGGCATGGCCGTCCTGCGGTCGATCACGTCGGAAACCCTGCGTGTTGCACCGATCCGCATCAAGGCCGGCAGCCTTGGCCACACCCGCCCTGACCGCGACATGCTTGTCGCACCGGGCACCCAGATCCACATCCGCGACTGGCGCGCAGAGGCGCTGTTTGGCAGCCCCGCCGCCATGGTAGAGGCACAGCGCCTTGTCGACGGCGAATTCCTTGCCGTGCAAGACGCCTGCGAGATGACAGTCTACACCCTGACATTCGACCGCCAGCACATTGTCTATGCTGACGGAATTGAGATGGCATCCGCCGCCGTCTAAACTCTTCATGTGATACATGAACGTCAAAGGTCAAAGCCCTGGAGGCTTTGACCTTTTTTTATTTCTCTAAATCGCGCAAGACGCCGGGCAGTGCCTCTGGCAGGTCTTCTGCGATAAGCCCCGGACCAAACGCGCGCGCGCATTCGACATGTAGCCACGCGCCAAACTCGGCCGCCTGCATCGGTGCGAATCCCCGCGCCATCAGCCCGGTAATGAACCCCGCCAGCACATCACCAGCCCCCGCCGTTGCCAACCACGGCGCGCTGCGGTCATAAACCGCCGCGTTGACGCTGCAGCGCCCCGACGGGTCCGCAATCACCGTATCGGGGCCCTTGAACAGCACCGTGCATCCCGCCCGCTGCGCCGCTGCGCGCGCAGCGTCCACCTTGGAATAGGCCGGGCCGGTCAAGGCAGGCGCATCCAGCTTTTCAGTAATATCGGGAAACAGCCGGGCAAATTCGCCGCCATGCGGCGTCAGCACACATTTGTCATGGAGCAACGCAAACAAATCCGCATCTTGCGACAGCAGCGTCAGCGCATCTGCATCCAGCACCAGCCCGCGTCCCGCCGTCAAAGCCGCACGCACCAAATCCGCCTCGCGCGCGCCAGTCCCCAGACCCGGACCCAAACACAGCGCATTGATTCGCTTGTCCGTCAGCACCTCGCTCAGCGCATCAGCGCCCGGCACCCGGCGCAACATCACCGCATTCAGCTGCGCCGCATTCTCGATCAGCGCTGTTGGCGGACACCCAACAGTCACCGCCCCCGCACCAATCCGCAAAGCCCCCCGCGCCGCCATCCGCGCCGCGCCGCCCTTGCCAACCCCGCCGGAGAGAATCAGAGCGTGGCCGTAATCGTATTTGTGGCCCCCGTATTTCGCCAGCTCCCGAGGCGCGGCGACCAACCGTACAGCCCCACTAGGTGCAGCAGCGGGCAAACCGATATCAACATAGACGACTGTCCCACAGTACTGCGGGCCATCCTCAAGGTAATGCCCTAGCTTGCCGCGGTGAAATGTCACCGTCAGATCAGCTGCAGCGCATAATGCCTGTCCTCCGCTGTTCCACCTTCGTACTGCGGATTGAAGTATCCGGCCACTATCGGCGCAAATTCCGCTAGGCAGATCGAGACTAACCACGACAGGAAATTGCGGCAGATGTTCGGCAAGGCCTAAGCCGCAGCCGCCATCCACACAATCGCAAGCATCGCGCAACGTTTTGCCGAGCGCTTCCAGCGGACGGGTCAACCCTGTCCCAAAAAGCGCGTCCACGATCAGGCTCGCTCCATCGCACCACGCCAAGCCATCCAAGCCAAGCGGCGTAACCACCCCGACCTCCGCCCACCGCTCATAATTCAACCGCGCATCCGGCGGCAACGCCTCGGCATCGCCGTACAGAAAAACCTCTACCGCCCACCCGGCCTCCCGCAACAACCGCCCGACGACAAACCCGTCACCGCCGTTATTGCCCGGACCACACAGCACCACCGCGCGCCGGGTCCTCCCTTCTTCTGGTCTTAAATACCTCGGGGGTGCGGGGGCTGGCCCCCGCTCTACATCAGCGCTGCCCACAAACTCCGGCCACTGCGCAAAAATCGCGTCCACGACGCCCTGCCCGGCCCGCTCCATCAGCTCCAGTCCAGTCACGGCACCAGACTCAATCGCGCTACGCTCAACGGCGCGCATTTGGGCAGCGGTCAGCAGTTCGGTCACAGTTTCAGCACCTTTAGTTTTCATATCGCACAAAAAACAATCAAACCGCACATTTCTGCAGCGCGCCGCCTAATTTGTGCCGGTCTTCGCTTGCACCTTGCGCGCCGTGAATTGTTCCTGTCTGTCTATGATGGTCTGACCGCGACAAGACCGCAACCAAGGGGGGCGAAACCTGTGAAAAAGATCGAAGCCATCATCAAGCCGTTCAAGCTGGACGAAGTGAAAGAAGCCTTGCAGGAGGTTGGCATTCAAGGCCTCTCCGTTGTCGAGGTGAAGGGTTTCGGCCGCCAGAAGGGCCACACCGAACTTTACCGCGGCGCTGAATACGTCGTCGACTTTCTGCCAAAGGTGAAACTTGAAATCGTCATCGCTGACGATCAGGTCGATGCCGCCATTGCGGCGATCATCGCGGCAGCCAAAACCGACAAAATCGGCGACGGCAAGATTTTCGTCTCTCCAGTCGAGCAGGCGATCCGGATCCGCACCGGCGAAACGGGCGATGACGCGCTGTAAGCGCTGAACCGCGACACTCCACACGATCAAGACTGAAAAGGACCTCTCTCGATGAGCACCAAAGATTTTCTAAAACTGATCAAGGATGAAGAGGCCGACTACGTCGACATCCGCTTCACCGATCCAAAAGGTAAACTTCAGCACGTCACGCTCGTGTCTGATCTGGTGGACGAGGACTTCATCGAAGAAGGCTTCATGTTCGACGGCTCCTCCATTGCTGGCTGGAAGTCGATCGACCAGTCCGACATGAAACTCGTGCTGGACACCACCAGCGGCTACGTCGATCCGTTCTACGCGGAAAAGACCGTCTGCGTGCATTGCACCGTGGTCGAGCCCGACACGATGGAGCCCTACGACCGTGACCCGCGCGGCACTGCAGAAAAGGCTGAGTCCTATCTGAAGGCATCGGGCATCGGCGACACGTTCTATTGCGGCCCAGAAGCTGAATTCTTTGTCTTCGACGACGTGCGCTACAGCGTTTCGATGAACAAAGTGTCCTTCCAGGTCGATGCTATCGACGGCGCATGGAACACCGACACCGATTTCCGTTCGGAAACTGGCGTTGGCAACACGGGCCACCGTCCGGGCGTCAAAGGCGGCTACTTCCCCGTCAACCCAATCGACGACGCACAAGACATGCGCGGCGAGATGCTTTCCACCATGAAGCGCATGGGCATGAAGGTCGACAAGCACCACCACGAAGTCGCATCGTGCCAGCACGAACTTGGCCTGATCTTCGGCACGCTGACAAAGCAGGCGGATGAGATCCAGAAGTACAAGTACGTCATCCACAACGTCGCCCAAGCCTACGGCAAGTCGGCAACCTTTATGCCAAAGCCAATGTCCGGCGACAACGGCACCGGTATGCACGTCAACATGTCGATCTGGAAAGACGGCAAGCCGCTGTTTGCGGGCGACAAGTATGCTGACCTGTCTCAGGAAGCGCTGTACTTCATCGGCGGTATCCTAAAGCACGCTAAGGCGCTGAACGCGATCACCAACCCAACTACGAACAGCTACAAGCGTCTGATCCCCGGCTTCGAAGCCCCGGTTCTGCGTGCGTTCTCTGCGCGTAACCGTTCGGGCTGCGTACGTATCCCTTGGTCCGAATCGCCCAAGGCAAAGCGCGTCGAGGCACGTTTCCCCGATCCAGCAGCCAACCCCTACCTGTGCTTTGCAGCACTGCTGATGGCTGGCCTTGACGGCATCAAGAACAAGATCGATCCGGGCCCCGCGTCCGACAAAGACCTTTACGATCTGCCGCCAGAAGAGCTGGCCGCAATCCCCACCGTCTGCGGCTCGCTGCGCGAGGCTCTGGACGAGCTGGAGAAGGATCACGAGTTCCTGCTTGCTGGCGACGTGTTCACCAAAGGCCAGCTGGAAGGCTACATGGCGCTGAAGTGGGAAGAGGTTTACGCCTACGAGCACACACCGCACCCGATCGAGTACAAGATGTACTACAGCTGCTAATCCACCTCGGATTACGGCAAGGAAGGGCGTCCCATCGGGGCGCCCTTTTTGCGTCTAGGGAAGCGGGCCGCTTGGCGCCTCACGGGCGGGTAGAACTGCTATTTGTTACTTTGGCTTTATATCTATTTGGGGTTCATGCCGTCTGCTAAACCGCTGTTTTGACGATTTGTAGGGGAGCCCGAATCTCAGGTAAGAGCCTTAGTTGATCGACTTGTGCTTCCGAGAGAATGGCCGCTGTCGCAACATCGCCAAAATCCCTTTTCAACTTCCGTAGTCCACGCCCGCTTAATCCGTGTCATATGCGCTTTATATTATTGCCTGATCTCGCGATCATCCAATATCATTGAAGCCGTGACCTTAGCGCGCCCTGCGGTTTGGAATGCAGTCTATAGCAACCAAAAATAAGTGGTAATCCCTCCCTAACGCGTCAAAAAACCGTCGCAATTAGGAAGGGCCAACAAGTTATGATCTTGGCGGTGCTTCAATACCAAATGGTATTAAATTTGAAAAACTCGCAACGACTAGCGCATTTCTTTAATGGCAATTTCAAGTTTCTCTTGAAGCTCTTTGTCCATTTCGACGGGCTTGGCAAAGCCTTCGTCAAGCACGATGATTCTGATATTGACCCCTTCAAGTACTATCTCCCGTGGAACATCGCAGAAGCACCTACCAATCTGGCAGATAAGCATTGAAGGTGGCTCACAGTTAAGTTGGGCTGACGCTGTCGTAGATTGAAGAGCTGTAACGCTAGCAATCACGGCCAATAACTTGAAATTCACAGTATTTTTCCTTTTAAATTGATCTATACTCCGAGTCCTGCGGAAGCCGAATTTGGTGACTTGACGGCTGGGTTTGGAACGATTCAGCTATGCCTATGATCCGCCCCGGCTTTCTTTCCTCAGCAGACCGCCTCGAGCTTGAGGCTTGCGTGCGTTGCCAGCGCGAGGACCACGGCATTGCCCGCCGGGCAAATGCGATCCTGCTGCTCGACGACGGGGAAAGCTGTGCTCGGATCGCAAAGTTTCTCTACTTGGACGACGATACCATCCGGGGCTGGCATAAAACCTTTCTGCAAGATGGTTGGGATGCGCTTGCTTTCGACGGCTGGAAAGGCGGTCAGTCCCGTATGACACAGGCACAGGAGGTTGCTTTATGCGCCTGGCTGGAAGCACGCTTCTGTCGCTCGACGGTCGAGATCAGGGCCCATGTCGCAGCTGAGTGCGGTCTGAACTATTCCCATTCTGGCTGCATCAAACTTCTGGCCCGACTGGGCTTTGAATACCGCAAGCCCAAGTCCCTGCCGCGCGTGGCATCAGCGGAAAAGCAGGCCGCTTTTATCGCATTATACGACCGCCTGATGCGTGAGTTACCAGCGGATGAAGCCGTCTACTTCGCCGATGCGGTGCATCCGGAATACCAGACCAAGCCTGCGTTTGGCTGGGTGAAAGTAGGATCAAATCCAGCGGTTCTCAGCACGGCAGGGCGCGGTCGTGTGAATATTCATGGGGCTGTGAACCTTGAAACCTTCGATGCACCCTTTGTCGAGCCCACAACCGTTGATGGCGTCAGTGCAGCACAGCTTCTGACCAAGATCGAAGTGCGCAACCCTGACAAGCGCATCATTCATGTCATCTGGGACAACGCGGCCTACCACAAAGGGCCCGATGTCAGAGCCTTCCTCGCCAGGGCAGCTTGCCGTATCCATCTGATCCAGCTGCCGCCTTACTGCCCTCATCTCAATCCCATTGAGCGGCTTTGGGCCGTCTTGCATCAATACGTTACCCACAATCGCTACTACCCAAGTCAAAAGCAGTTCGCCGACGCCATCCTTGCATTCATGCGTGAAACCATCCCGCAGGAATGGACGAAGTTCCGCGACAAGGTCTCAGACAACTTCCGCGTCATAACCTACGAAAACTTTCGGGTTTTGAAGTAGTGGCGGTATATAGTTATAAACCGTAATATTTTTATTCGTGGATAGCTATAAAATAATATCGAAATTTCTGGTCGTAGGGTTAAGCATACCTCAAATGCAAATAGTTTCCTTTTTTGCTCCAATGGTGCAATGAGAGCGCGGGCCTTCCTGCCAAAAACGACCGTTTGTTGGATGATCTCGAAAGCGGCCAATGGCGCAGGGGCAGCGAGTGGCCACAAAGCCTACGAAGTCGACATTCAGAGCTGCCAAAACCTCAATTTAAAACTGAATTAGCAATGTAGGATTTTGACTGCTCGACATAACCCACACATTCATAGGTAAAGAAACGCCCAATTAGCTTCCAACATGACCTTCACCACTCAGTCTACACGAGTCCCGCTACGGGCGCTGCCACATCGTCCACATCGTGTAATCTTTGCGCGGGCCGGTCACGGTCCAGACCGCATGCCACTGTGGCCAGCGGCTGAAATCATGGTGCGCGCGGTAGGTGTCGGGATCGCAGGCGTGCACGGCCTGATGCACTGACGCCGGGTTGAACTGGATGAAGTCGCGCCCATCGGCAAAGCGGATCGTGATCATGCCGCCCGAGAAGTCGTACAGATAGCGCCGCTCTGCCTTTAGCGGGGCGGCGCTGCCAATGTGCAGCAGGCCCGATTCGTCATAGATTGCGCCGCTGTCACCGTCCGCCACGAATTGCGCCGTGCCCTCGAACAACCCCGCCTGCCCCGCATGGCGGTCCTCAATGCGGCGCGTCAGCACCCAATCGCCCAGAAAATCATCCCGGGACTTGCCTTGTGTCCATTTGGTTTCCGCCACGGCAGCCTCCGCTTCTTTTCATTCTGGCCCGGTCCCAGTATGACGCCCACAGCGTCGCTGCCAATCCCGAAAGGTTCTGCCCATGATCCCGCGTTATTCCCGTCCCGAGATGGTTGCCATCTGGGACCCGGCCACAAAATACAAAATCTGGTACGAGATCGAGGCGCACGCCTGCGACGCCATGGCAGATCTGGGCGTGATCCCGCGCGAAAACGCCGAGGCCGTGTGGAAAGCCAAGGACGTCACCTTTGACGTGGCCCGCATCGACGAGATCGAGGCCGTCACCAAGCACGACGTCATCGCATTCCTGACGCACCTGTCCGAACACATCGGCGCAGACGAGGCACGCTTTGTGCACCAAGGCATGACGTCCTCTGACGTGCTGGACACCACGTTCAACGTCCAGCTGGTGCGCGCCGCCGACATCCTGCTGGCCGATATGGACCGCGTGCTGGCCGCGCTGAAAAAGCGCGCCTATGAGCATAAGGACACCGTCCGCATTGGTCGTAGCCACGGTATCCACGCCGAACCAACCACGATGGGCCTGACCTTTGCCCGATTCTATGCCGAAATGGACCGGGGCCGCGCCCGTCTGGTCAACGCCCGCGCTGAAATCGCGACCGGCGCAATCTCTGGCGCTGTCGGCACCTTTGCCAACATCGATCCGGCTGTCGAAGAGCACGTCTGCAAGCAACTGGGCCTGACGCCAGAGCCGATCAGCACGCAGGTCATCCCGCGCGATCGTCACGCGATGTTCTTTGCCACGCTGGGTGTGATCGCATCCTCGATGGAAAATATCGCCACCGAAGTGCGCCACATGCAGCGCACCGAAGTGCTGGAGGCCGAGGAGTTCTTCTCTCCTGGTCAAAAGGGATCGTCGGCGATGCCGCACAAGCGTAACCCGGTGCTGACCGAAAACCTGACCGGCCTTGCCCGTCTGGTCCGCATGTCCGTCACCCCTGCGCTGGAAAACGTCACGCTGTGGCACGAGCGCGATATCTCGCATTCGTCTGTCGAGCGGACCATCGGCCCAGACACCACCGTCACCCTAGATTTCGCGCTGAACCGTCTGGCGGGCCTGATCGAAAAGCTGGTGATCTATCCTGAAACCATGCTGGCGAACATGAACAAGTTCCGCGGTCTGGTGATGTCGCAGCGCGTGCTTCTGGCCCTGACCCAAGCCGGCGTCAGCCGCGAGGACAGCTATAAGCTGGTGCAGCGCAACGCGATGAAGGTCTGGGAAAAAGGCGCTGATTTCAAAACAGAGCTGCTGGCCGACGCTGAAGTCACCGCGGCCCTGTCGCCTGCGCAGATCGAAGAAAAGTTCGACATTGGGTATCACACCAAGCACGTCGACACGATCTTTGCCCGCGTGTTCGGCAAAGACTAAACAAAGGCCCTTTTGGGCAACAGTGGTATGGCCGGGCGAGCATCACAGCGCGCCCGGCCATATTGCGTTAAACAGATGGCGCGTGCAGCGGCTGCGGCTGCGCCCGGTGGGTGGCGCGGGGCACATCGGCGACACTGCGCGTGACCGGCATCGACAGCACCGCGTAGCGGCGACCATCGTTGTCATTGGTATAAGGCGCGCCAATCCGCTGCGCCCCAAAGCCCAACTGCCGCAGCGCCCGCATCAACGCCAGCGGCGACAGCGACATCAGCTGCGTCGCGCCCTGATCTGCTGCGACATTGATCAAACCCTGCACGATCATCGTCAGGCAGGCGCTCCGCTCTGCCTGCGTTTCCACAGTTTCTGACATCACCAGACGGGTGCATTCCCAGATATCCGCGCTGACGATATCTTCGCCCAGCACCTCTGGCGGGATGTCGATCAGCTTACCCTGCACGGCGTCGCGCAGCATATAGCTATGACTGCCCCAGGTGGCCGTCGTCGCCATTGCCCGTGCGCCGCCGATGACTTCGCCATCTCGCAGCACAAGCGAATACCATGCCTTTGGGTTGTCGTATTGGTCCATCTCGACAAAGTCGTCATGGGGGATATGCCAGCCCAGCGTGTCGACAAAGAACCGCTTACGCAGGCGCAAAAAATCGTAAAAAGCAGAGCCATGCAGGTGCAGGGTCGAAAGATTGAAGGTAATGTTTTCCATGGTGGATTCTCCTTTAGGATGAATCCATTTTTAGGCAAAGTCGCTGTAGAAGTCTCAACCGCAGTTCACATACCAAAAAGAATGTACAGCTCAGAGTGGTATTGGGTACAACGAAATACCAAGCCGCAGCCGCCGTTTGATCGGCCCTTAGATCAGCTTAAATTGCCGCGCCATCGTGGCCGCCTGCGTGCTGGTATGGGCCCCCAGCTTGACCTTGGCGTTCTTAAGCCGTTGCTTCACGGCCCCTTCGGTCACGCCTAGATCAAAGGCAATCTGCTTTAGCCGCTTGCCGTCCTTCACCATCGCCAAGGCTTCCAGCTCTGCATTGGTCAGGTTCGTGGGCGGCAGCATTTCAAGGTGGCGCCGGGTCAAAAACGCAACCAATAGCCGCGCCTCTAGATCCTCAAATTCGCGATCTGGGCGGGTGAAACTTGCAAAAGACCGGTGGCCTTCTAGGTTCTCATCAAAGACAGCCACCGTAAGACCAAACCGCAACCCAAAGGCAGCAGCCATGGTCAGAACCCCATGAGGATCATCGCCGCGCAGGTCCGACCAGCGCATAAAGCCTGTATTTGCATAGGCCCACCGCATCACAGGGTCGAACAGCATCAGGCGGTTCTTGGTATAGTGGTCAATCCAGTCGGTCGGAAGCGCATTGATCTCTTCCATCGGGAAAGCAAAACCGATACGCAATGCGATATAGTGCCCGGATGGAGAAACACGTTCAACGTCCTGAGGCGTCATCTGTCGGACCATCAGTTAACGTCGCCTTATAGTTAAACTGCGCATTACACTTTTGGATAGTAAGCTACCCGACCGTGAAAGAAAATCAGCTTTTCGCTGTTAGTGAAACCTGAACCACCAAGCCACAGGATTGTGAAAAATGTCAGACGTTACGCAGATGCTGAAACGGTTAGAACATGCTTCGGGTCTTGCACCTGCAGGTTATGCGCTGGCTTTTCACATTCGTTACACAACACCGACATTATTGCTACAGGCCTACCCTAAGGCGTGGACGACCTATTATTCGCTGCATGCTTTGGTCATGGCCGATCCGACCGTGTCATGGGGCTTTAGCAACGACGGCAGCTGCCGCTGGTCTGATTTGACCGATGATCCATCGCGGGTGATGCAGCGTGCGGCGCAGCATGGTCTGAACTATGGCATCGTTTGCGCGCTGGAAACCGACGGCAGCCGCAGCTTTGGCAGCTTTGCACGGGCGGACCGCGAATTCACCCAAGACGAAATCGACGAGCTGTCCGAAGTGCTATCCGAACTGCACGACGCGACCAAATCCGTAGAGGATCTGTCGCCAGAAGCGATCGAAGCGCTGCGCGGTATGTCGATTAACTACGCCAAGGGCTAGGCACGTTTACCATTCATTGACCGCTCTGACGCTAATGTCGGGGCATGCTGAATGCCTTTGATCCCCTTCCCGATTCTGCGCCGTTTGGTGCGCCCAGTCCCTCTGGCACGCTGCGGTTAACGCGCAAGCGTAAGGCGGCGCTGATTGTGCAATTGCTGATCAGCGACGGCAATAAACTGGCGCTGTCCAGCATGCCCGATCATGTGCAAGAGGATTTGGCCCGCGAACTTGGCGCGATCAGGCTGGTGGACCGGGATACGGTGAACGCAGTGGCCACCGAATTTGCCGACCTGCTGGACGCCATCGGCCTATCCGCCCCCGGCAACGTCGATGCCGCGCTAGAGGCGTTGGCCGGTCATATCTCTCCGCATCTCGCGGATAAACTGCGCGATCAGCTTGATAACCGCACCGGGCGCGATCCGTTTATCCGGCTGCAAAACCTGACCACGGATGAGGTGGTCAAAGTTTTATCGAATGAAAGCATACAGATCGGGGCAGTTCTTTTGTCCAAACTGCCCGTGGCCCGCGCGGCAGAAGTGCTGGGCAAACTGCCCGGCGAACGCGCCCGGCGCATCACCTTTGCCGTGCGCCAGACCGCTGATATCGCCCCGGACGCCGTCACGCGGATCGGGCATGCGCTGGTGTCCGACTATTGCCGCACCCGCCTGACCGCCTTTGAAAAGGCCCCGGTTGAACGGGTGGGCGCGATCCTGAACTCTAGCCCGGCGCTGACCCGCGACGATGTGTTGGTTGGCCTTGACGAATCCGACGCCGATTTTGCCAAGGATGTGCGCAAGGCGATCTTTACCTTCGAAGACATCCCAGCCCGCGTGCGCCCCATCCACGTCCCCGGTTGCCTGCGCGTGATCGAAGCAAGCGACCTGGCGACCGCCATGGCCTTTGCCCTTGGCAACGGCGGCAAACGCGAAGAGGCGGCGAATTTCATCCTCGATTGTATTTCCCAGCGCATGGCATCCAGCATGAAAGAAGAAGCCGCCGAACGCGGCACCCCCAAAACCGTGGACGGCGAGGCGGCGATGAACGCCGTCAGCGCCGCGATCCGCGCACTTGCCGACGACGGCACCATCAGCCTGATAGATCCAGACGCCGAGGAAGAGGGTTAAGGCATCTCAGCCCGGCCCGCCCATATGGCGGCCCTGCCCCAACGCAGGACGCAAGCTGCGGGGCTTTTCAAAGTCGCGCTTGGGCACTACCTGACTGATATGACCGATAACGCTCAAACCGATCCGACCGACCCGCAGGCCGCCCCCAGCGGCAGCCGTGGCCAATGGCTGCAAAATCTGGTGCTGCGCGCCCTGATTGGCGGCATGAACCTGCTGCCTTACCCCATGCGGATCGGTGGCACCGGGGCCATTGTGGCCCGCGTGATCGGCCCGCTGGCAGGCTATCGCCGCCGCGCCATGATTAATCTGGCCGATGCCTATCCGGACATGGACAAAGCCGCCCGCCGCGATCTGGCAACCCGCGTGCTGGATAACTTTGGCCGGACGTTGATGGAAAACTACGCCAACCGCGACTTTGCCGCGCAATTGGCGCAGACGATGCCGCGCGGCGACGGCGTGGAGGCCGTGCGCGCGGCGCAGGCCGCAGGCCGCCCGATCATCTTTCTGACCGCGCATTTCGGCAACTTCGAAGCGCCGCGTCACGTCCTGACCCGCGATGGCACGCGGATTGGCGGACTTTATCGCCCCATGGCGAACGCCTATGTCGATGCGCACTACCGCGAAACCATGACCAGTTGGGGCGGCCCTGTCTTTGCCCAAGGCAAGCGCGGCACGATGGGATTTGCCCGGCACATCAAGGGCGGCGGCATGGGCACGCTATTGTTTGACGTCCATGTCTACGGCGCGCCGGCGATTGATTTCCTGCACCGCCCGGCGCTGACGTCAATGGCGGCTGCGGAAATGGCGCTGCGCTTTGACGCGCTGCTGGTGCCCTATTTCGGTATCCGCCAGCCCGATGGCCTGTCCTTTGACGTGGTCGTCGAATCGCCCATTCCGCACAGCGATCCCCTGACCATGATGACTGACGCCACAAAACGGCTAGAGGCGCGGATCGCAGATCACCCCGAACAGTGGTTCTGGGTGCATCGCCGTTGGAAATAAGGCGCTAGCGCAGCTGAACTGCGCCCAACACCGCGCCCGCAGGGCCGTCTTGGATAATGGCCACCACAGGCTCGTCGCCCGTCACGTTGACCTGCAATGACAGCGGCTGCGACGTGTTCCACTCTCCTGCTTCGGCCCAGCTGGTCACGACATTGCGGTATACCACCGTCTTGCCAGCATTCTCGCCCTTATGAATCTCGCGCGTGATACGGGGCGTATAGCGCACGATCTGCACCAGTGCGCGGGCAGGCACAGCGCCAACGGCAGTGGCGCTGATCGTCGCCACATCGCCAGTGCGGCGCAGTGACACCTGAACCGGATTATTTTGCGCCGGATGGGCCGCAATCGCGTCCATTGCTACGACCGGATGGCTGCCGACAAATTCCTTGACCCCAGCCACAACCATTTGCGGCGTATAAACATTCCGCGCCTGCCACTCCTGCGCATAGCTGCGCTGGCGGGCGGTATAGGCGGGGCTGCCCAGATCGTCTTTCCAGCCGATATAATCCCAATAATCCACATGCAGCGCCAAGGCGATCACGTCATCGCGGTCTGCGATCTGTTCGAAAATGCGGTCGGCAGGCGGACAACTGGAACAGCCCTGAGAGGTGTAAAGCTCTACCACCGTGCCCCAATCTTGAATGCCCCGGTCCTGCGCACCCAACCCGGATCCGGCGAAGAGCGCTCCGATAACAGAGGCAGCAAAGACATGACGCATGGCAGCACTTTCCAGACATTTTCTATTTCTATGGTGTAAGAAAAAGACTTTGTAATGACCAATCAAGCATTTGCGACGAGGGTGTCGCAACGTCTTGCCGGCCATAGCAACCCACACGCGCCACGCCGCTCGCACGGCGGTATACAATTGTATACCTTTTTTCGCAGGCACCCCTTGAACGCGTGCGCAGCTTGGGGCAAAAGTGACACAAGCCATAGTCCTCAACCCTAAAGGGATAGCCATGACAGTCACAGTCGGCACAGATACCGCAAAAACCCGCAAGACCCTGACGGTCGGCGACCAGTCGGTCTCCTACTACTCGATTGATGCGGCCACGCAGGCCGGTTTGGGCGATTTCAGCAAGCTGCCCGCCGCGCTGAAGGTCGTGCTGGAAAACATGCTGCGGTTCGAGGACGGCAAGACCGTCACCGTGGATGACATCAAAGCTTTCGCCGAATGGGCCACCTTGGGCGGCCAGAACCCGCGCGAAATCGCCTATCGCCCTGCCCGCGTGCTGATGCAGGACTTCACCGGCGTGCCCGCCGTGGTTGACCTTGCCGCCATGCGCGACGGCATCAAGGCACTGGGCGGCGACGCACAGCAGATCAACCCGCTGGCCCCTGTCGATCTGGTCATCGACCACTCGGTCATGATCGACGAATTCGGCAACCCGCGTGCGTTCCAGATGAACGTGGACCGTGAATACGAGCGTAACATGGAGCGTTACCAGTTCCTGAAGTGGGGCCAGAACGCGTTTAACAACTTCCGCGTCGTCCCCCCAGGCACCGGCATCTGCCACCAGGTAAACCTGGAATATCTGGCCCAGACCGTCTGGACCGACACCGACCAGAACGGCGACATGGTCGCATATCCTGACACGCTTGTCGGTACCGACAGCCACACCACCATGGTCAACGGCCTTGCCGTTCTGGGTTGGGGCGTCGGCGGGATCGAGGCTGAGGCCGCGATGCTGGGCCAGCCGATTTCCATGCTGATCCCCGAAGTCGTCGGCTTTGAGCTGACCGGCGCGATGGTCGAAGGCACCACCGGCACCGACCTTGTGCTTAAGGTTGTGGAAATGCTGCGCGCCCACGGCGTTGTGTCCAAGTTCGTCGAATTCTTTGGCGCTGGCCTTGATAAGCTGCCACTGGCCGACCGTGCGACGATTGCCAACATGGCGCCCGAATACGGCGCAACCTGCGGCTACTTCCCCATCGACGACGAAACCCTGCGTTACCTGCGCAACACGGGCCGCGACGAAGACCGGATCGCACTGGTCGAAGCCTACGCCAAGGCGAACGGCTTCTGGCGCGACGCGGATTATGCACCGGTCTACACCTCGACCCTGCACCTCGACATGGGCACCATCGTCCCTGCCATCTCCGGCCCCAAGCGCCCACAGGACTACATCGCCCTGACGGACGCGGCCGGCGCATTTGGCAAGTACATCGCTGGTCAGCGGTCTGAAAAGTCCGTGCCCAAGGATGAAAAAGCCGACTGGACTGAGGAAGGCGGCGCACCTGCCCCGCATCACATCCCCGGCAACGAAGGCCACCACAAGTCGCAGAAGGTCGAGGGCGAGGATTACACCCTGCACGACGGCTCTATCGTGATCGCGTCGATCACGTCCTGCACCAACACATCCAACCCCTACGTCATGATCGGCGCAGGTCTGGTGGCCCGTAAGGCAGCCGCCCTTGGCCTGAACCGCAAGCCTTGGGTAAAAACATCCCTCGCGCCCGGCTCTCAGGTCGTGTCGGCCTATCTGGAAGCGGCTGATCTGCAAAAGGATCTGGACGCCATCGGCTTTAACCTTGTCGGCTATGGCTGCACTACCTGCATCGGCAACTCTGGCCCGCTGCAAAAGGAAATCTCCGAAGCGATTTCGGCAGGTGACCTGATCGCGACGTCGATCCTGTCGGGCAACCGCAACTTCGAAGGCCGCATCTCCCCCGACGTGCGCGCGAACTACTTGGCAAGCCCGCCGCTGGTCGTGGCCTATGCGCTGGTCGGTGACATGAACGTCGACATCACCAAGGACTCGCTGGGCAAGGATCACGACGGCAATGACGTCTACCTGAAAGACATCTGGCCAACCTCCGACGAGATCAACGCGCTTGTCGAAAAGACCGTCACGCGCGAAGCGTTCCAGTCCAAGTATGCCGACGTCTTCAAAGGCGACGAAAAGTGGCAGGCTGTCGAAGTCGTCGACAGCGAAACCTACAACTGGCCACCGCAGTCGACCTACGTCCAGAACCCGCCCTACTTCAAAGGAATGTCCAAGGACGCCGGCACGATCCACAACGTCAAGGACGCGAAAGTCCTGGCCGTTTTGGGTGACATGGTCACCACCGACCACATCAGCCCTGCTGGCTCGTTCGCCGAAAGCAGCCCTGCTGGTCAGTACCTGCTCGATCATCAGGTCCCCGTGCGCGAATTCAACTCCTATGGCTCGCGCCGCGGCAACCACGAAGTCATGATGCGCGGCACCTTCGCCAACATCCGGATCAAGAACGAGATGCTGGACGGCGTCGAAGGCGGCTACACCAAAGGCCCCGATGGCAACCAGACCTCCATCTTCGACGCGGCCATGGCCTATGAGGACGCCGGCACCCCGCTGGTCATCTTCGCAGGCGAGCAGTACGGCGCAGGGTCCTCCCGCGACTGGGCAGCCAAAGGCACAGCCCTGCTGGGCGTCAAAGCTGTCATCGCCGAGAACTTCGAGCGCATCCACCGCTCCAACCTCGTCGGCATGGGCGTCATCCCGTTCGAATTCACGAACGGCGACACGCGCAAGACGCTGGGCCTGACCGGCGAAGAAACCGTCAGCATCGACGGCCTCGACACGATCAAGCCACTGGAAGTCGTGAAAGCGCACATCACGATGGCCGATGGCACGACCAAGACCATCGACATCAAGTGCCGCATCGATACCGCGATCGAGATCGAATACATCGAACACGGCGGCGTGCTGCACTACGTGCTGCGCGATCTCGCCAAGGCGAAGTAATCCCTAAAACATAGTACGACAAAAGGCCGCGCCTCCCAGCGCGGCCTTTTTCATGTCCGATCTTCTTCCGGTTAAAAATACCTCCGCCGGAGGCTTCGCCATTGCAAGGCAATGGCGATCACCGAATTTTCGTAGAAAATTCGGCACGCGGGGCGCTGCCCCGCACCCCGAGGTATTTTTAACCAGAAGAAGGAGGGTCGCTATTCGGCGGCGGCGGCTTCAAGCATCGGCAGGAAGCGCTGCTCATAGTCGGAGCCAATGAGCGGTCCGATAAAACGGCTAAGCACTTTGCCATCGGGGCCGACGATGAAGGTTTCAGGCGGCGCGGTCACGCCCCAGTCGATGGCGACGCGGCCGCGCAGATCAAAGCCTGTGGCAAAGAACGGGTTGCCTTCGTCTGCCAGATAGCTAGCCGCATCGTCAGCCTGGTCGCGAAAGTTTACGCCCGCGACGCGGTAGCCTTGATCGGACAGCGCCTGAAGTGTTGGGTGTTCGGCGCGGCAAGGTGGGCACCAGCTGGCCCAGAAGTTCACGATCGTAATCTCGCCCGTATTCAGGTCGGCGGCGGTCAGCAGTTGGGTGCCTGCGACCGCTTCGGTCGGCAGGTTCGGCGCGGGCTGACCGATGAATTGCGACGGCAGCTCACCAGCGTTTTCGCGCATCAGCCCGCCCCAGAACAATCCGGCAAGCGCGGCAAAGATCAACGGCGGGACGACGAGCAGAGGCGAAATTTTAGCCACGTTCAACAGCCTCCAGCGCGGCTTTCACCCTGCGCGACCGGCGCAGGCTTGCCCCGATCAGCACCGCAAGCACGGCAATGCTGGCGGCATAGGCGGTCAGCACTTCGAAAGCGTATTTTCCAAGATCAGGCACGTTGGCTCCTTGCGATCAGGGCGGCTGTCCGGCGGGCGCGGATTTCGGTACGGGTACGCAGCAAAACAAGGGCCACGAACAGCGCGACAAAGCCTGCGATGCAGATCAGCAGCGGGATGTAGAACACATCGGCGACGTTTTCCTCTTTGTCCAGCGACAGGGATGCCCCCTGGTGCAGACCTTGGTTCCAGAAGTTCACCGCATAGCGCGACAGGATCGCAAAGACTGATCCGACAAGGCATAGCACGGATGTAAGATCGGCGGCGGTATCAGCGTCTTCGATTGCGGCCCAAAGGGCGATGTAGCCGAGGTAGAACAAAAACAGGATCAGGAACGATGTCAGGCGCGGGTCCCACGCCCAATAGGTGCCCCACATCGGGCTGCCCCAGATCGCGCCGGTGATCAGTGCGATCACGGTCATCGCAAGGCCGATCGGAGCGGCGGCGCGCGCGGCCAGTGCGCTGACGTGGTGCCGGCGCACCAGCCAGACCAGCGATGTCACCAGCATCATGAACCATGCGTTAATCGCCATCAGCGCGCTTGGCACGTGCAAGTAGATGATCTTGACCGTCGATCCTTGGCGCGTCTCGTCCGGGGTGAAAAAGAAGCCCCAGATCAGGCCAACCATCAAACAGGCCGCAGCCACGGCAAAGGCCACGCGCATGACAGGCGCGGTCCAATCCATGAACCTTTTCGGATTCGCATATTCCCAAATCGACATGTGTTATCCCTACCCCGGCGCCCCGCGCCCCTCAATCCCTGATCACCGCAGGTTGATGCGCAATACCGCCGCAGATGCGAAGGGCAGCAGCGCAAAGCAGCCCAGTGTGATCGCCCCCATCAGCATCAGCGGCGCTGTCGCCCCTGTGCCATCGACGCCGCGGCGCACTGCCTCTGCCCCGAAAATTAGCGTGGGCACATAAAGCGGCAGCACCAACAGTGATAGCAGCAACCCGCCCCGCCGCAGGCCCACCGTCAGCGCCGCGCCAAAGCTGCCAATCATCGACAGCGCCGGGGTGCCAAGGGCAAGGCTGATCAGCAGATAGCCGTAGGCGTCGGGTGCCATGTTTAGGAAAAATCCCAGCGCCGGGGCGACAAGCGTCAGCGGCAGGCCTGTGGTGATCCAATGGGCCAGCGCCTTGATCAGCGCGATGCCTTCCAGCGGCAGCGGCGCGGTGGCCAGCAACGCCAGCGAGCCGTCTTCGAAATCGAGCGCAAAGATCCGGTCCAGCGACAGCAGCGCCGCCAGCAGCGCCGCGACCCAAAGGATGCCGGGCGCGATCAGCGTCAGCGTGCTGCGGTCCGGGCCGACGCCAAAGGGCACCAGCACGACGACGATCAGGAAAAACGCAAGGCCAAGGCCAAAGCCGCCGCCTGCCCGCACGGCCAAAGCCAGATCGCGGCGGAGCAGGGCAATCACAAGAACGCCTCGTCCGCGCCGCCATCCGCATCAGGCTGCGCCACGTAGGGCGTCAGGTCCAGCGCGGGCGCATCAAGGCCAAGGTCGATATGCGTCGCGATCACGGCGCAGCCGCCGCCCGCCAGATGCACATCGCGCATCCAATCGGCAAACATGCGCACGGAAAAGCCGTCAAGGCTGACCGTCGGCTCGTCTAGGAATAACACGCTGCGGCCAATGACGCCCAGCCGCGCAAGGCCAAGGCGCCTTTTTTGCCCAGCCGACAGGGTGCCAGCGGCGCGGGTACGCAATGCGTCCAGATCAAAGGCGGCATAGACGCTACCGGGCACATCGCGGCCGTAGACTTGCGCCCAAAAGGTCAGGTTTTCCGTGACGGTCAGCGCCGTCTTGATCCCGTCGGCATGGCTGGCGTAAGCGCCGGTGGCGCCCGGATATTCAACCGTCCCATCCAGCGCGGGCTGCAGGCCTGCAAGCGTGCGCAAAAGGGTCGTTTTGCCGACGCCATTGGGGCCGCGCAAGATCAGCGCTTCGCCTGCTTTCACGTCAAAGGATACGCCGTCCAGCACCGGCACACCGCCGCGCGCGCAGCGCAGGGCGCGGACTTGCAGCAAGGCAGTCAGACCGGAAACAGCGCGAGCGCGACGCGGCGGCCTTCGCTAAGCAGCACGTTATAGGTGCGGCAGGCGGCGGGGGATGCCATGGTTTCCACGCCAAGGCCCGCCGCCTCTAGCGTTTCGCGAAAGGCGGCGGGCGGATGGGCGATTTCCGCGCCGGTGCCGACAAAGATCACGTCGACCTTGTCCGCCATCGCCAGCAGCGCGGCAGTGTCGTCATAGCCGCCCCAGCTGGCGATGCCGGACGGCATGACGGTCACCGCCCCCTCGATCACCTTGCCGCCAATACGAAAGAAACCGGGGCCATAGCCGTCGATGGGTTTCGCGTTGTCGTAAGTGATCTCGGTCAGACGCATTTATTTGCCTTCCACGTCGGCATAGCGACCCACGGTGCGCGGGTCTTTCTTGGACCAATCGCGCTTAACACCCAGCATCAGCACGATGTTTTTCGCGATGTAGATCGACGAATAGGTGCCGACAACGATGCCCCAAGTAATCGCAAACACAAAGCCCCGGATCACATCGCCGCCCAGCACCAGCAGCGCGATCAGCGCCAGCAGTGTTGTGCCCGATGTCATCATGGTGCGCGACAGAGTCTCGTTTGCGGACAGGTTCAGAATGTCGATCAGAGGCATGATCTTGTACTTGCGCAGGTTTTCGCGGACCCGGTCAAACACGACCACGGTATCGTTGATCGAATAACCCACGATGGTCAGCAGCGCCGCGATGATCGCCAGATCGAACTTGATCTGCAGCAGCGCAAACAAACCGATGGTCAGGCCCACGTCATGCACCAGCGCCACAATCGCGCCCACGGCGAACTGCCATTCAAAGCGCAGCCAGATGTAGATCACGAT
Organism: Loktanella salsilacus; assembly: GCF_024206795.1. Lineage (NCBI taxonomy): Bacteria > Pseudomonadati > Pseudomonadota > Alphaproteobacteria > Rhodobacterales > Roseobacteraceae > Loktanella > Loktanella salsilacus. The sequence goes on from NZ_CP072994.1 coordinate 1,853,034, forward strand.
GGCACCGATCGCGCCGACGACGGACAGGATCGCAGATTGAATAAGCTCTCCTGACACCTTCGGGCCGACGCTTTCGACAGAGGCGAAGGTCACGTTGGGATCAACAGCCGTCAGCGCCGCTTCCATCGCTGCGATGGTTTCTGGCGCGATGCTTTCCGCGTCGCCTTGGGCCTGGATGCGGACCTCTGCGACGTTGCGGTCGGCGCCAAAGCCGGGATCGAACACCTCTGTGATGGCGACATCACCTAGGTTCAGCGGTTCCAGCGCAGCGCGGTAGGCACCGACATCAATGCTTTGCGTGCTTTCGGTGCGGATCGTGGTGCCGCCCTTAAAGTCGATGCCGTAGTTCAGGCCAAAGGCCAGAAAGGCGACGATCGACAGCACAAGCAGCACGACGGACCCGCCAAAGGTGACCTTGGCAAAGCCGAAAAAGTTGATCTTGGTATCGTCGGGAATCAGACGCAGACGCATAGCCTTAGACCTCGATTGTTTTCGGACGCCGCCAGGCGAACCAGATGACGATCAGCGACCGCGTGACGAAAATCGCGGTAAAGATCGAGGTGATGATACCCAGTCCCAGCGTGACAGCAAAGCCGCGCACCGGGCCAGAGCCCATGTAGAACAGGATGAATGCGGTGATCAGCGTGGTGACGTTACTGTCAACGATGGCCGACAGGGCGCGTTCATAGCCCAGCTCGATCGCGCGGGCGGGGCCCTTTGCGGTCTTTAGCTCTTCTCGAATCCGCTCGAACACCAGCACGTTCGCGTCCACCGCCATGCCGACGGTCAGAACGATGCCCGCGATACCCGGCAAGGTCAGCGTGGCCCCCAGCAGCGACAAGCCGCCAAAGATCAGGCCCATGTTGATGATCAGCGCGATATTGGCAAAGAAGCCGAACAGCCCGTAGGTCATCCACATAAAGCCGACGACCAGCACGGAACCGACCATCGCGGCCTTTTTACCCGCATCAATCGAATCCTGCCCCAGCTGCGGGCCAATGGTCCGCTCTTCTAGAAAGTTCAGTTTGGCGGGCAAGGCGCCTGCACGCAGCAGCACGGCAAGGTTGGTCGATTCCTCGACCGTGAAATTGCCGGTGATGATGCCAGAGCCGCCGGGGATATGGCTTTGAATGGTCGGCGCGCTGATGACTTCGTTGTCCAGCACGATGGCAAAGGGCTCGCCGATATGGTCCAGCGTATAGTCGCCAAACTTGCGCGCGCCGCTGACGTTAAAGCGGAAGCTGACCGCAGCGCGGCCGTTCTGGTCGAACGACGGCTGGGCATCCACAAGCTCTTCGCCGCTGACGACGGGGGCTGTGTCCAGCAGATAGAAGGTGCCGGGCGAATCTACGCTTGGCAGGATTTCTTGGCCGGCGCTGACCGGATCGCTGGTGCTGCCTGCGCCGCCGATGACAGGCTGAAAGGTCAGCTGCGCGGTGGTGCCGATGATGTCTTTGACTTCCTGCGCAGATCCGACGCCGGGGACTTCGACCAGAATACGGGTGTCGCCCTGACGCTGGATTGTCGGCTCTCGCGTGCCGACTTCGTCGATGCGGCGGCGAATGATTTCAAGGGACTGCTGCATGGTGCGGTCATCGACCGCCAGCTTTTCCGCGTCCGACAGATTGATCGTCAGCATCGGGCCGTTACCAGCCACTTCGATGTCGGTCGATCCAACGCCGGTCAGCGATGTGATCGGCCGCGCCAAGCCGCGCACGATTTCCAGCGCACGCGCCGCCCCTGCGGGTTCAGAAATCCGCACGATCAGCTGGTCCGGGCGGCTTGCCTCGCGGGTGACGAAACCGACCGTGTCCCGGTCGGCCGCCAGCGCGTCGCGCACCTCTGGCCAGGTGGCATCCATGATCGTGGCATAGACGTCAGCGGTCTGCACCTCGGCCAACAGATGCGCACCGCCGCGCAGATCAAGCCCAAGGTTCACCAACCCCGACGGCATAAAGCCGGGCCAGGATGTATCATCCTGCCCCTGCGCCAACGCGTCGTTGTGGGTTTCAACCCTAGAGTAAAAGGCATTCGGCAGGGCCAGCGCCAGACCAACCACAACGGTCAGCCAGATCATGACCTGCTTATAAGCAGAAATGTGCAGCATGTAGCAAAGCCCCTTGGGCCAAAGGTGTCGCGGCTTACTTTGCCGGTTCGGTCTTGTTCAAGACGGTTGCGATGGTCGAGCGGATGACGCGGACCTTCACACCGGCTGCGATTTCGACTTCGACCTCTTTGTCGGCCTCGTTCACCGCAGTCACTTTGCCCATGATCCCGCCTTGCGTGATGACGCGGTCACCCCGGCGCAGCGCGTTCACCATCGCCTGATGTTCTTTCAGCTTTTTCTGCTGGGGACGGATCAACAGGAAATACATGATCCCGAAGATGATCATCATCAAAATAAGCGATTGGCTGCCCTGCATGGCGGTTCCTTTTCTATTCGTCGCGCAGGGCAATGGCCCCGCATCAAAGTCGCGGCACATTAGGTCTGGGCCACCCGATTGGCAACCGCAACCCGCGCACGTCTGCCGCGATATCGGGGCGATCATGCCTTGCGTCAATGGCGGGCGGCGCGAATGCCCCCCTATGCGGTCACAATCGCGGGGGCGCGGGCGGCTTTCACCCCTTCAACGCAGGCCCCCAATGGTGCATACCCGCTCTGAACACTTCGACAACAAGGACCAGACACATGCATGACATTCGCATGATCCGCGACACTCCAGACGCGTTTGACGCCGCCCTTTCCCTGCGCGGCCTCGCACCGGTGTCCGGCGCTTTGCTGGCCCTTGATGCCGACCGCCGCGCCGCGATCAAACAGGCCGAGGATGCGCAAGCTGCCGCAAACGCCGCCGCCAAAGACGTCGGCAAAGCCAAAGCCAGCGGCGACGAGGCTGAATTTGCCCGTCTGCGCACCTTGATGGCCGACAAAAAGGCTGAAATCGCCGCCCTGAACGAGCGCGCAAAAGAGCTGGACGCCCAGCTCGGTGATATGCTGATTGCCCTGCCCAACCTGCCCTACGCCGATGTGCCGCCTGGCAAGGATGAACACGACAACGTCGAGCAAAAGCGCACCGGCACACCGCGCCAGTTCGATTTCAAGCCCGTCGAACACTTCGACATCCCCGCCGTGCAACCCGGCATGGACTTTGCCGCTGGGGCCAAGCTGTCCGGCTCGCGCTTTGTCGTGCTGCGCGGCGCGGTGGCCCGCGTTCACCGGGCGCTGTCGCAGTTCATGCTGGACACCCATGTGGACGAACATGGCCTGACCGAGACGAACACACCCGTCATCGTGCGCGAAGAAATGCTGTATGGCACCGGCCAGCTGCCCAAATTCGGCGAGGATAGCTATCAGACCACCAACGGCTGGTGGCTGATCCCCACGGCAGAGGTGACGCTGACCAACCTTGTGAACGGCGAAACCGTCGACGCGGGCACCCTGCCCCGTCGCCATGTCGCGCACACCCTGTGCTTCCGCTCAGAGGCGGGCAGCGCGGGCCGTGACACCAGCGGCATGCTGCGCCAGCACCAGTTCGAAAAAGTCGAGATGGTCAGCATTACCCACCCGGACGAAAGCGACGCCGAACATACCCGCATGACCCAATGCGCAGAGGCGATCCTAGAGAAGCTGGAACTGCCCTACCGCACCATGCTGCTGTGCGCTGGCGATATGGGCGCAGGCGCGCGCCGCACATATGACCTAGAAGTGTGGCTGCCCGGTCAGGACACCTACCGCGAAATCTCCTCCATCTCGACCTGCGGCGATTATCAGGCGCGGCGCATGAACGCGCGGTTCAAGCCTGTGGATGGCGGCAAGCCGGAATTTGTGCACACGCTGAACGGCTCTGGCCTTGCTGTGGGACGCACATTGATCGCAGTGCTGGAAAACGGCCAGCAGGCTGACGGGTCGGTTGTTTTGCCCGCCGTTTTGCACCCCTATCTGGGCGGGAAAAACACGATTTCGGCAACAGGCGATTTAATCTAACGCCGCGCTGAACAATAAGGGCGCGGGCCGCGTTGGCTGAGTATGAAACATAGTCTTGCTTATCTCACGTTCGCACTGAGCCTTGCCTTCGCGGTCGCCCCGTTTTTTTCGGGCGACTTTGCAGGCTTTGCATCGGACATGCTGCCCAATCCGCAGATCAACCCGCCGGTCCAACCGGCGGGTTATGCCTTTGCCATCTGGGGGCCGATTTACCTTTGGCTTATCGCCTCGTCGATTTATGGCGTGATGTATCGCAAGGACGACGTGGACTGGGACGCGGCCCGGTTGCCGCTGTGCATCAGCCTTGCGGTTGGCGTGCCATGGCTGCTGATCGCGCAGGTCAGCGTGATCTGGGCGACGATCACGATTTTCATCATGGCGGGCGCTGCGATTGCGGCGCTGATCCGCAGCCCCGTGCAGGATCGCTGGTGGGTGCGCGGGCCGGTCGGGCTTTATGCAGGGTGGCTGACAGCGGCCAGCTTTGTGTCGCTGGCGACAACGCTGGCGGGCTACAACATCGGGTTTGACAGCTATGGCTGGGCCATCACCGGGATCATCGCAGCGCTGATTGTGGCGATCGCAACCTATCGCCGCGTCGCATCGTCGACCTATATCGTGGCCGTCGTCTGGGCGCTGGTGGGGATTTGTGTGGCCAACGGCATGGCGAACTTTGTCGTCACCGCGCTGGCCATCACAGGCATCGTTATTCTGCTGTGTGTGATGGCGATGCAGGCCCCGCGCACACCGCGGACCCTGTCATAACCAATTAGGTCCTACCGATCAGGGCCGGGCGCTTTTTTGTGCTTGCTCAGACGTGACGGCTGGGACGACTTTTTGCCCTTATAGGGGTTCTTGTCGCCCTGATCGCGCAGCGTCAGGCGGATCGGTGCACCCGGCATGTCAAAGTCATCGCGCAGGCCATTGACCAGATAGCGCGAATAAGACGCCGGCACCAAATCAGGGTGCGAGGTCATGACCACAAAGCCCGGCGGACGGGTTTTCACCTGAGTCGCATAACGCATCTTGATCCGCTTTCCGCCCGGTGCGGGTGGCGGGTGCTGTTCCAGCATGCCCGTCAGCCAGCGGTTCAGCTGCGCGGTCGTCACGCGGCGGTTCCAAACGTCATAGGCCTTCATGATCGCCTGTTGCAGACGGTCCAGACCCTTGCCCGTTTTCGCGGACACAGTCACCAGCGGCGCGCCGCGCAGCTGTGGCAGCAGCCGGGCGAATTCTTCACGCAGCTCGCGCAGCTTGTCCTGCTTGTCGTCCTCGGTGTCCCACTTGTTGACCCCGATCACGACGGCGCGGCCTTCACGCTCTGCCAGGTCGGCGATGCGCAAGTCCTGCTGTTCAAACGGAATATCCACGTCCAGCAGCACGACCACGACCTCGGCGAACTTGACCGCACGCAGGCCATCGCTGACCGACATCTTTTCAAGCTTTTCGTTGATCCGCGCCTTTTTGCGCATACCAGCGGTGTCGAAAATCCGCATCGGCACGCCCACACCGTCCGGCCCGGCCCATTCGGTCATGACCGAAATCGCGTCGCGGGTGATCCCGGCCTCTGGCCCGGTCAGCAGACGCTCTTCGCCGATGATCTTGTTGATCAGCGTGGATTTACCTGCGTTCGGGCGGCCCACAACGGCAATTTGCAGCGGCTTGGCGCGGGTTGGCACGCGGGGCGCATCGGGGTCTTCGTCATCGACGCCCACATCAGTTTCCGGCGCAAAGGACAGATCGGCCTTGGCGCGTTCCTCGAACTCTTCCGACAACGGACGCAGCACGTCCATCAGCTCTCCCATGCCCTCGCCGTGTTCGGCGGACAGGCGGATCGGCTCTCCCAGTCCCAAGGCATAAGCCTCTAGGATGGTGATATCAGCGGCCCGGCCCTCGCCTTTGTTGGCGGCAAGGATGACATGGGCGTTTTTCTTGCGCAGAATGTCGGCGAAAATCCGGTCGGCCGGCAGAACGCCGACGCGGGCGTCGATCATAAACAGGCAGACATCGGCCATTTCGACCGCGCGTTCCGTCAGCTTGCGCATCCGGCCCTGCAGCGATTCGTCCGTGGCCATTTCCAGACCGGCGGTGTCGATCACCGTGAACTTAATGTCGGCAATGCGCCCCGGCCCTTCACGCAAATCGCGTGTCACGCCGGGCTGGTCATCCACCAAGGCAAGCTTTTTGCCCACCAGACGGTTGAACAGGGTGGATTTGCCGACATTGGGTCGGCCCACAAGGGCAAGGGTAAAGGTCATGGCGCACAGGCTCCGGCTATAGTCAGAGGCGGGCCATACACCGCTTTGCCCTTAACGGAAAGCCAGCAGTTGCCCGTTCTTGTTTACGACGTAAAGCACGCCGTTCGCAATCGCAGGAGCAGAGGCCGCACCGCCCGGCAAAGCGACGCTGCCCAGCAACGCGCCAGAGGTCGGATCGAACGACCGCAGCTGCCCGTCAGAGGACGCCACAACAAGCCGGTTGCCCGCCATGATCGGCCCGAAATGCGCATAGACCGTGCGGCCTTTGCGCAGGAACGATCCGGTTTCGACAAAGTCCGGCAGGGTTGTGCGCCAAATGGATTCGCCCGTGTCGCGGTCTAGGCGCACCAGTTCATTCAGGTCGTTGACCATGAACACCGAATTGCCCGCTGGCCACACCGGACCTGCTGCGCCTTCGCCAGCGGTCCAGATCCGTTCGCCGGAAGCGCTATCCAGCGCGACGGTCACACCGGAAAAGTTGCCGACGTAAACGCGGTCACCGTCAATCACCGGATCGCCGCCGATGTCCGACAGATCGCCAACAGCCTGACCGGGACGGTCGCCGCTGATCACCGAAGACCAACGCTGAATGCCGCCCTGCGGAAAGACCGCCATGACTTCACCAGACGAGAACGGGAAAACCGCCAGATCATCCGTCACCGCCGGTCCAGCGCCGCCCGCAAAGGACGTGGTCGACGGAATACCGCTGAGCTGATAGCGAATCCGGCCGTTGGTCACATCAATCGCCCAAGCGCGGCTGTCGCGGCTGACAACATAGGCCAGATCGCCCACGACCGTTGGCGCAGATGTGCCCGGCGCATCAAGTTCCTGCACCCAGATCACGCCGCCCGTGGCCGGGTCCAGCGCGGTCAGCGTGCCGTAGCCGGTGGACACAAACAAACGCCCCGACCCAAAGGCCAGACCGCCGCCCGATGCATCGCTGCGCGTGTCTGTCGGCGGGGTGATATCCGCGCTCCACACAGCAGCGCCGCCGGTCGTGGTCGCCGTCACATGGCTGCGCGCGTCCAGCGTATAAACGATGCCGTTCGCGACAACCGGGTCCGCCGTGATACGCGCGCCCTTGCTGTCGCCTTCACCGATATCGACAGCGAAAATCTGGCTGAGCGATGCGGCAAGCGCCGGCTGCGCGCTATTGTGGTCGGCCCCGCCATTGCGATGGGTCCAGTTGGCATTCGCCACAGGCGCCGCAAAGCTGATCGGCAACGCGCGGTTGACTTGCGTCGCCTCGGCGCGGATCGGCTCGCGCATGCCGGGCAGGATGATATCCTTTTCGCCGCAGGCGGACAGGGCAACAAGCGCCAAAAGGCTGATCGACAGGGTCTTGGATGTCACGGCGCGGTTCCCTTTCACGGGTTGGTCGAAGTAGCGTCAGGGGCCGCAATGGCAGCCGCATCGCCGGATGGAAGTGCGTCAGGCAGCGGGGCCCCCAGCGATACCATCAGGGTTTGGACGCGGTCACGCAAGCCTTGGCTGACGCCCGCGTCTTGGATGATCTCGTTCAGGCGTGTGATGGCTGCATCACGCTCGCCCGCCGCCAGATCGGCCAAAGCCAGCTGCTCCTGCGCCAGCAGCGCAAAAGGCTTACCGGGGTTCGCAAGCGCCTCTAGCCGCGTGCGGCGTGCAGCAGGATCAGTGCCAGCGTCGAGCATGGCCGCCTTAAAGCTGGCCAGATCGCGGTAAATGGCCGGCACATCCGTGCGAGCTGCCAGCGCATCAAGCGACGCAACTCCGGTGTCCAAATCGCCAGATTCTTCTTGTGCGGCCGCAGCGATCAGCAGGCTGACAGCCCCTGCGCCGCCGTCCGGCGACAGGCCGTCCAGCGCAGCGGCACGTGCCTCTGGATCGCTATTGGACAGGGCATCCAGCAAGGCATCGCCAGCGGCCTCTGCCTGCGCCGCGTCGCGCGCACGGCTGTATTCGGTCCACGCCGCGCCGCCCACCAGCAGAACGACGATCACGATGGCAATCCAGCCATAGCGTTTCATCAGGCCGAACAGGCGGTCGCGGCGCACCTCTTCACTGACTTCATTGATAAAACTGTCGCTATCGCTCATGACCGTCCCCCGCGTCCGCCGCCCGTTGGGGCGGTGATGTTGGCAGCTTCTTAACGTGAAGCGCCCCGGATTGCCAAGACCCGCGCCGTTGCCGCCTGCGTGAATGTGCCGCTTGCGGGGCCATCCAGCAGACTTGAGGCGGCGTTCATTGTCCCTTAACGTAGCGGCGGCATATGATCTTGCATCGCTGCCGCCCTGTTTCAGAGGTAAAGGACCACAATGAAACTCGTGCCAGTGCTGATCGCGATTATCGTCTCTATCGCTTTGTATTTCGTCGTGTTTGAACGCGATACCCTTCTGACTTTTGCAGGCCGCGCACCCGAAGCAGCGGCCCCCGCGCCGCAGGCCGAACCCGTCCAAGACACCCCCAGCGGCGTGCGCGTTGTCGCCATGAAATCAACGGCCCAGACCGTCGATAGCGCCGTGATCCTGCGCGGCCGGACAGAGGCCGCACGCCAGGTCACCATCGCCACCGAAACCGCAGGGCGCGTCACCTCTGATCCGCTGCGCAAGGGCACCTTTGTCACCGCTGGCGACACCCTGTGCCGCCTTGATCCCGGTACCCGCGACAGCCAGCTGGCAGAGGCGCAGGCCCGCCTGTCAGAAGCGCAAAGCCGCGTGCCAGAGGCGCAAGCCTCGCTCGCCGAAGCAGAGGCCCGCATCCGCGAAGCTGACATCAATGTGAATGCAGCACGCCAGTTAAACGAGGGCGGATTCGCATCCCAGACCCGTTTGGTCAGTGCAGAGGCGCAGCGCGAAGCCGCCAGCGCGGGCATCCAGCGCGCCAATTCCGCCATCACCAGCGCCGAAGCCGGGATCGAGGCTGCAACTGCCGCCGTCGCCGTTGTCACCCGCGACATCGACCGCCTGACCATCACCGCGCCCTTCGCGGGCCTGCTGGACACCGACACGGCAGAGCTTGGCACCTTGCTGCAAACCGGCAATGCCTGCGCTACCATCGTGCAGATCGACCCGATCAAGCTGGTCGGCTTCGTGCCCGAACTGGACGTCGACCGCGTCACCATGGGCGCTGATGTGCGCGCGCAGCTTGCCTCTGGCGGCGCAGCGCAGGGCAAGGTCACCTTTGTATCGCGCGTCGCGGATGAAACTACGCGCACGTTCCGCGTCGAAGTCACCGTGCCGAACCCCGACCTTGCGATCCGCGATGGGCAAACGGCGGAAATCATCATCGCATCGAACGGCGCGCTGGCGCATCTGGTGCCGCAATCGGCGCTGACCCTGAACGACGACGGGGACCTTGGCGTGCGCACCGTGGCCGCTGACGGCACCGCGCAGTTCGCCCCCGTCACCTTGCTGCGCGACACGGTGGACGGCGTCTGGCTGACCGATCTGCCGGACACGGTCAACATCATCACCGTTGGCCAAGATTTCGTCAGCGACGACGTCGCGGTCCTGCCAACCTATGCGCAGGTTCAGCCATGATCGGCCTTGTCGACTGGGCCGCAGCCCGGGCGCGCATGGTCATCGCCTTTATCGCGCTGTCCCTATTGGCGGGCGGTTTCGCCTATGCCAGCCTGCCGAAAGAGGGTGAGCCGGATATCGAAATCCCGGCGATCTTTGTCTCTGTCCCCTTCCCCGGGATCTCTGCCGCCGACAGCGAAACCCTGCTGGTCAAACCGATGGAGACAGAGCTGTCCTCGCTGGACGGTCTGAAAACCATGTCCTCGACCGCGTCGGAAAACTACGCCGGGGTCGCGCTGGAATTCGAATTCGGCTGGGACAAAACGCAGGTCCTCGCTGACGTGCGCGACGCGATGAACGCGGCAGAGGCGAAGTTTCCCGCAGGCGCCGACCAATATTCCGTCAACGAAATCAACTTTTCCGAATTTCCGATCCTGATCGTCAACCTGACCGGCAACGTGCCCGAACGCACCCTGCTGCGCCTTGCCCGCAGCCTGCAAGACCGCATCGAAGGTATCGACGCCGTGCTCGAAGCTGGCCTTGCCGGCCAACGGGACGAGATGCTGGAGGTCGTGATCGACCCCCTGCGGCTAGAAGCCTACGACGTCACCGCAGGCGAGCTGATCAGCGTGGTGAACAACAACAACCTGCTGATCGCGGCTGGCGAGGTTGAAAGCGCGCAAGGCAGCTTTGCCGTCAAAATCCCGTCGTCCTTTACCGAAGCCGCCGATGTGTATGAGCTGCCCGTCAAGCGCAACGGCGACCGCGTCGTGACGATGGGCGATCTGACCGACATTCGCCTGACGTTTGAGGATCGCGCCGGCACCGCCCGGTTCAACGGCGTCACCACCGTCGCCTTGCAGGTCGTCAAACGCAAAGGCTTTAACCTAATCGACACCGCCGCTTTGGTGCGCGAAGCCATCGCGGCAGAGCGTGCCACCTGGCCAGAGGCCGTGCAGCAAGCCGTCGATGTGGGTGCCAGCAACGACCAGTCACGCGGCGTGGCCTCTATGGTCAGCCAGCTTGAAGGGTCGGTTCTGACAGCCATCGCGCTGGTGATGATCGTGGTCCTTGCCGCCCTTGGCACACGGCCTGCGCTGCTGGTCGGCTTTGCGATCCCGACGTCGTTCCTTTTGTGCTTTGCGCTGCTGGCGGTCATGGGCATCACCATTTCCAACATCGTCATGTTCGGCCTGATTTTGGCCGTCGGTATGCTGGTGGACGGGGCCATCGTTGTAGTCGAATACGCCGACCGCCGCATCGCCGAAGGCACCGGCCCGATGCACGCCTATACGGAAGCGGCCAAACGCATGTTCTGGCCGATCATTTCATCAACCGCGACAACGCTTTGCGCGTTCCTGCCCATGCTGTTTTGGCCCGGTGTGCCGGGGCAATTCATGGGCATGTTGCCCGTCACGCTGATCTTTGTGCTGTCCGCCGCGCTGGTCGTGACGCTGGTCTATCTGCCCGTCTTGGGCGGCGTCACGGGGCGCGTCAGCCGTGCCTTTGACCACGCCTCTGCCCGCCTGCGGCCCCTGCCGTGGATGGTCCGCGCGGGCCTTGTGCCAGTGGCGATGCTGATCGTCTTTACCGGCGCGATGCTGACGCTGAACCCCGGGTACTTGTCCGGCGACGCATCCCCTGTCGCTGGACTGTCCGCTGCCCTGCCCGGCATGGTGCTGTTCACCTTTGGCGCAATGGCGCTGGCGATCACCATGGGCGCGGCAAAGATCACCCGCGCGCCAAAACGCATCAACGCCGGCTATCGCCGCACGCCCTTTGGCCACCTGATCGCCCTTTTGACCGGCAATCCGATCATGCCGCTGGTCACGATTGCCGCCGTTCTGGGCTTTGTCATCTGGACCTTTGGCTACTTTGGCAAAAACAACAACGGCGTTGAATTCTTTGTCGAATCCGAACCCGAACAGGCCATCGTCTATGTCCGCGCACGCGGCAACCTGTCTCTGAACGAAAAGGACGGTCTGGTCGCGCAGGTCGAACAGGTCGTCCTTGCCCACCCCGGCGTCGACACCGCCTTTGCCTTCGCGGGCGAAGGGGGATTGAACTCCAACACTGGCGGCGCAACCGCCCCCCGCGACACCATCGGCCAAGTCCAGTTCGAGACGATCCCGTGGGAGGACCGCGCCGACCGCCCCGAACTGGACGGCGATCTGGTGATCTCGGAACTTGAAACCCAGCTTGCCCTGATCCCCGGCATCCAGACCGAAATCCTGGCCCAAGCGCGTGGCCCCGCATCGGGCAAGCCCGTGCACCTGCGCCTGAAAGGCGACGATTGGGACGCCCTGCGCAGCGCCGCCGCCGTCGTGCGGGAAAAGTTCGACGCAACGCCGGGCCTGACGCAGGTCGAAGACACCCGCCCCCTGCCCGGTATCGACTGGCAGATCGACGTCGATACCCGCGCCGCAGGCCGTTACGGCGCGGACGTCATGGCCGTCGGCGGCATGGTGCAACTGGTCACGCGCGGCATCCTGCTGGACACGATGCCCGTCGACAGCTCTGATGAAGAGATCGAGATCCGCGCCCGCCTGCCGGAGAAAGACCGCGTGCTGTCCACGCTTGATACGCTGAAAGTCCGCACCGATCAGGGGCTCGTGCCGCTGTCCAACTTTACCACGCGCCAGCCGGTGCCAAAACTGGCGCAAATCGACCGCGTGGACCAACAGCGCTACTTTGACGTCAAGGCCGGCGTGGCATCCGACATGGTCGTGCTGACGGGGGGCGACGGCGTCGTCACCGCCATGCCGCAGGCGCGCTATGACGCTGACGAGGCCGCGCAGGCCTTGGTGGCAGAGGGCGATCTGACCCTGCAAGTGCTGACCGCGAACGAACGCATTGCCACCCTGACCGACTGGCTGGACACCGCCCCCCTGCCAGCTGGTGTGGCCTGGGAATGGACCGGCGATCAAGAGGATCAGGCCGAAAGCGGCGCCTTCTTGCAAACCGCCTTTTCCGGCGCGCTGATGCTGATGTTCATCATCCTGCTGGCGCAGTTCAACAGCGTTTATAACGCCGTGCTGGTGCTGCTGGCGGTCGTTCTGTCCGTGGCCGGCGTGCTGGTGGGCATGCTGGTGATGGATCAGGCGTTTTCGATCATCATGACCGGCACGGGCATCGTCGCGCTGGCGGGGATCGTGGTGAACAACAACATCATCCTGATCGACACTTACCAAGAATACGCCGCCTATATGCCGCGCCAAACCGCTATCGTTCGCACAGCAGAGGATCGGATCAGGCCCGTGCTGCTGACCACGATCACCACCATGGCGGGCCTTGCGCCGATGATGTTCGGCCTCAGCCTCGACTTTATGCAAGGCGGCTATACCATCGACAGCCCAACGGCGCTGTGGTGGAAACAGTTGGCGACGGCCGTCGTCTTTGGTCTTGGCATCGCGACAGTGCTGACGCTGGTCTTTACCCCCGCGATGCTGGCGCTGCGGGTCTGGCTATCCACCTACGTTGCCATGGCCGGACGCGGGATTGCGGCGCTGACCGGCGGGCGGTCGGGCCGCGCGGCGCAGGACTGGGCGCTGGCCCGTTCGGCGGCCAAGATGACCTCGACCGAGCTGATCTGGCTGGACGACGAACCAAAGCCCCGCCCGAAGACGGTGCGCGCCGCCGAATAACTCAGCAAGAAGGCCCGGACGCGATTTGCGCCCGGGCCTTTAAGTTGCGGTTAAGGCGTGGGGTCAGACCATCTGCGCGCGCGACACCCGGCCCAGTGTCATCAGCGCCAGCACCAAGGCCGCGACAGCGCACAGCGCAATCGCCGCGACCATCGGCAGCGCGGTGCCGTCAAAAAACAGCCCCGTCAGCGCGATCATCACGCCGCCAGCCACCATCTGCAGCGTGCCGCCAAGGCTGGATGCTAGGCCCGCGATCCGGCCATGGGCGTCCAGCGCCATGACCATCGTCGTCGGGATCACAAGGCCAAGGCAGGCGTTCGCCAAAAACAGGCCCGCTACGATGATCGGCAGCGACACAAAACCAGCCAGCACCAGCGCCAGCAAGGCGACCGCAAAGCCAGCAAAGCCCATCACGCCCCAGCGCATCAGGCGCACGATGCCAAACCGTTCGCCCAGCGGGCCCGCGGCTTGGCTAGCGGAAAAGAAGCCCACGGCGTTGATCGCAAAGGCCAGCGAAAAGCCGGTTGGCGTCAGGCCGAACTGGTCGACGTAAACAAAGGATGCAGAGGCGATGAAGACGAAAAAGCTCGCCATGCCAAAGCCGCCGATGAAGGTCAGCCCCATGAACACCGGGTCCGTCAACAGCACCTTAGCGCTGGCCAGCAATGATCCCATGTGGATCTTCTGACGCTGCGCCGGGGCCAGCGTTTCAGGCAAGGCAAATCCCGTGATCAGCAAGGCGACAACCGCCGCGCCGCACAGCACCCAGAAAATCAGGCGCCAGTCGCCCAGTTGGATCAGGCCAGAGCCCGCCAACGGTGCCAGCATCGGCGAGACCGAGATCACCAGCATGACCATGGCCATCATCTTGGTCCCGTCAGTGCCGGTCGCAGAATCGCGGATCACGGCGCGCGGCACGACCATCAACACTGCGCCACCGATGCCTTGCACCGCGCGGGCCGCGACCAAAGCGCCGATTGTCGGTGCCAGCGCCGCCATGGTGCTGCCGACGATGAAAATGGCCAGACCCGCGTACAAAGGCCGCTTGCGCCCCGACTGGTCCGACCAAGGGCCATAGACCAGCTGCGCCAAACCGAAGGCGACGAAATAGCTGGTTAATGTCAGCTGGGCCGCGGTTTCAGTGACACCCAGCGATGCCGCAAGGGCGGGCATCGCGGGCAAATACATGTCGATCGCAAAGGGGCCGACAGCAGACAAAAGGCCCAGGATCAGGGCCATATGAAAAAGTGACATGGAAACGTCCTGATCTATGGGTGGTTTTGCCATAGCTACGCTGCGTCCCCGCGCCGCGCAATCGCCCGCGCCTGCGGCCGCTCTGCGCGATAGCGCACAGGGTCAGCTTAGGCCAACCTGCTGCGTCGCCGCATCCAGCCCCGCCCACCAATCCGCATAGCTGGTATTTTTGGGGTGTTTGCCGCCCTCGTCCGGGGCACCGTCGTCCCACCAGACCGGCCCGCGCTCGCCCAAGGCCCGCTTGGCCGCGTCCACCTTATCGCGGGCCGCGCGGGTGGCATCTTCGTTATCCGCCTGCCCCACGCCGCGGCGCGCCTGCATAAGCGCCTTGACCGCCGCCCGCCGCGCGGTGTCATCCAGCGCCGGGTTCGTTTTGCGCCACATCCGCCCTTTGGCCACGAAATAGCGCCCGTCCGGTGTTGTGGGATAGTCTTTGGCGCTCACGCCGCGTCCTCTTCCTCGCTTTGGCGATTCCACAGATGGGCATAGCGGCCAGCCTGCGCCAGCAGCGCGTCGTGGGTGCCGGTCTCGACGATCTCGCCATCCTCAAGGACAACAATGCGGTCGGCGTCCTGAATGGTGGACAGGCGGTGCGCGATGGTGATGACCGTGCGGCCCTGCCCCATCTGACGCAGCTCGCGCTGAATTTCCCGCTCTGTATCGGTATCAAGGGCGCTCGTCGCCTCGTCCAGCAGCAGGATCGGCGGGTTTTTCAGCAAGGTGCGCGCAATGCCAACGCGCTGCTTTTCGCCGCCCGACAGCTTGAGCCCGCGCTCGCCTACGGTCGTGTCATAGCCGTCGGGCAGGCTCATGATAAAGTCGTGGATATTGGCCGCCCGCGCCGCCTCTCGGATTTCAGCCTCGCTCGCCGCCGGGCGACCGTAAGCAATGTTGTAGTGGATCGTGTCGTTAAACAGCACCGTATCCTGCGGCACGACGCCAATCTGCGCGTGCAGGCTTTCCTGCGTCACGTCGCGCACGTCCTGCCCGTCGATCAGCATGGCCCCGCCGGTCACGTCATAGAACCGGAACAGCAGCCGCCCAATCGTCGACTTGCCAGACCCAGAAGAGCCGACAATTGCCACGGTTTGCCCCGGCAGCACATCCAGATCGACGCCCTTTAGAATGGGGCGCGCCGCGTCATAGCCAAAATGCACATCGCGCAGTGTGACTTGGCCGCCGGTGACCTTCAGCGCGGCGGCACCGGGCTTGTCCACGACCTCTGCTGGTTGTTCCAGCAGGTCGAACATGCCGCCCATATCGATCAAGGCTTGGCGAATTTCGCGGTAAACGGTGCCGAGGAAGTTCAGCGGCATCGTGATCTGGATCATATAGGCGTTTACCATGACGAAATCGCCAACGGTCAGATTGCCCGCCTGCGCGCCCATCGCGGCCATCACCATAACGATCACCAGACCCGCTGTGATAATCAGCGATTGGCCAAAGTTCAAAAACGCGAGGCTATAGTTTGTGCGTACTGCAGCGGTTTCATACTGCTTCATCGCGCCGTCATAGCGCGCGGCTTCCCACCGCTCTGCGCCAAAGTATTTCACAGTCTCAAAGTTCAGCAGACTGTCGATCGCCTTTTGGTTGGCGTCGGTGTCTTGATCGTTCATCACCTTGCGGATCTTCACGCGCCATTCTGTCACCGCAAAGGTGAACCAAACGTAAAGCGCGATCGTCACCACAACGACGACCATATACCAGACGTCGAAATTAAAGAACAAAACCACGGAAATCATGATCAGCTGCAACAGCAGCGGCCCCATCGAGAAGATGAGGAATCGCATCAGGAAATCAACGCCTTTGACGCCCCGCTCGATGATGCGGGACAGCCCGCCCGTCTTGCGCGTGATGTGATAGCGCATGGAGAGGCGGTGAATATGGGTGAAGGTTTCCAGCGCTAATGTGCGCAGCGCCCGCTGGCCAACCGGGGTGAAAATCACGTCGCGCAACTGCGTCAGGCCTGTCGTGGCCAGCCGCGATACGCCGTAAAGCACGGTCAACCAAACGGCCCCTAGGGCGATCAGCCACGTATCATCCCGCGCCTCTGCCGCTAGCGCATCGACGGCGGCTTTGTATAAAAACGGCGTGCCGACTGCGATGGCATTGGCAACCAACAGAACGCTGATGGCGGCAACGACGCGGATTTTGGTGTTCTTGTCGCCCGCGGGCCAAAGGTATGGCGCAACCCGGCTGATGACGTTCCAGCCTTCGATTTTGGCGTTAGGGTCGAAATTGGCATCGGTTTTGGACAGGCGGCGCATGAAAATTCCTTGGCTAATGCCCTTACCTAGGCAGGTGGGCGGGCGATGGCCAGCGCCCTAGCGGCCCGGGATGACAAAGACCTGCCCCGGATAGATCAGGTCAGGATCGCGGATTTGATCGGCGTTCGCCGCAAAAAGATCGACATACATGATGCCGTCGCCAAGGTTGTCGCGGGCAATCGCCCAAAGCGTATTGCCCGGCTGCACAGTCTGCGTGGCAGCGCCCGTATCCCCCTGAAGCGCGGCAACATTGCCCGGCTCCTCGCGCCGGAATGGCGTCTCCACGCGGCTGGCGACGGTGCCGTCCTGTGCAACCTCGTCGATACGCAGCGTGTAGGTGCCAGCGTTGATGTCCGGCAGGGTCACGCGCCAGTCGCCTTGCGGGCCCACGGGGCCAGCGACGACAGGTTCGTTATCGACGTAGACCTGCAAGTTCCCATCGCCGGGCGCACGCCCCGCCAATTGCACGCCGCCAGCCGTGTCATAGGTGATCGCGTCCAGCGCGACGCGGTCCATAACCTGCGGCCCCGGCCCTAAGACCCGCGCGCCTTGATTATCGACGACGACGGTGGGTTGCGCGGGGGCCTCTGCGACGGCCGCTGTCGCCTCTGCTGCGGCAGGCGCATCTGCACTGGCGATGGCGGGCGTTTCAGTCGCGGTTGGCGCGGCCTCAGCGACGGCGGCCTCTGCTGGCTCTGATGGCACCGCAATTTCCGCGACCGGCGCTTCGACAATTGCAGCCTCAGCCTCTGCGACCACAACTGGCTCTACTGGTGCGCCGGTGCCGGGGCGGACCAGCACAGCTTCACCGCTGGGGGCCGCGCCGTTTTCAGCGAATGTCAGGCTGCGGGGCGTATCCGATGCCGTGACCTCTGCCGTGGTGGCAAAACTGCCCGCGCCGTCGGCGGTCGCGGTTGCAATCGCCTCTCCCTCTAGCAGCAAGGTGACTTCAGCGCCGGGCGCGGCGTGGCCAGCGACAACCGCGACCCCGTCCGGGCCTAGCAAAAAGGTATCGACGGTGGGGCCAGCCGCCTGCATCACAGGCGCGGCCTCTGGAACGGTGTCTGCCGCTTGAGCTGGCGCGGCAGCGGGCACATCGTCCACCTGCGGCACATCGCGGGGGAAAAGCGCAATCACGAAGACGGCCAGCGCCACCGCCGCCCCTGCGCCGCCAATCAACCGTGCTGTGTTATTTGCCATAATCCTTCGCCCCCCAGCGATCCCGTCTTGGCGGAATCCCGCCCAAAGACAGGCTGGCGCAAAGCGCTGGCCGCTGCAAGCGTCCGTCGGTGCAAGGATTTCAAGCGATGGCGCGCGCAACACACATTTGCGCGGTCAGATCACCGCCCGCGCCCGCCGCCGTGCGCGGCGATCCGATGCGATAGTGGACACCGAATACAGCGCCAACGCCGCCCAGATCATCGGAAAGGCGATGGCGTGCCACGGCGTCAGCACATTGCCAAAGAACAGCACGGCGCAGCCAAATTGCAGCGTCGGGTTCAGGTATTGCAGCAGGCCGACCGTCGACAGCCGCAGCCGCCGCGTGGCAAAACTGAACAGGATCAGCGGCACCCCGGTCAGGATGCCCGATAAGGCCAGCAGCGCCATATCGGGCCAGTTCATCGCGTGATTGCCAATTTCGGTGCCGCGAAAGATCAGCCAAAGCAGCGCCAGCGGGGCCAGCACCGCGACCTCTGCCGTGACCGACACCACGCCGCCCAGATCAAGGCCCTTTTTCAGCACGCCGTAGGCACCAAAGGTCAGCGCCAGCCCCAGCGCGATCCACGGCGCGACGCCAAGGCCGATTGTCAGCACGATCACGGCGACAGCGGCCAGCAGGACGGCCGCGATCTGCGCCCGGCTTAGGCTTTCGCGAAACAGGAGCCAGCCCAGCACGACGGCGACCAGCGGAAAAATGTAATAGCCAAGTGACGCCTCTAGCGCGTTGCCGATGGAAATACTGTAGATAAAGCCGAACCAATTCAAAGAGATGGTCACAGCAGAGGCCACGATCAGCAACATGGTGCGCCGGTCGCGCAATGCGGCCGCGACCAGACCCAGCCGCCCCTGCACCGCCAGCAATGCGCCAAGAAAGATCAGCGACCAGACCGTGCGATAGCACAGCACCTCTAGCGGGGGGACATGGGCCAGCAGGTGATAATACAGCGGTGACAGCCCCCAGACCGTGCAGGCCAGAATAAGGGCGAGCACGCCTTGAACGCTTGGGGAAAATCGCATGGGAACGGCCTTGATCAGTCGCGCCCATCTGCTTCGAAATCGGCGGCGGTCACAAGGCGAAACGACAAGGCCGCCCGCGTGTTTCGCAGGCGGCCTCTGATCTGTTGGTGCGACAAGGTCGGATTAGGCGACGAGGTCGGCCTTCACGATGTCCTCGATATCCTTGACCGGATGGTTGGTCAGGGTCTTGGGGATCTCTCCGACGATTTTGTCGGTGACTTCCTGATGCAACTGCCCGCGCAATTCGCCCAGCACGCCGGGGCTGGCGACCAGCACAAGACTGTCGAATTTGCCCTTATGGGCGCGCTCATACAGGATATCTGCCAGATCAGCGGCAAAGCGGTCCTTGGCCAGCTCGTGCCAATCGGTGTCGTCATAGGCCGACTTGCCCGGATTGGCGGATTGGCCAACACGGCCGGGGCGGTTGGCGGATTGGTCGATATCCTTGGGGTTATCCTGCTCCTCTTTGCGGATCACCTCTAGGTTTGGGTTGGTCCCGTCGGTGATGTTGCGCAAAAAGAGTGCCTTTTCGCCGTCAGCCACCACAACCCATGTGCCATTTTTGATCTGTGTCATGCTCGGATCTCCTTTGGTTATCACTTGGGAAACCAACGATCCGCGCGGGCGCATTGTTCCGCCCTACCCGGCCATCACCGTCTGCCACCGCGCCACAGACACGTTGGATCCGCAGGCGATGATGCCCACGTGCTTTCCAGCCAATTCATCCCGCAGCGGCCCGCAGATTGCGGCAAGGGATGCGGCGCAGGCGGGTTCCGCCAGCAGGCGCAGCACGTCCATGTAATGCCCCATGCCGGCGCGCATCTGCGCGTCAGTCACATGCACCATGCGGTCCACAACTTGCTGCGCCACGGCAAAGGAATAAGGCATCGCCTTGGGCGCGCTCAGGCTGTCAGCAATCGTGGCGATCTTGTCCAGCGCAACAGGATGGCCTGCCGCAAGGCTGCGAGTCATGCTGTCAGCGCCGGTCGGTTCCACCCCGATGACCTGCACAGCAGGGTTCGCCAGCTTAAACCCATGCCCCAGCCCGCCGATCAAGCCGCCGCCGCCGACAGGCACGACCAGCGTGTCAATCTGGGGGGCTTGGGCCGCGTATTCCGCGCCGCAGACGGCTGCGCCAAGGGTCATATGCGCGCCGTCAAACGGATGCAGGATCGCGCGTCCCTCCTGCGCGACAACGCGGTCCATTTCGGCAAAGGCGGCGGGCATGTCGTCGCACAGCGTGACTTCGGCCCCCATCGCGCGGCAGCCTTCGATACGCAGCGGGTCCACCGTCGATGGCATGGCGATGCGGGCACTAACGCCTGCCGCCTGCGCCGCCCAGCTAACCGCCAGCGCGTGATTGCCGCCCGACGCCGCCACCACGCCAACCTGCCGTTGCACCGCGTCGAGCCGGCGCAGCCCTAGCAAAACACCGCGCGCCTTGAACGATCCGGCCTGCTGAAACAGTTCCAGCTTGACCGTGATGCTGGCCGCATCCGGCAAAATCCCGCGCCAGCGGTCAGAGGTCAGCGCCAGCACAGGCGTGCGGATCGTCTCTGCCGCGATGTCGGCGGCGGCAGCGGCGATTTGATCAAAGGTGGGCAGGCTTACGTCGGTCATGGCATCATCCAAAGCAAAAGGCCCGCGCACAAAACGCGGGCCCTTGTTAGTCTAAGTGCAGGCGAATTACATCCGGCCTGCGACGTTTTCCCAGTTCACCAGGTTGTCGAGGAAGTTGGTCAGGTAAGCCGGACGCTTGTTGCGGAAGTCGATGTAGTAGGAGTGTTCCCACACGTCGCAGCCCAGCAGCGCGGTCTGACCAAAGCACAGCGGGTTCACGCCGTTTTCGGTCTTGGTGATCTTCAGGCCGCCATCGGTGTCCTTGACCAGCCATGCCCAGCCAGAGCCGAACTGACCCGCGCCAGCAGCCGCGAACTCGTCCTTGAACTTCTGGACGGACCCAAAGCTTTCGGCCAGTGCCAGCTCTAGCTCGCTTGGCATTGCCTTAGTGTCGGGGGTCATCATTTCCCAGAACTGGTTGTGGTTCCACAGTTGCGACAGGTTGTTGAACAGACCGCTCTGCGCCACGGCACCGGACTGGTAGGTGCTGGTAATCGCGTCTTCCAACGACATGCCTTCGTATTCAGAGGCAATCAACAGCTTGTTGGCGTTGTCGACATAGGCTTTGTGGTGGATATCGTGGTGATACTCCAGCGTCTCTGCGGACATACCCTTGGATGCCAGCGCGTCGTGGGCGTAGGGAAGATCGGGAAGTTCAAAAGCCATGATGTGACCCCTTTTATAAAGTGTATTTCGCTGCCGCGAATGGAAGCGCGATTAGCTGCAGGGTCAACCCCTGAAAGCGGATCAAGTTCCGCGTGGAAAGTGCCCAACTGGCCCCGCAGCCGCCGATGCAGCCAGCAAATCAAAGGCATATTCGGCGACAGAGCGGAAACAGATGACTTCAAACGTTTGCGGACCGCTCATCCAAAAAGCCGCCGCGATCTGCCCAAGTCTGGACCGCAGCACTTGGCCTTCGCCGAATGCGCCGGGGTACAGATCAACGGGGGCCAGCTTGGCGATGACTTCGCGGGCGAACGGCCCGTCCACCCGCAGCATGGTGCGCGCATCAGAGACGTCGACCGCCAGATGATGTTGGCCTTTCAGCACTTTGGCGATGCGGGCCAAGCTATCGGCCACACTGACATAAGGCAGCACGAACAGCAGCTCGTCCGGGGACATCCACAGCACGGCGGCGTCGCCTTTGACCTGCACTTCACGCGGCGCAGGGGCTGGCAAGCCCACCAGATCCTTGCAAAGCGACCGGATTTTCGAGGACGCCAGATCGCCGCGCAGGGTAATCATGCCGTGCACGCCGGTATCGCTGACTTGGACGCTGCCGTGCGTGGCCCGCAGGCTGAGGGCGCTGATGGGATCAGACATTCTGCTTCTCTCCGTCCTTGTCATAGAACACTGGATCGACGATGCGCGCATCGACAAACCCGCCGTCTTCTTTGGTAAAGGCGATCACTTCGCCCATACGGGTGGGGCCGTGTTTCACCAGCCCCATCGCGATGCCCTTTTTCAGCGTCGGCGAATAATAGGTCGATGTGACGCGCCCCTGCGTGTTGCGCTGGCCATTGGCATTGACGCCCTCTGCCATCGCATAAGCGCCATCTGCCAAGACCGAGCCATCCACCGTTTCCAGCCCGACCAGTTTCCAGCGATCCGGGTCGACCATATGGCTGCGCAGCTGGCCGCGCTTGCCCAAAAAGTCGTCCTTTTTCTTGGAAATCGCCCAGTTCAGGTTCAAGTCCTGCGGAATGACCGTACCATCGGTTTCATCACCGATCATGATAAAGCCCTTTTCGGCCCGCAGAACGTGCAGCGCCTCTGTCCCGTAGGGCATCAGGCCGAAAGCCTCGCCCTGCTTGACCAGCAGATCCCAGAACGCAGCCCCTTGGCCCGCGGCGACGGCGATTTCATACGACAGCTCGCCAGAGAAACTGATGCGGAACACCCGCACGTCAAAGCCGCCGATCTGCCCGCTTGCCCATTGCATGAACGGCAGGTCATCCTTGGTCAGCGCCATGCCGCCAATCGCCTGCAACAGCTGCCGTGCCTTTGGGCCAACAACGGCGAATTGGGCGTATTGCTCGGTGACATTGGCCACATAGACCTGCCAATCCCACCATTCGCACTGCAGCCAGTCTTCCATATGCGCCAAAATACGATCGGCGCCGCCGGTGGTAGTGTGGCAAAGCCAGGTGTCGTCATCCATCCGGGCGACAACACCGTCGTCCATCAAGAAGCCGTTTTCGCTGCACATCAGACCATAGCGGCATTTGCCGACGGCCAGATTGGACATCATGTTGGTATACATCATGTCCAGAAACTTGCCCGCGTCCGGCCCTTTGACGATCAACTTGCCAAGGGTGGACGCGTCGAGCAGGCCGACGTTTTCGCGGGTGTTCACCACCTCGCGCGTGACCGCGTCATGGGCGGTCTCGTCCCCGCGCGGATAGGCATAGGGCCTGCGCCACTGGCCGACCGGCTCGAACTCTGCGCCCTGCGCATCGTGCCATGCGTGGACCGGCGTTTTGCGGATCGGCTGGAACAGCTCGTCGCGCGCCACACCTGTGATCGCGGCCAGCGGCAGCGGCGTATAAGGCGGACGGAAGGTCGTGGTGCCGACCTGCGGGATTGCTTCACCTAATGCATTAGAAAGCACCGCGAGTCCATTGATATTACTAAGCTTTCCCTGATCCGTTGCCATGCCTAGCGTGGTGTATCGCTTGGCGTGCTCAACGGATTGAAAGCCCTCTTGCGCGGCCAGTTGCACGTCGCTGACTTTGACGTCGTTTTGGTAATCCAGCCACATCTTGGACCGCAGCTTGTACGGGGCCTGCGCGGGCATGATCCAGACCGGGGTCAGCGCATCCTCTGCCACATCGTCGCCCATCGGGGCTTGGCCCGGTTTGCGCGTATGACCCGCCACCTTGGCTGCCTTGCGCCCGGCGCTAAAGCCGTCGGCAATCGCCTCGGCGGTGAACAAATGGCCGTTGGCAGTGCCAACCGCGATGACGAAGCCTTCGCCGTCCGCGCCCAGCGGCGGGCGATCCGCGTCGGGGCGGAAAAAGGCATGCGGCTCGTCCCAGACCAGCTTGCCGCCGCAGTGGGACCACAGGTGCACCACGGGGGACCAGCCGCCCGACATGGCAACGCAGTCGCAGGGGATCGTTTCCGTGACCGTGCCTTCGCCGTCCTGCGCGCAGACCTGCACCCCGGTGACGCGCTTACCGCCATCGACGGCTGCGATACCGCTGTTTGTCAGCACTTTAATGCCAAGGGCGCGCACTTGCTCTGGCAGCTCGCCCTTCGCAGATGTGCGTGCGTCGATCACGGCGGGCACGTCTAGCCCTGCGTCATGCAGGGCAATCGCGGTGCGGTAGGCATCGTCGTTATTGGTGACAATCACAGTGCGTTCGCCGACAGCGACGCCAAAGTTTACGACGTAATCCCTCAGGGCAGCCGCAAGAAGAACGCCCGGCACATCGTTGTAAGCAAAGGACAAAGGCCGTTCAATCGCGCCCGTCGCTGTGACGATGCGTCCGGCCCTGATCCGCCAAAGCCGCTGACGCGGACCGCCCTGTTTGGGCGCGTGGTCGGTCAGACGTTCGTGCGCCAGCGCATAGCCGTGATCGAACACGCCAGCGCCCTGACAGCGCAGTCGCATATCGACGTTGGGCATGGCGTGCAGCTCTGCCAGCGTCGCATTCACCCAGTCCTGCGCACTGATGCCTTCAATGCTGGGCCGGTCCACAACAGCCCGGCCACCCCAGCCAGAGGTTTGTTCCACCAGCAGCACCCGCGCACCCGCACGGCCCGCAGACAACGCCGCAGCCAGACCCGCAATTCCGCCCCCAACAACAAGGACATCCACAGTGACGTTAAAGTGCTCGTAGGTGTGATCGTCGCCGGTTTCCGGCGCACGGCCAAGGCCGGCAGAGGCGCGAATGATCGGCTCGTACACATGTTTCCAGAACGCCTGCGGCTGCATGAAGGTCTTGTAATAGAAACCTGCGGGCAGAAAGCGCGACAGCTTTGCGTTGATGACGCCGACGTCGAATTCAAGGCTTGGCCAATGGTTCTGGCTGCGGGCAGCGAGGCCGTCAAACAGCTCGACCTGCGTGACACGCGCATTGGGTTCCTGCCGGTCGCCGCGTCCCAGTTCCACCAGCGCGTTCGGCTCTTCTGCGCCAGCGGCGACAAGGCCGCGCGGGCGGTGGTATTTGAATGAGCGGCCGACCAGCAGTTGATCGTTCGCCAACAAGGCAGAGGCGAGCGTGTCGCCAGAATAGCCCTGCAACCGTTTGCCATTAAAGGTAAAATGCACTGGCCGGTTTTTGGCGACCAGCCTGCCGTTTGTGCGCAGCCTCATTGGAATGTCCCCCACGACCAGCCCGGTTGCTTTGCGGATATCGCGTCGCGGATCGCTTGCGGCGGCTCCGTCGTTTGCGCGGAATAGGTGCCGTAGACTTCTAGCGTCGCCGTATTGCGGGCGGCCAGAAACCACTTGCCGCAGCCGTAAACATGACGCCAGCGTTCAAAATGCACACCCTTTGGGTTTTCGCGCATGAAGAGGTAGTTCTCGAACTCCTCCGCCTCTGATCCGGGCCCAAAGCGTTTCACATGCGCCTCTCCGCCGGCGTGCAGATCGGTTTCATCGACCATCCGGTCGCAGTGCGGGCAATGCAGGATCAGCATGGGATAACCTTTGAAGTGAGGGCCGAAAACGACGAAAGGCCGCCCGGTCCCATGGGGAACCGAGCGGCCAATGCGTCGCGGGTAATCTGTGGTGTCTTAGTTGCCAGTCGTCGCGTCAGCCGCGCCTTCGGCAGCATTGCCAGTCGCTTCGGCTGCGCCAGCAGCAGCGTCGCCAACTGCGTCAGCGGTGCTAGCCGCTGCATCGCCAACTGCATCAGCCGTGGCCGCAGCAGAGGTGTCGGTCGTGGCTGTTGTGCCAGCGCCGTCGCCGCCAAAGAACAAGAATGCCAGAACGGCAAGAACGATGACCACGATGCCCAGAATGACGGCTGTGCCGCTGCCGGACTTTTCCACGACAGGGGTCGTGTTGTGGATGTTTGTCGTGTTCGGGCGGGTTGGGTCAGTGTTGTTGTTGTAGTCCGACATGTTGCGGGCTCCTGATAAGGTCTATTTGGCGACAAAACGTCGCAACCTTGCCATTGGTTCCCATGGTTTGCACAAATATCAGGCTGATCTTGCGTCATGCTCTTAAACTGCATGATTAATGCGCCACGCCAGCGGCGACGCTCTCGTCGATGAACTTGCCATGACGGAAACGGTTCATCGAAAACTCTTCGGTCAGCGGCGATGCGCCCTTGGCCATCAGCTCTGCCATGGCCCAACCAGAGCCCGGGATCGCCTTAAAGCCGCCCGTGCCCCAGCCGCAGTTGACAAATATGCCTTCCACCGGGGTTTTCGACAGGATCGGCGACCGATCCCCCGTCACATCCACGATCCCGCCCCACTGGCGCAGCATTTTCAGCCGCCCGACGATGGGGAATGTTTCGACCAAGGCGCGGACGGTTTCTTCGATATGATGGAAACTGCCGCGCTGGGTGTAGTTATTATAGCCGTCCGTGCCGCCGCCGATGACCATCTCGCCCTTGTCGGACTGGGACATATAGCCGTGGACCGTGTTCGCCATGACGACGACATCCATGCAAGGCTTGATCGGCTCGCTGACCAAGGCCTGCAACGCGACGCTTTCGATGGGCAGCTGAAAGCCCGCCTTTTGCGCCAAAACGCTGGCGTGGCCTGCGACGACCATGCCCAGCTTGCCGCATTTGATATCGCCGCGCGTGGTGTTCACGCCGGTGACTTTGCCAGCCTCAGTCGTGACGCCCGTGACTTCGCACTGCTGGATGATATCCATGCCCATATCGGCGCAGGCGCGGGCATAGCCCCACGCGACCGCGTCATGGCGCGCCGTGCCGCCGCGCGCTTGCCACAGTGCGCCCAGCACCGGATAGCGCGGGCCGTCGATGTTCATGATCGGGCACAGCTCTTTCACCCGCGCGGGGCTGATCCATTCCGTCGTCACGCCCTGCAAGTTGTTGGCATGCACCGTGCGCTGATAGCCGCGGATTTCGTGCTGGGTTTGCGCCAGCATCATCACGCCGCGCGGGCTGAACATGACGTTATAGTTCAGGTCCTGAGACAGCCCCTCGTACAGGCTGCGCGCCTTTTCATAGATCGCGGCAGAGGGGTCCTGCAGATAGTTGCTGCGGATGATCGTCGTGTTGCGGCCCGTATTGCCGCCGCCCAGCCAGCCCTTTTCCAGCACCGCGACATTGGTGATGCCGAAATTCTTGCCAAGGTAGTAGGCCGTCGCCAGCCCGTGGCCGCCAGCACCGACGATAATCACATCATAGCGCGGCTTTGGTTCGGCCTGCCCCCATGCGCGGGTCCAGCCGCTGTGCTGACGAAAAGCTTCGCGGGCGATGGCAAAGGCGGAATAGCGTTTCATGAGGCTCGAATCCTTCAAGGCCTGTGCGGGTCTTACCCGCCTTTCCTGAACAAAACAGACATACCGAAGCTGTGCGCCAGCGGCAAGACAGACGAGGTTTGCGACATCCCCTGCGGTTGGGCAATGCCCGCGTTGTCGCAGGGGGCCTTACGCGGGGTTTTCACAGGGGCCGTGACCGCTTAGGTAAGGCGCGAACCCAAGGGGGAACAGCATGTTCTGGATCATTTGCATTGTCATGGCGCTTGGCCTTGCGTCGCTACTTGCGGCGCCGTTACTGCGCCCGGCAGTTGCGCGCGATGACCACCCGCAGGTGGCGATCTACAAAGGCCAGCTGGAAGAGGTCGACCGCGACATCACCCGCGGCGTGCTGAACGCCGATGAGGCAGAGCGCGCCCGCGCCGAGATCGCCCGCCGTCTGCTGGCCGTCAGCCGCACGCATCAGGTCACAGGCACCGCGCCGCGCAGTGCAAACATCGCGGTTGCGGGCGTTGTGGGCGTCATGTTGCTTGGCGTTGGCGGCTACACCTACCTGCAACTGGGTGCGCCCGGCGATCCCGATCAGCCCCTCGCTGCCCGCCTTGCCGAGGCCGAGGTGATGCGGGACACCCGCCCCGATCAGGCCGCGCTCGAGGCTGCAGCCCCGACCCTGCCCCCGGTCGATGCACCCACCGACTACCTAGAGCAGATCAACCAGTTGCGCACGATGGTCCCGACCCGTCCCGATGATCTGCAAGGCTGGACGCTGCTGACCTTTCACGAAACCCGTCTTGGCAACTATGGCGCGGCGGCCCGCGCACAGGCGCGCGTGGTTGCGCTGAAGGGTGACGACGTTCCGATGGAAGACCTGGAACGCGAAATTGACCTGATGGTGGCCGCCGCGAATGGCATCGTGTCGCCAGAGGCTGAAACCGTCGCCCGCGCGATCCTGACCCGGGACGAAGCAAACGTCGCTGGGCGGTATTACATCGGCGCGATCTATGACCAAACCGGACGATCCGACATTGCGCTGCGCTTTTGGCGCCCCATTGCCAACAGCGGCGACACGTCCTTTCACGGCGAGTTAATCCGGTCCCAGATTGCAGGTGCCGCCGCCCGCGCGGGTGTGGAATATGAATTGCCCGATCTGCGCGGTCCCGGCGCGGCGGATATCGCAGCCGCCGAAGACATGACAGAAGAAGACCGCACCGCGATGATCGGCGGCATGGTGGCACAACTTGCAGGCCGTCTGGCCGCCGAAGGCGGGCCTGCTGCGGACTGGGCGCGGCTGATCTCTGCCTACGGCGTGCTGGGCCAGACCGAGGAAGCGCGCACCGTCTATACGGAGGCGCAAACCGCCTTTGCCGGTGACAACATCGCCTTGCAAACAATTGAAACCGCAGCGCAATCTGCTGGGGTCGCGGAATGATCTGCGAAGACGTCAGCAGCTTTTTGGGCAACGTCCCCGCCTTTGGCGCACTGGCGGGGCTGGACCTTGGGACCGTGACGATTGGCGTTGCCGTGTCCGACGTGATGCGCGGCGTGGCCACCCCGACGGAAACGATTAAGCGCAAGAAATTCGGGCTGGATGCCGCCGCGCTGCTTGCGCTGTGCGAAAAGCGCCAGATCACCGGATTGGTGCTGGGCCTGCCGCTGAACATGGACGGCAGCGAAGGGCCGCGCTGCCAAGCCACCCGCGCCTTTGCCCGCAATCTGGAACGGCTGACACCGCTGCCAATCACCTATTGGGACGAGCGTTTGTCCACCGTCGCCGCCACCCGCGCCCTGCTGGAAGCCGACACATCCCGCAAGCGCCGCGCCGAAGTGATTGACCACGTCGCCGCCGCCTATATCCTGCAAGGCGCGCTGGACCGGATCACCCATATGAAGGCTAACCCATGACCGACGATGTCTGGAAACGCGACGAAATCGACAGCCCCTGCATCAAGATTTGCGTCATCCACCCGGCCAGCCGGCTGTGCACCGGCTGTTTGCGCACGATCGACGAAATCGGATCGTGGTCGCGCATGATGCCTGACGCGCGGCGCGCTGTGATGGAAGAGCTGCCAAACAGGTCCGGTCAGATCACCCAGCGGCGCGGCGGGCGCGCGGCGCGGCTGGGCAAAGATATGTCAGGCGAAAAGCCTTAGGGCCTTAAACGACTTTGGACGAAGACTTTTTACGCTGCTGCCGGAAACACAAAACACCGATCGCGGCGGATCATGATCCATAGCGGCGTGCCCGGTTTGGGCAGGAACACCGACGGGATTTGCGCCCGCAAGATCGTGCCATCGTAATCCATGCGGAATTCCACCAAGGATTCTGATCCCATGAACCGCGCCCGCTGCACGACACCGCGCGCGGGTGTGCCTTCCATCGGGGTTGGGTTCGGGCCACGGCCCGCGCGGTCAAAGTCGATTTTCAGGTGCTGCGGACGAATGCAAATATCGACCGCCGTGCCGTCCGGCACACCGGGGGCAAGGAATTGGCCGAAGGGCGTGTCGGTCAACGCCCCGCGCACTTCGCCCCGAATCACGTTGATATCACTAAAGAATGCAGCCGCCTTGCGATCAACCGGCGTGTTGTAAATGTTGTAAGGCGCGCCGCGCTGCACGATCCGGCCATCGCGCATCAACGCAATCTCGTCCGCCATGCGCATCGCCTCGCCCGGCTCGTGGGTGACCAGCAGGACGGCGGTGCCTTCGGCCTTGAGCACGTCCAAGGTTTCATCCCGGATGTCATCGCGCAGACGGTCATCAAGGCCCGAAAACGGCTCGTCCATCAGCATGACTTTGGGCCGCGGTGCCAGTGCGCGGGCCAGTGCAACGCGCTGTTGCTCGCCGCCCGACAGCTCGTGCGGGAAGCGGTCGATATGGCGGCCCATGCCGACTTTGCCCAGCAATTCTTCGACGCGGGCGCGGGCCGCGCGGCGGTCAAGCTTGAGGCCGAAAGCCACGTTTTGCGCGACGCTGAGGTGCGGAAACAGGGCGAAATCCTGAAACATCAGACCGATCGACCGGCTTTCAGGCGGCACGTCGCGCCCGTCGCCGCAAATCAGCTGGCCATCGACGTGGATTTGCCCCGCATCGGGCGATTCCACCCCAGCGATCATCCGCAATGTCGTGGATTTGCCGCAGCCAGAGGGGCCCAGCAGGCAGGTCACCTGCCCCGGCATCACGCTCAGGCTGACATCATCGACGACCTTTTGGCCGCCAAAGCTTTTGGCGATGTGACTGATTTCAAGGCGCGGCGTGGCGGTCATGGCATACTCTAGCGAAATACTAAGGCATGGCCTAGCAATCCCTGCCCCCAAGGGCAAGGCAGCACGCGCGGCACTGTCAAAGCGCCGCGCATGCCAAATGTTTTACAGCGTCGCGTTGACCGCGCCGCCGTCCAGCAGGATGTTCTGCCCGACGATAAACTGCGCCCGGTCAGAGCACAGGAACGCACACATCGCGCCGAAATCTTCGGCCGTGCCGTAGCGGCGGGCCGGGATCGTCGCGATCCGCTGCGCGCGGGCATCTTCGACCGAGATGTTCTGCGCCTTGGACACGCCACCATCAAGCGATGCGGCGCGGTCGGTGTCGTGGATACCGGGCAGCAGGTTGTTAATGTTCACGCCAAATGGCGCAACCTGCCGCGAGGTGCCGGCGACATAGCCGGTCAGGCCCGCGCGGGCGCTGTTGGACAGGCCCAGTTGCGGGATCGGTGCCTTGACCGAACCAGAGGTGATGTTCACGACCCGGCCCCAGCCCTTGTCGATCATGCCTGGCAGCAGGGCCGTCATCAGCGCAATGGGGGCCAGCATATTGGCGTCCAGCGCCTTGATGAAATCGTCGCGGTTCCAATCGGACCACAGGCCCGGGGGCGGGCCGCCAGCGTTGTTCACAAGGATATCAACGCCCTGCGCCGCTTTGATCAATGCGGCGCGGTCGTCCTCGTTCGACACATCGCCTGTGACGGTTGTCACCTTGACGCCCCAGCGGTCGCGGATCTCTTGCGCGGTCTGCTCTAGCGCCTGCGCGCCGCGAGCGTTCAGCACCAGATCAACACCAGCCTCGGCCAAGGCTTCGGCGCAGCCGCGCCCAAGTCCACGCGAAGATGCGCAAACCAGCGCGGTTTTCCCCTTGATGTTCAGGTCCATCCTGTCACTCCCTATCCAGCAATAAGCCGGTTTATTAACACTACATCGGTTAACATACAGCAATCGCTCGGCGATCATAGATTGACTGCGATAACATTGACCCCAGATGCAGACTCGTTAACTTGCATCTAATTGTTTAAGATTGTCCATGACGCAAAAAACGGCCCAGGTTCAAAGCGTGCAGGTGCTCTCTGCCACCACGTTTTGCGTGACTGATGGCGTCGCCTTTGGCGAGCCGTTGACCTTTGCTGACGAATTGGTGCTGGACGACATCTATGAAATGTCACCCGTATCGCGCGCTTTGGCCCTATCGCTTAGCGCGACGGACGTCAGCGGGCAGTTTAAGGTCGCACCGGGCGGGCAAACCGGGATGCCGGACAGCGATGTGTTTCTGGATTGCTGCATCACCTTGATGGCCGTCGATGGCAAAACCTACGAGGCGCTTATCCTGGTCGAGGTGGTCGCTGGCGGTGTCGAAGCCGTCTATATGCTGCCGCTTGCGAACCTGAAATCGGGCACGCCTTATCGCCTTGTCGGCGTCGACCGGCAGATCGCGCCCATGCGCTTTGCAGAGGTCGCCAGCGTATCCTTTACCCGCGGCACCCGGATCACCATGTCATCGGGTGCGCAGGTTCCGATTGAAGACGTCCGCGTCGGCGACAAGGTTCTGACCCGCGATGACGGCCCCCAGCCCGTGCGCTGGGTCGGCGAATCGACCCTGCGCGCCGTCGGTGAATTTGCCCCCGTCGTGATCCGCAGGGGCGCGCTGCATAACGCCAATGACCTGATCCTTAGCCCCGACCACCGCCTGTTCGTCTACCAACGGCAAGACCGTTTAGGCGCGGGCCGGAACGAGGTGCTGGTCAAGGTCCGCCACCTGATCAACGGAGAGACGGTATTCCAGCAAGCCGGCGGTTTTGTTGACTATTTCCAGCTGCTGTTTGATCAGCACCAGATCATCTATGCCGAGGGGATCGCCGCAGAATCCCTGCTGATCGACCCGCGCACCCGCGCGGCCCTGCCCGACCATCTGGACGAAGAAGTGCGCCGGGGGCATGGGCACCGGCCGCATCATGACTATGAAGTGCGCGAGTCCTTGCTGTCGTCAGGCGATGCGGTGTCGTTGCTGCGCCAGGCGTCGCGCGACTGATCACTCTGGAATGCGCGTTCCGGCAAAGGTGCCGTCAAAAATATCCTGCCCTGCCGGTCCTGTGATATCGCCAAACACCAGCCCGCGCACGGCGGTTTGGGTCTGGTTGATAAACTCGCCGTCCATACTGGCATCGATGGTATAACTGGCCCTGCCGTCCGACAGGGTGCCGTCCAAATCAGCGTCAAAGCTATAAGCGGCGCTGCTGTCCGTGCCGCGAAAAATGCTGCCATCGGTAATCGCCAGACCGCCGGACAAAGGGACGCCGTCGCGCGCCTCGAACCCGCTGGCTTGGCCGCGGATCTGGTCAAAGCCCGCGCCAAAATTCATCGCCAGCGTCAGATCGGCGAGGTATTCGACGCGCGCGCCGTCCTCTCCTGTTGGCAGGGCGGCGCGCATATAACCGTCATAGCTGGCGCGGCCTGTCGTCGGCAGCAAGCTCGGGTCGCTGACATCTTGTCCGTCAATTTGGCCGTCAATCTGCCCCGGCGTCGGCCCGCCGTTTTCATTGCCGCCCCCGCCACCACCGCAACCGGCTAAACACAGCAGCATCGCACCGCCCAAGCACCGCGTGATCATCTGTTCAGCCCCCATGATCTGATGGGGGCTAAACTGACGCCTCGCGGTTAATCAAAGATTAATCCGCCAAGCCCCGCAGGATTATTCGCGGGCCAGAATGCCGGTCAGGCCAAAGGTGCCGCCTTCGACCGCATTGCCATTGCTGACAGTGATATCGCCATACATTGGCGCGCCGATGAACTGACCGCTGGAGCCCTTGAAGCCGCCGTTGGTTATGACGCCGTCAACGCGGACCGTCTCTCCTGCGCCAGTGCGCAGCGTGCCATCCACGTCGGACCGGATCGTCACCTGAGAGCGGTTCAAATCGCGGTCAAGCCGGCCGTTCGACAAGGTCAGCACGCCGTCAATCGGGGCCCCTTGAGAGGTCACAAAATTACCCGCCGTGCCGCCCACGCGGTCCGTGCTGAAATCAACGCCCATCTGCATGACGCCAGCAACATCGGTGCGGCGGCCCGGCACGCTCAGATCGCCGGTCACATAACCTAGATAATTGGACCCGCCGCTGACCGGCACCTGCTGCTTTAGTGTCGGGTCGTTTCTATCGTAGGCGGGCGCAATCTGCTCCTGCACGCTTTGAATTTCCGCAAGGCTAAGCCGGCTATTATCCGGCACCTGCGGCAAGGTCGTCACGGGCACGCCAGCGCCGCCGCAGGCTGTCATGACGGCAAGGGCGGTTACGCTGATCGCGGTGCGAAGGGGATTGACGGTCATGGCAGTGATCCTGTTGAAAACAAAAAGGGCAAAGCCCCGCAAACCGCGCGGCCTTGCCCCAATCCTTGCACCAGACCCGGCCCGTCATGCGATGACGGGGGGTGTGCTATCGTATAGCGGCCTTAGTTTTCGCCCACGAAAGCAAAGTCGGCAACCGCAGAGTTGCCGTTCATCGTCGCGGTCATCGACGGTCGAAACCCCTGGTCGGCGAAGAAGGAGCCGCTGGTGCCGCTGAAGGCCTGAATAGCCCGCGTGCGGATGGACCCTGACGTGCGGTTGCCTTCGAAATAGCCAATGGCAATCCCGTCCAGTGCAATCCGGTCTGAACCGGCGGTCAGGTTGCCGTTGAAATCGACCGCAAACAGCCCGGACGTCTCGTCCGAGCCGACAAGACCATCGGTAAAGGCGATCTGCCCCCCGACATTCACACCGCGACCGTTTTCATCCACGCCCCTGAAGTTCGTGACACCGCCGCTCATGTCGTCATTGGCAAAGTTGACGGTCAAACGCGAATCGCCCGTCATGGCATAGCTGTTTGTGAACCCGTCCACCGACAAAAGCGCGGGACCACTGAACGTCGACGTGCCCGTAGAGGGAATATTGCGCGGCACCGTATCCGTCATGCTGTCGATATTGTCAGCCGTCGCGCCAAAGCTGCGGACGCTGGTTTCAAACTGCGATAATGTCGGCACTTGCGGTGACAAGTCTGTCCCGGCTCCGCCGCAGGCTGCAAGGCTAGCCAAAGCGATCGCACTCATTACTAATTTCATCAAAGAATCTCTCTTGGTTCTTCCAATAGTTGCTAAATGATTAATCACAAAATGGTTCGGCAAGAATATGGCGAAAGCAGCCCACAGGTTGATTTAGGCTAACTTCTTTGCATGACAGGGATGCAGCGCGTGATCCACAGCCCCGCATTGCCCTTACCCCTGCCGCAGGTTACAGGATCAGCCATGACAAATCGCCCTGCCCTTCCGCCCGAAATCGCCCGCCGCCGGACCTTTGCGATCATCTCGCACCCGGACGCTGGTAAGACGACGCTGACTGAAAAATTCCTGCTGTATGGCGGCGCTATTCAGATGGCTGGACAGGTGCGCGCCAAGGGCGAAGCACGGCGCACGCGCTCTGACTTTATGCAGATGGAAAAGGACCGGGGCATTTCCGTCTCGGCCTCTGCCATGTCGTTCGATTTTGACGGCTACCGGTTCAATCTGGTGGACACGCCCGGCCACTCTGACTTTTCCGAAGACACCTATCGCACGCTAACCGCCGTGGACGCCGCCGTCATGGTGATCGACGGCGCAAAGGGCGTGGAAAGCCAGACGCAAAAGCTGTTCGAAGTCTGCCGCATGCGCGATCTGCCGATCTTGACGTTCTGTAACAAGATGGACCGCGAAAGCCGCGATACCTTTGAAATCATTGACGAGATTCAGGAAAATCTTGCGATTGACGTGACGCCTGCGTCTTGGCCAATCGGCAAGGGCCGTGAATTCATCGGCACCTATGACATCCTGAACGACCGGCTGGACCTGATGGACCGCGCCGACCGCAACAAGGTCGCGCAATCCGTGCGCATCAGCGGGTTGTCTGATCCGAAACTCAAGGAACTGATCCCCGCAGAGCTGCTTGGTACCTTCTTGGAAGAGATCGAGATGGCGCAAGAACTGATGCCAAAGCTGGATCACGACGCGATGTTGGCGGGCACCATGACCCCGATCTGGTTCGGCTCTGCCATCAACTCTTTCGGCGTTAAGGAACTGATGGAAGGAATCGCGACCTACGGACCAGAGCCGCAGATCCAGCGCGCCGAACCCCGCATGATCGCGCCAGAGGAGACGCCTGTCACCGGCTTTGTCTTTAAGGTGCAGGCCAATATGGACCCAAAGCACCGCGACCGCGTGGCGTTTGTCCGCATGTCGTCGGGCCACTTTGAACGCGGGATGAAGCTGACCCACGTGCGCAGCAAAAAGCAGATGGCAATCACCAACCCGGTGATGTTCCTCGCCGCCGACCGCGAGTTGGCCGAAGAGGCCTGGGCCGGCGATATCATCGGCATCCCCAACCACGGCCAGCTGCGCATCGGCGACACCCTGACCGAGGGCGAAGCGCTGAAAGTGACTGGCATCCCGTCCTTTGCGCCGGAGCTGTTGCAAACCGCCCGCGCGGGCGACCCGATGAAGGCCAAGCACCTTGAAAAGGCGCTGATGCAGTTTGCCGAAGAAGGCGCGGCCAAGGTGTTCAAACCGACCTTTGGTTCCGGCTTTATCGTCGGCGTCGTCGGTGCCCTGCAGTTCGAAGTGCTCGCCAGCCGGATCGAGATGGAATACGGCCTGCCCGTCCGTTTTGAAGGCTCGCAATTCACATCGGCCCGCTGGGTGCACGGCACACGCGACGCGGTGGATAAATTCGCCGCCGCCAACAAACAGCACATCGCGCTGGATAACGACGGCGACACCGTGTTCCTGACCCGCCTACAATGGGACATCGACCGCGTGGGCCGCGATTACCCGGATATCAAGCTGTCGGCGACCAAGGAAATGATGGTCTAAAGGACATCGATTGGGGCGGGTTTTGCCTTGTGAAAAACCCGCCCCGTTCCTATTCTGTTCGAAGCTGAAAGGACAGAAATGACCCCGCCCACCCCCAGATTTGCCGAATTTTTCGCGGGTGCGGGCATGGTCAGGGCGGCCTTGTCGGACGGCTGGGATTTAGCTTTTGCCAATGACATTGATGCGGGCAAATGCGCAGCCTATGCGGAAAATTGGGGGCCGGATGGTTTGATCTGCGGTGATATCGCGGCGCTTGACCCTGCCCTTTTGCAACAACCGATTGATTTATATTGGGCCAGCAGCCCTTGTCAGGACCTCAGCCTTGCTGGCCACCGGTCCGGCCTTGCGGGTGCGCGGTCATCGACGTTTTTTGCATGGATCGAACACGTTCGCGCGGCGCGCGCGGGCGGCTTTGCGCCCGGCATTCTTGCGTTTGAAAACGTCACGGGCCTGCTGTCCAGCCACGGGGGCCGGGATTTTCAGGCGGTCGTCGACGCCTTCGCTGCCTGCGGCTATCGCTGCGGCGCGATGGAGATTGACGCTCGCCATTTCCTACCGCAAAGCCGTCCCCGCGTCTTTGTCATCGCCGTGCGCGATGATCTGGACCTGCCCGCCGGGTTGACCCAAGATGCCCCCAGCGGCACCTTTCATACGGACCGCATCCGCGCCGCCCATGCCGCATTGCCACGCAAACTGGCGCAGCGCTGGATCTGGTGGACCCTGCCCGACCCCGCACGTCCTAATGCAGCGCTGGCCGACCTGATCGACACCGCCGCGCCCGACGTGATGACGCCCACCAGCCTGGACCGCTTGCTGAGCCTGATGACCGCCCCCCACCGCGCCCGCGTGCAAGATGCGGTCGACGCGGGCGGCTTGCACGTCGGCACCGTCTATAAACGCGGCCGTCCTGATGGGCTGGGCCAAACCGTGCAGCGGGCAGAGGTCCGCTTTGACGGCATCGCAGGCTGCCTGCGCACGCCGGGTGGCGGATCATCCCGGCAGACTGTCCTGATCGTGCGCGACGGCACTGTCACCGCCCGCTTGCTCTCAACACGCGAGGCCGCGCGCCTGATGGGCCTGCCCGACAGTTACCGCCTGCCCGCGCGGTTTAACGACGCCTACCGCCTGTCCGGTGACGGCGTGGCTGTGCCCGTCGTGCGCCATTTGGACACCCATATTTTCCAGCCGCTGATCCGCCATACGCGTCGCATCCGGTCCGCCGCGTGATCGATCCCAAGGCTTACCGCGCGCGCCAGATCAAGGATCTGACCGACCAAATCGGCGTCTACGCCCTGTGCGATCTGGACGGCGTGCCGATCTACGTCGGCCAATCCGTTGACGGCATCCGGTCCCGCGTGCGGCGACACCTGACATCTGCTCGGTCAGACATCATCGCCAACCGCATGATCGACGTCTGGGAAATCGCCTATGTCAAGGCGTGGCCCGTCGCGGACCCAAGCGCCATTCCCGCGCTAGAGGCTTATCTATTCGCAACATTCGACGCCCAGAACCAGCTGATGAATGGCAAGGCCATGACCAGCGACACCGACCTGTCCGCCGACCTGCCCGCGCCGCAGATCGTGCAGGTCATCGCCGAAGACGAACGCCAAGACCGCCTGCGCCCCGCGCAGCGCCTGCCCCGCCAGATCGCGCATTACCTATCGCTGGTGGACTATATTCAAACCGTTAAGGACGAGCGGCACCTCAAACGCTCTTTGCAAGCTCATTTCGATCGGCTGGTCGCCTATCACACGACCTTTTTGTCTTAGATTCGTTCAGTAATAGTTAACCCGATACGTCCAAAGTGACGGTATGCGATGGTTGTGTTTGATCCTGTTTTTGTCCGCCTGCATCCCGATCAGGGATGACGTCTTGCAATCCTACGATGGCTGGCGCGGCACGACGACATTTACAACGCAGGAAAGGGAAGTGTTCCGCGGCGCGGATGGCAATGGCCTGATGACCGCGCGGCCGGTCATTACCCTGGGGCCGGATGGGCGTGCCTTTGGCGTTTTCACCAATGTCCGAAGGCGGGACGCGAATGGCCCGCGGATCGACCGCATAACCTCTGGCGGGCATACGCTGGATTATACCGCCCATGATCGCCTTCTGACCCATTGCATAGACGGCTGCCAACCGGCCGAAGTGGGCGTGATTACACTCAGCGAAACTGCGTTCAGCATTGCCGCGCAAACCGGCCTGCCGCTGCGCGTTTGGGGACTGCGTGGACGCTATGACGGCACCGTCCCGGCAGAGGCATTTGCCCGCGTTTTAGCGAAAGTGGATGACGGATAGTGGGACCGTCCCAACGAAAAGGGACAGCAATATGCTGCCCCCATCATCATACGCACAAAGTCGAAAATCAGACGAGCTTGGCATCCATCGTGATTTCAGCATTCAGCAACTTGCTGATTGGGCAGCCTTTTTCCGTAGCCTGCGCAACAGCCAAAAAGTCTGCGTCCGAAATTCCGGGGATTGTCGCAGTGACCTCGATATGTGCCTTTGTGACAGCAAAACCGCCATCGACCTCTTCGAGCGACACCGTTGATTTGGCGTCGATGTTATCTGCTGTATAACCCTTTTCACCAAGGTTAAGCGACATCGCCATCGCGAAACACGCGGCATGGGCTGCGCCGACCAGTTCTTCGGGATTAGTGCCGGGGCCATCTTCGAACCGGGCCTTGAAACCATAGGGATGATCGTTCAACGCATCCGTCTGAGTCGACACCTTGCCGATTCCATCTTTCAGCGTGCCCTGCCAGTTTGCCGTGCCATGCTTCTTGATCATGTCGTGTCCTTTCGGTGTTATTTGCACCTCAACGCCTTCAAAGACGGTGCTGTTCCGCCTAAACCTTGACGATTGGGCATTATTGGCGTAACGCGATGCCTGTCGAACGCCCCGACAATCCGGTCGGGCGGGCCGCGCAGTTCTGCGGCCGGATAAGCCGCATTTCTGAAAGGGCTACATGACCAAGTTTTCTGACCTTAACCTCGATCCCAAAGTGCTCAAGGCAATTGCCGATACGGGCTACGAGACGCCGACGCCGATTCAGGCTGGCGCGATTCCCCCCGCCCTTGAAGGGCGCGATGTGCTTGGGATCGCCCAGACGGGCACCGGCAAAACCGCCAGTTTCACCCTGCCGATGATCCACATGCTGGGCCGCGGACGTGCCCGGGCGCGGATGCCCCGGTCGCTGGTGCTGGCCCCAACGCGGGAATTGGCGGCGCAGGTTGCGGAAAACTTTGACGCCTATGCCAAATACACCAAGCTGACGAAGGCGCTGCTGATCGGCGGCACCTCGTTCAAAGAGCAAGACCAGCTGATCGACAAAGGTGTCGATGTGCTGATCGCGACGCCCGGCCGCCTGATCGACCATTTCGAGCGTGGCAAATTGATTCTGTCCGACGTGAAAATCATGGTCGTCGACGAAGCTGACCGCATGCTGGACATGGGTTTCATCCCGGATATTGAACGTATCTTCCAAATGACGCCCTTCACGCGTCAGACGCTGTTCTTCTCGGCCACGATGGCACCGGAGATCGAGCGCATTACCAATACCTTCTTGTCCAATCCTGCCAAGATCGAAGTCGCACGTGCAGCCTCGACTGGTGCGAATATCAAGCAAGGCGTGGTGCTGTTTCAAGGTTCCAACAAGACCAAGGCCGATGCGGAAAAGCGCGAGCTGCTGCGCCGCCTGATCGCCGCCGAAGGCGACGCCTGTTCCAACGCGATCATCTTTTGCAACCGCAAGTCCGACGTGGACGTGGTCGCCAAGTCGCTGAAAAAGCACGGCATGAACGCCGAACCGATCCACGGCGATCTGGACCAGTCGCACCGCACGCGTACGCTGGACGGCTTTCGCGATGGGTCGATCCGCTTTCTGGTGGCATCCGATGTCGCCGCACGCGGGCTTGATATTCCCGCCGTGACACACGTCTTTAACTTCGACGTGCCCAGCCACGCCGAGGATTACGTCCACCGGATTGGCCGCACCGGCCGTGCTGGTCGGTCCGGCGTTGCGATCATGATTTGCGCGCCGCGCGATGAAAAGAACCTGGCTGACGTCGAACGTCTGGTACAAGCCCCGATCCCGCGGCTTGAAAACCTGATGGGCGATGTGACACCGCCGACGACGACGTCCCCGATTGACGACGTTGATGCCCCGCGCGAGGAAAAGCCGCGCCGCTCGCGCACACGCGGTCCACGCAAAGCAGCCACTGCCCCGGTAGAAGCGGTTGCAGATCAAACGACCGAGGCTGCACCGCAAGCCGAAGCCGCACCTGCGGCAGAAGCAACCGACGCACCGCGCCCCGAACGCCGCACACGGCGCAGCCGCACGCGCCGGGACACTGCGCCAGAGGCTGTAAACCCAGTGCCCGCAGCGCCAGAAGTTGTCGCAGAAGCTGTTGCAACACCAACGCCGGTCGTTGTTGCAGAGCAAGAACCTGCGCAAGCGCCTGACGCGGCGCAAGCCAATCGCCGTGGCGGCCGCAACCGTGGCCCCCAAGATCGCGGGCCGCAAGATCGCAATGTATCGGACCGGAACGGAAACGACCGGAACGAACGGCATGACAACAATCGCAATGGTAACGACCGCGGCAACCGCGACCGTGGCGGGCGCGCTGACAATGTGATTGGTATGGGTGACGACACACCTGAATTCATTGCGAAAAGCTTTCAAGAGCGTAGCAACGGTTAAGCAAAATGGATCGACTGGGTTTTGCCCAGTCGATCCGCCGGGGCGCTGCCCATCGCTGGCTGGTTCATGAACCATTGGCGTACCAAACAGCCACCCGATATATTTTCAACCGAGGAAATGAAGGACAGCAACGGTCTGTTCGGACATAAAAAAGGGCGCTGGATCAATCTGATCCAGCGCCCTTTTGCTTTACCTGATGCGGTGATCAGCCCAGACGGCTGATCACAACGATGACTTCGGGCTTTTTGCCAATCTCACCTTGGGCAGAGCGGCGCGCGACGTTCTTCAGCTCTTTTTCAAGCTTCACATCATCGCGGATCGTCTTGGCGTCTGCGCGGCCAATGAATTGCGCCAGATCGGCCTCCATGATTTCTGCAAGGGCAGAGTCGGAGCGTCCGGTTTCCGTCAGACCCGACAGTTCGACCCAAGGATCGCCCAGCGGTTCATCGTTTTCGTCGATGATCACCGTGACCACGGCGAGGCCATTCAAGGCCATCCGGATCCGGTCACGTACAACGCCGTCCATCGCGCCAATCTGAACCGAGCCGTCCAGATAGGTGCGACCGGTTTCGACGTATTCAGCAACGGTGGGCTGGTTGCCCGACAGGTCGATCATCATACCATTGACGGCCACGATACCGGGCAGGCCGAACTGACCTGCGACCTTCACGTGTTCACGCAGGTGACGGTGCTCGCCGTGCATCGGGATCAGGAACTGCGGCTTGATGATCTGGTGCATCGTTTCCAGATCGGGTCGGTTCGCGTGGCCAGAGACGTGATACTTGCCGCCATCGTCGTCGACGATATCCACGCCCAGCTCGCTCAGCTGGTTCATGATGCGGATCACACCCTTTTCGTTACCCGGAATCGTCTTGGACGAGAACAGGAAGGTGTCGCCTTCTTTCAGCTTCAGCCCCAGATAGCTGCCTTGCGACAGCTGGGCAGACGCAGCGCGGCGTTCACCCTGAGAGCCGGTGACCAGCAACATCAGCTGATTGCGCGGCACGTTGACCGCATCCTCTGGCCCGATCGTGGCGGGGAAATTGGTCAGCAGACCGGTTTCCTTGGCCGCTTCGACCATGCGGTTCATCGACCGGCCCAGCAGGCAAACCGTGCGGCCAGCGGCCACAGCGGCGTCAGCTAGTGTCTTTAGGCGCGCGATGTTCGACGCAAAGGTCGTCGCCGCGACCATGCCGGTGGCATTGCGCATCAGTTCCGTGATCGCTGGACCGATGGACATTTCCGAACGGCCCGCGTGCGGAGAGAAGATATTCGTGCTGTCGCAGACCAGCGCCTTGACGCCGTCCTTGGCAATCTCTTCCCATAGGGCGGTGTTGAACGGGTCGCCGACCACGGGGGTCATGTCGACCTTAAAGTCGCCGGTGTGCACAATGCGGCCAGCGGCCGAGTCGATCACTAGACCCGCGCTTTCGGGGATCGAGTGGCTGATCGGGACGTAGGATACCTTGAACGGGCCGCAGTCGATCACGGCAGGATAAGGTTCAACCACGGTGACGACGTTGTCGGGGTGGCCCTTTTCCTGCAGCTTGCGCCGCGCGATGTTCGCGGTGAATTTACGCGCATAGATCGGCGCGCCCAGCTGTTCCCACAGCAGGCCAACCGCGCCGACGTGGTCTTCGTGGGCGTGGGTGATGAAAATACCCTCGATCTGCGCCCGGCGTTCTTTCAGCCAGGTGATATCGGGGAAAATCAGGTCAACGCCGGGCGTGCCATCCATGTCGGGAAAGGTGACGCCCAGATCGATGACGATCAGACGCTCTTTGCCTTTGGGGCCATAGCCGTAGACGTAGCAGTTCATGCCGATTTCACCGGCGCCGCCAAGCGCCATATAGATCAGTCGGTCGTTTGCTTTTGCAGCACTCATGTAAGGTCCTTGTTGTATTGATGAATCACGGTCAGCCCGTGCATCGTCAGGTCATCCTCGACCCGGTCAAATAATTGGTCGCCTTGTGCAAACAGAGAGGCCAGTCCACCAGTTCCGATGACGGTCATCTGTCTGCCGCGTTCGGCTTTGATCCGTGCGGTTATCTCTTTCACGAGGCCAATGTAACCCCAGAACGCACCAGACTGCATGCAGGCGACGGTATTCGTGCCAATCACGCGCTCTGGCTTGGTCACATCGACGTGCGGCAGCGCGGCGGCGGCCATGTGAAATGCCTCTAGGCTGACCATGACGCCGGGGGCAATCACGCCGCCGACATAGGCGCCGTCATCGTCGACCACATCCAGCGTTGTCGCCGTGCCGAAATCCACCACGATCAGGTTGCCGCCGTGGCGATCAAAGGCACCAGCCGTGTTCACCAGCCGGTCCGGACCAACGGCGGTGCCGGGATCGACGCGCGGCAGCGTGGGCAGTTTGCATTCAGGCTTGCCCACGACAATGGGGCGGCAGTTGAAATAGCGGTCGGCCAGAACCCGCAGGTTGAACACCACGCGCGGCACTGTCGCACTGACGATGACTTCGTT
Source organism: Loktanella salsilacus (assembly GCF_024206795.1). Taxonomy (NCBI): domain Bacteria; kingdom Pseudomonadati; phylum Pseudomonadota; class Alphaproteobacteria; order Rhodobacterales; family Roseobacteraceae; genus Loktanella; species Loktanella salsilacus. The sequence goes on from NZ_CP072994.1 coordinate 1,896,520, forward strand.
GATGGTCACATCAACCTTTTGCATCTGCATCAGGGACGTCAGCCAGACGAAATACTGGTCAGCCGTGCGCTGCCAGTCCGTCTTGGTCCGCCAGGTCGCCAAAAAGCGGGTGCCGTCCCAGATGGAAAACACCGTATTCGTATTGCCGCAGTCGATGGCCAGAAGCATGGGCAGCGCCCCTTTAGAAATAGATGTCGGCGGCAGGAATGACCTTGCGCCCCTCGGGGGTGGTTAAGATCAGATTGCCGTCGGTGTCGATGGTGTCAAATGTGCCGGTGATCTCTTCACGGCTGGTGCGGGCGGTAATCACCTCGCCCAGACGGGCCGCATGGCGGAGCCAGTCACTGCGGATAATGTCAAAGTCGAATTCCCACAGCTTCGCCTCTTGCGTGGCGTAGTCATTGGCAAGACGCACAAGGAAATCACCCGGCGTGACCTCTGGCCCGCCTTCGCCGCGCAGGGACACGGGCGCAAAGGCCGCGTCGCGGACGTCGTCGGGCACAGCAGCAAGGTTAACGCCGATGCCAACAGACAGCCAATCGACGTAAGGCCCCTGCCCGCTGGTTTCCAGCAGAATGCCAGCGATCTTGCCGCCGTTGAGCAGCACGTCATTGGGCCACTTTAGGCTGAGCTTGGTGCGGTCAATATACATCGCCAGCGCCTCGAACAGGGCGACGGCGGCCATAAAGGATCGCAGGCTGGCCTGTTGCGGGGTGCAGTTGGGGCGGTAAATCAGGGTGGCGGCAAAGTTGCCCGGCGGGCTTTGCCATGCGCGGCCCCGGCGACCGCGTGCGCCGGTCTGGATATCAGCGATCACCCAAGTCGGCGCTTGCAGGGTTGGCGCAATGCGCACCGCCTCTGCCATCGTGCTATCCACCTGCGTCAGGTGGTGGCACAGCACGCCCTCTGGCCAGAGGGCGTGCTGTGTTGGATCAGTTGACAAGGGCCGCAGCGGCAGCAGCCGCAATCGGCTCTACGCCGAACAGGTTGACCACGCCGACGACCATGATCAGCGCAGAGGCGATCAGGAACGCGCCAAGGATGGGCTGCGACGGGGCGTCCAGCTTTTCGGTCTCTTCGCCGAAGTACATGTAGTAGACGATGCGCAGGTAGTAATACGCGCCGATCACGGATGCGACCACACCGGCCACAGCCAGCCACGCAAGGCCCGCGTCATAGGCGGCACGCAGCACATACAGCTTACCAAAGAAGCCGACCATCGGCGGCACACCAGCAAGGCTGAACATCAGCACCAGCATGGCCAATGCCCGAGTGGGCTGGTCTTTGGCGTACATCTTCAGGCTTTGGATATCCGTCACCGGGCGACCATCGCGCTGCATGCCAAGGATAAAGGCAAAGGTACCGATGTTCATGGTGACATAGATCGCCATGTAGATCAGCATCGCCTGCACACCCAGCGCAGTGCCAGCCGCCAAACCCATCAAAGCATAGCCCATGTGCGCGATGGACGAGTAAGCCATCAGACGCTTGATATCGCGCTGGCCAATCGCCGCGATCGATCCAAGGAACATCGAGATCACGGACAAGAAGGCAATGATCTGCTGCCAGTCGCCCGTGATGCCGCCGAAGGCATCGAACATCAGGCGGGCAAACAGCGCCATGGCCGCGACCTTGGGGGCCGTTGCAAAGAACGCAGTGATCGGCGTGGGCGAGCCTTCGTAAACGTCCGGCGTCCACATGTGGAACGGCGCGGCACTGACCTTGAACGCAAGACCCGAGATCAGGAACACGAGGCCGAACAGCAGACCCAGCGACGGCTGATCCTGCACGCCGGCCATGATGCCAGAGAACAAAGTCGTGCCAGTGAAACCATAGGTCAGCGAGGCACCGTAAAGCAGCAGACCAGAAGACAACGCGCCCAGCACAAAGTACTTCAGGCCAGCTTCGGTCGATTTGACACTGTCACGGCGCAAGGACGCGACGACATAAAGCGACAGCGACTGCAGCTCTAGGCCCATGTAAAGCGACATCAGATCGCCAGCGCTAACCATGACCATCATGCCGACGACGGCAAAGACCACCAGCAGCGGATATTCGAACCGCAACAGGTTACGCGCGACCATGTATTGCTCGCTCATCACCAAGACGGCGGCGGCGGACAGCAGGATCGTGACCTTGGCAAAGCGCGAAAAGCTGTCGGCGACAAACATGCCGTCAAACGCTGTCTGCGCATCAGCGCCGTTCGTCATCAGCCAAGCGGCCACCAGCACAAAGATGCCAGAGGTCAGCCAGACCAGCAGCGACGCCGCCCCGTCTTTGACGGTGTAAACGGCCGCCAGCAAGGCGATGATCGCATAGACCGCCAGTGCGATTTCCGGCAGGACAATCTGGATATCGGCAGAAATCATGGGTCCGTTTCCTTAGTGCAAAGCGACTTGAGTGGCTGCGGTAAACGCCGCGGTCGCCGTGTCGTATTGATCGATCAGCGCGCCAACCGACGGCCCGATGATATCGGTAACAAGGCTGGGATAGACGCCCAGCAACAAGGTCATCACCACCAGCGGGGCAAAGATCGCCCGCTCGCGGGTTGTCATATCGGTGATCGACTTCAGGCTTTCCTTGATCAGATCGCCCATGACGACGCGGCGATACAGCCACAGACCGTAAGACGCCGACAGGATCACGCCAAAGGTGGCGATCACGGCGACCCAGGTGTTCACCTGGAAGATGCCCATCAGGACCAAGAATTCACCCACGAAGCCAGATGTGCCCGGCAGGCCGACGTTGGCCATGGTGAAGAACATGAAAATCAGCGCATAGGCCGGCATCCGGTTCACCAGACCGCCATAAGCGTCGATGTCGCGGGTGTGCATCCGGTCGTAAATCACGCCAACGCAAAGGAACAGCGCGCCAGAGATAAAGCCGTGGCTGATCATCTGGAAAATCGCGCCATCAATGCCCTGCTGGTTCACCGTAAAAATACCCATGGTGACGTATCCCATGTGTGCAACGGACGAATAGGCGATCAGCTTTTTCATATCCTGCTGCACCAACGCAACAAGAGAGGTGTAGACGATCGCAATCGCCGACAGCCACAGCACCAGCGGGCCGATCACTTCGGACCCGATGGGGAACATCGGCAGCGAAAAGCGCAAGAAGCCGTAGCCACCCATTTTCAACAGGATCGCAGCCAGCACGACAGAACCCGCAGTCGGGGCCTGCACGTGGGCGTCAGGCAACCACGTGTGCACGGGCCACATTGGCATCTTCACCGCAAAGCTGGCGAAGAAGGCAAGGAACATCAGCGTCTGCGCGCCGCCAACAATGTTGATCCCCAGCACGGTAAAGGCGTCCGACGGGAACACCGTCGTCATCAGCGTCGGGATGTCAGAGGTGCCCGCGATGTTGATCATGGCGACCATGGCCACCAGCATCAGGACCGATCCAAGGAAGGTATAAAGGAAGAACTTGAACGACGCGTAAATGCGGTTCGCCCCGCCCCAGATGCCGATGATCAGGAACATCGGGATCAGGCCTGCCTCGAAGAACAGATAGAACAGGATCATGTCCAGCGCCATAAACACGCCCAGCATCAGCGTTTCCAGCAGCAGGAACGCGATCATGTATTCCTTAACGCGGCTTTCCACGCCCCAGCAGGACGCGATCACCAACGGCATCAGGAACGTGGTCAGCATCACGAACAGCACGGAAATGCCGTCGACGCCCATTTTATAGTTCAGACCCAAAAGCCAAGAATGCTCTTCGACCATCTGAAAGCCGGTATCGGCAGGATCGAACTGGAACAGAATGAACAGCGAAATCAGGAACGTCGCGGACGTGGCAAACATCGCCACCCACTTGGCATTGCGCTGTGCCGCCGCGTCATTGCCCCGCAGGAACAGCGCCAGAATGGCAGCGCCGATCAGCGGAATAAACGTGGTGAGTGAAAGCAGGTTGCCCATTAGTTGGCCCCTCCGGTCAGAGTGACCCAGGTCAGCAGGGCCGCGATGCCCGCCACCATGGCAAAGGCGTAGGTGAACAAGTAGCCGGACTGCATCCGCCCAGCGGTGCGCGTCAGGAACGGCACGATGCCAAGGGCCAGACCGTTGATGCCGCCATCAATGGTGCCTTCATCGCCGCGCTTCCACAGGAAGCGGCCAATCGCCAGCGCAGACCGCACGAAAAGGAAGCCGTAGATTTCGTCAAAGTACCATTTGTTCAGCAAGAACTGATACAGATGCGACTGGTTCGCCGCCAGCTTGCCCGGCAGATCAGGACGGCGGACGTAGAACATGTACGCGGTGACAAAACCAATCAGCATGGCGATGAACGGCGACAGCTTGACCAAGACAGGCGCGTGGTGCGCGTCATAAATGACGTGATTGTCGGCCGCCATATAGATGGCACCCTGCCCCGGCGTGTAAGTGTTCGCAGCAACGTCGCCGTGATCAGCCTCGCCTTCAACCGCAGCTTCGGACTGGGCAGCGTGCTCGGCCTCGGCCCCGGCAACAGCGTGGTCACCCTCTGCGGCAGCCTCTTCGCCGCCTTCGGTCGCATGTGCCTCTGCCGTGGTCATGCCAAAGAACTGTTCGATTTTGTGGTGATCGCCGAAAAAGCTGTTGTACCAGACCATGCCGCCAAAGATTGCGCCAAGGCTCAGGACACCCAGAGGGATCAGCATGACCATCGGGGATTCGTGGGCGTGATCATGTGTATGGTGATCGCCGCGCGCCTTGCCGAAGAAGGTCATGAACATCAGGCGCCAGCTATAGAAACTGGTGAACATCGCCGCGATGACCAGCATCCAGAAGCTATAGCCCGTGCCGCCAGCCCAAGCGGATTCGATAACCGCGTCCTTGGACAGGAAGCCAGCGAAACCAAAGTGGGTCAGCGGGATACCGACACCGGTGATGGCCAGCGTACCGATCATCATCGCCCAGAACGTATACGGCAGCTTTTTGCGCAATCCGCCATAGTTCCGCATGTCTTGTTCGTGGTGCATCCCGTGGATCACAGAACCCGCGCCAAGGAACAGCATCGCCTTAAAGAAAGCATGCGTCAGCAGGTGGAACATCGCGACAGAGTAAACGCCCACACCAGCAGCCACGAACATGTAGCCCAGCTGCGAACAGGTGGAATATGCGATGACGCGCTTGATGTCGTTCTGCACCAGACCCACGGTCGCGGCAAAGAACGCGGTCGAGGCACCGACGAAAACAATCATCTGCTTCGCCTCTGGCGCGTATTCGAACAGCGGCGACATGCGGCAAACAAGGAACACACCGGCGGTCACCATGGTCGCGGCGTGGATCAGCGCGGACACAGGTGTCGGGCCTTCCATCGCGTCGGGCAGCCACGTGTGCAGGAACAGCTGGGCGGATTTACCCATCGCACCAATGAACAGCAGCACGCCAATCAGGTTCGCGGCATTCCATTCAGTCCACAAGAAATGGATCTGGGTCTGCGCGATATCGGCCACTTGCGGAAAGATGTCAGCGAACTTGACCGAGTCCGTCAGGAAGAACAGGCCAAAGATACCAAGGGCAAAGCCGAAGTCACCCACACGGTTGACGACAAACGCTTTGATCGCAGCGGCGTTGGCAGACGGCTTGCGGTAGTAGAAGCCAATCAAAAGGTAGGACGCAACGCCCACGCCTTCCCAGCCAAAGAACATCTGGATCAGGTTGTCGGCGGTGACCAGCATCAACATGGCGAAGGTAAAGAACGACAGATACGCAAAGAAGCGCGCGCGATAAGGCGTGCCGTCTTTGAAGTTGTCGTCATGCGCCATGTAGCCAAAGGAATAAAGGTGCACGAGCGCGGAGACCGTCGTGATCACGATCAGCATCGTCGCGGTCAAGCGGTCCAGCCGGATCGCCCAGTCGGTCGCAAGCGAGCCGGATTCGATCCAGCGCAGCACAGTGATGTCGCGTGTGACGCCATCAAAGCCCAGAAACACGATCCAAGACAGGAACGCGGCCAAGAACAGCAGACCAGTGGCCACCCACTGCGCCGGCTTTTCGCCAATGATCCGCCACGTAAAGCCGCAGATCAGGGCCCCGACCAGCGGTGCAAATAGGATAATCGTTTCCATGGGTTCAGCCCTTCATCACGTTGACGTCTTCAACGTCGATGGTTCCGCGGTTACGGAAGAAACAGACAAGGATCGCCAGACCAATCGCGGCCTCTGCGGCGGCGACGGTCAGCACGAACAGCGTGAACACCTGCCCCACCAGATCCCCAAGGAAACTGGAAAAGGCGACAAAGTTGATGTTCACCGCCAGCAGCATCAATTCGATGCTCATCAGCAGGATGATGACGTTCTTGCGGTTCAGAAACAGGCCAAAGATGCCAATGACGAACAGCGCCGCCGCCACCACAAGATAATGCTCTAGTCCGATCATGTCGTGTCCCTCTGGGCGTTCGCCCTTCGTTTTATGGTCTTAGCCGAAAAAGGTGTAGCCGCCGCCGAAGACAAGGATCAGCACAACGATCAGCGCAGCAATGGTGGTATTCGACATCAGCTATATCCTTCGGTCAAAGAGAGCGCCTTACAGGCCCTGCCCCGGTTTCACGTCTTTGAGTTCCATCGCCAGCTTGGGGTCGCGGTGCATCTGCGCCATGACGTTCTGGCGCTTGATGTCCACGCGGTGGCGCAGGGTCAGAACGATCGCGCCGATCATCGCCACCAGCAGGATCAGACCCGACAGTTGGAACAAAATGATGTAGCGATCATAGATCAACAGACCAAGGCCGGTTGTGTTGTAGGTGTCCGGCACCGGCGCAGCGAGGCGCGCATCAATCCCGTCCGAAAAGCTCCATGCGCCGACGGCGATAGCCAGCTGCATCAGAACGACGACGCCGATCAGCAAACCCAGCGGCAAGTATTTAGACATCTCTGCCTTCAACTCGGCAAAGTCGACGTCCAGCATCATGACGACAAACAGGAACAAGACCGCAACCGCGCCGACGTAGACAATGATCAGCAGCATGGCGACAAATTCAGCGCCAAGGATCACGAACAGACCCGCCGAAGACAGGAAGGCCAAGATCAGCCACAACACGGAATGCACCGGGTTGCGCGACAGCACCGTCATCAGGCCGCCCATGATCGTTGTGATCGCGAACAGGTAAAAGGTGAAAACGAAAGGGGTCATGCCTCGGCATCCTTTTTCATCACGTCGTTGGCGATTTCCATCGCCTTGGTCATCGACGGCACGCCGCCAAACATGGCCGCCATCGCAATCGTCTCGGCGACTTCTTTTTCAGTGGCCCCGGCCTCGACCAGATGGCGCACGGTCATGCGCAACTGCGCCTCGGCCTGTGCGCCCATGATCGTCAGGCCCATCAGGGTCATCAACAGCCGCGTCTTGGCGTCTAGACCGTCCGGGTTCAACCCCTTGCCAAAGAAGGTTTCCATCATTTCTTTGGGCATCGTCGGCCAAAGCGTCTCGAACCCTTTGGGCGTAAAAGATTCCATCGCAGGATTGAGCTGTTTCACCCAGTCCTGCCCCATGGTCATCATGGCCTCAAAAGTGTTCTTTGCATCGCTCACGCCGCATCCTCCGCTTCAAAAACCTCAATCGCGGCATTCAGCGCGTTAATCATCGCAGGAAAGCCGCCGTAAAGCGTCATCTGATAGATAATCTCACAGACCTCTGCGCGGCTCGCACCAACAGCGCGGGCGCTGGCGATGTTGACCTTAAGCTGGGGCTTGGTCTGCCCCCCCATCGCAGTGAGGGCCGCAATCGTCGCCAGCAGGCGTGTTTTCTCTTCCACAACGCCGCGGCTGTAGAATGTACCGTAAGGCACCTCGACCACCATGCGCGACAAGCCAGGCACCAAAGCATCGTAGCGCGCCGCAAGCGCGTCTTCCATGCCCGGGTTCACTGCCTCAGACAGTGCCTTGCCGCGTTCATATGTGGCTTGATCAAGGCTCATCTGTAGGGCGCATCCATTTCGAGGTTGCGCGCGATCTCGGCTTCCCAACGGTCGCCATTCGCGAGCAGCTTTTCTTTATCGTAGTAAAGCTCTTCGCGTGTCTCGGTGCTGAACTCAAAGTTCGGGCCTTCGACAATGGCATCCACAGGGCAGGCTTCTTGGCAGAAACCGCAGTAGATGCACTTGGTCATGTCGATGTCATAGCGCGTCGTGCGGCGCGATCCGTCATCCGTGCGCGGGGCGGCGTCAATGGTGATCGCCTGCGCGGGGCAAACGGCCTCGCACAGTTTACAAGCGATGCAACGCTCTTCGCCATTGGCATAACGGCGCAGGGCGTGCTCGCCGCGAAAACGCGGGGACAGCGGGCCTTTTTCATGCGGATAGTTCAGCGTGGCTTTGGGGGCAAAGAAGTACTTCATCCCCAGCCCAAAGCCTTTCCAGAAGTCCGACAGCAGGAAGTATTTCGCAGAGCGTGCGTAGTCCATCGTTAGACTCCCCAAGTGTAACGGGCCCAGAAGCCACCCATTACTTCAAATTTTGCAAGGAATGCGATCAGCACGACCCAGATCAGCGAGAGCGGCAAGAAGACTTTCCAGCCGATCCGCATCAGTTGGTCGTAGCGGTAGCGCGGGGTGATTGCCTTCACCATGGCGAACATAAAGAAGCAGGCCATCATCTTAAGGATCATCCACAGGATGCTGTCAGGCAGACCGGGGATCGGGGACAGCCAGCCGCCCAAGAACAGAAGCGACACCAGCGCGCACATCAGCACGACGGCCATCAGCTCGCCGATCATGAACAGCAGAAAGGGCGTGGACGAATATTCAACCTGATAACCAGCGACCAGTTCCGATTCGGCCTCTGGCAGGTCGAACGGCGGACGGTTGGTTTCAGCCAGCGCCGAGATGAAGAACAAGAACAGCATCGGGAAGTGGGCGACCCAGTACCACGACAGCAAACCAGCGCCGCGCTGCGCCTCGACGATGTCGCCAAAGTTCATCGACCCGGTCGAGATGATGATGCCGATGATGATCAGGCCAAGCGAGACTTCGTAAGAAATCATCTGCGCGGCAGACCGAAGGGATCCAAGGAATGGATACTTAGAGTTCGACGCCCAACCACCCATGATCACGCCGTAGACTTCCAGCGATGACACGGCAAAGACGAACAGGATCGCGACGTTGATATCCGACAGCACCCAACCGGTGTTGAAGGGAATCACCGACCAGGCAATGACCGGCAGAACAAAGGACAGCAGCGGCGCAATGAAATAGACCGCCTTGTCAGCGCCCGCAGGCACGACGATTTCCTTGACGATATACTTTAGAAAGTCGGCGAAGGACTGCAGCACGCCCCAAGGGCCCACCACGTTCGGGCCGCGCCGCATCTGCACAGCAGCCCAGACCTTACGGTCCGCATACATCAGCATGGCCAGCGCCAGCAAAAGCGGGATCAGCAGCAGCAAACACTGCCCCAAGATCAACAGGACGATGCCCGTGTTCGTCGTGGTGAAGAAGTTGACCATAATTCCCTCTGACCCTTCGTCCTTCAGACCGTCGGTATGCCCGACGTTCCGCAATCTGCAACCGTTACTACCGCGTCAATCGTCGCCAATCCGCGCGGCAGGTCCGACGAGATGGTGTAAACAGCATCCGCGCCCCAAGTGCCACCCTCTTCGGTGACGTTCGTGCGCACCAAACGCGCAAAACTGTAACCTCGGATTAACGCATATTGCGCCGCAGCACATTGCGCATATTTTTCCACCGCATCCGGTGTCGCGGCCCCTGTCAGGGCCACGTTAAAGTTCACAAGATCCCCGTCCAGCAAGCTGGTCCGGACACCCAAATACGTCGGCCCACCTGGCGCGGCCTGCGGCGGAACGCAGCCCGCCAGCAGCAAGGCCGCAACAACGGCGGGCCGCATCATGTTCACTCGGCCGCGATCTTTTCCGCGCCGCGCAGTTTGGCGTTCGCGCTCAGCTCTGCCATCAGGCTCGAGGCCCGTGCGATCGGGTTGGACAGATAGAAGTCCTTGACCGCATAGCCGAAATCACCGCTGCCCAGCGTGCCCGCGTCAAGCGCAGCGCCTTCGTTCGCAGCAACCACGTCGATCTGGCCCAGATGCGGGTGCGCCGCAATCAAGGTCCGGCGCAGTGCTGCCAGCGAATCAAACGGCAGGACAGCGCCCAGTTCTGCGGACAAGGCCCGCAGAATCGCCCAGTTTTCCTTAGCCTGCCCCGGAGGGAAGCTGGCGCGCATCGCAAGCTGCGGGCGCCCTTCGGTGTTCACGAACAGACCGTTTTCTTCGGTGTAGGCCGCAGCCGGCAGGATCACATCAGCGCGGTGCGCCCCGCGATCGCCGTGGCTGCCCTGATAGATCACAAAGGCATCGGCGGCGATTTCAACTTCGTCCGCGCCAAGGTTATAGATCACCTCTGCACCGTCGATCGCCGCAGTGATGCCGCCATCGGTCACAGCGCCCACATCCATCGCGCCAACACGGCCAGCGGCAGTGTGCAGCACCAGAACCTTGCCGCCAGCGCTTGCGGCGATCTGTGCGGCATGGCCCAAAACAGCCTCTCCGTCAGAGCCGGTCAATGCGCCCTGCCCCACGATCACAAGCGTGCCTTTGCCAGCGTGGTCCTGCTTTGCAAAGTCGGTCAGCGCGTCGCGGCCTGTGCCGCCTTCGATAACTTCATAGGTCAGATCGACTGGCGTGCCAAAGCGCGTCACGTCACCGCCCCGCGACCAAGCGCGGCGCAGGCGGCTGTTCAGCACAGGGGCTTCAACGCGGGGGTTGGTGCCGATCAGAACGATGTTCTGCGCGGTATCAATGTCCGCAATCGTCGCCGTACCGACATAAGCGGCGCGGTTGCCCGCAGGCAGCTGCGCGTTATCGGTGCGGCATTCGACGTTGCCGCCCAGACCTTCAACCAATTGCTTGAGCGCAAATGCAGCCTCAACGGGGGCCAGATCGCCGACCAGACCGGCCACCTTTTTGCCCGTCATCGCAGCGGCAACAACGGTCAGCGCTTCGGGCCAGTCGGCTTTGCGCAGCTTGCCGTTTTCGCGGATGTAAGGGGTATCCAGACGCTGCTTGCGCAGACCGTCAAAGACAAAGCGGGATTTATCGTTGATCCACTCTTCGTTCACGCCGTCATGGTTGCGCGGCAGAATGCGCATCACGTCGCGGCCTTTGGTGTCCACGCGGATGTTCGATCCCAGCGCGTCCATCACGTCGACAGATTCGGTCTTCGACAGCTCCCACGGACGGGCGGTAAAGGAATAAGGCTTCGACACCAGCGCGCCCACCGGGCACAGGTCAATGATGTTGCCCTGCATGTTGGACGCCAGCGTTTCGCCCAAATAGGACGTGATCTCTGCATCTTCGCCGCGGCCGGTCTGGCCCATCTGGTGGATGCCAGCGACTTCTGTCGTGAAACGCACGCAGCGGGTGCAGGAAATGCAGCGCGTCATGTGGGTTTCGACCAGCGGTCCAAGGTTCAAATCCTCGGTCGCGCGCTTTGGCTCGCGAAAGCGGGAAAAGTCGACGCCATAAGCCATCGCCTGATCCTGCAGGTCGCATTCGCCGCCCTGATCGCAAATCGGGCAATCCAGCGGGTGGTTGATGAGCAGGAATTCCATCACGCCCTCGCGGGCTTTCTTCACCATCGGCGAATTGGTCTTCACCACAGGTGGCTCGCCGTCTTTGCCGGGGCGCAGGTCGCGGACCTGCATGGCGCAGGATGCGGTCGGTTTCGGCGGGCCGCCGACGACTTCGACCAGACACATGCGGCAGTTGCCAGCGATGGACAGACGTTCGTGATAGCAGAAACGCGGGATTTCGATTCCCGCGATTTCGCAGGCTTGAATGAGCGTCATCGCCCCTTCAACCTCGATCACTTGACCATCAATGTTGATTTTGCGCAGATCGGACATGAACGCCTCCGGCTTCCGGACCCAAGCCCGGCCACAAGAAGCCGGGTGTTTGGATGGCGTTCTAACCCGTTGCGAACGCGTATGCCAGACGCAGCGACGCTTTTTTCGCCGCTGCTTGCCCGCGTCTTAGTGAAGCAAGCGGCCAACGCCTGTATTCTTGCCCATCTGGTCGCGCCCGACGGTGCAATACGTCTCTTCCACGCCGGGGGTCACACCCAGTTGGACCAGCTGCGCACGGGCAATACCCTCTAGGCGCTTCTTCTCGGGCTTGTTGTCGACATAGGCGTCGATTTCGCTGTTGGAATAGCCCAGCTCGCGCGCGCGGGATTTCAGGTTCAGCAAGGTCGTGATGCCGCGCAGGGTCCGCGCATCAATGCTGCCGCATTTTTCGCTGATCTCATAGGCCATGCCGACCACCAGCAAACCGTTGCGGATTTCAGCCTCGTCTTTCAGGGCGGCCTGCGCGCTGCCCGCAGCCGTCAAACCCATCGCCAAAACGGCGGTACTCATCAGAAAATTGCGCATGTCTCTGCTCCTGTAGGGCGGGAACGTAATGTCCCGTTGACGTTCTACATTGGGCCAGCGGGCGTGTTATGCAATATCGCCCGGATGATTGTGGGTGACAAACCCCTTGTTTTCATGCGTCCGGTGCAACGTGCGCGGCACCGAACGCAGGCCCGGATGGCCTTACTTCATGCTCGTGTCAAACACCGGCTCTGCGGGCGGTGTGAATGTGACAGGGGACATCGGCTCTGGCTGTTTGGCACAGGCAGCAGCAAGCAAGACGGTCGCGATCAAAGCGTATTTCATTAGATGCATCCTCAATAACCCGATTATATGCGATGCGACATCCAGCGGACGGGATAAGCCAAAGGCGCAAACGGTCAATGCGACCATCGCGGATCACGATAGATGCGGCCGCAGTTTAGTCGAGACGGCGCGCGATAGATTTATCACGCCCTGTCATGCAAAAAGCACGCCCCGGGCGGCACTTGGGCGGCTTTACGCCGCAACGCAAAACGCCGGCCTAAAGGCCGGCGTTTGCAAGAATGTCGCTTATTCCGCGGCGATCGGCCCGCGCTTGTGGCGGATGCGGTCTTCGATCTCTCCGCGGAAGTTGCGGATCAGACCTTGGATCGGCCAAGCCGCCGCGTCGCCCAGGGCGCAAATTGTGTGGCCTTCGACCTGTTTGGTCACGTCCAGCAACATGTCGATTTCATCGACCGAGGCATTGCCCTGCACCAGACGTTCCATCACGCGCATCATCCAGCCCGTACCTTCACGGCATGGCGTGCACTGGCCGCAAGATTCGTGCTTATAAAACTTGGACAGACGCCAGATCGCTTTGATCATGTCAGTCGACTGGTCCATCACGATGACCGCCGCCGTCCCCAGACCCGACCGCTGTTCGCGCAGCCAGTCGAAATCCATGATCGCGTCTTCCATCTGCTCTGCCGTCAGGCAGGGCACGGACGATCCGCCGGGAATCACAGCCTTCAGGTTCTTCCAGCCGCCGCGGATACCGCCGCAATGCTTGTCGATCAGCTCTTTGAACGGGATCGACATCTCTTCTTCGACAACGCAGGGGTTGTTGACGTGGCCGGAAATCGCAAACAGCTTGGTGCCCGCGTTGTTCGGCCGGCCCATGCCCGCGAACCAAGCGCCGCCACGGCGCAGAATCGTCGGCACAACCGCAATTGATTCGACGTTGTTCACCGTCGTCGGGCAGCCATACAGACCTGCGCCCGCAGGGAATGGCGGTTTCATCCGCGGCATACCCTTTTTGCCCTCAAGGCTTTCCAGCAGCGCGGTTTCTTCGCCGCAAATATAAGCGCCCGCACCGTGGGCGACATAGATGTCGAAATCCCAGCCAGAGCCGCAGGCATTTTTGCCCACTAAACCCGCGTCATAAGCTTCATCAATCGCGTTCTGCAGCGCTTCTTTTTCGCGAATATATTCGCCGCGAATGTAGATGTAGCAGGCATGCGCTTGCATCGCGAAGCTAGCAATCAGGCAACCTTCGATCAGCGTATGCGGATCGTGGCGCATGATTTCGCGGTCTTTGCAGGTGCCCGGCTCTGATTCGTCAGCGTTCACCACCAGATAGGACGGACGACCATCCGATTCCTTTGGCATGAACGACCATTTCAGACCGGTCGGGAAACCCGCACCGCCCCGGCCACGCAGGCCAGAGGCTTTCATCTCGTCCACGATCCAGCCAGCGCCCTTGCCAAGAATGTCCTTGGTTCCGTCCCAATGGCCACGCGCTTGTGCGCCTTTCAGCGAACGGTCGTGCATCCCATACAGGTTGGTAAAGATGCGGTCCTGGTCTTTCAGCATTGGATCATCCCTTGAAAGCTGGGGCTGTAACAGCGGCGCAAAGCGGCGCGGCACAAATCAATTACGGGTCTTCTGCCAGATTTTCAGCGTGACAGCCAGTGACCAAATGAACGCAGCCATCGACACCAGATACATCAAAATTTCATACTTCGGCGCAATTCCAGTCTGCGCCACAATCCAAGGGGCCAGCATCGCCAGCACCCCGGCCAACGCGATCACGACAGCGGCGATGCGCCCCTGCCGTGCCGTGTTATCATCATGTCTATGCGTCATAATTTAGTAAACGCCGCCTTTTCCAACCTTAGAAGAAAACTCAATTCCGCCGCCGGACGCAAGAACCTGCGCCTGCGCGATCCATGTATCGCGGCTGACGCGGCCTTTGAACCCTTTCAGGTTCTGGTCCATCCAAGCGACCTCTGTTTCGGACCAGCTTGCAATCTGGTCGAAATGATAAACGCCCATCTCGTGCAGCAAGGTTTCCAGTTTCGGGCCGACACCTTTGATTTCTTTCAGATTATCAGCGCCGCCATCGCGCGGGGCAGTCAACATCTCAGGCTTGATCGACGGACCCGCTGTCGCTTCTGCGTCGGGCAAAGCCTGCGCCTCTGACGCGCCTTCCGCACCCGGGTGGGCCACCGGGGCCGCATCGGCGTCCGGCATGGCGTCCACGGCAGAGGCACCTTCATATTTCCAGCTGCCCTTACGGCTGGCCAGTTCGTCTTGCCCAGCAAGGCGGGCTGAAGGTTTCAAAACGGACCCGGTGTCCGCGGCAGGGGCCGCCGTCTCAACGTTGCCGCCCTGCCCCGCATCAACGACTGGGGCAGCAACCGGATCAGTCGCGACAGGGCTGGCTGCAACAGGACTGGCAACAGGCGCAGCAACAGCGGCTGGATCCTGCGTCACAGCCGCATCATCGCCGCGTCCCATCAGCCAAAGGATTACCGCGACGATCAGGCCAATGATCAGCCCCGTCATCACAGCCCCGGGAAATCCGAAACGCAGCAGCAGATAGCATAAGGCCGCGACCACAAGTCCCGTGATCGCGGCAATTTTCAGGATGCGCTTTTCGCGTGTAACGGTGTTGTTCATCTGTCCCTCCGTGCGGCGGTCTGGCAGGACCGACGTCAGTTTAATTTCGGACAGCCTGCACGTGGCACGGACAGCCCCCCAAGGGGAATGTTAGCCACTTTTTCACCACTCACAAAGATTATCGTGCAAATCAGGCAGATTAGGCGCCAACAAGGCCCTTTGCCTGATTGACCCAGTCTTCGCGCTCGATCCGGCCTTTGAACTTCAGACGGCTATCGACCCAAGCAATTTCTGCCGGTGTCCAATTCGCAATCTGGTCAAAATGCCAAAAGCCAAGCTCTTGCAGGATGCCTTCGATCTTGGGGCCAACACCATTGATTCGCTTTAGATCATCGCCCTTGCCGCCACGCGGCTCGGTCAGTGTCAGCGGCTTTTCCTCAGCGACAGGTTCCACGGCGACGCCGCTCTCGGCCTTAACCGCAGTCTTCGCGGCGGGCGCAACGCTGCCCTCTTTCGGCTTACCCTTGCGCTGAACGCCAGCGGCTTCGCCCTCTGCCTCTGCCACACCGTCAGAGGAATCGCCGCGATCACGCGGGGCTTCTGCCTCGCTTGCCGTGCGGCCGCCTTGGGTCCCATCGGGGCCAGCGGGCGGCATCATGTCGTCGCGGACGGGCTTGCCGCCCGTCTTGGACAGGTTCCACGGCGTCAGCAGCGGCACTTCGGTGCCGTCGATCCGCTTGATCGTGTCGCCAATATCCACGGCCAGTTGGGCGCTGGCGTTGTACTGATGCTTACCGCTTTCGTGGTCCTTCAAGCTGGTCAGGCCAGACTTCGGCTCAGAGCCATAGCGGCCATTTTGCGGGCCGGGCACGGGGACGCGGCCAGCGGCCATCTCGTCGATGATCTCGGCCAGTTTCTCGGCGGTCAGGTCCTCGTAGTAATCCTTGCCGATCTGGGCCATCGGCGCGTTGGCGCAGGACCCAAGGCATTCGACCTCTTCCCACGAAAACTTGCCGTCGGCGGACAGCTGATGCGCTTTTGGCGCGATCTTGTCCTTGCAAACGCTGATCAAGTCTTCGGCGTTGCAGATCATGCAGGACAGCGTGCCGCAGACCTGAATATGTGCAACGGAACCAACGGGTTGCAGCTGGAACATAAAGTAGAATGTCGCGACCTCTAGGACGCGAATGTATTCCATGCCCAGCAGGCGCGCGACGTATTCAATCGCGGGCCGTGTCAGCCAGCCATGCTGTTCCTGCGCACGCCACAGCAGCGGGATAACCGCGCTGGCCTGACGCCCTTCGGGGAACTTCGTCATCTGGCCTTCTGCCCAGGCCAAGTTGGCTGGAGTGAACTCAAAGCTCTCGGGCTGGTCGTGGTAAAGGCGTCGCAGCATATCAGGGTCTTCCGGTCTACTCAGGCACCGCCGCCGTCATGGCGGGGCGCGTCATTGGGGTCAGATGCAGCGGTCGCTGGTCACACGGATTGCACCGTCGCCAGAGGTTTCCACCCGGCCTTCGGCCTGCAGTTGCGGCGTCAGCTGAACCAGTTCTTCGCGGCTGATCGTCGCCTGCGTCAGAACGGCACCGACATTGTCGGCCGTCAAGGCGCAGCCATTGGATTCAATCGCGCCAACAAGGCGTTCTTTCGCGGTCAGCACGGCAGGCTGCGGCGTGGCGACAGGCACCGGGTTCGCGGGCAGGTTGTTGCCAAGCGGACGAATGCCCGTGCCACTGCTGGCGCAAGCGGCCAGCGACAATACGGCGACGGCGGAAGCGATACGTGCGATCATCGGTCAATCTCTCCGAAAACGACGTCCATGGTGCCGATAATGGCGGCCACGTCAGCCAGTTGGTGCCCAGTGGCAATGTAGTCCATCGCCTGCAAATGCAGATAGCCCGGCGCGCGGATCTTGGCGCGGTATGGCTTGTTGCTGCCGTCAGCGACCAGATAGACGCCGAATTCACCCTTCGGTGCCTCGACCGCGGCGTAAACCTCGCCTGCTGGCACGTGAAAGCCTTCGGTATAAAGCTTGAAGTGGTGGATCAGGCTTTCCATGTCGGTCTTCATCGCGTGGCGCGTCGGCGGGGTCATCTTACCGCGGGCCATGATGTCACCCTTTTCATGGCGAAGCTTTTCGCAAGCTTGGCGCATGATGTGGATCGACTGGCGCATCTCTTCCATGCGGACGAGGTAGCGATCATAGCAGTCGCCGTTCTTGCCCACGGGGATCTGGAATTCAAACTCGTCATAGCACTCGTATGGCTGCGCCCGGCGCAAATCCCATGCCAGACCAGAGCCACGGACCATCACGCCGGAAAAGCCCCAGTCCTGAATGTCTTGCTCGGTCACGACGCCGATGTCAGCGTTACGCTGCTTGAAAATGCGGTTTTCCGTCAGCAGACCGTCGATGTCGGCCAGCACCTTGGGGAATTCCACACACCACGCGTCGATATCCTCGACCAACTGGTCGGGCAGATCCTGATGCACACCGCCGGGGCGGAAGTAGGCCGCGTGCAGACGGGCACCGCAGGCGCGCTCATAAAACACCATCAGCTTTTCGCGCTCTTCAAAGCCCCACAGCGGCGGGGTCAGCGCGCCAACGTCCATCGCCTGCGTGGTCACGTTCAGCAGGTGCGACAGGATGCGGCCAATTTCGGAATACAAAACGCGGATAAGCTGCGCACGGCGCGGCACTTCGGTCTTGGTCAGACGCTCGATGGCAAGGCACCAAGCGTGTTCCTGATTCATCGGGGCCACATAATCCAGCCGGTCGAAATACGGAAGGTTCTGCAGGTAAGTCCGCGATTCCATCAGCTTTTCAGTGCCGCGGTGCAGCAGGCCGATATGCGGATCGCACCGCTCTACAATCTCGCCGTCAAGCTCTAGCACCAGACGCAAAACGCCGTGCGCTGCAGGGTGTTGCGGGCCGAAGTTGATGTTGAAGTTCCGGATCTTCTGCTCGCCCGTACGCGCGTCCGTGGACCCGTCGTCATAGGTGTTCACGCGAATATCGCCGTCCATCATTTCGCTGCTCCCTTGGAGACATGGCCATCCGGCGCAACCTTGTCGTCGCCGGGCAGAATATACTCGGCACCTTCCCAAGGCGACATAAAGTCGAACTGGCGGTATTCCTGAACAAGGCTCACCGGCTCATAGACAACGCGCTTTTGCACTTCGTCATAGCGCACTTCGGTATAACCCGTCGTCGGGAAATCCTTGCGCAGCGGGTGGCCGCGAAAGCCGTAGTCGGTCAGCAGACGGCGCAGGTCCGGGTGGCCGGAAAACAGGATACCGAACATGTCGAACACTTCGCGCTCGAACCAGTTGGCGGACGGGTGCACGGTGATGATCGACGGCACCATCTCGTCCTCGCGGACGTCGACTTTCAGCCGGATGCGCTGGTTCTGGTACATCGACAAGAAGTGATACACGACCTCGAACCGCTTGGGCCGCTGGGGGTGATCCACAGCCGTGATATCAACCAGCGACGAAAACCGGCAGGCCGCATCCGTTTTCAAAAACTCGACAAAGCCCACAATGTTGGACAGCGCGACGGTCACGGTCAGCTCGTCATGGGCAACAGCCCACCCCAGCACGCAATCGTGGCGCTTCAATTCCAGATGCTGGCCAAGTTCGTTCAAAGCGTCAGACATAAGATCCCCTTAGCGGACGATGTTGCCGGTGCGGCGGATTTTACGTTGCAGCTGCAGGATGCCATACAGCAACGCCTCTGCCGTCGGAGGGCAGCCTGGCACATAGATGTCAACCGGCACGATCCGGTCACAGCCACGCACCACGGAGTAGCTGTAGTGGTAATAGCCGCCGCCATTCGCACAGGACCCCATGCTGATCACATAGCGCGGCTCTGGCATCTGGTCGTACACTTTGCGCAGCGCCGGGGCCATCTTGTTGGTCAGCGTGCCTGCCACGATCATCAGGTCAGACTGACGCGGGGATGCGCGCGGCGCGGTGCCAAAGCGTTCCAAGTCATAACGTGGCATGGACGTGTGCATCATCTCGACCGCGCAGCAGGCCAGACCAAAGGTCATCCAGTGCAGCGATCCGGTGCGCGCCCAGTTCACGATGTCAGCGGTGGACGTGACAAGGAAACCCTTGTCGGTCAATTCGCGGTTCAGCGCTTGCGTTGCAACCTCGCGGTCGGGTCCGACTTGCGTCCCGGTCATCACTCCCATTCGAGAGCTCCCTTCTTCCACTCATAAGCAAAGCCTGCGGTCAGCACGGCCAAGAAAACCATCATCGACCAGAAACCGGTCATCGAAATGTCTTGGAACGCGACGGCCCAAGGAAACAGAAACGCGACCTCTAGGTCGAAAATGATGAACAGGATCGACACGAGGTAGAATCGCACATCAAATTTCATCCGCGCATCATCGAATGCGTTAAAGCCGCATTCATAAGCTGACACCTTTTCAGGGTCGGGATTGCGCACAGCAAGCAGGGCAGCTGCCAGTATCAGAATAAGGCCTAACGCAATGGCAAGGCCCAGAAAAATCATGATCGGCAGGTATTCGTTCAGCATCGATTCCAAGGGGTGATCCTTTTCCCGTGGCACCCGGTAGCGAACGGCCGGGCGCGGCTGGGGTCACACTTAAACCCGTGCCCCGGCAGGGTCAACCAACCCGCCGCCTGCCGCTCCGCTTTGTCGCGGGGGTCAGGTGCGGGGTTTAGGCGGCATCCTCGGGTGCCAGTGTCACCAGCGTGACGCCTGCCTTGACCTGATCGCCCGCCGTCACCGCGACCTGCGCCACGATTCCGCTGCGCGGCGCGCGCAGGACGTGTTCCATTTTCATCGCCTCTAGCACGACCATGCGGTCGCCTTCTGCGACGCTTTGCCCTTCGGTCACGGCCACCGCCGCCACCAGCCCCGGCATTGGCGACAGCACAACATCGCCCCCCGGCCCCGCACCGCCCCGCGCCAGCGGATCGGGCAGATCCAGCGTGAACGGGTCCGCCCCAAACACGGTCACCGCCGCGCCGTGCCGCAAGGCGCGCGGCATCAACGCGCCATCCGCCCGCCAGTTGGGCCCGGCCCGCCGCAACTGCACGATCTGATCGCCCACCTGCACGTCCCAGCCGCCCTGCGCCGCTGTGACCAATACGCTTTCTTCGCCGACCAGCACCCGCTGCGGCGCGCCCTGCCACAGGGCAAAGCCTTGCCACGGCGCATCGCGGTCCAACCCCGCCGCAATCAACGCGGCATAGGCCAGCCTTTGCGCGCCCGGCACGGCGGGTGCCGCCAATTCCGGCATCCGCCCAATCAGCCCGGTATCCATCGTACCCGCCACAAAATCCGGCGCAGCAGCTAGCCGCTGCAAGAACCCAAGGTTCGTCACCGTCCCCGCCACCTGCGTCTGCGCGAGGGCCGTGGACAGCGCCGTCAGCGCCGCCCCCCGGTCCGGGCCGTGCACCGTAATCTTGGCAATCATCGGATCATACCAAGGAGAGATTTCGCTACCCGCCGCAACGCCGCTATCAATGCGCGCCTGCGCCGGAAAGTGCAGCGCAGCCAAGGTGCCCGTCGCAGGCAAGAACCCAGCTGGCACATCCTCTGCATAAAGCCGCGCCTCGAACGCGTGGCCGGTGATCTGCAACTGATCCTGCCGCAGCGGCAAAGCCTGCCCCGATGCGACGCGCAGCTGCCAGTCCACCAGATCAACGCCAGTAATAGCCTCTGTCACCGGATGTTCGACCTGAAGGCGCGTGTTCATTTCCATGAACCAAAAGCCGTCAGTGCGCAGGCCGTTCTTGCCGTCGACGATGAATTCGATCGTGCCCGCGCCACTATAACCAATCGCCCGCGCCGCCTTGACCGCCGCGTCGCCCATCGCGGCGCGCACTGCGTCCGTCATGCCCGGCGCTGGCGCTTCCTCGATCACCTTCTGATGCCGCCGCTGCAAGGAACAGTCACGCTCGAACAGATGCACCGCGTCCGTGCCGTCGCCAAAGACCTGCACCTCGATATGCCGGGGCTGCTGGATATACTTTTCGATCAGCACATCGGCGTTGCCAAAGGCGGTCCGCGCCTCGGCCTTGGCGCTGTCTAGTGCATCCGCGAAATCCGCCGCCGCCTCGACCAGACGCATACCTTTGCCGCCGCCGCCCGCCACGGCCTTGATCAGGACCGGATAGCCGATCTTGCCCGCCTCAGCGGCCAGCACATCGGCGCTTTGATCCGCGCCAAGGTATCCGGGCACCACCGGCACCCCCGCCTTGTCCATCAAGGCCTTGGCCGCGTCTTTCAGCCCCATCTTGCGGATCGCATCCGCCGACGGGCCGATAAACACCAGCCCAGCAGCCGTGACCGCATCCACGAACCCCGGATTTTCCGACAGAAAACCGTAACCAGGATGGATGCCCTGCGCGCCCGTATCCAGCGCCGCCTGCACAATCAGATCGCCGCGCAAATAGCTGTCCGCCACCGGCGCAGGCCCAAGGCGCACCGCCTCGTCCGCCATGCGCACATGCAGCGCATCCGCATCGGCGTCGGAATAGACCGCCACCGTGGCCACGCCCAGCTTTTGGCAAGAGCGGATGATCCGGCAGGCAATCTCGCCCCGGTTCGCAATCAGAACCTTGTTAAACATCGCACATCCCCCCGTGCAGGCGCGTCATGTCCCCTGCGAAAATCATCACATCCGGAACACGCCAAAGCGTGTCTCCTCGATGAGCGCATTGCAGCTGGCCGCAAGGCTCAAGGCCAGCACCGCCCGGCTTTGACGCGGGTCAATCACCCCGTCATCCCAAAGCCGCGCAGACGCATAAAGCGGATCGCTCTGCTCAGCGAACTGGTCCAGCACTGGCTGCTTGAAGGCAGCCTCTTCTTCGGCCGACCACGCCTCGCCGCGCCGCTCCATCCCGTCACGCTTTACCGTCGCCAGCACGCCCGCCGCCTGTTCGCCGCCCATTACAGCGGTGCGCGACGTGGGCCACGTCCACATGAAGTCCGGGCTGTAAGCCCTTCCTGCCATGCCATAATTTCCCGCGCCGTAGCTGCCGCCGACCACCATAGTGATCTTGGGCACCTTGGTCGTCGCAACAGCCGTGACCATCTTGGCCCCATGCCGCGCGATCCCCTCGTTCTCGTACTCGCGCCCGACCATAAAGCCGGTGATGTTCTGCAAAAAGATCAACGGGATCCGGCGTTGAGAGCACAGTTCAACAAAATGCGCCCCCTTTTGCGCCGCCTGACTGAACAGCACCCCGTTATTCGCCACAATCCCGCAGGGCCAGCCGTCAATATGCGCAAATCCCGTCACCAGCGTCTCGCCAAAACGGGCCTTGAATTCGTCAAAGCGCGAGCCGTCGACGATCCGGCGAATAACCTCGCGGATATCATAGGGCGTGCGCAAATCCGCCGGGATCACGTCGAACAGGCTATCCGGATCAACTGCAGGAGCTTCGCTTTGCAACCGCTTGATATCGCCCGTATTCCGAGCAGAGATCGAGGCAACCGCCTGCCGCGCCAAAGCCAGCGCATGGGCGTCATCCTCGGCCAGATAATCCGCCACGCCAGACAGGCGCGTATGCACATCGCCGCCGCCCAATTCCTCAGCTGACACCACTTCGCCCGTCGCGGCCTTGACCAAGGGCGGCCCCGCAAGGAAGATCGTTCCCTGTTCCTTCACGATGATCGACACATCGGCCATTGCAGGCACATAAGCACCGCCCGCCGTGCAGGACCCCATGACCACTGCGATCTGCGCAATCCCCGCCGCCGACATATTCGCCTGATTGTAGAAAATCCGGCCAAAGTGGTCGCGGTCGGGAAACACCTCGTCCTGATTGGGCAGGTTCGCCCCGCCGCTGTCCACCAGATAGACGCAAGGCAACCCGCAGCGCGCCGCAACCTCTTGGGCGCGCAGGTGTTTTTTCACGCTGACCGGGTAATAGGTGCCGCCCTTTACGGTCGCATCATTGCACACGACCATGACCTGCACGCCGCTGACCCAGCCGATCCCCGCGATCACACCGGCCCCCGGCGCGTCGCCGCCATACATGCCATGCGCCGCCGTCACGCCGATTTCCAGCCAGCTTGATCCCGGATCAAGCAGGTTTGCGACCCGTTCACGCGGCAGCATCTTGCCGCGACTGACATGCCGCTCGCGCGCCCGCGCGCCCCCGCCCGCCATCGCCGTGGCGGCCGCTTGCGCCACGCGGTCCAGCGCCTCCATGTGCGCGGCGCGGCTCATGGCCGGTCCATATCGCGCAAATCCAGCGCACGGCTGGCGGTCATCGTCATTTCGCAATTCGCTGCCACAACACCTCTGATGGTCCCGCCCTCCCAGACTTTGTAACGCAAGCCGCAATCGGCATCGCGGTATGCGATCCACGCTCTTTGCGCATCGCGCAGCGCGATCTTCAGCTCTTCATTCGTCACCGCGCCACCAGCCCAGCCGCGGGCGCTGAAATTGCGCTGAAGCCGCGTGTATTCCTCGTTCAGCATGTCATCCCAAACCGCCGTCTCTGCCATGATGCATTCCGTCATCCCGATGGTCGTGCTGCCCCCATCCTGATCTTGGCAGGCGTTTGCAGCAGCCCCAAGGCAGTCCGGATAAATCGCACCAATGGGCGTATCCGCAAAGCAGGCCAGCACATCGCCCCGGTCAACTCCCAAGTCCTGTGCCATTGCTGGCAGCGCGTGTAACGCTGCAATCACAACGGCATATCGACCGATCTTCATGTTCAAGACTCCTGTTATGCTTGCGGCCCAGACCGCTCGAACACTTCGCCACGGCTCCCCATGACATAGGAAAACTCACGCCCATCCGGCGCGTGGCACACCACGATCATCCGCGCATCCGGATGCGCCGTCGCCGCACAATCTGTCCTCTGCGCACCTGGCCCCGCCTCTGCCAGATACCGCGCCGCGGCCTGTTCGATGATCGCCGTGTCATCCAATGGCTGCCCCAGCCGCAGCCCCAGATACCCGGTCAGCACAACCAGCGCGGCCAGCGGCGCGAATAGGCGCCAGCGGGTCATCCCACCGCGGCCATCAGCTCGCGCCCCACCAGCATCCGGCGGATTTCGCTGGTGCCGGCCCCGATCTCCATCAGTTTGGCGTCTCGGAACAGCCGGGCGACGGGCGCGTCGGCCATAAAGCCCGCCCCGCCCAGCGCCTGCACGGCCTGATGGGCCTGCTTCATCGCCTCTTCGGACGCGTACAAACAACAGGCCGCCGCGTCCGCCCGCGTGACCGTGCCCCGGTCGCAGGCGCGCGCGACCTCGTAGACATAGGCGCGGGCAGAGTTCATCGCGGTGTACATATCGGCGATCTTGCCCTGCATCAGCTGGAACGACCCAATCGGCTGGCCGAACTGCTTGCGCTGCGCAAGGTAAGGCATCACCTCGTCCAGACAGGCAGCCATGATCCCCAGACCAATGCCCGCCAGCACCACCCGCTCGTAATCCAACCCCGACATCAACACGCGAACACCCTTGCCCTCTTCGCCAAGGACGTTTTCAAAGGGCACCTCGACATCGTCAAACACCAGCTCTGCCGTGTTCGATCCGCGCATCCCCAGCTTGTCGAAATGGGCGCTGGTGCTGAACCCCTTCATCTCTTTCTCGATCAGGAACGCCGTAATCCCCTTGGACCCCGCCGCCTTATCCGTCTTGGCATAGACCACCAGCGTATCCGCATCCGGCCCGTTGGTGATCCAGTATTTCGTCCCCGACAAACGGTAATGATCGTTGCGCTTCTCGGCAGCCAGCGACATCGACACCACGTCGGATCCAGCGCCCGCCTCGCTCATCGCCAGCGCGCCGACATGTTCGCCGCTGACAAGACGCGGCAGATACTTGGCCTTTTGCGCGTCGGTTCCATTCAGTTTGATCTGATTGACGCATAGGTTCGAATGCGCCCCGTAAGACAGCGACACCGACGCACTGGCCCGCGCGATTTCCTCGACCGCGACGGTATGCGCCAAATAGCTCATCCCCGCGCCGCCGTATTGCTCTGGCACCGTGACACCCAGCAGCCCCATCTCGCCCAGCTCGCGCCACAGCGTCGGGGGAAAGGCGTTTTCGCGGTCAATCGTCGCCGCCATCGGCTTTATCCGGTCCTGCGCCCAAGCATGCACCATATCGCGCAACGCATTAGCATCTTCACCCAGATCGAACGTCATAGAGCCGTGGAACATTGCCGCGCATCCTTTATTGAACACTTGTTCAATTGTTAGGCCATGCCCCGCGCGCAGGTCAAGCCTCTTGCATCATCCCCTGCGCAAACTACATCGCATGTCATGAAACATATCCCCGCGCTCGCGACCGCCCTCACCCTGATGACGCAACCTGCCTTCGCCGATGTGGTTGGCAAAGTCGGCGTGGACTGGGTCGGCAATGATATCGTGATAGAGGCTGTCTCAGACCCCAAGGTGCAGGGCGTGACCTGCCATCTGGCTTATTTCGACCGCTCGATCATCGACCGGCTGTCCAATGGCAACTGGTTCGAAGACCCCTCGAACTCCTCCATCTCTTGCCGCCAGACTGGACCCATCGTGCTTGGCAATATTGACCGCAGTGCCGACGGCGAAAACGTCTTTAGCGAACGCCAGTCGATCATCCTCAAATCCATTAAGATCAAGCGTATCTTCGACGAGGCGAACAATACCCTGATCTACCTCGCCCATGCCAACGAGCTCACCCAAGGCTCGGCCAAAATGTCGATCAGCACCGTCCCCCTCTACACGCCCAGCGAATAACCCAGCCAAACGCCCGCTCCCGCCTGTCTTCGCTTTTTCAAAAAATACTCCCCCCGAAGGGGATCAGACCCGAGCCCAATGCACGTCGCCCAGCGCGGCCCATACAGCCTCGCGCGAAAATCCACCCGCATTCACCTTGCCAGATAAACTCCCGCCGGAGGCATCCAGCCGCGCCGAAAAAACCTCACTTCACCCCGTAGGCGCTCAGATCAAGCCTGCGAAAATTCTCGTGCTCACCTTTGGTCAGCGGATACCGCCGCAGCATGGCGTCGTTCTCGGTATGCACGCGGGCACCCCAGTCGCTGCGCAGATGGGTCATCAAGCGGATATGCCCGTCGATCCATGTCCCCCGCGAATAGTCGTCGCTGCCTATCAACCCCTCCAATGCACCGGGCCACCATTTACGCAGCGCTTTCAGCCAGCTGGGGGCGGTGTCCGTGCGGGTGCGGCGCTCTTCGGCCATGGCGATCAGGCGCATGTCGCGGCGCAGGATGCGGAATAGCAACTCGTGCCCATCCACAGTCTCGCGCGACCGCTCCATGCCGTCATCATCCACGATCAGATCAAAGAACGGCCCCTCGCCCTCAATATGCGGTGTGCCGTCGCCGCGCGGGGTGCGGTCGATGGTATAGCCGGGAAAGGGGCGGTTGATCCGGCCCAGCGCCTCGCGAATGGCCGCTTCGACTTCAGTGACCCTCATGGTGTCCCCCGCACTTGCATGACGACATCGCGGATGATCCGGGCGATCAGCGCGCAATCCTCCAAGGAAAACGTAAGCGGCAGGCGCATATCCAGCAGCCCTGCCAATATTCGGTCCGTCGCGGGCAGCGGCAGTGTGTCCGCATAGCGCCAGCTGTCATAGCGCGAGGTAAAGCCCGCAGGCTCTGCCGCGCCAAACCATTTAAGCGCAACGCCCCGCGCAGCGCAGCCGTCCACCACGGCGATCACATCGGGCGCGGCCCAATCCAGCAGCAGAAATTGAAACGACGACGCCACGAACTGCTCTTTCGCGCACCGCACAGGCAGCGTCAGTCCCGGCACATCCGCCAGCCCCCGCGCCAGCCGCGCATAGCGGTCATTCCAGCGCCCCGCTTGCCGCGTCAGCACCTTCAATTGCGGGCGCAGGATTGCCGCGCGCAGATTATCCATCCGGCCAGAGATATTGGGCACGTCATACCGCAGCCCCGCGAACACCTCGGCCGGGGGCGCGGCGCGGTGGTGGTCATACAGCATATAGCTCCCCGACAGCAGCACGGCGCGGGCCATCGCCTCTGCATCATCGCTGATCAGCAAGCCGCCTTCGCCTGCGTTGATGTGCTTATAGGTTTGCGTGGAAAAGCAGCCCATCTTGCCAAAGCGACCCGTGGGCGTGCCGTTCCAGCGCGCACCCATCGTATGGGCGCAATCCTCGATCACCGTTACGCCAGCCGCATCACACAGCGCCATCAGCGCATCCATGTCGCAGATATGCCCGCGCATATGGCTCAGCAGCAGCACGCGGGCGCTCTCCAGCTTGACGGCCAGATCATCCATGTCAATCACCAGCGCCTCGGTCACGCCGACGAACACTGGCACGGCCCCCACCCCGGCAATCGCGCCGGGTACCGGGGCCAGCGTAAAGGCATTGGTCAGCACAGGCTCGCCCGGCACGACACCGCAGGCGCGCAAGGCGCAGCCCAGCGCGTAACCGCCCGATGCCACCGCCAGCGCATAAGCCGACCCGGTGCTGGCGGCAAAGTCTTCCTCGAGCCGCGCAGTTTCAGACACCTCGCCCTCTGCCACGTTGTATCGGTGCAGGCGGCCATGGCGCAAAACGACCTCTGCTGCCGCGATGGACGCCTCTGGCAGCGGTTCTTGCTGCGTGAAATTGCCGGTAAAGACCTCTGACATAAGGTTAACCTTCGCGCCGGGCTCTGGCGGCGTCAATGGCTTACCCGATCAGCCTGCGCACAACCTCCCCTAGGTCATCGTAATGATCCAGCAGCGCGTCGGGCATCAAAGCGGCCATATCCTCGCCCGCGGGACCGAAGGTCACCAGCACGGACGGCACGCCAGCGGCGCGGGCGGTCTTGGAATCCGTCTCGGTATCGCCCACCAGCAAACAGCGCGTGGTATCACCGCCTGCGCGGCGCACGGTTTCGAACAGATGCTCTGGATCGGGTTTGCGCACGGGCAGCGTGTCGGACCCCAGCATGGCGTGGAAATGGTCCAGCACGCCCAGCGCGGTCAGCAGCTGGATCGCCAGCGCCTCTGGCTTATTCGTGCAGATCGCCACGCGGTAACCTGCGTCCACCAAGCCGTTAATCGCGGTGATCGCACCGTCATACAGATAGGTATGGGTGCTGATCGCCTGCCCGTAGTAGTTCAGCAGCGGCTGATACTGCGCATCCACCACATCCTCGTCCGGCACACCGGCGCGTTCCAGCCCTAGCCGCAGCATCGCCTTGGCCCCGCGCACGGCGGTCTTTTGGTCCAGCACCGCGTCCAGCTGATCGCCCAAACCCAAATCGCGAAAACAGGCGTTCGCGGCGGCAATCAAATCGCCGCTTGTATTGGCAAGGGTGCCATCCAGATCAAAAACCACTGTGCGCATGTCGTAAATCCCTGTGTCACCCCGCGCCCACTGTTACGATCCGTAAACCTTCGTGACGCCCGCCTCCCTTGTATCGGCAGGCGGAATGGATACAACCCACGCCAAAGACGACATGATAAAGGCAGGCATATGAACACGGCATTAATCGTCCTTGCAGCGGGCAAGGGCACGCGGATGCAGTCCGACCTGCCCAAGGTGCTTCACCCCCTTGCCGGTGCCCCCCTGCTGATCCACGCGTTGCAGTCAGGCGGCACGCTAGACCCGGACCGCACCGTTGTCGTCACCGGACATGGCGGCGATCAGGTGACACGCGCGGCGCAATCCTTTGATGACCGCATCACCTGCGTGCAGCAGACCGAACAGCTTGGCACCGCCCATGCTGTGGCCCAAGCCCGCCCCGCGCTGGACGGCTTTAGCGGCAACGCGGTCGTGCTGTACGGCGACACCCCGTTCATCAGCCCCGACACGCTGGATTCGATGATCACCGCCCGCGCCAAACATGACGTCGTGGTGCTGGGCTTTCACGCCGCCGATCCGGGCCGCTATGGCCGCCTTGTGATGGACGGCGACACGCTGGCCGCGATCACCGAATACAAGGACGCAGACGAGGCGACCCGCGCGATCACCCTGTGCAACTCCGGCGTCATCTGCGCCGATGCGGATACACTGTTCTCGCTCATCGACGCGGTCGGCAACGACAACGCCTCGGGCGAATACTACCTGACCGATATCGTCGGCCTTGCCCGCGCACGGGGCCTGTCCGCTGGCGTGGTCACCTGCGACGAGTCTGAGACGCTCGGCATTAACTCTCGCGCAGAGCTTGCCGCGGCAGAGCAGCAATACCAGCGCCGCGCCCGCAGCAATGCCATCGCCGACGGCGTCACCATGCCTGCGCCCGATACGGTGATCTTTGCCCATGACACCTATATCGGTGCCGATGCGCTGATCGAGCCCTACGTCGTCTTCGCCCCCGGCGTGACGGTCGAATCCGGCGCGGTCATTCGCGCGTTTTCCCACCTCGAAGGCTGCCACGTGAGCCAAGGCGCCGTCGTCGGCCCCTACGCCCGCCTGCGCCCCGGCGCGGAACTGGCCGAAGGCGCGAAGGTCGGCAACTTCGTGGAAATCAAGAACGCCTTGATCGACACCGGGGCCAAGGTCAGCCACCTCACCTATATCGGCGACGCGCAGATCGGCGCTGGTGCCAATATCGGCGCAGGCACCGTGACCTGCAATTACGACGGCTACTTTAAGCATCAGACCGTGATCGGCGCTGGCGCTTTCATCGGCTCGTCCACCATGCTGGTTGCCCCCGTCACCGTCGGCGCTGGCGCGATGACCGGCTCCGGCTCTGTCATTACCCGCGACGTCGCCCCCGGCGATCTGGCCCTTGGCCGCGCGCCCCAAGTCAACAAGGTGGGCCTCGCTGCGCGCCTGATGGATAAACTCAAGGCCCTCAAGGCCGCCACAAAGAAAGGCTGACCCCATGTGCGGTATTGTCGGAGTCCTGTCGAACCACGAAGCTGCCCCCATTTTGGTGGATGCGCTGAAGCGCCTTGAATATCGCGGCTATGACAGCGCCGGGATCGCCACGATCCATGAAAACACGCTGGACCGCCGCCGGGCCATCGGCAAGCTCGTCAACCTGCAAGACCTGCTGGTGCATGATCCCCTTGCGGGCAAATCCGGCATTGGCCACACCCGCTGGGCCACCCACGGCGTGCCCTCTGTCACCAATGCGCATCCGCACCGCGCAGGCCGCGTCGCCGTCGTGCACAACGGCATCATCGAAAACTTCCGCGAACTTCGCGCCTTTCTGGCCGACAACGGCATCGGCTATGAGACCGACACCGACACGGAAACCGTCGCCCTTCTAGCACAATATCACCTTGATCAAGGGCAATCCCCCCGCGAGGCGGCCGCAGCGACCATCGCCCAGCTGCACGGTGCCTATGCGCTGTGCTTTTTGTTCGACGGTGAAGACGACCTGCTGATCGCCGCCCGCAAAGGCAGCCCGCTGGCGATCGGCCACGGGGACGGCGAAAACTTCGTCGGCTCTGACGCCATCGCGCTGGCCCCAATGACTGACACGATCACCTATCTGGACGAAGGCGACTGGGCCATCGTGACCCGTACCAGCATTGAGATCCGCAATGCCGCTGGCGAACAAGTTAGCCGCCCGCGCAAAAAGATCGAGACAGGCTCTGCCGCCGTCGACAAGTCCGGCTACAAGCACTTCATGGCCAAGGAAATCGCCGAGCAGCCCACCGTGCTGCAAGGGGCCCTCTCCCATTACATCAACGCCGCTGGCACCGAAGTTACCTTGCCCGAGCCCGGCATCGACTTTGCACAGGTCGAGCGTCTGACGCTGGTCGCCTGCGGCACGGCCTTCTACGCCTGTATGGTCGCGAAATACTGGTTCGAACAGATCGCGCGCATCCCGGTGGAAATCGACGTCGCGTCCGAATTCCGCTACCGCGAACCGCCTGTCACCCGCGGCACCGTGGCGCTGTTCGTCAGCCAATCCGGCGAAACCGCCGACACCCTTGCTGCCCTGCGCTACATGGTGGGCAAGGCGGACCGGATCCTGTCCGTCGTGAACGTGCCCGAGTCGTCCATTGCGCGCGAAAGCGATCTGGCCCTGCCAATCTTGGCTGGCATCGAAGTCGGCGTCGCTTCGACCAAGGCCTTCACCTGCCAGCTGACCACGCTGGCGCTGCTGGTCCTGAAGGCCGCCGCTGACCGGGGCGAGATTGACGAAGATACCCTTGCCAAGCGCCTGACCGACCTGCGCCACCTGCCCGGCATCATGAACGCCGCGCTGAATATCGAAGCCGCGACTCAGGCGCTGGCGCAAGAACTGTCAGAGGCCCGCGATATCCTGTTTCTGGGCCGCGGCGCGATGTACCCTCTCGCCCATGAGGGCGCGCTGAAGCTCAAGGAAATCAGCTATATCCACGCTGAAGCCTATGCATCAGGCGAGCTGAAACACGGCCCCATCGCGCTTGTCGACCCTGCCGTACCCGTCATCGTGATGGCCCCGACCGACGCGCTTTTCGACAAAACCGTGTCGAACATGCAAGAGGTCATGGCCCGCGGCGGGAAAGTGCTTCTGATCACCGACGCCGAAGGTGCGCGCACCGCGTCAGAGGGCGTGTGGAAAACCCTGATCCTGCCCGATGTGCCCGACTTCCTCGCGCCCATCCTTTATGCCATCCCGGCGCAACTGCTGGCCTATCACACCGCCATCGCCAAAGGCACGGATGTAGACCAGCCACGTAACTTGGCGAAATCCGTCACGGTGGAGTAAAACAAACGGCCGGACCCACGACAGAGCCGGCAACCGCCCGGCGGAACCCCGTCCACCCTTCTTCTGGTCAAAAATACCTTGGGGTCCGGGGC
Source organism: Loktanella salsilacus (assembly GCF_024206795.1). Lineage (NCBI taxonomy): Bacteria > Pseudomonadati > Pseudomonadota > Alphaproteobacteria > Rhodobacterales > Roseobacteraceae > Loktanella > Loktanella salsilacus. The sequence goes on from NZ_CP072994.1 coordinate 1,928,445, forward strand.
AAAGCCCCGAAAGGGGTGGCGGGCGGGGCCCGCCAGCCACCTTACTGCGCGCAAATTACTGCGCTTAAATTACTGGGCGTAAACCGTAACTTCCGCGATGTCCGTCAGGGGAATGTCCAGCAACCGCATCGCCGCCAGCGAAATCTGACTGCCAGACCCGGCAGCCCCGCCAGAGGGGCGCAGTTCAACATTCGCGTCTTTGCCGTTGTAGGACACCCGTCCCATCACCAAGGCCTTAACCAACGGCGTCTTCATCCAGATGCCCGGCTCTGCGGGCGGGCCAAGCGTTGCTTGCGTGGTGCCTAGCGCAGATACCGGCGCATCCACCTTAACGTCCAAAGCCTCGGCCTTGTCAGCGGCGCTCGTTGTGTCGAACTGATCGACAGTGCGCGCGGCGGCGGGCGGGCGCGGCGGCGGTGTGGGGTCTAGCGTCGGCGCAGGTGTGGCGACTGCATTCACTGGCGCAGCAGCGGGGGCTGTTGCGGCGGCGGGGACCATCATCGCCTCACAGGCGGACAGGGCGAAGGCGGGGATCAATAACAGGATTCTCATGGGCCTCACGCTATGACCCGTGCACAAAACTGACAAGTGCCCGCCTTGTCCTTGCGCAGACATGCGCGCAGCCCTAGGTTCATGTTTATGAATGCACCATTGATAGACCCTTTCGCCCGCGCGATCCGTTATCTGCGCGTCTCTGTGACGGACCGTTGCGATTTTCGCTGCGTCTATTGCATGTCGGAAAACATGACCTTTTTACCCAAAAAGGAGCTGCTGACGCTGGAAGAGCTGGATCGCATGTGTTCCGCCTTCGTCCGTCTTGGCGTTGAAAAGCTGCGCATCACCGGCGGCGAGCCTTTGGTGCGCCGCGAGATCATGACCTTTTTCCGCGCCATGTCCCGGCATCTGGAAAGCGGCGCTCTCAAAGAGTTGACGCTGACGACCAACGGCAGCCAGCTGGAACGCTTTGCCGCCGACCTTTACGCCGCTGGCGTGCGCCGGGTGAATGTCTCGCTCGATACGCTGGACGAGGATAAGTTCGCCCGCGTCACCCGCTGGGGCCGTCTGCCGCAGGTCCTGCGCGGCATCGACGCGGCCCAAGCTGCTGGTCTGCGCGTCAAGATCAACGCCGTCGCGCTGAAGGACTTCAACGAGGACGAGCTGTTCACCATGACCGAATGGGCCGCGTCCCGCGACATCGACATGACCTTTATCGAGGTGATGCCCATGGGCGATATCGGCAACGAGGATCGCATCGGCCAGTTCTGGTCCCTCAAAGACCTGCGTGCAGAGCTGGCGGGTCAGTATACCGTGACGGACCTGCCCGATAACTCCGGCGGCCCGGCCCGCTATGTGCGGCTTGAGGAAACCGGTCAAAAGATCGGCTTTATCACGCCAATGACCCATAACTTCTGCGAATCCTGCAACCGCGTCCGCATCACCTGCACTGGCGAGATCTATACCTGTCTGGGGCAAGAGGGTCACTCTGACCTGCGCGGTCCGCTGCGGTCATCCGAATCCGATACCGTGCTGGATGATGCCATCCGCGGCGCCATTGCGCTGAAACCCAAGGGCCACGATTTCGACTATTCCCGCCAAACGGTCGATGGCCAAGTCAGTCGCCACATGAGCCACACTGGCGGCTGACGTGACACGCCCGCCCATGGCCTTGCGCGTCTACGGGCGGGTTGCGAATGTCGCAGCGCCGTTGCTGTTTCGCCGCATCCGCGACCGCCTGATCGCCCACGGCACCGCCCCGGCGCGCACGCGCGAACGGCTGGGCCATGCCACGCTGCCGCGCCCTGCCGGGCGGCTGATCTGGTTTCACGGTGCCTCTGTTGGCGAAAGCCTCTCTGCCCTGCCGGTGATTGCAGCGCTGCTGGACCAGCCGGACGCGCCGACAATCCTTGTGACATCGGGCACCGCCACCAGCGCGCAAATCTTGGCGCAGCGCTTGCCGCAGGGGTGCATTCACCAGTTTGCCCCCTTGGACAGCGCCGCCGCCTTGCGCCGGTTTAATGCCCATTGGCAGCCCGATCTGCTGGTGCTGATGGAATCCGAAATCTGGCCTCAGATGATCGCCACCGCCCCTTGCCCGGTTGTGCTGCTGAATGCCCGCCTGTCGCCGCGCGCGCTGGCGCGTTGGCAGAAACTCGGGGCCTCGGCAGGTTGGCTGCTGGGGCAGCTCACGTTGATCATCGCCCAGACAGAGGCTGTCGCGACAGGCCTGCGCAGCCTTGGCGTCACGCCGGGCCGCATCCGCACCGGCGCGAACCTGAAGGCCGCCGCAGCGCCGCCATCCGCCGACCCTCATACCTTCGCGCAGATGAACAGCGCCCTGGGCCCCCGCCCCCGTTGGCTTGCCGCATCCACCCACGCGGGCGAAGAAACCTTGCTGCTGGACGTTCACAAAGCATTGCTGGCCACATCACCTGACCTGTGCCTAATCCTAGCCCCGCGCCACCCCGACCGCGCGGACCGCATCGCCCAGTTGATCGCGGACGCAGGCCTGACCCTGACCCGCCGCAGTGACGGGGACACCCCCACCGCGCAGGTCTATCTGGCCGACACACTTGGAGAGATGGGGCTGTGGTACCGCACCGCGCCCCTGACCTTCATTGGCGGATCGCTCACCCCCAACGGCGGCCATAACCCGTGGGAGGCCGCCCCCTTGGGCACCGCCCTGCTGACGGGGGCAAACCTGAACAATTGCGCCGCTGACTGGCACATGCTGGCAGAGGCGCGCGGTGCCACCTCGGGCCTGACGCCGCAGCAGCTGACGGACGCCCTACGCACGATGCTGAACGATCCTCAGATCGCCCGCGACATGGCATCCAATGCCGCTGCCTGCGCCGCCGCCCAAAAGGGCGACCTTGCCCGTATCGCCGCAGAATTGACCGCCCTGCTGCCCGCAAAGGATACCGCATGATCCGTGATCCGAATACGATCTGTGTGATCGCGCCGAACCTGAAACGCAGGCTTTCTGGCGTAACCTCCACCGTGCTGCGCCTCGTGCCCTTGCAGTCGCGCGATATTGCCATTGCCGCGACCGGCCCAGTTCTGCCCGCCAGCGTGCCGCAAATCCCGCTGCGCCGCCTGCTGACGATGTCCCGCCAAGGCCCCGGCGGCGGCCCCCGCGTCTGGCACGCCCGCCGTAATATCGAAATGATCGCGGGCCTTGGCCTGAAACACCTGCTGCGCAAAGACTTGCAACTGATGTTCACCTCCGCCTCGCAGCGGCAGCACACCGGCCTGACCCGCTGGTTGATCGGCCAGATGGACGCCGTCGTTGCCACCTCTGCTTTGACGCAAGCCTACCTGAAGGTGCCAAGCACCGTGATCCACCACGGCATCGACACAGACACCTTCGCCCCCAGCGCGGACAAAGCAGCCCTGCGCGCGCGCCTTGGCCTGCCGCAAGATGCCCTGCTGATCGGTTGCTACGGCCGCATTCGCGAATCCAAAGGCACCGACATCTTTGTCGAGGCGATGCTCGACGCCCTTCCCCGACATCCGAACGCGGTCGGTCTTGTCATGGGCCGCGCCGTGGGCCGCGACACCCCATTCTTGCAAGCCTTGCGCGACCGCGTCCAAGGCCACAAGCTGGCAGACCGCCTGCGTTTCCTGCCCGAAGTCCCCGCTGACGCCACCGCCCCCTGGTATGCCGCCCTTGACCTTTACGTCGCGCCGCAACGCCACGAAGGCTTTGGCCTGACCCCACTCGAAGCCATGGCCTGCGGCGTGCCTTCCATCGCGACCCGCACAGGGGCTTTCGCTGAAATCGTAGGCGAGGGCGTCACAGGCACCGTCATCCCCACTGACGACACTCCCGCGCTGATCACCGCGCTAGATGACGTGCTGTCCGACCCCGCAAGCCTGACGCGCTGGCAAGCCGCCTGCCGCCCCCGCGCCGAGGATGGCTTTCGCATCGACGATGAAGCCCAATCGCTGATCGCGATCTATCGCAAGCTTCTCAGCAGCAGCACTGATTGAACCAGGTAACTGGGGGCTGTCTGCCCCCAGACCCCCGAAGGTATTTTCAACCAGAAGAAGGGCGGCCCCGCCGACGCGAAACCGCCCCCCTCACTGTTTTACAAATATCCCCGCCGGAGGCTTGCCCTGCAGCGCAGGGCAAATCCCTTAAGCCGCAGGCATCCGCTTTTCGACAATCTCGGCCCACCAGCTGCAGCCGGCCGGAATCACATCGTCGTTAAAATTGTATTCGGGGTGGTGCACGCTGGCCCCGTCGCCGTTGCCGACCAAGATGTAGGCCCCCGGACGCTCTTCAAGCATAAAGGCAAAGTCCTCGCCGCCCATCACCAAAGGTGCCTCAGCGCAATCGCCCGATACGCTGCGGGCGATGTCTGCTGCAAACTCTGTCTGCTCTGGGCTGTTGACCATGACGGGGTAGCCTTTGATGTAGTTCACATCGGCCTTTGCGCCAAAGGCACTTGCGGTGCCTTCTGCCAAGGCTTTTAGCCGGGTTTCGGCCAAGGCGCGCATGTCTTTGGACATCGTGCGCACGGTGCCCTTTAGCATGACCCGCTGGGCGATCACGTTAAACGCCTTGGAGGAGCTTTCGATACTGGTCACAGACACCACAACCTGATCGGTCGGATCGGCGTTGCGGGACGCGATGGATTGCAGGGCGACGACGACGTGGGACGCGATCAGCGTGCTGTCGATGGTTTCCTGCGGCTTGGCCGCGTGGCCGCCCTTGCCCTCGACGGTGATTTCAAACTGATCGGTCGCGGCGAAAAACGCGCCTGTCCGGATGCCGAAGGTGCCCAGCGGCATGCCGGGCCAGTTATGCATGCCGTAAACCTCGTCAATGTTCCAGCGGTCCATCATGCCGTCGTCGCACATTTCCTTGCCGCCGCCGCCGCCTTCTTCGGCGGGCTGAAAGATCACGACGACTGTGCCGTCGAAATTGCGCGTTTCCGCCAGATATTGCGCTGCGCCCATCAGCATGGCCGTGTGGCCGTCGTGGCCGCAGGCGTGCATCGCGCCGGGGGTTTTGCTGGCATAGGGCAGCCCCGTTGCCTCGAGGATCGGCAGCGCGTCCATGTCGGCGCGCAGGCCGATGACGCGGCCTTTGGTGTCGGTCTTGCCCTTGATCACGCCCACCACGCCGGTGCGGCCGATGCCGGTCACGACCTCTTCGCAGCCAATCGCGGTTAGGTGGTCAGCGACGACTTTGGCAGTGCGATGCGTTTCAAACAGGATTTCGGGGTGTTCGTGCAGATCGCGGCGGATTGCGGTGATATCGGGCAGAAGTTCGGCAAAGCGGTTCTTAACGGGCATTTAAGCTCTCCATTCTAGACATCGTCAAAGCGCCGCCAGTGCGGCAGCGCGGATTACAAATTCGGCCTACAAATTTGGGCCGGCGATCAATTTTGATCCGTCGGTAAAGCGTGACAGGCGGAAGCGGCTGAGATCAAAGCCCGGCTCTTGCCCCAGCGCCAGCCGCGCGGTGATGCGGCCAAAGGCGGGGCCAATGCCAAAGCCGTGGCCGCACATACCCGTGCAGACGGTCAGGCCGGGGATCTGGTCGACGTGGTCCACCACTGGCACGATGTCGGGCAGCGTGTCGATCATGCCCGCCCAACTGCGCGCGATTGTGACCTCGCCCAGTCCCGGAAAGGTATCGGCAAAGTCGCGGGCCATCTTTTTCACGCGCCCGGTGTTGGGGGATGGATCAAGGATGCGGCACTGCTCGAACGGGCTGATATCGCCATCGTCCCATTGGCGCGGCGTGCGCCAGCCGTCCGGATAGCCGCTTGGCGCGGCCGGCAGCAGTTTGGTGCCAAGCGGGTCCTGCCACAGCAAGCCCGCGAAATTGCGCAGGGCGCGAAAGGCATCGGGGCCGACGAACAGCTCGTGAAAGCCAGCGGGCGCAAGGGTATAGCCACCATCCGCGCGCTTGCGCCATGCCAGCCGCTTGTCGACCGCGCCGCCAAGGTTCACGTCGCCCATGCGCGTCGTCGCGGCTACGGTCGCGCGCACGGACAGTTGCGGGATGTTCACGCCGTGGCGACGCAAGAACAGCGATGACCACGACCCACCCGCCAGCACCACGGTTTTGGTGCGCACCAGCCCCTGTTCCGTCACCACACCCGCCACGCGTCCGCCGACCAGATCAAGCCCGCGCACGGCGCAGCCTTCGACAATCTGCACGCCAGCCTTGCGGGCGGCGGCGGCGAATTTCGGCACGGCCAGCCATGGCTCTGCCTTCATGTCGGTTTTGGTCCACAGCGCGCCCGCATAGGCGCGCTTGGCCCCCGGCAAAGCCTCGGCCAGACGCTGCCCCGTCAGCATCATCGCGCCGGGGCGATGCGGGGCTGCGGCGCGTTGCCATTCCTCGAATCCAGCAAGCTGGGCCGCGTCTTCGGCCAGATAAAGCGTGCCTGTCTGGCGCAGGCCGATATCGCCCACCTCGGCGGCAAGGTCAGGCCACATCTTCTGCGCCTCTTGCATGATCGGCAGCTCGTCCAGATCGCGGCCCTGCGCGCGAATCCAGCCCCAGTTGCGGCTAGATTGTTCACCCGCGATGCGGCCTTTCTCCAGCAAAGCAACGCTTTGCCCGGCCCGCGCCAGTTCCCACGCGGTCATGACGCCGATGATACCGCCGCCAATCACGACGGCATCGGCCTGTGCGGGCAGCGCATCGGTGAATTGCGCCGGGGTGGTCATGGTAAAGGGAAAGGTCACTTTAGATGCGCCACCAAGGCGCGCATAAAGTCCTGCCCGGCAGCGAACTGATCCACCGTGATGAATTCATCGGGCTGATGCGCCTGTGCGATATCGCCCGGTCCCACGACGCAGGCGGAAAAGCCGCGTTCCTGAAACTGCCCGGCCTCGGTGCCATAGCTGACGACATGGGTGCCGTTGTCGCCGGTCAGGCGGCGGGCCAGCTCTTCAGCTTTGCCCTGCTGCTCTGGCGCGAGGCCCGGCAGGCCGAAGCTTTGCACGACGTCGATGCCGGTCTCGGGGTGGATCGCCTGCATTTCGGCCTGAATCTCGGCGACTTTTGCCATGAATAGATCGCGCCACGTCGCCACATCTTCGCCCGGCACAGTGCGAAAGCTGAGGTCAAAGTGGCAGTCTTTGGCGGTGATATTGTGGGCGGTGCCGCCCTGAATGGTGCCGACGTGCAGGCTGGTAAAGGGCGGGTCAAAGGCGGCGGCCATCGGCGCGGGTGTCTTTGCCACCTGCTGGGCGTTGATCTGGTTGGCCCAGTCGATCAGCCTTGCAGCCTGCATCACGGCGCTGACGCCTTCGGTGATCTTGGACGAATGCACCTCGAACCCGCGCACATGCACGGACAGGCCAATGCCGCCTTTGTGGCCGGTGACAACCTGCATCATGGACGGCTCTCCGACCAGCACCGTATCGCCGCGCGGCATGTTGTGGGCGACCATGTGGTCGATCATCACGGGCGCGCCGGTGCAGCCGATTTCTTCGTCATAGCTCAGCGCGATTTGCAGCGGGCGGCTGACGCCTTGGCTTGCGGCCAGCCCCATCGCCCACAGCGCCAGCGCATCGAATCCCTTCATGTCGCAGCAGCCACGGCCAAACAGCTTGCCGTCCTTTTCCACCACCGTGAACGGGTCCGTCGTCCAGTCCTGCCCATCCACAGGCACCACATCCGTATGCCCCGACAGCACCACAGCGCCCGGCACCATCGGCCCGACATGGGCATAAAGCGCGGCCTTATTCCCGCAGGGGCTGGGCACGCGCACCACAGATGCCCCGATTCCCTGCAAGTAGGTTTCCACCCAATCAATCAGGTCCAGATTGCTGTCGCGGCTGACGGTGGGAAAGCTGACAAGCTTGTCCAGCAAAGCGCGCGGGCTGGGGGTAGCGGTCATTTGCGCAGTCCTTGAATGGGAAAAATGAATGCGCCCACCCTGCCCGCCGAATCCCAAAGGTCAAGGCACCCCGCGACCATCCCCGCCACACTTTCGCGCAAAACCTTTGCAAACGCTCGTTTTTTCAGCGCAAAGATTGTTGACCATACGGTAAATAGCTTTCCACTTGCGGGCCTCGGAAACCATGTTACCGTCCGACACCAGACGACCTGCACTAAAGACAGGCGTATGCTTAAAAATGAACCGGGGAGGTTCGCTTATGCCCGATGGGGCGCTACAGCCGGGATCGGCTGATCCTGTGCTGGACGTGCGGGGTCTAAAAACCGTTTTCAAAGTGCGCGGCGGCGAAGTGCATGCCGTGAACAATGTCAGCTTTGACCTGCGCGCCGGAGAGCTTCTTGGCGTCGTCGGCGAAAGCGGCTCTGGCAAATCGGTGACCATGATGTCCTTGCTGGGTCTGCTGCCCAGCCCCCCCGCCGATGTGCGCGGCGGTTCGGTCAGGTTCGAAGGCCAAGACCTGTTGCATATCACACCAGAACAGCTGCGCGCCGTGCGCGGCGGGCGCATTGGTTTCGTGTTCCAAGACCCAATGACGTCCCTGAACCCCGTGTTCACCGTCGGCTATCAGATCATGGAGCCGCTACGTGCCCACATGGGTCTGAACAAAAAGGCCGCCCGCGCCCGTGCGCAGGAACTGCTTGAACTCGTCGGCATCCCCGGCGCGGCGCAGCGGCTGGACGACTATCCGCACCAGTTTTCCGGCGGTATGCGCCAGCGCGTGATGATCGCGATTGCGCTGGCCTGCGATCCCAAAGTGCTGATCGCGGACGAGCCGACGACCGCCCTTGATGTGACCATCCAAGCGCAGATCATCGAGCTGATGAAGGAACTGCGCGACAAGCTGGGCATGGCGGTGATCTGGATCACCCACGACCTTGGCGTTATTGCCGGAATCGCTGACCGCGTGTTGGTGATGTACGGCGGCCAAGTTGTCGAACATGCGCCGGTGCAGGAATTGTTCCGCAACCCGCAGCACCCCTATACCCGCGCCTTGCTGACCACGATTCCGAAAATCAGCGGCGAGCGTGCCCGCCGCCTGACGGTCATTCAGGGCCAGCCGCCGATCCTTGGCGATGCGCCCACAGCCTGCCCGTTCCGCGACCGTTGCGATGTGGCGATTGCGCGCTGCGCAACAGAAAACCCGCCCCGCTATGACCTTGGCGGTGGCCATGATGCGGCCTGTTTCGTTGCCAAAGGGGCCGTCGATGCTTGATCAAACCAACACAGCATTGGTGCGCGTACGCGACCTTCAGATGCACTTTCCCATCTATTCCGGCCTGCTGCGCCGCCAAACTGGCGCGGTAAAGGCCGTGGATGGCGTCAGCTTTGACGTAATGCAGGGCGAAACGCTGGGACTTGTTGGCGAATCGGGTTGCGGCAAATCCACCTGCGGCCGCGCGATCCTGCGGCTGTACGATATCACCGGCGGCGAGGTCACAATCGACGGCACCGACATCGGCCAGATGTCGCAGTCCGATTTGCGCACAAAGCGGCCCACCATGCAGATGGTGTTCCAAGACCCGCAGGCCTCCCTGAACCCGCGCATGACGGTCGAGGCGATCATTCGCGAGCCGCTGGACGAGCACACGACGCTGTCGGCAGCCGAGAAGGAAGCCAAAGTCGGCGAGCTGATGGACGCCGTCGGCCTGAACCGCCGCTTTGCCAAACGCTATCCCCACGCCTTTTCCGGCGGCCAGCGCCAGCGCATCGGCATCGCCCGCGCGCTGGCCCTGAACCCCAAGTTTATCGTCTGCGACGAGCCGATTGCCGCGCTGGACGTATCGATCCAAGCGCAGGTCGTGAACCTGCTAGAGGATTTGCAGGAAAAATACGGCCTGACCTATCTGTTCATCAGCCACGACCTGTCGATGGTGCGCCATATCGCGACGCGCATCGCGGTGATGTATCTGGGCAAGATCGTCGAACTGGCCCCCCGGGCAGAGCTGTATAGCGACCCGCTGCACCCCTACACCAAGGCGCTGCTGTCTGCCGTGCCCGAACCCGATCCGGCCATCGCGCAAACCCGCGAACGGATCGTGCTGCAAGGCGACGTGCCGTCACCGGCCAACCCGCCAAAGGGCTGCAATTTCTGCACCCGCTGCCCGGCCGTCATGCCGGTCTGCAAAGACATAGAACCCACATATCAAGAGGTGACGCCGGGCCGTTTTGTGGCCTGCCACCTGTTCGAGACAACCGGCACGGCGGAGAAAACCGCTGGCCACATCTGATCATCAACAAGGGAGAGTTACCTGATGAAAATGAAAACAATGCTCATGGGCGCTGCCGCCACGATGGCCTTTGGCCAAATGGCAAATGCAGCCGCCCACGAAGGCGAGCGGGGCCGTGACGGCGCGCTTGGCATCATCTATTGGCAAGCGCCATCCATCATGAACGCCTATCTGTCGGGCGGCACCAAGGACATCGAGGCCGCTTCGCTGGTCACCGAACCCCTTGGCCGCTATGACGAAACCGGCGCACCTGTTGCTTGGCTGGTTGACGAAATCCCCACCGTCGCCAATGGCGGCGTGGCCGAAGACCTGACCTCGATCACGTGGAAGCTGTCCGAAGGTCTGCTGTGGTCCGACGGCACGCCCGTCACCTCTGCCGACGTTAAGTTCACCGCTGATTACTGCATGGACCCCGAAGGCGGCTGCGCGCAGCTGGCCAAGTTCGAAGGCGTCGAGTCCGTCGAAGTCATCGACGATCTGACGGTCAAGGTGAACTTTGCCGCGCCAACCCCGAACCCATATGGTCCCTTCATGGGCAACCAGTCGCCCATCATTCAGGCCGCACAATTCGCCGAATGCACAGGCACACGCGCGCCGGAATGCACCGACGCGAACTTTATGCCCATCGGCACCGGCCCCTTCGTTGTGACGGATTTCCGCACCAACGACGTGATCCAGCTGGAAGCCAATTCCAACTACCGTGACCCGATGAAGCCGGCCTTCCAGACCGTGACCTTCAAAGGGGGCGGCGACGCAGAGGCTGCTGGCCGCGCTGTGCTGCAAACCGGTGAATTCGACTATGCTTGGAACCTGCAGCTGGCACCCGATGTCATCGCAGCCATGGCTGACGGCGGCGTCGGCACACCTGTGTCCGCATTCGGCACACTGGTCGAGCGGATCGAGATGAACATGACCGATCCGTCATCCGATCTGCCCGAGGGCGAGCGTGCAACCGCTGCACACCCGCACCCGTTCCTGTCGGACGAAAAAGTCCGCCGCGCCCTGTCCATGGCCATCGACCGCGATCTGCTGGTTGAAGTCGGCTACGGCGATGCAGGCCGTGCGACCTGTAACCTGGTCCCTGCCCCTGCAATGTACGCATCCGACAACACCGACTGCCTGGTGCAGGACATTGACGGTGCCAAGGCGCTGCTGGACGAAGCTGGCTGGACCGACACCGACGGCAACGGCATCCGCGACAAAGACGGCGTGGAAATGAACATCCTGTTCCAGTCGTCCACCAACGCTGTGCGTCAGGACTTCCAAGCCTTGATCAAAGACTGGTGGGAGCAGATCGGCACCTCTGTCGAGCTGCGCAACATCGACGGTTCGGTCTTCTTTGGCGGTGATCCGGGTTCGCCCGATACCTTCCAGAAATTCTATGCCGACGTGGAAATGTACGCCAACAACTTTGACGGCACCGATCCTGCGTCCTACCTCGCGTCCTACACTTGCGAAAAGGCACCGCGCCCGGACTCTGGCTGGCAGGGCGAGAACATCAACCGCTATTGCGATCCAGCATACGACGCGCTGGTGGCTGAACTGAACGGCACCGCCGATCTGGACGAGCGTTCGCGCATCGCCAAAAAGCTGAACGACATGGTCACCAAAGAATCCATGACGATCGTGCCGCTGGTCGACCGTGGCCGCGTGTCTGCCCACGCCAACACCCTTGGCGGCGTGCTGCTGAACACATGGGACTCAGAGCTGTGGAACGCAGCCGACTGGTACCGCATCAAGGAATAAGTCTTCCGTTTGGCGCGGGCGGGGATTATCCCCCGCCCCGCCGTTTTCCTGTCTGCCGCTTTGCCCGCAAAGCCCTGAACCAAGGCGCCCCCCGCAATGCTGACCTACACCTTTCGCAGGCTGCTGATCTCGATCCCGACGCTTTTGTTCATCGCTTTCGTGATCTTCATGCTGCTGGAACTCGCCCCCGGCGATCCCATGGCGAACATGCCCCTGACCATCCCGCCAGAGGTCAAAGAGAAAATGCGCCTTGCGCTGGGACTGGGGGAGCCGTGGTGGATACGCTTCCCCCTCTGGCTTAAGCAATTCTTTATCGTAGAGCCGCAGTATTGGTTCGATAGCGCCTTTGGCACGAATTTCGCAGATGGCGCACAGCGCATCATCAGCTTTCAATCGCGCAGCCCGGTGTTTGACACCATCGCACAGCGCATGCCCCAGACCCTGTGGGTCGTCGGCATGTCCTATGTCGTCGGCGTATTGATCGCCCTGCCCATCGGTATCATCAGCGCCTACCGCCAGTATTCGGTGTTCGACCAAGTCGGCACCTTCGTGTCGATGATCGGTTTTTCGGTGCCGCCGTTCTTTTCCGGCGTGCTGCTGATCGTGATCTTCTCGGTCACACTCGGTTGGCTGCCGTCGATTTATGACACCACCCACGTCGTCAACGACTGGGCCAGCTTTAAGGTGCAGCTGATGCAGATGGTCATGCCCGTCATGGTGCTGGCGCTGCAAACCACCGCGCAGGTCAGCCGCTACATGCGGGCGTCCATGCTGGATAACCTTGGCCAAGACTATGTGCGCACAGCGCGCGCCAAGGGGATGAAGGAAAGCGTTGTCGTCATGCGCCATGTGCTGCGCAATTCCATGATCCCCGTCATCACCGTCATCGCCCTTGGCATCCCCGCCATCTTTGGCGGCGCGATCATCACAGAGCAGATTTTCAAGGTGAACGGCCTTGGCCAGTTGCTGATCATCGCCCTGCAAGGCAATGACATTCCGATGGTGATGACCCTGACCTTCCTCTTTGCGATCCTGATCGTGATGTTCAACCTGATTGCCGACGTCCTGTATGGCGTGTTCGACCCAAGGATCCGCTATGACTAATCGTGACCCCCACGCTGATGCTGACAACTTGCTGGTGGCGGGCGATCCCACCGCCCCCGTAGAGGCAGTCAAGGCCCGCAACCAATGGCTCGACGTTTGGGACCAGTTCCGCACCCACAAGGGTGCTGTGGCCTCGCTCGTCTTTCTGATCGCCATCATCCTGTTTACGCTTGCAGGCCCGCTGGTCTGGCGGCTGGACCCTGCCGCGCTGGATATCCGCAACAAGGACCTGCGCCCGATCATCAACGCCCTGTGGGGCGCGGAAAAGGTCGCCTGGGCCCACCCCTTTGGCACCGATAACCTTGGCCGCGACCTGATGGCGCAGATCATGCAGGGCGGCCGGATCAGCCTTGCCGTCGGGGCCGCCGCGATGATCCTCGCGATCCTGATCGGCACCTTCGTCGGCGTGATCGCAGGCTACTTCAACCGCCTTGACGGGCTGCTGATGCGCCTGACCGACCTGTTCCTTGCCCTGCCCTTGCTGCCACTGCTGCTGGTGATGATGCTGCTATTCCGCGATCCGCTGCGCAGCGCCTTTGGGCCAGAGCAAGGCATCTTTATCCTGATCGTCGCGGGCATCGGCATCACCAGCTGGATGCACACCGCCCGCATCGTGCGCGGCGATGTGCTGGCGCTGAAAGAACGGGAATACGTCCTTGCCGCCCGCAGCATCGGCACGCCCAGCCGCCGCATCATTACGCGGCACCTGCTGCCCAACGTGCTGTCGCCGATCATGGTCAGCGCCACCCTGGGCCTTGCCACCGCGATCATCACGGAAAGCGCGCTTAGCTTTCTTGGCCTTGGCTTTCCGCCAGACTTTCCGACATGGGGTAAAATCCTCGCCGATAGCGTGCCGCGTATGACCGCCTTCCCCGAACGTGTTGTGCTGCCGGGTCTGGCGATCTCGCTCACGGTGCTGGCGGTGAACTATATCGGCGACGGTCTACGCGACGCCCTCGACCCGCGCATCCGTGGTCTTTAGCACCCGAAGACTTTTCCCAGCCCTAAGACTTTTCACCGCGAAAAGTCTTAGGGCACGACGCCTACTCCAGATGCTTTTTCAACCGCTGCAGCATCAGCCAGACGCCGATCAACACAACAGGCGTCACGAGCGAGGCCATGACCGTCTTGGAAATACCCAGCTGGTATTCAAGCGGTCCCAAAATATACATCGCCAAACTGACCGCGTAGTAGCTGATCGCCACGACGGACAGCCCTTCGACCGTGCGTTGCAAGCGCAGTTGCAGGTCAGACCGCCGGTCCATGCTTTCCAGCAGATCGCGGTTCTGGGCCGATCGTTCCACATCCACCCGCGTGCGCAGCAGATCGCCCGCCCGCAACGCGCGGTCCGACATCGCCTTTAGCCGCGCTTCGGTCGATTTCACCGTCCGCATCGCCGGATCAAAGCGGCGCATCATAAATTCGCCAAAGGTCTGCCGCCCGGCGAACCGCGTCTCGCGCAGCACGGCGATGCGCTGGTTCACGATCGTCTCATAGGCCCCCGTCGCGCCAAAGCGGAACGCCGATTGCGCCACGATATTCTCTAGCTCTGCCGACACTGTCAGCAGGCTTTGCAGCAGCGCCGCAGGCTCGCCCACGGGGCCGCACATTTCCGACAGCAGGGCCGTCAGCCGGTTATCAATCGCGCTCATCTGCGGGGCCAGATCGCGGGCGCGGGACAGGCCCAGCATCGACATCGCCTTGTAGGTCTCAATCTCGCACAAGCGTTGCACGACGCGGCCCGTGCGCCGCGAACCTGCTTCGGGGCGTGCAAAGATGGCAAAGCGCATATGCCCGCCGGTATCGATGCGGAAATCCGATGCGATCACCAACTCTCCGTCCAGCACATGGCTGATGGCAAGGCTTTCGGGCACGAACCAGTCGTCCACCTTATCCGCAACCGCCGCGTCATCCGACAGTGCCTCGACCCGGATCAAGGCAGAGGTGATCCGCACCCCCGGCGCCTGCCGCAGCCAATCGTCAGGAAACACCGCAAACGATGCTGCATCATAAGGCCGATCCGCGACGCCATCCGCGAACACCGTGAAGGTCACGAATTCCGTATGGCTTTCCCATTTCAGCAGGTGCTTGCCAATCTGGCCCGAATAATGCGTCGCCCCCGGCTGGGGATGCGCCGCGCCAAAGCGGTCCAGCAGCGCAATTAAATGCACCCGGTCCGCATTCCGGTCCCGCCCGGCGGCATTCTGCGCCGGTTTAATCGCCAGATACGCCGCCCGCGCCGGGGCCTGCACCACCGGGAAAGGCCGCGCGTGCAGCTCGTTCGCCATGGTATAACGCAAAGGGTGGTCTTGGATATCGGGCATAGAGGGCGCTTTCAGGCTGGTTTACCGCCTAGTCTAGCCGCCTTTGCTGCCGTGCAAAACAAAAAACCGTGCATCCACAAATGCTTAGCGGCGCACCGTGGTATACAGTGCGCCGCCAGCCGTGCCGAAAATTTCGGGAAAGTGCTTAGATCACAACCACATCAAGCGGCGGGAAGCCGTTGAAACAGACCGAAGAATAGGTCGAGGTATAGGCCCCGGTGTTGCGGATCAGCACCCGGTCGCCGGACTTTAGTGTCAGCGGCAGGTTCATCGGGCGCTTTTCATACAGCACGTCGGCGCTATCGCAGGACGGACCCGCCATGATGCACGGACCCACAGCGTCGCCGTCACGGTCGGTCTCAAACTGATAGCGGATCGCCTCGCCCTCTGTTTCAGCCAGACCAGAGAAGCGGCCGATCGACAGATACACCCAGCGGTGCACATCGCGGTCAGACTTACGGCTGACCAGCATGACTTCGCAGGCGATGACGCCAGCTTCGGCCACCATGCCGCGGCCGGGCTCTGCCATGACGCGGGGGATATGGCCGAACTTTTCTTCCACCAGCGCGATGACGCGGGACGCATAGACCGTCGGTGTGTCAATCGCTTCGCCGTAGAACGCAGGGAAACCGCCGCCGATGTTCAGCAAGGTCAGCTCGTGGCCCGCGTCCTTCGCCGCTTTCCAGATGTCGCTCATCTGGTCCAGCGTGGGGGTCCACATCTCTGCCCGGCGGGTCTGCGATCCAACGTGGAAAGAGAAGCCAACAGGCGTCAGGCCGACCTCTTTGGCGTAGTCGAGCAGCACCAGCGCCAGCCCTGCGTCGCAGCCGAACTTGCGGGTCAGCGGCCAGTCGGCCTCTGACGTTTCGACGATCAGGCGGATGTAGACCGACGCGCCGGGGGCGTGTTCGGCGATCTTATCCAGCTCTTCTTCGGCGTCGGCAGCAAACAAGGTGATGCCAGCGGCATGTGCCCAAGCGATGTCAGAGGCACGCTTGATCGTGTTGCCATAGGAAATCGTGTCGGGGTGCGCGCCAGCGGCGATGCACATCTCGATCTCGCCTTTGGACGCCGCATCGAAATGCGAGCCAAGCTTAACGAGGCGTTCCAGCACCGGCTTGGCGGGGTTCGCTTTGACGGCGTAATGGATGTCCGCATGACCCAGGCCAGCCTTCAGCGCATTATACTGCTCTTCGACGCGGTCGCAGTCGATGATCAGGGTCGGTTTATCGAATGCGCGCCCGGCGACATAAGCGTCCAGTTTTGGGGTGGCGACACGAACAGGCGCCGCAGCGCCAGCAGTTGATGCAATCATGGTCATCTCCAGTAGACTCGGCCATTGGAAGGTATCAACCTTTCCGAGACCGCTCAGTTCCAAGGGAGACGTTACCGTCGCTGCGTGAACATTGCAAAACTGCAGGTCAGAGGCGCGTGCGTTGGCGTCTATGAAGGCGCATGTGAGGCAAAGCGCGGCGTCGATCAAGTGGGTATTTTGCGCTGCGTGCATTTATTTTGCACCGCGCCCCGCGGCGCGCTACACGCGGCCCATGACGCGTCTGATCCTGTTCAATAAACCCTTCGATGTTCTGTCGCAATTCACCGATGCGAACAGCCCCTCGCCGCGCCCGACCCTGTCGAAATTCATTGATGTGCCAAAGGTTTACCCTGCAGGCCGTCTTGACCGCGATAGCGAAGGGCTGCTTTTGCTGACCGATGACGGCGCGCTGCAGGCCCGCATCAGTGATCCGCGCTATAAGGCGGCGAAAACCTATCTGGTACAGATCGAAGGCACGCCTGATGACGCGGCCCTGTCTGCCCTGCGCAGCGGCGTGACATTAAAGGACGGTCCAACCCGCCCGGCAAAGGTGCGGCGCATCGACACCCCGGACCTGTGGCCGCGCAATCCCCCGGTGCGGTTCCGCAAATCCGTGCCCGATTGCTGGCTGGAACTGACCATCACCGAAGGCCGCAACCGCCAAGTCCGCCGTATGACCGCCCATGTCGGCCACCCGACGCTACGCCTTGTGCGCTGGCAGATCGGCGATTGGACACTGGACGATCTGGCCCCCGGCACATGGCGCGACGCGGCGCTTTAAACGGCGCGCAAACGCGCACAGACTGGCCCGCGTTTACCGATTCAAAACCAATCATCGCTACGTCTTACTGAAATCGCACTCAGTATGACGGACCCCGCGTATGACCGCACACCCCCGCCCGCCGCCTACGGTATCGGTATCGGCAGGCCCAACGACCAGCGGCGGCGGTGACAGCTCTCGCTTGAATAGGTTGATATCGGGGCTGGGGTCCGAAATCGTCAATATTGCCGCGTTTCTGGACGACCTGCACCAGACGGCGGACGAACAGCTTCGCACCCTCGCCGATAGCCAAACCGCGCTGCGGTCGCTGAACCAGACCTCTGACACCATGGGTCAGACCACCGCGCTTTTGACCACATCGGCGCAGGCCAGCCTTGATGCGGTGGATACCTCTGTCGCGACGCTGCGTGCCTCTGCTGATACGTCGAAAGCGGTGTCGCGCTGGGTCACAGATTTCGAGGATCGCATCGCGCAGGTACGCGATTCCCTGAACGCGGTCGCCGCCGCGAATGCGCAGATTGCCGATATCGCGGTGCATGTGAATATCCTTGCGATCAACGCCCGGATTGAAGCCGCCCGCGCGGGCGACGCCGGGCGCGGCTTTGCCGTGGTCGCTGACGCGATCAAAGAGCTGTCGCACAAAACCTCTGCCGCGGCGGAAAAGGTCACAGAGCAGACGCAGCACCTGACGCAGACCTTTCAGGTCCTGCACTGCGAATCGCAAGACGTGGCCACCGATGCCCGGTCCGTCATCGACGCCGCCACGGCCACCGATAAGGCACTGATGGATATCGCCAGTTCTATCCGGGCGACGACGGAACAGTCCGGCGTCATCGCCAACCAAGCGGCGCAGGTCGACGCCGCCACCAAAGCCTTTGTGCCCGCCTTTAGCCGCCTGTCGAAACTGGCCAGCCAAACGGGTGAAGGCGTCACGCAAGCCACCACCCGCAGCACCGCCCTGATCGCGCGCAGCGAAGCCATCGTGCAGGCCGCCGCCCTGATCGGCGGGGCGTCAATCGACACGCCCTTCATCACCTTTGTGCAAACCGCCGCCGCCCGCATCGGCGCGATCTGGGACGAGGCGCTTGCCGCAGGCCGCATTTCCCTGCGCGATCTGTTCGATGCAAACTACGAGCCGATCACCGGCACCGATCCCCAGCAGTTCCGCACCCGCTTTACCGCCTTTACCGACAAGACGCTGCCAGCCGTGCAGGAACCAGCCTTTGATCTGGACCCGCGCGTGGTGTTTTGCGCCGCGATTGATCAGCGCGGCTATTTGCCGACCCATAATGCGAAATTCTCGCAGCCGCCCTCGCGCGATCCGGTCTGGAATGGCGCAAACTGCCGCAATCGGCGGATCTTTGACGACCGGGTGGGCTTGAAATCCGGGCGCAGCACAGCCCCGTTTTTGCTGCAAGTTTACCGCCGGGATATGGGCGGCGGGCAATTCGTGATGATGAAAGACGTCTCTGCCCCTATCAAAGCGGGCGGCCAGCATTGGGGCGGCCTGCGCCTGGCCTATACATTCGACTAACGCAAAATGCCCGCAGCTATCACGCTGCGGGCATTTTCCAATTTTGGGTCGAAACGAAAAGGGCGGGCCTTAGATCAGTCGATCTTTGGCAGCAGCTCTTCCAGCGACTTTTTCGCGTCGCCATAGAACATCCGCGTGTTGTCCTTAAAGAACAGCGGATTTTCGATCCCGGAGTAGCCGGTTCCCTGCCCGCGCTTGGACACAAAGACCTGCTTGGCCTTCCAGACTTCCAGCACTGGCATGCCAGCGATGGGGCTGTTGGGATCATCCTGCGCCGCCGGGTTCACGATGTCATTGGACCCGATAACGATGGCAACGTCGGTGGTGGGGAAATCGTCGTTGATCTCGTCCATCTCCATCACGATGTCATAAGGCACCTTCGCCTCTGCCAGCAGCACGTTCATGTGGCCGGGCAGACGCCCCGCAACCGGGTGGATCGCGAAACGCACAGTTTTGCCCTGCGCCCGCAGCTTGGTCACCAGCTGGCTTACCGCCTGCTGCGCCTGCGCCACGGCCATGCCGTAACCGGGGATGATGATGACGCTATCCGCTTCGTTCAGCGCCGACGCCACACCGTCCGCGTCGATGGCAATCTGCTCGCCCTCGACCGCCATTGCAGGCCCCGTGGTGCCGCCGAAGCCGCCCAGGATCACCGACACAAAGGACCGGTTCATCGCCTTGCACATGATATACGACAGGATCGCACCGGACGAGCCGACCAGCGCACCCGTCACGATCAGCAAGTCATTGCCCAGCGTGAAACCAATCGCCGCTGCCGCCCAGCCAGAATAGCTGTTCAGCATCGACACAACGACCGGCATATCCGCGCCGCCGATGCCCATGATCAGGTGCCAGCCGATAAAGCCCGCAATCAGCGTCACCAGAACCATCGTCCAGATGCCAGCGCCCTGCGCAAACATGATACCCAGCAGCACCGACACGATCAGCGCCGCAGCATTCAGATAGTGGCCAGAGATAAAGGGAACCGCGTTCTCGTCGCTTGGCAGCATCAACTTTTTCGGCTTTCCGTCGACCTTACCGGCCAGCTTGCCAAAGGCCACGATAGAGCCTGTGAACGTCACCGCACCGATAAAGATACCAAGGAAGACTTCGACCTTCAGGATCGCGATTTCCACCGCATCCTTGTGCCACAGTTTTTCACCAAAGCCCGTCAGCTCTGTGCCTGCCGGGATCGCGACGGTATGACCGTCCGCAATCGTCGGCACACCCATCGCTGCCGCCTGCATCTGCTGCACAGCGTGCAACATGATGTCGGCGTTCAGGCCGATGAACACGGCTGCCAGACCCACAAAGGAATGCAGCGCCGCGACCAGTTGCGGCATTTCGGTCATCTGCACCTTGCCAGCCACATAGTAGCCCGCAAAGCCGCCCGCCGCGATGGCGATCAGGATCAGGAACACGTTGTAAACGCCCGGTCCAAAGACCGTCGCCACCACCGCGATAGCCATGCCGGCGATGCCATACCAGACCGCCCGCTTGGCGGATTCTTGGTTATTCAGGCCGCCAAGGGCCAGGATGAACAGAACAGCGGACGCGATATAGGCCGCCGATGTGATACCTACTGAAAACATGGAACCCTCCTCAGGACTTCTGGAACATGGCAAGCATGCGCCGCGTGACGAGGAACCCGCCGACAATGTTGATGGATGCGATCAGCACCCCGATAAAGCTGAGCAGCACGACGATCCAATTGCCAGCGCCAATCTGCAGCAGCGCGCCAAGGATGACGATGCCGGAAATCGCGTTGGTGATGGCCATCAGCGGCGTGTGCAGGCTGTGCGCCACGCCCCAGATCACGGAAAAACCGATGAAGCAGGACAGCGCGAACACGATAAAGTGGCTCATAAAGCTTTCGGGCGCAAAAGCCCCGACCAGCGCCAGCAGCAGACCGCCGACGACCAGCAACGTGACCTGAGACTTCGTCTGCGCCTTAAAGCTCGCCACCTCTTTCGCGCGCTTTTCAGCGGGCGTCAGTTCCTTCGGCTTGTCCTTCTTCGGAGCCGCCGCAATCGCCGCGATTTTGGGTTTGGGCGGCGGGAAGGTCACCTCGCCCTCGTGTGTGGCCGTCGCCCCGCGAATGACGTCGTCGTCCATGTTGTGGTCGATCACGCCGTCTTTGCCTGGTGTCAGATCGGACACCATGTGGCGCACGTTTGTCGCGTAAAGCAAGGACGCCTGCGTCGCCATCCGCGATGGGAAATCGGTGTAACCGACGATGGTCACGCCATTTTCCGTGACGATCTTTTCGTCTTTCACGGTCAGTTTGCAGTTACCGCCACGTTCTGCCGCAAGGTCGATGATGACCGATCCGGGCTTCATGGCGTCGACCATATCCTTGGTCCACAGCTCTGGCGCGTCGCGGCCCGGGATCAGCGCCGTCGTGATGACGATGTCCATGTCGGGCGCGATTTCGCGGAATTTCTTCAGCTGGGCTGCGGTGAATTCGGGGCTGGACACAGCGGCATAACCACCCGTCGCGGACCCGTCCGTCTGCTCTTCGTTGAAGTCGAGGAAGACAAACTCTGCGCCCATCGATTCGACCTGCTCGGCCACTTCGGGCCGCACGTCAAAGGCGTAGGTGATCGCGCCCAGCGATGTCGCCGTGCCGATGGCGGCCAGACCAGCAACGCCCGCGCCTACGACCAGCACCTTGGCTGGCGGCACTTTGCCCGCAGCCGTCACCTGACCGGTAAAGAAGCGGCCAAAGTTGCTGCCCGCCTCGATCACCGCGCGGTAGCCCGCGATATTGGCCATCGACGACAGCGCGTCCATCTTTTGCGCCCGCGAAATGCGCGGCACCATGTCCATCGCAACGACCGTCGCGCCCTGCGCATTGGCAGCGGCCAACAGCTCTGCGTTTTGGCCGGGATAGAAGAAAGAGATCAGCGTCTGATCATCCCGCAACAGCGCAACCTCGGCGTCCGAGGGCGGCCGCACCTTGGCGATGATATCGGCCTGCGCAAACAGCGCCGCCGCATCATCAACCACGGTCACATCGGCGGCGCGATACGCGTCGTCGGTAAATCCTGCTTTCAAACCCGCGCCGGACTGGACCAGGCAATCATGCCCCAGCTTTTGCAGATCCTTGGCCGAGGCGGGCGTCATCGCAACCCGGGCCTCGCCCTCGTATGTTTCTTTTGGTGCGCCGATCTTCAACGGGCTATCCCCTCTTTAGTATTCTAGTATACCACATAGCTGGTACCACATTTCCACGCAACAATATTTCACAACAGCACGGTTGCAAGGTGTTTCACAGCCATCGGCGCACGACCTTGGTATATTCTGTGAAGGATGCGCCAAAGGCGGCCTGCAAACGCGCCTCTTCTGCGGAAATAAAATGGGCGCTGATCCAGATGGCAAATACCGGCACCGTGGCCAAGCCTAGCGGGGCCTGCCACCACAGGCACAGGCCCGTCAGCAGCAGAACGTCGCCTAAATAAATCGGGTTACGGGTGCGGGCGAAAATACCCTGCGTCACCAAAGCATGCGGCTGGCGGTGCGGAATAACCGTCGTGTCCGCCCGTGTCATGGTGATCACCGCCGCCAGCATGAACGCCAGCCCCGCCGCGACCAACGCGATCCCCGCCCATTGCAGCCCTGCGGTGCCCATGGTCACAATGCTGCGGCTGGCCCAGACGACCGCCGCGGCCAAAGCCAGCCAAACGGGCGGTAAATCAAGATATTTCATGGCTCTCCCCCTTGCACGTGCGGACCCGAACGGTAGCATCGCGCCATAAGTGGAGGATATCATGGAACACATCGGCAAGCACGCCCTCGTCACCGGCGGTGGCAGCGGGATTGGCCGCGCGATCGCTTTGGCGCTCGCAGAGGCCGGCGCAGAGGTCACGATCACAGGCCGCAGGGCCGAGCCGCTGCAGGCGCTTGCGGCTGAAAATCCCCGTATCCACCCCTGCGTGATGGACGTGTCGGACGAATCCGCCGTGCGCAGCGGCATCGCAGAGGTTGCCGCCGCGCGCGGTCCCATCACGATCTGCATCGCCAATGCGGGAATCGCCGAAGGCGGCCCTTTTATGAAAACCAGCCTCGCCGACTGGCGCCGCACCATGACCACGAACCTTGACGGTGTGTTCCTGACCTTTCAGGCCGCGCTGGAAACCCTGCCCGCCGATCTGCCGGGGCGTTATATCGTCGTCAGCTCTATCGCCGGTGTGCGCGGGTTGAAAAATGCGATTCCCTATTCCGCATCCAAACACGGCGTCATCGGTCTGGTGCGCGGCCTTAGCGAAGAATTCATGCAAAAGCGTCCCGTGACCTTTAACGCGCTTTGCCCGGGCTATGTCGACACCGACATCGTGCAGAACCAACTGCCGGGCCTGATGCGCCGCTTTGACGTTGACCGCGCCGGGGCCGAAGGCATCGTCGCTAGCGGCAATCGGCACAAGCGTCTGCTGCAAGTGGACGAGACGACGGCCGCAGCGGTCTGGCTGTGCTCTGACGCCGCCCGCAGCGTGAATGGCCAGACGATCGAAATCGCTGGCGGACAAGTTTAGACCCGAAGACTTTTCGGCACCTCAAAAGGACAAAGCATGCCATTTCAATCCCGCAAGGATCAATTTCACCTGCCGATCGGGATGATTTACCTCGACGGTAACTCCCTTGGTCCGCTGCCCCGCGCAGCAGCAGACCGGGTGGGCCGGACCATGGTGGACGAATGGGGCGACATGCTGATCACCGGCTGGAACAAGGCTGGCTGGATGGCGCAGCCCATGGCGCTGGGGGACCGGATTGGGCGATTAATCGGGGCAGAAGCCGGGCATGTGACCCTTGGCGATACCTTGTCGATCAAGGTGTTTCAGGCGCTGTCCGCCGCGCTCGCCATGACGGACCGCAAGGTGATCCTGTCGGACAGCGGCAACTTTCCATCGGACCTGTATATCGCCGAAGGGTTGGTCCGCGCCTTTGACCGCGATCTGGAATTGCGCGTTGTCGCGCCAGAGGACGTGGCCGCAAATATCACGGACGAGGTCGCCGTTCTGATGCTGACACAGGTCGATTACCGCACCGGCCGACTGCATGACATGGCAGCGCTGACGGCGCAGGCGCAGGCCGCTGGGATCGTCACCGTCTGGGATCTGGCCCATTCGGCGGGGGCTTTGGCGGTCGACGTAGCAGGGTGCAACGCGGATTTCGCGGTAGGTTGCACCTATAAATACCTCAACGGCGGACCCGGCGCGCCGGCCTTCATCTATGTCGCGCCGCGCCATGCGCAGACCGCCGCCCCCGTGCTGGCGGGTTGGCTGGGGCATGATGCGCCCTTTGCGTTTGAACCCACCTATCGCCCCGGCGAAGGCGTGGCCCGCATGCGCGTCGGCACGCCCCCCGTGATCCAGATGGCCGCCCTAGAGGCGGCGATGGATGTCTGGGACGGCGTCGACATGACCGAAATCCGGGAGGCCAGCATCACCCTGACCCAGCGCTTTATCGCAGGGGTCGAGGCAGCTTGCCCTGAGCTAGAGCTGGCGAGCCCCCGCGATCCCCAGACGCGCGGCTCTCAGGTGTCGTTCCGGCACGCCGAAGGCTATGCCGCGATGCAGGCCTGCATTGCGCATGGCGTCGTCGGCGATTTCCGCGCGCCGGATATCATGCGCTTTGGCTTTACGCCGCTATTTATCGACGCGGATGACGTTGATGCGGCGGTAGCAGTGATTGCGCGCGTGATGAACGAAAAGCTGTGGGATGATCCGCAGTTTCAGGCGCGATCTGCCGTGACATAGCAAAGCATATGACAACCCTGAAAGGCCCACCATGACAATCACTCAAGACGACGAATTGCAGGGCCTGTCGGTCATCGGCCGGATCGTGGCCAACACGGTCCGCGCCATGAGCCGGGCGCTAGAGCCGGGGATCACCACGCAAGAATTGGACGAGATCGGACGTGCCCTGCTGGATGCGGCGGGCGCTGTGTCCGCGCCAGAGGCAACGTATGACTTTCCCGGTGCGACCTGCATCAGCGTGAACGAAGAAATCGCCCACGGCATTCCCGGCGCGCGGGTCATTAAGGCGGGTGATCTGGTGAACATCGACGTCTCTGCCAGCAAGGACGGCTTTTTCGCCGATACCGGCGCAACCTTTCAGGTGCCACCTGCCAAGACGCATATGGACCAGCTGTGCCGCGACGGGCAGCGGGCGATGCAGATCGGCATTGCGCAGGTCGGGCATGGCAAACCGCTGGCCGGGATCGGCAACGCCATCGGGCAGTTTGCGCAAAAACGCAGCTATAGCCTGATCCGCAATCTGGCCAGCCACGGCGTCGGCCGCGCTTTGCATGAAGAACCGTCAGAGATTGCGACCTGGCCCACCCGCGGCGACCGGCGCCGTATCCACCGCGGCATGGTCATGACGGTAGAGCCATTCTTGTCCCGCGGCGGGTTGCTGGCGATGGACGGCGCGGACGGATGGACGCTTTACGCCGATCCCCCCGCGCCCGTCGTGCAATACGAACACACGGTCGTCGCCACGGATAAGGGCGCGATCATCGTCACCCTGCCCGGCTAACGCGCTTACTTCTCGTGTAGCGCTTCTTGGCTGCGATACAGCGGCTTGGTCAGGTAGTGCAGGATGGTCTTTTCACCGGTGTGAAGTTCGACATTGGCCTGCAGGCCGGGGCGCATTTCGATCTTTTGCTGGCGCACACCAAGGTCTTCCATATCGACGCGCACGCTGACGCGGTAATAGGGGTCGGCGTCGGCGCGGCGTTCGTCCTTGAAGGTATCGGCAGAGATGTTCTGCACCACGCCCGACAGGCTGCCGTAGATCGTGTAATCATAGGCGGACAGCTTGACCGTCGCGGTCTGGCCGGTGGTCACGTTGGCGATGTCCTGCGGCTTCACGTGGGCTTCAACGAACAAAGCGTCATCCAGCGGAATGATCTGGAAAATCTCTTCACCAGCGCGGATCGTACCACCGATGGTGGTGACGCCAAGGTTGTTGACGACGCCGCGCATCGGGGCGCGGATGATCGTGCGGTCCAGCTGGTCGGTGGCATAGGCTAGTTGCTGGCGTAGCTGCGACAAACCGGCAAGCACTTCGGAGTTTTCGTTCGCGCGGGCCAGCTCCGCGCCGGTGACGATCTCGTTGTATTTGATTTCGGCGTCCGCATAGGCTTTGCGCGCGCGGGTGGTTTCGGACAGCGACACGATTTCACGGGCCAACATGTCTTCCATCTGGTCCAGCTCGCGCTTGGATTCGGACATGATGCGCTGCGCGCCGTCCACCTTGGACGCATAGTCAGCCTGACGTGCGGCCAGCAGCTGCTTTTCCGACGCAACCATCGCGGGGCTGGCAGCGGCGATCTCGTCCGGGATATCGAAATCGAACAGGCCTGCCATTTCAGCCTCTAGCCGCAGACGGCGGATGTTGGCGGCGTTGATCTGCTCTTGCAGGTCGTTCACTTGGGCGACGTATTGGGTGCCTTGCAGGCGGGCAAGGATCTGGCCGTCATCGACGGTATCGCCTTCGCTTACCAGCAATTCGCCCAGGATACCGCCTTCGAAGTTCTGGATGATCTGGGGGCGGGACGCGCTGACGACTTCGCCAGATGAACGGACGATTTCGTCAACCCAGGCGAATTTGGCCCAGATGATGAACAGCAGCACCGTCGCACCGACCAGCCAGATGACCATCGAGGGGCGGCGCATTTGGCCTTCGAATTCGTGATCAGCAAGGGCCATTACGACGCCTCCTTGTTCATATGGGCGATGACGTCGTCGCGGGGGCCGTCGATGGCCATGCGGCCATTGTGCAGCACGATGGTGCGGTCGGTCAGTTGCAGCAGCGCCATGCGGTGCGTCGCGATGACAGCGGTGCGCCCTTCTAGCCAAGTGGTCAGGCGGGACACGAGTGCCTTTTCAAGGGTCTGGTCCAGCGCCGACGTCGGCTCGTCCAGCAGGCACACGCTGGGGTCTTGCAGCCACAGACGCGCCCAGCCGATGGACTGGCGTTGGCCGACGGACAGGCCAGCGCCGCCGTCACGGATCGTCAAATCAAGGCCCTTGGGGTGGTTACGGACGAACTGGCCCAGGCCGCCGAAATCAAGCGCTGCCAGCATGCGGTCGTCGTCGCGTTCCAGC
Source organism: Loktanella salsilacus (assembly GCF_024206795.1). Taxonomy (NCBI): domain Bacteria; kingdom Pseudomonadati; phylum Pseudomonadota; class Alphaproteobacteria; order Rhodobacterales; family Roseobacteraceae; genus Loktanella; species Loktanella salsilacus. The sequence goes on from NZ_CP072994.1 coordinate 1,955,516, forward strand.
TGGGTCAGGTTCATGTTGTCGCGCAGGGTGCCGGCGAAAAGCTTTACCTCTTGCCCCAGATAACCCACGCCGCGGCGCAGGTCGCGGGCCAGCACTTGGCCCATGTCCACGCCGTCGATCAGCACGCGGCCCGTGGTGGGCTGGTTCAGGCCCGACAGGATTTTCAGCAGCGTCGATTTGCCAGAGCCGTTCGCCCCAAGGACGGCAACGCGCTGGCCTGCTTTGATGGTCAGGTTCGGCACGTCGAGGGCGCGCGCGCCTTCTTCGTCATAGGTGTAGGACATTTCGCGCAGGTCATACTGGCCGTTGATCTTTTCGCGGCGCAGGTAGGTCCGATCCTGATCGTGGTCCTGCGGGGCTTGGACAATTTTGTCGAGCGCATCGAGCGCGGCGCGGGTGTTGGACCAACGCGCGATTAAACCGGACAGGCCGTTCAACGGCCCAAGGGTGCGGGACGTCAGGATGCCGACAGCGATGATCGTGCCGACAGTGAATTCGCCTTTGAACACAAGGAAGGTACCCATGACGACGGCGGCGACATAGGTCGCCTGCTGCACGCCCTGCGCCCAATAGGTCAGGGTCGTGGACAGGCGGCGCTGTTCAGAGGTCGAGATGGCGGAGAGGCCCGTCAACTCGGCCCAAAGGCGGGAAAAGCGATCCTCGGCGCGTTGGGATTTGATGGTGTCAGCCTCGAACACTGCTTCTTGCAGCAGGCGGGACGAACGGGTCGATGCACCTTGGGTCGCCAGCGTCAGCTTCATCATCTTTTTCTGTGCCAGCAGCGATGGCAGCACCATCAGGATGCCGCCTGCGACCAGCACCCAGACGACGGGGCCGCCGATGGACCAGACAAGGGCAAGGAACAGAAAGATGAAAGGGATGTCGGTCAGAGACCCGATGGTGGAGGCGGTAAAGAATTCACGCACAGCGGAAAATTCGCGAAACGCCGAGAATGTGGTGGAGGGCGTTTGGCCCGGCAGGCCGGACTGCATGCCCAGCAGCTTTTTCATCAGCATGTCTTGCAGGCGCAGCTCAATCCGGCGCCCTGCCCCGTCCATCAGACGGGCGCGGGCGATGCGCAGGCAGGCTTCGAGCAGCATGGCGATGCCCGCGCCGATGGTCAGCACCCACAGCGTCGCGACGGACTGGTGCGGGATGACGCGGTCATAGACCTGCAACGAGAACAGCGCGACGGCCACGGCCAGCAGGTTGGCGACAAGAGAGCCGAGGGCGACTTCACCGATCACGCGGCGGAAACTGCCGAATTCGGACCAGAACCAGTGACCCGGCTTGGCTTGGATCGCGTGGCGGCGGTTCAGCTCGGCGGCGGGCACGACGGCGTGGATGATGCGGCCGGTGAAATGTTCGACGAATTCGGCCAGCGGGACCTCTTGCCGGTGATCGGCGGCGGCGGGGTCGTGCAGGATGATGGTGTCGCGGGTCTGTTCCAGCACAAGGACCAGCGTGTCATTGGTCAGGCGGGCGACGGCAGGCCAGTCAGCGATCTGCGGCGGCAGCGCGGTGCGCGCGCTGGCACGCAGGCCCGCGTCATTGAGCGCGGCGATCAGCGTATCAACGGGCAGGCCCGCGCTGGCGTCGTCAATCTGGCGGTCCAGAATATCGGTGGCTTTCAGATCGACACCCAGCAGTCCGGCGTAGGTCGCCACAACGGCGGCGCGCAGCTTTGCTGTGCCATTATCGCGGCGCGATGCGGCAACGACCGGGGCTGCGGGCGGGGTCAGATCGACAGGCTCTGCCGCCACGGGCGCGGCGGCCAGATCGGGGGCGGTGTCGGATGCGGTTTGACCGCCGTGGCGGGTCAGCTTGCCCCCCCGGATTCCGGTCACGTCAAACGCCAGCACGGGTCCGGTCATATCTTGTCTCCATCCACCAGCACACCTTTGAGGGCGGCTATTTTGAGTTCGACGCGGGCCACTTCAAAGGGCAAGGCGGCGGCTTCGCGGCGCAGGCGCACCGCGCTTTCAAACACACTGACGACGTCGTTGACGTCGCGCTGTCCGGCGCGCTGCTGTTCGGCAAAGCTGCGATAGTTCGCCTCTGCGCCTTCCGCTAAGGTGGCGGTCTGTTCTTGCTGGCGCTGTAGCGACGACAATTCGCCTTCCAAAGCGCGCAAGGACCGTTCCACATCTTCGCGGACTTGGGAAATGCGGGCGTTTGCGCCTTCGGCCTGCTGATCGACGGCCGCCAGCGATGCGCCAAGGCCAAAGCCGATGCCGTCTTCGGTTTCAATCGACAGACCGCCGCTGGATTTGCTGCCAGACACTGCGCCGACAGCCGACAGGCTGGGCAGGAAACCTGCGCGGGCGGCTTTGGCTTCGGCGACAGAACGGGTGGCCTCGGCCTCTGCCTTGACGACGGCCAAGGGGGTCGCGGCCAGCTCGACCGGTAGGGGCGATGTGCCTTTGACGCCGTCAAGCGGCGCTGCGGACATGGCGGCCAGTTCGGCGCGGGCAGCGGCTGCGGCCTCTAGATCAGAGGACATATCGGCCTGCATCTGGTTCAGCTTTTGCTGCACAACCATGCGGTCAACAGAGTTCGACACGCCGCCTTTGACACGCTCGTCCATAATCCAGGCGAAGTGTTCCATATCGGCCATCGCAGCGGCGTTTACGGCGGCGCGGGCTTCGGCCTTTTGGGCGGACAGATAAAGGGTCAGCGCGTCTTGGACGCGGTTGTTGGTGTCTTGCGCCAGCGCGACGGCGGCGACTTCGACATCGGCTTTGGCATAGGCGCGTTCGGCCTTTTTGCCGCCGTTGTCGAACAGCACCTGTTCCACGACCAGCGATGTGACGACCGCGCCAAGCGAGGTGAGCGACACAGAGGGGCCAAGGGTCGGCAGCCAGTTTTTCGATTGCGCCTCGGCGCGCAGGGTCGCGGCGCGCAGATCGGATTCAGCAACACGAGAGTTCGCGGCCAGAACAGCGCTGGACACTTGGGAATATGGGCCTTGCGGCAGGATAGACCGGCGGGTCAGCAGACCTGCGATCACTTCGGATTGGGTGCCGTCCGGTGTTTCAGTGGCAAGCGCGGGTGCGCTGGGGCTGTCCGCCACGGCAGGTTTGCCAAGGCCAATCGCCGAAAACGGACTGCGGGTTACGCTGTCTGCGCCGCCTGAACAGCCGCTGAGTGCCGCCATCGCGCAAAACGCAATGAGGGTCTTTTTATGTGTTGTCTTGCTCACGTCTGCTCCGCCCCGGATTTTTATTATGGTGGCATGCCCCCCGCCTAGTGGGGCAAAGGGGGCCGGTCGTTGCCGGCCCCCTTGGATCGTGACGTTTAGATAGTCGTCGAGAACTGGATGTCGTCGTCGATCTTAAGCACGGAGTCGCCGCCAACGCTGTAGACGTTGTAGGTTTCGCCGCCGATGACTTCGGTTCCAGTCATTGTCGCAGTGCCTTGGAAGGTGACAGCGTCGTCCAGCGCGCCATGCACGACCAGCACGTTGTCGTTCGCGGACAGATCGTCGATGTTCGCCTTGGTCAGCGACAGGGTCGATTTATCTGCAAAGGTCAGGTCGATTGCGCCGACGTTAAAGCCGTCGATGCCTGTCGCCGTGACGTCGACAACGTTGGTCGAACGCTCGTCCAGCACCAGCAGGGTAGAGTTGGTGTTGCCGTGATCGTCGGTCGCGGTGACGATCAACTGCTTGCCGTCTACGACAGGGTTGTCGAAGCCGAACTCCAGCTCTCCGGTGCGGCCGTTCAGGTAACGGTCGCCGTTGTCAGCGATCAGCGTCGTGCCAGCGCTACCGCTGTTGTACGAATGCACGGTGATGCTGTCGTCGGTGTTGTCGATGGCGATGTCGCGGACACCGTTATCGTACAGGCCGATGCCTTCCATACCCGGTGCGTCCGGCACATCGGTGTCGACCACGAAGGTGTCGGTGATGCTGCGCACGTTGCCAGCCGCGTCGGTCGCGGTGATCGTGATGGCCGCGTCATAGGTGCCCTGCGGGATTTCAGCGCCCGTGTAGGTCACAGTCCAGGTGGTGCCGGTCACGGTGGCGGTGTGTGCCAGACCGTTGAAGTCAACAACCACAGAGGAGCCAGCTTCGACTTTGCCGGTCAGCGTGATGCCGTCCGAAGCCTCTGCCTTGTTCACAACGTCGTCGGTTTCGACCAGACCGGGGTGGGTCAGGTTGTTAACCCATGTGTCCAGCTTCACGGTGCCGGTGGTGGTCGCGGTGTTACCAGCGGTATCGGTCGCCTTAACGGTGACGGCGTAGTTGTTTTCCACGTTGCCGATTGGCAGCTCGCCAACCGCATAGTTGGACGACCATGTGCCAGCGCTGGTTGCGGTGACAGTGTGGGTATAGCCATTGAAGGTCACAACCACGGTAGAGCCTGCGTCGGCGGTGCCGTGCAGAACGATGCCGTCTTTACGCTCTTCGAAGTTCACGATGGCGTCGGGACCGTCAACGTCAGAGGTGTCGACTGTAACGGCGATTTCTGTGTCGACTTTGACTGTCGCAGACGTCGTTGCCGTGTTGCCAGCCGCATCAGATGCGACCGCCGTGACGGTTTCGACCTTGCCTTCGCTGCGCGAAATCTCGGTCTTGGAGTATGTCGTGGTCCACTGGCCCGCAGAGTTCGCGGTCACAGTGTGCGAGAAGCCCGCCATTGTGACGACAACTGTCGCGCCTGCTTCGGATGTGCCGTTGACGACCAGACCTGCGTCCCGCTCGACAGCGTTGACAGTGTTGTCGCCGCCGGCTGCGATTGGCGTGATCGTGACGCCGATTTCGGTGTCGATCTTAACCGTGGCAGCGGCCGAGGCCGTGTTGCCAGCCGCATCGGTTGCAACGGCCGTCACGTTTTCGACCTTGAATTCGCTGCGCGAAATCTCGGTTGAAGCGTAGGTCGTTGTCCACTGGCCCGATGCGTTCGCGGTCACGGTGTGCGCGTAGCCCGCCATGGTGACGACAACGGTTGCGCCAGCTTCGGCGGTGCCCGTGATGGTCAGACCTGCGGTGCGCTCGGCTGCGTTGACAGTGTTGTCGCCGCCAGCTGCGATCGGGGTGATGGTCACACCCGTGATCGTGTCGATTTCCAGCGTGTCGGTCACAGTGGCTGTGTTGCCGTGGTTATCGGTCGCGGTGACAGTGATGTCGACGCTGGTGCCCAGATCGCCCGTTGGCAGCGTGCCAGCAGGAACGTTCAGGGTCCATGTCTCGCCTGTGACGACAGCGTTATAGCTGCTACCACCAAAGGTCACGACAACAGTCGAGCCCGCCTGCGTGGTGCCCGTCAGCACAACGCCGTCGGATTCTTCGACGAAGTTCACGGTACCATCGGTTTCAACCGTGTCAGCGCTGAAGGTGACTTCAGCCAGCGTGTCCACGTCCAGCGTGCCAGTGTGCGTGATCGTGCCGCCTTCGGTGGTGACAGTCGCGCTGACCGGCAGGTCGTATTCGCCAGAGGGCAGATCGGTCGCGGGGATCACGATTGTCCAGTCGCCGTTGCCGTCGACAGTCATGTCAACAACCACAGTGCCAACAGTGACCGTGCCGGATGCATTGGGTGTACCCGTACCGGTGATCGTGACGCCGTCCTGATAGTCAGCGTTGTTTACAACGTGATCCTGCGCGCGTGTGCCGCCGGTGATTTCAACGGCTGGCAGCTCGGGAGCTTCAACAGGGGTATCGCCCGGGTCGTGCGGTTCGATTGGATCAGGCGTATCGGTTGGGTCTGTGGGATCGGTAGGATCTGTCGGGTCGGTTGGGTCCGTAGGATCGGTCGGATCCGTTGGATCGGTATCGCCGCCGTCGCCTTCGGTGCCGCCTTCACCAGCATCGGGCTCGTCAGGCGTTTCGGTCGCGGTGCCACCGTCAGTCTCGACTGCAGTTTCGCCGTCACCGCCGCTATCACCGCCGCCGCCGACCAGAGCCAAACCGCCCAGCGCCGCTGCGCCTGCAGCGCCAAGGCCGCCCAAGCCGCTGATGCCGCCCAGCAAAGGCGCGGCCATCATGGTGGCCTGCGCGTCTTCGATGCCGTCTGCGGGCAGTGCTGCGATCTGCGTGAAATACAGCTCGTCATCGGGGGACCATTTGCCAAAGCTGTCGCTGTCGACATACTGGGCCAGCATCAGGTTGCCGTCGCCGGGCACCAGCTGAACTTCGGCCAACTGACCGCCAGAGGACAGGAACAACTGGTTCTGCGCCGCGCCGTTCGCGTCAAAGAAACCTTGAATGGTGATGATCTCTCCATCGACCAGCATGACCTGCAAGGCCGAGCCCTGACGGGCATAGGACATGACATGGCTGCGCTCTAGGTTCAGCGATACGTCTTCGCCCTGAGAGATGATAATATTTGCATCAGCGCCTTTGCCAGACACTTGGCCACGCTGTAAACCGCCCGCATCATTGCGAACAACGAAATCAATCGCCGACATAAAACTACTCCGCCTCATTGCGCGCCCATCAAGGGACACGTCCATTTTGATTGCAGTCAGATTAGCCGGAGTTAATTCTTTAAGCTAGGTGAAATGTGGCGAAGCATTCCCCATACCCGCCCTGATGGTGACACATTTGCAATAGCCTGCAGGTTTTAGTGATGCCCGTCGATGTTGCCATGCACCCGCAAGTTCAGCGCCGCGCCCAACAAAATAAGGTAGGCGGTGATGTAGAGCCACAGCAGCATACCAATGACCGCACCGATAGAACCGTATACCTCGTTATAGCGCCCAAAATTTCCGAGGTAGTATGATAGACCTGCGGATGCGGCGATCCATAGGATGACGGCGGTCCCTGCCCCGATGGTCATCCAACGCAAACGCGCGCCGCGTTGATTGGGGCCAAAACGGTACAAAAGCGACAGCGCCGCATACAAAACAAACAGCGCAACAACCCAGCGGATCGCCTCTAGCAGCCACGCGGTCGTGGGGTCGATATGGGCGAACTTCATCACGATAGGCGCGATGACCACAGCCGCCAGCGCGAGAATCGCCAGCGCGACCAAGGTGACGGTCAGCGTCAGCGCTACGATGATCTGCTTGAACCCGTTGCGCGCAGGCCGGTTGGCGATGGCGTTCAGCCCTTCCATCAACCCAGCAACGCCCGCACGTGCCGCCCACAGCGCAAGGAACAGCGACAGGCCAGAGGCCCACCCCAGCGTGCCCGTCTGCGCCGCAAGCAAGCGGCCCATCTGGCCGACGAACAGCAGATAGGTGTCCTCTGGGATGATTTCTTTCATCAGTTCAAGCTGTTGCACCACGATGGTCGGATCGGCAAGCAAGCCATAGACCGCGATGATCGCAGCCAACGCGGGGAATAAGGCAAACATGCCAAAGAACGCGACACCTGCGGCGATCAGGGAAATGTGCCGCTCTGTCGCGGTGGTCCAAACGGCCATCATCAGCGCCCAAAGCCGCCTTACCACGCCCACGTGGGGGCGAATTGCGGGCTGTTGCAGCTGAGTGGTTGGGTGCGGAGTATCGCTCATATCCAAGAGTTAGGGCAAAGCGCGGGCGCTGCCCAGCGTGTGTGTCATCCCGGTCATGGGTGTTACGCAAAAGGCGCAGGCGCCGCGCTTTACGCTTCAATGCGCGGGCGGCGCGGCGCTACCCTACCCTCAAATCGCGGCAAACGCGAAAACGAGGGCAGTTATGCAAAGTATCACAGAACAGGTTAACCTGCTGGCAGAACGCGTACACGAGATGCACGAGACGCAAGAGCGGCTCTTGATCTGCGTCGCGGGCGCGCCTGGCAGCGGCAAGTCAACGCTGGCGTCCGAACTGGCGCGGCGGCTGAACCAAGAACGCTGTTCGGCCATGATCGTGCCGATGGACGGGTTTCATCTGGATAACGCCGTCCTGGACGCGCGCGGCCTGCGGGCCCGTAAAGGCGCGCCGGAAACATTCGACGCAGACGGCTTTTTGCACATGATCCGCCGCATGAAAGAAGCAGTAGAGGTCGTGGCCCCCATGTTCGACCGCAGCCGCGATCTGTCGATTGCGGGCGCTGTCGTGGTCCCCGCCAATTGCGCGGTGATTATCGTCGAAGGCAATTACCTGATGTTCAACGAGATGCCTTGGGCGAATCTGGCCCCCCTGTGGGATCTGTCCGTGCGCCTCGAAGTGCCGATGCCGCAACTGCGCGCCCGGCTGATCCAGCGCTGGCTATCGCTGAACCATTCCCGCACCGCCGCCACCCGCCGCGCCGAGGGGAACGATATCCCGAACGCAGAGCGCATCAGCTTGCAGGCCCTGCCCTGCGATATCACGCTAACAGCGCAGGACTGATAGCGGCGGCCGGTTTTGGCGTTGCGGGCGGGTCGCCCGCAACGGGGATAAGTTAACCCTTTGGGAACAGAAACAGGTTTTGAATGTCGACAAGACCTGCCGCCAGATATGACGGATACCGATCCAAAATCGCGGCCTTCAATGCGTCACCCGTTTCGGATTTGGCATAAGCGGCCTGAACGTGGTCAAGATAGATCAGCGCATCATCCATCGCCTGACGCGATCCCGCAGTAGGGCCGTGACCCGGCAACACTAGGTCAAAGGAGGTGTCTTTGCGCATCTCGACAAGGCCATTTTTCCAGCCGTCAAAGTTGCCGTGACCGCAGAACAGGTGGCAATTGTTGTACAACATGTCCTGAGCAATCAGAACTTTCTGATCAGGAAGGTAGATCGTCATCATGTTGTCGGATTCCGCGTCTGTGACATGGCGGAATTCAAAGGTCACGCCATCGATAACGTCGATAGCGCCGTGTTCAATGACGCGGTTTGGCACGACCTTGGTTGGCGGCACGTGTTCGCCCAATGACTCGATGCTGATTTCGATAAAGAATGCGCCAAGCTGATCAATTTCGGCCTGCGTCTCAGCAAATGCATAAATAGGCACATCGCGAAATTGATAGGCCCCGAACCAGTGGTCAGGATGCAGGTGCGAGATGATCATGCGATCCACCGGCTTGCCCGTTTTCTCGGCGTAGTCACGCACCTCTCGGCCGTAGATGACTGACCTTTGACCGTCCACAAACACCAGCCGCTCGGGTGTTTCAATGACATGTGTGGTCACGCATCCTGTCAAATCCGGACTTTGGTAGCTGTGGATTTTGACCTCTCCAAAGTCGGCAATGGTGACGATGCCGTGCCCTAGCGGCGTGGTGCCTTGGCCAAGAGGTCCGCCGCCAAGAACATTCGCACTTACGATGCTAGGGGCGGCAAGCGCTGTCGCAGCAGAGCCTGCCATCAAAGCCCGGCGGTTTAGGATAAGATTTGTCATAGCGTTTCCTTTGCTCACTTACCTATCTAGTACTAGGTAGGCAAAGGGATCTGAGGCATATGACGGACCGAAACGACAAAGCTGCGGCTATTTTGGATTCAGCCCGCGTGCTGATGATGGATAGAGGCTATAACGGCTTCAGCTTTCGTGACATCGCCGCCGAAGTCGGGATCAAAAGCGCAAGCATCCATTACCATTTTGCAACCAAGGCCGATCTTGCCGAAGCAACAGCGCTGGCTTACCGCGAGGCGTTCAACGCCGCGCTAGACGGGCTAAAGGCGGGGTCAACGCCAGAGCTTTTGCGCGCTTACGGGTCCCTATTTGTGGCGACACTGCAAGAGCGTGGCGGCCTGTGCCTTGGGGGAATACTTGCGGCGGATGCGTCAACCTTGCCAGATCAAGTCCGCGCCGAAGTCATTGCGTTCTTTGACGCGCAACGTGCATGGATCGCAGCAGTCATACGGGACGGCCAAGCCAGCATGGAATTAAGACAGGACATTGATGCGGACGCTTTGGCAGCGACGTTTGTATCCAGCTTGGAAGGTTCGATGATGGTGGCCCGCGCCACCCAGCGCCCCGGCGATCTTGAAACCACATTAAACCAATTGATCCATTTGATCAGTGTATAAGCGCTAACCGCCGTGGTTCATCCTTGTATGGCATGCAGCTTACCACTGATTTCCAGAAGCAGACGTTAGAATACGGCGGGGCAACGGTAGTTTAGTCAGCGCGGCAAACCTTAGGCGCGTTCAAAACAGGCGCGTTTATGAATGTTTAAAAACGGTAGTTTTGGGGAAGGTGTGGCGACGTCGTGAACGACTTTATTAGCCGACTTTACGGGTTTTCTTTGCGAACATAGCAGGTAAATTACCCTCACAATTCACGGGGGCGGCAACGTATATGGCGACTAAAACAAAGCTTTTTGGGTATTGGATATCCTCTACTGACGAAGATAGCGCAAAAGAAGCTGTCAAAATGGCTGGGCTCCCCGCCTTGGTCATGGGGGCAAACGCAGCATTGGTGTCCCTGACCACCCTTTTTCAACCAACGCCGAACCTGACCATCGTGGCGTGGTGCGCCACTATAGCGTTATTGCTCATTATCCTTGCTTTTCGTATCCGCGCTGGAAATTCAGCGTGGCTGCCCTTGGTACTCGTCCTGTTCAGCGCATTCCTCGGTGCCAGCGCGTTTTCCTCCTACATCGGATGGACGGCCGCAGGAAATGAGCCGATCAGTGCCGCACAAATCATCACGGGCTGGATAGTTCCGTTGATCTGCATGGTGTTAGTTGTGGCCGGATTCAAAGGTTGGCTTTGGCTAAAGACCAACGGGGCAAAACGTACTTTTTAGGCAACTATTGTATATCATTGCGCCATATCGGATGCGCCATGACCGTCCGGTTACAGATGAATGGGCGGCGTCGTGACGGACGTGAGTGTCGCCGTCGCCAGCAGGATCAGGCCGACGATGGCGACCTCTAACGTGATGGCGCGTCGCAGCGCCTTGTCCGCTTCGGGTAAACCGCGCGCAAGCGCGGGCACCAACCGCCATTTATTCAGCGCTGCCAGCATCAGAAGGATCGACACCAGCGCCACCTTGGCCAGCAGCATCAGCCCGTAGGCCGTCCCGATCAGGGCCCAGAGTGATCCGGCCATGATCCAAGCGAATCCGAGCCCCGCAATAATCAGTATTGGCACCGTCACGCTGGCCAGAACGCCAAAGTCATGCAGCAGCGCAGCACCCCCTGGCACACTGGCGGCGCGGCGCAGGGGCAGCAGCGCCGCAACCCACAGCGCCACCGCCAACAGATGCACCACCAACAGGGCCGACAACAGCATTTGCGGATCGCTTAGGGCATGCCCGACGCGAGTATAGGACACCGCCAACAGCCCAGCGCCGATCAGGGACACGGCAACCCCGCCCCGCTTGGGCAACATCAGCCCAAGGACGCACAGATAACCCGCCATGCGCCAGATCGCTGCCGTTCCCAGCGGCGAGTCCCACACAAAGCCCAGCATCATGGGGTCCACAGCCCCTGCAAACCCCATGCCAGAAATCCGCGCGGCGCGGATGCCAAAGCGGATCGCCAACACCGCGATGCCGATCATGGCCGCAGCGACAGCGATCTGCCGCGCCATTTGCAGCACCGTGGCCGGGGCCTGCCGAAAGGCGATCACGAACAACGGCCCGCCCATGGCCAGCAAGGCGGCCGCAGAACCGATGGCTTTTGCGATAATGGCGCAGGCGGTCAGGCCGTCGATGGCAGTCCCACCCTCCATCCCCAATCAGTCCGCGACCGCAAAGGCAAAGCTGCCCTGCATGGGATGCCCGTCCTGCGACATGCCGCGCCACTCGACTGTATAATCCGCAGGCAGCAGCGGGCTGCCCGGTGCGGCGTCAAATTGCGTGACCGGCTCCATTCCGACGGTGCGGGTCACGGCGATGTCTCCGTCCGGTCCGGTCAGGGTAAAGGCCGTCACGCGCATCGGGGCGTCAAAGTGGATTGCGATAACCTCTGGCGCGGTCACGGTCGATCCGTCCTCTGGCGTCATCGTGGCGGGTTTGGCGTGGGCCAAGGCAAAGGTTGCTGTCAGCGCAAAGGCTGCCGCTAGGATAGATGTCTTCACGATTGGTCCTCCCTCATGTCATGGCTATCGCGGATGCTTTGCGGCCAAGTGGACTTAATATAGCTTAGCACAGCGATGATCTGATCGTCAGTCAGGGTTTCCCCAAACGCGGGCATGTCCGATTTGTAGGTTGGATCGCCAATCATTTCAGCCACCCCCAGTTTCGTCAGCGCGAACAAGGTGGCGCTGTCGTGATGCCAGCTATGCCCGCTGGCGTCGTGCGGCGGCGCAGGCAGCCGGCCGCCAGAATTGGGTGACTGCCAGTTGGGTGCCCCCTGCAAATCTGCGCCATGACAGCTTGCGCAATGCGCAGCGTAAAGCTCCGTACCCTCCGCCACGATCGCCGCATCGCCGGGCATCAGGCGGATCGCGCCCGCTTGCGATTTATCGCCCGCCAAGGCGAACCAAAGCCCGCCTGCGGCTACGATACCAAGCCCGGCAAACAGGCCGCGCTTCACTGGCCAGCCTCGAAATAGATTGCGCCGCGTTCTGCCGCGCCGCCAAAAGCAATCACATTGTATTGCGCCGTCGGATCATCGCCCATGCCGGGGGACCCCATCGGCATACCGGGCACCGAAAGGCCGGTGATCGCAGGCTTGTCTTGCAACAATTTGGCGATAGCGTCGAAGGGCACGTGCCCCTCTATGACGTAGCCGTCAACGACAGCGGTATGGCAGGACCACAGCTCTGGCGGGACACCGGCTTGCACCTTGGTTGGCGCGACATCGTCCGCATCGGTGATTGTGACGTCAAAGCCATCGGCCCTGGCCAGATCGACCCATGCCTCGCAGCAGCCGCAGGTGGGGCTTTTGGTGACATGCATGGCATGGTCCATCGCAGAATCTGCGGCCTGCGCAAAGACAGGCAAGCTGAGTGTCGACAGACCGACGGCCAGAGCCATCAGGGGAAGTTTGATAAAAGTCATGATTTTGAACCTCGAACGAAGTGATCAAACTGCACCAACCCATAGGATGTCAAAAGGCGCAGCGTTACGGCACGGCTTGGACGCTCAGCCTACGCGGGGAGGGTTCAAAAGAGATGAAGGCGCTGTTCCAGCAAGCCTGTTTGGCGGCCCAATGGACGCAGCGCGCCGCAGTTGCTGTACGCCGTGGATCGTCGCAGCTTCGGGCACAAGAGCGACCCAGACATGGCACACGGGTGCCGCGTCATTCGCGTCACCGCAGCATGCGACAGTCGCGTCCGCTGCGGGGGTGTCGTTCCCTGCATGTGCGGCATCGCCCATCACATGTTCGTGCCCACCAGCGGCGACGCTGGCAGTGACTGTGGTGCAAAGGACCAACAGAACGAGTAAGGCACGCAGGATCAACATGACCCCTACCTATGGTGGGTATGCCAACAAAAGCAAGTTGCTGAATGTGGGCGCGGCAGCGGGTCGCGGTTTGCGCGCGTTTGCAGCGTGCACGGGTGTGCGGCAACATGACGTGCCGTGAAACATGATCTGTTACTTTTGTGACTTGCAGTTCTGCCGTTCGGCGGTATCCACGGGATATGACGTTTGCCCTGCAAAACCCTTTTCGTGTGATCATACGGCACCTTGCGGTGCTTTGTGTCATCGTAGGCTTGTTGGCACCGCTTGCGGCGCATGCTGCGATGGGCATGCAGTGCGATATGTCTGCCATGTCAGACATGCAGGCATCTGCAGCTGCGCACCATCACGGCGCAAGCGACGTTGACCAGACGCAGCCCCAGACATGCCACGAAACAGACGCGCTGTGTGCGGGCATGATTTGTTTTTATGCCATGCCTGTGGCCATGATCCAAAATGCATCATCCCGGATAGAGGTGATGGCAAATCCGGCGACGCTTGATGAAGCAGCAGCCGGCGGCACCAGCCCTGCCATGCTTCCCAAACCCCCAAAACACGCCTGATCGATAACTGAGGGGCTGCGCCGTCCAATGGACCGCGCCCCTTTTCCAATTGATCTTTATCCACGGCGCGCAATGGCGGGCCGCGTGAGGGCACATGATGAGCGGACGCTACGCAGCACTTTCCATTCTGGCGCTTGGGGCCGGTTTGGCCGGCGGCATTTCGGCTGAACGGTTTTACTTTAACCGCGATGACACCATGGCGGATACGGGGCCAGAGGTCCTGTATTGGGTCGCGCCCATGGACGCGAACTTTCGCAAGGACGGTCCGGGCAAATCCCCAATGGGGATGGACCTGATCCCAGTCTACGCAGGGGATGCGCCCGCCGCCGATCCATCCACCGTCACGCTTTCCGCGGCCGAGATTAACGCCATCGGCGTGCGTACGGCCGTCGCCACAACGCAGGATATTTCCCAGACAATTCCGACCGTTGGCTATGTCGGCTATGACGAACACCTGACCAGCCATGTGCACACCCGCGTTGAAGGCTGGATCGAGGATCTGAAGGTCCGCGCCGTCGGGGACCGGGTGGCAAAGGGCGACCTGCTGTTCGCTATGTTCTCGCCCGAAATCGGATCGGCCAGCGCCGAACACATCCGCGCCCTGCAAGAGGGCAATACCCGCATCATCGAGATTTCGCGCAACCGCCTGCGCAGCGTCGGCATGTCGGACCGCCAGATCACACAGGTCGAAACCTCGCGCGAGATTGCGCGCAACCTGTCGGTCTATGCCCCGCAAGACGGCGTCGTCATCGGGATCGAAGCGGCGGATGGCATGTATCTGCAACCCAATGTCCGCGCCGTGTCCTTGACCGATCTGGCGACTGTCTGGCTGGTCGTTGATGTGTTCGAGCGGGACATCGCCCGCCTGACCGACGACATGACCGCCGCGATCCGCTTTGAACACATGAACGGCCGCGTCTTTGAAGGCCGTGTCGATTACATCTATCCCGAACTTGACGCCAAGACGCGGACCCTGCCCGTGCGGCTGGTCGTGGATAATGCCGAAGGGCTGCTGAAGCCGAATATGTTCGCAACTGTGGCCCTGTCACCGGGCGCATCGCGGCTGGCGCTGACCGTCCCGACAGAAGCGATTATCCGCACGGGCAGCGCCGAGCGTGTGATCCTAAAGACCGGCGAAGGCACCTTTGCCCCGCGTCTGATCACCACCGGTCTGCGCGATGATTTCGACGAAGGCGGCCGCACCGAAGTCGTGCAGGGCTTGGCTGCGGGGGACGAAGTCGTCGCCTCGGCTCAGTTTCTGATCGACAGCGAAAGCGCGCTGAACGCGGGTCTGATGCGGATGGCCCCGACGGATGCGGCCCCTGCCAAGGGGGCCGGCACGCTGCTGGCTTTTGATCCCGAAACACGAAACGCGACGATCCGTCATGCGGCGCTTGATTCCTTGGGGTGGCCTGCGATGGAATCTAAATTCCCCGTCCGCGCCGATGTTGCGATGGACCGCATGACCATCGGGCAAGACGTGGCGTTCCAGATCACAAAAGGCGCCGAAGGACTGCTGTATCTGTCCGATGTCCGCGGCGACGACGGGATCGCAGCGACCGGGGTTGGCGTGGTCGAAGGCGTCACCGCTGACGGCAAGCTGACCATGAACCACGAGCCGATCCCCGATTTGGGCTGGCCCGCGATGGTGATGGATATGCCTGTGACGGGCGTGGACACCGCCAGTGTCACGGTCGGCACCGCCGTCAACTTTGATCTCGCCAAAGACGGCGATACCTTTGTGATTGTCGGCGTGCGCCCGGTGGAAGACGCGGTGCAAATGGCGGCGCCTGAAACCTCTGCCGTAACGCCGGCCCCCACGACCGCCGCACCAATCACCGTTGCAGGCACAATTGACGCCGTCGATGTGGCTGCCCGCCGTGCCACGATCACCCATGGCAACATTACTGAAATTGGCATGCCGGGCATGACAATGGACTTTGACCTGACGGCCGCCGTCGACCCCGCGGCCCTGCCCGTCGGCGTGGCAACGACCCTGACCTTTGACCGCCCGGACGCCATGACTATGGTGCTGGCTGCGGCAGAAATGCCAAAACCCCCGATGACGGTGACCGGCACCATCAACACCATCGACCCCGAGGCCGGCATGGCCAATATCACCCATGGCCCGATGGTCGATATCGGCATGCCCGGCATGACGATGGACTTTGCCGTGGACCCGGCGCTTGCCGCGGGCGATCTGCCGATTGGGCAGGACGTGACACTGCTGATGACGCGCAATGATGACTTCACGCTGACGCTGGTGGGCGTGGCAGATGATCAGCAGGTCGGCCAATGATCCCCGCCATCATCCGCGCGTCCATCGCGAACCGCTTTCTGGTGCTTGCGGTCAGCGTCATGATCGCCATCGCTGGCGTCTGGGCCGTACGCGAAACGCCTGTTGACGCGATCCCCGACCTGTCGGACGTGCAGGTCATCATCAAGACGCCCTACGCAGGCCAAGCCCCGCAGGTGGTCGAAGATCAGGTTACCTATCCCATCACCACTGCTATGCTTGCTGTGCCAGGGGCGACGGACGTGCGCGGGTTTTCGTTCTTTGGCGACAGCTACGTCTATGTCGTGTTCGAGGATGGCACCGACCTGTACTGGGCGCGGTCGCGGGTGCTGGAATACCTCAGCCAGATCACGTCGAACCTGCCTGACGGGGTGTCGCCCGAACTGGGACCGGACGCGACCGGTGTCGGCTGGATCTATCAATATGCGCTGATCGACCGGACCGGAAATCACGACCTGTCCGAACTGCGCACGCTTCAGGACTGGTTCCTGAAATACGAGCTTCAGACCGTTGATGGCGTGTCAGAGGTCGCCACCATCGGCGGCATGGTCAAACAATATCAGGTCGTGATCGACCCCAACAAACTGCGCGCCTATGACCTGACGCTCGCGCAAGTGCGCGGCGCGATCCAAGGCGCAAACCGCGAAACCGGCGGCAGCGTGATCGAGATGGGCGAGGCGGAATATATGGTCCGCTCTACCGGGTATGTGGACGAGCTGTCCGATCTGGCCAGCGCGCCGCTGATGGTGAACGCGCGCGGTGCCGCAGTGACGCTGGGCGACGTGGCCGACATCCGGCTGGGGCCGGAACTGCGGCGCGGTGTCGGTGAATTTGGCGGGATCGGCGACGCTGTCGGCGGTGTTGTGATTTTGCGCTGGGGCGGCAATGCCCTGTCCACGATCAAGGCGGTCGAGGCGCGGATCGAAGAGCTGCGCCCCAACCTGCCAGAGGGCGTCGAGATCGTCACGACCTACAACCGCGCCGGCGTGATCGAGCGCGCGATTGAGAACCTGTCGGACAAGCTGACCGAGGAATTTATCGTCGTCGTGCTGGTCTGTGCCGCGTTCCTGCTGCACATCCGGTCATCGCTGGTGATCGTGCTATCGCTGCCCTTGGGTATTTTCGTCGCGGTCATCGTGATGAAGCTGCAAGGCGTGAACGCCAACATCATGTCCCTTGGCGGCATCGCCATCGCCATCGGCGCGATGGTGGACGCCGCGATTGTGATGATCGAAGCGATGCACAGGCGGATCGAAAAGGAACCCCTGACGCCGCAAAACCGCTGGCGCATCGTGACGGAGTGCTGCGAAGAAGTCGGCCCTGCCCTGTTCTTTTCCCTCGCCATCATTGCAGTCAGTTTCCTGCCCGTCTTTGTGCTGGAAAGCCAAGAAGGTCGCCTGTTCAAACCGCTGGCGTTCACCAAAACCTATGCCATGGCCGCGGCCTCTATCCTGTCGATCACGCTGGTGCCGGTTCTGATGGGCTACTTCGTGCGGGGGCGCATCCTGCCAGAGCATAAGAACCCGTTGAACCGCTTTGTCATCTGGATCTACCGCCCGTTTCTGGATGCCGCCGTCGCGTGGCCCTATGCCACGACGCTGCTGGCTGTCGTGCTGGTGGGGTCGATGGCGTGGCCCCTGCAACGCATCGGCACGGAATTCATGCCCGAACTGAACGAGGGCGATTTCCTTTACATGCCATCGCTGTATCCCGGCGTGTCCATCGGTAAAGCGCGCGAGGTGCTGCAACAGACTGACCGCCTGATCGCCACAGTGCCAGAGGTGCTGACCGTTCACGGCAAGCTGGGCCGCGCCGACAGCGCCACCGACCCTGCCCCCCTGACGATGATCGAAACCACTGTGCAGCTAAAGCCAGAGGCGGAGTGGCGCGAGGGCATGACCATGGAAGGCATCCGCGCAGAACTTGACCGCGCCGTGCAAATCCCCGGCGTCACCAATGTCTGGATTCAGCCAATCAAGAACCGGATCGACATGCTGGCGACGGGCATCAAAACACCCGTCGGCGTCAAAATCTCGGGCGCTGATCTGAAGGTGATCGAAACCATCGGCATCGCGGTTGAACAGGCCGTCGCCGGGATCGACGGCACCGCCTCGGCCTATGCCGAACGCCCGGTCGGCGGGCGCTTTATCGAGATTAACGTCAACCGCGACGAGGCCGCGCGCTATATGATGAGCGTGCGGGACGTCCAAGACGTCGTGCAGACCGCCATCGGCGGCATGCAGGTGTCCGAGAGCGTCGAAGGGCTGGAACGCTTTCCGATCAACCTGCGGTATCCGCAGGAATGGCGCAACAGCCCCGAACGCCTGCGCGATCTGCCCGTCGTCACACCGTCAGGCGCGCATATCCCGCTGGGTGCCATTGCAGAGATCGCCATCGTCGACGGCCCCGGCATGATCCGGTCCGAAAACGCGCGGCGCACGGGCTTTGTTTTCATCGACATCGCGGGGCGGGATCTGGGCGGCTATGTGAACGAGGCACGCGATCTTGTCGCCCGCACTGTCGATCTGCCCACGGGCTATTCCATCGCGTGGTCCGGGCAATACGAATACATCGAACGGATGCAGGACCGGCTAGCGCTGGTGGCCCCGGCGACGCTGCTGATCATCACCCTGATGCTGTTCATGGCCTTTAGCCGCGTGACAGAGGTGGCGATCATTTTGGCCGCCCTACCCGTGGCCTTGGCGGGCGGGGTCTGGCTGATCTGGTACCTAAGCTTTGATATCTCGGTCGCCGTGCTGGTCGGATTTATCGCGCTGGCCGGGGTCGCGGTGGAAACAGCCATCGTCATGCTGCTTTACCTGAACCTTGCGTGGGAAAAGCGCAAAAAGGTGGCCGTTGCTGAACAGCGCGATCTGACGCTAGTGGACGTCGAACAGGTCGTGTTTGAAGGCGCGCTGCTGCGGGTGCGCCCCAAGGTGATGACCGTCGCCACGATCTTTGCCGGGCTGATCCCGATCATGTATGGCCACGGCACCGGGTCAGAGATCATGCAGCGGATCGCGGCCCCGATGGTTGGCGGCATGGCAACTGCCACGCTGCTGACCCTGCTGGTGATCCCCGCAATTTTCGTGATCTGGAAACGCTTTGCGCTGCCCCGCGTCAACGCTGAACGGCTGGCCGGCGCGCATGACGCCCCTGTCGCCGGACCCCATGCGGTGCCGGGCGAATGATCGCCCAGCCCCATAACCCAAACCCCAAGAAGGAGACGACGATGCACAAGACACTCACACTGGTTTCAGGCCTGATCCTCAGCGCAAGCACAGCCTTTGCCCAAACAAACGACATGACCAGCATGGATCATGGCGCGATGGATCACAGCACCATGGGCCACGGCGAAATGCCGATGGATCAGGCGATGTTAGACAGCGCCATTCATGTAAAGGCGATCGTTCATTCAATGGGCGATGGCACCGTCAACGTCAGCCACGAACCGATCCCCGAAATCGGTTGGCCCGCGATGACCATGGACATGACGCTGATGGAAAATGCCGAAGTCATGGAAGACATGGCCGACGGCCAAGCCGTGACGATGATGCTGATCAAAGGCGAAGACGGCATGTACGGCGTCGCGGCGCTTGTGCCCGACATGTGATTGATCGGTCGAGGCCCGGTGCGCCGGGCCTCGGCCAGCGCCGCTGTTCTACAGGCGCTTATTAACTAAGCACTGACGCCCGGCACGGGGCAAAACTGCCCCGCATCCCCACGACCGCCAACAAATTCTCTTGCCCGGTGCGCGTTTCGCAATTAATCAGCGCGTGTCACATAAGCTTGTGCAGGAGAGACCAGTCCTGACCTGGCGCCGAAGGAGCAACCCCCCGGAAACTCTCAGGCAAACGGACTGCACGAAAGCTGACAATCTGGAAAGCGGTCCGGTCATTCCCGGGCCCACCGAAGGGGAAAGCAGAAGGGTCGCTTCTGCGTAAACTCTCAGGTTCATCGACAGAGGGGGTCGTTGGCGCAGGTATCCTGCGTCGAAACGTGATCTGTTGATAAGGCTATGTGATCTATGAAGAAAATTGCTGTAATCGGAGCCGGCGTGACCGGTGTGACAACCGCCTATGCCCTGCTGAACCGGGGCTACGCGGTCACCGTGTTCGACCAGAACCGCTATGCGGCGATGGATACGTCGTTCGCCAATGGCGGACAGCTGTCCGCGTCCAACGCCGAGGTGTGGAATCAGTGGTCCACCGTCATCAAGGGTCTGAAATACATGACCCAGCGCAGCGCCCCGCTGCTGGTGAACCCCAAGCCAAGCTGGCACAAATATTCGTGGATGGCCGAATTCGTCGCCAATATCCCGCATTACCGCAAAAACACCGTGGAAACCGTGCGCCTTGCGATCACCGCGCGCGAGCATTTGCATGCCACGGCCAAGAAAGAAGGCTTTGCCTTTGACGTCGAAGAGCGCGGGATTCTGCACGTCTATAAGGACAAGAAAGATTACCAGCACGCAGAGCGGGTGAACGCCCTGCTGGCCGAAGGCGGGCTAGAGCGCAACGCCGTTTCCCCGTCCGAGATCAAGACGATTGAACCTGCTGTGCACGGCGATTTTTACGGCGGTTTCTTTACGCCGTCGGACGCCACCGGCGACATTCACATGTATAGCCGCGGGCTGTCGGATGCCTGCCAGAAAAAGGGCGTGACGTTCCACTATAGCTCTGACGTGACCAACATCGCGCCGCAGGATGGCGGGCATTTGGTCAAGTGGAAGGACAACAAAGGCGCGAAGTTCGATGCAGAATTCGACGCTGTCGTGATCTGCGCCGGTGTGACCAGCCGCAAGTTCGGCAAGATGCTGGGCGACCGGGTGAACATCTATCCGGTGAAAGGCTATTCCATCACCGTGAAACTGGACGACGACAAAAGCCGCGAAGCCGCCCCTTGGGTCAGCTTGCTGGACGATAAGGCCAAGGTCGTCACCTCGCGTCTGGGCAATGACCGTCTGCGGATCGCTGGCACGGCAGAGTTCAACGGCTACAACTGGGACATCCGCGATGACCGGGTGCAGCCGCTGGTCCGCTGGGTCGAGGATTACTTTCCCGACGTCGTCACCGAACACGCGATCCCTTGGGCCGGCCTGCGTCCGATGATGCCGAACATGCTGCCCAAGGTCGATGCGGGCAAGCGTCCGGGCGTCTATTACAACACCGGCCACGGCCACCTTGGCTGGACCCTGTCGGCGGCCACGGCCGAGATTATCGGCGATAAGATCAAGGCGGATATGCCTGCCTGATCAAAGGCTTCTAAGGCAAAGCTTGCGGCGGCCCCGTTCCATGGGGCCGCCGTTTTCGTGTTAGACGATGGTTGTTGTGACCGGCTCTAGCCCGTCGACGATGCCCACCAGCTTGTCCCCGCGCACCACGGCGGCAACCCCTGCGGGGGTGCCGGTCATGATCAGATCGCCGGACCGCAGGTGATACAGCGTGGACAGATGCGCGATGATCGCTTTCACGCTGTGAATCATATCGGACAGCGGCGCGGTTTGGCGCAGGTCCCCATTCACATCAAGCCGGATATGGGCGGCGTCCAGCAAGGCGCCCTCTGCCGGGGTGATCGCACCGATGATGGCCGCGTTTTCAAAGTCCTTGCCCGTATCCCACGGCTTGCGCCCGTCCTTGGCCGCCGCTTGCAGGTCGCGGCGGGTCATATCCAGACCGACGGCATAGCCAAAGATCGCGACTTCATCCGCTGGCGGATTGGTCAACCCGACGGATGGGCCGATGGCGACGACAAGCTCGATCTCATGGTGCAGATCGTGGGTAGCTTGAGGATAGGGCATGTCTTGGCCCGATTGCAGCAAGGCATGGGCGGATTTGGTGAAATAGAACGGCGCATCCCGGTCCACCTCATTGCCCATCTCGGCGGCATGGGCGGCATAGTTGCGGCCAACGCAAAAGATGCGGCGCACAGGGAAACGGTCTGCCGCGCCCGCGATGGGCAGGCTGGGCTGATCGGCGGGGGCAAAGATGAAGTCTGACATATGAACCTTTTGTGGGGGGCGTAGCCATTGCCGCTGATTGCGATTATGATGCCCTGACATGTTACCGCAGCAGGTATGCTGCCCCAGATAAAGTCAAGTGCCGCCACCCTATGACCGACACCGCTGCCCTGCCCCCATTGGATGACCTGATCGCTTGCCCGCATTGCGACACGCTGCATCTGGAACAGGATTTGCCCGAAGGGTCAAAGGCCTATTGCCGCCGCTGCGGCATCCTGCTGCTGACGTCAGAGCCGCAGGCGATTGTCCGCCTTGTCAGCCTTGCCAGCGCCGCCGTCGTGCTGATGGTCGCGGCGATCAGCTTTCCATTCCTTGATCTGGATGTGTCGGGGCAACACAACGCGACCTCGGTCATTCATGCGATCACGGTGTTCAGTTCCGGCAAGGGGATCCCGCTGGCGATTGCGGTGGCGCTGTTCATCGTCGTGCTGCCGCTGGTGCGGCTGCTGGCGCTGATCTTTGCCATCGGCCCGCTGGTGAACGGGTCCAAGCCGCATCACAGCGCCCGCGTCGCCTTTGCCCTGACCGAACAGCTGCGCCCTTGGGCCATGGCCGAGATTTTCATGGTCGGCGTCACCGTGGCGCTGGTCAAGATTGCAGGCATGGCCACGGTCACGGTCGGCCCCGCGTTCTGGGCCTTTGTGGCGCTGGTCATCATCACCGTCTTTAACGATCAAATCATGAATAGGTATTCGATTTGGAAAGCACTGGACACGGGCTACAACGCCTGACCACCGCACGCGAGGCGGGGCTGATCGCCTGCACCCGCTGCGGACAAGTCCACGCGGGCGGCGCAGTGCGTTGCAAGCGTTGCCATGGCCCGCTGGAAAGCCGCGATACGCAAAGCATGCAAAAGGTATGGGCTTGGCTGATCGCCGGGATCATCGCCTTTATCCCCGCCAATATCTATCCGATGCTGATCACCAACACGCTGGTCGAACATTCAGAGGCGACAATCCTTGGCGGCGTTGTGCAACTGGTGGGGCACCACAGCTATGGCATTGCGGCCATCGTGTTTGTCGCCTCCATCATGATCCCGATCGGCAAGTTCTTTGCCATTGCCTATTTGGCGATCAGTGTGCACCGGCAGCAGATATTGAAGATGCACCAGCGACACAAACTATATGATGTGGTTGAATTCATCGGCCGCTGGTCGATGATCGACGTCTTCGTCGTTGCTATTTTATCGGCCTTGGTGCAGTTGGGCGGGGTCGCAACGATCAATCCCGGCGTTGCTGCGTTGAGTTTTGCGTTGTCGGTGGTGTTCACCATGCTATCGGCTTTGGCCTTTGATCCCCGGTTGATCTGGGATGCGGACAGGACTGCTGAATGAGCGATGAGACCCCCAACACAAACGCCGCAGCCCTTGATGTGCGCAGCGCAAAACCCAGCATTTGGCGGCGGTTGTCCTTTGTCTGGCTGGTGCCAATCCTTGCATTAATCGTGTCCGTGTCCGTCGCGTGGCAGTCCTTTGCCAACCGCGGCGTCGAGGTCGAGATCAGCTTTGAAAACGCCAGCGGCGTCACCGCAGGCGAGACAAAGATCAAATTCCGCGACGTCGAAGTCGGCACAGTGGAACGGGTCGAATTCGCCTCTGATCTGCAAAACGTGCTGGTCTATGCCCGCGTCGATCAGAACGTCGCGCCCTATCTGGATGCGGACGCCAATTTCTGGGTGGTCCGGCCAGAGGTCGGTCTGCGCGGTGTCAGCGGCCTCGATACCGTGTTGTCGGGTGTTTATATCACCGGCGACTGGAACACCGAAGCCGACGTTGCGCAAACCCATTTCACCGGATTGGAAAGCGCGCCCTTGGCCCCTGCTGGTCAAAAGGGCACGGAAATCGTGCTGCGCACCAATGACGGCAGCGCCCTGTCGGGCGGCGCGCCTGTGCTGCACCAAGGCATCGAAGTCGGCGTTTTGGGCACCCCCGTGCTGCAAGACGACGGCCTGACGGTAGAGGTCAGCGCCTTCGTGAACGCGCCCTACGACAAGATCATCACATCCAACACCCGCTTTTGGGACACCGCTGGCTTCAGCGTCTCGCTCGGCTCTGGCGGCTTGGCGCTGAACGTCGGATCGCTGGCGTCCCTGCTCGAAGGCGGCATCGCTTTTGATACCGTGGTTTCCGGCGGCACGCCGATCCGCGACGGTCAGGTTTATGACCTGTTCACCGACGAAGAAACCGCCCGCAGCAGCCTGTTCAATGACGCAGGCCGCCCCAAGCTGAACGTCGCCGTCATGTTCGACGGCTCGGTCAACGGTTTGGCTGTCGGCTCCGAAGTGCGGTTCCAAGGTTTGCGCGTCGGCCAAGTCGCCGATCTGGGGGCTGTCGTGATCGACACCGCAGGCGAAGCTAAGGTTGAGCTGCGCACCGTGCTGGCGATTGAACCGGGCCGCCTTGGCCTTGGCGAAGACGCGACTCCGGACGACGCGCTGGCCCTGCTGGCAGATTTCGTGAACCAAGGCCTGCGGGCGCGGCTGGTGACGGGCAATATCCTGTCCGGGTCGCTGATTGTCGAACTGGTAGAGGTCGCAGACGCCGCCCCGGCCACGCTGAACGTGGAACAGCAGCCCTTTGCCGTCATTCCGACAACCGTGTCCAACATCACCGATGTCGCCGATCAGGCGCAGGGTGTGCTGAACCGGATCAACAACCTCCCGATTGAGGATTTGATGACCTCTGCCATCGACCTGATGGACAGCGCCAATGCGCTGGTGCGGTCTGACGGTGTGATGCAAACGCCGGAACAGGTCGCTGGCCTGCTGTCGGATGCCCGCACGCTGATTGGCGGCGATGCGATCCAAGCCATCCCAGACCAGATCGCAGCGGTCGTGGAACAGGCGCAGACCATCATGGCGCAGGTCAACGGCGTGATCGAACAGGTCGGCAACGCCGATCTGGTCGGCAGCGTCACCCGCACCGTGGCCAACGTCGAAGACGGCACCAAGAACCTTGGCGAAATCTCTGACCAGGCGCAGGCCCTGCTGACCAAGGTTAACGCCTTGGAAGTCGAGGCGCTGATGGCGCAGGCGACCTCTGCGCTGGACGCGATCGAGGGCGTGGCCAACAATTCCGACATCGCCGAAGTGCCCGTGTTCCTGAACCAGCTACTGGACGAAGCGCGCGCGCTGATCGCCAGCGGCGACGTGCAGGCCCTGCCCGGCGAATTGCGCAATGTCGCCGCCAGCGCCGACCAGATCCTGTCCGACCTGACGGCGGAAAACGTCAGCGGCCAATTGACCAACGCCATCGCGGCCGCGGCCAGCGCGGCTGAAAATCTGGATACCGCATCGCAGCAACTGCCCGCGATCACCGAGCAGCTGAACACGCTGTCCGCCAATGCCGCGCAGATGGACCTCGAAAGCCTCGCGAAATCGGCAGAGACCACGCTGAACAGCATCGACGCGCTAGTCGGCACCCCCAGTGCGCAGGCCCTGCCCGCGTCCCTGTCGTCCGCCTTGGACGAGGTGCAGCTGTTCCTGAACGACATCCGCGCAGGCGGCGCAGTCCAGAACGTCAACGCTGCCTTGCAGTCGGCCAACAATGCGGCCCAAGCGATCGAAGAAGCCGCCCGCAGCCTGCCGGAACTGTCCCGCCAGACCGGCCTGCTGGTGACATCCACTGGCGAAGTGCTGTCGTCCTACGGCGACCGCTCGCGCTTTAATGCTGAAACGCTGTCCACCCTACGCGACATCCAAGAGGCCGCAGATGCGGTGTCCTCGCTCGCGCGGGCAATCCAGCGCAATCCTAACTCTTTGATCACGGGGCGATAACATGCTGAAAACCACCCTCACCCTTGCCGCCCTGCTGACCGCGACCGCCTGCGGCAGCACCGTCACCCGGCTGAACATGCCCGCGGTGGAGCCCACCGCCAGCCTGCGCGCCAGTGTCGGATCGGTCATGATCCGCACGGTGTCACTGCCGACCTATGCCGCAGCCGAGGAAATCGCGCTGGAAACCGCGCCGGGCGTCATCACCTCTGACGGTGATCTGCTGTCCGCCGACGATCCGTCCCGCAGCGTGACGCTGGCCCTGACACAAGGCGTCGGCGATATCCTGAACGCCAACGTCGGCCCCGATCCTTGGCCCTTTGCCGGGCTGCCGGATGTGGCTGTCGATGTGCGCGTGTCCGATATGCTGGGCAGCGCCGTCACCGGTACCTTCCGCCTTGCGGGCCAATACTACATTGGCGGCGACGGGATCGATTTTGCCAATAGCAGCCACAACTTCGCCTATTCCGTGCCCATGGCCACCCCGGACATCCCCGGTGCCATCGCCGCCCAAGGCAGTGCTGTCGCACAACTGGCCGAAGACATCGCGCGCAAGCTAGGCCGCTAACCACGTCATTCCGGCAGCGCGTCCCGCACAGCGGCGCGCCGCCCCGCTCCCCCTTCTTCTGGTCAAAAATACCTCGGGGGAGGCGCGCAGCGCCGGGGGCTGGCCCCCGTCACCCTGCCCGCACAACAATCCGCCCGATCCCCCTCTGGACCTTTCCTTGGCCACAGTGCCACACTCCGCCAAAGCGCAGCGCGACGCGTACAAGGGAGGGAACACCATGAACATATCACAGCAAGCCGCCATCGTGGCCGGCGGGGCCTCTGGCCTGGGGGCCGCGACAGCACGCGCCATGGCGGCCGCAGGCGCAAAGGTCGCGATCTTTGATCGCAACGCCGAAGCAGGCCAAGCGATCGCGCAGCAGATCGGCGGCACCTTTTGCCAAACCGATGTCACCGATCCCGCCAGTGTCGCGCAGGCGATCATTAATGCGGCAGCAGCCCATGGCCCTGCCCGCATCGTGGTGAATTGCGCCGGAATCGCCCCGCCCGCCAAGGTTGTGAACCGCAACGGGGACGCTTTGCCGCTCGCCGACTTTATGGCCACCGTGAACGTGAACCTTGCGGGCAGCTTTAACGTCATGGCGCAGGCCGCGGCGGCAATGCAGCGGCTGGACCCGCTGGGCCCCCAGAACGAAGAACGCGGCGTGATCATCAACACTGCCTCGGTCGCGGCCTATGACGGGCAGATCGGGCAAGCGGCCTATGCGGCCTCCAAAGGCGGCATTGCGGCGATGACCTTGCCCGTGGCGCGGGAAATGGCGCGCTTTGGCATCCGCGTGATGACCATCGCGCCGGGGCTGTTCCTGACGCCCTTGATGGAAAGCCTGCCCGCCGACGCACAGGAAAGCCTTGGCCGCCAAGTGCCCTTTCCGCCCCGCCTTGGTGATCCGGCGGATTATGCCAAGCTGGTGCTGTCCATCGTCGACAACATCATGCTGAACGGTGAAGTCATCCGCCTTGACGGCGCCATCCGCATGGCCCCGAAATGAGCGCGCTGTTGGAACGCCGCGGCATCAGCGACCGCGCGCTGGACCTTGCCGACAAAGTCGAAGCCTTCGTGCGCGACGTCGTCGCCCCGTTCGAGCAAGACCCGCGCCAAGGCGCGCATGGCCCGTCAGAGGAACTGGTCGCCGATCTGCGCGACCGCGCCCGCGCTGCCGGGCTGATGACGCCGCATATCCCCGGCGGCACTGGGCATTTGACCCAGCGCGAAACGGCGGCCGTGCTGATCCGCTCTGGCCTGTCGCCGCTAGGCCCTGTTGCGCTGAACACCGCCGCGCCGGATGAAGGCAATATGTTTCTGCTGGGCAAAGTCGCCAGCGACGACCTAAAGGAACGCTTCCTCAAACCCCTCGTCTCAGGCGATGCGCGTTCCGCCTTTTTCATGACCGAACCGGACGGCGGCGCGGGGTCTGATCCGTCGATGATGCAGACGACCTGCAAGCCCGATGGCAATCACTGGGTCATCAACGGGCGCAAAACCTATATCACCGGGGCCGTGGGGGCGAAGGTCGGCATCGTCATGGCGAAATCCGATGACGGGGCCTGCATGTTCCTGGTGGACCTGCCGCACCCGGCGATCAAGACAGTGCGCATCCTTGATACCATCGACAACTCCATGCCTGGCGGCCATGCCGAGATCGAGATCGACAACCTGCGCCTGCCAGCCGATCAGATGCTGGGCGCCGCTGGCGAAGGCTTTCGCTATGCCCAAGTCCGCCTTGCCCCGGCGCGGCTGTCGCATTGTATGCGCTGGCTGGGGGCCTGCGTGCGGGCGCAGGAAATCGCGACCGACTACGCCAACCGCCGGCACGCCTTTGGTAAACCGCTGATCGAACACGAAGGCGTCGGCTTTATGCTCGCGCAGAACCGCATCGATTTGAAACAGGCAGAGCTGATGACGCTGTGGTGCGCCGATGTGCTGGACAGCGGTGCTTACGGCACGACGGAGTCGTCAATGACCAAGGTCGCGGTGTCAGAGGCGCTGATGCGCGTCGCCGACAACTGCGTGCAGGTCATGGGCGGCCAAGGCGTGACTGCAGACACCATCGTGGAAAAAGTATTCCGCGAAATCCGCGCGTTCCGGATTTATGACGGGCCGACCGAAGTGCACAAATGGTCGCTGGCGGGTAAAATCGCCCGCGATTGGAAAAAGACGCAGGGCTAAGCGACAGGGGGGAGGATGTTTCGGATGAGACATCCTCCCCACGTTAGGACTATTCGTGCGAAAAGTCTTAGATCAGCGTGACCGCTTGACCGGTCAGCGCGGATTGCTGGGCTGCCATGCCCATACGCACGGCCATCGCGCCGTCTTTGACTGTGACCTCCACGCCCGCCTCTGCCCGCACGGCAGCGGCAAAACGCTGGTGCTGATAGAAGGTCGCGCCGTTATGATCGCCGGCCTCTAGCAAAAGCGGATCAACGGGGATTTCCACCGTATACGGCCCCTTGGGATCGCGGGGGCTGACCGTCAGCGTTGGGATCGGGGCCGCGCCCAAGGCGGGCGGCCAGAACCGGCCGGGACCGGGCACCTGCACTTCGATCTTGCCTTGCGGGCCAAGGGCGCAGATTTCCTCTTGGAAACGGGCGCCTTCGGCGAACATGCACAGTTCCAGCATGGCGCGGGTGCCATTGGCAAAGTCGACGATGACAAAGGCGTTGTCCCAGATATCAGGCGTTTGCCCGTCATAGGATTCGTCCAGATGGTTCGCCGCCTGCCCGCCGCTGGCCATGATGCGCACCGGCTCTGACTGCACGATCAGCCGCATCAGGTCGAAGAAGTGGCAGCACTTTTCCACCAGCGTGCCGCCGGTACGGGCGTTAAAGCGGTTCCAGTCGCCGATCTTGGGCAGGAACGGAAAGCGGTGTTCGCGGATGGTCAGCATCTTGATGCCGCCTGTCGCAGCCTCGGCCTGCGCCACAAAGGCAGAAACCGGGGGCATGTAGCGGTATTCCATCGCGACCCAAACCGGGTGCGGGTAATCACGGAACAGCTCTTCGACCTCTGCCGCCTCGGCAGGGTCCACGAACAGCGGCTTTTCGCACAGGATCGGCAGTGGGCGCTGCGCCACGATCTGGCGCAGTTGCGGCAGGTGGCAGTCGTTGGGGCTGACGATGACCAGCGCGTCCAAATCCGCCTGCCCCAACAGATCGTCAAGGCTGGCCGCGACGCGTGCGCCGCCCGCAAGGCGCGCTGCGGCCTGCGCCAGATCATCCACCGGATCGTAAACGACCGCGACGGCGGCATCCGGCAGCAAGGCAATGTTGCGCACATGCTCTTGCGCCATCATCCCGCAGCCAATCAGCCCGTAGTTCATTACTTTCGACATTTTATCCTCGTCCCATGCGCGATACGTACCGCGCCCTTTCATGATCGAACCATGTGCGTGAAAACTCTGCCCGTGCGCCGTCCGCAGCCCGGCTGACGCGCGAGATATGGGCCGACATCGTGCCCGGTTTCACCGCAAAATCCGGCGGGGCCCAATCTGGCACAGCGCGCAAACCAATGCGGTCTTCGACAGAAGTGATCACCAGCCCAAGCCGGTCGCGATAATGGCGATACAGCGAATCCGACAGATCATCCGCCGACAGCCGCGCCGCGCGGGCGGCGTCCAGCCAAATCTCCTCGACCGCGATCGGCACATCGTCAATCCGGCGCAAACGGCGGATACGCCAGCCTTGCGCGGCGGCACCAAAAGCGGATGCATCCTGCGGTTTTGGGCAAAGCGTCACGTCCAGCACGGTGGCCGTTGGCAAGCCGCCGCCATTGGGGCGTTCAAGGCGAAAGAAGCTATAGACCGACTGCACATCAGGGCGCTGGCGGATGTAATTCCCCGAACCTTGGACGCGAACCAGCAATCCTTGTTCTGTCAGCAATGCCAGGGCCTTGCGCAGTGTTCCTACGGATAAATCCAGATCCTGCGCCATCGTGCGTTCATTTGGCAGCCGGGTGCCATCGGCCAAGTGGCCCGCTGCGATTTCACGGATCAGACGTTCGCTGACCTGCACGTATTTGGGCAAAGGGGGCTTGGGCGGCACAGTAATATTCCAAATTGATACACTATTGTTACACTCCAAATCCCATGCTATGCAAGCCCCAACACCAGCGGGAGGAGCCGCCATGACCGATACTGTTGTCCCCGTCACCAGCCGCGATTTAGACGCAGCAGAGGTGTCCTGGTTCTCTGCGCTATGCTCTGATGACTACCAATTCCTGGGCGTACCAGACGGCGATCTGCGTTCCAGCTGGGAGCATTGCCGCGACATTGGCCTAGAGGCAGAGCGTCAGGGATTTCGCAACCTGCTGGCCCCGTCGTCCTATCAGGTCGGCCAAGACACGCTGTCCTATGTCGCCGCCATGGCCCCGCTGACAGACCGCATCAACTTTCTTGCCGCCATCCGGTGCGGGGAAATGCAGCCGATCATGCTGGCCCGCACCGTCGCCACGCTGGACCACATGCTAAAGGGCCGTTTGACCCTGAACGTGATCAGCAGCGATTTCCCGGGCGAAAAGGCCGACAGCGCATTTCGCTATCGCCGCAGCCACGAAGTGGTCGAGATTTTGCGTCAGGCTTGGACGCGGGACAAGATTAACTTCAGCGGCGAAGTCTATGATTTCAAAGACGTTCCTACTGAACCTGCGACGCCCTATCAGACGGGTGGCCCGCTGCTGTATTTCGGCGGCTATTCCCCCGATGCGCTGGAACTGTGCGGCGCACAATGCGACGTCTATCTGATGTGGCCGGAAACCAAGGACGTTCTGGCGCAGCGCATGAAAGACGTTCATGCCCGCGCCGAAGCCCACGGCCGCACGCTGGATTACGGTCTGCGCGTCCACATGAT
Organism: Loktanella salsilacus; assembly: GCF_024206795.1. Taxonomy (NCBI): domain Bacteria; kingdom Pseudomonadati; phylum Pseudomonadota; class Alphaproteobacteria; order Rhodobacterales; family Roseobacteraceae; genus Loktanella; species Loktanella salsilacus. The sequence continues at coordinate 1,986,775 of NZ_CP072994.1, forward strand.
CGTGCGCGACACAGAGGCCGAGGCGAGGGAATACGCCGAATATATCGCCAGCAAGCTGGACGACGAATACGGCAAACTGATCCGCGACCGCGCCCATGACAGCATCAGCCTTGGCGTCGCCCATCAGGCACGCGCCCGCGAATTGGCCGACCAATTTGGCTATACCGAACCGGGCCTGTGGACCGGCATTGGCCGCGCGCGGTCCGGTTGCGGCGCAGCGCTTGTCGGGTCCACGGATCAGATTATGTCCAAGATCGAAGATTACCAAAAGATGGGCATCCGCGCCTTCATCTTCTCTGGTTATCCGCATATCGAAGAGGCGCAGCACTTCGGCAGCCGCGTCATGCCGCACTTGAAAACTTGTTCACTGCCCGAAGCTTATGGCCGGGTGCCAACGACCACACCGCAGACGCCGCTTGGCGCAGGACCCCGGATATGAACCGCATCAAGATCACCGATTCCGTTGAATTCAGCCGCATCGTCTATGGCATGTGGCGCCTTGGCGATGACGATGACACCAGCCCCGCGCATGTGCAGGCCAAGATCGAAGCCTGCCTTGACCAAGGCATCACCACGATGGATCAGGCCGACATCTATGGCGGGTACATGGCCGAGGAAATCATGGGCGCGGCGCTCAAAGCGGCCCCCGCCCTGAAGGACAAGATCGAGGTCGTGACCAAGTGCGACATCGTGATCGACGCTGGCCGCCACGCTGGCGCGACGGTCAAGCATTACGACACCAGCCGCGCCTATATTAACGCGTCGGTTGATGCGTCGCTGTCGCTGATGGGCATCGATAAAATCGACATGCTGCTGATCCACCGCCCCGATCCGCTGATGGACCACCTGGAAACCGGCCGCGCGCTGGACGATCTGGTCGCATCCGGCAAGGTGCGCGCCGTCGGCGTGTCGAACTTTCGCCCGTGGGACTGGTCCTTGCTGCAATCCGGCATGGACACCCCGCTGTCGACCAACCAGATCGAACTGTCGCTCGCCAACATCGCGCCCTTCGTGAACGGCGATGTCGCGCACCTGCAGCAGCACGCCAAGCCGATCATGGCATGGTCGCCCCTTGGCGGCGGCCGGCTGATGGACAGCGCTGGCGGGCCAAATCTGCACGCCTTGATGACCCAAATGGCAGAAGAGTTCGGCACCGACACAGCGGCCATTGCGGTGGCTTGGTTGCTGGCGCATCCTGCGAATATTCTGCCCGTCATGGGCACCAATACGCTGAGCCGTATCGCCACACTGGCGGACGCCATGAAAGTTAAAATGAGCCGTCAGGCGTGGTATCAGCTCTATACCGCCGCCCTCGGACACGAGGTTGCATAAATGGACGCAGGTACAATCAGCACGTTCGATCCCGCCAGCGACGCGGACAGCTTTCGCGGCGCTTTGGGCACATTTGTCACCGGCGTGACGGTGATCACGACCGACAGCCCAGACGGTCCGGTCGCCATCGTCGCCAACAGCTTTGCCAGCGTGTCGCTTGACCCGCCCATGGTGCTGTGGTCGCCGGCAAAATCCAGCAAACGGTTCGAGCATTTCGCCGGCGCGCGCCGCTTTGCCGTGCATGTCCTATCCGCCGATCAGCGCGATATCTGCACGGCGATTATCGGGTCGAAGACCGCGATCTCTAAGGTACCGATGCACCTGTCCCACTGCGGTATGCCGATCATCGAAGGCGCTTTGGCGACCTTTGAATGCAACCTAGAAGCCACCCATGACGCAGGCGATCACGTCATCGTCGTCGGCCGAGTCACCAAGGCCCACCACGGCGGCGGTGACCCGCTTGTGTTCCACGCGGGCAAATACGGTGCCTTCACGCAGACAGACTAACGATATCCGCCTTCTCCTGGTTAAAAATATCTCGGGGGGAGGCGCGCAGCGACGGGGGGCTGGCCCCCCTACCTGATTTTTCGCCGAAAAATCGGCCACGCCCGCACTGGGCACAACAGGGGAGGAGCCGGCATGCCGGTCCTGTTTGGGGTCCTTTGGCCCTTGCAACGTCTGAACACCGGATTGCTGGCCGTCGGCCGGACAATCGCTGTTGCGCTGCTTGCAGCGATGGTCTGCTTCATTCTGGGGCAGGTGTTTTTCCGCTATGTCCTGAACGACGCCCCGCGCTGGACCGAAGAGGCCGCGCGCTTTGGCATGCTGTGGATGACCGGGCTGATGGCCCCCGTCGCCTACCGTCAGGGCGGCTTTGTCGCGATTGACATGGTCGAACGCGCCCTACCCCGCATTGCCGCTGGTATCCTGACCCTTGTGCTGCTGTCCCTATCGCTTTGGGTGCTGTGCGTCATGTGGGACCGCGGCCTGAATAACCACGTCTTTAGCCTGTCCGGGCGCGGCACCATGCCGTCCCTGCGTGTGCCACTGGACCTATTCGGCGGCGAAAGCATCAAGTTCAAGAACCAATGGATGTTCGCCTCGCTCTTCGTGGGCGTCACCCTGCTGATCCTTGTGAACATCGAACTGATGCTGCGCCAGATCATTACCCTGCTGGGCGGGGCCGATCGGCTGACACCGCTGGCCGATAAGACTGTGATGGCTGAATAATGCTGCTTTTATTCCTTCCCCTTTTCCTGATCCTAATCCTTTTCGGCCTGCCCATCGTCTTTGCGCTGATGGTGTCCCCCATCGCGATGATCATGATCGAAGGCGACGCCCGCAATGTCGTCGCGGGCCTATACCGCAATCTTTACAACGGCATGGACAGCTTCCCGCTGATGGCGCTGCCCTTCTTTATGCTGGCCGGCGAAATCATGAACCGGGGCGGCATCACGATGCGCCTGGTGGAATTCTCCCAAGCCTTCATCGGGCATTTGCGCGGCGGTCTGGCCCATGTGAATATCCTGTCCAGCTTTCTGTTCGCGGGCATGTCCGGCTCTGCCGTGGCCGACGTCTCGGCTCTCGGCTCTACCCTGATCCCCGCGATGGAGCAGAACGGCTATACCCGCCGCTTTGCCGCTGCGATCACCGCTGCCAGTTCCGTCATTGGCCCGATCATCCCGCCGTCCGGCATCATGATCATCTACGCCTATGTCATGGGCGAGTCTGTCGCTGCCTTGTTCCTTGCGGGCATCGTGCCGGGCATCCTGATCGGCCTTGGCCTGATGGCAACGGTCTGGTTCATGGCCGACTGCTATGACCTTCCCAAGGCAGAACGCATCGTCCACCCCGGCCAGACCATCAGCCGCGTCGAATACTGGGTCAGCTTTGCCCTGCTGCGCCTGAACTTTGCCTATATCATGTATGCGGTTGCCGGCCTTATCCCCGGCGCAGGTGCGGTCCCCGGCCTGCTGCTGTTCGGGATCATGCTGATCCCCGCCCACCTGATCCTGCTGGGCTACCGCAAACGCGTCAGCCACGATTTCCGCCTGATCTGCAAAAAGGCCGTGGCCCCGATGCAGACCCCCATCATCATCCTTGGCGGTATCCTGATCGGCGTCTTCACCCCGACAGAGGCCTCTGCCGTCGCCGTGGCCTATGCGCTGGTGGTCAGCTTTGTGGTGCTGCGGTCCATGACTCTTGCGGACCTGTGGGCCGTGTTGGGCAAATCCGCCCTTGGCACCGCCGCCGTGCTGCTGCTGGTGGGCGCGGCTGTCGCGTTCAAGACCGTGGTATCCCTGTCCTACGCGCCAGAGATCCTTGCCGATTTCATGCTGTCCCTGTCCAGCAACCCGCTGATCCTGCTGTTCCTAATCAACATCCTGCTGTTCGTCGTCGGCATGTTCCTTGATGCAGGTCCCGCGATCATCATCCTCGGCCCGATCCTTGGCCCGATCTTCGTTTCGCTCGGCGTCGACCCGATCCACTTTGCGATGATCATGTCGGTCAACCTGACTGTTGGCCTTGCAACACCGCCCATGGGACTGGTGCTTTTCGTCACCTCGACGGTGTCGGGCGAACGGGTCGAAACCATCGCAAAAGCCATCCTGCCTTTCCTCGCGGTCGAGATCGCGGTGATCTTTCTGATCACCTATATCCCCGCGATATCTATGACGATTCCGCGCTTGACTGGCTTCGCCAACTGACGCGACACTGCACGAAAATCACCAAGGGAGAGAGACCAATGAAACACCTGATCACCGGCGCACTGACCGCCGCCCTGCTGACCAGCACAGCCGCAACAGCCTGGGCGCAAGACGCGACCTATACCCTACGCGCGACCGCCAACAGCAACGAAAATGACGAAGACTACGACGGTCTGGTCGTGTTCAAGAACTACGTCGAAGCCGCGTCAAACGGCGCGATCGAAGTCGAAATGTTCATCGGCACCCAGCTCTGCGCCACCGGCGAGGAATGCCTTGAAGGCGTCGCCGAAGGCTCCATCGACATCTACATCGCGACATCCGGCGGCACGGCCTCGCTGTTCCCCTTCGTGCAGGTCCTCGATCTGCCCTACCTGATGGCTGACGACCGCGTGGCCGAATCCGTGCTCGACAACGGCTCGCCCTTCATCGCCACGATGCGCGACATGGTCCGCGAAAGCTCTGGCGACGCGATCCGCCTGATGACCATCGGCAACACCGGCGGCTGGCGCAACGTGGCCAACGTCAACAAAACCATTCACACGCCAGAAGACCTGGCTGGCCTGAAAATCCGCACCGTCCCGGCTGAACTGCCGCAGGTTCTGGCGACCGCATGGGGCGCTGCACCAACCGCTATTCCATGGCCCGAACTGTTCACATCGCTGCAAACCGGCGTCGTCGAAGGCACTGCAAACGGTATCACCGACATCATGTCGATGAAATTCCCAGACGCAGGCCTGAAGTATCTGACGCTGGACCAGCACGCCTACATGGGCGCACTGTGGTTCATGAACAACGCCAAGTTCATGGATATGCCAGAAGACATGCGCAAGATCGTCGCTGACGGCTTCTATCAGCTGCAGCAGGCGACCTTCGCCTCGCCCAAGCGTAAATCCATCGACGCCTATGCCGCCTTCACGGCCGCTGGCGGCGAAGTCTACGTTCCCACGCCTGAGGAAAAGCAAGCGTTCCAAGACGCCGCCGCCCCGGTGCAGGACTGGTTCCGCGAAAACGTTGATGGCGGCCCCGAAGCCCTCGACGCGCTGCTGGCCTCCGTTGACGCCGTCAACGCCCGCCTTGCCAGCGAATACGAAACCGAACTGAACTAAACCCAAAGGGCCGCCCGCCACACCGCGGGCGGCCCTCACCTCTTAAGGCGCAGCCCCCCGCGCCGCCGCGCCACCCCTCCAAAAAATCCGCACGAAAAAAGACCGCCCACTCCCGTGGCCGGTCCGTCATTCTTCTGGTCAAAAATACCTCGGGGGAGGCCGCAGGCCGGGGGCAGCGCCCCCCAACCCGCTTTCCGCTAAACGCTAGGCCAACCCGCGCAGCGCCGCATAGCCCGCGCCATACCGCGCATGGGCCGCATTAAAGTCATCCCGCAGCGCCGCGATAGGCTCCACCGTGCGTGCGATGGGCGGCGTGCCGCAGGCCTCGACACCTGCACCAGTTGCCGCCATCAGCCCCAAACGCGCCGCGCCAAAGGCACCGCCGAAATCGCCCGCCACGGGCAAATCGACCGGCAGCCCCAGCGATGTGGCGATGGCTTGCACCCAGTAATCCGACTTGGTGCCGCCGCCGACGCCAATCAGGCGGTCGATGCGGGTACCGGTGCCGGTCAGCGCGTCAAAGCTATCGCGGAAGGCATGCGTGACGCCTTCCAATACCGCGCGGGTCATGGCGGTGCGGTCTGTCGCGTGGTCCAGATGCAGGAATTGCCCGCGGATTTTGGCATCATTATGCGGCGTGCGTTCACCGCCTAGGTACGGCAGGAACAGGGTGCGCGACGGGGCTTGCAGCGTGCCCAAGGATCCGGTCAACGTCGCCGCGTCTTCGTCCGCGACACCGGCCCACCAGTTCAGCGCATCAGCAGCGGCAAGGATGACGCCCATCTGGTGCCATGTGTCCGGCAGCGCGTGGCAAAAGGTATGCACCGCGCTGGCCGCATCAGGCTGATAGTTCGACGACGCCGCAAACAGCACGCCAGAGGTGCCGAGCGAGACAAACGCCTGCCCCGGCTTTACGATCCCGACGCCCACGGCGCTGGCCGCATTGTCACCGCCGCCACCTGCAACAACGACATCGCCAAGGCCCCAACGGCCCCCCAGTGCCGCGCGGACTTTGCCCGACACGGCAGAGCCTTCGACAAGGCGCGGCATGTGATCGCGGGTCAGACCAGTGGCCGACAGCAGCTCGTCCGACCAATCCCGCGTGCCGACGTCCAGCCAGCTGGTGCCTGCGGCGTCGGACATCTCTGCCACATGTTCACCCGTCAACCACAGACGCAGGTAATCCTTTGGCAACAGGACCTTGGCGACCTTTTTGAATGTATCAGGTTCGTTGTTTCGGACCCATGCCAGCTTTGGCGCGGTAAAGCCTGGGAACACGATATTGCCGGTGAGGCGGCGAAAATAGGGGTTCGCGTCCAGCTCTGCTGCCTCGGCCGCGGACCGTGTGTCGTTCCACAAGATGCATGGCCGCAGGACCGCGTCGTCTGCGCCCAGAAGGGTCGCGCCGTGCATATGGCCCGACAGGCCGATGCCGCGCACGGCGGACATATCGACCTGGGTCGCAAGGCTATCCAAGACCGCCTCTGCCGCTGTAATCCAATCGGCGGGCCGCTGCTCTGACCAGCCGTCATGGGGGCGTTGCACGGTCAGGGGCGCAGTGGCTTCCGCCAAAACGACTTGGGCATCGTCAATGACGATGCCCTTGAGCCCGGATGTCCCGAGATCTAGTCCGATATACATTTAAGCTGCCTTTGCGCCGGGTTTCTTGCCAAGGATGATCATGCCAAGGATGTCGTCGTCTGTCACGTCCTCGACCTTTTCAGTCCCGACCAACTGGCCGTTTTTCATGACGGACACGCGGTCGCACAGCTCCATCACGTCAGCGATATCGTGGGAAATCAAGAAGATGCCCAGACCTTGACGCTTGAGCTCCTGCACCAGTTCCGCGACCATCTGGGTTTCCTGCGGACCAAGGGCCGCTGTGGGTTCGTCCATGATCAGGATCTTGGCGTCGAAATACACCGCGCGGGCGATGGCGACGGACTGGCGCTGACCGCCGGATAAGGCGCTGACCGGCTCGCTGAACTTGCGGAAGTTCGGGTTCAGGCGATGCATGATCTTGCGGCATTCCGCTTCCATCTGCGCGTCGTCGACCATGCCGAATTTGGTCGTCAGCTCGCGGCCCAGAAACAGGTTGGACGCCGCATCAAGGTTATCAGCCAGCGCGAGGGTCTGGTAGATCGTCTCGATGTTATAGGTCCGCGCATCGCGGGGGTTGTCGATGGTGGCTTTCTCGCCGTTGACATAGATCTCTCCGCTGTCGGCGGCATAGGCACCGGACAGGATCTTGATCAGCGTCGACTTGCCAGCGCCGTTGTGGCCCAAAAGGCCAACAACTTCACCGGGGTACAAATCGATGCTGACGTCATCCACGGCCTGAATGCCGCCGAAGGAAATCGACATATTGCGCATTTCGACAAGCGGGGTGCCGGTGCGGTCGATAGGGGTATTTGCACTCATGTTATCAGGCCCTTACTTGGATTTGCGACGATAAAGGATGTCAAGGAACACGGCCAGCACCAGCACGGAACCCACGACGACCTGCTGCATGCCAGCGTCAAAGCCGATCAGCACCATGCCGGACTGCAGCGACTGCATGACCAGCGCGCCAAGGATCGCGCCAAAGATCGTGCCGACACCGCCCGCAAGCGAGGTGCCGCCAATGACGGCTGCGGCGATGACGTAAAGCTCGTCCAGTGTCCCAAGCGCGTTGGTGGCAGAGTTCAGACGGGCCGAGGCGACGACAGCCGACAGGCCAGCTAGACCGCCCATGATCGCGAAGATCTTGACCGTCATCCACTTGGTGTCGATGCCTGCCAGCGCGGCAGCTTCTGGGTTGCCGCCGATGGCAAACACGTAGCGGCCAAAGCGGGTGTTGTTCATCACAAAGTTCATCGTGACAGCAACGACGACCAGCACCAGCACGGGGATGGCGAAACCATGGCTGATGAACAGCGTCTCTGCTTCGACGTTCAGGTCGTTCGCCGCGATGTACTGCTTCACGATGCCCTTGGGCCAGTAGTAGGAATTGACCAGCAGCACGGCACCAACGGTGGCAGCGCAGCCAAGGACCGCAAGGAAGGTATCGGCCCAGTAAGGGCGCTTGGCGAATTCAAACTTGGTGCGCTGACGGCGCCCGTTCACGATCATGAACACGATGCCGGCGCAGATGATCAAGCCAACGATCCACGATCCTGTTGCGCCAACCGACCCGTAAGGTCCGCCGCCCAGCAAGGAAAAGGTCGCGTCCACAGGGGAAATCGTCTCCCCCCGTGCCACAAGAAAGGCGCAGCCGCGCCAGACCAGTAGGCCGCCAAGGGTGACGATGAACGCCGGGATGCCGCCATAAGCGACCAGCGCGCCCTGAAAGCCACCGATCATCATGCCGCAAATGATGCCGAAGACGACCGTGATGATCCAGATCGCCGGATGACCAAGGCCCAGATACTGCGGCAGGATGTTAACCTGCATCATGCCCATCAGAATGGCGGTAAAGCCAAGGATGGATCCGACGGACAGGTCAATGTGGCGGGTGATGATGACCAGCACCATGCCGGTGGCCATGATGCCGATGCTTGCTGTCTGAACGCTCAGGTTCCACAGGTTGCGGGGCGTCAGGAAAAAGCCCTGCCCGTTGACCAGAACGCCATACATATGAAAGCCGCCCCAGATCAGGATCAGGGCCGCGACCATGCCGATCAGGCGTGTGTCCAGCTCTGTCGCTGTCAAAAAGCGCGACCAGGCGCCTTTGCGGGCTGCCTGACTTGGCGGCGGGTTCGAGGGCGCCGCGGGGGCGTTCGTGGTATCGGTCATGGCAATTCCTGCGCGGGGTTTGTCAAAGTCGGCGTGATGGTCACGCAGCGGGGCATTCCCGGCGACCATTCACGTGAAGAAAGTGACGCAAGGCTGCGTCAAACCTAAATAAAACCGGCGCGGGAGTATTCCCCCGCGCCGGAAGGATCAAGGGTTACTGGCAGGCAGCAACTGTATCCATTGCACCTTCACAAGCCTGCTCTTTCGAGATCTGGCCCGCGTCGATCGCAAGGTTCAGGTTGTCAGCAGTGATCGGGGTTGGCGCAAGGAAGATTGCGTTCATCTCAACGCCCTTTTCGCCGCCAGCCCACTTTTGTGCTTCAGGCACGGCGTCCATTGCAGTGCCAGTGGCCAAAGCAACTGCGATTTCAGCAGCGCGCTTGCCCAGATCGTTGGAGTTTTTCCAAACGGACACAGTCTGCGTGCCACGTGCAACACGGTTCAGCGCGGCAAGGTCGCCGTCCTGACCGCCAACTGGCACGTCCATGCCCTGTGCGGTCAGCGCTGCGATTGCGCCGCCAGCCATGCCGTCGTTTTCGGCCAGAACAGCGTCGATCTCGTTGTTGGTCGAGGTCAGGATCTGCTCCATGTTCTTCTGAGCGTTCTCTGGCTTCCAGCCGTCGGTGAAGGCTTCACCAGCGATGGTCACGGTGCCAGCGTCGATCATGGGCTGCAGGACTTCCATCATGCCTTCCAGCAGGAACAGCGCGTTGGGATCACCGGGATCGCCCTTGATGATCGCGACATTGCCTTCGGGCTGTGCGGCCATGACGGTCTGCGCGATGATCGTGCCGACGCCTTTGTTGTCAAAGGTCAGATAGAACGCGCGGTCGTCTTCGATCAGGCGGTCATAACCAACAACAGGAATGCCTTCGGCAGCGGCTTGGTCCAGCGCGGGGACGATCGCGTCCTTGTCCATCGCCAGAATGATCAGCGCGTCTGCGCCCTGTGCGATCAGCGCCTCAACGTCGGTCAGCTGCTTGGCAGCAGAGGCCTGCGCGTCAGCGGAAATGTAGGATGCGCCAGCAGCTTCCAAAGCGGCCTTGATCGCAGCTTCGTCAGTCTTCCAGCGCTCTTCTTGAAAGTTGGACCAGCTGACGCCGACGGTCATGCCGTGGCTTTCGGCCAATGCCGCAGAGCTGAAACCACACGTCGCAATGACGGCGGCGAGGATGTGCTTGTTCATGGTGTCCTCCCAGACAGAATGTCCCGCGTTGTGGCGGGGATTCGGGGCCTTGCGACCCGCTGCTGTATAAAATGCCGAAATTAATTCAGTTGTCAAAATAATTTATCGGCTGGAACAGAATAATCTTGCATATACCGCGCCAGATTGACGTAATACGCAACAACGAAGCTGCCCGAGGGGGTGCATCGCCGCTTTGCGGCATGTGCAGGTGCAGCATTAAGTTCGAGGAATGAAGTTTATGTATAATGCTGGTGCGCGGGCCGTTTCTGGGCCTGATCTGCCGGGGTGCGGGCCGCTACAATCGGGCGAGCCGGGCCGTGCAAGCGGGCTGCGCCAGCAGGTGTTTGTCTATGTGCGCGCACGCGGACAGGCCAGCCGGGCCGATATCGCACGCGGTTTGGGCATCAGTGCCGGCAGCGTCACGGCGCTGACCTCTGACCTGATCCAAGCGGGTTTTCTTGAGGAAATCGACGATCAACCGCGTGAAACAGGTCGCGGCCGCCCCCCGGTCGCCCTGCGCGTCGTCGGCGGATCGCGCTGCGTCATCGGGATCAAGGTCGCCGACACCCGCCATTCCGCCGTTCTGACGGATTTCGCGGGCCAGATGATTGCCGACGTGACCTTGCCCACCCCGCAGGCGCGCAAACCTGCCGCAGCGCTGGTGGCAGAGCTGGCGGTGCTGGTGGACCGTCTGCTGGCGGATGCCGGCTATGACCTCGACAGTGTCGCGGGCGTGGGCCTTGGGATTTCGGGCATCGTGGAACATGACGCGGGCCAGGTGCCATGGTCGCCGCTGATCACAGGCCGGGACACGCCGCTCGCTGCGCTACTTGCGGACCGGCTGGGTGTGCCCGTGCGGATTGATAACGACGCCAATGTGCTCACGCTGGCAGAGCTGTGGTTCGGCACCGGCCGCGACCGGCCCGATTTCGCCGTGGTCACGGTAGAGCACGGCGTCGGCATGGGTCTTGTGCTGAACAATCGTTTGTTTCGCGGTAGCCGCGGCATGGGACTAGAGCTGGGCCACACCAAGGTCGCGCTGGATGGCGCGCTGTGCCGCTGCGGCCAGCGCGGCTGCCTAGAGGCTTATTTGGCCGACTACGCCCTTGCCCGCGAAGCCGCCACGGCTCTTGACCGCCCCGCCGAGGGGACAGAAAACACCGCCCTGATCGACCTGCTCTTCGCCGAGGCAAAGGCCGGCAATACGGCGGCGGCCACGATCTTTCGCCGCGCCGGGCGCTATCTGGCGGTGGGGCTGTCGAACGTGGTGCAACTGTTCGATCCGGCTCTGATCATTCTGGCGGGGGAACGCATGCGCTACGACTACCTTTATTCCGACGCCGTGCTGCGCGACATGCAGGCGCTGACCCTGACCGAAGGCCGCACATCGTGCGAGATCGCGACCCACGTCTGGGGCGATCTGGTCTGGGCGCAGGGTGCCACGGTGCTGGCCTTAGCCGACGCCACCGATGCGGCGCTGGGGGCATGATGCGGCTTAGTTTTGCACTGGCCCTGCTGGCCAGCCCCGCAAGCGCCCAAGTCACATTTACCGATATGTCTCAGGTGCTTGGAGCCCACTCTTATGATGGCGGATGGGAGCATTTCGTCGGCGGCGGCGTGGCTGTCATGGATTGCAACGGCGACGCCCGCCCGGACATCTTTGCCGCTGGCGGCGCGAACCCTGCCGCGCTGTGGATCAACGGGGGCGGCTTTCAATTCGCCCGCGCGCCCTTGCCCGCGCTGACGGACACGGTCGGGGCCTACCCGCTGGACATCGACGGCGACGGCATCCTCGACCTTTATGTCATGCGCGTCGGTCCTGACGTGGCGCTCAAGGGTACCGGAGATTGCAGCTTTACCGACGCGACCGCCGATTGGGGTATCGCGCAGACGGACCAATGGACCACCGCCTTCACCGCATGGTGGGAAGACGGCAGCCGCCCCGTGATGGCCCTTGGCCATTATGTCGACCGTAGCAACCCGGACGGCCCGTTCTTTGCCTGCGACAGCAACACAGTCCTGCGCCCCGGCGCGAACGGCTATACCGCAGAGCCGCTGGCCCCCGGCTTCTGCCCCCTCTCCATGCTCGCTGCCACGGATGCGCGCGGCCGCATGACCCTGCGCCTGTCGAACGACCGGCAATACTATGTGCGCGGCGGGTACGAGCAGATGTGGGACATTCAAGACCGCCGCTTTCTGGGGGATGATGACGGCTGGGCGCAGGTCTCGCTTTGGGGCATGGGCATCGCCAGCGCTGATCTGACAGGCGACGGGCTGGACGAGGTGATGCTGACCTCCATGGGCGATCAACTGCTGCAAATCGCGCAAAGTGACGGCACCTACGCCCCCGCGCCCTACGGCATAGGCACCTATGCGCAGCGCCCCTACCTTGGCGACGATGGCCGCCCGTCGACGGGCTGGCATGCGGAATTCGCTGATGTGGATAACGACGGCCGCCAGGACCTGTTCATCGCCAAAGGCAACGTCGACCAGATGCCATCAAACGCCATGGCCGACCCCAATAACCTGCTGATGCAACAGCCAGACGGCACCTTTTCCGAGGCCGCCGCCACCGCAGGCCTCGCCGACACGCGCCGCGCACGCGGGGCCGCCTTGGCCGACTTCGACGGCGATGGCCGCCTTGATCTGGTTGTGCTGAACCGCCGCGCCGACATCGCGCTGTATCGCAACGACACGCCAAAGACGGGCCACTGGCTCGCCCTTGATCTGTCGCAACCAGACGGCAATACCCGCGCCATCGGGGCCCGCGTGACCCTTACCACCGCGCAAGGCACCCAGACCAAAGAGCTACGGATCGGCGGCGGCCACGCGGGCGGGCAGGCCCTGCCCCTGCACTTCGGCCTCGGCGCTGCCACCCAAGCCGATGTCGCGATCACCTGGCCAGACGGCACAACCACAACGCAAACCCTGCCCGCAGGTGCAACGACAAAGATCACAAGGCCCTAACCCCGCACCACTCGCGTCCAGAGCCGCCGCCCCCATTCACCTTGCCAAATACACTCCCGCCGGAGGCACCGAATTTTCGGCGAAAATTCGGACGACCCAGCCCTAGGGGACCACCAGCCCGCTGGGCACCGCGTCTGGCACCCCAAGGCGGCCTTTGACCGCTGCAGGATCAGTCAGACTGTCAAGGAAGGCCACCAGCGCAGTCACATCATCCGGCGACAGCACCACAGGCGGTGTGGTCACGGCGGCGGCGATGGCGGCGACCTCGGCGGGGTCTGACATGATGCTATCGTCTTCCACATCCAGCGCAGGCAGCACGGCTTGGCCCGCGTCATAGCGCGCCAGCGCCGCGACCGGGTCGGCGTGATCGGCCACGAAGGCGGCCAGATCGGCATGGCTACCCGCATGCCCATAAGGCGCGGTCAGCGCGACGTTGCGCAGGGACGGCGTGCGAAAGGCGAACATATCCTCGGGCAGGCCTGTCACCTCGGCGCGGCCTTCGTCGCGCGCAAGGGTTTCAAAGCGCGCCTTCTTGCCCGGTCCGATCTGCGGCGCGCCCATAGCGTGATAATCCTGATCCGTCAGCAGCGGGCCGCTGTGACAATCGCTGCATCCGCCGCGGCCATAGAACAGGTCCATCCCCGAAGCGGCCAGCGGCGGCAAGTCAGCCTGCCCGCGCAGCACGGCGTCAAAGGGCGCGTTATCGGACCGCCACTCGTCCTCCATGAATACGGCAATCGCGTTGGAAATATCGGTAAAGGCGATGTCATCCGGCCCCTGCACATGCGGGTAAACGTCCCGGAACATCTGCGCATAGGCCGGAATATCCGCCACCCGCCGCGCGATAATGTCCCACGCGCCGCCCTGCCCGGTCAGCACCCCTTGGCGCACAGCGCGAGCGACGTCGCTTTCGGTGTAATGACCGGCCATCTCGTCGGGGCTTAGCACGGGAAACATGGTTTGCGCGGACAACAAGGACGCAAAGCCCGCCGTCATGTCTTCGTCCAGCGGAGTGCGTATCCCGCCGGGGCGCGTGTCATCCACAGCGATGCGGCCATCGTGGAACAATACGCGTAGATCCTTGATGCCAAGGTTGAACAGCGCGGGCGCGTTTCGGGGGATCCGCTCCTCTGGCAGGTTGTCTTTATCCGCCACCCGGTCCGTCCCAAGGCCGATGCCGCCATCCCCTAGTCCCAGCGACAGCCCGTCAGCGGTGCCAAAGCGCGGGTGGTGGCAGGTCGCGCAGGCCACATCGCGCGCGCCCGACAAAATAGGGTCATAGAACAGCAATTGGCCCAAGGCGGCCTCGGCCGGGTCAATGGGGCGAAAATCATCATCCGTCAGGGGCGCAGGCAGACCGCTGGGCGCGGCCATTGCCGTGCTGCCCATCAGGGCGCAAACCGCCAGAATCACTTGTTTTATTGCCATTTCGACGTCCCCCACTTGCGTTGCCGCACCATGCCCGACGTTGCTACATATCGCAACGGGGTGATGTTCTGGGTTTGACGAAACGGGCGGAACGATCTAGAACAAAGCAGGAACAAATGGAATCGGAGAGTCGCCGTGAACAGCCACCCTATCCCCGCGTCAGACGCCTTTGCCGGTCCCGCCCCGGACCAGCCGTCTTTGTCTTTGGCTGCGCCTTCGCTGGCGGAATATTTCGCCGACAACGCAGGTGACGGCGCGGTGACGGCGTTCATTTTCCAGCAGCTGCACGCAGTGATCGCCTCTGGCAAGCCGGTGCTGTGGGTACAGGACCGCATGAGCCAGCGCGAGGCGGGCAAACCCTATCCACCGGGTCTGCCAGAGGATCTAAAGATGATCCTTGTGACCGTAAACCGCCCCGTCGACGCCCTGTGGGCGATGGAGGAAGGCCTACACAGCGACGCCATCGGCGCGGTCTTAGGAGAGGTCTGGGGCGATCCTGCCGCGCTTGATTTCACCGCCACGAAACGGCTGGCGATGCGGTCAGAGGCGCGGGGCATTCCCGCCCTGCTGATCCGCCGCGCGGCCCATCCGAACCTAAGCGCGGCGCGCCAGCGGTGGAACATCAGCTCTTTGCCCTCGCGGCCAGACCCCGACGACGACCGCGCCCCGGGGGAACCGCTGTGGCAAGCCGATCTGTTCCGCGCCCGCGGCCGTGCCCCCGGGCAATGGGTCGCAGGCCCCGGCGCGCAGGGGGCTACGCTAGAACATCACGTCCGCATGGACCTTGGGCCAGATGCGCCGGGACAGGACGCAGACGACGCCAGCCGCGCCGCCGGATAATATTTTGACAGGTTTTTGACGATGAAACACGATTTTACGGATCAAGGCAGAGGGGCTGTTATCCTGCCCTTCACCGCCAGCCCTGCGAAAGCGGCGCAGTTTTCTACGCCAAACTTTCGCATGGGCGCGGGCCTGCGCCCTGCCGCGGGCGCAGGACTGGCGCAGGCCCAGCAGATGCTGGATTGCGCGGGGATGATGTTTGGCAATGACACGAAAACATCGCAAGCCGTCATCACCTCTGCCGCCTGCCCCAACCCTGCCCTAAACCCTGCCCTAAACCCTGCCATGACCGCCCCGATCACTGCCCCACCGACCAGCGCGAGCCGCCCCGGCGGCCCTGCGCAGCGCATCACCCAGCGCGGCACCGCAGGCCCGCTGGACGCAGGGAATGGTCCCGCAACAGACCGCGATGCCCTGTCGCGGCGCATTGTCAGTATTCACCTGACTGATTTCGCCATTGCACGCTGGTTGCGCTGGGCCGCCGCGCGCCATGATGCGCCCCCCGATGACCTGCCCGTCGTGCTGGCCGCCGAAGGCGCACATGGCCCCGTCGTGACCGCCACCAACCGCGCCGCCACGCTGGCCGGGCTGCATATTGGCGCAAGGGTCGTCGATATGCGCGCCCTGTGCCCGCAGGTGCGCGTGGTGCGCGCCGACCCGGACGGCGACCGCGCGGCGCTGGACAAGCTGATGCTTTGGGCGCGGCGCTGGTGCCCGTGGACGGCGGTGGACGGCGCAGACGGGATCGTCATGGACACCACCGGCTCGGACCACCTCTGGGGTGGAGAGGCCGCCATGCTGCGCGAGATTGAGGGCACGCTTGGGGTGCTTGGCTTTAGCACGCGGCTGGCGATGGCGCCGACCCACGGCGCAGCTTGGGCGCTAGCGCGCTACGGCGCGGTGCGGGCGATTGCGACGCCGCAGACTTTGGACAGCCAGACCGCCCCGCTGCCCGCCCGCGCCCTGCGGCTGGACGGCGATACGGTGCTGCTGCTGCAACGCTTAGGCCTGAAATCCATCGGCGATCTGGCCGCCGTCCCCCGCGCTAGCCTTGCCCGGCGCTTTGCCACGGCGGCGCTGACGCAGAACCCCTTGCTGCGGCTGGACCAGTTGCAGGGCCGCCAACCCGAACCCGTGAACGCCCGGACCGAACCGCCCCGCTTTGCAGTGCAGGCACGCCTGCCCGAACCGGTGCAGGACCCCACGCCATATCTGGCAGAGCTTTGCGACGCTTTGTGCGAAACGCTGGCCAAAGCGGGACACGGCGCGCGCAAAGTCACCGTCACCGTCTATCGCACCGATGCCGAAGTCAGCCACGTCACCGCCGCCACCGCCCGCGCCAGCCGCGACCCAAACCACCTACGACGGCTGTTCGACGACCGCTTGGACCGGATCGACCCCGGCTTCGGGTTCGAACTGATCACGCTAGAGGCGGATACCACAGACCCATTGCAAGCCGTACAAAGCGGCTTGGATGGCCGCACAGAGGATGGCGCGGCGCTGGCGCAACTGGTTGACCGGCTGTCCGCCAGACTTGGTCCCGGAATGGTCCGCACCCCCAGCGCGCGCGCAAGCCACATTCCCGAACGCAGCCTGACATGGATGCTGGCGCTCGCGCAGGCCCCTGGCGCGCGCCGCAAACTCGGCCATATAAGCCGCCCCTTACGGCTGCTGGATACACCAGAGGAAATCCATGTCCTCTACGCCATTCCCGAAGGCCCGCCGGTGCAGTTTCGCTGGCGGCGGGTGTCGCACCGGATTGCGCATTTCCACGGGCCAGAGCGGATCGCGCCTGAATGGTGGACCGACCGCGCCAGCGCGCGGCTCCGCGACTACTACCGTATTGAGGATGATACCCGCCGCAGGCTTTGGATTTACCGCGACGGCATCTACGGCGAGATTTACCATCTGCCGCCCCAATGGTTCATGCACGGTGTTTTTGGGTAATCCACCCGGGGCATTTGCAGCAACGGGGGCCTCTGTTGCAAGGGGGGCCAGCCCCCCAGGGCCAAAGGCCCTTCCCCCCGAGGTATTTTCGACCAGAAGAAACAAGGTTTTCTTAACTAACTTGTTGCATTCTGATTCTGCGGTACAGGCGGAGGCGCCGATGATCGCACCAGGAGAAGGCGTTCCGTGGACTCGCAAAGTCGCGGAACGCTGGACCCCTTTCAGGCGCTTGGGGCTTCTTCTGGTTCCAAATACCTCGGGGGGGCCGCCTTTGGCGGCGGGGGCAGCGCCCCCTTGCGACCCCGCAGAGGGGGATGCCCCCGATGCCTGAGAATGACAATCACCACCCCCGGCATACTGTGCCAGAGGACGGTGTTTATGCAAAAAACCCCAAGAGCCCTTATGTGGAACTTGGACTGTTTACCTGTTTCTCTTTCCTGCGCGGGGCCTCTGACGCCGCGGATCTGGCGCTGGAGGCGTGGTCACTGGGCTATCATGCGCTTGGCGTTGCGGATCTGAACTCTCTTGCCGGTGTCGTGCGCATCCATGCGGAGGCTAAAAAAACCGGCTTGCGCCCTGTGATCGGCGCGCGCATCGCGTTGATCAGCGGCGAGGTGTTTTTGGCCTACCCGCGCAACCGCGCGGCTTATGGGCGGCTGAGCCAGCTGATCTCTAAGGGGCGGATGCAGGATCCGGATGGGGTGTGGCAGGCCAAGGGCGTGTGCGATCTGACGCTGCGCGATCTGGCGGAACATGCGGATGGTATCCAGTTGATTGCTGTGCCGCCGCGCGATCTGCGGGGATATGCTCAGTGGCTGGCCCGGTTGGCTAAAGCCTTGCCGACGCTCAAATATCTTGCCGCAAGCTTTTTGTATCACGGCAATGACCGGGCACGGATCACCCAATTGGACCGGATGGCGGGGCAAAACGGGCTGCGTCTGCTGGCGACGAATGATGTGCTGTATCACACCCCTGCGCGGCGCCCGTTGCAGGATGTGATGACCTGTATCCGCCACAAAACCACTCTCGCGCAGGCGGGCAACTTGCTAGAGGCAAACGGCGAGCGGCATCTGAAATCCCCGGCAGAAATGCAGCGTCTGTTTGCCGAATGGCCCCATGCCATCGCCGCGACCCGCGCCGTGGCGGATGCCTGTTTGTTTAATCTAGAGGAGCTGGCTTACGAATACCCCTCGGAGGTCATTCCGCAGGATACCACCCCGCAGGCGCATCTGGAAAAGCTGACTTGGGAGGGTGCGGCGGTGCGATATCCGCAGGGCGTATCGGATGTCACGCGGGCGACGCTGAACAAGGAGTTGGCGATGATCCAGAAGCTGGATATCGCCCAATATTTCTTGACGATTCACGACATCGTAATCTTTGCGCGCTCTAAGGGTATCCTGTGCCAAGGGCGCGGGTCGGCGGCGAATTCGGCCGTTTGCTATGTGCTGGGGATTACGGCTGTGGACCCGGCGCAGCATGCGCTGCTGTTTGAACGATTTATTAGCGAGGAACGTAAAGAGCCGCCCGATATCGACGTTGATTTCGAGCATGAGCGGCGCGAGGAGGTGATCCAACATATCTATGAAAAATACGGCCGCCACCGCGCAGGCCTATGTGCGACGGTGATCCATTACCGCCCCCGCTCTGCCATCAGAGAGGTGGGCAAGGTTATGGGGCTGTCAGAGGACGTGACCTCTGCCCTGGCCAAAACGGTCTGGGGCAGTTGGGGTACGGATATTGGCGAAAGTCATGCCAGCGAGGCGGGCGTCGATCTGTCCGATCCCTTGCTGCGGCGCACATTGATTGTGGCACGGCAGATGATCGGGATGCCGCGGCATCTGGGGCAGCATGTGGGCGGTTTTATCCTGACGCAGCGGGCGCTGACGGACACGGTGCCGATTGGCAATGGCGCGATGCCGGATCGCACGTTTATTGAATGGGACAAGGACGATATCGACACCTTGGGCATCCTCAAGGTCGACATTCTAGCGCTGGGGATGCTGACCTGCATCCGCAAATGCTTTGACCTGATCCGGGCGCATTACGGCCATGACTGGACTCTGGCGAGCGTGCCGCAAGAGGACCCGCGTGTTTACCATATGCTGTGCAAGGGCGACAGCATCGGGGTGTTTCAGGTGGAATCGCGCGCGCAGATCAACATGCTGCCCCGCCTGCGGCCGCGCACCTTTTACGATCTGGTCATTCAGGTTGCCATCGTGCGGCCCGGCCCGATTCAAGGTGACATGGTCCACCCCTATCTGCGGCGCAGGTCGGGAGCAGAGCCTGTCAGCTATCCCAGTCCCGGCGCGCCGCATGATCCGGCAGAGCTGAAGAATATCCTTGGGCGCACGTTGGGGGTACCGATT
Organism: Loktanella salsilacus; assembly: GCF_024206795.1. Taxonomy (NCBI): domain Bacteria; kingdom Pseudomonadati; phylum Pseudomonadota; class Alphaproteobacteria; order Rhodobacterales; family Roseobacteraceae; genus Loktanella; species Loktanella salsilacus. Next base: position 2,006,429 of record NZ_CP072994.1, read on the forward strand.
TTTCAGGAACAGGCGATGAAGGTCGCCATCGACGCGGCAGAGTTTTCGCCCGCCGAGGCGAACGAGTTGCGCAAGGCGATGGCGACGTTTCGCTCTCGCGGCATGATCGAGACGTTGCAGGACAAGATGGTCGGGCGCATGACCCGGCGCGGCTATGATGCGGAATTTGCGGCGCGGTGCTTCAATCAGATCAAGGGCTTTGGCGAATACGGCTTTCCTGAAAGCCACGCCGCCAGCTTTGCGCAATTGGTTTACGTGTCCAGCTGGCTCAAATGCCATTACCCGGCGGCGTTTTGTGCGGCGCTGCTCAATTCTCAGCCCATGGGGTTTTATGCCCCTGCGCAGATCGTGCGGGATGCGCAGAACCATGATGTGACAGTGCAGCCAGTAGATGTGAATTTTTCCGACTGGGACAACACGTTAGAGCCCTATCGCGGACGGTTTGCGGTGCGTTTGGGGATGCGCCAGATTGGCGGGCTGCGGGCGGATGCGGCGGCGCGGATCATGGCGGCGCGCGATGCGCCTTATGAGGACGTGCAATCGCTGAAAACCCGCGCCCGCCTGACCGCCCCCATCGTGCGCAGGTTGGCAGAGGCGGACGCGGTGCGGTCCATGTGGATCGACCGCCGCCAAGCCCTGTGGGAGGCGAAGGGCCTGCGCGATGCCCCCGATCTGCCGCTGTTCAAGGACCAGTCGGACGAAGGGCGCGAGGTCACCGTGCCCCTGCCCGTCATGCCCGTGTGCGAGCAGGTCGTGGCGGATTATCAGACGCTGCGCCTGTCGCTCAAGGCGCATCCCATGTCATTCCTGCGCAAGTCCCTGACGCGGCAAGGCTATTCCAGCACCAAGGATTTGCAGGGCTTTAACAAAGGGCGAAAGTTAAAGCTGGCGGGACTTGTCCTGATCCGGCAGCGCCCCGGCAGTGCCAAGGGCGTGTGCTTTATCACGGTCGAGGATGAGTTTGGCGTCGCGAACCTTGTCGTCTGGCCAAAGGTGATGGAGCAGTTTCGCAAAGCCGTGATGCAGTCGCGGTTGCTGGTGGTCGAAGGTTACGTGCAGCGCGATATCGAAATTATTCACGTTGTTGCCCAAAGCCTGACCGACCGGTCCGATGCCTTGCTGCGCCTGTCGCCCGATGCAATGCAGGCGCAAACCGCCCGCGCCGATCATGTCAAAAGCCCGCTGCCATCGTCCGGCAGCCGGGGGCATCCCCGCGATGCGCGGATCATTCCCAAAAGCCGCGACTTTCATTAGGCCTTAGTTATGCGTGAAAAACATACCAGCCATGCAACCCTTGCGGGTTGCCCGATACCCCCGCGAGGACAGATACCAAGGGCGACCTTGAAAATCGGACCCATCCCATGAGCTTTATCCTCAGCGCCGAGGCGCGCCGTGATCCGGCGGCGCTGCCGTATTATGAATTCGTCGCGATGATTGCGCTGCTGATGGCCCTAAATGCCGCCGCGATCGACGTTTATATTCCGGCCTTGCAGGACATCGGCTCTGCCCTTGGGGTCGTGGATGAAAACAAACGCCAGTTTGTGATCACGGCCTATATCATCGGGTTTGGCGGTGCGCAGATCATCTATGGCCCGCTGTCGGACCGTTTTGGTCGTCGGTCCGTGCTGTTTGCCGGGCTTAGCATCTATTTGCTGGGTGCCATCGCCGCGATCTTTGTCCCCACGTTCGAGGCATTGTTGTTCACCCGCTTGGTGCAGGGCATCGGGGCCGCCGCGACCCGCGTCATCGCCACATCCGTGGTGCGTGACCGCTATCACGGCCCGCAGATGGCTAGCGTTATGTCATTGGTGATGATGGTCTTTATGGTCATGCCAGTGTTCGCGCCCAACATCGGATCGGCTGTGCTGGTCTTTGGCACATGGCGTGAATTGTCAGCCTTTATGTTCCTGTTCGGATTGGCTGCGCTGATCTGGGCTTGGGCGCGTCTGCCTGAAACGCTGAACCCTGCCGACCGCCGCCCCCTGCGGATCAAGCCCGTGGCCGAGGCGTTTCGCATTGTCCTGACCAACCGCATCGCCTTCTGCTATACTCTTGCGATGGCGTCATTTTTTGGCGCTTTGTTTGCCTTTATCAGCCAAGCAGAGCAGGTCTATACCGGCATTTATAACATCGGCCCGCACTTCACGATCTACTTTTCGATGGTCGCGGTGTTCATGGCGGCGTCGTCCTTTGCCAACTCGCGGCTGGTGTCGCGCTTTGGCATCAAAAAGCTGTCCCACGGCGCGCTGCTGGGCTTTATTGCCGTGGCCGGGCTGCATCTGGGGCTGGCGATGGCCTATGGCGGCGCGACCCCTTTCCCGCTGTTCCTGACGCTGTTCGTCATCATGATGTGCTTTTTCGGCTTCGTGCCGACGAACTTTAACGCGATGGCGATGGAGCCGCTGGGCCGGGTCGCGGGCGTCGCGTCATCGGTGCTGGGATCGGCGCAGACCTTGGGCGGCGGCTTGCTGGGCGGATTCATCGGTTATCTGTATAACGGCACGTTGATCCCGCTGCTGTCGGGCTTTTTGGGTCTGGCCTGCCTGTCGCTGATCTGCGTGCTGGTGGCCGAAAAAGGTCGCCTGTTCGGTGCCGCGCCCCGCACAGTGATCACAAAACCCTAACCACCCACAATGCGCAGGCCAGCATCGGCCTGCGCAGCCCACTACACTGCAATCAGGCGAAACACCGGCGCGCTTTGCGCGTGCACCGCGTCGCGCACCTGCGCCGCCGTCAGCGTATCGCTGCGGATATAGGCCAGGAAGTTCATGTTCACATTGTTGAACAGCAAGGCCCCAATCGGGCCTGCGTCAACCTCTGGCCGGATATGCCCTGCGGCCTGCATCTGTCTGATAAAGCTGCAAACCTGATCCGACAGGCGGTCATCTAGGGCCACATACTTGCGGCAAAACTCTGACTGCGGGTCCAGCATGGTTTGCGACACGGCGATGCGCCACATCTGCCGCGACGTGCTGGTAAAGGAATAGGTCCAATACACTTGGCTCAGCGCGTCAAAACCGCTGGCGGCATCCGCATGCGGCTGCGCGATGCAGCGGTCGGCCTGCGCGATGACCTTTTCCGTTTCCTCGGTCACGCTGGACAACAGAATGTCCGCTTTGGACCGGAAATAGTTGTAGAATGTCGCGACCGACAGCTCTGCTGCGGCGGCGACGTCTTCGATCCGCGTCTCTTCATAGCCGGTTTGTTGAAACATCCGGCAGGCCTCGGTGATGATCCGCTGGCTGGTTGCTTCTTTTTTACGCGCCCGAAGTCCGCTCATAACGTGCCGTTCTATTTTTCTGTAGTGACTACAATTATTGATTGACTTCAAGTTAAGGCCAACACAACCATGATTGCAACAACAAGCGACACCCATGGGAGAGTGAAGATGAAAAAGACTGCCACAACCGCAATGGCCGCTTCTGGTGCGATGCTACTTTTAGCCAGCGCCGCGCAGGCCGAGGGCGAAATCAACGCGCTGGTCTGGTGCGATCACACCGACCCTGCCCTGCTGGAACCGTTCGAGCAGGCCCACGACGTGAAGGTCAACGTCAAGGAATATGAGGGCACGGCCGCGGGACTTGCGATCCTTGACCAGTCCCGCCCCGGCGATTGGGACGTCATGGTCATAGACACCGTCGATGTGGGCCGCGCCGTGGATCAGGGCCTACTGGCCGCCTTGCCGGACGACATGGGCACGGGCGATTTCTTTCCAGAGCTGGTGATGGCCGACAGCAATGGCCGCGATGGCATCACCTATGCGGTGACGGAAAAGTTCGGCTACAACACCATCGCCTATGACAAAACCAAGGTCGATCCCGCCGATATGGACGATCTGAGCATCCTGTGGTCGGACAAATATGCAGGCCGCATCGCGGTTTATGACTACTACCTGCCCGTGCTGGGCCTGATCGGTCTGGAACAGGGCACCGCCACCGCCGACCTGACCGCCGACAGTGTCGAGGCGCTGCGCGACCGCGCCTACGCGCTGAAGGCCAACGCGCGCCAAGTCAGCGACGTGGTCGCCAGCCAGACCGCCCTTGCCACCGGCGAAGTCGACATCCTGATCGGCGGCGGCGAATGGGTGACAGCGGTGCTGAGCGCCGAAAACCCCGCGCTGGACTGGACCGTGCCAAGCCAAGGTGCGCTGCGCTGGTCCCAGTCGATCGCTGTGCTAGAGGATTCCGAAAACAAGGACATGGCCACCGAATTCGTCAAATACATCGTCAGCCCCGAAGGTCAGGCGCGCCTCGCGACCTCTTCGTGCTATTGGGGTATGCCTGCGAACCGCGCGGCTGGCGACGTGCTGACGGATGATCAAAAGGCCGCTTTGCGCTGGGACGATCAGGACGCCTATTTGGCGAATTCGCAGCTGTATCCGGTGCCGGATGCGGACCTGGATCTGGCGATGCAGGACCTGTGGACGGACATGCTGCAGCAGTAACCGCCCCAACCCATCGACCCCGGCCCATTGGCCCCGGCGCACTTCGCCGGGGCCACCCCTGACAGGACCAATTCCATGAGCCGTATTGAGCGCGCCGAGCAGCGCACTGCCCTGACCTTTGTCGCCCCGGCCTTGCTGTGGACGCTGGCGTTTTTCCTTGTGCCCTTTGCCGCGATGGTCCTGCTCAGCCTCGCGCATCTGGAAGGCCGAGAGGTCGTGCAGGCCTATGACCTTGGCAACTACGTCAAGATTTTCACCGACCCGTCGCTGCTCAAGGGGATCTTCGTCTCGCTTGAAATCACCATGACTGTCACGGTGATTTCCGTGCTGCTGGCTTGGCCGCTGGCATGGATCATCGCAACGCAGGTGCCGCCAAAGTATCAGCGGTTGGCGATCATGCTGGCGGTGCTGCCATTCTGGACGTCCTACGTTGTGCGGTCTTACGCTTGGGCGCTGGTGCTGGGGCAGAATGGTGTGCTGATGCAGGGGCTGATCGGGATCGGACTGCTGGACGCGCCCATTCAGATCATGGCGACACGCACCGCGACAATCATCGGTTTCGTGCATTTCTTTGTCATGCTGCTGACGCTGACGATCTACGCTAACCTGATCCAGCTGTCGCCAAACTATGCCCGCGCCGCCGCCGATCTGGGGGCCAGCGGTTGGCAGACCCTGCGGCTGGTGATCCTGCCGTTGACCCTGCCCGGCATCATGACCGGCGCGTTCCTGACCTTTGTTTTGTGCATCGGCGATTACATCACGCCCCAGATTTTGGGCGGCAATAACGAGCTTTCAATGCCCCAACTGATCATGCTGCAACTTGGGCGCAGGGGGGATTTCCCCATGGCCTCTGCCCTGTCCGTCGTGCTGATGGCGCTGGTCACGCTGGCCTATGCCGCCACCGCACGCTGGCTGAAAATGGACCGGGTCTGATGCGCGCGCTGTCATACGCTTATCTTGTGGCGATCTTTGCATTTATCTTTTTGCCCGTCGTCGTGCTGGTGCTGTTTTCCTTCCAAGCGGGCCGCCTGCCCGTGCCGCCCTTTGATGGCCCATCGCTCAAATGGTACGCAGAGGTGCTGGCCGACCGCGGCTTGATGGAGGCGCTGCGCAATTCGCTGTTTGTGGCGCTGATCTCCTCGACCATCGCGTTGACGCTGGGGTTCCTTGCCGCCCAAGGGTTGGCCCGCGTGCATCTGCCCGGATCAGTCATCATGCGCGGCCTGCTGATCGCGCCGATGACCGTCAGCTATCTGATCATCGCGCTGGGATTGCTCAGCATGTTCAACGTGATCGGCGTGCGCCCGTCGCTTTGGGCCACGGGGGTCGGCCATGTCGTCATCAACCTGCCCCTGTGCTTTGCGATCCTGTTCGCGGCGATGGGTGACCATCAGAAAAACGCCGAACGCGCCGCCCGCGATCTGGGGGCAAGCGAATTGCAGGTCGTCGCCCTTGTCACCGCGCCGATGCTGAAACCCGCCTTGCTGGCCGCATTTTTCCTATCCGTCACCTTTAGCTGGGACGAGTTCATCATCGCGTTCCTGCTGACGCGCTTTGACGTGACCCTGCCGGTCGAGATTTGGTCGATGCTGCGATCCGGCCTGTCACCGGCGACGAATGCCATTGGGTCACTGGTGTTCCTTGTGTCCATCGCGATCCTGATCATCCTTGAATTGACCGTTTTCAGAAAGCCAAAGTCATGACCGCAGACGTCGCATTGCAGTCCATCAGCCAGTCGTTTGGCACCTTTCAAGCGCTGGACAATATCGATCTGTCCTTTGGCGCGGGCGAATTTGTCGTGCTGCTGGGGCCGTCCGGTTGCGGTAAGTCCACGCTGCTGTTCATCCTTGGCGGCTTTTTGTCGCCCACCAGCGGCACGGTGAAAATCGGCGGCCGCGATATGGATGGCGTGGCCCCGAAAAACCGCCCCACCACGACGATGTTTCAGGACTACGCCCTGTTTCCGCACATGTCCTTGCGCGACAACGTCGGCTTTGGCCTGCGGATGAAGGGGATGGGCCGCGCCGCCCGCAATGCCAAGGCAGAAGACATGCTGGACCTTGTGGGCCTGCGCGACAAGGCAGGCCGCAGACCGCACGAGCTGTCAGGCGGTCAGCGCCAGCGCGTCGCCCTTGCCCGCGCCTTGGCCGTCGATCCGGATGTGCTGCTGCTGGACGAACCCCTTGGCGCGCTAGACCTCAAGCTGCGCCGCCAGATGCAAGACGAGCTCAAAGCGATCCAGCGCAAGGTCGGCACCACCTTTGTCCACGTCACCCACGACCAAGAAGAGGCGATGGCCATCGCTGACCGCATCGTCGTGATGAACCAAGGCCGGGTTGAAGACTTCGGCGCACCAGAGGAGATTTACCTGCGGCCCAAGACGTTGTTCACGGCTAACTTTATGGGGGATATCAATCTGTTGCCGGGCGATCTTCATCCAGCCAAGCCGGGCATGGCGCATGGCGTGCGGCCAGAGAATGTCGGCTTGAAAGGCGACGTCGCCCTTGGCCCCGCGACATTGGACAGCACGGCGTTTTTCGGCACCTACCACCGCTGCCATTTCCGCAGCACGGACGCCGCCGCCACGCCCTATGTGGCCCACCTGCCGCTGGGCGATCTGCCCGCGCCGGGGGCCACGGTGCCGCTGTTCGCGTCCCATGTCGTCGCGTTGCAGGCCGCACCATGACTGCGGCCATGAAGCGGGCTAAACCACAGGACTGGTACCGCACGCGCACCCTATCCGACGGTGTGACCCATATCGACGAGCCGCATATCAAAGAGTTTTATCGCTGCAACGTCTGGCATGTACGTGGCCGCGACCGAGACATGCTGGTCGATAGCGGCATGGGCGTGCTGAGCCTGCGCGACTGGGTGCCGCTGGTCACCGAGCGCCCGCTAGATGCCGTCGCCAGCCACACCCATTTCGACCATATCGGCACGCACCACGAATTTCCCTGCCGTCTGTGCCACGCGGCAGAGGCGGATATTCTGGCCAATCCCACGCGCGAAAACACCTTTGCCGCCGACTACGTGACCGACGACATCTTTACCGCGCTGCCGCCGCAGCCCTATCAATCCGCGACCTACACCGTGAAATCCGCCCCCGCGACGCGGATCTTGCAAGATCGCGACATCATCGACCTTGGGGATCGCCATTTCGAGGTGATCCACACCCCCGGCCACAGCCCCGGCGGGATTGCCTTGTTCGAGGCCGCGACAGGCATGCTGATCTCGGGCGATATCGTCTATGACGGTCCGCTAATCGAAAGCGATGATCCCGCCGAGATGCAGCAATATGTCACCAGCATGAAGCGCCTGCTGGACCTGCCCGTGCAAACCGTCCACGGCGGCCATTTTCCGTCCTATGACGGCGCACGCCACCGCGACATCATCACGAACTGGCTGCGCGCCAAAGGCGCCTGACCCCACCCAAAACCGGAGCATACCATGACCCAGAACAACCAGCCGCTTGGCGGCAACACCATGCCCCGCTTTGGCGGGCCTGCCACGATGATGCGCCTGCCAAGTCAAGACACCGCCGCAGGGCTGGACGTCTGCTTTGTCGGGGTGCCGATGGATATTGGCACGTCGAACCGCCCCGGCACACGGCTTGGGCCGCGGCAAATCCGCGATGAAAGCCGGATGCTGCGCCCCTATAACATGGCGACGGGGGCCGCGCCTTTTGACAGCTTGCGGGTGGCCGATCTTGGCGATGTGCCGATCAATACCTTCGATCTGAAAAAATCCGTGCAGATCATCGAAGATCACTACCACGCGATCCTGAAACACGACGTCATCCCCCTGACCCTTGGCGGCGATCACACGCTGTCGTGGCCGATCCTAAAGGCGATCAAGGCGAAACACGGCCCCGTCGCCTTGATCCATATCGACGCCCATGCCGACACAAACGAGAATATGTTCGGAGAAGAGGTCGCCCACGGCTGCCCCTTTCGCCGCGCGCATGAAGACGGCTGCCTGATCAACGACAAAGTGTTCCAGATCGGTCTGCGCGGCACCGGATATGCCCCCGCTGATTTCGACTGGGGACGAGAGCGCGGCTGGAAGGTTGTCCCGGCAGAGGCGTGCTGGCACAAATCCCTCTCGCCTTTGATGGACAAAATCCGTGCGATGATTGGCGACACGCCGGTCTATCTGACCTTTGATATCGACAGCCTTGATCCTGCCTATGCCCCCGGTACCGGCACGGCGGAAATCGGCGGGCTGACCATGGCGCAGGGCATGGAAATCGTGCGCGGCTGCGCGGGCCTGAACATCGTAGGGGCCGATCTGGTCGAGGTGTCGCCACCCTACGATATGCCCGGCAACACCGCCGTCGCAGGCGCGGGTCTGCTGTTTGAAATGCTGTGCGCCCTGCCCGGCGTGCCGCGCGGCACCGCTGCGCCAAGGTCCGATATTGCGTTTTAAGCGCGGCGGGGGCTGCTTTGCGGTTTCACTAAACCTATCTGATTAAGATCAATGTAAGCGCGGCACAGGCGTGCTAAGCTGCAAGCATAAATTGCAAGATCACAGTCGCCTGCCCCGCGCTGAACAGCCCGTGGCAGGCGACATCAGAAAAGGAACAGCCCCTTGGCCAAGCTGGACGACCCTTATGCCACGCTCGGCGTGCCGCGCACCGCGACCCAAGACGAGATTCGCAAAGCCTATCGCAAGCTGGCGCGGCAACATCACCCTGACCTGAACCCCGGCGACGCGGTGGCAGAGGCTGCGTTTAAGAAAGCCTCTGCCGCGAATGAATTGCTGTCCGACGCCGAAAAGCGCGGCAAGTTTGATCGTGGAGAGATTGACGCCAGCGGGCAGGAAAAGGCCACCGGCCCGTCCTATCGTGACTATGCGCAGCAAGGCGCTGGCCAGCGCTATAGCCGCGCGGGCGCGCAAAGCGGTGGCTGGAACCCCGAGGATTTGAACGATGTGTTCGGGTCGATGTTTGGCCAAGGCCAGCGGCGGCGCAATATGCCCCAGCGCGGCAGCGACGAAAATTATACCCTGACCTGCGATTTTCTGGACGCGATCAACGGTGCCACGCCCCGCCTGACCCTGCCCGATGGACGCTCGCTGAGCGTGAAAATCCCGGCGGGCACCAAGGATGGCCAAATCCTGCGCCTGCGCGGTCAGGGGGCAGAGGGGCTTGGCGGCGGCGCGGCGGGGGATGCGCTGATCACCGTGACGATCAAGCCGCACGCCTATTTTGAACGGCGCGGCAACGACATCCACGTGACCCTGCCCGTGACGATTACAGAGGCCGCGCTGGGTGGGCCGGTGCAGGTGCCGACGCCGCAAGGCCCGGTCAAGATGAAGATCCCCGCAGGCTCTGACAGCGGCACGGAGCTGCGCCTGCGCGGGCGCGGCGTGCCAGCGCATGGCAAACAAGACGCGGGCAATCTGTATGCGAAACTAAGCGTCGTGATCGGTGCGCCCGATGACGCGCTTAAGGCGTTTTTAGCGGAGTGGACGCCGAAAGACCCCGTTAATCCCCGCGCCGCTATGGAGGATAAAGCATGATTAGCATTGATGTTCTTGTCGCCGAAGTGTCCGGTCTGAACCGGCAGGATCTGGATCTGTGGATCGCGCAAAGCTGGGTGCGCCCCGATGATGACGCGGGCGATCTGGTGTTTCAGGACATCGACGTCGCGCGGATCAAGCTGATCCTAGAACTGCGCGGCACGATGGAGATCGACGATCATGCCATGCCGGTCGTGCTGTCCCTGCTGGACCAGCTTTACGACATGCGCCGGCAGGTGCAGGCCCTTGGCACAGCGATCACTGAAACCGCGCCAGATGATGTGCAGCGTGCGCTGGCACAGCGTTTGACGCAGCAGATGCGCGGCGTTTTGCACTAGCGGCAAGGTTTGGTTGATCCAAGTCAACACGCCGCGCCGCAAGCCAGTTTATATTGGGGCATAACCTTGGAAAGGGGATCGTCATGTTCAACAAGATTTTGGTCGGTTTCGATGGCTCTGACCACGCCGAACGGGCGCTGCGGATCGCGGCTGACATCGCGGGCAAATACGGGTCCGAATTGCAAATCGTCCATGTGCCAGAGCTGCGCAATGACGCCGTCGCTGTCGGATCAGAGGTGATTTTTATTCCCATTGATGATAGCGAAATCAAGGCTTTAGCCGAACAGATGCTGGCAAAGGCCGTCGTGATCGCAGCTGACGCCGGACATGCGGACGTCAGCACCAAGGTGCTGCGCGGCGCTGCGGCAGAGGCGATTTTGCTGCATGCCAAGGACACGGGCACCGATCTGATCGTCGCAGGCCGCCGCGGCTTTGGCACCCTGCGCGGGCTGCTGGTGGGCAGCGTGTCGCAAAAGCTGACGACTCATGCTGAATGCCCTGTTTTGACGGTGCAATGACGCCTTGATACGCCTGACCCCTCGACCAGCTTGCCGGGTTGCGGCGGGCACCGCAGCGTCATGACAACCGCCGCGCGCCTGACCGCGACGGACGATGGCCTGCGCGTTGCGGGGGCGCTGACGATTGACGCCGTGGCGGCGCTTGCCCCCGCTGCGGTGGCGGGCGCTGTGATCGACGTGACCGATATGACGCATATGGATACGGCGGGCGCGTGGTTTTTGATCGACTTGCAGGATCGCGCGGGCGGCGCGCAGATCGTTGGTGCAACGCCCGTGCAGACGCAGCTGATCGAAACCGTCCGCGCCAATCTGGCCCCAGCGGATGCCGCGCCGCCTGCCCCGGATGATCTGACCGCGCGGGTCAGCGATTTTGGCAAACGCGTCGCGACGGCGGGCCAGACCGCTAAGGAACTGCTGTCGTTTCTGGGCCAAGTTGTCGCCGCCATCGCGGGATTGCTATGGCGGCCGCGGCGGCTGCGCCTGACCTCGCTCGTGCATCAATGCCAGCAAGTCGGGCTGAACGCCGTGCCGATTGTTGCGCTGATGGCCTTCCTGATCGGCGTGGTGCTGGCGTTCCAAGGCTCTGCCCAGTTGCGCCAGTTCGGGGCAGAGGTGTTCGTGGTTGATCTGATCTCGATCTCTGTCCTGCGCGAGCTGGGGATTTTGCTGACCGCGATCATCGTCGCGGGACGGTCCGGGTCCGCCTTTACCGCCGCCATCGGGTCGATGAAAATGCGAGAGGAAATCGACGCCCTGCGCACGCTTGGCCTTGATCCCATTGACGTTTTGGTCGTGCCCCGCGTGCTGGCGCTGATGCTGATGCTGCCCGCGCTGGGGTTTGTCGCTGACCTGTCGGGCCTGATCGGCGGCGCGATGATGTCGTGGATCGATCTGGGCGTATCGCCTGCGGTATTTCAGGCGCGGCTGCTGTCGAACACGGACGTCTGGCACTTTGGCGTCGGCATGATCAAAGCGCCGTTCTTTGCGCTGATCATCGGCATCATCGGCTGCTACGAGGGGATGAGCGTTGGCGGCGATGCGGAATCGCTGGGGCGGCTGACCTCGACCTCTGTCGTGTTGTCGATCTTTATGGTGATCGTGATGGACGCCCTGTTTTCGATCTTTTTCGCGACGGTGGGGATCTGATGGTGACCGATTCCGATGACCACATCATCCGCGTGCGCGGCCTTGTCACGCGGTTCGGCGCGCATACCGTGCACGACGGCCTCGACCTTGATGTGCGCCGCGGCGAAATCATCGGCATCGTCGGCGGGTCCGGCACAGGCAAATCCGTGCTGCTGCGCGCGATTGTCGGGTTGTTGCAGCCGCAGGCAGGCAAGATCGAGGTGTTCGGCGAAAGCGTGCGCGATACCGGCGTCGACGCCTACCGCGACCTGCGCCGCCGCTGGGGTGTGATGTTTCAGGACGGGGCGCTGTTTTCATCCCTGACCGTGCGGCAGAACGTCGAAGCGCCGATGCGTGAACAGCTTGATCTGCCCGATGCCCTGCGCGAAACCTTGGCGGGTATCAAAGTCCGCATGGTTGGTCTGCCAGAGGACGCGATGGACAAGTTCCCGTCAGAGCTGTCGGGCGGCATGCGCAAACGCGCCGGATTTGCACGCGCCATTGCGCTGGACCCGGCGATTGTGTTCTTGGACGAACCGACGGCAGGGCTGGACCCGGTCGGGGCTGCGGCCTTTGATACGCTGATTAAACAATTACAGGCGGCCCTTGGGCTGACGGTGTTCCTTGTGACCCATGACCTTGATAGTCTGAACGCGATCTGCGACCGGATCGCCGTGCTGGCGGACCGCAAGGTGCTGGCAGTCGGGACCATGGACGACATGATGAAAGTCGATCACCCTTGGGTGCGTGAATATTTTCACGGCCCCCGCGCCCGCGCCGCGCTCGCCTCTGCGGGAAAGACAAGCTGATGGAAACCCGTGCAAATTACCTGCTGATCGGGGCGTTTACGCTGCTGGCGATTGTCGGCTCGCTTGGGTTTTTGATCTGGCTGGCCGGGATGCAGCTGGACCGGCAATATGCGACCTATGGCATCTATTTCGACGATGTCTCGGGGCTTGGTGCCTCTGGCGATGTGCGGTTCAACGGGATCGCCGTGGGCTCTGTCATTGCGCTGGCCATTGATCCGACCGATCCGTCGCGCGTGCTGACGACGGTGGAAATCGACGCCGCCACCCCGATCCGTGCCAACACCGTGGCGCAGCTGCAATCACAGGGCGTGACGGGCGTCAGTTATATTTCGCTCTCCGGCGGCACGCCTGATGCGGCAGCGCCCGATGTGGACGCCAGCGGTTTGCGGATTATCGCCTCGCGCCGGTCCACGATGCAGGCTTTGGTCGAAGACGCGCCCGATCTTGTGGCAGAGGCGACGCGCCTGCTGGAACAGTTTCGCCAGATCACCGGGCCTGAAAATCAGGCGCATGTGGCGGCGATCTTGGGCAACCTCGACACCTCTTCTGCGCGGCTGGACGAGGCGTTGAACGACTTTTCCGACATCACCGGGACGGTGAGCGAAGGGGTTTCGCAAATCTCGGTCTTTACCAATCGGCTGGACGGGTTGGCGGCAGCGGTGACACATACCTTGGCGCAGGCGGACGAGACGCTTGCCAGCGTCACGCGCACCTTTGACAGCGCCGATACGGTGCTGACGGACGCTGGCCCCGCCGTCACATCAGCCACCGCCGCGATTGCTAGCGTCGAGGCGATGTTAGGCAATGACGTGCCCGCCATCCTAGCCGATATCGCAGGCACCGCCGCGCAGGCCCGCGCTGCGATTGCGGATTTGCAAGAACGGTCCGGCACGGCGCTGGACGGGCTGTCTGCCACGCCGGATCTGCTGAACGCCCGGCTGGCCGAGCTGGAACAATCGCTGCAAGCCGCCAATACCGCCTTTGCCGCTGTCACAACGGCGTCCGACAGCTTTAACACCCTTGTCGACGGCGATGGCACCTTGATGGTGGCAGAGGCGCGGGACGTGCTGGCCGCGGCCCAGCGGTCCATGGCCACGATCGAGGTCATCGCCCAGAACGACGTCCCCGCCGTCGTCGCCGATATCCGCGCCGCCACAGCGACCGCCGCAGCCGCCGTGGACCGCATCGCCGCCGATCTGACAGCGGCGACAGGCCGGATCGACCCGATCACGGCAGACGCGCAGGCGGCACTGGTCGCAGCGCGGGATTTGCTGACCCGCGCGAACTCTAGTCTCGACGGGCTCGATACCACGCTGCGCGGGGCGGATGGCGCCCTCGCCTCTGCGCAATCGGCGTTCACATCTGCCGATGGGTTGATGCAGACCGATCTAGAGCCCGCCTTGAACGATATCCGCACCGCCGCAGGCCAGATCAGCACGGCGGTGGATCAAGTCGCCAGCGACGCCCCCGCCATCACCGCTGATTTGCGCGCGCTGATCGCCCGCGCGGATACCGTAGTGGGCCAGGTGCAAAGCGCTGTGGCGGCCAGCGCGCCCGGCATCGGCAGCTTTGCCACCAATGGCCTGCCGGAACTGTCGCGTCTTGCCTCTGACGCGCGGGGGTTGGTGAATGCGCTTGATACCATGGTGCGCCGGGTGACCAATGACCCGGCCCGCTTTATCCTTGATGACCGCGTCCCCGAATACAGGAGGTGACAATGACCCATCTATCCCGCCGCATGGCCCTGCTGGGCGGAGCCGCTTTGCTGGGCGGATGCAGCGCCATTTCAGCGCTTGATGCGGCAGCCACCCCGCTGGACACCTATGACCTGCGCCCCGCATCCGGCGCAGTGTCTGGCCGCAGCAGCGCAGCCACGCTGCTGGTCGCCCTGCCAGAGGCAGCAGCCCCCATTGGCACCGACCGGCTGATGATCCGCCCAGCCCCTGCATCCGTGACCTATCTGCCGGACGCACGGTGGAGCGATGATTTGCCCGTCGTGATGCAGTCCGTTCTGGTGCGCAGCATTTCCGGCACCGGCCGCGTCGCCTATGCCGGGCGCACCGATGGCGGGCCTGTGGCGGATACGGTGCTGCTGGTGCGGATCGATGTGTTCGAGGTCGAAGTCACAGCCCCGGACACATTCGTTGCGCATATCGATATCACACTCACCGCGATTGATGACCGCACGCAGGCGGTCAAAGCCTCGCGCAGGTTCGCCCAATCCGCAGCCGTGCCAAACAGCACGCCAACGGCCATTGTGTCAGGCTTTCAGCGGATCATCGACGTGATCGCGCCGCAGATGGCAGACTGGGCCGCCGGGCAGGCCTAAGGGGTTATTCGGGCACCCAAGCCATGATCTGCGCCATCTGCTGCGCGCCGGCCTGCCGTTTGACTTCTTTGCCGCCCTTAAAGGCGATCAGGGTCGGGATGCCGCGAATGCCATAGGTCGTGTTGGCCTTAGGCTGCATTTCGGTGTTCAGCTTGACCAGCCGCGCCTGATACGCTAGCGCGCCTGCCGCCTGCGCGAATTGCGGGGCCATCATCTTGCACGGCCCGCACCACGGGGCCCAAAAGTCTGCGACCAGCGGCAAATCATCGTTGCGCGCGGCCTTTTGCAAGGTGGCCAGATCGACCTCTGTCACTTTGCCATCCGCCAGCTTTGCGCCGCAGGTCGCGCATTTGGCAGCCGCCAAGCGGTCCGCAGGCACGCGGTTCACCTGTGCGCAGCTCAGGCATGTCAGTTTCAATCCGGCCATGATCGGGCTCCTATAAGTTAACTTATATTTAGGGTGCAATCTGCGCGGCGCAAGCTGTTGCCGCCTTTGGCTGGCGCAGCGCCGCGACACATCCTATCGTTGCCGCAGCGGCGCGGCCCCCCTTTTGTTTGCGCCTTGGAGCACCCTATGGCCTTTCGTTTTATCCACGCCTCTGACCTGCATCTTGGGATCAAGTTCGCCAATATCCCAGAGCCGTCCGACGGCACCATTCGCGGCCGCTTGCGCGAGGCGCGGCACGCGGTGATTGGCCGGATTGCGCAGGCCGCGCGGGATCACGGGGCCAGCGATATCGTGCTGGCGGGCGACACGTTCCATACGCCAACGCCGTCGCATGGGCTGGTGCGTCAAGCGCTTGCCGCGATGGGCGAGGACACATCCGTGCGCTGGTGGCTTCTGCCCGGCAACCACGACAACCTGCGCGAGGCAGAGCCGCTGTGGGACATGATCGCCGCCAGCGCCCCCGCCAATGTGCAAGGTGTCCGCACGGCAGACCCCATCGTGCTGGCACCGGGCGCGGTGCTGCTGCCCTGCCCGGTCGTTTGGCGGTCTGCCGGAACCGACCCGACGGATGGCCTTGCGCAGATCGCCACCGCCCCCGGCGTGCTGCGGATCGGGCTGGCCCATGGCGGTGTCACCGATTTCACCGACAGCGGCGCCAGCATCCCCCCGAACCGCGACGTCTCTGCGCGGCTGGATTATCTGGCGCTGGGCGACTGGCATGGCCGCGTGCAGGTCGGCCCCCGCGTGCATTATCCCGGCAGCCCCGAACAGGACCGTTTTAAACACGGCCAGCGCGGCCTTTGCCTTGCCGTTACGCTGGATGGCACCGGCGCTGTGCCGCACGTCACAGAAGTCACCGTGGGTCAATTCCTGTGGCAAGAACTGGCGCTGGAACTGACGCCGCGCAGTGATGCGGCGGCGCTGGCAGCGTTGCTGCCCACCGCCGGACGGCGCGATCTGATGATCCGCGTGCAGGCCAGCGGTTGGGCCGGCCTGCCCGATCAGGTCGCCTTGCGCCGCGCTGCTGACCAGCTGGGGCCAGAGTTTGCGCATTTCGAACTGCAAATGGGCGCCCTTGGCACGCAATACGATGTGGCCGATCTGGACGAGATTGATCGCGGCGGCGCCCTGCGCCTTGCCGCCGATACGCTGCTGGCCGCAGCAGAGGACGCGAGCGCTGCCGGGTCCGACCGGGAGGTCGCGGCGGATGCCCTTGCCCGGCTTTATGCCATCGTGAAAGAGGAGCAGTCATGAAGCTGCGCGCCATCACCCTGAACAACGTGCGCCGCTTTACCGCGCCTGTGACCCTTGCGAATATCGGCGACGGGCTGAACGTATTAAGCGAGCCGAACGAGCACGGCAAATCCACGCTGTTCGACGCGATCCACGCGCTGTTCTTTAAGGCTTACGGGGCCAATGACAAAGAGATCAAAGCGCTCAAACCCCACGCGGGCGGCGCGCCAGAGGTCACGGTCGAGGTGGAAACACCCGATGGCCGCTTTGTCATCTTCAAGCGCTGGACGTCAAAGGCGCAGGCAACGGTGCACAAGGGCGGCACGCTGATCGCGCAGGCGGATGCGGCAGAAGATTGGATCGCCAAGCTGACCGGCACCAGCGCGGGCGGCCCGTCCGGGCTGGTCTGGGTGCGGCAGGGTTTGACCGGGCTGACGGATGGATCGAAGGGCGAACAGGCCGCCGCGCTAGAGGCGCGCCGCGATCTGATGTCATCGGTGTCGGACGAGGTCGAGGCGATGACCGGCGGGCGGCGCATGGATGCGGCGCTGGCGCGGTGCAAGGCGGAACTGGCGCAGCTGGCCACGGCAACGGGGCAGAAAAAGGCTGGCGGTGCATGGCGCACGGCGGCGGACCGGGTGGATGAATTGCGCAGCCAGCAGGCAGATTTGGCGGCGACTGCGCAGGCCCTGCACACAGCCCTAAATGATCGCCAACAAAAGCGCCGCGCCTTGGCAGAGGTCGCAGACCCCGCCGCCATGGCCGCGCGCAAGGACCGATTGGACGCGGCCACCGCCGCGCACCGCGTGGCAGAACGGCACGCCGAACAAGTCGAAGGTGCAGCGCGCAAAGTCACAGCGGCAAGGCTGGCCGTGACGGCAGCCCGCACCCGGCTGGATGCCCTGCGCAGCGCGCAGACCGAACGCGATGCGGCGGCGGACTGGGCGGCGCAAACCAGCGCTGCCAAGGCAGAGGTCAGCGCGCAATTTGCGACCGCGCAAGCAGCGTCCGTCGCAGCGCAGGCCAAGTTGGAGGCGGCAGAGGGAGCGCTTAAGACCGCGCAGGCGGATCAAGCGCGCCTAGATCGCCAGACGGCGGCGCGCGAAGGAGCCTTGCGCCGCACAGAGCTAACGACGCGCATTGCAGAGGCAGAGGCCGCGCGCGCGGTCATCGAAACCCATGCGGCAGCGGCGAAAACCGGGCCGGACATGGCGGCGGTGCAGCGGCTTGAACAGCTGTCGACTGCGCTGGCCACAGCGCTCGCGACGCGCGATGCGCTGGCGACGCAGGTCATCGTGACCTATGCGGCTGGCCGCAAGGACGGCGTGCAGCTGGATGGCGCGGCGCTGGATGACGGCGTGGCCTACCCCATCACGCGCGGCGGGGTCCTGAACATCGCCGGACTGGGACAGGTCGAAATCCGTCCCGGCGCTGGCGCGCAGGACACGGACGCCGTGCAGCAGGCGCAGCGGGCACTGACACAGGCGCTTGCGGCGCTTGATCTGCCAGATGTCGCCGCCGCCCGCGCCGCTGCTGACATCCGGGCGCAGGCTGTCACCGTGACGGGCGAAGCGCGCGCGCGGCTGGAGGCGCTGGCCCCCGGCGGCATCGACAAACTGCGCGAGGCCTTGGCGCAAATTCCGGCAGCGGCAGCGGATGATGCTCCGCTTGATCCAGCGGCGACAGCGGCGCAGCTGACAGCGGCTGAGAGTAGCGCAGCGGCGGCGCAATCCGCCAGCCGCACGGCGGCAGAGGCATTGGCCAGCTTGCGGGCACATCTTGCGGGGGCCGAGGTCGCAGCGCAAGCGGCGCGGGATCGGCTGAACCGGGCGCAGGCCAGCATGGCCGCCTCTGGCGAGGATACCGCAGACACGCTGGCGCAGATCATGGCGGCGGCGATGGCAGAGCTAACCGCTGCAGAGGCTGTTCACGCGGCACAAAGCACCGATGCCCCCGATCTGGCGGGCGCCGAAGCCGCCCTAGCCCGCGCCACGTCAATCGAGGCCGCGGCCAGCGCCGAAATCGCCCTGCTGCGCCCGCAAATCGCAACGCTGGACGAACGCATCGCCATCGGCGCAGGCGACGCCGTCGAAGAGCGATTGGCGGAGTGCGAACAGCAGCTGACCGCCGCAGAGCAGACCCTCGCGCGCTATGATCACGAGGTTGCCGTGCTGCAACGCCTTGCCGCCGCCTTGACCGAGGCCCGCGTCGCCGCGCGCGAGCGTTATTTCGCCCCCGTCGCGGCAGAGCTGAAGCCGCTGCTGCATCTGCTATGGCCGCAGGCGGAACTGACGTGGACGCAGGATACGCTTTTGCCAGAATCGCTGATCCGCGATGGACAGACAGAGCCGCTGGATATTCTGTCAGGCGGCACGCAGGAACAGATCGCCCTGCTGGTGCGGCTGGCCTTTGCGCGAATGCTGGAACGCGGCGGGCAACATGCGCCGGTGCTGCTGGACGACGCGCTGGTGTACACCGACGACGACCGGATCGAGCGGATGTTCGATGCGCTGCATCGGCAGGCGGGGGATTTGCAGATTATCGTCTTTAGCTGCCGCCAGCGGGCGTTCCGCGATCTGGGCGGGCATCGGTTGCAGCTGCTGCCGGGTGCCGCCTGACGGATCAGGCGGCACGCCATCGCGTTGGTTTAAAAGAACGCCTGCAGGCCCGTGATCGCACGGCCAAGGATCAGCGCGTGCACGTCGTGGGTGCCTTCATAGGTGTTCACGGTTTCCAAGTTGATCATGTGGCGCATGATCTGGAATTCGTCGGAAATGCCGTTGCCGCCGTGCATGTCGCGGCTGTGACGAGCGATATCCAGTGCCTTGCCGCAGTTGTTCCGCTTGATCAAGCTGATCATTTCGGGCGCGGCATGGCCGGTGTCCATCAAGCGGCCCACCTGCAAGGCCGCTTGCAAGCCGAGGGTGATTTCGGTCTGCATATCCGCCAGTTTTTTCTGGTAAAGCTGCGTTTGCGCCAGCGGCTTGCCGAACTGCTTACGGTCCATCCCGTATTGGCGGGCGGCGTGAAAGCAGAACTCTGCCGCGCCCATGGTGCCCCAAGCGATGCCGTAGCGCGCACGGTTCAAACAGCCGAACGGGCCTTTCAGGCCTTGCACACCGGGCAGCAGCGCGTCTTCGCCCACGGCCACGTCCTTCATCACGATCTCGCCTGTGGTCGAGGCGCGCAAGGACAGTTTGCCGCCGATTTTAGGCGCAGACAGCCCTTCCATGCCCTTTTCCAGCACGAAGCCGCGGATCTTGCCGTCATGCGCTTCGGACTTGGCCCACACGACGAAGACGTCAGCGAAAGGCGCGTTGGAAATCCACATCTTGGAGCCGTTCAGCACATAGCCATCAGCGGTTTTCTTGGCTGTGGTTTTCATGCCGCCCGGATCGGAACCCGCGTCGGGTTCGGTCAGGCCAAAGCAGCCGATCAGATCGCCGCTGACGAGGCCCGGCAGGTATTTCTGCTTTTGCTCTTCGGACCCGTAGGCGTGGATCGGATACATCACCAAGGATGACTGCACCGACATCATCGACCGGTAACCCGAATCCACACGCTCGACTTCGCGCGCGATCAGCCCGTAGGTGACGTAGGACGCGCCAAGGCCGCCGTATTCCTCTGGGATGGTACAGCCCAAAAGGCCCGCCTCGCCCATCAAGGGGAACAGGTCAGGCGCTGCGGCCTCGTCCCGGTAGGCCTGCGTCACGCGCGGCTGCAGAACCGTCTGGGCAAAGTCGCGGGCCGCATCGCGCAGCATGCGTTCGTCTTCGGTCAGCTGGTTTTCCAGCAGCAGGGCGTCGTCCCATTTGAATGGCCCAAGGTCGGGGCCCATGCCGGGCATGTCGTGTGCCATAAGTTCAGTCCTTTTGGTTCAGCCGGTCCGCGAAGGCATCCAGCAGTTTGTGTTTGAGTATTTTCCCTGTGGGCGCGGCTGGCAAGGCATCAACCGCGAAAATCCGTGTGGGGCGCTTATACCCACTAAGACGTGCGGCGGCAAAATGCGACAGTGCCGCAGTGTCGAACGCCAGCGGATCGCGGCATTGGACAAAGGCCAGAATGTCTTCGTCGCCGACCGCGTTTTTCGCGCCGATGACAGCGCATTGGATCACGTCGGGGTGGTCGTTCAAGGCGGCCTCTACCTCTGGCGGGTAGACGTTGAAACCGCCGCGGATGATCAATTCCTTGGCGCGGCCAACGATGTGCAGGTTGCCTGCGTCGTCCAGCTTGCCCAGATCGCCCGTGCGCAGCCAGCCGTCCTGCACGGTTTGCGCGGTCAGGTCAGGGGCGCGGAAATAGCCCTTCATCACATGGGCACCGCGGGTCAGCACCTCGCCCGCGTCAGCGCCGGGGGCTGCGTCGATGCGCACCTCGATCCCCGGCAAAGGCGGTCCAGCGCTGGTGTCGGGGCTGCCGATGGCATTGCGGGTGCCGCTGACGCCAGCGGTGCTTTCGGTCATGCCATAACCATTTTGCAGCGGCAGGCCGTAAAAGCCTTCGGCCTTGGCCTTCCACGCGGGGTCAAGCGGCGCAGCGCCGGAAGAGACATAGCGCAGCTTTGCCCCTTCCAGCCGGGTCAGGCCCTGATCGGCGGCGTATTGCATCAGCAGCGCGTGCATCTGCGGCACAGCGGGAAAGACGGTCGCCCCGCCCAGCAGGGCCGCATGCAGTTTGGCGGGTGTAAAGCGGGTTTCCAGCTGCAATGTCGCCCCGCTAATCGCGCAGGCCAGCAGGACAGAGGCAAGGCCGAAGATATGCGTCAGCGGCAGCACGCCGTAGACATGATCGCCCGCCGTCATGCCGCGCAGGTTCATCGACAGATTGCCCGCGAACAGCAGATTGGCATGGGTCAGCATCACGCCCTTGGGCGCGCCTGTGGTGCCGGTGGTGTAAAGGATCACCGCGACATCGGCGGTATCCGCATCCAGAGGCGCGGGGTCCAGCTGGGTCATGTGGAACGGGCCAAAACCGATGTCTTGTGCGCTGGCATCCGCCGCATGGATCGCCGCCTCGGCCGAGCAGGCCGAGGTGTAGACGATGCAGCGCGGCTGCGCGTGATCCACAACGCGGGCGATTTCCGGCGCGGTCATGCGGGCGTTGACGGGTACAGCAATCGCGCCCGCGCGGCTGGCGGCAAAGATGAACACGGCAGTCGCAAGGCAGTTTTCCGCCACGATCAGCACGCGGTCACCGGGCTGTGCCCCTGCGGTTTTCAGCAGGCCCGCAGCAGCCGTAATATGCGCATCGTATTGCGCAAACGTTGTGCTGCCCGCGCTGTCGATGATCGCGGTGGCGGCGGGGCTCCTACCCGCTTGGCCCGCGATCACCGCGTCGATATGGGATTGATCTTGCATGCAAACACCGCCTCCTCGCGGTGGCCTGATGGGGCGGCTAGGCGACAGCGAGGGCGATAAATTTATCCATGTGATACAGCGTATCGCCAAAGCGGTGATCGACCATTAGCAGGCGTTTCGCCAGATGACCCAGCGCATATTCCTGCGTCATGCCGATGCCGCCGTGCATCTGAATGGATTCCTCTGCCACCAGACGGGCGACTTGGCCGATCAGGGTTTTCGTCGCCGCGACATGGGTGTCGCGGGTCTGGGTGTCCGCGTCCAGATGGCCCGCAAGGTTGATCACGGCAGAGCGGGCCTGCTCGATCTCGATCAGCACGTCGGCCATGCGGTGTTGCAAGGCTTGGAATTTGCCGATGGGCTGGCCGAACTGCTTGCGGGTTTTCAGATAGTCGGTGGTCAAGGTGCGGACCGCGTCCATCAGGCCCACCGCCTCTGCGCTGATCGCAAGGGTGGCGCGGGCGTGGGCGGTGGCAAGCGCGGCGTAGCCTTGGCCAGCGGTGCCTAGCAGCGTGCCGGGGGTGTTATCGAGCGTGATTTCAGCGGCATGACCGCCGCCTGTCAGCGGATAGCTGCGGCGCATCAGGCCGGGGGCGTCCGCTGCGACGATAAACAGGCTGATGCCGTCCGTATCCGCCACATCGCCTGCCGTGCGGGCGCTGACGATCAAGGTATCCGCCGCGCCGCCGTTGACGACGACGGCCTTGCGGCCCGTCAATTTGCCATCCGTGGCGGTGGTTTCAACGCGCGACAGGTCATAGCGGCTGCTGGGTTCGCCATGCGCCAGCGCCAACTGGCGGGTGCCTGCGATGATGTCGTCCAGCATGGCCTGCTGACCCTCGTCCCCAAGCGCAGCAATCAAGCCGCCGCCCAGAATACCGGTGTCGATCAGCGGGTCGGTCGCGCCGACGCGGCCCATTTCCTCGGCCACCAGCGCAAGGTCAAAGCCCGCGCCGCCAAAGCCGCCTTGGTCTTCGGTGAACAGCGCGCCGATGACGCCCATGTCGGCAAGGCCAGCCCAGACTTCGGGGGACGTGCCCGTGTCGCTGGTTTCGATCTGCGCCAGCAAATCGGGGGTGTATTGGTCGCGCAGGAAACGGCGCAGGCCGTCTTGCAGCATCTGGCGCTCTTCGGTCAGATCAAAGTTCATGATGTCCTCACAGTTCCAGAATAGCTTTGGCGATAATCGACCGCTGCACTTCGTTCGATCCGCCATAGATCGAAAGCTTGCGGTTGTTCAGGTATTGCCCGGTGGGGGCCTGCGCATAGGCGGGGCCGACGGGATCGTTGTCGCCGTCCAGCGCCTCTGACACGAAGGGCATGGCGTAGGGGCCGATGGCTTGCATGGTCAGCGCGTTGATTTCTTGGCGCACCTGCGTCCCTTTGACCTTGAGCATAGAGCTTTCGGCGCCGGGGGCTTGCCCTGCAGCGGCGGCGCTGATGACGCGCAGGTTGGTGGTGGCCATGGCCATCAGGTCAATCTGTACCTGCGCGATGCGGGCCGCAAACAACGGGTGCTGGATCAGCGGCTTGCCGCCCGACAGTTCCGCCCGCGCGATCCGCTTCAGCTGCTCTAGTCCCGCGCTGGCAAAGCCGACGCCCGCGATATTGGTGCGCTCGTGGGTCAGCAGGTATTTGGCGTAGGTCCAGCCTTTGTTTTCCTCGCCCACCAGATTGGCGACAGGCACGCGGACGTTGTCAAAGAAGACCTCGTTCACCTCTGCGCCGCCGTCGATCAGCACGATGGGGCGGACGGTGATGCCGGGGGAGTTCATGTCGATCAGCAGGAACGAAATCCCTTCCTGCCGCTTACCCTCTTTGCTGGTGCGGACAAGGCAGAAGATCATGTTCGCGTATTGACCCAGCGTGGTCCACGTCTTTTGCCCGTTGACGATGTAGTCGTCACCGTCCCGCTCTGCCATGGTCCGGACAGAGGCAAGGTCAGACCCCGCGCCCGGTTCGGAATAGCCCTGACACCACCAGTCGTCGCCGTTCAGGATGCGCGGCAGCCAGTAGGATTTCTGTTCGTCAGAGCCGAAGGCCATCAGCACCGGCCCCAGCATCGCAAGGCCAAAGGGCACGATGCGCGGCGCGTTCGCCTTCGTCATCTCGTCCTCGAAGATATGGCGCTGCACGGAATCCCAACCGGTGCCGCCATGATCCACCGGCCAGTTGCCCGCCAGCCACCCTTGGGCGTTCAGGATGGCGTGCCATTCCTCGTGGTCGGCCTTGGTCAGCGCAACGCCATCGCGCACTTTATCGGACAGGTGCATTGGCAGATTGTCGCTTAGAAAATCGCGCACGTCGCTGCGAAAGGCGATCTGCGCATCGGTGTAATTCAGGTCCATAACCCGGCCCCCTTAATAGATTTCAAACAGGCCAGCGGCACCCTGCCCGCCGCCGATGCACATCGTCACAACGCCCAGCTTTGCACCCCGGCGGCGGCCTTCGATCAGCAGGTGGCCGGTCATCCGGGCCCCCGTCATGCCAAAGGGATGGCCAATGGAGATCGAGCCGCCGTTCACGTTCAGCTTGTCATTGTCGATGCCCAGAAAGTCGCGGCAGTACAGCGCTTGGCTGGCGAAAGCCTCGTTGATTTCCCACAGGTCGATGTCGTCCACGCGCAAGCCTGCGCGTTCCAGCAGGCGCGGCACGGCATAGATCGGGCCGATGCCCATCTCGTCCGGCTCGCAGCCTGCGACGGCGAAACCGCGAAAGGCACCCAGCGGCGTCAGGCCGGCGCGCTCTGCCTCTTTCGCGTCCATCATGACCAGCGATGCGGCCCCGTCGGACAGCTGAGAGGCGTTGCCAGCGGTGATGAACTGGTCATCGCCGCGCACGGGGGACAGTTTTTGCAAACCTTCCAGCGTAGTCGAGGGGCGGTTGCATTCGTCCGCTGCGACGGTGATTTCGCGGGTCGACACCTCTTTCGTCTCTTTATCCGTCACCTGCATGGTCACGGTGATCGGCGCGATTTCATCGTCAAACTTGCCCGCTTCTTGCCCCGCAGCGGTGCGCTGCTGGCTTTGAAAGGCCAGTTCGTCCTGCGCCGCGCGGGACACGCCGTAGCGGGCGGCGACAATGTCGGCGGTTTCGATCATCGGCATGTAAAGCTCTGGCTTATTTGCCAAAATCCAGTCTTCTCGCGAATTGCGCACGGGCGGCTGCACCATGGAAATGCTTTCCACACCGCCGACAAGCACAGCCTTCGCGCCCTCTTGGGCGACCATGTGGCCGCCCATGGCGATGGCCTGCAAGCCGCTGGCGCAAAAGCGGTTGACCGTGGTGCCCGCGATGCTGACGGGCAGACCTGCACGGATGATGGCTTGGCGGGCGATGTTGCCGCCGGTGACGTATTCGGGATAGCCGCAGCCCCAAATGCTGTCTTCGATCAGCGCGGGGTCGATGCCTGCGCGGTCAACCGCGTGGCGGGCGGCGTGACCGGCCATGACGGCGCCATGGGTCATGTTGAATGCGCCGCGCCCGGCCTTGCCGATGGGGGTGCGTGCGACGGAAACGATAACGGGATGTGACATAATGCGTCCTTTAACGGTTCAGGCTGGCAAAGGTTTTCCCAGCAGCGGCAAGCTGTTCCAGCAGCGGCGCAGGGGACCAGAAATGGGGATCGGTTTGCGCAAAGGCGCGGATGTCGGCCAGGATCACGTCCAGCCCGGTGGTGTCGGCATAATGCAGCGGGCCGCCGCGATAGCGCGGAAAGCCATAGCCCGACAAAAACACCACATCCACGTCAGAGGGACGCTGCGCGATCCCCTCTTCCACCACGCGGGCCGCCTCGTTCACCATGGCGGCCATGGTGCGGCGGGTAATCTCGTCTGCGGTGAAGTCGCGCGGCGTCAGGCCAAGGCCCTCGCGGGACTGGGCGATGATCGCGGTGACGGCGGCGTCTGTCCGCCCCTTAGGGCTGGCGTCGTCATAGATGTAATAGCCGTGCTTGGCTTTCTGCCCAAGCCAGCCTTGATGATACAGCGCATCGGCAAAGACGGGCGCCCGGTCCAGCGGATGGGCATCCGGCGCTTTGCGCTGGCGGGTCATATAGCCGATATCAAGGCCCGCAAGGTCGCTGACCTGATAGGGTCCCATGGCAAAGCCGAAATCCACAAGGGCGCGATCCACGGCGTAGGGGCTCGCGCCGTCCAGCACCATGTGATCGACGGCGGTGCGGTAGTGGGACAGGATGCGGTTGCCGATAAAGCCATCGCAGACCCCTGCCCGCACGCCGATCTTGCCCAGCTTTTTCGCCAGCGCAAAGGCGGTCGCGGTCACGTCGGTCGCGGTGGCGTCGGCCACGACGATTTCCAGCAATTTCATCACATGGGCGGGGGAAAAGAAGTGTAAACCGATGACGTCGCCGGGGCGGCTGGTGGCCTGCGCGATCTGGTTTACGTCAAGGTAGGACGTGTTGGTCGCCAGCACCGCGCCGGGTTTGCAGACACGGTCAAGCTCTTGGAACACCTGCGTTTTGACGTCCATGTTTTCGAACACCGCCTCGACCACCAGATCGGCATCCGACAGCGCATCATAGCCGACGACAGTGGCCAGTGCATCGGACAGGATCGCATCGCGGGCGGCCTCGGCTAGCTTGCCGCGTTTGACGGCGCTGGCCAGGTTGCGGGCGATGGTGTCGCGGGCGCGGGCGGCGCTACCCTCGTCGCGTTCAACCAGCGTAACATGCAGGCCGGCCAACACCATTGCTGTGGCGATCCCCGCCCCCATGGTGCCACCGCCGATGACGCCAGCGCGGGCGATGTCGCGGGGGGCGACGCCTTTGATCTCTGGCACTTTGGCCACGGCGCGTTCGGCAAAGAAGGCGTGCATCATGCCGGACCGCTGCGGCGTGTCCAGCATCGACAGGAACAGGCGACGTTCTGTGGCAGAGGCATCTTGGTAGGACAGTTCGGTGCCAGCAATGACGGCGTCCAAGACGGCCAGCGGGGCGACTTGGCCTTTGGCGGTTTTGGTCAGGCGGGCACGCCAATCCGCCAGCAACGCGGCGTCTGCGGCCGGGAATGACAGGTCGGTCACGGCGCGGGGGCCAGCGCCATCTGCAATCAGCTGGGCTGCATAGGCCAGCGCGTCGGCGCGCAAATCGTCCCCCGCCAGCGCATCGACAAAGCCCATATCAAGCGCTTGCGCGCCGCTGACAGGGCGGCCGCTGGTCATCAGGGTCAGGGCGGCGTCCAGACCCACAAGGCGCGGCATCCGCTGCGTGCCGCCAGCGCCCGGGATCACGCCAAGGGTGACTTCGGGCAGGCCCAGTTTCGCTGATTTGGTCGCGATGCGGTAATGCGCGCCCAGCGCGACCTCTAGCCCGCCACCCAAAGCCGTGCCGTGGATTGCGGCGATCACAGGCTTTGGGCTGGCCGCGATGCGGTTGATCAGGTCGGGCAGGAACGGTTTAACCGGCGGCTTGCCAAATTCGGTGATATCAGCGCCGCCGATGAACAGCCGCCCTGCCCCGATTATGATTGCAGCCTGCGCGTCGTCGTCGCCTTCAAAGCAGGTGATCGCGTCCCACAGCCCTTGGCGCACGGCTTGCCCCAGCGCGTTCACAGGCGGATTGTCCACCGTGATCACAGCGACATTGCCAGCTTTTTCGTAACTCACTTGGGTCATGCGCGTCTCTCCCTCGGCATTGGGTTGACGATATCAACCTGACGAGAGATTTCAACATGTAAAATCCTATTCCATTATGCGGAATAGGATTTAAAGGTCATGCGCGCTCATCCCGCTTGATTGGCCCATCATCCGTTCCAGATCGCGCACGGTCTGCAGCAGCTTTGGCCCCACCTCTTCGCGCATACGCGCGACAGAGAGGGCTTCGGGCATCGCGCCGCAGGTAAAGACCACTGGATCGCCCAGCTCGCGCGATTGAAAGGGTACGGCGACGGCGTGAATATTGGCGGCAAAATAGCTGTCCGGGTCGGTGATCACATAGCCGCGGGTCTGGATCTGACTCTGCGCCAGATCGCGGTTCACATGCGCCTGATCGGGCGTCAGGCCGCGGTCGCCGGCCGCATCGCGCACCGCTTGGGCAAAGCCGTCGACGGGCAGCGCCCCCAGCATCGCATGACCAGACGATGTGCCGTTAAACGGCAGCCTGTGCCCAACCTCTAGCCACAAAGACGCCACGCCGCGCGGACGCCATGTTTTGACGATCAGCATCTTGCCCGCGTCCCGCACCAGCAGCAGCGACAGCGTGCCGGTTTCATCCGCCAGCCGCTGCATCAGCGGGCCGGACAGATCGACAAAGGACAGTGACGCGCTGGCCATATTCCCCAGCGCCAGCAACGCAGGACCGGGGCGATAGCGGTCGTGCCGCCGCGTGTGGGTCAGATACCCCAGCGACTGCAGCGTAAAGGTCAGGCGAGAGACGGTTGATTTGGGCAGACCCGTGCGATCCGAAATCTCGGCGTTGCCAAGCCCGTCGTCAGAGGGGCGAAAGGCGCGCAGGACGCTGAGCCCCCGCGCCAATGTCGTTGCAAAGCGTCGGTCTTTTTCCAAATCACCGTCCATAGAGGGCATCCTTTATCTTATGTCACCGCCAGCTATAGCGAATTGGGGATTAGAAGCGAGATAATCGGAAAGCTCATCAACAAGATTAACACGACGACGTCGATCGCAAGAAAACGCCAGATGCCGGCAAAAATCTTGTCGATGGGCACGGCTTTGCCCACCACGTTGCTGATAACAAAGACATTCAGACCCACAGGCGGCGTAATCAGGCCAATTTCCAGCAGCTTGACCACGACCACGCCGAACCAGATCAGGTTAAAGCCATAGCTTTCGACCAGCGGCACCATCAGCGGCAGGGTCAGCACCATGATCCCGATAGGGTCAAGGAACATGCCAAGGATCAGATAGATCACCGCAATGGCGGCCAGCAGCAGGACCGGCGACAGCTGCGCGTCGCTGACAGAGGTCACGATATCCGACGCCACGCCGGTCAGGGCGATGAAGGCGACGAAAATCTTGGCAGCGGCGGCGATCAGGAAAATGCTCGACGTCTGGATGCAGGTCTCGCGCAGGCTGTCCCACAGATCGCGCCATGTCAGCTTGCGCTGGGCAAAACCGATGACACAGGCGGCGGCGACGCAGATCGCGGCAGCCTCTGTCGCGGTGAAAAAGCCGCCGTAGATGCCGCCGACGATCAGACCGAACAGCGCAACAGCGGGCCATGCGCCGATGGCGGCGTTCAGCTTGTCCTGCATCGTAATCTCGCCTTGATAGGCGGGCGCGGCAGAGGGCTTGGATTTGACCCAGATGTAGATCGCCAGCAAAAAGCCCGCCAGCGACAACAGGCCCGGCAGTACGCCAGCAAGGAACAGCGACGAGATCGAGGTTTCGGTAAAGATGCCATAGATGATGAACAGCACCGACGGCGGAATGAGCGATCCCAGCGTGCCGCCAGCGGCGACCGATGCGGTGGCAAGGCCCTTGTCGTAGCCCATGCGCAACATCTCTGGCGCGCAGATGCGGCCCATGGTCGATGCGCAGGCGATGGACGATCCGGTGATCGCAGAAAATCCGCCGCAGCCCACAACAGAGGCCATCGCCACGCCGCCAGGCACCTTGGCCAGCCAAACGCGGGCGGCGTCATAGATGCGCGTCGTGATATCCGCGCGGTAGGCGATATGGCCCAGCGCGATGAACAGCGGGATCATCGACAGATCGTAGGAATGGATCAGGTCGAAGGAGTTCGAAAACACCAGCGACGTGGTCGGACGCACCGCCCGGTCTGGGGTGAACGCGCCGGTGCGGGTGGCAAAAATTACAAAGGTGCCGATGGTGCCGATGCCTGCCAGCGCAAAGGCAATCGGGACGCGAAGGGCCAGAAGGCCGATCACAGCGGCAAAGGCGCATAGGCCAATCAGGGTGCCGTCCATTATGCGCGGTCCTTTTCGTCTTCAACAAAGGTAGAGCTGGTGGTTTCCGACAAGGCGGGGATGCCGCCTGCGCGCAGGGTGCGGATGTCGCCGATGACCAGCAGCAGCAGGCGCAGCCAGCAGAACGACATGCCGATCAGAAACAGCACCCGGCCCGGCCACTTTGGCAGGTTCAACTGGCCGAAATAATATGACCCGCTTGTGATCATATGCACCGTCTCCTTCCAACCAGCATAAAGCAGCGGGGACAGCGCCAGCAGGCCAAACATGCCGCCAAAGATGACCAACATGCCCTGCGCCCGCATCGGCAGGCGATTGGACACGAACTCTACCACGATATGCGCCCGCGCCGTGGTTGCGGCGGCCAGTGGCAGCACGATGGCGACCACCATCAATTCGCGCACCATGACGATGGTGTCGGGAATGCCCGAATTCAGCGTGACCCGCAGCAGGACGCTGGCGGTAATCAATGCGCCCAGCGCGATGACAGCGCAGCAGGCAAGGTCAAGCAACAGCCGTTCGATGCGATACAGCATCGGCCACCCCCAAGTTTATGTTTGGAATAGGTCAGGCTGCGGCGAGGATCGCCGCAGCCCTAAGGTCCGGATTAGCGGGTCCAGGGATAGCCCTGCGCGTCCCGCTCTTCGGTGTATTTCGCCAGCAGTGCGCGGTAGCTGTCCAGCATGCCTGCACCGTCAAGGCCGGCAGCAGTTGCCTGCTCGACCCATGCGTCGATGTAAGGCGCGCCGCGCTCGACCAGTTTGTCACGCTCTGCCGCGTCCAGTTCGATCACTTCGACGCCTGCATCCTTCATCGTCTGCACGGCGGCGTCATTATCAGCGGTAATCAGCTCGCCCAGCGTGTCGGCCATGCCGACGCCCGCGTCGTTCATCGCGGTCTGCTGCTCGGGCGTCAGGGCGTCGTAAGCATACTTGTTCATAAAGATGCCCAGCGCGCCAACTTGGCCCCAGTTCATCAGTGTGTAGCTCGTCATGACCTCTTGCTGCTTCAGCGCGGCCACGGCGTAGGAATACCCCTGCGAGCAGTCCAGCAAGCCGGTGTCCATGCCCTGATAGGCGTCATAGATCGACATCGCGACCATGTTCGCGCCCAGATCGCGGAAGACGTCGCCATAAGCGCCCACGCCGCGCACTTTAAGGCCCGACACATCCTCTGCGGTGCGGATCGCCGCGCCTTTGCAGCCGATGTTCACGGCAGAGGTGGTGAAGGTGCCCAGATAGACCAGATCCTGATCGGCCAAGTTGGCGGCGATGATCGGATCGGTGCGCATCAGCTCGTCCGTGGCGCGCATACCAACCCAAGCGTCCGCGTTCAGCAGCGGCAGATCGGCGATGCCATAGGCGATCATTTCCTGCGGGAAATAGACGCCAATGATGGTGCCAAGGTCGGCCACGCCGTCGCTGACGCCTTGCAGTGCAGCATCAGCCTTGAACAGCGCCCCGCCCCACTGGATGTCGATCACCAGATCGCCATTCGTGCGCGCAGTCACGTCATCGGCAAAGGCCTGAGTCGCCACAGCGCGTGCGCCGCGATTGGGGCCAGCCTCGCCCAGAATAAGTGTGGTTTGCGCGCTTAGCGCGGTCGTTGCCATGCATAGCGCTAGCGTGGCTGAAGCCAGAGTCTTCTTCATCGTCGCTCCTCCCAGAACTTCCAATAAGTAGAATACACTTCCACTATACGGAATTGAGTTTATGAAGCAAGAGAGGATATCCGAAGTTTGCTACCCTAAATTGTGGCCCGCCCTAGGGGTCGTCGCACCGCATCGCAAACGCCCCGGCCACCCCGTAGGGCGGCCGGTTTGGTCACGATAAAGTCGAGAAGTGAACGCTGCCTTAACCGGGAACAGCAACCATGTGGCCGCTGGCGACCTCTTGCATCAGATGCCGCGCCACGATGGCGCCGGCGGGGTGGACGGGGTTGGGGATATCGCCCGACATGCGCGGCGTGTCAGGGCGCTGGGCGCGTGGGTCGGCAATTGGCACCGCCGCCATCAACCGCTTCGTATAGGCGTGTTGCGGGTTGCCGAAAATCTGCGCCCGACTGCCGACCTCTACGATTTGGCCAAGGTGCATCACCGCAACCCGGTCAGAGATATTCTCGACCACGGCCATGTCGTGACTGATGAACAGCATGGCGATGCCAAACTCGTCCTTGAGGCTACGCAGCAAATCCAGCACCCGCGCCTGCACCGACACATCCAGCGCCGACACGCTTTCGTCCGCGATAATCAGCTTGGGCGTCAGGGCCAGCGCGCGGGCGATGCAAATCCGCTGGCGCTGGCCGCCGGAAAATTCGTGCGGGTAGTTGTCCAGCTGCGCTGTCGTCAGACCGACCTTTTCCATCAA
Source organism: Loktanella salsilacus (assembly GCF_024206795.1). NCBI lineage: Bacteria > Pseudomonadati > Pseudomonadota > Alphaproteobacteria > Rhodobacterales > Roseobacteraceae > Loktanella > Loktanella salsilacus. The sequence continues at coordinate 2,038,820 of NZ_CP072994.1, forward strand.
GGCGGCGGCGCGGGCGCGGCGGCTGGTGGCATCGCCCGTCCCGTGGATCAGCAAGGGTTCAGCAATCTGATCGCCTACGGTCATGCGCGGATCAAGGGCCGCCATCGGATCCTGAAAGATGATCTGCGTCGCCGCGCTCAGCCGCTTGCGGGCCTGCGCGGTCATGGTGCCGACGGTCTGATCGCCCACGCGGATCAGCCCGGTATGCGGCACAAGGCCGACAATGGCGCGGGCAATGGTGGACTTGCCGCAGCCGGATTCGCCGACAAGGGAAAAGGTTTCCCCGGCGCGGATATCAAGGCTGACACCTTCGACCGCGTGGACCCGGTGGGTCACGCGGTTCAGCACACCACCGCGCAGATCGAACCGGACCTGCACATCGCGCAATTCAGCCACCACAGGTGCATCGGGGCGCGGCACGGCGCGGCCGCCCTGCCCCATGCGCGGCACGGCGGCCAGCAACGCCTGCGTATAGGGCTGCTGCGGCGCGGCAAAGATATCGTCCACGCGGCCTGTTTCCTCGATCACGCCTTTGCGCATGATCACGACGCGGTCAGCCATTTCGGCGACGACGCCCATGTCGTGGGTAATCAGCAGGATCGCGGTCCCGTGGGACGCTTGCAGATCGCGCAGCAGGTCCAACACTTCGCGCTGCACGGTGACATCAAGCGCGGTCGTGGGTTCATCGGCGATCAACACGTCAGGCTTCAGCGCCAAGGCCATCGCGATCATCACGCGCTGGCGCATCCCCCCCGACAGCTCGTGCGGGAACTGGCCCATGCGGCGGGTGGGTTCGGACAGGCGCACGGCGCTCAGCGCCTCTAGCGCTTGGCGGCGGGCGGCCGCGCGAGAGATCGGCTCGTGCGCGCGGATCGCCTCTATCAATTGGGTGCCGATGGTCATCACCGGGTTCAGGCTGGTCATCGGCTCTTGAAAGATCATTGCAACACGGTTGCCGCGCACGGCGCGTAATTCCGGCTCTGGCATGCCGGTCAGTGTCCGGTCGCCCAGCTTAATGCATCCCCCGGTGACGCGCACCGCAGGGGGCGGCAGCAGGCCCATAATCGCCAGCGAGGTGATGGATTTGCCAGACCCGCTTTCGCCAGCAATCGCCAAGGTCTCTCCCTTTGCCAGATCAAAGCTGATGTTGCGGATCAGGGGCAGGAGCCCCCCTTGCGTGCGGACGGCAACGGTCAGGTCTTGCACCGACAAAACGGGGGTGTCCGGGGCCATGTCGGCCCCGGTCAATGGTTTCAAATCCGCGCTCATTCGAACACGCAACGCGGGAAGTAAAAGCTGACGATCCAGTTCGGCATATCCACGATTTCTGATATCCGCAGATCGCCGCAGGTGCTGACCAGCATATAGGCGTCCACCGCCGCCATGCCGCGCGTGGCGCACAGGTGATCGACCATGCCCGCCACCGCATCGCGGGACGCGGTCATCAGGTCGGGGCCGATGCCGGTTGTGACCTCGTACCCTTTATGGTCCAGATGCCGCGTGACGGGCCCCGGCGTGGTGAAACGCGGAGTTTTCAGGTTCGCACCTTTCACCAGATCAAGGGTCAGGACCACGTCCATCGGGCTTTCAATCGCGGTGCCGCAAACTTCGCCGTCGCCTTGGGCGGCGTGGGTGTCACCGACACTGAACAAAGCGCCCGCGACTTCCACGGGCAGATAAAGCGTCGTGCCAGCGGATAGATCACGGATGTCCAGATTGCCGCCTACCCGCCGGGGCGGGACGACGGAATGCAGGCCGGGTTCGGCCAGCGCGTTGCCGATGGTGCCGGCAAAGGGCTTTAACGGCACGCGGCCTTCTTTGCCAAACAGCGACGGTGCCATGGTTTCTGGATCATAGGTCCAGATGTGCAGCGCGGGGTCGGTGAACTGATCCGCCAGCAGGCCAAAGCCCGGAATGTTCGCAGTCCAGCCCCAGCCTTTGCCGTCCTGCGCACGGGGCGCAAAACTGTCGAGGGTCACCTTTATCGCGTCCCCCGGCTGAGCCCCTTCAACCCAGATCGGGCCGGACACCGGATTGATCTTGCCGAAATCCAGCGTTTCCACATCGGCCACGGTGGACGACGGGCCAAGCTGGCCCGCCGAACTGTCGTGGCAGTGAAACAGGATCGTCTGGCCCGGTTCCACCCTTTGCGCTGGGGCAAGTGAATTGTCCCAGCCAAAGTGGTGCTGCGCGCCGTGGATCGTGTAATCGCAAGCCTTGCACATGGTGTTATTCCGTCACGTAGACGTAGTCATAGTTCACCGGGATCGACACCGGATCAACGTAAAGCGCATCAGCGCCGCCCATACGTTCGGACTTCATGGTGTAGCGCTGTTCGTTGAACACCGGCACCCATGGGGCCTCTTCCATGACCTTCATGTAGACGTCGGACCACATCTGCATGCGGGCCGGATCGGCGGGGTCGATCATGCTGTCGGCAGCGGTTGCTTCGGCGTCGATCTCTGCGTTGCAGAACTTGGACCAATTCCAGCCGCCTTCCTCTGCGCCAGCGCAGCCCAAGATCGGGCCAAAGAAGTTGGATGGGTCAGGGAAGTCGGCAATCCACGCCATGCCGCCGGACCAGATCATCGGGGCGGTGCCTGCGCCGCCTGCCTCGATCACGTTGGCCTGCGCAAGGGACTGGATCGACGCATTCACGCCAATCGCCGCCAGATCCTGCTGGATCGCCTGCGCAATGCGTGGGTTGGGGTCGGTGTTCATCACGTAAAGCTCTGTGTCGAACCCGTCTGCCAAGCCTGCTTCTGCCAGCAGCGCCTTGGCCGCTTCGACGTCATAGGCGTAACCGGCGTAACCTTCGGTGTAACCGGGCATCGAGGGTGGCAGCGGCTGGGTCGCGGGCACGGCGCGGTTGTTGATCAACTGCGTGATGCGGTCCTTGTTGATCGCCATATTGATAGCTTTGCGCACATTCACGTCGTCCAGCGGCGGGGTTGTGACGTTCAGGGTGATATAGCCGGTCTGCAACTGGCCGCCTTCGATCACGCGGGCAGCTTGGGCAGGATCGCCCATCACCTCTTGGAATTTGGCGGGCGGAATGCCGTCACCGGGCACGTCGACTTCGCCATTTTGCAACCGCAGCAGGGCGACGATAGGCTCTTGGCCGACCTCGAACGTCACGGTGTCCAGATAGGGCAGACCGGCGCGCCAGTAGTCGGCGTTCTTTTCGAACACCAGCTTTTGGCCGATGGTCCAGTCGCCCAGCTTGAAGGCACCCGTGCCGACGGGCATTTTGCCGAAATCGCCGTTGGCGGCGTCAACAGCTTCGCTTGGCACGACAGAGGCAAAGTTCAGCGCCATGACGTGCAGGAAGGTCGCATCAGGGCGGGACAGTTTGATTTCCACCGTGGCGGGGTCAACGACGGTGACGCCTGCCAGTGTGTCAGCCTCGCCGCTGGTGATCGCATCATAGCCAGCGATCGCACCAAAGAAGCCTGCGCCGGGGGATTGCGTGGCCGGGTTCGTGACGCGGTCGAGGGAGTATTTCACATCCTCGGCCACCATGTCGCGGCCGTTGTGGAATTTGACGCCGGGGCGCAAGTGGAAGGTGAAGGTCAGGCCGTCTTCGGAAATCTCATAGCTTTCGGCCAGACCGGGGCGCAGCGTTGTGGTGCCGGGCTCGTAATCCATCAGGCCGTCGAACAGCGATTTAATCATCGACCAGTTCTGCCAGTCATAGCCAATCGCCGGGTCCAGCGTGGCGACGTCGTCCTTATAGGTGACGGTGATATTGCCGCCGGACACAGCGTTCGGGTCCAGTGTTTCCTGTGCAAACGCTGGCAGCGCGATGGCTGCAATCAATGCGGTAGAGGCAAGTAGTTTTTTCATTTTAGTCTCTCCTGTTGGGTTAGCGGATACGGATACGAGGGTCGATCAGGGGGGCCACAAGGTCGGCCAAAAGGTTGCCCAGCACGATGGCAAAGGCAGATACGAGCGTGACGCCCATGATGATTGGGATGTCGACGCGCTGGATCGCCTGCCACGCCAGTTGGCCAATGCCGGGCCAGCCAAAGACGCCTTCGACGACGACGATGCCGCCCATAAAGATGCCGATATCAATGCCGATCATTGCGATAATGGGCAGGATTGCATTGGGCAGCGCGTGGCGCAGGATCACGCGGGACCGGGTCAGACCCTTGGCGCGGGCGGTGCGGACAAAATCGGCGCGCAGCACTTCGACCATGCTGGACCGCATCATGCGGGCGTACCAGCCAGAGCCAAGGATCCCGAGGGTCATAGCCGGCAGCACCAGATGCGCTGGCGTCCCGTAGCCGCCGATAGGGAACCAGCCCAGCTGCACCGCAAAGACGTAAAGCAGCAGCAAGGCCACCACGAACTGCGGCGCGGACACGGTGACGAAGCTGGTCATCATCAGCGTATTGTCCAGCACGCGGCCCCGGAACAGCGCGGCGACAACGCCCATGGTCAGGCCGACCACCAGCTCTGCCCCGATGCCAGCAACCATCAGCAAAAGCGATGCGGGCAGACGCGACATGATCAAGGTGGCCACGTCGGTTTTCTGCAAATAGCTGCGGCCCATGTCGCCATGAAACAGCCCCGCCAGATAGCGGCCGTATTGCACGATAAACGGCTGATCTAGGCCAAGCTGCGCGCGGATGTTCGCCACGGTTTCCGGCGTGGCTGACCGCCCCGCAATCTGGCGCACCGGATCGGCGGGCAGCACGTACAGCAGAAAGAAGGTGATAAAGGACACGCCCAGCAGGATCAGGGCGGACTGGATCAGGCGGCGGATCAGATAGGCGGCCATCAGTCGGACCCTCGCAATGTTGGGTCAAGCACATCGCGCAGCGCGTCGCCAACCAGATTGAACGCCAGCGCCAGCACAACGATTGCAGCACCGGGAAAGAACACCAGCCAAGGGGCGGATTGGAAATAGGTCTGATTTTCAAAGATGATGTTGCCCCAGCTGGGCGTGGGGGGCTGCACGCCAACGCCAAGATAGGACAAGGTCGCCTCGAGCAGGACGGTCGTCGAAATCCCCAGCGTGCCCCAGACGATGATCATCGGCACCAGATGCGGCAGGATATGCTTGAACAGGATGCGCGGGGTGCTGGCACCGAGCGTGCGTTCGGCTGCGATAAAGTCGCGGGCAGCCAAGGCGCTGGTTTCGGTATAGATGACCCGCGCCGTCTGCACCCAGTTCACCATGGCGATGACAAAGGCCACGATCCACAGGCTGGGTTGGAAAATCGCGGCAAGGCAGATCGCCAGCAAAAGCGCCGGAAAGGCCATCATCAGGTCGGTAAAGCGCATCAGGATTGCGCCGATCCAACCTTGAAAGAAGCCCGCCGTCAGCCCGATGATCGTGCCGATCACCAGCGCGATGCCATTGGCGACGACGCCGATGATGAGCGATGTGCGGGCCCCGTAAAGCAGACGGCTTAGCAGATCGCGGCCCAGCAAGTCGGTGCCAAGGACATAGGCCCCGCCGGGCGGCAGCGGTTCGCCGAACATCGTCAGACCGTCGAATTTCTGCTCGAACGGATCATAGGGCGCGATCCACGGGGCAAGGATGGCGGCCCCGACAATCAAGATCACCAGCGCAAGCCCGAACATCGCCATCTTGCGGCGGCGCAGACGGGTCCAAGCGGACTCTGGCACGGCGCGCGTATTCGTGGTGGCGGCGGTCATCGGGGGGTGCCTTTCGTAACGGGGCGGATTGGTTGCGACAGAATGCGCGCGGCGGCCTCTTCTAGCCCGACACGTCCGTCCATCGCGGCAGCACGCAGGGCGGCATAGGCGGCATCCTCTGACCCGGTCGTCTGCATCAGCTGCACCACAGCGCGCACAACGGTTTGGCGTTCGCCCAAGCGGCGGCGCAGATCGGCAGCCTCTGCGGCCAAGGTGCGCCGCGCCTCGAACCCGTGGCGGGCGATCAGCAGGGCGCTGTAAACGCCGCTGTCGCCAACGGGTTTCAAGACCTGCGCATTGGCCCCCGTGGCCAGCGCCCATTCGACACGGCCGGGTGCTTCGGACCCGATCAGGGCGATCATCGGCATCGGGGCTGCGCCCTTGCCCCAAGGGAATTGGTCGTCAAAGCCCATGTCGGCGTCAAAAAAGACAAAGTCGGCGGCCAGCGCCTCTGCCGGCAGCTCTGGCCAGCAGGTCGTGACCTGCAGACCGACCGCTTGCAGCTGCCGCGTCAGGGCGGTGACGACGGCGTGGGGACGGTGCAGGATGATCGCCCGCGCGCCGCCAAGGTCTGCAATGCGCACCGGCCCGGTCACGAGATTACCCGCAGGCGCGTGACGCTGGCGCTGGGCGCGGGCCCCGTCAAATAAGGGTCCCCTGCCCGCACGCCGCCATTATGCACGACCTGAAATGCGCCGCCCCGCACCTGCGCGATCAAGGCAGGCTGCGCCGTGTGATGCGTCTTGGCGTCAATGCCGCTGCGCTGCCCGGCGGGCGTGTCCAGCAAAGCCGACAGCGGCAGGCTGGCGGTGTCTGGCGATTGTTCCAGCATATCGGCCAGCGCGATGACGGCGCGGTAAGCGGCGGCCTCGTGGCTGCTGCCAAAGCCTGCGCCATCGCGGAAATACGGCCCGGCCGCGATCAGCCCTTCTGCCGCGGCCCCGACGTCGGCCAGTTCGCATTCCGTCATGTTGCACGACAGCACGGGGCAGCGGTCCGGCGCAAAGCGCGGATCGCGCGCGGCCAATTCCGCCAGCGCCCGCAGGAAGGCATAGGACGACGGGCCGATCAGCGAATTGAGGATGAAGTCCGGCGCAGTGGCGCGGATTTCTTCGATCATGCGGGCGACATCAACGGACCCGAGCGGCAGGTAGCGCTCGCCCAAGACCTCTCCGCCTTTGGCGTGGATCGTGTCGCGGGCAAGGCGGTTCATCTCCCAGCCCCAGATGTAGTTGGATCCGGTCAGAAAGCCGCGCTTGCCATAGGTCGGCAGCGCCCAGTCCAGCAGCGGCAACAGATGCTGGTTCGGACAGGCGTGCAGGTAAACGACGTGATCGGACGCCTCGAACCCCTCGTAAGGGACCGCATACCACAGCGTGCCGCCATGCTTTTCCAGCGTCGGGATGACTTCCTTGCGGCTCCATGACGTGACGCAGCCGATGATATGCCGCGCGGTGGTATGCCGCAGAATATCGTCGCACAGCGGCGCATATAGGTCGATATTGCCGCCCGGATCGCGGTCAAGCGGATCAAACGCCACCTGCCGCGCCGCATCTGCGTTAATGGCCGCGATCGCGTTCAGCGCACCCGTGCGGCAGGCCTGACCGATACGGGCATAGCTGCCGGTCACAGAATACAGCAGGCCTAGCGGAATGGTGCGTTTCAAAGGGTGCCCCTAACGAAAAAAGCCCCGCCCCAAGACATCAGTAAACCTGATGGTCGGGTCGAGGCGCGTTTGCCGATCGGCGTTCAGCCGGATTTGCAAGAAAGGTGTCGCGTGGCGGCGATGCGGTCAAGTGGGGTTCAAAAACCGGGCGACCAGTTACACGCTTAACGTGCGTATTGACGTCAATCAGCATGGGTAAAAGTTGATGGTGCGGCTGATTTTCGCCCCGCGGCCCAAGAAAATGCTCAGGTTTTGGGATAGATGCGCAAATTATGGGCAGAGCAGACTTTCCGAAGAAAAATGCGCCAGCGCGCCTGCAAAAGACCGCAGCTTGCGCCGTCACGGACCCAAATCGACTGAATCTGATTCTAAACTGTCCCCTTTTGCCGCCCCCTTTGCGCGGACAGCGTCCGCAAAACCATCACGGCGATGGGTTCTGACGAAGGCATCTTGCCGTAATGTGCAGCACGCGGCCTTATTCAGGCCCCACCCGCCCCCCTTCGCCCGCAAGCCGCTTGCGCCACCCGCCCTGTTTATCGCATGACAGAGGCGGGCAATTTGGGGACGGCCATGGACAGCACTTATGTCGACACAGCGCGCGATTACGCCGCTCAAGGGGTCGCTTTTGCACAGGACTGGCTGCTGCGTCCCGCGTCTTGGTCACAGTTCGCCCTGCTCATCGCTGCCTATCTGCTGGCCTTGGTCCTCGCCCGCATGATCGCGCCCCGCCTGCGGGCGCTGCTGACGCCAGAGGACGCGAATACCTCTATCTTTGCGACGGCCCGCCGTTTTGCCCGCATGTTCTTGCCCCTGCTGCTGCCGCTGCTAGCCTATGTCCTGACCGCCGCAGGCGAGCAGGTCACCCGGTCGCTGTTCGGGTCCGGCGCGATCATCGCCTTTGGTAAGCGCGTGTTTTTGTTCCTTGCTGCGCGCGCCCTTGCGCGGCGTATCCTGACCGAGCCGTTCCTGCGTTTTCTGGCAACCTATGTGCTGGTCCCCGTCGCCGCGCTGTACGCGCTGGGCATCTTGCCCGCCGTGATGACCCTGCTCGAAGGCACGGTCGTCGGCATCGGCAGCATCCAGTTTTCCGCGCTCGCGCTGATCCGCGGGCTTATTGCCGGCGCATTGCTATTCTGGTTCGGCCATTGGTCCAACAGCCAGACCGCAGGCTACATCGGCCGCCAGCCCATGCGCCCCGCCGTGCGGCAACTGATTGTAAAGGCTGCAGAGTTCGCAATCTTTGGCTTCGCGTTCTTGCTGCTGATGAACATCATGGGCATCAGCCTGACCAGCCTTGCCGTCATCGGCGGCGCGGTCGGCGTTGGCCTTGGCTTTGGCCTGCAAAAGATCGCGTCCAACTTTATCTCTGGCGTGATTTTGCTGCTCGAAGGACAGGCGACCGTCGGCGACTACGTCGAACTTGATGGCGGCGAAGCGGGACGCATCCACAAAATGATGGCCCGCGCAACAATCCTAGAGACATATGACGGCCGCTGGATCGTGGTCCCGAACGAGGATTTTATCGTCACGCGGGTCACGAACTATTCCGATGCCGGGTCCAACAACCGGCTAGAGGCGCTGTTTTCCGTCAGCTATGACACCGACATTAACCGCGTGCCGGACATCATCTGCGCCGCCGTGGCGCAGGTGCCCGGCGTGCTGAACACCCCAGAGCCGCCCGACTGCGAGCTGCGCGGGTTTGGCGACAGCGGTATTGATTTTGCAGTAGAATTCTGGGTCGAAGGTATCGACGATGGCCAGAATAAATACACTTCCGACGTGCTATTCGCCGTGTGGAACGCGCTCAAGGCGCATGACATCGAAATCCCGTATCCGCACCGCGTCGTCGAAATCAAAGGCGCTGGCTTTCCTTGACACGGGACGCGCGGCGCGGACTTCCTTTGGACTGAAAATGCCCCCCGTTTCGCAATGTGATCCCACCGCAGGGCGCAGGTCAGGTGCGCCGCGCGCGAAAATGATGCCTAAATCGCCGACGCATTCCAAAAATCACATAAATCTTGCACATTTTCTAATTTTTTAACCCGTATCGGCGACCAAATATGCAAGGATCGCCCGAATACGTGGAGGATTCATGTTCCTTTCAATCTTTCAAAGCTTAACCGGCCTTATTTTTACCGGGACGTTTTTATACGCGATCCTGATGTCAGAGCGCCTGACGCGCGCGGTGCGGATCCAGCAGATCATGGTGGGCGCGGCCTTCGGGATTTTGGCGGCATCTTTGGCGTCGCAGGGACTTTCCATGCAGCCCTTGCATGCAGAGCTTGATATCAAAGCTGGGCCATTAATTTTCGCAGGCTATTTAGGCGGACCAATTGGTGCCTTGGTTGCAGCCGCGATGTGGACTTTGTTTCGGATATTGTTCGACGGTCAGGCTACCGGATTTTCGCCGAACCTTGCTTTGATGTTTCCAATCATCGGCCTTATCGTCCGATGTCTGGTGCCTTCAAAAAACCCAAATGTGATACCAAGCCGCGCCATCGTTTATATTGCACTCGGCTTTGTTATATTTCAAATTGGCCATGTTGTTGTACATCCTTTTATCTTCAACCCAGATAATAAATGGGAATGTCTGCATAAGGCCGTTTTGGCGTCGACTTCTATCGGCGGCACATCCATTGCACTGACAACCCTGATTACCGTTATTGCCCAACACTTTGCCAGCCAAGTCTCAAAGGCCACGCTCCTGGCAAAGCGCCTTCATTTTGCGCTGAAACATACAAAAGTCGGATTGTTCGAGCGTGCGCTCGAAGATTACAGGGGGACGGTCGACGAGGTATACGTGTCGATTTACGGCTTACCCCCAGGGACGACGTCGGTCACGCGGTCCGAATGGCTTGGTTCCATTTACCCTGACGATGTCCCAACAGTCCTTGCGGCGATGCGAGAGATTAATTCACCAACGCATGATCAAGGTATATTTGACTATCGCATCATTAGACCCGATGGGAGAGTTCGCGATATACACGAGAATTGGATTGGCGAATTTGATCGCAATGGCAAGAAGCTTGGGATCATTGCAATCCACTTCGACGTGACCGACATCAGAGAGGCTGAGCGCGTTCACCTTGAATCAATGGCGCGTGTGGCTTTGATTGCCGATAATTTACCCGGTGTCGTCTTTCAAATTGACATCACCGATCCAAACAACACCAATATTATCTACATCGGCCCCAAATGCCTGTCACTTTGGGGATATACCGACCAAGAGCTTTATGCCGATAATTCCCTACTTGTAACAGCGCATGATCCTCAGGATCGTCCTGTATTTTTAGCCGCAGTCCGGCAAAGCATCACAACTGCCACGCCCTTTTCACACCGCTATATGATTACGGCGCGGGACGGCAGCACGCGCTGGCTTGAATTTCGCGGCGGCCCAATTTTTTCAAATGATCGCGTTATGATCGAGGCGATCATTCTTGACGTCACCAGCGAGGTGCAGGTTCAACAACAGATCGAAAAAGAGCGGGAAATCTCTCATCGGGCGCAGAAGATCGAAAGTATTGGCCAACTGACCGGCGGAGTCGCACATGACTTCAACAACCTGCTTGCCGTGATCCTTGGCAACCTTGAATTGCTAATGGATGAAACAGATCCGGCGATGCATGCCGAATTGATCACCAATGCGATCACGGCGACCATGCGCGGCGCTGAATTGACCAAAAGCATGCTTTCTTTCGCCCGCAAGGCGCGGCTAACGCCCGTTATATTAGATTTGAACGCAGTTGTGCGCGATGCGCAAACATGGATCGGCCGCACCATGCCGAAAAGCGTGGTGATCGACACCTCTTTATCTACGAATTTATGGCCTATAGAGGCTGACCTGAGTTCGCTTGAAAACTCTTTGCTCAACTTAATTCTAAACGCGCGCGATGCGATGTTGGGGTCGGGCAATGTCACCATTGCAACGTCAAATGTTGTGATCGACGCCTCTGATATACAAAACCAGCAAGGCGAACTTGCCCCCGGTCGCTATGTGATGTTGACCGTCAAAGATACGGGCGAAGGCATTGCGCCAGACAACCTCGCCCTGATCTTTGAGCCGTTTTTTACCACTAAGCGGCAGGGTGAAGGGTCGGGCCTAGGCCTGTCGATGATTGTTGGCTTTATGAAACAATCTGGTGGAACGGTTCAGGTTGAATCTAATCCAGACCAAGGAACGACATTTAAACTGTACTTTCCTGCAGCAAACACGGCCGATACGTCCGCCGAAGCATCGAAAACTGAAAAGACGGAAGCGGGCACATCTTTGGGACGGATTCTTGTCGCCGAAGATGAACACGCGGTGCGCGCTGCAATTGTGACAATGCTAGAACGTGCTGGTTATCTTGTCACGCAAACCGCGTCGGGCGATGAAGCCTATTCCGTATTTAGCAAAGACCCGACCTTTGATCTGCTTTTGACCGATATCGTCATGCCGGGGAAATTGCAGGGCACCCATTTGGCGCAGAAAATTAGGCACAAATGGCCTGACCTGCCCATCGTCTTTATGTCTGGCTACGCGAGCGATGCGCACATGAATTGCGATGGGGTCAAAGCCGGTGATACCCGGCTGATGAAACCTGTCCGCCGGGCCGATTTGCTGGCCGCGGTGGCAAAGGCGCTGGAATAACGCGCAGTTCAATTGCGGGCCGCCGCACTGATGCCGGACGGCGGGAACACTGCGGCCCTTTCAAACAAATGCCGCCCACCTTAAGTCATTCACATGCGCCCCTTTACGAAAATGAACCCGATGCCCGCAGCGCCAGACCAGAACGCACAGGCGGTTAAGGCCGCGGTTGATGCTTTTGTGCGGCGGCATTTCCACTTGGGCGCGACCCTGCGACTGCATCGCAGTGCGCTTGGCTGGGACCTGCTTCGCGCGCCGATCAACGTGGCGCTTGCGCCGATCTTTTTGCTGATGGCGCTGGTCGCCCTTGTGGCGCGGCTTTTTAAACTTCGCCGTTTTAGCGCGTGGCTCATGGCGCGGCGGGTGCTGCTGCGCACCTCTGTCGCGCGCAAGATCGAGGCGGATATCGCAGCCGATTTGCTGCAAGCTGCGCCCCTTACCGCGCGCAGCCAAGCGTTGATCGACGACTACACCTCGGTCCGTTCTGCTGTGGCGGAAATCACGACATCGCTGATTGTGCTGACGACCGGCTGGCTGCTGTTCGGCACGGCCACGCCGGGGATCGCGTCGCTGGCACCTGCCGTATCGGGCTATGTCGGGCATGCGACGGCGGTCACGAATTTTCCGCTGGGATCAACGCTGGGCGGCGCGTGGTATGGTGTGTTTCCCGTCGCGCTGCCGGTCTGGTTTGTCATCGCCATCGGCGCAGGGCTTGCCATGTCGGCGTCCGTGGTCACAACATTTGCGGGTATCATCGCAGACCCGGTGCAGGCGCATCTGGGGATTCACCGCCGCCGATTGATCCGCCTGATGGGCAAAATCGCCCTGATCGAGGGCGGCTCCCCTGGTCTGGCACCGGAACATATCCTGGCCCGCGTCGCTGATCTGATGGACGCAGGCATCAGTTTGCTACGTGTCTTTCGGTCATAGACTAAAGGCTTTGCGGGGCTGCAATCGCCCGGCAGCGCAGTCATTTTGTTACACGTTACAGCGCAATATTGGGCGACCATATCAAGGCCAATCCCACGCGCGTTTTCACGTCTGAACCTCAAGATTTTGACAACGCAGGATTTTCCCCGCAATATGGCCTGCGCTCATTAAGAGGCGCACGTAATTTATTGACGAAAAAGACGACAACAGGGATTCCGAATATGCACAAGACAGTCAACACCAAAGGCCGCACCAGCCTGAACCGCCGCTCTTTTCTGGGCCGCGCGTCTGCGCTTGCGATGACGGCGGCGGTTGGCAGCGCGATGCTGGCAAGCGGCGCGCGGGCGCAGACGGCTGTGAAGGGCGGGACGCTGAAGATGGGCCTTGGCGGCGGCGGCAGCACGGACAGCCTTGATCCGGCGCTGGCGGCGAACCCTGTCACATTCCACCTGATGCGGACGCTGGGCGAGCAGTTGGTGGATGTCACCCCCGACGGGCAGTTGGAAATGCGTCTGGCCGAAGAGGTCGAGAGCGACGCCGAGGCGAAGGTCTGGCGGTTCAAGATCCGCCAAGGTGTCACGTTCCACAACGGCGCGGTGATGACACCGGACGATGTGCTGGCCACGCTAGAGCGGCACTCGGACGAGGACTCTCAGTCCGGTGCCCTTGGCATCATGCAGGGCATTGAATCCATGCGCGTCGATGGCGACTGGGTCGAGGTCACGCTGACCACGGCGAACGCCGACCTGCCCTATCTGATGGCCGATTATCACCTGCAGATCCAGCCAAACGGCGGCCGCGACGATGCGGCAGCAGGCATTGGCGCTGGCGCGTATAAGATCGTCGCGCAGGAACCCGGCGTGCGCTATACCTTTGAAAAGCATGCAGAGTATTGGGACAGCGAGCGCGGTCACTACGACGCGGTGGAATTCCTTGTAATCAACGATGCCACCGCCCGGATGGCGGCGCTGCAGTCCGGCCAGGTGCATATTGCCAACCTCGTGGAGCCTAAGGTTGCGGGCCTGCTGAACCGTGCGCCAACGCTCGAGGTCAAGAGCGTCTCTGGCCGCGGTCACTACGTCTTTGTCATGCACACCGACACCGCGCCGTTTGATAATGCCGACCTGCGTTTGGCCCTGAAATACGCCGTCAACCGCGCGGAAATGGTCGACAAGATCCTGCAGGGTTTTGGCACGATCGGCAACGACACCCCGATCAACGCCGCCTATCCGCTGTTTGACGACAGCCTGCCGCAGCGCACCTTTGACATCGAAAAGGCCGCCGAGCACTACAAGGCGTCCGGCCACGACGGCAGCCCGATCGTGCTGAAGGTCGCGGATACCGCGTTCCCCGGCGCTGTCGATGCCGCCGCGCTGTTCCAGCAATCCGCCGCCGCGGCTGGCATTCCGCTGGAAATCCAGCGCGTGCCCAACGATGGCTACTGGTCCGAGGTCTGGAACAAAGAGCCGTTCTGCGCATCCTATTGGGGCGGCCGCCCGGTGCAGGACCAGATGTACACGACCGCCTATCTGTCGACGGCAGACTGGAACGACACCCGGTTCACGAACGCAGCCTTCGACGATCTGCTGCTGCAAGCCCGGGCCGAACTGGACCCCGCCGCGCGCACCGCGACCTATGCGCAAATGGGCGCCATTGTGCATGACGAAGGCGGCGTGATCGTGCCAATGTTCAACGACTTCATCGAGGCGGTCAGCAATGACGTGCAGGGCTGGGTCGCAGACGGCGGCGGCGACACGATGAACGGCCTTGCACCGCACAAGACGTGGTTGGCCAGCTAAGGTGACGCGCAACCCGATTGTCTTTTTGTTGGCCCAGCGTTTATCGCTGGGCCTGCTCTTGCTGCTCGCGGCCTCTGCCTTGATCTTTATGGGCACCGAGATTTTGCCCGGCGATGTGGCCCAGTCCATCCTTGGCCAAAGCGCAACTCCGCAGGCGCTGGCGAACCTGCGCAACGAGCTTGGCCTGAACGAGCCTGCCTTGGCGCGCTACTTTGATTGGCTGGGCGGCATTCTGCGCGGCGATCTGGGCACGGCGCTGACCAATGGTCAGGATATCTGGACCGCCATGTCGGGGCGGCTGGCCAATACGCTGTTCCTGGCAAGCTGCGCTGCGATCATTGCCGTGCCTCTGGCGATCATCCTTGGCGTCATCGCGGTGCGCTACCGCGGGCAATGGCCGGACAAGCTGATCTCTGGCATCACGCTGACATCGGTATCGATCCCGGAATTTATGCTGGGCTATATCGCGATGTTCATTCTGACGGTGCAGTTCCGCATCTTTCCATCCGTATCCACGATCTACGACAGCATGAGCCTTGGCGAAAAGCTGCATGCCGTGGCGATCCCGGTGTTGGTGTTGGTGCTGGTCGTGCTGGGCCATATGATGCGCATGACCCGCGCCGCGATCCTGAACGTGATGCAATCGGCCTATATCGAGACCGCCGAGTTGAAGGGCCTGCGCCCGATCACCGTGATCGCCCGCCACGCCTTTCCCAATGCCATCGCGCCTGTGGTCAACGTGGTCATGCTGAACATGGCCTATCTGATCGTGGGCGTTGTGGTGGTCGAGGTGGTCTTTGTCTTTCCCGGCATGGGCCAATACCTTGTCGATCACGTCACAAAGCGTGACGTGCCTGTCGTGCAGGCCTGCGGGCTTGTCTTTGCTGCCGTTTATATCGGCCTGAATATGGTGGCTGATATCGTGTCGATCCTGTCCAACCCCCGCCTGCGGCACCCGAAATGAGGGGGATACCTGTTTCCGCCCTGATCGGGCTCGCCTTTGTTGCGCTTTATGCCTTTGGCGCGATTTTTGCAGGCTTCATCGCCCCCTACGGCATGGCCGAGGTCGTCGGCGATGTGTGGGAGCCTGCGTCATCCGAACACCTGCTAGGCACCGACAGCATTGGCCGCGATCTGCTGAGCCGGATCATCTTTGGCGGGCAGACGACGATCTTTGTCGCCACCGCCGCCACGATCCTTAGCTTTACCGTGGGGTCGATCATGGGGCTGACCGCCGCTGTGGCAGGCGGCTGGGTTGACCAGTTTCTGTCGCGGTTTGTCGATCTCATCATGTCGATCCCGGCGCTGATCTTTGCCCTTGTCGTGCTGTCGGTGATGCCCGTCACCCTGCCCGTCTTGATCGTCGTCATGGGCCTGCTGGACGCCACCCGTGTATTCCGCCTGTCCCGCGCCGTCGCCGTCGATATCACCGTGATGGATTACGTGGAGGCCGCCCGCCTGCGCGGCGAAGGCAACCGCTGGATCATCTTCCACGAGATCCTGCCAAACGCCCTGTCGCCGCTGGTGGCCGAAATGGGCCTGCGGTTCATCTTTATGGTGCTCTTCATCTCGACCCTGTCGTTCCTCGGGCTTGGCGTGCAACCGCCCTTGGCGGATTGGGGCGGTATCGTGAAGGAAAACAAGGACGGTATCGTCTACGGCATCCCTGCCGCGCTGATCCCGGCCTTTGCCATCGCGACGCTCGCGATCTCTGTCAATCTGGTGGCGGACTGGGTGCTGAGCCGCACCGCCAGCCTGAAAGGAGGCCGGGATGGATGATACCCTGCTTGATGTGCGCAATCTGACGATTGGCGCGACGGTCTATCCGCCTGATGCCGCGCCCAAAGACATCTCTATCGTGCACGGCGTGTCGTTCACCCTAGCCAAGGGCCGCGTGCTGGGGCTGATCGGGGAATCCGGCGCGGGCAAGTCCACCATCGGTCTGTCCGCCATGGCCTACGGGCGCGGCGGCGTGCGGATCACCGGCGGTCAGGTGTTCCTGAACGGCCGCGATATCCTGCAAGAGCGCGCGGCGGGCCTGCGCAATTTGCGCGGGCAAGAGGTCACCTACGTCGCCCAATCCGCCGCCGCCGCCTTTAACCCCGCGATGCGCCTGATGGACCAAGTGGTCGAGGCCACGGTCCGCCACGGCCTTGCCACCCGGGCAGAGGCCGAGGCCCGCGCCGTGCAGCTGTTCGGCCAGCTGGGCCTGCCGGACCCGGACAGCATCGGGCGGCGCTATCCGCACCAAGTCTCTGGCGGGCAATTGCAGCGCGTGATGACCGCCATGGCCCTGTGCCCGCGCCCGTCGCTAGTGATCTTTGACGAGCCGACGACCGCGCTGGATGTCACCACGCAGATTGACGTGCTGTCGGCGATCAAAAAGGCCATTCAGGACACCGGTGTCGCCGCGCTTTACATCACCCACGATCTGGCCGTCGTGGCGCAGGTGTCGGACGAGATTATGGTCCTTAAGTCCGGCAAAACCATTGAACACGCGCAGGTGCGCCAGATCATTGAGGCCCCGCAACAGGACTACACCCGCGCCCTCGTGTCGGTCCGGTCCATCGACCACACGGAAAAAGAACCCGCCGCGCCGCTGCTGCGCGTGGACAACATGACCGCCCGTTATCCGGGGGTCAAACTGGACGTGCTCAAAGACGTCAGCGTCCAGATCGCGCCGGGGCAAACGCTGGCCGTGGTCGGCGAAAGCGGCTCTGGTAAATCCACGCTGGCCCGCGTCGTCACCGGCCTGCTGCCCCCGTCTGACGGGCAGATCACATTCGACGGGCGCACCCTGCCCGCCGCGCTGGACGGCCGCGCCCGGGACGATCTGCGCGAATTGCAAATGATCTATCAAATGGCCGATACCGCGATGAACCCGCGCCACACCGTCGGCACCATCATCGGGCGCCCGCTAGAGTTCTACTTTGGCCTCAAAGGCGCGGCTAAACGCGCCCGCGTGCAGGAACTGCTAGACCAGATCGAGATGGGCAAAGGCTTTATCGACCGCTACCCAGCGGAACTGTCAGGCGGGCAAAAGCAACGCGTCTGCATCGCCCGCGCCCTGGCCGCCAAACCCCGCCTGATCATCTGCGACGAGGTCACATCCGCCCTTGATCCGCTGGTCGCCGACGGCATCCTGAAACTGCTGCTGGACCTGCAGGCGCAAGAAGGCGTCGCCTATATGTTCATCACCCACGACCTGGCCACCGTCAAAGCCATCGCCGACCAAATCGCCGTCATGCACCGCGGCAAAGTCGTCCGATACGGCCCCAAATCACAGGTCATCGCCCCGCCCTTCGACGACTACACAGACCTGCTGCTCGCCTCTGTGCCAGAGATGAAAGTCGGATGGCTCGAAAACGTCGTGGCATCCCGCAAGATTGAAAGCGCGGGAAGGTAGCGGGGCGTGGCGGGCAACGCTTTGTGACTTGCAATCAGGCGCTTGCCCCACCTTAACTTCGCCAGCGAAACCCATCTTATCCACGAATGGACGATCCGATGATCAA
Organism: Loktanella salsilacus; assembly: GCF_024206795.1. Classification (NCBI taxonomy): domain Bacteria; kingdom Pseudomonadati; phylum Pseudomonadota; class Alphaproteobacteria; order Rhodobacterales; family Roseobacteraceae; genus Loktanella; species Loktanella salsilacus. The sequence goes on from NZ_CP072994.1 coordinate 2,057,024, forward strand.
ATTCTATTTTCACCCCTCCCCGAACCCCGCCAAAGTCGCCCTGCTGCTGGAAGAGCTGGGCGTTGCCTATGACGCGGTTCCCGTGGACACCCGCAAAGGCGAGCAGTTCACGCCAGAATTCCTAGCGATCAACCCCAACGGCAAGACGCCCGCGATGACCGATGGCGACGCCAAACTGTTCGATAGCACCGCGATCTTGATGTATCTGGCCAATAAAGAGGGTAAATTCCTGCCCGACAACACACCAGAGGCGCAGGCGCAGTACCTGTCCTGGATGATGTTCGTCGCCAGTGGCATCGGCCCCTATTCGGGCCAAAGCGTGCACTTCAAGCACTTCGCGCCAGAGCCAAAAGACTATGCCGTCAACCGTTACGGCTATGAGGCAGAGCGTCACTGGGGCCTGATCGACCAGCGCCTTTCGGAAGGTGCCTATATGATGGGCGAAACCTATACCGTTCTGGACATGGCCGTCTGGGGCTGGGCGCGCGCTGTGCCGTTCATCCTTGGCGCTGACGCATGGGAAAACCTGCCCAACCTCAAGCGGTTGCTGGACGAAATTAATGCGCGTCCCGCCGCAAAGGCCGCAGAGGCGATGTTCGCCAGCCATACCTTTAAAAAAGAGATGGACGACGATGCGAAGGCCATGATGTTCCCGCAGAACAAGCGCCTCGCGTAACGCGATTGCGATGGGTCCGGCGCGATATGCGCCGGACCTTGCTGGCTTGGACAGCGCTGCCGATTGCTGCCGCGACCAAGACTTTGCAGCGAACCCCTATTTATATGCAGTATGCGCCAATTCGCCTTTTGGGTGGAAATGGCACAGCGTGCAGGGTCGATTTTAACACAATCTAAAGTATTACTGGACTCCGTTTGGGCGGCGTCGTTCAATTTGACTTTAACGTCACCAGACAATCGTCTGTTTTCAATTTATTTTACGTCGATATTTTTTAGGTGTGTCATCATTTCCAATCTTACGCGTCTTACCATTGCCGCCCTGTCCCTGGTCTGCGCAATGTGCCAACCCGCCCGATCCGAGACGCAGAAATCTGCGATCCAATTGACGATCAACGACGGCATGTCGCAAAGCACCGTCAATGACATCCTTCAGGCCGACGATGGCCGGATGTGGTTTGCGACGGGCGACGGGCTAAGCCTGTATGACGGGGAAAGTTTTCAATACGTCTATCGCGCCCAGCCGGACGCGCCGGGACTGGCGAACAATTACACCTTTGCGCTGGCGCAGGATACTAACGGGCTGATCTGGGTGGGCACCTTGGGCGGCGGGATCGCGGTGTTTGACCAGCAGGTGAACCCCGTGGCCAGCCTGCGCGCCGCCAGTGGTCTATTTGCCTCGGACGAGGTTTTCGACCTTGCCCCCGGCCCCGACGGCACGATGTGGATCGCCCATGGCCGCGGCGTCACGCAGTTGCGTCTGGACGATGGCACCTTTACCCAGCCCGGCGGCGCGCAGCCTGCGGACATCGACACCGACTATATCCGCAGCCTTGTGGTCAGTGCAGATGGCGGCGTTTACATTGGCACCGGCAGCGCAGGGCTTTATCACTTTGATCCGGCAAGCGGGCAGCTTACCCATTGGGATGACAGCAATAGCGCGCTGACCGGATTGACCGTGCTTGACGTGCTGATCGACACCGACGGCCTTGTCTGGATCGCGACAGAGGACGCGGGACTGCACCGTCTAACACCTGATACAGGCGTCATCGACCAGCCACTTGCCATCCCCGATGACGACGTCGAAGCCCTTGCGCAGGGGCAAGACGGGCGGCTGTGGATTGGCACATGGTCAAACGGCATTTTCGTCTATGACCCCGCCACCGGCGTCATGGAAAACTACCGCAGCCGCCGCGGCGTGCGCCAGCGCATCAGCTCTGACACTATCGTCGCGCTGACGCCCGGCAATCTGGGGCGTATGTGGATCGGCACCTATGACAACGGCGTCAGCAGCGTGTCCCAGTCCCCCGACCTGTTCGAAACCTACTACCCGCAAGACAGCGGCGTCATCTGGGCGCTGGCCGACGCAGGCCGAAGTGGGCTCTGGATCGGCGGTAAGGATGGCCTTTTGCGCCTGAACCGGAACCTGCAGGATCTGGCCATTGTCGATCTGGACAAAGACCTTGGCCCCGGCCCCCACGATGTCCGCACGATCCTGTCAGAGCCGTCGGGCGTCATTATCGCCGTGCGCGACCATGGCCTGCAGCGGCGCAAAGCGGGTCAGCTGACGTGGTCCCGCATGACCGCACCGGATGGCACGCCTGTCGCGGGCGATGCCTTTATCCGGCTGCTGCTGCGCGCGGCGGATGGCACGCTGTGGATCGGCACACATACCGGGGTGTTTCACGTTGGCGCAGATGGCACGCAGCTTGCGCATTACGTCGAAGGCGACGGGCCGCGCGACTTGCCCCATAACCGCACGCGAAGCCTGTATCAGGGGCCGGACGACACGATCTGGATTGGCACCAGCGGCGGGCTAAGCCGGTGGAACGCGGACACTGGCGATTTCACCACCGTATCCGGCCTTGATGTGTTGCCCGACAACGACGTGCGCGCGGTCTGGCAGGGCGCGCCGGGCGATCCGCTTTATGTTGGCACGCAAGGCGGGATCGTTCTGCTGGACAGCGATATGGCCCCACTCCGGCAGATCGGCCGGGCGAATGGTCTGCCGAACGAGACGATTTACAAGATGCTGCCGGGTAGCCTTGGTGATCTGTGGCTGACCACGAACAACGGTCTGGCGCGGCTTGATCTGGCGACGGACCAGATCGACGTATTCCGCGCCTCTGACGGGCTGCAAGGCGCAGAGTTCAACTTTAACGCTGGCACCGTGCTGGACGACGGGTCCATCGCGGTGGGCGGGATCGACGGGTTTTCCCTGTTCGACCCCCGCGAAATTTATGCAGAGCGCAGCGCGCCGCGCGTGTCGGCGGTGTGGGATCAGCAGCCGACGACCCCAATTATCGCCCCCTTTGGCATCGCGATTGATCTGTCCGTTATCCAATATGACAAGCCGGGTGATAACGCCCTGCGCTGGCGGCTGCTGCCGGATCAGACCGATTGGACGACAGCCAGCGGCGTGCGGCACCGGATCAATTACCAACTGCTCAAGGCTGGCGATTACCAGCTGGAATATCAGGGCATATCCTCTGCAGGGGTCGCATCCGCCCCCGTTGCGGTTGCCTTTCAGGTCATGCCACCCTTTACGCAGCGCTGGTGGGCGTGGCTTTGCTATGCCGCGATTGCCGCTGGCGGGCTTGTGGCCGTGTCCCGTCTGCGCACGCGGCAAGTCCGGGCACGCAATCGCAGTCTAGAGCAGATCGTCGCCGCAAAAACCGCCGAACTGGCGCAGCAAAATGCCAAGCTGGCCTGCGTTGCGCGGGACCGGGCGGCGTTTTACGCGCGCACCGTGCATGAAATCCGCACACCCCTGTCGCTGATCAGCGCGCCGCTGGACCACGCCTTGCGCCTGCCGGACCTGCCCGCCGAGGCCCGGCGCCTGATCAACCTTGTGATCCGCGCCGCCGCCCGTATGACCATGCTGACCCAGCAAATGGCTGATACCGCCGCCGCCCCCGAAGGGCTGGGCGGTGGCCGCGCGACCCTTGATCTAGCGTCTTTTGTGCAACCGATTGTCGATTTCTACCACGAGATGGCGCAAGAGCGCGGCTTGATCTGGTCTGCGACAACGCCGCTCAGCGGGGCGGCGACCCTTGATCCCAGCGCCTGCGATGCCTTGCTGCACAACCTGTTGTCCAACGCCGTGCGCCACACGCCTGCGGGCGGCACTGTCGCCGTGCAGATCACCGCACAGGCGCAAGATCTGACAATTCGCGTCACCAACACCGCGCCGTTGCCACAGCACCTTGCGGACCGGTTGATCGCGCGCAGCCTTGAGGTCGAGCCATCAAAAGGTTTGGATATCATTGCGCAGTCCGTTCTGCAGTTGCAGGGCGAACTGAGTGTAAACACCGGCCCACAGACGACCCTTCAGGTGGTGATCCCCTGCGATGCGACCCTTGCGCCGCAAGCGTTACCCTTAGCGCAGGACGATGGCGCCGCCATGGCACCGCTGTCCAAGGCGGCGCAGGACGATGCCCCCACCATCCTGATCGTCGAAGACGACAGCGATCTGCGCGGCTTTTTGGCGGACCTTCTGGCCGAGGTGGGCCAGATCCGCGCCGTCGGATCGCTTGCCGCTGCGCGCCGGGCGCTGGACCGGCACCCGGTACAACTGGTGCTATGCGATGTGATGCTGCCCGATGGGCGGGCCTTTGATTTTGGCAAATCGCTAAAGTCCGACAAGGCCACCGCCCATATCGGTCTGATCTTTCTGACCGCCTTGCAGGACACCGCCGCCCGCCGCGCGGCGCAGGATGCTTGGGCGGATGATTACCTGACCAAGCCCTTTGACCCGCAAGATGTGCTGCGTAAGGTGCAGCTACGGCTGCGCGCAGCAGAGCGGGTGCAGAACTATGTCGTCGACCATCTGCTGCCGGACCCCGGCGCGCCCGCGCCTGCGCTGCAACCGGACCTTGCGCCGTTTGATCGGCAGTTACTGGACCGGCTGGATGTGTTTTTTGAAGGCGCTCTTGCGAACCCTGATGCGCGGATCGAGGATGCGGCAACGGCTTGCGGTGTCAGCACGCGGGTCTTGCAGCGCAAGATCGACGCGCTGTGCCCGCAGCCGTTCAATACGCTGCTGTCGGACCGCCGGATGCAGCACGCAGGCGATCTGTTGCAGCAGGGCCGCCAAAGCGTCACCGATGTCGCAAGCGCCTGCGGCTATCGCAACTTGTCCAGCTTTTCGCGGCGGTTCAAAGCGTTTCATGGCCAGTCCCCGCGCGACTATGCAGCGGCGCAAACATCCGTCCGGACGGGCTAATTGCTTTGCCGGCGGCCTAAATAGCGGTCGAACCTTGTGCCAAACAGCCGTCTTGTTGTGCAGGCCGCGCCAATTGCGCCGAAGCCATGCCATCCCCGGTTGAGCCAGCATGACGCAGACGGCAAGGGTAAGGCGCGGATTATTGATCTCCGCTGAGGTGGTGGACTTTTAGGGCGACCCCCGATGATACGTCACGTTTTTTGACCGGTATCCATTCAACTACAATTTAATGCGTCCACCCCGCTCCTCGCTGCGTTCGCGCGGTGCCGGATAACAAACGGCGGCACCGCGCAAACGCGCGGTGCCGTATGCGCGTCAGTGCTTATGCGCCAAAGCGCCAACCACAATCACCACCAGCGCAAGGGGCAGCAACAGGCTGGCCGCATCCATGCCGCCGCGGGCGGGGGCCGGTTGGGCGTATTGGGCGGCGCGCGGCGCTGGGGCTTGCTGGGCATAGGATGCCACCGGGGCGGCCAGCGACAGCGTGGCGGCCAGTATGGTCAGAGATTTGCGAAACATAGTCTTTATCCTTTTGGTGTCTTGATGGCCTGCACATTGCGCAGGCCGTTTTCACAGCCTGATCTAATTGCGCGGCGGCGGGGCCTTGCGCATCTGCTCCATCGCGGCGTCGATAAGTGCGGGGGTCAGCGACGGGTTCTGCACCATCAGACAATCGACAAGGGCCGCGCGATCAGCCTGTGATGGTTCGCTGCCCGGCTCGGGCCGTGGCCCCATGCAGCTTTGCATCTGGGACGGCGTCAGGTCCAAGGCTTCGGCCACGGCGTCCATCGGGTTCGGCCCCTGCCCTTTCGGACCTTGGCCCTCTGCGCCTTGGGCCATCGCGCCCGATGTCGTCACAGCCGCCGCACTAAGCAGCGTGATAGCGGCGACAAAGGCGAATGACAGCGCGGTCGGGCCTTTGCCTGCGGACGTCATTGTGCCGCGCTGATTGCTTGCGCGTTTATTGATCTTGGGAAACATCATCTTCTCCTGTTTTGGCGCAAATCGCGCCGTCGCCTGATGCTTTTGCGATAAGTTTGAGGAGCGGATTTGCAGTGAATATGCACCCAGCGTGCAGGGTGCGAAAAAAGTGCAAAGTCTGCCAATTTCACACGCTGCGGTGTGATGGCGCGCGGCATCCGTCATGACCTGCAGTTGTAAACCAAGTTTCGCGGCTGCCGTTTTTGTCAGCATCGCGCCTGCGGTCGCGGCATATCAGGCAAATTTGCGCCGATGGCCCCCATGGGGCGGGGAACATCCCCATCAGCCACACGTTACCGCAGCATAATCACATGACTGCCATCAGGAGAATTCAAATGCCGATCTTGGACACCGTTGTCTTTCCAGTCGCCGGACGGGGCACAAGGCTTTTGCCGCTGACCAAATCGGTCCCAAAAGAACTGCTGCCCGTCTATGACAAGCCGATCCTGCAATTCGCGGTTGAAGAGGCGATCAAGGCCGGGGCAAAGCGGCTTGTGTTCGTCACCCATGCCTCAAAGCCTGCGATCGGGGATTATTTGCAGCCGGACAGCGCGCTTAAGGACGTGTTGGAAAGTGACGGCAAGGTTGAATTGGCCCGCGCGCTGGATGAAATCACGCTGGGCAGCGGCGTCGAGGTGATCTTTGTCGAACAGGACGAGCCGCTGGGTCTGGGTCACGCGGTGCTGATGGCCGCAGACCATGTGCGCGGCGATGCCTTTGGTGTGATCCTGCCCGACGATGTGATCCTTGGGCAACCTTGCCTGCCGGAAATGGCGCAGGCGTATAGCGGCGGCCACATGATCGCGGCGATGGATGTGGACCGCGCGGATGTTAAGAAATACGGCATTTTCCGCCCAACCGCCGCCGCGTCCATCGGCAAGATCGTACAAGCGTCGGAACTGGTGGAAAAGCCAAGCCCCGAAGTCGCCCCGTCGCAACTGGCCGCCGTGGGCCGCTATATCCTAGACAGCCGCATCTTTGACGCGCTGCGCAATCTGGAACCCGGCGCTGGCGGTGAATATCAGCTGACTGACGCGATTGCAGCCGATGCGCCAGCGTTCGGGCTGGCGGGCTTTCGCTTTTCCGGCGCGCGCCACGACTGCGGATCGCATGCCGGATTGCTGGGCGCGGCGAATGCCCGCGCCACGGAACTGACCTGCGCCGTGGCGGCCGAATGACGGATGACATCGACGCAACAACGCGCGAAGGGACCACTGATATTTACCTGATGCTCGACTTTGACGGCACGCTGATTGATCTGGCCCCGACGCCGGATGGCATTCACGTGCCCGCCCGCCTGCACGGCTTGCTGGCGGGCCTGCACGCCAAACTGGATGGGCGGCTGTGTCTGGTGTCGGGCCGCGAAGTCGCGGTGCTGGAACGCTTTTTGCCGGATTTCCCCGGCGACATCTTTGGGGCCCACGGGGCAGAGGCGCGGCGGGGCGGCACCCTGTCGCGTCACCCGCTTGTCGGCAGCCCGGTGGTCGCTAGCGTGCAAAGCCAAGCGCAAGACGCGGTGGCGCAGATGCACGGCGTGACGCTGGAAACAAAAGACACCGGCGCTGTCATCCACTACCGCGCTGTCCCGCAAGCCGAAGCCGCTGCCCGCGCGGCGGCTGAAACCATTGCGGCTGCCGCGCCGGGCATGGAAATGCACACCTCTAAAATGGCGTTCGAAATCAGGCCATCGGACGCCAGCAAGGCCGGCGCAGTGCACGCCATCATCGCAGAGCAGCCCAGCGGCATCCGCCCCGTCGTGATCGGTGATGACGTCACGGATGAAGAGGCGATGGTGGTGGCCAACGCCGCGGGCGGTTTCGCTGTGCGCGTCGGCGGCGGCGACACCTGCGCCGCCTACCGCCTGCCGAACCCGGCGGCGGTGCTGGCTTTGCTTGAATCGTGGCTATCGGAGGAAACATTATGACTGGTCGTCTTGTCGTCGTCTCGAACCGGGTGCCATCGGACGGGCCGCCTTCTGGCGGGCTTGTTGTCGCGCTGCATGATTGCCTGCACGAAAATGGCGGCGTGTGGTACGGCACCTCTGGCCAGATCAACGATGCACCCAGCGACGGGTTCAGCGATGTGGCTGGCGATGGCTATGACATGCGCACCTTTGATCTGACGCAGGCCGAACACGACGGCTATTACCTTGGCTACGCCAACTCTGTCCTGTGGCCGCTGTGTCACCGCCGCGCCGATCTGATGGCGCTGAGCACGGGCGATTTTGAAACCTATATCGCTGTGAACCGCCGCCTTGCCAAAATGATGGCCCGCGAATTGCGCCCCGACGATCAGGTCTGGATTCACGACTATCATTTCCTGCCCCTTGCCGCCTGCCTGCGCGAACTGGGCGTCACCGCGACCATCGGCTTTTTCCACCACATTCCGTTTCCGGCCGTGCATGACCTGCTGGCCCTGCCCCAGCACCACATTTTCCCGCAATGGATCGCCAGTTTCGACCTTGTCGGTCTGCAAACCCAGCGCGATGTTGCCGCCGCGCTCGAGATGTATCGGTCCCTTGTTGGGGCAGAGCAGCTGCGCGACGGATCGCTGCAATATCGGGGCCGGAACTTTGAAATCCGCAGTTTTCCCATCGGGATCGACGTGGATGCCTTTGCCAAAGAGGCGGGTCGCCGCGATGGCCGCGCCTTGCTCAACCTTGCCACAGACGAACGGCTGGTGATCGGTGTGGACCGGCTGGATTATTCCAAAGGACTCGACAATCGCCTAAGCGCCTTTGGCCAGTACCTAGAGGCCCGCGAAGACGGCGATCCGCGCGCATCCTTGCTGCAAATCGCCCCGCCCACGCGGGAAGCCGTGACCGCCTATCAGAACATCAGGTCAGAGATGGAGCGGATTTCCGGCAAGGTGAACGGACTGCATTCCGATCTGGACTGGACCCCGATCCGTTACATCCACCGGGGCATCCCCCGCGATACGCTGGCGGCGCTGTACCGGGCGGCGGATGTGGGCTTTGTCACGCCCTTTGCCGATGGCATGAACCTTGTGGCCAAGGAATATGTTGCAGCCCAATCACACGAAGACCCCGGCGTGCTGATCCTATCGCAGTTCGCTGGCGCGGCAGAACAGATGACGTCGGCCCTGATCGTGAACCCCTATGACATCGGCGAAATGGCCGCCGCATTGCGCACCGCCCTGTCGATGCCCCTGGCAGAGCGGCGCGAACGGCACGCGGCCTTATTCAAGGTGGTGCAGCGCGACGACATTGGGCACTGGACGGATAGCTATCTGGCAGCCATGGCCCGGATTGCGCATAAACCGCTGGTGGCAGAGGCGGTCTGATCCAGCAGGGCCCCGCATAACGGCCCAAGCTTGACGCACCGTCAATGCGCTGTGCAGCATGCGATCCCCTCTATTCAATCGCCTGCGACACTTTTACACTAGGGGTTGCGACCTCTGGGCAAGTCCATCGGCTGAGGCGTATTTGTTTTTGGAAAGTGCGCGCCATGATCGAGTCCAGTGCCCCTAAAGAGTCCTTTGATGCTAAGTCTGCACCAAAAGACAGCGGACATGCCCCTGCGTTTTTAGGCGGCGGCGAGCTGGGTCAGCGCATGTGCGCGTTCGACTGGCAGACCACGCCGCTTGGCGCGCCGTCAACCTGGCCCACCGCGCTAACCACACTGGTCGAGGTGATGCTGCAGTCACGCCAGCCCATGTTTCTGGCCTGGGGGGACGCGCGCACAATGCTTTACAACGACGCCTATGCGACCGTGTTGGGTGCACGCCACCCCGACGCGCTAGGGCGGCCGTTTTTCGACGTTTGGCACGATATTATCGACGTGGTGAAGCCGATCATGGACAAGGCCTTTGCGGGCGAAAGCACGCATATGGACGATCTGATGTTGCTGATCCACCGACACGGTTATCCCGAAGAAGCGCACTTTGCCTTTTCCTACACGCCTGTGCGGGGCGGCAGCGGGACTGTCATGGGCATGTTCTGTGCCTGCACCGAAACCACCAAAGAAGTCATGGCCCGCCGCCGCGAAATCGCCGAAAGCGAACGGCTGGAAAATATGTTCGCGATGGCCCCCAGCTTTATGGCGATCCTGCGCGGGCCGCGCCACATCTTTGAATCGACCAACGCCGCCTATAACCGCCTGATCGGGCGCGATGACATCATCGGACGGTCGGTCAGAGAGGCCCTGCCCGATATCGCGGGGCAAGGCTTTTTTGAAATTCTGGACGAGGTCTATGCGACCGGTCAGCCGTTCGTGAACCAAGACGCCAAGGTCACCTTTCAGACCTCGGAAGACAGCGCGCCGACGGACCGGTACGTGTCGTTCATCTTTCAGCCCATCAAGGGCGATGACGGCGAAGTCACCGGCGTGTTCATTGACGGGCATGACGTGACCGAGCGGATGATCAGCCAAGGCGCGCTGACCGAAAGCGAAACCCGCTTTCGCGAAATGGCCGATAACGCGCCAAACTTTATCTGGATGACAGAGCCGTCGGGCGGTTGCACCTATGTTAACCAACGTTGGCATAGCTTTACCGGGCAAACCGCGCAGGACGTACGCGGCAATGGCTGGCTGGATGCCGTCCACCCCGATGATCTAGAAGAGGTGCGCCTTGCCCTGCAACAAGCCCACGTCGATCATGATGTATTCGAGCTGGAATACCGTCTGCGCCAAGAGGACGGCACTTATGTCTGGACGCTGAACACCGCCCAGCCCCGCTTTACCACAGACGGCACCTTTGTCGGCCTGCTGGGATCGGGATTGGATATTGACGAGCGCAAAGACTTTGAAGAGCGTCAGGCCCTGATGGTCAGAGAACTGCACCACCGCGTCAAGAACACGCTGGCGACGGTGCAGGCGATCATCGGCTTCACGCTGCGCACCTCGACCGACATGGAAAGTTTCCGCACCGGTGTCAGCAACCGCATCGCGTCGCTGGCGCGCAGCCACAGTTCGCTCACCGACGCCGAATGGCAGGGCATGGACCTGCGCGCCGTGCTGCGGTCCGAACTGGAACCCTATGACAATGGCAAGCGTCTGATCCTGAAGGGGCCACGCGTCTTTCTGTCGTCCGACACCGTCGTGCCGCTGACCATGGCGGTGCACGAGCTGACGACGAACGCCGTCAAATACGGCGCATTGTCCAACGAGGATGGCCAGATCGAAGTGCGCTGGTCCGTCACCATCGGGCCAGAGGGTGAGCATCTGACCCTTGATTGGCGCGAAATGGGCGGGCCTGAAGTCTGCCCGCCAACGCGCACAGGCTTTGGCACGACCTTGCTGGAACGCCTTCTTGGCGGCCAGCTAAACGGGTCAGCCACGATGAATTACCCCGCGCAGGGGGTCGAGGTTCAAATCAAAGCGCAACTTCGTGATGCAAAAGTCGGAACGAAACCTTGATGGCACGCGTTCCGACATGATTCAAAAATTCAGGACATTCATGCAATGACATATCGTCATATCAAAGGCGCGACTGTGCTTGTCGCCGAAGACAACATGCTTGTCGCGCTGAACATCGCCCTCGCCCTAGAGGACCGAGAGGCCCGCGTGCTGGGCCCCTGCGCCCGCGTCAGCGAGGCGCTGCAGATGATCCAGGGCGCAGACATCGCCGGCGCGATCCTAGACGTCGATCTGATCGACGGGCCGGTGACACCGCTGGCACAAGCCTTGATCGCCAAGGGCTTGCCCATCGTGTTCTGCACAGGGGTCGGATTGCCGGCAGAGCTAAAGGCGCTGATCCCGAACGCTGAAGTGTTCCTAAAACCGACAGAGCCAGAACGGCTGATCGACAAGCTGAACCAGATGATCAGTTCCAGAATGCAGGCGTCTAGCTAACGCCGCCTTCACCCCGCAGGCAGCACAAACGCCTGCGTAACCTTGCCAAATAAGCGCGTGTCGCGGGCGTTGTCGTTTTATTCATCACCATCCGCGTAAAGGTGAATAACCGCCGCCTCTTTCACACCGCCAATATGCGTAAACGCCGCGCCTGCATTTGCGAAATCGGTAATCTTGAGCTTTGGAAATACGAAATACTTTTCCGCCACGTTTTCTTGCTGCGCGCAGTAAATGACGCGGGTGATCCCGGCAAAGCGCATGGCTGACAGGCACATCTCGCAGGGTTGCAGGGATGATATCAGGGTGCATTCCGACAATTGCTTGCGATCAAGCCGCTGCGTGACGGCGGCCAGCACGACCATTTCGGCATGCTTGGTCGGATCGGTCAGGGCATTGACCTCGTTCTCTCCGATTTCCAGAATCTGATCGCCACTTACAATTGCGGCGGCAATTCCATTGCGGTCATCCGCTTTGGACGCATCCAATGCCCGGTCAATGACACCTTGAATGGCATCGCGCTCGGTTTCAGATAAACGGGTGTCATTTTCTAGATCGGACATGTGCAATCTCCTTTAGCGATCTAATTAGTGCGCCAAGGGGACAGTCCACCGCAAAAGGATAAAATATATGCCCGCGCTAAAATCAATTCTGGAAACAGCGATTTATGTCGACGACTTGGGCCGCGCCTGTGCGTTTTACGAAGACGTCATGGGGCTGCGGCCGCTTAAGAAAACAGACCGCCTTTGCGCTTATGGCGTGAACGAACGCAGCGTTTTGCTGATCTTTTTGCGCGGCGGCACGGCGCAGGGTGCCACGGCCGATGGCGGAAACGAGATCCCGCCGCATGACGCGGCGGGGCAGATCCACTTTGCGTTTGAAGCCACGCACGCGGCCTTTGCCGAATGGGACGAGCATCTGACCGCGCGCGGGGTCGACATCCTAAGCCGGACAAGCTGGATGCGCGGCGGCAAAAGCCTGTATTTCCGCGATCCCGATGGAAATCTGGTGGAGATTGCGGCCTCTCCGGGTCTATGGCCGATGGAAGGCACCACGGCCTAAACGGGCGGGGACGGCCCCGCCCGCTATTGTCACGCGACCTGCTCGGCCTCCAGCACTTCGGCGAAACTTTGAAAGAACTTCGCGGCCAGTTTTTTGGCCGTGCTTTGGATCAGGCGGCTGCCCAGCTGCGCCAACTTGCCGCCGATTTCGGCCTTGGCGTCATAGGTCAGCACCGTGGTGTCGCCGTCCGCCACCAGCGTGACATCCGCGCCGCCCTTGGCATGACCAGCAGCGCCGCCATTGCCTTGCCCCGTCAGGGAAAACGCATGCGGCGCGCCGCTTTTGTCGAGCTGCACATTGCCGCTAAAGCGGGCTTTGACCGGACCGATCTTGAGCACGATCTTGGCCTCAAGCTCGGTGTCGGAATGCTGGATCAGCTCTTCGCAGCCGGGGATGCATTGGCGCAGGATTTCGGGATTATTCAAAGCGGCATAGACCCGGTCCAGCGGGGCATTGATGATGATGGCGTCTTTCAGTTCCATGGGTATCTCTTTCTAACAGCAGGGAAATTTTACGGTGGATAGCGTCTCGGCCTGCTCTGGGGTCAGGGCCCATTTGCGGCGCAGCGCAGCAAAGACGTGGCGCAGTCGTGTCATGGTCATGTTCCTTTGGCCGGGGTCATTAGGATGCGGCGCTTTGGGCGGCCTGCGTTGAAATCTGGCGTTTGACTTCGGTCATCTGCGCAAGGATCGACAGGGCGATTTCTGCTGGCGTGACGGCACCAATGTTCAGGCCCGCAGGTGCGTGCACAGCGGCGATTTGACCCGCTGGGATGTCCTGCGCGGCCAATTTCGCCGACAGCGTGGCGTACTTTTTGCCGCTGCCCACGAAAGCGGTGTAGTCCGCGCCGCTGGTCAGAACGGCGGTCAGCGCGGCCAAATCCCCCTGCCCCTGCGTGGCAATCACGACATAGCGGGCGCGGCCCGGTGCGCGGTCTGGCAGGGGCACATCGCTTGCGGCCTCTGTCACGGTCCAGCCGAAATGTGGCGCGAGGGCGGTCAGTTTCAGCGCCACCGGGGATGCGCCGATGACCCACAATTCAGGCTCTGGCAGATGCGGTTCGATAAAGATGTCGATAGTGCCCTTTGACGGGCAGCCGTTACGGGCAAAGCGGACGCCGTCCTTGTCATCGCCGGCATGCACGCCTTGGCGGGCAAGGTCCTCTTCCGGGGCGACGGAAATCAGCTGCGGCTGCCCGGTGGCATAGGCGCGCAGGGTCGCGGCCTTGATCGCGCCTTTGACGCAGCCCCCGCCCAGCCAGCCGTCGATAATGGTGCCGTCACCGCGCAGCAGCGCCTTAGCACCGGGTTTGGCGGCGGTGGTGCCAGCCGTGCGCACGATGGTGGCGATGGCAAAGACGTCTGTGCCGTCCTGCAGCCCGTGTTCCATGATCTGTTTGGGTGTCATAGCCGTGCCAATTCAGGTTCAAGGGCGGCCAGATCGCCCAGCGTGTTGGCCGCACAAAACAGGTCAAGATGCGGTAAAGCCTGCGCCATGGCGCGCGCGGTGGGGGCGTAGCCGTCCCAGCCTTTCAGCGGGTTCAGCCAGATAATCTTGCAGCCGCGCTTTTTCAGCCGCGCAAGCGCGTCCGAAATACCGTCGGGCGCGGCGGTGTCATAGCCGTCGGACAGGATCATCACGACGGTGCGGTTATCGACAAAGCGGCGGCCATAGGTGCCCGCAAAGGTGTTCAGGCTATCGCCAATTTTGGACCCGCCCGCAAAGCCGTCCGCCAGCAGCGACAACCGCGCAAGGGCGCGCAGGGCGTCCTTGTCGCGTAGCGCTTCGGTAATGCGGACCAGCTTGGTGTGAAACAGATAGGCATCCGCGCGGGGATCGGCGCGCATCAGACCTGCCAGAAAAGCCAGAAAGATGCGCGAATAGACCGTCATGGACCCGGACACATCGCAGATCGCGGTGACGCGCAGTGTCCGGTCCGGGCGGTGGCGGCGCGGCAAGGCAAAGGGTTCGCCCCCCGTCGCTAAGCTTTGCCGGATCGCTTTGCGAAAATGGATTTGATCGCCCTTGCGCGCCGCAACCCGGCGGCGGGATTTGCGATCGCGCATCGCCGCGCCAAGGCGCAGGGCGATCTTTTCAGCCTCTGCAATGTCGTCAGGGCGTACGATGTCGCGCAGGTCTTTTTTGAATAGGTTCGCGATGTCGGTGGCGACCAGCTTGCCCTCGCCGTTTGCGTCCGCCTCTCCTGTCCCGCCGTCCGGCGCGCTGATATCGCCAGCGCCGTCGCTGGGATCGCCCGCCGCGTTCGCCTCGCGGGTTGAATGGGCGTGCTCGTTCGGGGCGTTTGGCGCGGTTGGCACGACGCGGGTTTTCACCCGCCCGCCGTTCATCCAGTAGCTGTCGAACAGCCCGTCGAACTGGGCGGCTTCCTCGGTGCATCCGGTAAAGACGGATTTCAGGGCACGCCGCGCCTCACTTGGGTTGGCGGCATTGACGTGGCACAGCGCCTCTATCGCTAATGCCGTCTCTCCGACGCCAAGGCGCAGGCCGTGGTCGCGCAAGTGCCGAGCAAAGCCGGTCATGCGCGCAGCTGGCCCCGGATCGCGGGCGGCGAATTTGGTCACAAGGGTCATGCCGCTTTCCCGGCCAGACGCTGGGCGATTTCGGTTGGGATCGCGTCCCGGTCCATCTGCGTTTTCAGCAAGGTCGCCAGTGACGCCTGCAAGATTGCAGGATCATCGGTCAGGTCCGCGACGCCAAGCCCCATCAGGGCGGCGGCGAAGTCGAGCATTTCGGCAATGCCGGGCTTCTTTTCCAGCTCTTGTTTGCGCAAGGATTGCACGAAGCCGACGATCTGGGCGCACAGGCGGTCGGTGATATCAGGATAGCGCGTGACCAAAATGGACAGCTCTGTTTCCAGATCGGGGTATGGGACATGGGCGTAGAGGCAGCGGCGGCGCAGCGCATCGCTCAGGTCGCGGGTGCCGTTGGCGGTCAGGATCACCATGGGGCGGGTCGTGGCGGTGATCGTGCCCATTTCTGGGATGGTGATTTGGAACTCCGACAGGATTTCCAGCAGATAAGCCTCGAATTCCTCATCCGCGCGGTCGATTTCGTCGATCAGCAGTACAGGCGCTTTGGTCTGGCGTATCGCCTTAAGCAAGGGCCGTTCCAACAGAAATTCATCGGAAAAGATACGCGCCTCAACTTGCCGCCCCGTCTCTCCATCCTCGGATGCTGCACGGATCGCAAGTAGTTGGCGCTGATAGTTCCACTCATAGATCGCCTGCGCCGCGTCCAAGCCTTCGTAGCATTGCAGCCGGATCAACTGCGTGTCCTGCACGGCGGCCAGCACACGGGCGACTTCGGTCTTGCCGACGCCTGCGGCCCCTTCCAGCAACAACGGCCGCCCCAGCTGCAGCGACAGATGCAGCGCCATCGCCAGATCGCCAGAGGCAATATACCCCTGTTCGGCCATGGCCGTTTGTAACGTCTTAAAGGTCATTGGATCCCCTCCCCAAGGTGCGGGCTGCAGGGTCTGCAGCCCGCGATGGGTCATTTAGTCGTGCATGCCAAGGTTCGCGGCGGTCTGCCAAATCCGCCAGTGGTCATGCGGCATGTTGGTGTGACGGTTGCCGAACGGGCGGAACGCATCCTGCACCGCGTTGGAAAAGCACGGCACGCCGCCGACATGCGGGCTTTCGCCCACACCCTTTGCGCCGATCGGGTGATGCGGGCTGGGGGTGACGGTAAAGTCGGTTTCGTAGTTGGGCACTTCCCACGCGGTTGGCAGGAAGAAGTCCATCAGCGTACCGGTTTTGACGTTGCCGATGTCGTCATAGGCAATCTCTTGCCCCAGTGCGACGGCAAGGGCTTCGGTCAGGCCGCCGTGGATTTGGCCTTCGATCACCATCGGGTTGATCCGTGTGCCGCAGTCGTCCAGCGCGTAAAAGCGGCGGATTTCCGGCACACCGGTATCGACGTCGATATCCATGACGCAGACATAAGCGCCAAAAGGATAGGTCATGTTGGGCGGATCGTAATAGCTGACCGCCTCTAGACCCGGCTCTAGCCCCGGAATGGCCTGATGATAGGACGCATAGGCGATTTCCTTCATCGTCTTGAACCGCTCTGGCGCGCCTTTGACGGCGAAGCGATCCACGTCGAATTCCACGTCGTCGTCGTGAACTTCCAGCAGATAGGCCGCGATCATCTGCGCCTTGGCGCGGATTTTGCGCCCAGCCATCGCCGCCGCCGCCCCTGCAACTGGGGTAGAGCGAGAGCCGTAAGTGCCCAGACCATAAGGCGCGGTGTCGGTGTCGCCTTCCTCGATCGTGATGCTATCGGCGGGCAGACCGATTTCGGACGCAAGGATTTGCGCAAACGTCGTCGCATGCCCCTGCCCCTGAGAGATCGTGCCAAGCCGCGCCGTGGCAGAGCCTGTTGGGTGGATGCGGATTTCGCAGCTGTCGAACATGCCCATGCCAAGGATGTCGCAGTTCTTGACCGGACCTGCACCGACGATTTCGGTAAAGAACGACAGGCCAATCCCCATGATCTTGCGCGTCTCGCCGCGTTTGAACGCTGCGACCCGTTCTGCCTGCTCCGCGCGCAGACCTTTGTAATCGACGGCCAGCAGCGCCTTGTCCCACGCGGTTTGGTAATCGCCGGAGTCGTATTCCCAGCCCAGCGCCGCAGTATAGGGGAACTGCTCTTTCTTGATGAAGTTGATCGACCGCAGTTCTGCCGGGTCCATGTTCAGCTCGATCGCCAAGACTTCGATCATCCGTTCGATGAAATACACAGCCTCGGTCACGCGGAAGGAACAGCGATACGACACGCCGCCCGGTGCCTTGTTGGTGTAGACGCCATCAACGCCCAGATAGGCGACGGGGATGTCATAGGACCCGGTGCAGATGTTCATGAAACCGGCCGGGAACTTGGTGGGATCGGCGCAGGCGTCAAATGCGCCGTGGTCTGCGGTGACGTGGCAGTGCAAGCCTGTGATCTTGCCCTCTTTCGTGGCGCTGATTTTGCCTTTCATCCAATAGTCGCGGGCAAAAGCGGTGGACATCAGGTTTTCCATCCGGTCCTCGACCCACTTCACCGGCACGCCGGTGACGATGGATGCGACGATGGAACAGACATAGCCCGGATAGACGCCGACCTTATTGCCAAAACCGCCACCGATGTCGGGGGAAACGACGCGGATATTATGCTCTTCGATGCCCGACAAAAGCGAGGCGACGGTGCGCACAACGTGCGGCGCTTGGAATGTGCCCCACAGCGTCAGCTTGCCGTTGACCTTGTCCATCGATGCAACCGACCCGCAGGTTTCCAGCGGGCACGGGTGGGTGCGGTGGTAATACATCTCGGCTTCGGCGACGACTTCGGCGTTGTCGATCACCTGATTGGTGGCCTCTAACTCTCCGGCTTCCCATGTGAAGATATGGTTGGGATGCTTGCGCGGGCCATGGGCCCCATTGGGGATAGAGCCGTCTGGAGCGATCAGATCCTCGCGCAGAACCACATCGGATTGCAGCGATTTGAACGGGTTGACGATGACTTCAAGCTCTTCGTATTCGACCTCGACCAGCTCTACCGCGTCCGCCGCGATGTAGCGGTCAGCGGCGACGACAAAGGCGACCTCTTGCCCTTGAAATAGCACTTTGCCATCGGCCAGCACCATCTGCTTGTCACCTGCAAGCGTCGGCATCCAATGCAGACCCAGCGGTTCCAGATCCTTGGCGGTCAGGACCGCCGTGACACCGGGCAGCGCCATCGCGGCGTCGATGTTGATCGATTTGATCCGCGCATGGGCATAGGGCGAGCGTACGAAATCGCCGTGCAACATGCCGGGCAGCTTGATGTCGTCGACATAGTTACCCTTGCCTTGGGTAAAGCGGGCATCCTCGACGCGCTTGCGCGAACAGCCCAGACCTTTTAGGCCAGCGACCCGGTCCTCGCGTGTGACTTCGTCCTTCATTGTGCCGCCTCCTTAGCTGAATTCAGTTCCGAGGCTGCGGACAGAATGGATTTCACGATGTTCTGGTAGCCCGTGCAGCGGCAGATGTTGCCAGCGATGCCAAAGCGGACCTCTTCTTCGGTCGGGTTCGGGTTTTCCTCTAGCAACTTGGCGGCGCGGGTAATCATCCCCGGCGTGCAAAAGCCGCACTGAAGCCCGTGATGTTCCTTAAAGTTTTCCTGCAGCACATGCAGCGCGTCCGGGCTGCCCAGACCTTCGATGGTGGTGATTTCCGCGCCATTGGCTTGCGCCACGAACATGGTGCAGGATTTCACGGATTTGCCGTTCAGCGTGACGGTGCAGGCGCCGCAATGGGACGTTTCGCAGCCGACGTGCGGGCCGGTGATGTTCAGCTTTTCACGCAGGGCGTAGATCAGCAATTCGCGTGGTTCGGCCAGAAACTCGTGGTCTGTGCCGTTCACGTTCAGTTTGACGTGCATCTTGTTTGACATGGGTGTGTTCCTCCTTACGCCCGGGACCAGGCGCGGGCGATGGCGCGGCCAAGGACGATGCCAGCGACGTGGCGCTTGAATGCGACGGGGCCGCGGTTGTCTTCGGTGGGGTCAATATCAGCCAGCATTGCCGCGACGGCGGCCTTGATCGCCTCCGCGCCGCAGTCGGTGCCGACCAGCGCTGCGCCAGCGGCCTCTGACCACACGGGTGTGTCGCTCAGGTTCGTCATCGCGATGGACGCAGCGGCGACTTTGCCGCCCTCTTTGCTGATCAGCACCGCAGCAGCGGCGGTGGCGTAGTCGCCGATTTTGCGCTTTTGCTTTTCATAAGCATGGCCGCCGACGGGCACGGCAAAGGTGATCGCGGTCAGCACTTCGTCGTCTTCGCGGGCCGTCATATAGGCGGAATCGTAAAAGTCGCGCGCCGCGACAGTACGCTCGCCGTCCGGGCCAATCAGGTGAAACTGCGCATCAAGGCACTGCATCAGGCCCGGCATATCGTTGCCCGGATCGCCGTTCGCCACATTGCCGCCGACGGTGCCCATATAACGGACCTGCGGGTCTGCGATCTGCAAAGCAGCCTCTGCCATGATCGGGGCTGCGGCGGTCAGGGCCGCGTCGGCGATGATGTCATGCTGCGTGGTCATTGTGCCGATGCGGATGGTGCCGCCGTCAATGGTGATCCCGCTCAGGCCAGCGATGCCTTGCAGGTCGATCAGGTGCGGCACGTCCGCCATCCGCAGCTTCATCATGGGGATCAGGCTGTGGCCACCCGCCAGCACGCGAGCTTCGTCGCCATGCTCTTGCAGCAGGGCCAAAACGCCCTCCATGCTGGTCGGCCTATAGTATTCAAACGCCGCTGGTATCATTGCATCTCCTCCCAAATCCGCAAAGTCTTCTGCAGTCAGGCTGGCCTTTGGCCGGGGGCAATGCTTGTGAAATTCAATGAAACGCAGGGTGTTTTGCACGAATGGCGCCGTTTGGCGCACGAATGGCGATGCGCTATACGCCCAGCGTGTCGCGCACAGCCTTCAGGTGTGACCGGCTGACGGGGACTGCTGGCAAGTGCCCATCGGCAAAGCGGCACAGGCCTTGATCCTTTGTCCGCTCGAACCCTTTGACCTGCGCAGGGTTCACCAAATAGCTGCGATGCGTCTTGATAAAACCCGCGTCTGACAGGCGCTTAACGGCCTCTGTGATCGGCCACGCGCAAAAGTGCTGGGCGTCGTTGGTATAGACTTTGGTGTAGTGCCCCTCGGCCCGGACAAAGGCGACTTGGACGGGGTCAATCATGTGGGTGACGCCGTGCCGTTCGCAGGGGATATGCAAAGGGCGCGGCGCGGCGATGGGCGCAGGTACAGGTGTCATTACGGCAGGTGCCGTGACGGGCGCTGACACAGATGCAGGCGGCACAAAGAACGTCACGCCCATCCACAAGAACCCGCCGAAGATCACAAAGCTTGATACGATCACGCCCAGCGCCAAGGTTTCATTGCTCATGACCGGGCCGAATTCATCTAGCGTCTGTACGGCGACGAACTGCGTATTGGCTGTCGCGATGAAATGCACCGCACAGACCGCCAGGGCAAAGCACAGGGTCCCCAGCAAGATGCTGCGATTGGTGCGTTTGCCGTAGGCCACCCAGAACGCGCCGATGCACAGCCCGATGGCCGATACCGCCGACATCGCCACCCCCAGCGGTGTATAAACGGGCTTGCACAGTTGCAGCCCAGCCATGCCAAGGTAATGCATCGCCAGAATACCGCAGCCCACCAAGGCACCCGCAGCGGACACCGTCACCGGGGTACGGTCGCGAAAATGCAATAGCAGCAGCGCCGTGCCAACGATCAGAATCGCCAGCAAGGCCGAGGCCAGCGTCACCGCCGCGTCATAATAGAACAAAATCGGCATCTGCATGCCCAGCATGGCGACAAAATGCATCGACCAGATGCCGCCGCCCAGCGCGATGGCAGAGGCAGCAACAGACCGCTTACGCTGCGCAACGCCTTGTTTTGAAAGATCCTTTGATAGCGTTAGCCCAGTGAAACCCGCCGCTAGGGCGATCACCACAGAGGCTGCGACAAGCCAGCTATTTTGACCAACGTCCAGAAATTCCATCCGCGCTTGATGGCACCAATCTTGCGACAAATCAACGCGCTGGCGCCCGCGATAGGCGCTGCGCTTTGTCGCTACGGGCCGATACAACCTAGGGTCAGCCTAGGCCGGGCCAAATCATGTGCGATAGGATCATACAAAACGCTGCCGCGTTGCCGCTGAAATGATCGCAAAACACACCTGATGTGCAACTTTCTTGCCTTATCGCAATGATCGTGACGGCCGTGTTTTTTCAGCTTGCTCTCGCGCCTGTGAACGCACACAATTTCAGCTAAGCCACTGCACCAAGCCACCATCGGCTGCAGGACCGGCGCTGAAACCGGGGTTTGTCTAAGCAAATCTTTGATTGACGCAAAGGCAACGGCGCTTGGGAATTCCGGTTGTTTGGCCCCTGCTGCGGCAGGCCGGCCCATAGCAACGGACTGCCCCGGGCCTTGGTTTGCTGGCTGCATAAAAAACGATCAACAACAGTGAGGAGACACTAATGTCATTGAAAATTTCCGTTGCCGCAGGCTTGCTGCTAACCACGTTTGGCGTGGCCGCGCAGGCCCAGTCGCTGGTCTATTGTTCCGAAGGATCGCCCGAAGGTTTTGACCCGGCGCTTTACACGTCTGGCACGACTTTCGACGCGTCCAGCCACCCAATCTATGACCACCTGACCGAATTCAAAGTCGGCACCACAGAGGTTCTGCCCGGTCTGGCCGAAAGCTGGGATGTGTCCGAGGACGGCATGACCGTGACGTTCAACTTGCGTCAGGGCGTGAAGTTTCATTCCAACGACCAGTTCACCCCGACCCGCGATTTCAACGCGGACGACGTGATCTTTTCGTTCGACCGTCAGGGCAACCCTGAAAACCCATACAACAGCTATTCCGGCGGCACGTGGGAATACTACAGCTCTATGTCGATGCCCGATCTGGTCGGCAGCATCGAAAAGGTCGACGACTATACCGTCAAGTTCAACCTGACCCGCCCAGAAGCGCCCTTTATCGCCAACATGGCGATGGATTTCGCGTCGATCGTATCCAAGGAATACTCTGACGCGATGATGGAAGCCGGCACGCCTGAGATGGTGAACCAAGCGCCCATCGGCACTGGCCCGTTCACGTTCCAAGCCTACCAGAAAGACGCCGTCATCCGCTATTTGCGCAACGACGACTATTTCGGTGACAAGGCCCGCGTCGAAAGCCTGATCTTTGCGATCACACCGGACGCATCGGTGCGTTACCAAAAGGTGCAGGCGGGCGAATGCCACGTCATGGCATATCCTAACCCGGCTGACGTGCAGTCCATGAAGGACGCAGACGACGTCGTCGTGATGGAACAAGAAGGCCTGAACGTGGGCTATCTGGCCTACAACACCAACGTCGCCCCCTTTGACAACGCCAACGTGCGCAAGGCGCTGAACATGGCGATCGACAAGCAGTCGATCATCGACGTCGTGTTCCAAGGCTCGGGCGAAATCGCCAAGAACCCGATCCCGCCAACCATGTGGTCCTATAACGATGCGATCGAGGACGACCAGTACGATCCAGAAGCCGCCAAGGCGATGCTGGAAGCCGAAGGCGTGTCCGATCTGTCGATGAAGATCTGGGCGATGCCCGTGCAGCGCCCCTACAACCCCAACGCCCGCCGCATGGCAGAGCTGATGCAGGACGACATGTCCAAGATCGGCGTGAACGTGGAAATCGTATCCTACGAGTGGGGCGAGTACCTAGAGCGGTCCAAAGCTGCTGACCGTGACGGTGCCGTGCTGCTGGGTTGGACTGGTGACAACGGTGATCCCGACAACTTCTTGGCTGTGCTGCTGGGCTGCGACGGCGTTGGCAACTCTAACCGCGCCAACTGGTGCAACGAAGAGTTCGACGCGCTGATCCAGAAGGCCAAAGTCCTGCCAACGCAAGAAGAGCGTTCGGCGCTGTATGAAGAGGCGCAGGCCATCTTTAAGGACCAGGCACCTTGGGCCACCATCGCCCATTCCGTCGTCTACATGACCATGCGCCCCGAAGTGGACGGCTATGTCGTGCACCCGCTGGGTGGTCACATCTTTAACGCTGTCGGCCTGTCCGAGTAAGCGTTTCGCGTAAACCAAGGGGGCGGCATCTGGTATGCCGCCCCTTCCCTATTTTATGATGTGGAGCCTGCCCATGGCCGCAACCCTTGCTGACCGCCTCGCCGCCTATGCCGCCGTCGCCGCCCAATTGGGGGTCGATGCTATAGCGCTGGTGCCGGGACCGAATTTCACCCGCGCGGTGGACCATGCCTTTATGAGCCATGAGCGTCCTTTCCTGCTGGTCATCCCCGCCAATGGCCCTGCCGCAGCGCTGGTGCCGAACTTGGAACTGGGCAGCTGGGATCTGGTCGGCTTTGACGGGGCCGTGTTCGATTGGCGCGATCAGGACGGCTATGACGCCGCCTTTGCTGCGCTGACGCAGCATCTGAACATCCGCTCGCTCGCTGTAGAGGGTCAGGTCATGCGCGTCTTTGTGCATCACGCCCTGCTGCGCGCCCAACCTGATTTGACGATCACCGACGCAGAGCGCGAGATTTCCGCCCTGCGCATGATCAAGACCCCCGCCGACCTTGCCGCCCTGCAAGAGGCGATTGATATCTCTGAACGTGCGCTGGCCCGCTCGCTGGACTCTGTGCGCCTTGGCCAGACCGAAAAGCAGATAGAGCAGACGCTGGTGCAAATGCTCTTTGCCGAAGGGGCCGACGATCTGTCCTTTGCCCCGATTGTGGCCGCTGGCGACGGATCGGCCCGCCCCCACGCCAAGGCGCGCAGCGATTACCATGTAAAGGCGGGCGATGCCCTGCTGATCGACTTTGGCGCGCGCAAGCATGGCTTTTGCGCCGACATCACCCGCACCGTGTTTCTAGATCACGTCACCGACGAGGGCCGTGCGGTTTATGACGCCGTGCTGCAGGCCAATCTGGCCGGGCTTGCCGTCACCCGCGCGGGCGTTTCGGCGCATGACATCGATGACGCGGTGATTTCGGTGCTTGAGGCGACGCCCTACGCCGACCGCATCCGCACCAAGACGGGCCACGGTCTGGGCCGAGAAGTCCACGAGGCCCCCTATATCATGCGCGGTAATCCCATGGTTCTGCCAGCGGGCACCGTTTATACCAACGAGCCGGGTCTGTATCAGATCGGAAATTTCGGCGTGCGCATCGAAGATGACGTGCTGGTGACCGAAGACGGATACAAAACCCTGACCCATTTCACAAAGGAACTGACGGTGCTGAAATGCTGAAATACACGCTCAGTCGGCTGCTGACCTTCATCCCGACCTTTATCGGCGTCACGCTGATTTCGTTCAGCTTTATCCGCGCCCTGCCCGGCGACCCCATCGTTGTTATGGCCGGCGAACGCGGCCTAAGCGATGAACGCTACGCCGAGCTTGCCACGCAATACGGCTTTGACCAGCCGATCTATATGCAGTTTTGGGACTACCTGACTGGCGTGCTGCAAGGTGATCTTGGCACGTCCTTTGTCACGAAACGCCCGGTCTGGGACGAGTTTTTCACCCTCTTCCCCGCCACGCTAGAGCTGTCGATCTGCGCGATGATCTTTGCCATCGCCCTTGGCCTGCCAGCGGGCATCATTGCTGCGGTGAACCGGGGCAAGTTCCTAGACCGCGCGCTGATGTCCACCGCGCTGGTGGGCTATTCGATGCCGATCTTCTGGTGGGCCTTGCTGCTGATCATCGTGTTTTCCGGCAACCTTGGCTGGACGCCTGTGTCGGGCCGGATCGACCTGCTGTATTACTTTCCCAACGCCACCGGCTTTATGCTGATCGACTCTGTCGCATCGGGGCAAAGCGGTGCCTTCACCTCTGCTGTGCGGCATTTGCTGCTGCCGACTATCGTGCTGGGCACCATCCCGCTGGCGGTCATCGCGCGGCAGACACGGTCCGCCATGCTCGAAGTGCTGGGCGAGGATTACATCCGCACCGCCCGCGCCAAGGGCATGTCCCCGGGCCGTATCAACGGCGTGCACGCCCTGCGCAACGCCATGATCCCCGTGATCACCGTGATCGGCCTGTCCGTCGGCACCCTGCTGGCGGGCGCGATCCTGACCGAGACGATCTTTAGCTGGCCGGGCATCGGCAAGTGGATGGTCGATAGCATTTTCCGCCGCGATTATCCTGTCGTGCAAGGCGGCCTGCTGCTGATCGCCGTCATGGTGATGATCGTGAACCTGACCGTCGACATGCTGTATGGCGTCATCAACCCCAAAATCCGGAAGCGCTGACATGGATGATGCACTCTCTGCCGAAGCCGAAATGGTCCACGCCCGTCCGGGCCGCCTGCGGGAATTCTGGTTCTATTTTCGTGAAAATCGCGGGGCCGTCATTGGTCTGGTGATCTTTGTCATCTTTGCCATTCTGGCGGTCTTTGGCCCGTGGATCGCGCCGCATAGCGCCACGCAGCAATACCGCGCCGATACGCTGGTACCGCCGTTCTGGCTCGAAGGTGGCAGCTATAAATACATCCTTGGCACGGACCCGCTGGGCCGGGACATGCTGTCGCGGCTAATCGTGGGCGCGCGGTTTTCCTTCTTTGTGGGCATCGTCGTTGTCACGGTCGCGGCCTCTGGCGGTATCCTGATTGGTCTGATCGCGGGCTTTGCGCCGCGGTGGCTGGACGCGATCATCATGCGGATTATGGATATCATTCTGGCCTTTCCGTCCTTGCTGCTGGCCTTGGTGCTGGTCGCCATTCTGGGGCCATCGCTGGTCAACGCCATGATCGCCATCGCCATCGTGCTGCAGCCGCACTACGTCCGCCTGACCCGCGCCAGCGTGTTGTCAGAGCGGCAAAAAGACTACGTCACCTCTGCCCGCGTGGCGGGTGCCGGGCTGATGCGGCTGATGTTCGTCACCGTGCTGCCCAACTGCCTTGCGCCGATCATCGTGCAGGCGGCGCTGTCGTTTTCCACTGCGATCCTTGACGCGGCCGCCCTTGGCTTTCTGGGCATGGGGGCGCAGCCGCCCACGCCAGAATGGGGCACCATGTTGGCCGAAGCGCGTGAATTCATCCTGCGCGCGTGGTGGGTTGTGACCTTTCCGGGTCTTGCGATCCTGGTCACGGTGCTGGCGATCAACCTGATGGGCGACGGTCTGCGCGACGCCCTTGATCCAAAATTGAAGCGGAGCTAAGCCAATGACATTGCTACGCATTCGAAACCTAACCGCCGAATTCGCAACCGCCTCTGGCGCGTTTCGGGCGGTGGATTCCGTGGACCAAGATATCGGCAATGGCGAAATCCTCGCCATTGTTGGCGAAAGCGGCTCTGGCAAATCCGTGTCGATGCTGGCCGTCATGGGCCTGCTGCCTTGGACCGCCAAGATCACCGCAGACGAAGTGTCCTTTGACGGCCAAGACCTGCTGAACATGGACCCCCGCGCCCGCCGCCGGATCATCGGCAAAGACCTTGCGATGATCTTTCAAGAGCCGATGTCGTCCCTGAACCCCTGCTTTACCGTCGGTTGGCAGATCAAAGAGGCGCTGCGCTTTCACCTGAAAATGGACCGCAAAGCACGCCATGCCCGCGCGGTCGAATTGTTCGAACAGGTCGGCATTCCCGATCCGGAAAAGCGCCTGTCCGCCTTTCCGCACCAGCTGTCCGGCGGCATGAACCAGCGCGTGATGATCGCCATGGCCATCGCCTGCAAACCCAAGCTGCTGATCGCAGACGAGCCGACGACGGCGCTGGATGTGACCATTCAGGCGCAGATCCTTGATCTGCTGGCGTCCCTGCGGGATGAAACCGGCATGGGCCTTGTGCTGATCACCCACGACATGGGTGTCGTGGCCGAAACGGCTGAACGGGTCAGCGTGCAATACGCCGGCCAAAAGGTCGAAGAGCAGCCCGTCGCCGATCTGTTCAACACGCCGCACCACCCCTACACCGCCGCCTTGCTGGATGCCCAGCCCGAACGCGCCACGGCGCGTCTGCTGCCGACCATCCCCGGCGTGGTGCCCGGCCAGTTCGACCGCCCTGCAGGCTGCCTGTTCTCGCCGCGCTGCAAATTCTCGGATGCAAATTGCAAGACCACACCGCCCCCGCCCCTTGGCGCGGACTTGGGCCATGCCCGTTGCTTTTATCCTTTGAACACAGCCGACAGGATCGCATCATGACCGACGCCCCCGTGATGACAGCGCCCTCTGCGACAGCCCCCGTCATGCAGGCGACAGCCCTGCAGCGCCACTACGAGGTCAGCGGCGGCTTTATGCGCAAGCCCCGCCTGCTCAAGGCTGTAGCTGGCCTTGATTTCCAACTGACCCCCGGCAAAACGCTGGCGGTCGTTGGCGAAAGCGGCTGCGGTAAATCCACACTCGCCCGCATGGTCGCCATGATCGAAGAGCCGACAGAAGGCACCCTGACGCTGGACGGCAAGCAGGTGTTGCCAGACGATTGGGCCGACCTGCGCCAGTCGGTGCAGATCGTGTTTCAGGACCCCTACGGATCGCTGAACCCGCGCCAACGCATCGGCACCATCCTGATGGAACCGCTGGTCATCAACACCAAACTGACCAAGGCAGAGCGCGAGGCAAAAGCCCGCGAGATGCTGCAACTGGTCGGTCTGCGGCCAGAGCATTTCGACCGCTATCCGCATATGTTCTCTGGCGGGCAGCGGCAGCGGATCGCGATTGCGCGGGCGTTGATGCTGGACCCCAAGGTGCTGGTGTTGGACGAGCCTGTCTCGGCGCTGGATCTGTCGATCCAAAGCGCAATCCTGAACCTGCTGACGGAACTGCAAGACCGGCTGCAACTGGCTTATCTGTTCATCAGCCACGATCTGGGCGTCGTGCGCCACGTCGCGGACGAGGTGATCGTGATGTATCTGGGCCGCGCGGTAGAGCGTGGATCGAAGGCCGCACTGTTTGCAGCGCCCCAGCATCCCTACACTGTCGCCTTGCTGTCGGCGACGCCGCAGGCGAACCCCGGCGCGGAAAAGCGGCGGATCAAGCTGAAGGGCGAGTTGCCGTCGCCGCTGGCCGTGCCGAACGGCTGTGCCTTTGCCCCGCGCTGCTGGAAGGCGCAGGACACCTGCCGCGCCAAGACGCCAGAACTGGGCGCCGCCCCGCATTCAGCCGCCTGCTTTTTCCCCGAAAACGCCGGCTAATGCCGTGTCGCCCGGTGCATGCGCCGGGCGACACAAGCTGCCGATTTGGCACCGCAACCGCCAATCAGCGCCGCACGACCATATGTGCGAATTTGCACCCTTGAAGTTAAAAACAGCGCCCAGTGGCATTTTTTGCAATACGTCATCAATGCACTTTTATCAAGTATTATTAAATACTTATAGGTCGATCTTAATCTAATTTTGCCCAGCGAAACCGCAGCGAAATTCGCCGCTGCCTGACCCGCATCTTGCGTAATTGCTACGCGGTGCCCCCCCTTTCCCCCCGCAGGCGTTATCCCTTATACGCCGCCACCTCAGCCATCGCGGCGGTGGTCTGGACGAAGGGATACCGATGTCACGCAGTAAGCTCTCTGGCGCGGTGCAGCGCTCTGCCCGGTCGGTTGCACCGGACCCGTCCAAACCTGACTTTGCAAAGATATCTAAGGAACACGACATGATAGAATTCGAAATCAATGGACGGAAGGTCAGCGTCGATGCTGACCCGCAGACGCCTTTGCTTTGGGCGATCCGCGACGAAATCGGCCTGACCGGCACCAAGTTCGGTTGCGGCATCGGCATGTGTGGTGCCTGCACCGTGCACATCGACGGCCAAGCCACCCGGTCGTGCATCACCGCCGTCGGCGATATCGCGGGCCTGAAGGTCACCACGATCGAAGGTCTGGACGCGGATGCAAACCACCCCGTGCAAGAGGCGTGGCGCAATCTGCGCGTGCCGCAGTGCGGATACTGCCAGTCCGGCCAGATCATGCAGGCCGCCAGCTTGCTGCAGGACACCCCGAACCCAACGGATCAGGATATTGACGACGTGATGACCGGCAACCTGTGCCGCTGCATGACCTATCCCCGCATCCGCCAAGCCGTGCGCGAAGCGGCCACCGCAATGTCCGGAGCGCAAAACCAATGAGCAACAAACTTATGTCCCGCCTGACGACAGGCACATCCGCCCCCGCAGCCGCATCTGCCATGACGCGCCGCGGCTTTCTGGTGTCGATGACAGCAACCGGCGTCGCCTTTGGCTTTCCGCGCGCATCCCACGCCGCGATGAACCCTGTCGCCGCTGACGGCCTGCCCGTGCAGCCCGTGGGCGACACATTCGAGCCGACGATGTGGTACTGGATCGACACTGACGGCCAAGTGAACGTCAACATTATCCGCGCCGAAATGGGCCAGCACGTCGGCACCGCCATCGCCCGCATCCTTGCGGACGAGCTGGAAGTGTCGTGGGACAAGGTCCACATCACCCACGTCGACACCGACGAGAAGTGGGGCCTGATGGTCACCGGCGGTAGCTGGTCGATCTGGCAAAGCTGGCCGGTTTACCGCCAAGCAGGCGCCGCTGGCCGTACTGCCTTGATCGAGGCCGCAGCCGCCCAGTGGGGCGTCGATCCGGCGACCTGCACCGCGCGTGATGGCGTTGTGACCGATGGCACAAATTCGATCACCTACGGCGATCTGGTCGCCGCTGGCCTTGACCGTTCCTTTACCGAAGAAGAGCTGCAGGCGCTGACCCTGAAGCCGCACGAAGAACTGCGTCTTGTCGGCAAGGACGTCACCGCGCTGGACATCGAGAACAAGACCAACGGCAAGGCGATCTACGGCCTTGATGCCAAGGTTGACGGCATGGTCTACGGCGTGCCGCTGCTGCCGCCGACGCGCCTAGGCTCGTCCGTCACCTCTGTCGATGACAGCGGCGCGAAGGACGTCAAAGGCTACTTGCAGACGCTGACGCTAGAAGACCCCTCTGGCACCGTGCCGGGCTGGGTTGTGGTGCTGGGCGAAAGCCTGATGGCCGCGAAATGGGCGTCAGAGGCGATTGCCGTCGAATGGGCCGCAGGCGACACCGCCAACGTGAACGAAGCGCAGATCAACGACCGGTCCCGCGCACTGATCGCGGATGACACCGCGGGCAGCATTCTGCCCACGGACAACCCCGACACAACTGCTGCATTCGAAGGTGCCGCTGACGTGCTAGAGGCGGAGTATTCCACCCAGACCGTCCTGCACTTTCAGTTGGAGCCGGTGAACGCGACCGTGTTCCAGAACGACGAAGGCATGTGGGAAATCCACACGGGCAACCAGTGGCAATCGCTGATCCTGCCCGTCCTGTCCGAAGCGCTGGAAGCCCCGGCCGATAAGATCGTGATGCGCAGCTACATGCTGGGCGGTGGTTTTGGCCGTCGTTTGAACGGCGACTACACCGTACCTGCGGCGCTGGCGTCCAAGGCGCTTGGCGGCAAGCCGGTCAAACTGGTGTTCTTCCGCGAAGACGACGCCCAGTTCGACAGCGTCCGGTCCCCCAGCATCCAAAAACTGCGGATGGCCTTTGGCGAAGGCAACGCTGTCACCGGCATGGAACACCACGCCGCCGCTGGCTGGCCCACGGGCGTTCTGGCACCGGGCTTTATGCCCAAGGGAGTGAACGATGTGCCTTATGACCCCTTCGCCATCGACGGCGCGGACCATTGGTACAACGTCGGCGCGCACAAGGTGCGGGCGCTTGAAAACG
This sequence comes from Loktanella salsilacus, assembly GCF_024206795.1. NCBI lineage: Bacteria > Pseudomonadati > Pseudomonadota > Alphaproteobacteria > Rhodobacterales > Roseobacteraceae > Loktanella > Loktanella salsilacus. The sequence continues at coordinate 2,087,987 of NZ_CP072994.1, forward strand.
ATCTGGCCAACGCGACCTTCCGTCCCGGCTGGTTGCGGTCGGTCGGACCGGGCTGGACCAACTTTGCGGTCGAAAGCTTTATGGACGAAGCCGCCCATAAGGTCGGCACCGATCCGGTCGCGTTCCGCTTGCAGCACCTGACAGCCGAAGGCAGCAACGCCGGGTCCGCCCCGAACGCTGTTGGCGGCGCATTGCGTCAGGCCGAAGTGCTGCGCCGCGTCGCTGAAATGTCGGGCTATGGCACGGCTGATCTGCCCGCAGATACGGCGATTGGTATCGCCACAACCTTTGGCCAGTCGCGCGGTATGCCGACCTGGACCGCCGGTGCAGTCAAGCTGCACGTGGACCGCGAACGCGGTTATGTGACGGTCGAAAAGATGTGGCTGGCCTTTGACTGCGGCACGGTCGTCGATCCCGACGGCGCATTGGCCCAGTGCCAAGGCGCGGCGCTTTGGGGTCTGTCGATGGCGCTGCACGAAGGCACCATGATCGAGGACGGCAACGTCGTCGACCGCAACCTTGGCGGCTATACCCCGCTGCGCCTGATCGACACGCCAGAGCTGGAAATCGCTTTCGTCGAAAGCACCGAAGTTCCGGTTGGTCTGGGCGAGCCCGGCACTACCGTGATCGCACCCGCGATAGCCAACGCGATTTATAACGCCGTCGGCGCGCGTCTGCGCCACCTGCCGATCCGGCCCGATGATGTGCTGGCTGCACTGAAGGCGTAAAGAAAAGAGGGCGTCCGTGAAAACGGGTGCCCTAAATTTATCGGCTGAGCGTCCGGGTTCTCAATGAGACCGCGGTGCGCAATGAAAATTGCGCCGCCCTTGGCTAGTGCACCAAAACGGCTGCGTTAAAGCCGCCGCCGCGCCATTGCTCTAACGCGTCCATCAGGTTCGGGCCCGGCACGCCATCGATGGTGCTGTTGTAAAATCCCGCGGCCTTCAGGCGGCTTTGCATCTCTTTCAACGTCTCCGCGCTCCATTCACCCGCACTGTCGCGCAACATCGCAAGGATTTCACCGCGATCCTCGGCGGCACCTTGCAGCAGCATATTGGCGGCTTCGGCAGGGTCTTTGGCAATGCCGCGACCTTCGTCCAGCAGAATGGCGGCCGCGCGGTAAGCGCCGGTTTCGCCGTCCTTTGCAGCCCGCTGGAAATAGCCCAGCGCCGCGTCTGGCGTATCGATCGCGCCGTCTTGTGCCAGAACACCTAGGTTGAACGTCGCTTTCGCCGAACCGGCCCCCGATGCGCGGCGCAGCAGGCTGACGGCGCGGCCCGTGTCCTGCGCAATCCCTGCCCCCTCAAACAACGAAACCGCCAGATTGATCAGCGCGTCGGGGCTGTCACCAGCGGCGGCACGTTCATTCCATTCCAGCGCCTTGGCTGTGTCCTGCGCCACCCCGGTGCCGCTGTCGTAAAGCTGGGCCAGACTGACCATCGCCCGCAGATCGCCCGCATCGGCGGCCCGCTGATACAGTGCAACCGCGCGGTCCATATCGCCGCTGGCCGCCGTTGCCCGCGCCAAAAGGGCAACGTAATGCGGCAGTTCAGGGGCCTGCGTCGCCGCAGCGCTACAGGCTTGAATGGCGGTGATCGCGTTGCGCTGCAGGGCGTCAAAGCTGACGCCAGCGGTTGTCGCCGTCGCATCGCGGGGATTTGTGGCCAAGCGTTCGCACAGGTTGCCCGGGGACGCATCATCGGCCCGCGGGATGGCATCTAGCAGTTGCCCCGCCTCAGCGGCGTGGGTGCCTGCGGGATATTGTTGCAGGTAGAATTCTAGCAAGGGCCGCATCCGCGTACGCCGCGCCAGCGTCCACAGCCGTTCCGCCTGTGCATCAGCGTCCACAGGCCCCGGTGCCAGATTGCGTGTCAGCGACCCATTTTGGGTTTCCAAAAAGGCCAGCACGTCGCCGGTATGTTTGCCCTGCGGATAGCGCTGAACGTAAAGGTCCATCAATTGCGGGTCCTTGGCGCTGGCGGCGACCTGCCACAGCAGCGTTTCCTCTGATGCGGTCGGCGGCGAAGTGTCGAACCGGAATTGCCGGGTCAACGATGAATTGTCCCACGGGATCTGCTTGCCCCCCGTCGCCGCCAGCACATCACGGCGCACGTTGATCAGCAGATCAGAGATATCCTGACCGGGTGTGTAGATATGGTTCAACATCGCTTCGGTGAAAAAGCTGTTTCGCCCGGTGCCGTCGTAGGCCACGTTATCGGGCTGCGTGGCATAGGCGAACATGAAATCAGCAGCCGTGCCGACCCGCGCAAGGCCGCTACCCAGCCGGGGATCAGATTTCAATGCGGCCCCAAAGGGGTTGTCGCGGCAGGCATCCAAGACAATCAGCTTGAGCCCCGGTGCCCGGTCCATAGCGCTCAAGATCGCCTGCATCGCTATGGTTTGCGTGGCGACATCCTCGGGGCGGGTGATGGCGGCATCAATGGGAATCAGATAATTGGTGCCTTCCACCTGAAACCCGTGCCCGGCGTAATAGAACAAGGCGACGTCGGATGTTGCGGCCATGTCGCCAAACTGCTGCGCGATTTGCGTCATTTCATCGTGGCGCAGATCGGTGCCCAGCAGGACGTCAAATCCCAGACCTTTTAACGCGATCGCAATGTCGGATGCGTCGTTTACGGGATTTTCCAGCCCGCCAACATTTTCATAGGCAGAGTTGCCGACGATCAGCGCCACCCGCTCCTCTGCGGTGGCGCGCGCCATCCAAAGGCTCAGCAGGCAAACAAGGCCCAATCGCAACATTCGCATATTTCTACCTTTTGATATTCAAAGGCCCACTGCGCGCGACAGCTCGATATTCACACTATCGACGGCCGACGCGACTGTGATGATCGTTTCGCGCTGCAGGCCGATAAGCTCTGGGTCCTCGACCCGCACAAGGCTGATCGCCTTGCGAATTTCGCTCGCCGCTGTGCTAAGTGCGGCACGTGCCTCGTTCACGGCGTCTTTGCCGATGGCGCTGCGTTCGGCCGCTGATGTGGCACCAGCCAGACGGCGTTGGGCCCGGCTTGATGCCGCGTCGATTTTCCTGCGCGCATCCTGCACAATTTGCGCCACATTAGCGAGCCCCGGCGGCAAGTCGACCGCGATGGCGTCAAGTTCACCGGCGAAGTCATTCAGCGCTGCAGACAGGCAGGCCAAATAGCGGGTGACATCTGCATCATCGGCTGGACAGGACTGTGCAGCGCCGGTCAATCCGTCGGCAATGTTGCGGGTCTTGGACAAGGTATCAGCCGCCGCGACAATCCCAGAACCGCCAGCACTTGCGACGCCAGCGACGGTGGTGCGGCCCAAATCGATGTTCGCGGAAATTGTATCCATCGGATTGGGCAAACTGAACACAGGGATCGGTGCCGGAACCACTGGCAGCGGCGGGGCCGGAGGTGCAGGTGGTGGCGGCGGCGGTGGTGGCGGCGCGGCAACCGTCATGCTGCCGCCAACATAGGTGATATCGTAGTTGCCTAGCCCGCTACCCGATGCATCGCTGATGCTGATCACGTAGGGGCTGCCAGCCGCCGTCGCAGTGGCAGACGCCCCCGCGCTGCCAAGCTGGGCGAAATCGACGCTATCGCCGGCGACGACTAGCCCCACGACCGTAAATTCGGTGCCATTAAACACAAAGGTCTGGCCTTGAATATTACTTTGATCGGTGGCGGTGATGGTCAGGGCGGCGCGGCCAACGGAAAGATCGCCGTCAACATACGTGATGGTATAGTTGCTAAGCCCAGTGCCCGTCGCACCAGATGCGGTGATGTCATAAGGCGTGTCTGACGCATTGGCATTCACCGCAGCGCCGTCGCTGCGCAGCGTAATGTTTGTAACGCTGTCACCCGCGACCAGACCCGTCGCGTCGGTGCCGTTATCTTGCGCCACGGTCACGTCGTCCAAGCCGAATGTCACGCCTTGCCCGTAGGTCGTCGCCGCGTCATTCGCGGTAATCGTCAAGGCGCGCGGCGTGATCGTGGCCGTGGCCGGACGCACAACAACCGTGAAGACTTCGCTGCCGGGATAACCGATTTGGGCCAGACCAAGACCATAGGTCGTGGTGCCCACATTCGTATTGGCGAACACCAAATTGCCCAACAGATCGCCCGGGGCAAAGTTCACATCGGCCGGATCATCGAACACATAAGACGCAGGGCCGCCCGTGATGGTCCCCGGCGCGACGGTCGTATCCGTTTCGCCATAGATGACAGAGATTGCCGTCGGCGCGACAAAGACAACGGGCGACGTGGTGTAGTTCACCGGGTAATAGCCCGCCTGCCCCGGAGCCCAAACAGCACCCGTCCCGGTAAAGACCCAGCCACGCGCTGCGGCATAGGCCATAAAGAACGCGGTGTTCTGGAACTGGGCTGTTGTCAGGCCGGTCCCGGCGGCGCTGTTCGTGCGGCCAGAGGTGGTGACATCCCAAAAATTCGACGGTGTCGCAGCGCCAGCGTTTCTGCCGGCAAAACCGCCAACCGCGACGCTGGACGGCGATCCTGACACGGCGGTCGTGACCCGGCCAGTCGCATATGACCGTGCGATTGAACCAGAGGACTCCATCGCGCCGGCAAAACCGCCCGCGTTGATTGTGCTGCTCGTGCCGCCGCCGCGATTGGTGACAGACACTGCGCCGCGCGCATAAGAATCGCGGATGGTGCCGTCATTCAGACCAACAAAACCACCCGCCAACAGGGCGGTGTCGGACGTGACTTCATCGCTGATCGCCACATCGCCCAAGGCGTGGACACGGTCGACGATCCCTGCATTATAGCCGATAGCCCCGCCCGCAGGCCGAAAGGCTGACACGTCAGAAAAAACGCCCGCATCGCCAAAGACATCGACGTCAGCGCGGCTGTCACTGATGGTCCCATAGTTAGACCCGACGATACCGCCCACAGCGCCGCCCGCGCCTGATACGTTTCCGGTGACACTGACTGCGCGAATATCGCCAAAATTAGTGGTCGCCACAGCGCCAGAGGAATATCCAGCGATGTCGAAATCGGTCAGCGTCAGGTCATACACGCTGCCGTTGCTACCGATCGTGCCAAACATGCTGGCGTCAGAGACGAAGGTGCCTTCGGACACTTCGTATTGAACGATCGTCAGGCCGGACACACTATGGCCATTGCCGTCAAAGTCGCCGCTAAAGTCCGGCTCGACACCTGCAATTGGCTGAAACCCGTAAGTGCCAGACGGTGACCGGCTCCACCCTGATGTGCTGCTCGCGTCGATATCTGCGCCAAGGATGTAGTTGGCTGACAGCAAGGTGTTCGACGAACCAACGCCTTGCAGGCCGAACACGTCAACGATCCGGTAGGGAATTATCCCGCCATTGCCTGCTGCCGCCCGCAGGAATGACCCGCTATAAATCGCAAAGTTATCTGCTGCGAAGGCCGGAAGCGTGCCAACCTGCGACCAGTCACCGTACGCCAGCACGAAATCCGCAACATCAACGCGGCCCCCGGCCCCCGTCGTGATGGCATTCGCCGCGCCAAGGTACAGCCCGCCGTTCGGGCCATTGATCGCCCGGTTCAGCACAATATTGTTGTCGGCAAACAGGTACAAAGTGGTGCTAGCGGTCCAGTCGATATTGGCGTTGATGGTGATATTGCCGGCATCAAAGCTCGACAGGCCCAAGCTGTCGCTGGTGTCCAGCGTCACATCGGTGCGGGACAGATCGTCCTCTAGCGTCAACTCTCCACCAGCGCCGGCGCTGATGGTGATATTGCGCGGATCGAGCAGCAACATGCCGAAATCGCCCAGCGGCGCACGGGTATCGGTCCGGCCGCTATAGTTCAGGGTATCCGCGCTGGACACTTCGATAAAGCCGCCGTTGCCGCCCTGCGGGCCGCCGCGCGCGGAAAACGTGGCTGCCGCGTTTGTCAGGACATCGGACCACAACACAATCCGCCCGCCATCCCCTTGGGTCAGCGCGTCGGCGCGCACCGTGGTACCCGCCGTCGCAGTCAGCTGCGCCGCGCGTGGCAGCGGGCCGCCGCCTGCAAAATCGCCGCCCACGCGGATCAATCCGCCGCCGCCCGTACCACTGACGTCCAAAGTGGCCCCGTCCAGCGTGATCTGCTGCCCAGTGACAGTGACCTGCCCGCCGGGCCGGACCACGGGGCGCACAACGGATGTCACAACCACATCGCGGCGCGGTGGGTTGGACCGTGCGGTGACACGGCCTGTGACCCTGACCTGACCGCCAGCGCCGCCGCCCAAAACGATGGTGCCGCCGCGCACGGACACCGACGATGCCTCGGCCACGCCGGACAGGTTGATGGCGTTGCGCACGGCGTGACGCGCGGTGGCGGCTTTCATCTCGATCCGGCCACCTTGGGCAGACACAGTGCCCGCGTTTTCAATCAAGGCTTGGCCTTCGGCGCTTTCGGCCGAGGTCGGCACCGCGACTTGCAAAAAGCCATCGCCCGACACATCGAGCGTCACACGCTCGCCAGACGCGAACCCGACGCGGCCCATCGGCACACTGACCCGGCCCGTGTTGCTGACATGCCCGCCCAGCAAGGCTGCATAGCCCCCGCGCCCGATCTGGATTGTACCGCCATTCACGACGGTGCCCGATTGCCCATCGCCACGATAGCGGTAGGTGCCGCTTTGGAAATCCTGATCGGTGATATCAAGGGTCGACGCGACAAAGCCGCCGCCCGCCTGCACCATGCCGTTCGAGCCGATAAAAATACCATTGGGATTGACGATATGAACTTGCCCGTTGGCGGTGATCCGTCCGTGAATATCGGTGCCGGTATCGCCCGTCACACGGTTCAGGATTGCCGCATCGGTATTGGGCTGGTCAAACCGCAGGGTCTGGCCCGCGCCAACGTCAAAGCTGTTCCAGTTCACAATCGCCGTGTCTGTGCTCTGCGTGACCGTCATCCCGCCCGCGCCCGGCGTACCAATTTGCACACCGCCCGCGGCCACCTGACCACCTGTTGGCAGGTCCTGCGCCATCAGCGCCAGCGGCGAGGTGCAACAGATCAAGGCCGCAAATAGGCGCGACGCCCGCTGCTTGCGATTAGAAGCGGATGTTACCCGAGATGCTGAACCGATTTTCGTCGTCGCCATCGTCGCGGCTCCCTTTGCCAAATTCGACTCGAATGGTGTCCGCCCGGAAAGGCGAATTGCCTTGCAGGACCAGATCAAAGCCGACGCCGAACGACGTCGCTTTGACAGTCTTTTGTTCTAGCGCAGTGGGTTGCGCGATGCTGACGGCCCCAAATCCCGCAAAGGCATAGGGCGCGAAAACTGCATTGCGCCCTGCCAAAACGGTCTGGACCGGCATCGCGGCTTCAGAGCGGACGACATAGCCGCTGTCGCCGCGCAGGATGCCGGAATCGAAGGTCGACAGATCGCCTGCGCCGACGATGCCAAATTGTTCTGACGTGACAAGCGCGTCACCGAACGCGGTTTGCGCCCGCCCGCTGATGCTGAAGGACAGCTTTTCGTTCAATGGCCGTTGGTGCCGGACAGAGGCGTTAAGCTTGGTGAACACCGGACCAGCACCTTGGCGCGACAGCGGTGTCACATCGCCAGACCGTGCGCCGAATATATCAAGGCCCTGCGACAGTGTCAGACCGCCTTCGGTCATCGCGCCTGCGTCATGTTGCTGGCTGGCATTGCCGCCAAGGCGCAGCACAGTAATGTCATCGCGGTAAATCGTGGCGCTGCTGGACGAGACGACAATCTCTTGCCGGTCGGTCTGGTGATCCAATGTGGCCTGCAAGGACAGGTTCACGTCACGCGACCGGATCGCCGGATAGATCAAGCGCAACGATTGGCGATCAAATTCGGACGTCGTGTCGACCACATCGCTGGGCGGATTGCTGCGGCTGCTGGTTAGCTCGGCGTTCAGGGTCATACCGGACGATCCGACCGGGAACAGCGCACCCACTGCACCGACGCGGTATCGCGGGCTGTCTGACAACGCGCCGTCGGGCGATGCCGTCAGCCTGCCATAAAACGTCTCGCCCAAGCCCAGCAAAGAATTCGCCTCGACCCCCAGATTGATGGTCGGGCGGCCGATGTCGTCAGAGGCAAAGTTGTCGGCCCCCACAAATCCGGTGATCTGGCGAAATTGCGCGTCCAACGCCAAGACGGTGCCGCCCGGGCGCGTGCCAGCGGCCAATGCCGTGCTTAACGCCACGCCAGAGGCATCACCGGCCAGCAAAAGCTGACGCTCCAACTCCCTCAAGGTGATCCCAGCGCGGTCAACAAGCGGCACGGTTAGCGCATCAAGGCGGCCGCGCACGGCGTCCGGGACGGCGGCATTGTCGACGGTTTCGACGAAACCATTCACAACCGTGACCTTCAGGACACCGCCATCACGCAGCGATTGTTGCGGCAAAACGATCCGCGTCAGGACCAAGCCCGCATTGGCATAGGCCTCTTCCAGCGCGGCGGTGGCATCGAACAGTTCGGACACCGGCACGCGGCCACCTGTCAGGCGGTCCCGAAAGGCCGTGTTTGCGTCGCTCATGGCGGGCAAAGCGCCCTCTATCGTGACGTCCGATAGTGTGATCCCGATGGTTTCGCTGCCCTCGGGCGCCTGCGTCCCCGCCTCGCCGCTGAAGACAAGCGTGCCGTTTAGCTTTTGCAGTGGCGGCAGAAAATTGTCTGGCGTGACTTCGCTAGCTGTTTGGCTGAACGCCTGCCCAGGGAAGGTCAGGGCAGCCACTGAAAGCGTTGCGGTCAAAAGCAGAGAATATCTAGAAGACGTCATAGCGCTGCCTATCCCGGTTTTTGTTAAACAGTTTTCGGCAAAATACCTGTTTAACATACGTCAATCTGACGATTCTGTGACCGCCGCCGGCCCCAGTTTTGACGAATTTGGCAGACTGTGGCCCAAAAACCCGCCGCCCTTTGGGTGATAGCAGGGGTGACAGGGGCGGCACCCGTCTGCCAGTGTAGGCGCACCGCTTTGCGACCCTACTGATAGGATCGACCTTTGACACAGTTGCCCAACCATTATGGCGTCACACCGCCGCAGTGTCCCTGTTGCAAAACCCGGATTACGGTACATCAGAAAATCAATCCCGGTCACTGCGGAGCCATGAACTGCGCATTGAAGTTCGCCCATGACACGGCCATCCAGCGCGAAGCAAAAGAACGCAAGGTGATCAAAAAAACGCGCACAATTGCAGAATTTATCGTTAAAAAATCAATTCAGAATATCGCGCGGACGCTGGGTGTCACACCAGGCGCGGTCAAAACCGGCATCGTCCCCTATCAGAACAACCCAGTCACCGCGTTGCCAGATGATGCGCGCGCGGCGTTCATAGCGCATTTGGAAACGACGGTTGCCACAGCTTATGACAGCGCCAGACATACGTCGGCGATCGGTCCCGTCGCACCGCCGCCCCTGCACATACCGACACCGATCGAACTGGCCGGTTGCACGGCCTGTCAGGGCCATTGCTGTCAACAAGGGCGCGGCCGACATGCGTTTCTGGCGCAAAGCGTGTTCGAAAACCTGTTTCACCTGCATCCGCACCTTGGCATGGAAGAGGTCATTGCCTTTTACGTCGCCGCCCTGCCCGATCAGTCCGTCAAAGATGCCTGTGTTTTCCAGTCGCGCACCGGCTGCACGTTGCCGCGCGATTGGCGGTCTGATGTGTGCAATACCTATCGCTGCAGGGACTTAATCCGCCTGTCGGACAAATTTCCGCCGGGCCGGGACAAGGCAGTGGCCGTGGTGGCTGTCGACGGGGATCAGACGCAAATACTGGCGCATCGCAGCACCGTCGGGACGTTCGCAGTGACAGAAGACTAAGGCGCGTCAGATTTTGCCTTCTTCGCGCCATTTCTCTAGCATTTGCCGCGACACTTCGAAATGCATTGAATCCTCGCGGGTAAAGCCAGCGCCCCAGACCCAGCCTTCTTCGCGGAAAAAGTCCGCCAAAATCGTCAGGCCAAGTTGGGTTTTACCGTCACCAAGCGTGTCGAGCTTGCCGTCGATGTTCAGATCAACGGCCAATCCAAACGAATGCGTCGATGTCCGCCCGACCGTGCCGCGGATCTGGCGCACGCACAGCGAACCTGCCGTGTTGATCCGTGCATAAAGATCGGGGTCGGTGGCTTCGACGTTGCGAAAGACCCGCTTGAGGCTATCGATAGCGGGCTGCAGCATTTGCACCCTGATCGGCCCCACGGATTCAACGCGCAGCAGGGACTTCAGCTTGGGATTATCCATCGCTTCGCAGTCGTTGCTTAGGTGCTGACGCGGGCGGCCCAAGAACCCTTCTAGGAACCGCGAATTACCGACATTGATGCCGGGGTTCACCTCGCGGCGGTTTGCGATCAAGACGACCTGCGCATAGGCGTCCAGAATGGCGTTGTCGCCGTCAGGTACGAAACCTTGGCTTTCCGGCACCTGCACAAATGTATCCTGCTGCGGCGCAATCACGGCGGGACGGGATGCGATGGTTTGGATCTGTTCCTGCATAACGCCCATCTGGGCCTGCAACCCTTCGATCTGCTGGCGCAGGCCCTCAATCTCGATCCGGGCACCACTATCGATGGCAGAGCCACCTTCGCTGAGCGTCGCGGGGGCCGCCGTTGACATAGCGCTTTGCGCGGCGATCCAGATCAACGGAACAGTTAAGGCCCCGATGGCAACAAGAATGACAGGCACAATCCGCAAAGCTATCGCCCCTTCATCATTTCTTTGTCTTCGGCGGACAGGGTGCGGCACGGTTCGGCCTATGTCAATTATGCACCGCGCCTTTCAGTCTTTAGGGTAAGGCCGATATTCAGTGACACTGAACCCTATGCCGGTGTAGGCTTAAACCTTCACTAGATTAGTCTTAATGAAGGTCCTTTGCCATGAAATATCGCCTGATCTATTTGACCACCGTTTTATCGTTTGGGGTTTTACTGTCCCCTTTGGCCGCGCTGCCAGCTGCTGCCCAAACCTCAGACGAGATGAGCGCGGACGAAATCAAGGACGCCTTTGATCGCCAGAAAACACGCGGCCTTGTGCTTGCGACGCCCGGCGCGGCGGCACCGGACGCAGCGCCAGCTACGGCTGAAGCGCCAGCGACCACCGCAAGTATCGAAAGCATTGCGACGGCCATCCCCAAAGAGGATCAGGTCAATATCAACGTATCATTCGATTTCGATTCCGCATCATTGCGCGAAGACCAAAAACCCAAACTGATGACCCTTTGCACAGCGCTAAAAGCGGCCGACGTGCAAGCCATTCGGATTTTGGGCCATACCGACGCCTCTGGCTCGGACGCCTATAACGAGCGTTTGTCAAAGCTGCGCGCGGAAGAAGTGAAGCGTTTCCTTGGAACCGACTGCGCCTTTCCGCTCGACCGGATGGAAGCGCTTGGCGTTGGTGAACGCTTTTTGTTCGACCCCTCCGACCCCAAAGCCGACGCCAACCGACGCGTCGAATTTCAGGCGTTAAGCTAAAGCCAGACGCTGTAAAGCACAGGATAGACGCATGAACAGAGACCCGAACCGTGGCATCTTTCAAATCGGCGATATCCTGAACAATACATACAAGATCGATCAGGTCTTGGGCCGTGGCGGCACGTCGGAGGTCTACCGCGCCAAAAGCGAAATATCGGGGCGGGTTGTCGCGCTAAAGGCGCTGCGGCTAGAGTATTCGCGCAACGAAGATTTCCTTGCGCTGATGACGCGCGAAGAAGAAATGCGCGAAATCCGCCACGACGCCGTTGTGCGGTATTATGACAATCAGCGCACCAATGCGGGCCTTGTCTATCTGGTGATGGACTACGTCGAAGGGCCCGGGCTGGACCAAAAGATCAAAGATGGCGGCATGTCCGCCGCCGATCTGCTGGTGGTGGCGCGGCGCGTCACCGAAGGGCTGATCGCGGCCCATGCCAAAAATATCGTGCACCGCGATTTGTCGCCGGACAATATCATCCTGCGCCATGGCAAACCGTCCGACGCCGTGATTATCGATTTCGGCATCGCCAAGGACACCAACCCCGGCGCGGAAACCATTGTCGGTAACGAATTTGCAGGCAAATACGCCTATGCCGCGCCGGAACAGTTGAACGGGCAAACGGACGAGCGTGCCGATATCTATGCGCTTGGGGCGCTTTTGCTGGCGGCTTTTAACGGCAAGCCCCCCAATATCGGCGCGAACCCGATGGAAGTAATCCAACGCAAGGCTTTGCCATTGGACACAAGCGGTGTGCCAGAGCCGCTGAAATCGCTGATCGACAAGATGACCCACCCCGACCGCGAGGCGCGGTTGCAAACGGCCCGCGCTGTCTTGGCGGAAATTGACCAGCCTACTGGCTCTGACGTTGATGAAGCCGAGATTGATTTTGGTGACGAGACCGAAGAGCGGACGGTTATCGCCCCCCGGCCAACGACGGTCAAACCTGCGGCCAAGGCAGAGCCTGCGCTGACGCCTGCGGCACCCAAAAAGACAGGCGGCAACGGTGCGAAATATGGCATTCTGGCAGCGCTTGCCGCCAGCGTCGCCGGGGCTGGCGTTTTCTTTTTCGGCTATTTGACCCCAGTCAGCGGCCCAGTCTATCCCGTTGCAGACCCTTACACCCTTGTCGCGGCCAGACCCGCCGACGGCAGCGCGCAGATTTTCGGAAATGTCCCGTCAGAAGCCGCGCGTGATGACATGCTGGCGCTGGTCGACGAACTGGGCGGGTCAGGCGATCTGACGCTGTCGACCGGCGACATCACACCGACCTGGGGCGAGGATATTGTCCAGATTATCGGGCAGGTATCTGTCCTGCCGGAATGGAGCGTGCTTGCGGACGGGAACGTGGTCAAAATCACCGGGATAACCGATGACGCCGCCGAACAATCCCGCCTAAACGCGGCCTTTAGTGCGGCCAACATGCCCGCCGGACTGACGGGCACCGCAGAGATCACGCTGAACCTGCCGATATTGCCGGCCTCTGATCTGACCCCAGTTTTGCAAAGCCAAGCGGACTGTGGCGCGCTGCAATTGGTCGACACCCCGCCCCTTGGCTACCCGGCGGGTGGGCAGGTGCTGGTGCTGGGCCAAGTCGCAAGCGCAGAAACTCTTTCATCGCTCACGGGCGCGCTGACGGACAAGATCGGCGACCGTGACCTTGTCATGAACGTCGAGGTGTTGAACCCAACCTTATGCCTGATGTCCACGGTCCTGCCCGCCGCCCCATCCGGCGGGATCGCGATCAAGTTCCTGAACGGCGCTGACAACAGCATGAACCCCAAAGGCCAATACTTGGTCGGTGATAACCCCGTCATTGACGTCGTGATCCCCGCTGACACGACCGATGGGTTTCTGTTTGTATCCGCGCTGGATGTGTCCGGGAATGTGTTCCACCTGCTGCCCAACATCTTGATCACAGACAACAGCGTCGCCAGTCTGCGCGCGGGCCAAGCAGGAGAGGTCACTGTCCGCGTCGCCTATCCGCTGGCCGATGCTGCGGATGGCACCAAGCTGGCGTTCACCGTGGATGACACGACCCTGGGCAAAACGCAGGTCGTTGTGATCCATGCGGACGATCAGATTTTCGACGGCCTGCGCCCCACAACAGAGAGCGCGGACAGCTTTGCTGCCGCACTCCAGAACGCCGTCGGGACGGTCCAATCGCTGGACAGCAGCATCCTGACGACTGCGCAGCCCTAGATTTAGGTCATGTGCCTGCGAGTGCAGGCGCAGGGGCCGCCTGAAAGCTGTCGGGATAACAAGAGGAGATAAACAGCGCGTCACCATGCGACCGCATGTTGACCGCCACCGTGGCTATCTTGCGTTTGGTCGCGTTTTGCCCCGCCGCATAGCCGTAATAATGCCCGGTCACGGGAATGGACTTGATCCATTCCTGTGCATTGGGCTGCGGGTCCTGATCAAGCCTGCCCAATGCAGACTTGCAGGTCGCCGTCGCCAACACCTCGACAATGGCATTCACGGCGGTCTGTGTGTCGGCGAATAAGGATCGGTCATCGCGCCCCGCATTCGCCCCGACAAGATTGTCGCCATCGCCTTTGACGTGGATATAGACATGGCCAACTTTTTTACCGGTCGGCTTGGCGTTGCGCATACTTGCTGGCAGCTCTGGCCCGTAAGCATAGGCACCAAGCCCGACGCCGCCAGAGCGACTAAGCGCTGCCTCTACCATTCCCTTATCGAAAGTGTGACTTGATACACCCATGACGTGCTCCTTTGATACTACTTAAAAAAATCAACGGACTCGTTAAATTACATCTACAACGATAAAAGAGATGTTATCGCCGCCGCCGCCATCGAGCGCGATGGTCAACAGTTTATCTGTCACCATTTCAATCGGCGTATCCTGCAAAGCGGCGCGCAAGGTTTCGAACCCAGCATATTTGGTCAAACCATCTGAACACAGCAAAAACCTGTCGCCGCGTTCCAACGCGCCGCGTACTTTGTCCAGTTCCAACACGTCACCTACGCCAACGGCGCGGGTGATCGCATTGGAATGGGGATGCTTTTCCGCCTCATCCCAGGTCAAATCACCGCTGAGCACAAGGCCAGCCACAATCGAATGATCCGTCGTCAGCATTTCAATTACGCCATCACGTAGGCGATACAGGCGACTGTCACCGGCCCAAAAACAGACGAAATGCGCGTCCGAGATCATCAGCGCCACCACCGTCGCACCAATGGTGCCCCCGTCGCGCGCGTCAATTTCCGCAAGGATTATGTCGTGGGCGGTCAGGATTGACTGGCGCAGCGCCTGCATCTGTTCTGCGGGGCCATCGCGAAGTGGCATAGTGGCGATAGTATCCACAACCGTTTGCGACGCGAAATCCCCCGCCGCGTGACCGCCCATCCCGTCCGAGACGACCCAGACCTTTTGTTCGGGCAGTGACAGGATACTGTCTTCGTTCACTTTGCGAACCTTGCCCACATGGGTGGTCGCCGTGTGGCGCAATCGGGTCATACCGTCAGATCCTGTGGTTGCACGTCAGGCCAGTCTGCCGCTGTCAGATCGAAAAAACCGGTGCAGTTGGCGGGGTCCGGCAGTCCGGTAAAGGCAACGGATCGCGAGCCATCCGGGGTCAACGCCGACCACATGCTGCGGCGCGCCTGCTGCGGGTTGCCGCCCGTCTGCGGCGCGGCAATCTGTGCCAAGGCGACGGCCAATCCATCGCGGCTGGTGTCGTCGGACAGCGCATTAAGGGCGATATCTTCGAGGTTGGCAAAGGTCAGCGCATTGGCATGATGTGCAGCGACTGGATCTGGACCTGCTGCTGCAAACAGCGTCAGCGGAAATTCGCGGCCGACCCGGTCCACGGACGGCATCATCACACCCAAAACGCCATCTGGCCCCGCCAGCCCGGGTGCCAAGGTAAACCGCCAGATCGGCGCGGAAAAATAGCACTCTTGCCATCGATCCCCGCAGGCCTGTTTGGCCGCAACCAGGGCGCTTTGCAGCCACGCATCCCAAGGCGTGACAAATGACTGCGGCGCATTGATCCGCAGGAAATCCCCAAGCGCGGGAATTTTGCCGTATGCTGCGAAACCCGCGGCGTTCAAAACGACGTCGGGCAGCTGAAGTCGCTGATCGCCTTAAGGCTAAAGGCGTTGATCGCCCCGCCGGATTGCATCTGGAAAATCGCGATCCGGCCACCAAGGTTAAAGATGACGCGCTTTTTGTCTGGCGCGCTTGTGTTGCGCACCTCTGCCACGTCAAGCATCCGGAACAATGACCAAGGCCCGTTGCGCACAATTTCGCTTTCGGAACTGGACTGTTGCGGCAAGAATTTAACCCGCGCCGCGCCGACGCTGCCGGGCCATTGCATGGCCACGGTGCCCGGCGTGCCTTGGGTATGAACGAACCCGACGGTCTGCCCGTCGATGTCCAACACGATGCCTTCGGCCTTGGGGTCCAGCGCCTCTGCCGTCAGTTGGAACGACAGCGTCAGCGATGGCGATCCGGCAAAGAATGCGGCGCGGATCAGGGCTGCGTTTTCGAATTGGGTCAAGACGGCTAGCGATACCCCAAGGTCAGTCCCTGCCCCCGGTCTGAACGTCCACGGGCTTTTGGACACATCCACCAGCTTTTCAAGATTGGCCTTGAAGAAGGCATCCATCTGCCCGCCGGGGCGGAACAATTCCGTAAACTCCGCCAGTCCCGCATCAGCATTGGCCCGCTTTTCAAACGGATAGGTATTTGTGGTGACGCGCTGGCACAGCGGCAGCACAGTTTGCTGCCAACTGTCGTTGATGCCCGCCCGCGTACCTTCGGTGGCGATCCCCTTGGACCCCACCGTGATTTGAGAAGCCCAACGTTTCATTGGCCCGTCGTCAATCCGTCCTGCCGCCGCTTGGAACTGCGGCAGCGCCGTGCTGGTCGCCTGCGGATTGCCCACCCCACCTGCAAAGTTAAGATTGCTCAGCTCTTGGTAGACGTCCTTGAGGATATCGATCAGCCCCGACAGTTGCGACGGCTGGCCGTCAGGTTCCGCCGTCAGGCTGTGCAGCCACGCGAAATGCGCCTCGATCGGTGCGCCGGGCTCTGGCGCGGGTTTGCCAGTCTGCGCCGCCTGCACCGACATCATCGCCTCTAGGACAAGGCGGCTTTTCGCGGACAGCGTGCGCCGTGCAAGCGCGTTGCCCAGTGGGGCGGCGGCTGCGTCGGCTGTGCTGCCCTGCCCTTCGGCTTCGGTCAAAATCGTCTCGGCCGACACCGCGTTCAGGACATTGATGATAGGTGACGTTGTGCCTGACAAAACGTTGGTGACTTCAACCGCGTTGGGCAGATCGCTCATTGGGATGACGTCGATGTCGGCCAAAAGTTGGTCGTAGCTGAGGATATAGTCGTCGTAATACAGCCCCAGCACGTCGCGGCTCATGTTGATCAGCGCGGATTCGGATTGCTCTTCTTGCCCGGCATCGCCCAAGACCCAATTTTCGCTTTGGATACGGGCGGCGACGGTCAGCGCTTCTTCTAAAAAGACCTCGTTAAAGCCTGCTTTGGTGTAAATGCCGGGAATGCCGTCGTTCAATTGCTTGCCCGATGACCGGCTAAACGCCTTGCCGATTGACGGCCCGCCAACATCCGTCAGGCGGAATTCAGGCAGGTCCGCAGCGACCGGAGAGCTGATAATCGCGTTATAAACCCGCTGCGCTTGCGGCATCTGCGTCAGGACATTTTGCACCGCTGCAACCAGATCATTATTCAGCGCAATGGGCTGCATCGGCGCGGCCATCAGCACCGTCAAATGCTGCGTCAGGTCAGCGCGCAACTGGTCGCGGCTGGCATCGGGAAAGGCTGTTTCCCAGTCCGCTTGCATCCACTTTGTCACCAGATCGGGGTTTAACGGCCCAACCGCGCCAAGGGTCAGATAGACCTTCAGCGTCTCATACAGCAAATCGGGATCGTTAATGCTGGCCTGCATCTGATTTTCAAGTCGCAGCAATAGGCGCGGCAGGAAATGTGTATTCAGCGCGGACCGATAGGTCAGCTTTTCCTCGTTGCCGATCACCCGGCCCTGAAACAGGCCGAACTCAAGCGCCGCAGATCGCGTAACGGGCCGTGCACTTGGGTTGTTGGGCATGTCGCGCAGGGTATTGAGCGCTGGCAGGATCGAGATCAGGTCCGTATCCCCCACCGGGCTGGGCGGGATCAGGGCTGCTTGTTCGCGGTAGCTCACAATCCCGGCTTGCGTGTTGTCCAGCATCGCAAGATTGCCCAAATAGCTGCGCGCCCAGAGCGAGCCCATGCCGAGCGCCACGATTACAACCGATGCATAGGACAAAGCCTTGGTCAGCCGGTAGCGCCGCTCGACCTTGTCATCGGCGGACACAAGTCCCGCCTCTTTAAAGATCACGTTGTCGAACAACTGCGTCAAAAAGAACGACCGCCCGGTCCCCCGCCCAGAGCCAATGGCCTGACGGCCAATGCCAAAGGTGCGCGACATGCCCATCATCAGACGGTCAATCGGCGTGCCTTCTTGCGTGCCGGATGTGAAATACACCCCGCGCAGCATCTGGCGGTGTTCGTATTTGTTGTCCTGAAACAAGGCGGTCAGGAAATCGCGCGCCACGGTCTGCACGGATGCGACTTGCGACGGGAAACTAGCGATCATGCTGCGGCGTTGCGGGTCAGTTTCGGCCTGAATCCGCTCTAGCGATTGCGTATTCAGCTGCTGGATCAACAAGTTAAACTCTGCATCAAAGGCCGCGACGGTGGGCGTTTTGCTGCCTTTTTTTGCCAAGGGCAGCGTAAAGCCCCAAACCTGTTCGCGTTCGTCCTTGGCCAGACCGTCGAAAAATTCACTAAATCCGGCAATCAGGTCGGCTTTTGTGAACAGGATATAGACCGGGAAATGCACCCCCAGCTTTTCACGCAATTCGTGCAGCCGCCGCCGCACGGCCTGCGCATGGGCCTTTTGCGTCGTCTCGTCCTGCATCGACAGATCGGACAGGCTGATCGCGATGATCGCACCGTTGATCGGCTGCCGTTTGCGGTGCTTTTTCAGCAAGCCAAGGAAGCCGAGCCAAGCGGCGTTATCGGCCTCGGCGTCGCTGTCTTGCGTGGTGTAGCGACCAGCGGTGTCGACCAGCACGGCGTTATCGGTGAACCACCAATCGCAATTTCGGGTACCGCCAACGCCGCCAATCGCGGCAATTTCACCTTCGTCGGATAGCGGGAATTTCAGACCGGAATTCACAATCGCCGTCGTTTTGCCTGCACCGGGCGGGCCGATAATGATATACCACGGCACCTGATACAGATGGCGGCGACCGGTCTTTGACTTGCGCAAACCGGTCAATGCAGTCTTGAGTTTATCACGCATTTCGCCCAGTTCGGCGGTAACGACCTCGTCCTCGATGGCGACGGTGTCAGCCATCGTCACCATATCATCCGTGAGTGCCTCGTCCTTTTTGGACGCGCGCAAGACGATCAGTAGGATGATTAATAGCACGGCGATCCACAGCACCGCGAGGCCGACAAGGCGGCCCAGCACGCTGTCAAAGGGGTGGCTGTCGCCAAACCCCAGATAGCCGCCAACAAACCACAGGCAAAGCGACAGGATTACACCAAGGATCAGTGTGATCCCGATACCAGAGCCTAGAAACCGAAGGACCCTCATCGCTGCTGCTCCTTGATGAGGACAATTTCGATACGCCGATTGGCCGCGCGGCCATCCCGGGTGTCGTTCGTGGCGATGGGTTCGCGGTCTGATCGGCCTTCGGCCTTTAGGCGCGCGGGGTCCGCAAAGAGGCCGGCAATCGTCTTGCGCACCGTTTCGGCCCGCGCGAGCGACAGTTCCATGTTGGATTTAAACCGCGAGCTGCTGATCGGTGACGCGTCAGAGTGTCCGGCAATAATGATCGGCCCCTTGCTGTCTTTCAGCGCGGCCGCGACCCGTTCCAGCGGGGTTGAGAATTCTGGCACCAATGCGTCGGACGCTGACCGGAACATGCCATTTCCGGCAATCCGGACGGTGATCGTATTGGCGTCATGCAGTATCTTCACCAGACCCTCGTCGATTTCAGGTTTCAGAAATTCGGTGACGGCTTGCACGGCGGCATCATCGTCGGCGGCTGTCACGGGGACTGGGACCGGCGGCGCGCGCCGTTCCAGCGTCGCAACCCCGCCGGGGTCCAGCACCGACAGTTGACCAATGACATTCTGGGTTTGCGCATTCAGCAAATAGGACAGCGTCATAAAGCCTGCGACAAGGATTGCGGCCACGGCACCGACGGAAATCCAGAACGGCTTCCACGCCGACAAGATACGGTGCGGCAGGTCGAGCCCCATCCAATGCGGTGACAAATTGCGGTCAGGATCGCCGCGCTGCGTGCGAATGATCCGGGCCAATCCGCGCCGCACTTCGGTGTGCTTTTCAGCGCCGCCCTGTTCGACGCGCAGCCGCCCTTCAAAGCCCAGCGACAGGCACATATAAAGGAACTCAAGCATGTCCAGATTGCGGCCCGGGTCCTTTTCCAGACGCGAGAGCAGGTCATAAAAGCGGTCGCCGCCGACGGTTTCGCGGTGAAACGTCGCGACCATAGATTGCTGCGCCCATTGCGAAGAGCTGCCCCAGGGCGTGTTCAGCACCACATCGTCCAGCGTCGCGCAGATTGCGTAGCGGGCCACTTTGATCGCCGATGGGTCGATCTTTTCATGCAGAGCGCGCACCTCAAACGCGCGCACTTCGGCGACGACGGACAGACGTAGGGCGTCGGGGTCAGGATGCTGGGCGCGGTTGCGAATGCGTCCGACCAGTGCAAACAGGGTCGCGGCGGCCGCGTTCAAGGGGTTCATGCCGGTCAAGGTCGGCGCATCTACGCCGCCAGCCATCCGCGGCGCAGGGGTGCTGCGCGCGGGATCCGGCGGCTGCGGGGCGGCCTGCGGCGGCGCCGCGGCAGGACGACGGCCACCCGGATTGGGACGTATCACCGTGCGTTCGGTGTCGTCTGGTTCTGCAAACGGGTCGTCGTCAGACATCGTCATCTTTTTTTCATCCTACCCGTGCCGAATGGCCCAGAGCTCCATCTTTAACCCCGGGTATTCACCCGAGACATGCACCGCGATCCCGCCAGAGGTTGTCATCTTGCCCCAGATCGGCGTGTCGCTGTCTAATTCAAAGTATACCACATTTGCGCTGTAAGGGATTTGGCGCGGTGCCACGGGCAACGGCCGCATGGGAATCCCCGGCAGGGCAGAGTTGACCAACTGGCGAATTTCCTCGACCGATCCGATCTTGGCCTGCCCGGCAAAGTGGCGGCGCAGGTTTTCGCCTGGCACATCGGCACTGACAGCCAACACAAAGCCCGCCGTGCTGATCAACTTGCGATCCGCAATCACCCCGACCGAGATGCCGTATTTACGCGGCTCTAGCGGGATCGACACGGCGGTCTGTTCCAGCACGGACGACAGATACTGCCGCAGCAATCGGATCACCGTCGAAAACGTCAGCGTCAGATCATGATGCTGGTAGGGCGAAAATTCAGGCGGATGTTTCTGCGGGGCCATAAAGGTCGACAGCTCACCAGCCAGCGCCACGCAATCGCGGTAGAATTGAACCGGATGCACGTTTTCAATCGCCAAGCTGTGCCGCATCACGGGCAACAGCCGGTTGATGCATTGCAGCAGCAAAAAGTCCTGAATTTCCGCCGCACCCTTGGCCGACCCATTTTGCGCAATCCGCCCAGCGAGCGCGGTCATGCGGTGCGCTAGCAAACCTTCAAGCTCTTGCAAAAAGCCGATCAGCGGCGCGGCGGCGCGAATATCAAGGCAGGACGGAATGAACGATCCATCCAAGATGACCTCTTGGTCCGACCGGACCTCGACGATGCGGGCAATGGGGATCACAAGGCGATCCGCAAGATCGTCGACATCCAGCGCAAATTGCAGGCGCAGCTTGCCGACGGTCAGCATGGCGGCCTTGCGACCGGACCCGGCGGTATCCGTGACTTCCAGTTCTGCCATGCGAAACCGGGTGTTGGACAATTCGGCCCCGGTGCGATCAGCCTCTGCCGCGCCTTCCCGGCGCTGCGGGATGCTCAGGTAAACAACGCAGTCCTTAGTGCCGGGCGGGACCTCTAGCGCGGGGGGGTGATCGTCGGCGCCAGGCACACGAAACACAGTGCCGTCTTGGGTCAGTCCGGCGCAGGATTTGACCGCAAACTGCCCAACCTTCAGGACGTCCATATCAATTTCAAGCGCCGAGACACCCCATGCATAGGGCGTAATCCGGCGGGCAAGCCCCGCAACCAATGCTTCGGTATAGCGGTCGGCCTGTTGAAAGTGGTGGGGCTGCAAAAACAGGCCCTCAGTCCACAAAACCTTGCTATCCCAAGACATAAACGCTCCTTCTTGTATCCATCATTTGGTCTTGAGCCTTTCGAGCTGGTCTTGGTAGGCGCGCGCGAATTCTTTGCTAAACAGCTCGTGGAAATCGTTCTCCGCCTGATCCGAAATTTCGGAATACTGGGTTTCAAACACGTCCCAATAGCGGGCCTTTTTGTTACTGAGCACGGACCGCAAGCTGCTATCTGCCGCAATGCGTTCTGTCAGCCGCTTGGGGTCCAGCCGGGCCAGCACGCCTTTCAGCGCAGCCTCCATCCCGGTCATCATCGCCACCTCGTGGGCTTTGATATCGTCCAGCGCCTCTGAAACGGCGGCGGCGGCGGGCAGATAGCCTTTGACCGCAGGGCGCACCATCGCGTTGATCGCCTGATCCACACTGACCGAGAATTTCAGCGGGTTGTTCGCGCCCGCCGAAATGACCGTTTGGTGCATCCGGAATTCGGATTTGATCGACTGCCGCGTCATCAGGATTTCGCGGACCCCGCCGATCATCGTGTTCAGAACGCCGCCCAGCCGGGTCATCGTCTGTGCCAGCTCTGCGTCGGGAATGTTCAGATCGTCCGCACCCAGCGCCTTTAAAAAGGCGCGTGCCGCGTCATCTGATCCGCCCGAGTGCTGCGTTGCAGCAGCCTGTGCAGGAATGTCGGCAAACACCGGTTCCTGCGCTGCAGGTATCACAGGCGGCGGTGGCGACGTGTCCGGTATAAGGTCCGGCACAACATCAGGCACCACATCTGGCAAGGCAAAGGGGTCGTCGGCACCAGAGGGTACATCCAGATCCCAATCGTCCGGGATGGTACTGGTCGCCGGGGCGGGTGTTGGGATCATGTCCGACATTGACGACGAATGGGACGATTGCGCTGGACGGTCAGGTTCTGGCGCTGGTTTGAGAAAATCATCGTCGTCATCGCCGAGCGGCGGCAACAAACCATCATCACCCAACACATCGCGCTGGATGCCCGATGGCCCGGCAATCGGGCCGCCCAGCAAATCGTCCAGAAAATCGTCGTCATCCCCTAACGGGTCCATGAAATCCGCCATATCGCCGCCCGTTGCCGCAGTCGCGGCAGGAGCGAAGGGGGGGGATGATACGGGGCCGGATGTGAAGTCATCCATAGGATCGGTCAAGACTGGCCCGGTGTCCGCCGCTGCAATTTCCACCAACAACTCGTACCGGCCAATCGACAGGATATCGCCGTCGTTCAAGGGCGTCGGCGTCTTGCCCAAAGGCATTTTGCCATAGTTCAAAAAGGTACCGTTGGTGCTGAAATCAATGACGACGATATTGCCGCCGTGGTCCTCGATCGCACAGTGCCGGCCAGAGATCGCCTTGTCCGGGTCCGGCAGCACCATGTCGTTTTGATCCGACCGGCCAAGCGTCATCGCGCCGCCGACCATGCGGAACGGTTTGCCGTTGGTTGGCATCATGCCAGTCGATTGGAAATGCAAAGTCACAGTCATTTTAACGTCTTATCCACCTACGATTACCGTCGGACAGCCGGGTCCTGCCACCATACCGCCATGCGCCGTTGTATCCATGACAATGCGCACGCAGGGCTTGCTTCCGATCAATACTGTGGCCGATCCCTTGGCCAAGACATCTGGCGGGCCGACGCAAATCGCCATGTTGCCCATCGGGGCCGCTGGCAGCAATCCGACCAGCACAGTCGGCAATCCGGGCGGCGCAACCGGCCCGCCGACGTGCGGGATCGGCGGCACGCTGGGGG
Organism: Loktanella salsilacus; assembly: GCF_024206795.1. NCBI lineage: Bacteria > Pseudomonadati > Pseudomonadota > Alphaproteobacteria > Rhodobacterales > Roseobacteraceae > Loktanella > Loktanella salsilacus. The sequence continues at coordinate 2,111,514 of NZ_CP072994.1, forward strand.
TCACCATCGGGCAGACGTGCATGTCCGTTATGCGGGCGCAGGGCATCATGCTGTGGGTTCCTTCTTGGGTCGTGGTGGCAGTGCCAGTTGGCCGTTCCCGCCGCGCGCGATGTCCAAGGCGCGATTGATCAGCACGTCAGCGGTTTCCCCGAAGCCCGCCCCGCAGGCCAAAGCCTTGACGTTTATGGCAAAGGCAGCAACGGCCCCGGCCCCCGGCGGTCCGGGATATTGCGCTAGATCGCCCGGCCCCAGCTTGTCATCGCAAAACACCACACAGGTGGCGCAGAGCACTGTTTCATCATCAATATCGGCAAGGTCGACAGCATTGCGGGCCGCCGTGCGGGCTGCATCGCTTGGTTTGCGCACCCATCCTTCTGCCAGCTCCAAAGGTAGCGGCACTTTGTCCACCGGACCGATTAGATCGCGCGCCGCGAGGCACGCCCACCACGTCCGCTCTCGTGCAGGCAAGGCCACGGACATCAGCCGCAGCATATCCACATAAGCCGCCTCGCCCGCCAAGGCGGTCATAACGTCCGACACACTCGCGTTCGCCGGTGTCGTCAGCTTTGTCGTCAGCTTGGCGCTTTCCATGGCCAACAGGCGCACCGCTGGTTGGGAGGGCACTTTTTTCAGATCGTCGAACCGATTGGTCATCCCTGCCCCTTTCATCAATTGATCATCGTCATGCCGCCCTTCAGGGTCAGCATCCCGCTTCCTTTGACCTCGGTGATCGCACCCTTGATCGCGACCGACGCGCTTGCGTCGATGGTGATCATCGGCCCTTTGATCGTCACGCCATCCGGGGCAATCTTGATTGAACTTGGCCCGACGGTCAGCGTGATAGAGGTCATCGCGGTCAGGTCGATCTTGCCCGCATCGGCTTTGACGGAAAAATTACCGGTGCCCAATTTGACAGTTTCATTGCCGCGGCTAACTTTGCGGTCCACATTTCCGGATTGGACCGTCTGCGAAAAATCACCGGATTCAATGTCTTCTGTGACATCACCCGTCACAGTCAGCTTTGACTTGCCTTCGATCTTTTCCGTCTTGTCGGTCTTGATCTTAATCGTCTGGCTGCCGGTCTTGACCTCAAAGCTATGGTCACCCTGATCGACAATCTCATCAAGGTGGTTTTCCACCTCTAGCTTCATGCTGCGTTTGTCTTGGGCTGCTGCGACCTTCGTATCTTTTTCTTGGGCATATCCGACGCGCACATGGGCCGCATTCTGGACGGTCTGGACAAAGTCCTTTTCCGCGCCAATGCGGACAAGTTCGTCGCCTGCCTTATCCTCGAACATCAACTCGTTATAACCGCCGCCCCCCTTAGAGCTGTTGGTCTTGATCCCGCTGCGCGTCGCGTTGCCGGGCAATTCATAGGGCGGCATCGTGTCGGCGTTGTACAGCATCCCCACGCAAAGCGGGCGATCCGGGTTGCCTTCCTCGAACTGAATAACGACCTCTTGCCCAACGCGCGGCCAAGACACCATACCCCAGTTTTTACCGGTCCACGGCATCATGGTGCGCACCCAGCACGACGACTTTTCATCGATTTTACCGGACCTGTCCCAATGGAACTGCACCTTGATGCGGCCATATTTATCAACCGTGATTTCCTCGCCAGCGCTGCCAGTGACCTTTGCGGTCTGCACGCCGGACATCTGGGGGCGCGGCACCTTGGCAGGCATCCGGAACGGTTTGGATTTCAGTACTGCCTCGCAGGTCATCGTCACGTTTTCCTGCGCGGCAATCGTGGATGCATACAAGCCCTGCAATAGGGTTTCCCCCAGCTTGTCGGTGTCCACCTCTGAGCGGAAAAACTGCGTGACTTTCGTGGCCATAAACACGCTGTCAGCGGAGGTTTTGTGGCGCGGATGATCGGTCAATTCGAACACCTTGCCCGGCGTCAAATGCGTAATATTGCCCGTCCCGCGCCATGTCTTATGGCCCGCCGCCTGTGCCTCGATCAAAGCGGCGGCCTTACTCTCTCCTTTGTCGGCGGCGATATAGCCACCGGGATAGCGGTAATCCTCATAACCCTTATACGGGTGCGATCCGCTTTCGATGGACGCACTGACGGTCAGGTCAGACGTTGGCTTTTCAAAATCATAATCGCGCAGCGTTACCTTGCCTGTGACAGCCCGGTCTACCGCGCCCCATTGACCGAAATGTTCAATCCGCCCCCCGCCCTGCAGTTCGCGAAATGGCACATTGTCATCGGCGGTCGGGGGTTCGTGGGTATTGACCTGATCGGCGATAATCATCTTCACGCCGGTCTCTTGGTGGTCAAAATAGTAATAGAACCCTTCGTCCTCTAACAAGCGGACGATAAAGTCATAATCGGTTTCGCGATATTGCGTGCAATATTCCCGTTCAATGTCGGTATTCGAGTGTTTGATGGCCAGGTCGCCACTAAAGCCGTAGTCGCCCAGAATATCCTGAATGATCGCAGTCGCCTTCATCTGCTGGAAAATGCGATTGTTCCGCGAACGTGTCAGAAACCAAAGCCAAGGCCGCAATTCCATAAGGTAGCGGCCCCGGCCATCAACAACGCCTTTCGCCTCGGCGCTGATGCAAGTGCCCCAGAACCGCTGCGTGCCGCCCTTTTCCCCGGACATCGCAACACCAGCCTGCGTGCCGACAATGTCTCCTAGGTCCAGCGCCTTGTCCTTTGCCAGAAACTCGACAAAAGCGACGGGCACAGTGCTGATCCCGCCTTCAATAGCGGTCGCCAGCAGTTTGATATCCTGCGGGTTTTTCTGGCCCTTAAAGGTAAAGGCCGAATTGAACAGCGTGGCCATTGGTTCCTCTTTTGGTTAGGCGCGGGGCGGTTTGAGTTTAGTCGAAATGATAGGTGAAATTGTTGTCTTCGACGTCAATCGCGACCCGGTTGACCGTTTTGCCCTGCATCATCCGGTTCAAAAACTCGGCCGAAATGTCGGGCAGCATTGTATTCGTCACGATTGCATCGATCATGCGGCCACCGGATTCCAGTTCCTGACAGCGGCTTACGATTTCGGTCACGACCGCATCGGTATAGCTGAATGGCACTTTGTGGTTTTCCGTGACGCGCTTTTGAATCCGGTTCAATTGCAGCGCTGTGATCTTGCCGATCATATCCGGCGACAGTGGATAATACGGGATGGTTACCATGCGCCCGAGCAGCGCAGCCGGGAAGACCTTCAAAAGCGGATCGCGCATGGCTTTGGTCAGCCCGTCGATATCCGGCATCAGTTCTGGATCAATGCACAGGTCCATAATCAGGTCAGACCCCGCGTTAGACGTCAGCAGGATCAGCGTATTCTTAAAATCGATCACGCGGCCCTCGCCGTCTTCCATGACGCCCTTGTCAAAGACCTGAAAGAACACCTCGTGCACATCCGGGTGGGCCTTTTCGACCTCGTCCAGTAGCACGACCGAATAAGGTTTGCGCCGCACCGCTTCGGTCAGCACGCCGCCCTCGCCATAGCCCACATACCCCGGAGGCGCGCCTTTCAGAGAGCTAACCGTATGCGCCTCTTGGTATTCGCTCATGTTGATGGTGATGACGTTTTGCTCGCCGCCATAGAGCACCTCTGCCAAGGCGAGCGCGGTTTCGGTTTTGCCGACGCCGGATGTGCCAGCAAGCAGAAAAACACCGATCGGTTTGTTAGGGTTATCCAGCCCGGCGCGGCTGGTTTGGATACGTTTGGCGATCATCTTCATCGCATGATCTTGGCCAATCACGCGTTTGGCCAAATGGGTTTCAAGGTTCAGGACTGTGTCCAGCTCGTCCTTGACCATCTTGCCGACCGGAATGCCGGTCCAGTCGCCGATGACGCTGGCCACGGCCTGCTGATCGACAATCGGCAGGATCAAGGCGATTTCGCCCTGCAATGCGTGCAGTTCTGCGTTTTTGGCGCGCAATTGGGTCATCAATTCGGCGCGGTCCGCATCGCTGGACTCAGCCAGCGCCTCGGCCTCTGCCCCGTCCACCGGGGCACCGTCGTCGCGCAGCTTAGCCCGCAGGTCCAAAATGTCTTTGACGACAGCCTTTTCGGCGTCCCAGCGCACGTTCAGATCAGCCAAACGCTGCTGTTCGGCGTCCAGCATCAGCTGCACACCTGCTCGCCGTTCGGCCACGTCAAAGCCTGCCGTTTCATCACGGCCGATGATATCCATTTCGGTATTGAGTGAATCGATGCGCTTGCGGGCGTCGTCCACCTCTGCCGGTACGGCGTGTTGGCTGATCGCCACGCGGGCGCAGGTTGTGTCCAACACACTGACGGATTTATCGGGAAGTTGCCGCGCAGGGATATAGCGCGCCGACAGTTCGACCGCCGCCGCAATCGCCTCGTCTAGGATCTGCACATTGTGGTGCTTTTCCAGCATCGACGCGATGCCGCGCATCATCATGATGGCCTTGGCGATGCCGGGCTCTTCGACGGCGACGACCTGAAAACGCCGGGTCAGTGCCGGGTCTTTTTCGATATGTTTCTTATATTCGGCCCATGTCGTCGCGCCGATAGTCCGCAGCGTGCCCCGCGCCAATGCAGGTTTCAGCAAGTTCGCCGCATCACCAGTACCCGCCGCGCCGCCCGCGCCAACCAGCGTGTGCGTCTCGTCAATGAACATGATGATCGGCGTGGTAGAGGCCTGAACTTCCTCGATCACCGACTTCAGCCGGTTCTCGAACTCGCCCTTCATGCTCGCACCAGCCTGTAAAAGGCCGACATCCAGCGCAAGCAGCCGCGCGCCTTGCAGCGCGGGCGGCACGTCGCCGCGCGCAATCCGCAGGGCAAAGCCTTCGACGACGGCGGTTTTACCAACGCCGGCTTCACCGGTCAGGATCGGGTTGTTTTGCCGGCGCCGCATCAACACGTCGACGATCTGGCGAATTTCCTCGTCGCGCCCGACGATGGGGTCGATTTTACCGTCCTTCGCCTGCTGGGTCATATCGGTGCAGAACTGCTTTAGCGCCTCTTCCTTGCCCATTGATGCCGGCGACATCGCGCCAGAGGCCTCTCCTGGGACAGCGCCGCCGCCCGTGCTGGACCCGTCTTGGGGCACCAGCCGTTCTTCGGGTGATCCATCGGTAATAGTGGCAAAGTTATCGGCCAGATCATCGGGCAAAATCCGCGCGAATTCGCGTGAAATCCCAAGAAAGATATTGCGCAAATTCTTGGTCTTCATCATCCCAAGTACCAGATGCCCGGTGCGCACCTGCGACGATGAATACAGCAGCGAGCCATAAACCCACGCCCGTTCCATCGCGTCCTCTAGGTGCTGCGACAGATCGGAAATCGTGCTGGCCCCGCGCGGCAAAGCGTCCAGCGCCGCCGTCATATCCGCAGCCAGCCGCCCGGTATCAATCTTGTAGTGATCCATGATCCGTTTGAAATCGCTGTCCGGCAGCTGCACGATCTGCGCCAGCCAATGTACGATTTCCACATAAGGATTGCCGCGCATTTTGCAGAAGACCGTGGCACCCTCGACGGATTTGTACCCAAGCGCATTAAGCTTGCCAAAAAGGGCGACGCGGCTGATCTCTGTCATGGGTTCATTCCTTTGATTACACGGGGCGCGACGATGTCGCGCGGGGCCCGTTCGCCAAGATGTTGCGGTTCAAGATAAAGCTCGCCGGCATCGGCCGAACTTTTGCGCGGCCCCAGCCAACTGGTCAGGCCTAGCTGGGTCGATTGCCCCAAGACGGATTGCGGCACATCGGACGCCTTCAGCACGACGTTCACGTCGTAATCCAGCGCGTCCCCAACGTAGTTGCGAACAATCGCGGCCAGCTTGTTCATCGTCGGCTGACCTGGAAGCAGGCGTTGGTAGTCGGCCAGCGGCACGGGTCCGATAATCAGGCGAAACTTTGCGTTCCGGCTCCAGACGCGGGCACCGATGCTGGTGGTTTGTCCCAGCCCGCCACCTTTACCAAGCTGCCACTGATCGTCTGCCTCAAGCTCTAGCCACGATCCGATAAATTCCTGCATCCGCACAGGCGCCTGAAGAAAGCCGGACAGGATCGCGACCAGCCCTTCGGCGTTTTTAACGGCAGAGCCCATCAGTCCGGCAAAGTGCCGTTTGGCAAGATCCGGCATCGCGTCGCGCTGGGTTAATGCCGTGCCGTGAAACCCGGCCAATGCGGCAACGTGGCGGCTAAATTCAGTGTCCGTGCCGCGGTCAAAATCAACCGCCGGGTTCCCCGTGGACCAAGCGCGATACATCAGCGACATCAGCCGGTGGGTCAGCATATCCGCAAAGGCGACAAAGGACGGATCGCGGTGGTTGATCTGCCGCTCGCGTGCGTATTCCGTCAGATGCAGCGGTAGCGGGCCGTGCGGGCCGAAAAAGCCAAAGAACCGGTTCGTCAGCTTGCCGGGCGCGGTGCCGGGGGCTTTAAAGGCACTGATTGTGGTGGGCGGAAACGCCATGCGCGGCTCTTGTCCCAAACGCACCGCGTCTTCACGCGGGCGGCGGGATTCGCCCATGCGGGGCGCATCACCGAACTGCGCGTCGATAATGCGCAAAGCCAGAAAGATGTGATGACTCTCGGGGTCGTCGATCAGGCGCTGGAAATGCGTCAAATGATCCGCCCCAGACCTGTCTCTGGTCGCCATCGCGCGATTTCTCCGTTTTGTTGTGTGCGCAGGACTGTTTCGGTAAAACTGTTGATCGTCACATACTTACGAAAGAACCGTTCCAGCACGGCACCCAGCAGATAGACGCTGGTGCCCTCGAAAAAGCTTTCGTCAAAGACCAGTGTGATTTCCAGACCGCGCACCGCTGTGGACAGCACCCCGTCGCTGATCCGCCGCACGATGGGGCGGCTTGATACTGATACGATGCCTTCCATCTGCAACATAATCCCGCGGTCGCCCTTGGGTGCATAAAGGCCGACCAGTTCGCGTAGCGCCTGCGCGCCTTCGCCTTGATCGGTGTCAGCAATGGACAGGTAGTTGAGGCTCAGATGGCTGATCAATCGCCACGCCGCATCGCCCTGCGCCAAAGTCGGACGCGGGCGTGTTTGGCTGACGGGGGTCGTGATCGACTGCACCGGGCCGCCGTCGGGCAGATGGAACAAATCCGTCTCTCCGGTCGGAAGCATCATCGGCAGATCGCGGTTCGTCACCAGTGCCCGCACCGACAGCTGGTTCATGTCTGCGGGATAAGGTGCCTCGTTCCGGTCGACCAAGCTAAGGTAGGTTTCCGAGCCAAGATAGCTGGTGCGCGCGCCTTTCAGGCGTTCCTTTTCGGTGCGCTGCCGCATCTTGCGCGTGACCGTGTAATAAGAGGCGTGGCTATCGCCAGCAGGCGAGAAATCGTCGGCGGAATAGAACGGCCGGAACGTGATGTCGTCCTGCCCTTCGCCGTTGATCCCCTTGACCGACAAGATCGAGAAAACCTCGAAATCCAGCGGGCTGGTGCGGTCAGCGACGACATGATGCGCCACGTCGCGCGATGTGATGTGGACCCGGTCGCTACGCTTTTCGAACAGGTTAATGGCTGGCACGCAATTGAGGGAGAACGCCTCTGCGGTGATGCCAGATGCAATATCAGGCAGGCCGTCGCGCAGCAGGATATAGACGTCCATCGCGTCATCCGTGGTTCGCGCCAAACCGGCAGAGAGCCCGGTCACATCCACGAAATGGAACCGTTCGGGCATTGCAAAATATTCTTGCAGCAAGCGGTATCCGTCAAAGCTTTGCTTTGGGGTTTCTAGCAGCGCCTCGTCGCGTTCGAACCCGCGCGGCACGACGCCCCCCGTCAGGCGCACCGTCCAATCCGCCCGGCGATCAACGCCGCGCGCCACAACGCCCGTCGTTTCAGTGCACAGCAGTTGATGCAACTGCCAGCCGCGCACGCCCTTGCCGCCCAGAAACAAACTAAGCTTATCCAGCGGCAATTCACCGATTGGTGCACCGCCATGACGGCGCAGGCGCAGACGCACGGCGGCGCGCGCATCGCTGTCACCCGCGACGCCGGCGGCGACAAGCTCGCCGCGCCCATCGATATATTCGGCCTCTGCAATCTCGATCGGCCAAAGGGTCAGGTCAGACGCCGTGCGATAAATGCATCCCTTTTGCGCCCCTTCGACCAGCCGTGACCGCAGCGTGGTATGGCGCGGCAGCACATGACCGTCGGCCAACGAAGCGTTGCTCATATCGGGGTGCAGTTGCGCGATCATCGTTGACGGCGTCGGGCCTAGATAATGCGGATAGATGATTTCCAGCAGGTGCGTGGTAAAGGCCGGATACTGCATTTCCAGTTCCAGCTGCACGCGAGCCGACAGGAATGCGCTGCCTTCCAGCAGGCGTTCGACATAGGGGTCCAACACCTCGACCCCGTCCATGCCAAGACGCGACGCGATCTTGGGGAACGACCCGGCAAATTCCGCGCCCATTTCGCGCAGGTAGGCCAGTTCAGCCTCGTAGTGTTTAAGAAGGCGTGTATCCATGACGCTACGCCCTGCTATCCAAGGACAGCTCACCGGTGATCAGATCCACCTGAGAGCGCAGATACAGCTCCATCGGGACAGGCTGCGCCCACATATCCGCGTGAATGTCGAAATCCACGACAGCCCGCTTGCGTTCTTTGGTCTCGCGCATTGTGACTTCCAAGGTACCGGGAATGATCCGCGTCTCGAACCGGGTAATCGCCAGCTCGATCGCCGTACGGATCGCGTCGGCCCGATTCTCCGTCGAAAAGTCACCAGAGGCATCCCGGATGCCGTAGTTCAGAACCGACCGCGAGGTATGGGGATAGGCCTCTGAATCCAGGATTGAATCCATATTGCTGCTGTTCAGCAACCAAGCCAGATCGCGGCGCACGATGTCGCGCAGGCGGCCAAGGTTGATCACACGGCTATCGCGGCTCTCGGTCTTGTTGCCCGGCTCGTCATCCGTCAACCGATCCAGCAAGGACGGTTGCAGGCGTTCGGTGATGGTCTTGTCAGCCATCCGTCATCACCGCATCCATCTTTAGTTCGCGCAGGTCCATGATCGCCACATCGCTATCCCCTGTCGTCAGCAGGCGTTGCCCGGTGCCAACATGGGTGTCGTTGCCAAGGTCGGTCCACGTGGTGGTGCGCGACATCATCGCCATTGGATCACCGGACGCCGTGGTGCCGACATAGCGGGACGGGATCAACGCCACAAAGCCGCTGCCGTTCTGCAAGGTGAGGTTTGCCGCGGTCCATACGGAATCGCGCAGGTCTTCGGGTGCGTCCACGGTCAGCGTGCTGATCGCGCTGAACGGCATCCAAAAGTATTTGCCGTTGACGATGATTTCCAGCAGCGGCCCAAGGCGCATATCGGCGTCGGCGACCCAATCGAACCGTTCGCCATTCAGCGTGCCGCCGGCATCCGGAACCTGCGCAAACGCAGCATCGCGCAATTCGTTTGCCTTACTCGGATGGCCCTGCGCCAGCGCGCGGTTGGCTTCAATCATGAGGGCGACCCACTCTTGCGGCTCGCCAAAAATCAAAGGGTCCTTTTCGCCCGCAAAGACCTTTTCGCGGTAAACCTCGCAGATGATCGCCTCGCGGTAGGTTTGCGCCATCGGGATCGCGGCAGCATCCAGTTCGGCACACAGCTTGAGCTGCATAATCGCCCGTTTCCAGTCGCCCATGACGCACAGCAGTTGAAACAGGAAAATCCGTAATTTTGCATCGCCAGGCTTGGCGCGCACCTGATCTTGCAACGCCGCAAGGGCACCTTGCAGGTCGTTCTGCTTCAAAAATTCGCGTGGATCGACGGTCACGTGTTGTCCTCCGGACAAGGGGCAATGTGTGGCAAGGCGCTGGAACCATCCAGCGCCTTGCCACCTGTTTCGCGGTCGTGATTACTTCAGATCCACGTCGGCCGAGTTCTTGGCGATGTTCCACGGGAATTCCTTCGCCGCTTCGCCCGAACCGTCTTCTTTCTGCTTTTTGTACTCAACCTTCACTTCGGCAAAGTTCAGCGTGATATTCTCGGTCAGGCGGTCTTCGCCGCCGGACCCGCCGGTCGACACTGACGTGATCATCATTTTGCCCATCTTGATGACAAGATATTCCAGCGGGACCTTGCCGGCCTTGCGTATATACAATGTGGCGCTGGGGAAGTGGTCGCCATTGGCGCAATACTTCATCAATTCGGCAGAGGAATTGTCGATCCATTTCGTGATCGACAAATCCTGGAAATTGGCTTTGCCAGCACCGCCGCCGCCGCCGACATGGAAAGATCCGCTTTGGCTCATGCCCCACGACCATGCAAGGACGTCGATCGTATCCTTGTGTTCCTTGTCTTGGGACTCGCCCTGAATTTCGCCTTCGATGTCTAGAAACATGTCAACGGCCATGTGTCGTCTCCTTAAATTGTGCGGCTATGTCCGCTTTAAAAGACGGTGCGCGGCCCACTGCCGCGCACCATTCGCTTTAGCCCTTTTCAGACGGCAGCTTCGACACAAGGCGAAGCGACACTGAAAGACCCTCCAACTGATAATGTGGGCGCAGGAAGAATTTCGATTGATAGTACCCGGGATTACCTTCGACTTCGGAAACTTCGACAGAGGCAGCGGCCAGCGGCTTTTCGGATTTTGTCCGCTCGCTTGATGTTGCCGGGCTGCCGTCGACGTATTTCAAGATCCAGTCATTCAACCAGCGTTCCATATCTGCCCGGCTTTTGAACGAACCGATTTTGTCGCGAACCATACACTTGAGGTAATGCGCAAAGCGGCAGGTCGCGAACAAATAAGGCAGACGCGCCGCAAGTGCCGCATTGGCGCTGGCGTCGGGGTCGTCGTATTCTGCCGGACGGTGCAAAGACTGCGCACCAATAAAGGCCGCCATGTCTGTGTTTTTGCGGTGGATCAGCGGCATCAGGCCGCCCTTGGCCAATTCCGCCTCGCGCCGGTCCGAAATACCGATTTCAGTCGGGCATTTCATATCCACACCGCCATCGTCGGTCGGGAAGGTATGGGTCGGCAGACCTTCGACAGTGCCGCCGGATTCGATCCCCCGGATCCGAGAGCACCAGCCATATTCCTTGAAGGAGCGGTTGATGTTCGTGGCCATCCCGTAAGCCGCGTTCACCCAAGCGAAATTCTCGGACTCGGCATTGCCTGTGTCTTCTTCAAAAGCAAACTCTTCGACAGGGTTTGAATTCGCGCCGTAAGCGGCACGGCCCAAAAAGCGTGGCATCGCCAGACCCAGATATTTGCTGTCCTCGGAATTGCGCAGGGAATTCCATGCGGCATATTCCGGCGTACCTGTGATCTTGGTCAAATCGCGCGGGTTGGTCAGTTCCTGCCAGCTATCGAATTGCATCAAGGAGGGGTCGGCACCGGTGATAAACGGCGCATGGGCCGCTGCCGCGATTTTAGCCATCTCGCCCAGCAGTTCCACGTCGGGGGCTGAATGGTTGAAATGATAATCGCCGACCAGACAGCCATAAGGCTCTCCGCCGAATTGACCGAATTCTTCTTCGTACAGTTTCTTGAAAATCGGTGACTGATCCCAAGCCGCGCCTTTGAATTTGCGCAGCGTCTTGGACAGATCCTTTTTGGAAATGTTCATCACCCGAATTTTCAGCATCTCATCGGTTTCGGTGTTGTTCACCAAGTGATGCAGACCGCGCCATGCGCTTTCGAGCTGCTGATATTCCTCGTTGTGGATAATCAGGTTGATCTGCTCGCTAAGCTTACGGTCGATTTCGGCGACCATCGCCTCGATCGAATGCAGCACATCGTCTGAAATCAATCCGGTATTTTCCAACGCCTGCTGCGCCAAGGTCTTAACCGCAGATTCAACAGCGGTTTTCGCCGTGTCCGTGCGCGGCTTGAATTCTTTATTCAACAAACTGGCGAAATCCAGTTCCTGCGTTTCTACGGCACCGGCTTCTGCAGATTTTGCTTCGTCAGCCATGTTTATTCCTCCGCATCATCTTTGGCGGCCGGCGTCGCGGCCAGCGATTTCAGCAATTCGGGGTTGTTCATCGCATCGGCAATCAGCTCTTCTGCGCCCGGCTTGCCGTCCATGTAGGTCATCAAATTGCTCAGCTCGTTGCGTGCATCGAGCAGCTTTTTCAGTGGCTCGACCTTTGCGGCGATCGCGCCCGGCGAAAACTCGTCCATGCTTTCAAACGTCAGATCGACGGACATATTACCCTCGCCGGTCAACGCGTTCGGCACGGAAAACGCCGCGCGGGGCTTCATCGCCTTCATGCGGCTGTCGAAGTTATCGACGTCGATTTCCAGGAATTTACGGTCAGCAATCCCGGGCTGCGCCACTTCCGATTTGCCTGCCAAATCGGACATCACTCCCATGACGAACGGCAGTTGCACCTTCTTTTCGGCACCATACAATTCCACATCGTATTCGATTTGGACCCGTGGGGCGCGGTTGCGTGCGATGAACTTCTGTGAACTCGACATCAGGCTCTCCGTTTGGTTGATATTTCGGGCCGTGAACCGGCCCAAATGAAAAAGCCTGCGCCGCTGGGGCACAGGCTGTGATTATTCGTCGTCTGTCAGACCGCCGACCATCTTGACCGTCTCTAGGCCCCCGGGTGCGATATCCATGATGATTGTCATGAAATCCGCCCCCACTAAGCGCTTGGCCCTATTTAATAAAATGGGTAGTGGGCTCGAAGGCTCGAAGGTCGCGTAATAGGCAAGAATCTTGTCCAATGCCGCCGCCACGTCGCTGGGGCTGCTGATTGCGCCGGTTGGCGCAGCAGGTGCGGCGCTGGCAGTCGGCGCGCTGGAGGCAACCTCTTGCACGGGTGCCTCCACCACGGCTTCGACGGTGCCGCCTGTTTCTTGCGCCAGACGTGTCACGGCACGGTGCAGCATTTTCTGCGCTGCGCCCAGATCAGGCCCCTGCCCCGGAATGTTGTCGTCAAAGATCTGGTCAATCGCCTTGAGGTCATCAAGCGCGCTTCGCGCCGCCACAAAGATTGCCTGCAGGACATCGCTGTTCGTATCCTGAAACGCTGCAGCGATGCTGGCGCTGTCCAAAACGCGGTCTTCCGCACCATTCGCCGTTGCCTCGCCAGAGGCGATGTCGATGTCGCGCAGCGTGACCCGGCCGAACGCATTGCTTTGCGTCAGGGGGGCAAGACGCAACCCTTTGACCAGCTCCGCATCCGACAACCCCAACACCGCGTTCACACGCATGGTGGGGTCGTTGTCGTCCTCTGCATCCAGTTGCGGATGGCAGCTGTCCCAGAACTGCTCAAGGCAGCCGCGCACATAGCTTGTGACCTCGGCCAGGCCAGTCAGGCCATTCACGCGAAGTTCCGCATTGGCCAGGTAAACCGCCGCCCGCAGGTCGTGACTTTGTTCTAGGACCGCGTTCGCCTTGGTGATGACGTCAGCATAATTTGGCGGTTCGGCCTCGATAATATCGTTGCCAGCCTGACGTTCCTCGCCAGGCTGAGCGGCCATTTCTAAGGCTGCATAAACCTGTTCGTATTCCAGATTGGGGCCGCTTGGCGCGTCGTCGCCCAATGTCGTTAATAGCAAACCCAAAGCGTCGCATCCCCCCGTCATCCACCCGGGCGCAAAGCGCGCGAGATCACTTCATTCGTCACCGGCAAGGCAGCCGGACTTTGTCGTGATACTCGGAAACCAACTTAGCGAGATCACACGATTTTGATTTGATAAATCATCATCACTGTCGATCACGCCTTAGTTTACCTTAGGGAATTTGGCTCGCAGGTCAATCTATCTTTAGTCTGTTTGCGACTTACCTCGCCCCAAGACTTTCCCTTGACCGACCCGTGGTTCTGCGCCCATCGTCCTTCCTAGGTGGATCATTGGAGGGATCAAATGCGTCATTTCCTAAAACCCAGCATCGCCGCCGTGATCGTGTTTTCCTTTGGCGGGATGGCGGCACTGGCCCAGACACCTGCGCAATCAGGCCAGCTGACGGTCGAGTTGAACAAATTCGAATCCGCGGATGACGGCAGCTGCCGGGCTTTCTTTTTGTTCAGAAACGACACCGGGAAAAGCTTTGCCGGGTTTGAAATGTCGCTGGCGATCCTTGATCAGTCCGGCATCATTGATCAGCTTCTGTCGATTGAGGCAGCCCCCCTGCCAGCCGCCCGCACAACTCTGAAACTGTTCGAAATTCCAGCCATTGAATGCGACGCCATTTCAGAGATTTTTCTACATGATATCGCGTCCTGCCAGCCGCAGAACGAAGATCAGATGGATTGTTTTCCGGTGCTGGACCTTGTCAGCCGCACCACGGCCGGTCTGGTGAAATAGGTGATGCAATCGACCTTGGACATTATGCGGGCCGGCGGGCCGATCGTGCTGCTTCTTTTGATGCTGTCGCTCGGCTCTGTCGCGCTGATTGTGGTAAAGGCGCTGCAACTGCGCGGCGTTGCTAGCGGCGACGCCCGGCGGGATGCGGCGATGAAAACCTTTGTCGGCGGCGATCATCACGCCGCCATGGCAAGCCTTGATGGCACCGCCGTACCTGCCGACCGGATCACCCGCGCCGCCATGCAAGGTTTGGATGCGGCGCGGCCGCGCACGGCGCTGGTCGCAGAGCTTGAGTGGCGCGGTAACGCCGAGATTTCGCAGATGCAGCGGCATATCCGCCTGCTGGAACTGATCGCGATGATCAGCCCGCTGCTTGGGTTGTTGGGCACCGTTCTGGGCATGATCCAAGCGTTTCAGGAACTGGCGCTGGCGCAGGGCGCGGCCAATGCGTCCTTGCTGGCGGCTGGCATATGGTCCGCGCTTTTGACGACGGCTGCGGGTCTAATCGTCGCGATCCCCGCCGCGATCGCTGCGACGCTTTTGTCGGAAAAGGTGGACCGTGCTGCGGTCAAGATCGAAACCGGCGTTGGTCAGCTTTTCACCCGCTTTGATGGCAACGGTTAAGCCATGCAGCTGCGCCGCCGAATACCTTCGCCGCGCCTGATCTCTCTGGTCTCGATGGTTGATGTCCTGCTGATTATGCTGGTGTTTTTCATGGTGACATCGACGTATTTGAACCTCGACATGATCCCGATGACGCAGAGCGCGGGGGGGACTGAGGGCGCGCCAAATGCCGCCACCCCGGTCATGATCCGCCTTGGGCCTGATGGGCTGCCGTATCTGCGGGGCCAGCCGCTGGCCTATGACGTTTTGTCAGCGCAGCTTGCCGCCCTGCCCGCTGATACACCGGTCTTGATTTTACCCTCGCTGAACGCTGACACTCAGTCCCTTGTGACGCTGATGGATGTCGCAACCTCTGCCGGTGTGCGCACATTGCGCGTCGTTCAGGTGGCTGCCCCATGAAGCTTGCGCGCATGCCCCGGCGCACCGCGCCAGAGACTATAATTCCGCTGATTGATGTCGTGTTCTTTTTGCTGGTGTTCTTCATGCTGATTGGCCGGATGGATGCCACGGCCCCGTTCGAGCTGTCCCCCGCGACGGCGACCACCGGCAGCGACATGCCCGGCGGCGGCACGACGCTTGCCATCGCGCAAGATGGGGCGCTGGCGTTGGACGGTCAGGCGCTGGACAGCGGCGCCGTGCTGTCGCAGATCACCGACATCTTGCAGGCCACTCCGTCGCAACTGATCCGGGTGAACGCGCATCATGCCGCGCCCTTGTCAGCAGTCTTGCCTTTGGTCGCCCAGATCGAAGCGCTTGGCGCGCGCGATATCGTCCTTGTCGTCACGCCGCCGCTGTCCCCGTGACCCTGCGCCGCGCCACCCTTGCGATTGCAGGCTCTATCGCGGCCCACGGGGCGGCGTTGGCGGCCTTGGCCTATGGCACGGTGCCAGAGCCGTCGGTTGACCAAACGATGCCAAAGACCGCCATGACCATCGCGTCGCAACAGGTCAAACGTACATCCGCGCCACAGGCCGAAGCGGCAGGCGAAGCCGCGCAAGAGGACGCGGCATCTGCCACCGCAGCCCGTCAGGGGGCCGTGCCGCAAGCCGCAGCCGCACCAATTCCCGTGGCAGCGCCGCGCCTGCCTGCAACCAAACCGGCAGCGCCTACCGCCGCACCGCAGGCGCAAGCTGCGCGGCCTTTGACAGCGACGGCCCTGACTGCGCCCAGCTTGACGGACCAGTCTACCAACGGCCCGGCCTTGGCTGCTCTACCCCCGGTGGCAGCAAAAGCCGAAGCCCATGCGCCCAACGCGGCCCTCTTGGTGCCAAGTCTTGCCGCCAGCGCCAAAGTCAATCCGCAGGAACCAACTTCAACGGTCGCACAACAGCCACCTTTGCCCGTGCAGATCAAGACAGCGGCGTTGGCATGGTCTGGCGAAGGCGACACCGTCGTCAGCGCGACCTCCCTTGCCGCCATTGCCGCATTTTCACAGCAGGGCGATTTAAGCGATCAATCGCTACAGGTGCGCGACGGCATTGCGGGCATCCTTGCCGCCGTCCCCTGCGCGCGGCTTCAAACCGTTTTCAACCCTGATACCGGCAATCTGGAACTGACAGGTCACATACCTGAGGATGCCCTGCGCGGGCCTGTCCTAGCGGCCCTGCGCGCGCAAGTCGGGGACGCAATCCCGCTGTCAGACAATCTGCTGATTTTGCCCCGCCCCCAATGCGGCGCGCTGACAGGGATCGCCGATATCGACCTGCCGCAATCGACAGAGCAGCTGACAAATCCCCGCGTGATCGGGCAAGACGGGTTTGCGCAAAACTATACCTATAGTGACGGACAGACCCTACAGCTGGATCTGGCGGGTCCCGATTACGATAGCTTTATCTACGTTGACTACTTTGTTGCCGATGGCACCGTGATCCACCTGCAACCCAACGATGTTGTGCCGCTGCGGATGATTCCCGCTAAGGCACCGATGTCGGTGGGGCGTGATAGGGATGATCAACCGTTCCTGCTTTTGACGATTGGACCGCCTTTTGGTCAGGAGATCGCCGCTGCCTTCGCGACCTCGGTGCCGCTGTATGATGGCCCCCGCCCGGTGCAGGAACCTGCAGGCCCTTATCTGATCTTCCTGAAATCCAAAGTCGCGGACGCTCGCGCCCGCGATCCGGATTTCAAAGGCGAATGGGTCTATTTTTTCATCACAACGCAGCCGGGCTAACTATGGGCAATCCGCCGCAGCCCAGCCTTTCAGGCCGCGCTTAAAGACACCGCCAAAGGGGTGATCTTTGGATACCGCGCTGTCGTCTGCCGCCGTGACATAGGTTTTGCCCTGTGTGCACAGCGCCTCTCTTGTCCAAGCGTGGCAGGAAGAGCAGGTTTGCGTCTTCCACAGCTCTTCTGGCAGGCCTTCGATGGGTGAATACAAGGGCGACAGCATGACGATTTCTGGGATGCTTAACCCTTCGATAGGCGGTCCGCCCACTGGGAACGGCGTGGTGAAGGTCAGGCCCATCACGTCATTGCCAGATTGCGCCACTAAGGCGCGATTTAGCGCGACCTGATCATCTGCTGGTTCTGTTGGCGCAGGCTCCGCCGCAGCAACAGCCGCCGCGTCGCTTTTCTGCGCCAAAATTTCGACCTCGAACCTGGCTAGCTCTGCAAAAATGCCCTGCGGAAAGGCGTCCAGATAGGCCTGATAATCCGTTGCCGTTCCGCTCCGACGCGCCTGTGCGATCAGCTCTTCCTCGCTCGCTGACGGTGCTTGCGGTGCAGCCGCAACAAGGGCTGCTTCGGGCGCAGGGACGACAACTGGCGGGGCTTCTGGCGTGGGGGCCAGTTCTGCAGTCATCAGGGTTTGCAACAAGGCCCGCGCTTCGACTTGGTATTGCCCGTTGGGATACCCGCGCAGGAACAGCATGACCTGAACCGGATCACTGCTGCCTTGCACAGAATTCCAAAGCTGTTGTTCCTCGACCTGTTCCGCCGTCAGTGCAGCCTTTGGCGCAAAGATGAATTCATTGGTCAGCGATGACGTATCCCAAGGCGTCTGCAGCCCCGCCGTCTCGGCGATGACGGACACGCGCACCTTTTTAAAGGTCTGCTCGATCGGAACGCCGGGCACCGGAATTTCCCGCGCCAACGCCTTGGTAAAGGGGCTGTTGCCGTCCAATCCGTCTAGCGCCACAGCGCCGGGCGCTGTTGAATAGGACAAGAACGTGCCAGTCGGCGAATTCATTTCAGCCAGACCGTTGTCGTCAAGATTTCGGACGTTCTCGAATGGGTTATTCCGGCAGGAATCCAAGATAACGATATTGGTCTTGTTACGTGCCGATTGCATTTGACGCAGGATCGCATCAGCCGGAACGGCGACAAGCGACAGGTCAGCGGCGTCAATTAAAGCTGCATCCGTCGGCAGCAGATAATTGATACCAAAGGACTGCACCGCATGCCCAGCATAATAAAACAGCCCCGTCGCATCACCCCCGGCGGCCCGCAAGTCCCGCCCGAACTGGGAAATCCCCTGCGTCAGGTCCGACTGCGCGGTATCGGTCAATAGGGTCACTTCGAACCCATGCTCTTGCAGCGTTTTCGCCATCAGCGTGGCGTCAGGCACGGTATTATCCAGCGCCCCAATCGCGGTGTAATTGCCGTTCCCGATCACCAAGGCGAGCCGGGTTTCCGCATAAGCAGGCTGCGCCGCGATCAGGGTTGCCGCAGCAATGATCAAAGTCCAGATTTTCATCATTCGTTTTCAAGCACCGTAAATCCGATGCGGCGGTTCTTCCACCGCCCCTCTTGGGTTGTGTTGTCGGCAATCGGCGTCGTCTCGCCGTAGCCTTTGCTGACCAAGGCGTCGCGGGTCAGCCCTGTGCCCACCAGATAACTGATGACAGACGCCGCGCGGGCCTCTGACAGGGTCATGTTCAGCGCGTCACTGCCGACAGAGTCGGTATGACCGCCCACCTCGACCACCATACCGGGGCAGCGCGCGACGATATCAGCCAGACTGTCCAGCAACGGCGCGCTTTTATCCTCTAGCCGCGCAGAGCCTGACGCAAAGTAGATATTACCAGTCCGCGACAGAATTTCGAACCGGCCCTTGCACGCCTCGCTGTCAAAATTGCCTGTCGACTCTAATGCGACGGACGCAGGTGCTGGCGCGGGTGCCGGGGCAGCCGTTCCAGTATTGCGGGCAAATATCCAATCAAAGCTGACCGTCGCTGATGGAATAATCTCGACATTAGCCGCCTCTTGCAGCTTGTCCAATCCGGTGGCCAGATCAAAGTCGGCCACGGCAATCGATATGGGCGCATCAGACGCGATCGATACCATGTCGTCGGTCAACAAGGTGGCGACGACATTTGTATCCTGCGTTTTGGTGACGCCGTGCAGATCAAGGGTGTAGGTGATCGGGATCACCTTGCGCCGCACTTGCGGCAGATCAGACAGCGCGGCGGGATCAATTTGCGCTGTGATCGTCGCCTCTGGGAACAAGAAGGTTTCAAAGAACAAAAACCGCATCCGCACATTGCGCAGGTCAATCGTAGTATCGACCGAATCCAAAAGCACCGTCACCTTGGCGCTGCCGGTTTCATCAATGCTACCCTGAAGCGTGGCAAAGGTGCTGGATTCCACGACTGTTTGCTTTTTCACCGATTGAAACCGCAGGTTCGACATTTCCGGGGTCAGCGTCCAGCCGCTGGCAAAAGCATCCTGCGCACTCGCTTTCGCCGCACCAAAGGTCGCAAGGCCAAGCACCAAAAGCATCGCAGAACATCGTTTGATCGTCAGGTCGGTCGTCATCAACATGATCGCCACTTCCTTCAACGTTCACTCTGATCAACGTCAGAGCGAAACCAAAACTATGTTAGGTCCGTTTTGCCCCTGCGGATAGCCTTAGTTTGAAATCGTTAACTTTCGGGCGGGGTCACAGCAGACAAGGCCGGCCCGAGGGCACTTTTCACGCGGAACTTTACAAGGCGGCCATTCGTGTTCGTCTTAGACGTTCGCACTCAAACTGGTGCCAACAATCTGGCTTAAATCTTTGGGATCCGTGAGGTTGTTTGCTACCGCAGCGCTGCGGCGGAATACCTTTAAACAGTGGTTGGCCAACATGGGACCGAGAACCTTTCGGTGACGAAACGCCATTTGGCGGCTATGGTAAGTCCCAGAACGTGGATGCATCTGGAGGACAAAGATATGAACAACCTTGCTTTGACAATCGCACTCACACTGGTTGCTGGGACAGCGATGGCGGAAAGTGTGGTGGGCATCACCAAGGACCTGCCGTCAGTCACTGTGCAAACAGGGCACGGTCCGGTGATGATCGATAGGATCCAAGATAAGAACAATGAGGTGAGCGGCGAATGGGCGCTGACCTCCCGTCCCTGTCCCGAGTTTTGCATTCAACCGCACAGCCCCGCGGAAGGCGTGACCACAATCGGAGAGTTGGAACTGATCGACATGTTACAGGACCCCAAGGCCGTGGTCGTGGACAGCCGCACCCGCGACTGGTTCGAGGGCGGCACGATTCCTGGCGCGATCAACATTCCCTATACCTACGTCGTGGACGAGCTGGGCCAGCTGGGATGCGAGCCGGATTTCGACGGCTGGGACTGCACGGAGGCGAAGCCCGTCGCGCTATTTTGTAACGGCGTCTGGTGCGGCCAGTCACCGACCGCGATCCGCAATATGGTCAACGCCGGATACCCCGCAGACCGCATCTCTTATTATCGCGGCGGCATGCAAGTTTGGCGCCTGCTTGGTCTGACCGTGATTGGGGGCGAGTAACGGCCCAAAACGGACAACGTCGGCGTTCAGCGCGTCGATACACCGAGCCCTGTTCTGGTGTGCCCAATCGGGTGGTCCGGTTTGAATGTTAACACATGGTCGGCCTTTGGTCTGCCGGGTTAACCACTGCCCGGCAGGTGATTTACATGCCAGCCACTGTTGTTCAGCATCCCGGTCATCATGCGGCATCCAGAACGTCCGCATTCCTAGGGCAGTGCGGTGATGGCATAGGTCAACCGCGCTTCGTCCGGTAAACCCCAGGGCACCCTGCGCTGCGTTAAGCGGCGCTGACCCAATGTGCGGCAGACTTTGCGCTTTGATACGGTGAGGGTCTGCCACCTTTGATCCGCCATCGCGTGAACCGATCCGTCAAGAAGCCCTGCCAGCGCCTTGGGGTGCGATGCTGTGTCGTCCTGATGCGCCTGATTGAATAACGCCTTGATGTCATCATCGCGAAACAGCCGTTCATACATGTTTCGGGTGATCGCGACGCCATGCACCTCTAGCGCGGGAACGGTCGACTTCACGATGTCGATGGTGCGCTGGCTCAGTGCTGCTGTCATTTCAAAGCTCTCTTCGGCTGTGTTAAAAGACTATACATGTAAAAATAATACATGTATAAGGCCTGACATACAGACGCTCTGGAACATACAAGGACAATACATGTATTCTCTCGATGCCAGCATAACGCGATGAGGCTAACGCGTTATACCGACTACGCTTTACGCGTCCTGATGTACCTTGCGGCCCAGCCTGACCAGTTCTGTGCGATCTCGAAAATATCTGCCGACTACGGCATTTCGCACAATCACCTGACCAAGGTTGTCCACGACCTTGGGCGCTTGGGCTTTGTGCAAAGTCTGCGGGGCCGCAACGGCGGCATTCAGCTGGCCCGCCCGGCGTCTGACATCACAGTTGGCGAGGTTGTCCGCACGATGGAAGACGACTTTACGATGGCCGATTGTGCAAATTGTATCATCGCGCCGGGGTGCGGGCTGAACCCCGTTCTAGAGGAAGCCACCAACGCCTTTCTAGCTGTCATTGATCGCTACACGTTGGCCGAACTTTGTCGCAGCGGAACGGGATTCATGACGCTATTTCCAGCCTTTAACGCAACAAGACCGACGACCTAATCGTAACGCGATACTCATGAAGGAGTGTGAACCATGACGATGTCAGAAATATTCTTGTGGCCCGGCACAAAAGCTTGCGAACGCCTTGGCGTTGATCCTGAAGGCGAGGCTGGTCTGATCCGCTGGATGGTCAATACGCTGGTCTATCTGGTGGCGAGCCTGATCATCGTCTGGATCGTCGTGGTGTGACCATGCCACCGCGCATCCCCGTGTCCGAGGCACAAATCGACCGTGTCGTGGCGCAGTTCTATCAACGTGTCCGGGCGCATCCAGCCCTTGGGCCTATCTTTGCAGGACACGTTGCGGACTGGCCGGTCCATGAAGAAAAGATCGGACGGTTTTGGCGCAATGCCCTGTTGTTGCAACGATGCTATGACGGCAACCCGATGCAGGTTCACCGGGCCGCAGGCGACGTCAAGGCGCAACACTTTCCCGTTTGGCTGTCGATATTCGACGCGGTGCTGGCCGAAGAATTACC
Source organism: Loktanella salsilacus (assembly GCF_024206795.1). Taxonomy (NCBI): domain Bacteria; kingdom Pseudomonadati; phylum Pseudomonadota; class Alphaproteobacteria; order Rhodobacterales; family Roseobacteraceae; genus Loktanella; species Loktanella salsilacus. The sequence goes on from NZ_CP072994.1 coordinate 2,133,723, forward strand.
CCAGCACCTCGCTCAAGCATGGTCTGCGCTGGCGCACCGGATCGGGCGCGGATTGAGCTTTGGTCTACCCCGGACCGAAGACGCTGACCCGGTGCCCTACTTGGGCTGATGCGGAATCCCGCGCGAACAATGCCCTTCACCAGTCGAAGTAGCGCACCAGTTGGCTAGCGACGCGAAAGATCTCGATCAGTTCGTCAATCACCTGATCATCCAGCATGTCAGTGTCTGGCAGGCTAGCGCGGCACCCCAAACCAACCATTTTGAAATAGGGTACTGTGGGACCCCGCACCTTAAAACCTTCTGGCAAGGCATCTAACGCTTTTCGCGTCACCAATCCTTCTGGAAAACGTTTGCTAAACTCAGGGTCATCCAACACGTCTTTCAGGCCTGCTGGATCATCAAGAAGGCGATTGCGCAATCTGGCCAACGCGTCCTTGGACGGCTGAAAAAGGGCGGCACCGGCGTAGCAATTTCCTGGCTCGATATGGAGATAATATCCAAAGTCTTCTGCTGGATCACCGGCATTGGCAAAGACATCCACATCCGCGCGATACATCGCGCGTCCGATACGGTCCCGCGGCTCTTGGAAGAACTTGGTGAAGCTTTGCTTTGGCTTGATCCTTGTCGTCGCAACGGAATGATCAAAACGATCAGCATAGTCGTGCAGCGTTATCGCAATTCCAGTAAAATTGCGCAAAGCGTCGTCGCGCTCTGTGCGGTGGTCGTCCAACCACGCTTTGCGGTTGTTCAACGCAAGTTCAGTAAGGAACGCAAATGTCTCTGGTTCTACCATTTGGCAGCCTCCTGTTTCACGGCTGACCTTAAGACGTGTCTGCGTTCGTATAGCACTCCCAACCAGACAAGTCAGGCAAACCGTCATCGGATCCTTGGCGTGAGGCCTGAAACCTATCGAAATCAGTTAAAGCGTTCTGGTCAACAGCAGCATGGCGCGGAATCGTTGGCGCTAGACTTGCGGGCTTGAGTCGGTCCTTTTCTTCGTGGATTTTTCTGCAGCAGCTGCGTGGACGCTGCACCTGCCTAAACCGCTGTTATCCGCCGCGCTATTTATTTGCCAAATTCAGATAAAACGCTTTGACCACCTAAGCCTCACATGCAGCCCTAGGCGACCTCTAGTACGCTGCGGGCCACAACGCTTGCGATCTCATGGCTACCTGGCAGTCCTTGAACGAATGGTTTGCTGGACATCAGGAAACTGATTGCGGCCAGAAACACCCTCGGCTTGCCTTGAAACAAGCGTAAACCAAAGCCCTCAGTAAGCGCACCACGAAGCGGATCTTGCGATCTGTTGGCGTTGCTGACAGTCGCAACCTGCTCGCGTAGTGTGGCAAACGGCAAGTCGTGCAGTGACATCGCGCGCTGGCCCCTGGCATCAACGAGGGTGTCGAAGACCTGTCTGCCTTGCGCATTCATGACGACAAGCTGGTTGTTGTCTTCCAGCGTCCGAACCTCATACGGGTCCTCTCCCAACGCCCTGACATCCAAGATCCCCGCATCCGACAATGCCAAAAGCCTCTCCATCGAGAGGGGTGGAACCGCGGCGTAGTTATCGACAAAGACCCGGCGCAATCCCCGATCAAACCGGTCCCGATCCGCGTCTGTCATAAGTGCGTATAGGTCTGAAAACGGCTCATGCATCCTCAGTATGGTGTAGCGCCAAGCAACCGTGTGCTTGCTGACACTATCGCGTTGCGTCTGCTGCAAATCCCGGCGGGCCCAAACGAAGGGATCCGATTTCAAACGCTCAGCAAAGACCGCGAGCGGAAAGGTGTCAGCCGTAACACCGTTCATCATGTCCGAAGCCGCGAACGTCGGATCCGCGACTTTTAGCTGCTGCATAAAGAGATGAAACAGCCGGTCGAACAGCCCCGCACTGCCAAGCGCGCAGGCGCTTGCAATAGCGGCGTCAGTGAACACATCCAGGGGCTCATAGGGAAGCGGACAGTAGAAGTCCGTTTCGGGCAATAGGCCGTTACGAGACAGCATCGTGATACGCGTGTCGTCTTCAGCGCCATTCAGTTCAAACGACAACCCATCATCAGAGCGCACAAAGCGACCAATGCGGCCTGCGACGGCGACAACTGCGTCAATGCCGCTTAATGATGTTCCGATGATACCAATCTTCGGGCCCACGCTATCGGTATCTATTAATCCCGACCATGGGTTGGGCAGGACGACACCATCCGGAAGATCAGGCGCGCTCCAGTCATGGCCGCTGGCGACGATAAGACGGTCGTAGGACACGGTGTCCCGGTGACCATCATAACGTTCAAACGTAACGTCTACGCCAATAACGCTGACCGAAACGTCAATCACCTCGTGACGTTCCCTGACAACGATCCTGTGCCCCCTCTCTCGACCTTGCATCAGGATCCGTTCAAACTGGTCACGAAAGAACATTCCCAAAAGGAGCCTCGGATAAAACCCCCGCTCTGACAACGTGTCCGTATCAACGCCGTACGGTCGCAGAAAGCTGTCCGGCTGCCTTTGGAGCCACTCTAGATATGTTTCCGTCAGTGGCGGGATTTCAATGCTGCCAATATTGGCAAGCATGTCATAGGTCGCATAGTCAGGCGAATAGGGCATACCTACGCCAGCCATATTGCTTTTCTCGAAGACTGCGATGAAAAGCGGCGTATCCGAATTTACCAGCTCCATCAGGGTATAGACCCCCGTGGGCCCTGCCCCAATTATTGCGATGCTGTCATGCGTTGCTGGCCCCTTTGCGCCAGATTGCGGTGCGGGGTGATCTGATATGCGTTCATCAAGAAGCATCGGAAAGTCCTGTGAAAGCAAATGACGTGATGCCATTCGTATGATGCAAACTTGGTAAATGATCCGTTGTTCCCAAGGCGATCGTAAGTTTCACAGGTAAGGCGACAAGTCACCGTCCTGTCCCTAAATTGACCCTGCTTGCGTCTTTCGAAAAGTGGCCATTCGCGCTTGGCGTGGCCAAGATTTTCTTCCATCCCAGACTCTTTAAGAGGTGGCTCGGGAAAACTGAACAGTAGGGATAAGTGGATTTTCCGCGCAACGGCAGCATGATGCTGCAAGCGAGGAGATGACCATGACAAGACGACCGCGCCGGAATCACAGTCCGGCCTTCAAGGCCAAAGTAGCTGTAGCCGCTATCAAGGGTGAACGAACTCTGATCGAGCTGGCGCAGGACTTTGACGTCCATCCAAACCAAATCAAGCAGTGGCGTGACCAATTGCTGGAAGGCGCGACCGGGGTATTCGGCGATGCCTCGAAGGCTGATCTGGTGCCGGTGATCGACGTGAAGACGCTGCATGCCAAGATCGGAGAGCTAGCGCTGGAGAATGATTTTTTGTCCGGCGCGCTCGGCAAGGCGGGCCTGCTGCCGCGCGTAAAAAGATGATCGATCCTTCAGCAAAGCTCAGCGTCAGCCGGCAGGCCATCGTGCTAGGGATCAGCCGGGGCAGTGTCTATTACCAGCCGCGCCCGGTGTCAGTTCCTAATCTGAAACTGATGCACCGGATCGACAAGTTGCACATGGAGTTCCCCTTCGCGGGCAGCCGAATGCTGCAAGGTCTGCTGGTGCAGGAGGGGTTCAAAGTGGGCCGGTTGCACGTCGGCACGCTGATGAAGCGCATGGGGATCGAGGCACTGTATCGCAAACCGAACACCTCCAAGCCGGCACCGGGGCACAAGATCTACCCCTACCTGCTTAGGAACCTGCCTGTGACCCGGCCGAACCAAGTCTGGGCGATGGACATCACATAGATACCCATGGCGCGGGGCTTCATCTATCTGGCTGCCGTTCTGGACTGGTTCACCCGCCGCGTGCTGTCCTGGCGTGTGTCGATCACGCTGGAGGCAGACTTCTGCATTGAGGCCGTAGAGGAGGCGCTGGCCCGATACGGCAAGCCCGAGATATTTAACACGGATCAGGGCAGCCAATTTACATCAACCGAATTTATCAAAGTTCTGGCGAGCCGGGAGATCAAGATCAGCATGGATGGCAAAGGGGCGTGGCGCGACAACGTCTTCGTCGAGCGCCTGTGGCGGACCATCAAATACGAAGAGGTATATCTGCACGCCTACGACAGCGTCCCGGAAGCCCGCGCTTCCATCGGGCGCTATCTCGGCTTCTACAACACCCGACGACCTCACTCATCGCTTGACGGCAAAACGCCCGATCAGGCCTACTTCAATCAGCAACTGCCAGATGCGGTAGCGGCGTAACCAAGGCGGAAAACCACTTAAGAAACGCCCAGAAACTGTTCAGACAAACCGAACCACCTCTTTAAGACTTTCAACAAAAGTTTCTGCCGGGCCGGTTTTGCAGCCGGCTTATCGTCGACAGATATCTGTCGTTCAGTTGGCATCACAACCACCAAGGAGTGTACGATAAAACACCCAACGAAGAGCCGTGGCGAGAATATCTATCAAAGACAACAAACGCGCCACGCGCAAGCATGACTCATCAGGACCGCCAGTGCCTGTATCGTAGCCATAAAACATGCCGTTAGCGACTGTACCAAAGCTTGTTCCATCCACGACTGCGCCGTTATGGGTGACCGCGAAATTACCGCCGCTAAATTCGTTTCCGGCAATCGTCATCCCAGTCACTGAAATGTTCTCTTTGATGCCACCTGCGGTATTTGCGGTCGCAACATCAACAGACCCCGATGCAAAGTTGGCCGAGATCGTAGCCGGAACTGCATGCATTAAGCTATTAACTCAATGCTGTTTGCCACTCTGCGGGTCGATGTTGCACAAATACAGGTTGAATTCATGTCGTGAATCCATGGTGGTAGCTGGCCCACATGAGCAAACACATCGCCTACCTATAAGACGACGAACTGGGCTGACTAAAACGCGGCACTAAAGCGCCGCGGCTCACTGACAATCTGCTGCGATCCCAAGATGAACTGGGATGTCGAACTTTCTGGAAAAAGAGGTCGGTCGGCAGCGTGACCGCGGCCGGCGCTTACGACACGCGACTTTGACCGACAGGTCGCAGAGGTTCAGGTGCGCATCGCGGTCCTGAACGGCTACACCGCTCTTGGTATTCCTGTCACGAAAGCCCTGCGATAAATCCGTCTGGGAAAGGGGAAAACCGTCCTTCAACTGATTTGCGCAACAGCGTCGCCATAAATCATACCGCTTTTAGAGCCACACAAGGCACGGATGCCAGCGCGATCGAAAGAAATTTATAGCGGTCAACGATCGCCTGAAACGTCAACGATACAAGGCATCGGGTCCACCTAAATGCGACCCAAACGAAATAGTCAAAAATATGATCTGGCGGAGGCTCAGGCCGCCATTAACATGTTGCAAAAGGATGCAGCTTGTTTCATATCAAAAAAAATTCAATAAAATTAGCATGTTAATAATACGTTCTATTGCACCCTGTTGCAAGCAGATGTAGCTGGTTGCTCATTCAATGGTGGGATGGATGGTGGGATGGGAAAGCTAGCTGCTGAATTGGGTGCGCTGCACGTAAAGCGGTTGAACGTGCAAGGTATGCATACTGTAGGTGGTGTGCCGGGTTTATATCTCAACGTAACAGCGACCACCACTAAGTCATGGATACTCCGCCTTACAGTTGCTGGCAAACGGCATGAGCTCGGGCTTGGGCCTTTTCCTGAAGTATCACTTGCCGATGCCAGGCTCGAAAGCCTTCGACTGCGACAACTAGTGCGGGCGGGAGAAAACCCAGTCGCTGACCGCGTTGATGCGCGCACAGCGAAGAACATCGTAGCGAAGCCAGTCATGACGTTCAGTGCGGCCACAGATGAATATCTTTCTTCAACAAGAGCGAAGGAGTTCACTAACGCCAAGCACGCGAAACAGTGGCCATCAACTTTAACAAAGTTTGCCTTTCCGATCATTGGAAATAAGCCTGTTGACCAGATTGAGCGCGCAGACATCATGCAAATCCTCCAACCAATCTGGCTGGATAAAACCGAAACGGCGAAGCGGCTTAGAAGTCGAATTGAGAACGTGCTGGCATGGGCGACTGTGGCAGGCCATCGAACCGGGGAGAACCCAGCAAGATGGTCTGGAAATCTTCAACAGCTCCTTCCTGCTCCCTCTAAGGTAGCAAAGACGTCCCACCACCCGGCATTATCACTGAAAGACGCACCTGGTTGGTTTGAAGCTTTGAGATTGCGTGATGGCGTCTCAGCCATTGCGCTCCAGTTTTTAGCCATTACCGCGACGAGATCGGGTGAAATACGTGGGGCAGTGTGGCAAGAAATTGACCTGCCTAGCAAGGTATGGACGATCCCTGCCGACCGAATGAAGATGTCCCGAGAACATCGCATTCCACTAGGACCGGCGGCAGTAAAACTTTTGACAGAACTGCCGCGCCAAGCGGGGACTGACCTCATATTTCCGGGTCAGTCACAAAAGCAAATGTCGGACATGACCCTATCGGCTGTAATGAGAAGAATGCAGGAATCTAAAAAACAGTCAGACCGCAAAGGTTGGATCGATCCAGTATCCGGCAGAGCCGCTGTGCCGCACGGTCTAAGGTCTACATTCCGCGACTGGGTGGCAGAGAAAACTGATTTTCCATCTGATATGGCCGAAATTGCTCTCGCACATAAAGTCGGCAGTGATGTTCAGCTAGCTTACCGGCGCGGTGATATGATTGATCGGCGTAGAGCCATGATGGAAGCTTGGGAAATGTTCCTGCTATCTGAACTCCGCCGCTAGCGCCTCCGCCTGCCGGAGCATGGTTTTGATGGCGTCTTTCGCCAAGTCCGGGGGTTAGCCGTGGCGCTGCAGGATCTGCTTGACCACCACGCGCATCTTAGCTCGCACGTTTTCTGGACGCCACCAGTCTGTGCCTGAGTTGTTTCGAACGGTCTGAACCAGCTCGGTCGCGATGATCCGTCGGATTAGGCAGCAGTGCGCTGACCCTCTTGAGATCGCGCCGGAAGTCCTCGCCGACCAGTTGCGCGATGCCACCGGGCTGATCGACTGCGAGGGCGTGGGTTAGCGACCGCGCGTCCCGAGCTCGAGCCATTCTACTTTGGCAGCTAGCGACCCCGCTTCTTAGGCCACATGTCCAGCGCTTGTTCAGCCGCGATTAGCGTTTCCGCGTTGATGGTGCGTGTCAGAAGCGCGCGATAGACCGCACGAGCGCGCTTGTTGATCAGGCCCTGGTCGTCCTCTTCCACTTCGAGCTTCTGGTAGATCGACAGCAACCGGTTCTGGACAGACCGCAACGACATCGCGCGCCTTTGCGCGATGCCTTTGTCGGTCATGCCGAGTGCAAGGTCGATCAGCACGTTGTATTCCGAATCTGTCATCCCGTCGCGGGCGGTGCCGGCCCGCGCCTGAAAGCGGTGGACTTCGGGATCCACCATGATCTGCCCTTCGATCACCACGGCGCGCAGGGCCAGGTGCAGCCGAGCGGTCGAGGCCGTCTTGAGGACATACCCGTAGGCGCTGTCGTCCGGAACGATGCGCAGGATGCCCCGCAGATAGGCTTCGTCGGCGTAGTTTGTCCAGAACAAGATCCGCGTCGCAGGCTGTCTGGCCCAGATGTTCCGAGCCACCTCGACGCCGCTTTGGCCTGGCATCTGTAAATCCAGGACGACGGCGGGGTATCGCCCCCGGCACGCCTCAGTAATGCCCTTGCTGCCCGAATCTACGTGGGTCATTTCCGAAACTTCCGGCAGGGCCGAGGACACGGTGTCCAGCATGAACTGAGCGTGAAAGAGGTCGTCCTCGACGATCAGAAGTTTCATGTGGCCGTCCCTATCGAAGCACTGTCCAGCGTGATCGTCACGCAGGTGCCCGCATCCTCTATGATGTCCAACTGTGCAAGGATTAGTCTGGCCCGGGTTTCCATGTGCAACAGGCCCGACCGTCGCGCGCCGACCTGCCCGGACATGCCGATCCCGTCGTCCCGCACCACGATGCGCAGCGCACCGGCGGGCATCACGTCCATCGTGATCGTGATCCGGTCGGCCTTGGCATGACGGGCCGCGTTGTTCGCGGCCTCCTGCGTGATGCGGAACAGAGCTGTCCGCACGGTCGGGTCGATCCGGTCGATGGCCCCTCCTGTCCGGTCCTCCAGCGTCACGGCACAGGGGTCGGCTCCCACGGCCTTGATCAGATGTTCCTCGATGGCATGGGCAAAGCCGAACAGCACAAGTTGGGACGGCACGGCCTCATCAATGATCCGTCGCAGGTCGCGAATGCAGGCGGACAGGCCGTCATTCAGCGCGGCGCGGTCCAGCGGCTGATCCTCTGCGTCTACGGTGCGGAGGAGCCGCGTCAGATCGGCAAGCGTCTGGTCGTGCAGGTCCATGCCGATTCGCTGACGCTCCTGTTCCAGCGCCTGTGTCAGCCGCGACGCCCCGCGCCGCAAGCCTTCCTCCCGCGACTGCACCTGCGACCGCTCGCGGGCGTCGAGCCGCGCCCTCTCGATCAGGCGCAGGGCATGAATGTAGGGGGCCAAAACATCGGCCAGATGCTGCGCGATTTGAACGGACGTAGCGTCGAACAACCCGATCCGGCTGTGCGAGATGTTCAGCGTGCCGATCAGTTGCCCCATCACTTTCATCACCACGTGGACCCGCGACCGCAGGGCGTGGCTGAAGATCGGCTCGCTCGCGGCATCGGGAAAGGTCTGGCGCGGGTCCTCCATCGCGTTGCTGCACAGCATGTGATCCAGCTCTTTCGTGAAGAGCGCTCGCACGGGCGAATGGGCCAACTGCGTCCGGCGCCGCGACCAGCGGGTCTTGATGCCGACCTCGTAGGACACCAGCCAGCCGGGGCCGTCGGACAGGCAGATGTCGAAATGCGTGTGCGGCAAAACCTCTGATATCACCGCGGCAACGGCGGTGAGTGCGGCCTGAATCTCCGTCTCACGCGCCAGATGCGCCGAGATCCGCCATAGGATGTCGCGCGTCTGCAGGATCGCGATGGCCGGTGCGGTCTGGTCCTTCATCTTGCGTCCCCCCGCCAGCTGCGTAGTTACCCTAACCGTTCCGCGCCGCACACGCAGCCCACGTATCCGCACAAGCGATGCGGGTTCCCGCACCTTTTGTGCAGGTGACGGACTTTACAGGTCAACCGGTCACGCAGAACATGCAGCCAGGATCGTCGCCGGGAGGGCGGCACCGAAACCAGCGCCATGCCCTGATTGGCGCATCTCTGGGAGGAGACTGTCGAATGAAGACCTTGCTGCTCAGCGCGGCGGCCATTGCCATGGCTGCATCCGGTGCCCATGCCGAGACATCCGGCAAACGCATCGCCCTTTCGAACAACTACGCCGGCAACTCGTGGCGCCAGGCCATGCTGGAATCATGGGAGGCAGCCGGGTCCGCTGCCGTGGCCGACGGCACCGTCGCGGCAGCCGATGCCTTCACCACGTCTGAGAACCAGGCGACCGAACAGGCCGCGCAGATTCAGAACATGATCCTGCAGGGGTATGACGCCATCGTCGTCAACGCCGCCTCCCCGACCGCACTGAACGGCGCCATTAAGGAAGCCTGCGACGCGGGCCTGACCGTTGTGTCCTTCGACGGAATCGTGACCGAGCCCTGTGCATGGCGGATCGCCGTGGACTTTAAGGAAATGGGCCGCATGCAGGTCGAATACCTGGCCGGCCGCATTCCCGAGGGCGGCAACCTGTTGGAAATTCGCGGCCTGGCCGGAGTGTTCGTCGACGACGAGATTTCCGCCGGCATCCACCAGGGCGTCGAGGAATTCCCGAAGTTCAAGATCAGCGGGTCGGTCCACGGCGACTGGGCGCAAGACGTAGCGCAGAAGGCAGTGGCCGGCATCCTGCCGTCGCTGCCGGATGTCGTCGGTGTCGTCACGCAGGGCGGTGACGGCTATGGCGCGGCTGAGGCCTTTGCCGCCGCAGGGCGCGAAACCCCACTGATCGTGCTCGGCAACCGTCAGGACGAGATGCTGTGGTGGGCAAAGCAGCGCGACGAGAACGGTTACGAGACGATGTCCGTGTCCATCGCGCCGGGTGTTGCATCGCTGGCCTTCTGGGTCGCGCAGCAGATCCTCGACGGCGCTGACGTGCCCAAGGATCTGACCGTGCCGTTCCTGACCGTCACGCAGGATACGCTGGATGAATCGCTCGCCGCAACTCCCGAAGGATCGGTCGCCAGCACGTCCTATGAACTGACAGATGCGAAGGCCGTCATCGAAGGGGCGAAGTAAGCTCCATGACCGGTATCACGATCCCCGGTGCGCCGATTGTCGCCCTGACCGCAGTCGAAAAACGTTTCGGCCCGGTCAAGGCGCTTGATGGCGTCAGTCTGTCCATCGGCCCGGGGGAGTGCATCGGACTTGTCGGCCACAACGGGGCCGGCAAATCTACGCTGGTCAACCTGATCAACGGCGGGCTTGCCCCCTCGGCGGGAGAGGTCAGCTTTCCTGCCGAGGGCACTACTAGGGCGATTGAAGCCGGGGTGCGGTCGGTCTTTCAGGAACTGTCGCTCTGTCCGAACCTGACCGTGGCGGAAAACTTGCGCATCTCTCACAGCGACCTGAAGGGGGCCGGGTGGCGTGGACGCGCACGCGCGGAAATCGCGGCCAGCCTAGACACTGTCTTTCCTGATCACGGGATCGACGCGGACTCCGCCGTCGATCGACTAACCATCGCCGAGCGCCAAATGGTCGAAATCGCCATCGGGTTTGCCCCTCGCGGGCGCGACGCCCGGCTGGTTATCCTCGATGAGCCGACGTCCTCGCTGGATGCGGGGATCGCGGACCAGCTTCTGAGCCATATCGCCGCCTTCTGTGCCGCTGGCGGCGCGGTAGTCTTCATTTCCCATATGATGGGCGAAATCTTCAGGGTTGCCTCGACCATCGTGGTGATGAAGGACGGAAAGATCGTCGCCACGCGCCCTACGGCCGATTTCACGCGGGCATCACTGGTTGAGCAGATGGGCCATGTTGCTGCAAAAGCGGGCGAAGTCGTCACGCACCCCCCCCCCCCGACGGACGAAGCCTTGCACACCGACGAAGGACTGACAGCCATGATAGGCGAGGTTGTGGGCCTTGCGGGCCTTGCGGGGCACGGCCAGGCCGAGGCGTTGGCCCGCCTTTATTTCGACCGGACGTCCGCCTGGCGCGGGGTGAAGGTTCCGGATGTTGTCTTCGTCGCCGGAGACCGGGGCCGCGACGGCATCCTGCCGCTGTGGTCGATCCTGCGCAACGCGACTCTCTCGATCCTGTCTCAGTCCGCCCGTTGCGGCCTCGTAGACCGGCAGGCAGAGGCGCGCGTCGCCGCCGACTGGAAGACGCGGATCGGAATCCGCACCGACGACGTGCACAATCCGGTCTTGTCGCTGTCGGGCGGCAACCAGCAGAAGGTGCTCTTCGCAAGGGCCCTCGCATCCGACGCGCCAATCGTAATCATGGACGATCCGATGCGGGGCGTCGACGTCGGAACCAAACAGGACATATATGCCATGATCAAGTCCGAGGCCGCACGCGGCCGCACCTTCCTGTGGTATTCGACCGAGACCGAAGAAGTCTGCCAGTGCGACCGTGTCTTCGTCTACCGCAACGGCGCTATCTCGGCCGAGCTGACGGGCACCGACATCACCGAAGAACGCATCCTCGAAGCATCATTTGCCATGCATGAGCCGGACGCGTGATCCGCCTGTTCGCGCGGCATCGCATCCTGCTGCCGGCCGTTTCCCTGATCGTGCTGTTGGCCGCCACCTTCTATTTACAGCCCCGCGCGATGAGCTATTTCGGGGTCAACCTGCTGTTCAACCTCGCGGTCCCGATTGCGCTGGCGACCCTGGCGCAGATGATGGTCATCATGGTCAACGACATCGACCTGTCGCTGGGTGCGTTCATCAGCCTCGTGGCCTGCATCACCGCGACGTATTTGAACGATCAGCCCATCGTTGGTGTCAGCATCCTCCTCGCGCTCATCACCGCCTATGCGTTCCTCGGTGCCCTGATCCACCGGCTGGAATTGCCGGCCATCGTGGTGACGCTGGGCATGTCCTTCGTCTGGACCGGGCTGGCACTGATGATCCTGCCATCCCCGGGCGGGACTGCGCCCGCGTGGCTGCGGTCCGTCATGACGGTTAAACCGCCCCTGTTGCCAATGGCCGTTGTCGCTGCGGTGCTGATCTCGGCCCTGTCCCATGTCCTCGTCATGCGGTCGGGGATCGGGACGGTCTTGCGCGGCGTTGGCGGCAACGCAGCCTCCGTCGCACGGGCGGGCTGGCCGCTGCTGCGGCTCAAGGCGCTGGCCTACGCGCTCGCCGGATTCTTCGGCGTGCTCTCAGGCATGGCGCTGGTCGGCCTGACGACCTCGGCAGATGCCAACATCGCGCTGCGCTACACCCTGTTGTCGATCGCAGGCGTCATCCTGGGGGGTGGAGAATTCGTCGGTGGCCGGGTCAGCGCCGTCGGCGCGGTGATCGGTGCCCTGACCCTCGCCCTCGCGGCCTCGTTCCTGACGTTCCTCAGGCTCAGCCCGGACTGGCAAATCGGTGCCCAAGGCGCTATCCTAATCCTCGTGCTGACCGCACGGCTGATCTTCACCCGCCGCGACCGGAGCACAGGATGATGACGATGGTGAAAACTCTAATTGGGCGGCCTTGGATCTGGTCCTGGATCGCGGCCGCCGCCTCCTTCGCCCTCATCATGGGTCTAACCCAGGGCCGCGGTGCGGGCGAGTTGGCCTACGCCGCCCTGTCCTTCGGTGCCTTCACGGCCATCGTGGGGCTGGGGCAGATGATGGTAATCACGCTGGGACCGGGCAACGTCGACTTGTCCATTCCTGCTACAATGACACTTGCCGGCACTGTGGCACTGAAGGGGATGGGGTCAGATCCGGGCACCGCTCTCTTGGGCATGGCCATCGCAGTCGGTGTCGGCTGCGGCGCAGGGCTCGCGAACTTCGCGCTGATCTACCTGCTGCGCCTGCCGCCAATCATCGCCACGCTGGCCGCCTCGCTGATCTATCAGTCGCTGGCGATTTGGTCGAACCGTGGGCTTCGGATCAAGCCGCCGGCCGGGCTGGCGGACTTTGCAACGGGGCGAACCATCGGCATTCCCAACGTGGCCCTGATCGGTCTTGTGCTGTCGGTTGTCGTCTGGATCGTTCTGGAACGCAGTGTCTTCGGGCGCTGGCTGCTGGGGTCCGGTCAGAACCTGCGCGCCGCGCGCCTTGCAGGGATCCCGACAGAGCTCGTGCGTGCCGTGACCTACACGACTGTCGCGGTCCTGGCCGCGGTCGCGGGCTACTTGTTGGCCAGCTTTTCCGGAGGGGCCTCTCTGAACATGGGGCAGGAATATCTGCTCAGCTCGATCGCGGTCGTCGTGATCGGTGGCACTTCGATCGCGGGCGGCAACTCAAATGTGCCGGGCATCTGGGGGGCGTCGCTCTTTCTGTTCCTTGTTGTGTCGATGCTCAATTCCTACGGCTTCGGGGCCGGTGTGCGCCTGTTGCTGACGGGCCTCATCATCATCGGCATCGTCATCGCCGCCAGCACCAGAAGGGTTCGCGCATGATCGCCCTTCCGCCTCACCTGCTGGTCCACGACGATCGGTTTCTGGACCTCGTCCATCCCATGTCGCGCCTAGACCGGATCACAAGCGGCCTAACATGGGCCGAAGGGCCAGTCTGGTTCGGAGATCACGCCTGCCTGCTGTTCTCTGATATCCCGTCGCAACGCATCCTGCGATGGAGCCCGGAGGGTGGCGTGTCGATCTTTCGCACGCGGTCCGGGTTCAACAACGGCAACACGCGCGACCGTCAGGGCCGTCTAGTGAGCTGCCGCCACGGGACGCGGGACGTCGTGCGGACGGAACATGACGGGGCGCTGACGGTGCTGGCGCGTGACCACGAAGGTGCCCGGCTCAATTCCCCCAACGACGTCGTTGTGTCGTCGGACGGTGCTATCTGGTTCACCGATCCGACCTACGGCATCATCTCGAACTTCGAAGGCTACCGCGCCCCGGCCGAACTGGCGGCCCGCCATGTCTTCCGCATTGACCCGGAAAGCGGTGCCGTCGCGCCCGTCGTCTCCGACTTCGCGCAGCCCAACGGGCTGGCCTTCTCCGCGGATGAAACCCGGCTCTACATTGCGGAAAGCGGGTCGAGTCACGATGCGTCCGTGCCCAGCGTCATCCGCCAGTTCGACGTCGCAGGGGCGACGCTGCGGGACGCCGGAATCTTTGCCACGCTCGACTGTGGTCTGCCAGACGGGCTGCGCGTCGATCTGGATGGCAACGTCTGGTCGTCGGCGGGGGACGGGGTGCATTGCTTCGCGCCCGACGGCACGCTGCTGGGCAAGATCTTGGTGCCCGAGATCGTCGCAAACGTCTGCTTCGGCGGTGAGAATGGCCGTTCCCTCTTCATCACGGCGACGACATCGGTCTATCGGATCTTCGTCGATGCCGAAGGCGCAGAGCCCTGGACTCGGTCGCGCGCGATCTGATGCGACCCACGCGACGGTGCCGCAACCGTCACCGGTCGGCGACAACATCCTGCCGTTGCCGGGCCAGACTCACGATGCCGAGTTCCACCACGTCGCCCGGCTTCAGATAGCGCCGCGGTTTCCTCCTCATGTCGACGCCCGGCGGCGTGCCGGTCGAAATGATGTCGCCGGTATGGAGCGTGATGAACCGAGACAGGTAGCTGGTCACGCGGGCGGCGCTGCATACCATAATTTGGATCGATACGTCCTGCATCGTCGCGCCATTCACGATCAGCCACAGCGACAGGTCCTTGGCGATCGGCGACCTCATCCCGCGTCACCAGCCAAGGATCCATTTTGTCGAAGCTTTCGTAGTTTTCTCCCTGGTCCACTGACCCACACCGCGACGCACGCAAGTGGCAGGGCGATAATTGCCCGAACGTTAGGCGGTGCCACGCTTAAAATCTGCATGGATGGGTAGAATTGTTCACCCCGTCATCGCGGCACCCCGAGGCATCCCCATCAGTATGGGCACCCCTTCTAGGACATCGTTACAGATGTAGAGCCATTCCTCCATCAATTAGTTGCTACGGTGTCCCGCACACCAATTACCGAAGTGATGGGGCGGAGCGAGATGTCAGGCGCGCGGTGACTCAGGATCAGCCTGCTCCCTCCTTCAGCAGTAGCTGCAACTCTTGCGTCAGCTTGAAAGTCACGGGTGGCAACCGACCACCCGTAATCGCGCGCACCATCATGACCCCTTCCCATTCTGCATCCGTCAGAGGACGGCGGTCGGGAAGTTTGAACGTCCCATCACCATGCTCTGTCATTTCGAGAATATCCCCCGGAGTGCGGCGCGCGAGCGGCTCGTGAGGGACGGGTCGCTGCGACCAGAGGACTTTCGTAGCTCCTCCAACCAGATCACTTCGTTTCGTGTGACGACAGTGCCGAAGATGTCCGCAATCGCGGTTTACTCGGTCTCGTAGCCCTGCTGCTGGAATGCGAGTAGGAAAAGGCGCTTTGGGTCACAGTCGAGCGCCTTCGCCAGTGCCAGCACACGATCGAGCGGCAGTTTGGTCGCGCCGGACTTCAACATAGAAAGCACGTTGGCGTTCACAAAGCCCGCCTCGCCCGCGATGTCGATTTGCGACTTCGGCCGCAACTCCAACACGCGCTTGGCGATGAAGGCTGCAAGGTCGGTATCAGCGAATGGTCGTTTCATTAGTCATTTTACCATAAAATCACGCAGCTCATTGCTACACTATCGTTATAGCGAGCAGCGTCATGGGTCTTGTTGGGACTTACGTGCGGCAGTGCCAAATCGTCAGCGGTGACAGGCAGCGCCCGTTACGCTTGATGATGCTCTGTCAACGCAAAAATCAGACTGATCAGGGCGAAAAGAATCGTGATGCGCTGACACTTCCTTAAGGCTCAAGCAGCAGCGAGCGATCCATACGCATGCCCATACGTGCCAGGGCCACTGGCAGCACGCCTACAGTGCAAAGTCGATGCAATGACTCACTGGTGGTTAGCGGGCAACCGACATCGAATCCTAGGGGCCGCCCGAGAGTCGCTGGTGGCCCGCCCGACGCGGCGGCGCGATACGTGGGTGCTGCTGGTATCTTTTCGACGTCAACCATATCGCTCGACCGTCTGTGCGAACGTGTCTTTGGAGACGCCGGAAAGACCGAACCGCAGTGCCAATTGCCGCGAAATTTCCACCAGCTGTTCTTGCCGCCACGTTGCTGCAGCAGCGCGATCTTCGTCGTGATCGCTTGGTGTCGTCGTTGTGCGACATTCCGCGACCAACCCAGATGTGCCAGAACAAGCAACAACCCGGACTGCAAAGCCAGAGACGGACACCGGCTATGTTGCAGAGACCAAGGGCTACGCCCCCGTCTCCCCAGCGTGTGCAACAGATCCCCACGACCGACCCAGATACGCTTCAACGCCTGCGCGCATCGATCATGTCGGCCATCACGCAGAGCAATTCAAACATCATTGTCGCCCCGACTAATGCGGTCATTCCACCGACGTCGAACGGCGGTGCCACCTCAACCACATCGGCCCCGACGATATTGACGCCTGCCAGAAGGCGCAGCATTTCTTGCGCCTCGCGGGTGGTAAAGCCACCAATTTCCGGCGTGCCGGTGCCGGGGGCCATCGAAGGGTCGATACTGTCGACATCAAAGGTCACATAAGTTGCACTATCACCTACTATGGAGCGAGCCTCCTCCATTACGCTGGCAGCGCCGCGTTGAACAAACTCTTCCATGTAGATGACACGGATCCCCTGTTCGCGGGCCCAGTCGTGTTCGGTCGGATCATAGACTGACCCGCGTATGCCGATCTGAACCATCCGGTTGGGGTCGATCAGCCTTTCTTCGATACCACGCCGGAATGGTGTGCCATGCGTATAAGGATTGTCGCCGAAATAGCTGTCGTTGGTGTCTGAATGAGCGTCGAAATGGATCAAGCCCACTGGACCGCCAGCCGCGACGGCCCGCAGCACTGGGAGCGTTGTCAGGTGATCTCCGCCGACCGACAACGGGATTGCACCAGTCGCCACAATGTCAGCCATGCCGCGTTGAATTAGCGCGAGCCCGTCGGTCAGGTTAATCGGGTTGATCTGAAGGTCACCCACATCCGCTACATTCGCGACCGAAAACGGGACTACTCCGGAGACGTGATGCGCGCGGCGCATCAGGCTGGACATGCTGCGCACCTCACGCGGGCCGTGACGCGCACCGGCACGGTTAGTGGTGCCGCCATCCCAGGGAATGCCGATCAACGCGATATCGAGGCCTTGCGCGCTAGCCACCGCTGGCAGCCGCATGAACGTCGCGTGCCCGGCAAAGCGTGGGACAAGTGACGCGTCGACGGGTTGGTGAAAATCGGTCATGCCTTGGGTCCTTTTTCAAATTCGCTTTTGAAGGTGAGTAGTGCATCAGTGCTGGCACACAACTTTTTCTCACCTGTTTTAGGTCTGGTTGTCAGCCTTTGCTGATCCCAACAACCATCAGGTGTGCAGAAGTGGGATATGAAACCAAGTGCGATCTGCTGTGGTCTGGCCACTTCGACCATATGGAGCCACAGGATCTGTCATGACGTCAAATTCGCCTTGCATGTTCCGGCGTGACACTCGGGCGGTAGAAGAGGCATCGAGCCGGGACATTCACCGTGTGATGGCGATCATCCCCTCACGGCGTTGACCACACATAGGCCACGTATCCGGTCAACACGACGAAACCCATTCCGCGACCGATAACGTGGCGTGTCAAAAGCACCGCAGTCAAGACCAACGAGGCCGCAATCATGATTAGCAGATCGAACGTCAGGAACCTGTCGGCAACAGGCACAGGCTTGATCAGCGCCGTCACGCCCAGAATGCCCAGCACGCTGAAGATGTTTGACCCGACGATATTGCCGATAGCGATTCCCGACTAACGCCGGAAAGCCGCAATGATGGATGTGGCAAGTTCAGGAATGGACGTGTCCACCGCCACGATTGTCAGGCCGATGAACGCCTCGGACACGCCAAAGCCGCAGGCAATAGACACCGAGCCAACGACCAGAAACCGGGCCCCGAACATCAAGACGAGTATGGAGGACGGAACAGACGTGTCAGTGTCGTCATCACCGGCCTCGCCGGGTTGCAGGTAGGTAGCAAGCCAGGGCGAGGACCAGCAAGCCGCCCGGCAGTCGACCGATCTCGCCCGTTGCAAATATCGGCACCAAGGCGATCGCCGCAGCGACCATGACAAACGTATCGCGCCGGAGCGTCGCGCCAGAGACTCGGATCGGCCAGACCAGACTCGTTAGACCGACGATCAACAGAATGTTGGCAATATTCGATCCGACAATATTGCCAACCGCGATGTCTGGCACACCGCGCAACGCGGCCTGAACCGAGACAAGTAGCTATGGGGTCGAAGTCCCGACCCCCACTACGGTCAGGCCGATAAGCATTGGCGGCATCGCCATGCGCCGGGCAATCCCGACGCTGCGGCGCACCAGCGCCTCGCCACCGAAAAACAGGCCGATCAGTCCGGCCACAACATAGATGTAATCCAACGAAACAACCCTCGCAGGCAGTTCGTCCGCCCACGCCGAAATAGGCGTGACAATCGCGTGACCCAAGAGCATTTGCGAACGATTTTTTTCCACATGGTAATGCAAGCCCCCGATCCGCCGGGCTGCCAATTTCCGAAAAAAAGGCGCTATACTCCGAGTCCTGCGGAAGCCGAATTTGGTGACTTGACGGCTGGGTTTGGAACGATTCAGCTATGCCTATGATCCGCCCCGGCTTTCTTTCCTCAGCAGACCGCCTCGAGCTTGAGGCTTGCGTGCGTTGCCAGCGCGAGGACCACGGCATTGCCCGCCGGGCAAATGCGATCCTGCTGCTCGACGACGGGGAAAGCTGTGCTCGGATCGCAAAGTTTCTCTACTTAGACGACGATACCATCCGGGGCTGGCATAAAACCTACCTGCAAGATGGTTGGGATGCGCTTGCCTACGACGGCTGGAAAGGCGGTCAGTCCCGTATGACACAGGCACAGGAGGTTGCTTTATGCGCCTGGCTGGAAGCACGCTTCTGTCGCTCGACGGTCGAGATCAGGGCCCATGTCGCAGCTGAGTGCGGTCTGAACTATTCCCATTCTGGCTGCATTAAACTTCTGGCCCGACTGGGCTTTGAATACCGCAAGCCCAAGCCCCTGCCGCGCGTGGCATCCGTGGAAAAACAGGCCGCTTTCATCGCATTCTACGACCGCCTGATGCGTGAGTTACCAGCGGATGAAGCCGTCTACTTCGCCGATGCGGTGCATCCGGAATACCAGACCAAGCCTGCGTTTGGCTGGGTGAAGGTAGGATCAAATCCAGCGGTTCTCAGCACGGCAGGGCGCGGTCGTGTGAATATTCATGGGGCTGTGAACCTTGAAACCTTCGATGCACCCTTTGTCGAGCCCACAACCGTTGATGGCGTCAGTGCAGCACAGCTTCTGACCAAGATCGAAGTGCGCAACCCTGACAAGCGCATCATTCATGTCATCTGGGACAACGCGGCCTACCACAAAGGGCCCGATGTCAGAGCCTTCCTCGCCAGGGCAGCTTGCCGTATCCATCTGATCCAGCTGCCGCCTTACTGCCCTCATCTCAATCCCATTGAGCGGCTTTGGGCCGTCTTGCATCAATACGTTACCCACAATCGCTACTACCCAAGTCAAAAGCAGTTCGCCGACGCCATCCTTGCATTCATGCGTGAAACCATCCCGCAGGAATGGACGAAGTTCCGCGACAAGGTCTCAGACAACTTCCGCGTCATAACCTACGAAAACTTTCGGGTTTTGAAGTAGTGGCGGTATACTCATCGGTGTATGTCATGACGTGCCGCCCTATCTGACAGCGGAACGCCATGAGAAAATGAACCCGATGAGAAAAACTTGTGTCCGCCCTGCCATGTCCTGCCTTGCGCTGACGGTATCTCTGGTTGCTGGTCCGGCCTTTGCCGACGATTCCACCGAAATACGACTGCCGCTTGGCTCTGTCCTGATGACGCGGACGTCCGTGAACGATGATCTGACACTCGCCACCGATGTGGACACGCTGACATTTCAAAGCGCCTATTTTCCAGAGGTAGAAGCCCTGTCGGGCAATTCGTTTTTGATCTTTCTGGCAACAGGCGAACACGACTGCGCCGGATACTATATCTGGGGCACACTCGAAGACACCGGCCTGCGCGCTTCCCCCCAGTTCGGCAACTGCTCTGACAGAGGTGAAGTCCTGCGCACCGCCAAAGGATTGATGCTGGTCATGCCTGGACCAAAAGGGTCCGGTGCCGTGAGTTACTTCCTCAACAAGGATGGAACCGTTACCGAAAACAACCAGGGCCTGGAAGTCGATGGGATCGTCGATCCGTTTTAAGGTAGTCAAAACTCTCGGATCAGATCAAATGTCTACAACGCTCGCACAGTGGACATGGCTGCTAGCCGCAGAAAAGGGTCGGCTCTCCGAACTCCAGAGCTCGGTGCTGACTGAGGTGAAGCTTCGGAACGAGCCCAAGCTTACTGACTACGCCTGCCCAGATAGATTTTATATCGTCGGACTACTCTCTTCTTTGATGGGGTCTGCTGTCGAGTATCATCACTTCGATAGACTTCAGGTGTGCCTCCATTGCTCTTAGGGCAGCGGCAGGATCGCCAGCCTCGATCGCATCTACGATTTTGCTATGTTGATCGCTGTGAATTGTCTGGAATTCATTGGGTGCAATGCGCCGATAGGTGCGATCCCATTCACGTTGCCACACAACGCGTCTGCGGGCACCCGAAAGGTAGATAAGGAAGCCGACTAGAACAGGATTGCGCGACGTTTCAGCGATAGCCCGGTGAAACGCGTCATCGGCTTGCTCACACTCTGATCTGTCTCGGGCTGCGCGTCCGCCCGCCACTTTGCTGCGAAGTTTTATGACGTCCGATTTATCAGCATGTTGGGCTGCCTCGGCCGCGACTTGCGGTTCCAGTATAAGACGCGAGCGCATCAAATCCGGGGGCGTGGCTCCTTCCACAAGAAGCGTCTCTTTGACCGGCATGTGCCGTGGTCGGCGGCCCCGAAAAGTGCCTTGCCCCACATGCCGCCAAAGGCTGCCTTCTGCCTCTAGGATATCATAGCAGCCCCGGAGCGTTTCGCGGCTGCACCCCAGCGATTTCGACAACTCCCGCTCAGACGGCAATCGGTCTCCACCGACAGGGGCGACACTCTCAAGGGCAAAGCGTAGCTCTGGAAGAACGGTTTTTATACTTTTCGTCACGGCATCATTCTTAGACCAATTTGCAGACCACTATATGAGCTGAAAGAGACGATGTCATCCGAAAGCAAGAGGCGAAATGAATATTACCGATCAAAACCAATGGCCGGTGCCACAACCCTTTTCAGGGATGAAGAAATTAATGCTCAGGTCATTAGCAGCTCCCAAAACGCAAGCCTTATTGTGACGAGAAAAGTTACCGGCATATCTCGATCGAAGCGCCTCAATAACGGTTCAGTTTATCAACTCGCAGCACCTCAGCCTTCGGCGCATATGTCCGCGGCGCTGCCGAACACAGTTGCGTAGTAACCAGTGCGTGATGCGCCTTTCTGGTGATCGATTCCGCAACTCTTCTGTATCTAAAACCTCAAATGGAAAGCTCCATAATGTTAGAAATTTCAATTCTTGCGCTCGCCGGCTTGGCCGCAGGGCTTTTGAACGCCGTGGCTGGTGGCGGAACATTTATCAGTTTTCCAGCACTGATTTACGTCGGCGTGCCGCCTATTAGCGCCAGTGCAACGGCGACTTTGGCAGCGCTACCGGGTTATTTAACCAGCGCGTGGGGCTTTCGCCATGATATGCAGGCCGAAGGCGCGCTTTCACTTATCGTCATCGTTTTCATGGGCGTTATTGGCAGCATCATTGGTGCTTTGCTTCTGATTGTTACGCCAGGTGATACTTTCTTGTGGGTTGTGCCATGGCTTTTGCTACTTGCTACCATCCTGTTTGCCTTGGGGCCGTTCATTTTGCGGCATTTACGACAAAGAGGGGCGGGAAAGGTCGGAGCCGTCGGTTCGGCTTTTGCCATTGTGACGGTGTCGATCTATGGGGGCTATTTCAACGGCGGGCTTGGAATTATGCTGCTCGCGACCTTTGGTTTTATTGGATACGTAAATCTACACGGCATGAACGGACTGAAAAGCGTCCTTTCGGCCGTAGTCTCGCTCGTCTCTGCGTTGGCTTTTATCAGCGCAGGTTTGATTGAATGGGAACAGGCTTTGATCATGGCGGTGAGTTCGGCGGTTGGCGGGTATCTTGGCGCTAGATTGACCCGCCGCATCGTGCGAACCGACCTGTTGCGCTATTTTGTGACCTGTATTGGAGCGACAATGGCCTTAGTGTTCTTCTTGCGTTGAACAATCTTGGCGCAGTCGTGACACTGCGGTATTCCAAGGCACAGAGGCACTTTGAAAAGCTATTTTAGGCTTTCGCGCGCCAAGGGATGTAGCTTGGATCACATTCCAACGCCTTCGCAAGTGCCGGCATGCGATCGAGCGGCAGCTTGGTTGAGCCTGACTCTAACATCGAAAGCACGTTGGCGTTTACGAAGCCCGCTTCGGCCTCGATATCGATTTGCGACTTCGGTCGAAGTTGCAGCCGTTAAAGCCAATCATGGACTGAACCGAAAGGTCATTAAGTCGAAAATCCCATGTTTTTCAAGATATCGTTGAACCTGATACTATAGTTTTAGCTATTCAGCAGTCCATCCACCATCGATCATGACTGCTGAACCAGTTGTCATAGCTGAGGCGTCCGAGGCTAGAAACACTGCCGCGCCAACAATATCCTGAACCTGCCCCAACCGCCCTAACTTGATCTTCCCAAGGGTTTCTTTGCGAAAGTCTGGGTCTTGGAAATAGGGCGCTGTCAAAGGTGTTTCGATAAAGGTCGGGCAGATCGTGTTGACACGGATATTATTTGGACCCAGCTCGATCGCCAGTGCTTTCGAGAAACCTTCGATCGCCCATTTGGAGGCACAATAAATGCTGCGCTTGGCGGCACCGATATGCCCCATTTGCGAGGACATGTTGATGATCGACCCGCCTGCCCCGCGCTGCACCATGCCGCGGGCCACAGTTTGCGCAGCAAATACAGCGGCCCGTAGGTTCAATCCGATAATGAGATCGAAATCCTCCTCCGTCACGTCCTCCAATAAGGCTGGGCGGTTTGTCCCGGCATTGTTTACAAAGATGTCGAAAGGCTCTCTTTCCGCAAGTCGCGACTTGAAGAGCTGCGTGTCTGTCACATCCAGCAGCAGCGCGTCAGCTTGGCCGCCGCACGCCAGTATAGTAGCAACAACCTCGTCAATTTCAGTCTCGGACCGCGCACAAAGAGTTACATGCGCGCCGGCAGAAGCCAATGCTTCTGCCACGCCTCGCCCGATACCGCGGCCAGCACCTGTAACCAGTGCGCGACGGCCCGATAGGTCAAAATTCGCTGCCATCATTTTGCCGCACCACCGTAGGCAATATTTTGGCCTCCATATCGCCGCACCCTGATATTCGCCTGCTCTGCATGTCCGACAAAGCCTTCTAGCAGGCAAAGCCGCGAGCAATAGGCTCCAATCTGCGCCGCCGCTGCATCGGTCGTGATGCGCTGGTAGCTGTGCGTCTTGAGAAACTTTCCGACCCACAGCCCGCCGGTGTATCGACCTGCTTTCTTCGTTGGTAGCGTATGGTTGGTGCCAATCACCTTGTCGCCGTTGGCAACATTTGTGCGGGGGCCAAGAAATAATGCCCCGTAGCTCGTCATATTTTCCAAATACCAGTCGTCACGGTCGGTCATCACTTGCACATGTTCGCTGGCAATGTCGTTGGCGACGGCGAGCATCTCGTCATGGCTGTCGCAAAGGATAACTTCGCCATAGTCGCGCCAGCTGACAGAGGCTGTTTCGGCCGTCGGCAGGATCGTCAGCAACCTATCAATCTCGGCTATGGTTGCCGCTGCTAGTTTTTGCGAGTTTGTGACCAAAATTGCTGGCGAATTATAACCATGCTCCGCTTGTCCAAGTAGATCCGTCGCACAAATTTCTGCATCTACGGTATCGTCCGCAATGACCATTGTTTCAGTGGGTCCGGCAAATAGGTCAATTCCAACGCGTCCGAACAACTGGCGCTTAGCCTCGGCCACGAAAGCGTTACCAGGGCCGACCAGCATGTGGACAGGCTCAATTGTCTCGGTTCCCAGCGCCATCGCACCGATCGCTTGGATGCCTCCCAAAACATGGATTTCGTGTGCGCCACCTAGGTGAATCGCGGCAATGACGGCAGGATTAGGTAGCCCCTTAAAAGGAGGTGTGCAGGCCACGATGCGCGGAACACCTGCGACTGCCGCCGTTAGCACCGACATATGGGCAGAGGCTACCATCGGGAATTTGCCGCCCGGAACATAGCATCCGACGGATTGCACGGGGATCGTTTTGTGGCCAAGGATCACACCAGGCAGCGTCTCGACCTCGATATCCTGCATCGACGCCCTCTGGGCCTGTGCAAAGCGCCTGACTTGATCCTGAGCAAACTTGATATCGTCCAGCTCTTGCGGGGTCAGCTGCGCGATTAGTGAGTTGATCTGGGCTGTAGTCAGGCGAAAGCTATCTGGGGCATAATTGTCAAATTTTTGACTCAACTCGCGCACCGCGACATCACCGCGCACTTCGATGTCTTTTAAGATATCTTCGACGGTTGCACGGGTGAGGCTATCATCCTGCCCACGTTCTTCGGTCGACTTGCCACGCTTGAGGTAAGTGATTGTCATGTTATAATCCTATCCTAACATACCAGTATCGCCGCAAACCGATATGGCCTGCCCTGAAATTGTCCGAGCCCGCGCACTGGCCAGATAAACAACCTGATCGGCCAGCTGCTCCGGCGTGACGTATTCCTTGATTGATGTCCGAGCGAAGGCATCGCGCTCCGCTTCTTCGAAACTAACGCCTTGGGCGTTTGCACGCGCCTCTAACACTCGGCGTTGTCGATCGCCCGCAACTAGGCCGGGCAGCAGCGCATTTACGCGAATGCCATCATCGCCTAGCTCCATCGCCATCGACTTCGTAAGGCCGATCACGCCCCACTTTGCCGCTGCATAAGGGCTGCGGAGTTTAAACCCGAGGCGCCCCGCCAGCGACGAAACGTTGATGATCGACGCATTGGCGCTTTTTCGCAGATGCGGAACTGCGCATCCAATCGTAGTGAATTGACTAATTAGACAAATGTTCAGGCACTCCTGCACAGCATCTAAGAGGATATCCTCAATCCGCCCGGTCGGTCCGGCAATCCCTGCATTGTTGACGAGGCAATCCAGTCCACCCAAGGCCTGCACTGCGTCATCCATGAAGGTTCCGAGGGCGACAGCATCCGAGACATCGACGGCGCGGTGAAAGACACCGTCAGGCAGACTGTCCAGCCCGGACACATCAATATCGCAGGTCGCTACATGTGCTCCTTCGGCCATAAAACCTTCGACGATAGCGCGGCCTATGCCGCCTGCTCCCGCTGTCACGATAACGCGGGCATTTGTTAGAGAAAGATCCATGATGATTTGTCCTATTTTCCAGTAAAGACCAGCGACAGCCACGGCACGAAACTGATGATCATCAGATCGGCCATCAGAATCAGCACGAAAGGAACCACCGATCGCGCAATCCGTGGAATGCTGGTTTTTGCAATATTTGAAGCGATGAACAGGTTCAGTCCGACTGGCGGTGTGAACATGCCCATTGCTAAGTTGACGATCATGATCACGCCAAAGTGGACCGGATCAAACCCAAAGCTGAGCGCGATTGGCAATAGGATTGGCGTAAAGATCAGAATGGCCGCAGCAGCCTCGAGGAACATACCAACAATCAAAAGCAGGACGTTTACGAGGATGATAAACAACCACGGACTATCAATTGCACCGACCACTAAGTTCGAGATGACAGTCGGCACCTGCAGGGACAGAATGACCCGTCCATAAAGCCCAGCGGCTGCGATGATCGATAAAATCACGGCAGAGGTGACTGCACTGTCGCGCAAGATAACCGGAATTTCCTTAAAGGGCAGTTCTCGGTAAATTACGACGCCTACGACCAGCGAGTAAACAACGGCAACGACAGCAGCCTCTGTCGGGGTGACAACACCGCCATAAATTCCGCCCAGAATCAATGTTGGCATAAGAAGTGCAAGCAGCGCCGACCACCCTGCACGCAGAATGCGGCTAAGGTTGGCGGGCTCTTCTGGAAGAGTTGTTTGGCTACGGGCGTGATACCAAGCGTAAATGAGCAGAGAAAGAACGACAATAAAGCCCGGCAGGAACCCAGCTGCGAACATGTCACCGACCGACTGGTTCGCCGAGATGGCGTAGAGGATCAGGGGGATGCTAGGAGGGATAATGACACCCAACGCACCCGCTGCCGCTTGGTTAGCCGCAGCGTATGATGCGCTGTAGCCCTGTGCGATCATGGCAGGGATTAAAATGGCACCAACGGCCGCAGTTGTCGCCGCACCAGAGCCCGAGATCGCAGCGAAGAAAGCGGAAGTGACGATTGCCACCATCGCCAAACCACCCGTGGTGCTACCAACAAGGGTCTTAGAAAAATCCACCAAACGACGAGAGATGCCACCCGCCTGCATCAGATTTCCTGCTAAGATAAAGAACGGAATAGCGAGCAGCGGGAAGGAGTTCATCGAGCGGATCATTTCTTGCGGGACGATCAGCAGAGGCATGATATTGCCCTGCCAGATTGTAACGACAGCAGCTAATCCAAGAGCAAAGGTGACAGGGACGCCAAGCAACAAAAGAAACAACAGGAGGCCGAATAATAGCGCAATCATCGTGTAACCTCTTCCCCGGCGAAGTCCGCGGCGACAATCCCGATAGCGTTTACGAGTATCAGCGCCGCCCCCGCTGGCATTGAGGCATAAAGCCACCCCATCGAAACCCGCGTGCTGGGTGCCGTCTGACTTGCGACCCGTTCCGTAATCGCCCAGCCCTGTGTCAACAGAACATAGGCAAATATGCAGGATGCTATTGCGACTGTCAGGCGTAAGACTCGGCTAAGAACAGGACCGGACATGATCGTCAGTAGGTCGACCGCGATCAACGAGCCATAGCGGTAGGCATAAGCCGCACCCAGCATCGCCATCCAGACCATGGAAAAACGCGACACCTCCTCGGAAAAGCTAAGCGAGTTGCCCATGACGTAGCGAGCAAAAACCTGCCAGCTGATGAGAACGGACATGACCATTATCATTGCTGCGAGCAGCCAGCCAACTAGCCAATTCACCCAGTCGACGCCGCGAACGATCGTGCGCAGTGCGTTTTGCATCTGCGACCTCCTGCATTTATTATTCGTTGGCAAGGTGCGATGAAAGAGAAACCATCGCTTCCCTTTCACCATCCATGTCTTAGTTTTCAGACGGGAAGTTCATCGCGGCATCGACAAGATCTGCGCCGACAGTTTCTTTCCACTTTTCGATCACCGGCTGAACCGCGGCACGGAAAGGCTCAAGATCAGGTTTAGTGATCTCCATGCCTAGCGTTTCCAACTCTCCCACAAGACTAGCTTCCATGTCCTGCGACGCCTGACGCTGCACCGGCGTCGCAAGTGCGGCTGCTTCCAAAATGATCGCTTGATCTTCGGCGGACATACTTTCGAAAAGCTGCGCCCCAACCATCAGGGGGGCCGGAGAATAGACATGTTGAGTCATCGCCAGATAATCCTGCACGTCGTAGAACTTAACATCGTAGATCGTCGGAATTGGGTTTTCTTGGCTTTCCATCACCCCCTGCTGCAAGGCAGTAAAGACCTCAGTCCAGGCCATTGGTGCTGCATCGGTGCCAAGGGCTGTCCACGTATCAACCTGCACGCTGCTTTCTTGGGTGCGATGCTTGATACCGTTTAAATCGGACAGCTCAGTGATTGGCCGGACGCTGTTCGTCTCGTTGCGGAACCCGTTTTCCATCCATGCGATTATCTTTACGCCTGCCGCATCCTGCAGCGTCTGCGCCATGGCAGCACCATTCTCACTGTCTAGGAAGCCATAGGCCTGTGCGTGATCCTTGAAGATGTAGGGCAAATCGAACAACAGGAACGGCTCGGCAAAGCCGCCCATTGGCCCGGTCGAGGTGATACCCATGTCGATCAGACCAAAGCCGATTCCTTCGACCACCTCACGCTCTGCACCAAGTGCGTTGTCGTAATGAGGTCGAATCGTGAGGCGACCTTCCGAAAGGCGATCGAGCTCTTCACCGAACTTGAGGACACCGACCGCTTGATGAGATTCAGCGCCTAATGGCAGGCTGACATCGAATACCCGCGTCTGTTGGGCCAGCACCGTTGTGCTTAGCAATCCAGCCAACATCGTGACCCCTGCGAATGTGAATTTCTGCATCATGTTTGGACCTCCCAATCCTAAAATATTTTCGACGGACCTCGTCCATACCCGCCAAACTGTGATCTCAGTTGAAGCTAGTGCGACGAATGACACTGCGTCAATACAAATATTTTTCTGATTTTTATGGACATTATCTCATCGAGATGCGATTTTCATATAAACCGTGATCGCAGTTCAGGGAGGAATATGATGGATCGCACTGCCGAACGCGACAGCAGGTCGAGGCTTGGCCCGCTGGCCTTGACCGATGGGACAACCGCGCAAGCGCAGGTCTATCTGCGCCTGCGTGAAGCGCTTATCAGCGGCATCTTTCGTCCGGGCGAGGAGATCAGCCTACGCCGAACCGCCGCTGCTCTAGGCACAAGCGTCACCCCAGTGCGTGAGGCGTTGCGGCAATTAGAAAGCGACGGCGGACTAGAGGTTTTTGGCGGCAACCGCGTCTTGCGCGTTCCAATCCTGACAGCAGATCAACTTGCCGATATCCGGGATATCCGGCTGCAGCTTGAAGGTTTTGCGGCCGCCCAGGCCATCGAAGGTATCGGTCCGGCGCAGATCCGGCTGATTGCAAACGCCAGCGCAATCATGCAGCGAGCGGCAGATGCGGGCGACGCGGATCTTTATCTAGAGAGCAACTGGCGCTTCCACGCGCTGATTTACAGAGCTGCCAATCGACCCATCTTGATGAGCACCATCGAAGGAATGTGGTTGCGCGTCGGCCCACTTATCCGCCTCGCCGTCACTGCACCGTTTCATTTCGAGCGATCCATGGAAAGTCACCGAGCCGCTGAGGCGGCGCTTCAAGCCCGCGATGCCGACGCTCTCCAGGCCGCGATCATGCGCGACATTTCCGATGCAGCATCTGATCTTGAGCTTACGCTAACTGCGTCCTCTGACCTCCCCACCAGCATGTCCGCTCTCACCTAGGAACTCGTTATCATGTCACAAACAGTCGCCATAATCGGATGCGGTCTTATTGGACGCGCTTGGACCATCGTGTTCGCACGGGCAGGATTAAACGTCAGCATTTGGGATGCCAGCCCGTCCGTTTTGGAAAACGCGATGGACGCACTCCACGCAACCTGCATTGAGGCCGGCGAAGACCCGGCCATATTGTCTTGCATTACAACAGCCTCCGACATGCAAGCCGCACTTGAAGGAGTGGACTGGGTGCAAGAGAATGGACCCGAGCAACTGGCAATCAAGCAGCAGATCTACGCTGATCTTGATCGATTAGCCCCCCCCGAAGCTATTTTGGCATCATCCAGCTCTGCTCTCGTAGCTTCTCAATTTGCCTCAGAGCTGAAAGGGCGCTCGCGCATCCTTGTTGCGCACCCAGTGAACCCACCACACGTGATCCCCGTTGTCGAACTTTGTCCGTCGCCCGACACCGCGGCCGACGTCATGGACCGGGCCGAGGCGCTAATGCGTAACATCGGACAAGTGCCTGTGCGCCTCAGCCAAGAAATCGACGGCTTTGTTCTAAATCGCCTGCAGGCTGTCCTGTTGGCTGAGGCCCTGTCGCTTGTCGCGCAGGGCATCGTTACGCCACAAGGCCTGGACGATACCATAGCACATGGCCTGGGCCGCAGATGGACGCTGATGGGGCCCCTCGCCACGATCAACCTGAACGCCCCTGGTGGTATCGCCGATTATCTGGATCGCTACGGGCCGACGATGGCGCGTCTGAGCGATTCGGCTGCTCGGGGCGAAGCGTTTGCAGCTGAGACGGCGCAATCGATTGCCGCCACCCTACCATCTCCGGATCAGGTGCCGACCCTAAGCCGTCAACGCGACGAGCGACTGGCAGCCCTATCTCGCTTTCTTACATCTACATCACAGGACAAATAGCATGACTACTAAAGGCAAAGTTATCATCACTTGCGCCGTCACGGGCGCGATCCACACCCCGTCCATGTCGCCGCATTTGCCGGTGACGGCCTCCGAAATTGCCGATGCTGCCATCGGCGCGGCCGAAGCGGGTGCCGCCGTCGTCCACCTGCACGCCCGCGATCCTCACGATGGCCGCCCTGACCAGACACCGGAAGCCTTTGCGCCTTTTCTGCAGGTCATCAAGCAGCGATCAGATTGCGTGGTAAACATCACGACTGGCGGCGCACCAACAATGAGCATTCAGGAGCGGGTCCGCCCGGCGCAGACTTGGGCGCCTGAGCTTGCTTCATTGAATATGGGCTCTATGAACTTCGGCCTCTTTCCGATGCTCGCTCGTTTCGACGCTCAGTTGAAGCACCAGTGGGAACGCGACTATCTGGGCAACAAAGGAATCCTGTTCCGCAACACCTTTGAGGACATCGAACACATCCTAACAACGCTGTCGCCGCAAGGCACCCGGTTCGAATTCGAATGCTACGACACAGCGCATCTCTACAACTTGAAATACTTCCACGACGCGGGGCTCGTTAAAGGTCCACTGTTCATTCAAACAGTCTTTGGCCTCATGGGAGGGATCGGTGCCCACTACGACGACGTCATGCATATGAAGCGCACAGCCGACCGCCTGTTTGGGGATCAGTATTGCTGGTCAGTTTTGGGGGCTGGCAAGAACCAGATGAACATTGCCGCAATATCGGCAGCCCTCGGCGGCCATGTTCGCGTTGGGCTGGAGGATTCGCTATGGGCAGGCCGAGGCAAGCTGGCAGAAAGCAACGCCCAACAAGTATTGGCAGCCCGCCAGATCATCGAAGGCCTTGGCCTAGAAGTTGCCACGCCTAGCGAAGCGCGGGAAATTCTCGCTTTGAAAGGTGCGGACGCAGTAGGTTTCTAGGGCAAGGACCTGATTATTGTTTTGCAACCGAACCCCAAGCTACTGATCTCCTCCAACTGGCTTGGGGACACAAACATTAAATGGCCTGCTGCGATCACTGGATATGAATGAACTACGGCGTCATCTCGACCGCAGGCATGATTGCTCCATGGCCCGTCTTCATGAAGATCGGGTGTAAGGGGCTTTGTTGATGGCATGGTTCGGATGGGAAGAATTGTTCACCCCCACGTTGCGGCACCCCGAGGCATCCCCATCAGCATGCGCACCCCCTTCTAGGACATCGTTACGGATGACGAGCCATTCCTCCCAATTAGTTGCTACGGTGTCCCGCACACCAATTACCGAAGTGATGAAGCTGGACGAGATGTCAGGCGCGCAATGGCTCAGGATCAGCCCGCTCCCTCCTCAAGCAGTAGCTGCAACTCTTGCGTCAGCTTGAACGTCATGGGTGGCAACCGACCACCCGTAATCGCGCGCACCATCATGACCCATTCCCACTCTGCATCCGTCAGAGGACGGCGGTCCGACATTTTGAACGTCCCATCACCATGCTCTGTCATTTCGAGAATATCCCCCGGAGTGCGGCGCGCGAGCGGCTCGTGAGGGACGGGTCGCTGCGACCGGAAGCATCGCGCAACTCTTCCAACCAAATCACTTCGTTTCGTGTCACGACAGTGCCGAAGATGTCTGCAATCGCGGTTTTCTCGGTCTCGTTGCCCCGCTGCTGGAGTGCGAGTAGGAAAAGGCGCTTTGGGTCGCACTTCAACGCCTTCGCCAGTGCCAGCACACGATCGAGCGGCAGTTTGGTCGCGCCGGACTTCAACATAGAAAGCACGTTGGCGTTCACAAAGCCCGCCTCGCCCGCGATGTCGATTTGCGACTTCGGCCGCAACTCCAACACACGTTTGGCGATGAAGGCTGCAAGGTCGGTATCAGCGAATGGTCGTTTCATTTGTCATTTTACCATAAAATCACGCAGCTCATTGCTACACTAACGTTATAGCGAGCAGCGTCATGGGTCTGCTTGGGAACAGCTGCTGGCAGAGCTCCGCAAGTCACACAAGCAACAGATCCTTTCTCGGCTAAGACATATATTTGACGAAGTTGGTCAGCACATCTTAACGTTGTATCAACTACTAGGAGAACCTATCTTGTTCGCCCGACAGCTCTGCGCATTTGCACTTTCACTCGTTTGTCCGACTGCTGCCTTGGCGGAGTTCGTCAGGCCCGGCGATTGCGCGATCATCGTAGCGTCACGCCAGTCCGTGCCAGATTCCGTCGCCTACATCCGTGACAACGCGATAGATGCCGTAGCGATCTATGCCTCAAGTAACGGGTGGTATGCGATATCGGTTGGCACCATTCCGAACATAGGATCGGGCGATTTCGTGGCCTCCTTGGCCGGACGTGCAGCCATTCCTTCGGATAGCTACTGCTCGACCGGAGAGGCCTATGTCAGCGTCGCTTGGAGCCGCCCTGCGGACACGGCCTCGGAAAGTTCATCAAGCACGACCGCAAGTCTAGACGCGCCCTTTGATGCCAGACCTTTGACAAAGCAGGAGAAACGATACCTGCAAGCAGGTCTGACGCTGCAAGGCACCTACAGCGGGCAGACAGACGGCGAATGGGGCCACGGGAGCCAAAATGCCTATGAGGCCTTCCTCAAGGAAGAAGGCTGGCTGGACACCAACCGTAGCGCCGCCATCCTTGCGATCCTTACAGCCGACGCCATCGAGGAAGACCGCTGGACCAACCTCTACATGCCGGCAATCAACGCCAGCATTTATTATCCGGCGGCCACCATGGCTGCGCTTGATAACACCGAGACCCGAACAACAGAAATTGATAGCTACGACGGGTCCATTGCGACGCGTTTTTATGTCGGGAACCAGACAGATGTAGTCGACTTCCATCTGACCATCCGCCGCGAATCCGATAACTGGGGACCACTTTATGAAAGCCAGTCTAATGGTCTGATTGTCACTGGGACAAAGTCCGGCAGCTTTTACTTCTATGCTCGTTCCTTGCGCGATCCGGCAGATGGGCTGTGGTCGACCATCTACATAGTGAACCAGCTTGAGGACAAAAGTAACCGCCCTGCCCTGATGTCCTCGGGCTTTCAGATCGGCCGAGCTCCATCGCTAGACATCACGAACAGCGGCTATCTCATGAAGCTCGTTGATGCTGCCGTTTCTGAATATGAAGCCGGCCGCAGTGCTGAAGTCGCCACCACGACGAATGCCCCACCCCCACATGTTGCGCCTCCTCCAACGGAACGCTTCTCGGCAACCGGCTCAGGCTTCTATATCAATGCCGATGCAGCGATCATGACCAATGCCCACGTCATTGAAGACTGTGACACGCTGACGGTCGAAGGAGAGGCCCTGCGCGTAATCGCGGCGTCAGAACCGTTTGACCTAGCGCTTCTTGCTCCTGTGGCTCCTCGTCAAGCCGCACACTTTCTGTCCTTCGCTGCAAAACCGGCTCGGCTCAACAGCGACATCACCGTGGCAGGCTTTCCACTTCAGGGCATCTTGAGCGGGTTGAACATCACCCGTGGCAGCATCTCTTCAATGGAAGGGCTAGAGGACGCGACGCAGATGCAGATCTCTGCCCCTGTCCAGCCTGGCAACTCAGGCGGCCCCATTGTCGACCGTTTTGGCAGGGTGGTGGGGATCGTCGTATCTCGTCTCGATTATGATTACACGAAACGGCTAACGGGCGCAGAGCCGCAGAGCATCAACTTCGGCATTCGCGGTGCCATTGGCGCAATGTTCGCGGGATTGAACGACGTCGAAGTTGAAACGACGGACGCTGCCGAACAAATTGCGCCGGAAGATCTGGCGGATCAGCTTCGTGAGGCTACGGTTTTGATCAACTGTGAGGGCAGACATTGACTCGAAGCCATTCCTTTTCAGCCAATTCAACTTGCCCCAACTTCCATCGTTTGCCGTATCACTTGCATGCTATCGACAGGGGACTGTCCCGCCACTTCCGTGGCAAACTTTTGCACTGCCGTTCTCACCCCTACGACATACCTTCTCGCTGGATCGCACCACACAGAGAAAAGATCGATGCTTCGTCGAACGTGGCCCCGACAACCTGAAGCGCGGCTGGACGTCCCTTGGATGTAAGGCCTACCGGCATCGAAGCTGCTGGGTTTCCGGTTAAATTGAATGGGTAGGTAAACGTCGCCCAGGACACGATCGACTTGTCTTCATATCCTTCTGGAACATCACGCCCGACCTCAACTCCGGAGACAGGCAGTGTTGGCGTCAGCAAAATATCAAATTTATCGAAGACTTGTCGCATCTTTTCCCGAAAGGCATACCGCGCGAAGACACTTTCGTAATAGCTTTGCATTTCTTGCTGCAATGCCTTCTGCAAAACCTTCAGAACCGCCGGGTCAAGAAGCTCTGGCTGCACGTCAATTATGCCTCTTAGGCGTGTTCCAACCCCAGCGTAAAACTCAGAAGTCCACATTTCGATAGGGTCGGCATCAAGCACATCCACTTGCTCGATATTATAGCCAAGCCGCTCAAGTCGCGCGACAGCGGCAGCAGTGCACACCGCTACATCAGAATCCACACGCCCGAACCCCATCGTCGGGCTCCAGGCGATGCGCAGATCGCGTTGCTGCGCTACGGCGTTGTTGAAATCGGGAACACTCTCCCTGACGGAGAATGGATCACGGCGGTCAAACCCTGAAATTACACCAAGGACTGTAGCCGCGTCGTCTGGCGACCTTGTCAGAGGGCCTACATGGGCAAGTGTGGGCGTAGCGGAAACCGGATATACAGGAACGCGACCGAACTGTGCCTTTATGCCAAAAATTCCGGTCAGCGCTGCTGGTATCCTGATCGATCCACCACCGTCGGTGCCTATCGCGTAAGGGACAAGGCCAGCAGCAACCATTGCGGCAGCTCCCGCACTTGAGCCGCCTGGCGTCAGGTTGGGATCGAGCGGATTTCGGGTAACGCCTGAAAGTGGACTATCGCCAACGGCCTTGCAGCCGAACTCACTTGTCGTTGATTTTCCAAGGATGACAGCGCCGGCGGCACGAAGGCGCTCGACGGCTGGGGCATCGATCGCCACAGGGTCGGCTGATGATGATTTTGATCCGAACCTCATCGGCATGTTTTTGACTGCAATGAGATCCTTTACAGAAGTCGGAATACCGTCGAGCTCACCAAGTTTCTCGCCCTGCATGATCCTGCGCTCTGACGCTTCGGCCTGAGCGAGAGCACCTTCTCGATCGAAATACGCAAACATGTTGAGCTCGGGTTCGAGCTTCTCATAACGCTGCAAAACATCGCGTAAGAGCTCCGTTGGCGAAAATGCCTTGCGACCCAGTTCTCGGCTCAAGTCAGCAACGCTCATTTTAGAAAATTCGCTCATGGACAGAACCCCATTTGTTCCAGCCGCGGCGGCTGCACGAATAAAGTTTAACCTGACTGGGCGGCCATTGCACCAGCTCTGTTTTGCCATGCACCGTCTCTCAATGCCACAAGCAGCAATATTTTGAGACCGAATTACATCAACTTGCCGGTTCTCGTTATTGCATTAGGATGAGCGTTCGTAGGAAGTGCTCCAACAGTTGGCGGGCACAAACTTGGACGCAACCAACTTTTTCAAGGCTCGAGCTGCAGCGAGCGATCAATACGCATGCTTATACGTGCTAGGGCCACTGGCAGCGCACCTACAGTGCAAAGTCGATGCAATGACTTACACCGTTAGCGGCTCAGCGACTTCGAATCCTGCGGCAGCCCTGAGAGTCGCTGGTGATTTTAGTCTGCCCGACGCAGCTCCACAGGTCTTGGGTGCTGCCGGCATCGTGTCGACGGCAACAAACCTGATCGGCTGTCTGTGAGAACGTGTCTGTGTGTGGTCCTGTCCGACGATCCCTGAATGCTGATCCATTTCTCGCCCGCATCCTGTGGCGTTGGCAGAACTGAACGACGCCACGAATTCATCGCGAAACAGCCTCCATTTTTTAACTTGCGGCGGCAGTGCTGATTAGTATCGCCTCCGTCACACGTAGGCACGAAAAACCGACACCTGTCATCAGCGGAAACTAAGCAGGTTGCGCAAGCCTTTCGATAGAACCCCTTCTATAGCGTCCTAGGCCTACCGTTTGCGCTTGGCCAGCGAAGGTCAGGAAGCAGCCCATATTAACCACGTTTCGTTCCGCAGTGCTTAGAGTGGCAGCGCGTATCTCATTCAACCGATGGCTCCTATAGGCCTTTTCATTCTGATCGTGCGCGACCACAAAATGTATGTGATTGACCCGCTTCTGTATTTGCCGAATTGGTCATCTCTCTGCATCAATAAACTGGCGGTGCCACGACCCAGATTGCGATGGCTGGAACATCGCCCAGATTTTCCCACGCGTAGTCTTTGTTCTGAAACTGGAAACTGTCGCCTACGGCCAAACTGAACCGCATGTCGTCAACGATAAGATCAAGTTCACCCGAGAGCAGGACGCCGCCGTGCTCAGTTGGACGTAACGGCTTTATTGTTCCAGAACGCGCCTGCGGTGCGAAGGTCGATTTTATCATCTCAAAGGACCCACTTAAAGTGGGCGACAGCAGTTCCTCTACCAGTCCGCTTTCGGGTGTTCCCAAGGGACTTCGGTCTTGCGTGCGCACGACAAGCCCTCTTTCTTGATCATCCTGTCCAGACGATCGAAAGAAGAACGAGATATTGACGTCGAACAACGCCGCAATCTGCCGAAGGTCATTGATCGCCGGCTGCGCCTGCCCACGTTCGATCAGGCTCAGCCACCCCGGGGAACGACCGATTGCATCAGCCAGGTTTTGCAGGGTCATGCGGCGCGACCTGCGCATGGCGCGGATGTCCGAGCCCACGTAACTGTCCAACGGCGTCTCCTTGCGTTGCATTGCCTGCCAAACATACCGATGAAGAAATAATTTGGAACAAATATCGTATCTACTAAAAATATGTGTTGATTTTTTAGTGCGGCGGCTCCTGATATAACGAAGCATCCCTTGGAAGAGTCTCCATCATGGCCGTCCTCCCATCCTCTGCGCGTGTCGTCATCATTGGCGGCGGCATCTCTGGCTGCTCTGTCGCGTATCATCTGGCTAAACTGGGTTGGACAGATATCGTGCTGCTGGAGCGCAAGAAACTCACCAGCGGAACGACATGGCATGCAGCAGGCCTTGTTGGACAGTTGCGCGCCAGCCAGAATATGACGCGCTTGGCGAAATACTCCGCCGATCTTTATCGCACGCTGGAGGCAGAAACCGGGTTGGCGACAGGCCTGCGCCAATGTGGGTCGATCACAGTGGCGCTGAGCGCTGAACGGCAAGAGGAGTTGCGCCGTCAGGCTGCGATGGCGCGTGTCTTTGGGGTCGAGGTGAACGAACTTTCCCCGTCGGACATCCTGTCGCTCTATCCGCATCTGAACATGAAAGATGTTGTCTCTGGCGTGCACCTACCGGGCGACGGGCAGGCCGATCCCGGCAATATCGCGTTGGCCTTGGCCAAGGGTGCGCGAATGCTGGGTGCACAGATTGTCGAGGGCGTGATTGTGAACGAGGTCACGCAGGCTGATGGCCGTGTCACCGGCGTGACCTGGCAACAAGGCGAAGAGACGGGCACGATCGCCACCGGACATGTGGTGAACTGCGGCGGCATGTGGGGCCGCGATCTGGCCGCGCGCAACGGTGTCACCCTGCCGCTTCATGCCTGCGAACATTTCTACATCGTGACAGAGAGCATCCCGGGGCTTGCCCAATTGCCGGTGCTACGCGTGCCGGACGAATGTGCCTACTACAAGGAAGATGCGGGCAAGATCCTGCTGGGTGCGTTTGAACCGAAGGCCAAGCCTTGGGGCATGAATGGCATTCCAGCGGACTTCTGCTTTGACCAACTACCCGAGGATTTTGACCATTTCGAGCCGATTTTGGAAGCGGCCGTCAACCGAATGCCAATTCTCGCAGAGGCGGGCATCCACACTTTCTTCAACGGGCCTGAAAGCTTTACGCCGGATGACCGCTACTATTTGGGCGAAGCGCCAGAGTTGACGGGCTATTGGGTGGCGGCGGGCTACAACTCAATCGGGATCGTGTCGTCAGGTGGGGCTGGCATGGCGCTGGCGCAATGGATGAACGATGGCGAACCACCCTTCGATTTGTGGGAAGTCGATATCCGGCGTGCGCAGCCATTCCAAAAGAACCGCCGCTATCTGCAAGAGCGCGTGACCGAAACGCTGGGTCTGCTTTATGCCGATCACTTTCCCTATCGGCAAATGGCAACCTCGCGCGGCATTCGCCGTTCGCCGTTGCACGAGCATCTGAAAGCGCGTGGTGCTGTCTTTGGTGAAGTCGCCGGCTGGGAGCGCGCCAACTGGTTTGCCGATGAAGGTCAGACAGCCCAATATGAATATACTTGGGGCCGACCGAACTGGTTCCAGAATTCCCGCGCCGAGCACATGGCTTTGCGCGAAACCGTGGGGCTACTCGACATGACCTCGTTCGGGAAGATCAGGGTCGAGGGACGCGATGCACTGATCTTTTTACAGCGGATGTGCGCCAACCAGATGGACGTGGCCATTGGCAGGATCGTCTATACCCAGATGCTCAACGAACGTGGCGGGATCGAATGCGATCTAACCGTTACGCGAATGTCGGAAACCGCCTTCTTTTTGGTGGTGCCGGGGGCGACCCTGCAACGGGATCTGGCATGGTTGCGGCGGCATCTTGGCGATGAATTTGTCGTCATCACCGACGTGACCGCAGCCGAGGCTGTCCTGCCTTTGATGGGTCCGAATGCGCGAGACCTGTTGAGCGCGATCTCGCCCGCAGATCTATCGAACGATGTGCATCCCTTCGGCACTGCGCGCGAGATTGAGGTCGGCATGACCTTGGCACGCGCCCACCGCGTGACTTACGTGGGAGAGCTGGGCTGGGAGCTTTATATCCCAACTGATCAGGCCGCGCATGTGTTCGAGGCGTTGGTTGCAGCCGGTGCGGATCACGGGCTGAAGCTGTGCGGGTTGCACGCCATGGACAGTTGCCGGATCGAGAAGGGCTATCGCCACTTCGGCCACGACATTACCGACGAAGACCACGTGCTGGAGGCGGGCCTTGGCTTTGCAGTGAAGACAGACAAAGGCACCTTCATCGGACGCGAGGCCGTGCTGCGCAAACGCGAGAACGGCCTCGCGCGCCGGATGCTTCAGTTCCGCCTGACCGATCCCGAACCGCTGCTTTTCCACAACGAGCCGATTTTGCGCGACGGCGTGATTGTGGGCTACCTTACCTCAGGCAACTACGGTCATGCGCTCTGCGGTGCCGTGGGCCTTGGCTATGTGCCCTGCCGCCACGCAGGCGAGACCGTGAAAGAGATGCTGACCTCGACTTATCAGATCGACGTGGCCGGCCGTATGGTCGGTGCTGAGGCGTCGCTTAGCCCGCTCTATGACCCAAAATCGCAACGCATTCGCGTGTAGAAAGGTCTCGGCATAGTTGCACTGCGCTTGTCTTCGTCCAACTACAGCTGGACGAAGACCGGGGTTAAATGTTGTCGCAAGGAAAGTCCGCAATGTCCCCACTGCCGACACTCGACATGCCCACTATGAAGGTCCGATACTATGAACCGAGAATGTCGGTGGTGACTGCTCACCTGTGTTCATAGTTGACGACACTAAGGGCGGTTTGCGGACCTTCGCTGCGCTTTGCACCAAGGCCCGGTTCGCGGACCTTCCTGCCGTTCGCCGCGGGTGCATCCTCTCTCGTCTCGCTTGCGCGGCATCTGGAAGAGACGGCGGCAAGCAGACCTTTGCTGCGCCATCTATGAACGGTGGCTAATGGGATGTGTCGGCTGCGACGCCATCCATTTCCGCGGGTGCTATAGGGATGATGCTGCGCCACAGCGTGACGCAGGGCGACTTATGTGCAAGTGTCTGAATGCAACTCCGCTTCGGATTGCAAAAAAGGAATATGCTATGTCTTATTCTACCATATCACTCTGGGACGTGACGGATTGGACCGATGCCCATGAGACGCTTGCACGGGATAAATTCGTGCCGATGATCATGTCTGTCGGCGCAGACCGAGTTCAGATGGTTCGCACAGGAGACAAAAGCTTTTGTGTTATAACTGAATATGTCGACGCGCAGACAGCAGAAAAAGCCCAGAAACGCATCGCAGAAATTCGTGGCCAAGCTGCGGAAGAACTACCGATGACGATGGCCAGTGCGTCCGCTGGATCGGTCTTCGCGCATGGTTGATCGGCGCAAGAAGTCGTAGCTTACCTGCGGCGCGCTTGACTGATCGCGCCGCATCTTTTCGCAATGCAAAATGCGTGAGTCATGCCCGATTACTGACGCTCTGGCCAATAGTTGTAGATTTCCACGCGGAAGTGAGCCGGGTTTTCCATCGAGAAGTGAGCCACCTTTAAGTTATGTTTCGGGTGTCAGGCTTTGGTCAATGCATGATTGTCCTCCCTCTTTTTCTGCGCCGCTACGGCTGCACTGGCTTTGAAGCGGAAGCTGTCGTTTCCGGTCTCCAAGATGTGGCAACGGTGGGTTAGGCGGTCGAGGAGTGCGGTCGTCATCTTAGGATCGCCGAAGACGGTGGCCCATTCGCTGAAGCTCAGGTTCGTGGTGATGACGACGCTGGTGCGCTCGTAGAGTTTGCTGAGCAGATGGAAGAGCAGCGCGCCGCCTGATGCACTGAACGGCAGGTAGCCAAGTTCGTCCAGGATCACGAGATCCAGGCGGACGAGGCTTTCGGCAAGATGCCCAGCTTTGCCTTTTGCCTTCTCTTGTTCGAGCGTGTTGACGAGCTCGATGGTCGAGAAGAAGCGAACCTTGCGGCGGTGATGTTCGACAGCCTGCACGCCAAGGGCTGTCGCGACATGCGTTTTGCCGGTGCCGGGGCCACCGATCAGCACAACGTTCTGGGCACCATCCATGAACTCGCAGCGATGCAGCTGCCTTACAGTGGCCTCGTTGATCTCACTGGCCGCAAAGTCGAAGCCTGACAGATCTTTATAAGCCGGGAAGCGTGCGGCCTTCATGTGATAGGCAATGGAGCGCACCTCCCGTTCTGCGACCTCAGCCTTCAACAACTGGGCAAGCATCGGCACCGCAGCGTCGAATGCTGGTGCGCCTTGTTCCATGAGGTCGGTGACAGCTTGCGCCATGCCGTGCATCTTCAGACTGCGGAGCATGATGATGATGGCGCCGCTGGCGGGATCATGACGCATGATGACCTCCGGCGGTCCGGGCCCGCAGGCCATCATAGCGTTCGACATTGGCTTCTGGTTCGCGCTGAAGGATCAGCGCCTGCGGCGTATCGATGTCGGGCCCGCCGATCGTCTTTCCGTCGATAAGACGGTGCAGAAGGTTCAGCACATGGGTCTTGGTCGCGACACCTTCAGCCAGCGCCATTTCCACGGCGACCAGCACAGCCTGTTCGTCGTGATGCAGAACCAGCGCTAGGATATCGACCATCTCCCGATCACCGCCGGGACGACGCAACATGAGATCTTGCAGCTGCTTGAAGGCCGGAGGGAATTCGGAAAAGGGGGCACCGTTCCGCAAGGCACCGGGCTTGCGCTGGAGAACGGCCAGGTAATGCCGCCAGTTGTAAATCGTGCGTGGTGGCAATTGGTGGCTGCGCTGGATCACCCGCATATGTTCGCACAGGATCTGTCCTTCGGCGGCGATCACCAGACGTTCAGGATAAACCCGCAAGCTCACCGGGCGGTTCGCAAATGACGCTGGAACGCTGTAGCGATTGCGTTCAAAGCTGATCAGACAGGTCGGCGATACCCGCTTGCTATGCTCGACAAAGCCATCGAATGCGGGTGGTAACGGCATCAGAGCTGCTTGTTCGGCGGCCCAAACGTCAGCAACGCTCCCAGGTAATGCTGCGTGCGGGATCTTACCCCATAATGCGACACACTGCTGTTCCAGCCAGTCGTTCAGGGCCGCAAGATCGGGGAAGTCCGGCATGGGTTGCCACAGTCGATGTCGGGAATCCTGCACGTTCTTCTCGACCTGCCCCTTCTCCCAGCCTGCGGCCGGATTGCAGAACGCTGGCTCAAATACATAGTGGTTCGCCATTGCGAGAAAGCGCATGTTGACCTGTCGCTCCTTTCCGCGACCGACGCGATCGACTGCCCTCTTCATATTGTCGTAAATCCCGCGCCCCGGGATGCCACCGAAGACCCGGAACCCATGCCAATGAGCGTCGAACAGCATCTCGTGCGTTTGCAGCAGATAGGCT
Source organism: Loktanella salsilacus (assembly GCF_024206795.1). Classification (NCBI taxonomy): domain Bacteria; kingdom Pseudomonadati; phylum Pseudomonadota; class Alphaproteobacteria; order Rhodobacterales; family Roseobacteraceae; genus Loktanella; species Loktanella salsilacus. Next base: position 2,176,136 of record NZ_CP072994.1, read on the forward strand.
CGGATCAGAAAGGCACGGCTGTGCGACAGCTTGATGTGGGCGACTTGCAGCTTCGTGCGCTCACCACCCAGAACGGCAAAATCCTCGCTCCAGTCGAACTGGAACGCCTCGCCCGGGCGGAACGACAGCGGCACAAAGGTGCCGCGCCCCGTCGTCTGCTGATCCCGTTGCCGATCGGCCCGCCACTCACGCGCAAAAGCCGCAACCCGGCCGTAAGATCCGTCAAATCCGAGAACCATCAGATCGGCATGCAATTGCTTCAGCGTGCGCCGCTGCTTGCGCGACTTGCCGGCCTCCGTCTTCAGCCACCCGGTCAGCTTGTCGGCGAACGGATCGAGCTTACTTTGCCGCTCCGGCGTCGTGAACTGCGGCTGGATCGTGCCCGCGTTCAAATATTTGGTGATGGTGTTGCGCGACATGCCCGTGCGACGCGCGATCTCGCGGGTCGATAGTTTCTCGCGCAGTGCCATACGTCGAATGATGTTCAAAAGTCCCATGTGTATCACTCCAATGTCCCCCATTGCGCATCGCGCTGGAGGAAAGGTCACATGGCTCAAATCTCAGTGGAAATTATCCGCTTACCCGGCTCACTTCTGCGTGGAAATCTCCACAGTTAGCCCTTAAAGCGCAACATAAGCGCAACGCCAGCCCATGCACTAAAACCGGTCAGCACTGCGCCCCACACCGTATCGGCGGCGACCATTTGCCAAGACCAGTCTTTCATGATCGACATCGAAGTGAACTCGTAGGTGCCATAAGCCATCGCGCCTACGATGGCCCCGTGAAGCGCTGCGCGCCTGGGTGCGGCGTCCCGCAATGCCCGGATCGACACCAGAAAAACGAGACCCGCGACATAGGCCAAGTAAAACAATCCTGCCGGTGCGAGCATCGGGCTGTCTCGCATTGTTTCGCCAAGGTGACGGCTAAAGAGAGGCTTCATTAATGACGTCAGCATAACGGCATCAATAGCCAGGAAAAGAACGGCGGTGATTACGTATAAAATCATGGTTGCACTCCTGAGCTAGGTTCGCATTAACCTAGGGCGGTGCCGTCCGACGGCGATGCGACAGGGTAGAATCGCGTGGCTGGCGACGGGGCAGACGAGATGGTGTGGATGAAGCATTCTGCCTTCCGCCGCACGTAATCGGTTACTGTCGCCTTGGGGGCCTCATGTTAGTGCGTTGAACCAGAGTGACCGGTGAGCTCATCAAACTTACTGGGTCGGCAAGCAATCCCTGCCCGAGCAGTTCTCGTAAGCTAATGCAATGAAGTTGGTCAGTCAGCCAAGACCGAAGCCTGCTTGGCTATTCCCAATACAGTCCCCCTACCCCACCCATCCAGGTTGATACTCCGTGACCAGAGGCTCACGGGGACAAATAGCAAAATAGCGTCAACTGCAGCTTAGCTCATGTTCGTGGAGACGAGTGCAGCGATAATTGCATTGCAGATCGGACGTATTCACACAGCTGATCGTGGGCCTCGATGACCGCCTCTGACCTAGTCCGCGCCTTGCATAAGGTCAAAAAAGGGGTTGCGCCCTGCATGCAAGACAAAATGCATGAAAAGCCTAATTTACAAGGGTTTTTCGGAAAACAGGCCTTGCGGCCCTTAGCCACGAACCTTGTCAAACGTTTACATTTTTAGGGCAGAACGTTTACATTTCCCTCTTCCCGCAAGGCGTGCGCAAGGCAACACTTCGCTCAGAAGCGCCCCCACAATGGATTCTTCGTCCAGGGTTCGACCTCGACGGCCTCGCTGTCATCGCCCCTCACATCGTCCTGAAAGCCTATTTCGCTGGGCATGCTTGCTCGGGGTCCAACGCTGACCTGACCTATTGCCACCCCATGACTGCTGGCGGATGGCTCCGTGCTTTGCGCTTTTTCCACTGGCAAAGACTGCGGATCGTGATCTGCCGTGGCAGAGGTTACTTGTAAGTTCCCGGCCTCGGGTGACATAGGCCGCTGCACACCGCCAGAAGGTAGCGCAGCGGCGTTGGCAGGACTCTGTAGGGGGATCGTTTGCACTATATGGTTCCGAGCAGCCAGAAGCTCCTTCGCCGCGCGGAACGGCCTGGTGATGGTGTCTTTGGTCCATGGCACGGAAGACGAGATGGAGCTATGAGGCGGATGAACGCCGGCGTCACTGAAAAGCTTGCCCGCTTCAGCGCGCGTAAACGTCTGCCATAACGAGTGGCCGGCGAGAATGTCAGCCATGCGCTCTACACGCGCTTGCTTATTAGCCTTGATGACCTTGTCAGCGGCCGCACGACCGGCGACACCGCCGTCGCCTGCGCCGTATTTCTTGCCGGCGGCTCTGCTCTTGTCCATTGCGATAATCGTTCCCGTTGATGTGTGGTCCGGAAATGAAGCATGGCAGTCAGCTACCTCGAGATGCCATGGCTTATCAGCATAAACGTTCAGGGGCTCTACGAAATCGAACCTGTCTGGATGCGGGTCATAAAGCTGATGCGCGTGTGCTGAGCTGCGCATTAGCCGGGATGGGCTCGTCGCGACGATCTGGCAGCCACGAGCCAGCGCCTCGTCCAGACAGTTGTGCAGCGCCGGACGATCCTCTCGCGATGTAAGAGCGCCATCAACGACCTCCTGAAAGATGAGCGTAATCTCGAGGCCGCGACGCTTCGCATGTGCGAGGACCTTTTCGATTTGTCGCGCCAGATGCTGCTCGTCGAACTGGTCCTGTGTCGAAACCCTGACGTAGCCCAGAGCTTGGGGCAAGGCGCGCACGGCCCCGGATGACGTGCTGAGGCCATGGCTCCCTCCAGCCGCATCCAACCCAACGACGTGATCTACCTCAGCAGTCCTTTTGCGGGCGTGGGCATTAACGCGCATCATGCTGCCACCCTCCGCGTATGGGTCTGACCAGGGTATACCTCATGAGGAACACAGATGCGGTGATAGGGGGTGGGCACCCCCATAGGGCTCGAAGAAAACACCTTTAAATTTGGAATTGCACACCCCTGGGCAAACGGTCGTCCGGAGACGTAGACATAAATTTGCACACCCCTAGGCAAAACCATGTTCCGGTGACGGCGCGGGGAGGCTGCAGTAGCACCCTGCATCGCGAGGGACGGCACTTCTTGTCGAAGGGTGGGCAATTCTATGTGCTGGGTGTCGGAGCGCTGCACTTGTGCGACGTTCGCGATCAGGGAACAAGACACCATGTGGCTGTGGATCTGATCCATCTGTGCGACGTCAGTATCGGCGCGCCCATCGTCTGAGGCGCTGTGAGGGCCCTTAGGAATCGCCGACAAGTCTGGCGCCCTGCGACCGCCGGTAATCACGCAACGGCACCACAGAGTCGCCTGTGGGCCGCTCCGGGGTTGTCGAGACCGACCAATCACGGCTGGTCATCCGAGGACCGACCATCCATCTCCTTTTCCCTATCGGCGGCTCTGACCCGCGTGTGCACGCCATTCAGGTCGAGGGGCGGGATGCCGTCTTCAACATCGAGGTCAGCTTCGAATGCCTGTTCCTGGCGGTAGCGCGCCCGCAGCTTTTGGACGCTATTGCGAGTCCAGTCATTCTCAAAACCGGACTTCTTAACGACGTTCCGGATGCCGACCGCATTCAGATGCTCCGCGAGAGCTTTGTGGGACATCTCAGTCCACTCCGGATGTTCACGAAGTCGCTCGAACATCCGTCGGTCACGGTCGCCGGCGCGCAAATAACCTGCAATGCCGCCACGGATGCTGGTCTCGTATGTAAAAGTGCCACCAACTTTCTTGCCAGACACCTTTCGGCCGGCGTGGTCCTGCTTCGCAACGCGCCCGATGCGATCGTGTTCAGCCTTGGCCATCTTCAGCTCGTCCCACAGCTCCTTGCGCGTGATCTTGCCGCGGCCGACAACACACACTGGAATGCCGAGCCGGACAATCTCGTGAAAAACAGTTAGCTCCCGCGCCAAGCGATCGACCGCGGTCACCAAGATCGCGGCGTTGTCCATTTTTGCCTCACGCAGCACTTGCTTCAGGATTTCACGGTCTTCCCACGGAAGCCCGCCGCTGCCTTCCTCGTTGTGGATAGGTGCTATCACGCCGAGGCTGTTGGCGTATTCTCGGATCGCCTTCGTCTGGTTCACCAGGCTCAGATAATCGTCGGCCTGCTTCTCGGTCGACACACGAGCAAGACCATGGAAGTGTTTGGGGTAAGATTTCTTCGTCACGTGTTCATCCTAGAATACATCTGTCGTAGGCCCGAAATGCTCTTAGCACATGCGCAGCCAGACAGACGTTTAATCATTACTCTTTAAGGGGTTAGTAGGTGTGATAGGGGGTGCGCTTATACTGTTGCAGTTAGCGCACCGTTCCAGCGGTAGCTGCTACTAATCAAACCCACTGAAGGTCATCGCGAAGCACGCGGGGCGTGACAGTTCCCAAGCTTCCACATCGGTAAGACGCCACCGGATGGAACCCGGTCCCAGCTTTACGGCATCGGGAAACTCACCATGGCGCTTCCAGCGATAGACGGAGTCGGTCGAGACGCCGAGTCGATCAGCAACTTGGCGAACGGTAAGATAGACGGTTTGAGCCACGATGGGGTCCCTTTGCCAACGGCGGACATAAGTGTCTGATTATGTATAGCGGCCGGTCGGATGGGATTGCGTGGGTTTCTCAAAAATCTTTATGAAATTTTATAGGTGGGAACAATGGTGGGAAGGATCACCCTGAACCATAAAATCCCAATAATATCAAAGGGGTCTGGCGGAGGCTCAGGGATTCGAACCCTGGGAGGGCTCACACCCTCGCCGGTTTTCAAGACCGGTGCATTCGACCACTCTGCCAAGCCTCCGCGATGCGCGCGTCATAAGGCAAGCTGCGGGGCGCGTAAAGTCACTTCACGCTTTGGGGAAATCCGCGCAGGGGCTGCGCGGAACTCTTTCAAAACGGCAGGCATAGCGCTAGGGTGCGGTTAATTGCGGCCTCCCCCTTGGGGGCGGGCTGCGCATACGGGTGTGCGCTGATCAAGGCCGTGTGAAACGGTAGGCCACGCCCAAAGATCAAAAGGGCGAGCAATGGCGGACACATCGCAAATCACGGCAGCTTCGAACACACTGCGGCGGACCGCCGGGGTGATGGCTTTGATGGCAGCGACGGCACTGGCCGGATGTGACAAGATGCCAAGCTTTGGCGCGGGCGCGACCGGGAACGGCGCGGCAGGTGCGGTTGCCACGGACGGCATGTCGCTGGTCGAACGCGACATCGAAGCACCAGAAGTGTTTTCGATCTCAGAAGCAGGCCTGTGGGACGGTCGCCCGTCGCTGGGCGGCGTTTGGGTCGCCCACCCCACCGTCACCGATCCAGAGCGCGTGATCATCCGCAACCCGTCCAACGGTAAGTTCGTGATCGGTGCCCTGTTCCGCCGAGAGCTGGAAAACCCCGGCCCCGCGCTGCAAGTGTCGTCTGACGCGGCAGAAACGCTTGGTATCCTTGCTGGATCACCCACAACGCTCAGCGTGATTGCCCTGCGCCGTGAAGAGGCCCCAGCGCCGACGGAAACTGCGATCACTGATTTCGACGCACCTGAAGTCATCGCCGCCACGCCGCTGGAACCCGCCAGCACCGAGCCCACCAGCACAGGCGCAGAGCCTGCCCCTGCCGTGACGACCGAACTGGCCGCCGCAACACCTGCGCCCGCCCCGGCCCCAGCGCCCGCTGCGACAGGCTCTTCGCTTGATAAGCCTTTCATCCAGATTGGTATTTTCAGCGTAGAGGCAAACGCCAACACCACTGCTGACCGTCTGCGCGACAACGGCTTGTCGGCGCAGGTTCTGGCCGGAAACAGCCAAGGCAAAGCCTTCTGGCGCGTCATCGTTGGCCCCGCCCCAACAGCGGGCGACCGCAGCGCCGTGCTGACTAAGATCAAGGGACTTGGCTTCCCGGATGCCTACGCCGTCACCAACTAGACCCTGCCGGAGCGCTTTTCATGTTTGCCACTCTTCGCCCCTTTGCGGCCCTGCTGATCTGCGCCGTCGCTGGCAGCGCGCAGGCGCAGGCCTTTAACACCTCTGCGCGCGCGGCCTATGTGCTGGACGAAAGCACTGGCACGGTCCTGCTGGCTAAAGACGCCGACCGGCCCTTGCCGCCTGCGTCCATGTCCAAGCTGATGACGATCTACATGGCGTTCGAGGCGATCGCCGATGGCCGCCTGCGCATCGACGAAGAACTGCCCGTGTCGGAACATGCCGCCAGCTATGACGGGTCGAGCATGTTTCTGGACACCACCGACCGCGTCAAAGTCGAAGACCTGCTGCGCGGCGTGATCGTCCTGTCCGGCAACGACGCCTCTGCCGTGCTGGCAGAGGCGCTGTCGCCAGACGGCACAGAGGCCGGCTTTGCCCGCATGATGACCGACCGGGCGCGGCAGATGGGGATGATGAACTCGACCTTTGCCAATTCGAACGGCTGGCCTGCCAAAGGCCACGAGATGTCGATGCGCGACCTTGGCACGCTGGCCGATCACCTGATCACCGACTACCCCACGTTCTATCCGATCTTTTCCGAACAGGAATTCCTGTTCGATGGCCGCGTGCCGTCCAACAGCCAGAATCGCAACCCGATCCTTGGGCTTGGCATCGGGGCTGACGGTCTGAAAACCGGCCACACGACAGAGGCGGGTTACGGCCTTGTCGGGTCCGCCAAACAGGACGGCCGCCGCATCATCTTTGTCCTGTCGGGCATGGACAGCACCGCAGAGCGGCGCGAGGAAAGCGAGAAAGTCGTCAACTGGGCCTTTCGCCAGTTTGCGCAAAAGGACGTCGCAACCAAAGGCACCGTGATCGCCGACGCCTCCGTCTGGATGGGCGAGGCTGAGGAGGTCGGTCTGACCGTGGCGAACGATTTGTCCTTGCTGATCCCCGTGATGCAGCAAGACAACCTGACCGCCGATGTCGTCTATGACAGCCCCGTGCGCGCGCCGATTGCAGCGGGCGAGCAGTTGGGCGAGCTGGTGATCAACCTTGAAGGCATGCCTGAAAAGCGCATCCCGCTGGTCGCCGACCGCGACGTAGCGCTTGGCGGCTTTATGCCCCGCATGAAAACTGCCGCGAATGTGCTGATGGGCAAAATCACCGACGCCGCCGCGAATGACACCCCGGCAGAGGCTGACGCCCCCGCCGACCCCGCATGAGCGAAGCGCCACGTTTCATCACCTTCGAAGGCATCGACGGGTCCGGCAAATCCACGCAGGCCCGCCTGCTGGCCGATGCCCTGCGCACGGGTGGCACGGATGTCGTCCTGACGCGCGAACCCGGCGGCAGTCCGGGGGCCGAAGAAATACGCAACCTGCTGCTGACCGGTGACACCGACCGCTGGTCTGCGATGACGGAAATCCTGCTGTTCACAGCCGCCCGCCGCGATCATCTGGAAAAGACCGTGCTCCCTGCGCTGGACGCGGGCAAAATCGTCATCAGCGACCGCTTTGCCGACAGCACCCGCGTTTATCAAGGCGCGACGCGCGGCGATCTGCGCCCCACCGTCGATGCCCTGCACAAGCTGACCATCGGCCGCGAGCCTGACCTGACCTTTATCATCGACATGGACCCCGCGATTGCGCTGCGCCGCGGCCTTGCCCGGTCCAGCGGCGAAGACCGTTTCGAGGATATGGGACTAAGCTTTCAGGAAACCCTGCGCCACGGCTTTCTGACCTTGGCACGCGACAACGCTGATCGCTGCGTCGTGATCGACGGGAATCGCGATCCCGCTGCTGTCGCCTCTGAAATCCGGGCCTACCTGTGAGTGACGCGCCAGAGCCTGACCGCATCGCCGGTGCCCCGCACCCGCGCGACACGCCTGCGCTTTTCGGCCAAGACGCCGCGATGCACGACTTTCTGGACACATGGAACGCGGGCCGCATGCACTCTGGCTGGCTGATCACCGGACCGCGCGGCGTGGGCAAGGCAACGCTGGCGTGGAAACTGGCGACGTTTCTGCTGGCTGACCGCCCGGCAGAAGGCGGCCTATTCGGCGATCCGCCCCCTGTCACATCGCTGAACATCGACCCTGAAAATCCAGACGCCCGCCTGATCGCATCCGGCGCGCACCCGCGCCTTTACGTCGTACGCCGCCCGGCGGACGAAAAAACCGGCGTGCTGAAATCGGAAATCACCGTGGACGCCGTGCGCGGCATGCGGGACTTTTTCCACATGTCCGCCACCGACGGCGGCCGCCGCGTTGTGATTGTCGACGCCGCAGACGAAATGAACCGCTCTGCCGCCAACGCGATCCTGAAAGAACTCGAAGAGCCCCCTGCCCGCACATCCCTGCTGCTGGTCGCGCACCAGCCCTCGCGCCTGCTGCCCACGATCCGCTCGCGCTGCCGCGTCTTGCGCTGTGCGCCGCTATCGCCAGACGACCTTGGCGCAGCGCTCGAACAGGCGGGCCTGTCGACGGATGCGACAGAATCGCTCGCCACCCTCTCTGCCGGATCGGCCGGCGACGCCGTGCGCCTGCTGACGCAGGACGGCTTGCAGCTTTATGCGCAGATCATCGGCTTGCTCAGCGGCCTGCCCCATCTGGACCGCAACGCCGCGATCAAACTGGCCGAAAGCTGCGCGGGCAAGGTCAACGACACCCGCTTTGCCCTTGTCCTAGACCTGATCGACCACTTCTTGGCCCGTACCGCCCGCGCTGGCCTGCTGGGCGAGCCGCCAAGCCAAGGTGCCCCCGGCGAAGCGCGCCTGCTGACCCGCCTTGCGCCGCATGACTACGCCGCCCGCGCATGGGCTGATCTGCAGCAAAAAGCCTCTGCTCGCGCGCGGCATGGACGGGCGGTCAACCTTGACCCTGCGGCGCTGATCCTTGATATGGTGTTAAGCATCGAACAGACGGCGCAGGCCAGCGTCTCAGCCTGAAAGCACCCCCCGGTTTATGACACTGCCCATCCTCGTTGACGCCCATTGCCATCTGGATTTCCCGGATTTCGACGACGAACGCAGCGCGGTGATTGACCGCGCCCGCGCCGCTGGCGTCACCCGCATGGTGACGATCTGCACGAAACTGCCCAACGCCCCGCGCGTCGCTGCGATTGCGGATGCATATGACGGCGTATTCTGGGCCGCAGGCATACACCCGATGAGCGTGGGCGAACACGCCCCCGTCACCGTGGAAGAGCTGGTCACACTGGCCCAGCACCCCAAGTTTGTCGGCATTGGCGAAACCGGTCTCGACTATCACTACACCGCCGAAACCAAGGCCGCGCAGCAAGACAGCCTGCGCCTGCATATCGAGGCGTGCCGCCAGACCAAGCTGCCCCTGATCATCCACGCCCGCGACGCCGACGACGACATGGCCCGCATCCTGCGCGAGGAATATGACGCAGGCAAATACACCTGCATGATGCACTGCTTTTCATCCACGCGCGCGCTGGCAGAGGCCGCTTTGGACATGGACTTCTATCTGTCCATGTCCGGTATCGCCGCGTTTCCGAAGTCAAAAGAGCTGCGCGATATCTTCAAAGACGCGCCGCTGGACCGTATCCTGACAGAAACCGACAGCCCCTATCTTGCGCCGCCGCCCTTCCGGGGCCGCCGCAATGAACCGGCCTATACCGCCCATACCGCGCAGGTCGGGGCAGATACGTTTGAGCTATCGCTCGACGACTTTGCAAAAGCCACCAGCGCCAACTTTGATCGCCTATTCTGGAAAGCCGCATGAGCTATCGCTTCACGATCCTAGGCTGCGGATCGTCGGGCGGTGTGCCGCGCCTTGGCGGGCATTGGGGCGACTGCGACCCGAACGAGCCAAAGAATAACCGCCGCCGCTGCTCCTTGCTTGTCGAACGCGATGGCGAGGATGGCACCACGCGTGTGCTGATCGACACCTCGCCTGATATGCGGGCGCAATTGCTTGATGCGGACGTGGGCGAACTCGACGCTGTCGTCTACACCCACCCTCATGCCGACCACGTCCACGGCATCGACGACCTGCGCATGCTGGTGTTCAACATGCGCAAACGCCTTGATGTCTGGGCCGACACGCCAACCTCTGCCGCGCTGCGCGAACGCTTTGACTATGCGTTCGAGACGCCGCCCGGCTCTGCCTATCCGCCGATCTGCGATCTGCGCCACATTCGCGGTGATATCATCGTCAACGGTGCCGGCGGCCAGATCGTCCTGACCCCGTTCGAGGTTGAACACGGCACCATCCCGGCCCTTGGCTTTCGCGTGGCTGGCATGGCCTATCTGCCGGATGTATCAGACATCCCCGGCCCGTCATGGGACGTGCTGCAAAACCTTGATCTGTGGATCGTCGACGCCCTGCGCCGCACACCCCACCCCAGCCACAGCCACCTCAGTCAAACTCTTGACTGGATCGCCCGCGTCAAACCAGCGCAGGCTGTCCTGACGAACATGCATATCGACCTTGATTACGCCACGCTCTGCGCAGAACTCCCCAGCGGCGTCACCCCTGCTTACGACGGCCGCACGTTGACCCTCCCGGGCTGATCACCTGGCGATAAATACTCCCGCCGGAGGCATCCGGCCTTTCGGAAAGCGCCACCATGAGCGATCTGCTCGTCGTCATCCTGCCTGTCTTTATCGTTATGGGCTTTGGTTATGTGGCCGTCTGGAAGGGGCTTTTCAGCCACGAGGGCGTCGATGGCCTGATGCGCTTCACCCAGACCTTTGCAATCCCCTTCTTGCTGTTCCGCGCCATCAGCCAGCTCGATCTGGCGCAGAACTTCGACGTCGCGCTCCTTGCGACCTTCTACACCGGGGCGACGGTCTGCTTTATCGGCGGCATCCTTGGCGCGCGCTATCTATTCAAGCGCGACTGGGAAGACTGCGTGGCGATCGGGTTTTGCTGTTTGTTTTCCAACACGCTGCTGCTGGGTCTGCCGATCACCGAACGCGCCTATGGCACCGATGCGTTGCGCTATAACTACGCGATCATCTCGATCCATTCGCCCTTTGGCTACCTGCTGGGCATCACCGCGATGGAAATCGTGCGTAACACCGGCCAATCCGCCCGCGCCCTGCCCCTCAAAGTCATCAAAGCGATGTTTCACAACGGGCTGATCATTGGCATCACGCTCGGCTTGATCGTGAACCTGACGGGCCTGCCCCTACCCGGTGTGTTTACGGATGCGGTCGATCTGGTCGCCCGCTCTGCCCTGCCAGCTGCGCTCTTCGGCCTTGGCGGCGTGCTTTATCGCTACCGGCCAGAGGGCGACATGCGCGCGATTTTGTTCGTGGTGGCCATTAGCTTGGTCATCCACCCGGCTATCGTCTGGGGCTTGTCCGGCGTTGCACACCTTAGCGTGCCTGAACTGCGCTCGGCCATTCTGACCTCGGCTATGGCGCCGGGGGTGAATGCCTATGTCTTTGCAAATATGTACGGCCGGGCCCGCCGCGTCGCTGCCAGCGCGGTGCTGATAGCGACGGGCGTATCGATCCTGACCGTCTGGGGCTGGCTGGCGATCTTGCCCTAGGGAAACCGAATAGTCTTTCCCTCGATCAGCCCGGCGACATGCCCCGCAGGCGTTCCGAGCGGCGGCGCAGCATTTCCACGACAGTCAGCAGCGTGATTGACACGATCACAAGGATCGTCGCCACAGCCAGAATGGTCGGGCTGATCTGCTCGCGCAGGCCAGTGAACATCTGCCAAGGCAGCGTCTTTTGCGCAGCAGCGCCAACGAACAGCACCACGACAACTTCGTCAAACGACGTGATAAAGGCGAACAGGCCGCCAGAAATCACACCGGGCAAGATTAGTGGCATCTGGATTTTAAAGAACGTCGTAACCGGGTTCGCCCCCATGTTCGCCGCAGCGCGGGTCAGCGACTGGTCAAAGCTGACCAGCGTCGCGGTCACTGTGATGATGACGAAAGGCACACCCAAAGCGGCATGGGCCAGAATGACCTTAATGTAGCCGGTCAGGGTCTTGGACATGCCAAGGTAATTCTCCATGAACAGGCCCATTTGGCTGTAGAAAAAGAACATACCCGTCGCGGAAATGATCAGCGGCACAATCATCGGCGAAATCAGAATGGCCATGATCGCGCGGCGGCCCGGCACGTGGGATTGCGACAGGCCGATGGCGGCCAAGGTGCCCAGCGTGACCGAGATGACCGTCGCAAAGGGCGCGATGATCAAAGAGTTTTTCAGCGGCTGCAGCCAAGCATCATTGCTAAAGAAGTCAGCATAATGCTTCAGGCTATAGCCCGCCGGGTCCAGCGCCAGCATTTCCGGCGTGAAGGTAAAGAAGTTTTGCGCGTTAAACGACAGCGGGATGATCGTGATGATCGGGGCGATCAAAAAGAAAAAGATCGCGCCGCAGATGAACTTAAAGCTGTTGTGCCACAGCACTTGGCCAGAGGTCGCATAGACCGGCACGCCCTGGCGGTAATCGCCCCGGTGCAGCCAATAAATCGCCCAGCCCAGCAGTGCGCCAAGGATAATACCGCCCAATGCGCCCGGAAACCCGCCAGCACTGAAACCAAGAGCCGCGCAGATTGCGGTGGCCAGCCAGCGCCCCGGCCGGGGCGCCACAAAGCGCGTTAGGCCAAAGGCCAGCGCAGCCGCGATGACCGCGCCAAAGATGAACCCTTCTAGCGGGCCAAGGCCAGCGGCTTGCCCGCCAATGAACCCCAGCAACCCGCCAAAGACAGCGACCAGCGGCAAGGTAAAGGTGGCAAAGGGGTGCAGGGGGCGGCCCTGCTCGGGGTTGAACGCAACAGAAGACATATGCTTCAGCCTCCTAGCTTGACGTTATCGATGCCGACGATCCGGTCGTAGGCCCAGTAGAAGCCCAGCACGATCACCAGCAAAATGGCACCCAAAGCCGCAGCCAAACCCCAGTTGAGCGAGGTCGAGATGTGGTAGGCGATCCGGTTCGAGATGAAGACACCCTTGGTGCCGCCCACGATTTCCGGCGTGATGTAGTAACCGATGGCCAAGATGAACACGAGGATCGAGCCTGCGCCGATACCCGGCACCGATTGCGGGAAGTAGACGCGCCAGAAGGCGGTCCAGTTCGTCGCGCCCAGTGATTTGGCGGCACGCAGATAGGACGGCGGGATCGTTTTCATCACGGAATACAGCGGCAAGATCATGAACGGCAGCAGGATATGCGTCATCGAAATGATCGTGCCCGTCGCGTTGTTGATCAGCGCGAGCCTGTTGTCGTCCGCGACGACCCCGATCCAGACAAGCAGATCGTTAATCACCCCCTGATCCTGCAGCAGCACCTTCCAGGCCGAGGTGCGCACCAGCAAAGAGGTCCAGAACGGCAGCAGCACAAGGATCATCAGCAGGTTCGCTTGGCGGCTGGGCAAGTTCGCCAGCAGCCAACCGATGGGATAACCCAGCAGGATGCAGGACACTGTGATCGCGGTGGACATGATCAGTGTGCGGATAAACAGCGTGACATAGACGCGCTCGTTCTCTGGCCGCCATGCGACACCATCGGGCGTCAGCTGCAGGTCGGCGGAATTCAGGAAGTAACCGGTCGTGTAGGGCGCGGAATAGGTTTGAATGATGCGCCAGACATCGCGGTCGGCCCAGTCTTTGTCGAAAGAAACGAAGTCGGCCAGCACGTCGGTGGTCGTAAAGCTTGCGGCGGCGACCTGCGCTGCGTTCAGCATGTCGGCATGCGCCATATCGGCGGGGATGACGGCACCCGCTTGCAGGTCTTCGTACAGCGCAAGATAGACCGCGTTCCATGGCTCTTCTTCTGCCGGATTGTCATCATCTTCGGTCTGAACAACGCGGGCGAAGTCACGGTAAATGCTTGCAGTTTGCGGCAGCACCTCCCCAATACCGGCGGCCAGCCGGAAGGTCGGGCGCGGCCCCTCGCCGTCATATTCAGCGTTCGCATCCAGCCAGCGCGGACCGGCGAAAATGTCGATAAAGGTTTGCGGATCTTCCCATGCGGGATCAAGCGCCACGAACTGTTCGGTATACCCTTCGCCGACGTCATCGACGCCGCGCCCGGTTTTACGGAACAGGGACGAAAGGCCAGAGGCTTCGTAGTTCAGGCGCGAGCCTAAGCGCGTGTGGTTCTTTTCCTCGGTGGCGACCATCATGTCTTTGGCCAGCGCCGAAAATACGGCCGGGCCAGGAATGTCGGATGCCTCTGTGTCCCAATCCGCCAGCACACGCACGGTGCGCGGCAGGGTGTCACCGACGATCTGGTTCTCGACAGAGCGGAACAGCATTTCGCCGATGGGATAGATGAATGTGACAAGGATAAAGACCAGCAGCGGCGCGATCAGAAACAGCGCGCGCCGCTTTTGTTTGCGCAGCGCGCGGTTCAGCGATGTTTTAAGCGGCGTGCCGTCAGCAGCCAGCATCGGGCCACTGGGATCGGTTGTCACGCTTTTATCAGCGGCAGAACCATGCGTTGCGTCGGTCATGCTCAGACCCCTTCGACAAGGATCATGGTGCTGGTCGCACAGCGGCGGCGGATCTCGGCGACTTCTTGATAGTCGGGATCGTTGTAGGCGGCTTTGGCGGCCTCGTATGTGTCAAATTCGATGACGACGTGGCGGCCCATGTCTTCGCCTTCTGGCGTTTCGGACTGGCCACCGCGCACGATGAAACGTGCGCCGTGCGATTGCAGGATCGGCGTGTCACGCGCCACATATTCTGGGTAGCCTTCGGGGTCCGTCACTTTGACGTGGCCGATGATGTAGCCTTTTGGCATTGCGTGCATCCTTGCATCTTAATCTTGGGCATCTTGGTCTTGGTCTTAATCTTGGGGGGTGGGGCAGGCCCGCAAAGGCCCGCCCCTATTCGCTAAATCAGGCTAAGCCTGACTTATTGGGCCAGCCATGCCTGGAACTTGGAGTCCAGGTCATCGCGGTAGTCGGACCAGAAGCCGTAGTTCGTCACAAAGACGTTGGTGGCGTTGGCCGGATCGGTTGGCATGTGCTCTGCCATCTCGATGCCCAGTTCAGCGTGGGTGCTGACCAGCGGTGCGGACGACGCACGGGCCGGACCGTAAGCGATGTATTTCGCCTGATCGGCCAGACGCTGGGTGTCGGTCGCGAACTTCAAGAAGTCCATGACGCGGGCCAGACGCTCTTCGGACAGACCATCGGGAACAACCCAACCGTCAAAGTCCAGCATCTCTGCATCCCAAAGCATGCCGATGGGCTGGTCCTGCTCTGCAATCGCAGAGAACAAGCGGCCGTTGTAGGTCGAGCCCATCACGACTTCGCCGTCAGCCAGCAGCTGCGGGGTTTCTGCGCCAGCGGTCCACCAAACGGTGTCTGCCTTGATGCTGTCCAGCTTGGCGAACGCCTGAGTCTGACCTTCGTCGGTGGCCAGCACGTCATAGATGTCGTCCTTGGCCACGCCGTCACACAGCAAAGCCCATTCCATGTTCGCCAGCGGACGCTTGTTCAGCGCGCGCTTGCCTGGATAGGTTTCGGTGTCGAACACAGCGCAGATGTCTGTCGGAGGCGTGTCGCCAACCATGTCTGTGCGGTAGCCAACAGTGGTCGAGAACACGATCTGCGGGATAAAGCAGTCGGACACGAGGCTATCGCCAAAGTCGTCCGTTGCGGTGGAGCCGTCGTCGCCAGCGGCCAGCGCCTCATCAACGTCGATTTCCATTGCCAGACCTTCGTCGCACAGACGAATGCCGTCAGCGGCTTCGACGTCGACCAGATCCCAAGTGATGTTGTTGGCTTCGTTCATGGCGCGCAGTTTTGCGACAGCCTCGGCCGAGGATTCGTCCCAGACGACGTTCACTTCAGGGTGCAGGGCGACGTAGGGCTCTACATAGGCCTTCAGCTGGCTGTTCTGATATGCGCCGCCCCAAGACACGATGGTCATGTCGTTGGACATTGCAGCGTGCGATTCAGCAAAAACGCCGGTGGCAGCCAGTGTCAGTGCAGTTGTCGCGGCAAGTGTTGTCTTCAAAGTCATTCGTAAACTCCCGTTAGGTTACCCGGTCTTATATTGTCGGGCGATGCCGCCGGGCGCGGCAAAGCCCTGTTCCACATCAGGCGTCCAGCGCGCGGCAATCCCGCGGCAGCCAGCCGATGTCGATTGTAGTGCCCGGTGTCAGTTTGGTCTGATCGGGCGAATTGCGTGTCTTGATGACAAAGTTATCGATGCCAGCAACCTTGAGCCGCGTGCGGAAGATGTCACCCATATAGATGAACTCTAGCACTTCGGCCTTGAGCGTGTGGGCGTTGGGGCCCAGCTTGGCGGTATCGACCTCGACCCGCTCTGGGCGGATGCTGACCTTGGTGCGTTCGCCAACTTTGCTGACGTTCACGGGAACCGCGTCGATCACTTCGCCGCTGTCCAGTTTCACAACGCAGGTGTCACCTTTGATTTCCGCAACAACGCCTTCCAGCGTGTTGTTTTCACCGATGAATTGCGCAACGAAGCTGTTCTGCGGCTCTTCATACAAGGTGGCCGGCGCGGCCAACTGTTGAATGCGGCCGTTTTCAAACACGGCGACGCGGTCGGACATGGTCAGCGCTTCGGTCTGGTCGTGGGTCACATAGACCACGGTGATGCCAAGCTGGTGCGCCAGATTAGTAATCTCGAACTGCAACGTCTCGCGCAGCTGTTTATCCAGCGCGCCAAGCGGTTCGTCCATCAGCACCAGTTCAGGTTCAAACACCAGCGCACGCGCCAAGGCGATCCGCTGCTGCTGACCACCAGAGAGCTGAGTCGGACGGCGTCCGGCAAAGCTACCCATCTGGACCATATCCAGTGCGCGCATCACCTTTTGCTTTTGCACGTCCTTGCTCATCTTGCGGACTTGCAGCGGAAACGCGAGGTTTTCCGCCACCGTCATATGCGGGAACAAGGCGTAGTTCTGAAACACCATACCAATGCCGCGTTTGTGCGGCGGGATGTCATTGATCGGTTTGCCGTCCAGACGAATATCGCCATAAGTTGCTGTCTCGAACCCGGCCAGCATCATCAGGCAAGTCGTCTTGCCGGACCCCGATGGCCCGAGCATCGTCAGAAACTCGCCCTTTGGCATCGACAGGTTCAGATCTTTGACTACGAGGTTTTCACCATCATAGCTCTTTTGAACGTGGTCAAATTCCACGAAAGCGTCGTCGCTTTGCGCCACGCCAGTCTCCCCGTTGTCTCCGGCGGGTTATCCCGCACTCTTCAGCTTTGAAATAAAGCAACCGCCCAAGCAAAGTGCAACTGATTTCCCGGTCAACGTCGAGATCGGCCTAAATGGAGTGGATTGATCTGCGCCTTGCTTAAAATGCAGGACAAATGGCTAGCGAACTGCCGATGAAAGCGGCGCGCAGTATACCGGGGGTTGCGGCGCATAGCAGCATAACGCCGCCCGAAACAGGCGCGCCACGCGCAAACGCGCTTGCGCCGCAGCCACAAAAGCTGCCGCGTTCAACGGGACATTCAACGATTTAGGGATTTGTTTACCCTGGTGCGGTCGGGGGGACTCGAACCCCCACTCCGATTAAAGAACAGCGACCTCAACGCTGCGCGTCTACCAATTCCGCCACGACCGCAAGTCAGGGCTGCGGCGCGTATAGAACAGCAAACCGGGCATGCCAAGGGGGGAATTGCAGCTGATTTTACCAAGCTCTTTTCAATGCCCGCGCGCAGGGTCATATAGCGGTCATGGTTGAATGGATTACCTCTGACACGCCCGTCCCTTACGCCGATGCGCTGACCTTTATGGAGGCGCGGGCCGAAGCGATTGCGGCCGGCACCGCGGATGAGGCGATCTGGCTGCTGGAGCATCCGCCGCTTTATACCGCTGGCACCTCTGCCAAGATCGCCGATCTGGTTGATCCAGACCGTTTTCCCGTGTTCGAGGCGCGGCGCGGTGGACAATATACCTATCACGGCCCCGGACAGCGCGTGGCTTACGTTATGTTGGACGTCGGCAAACGCGGCCGCGATGTGCGCCGCTTTGTACAAGAGCTAGAAGCATGGGTCATTGCGACGCTGGACCAGTTCAACGTCAAAGGCGAAATTCGCCCCGGCCGCGTCGGCGTCTGGGTCACGCGCCCCGATAGGCCGCTGACCGCCACGGGCGCGGTGCAAGAGGACAAGATTGCCGCCCTTGGCATTCGCCTGCGCAAATGGGTGTCGTTCCACGGGCTGTCGATCAACGTCGAACCGGATCTAAGCCATTTTGATGGCATCGTGCCCTGCGGCATCAGCGATCACGGGGTGACCAGCCTTGTTGATCTGGGTCTGCCGGTCACCATGGCAGACCTAGATGTCGCACTGCGCCAAAGCTTTGATACAATTTTTGGCGCAGCGCCCCGGGCGTAAATCGGGGTGATTTAGTTAGAGGTGGCAGCCCCCTCTGGCGGCATTGTCAGCGCATCCATGATGGTCGCGCCAGCATTGGCCTCGCAGGCTTCACGCATAACGCGCATCGTTTCGCCCGGCTCTGGCGGCGCAGCGGCGACGGCGGCGGCAGGATCAATGCCCGCGGCAGCCAGCGCGGCAAGGTCTTCGGCAGTGGGCTGGGGGATTTCGGCATCCAATGCCTGCTCTACCACAGCAGCGACTGTGTTCTTTTCGCCATCCTCCATTGCCAGAAATTCAGCGCAGGCCACCTGCCCGCCCTGCGGCTCGGCACCGCCTTGCGTTTGGGCCGTTGCAGGCGCCATCAAGGCGCTGGCGACAGCAATCGCTGCATAAAAGAACGTTTTTGAGTGGCGGATCATCGCAGATATCCTGTTTGAACTTGAAAGCTCACACCGAATAGCCGCCCTTTGCGGCACGATTATGACCGCCGCCCTGCCCTGCGACCGGCGGCCTACGATTTTCCGCCGCCCCGCCCCTCGTAATTTGCGCGCCCTGCGCCAATATATCCCATGCTCTGCGCGGCTTTGAATGTTGCGATAGGCAGGCCGGTCCACTAGAACCAGCTATATTCAGGATGCGGGGCTACGACTCGCGCCCCTGTATCCGTAGCCAATTCTGAGGGAGAGCCACATGGCAGACGCCGCCATCCACGGCCATGACCATCACGACGAGCGGGGCTTCTTTACCCGCTGGTTCATGTCCACCAACCACAAAGACATCGGGATTCTGTACCTGTTCACCTCGGGCCTTGTCGGCTTTATCTCGGTGGCATTCACAGTCTTCATGCGCATCGAGCTGATGGAGCCCGGCGTCCAGCACATGTGCATGGAAGGCGCGCGCCTGTTCACAGATGCCGCGTCCACCTGTACGCCAAACGGCCACCTGTGGAACGTTCTGATCACCTACCACGGCATCTTGATGATGTTCTTTGTGGTTATTCCGGCCCTGTTCGGCGGCTTCGGCAACTACTTCATGCCGCTGCAGATCGGTGCGCCAGACATGGCGTTCCCGCGTATGAACAACCTGTCCTACTGGATGTATGTTGCTGGTACGGCTCTGGGCGTCGCGTCCATGCTGGCCCCCGGCGGCGGCGGTCAGGCTGGCTCTGGTGTGGGTTGGGTCATGTATCCGCCCCTGTCCACGTCCGAGGGCGGCATGTCGATGGACCTCGCGATCTTCGCGGTTCACCTGTCGGGTGCCTCGTCCATCTTGGGCGCGATCAACATGATTACCACCTTCCTAAACATGCGTGCCCCTGGCATGACCATGCACAAGGTACCGCTGTTTGCGTGGTCGATCTTTGTCACCGCATGGCTGATCCTGCTGGCGCTGCCCGTTCTGGCTGGCGCGATCACGATGCTGCTGATGGACCGTAACTTCGGCACCACCTTCTTCCAACCAGAAGGCGGCGGCGACCCGATCCTGTATCAGCACATCCTGTGGTTCTTTGGCCACCCGGAAGTCTACATCATCATCATCCCCGGCTTTGGTATCATCAGCCACGTCATCGCGACCTTCTCTAAGAAGCCCGTGTTTGGCTACCTGCCCATGGTCTACGCGATGGTTGCGATTGGTGTTCTGGGCTTCGTCGTCTGGGCGCACCACATGTACACCGTTGGTCTGTCGCTGACGCAGCAGTCCTACTTCATGATGGCCACGATGGTGATCGCGGTGCCCACCGGCGTTAAGATCTTCTCTTGGATCGCGACGATGTGGGGCGGCTCGATCGAGTTCAAGACACCGATGCTGTGGGCAATGGGCTTCTTGTTCCTGTTCACCGTCGGCGGCGTGACCGGTATCGTGCTGTCGCAGGCTGGTATCGACCGCGTTTATCACGACACTTACTACGTTGTGGCACACTTCCACTACGTGATGTCGCTGGGTGCAGTGTTTGCCATCTTTGCGGGTATCTACTTCTACCTGCCTAAGATGTCGGGCCGCATGTATCCCGAATGGGCTGGTAAGCTGCACTTCTGGGCGATGTTCATCGGCGCGAACATCACCTTCTTCCCGCAGCACTTCCTTGGCCGTCAGGGTATGCCACGTCGTTACATCGACTACCCAGAAGCCTTCGCCACCTGGAACTACGTCTCCAGCTGGGGTGCGTTCCTGTCTTTCGCGTCGTTCCTGTTCTTCATCGGCGTGCTGTTCTACACCCTGTTCCGCGGTAAAAAAGTCACCGAGAACAACCCGTGGAACGAATACGCAGACACGCTGGAATGGACCCTGCCCTGCCCGCCGCCCGAGCACACGTTCGAGCAGCTGCCAAAGCAGAGCGATTGGGACAAAGTCCACGCCCACTAATCCAAACGCAAAAGGCCCCGGAGCGATCCGGGGCCTTTTTTCTATCTCAGGTAACGCTATGACCGACCCCGCCGCCCTGACCGCCCTGCGCAACCGCTATCCCGGCGCTGAAACTTTCACCTTTGGCGATGGCCCGGACCTATGCGCGCGCCTGCTGACGCTTGTGCGCAGCGGGCATAAAACCGCAAGCACCGGGGCCCTGCGCGACTTTGAAAGCGGCGATCCCATGCCCGTCCCCGGCCGCCGCGACATCGCGCTGCATTGGGACGGCCGCCCGGCCTGCGTGATTGAAACGCAGCAGGTCATCACCTGCCCCTTCAATCAGGTCACCGCAGAGATGGCCTTGGCAGAAGGCGAAAATACGGACCTAATTGGCTGGCAAACCGACCATATCGCCTACTTCACCCGCACCGGCGGCTTCGCGCCGGACATGCTGGTGGTCTGGGAACGGTTTAAACTGATCGAGGATTGCTAGATCTTGATGTCGTATGTCACCCAAGGCGTGCGCACCGCGACCCGGTCATAAACCCCGCGCGCGCGGTAATTGTCCTCTGCCGTAATCCAGCGGATCACCGTCCACCCCCGCGCCGCGCCAATATCGCGCAGGCCTGCGATCAGCGCATCCGCCGCCCCGCTGCCGCGGAGGTCCGGGTCCACAAACAAATCGTCCAGAAACCCGCCCGTGCTGGCGGACAGCGGCCGGGCAAAGGCGCGATAATGCGCAAGCCCGATCAGCGCCCCGTCCCCGTCGCAGGCCACCAGCCCGCAAGTCTGATGCCCCGCATCCATCAACCAGCCCCAGACGGTATCACGCATCGCCTCGGTCTGCGGCACCTGATAAAACGCGGCATACCCCGCATAAAGCGCGCCCCACGCCGCCCGGTCCGCAGGCTGAACAGCCCGTATCATCACAGTCACAGCCATCACCCTTCACAATCAACTCACGTCTTGTCACAGATCCCCATTCACCTTGCAAAGAAAACTCCCGCCGGAGGCATCCGCGCGACCAACGGGCGCAGTTGCCAGCGCATCGCCCCCTGCTAGAACTACGCTATGCCCTACGAATGGACGCCCAAACCGCCGCACACGACCCCAGACTGGAGCCTGTCGCTCTGGCCTTATCGATCCTTGCTGCGCCGGGATTTTGTGCTCTTCATGGGGGCGACGGCGACGATCATCACCCTGCCGCTGCTGACCGTGCTTGGCACGGCGGTGCTCTGGGCGCTGCTGCCCTTCTTTGCCATCATGTTCACGGGTCTGTGGTACGCCTTAAACCTCAGCTACAAACGCGGCGAGGTCCTAGAAGAGCTGCACGTCACCGCGCAGGTGGCACAGCTTATTCGCCACAACCCCAAAGGACCGCGTCAAGATTGGCAGGCAAATCGGTATTGGGTGACGGTTCACCTACACCCCAAGGGCGGGCCGGTGGAAAACTACATCACCCTACGCGGCGGTGATCGAGAGGTCGAAATCGGCGCTTTCCTCGACGCAGCGGAGCGCCTTGCGCTCTACGATGACCTTAAACGCGCGCTGCGCGTCTAAGGTTCTTCTTCGGGTCACATATATCGTGGGACTCGCGGGCTGTGCGCAACTGGTTCAGTGGCCACCGGCACAGGCGAAGCCTAAAAAAGGGGTGGGCGGGCGGGCCCGCACACCCCTTAAACTCAGACCATCAGCCCAGTTTGTTCTTTACCATCGGCCCGACGCGGCCAAAGTCCATCTGGCCCGTATACTTGTCCTTCAGGACAGCCATCACCCGGCCCATGTCGCGCAGGCTTGCAGCTTCCGTCTCTGCAATCGCGGCTTCAACGGCCGCGGCGGCTTCATCTTCGCTCAGCTGACGCGGCAGGAATTCCTCGATCACCTTGATCTCGGACAGCTCCTTTTCCGCCAGCTCCAAGCGGCCACCTTCCTCATAAGCGCGGGCGCTTTCTTGGCGCTGTTTGACCATGCGGCCCAGAATCGCCAGCACGTCGCCTTCGGACACAGTCGCCCCTTCTTCGGCCCCGGTGCCGCGCAATGCGATGTCCCGGTCCTTGATTGCGGCGTTGATCAGCCGCAAGGTGGACAGACGGTCTGCCTCTCTGGCCTTCATCGCATCCTTGAGTGCTGCGGAAAGTCGCTGTCGCACGTCCATGTCAGTCGTCCCATATCTTAGATCGGCGCAACATAGGGTCGCGGCACCCCACTGACAAGCACCCGAACGCCGCGTCACCCACACCGCCTTGACCCGGCCCGCCTGCCCCCGTAAGACGACACGAATTTGCGCGCCCGCACTGCCAAAGGGGACCCCGGATGACCGCCACCGACACCGCAAAACCGACTGCCTGCCTTGCCCTAGCCGACGGCACCGTCTTCTTCGGCAAAGGGTTCGGCGCAACCGGCCAAACCACCGCCGAGCTGTGTTTCAACACAGCCATGACCGGCTATCAGGAAATCATGACCGACCCGTCCTACGCGGGCCAAGTCGTGACCTTCACCTT
This sequence comes from Loktanella salsilacus, assembly GCF_024206795.1. NCBI lineage: Bacteria > Pseudomonadati > Pseudomonadota > Alphaproteobacteria > Rhodobacterales > Roseobacteraceae > Loktanella > Loktanella salsilacus. The sequence goes on from NZ_CP072994.1 coordinate 2,199,214, forward strand.
CCCCCACATCGGCAACACCGGCGTCAACGCCGAGGATGACGAGACGAACGATCCTGTCGCCGCTGGCATGATCGTCAAGTGGGACCCGACAGAGGCGTCGAACTGGCGCTCTACCGAAGAGCTGACGACCTGGCTTGCCCGCCGCGGCCGCATCGGCATGGGCGGCGTTGATACCCGCCGCCTGACCCGCGCGATCCGCCAGCAAGGCGCGCCGCATGTCGCACTGGCCCATGATCCGGACGGCAACTTTGATATCGCAGCACTGGTTGCAGCCGCCCGCGGCTTTGCCGGTCTGGTTGGCCTCGATCTGGCCAAAGACGTCACCTGCGCCCAAAGCTATCGCTGGGATGAAATGCTTTGGGCTTGGCCTGACGGCTACAAAACCCAAACCGCGCCGCGCCATAAGGTCGTCGCCATCGACTATGGCGCAAAGCGTAACATCCTGCGCTGCCTGGCCTCTGCTGGTTGCGACGTCACCGTCCTGCCCGCCACCGCCACGGCCGAAGACGTGCTGGCCCTGAACCCTGACGGCGTGTTCCTGTCCAACGGCCCCGGCGATCCCGCCGCGACCGGAGCCTATGCCGTGCCGATGATCAAGGGTGTGTTGGAACGGGCTGATCTGCCGGTCTTTGGCATCTGCCTTGGCCACCAGATGCTGGCGCTGGCGCTGGGTGCACAGACGGTCAAGATGAACCACGGCCACCACGGTGCGAACCATCCCGTCAAGGATATGACCACCGGCAAAGTGGAAATCACCTCGATGAACCATGGCTTTACCGTCGACAGCCAAACGCTGCCAGAAGGTGTGCAGGAAACCCACGTCAGCCTGTTTGACGGGTCCAACTGCGGCATCGCCATGACAGGTCGCCCGGTGTTTTCCGTGCAATACCATCCCGAGGCAAGCCCAGGCCCGCAAGACAGCTATTACCTGTTCGAGCGTTTTGCCGATGCGATGACAGCCAGCAAAGCCGGCTGATCTTAACGCGGATTAGGGTCATCTTAACCCTAATTTAACGCCAAATTAACGATCAATCTGCCAAATGGCCCTGCAGTGAAAGCAGGGCCATGAACGTTTCCGCCACGATCACACCCACCCACGGCCATGATGCCCCCTTAGATGTCGGTCCCGATCTGGTGGTCGGGCATCTGCTTAGCACGCAGCATATCTGTGCCAAAACCGCCCGGCAGGCCCGCGATATCGCGCTGCACGAACAGCTTCCTGTACTGGATGTGCTGCGCACGCGGTTCAGCGTTTCGCCCCGCGTCATGCTGATGGCAGAAGGCGAACTGCTTGGCACCCGCGTCATCGATCCCGCGTTGCAGCCCCCCCATACCGCGCTTGTGCGCCGTTACGGTCCGGCGCGGGCGATGACGCATATGGTGCTGCCGTGGCGGGCCACTGGCAATTGCACCCTAATACTGGCCCCCTGCTACGATGTTTTTCTGCAGCACCGCCAAGGCTTGCAAGACGTCTTTGGCCCCGTCCGCATGGCGCTGTGTACCCGTGATCAGATCAGTGCGTCGCTGGTGCACAGCTTTGCCGCTGATCTGACCCACCGCGCCGAAACGCGCCTGCCAGACGCGCAAAGCAGTCGAAGCTGGCAGTCGGGCCGGGCAATGCAAGCAACTTGCCTTGGCGCGGTTTTGCTGGGGGGCCTGACGCTGCTGGCCCCGGTGGCCGTCATCACCGCGTTGTCGGCGCTTGCGGTTATCTTGCTGGTGCTCTCGGGCGCGGTAAAGGCGGCAGCGGCGCTCTGCGGTGTGGGTCCGCCGCAGCCTCCGCCCCGCGGCAGCGGGCAGCTGCCGGTCATTACCCTACTGATCCCGCTTTACCGTGAACGCGCCATCGCGGAACATTTGCTCACCCGGCTAGAGGCGCTGAATTACCCCCGCGAACGGCTTGATGTGTGTCTGGTGCTCGAAGACAACGACGACACGACCCGCCGCGCCCTTGGCCGCACTCACCTACTGACATGGATGCGCCCCATCATCGTGCCCGAAGGCACCCTGCGCACCAAGCCGCGTGCGTTGAACTATGCCTTGGATTTTGCACGCGGCAGCATCATCGGCGTTTATGACGCAGAGGATGCGCCAGACCCCGATCAATTGCATATCGTCGCCGCAACATTCGCAAATGCCGGGCCAAAAGTCGCCTGCCTGCAAGGCGTGCTGGACTACTACAACAGCGCCGCCAATTGGCTGACGCGCTGCTTTACGATTGAATATGCCAGCTGGTTTCGCGTCGTGCTGCCCGGCTATGCGCGCATGGGGCTGGTGGTGCCCCTTGGCGGCACGACGTTGTTCTTTCGCCGCGACATCCTGGAAAACTTGGGCGGCTGGGACGCCCACAACGTGACCGAAGACGCGGATCTGGGCCTGCGTCTTGCCCGCGCGGGGTACGAGACTGTCTTTATCCCCTCGGTCACCCAAGAAGAGGCGAATGGCCGCTTTTGGCCGTGGGTCAAGCAACGCTCGCGCTGGCTTAAGGGCTATGCGGTCACCTACTGCGTCCATATGCGCAATCCCGCCCAGCTTTGGCGTGATCTGGGGGCGCGGCGGTTTTGGGGCGTGCAGATCCTGTTCGCGGGCACGCTCTCGCAATTTCTGCTCGCACCGCTGATCTGGTCGTTCTGGCTGATCCCGCTGGGCTTTCACCATCCAGCGGTGAACCTGCTGCCGCCTTGGGCTTTTTGGACTATGGTCGGCCTATTTATCACATCAGAAGTGGTGAATTTCGCCATCTCGGCCCTCGCCCTGCGCCGCGCAGGCAAGGCGTGCCTGACCCCATGGGCGCTGACCTTGCAGCTGTATTTCCCCCTCGGGGCCATAGCCGTCTACAAGGGCCTGTTAGAGCTGACGTGGAAGCCGTTTTACTGGGACAAAACCGCCCACGGCATCCTGCTGCCAAAACCCGCGGCGGCGAATGGACCGCAGCCTAGTCAGCCGCCTCCACCTTTGCCGCATCAAGCCGCAGCCGAGTAACAAACGCCTCAGAGATGTGGGCGCGCAGGGCCGCATCCGCCGCCTCGCCGTCGCCAGCGGCAATCGCCTCGACGATGCGGCCATGTTCTTGCAAGGTATCGCTGCCGCGCCCTTCGGCGGCGATGGATGTCGTCGCCAGCAGCGCCATGGATCGGTGCACAAGGTCCAGCTGCTGCACCAAAAACCGGTTATGCGACGCCAAATGGATCTGCTTGTGAAACCGCCGATTGGCGCGGGCCAGTGCGTCTGGATCGTTCTTCAGCGCCTGATCAGCCCGCAGCATATCGCGCAGCACTGCGACCTCTTCTGGCGTGGCGTGGCGGGCGGCAAGGCGCGCGGCGAGCCCTTCCAATGTGCCGCGCACAACATATAGCTCTGCCATTTGCGTATGATCCAAGGACGCCACGATCAATGACCGCCCGTCACGGGTCAGCAGGCTTTGCGTCTCTAGCCGCTGCAACGCCTCTCGCACCGGGGTGCGGCTGACGCCAAGGCGGTCGGCCAGTTCGCTTTCCACCAACCGATCGCCCGGCTTGTAAAAATGGCTATCGATCGCCTCCAATATCAGGGCATAGGCGTCTTTTTGCGGTGTCGCGCGGTCCTGCATCGTGCTTCCTTATATCTTCGCCGGACCATAGCCGCGATTACGGCGGGCGGGCAAGGATGTCGCAGGGCGCGGGCTTTCCCAATGGCCTAGTGCGGCCTATATCAGGGACATGGATAGAATTCGCACAGACATCGTGATCAGCGGCGGCGGCGTCGCTGGATTGGCCGCAGCGGTTGCATTCGGCGCGGCCGGCTTTGACGTGATCGTGGTGGACCCCGCCCCGCCCGTGACCGATGCCGCCCAAGGCGGCGCTGATTTGCGCACCACCGCATTCCTGCAGCCCGCCAAAGCGTTTCTGGACCGCGCCGGTCTGTGGGAGGCGCTAGCCCCCCACGCCACGGCGCTGGACGTCATGCGCATCGTGGACGCCGCAAAAGAGCCTGCGACCACCCGTGATTTCGTCGCCGATGACATTTCCGACGCGCCCTTTGGCTGGAACCTGCCGAACTGGCTGCTGCGCCGGGTGATGGTCGACCGGATCGCGCAGATGCCAAACGTGACCCTGCGCACGGGCACCGGTTTCGCCAGTATGGTGGCGCGGCTGGATCAGGCGCTGGTCCGGCTGAGTGATGGAACGCAAGTATCAGCCAAACTGGTCATCGGTGCAGATGGTCGCAATTCGGCGGTGCGGCAGGCGAATGATATCGACGCCGCGACCACTCGCTATGGCCAAAAGGCTGTGACCTTTGCGGTCACGCACCCGCAGCCGCACGGCGGCATCTCGACCGAGGTGCACCGCGACGGCGGCCCGTTCACGCTGGTGCCCTTGCCCGATGTCGATGGCCAGCCCTGCTCCTCCGTCGTCTGGATGGATACCGGGCCCAAAATCGCTGCGCTGATGGCGCTGGATGATGCCGCCTTTACCGCCGCCGCGAACACCCGCAGCGCAGGCGTGAATGGCCCGCTAACGCTGGTCGGCAAACGGTCGGTCTGGCCGATCATCACCCAGATCGCGGATCGCATCACCGCCCCCCGCACCGCGCTGGTGGCAGAGGCGGCGCATGTCATGCCGCCCATCGGAGCGCAGGGCCTGAATATGTCGCTGGCCGATATGGCAAGCCTGCTGGACCTGGCGGTCGGAAACCGTGACACGCTTGGTCAGCCTGCGATGCTGGCAGCCTATGAAAAGGCCCGGCACAGCGATATGCGCCTGCGGGTGACGGGCATCGACGCCCTAAACCGCACGTCGATGGCAGCCAACCCATTGATCCACGATCTGCGGGCCATGGGCGTCAAGGCGCTGCACGATGCAGCGCCCATTCGCCATCGGTTGATGAAGCTGGGCCTTGGCGCGTCCTAAAGGACGCGGGTCAACACCGGCAGCAAGCGGTCCAAGGTAGCTGGCACATCGTAAAGCTTGTCCAGCCCGAACAGCCCCAGCCGAAAGGTCATGAAATCTGCAGGCTCGCCCACCTGCAACGGCACGCCAGCAGCGATCTGCATACCCTCGGCGACAAAAGCCGCGCCAGACTTGACCGCCGGATCATCGGTATAGCTGACCACGACGCCGGGGGCCTCGAACCCTTGCGCCGCAACTGACGCAACGCCCATATCGGCCAAATGCGCCCGCACGCCGCGGCCCAACTCCCACTGCGCGGCCATCAGCCGCTCAAAGCCATAGTCCCGCGATTCAATCATCGTATCACGCAGATCGCGCAGCCCGTCCGTGGGCATCGTCGCGTGATAGGCATGGCCGCCGTCCTCGTAGGCCTTCATGATCTGCCGCCACTTTTTCAAATCCCCGGCAAAGCTGTTCGACGTCGTCGCCTCTAACCGCTCTGCCGCGCGATCCGACAGCATCACCAGACCCGCGCAAGGCGTCGCGGACCAGCCCTTTTGCGGGGCAGAGATCAGCACGTCCACGCCCGTCGCCTTCATATCGACCCAGATGCAGCCGGACGCGATGCAGTCCAGCACCATGATCGCGCCGACCTGATGCGCGGCATCGGCCATCGCTTTCAGGTAGTCATCCGGCAGGATCATCCCCGCGCTCGTTTCCACATGCGGCGCAAACACCACATCGGGCTTCGCATCCCGGATCGCCTGCACGACATCCGCAATCGGTGCGGGCGCAAAGGGCGCGCGGCTGTCGTTGCCGGTCTGATGCGCCATCTTGACGGTCGTTTCAGCAGCAAAACCGCCCATGTCGAAAATCTGCGACCAGCGATAGGAAAACCAACCGTTCCGCACGATCAAGCAATGTGCCCCGGTGCCAAACTGCCGCGCGACAGCCTCCATCGCAAAGGTGCCACCGCCGGGCACAATCGCAATCGCGTCGGCCTTATAGACGTCCTTCAACATACCGGACACATCCCGCATCACCTGCTGAAAAACCTTGCTCATGGAATTAAGCGAGCGGTCGGTAAAGACAACGGAAAATTCCATCAGGCCATCGGGATCGACGGGGGTGCGGGGGGCGGCAGTGTTCATCATACTCTCCTTGCGTTGCCGCAACAGCTAGGCCGGAAAGCGGCCTCTGGCAAAAGCTATCTGCGCCTACAGCGGTCCGGGGCGGCGTTCCTCGCTTAGCATGACATTTGCCTCGACGTTGCCGACGCCGGGCAGCGTCATGATCCGCCGCCGCAGCACGCGTTCAAAGTCCGCCAGATCCCGCGCCACAACGCGCAGGCGGTAGTCGTAAAGTCCCAAGACATGCGTGACGACCTGCACCTCTGGGATGCCGCCAACGGCGCGCTCGAAATCCTCCATCCCGACGCGGCCCTTGGTCGCCAGCTTGATCCCAAGAAAAACCGTCACGCCAAATCCCAGCTTTTCCGCGTCCAGCAACAGCCGCCGCCCGGTCAGGATCCCCGCCTCTTGCAGCCGTTTGATGCGCCGCCACGTTGCAGGCTGGCTTAACCCCAGCTGCCGCCCCAGCGCGCTGGCCGATTGTCCGGCGTCCGCCACCAGCAAGGTCAGCAAGGCGCGGTCCGTCTCGTCCAGCATCACAGCGGCAACCTCTCGTCCGATTTGACCGCTGCCACATCCATCAAAGCCTCGATATCCGCGATATGCGGCAAGGCAAGGATGCGGTCCCGGTACAGCGTCTGATAATGCTTCAAATCCCGCGCCACCAAGACCAGCCGCACATCAACACGGCCAAGGAAGGTCTGGATTTCCAGCACCTCCGCCACCTCGCGCGCTGCCGCCAGAAAGGCGTCAAAGGCGCTTGGCACTGTCTTATCCAGCGTCACACGCAGACTGACCTGCAGTGGATAGCCCAGCTTGGCCCAGTCGATCACCGCCGTCTGCCCCCGGATCAACCCTTGATCCGTCATCCGGTCCAGCCGCCGCGCCGCCTGCCCCGCCGTCACACCAGCAAGGGCCGCCAGTTCGGGCACCGTCAGGCTTGGATCTGCCTGCAATCGGCGCAAAAGCGCCCTGTCCTTGTCATCAAGCATGAATATCCCGAAAAATGCCAATCTCGCGCATGATATATATCATCTTGCCAAAAATACTCAAAAAATCGACCTATCGCCGACCGCGAAAATCCATATTGTGCGCTTCAATGCAACCAACCAAGGGATATTCCCCATGCGCGTTTACTACGACCGCGATTGCGACGTGAACCTGATCAAGGACAAAAAAGTCGCCATTCTGGGCTACGGCTCTCAGGGCCACGCCCATGCGCTGAACCTGCGCGATTCGGGTGCGAAGAACCTCGTCGTCGCCCTGCGCGAAGGCTCCCCCTCGGCCAAGAAAGCCGAAGGCGAAGGCCTCAAAGTCATGGGCATCGCCGAAGCTGCCGCATGGTGCGATGTCATCATGTTCACCATGCCGGACGAGCTGCAGGCCGAGACGTATAAGAAGTACGTCCACGACAACCTGAAGGACGGCTCTGCCATCGCTTTCGCCCACGGCCTGAACATCCACTTCGGCCTGATCGAAACCAAGCCCGGCATCGACGTCATCATGATGGCGCCAAAAGGCCCAGGCCACACGGTCCGCGGCGAATACACCAAAGGCGGCGGCGTGCCCTGCTTGGTGGCTGTCCACCAGGACGCAACCGGCAAGGCGATGGAAATCGGCCTGTCCTATTGCTCTGCCATCGGCGGCGGTCGTTCCGGCATCATTGAAACCAACTTCCGTCAGGAATGCGAAACCGACCTGTTCGGCGAACAAGCTGTCCTGTGTGGCGGTCTGGTCGAACTGATCCGTATGGGCTTCGAGACGCTGGTCGAAGCTGGCTACGAGCCCGAGATGGCCTATTTCGAGTGCCTGCACGAAGTGAAGCTGATCGTTGACCTGATCTATGAAGGCGGCATCGCCAACATGGACTACTCGATCTCGAACACCGCAGAATACGGCCAGTACGTGTCCGGCCCGCGCATCCTGCCCTACGAGGAAACCAAGAAGCGCATGAAAGACGTGCTGACGGACATCCAGAACGGCAAGTTCGTGCGTGACTTCATGCAGGAAAACGTTGTGGGCCAGCCCACCATCAAAGCCTCGCGCCGCTCGAACGACGAGCACCAGATCGAAGTCGTCGGTGCCAAGCTGCGCGCCATGATGCCTTGGATCTCTGCCGGCCGTATGGTCGACAAGGCGAAAAACTAATCCGACCGGATAAGTAACGAAAAGGCCCGCCACTCTGGCGGGCCTTTTTTATTGCACAAGGCGCTGCACCAGTTTGGCCAGCTTTTTCACCCGCCCCGTATAGGGCGGAAACAGCAGCGACATCGGCAGAAAGCGGTTCCGCAGCACGGGCCGCATATGGCTGAACGCAGCAAAGCCCGCCTGCCCATGCGCCGCCCCCATGCCCGACGTGCCCACCCCGCCAAACGGAAGATTACCGTGGATAACAGGCATGACCGTCAGGTTAACCCCGACAGAACCCGACGTGGTCCCAGCAACAACTTCACCCGCCAACCCCTTGCTGCCAAAGACATAAAGCGCCAGCGGATGCGGGCCAGCATTGATACGCTCTAGCACGACATCCAGATCATCATAGGGAATAAGCGGCAGCACAGGGCCAAAGATTTCCTCGCGGCTGACGTCCATGTCTGCAGCGGTCTGTTCTAGCAATGTCGGTGCCAGCCGCCGCGCGCCCCTGTCGGCCTGTCCGCCCGCGACAACCTTCGCCCCGGCCTTGACCGCGTCCGCGATCAGCCCGGTCACCCGCGCGAAATTGCGATCATCGACAATCCGCGCCAAAGCGGGTGACGTCGCGGGATCAGCCCCGTACATCGCCGCAATCCGCCCCTGCAGCGCATCCGTGAGCGCCGCGCGCTGGCTGGCATGCACAAACACATGGTCCGGCGCGACGCAGGTCTGCCCCGCATTGATGAACCGCCCCCAAGCGATCCACTTTGCAGCCTTCGCAATATTCGCATCCGGCCCGACAATCACCGGGGACTTTCCGCCTAGCTCTAACGTGACCGAAGCCAGTGACTTGGCCGCCGCCGCCATCACGATCTTGCCCACCGCCGGACTGCCGGTAAAGAAAATATGGTCAAACGGCAGCGCGAGCAGCTGCGTCGAGGCCTCTACCCCGCCTTGAACCACCGCCACCAGATCCGGCGCAAAGCAGTCCGCGACCATGTCCGCAATCAGCGCAGAGGTCGCAGGCGTCATCTCTGACGGCTTGATAATCGCGCTACACCCAGCGGCTAGCGCCGACACCAATGGCCCGAGCGCCAGTTGAAACGGAAAATTCCACGGCGCGATAATCAGCGCGACACCGCGCGGCTGCGCCTCGATCCGGGCAGAGGTGCCGATCATCATCAGCGTCGGCAACACCCGCCGCGGCCGCATCCAGCGCCGCAAGTGGCGACGGGCATGGCTGATGTCCTGCAAAATGGGCAGGATTTCTGTCAGACGCACCTCTACCGGGTGTTTGCCGAAATCGGCGGCCAGTGCGGCGATGATATCGTCTTGCCGGTCCAGCACTGCTTGGCGCAGCTTCGCCAAAGCCGCCAGCCGCGCATGCCGATCAAAGGATACGCGGCGCGCGGGAACCGCCGCCTTATGCGCGGCAAACAGGGCCGCAAGATCTTGATGTGTTTGTGTCATGCCCCATGATCCCTGCTTGCGCGCAGCAATCAAGTCTAACGCGTCGTCACGGCGCGGCCTAGCCCGACACTTTGGCACGCGCGCCCCCTTTGCGCGTTCCCATGCCCGCAATCCTGCGCTAGGCAGGGCCAGTTCCCAATCCAAAGTTGCCCATCCCCATGCAAGCCGCCCAAGCCTCCGCCCCGACCACCAGCAACTGGGCCTCGATCGGGCTATTAGGCGTCATCTGGGGCGGCACATTCATGGTCGTCGCCGTGGCTTTGCAGGGCTACGGCCCGCTGACTGTCGCCTGCGCACGCACATCGCTTGGCGCGCTGGCGCTCTTTATACTGCAAGCGGCCATGCGCCGCCCTTGGCCAGAGTTCACGCCGCGCCTGATCAAATACCTTGCCTTCATTGGCGTGCTGAACACGGCGCTGCCCTTTGCCCTGCTGTCGTGGGGGCAACAATATGTGCCTTCTGCCTTCGCCGGAATTTCGATGGCGGCGCTGCCGCTTTTCGTTCTGCCCTTGGCGCATATTTTCAGCGACGAGCCGCTCTCCACCCGCCGCCTGATCGGCGTCTGCGTGGGTTTCTTGGGCGCGCTGGTTCTGATCGGCCCCGGCGTGCTGCGTATCGGATCGGGGATGGAGCCGCTGGGCCAACTCGCCTGCCTGACCGCCGCAGGCTCTTATGCCATCGCCAGCATCATGACGCGGCGCTGTCCGCCAATCGACCCGATTGTGCTGGGCGCGCTGACCCTCGGCGTCGGCTCTGCCGTGCTGATCCCCGCCATGCTGCTGTTCGAGGGGGTCCCCGGCCCCGCCGCGCCGCTGCACATGGCCGCCATCGTATTCCTCGGCCTGTTTCCCACAGCCCTTGCCACACTCCTGCGCGTCATCGTGATCCGCTCGGCAGGCTCGGTCTTTATGACGCTGGTGAACTATCAAGTCCCGCTGTGGTCGGTCCTATGCGGTGCGCTGATCTTGTCAGAAACGCTGCCGCTCCGCTTTTTCGCAGCCCTTGCCCTGATCCTCTGCGGCCTCGCAATCAGCCAATGGGGCAGCCTGCGCAAACTCTTCGCCCGCGCCTGACCCGGGCCACCCTTCTTCTGGTCGGAAATACCTCGGGGTCTGGGGCAGAGCCCCAGTCCGCCAATGCCTTAAACTCACCCCGCCCGCGAAACTTCGTCGACAATCCCGTCCACGACCTGCAACAGCAAATTTGGGTCCTCGCATTCCGCCATGACGCGAATAAGCGGCTCGGTTCCAGATTTCCGGATCAGCAGCCGCCCTTTGCCGACCAGCTGCACCTCGGCGGCTGCAATACAGTCCTGCACCGCCTGCGCTGCCAAAGGATCACTGCCAGCGGCGTAGCGCACGTTTTTCAGCATTTGCGGCACGGTTTCAAAGCTATGGGTCAGGCTTGATGCGGGCTGGCCCGTCTCGATCATCGCAGCCAGAAATTGCAGGCCCGCCAGCAGGCCGTCACCCGTGGTGGCATAGTCGGTCATCACGATGTGGCCTGACTGTTCACCGCCCAGATTATGGCCCGACTTGCGCATTGCCTCGACCACATAGCGGTCGCCGACGTTCGTGCGCTCCAGCCTCAGCCCCTGCGCCTCTAAATAGCGTTCTAGCCCTAGGTTCGACATCACAGTCGCGACCAGCGTGCCATTCGCCAGCTTGCCCGCTTGCGCCCAGCGATGCGCCATCAGCGCCATCAGTTGATCGCCGTCAGCCACGCGGCCCGTCTCGTCTAGGATCATCACCCGGTCCGCGTCGCCATCCAGACAGATGCCCACATCCGCACCGTGGCTGATAATCGCCTTCGCCGCAGCCGACGTATCGGTAGAGCCGCAACCATCGTTGATGTTGTACCCGTTCGGCGCGGTGCCCACAGGGATGACCGTGGCCCCCAGCTCCCACAGCACCTCTGGCGCGACTTTGTAACCCGCGCCATTGGCGCAATCGATCACGACCTTCAGACCGTCCAGCCGCATACCCGCTGGGAAAATCGCCTTGAGCCGTTCCGCATAGCGAAAACGGCCATCGTCGATCCGCTTCGCGCGGCCGATATTGTTCGCCTGCGCAGGCTCCACCCCGTCAAAAACCAGACGGGTAATTTCCTCTTCTGCGGCGTCCGACAGTTTGAAACCGTCAGGGCCGAAGAACTTGATCCCGTTGTCGTGGTGCGGGTTGTGGCTGGCAGAGATCATAATCCCCATATCCGCCCGCATCGAACTGGTCAGCAGCCCCACCGCAGGCGTTGGCACCGGTCCCAGCAGCAGCACGTTCATGCCCGTGCTGGTCAGACCCGCCGTCAGCGCGTTTTCGAACATATAGCCCGACAGGCGCGTGTCCTTACCGATCACAACGCGGTGCCCGTTGGACCCGTCATTGCGGAAATAACGACCCGCAGCAGCCCCGATGCGCAGGGCCATATCGGCGGTCATGGGATAGGCGTTGGCCTTGCCGCGAATGCCATCGGTTCCGAAAATCTTATCTGCCATTAGTCCTGTCCTCGTAGGGCGCGGGCCATATCACAGGCCGCTTTTGCCTCTTTTGTATCGTGCACACGGTGGATTTGCACCCCCTGCGCCACGCCTGCCAATGTCACCGCAAGCGAGCCCGCCATCCGGTCCGCCGCCGCCTGCGCCCCTGTGATCGTGCCAATGAACCGCTTGCGCGAAGCGCCCAGCAAGATCGGGCAGCCAAAGGCGTGGAACAGCGACAGACGCCGCAATAGGGCAAGGTTATGCTCTTGCGTCTTGCCAAATCCGATGCCCGGATCGACGACGATGCGATCCCGGGGGATACCCGCTGCCTCTACCACGGCAATGCGGCCTGCCAGATAGTCAAAGACATCTAGGACCACGTCGTCGTACTGCGGGCCCAACTGCATCGTTTCGGGGTCACCCTTGGCATGCATCAGGCAGATCGGCTGGCCACTATCCGCCGCAATCTGCGCCATCTGCGGGTCCCAGGTCATGGCAGAGACATCGTTGATCAGGCCCGCCCCCATAGCGACCGCCGCGCGCGCAACACCGCCTTTGCGCGTATCGATAGAGATCGCGATGTCGCTATGTTCGCGCAGGGCGGCGATCACCGGGGCGGTGCGGGCAAGCTCTTCGGCATCGGGCACGAGCGCTGCGCCGGGCCGTGTGCTTTCGCCGCCAACGTCGATGATACTTGCGCCATCCGCCTGCATCGCAAAGGCTTGGGCCAGCGCCGCATCGGGGGCAATGAAGGAACCGCCGTCGGAAAAACTGTCCGGCGTCACGTTCAGGATGCCCATGATCTGCACTTGGCCCATGCCCAGCCCTGCGACCGGCGCACGCGGCGCGGTCAGGCGCAGCAGCACGTCTTGGGGCACATCAGCGGCGGGAACAATCCGGTGCGGCGCGGTGCGGGACAAGACCTCGACCCGGTCGAACCAGCACCAGCCCCCCGCAAGGGTCAGGGCGTCAGCCGGACGCGCGGCGTCTAGCTGCGGCAGCGGGCGGTAATAAAGGCTCATGTCAGGCGCGGCGCATCGACAGGTAAAGACCGTGCTGGCACGGGTGCGCCCTGCGGTGTGTCCGCGCCAATCAAGACCAGTTCTGCCGCGTCCATCTGGCCAGCAAACCACGCGACCAAGGCCGCCGTGTCCTGTGATCCCGCTGACGGCCCGTCGACAGCATCGAGCACGATTTTAGACGGGGCCCAGATACAGGTCTGGCCGTTTTTCATCGCCCAATCCAGTTCCGTCCGGCTGCCAACCACAATCAAGCGCGGATCGCGGGCGGCCAAGACCCACGCGTTTTGCTCAATCGCCAGCAAATCAATCCGCCGCTGGGCCAAGGCGTGGCGGGCCTGCGGGGCGGGGCTGTCAGCCGCGCCGACGCACACGATCAGCGGGGCGTCCATTGCGATCGCCTGATCCAGCCAGCCGGTCAGGTGATCGGCATGCACCGCCTCTTGCGACAAGAACAGCACGCGCGGATGCGGGGCGACGGCGTGTTCCTGCCCGGCTGCGCGGTCACCGCCGCGCGCGCGCATGATTTCAACGCCCAGCGAAAACGGACCGCGATCCAGCTTTTCGATGCGCACGAACACCCGCTCGGCCTGCGGTTCCAGCAAGATGCGTTCCGCAACACGCGCCGCGAGGGTTTCCAGCAGGTTGATCCGCTCTGCCTTCAGCTCTTCGCCGATGGCTTCGGTCACGCGGTCATAGGACAGGATACGGTCGACGTCGTCGTCGATGGGGCCAGTCTGCGGCAACACCTCGACCACGACGTTGAAACGCACACGCTGCAGGTGGCCGCGTTCCTGCTGAAAGGCACCGATTTCGACCTCGACCACATAATCCCGCAGGGAAATCCGGTCATAGGGGATATCGGTGCTGGCAGCGGCCCGCTCTGACGGGTGCGCAAAGGCCAGTCGAATGTCGTCGGTCATGCCCTGCCCCGCGTTTTGTGATGGCGTCGGCATAACGCCGACACCGCAAGGCCGCAAGGAACCTTAGTTCGAGGCGCTGCGCGTGGGCTGCTTATAGAAGTAATGCGCGCCAATGCTGGCGGTGCGTGGAAAGCGGTTCGCCCAGGACGGGTGCACGGCTTTGGTGTGGTAATGCGTCGCGCCAGACGTCAGGCGGCGCGGCAGACCGTCGACCAGCAGCTTGGCAACCTTGCCGACGCGGCCAAAGGCGGCTGGATTGCCGATAGCGTCAGAGTTGTTGTCGCAAGTCCACGTAAACTGGCAGGCAAATTTCCGGCCCGTGCCCTGATGCACCACACCGCAGATCGTGTTGGGGTATTCGGCACTGTCGACGCGGTTCATAATCACCTCGCCCACGGCAAAGATGCCCTGAAGCGATTCGCCGCGTGCCTCGAAATACAGGGCATCGGCCAGGCATTCCCATTCGGAATTACCCTTGGGCGTGGTCATGGTGGACAAAAACGACTCCGTCATGACCGCATCGCCGTCCGTTGGCATCGCGTTGCGCCGGGCGCTTTCGGGAACGGCCGTCAACGCAGACAGGCGGGTATCGGGAACAATTTGCAAGGCCTGACGTTCTTGACCCAAAACCGCACCCAACCGGGCAGAGATCACTTCTTCAGCGGACGCTGGTGCGGCGATCGAAACGCTGACAAGGGTAATCGCTGCAATCAGCGTGCGGCGCAGGGTGATGGTCATCAGTCGGGCTTTCATTCCGCACGGTCAGCCCCGTACAGGCCGCGTCGTCATAGGGAAAATTTATCTGATGGTCCACCTTTGGGGCTGGCAGATTCTTGCCGTACCTGTCTTGGCCCCTAAATCCGCGCCCGATTCACCTTATTTCATTGAGATTGGCGGCATGGTCGCACGGCGCCCACCTGCGGGCATCTGCTCTGCCAGCGCCAGTTGGGCGGCGGAAAGTCGCGCAAGCGGCACCCGAAACGGAGAACAGGAGACATAATTGAATTTTTGAGTCCTGCAGAATCCGATCGCGGCCCGCGTACCGCCATGTTCGCCGCAAATCGAAACCACAACATCAGGCCGCCCGGCCCGGCCACGCGCCGCGCCAATTGCCAAAAGCTCTCCTACGCCATCAAGGTCCAGCGTGTGAAAAGGGTCCTCTTCATAGACGCCTTGCTGCACATATGCAGACATAAAGCGCCCCGCATCGTCGCGGGATAGACCATAGGTCATCTGCGTTAAGTCGTTCGTTCCAAACGATAAAAACGATGCATACTTAACGATATCCTGCGCCCGCAATGCGGCCCGGGGTGTTTCGACCATAACGCCAAGCTTGAAGGCAAAGCTGACCCCCGTCTCGCGTTGCACGGCTGCTGCGATGGCGTCGATGCGGCCCTTGATCAGCTCGACCTCGCGCATGGCGCTGATCAAGGGAATCATGATCTCTGGCTGCACCGGAAGGCCGCGCCCGGCGACATCGGCGACCGCCTCAAAGATGGCGCGGGCCTGCATGTCATAGATTTCGGGCACAGCGATTCCCTGCCGCACGCCGCGCATGCCCAGCATCGGGTTATATTCCGAAAGCGCCTGCACACGGTCGGTCACGATGCTGACCGGCATGGCCAATTGTTCCGCCAGATCGCGCTGGCCTGCCTTATCGTAGGGCAGGAATTCGTGCAGCGGCATATCAAAGAGGCGAATCGTCACGGGCCGCCCGTCCATAATGCTGAAAAGCTTGACGAAATCAGCGCGCTGCATGGGCATCAAACGGTCCAAAACCACCCGGCGATCATCGGCGGTTTCGGCAAAAATCATCTCTCGCATCACGCCAAGGCGGTCACCTTCAAAGAACATATGTTCCGTCCGGCACAGCCCGATTCCCTCGGCGGCAAAGTTGCTGGCGGTCTGCGCATCGGCGGGCGTATCGGCGTTGGCGCGCACGCCAATGTCACGAAAATCATCGGCCCAAGCCAGCAAAGTTTGAAAGGCATCGTCCAAAGTCGCCTCTAGCATGTCTGGCGCACCCGCAAGGACCGTTCCGGTTGTGCCATCCACCGTAATTGTGTCGCCGGACGCGAATCGGCGCCCGCCGGGGGCCACGATTTCCTGCCGCTTGCGGTCGATCGTCAGGTCAGACGCACCCACAACGCAGGGCACGCCAAGGCCGCGCCCGATCACGGCGGCATGGCTGGTGATTCCCCCGCGCATCGTCAGCACGGCCTGCGCCGCGTGCATGCCGCGAATATCCTCTGGCGTCGTCTCTCGGCGGACCAGAATACACGCCTCGCCGCGCGCCGCGCTGGCCTGCGCTTCGGCAGCGGTCAATACGATCCGGCCCGTCGCCGCGCCGGGGCTAGCCCCGATGCCGCGCACAATGATGTCGCGGATGGCAGAGGGGTCGACTTGCCGGTGCAGCATTTCGGACAACGCATTGGGCGGCACGCGCATCACGGCTTCTTCGCGCGGGATCACTTCATCCGTGGCAAGCGCCACAGCAATTTGCACCAATGCGCGGCTAGACCGCTGGATGCGCACCGCGTCTAGGATGTGCAGCACGTTGTCTTCTAACGTAAATTCGATCTGCATCTCTTCGCGCAGACGGGTCCGGGCAATCGCGCCGTAACTGACAAGCGCTGCGAAATTATCAGGACTAATATCCTCTAGCGCGGGGCCGCGCGGGTCAGAGGTCAGGTAAATCGCGCCTGCGCGGTCATTCAGCGCCTCGCGGCCCTGACTTTGACTCAGGTAGCGGCCAATAATCTGTGGCTGCCCCGTGGCAGAGCTGACGAACTGAATAACGCCAGAGCCGCTTTCATCCGCGCCAACCCCTAACGCGAGCGCCTGCACAACCAAACCTAGGCCCGCATCGACGGGTGCGCCTTTCGCCTCGCGCAGCAGGCGGGCACTCGTGCCGTCCCAAGCGCGCGCCATCGACCGCAAAACTTCGGACAACTGGACCGAGACATCCTGAGGAAAAGGCTCATCAGCCTCTGCTTCAAAGGTTTCAAGCGCGGCGCGCAGAACGCTCGCATCCGAAAGGTTGGGAAAATCGAACACATCAGGGTCCAATCGGACCACGTGGATTGCATAAGATTGCACAAATCGAACATAAAGCGCCGTTGCCGCTGCCTCGCCCACGCGCTTGGACAGTGCGGCGTGGCTTTCGTCGTTCATGCCGATATTCAGGATCGCCCCCGGCCCGCCCCAGTCAGGGTCTTGCGAAGACGGCCGCACGGATAGCAAGGGACTTGGCCCAAAGGGGTCCAGCATTGCAGCCAAATCTGGCAAATGCCCTTTGGCAATCTGCAAGACCGCATCGAATGATAGCGCGAGCGTTGTCGGCACTGGCATGCCAAGGCGGATGAGCCGCTGCAAGCATTTGGCGCGCCCGCCGTGTACGGCCGCTGACATGGCTGCGGTTGGCGTGATCAATGTCACGTCCTGAAAGTCGATTTGCTGCACTGCGGCGATCCTTTGTTCACACGCAGCATAGGGTGCAGCATGAGCGTGTGTAAAGAAAAGGTAACGCCGTTAGACTTTCGTCGCAGCGTTAGCCTTCGATTTTGGTCAGATCGGCCACTGACAGACAGATCTGGCGAATGCGCGACAGCATGTTCAGGCGATTGCGTCGCAAGATCTGGCTTTCGGCATTTACCTGCACATCGGTAAAGAACTGGTCAATCGGGCCGCGCAATGTGGCCATCGCCGCCATCGCTGCGCCGAAATCCTCGGCCTCCATCGCTGGGGCGATCTGGGCTTCGGCGGTATCAAGGGCTGTGAACAGCGCCTTTTCAGCCGGATCTTCGGCGAATTTGATGTCCGCGCCATAAGAGTATTCGACGCCGTCCTTTTCTTCGGCCTGCGTCAGAATATTGTTGGCGCGTTTGAAGCCTTGGATCAGGTTTTCACCGTCGTCAGTCTCCAACGTCGCTTGCAACGCCTTTGCGCGCTTGACCAACAACGTCAGGTCGTCGCTGCCCGGCATTGCGATGCAGGCATCGATGACGTCATGGCGGATGTTCAGGTCTTTCAGATAGACCTTCAGGCGGTCGTGGAAAAAGGCCAGCAGCGACGGAGACCAAGAATTTTCACCGAAAATCCGGTTCAGCGGCAGGCGCAGGTTGTTTTCCAGCACGAGGCGAATGACGCCAAGGGCGGCACGGCGCAGCGCAAAGGGGTCTTTGGAACCCGTCGGCTTTTCGTCGATCGCCCAGAAGCCGGTCAAGGTGTCCAGCTTGTCAGCCAGCGCGACGGCGACGGATACGGGCGCTGTGGGGACCATGTCGGACGGGCCTTGCGGCTTCCAATGCGCCTCGGACGTGGCGGCGACGGCCTCGGCGCGGCCAGCGGCGAGCGCATAGTAACGGCCCATAAGCCCTTGAAGTTCGGGGAATTCCCCGACCATTTCGGACCGCAGGTCAGCCTTGGCGATCTGTGCAGCCTCGAACGCTTGGTCCGCATCAGCCCCAACAACGGGCGCGATGTCGCGCGCTAGGGCGGCGATCCGGTCGATCCGGTCGCGCTGGCTGCCCAGTTTGTTGTGGAATGTGACATTGGCCAGACCGTCCAGCCAAGGCTGCATGCCAGCCTTAGCGACCCGCAAGTCATTGTCCCAGAAGAACTTTGCATCCGCCAAACGGGCAGACAGCACGCGCTGGTTACCGTTCAAAATCGTCGCGCCATCGTCGGCGGTTTCGATGTTGGCCACGGTGATAAAGCGTTCGATCCGTCCCGATTTCGCATCACGGACAGAGAAGAACTTCTGATGCTCTTTCATCGAGGTCTGCAAAACCTCTGCCGGCAAGTCCAGAAACTGGTCGTCAATCCGGCCCATCAGCACGACGGGCCATTCGACAAGACCTGCGACTTCGGCCAGCAGACCGCGATCTTCGACCACGTCGAGGCCGTTCGCAAAGGCCTGCGATGTGGCGTCCTGCCAGATCGCATCGGCGCGCTCTTCTGCGCGCAGCATGACCTTGGCGCGCTTTAGCTTCGCCTCGTAATCCTCGAAAGAGGTTACAGAAAATGCGTCCGGCCCCATAAAGCGGTGGCCGCGTGTGGTGTTGCCAGCGACGATGCCGTCGACATCCATCGGCACGACCTCTGCCCCGTCGTCACCGACAAGGATGCATAGGATCGTATGCAGCGGGCGGACCCAGCGCAGGGTGCCGTTGCCCCAGCGCATCGACTTGGGCCACGGGAAATTGCGGATCGTTTGTTCCAGCACTTCGGCGATAATCTCGGCGGCTTTGCGGCCCGGCTTATCGATCACGGCGACGTAGAACGCGCCTTTTTTGTCCTCTTGCTGTTCCAGCTGATCAATCGTCAGCCCGGTGGATCTCAGGAACCCTTCAAGCGCCTTTTCCGGCGCGCCGACCTTGGGGCCCTTACGCTCTTCGCGCACGGCGCGGCTTTCTGCGGTCAGGTCTTCAATCGACAGCACCAAACGGCGCGGCGTCGCAAAGGCGGCGGCGGCGGCGTAGGTCAGGCCAGCCTCGACCAGACCATTCGTGACCAGCTTCTGCAGATCGGCGGCGGCTTGCGCCTGCATGCGGGCGGGGATTTCTTCAGAGAAGAGTTCAATCAGAAGATCAGGCATCAGCGCGTGCTTTCTGGCGGGGTTGGGCAGCCTTCGGGGGCGGGGTTGCCGTCAAAGACGACCTCGCCGCAGGCGTTGATTTGGTGCCAAGCATAGGCCCGGCCATCGGGGTAGACGGCGACGATGCGGTCGATGCCGTATTTTACGTCATTCTGGCCAACAAAGCCGACGGCAACGCCCGCTTGGATATCGTCACCAATTTGGTTCGCGTCAAAGCAGTCGAACCAGCCCGGCGCGACGCGGGGTTCGGCGTCGTCGGCGATCTGGTAAGTTTCCGTCAGCATCGCAAGGCTAGCGGGCATGTCATAGCAGGCGCGGTAGCGCAGTGGGCTGCTGTCGCTGTCGATCGCCTTGAAGTTATCGAACGCAATCGGCTCTGCGTCGCCACTGGTCAGGGACACAAGTTGCACATTTGCGTCCTGCGGTGCGATTTCGACGTAATAGGCATAGACCTGCAGATAATACAGGGCGGCACCGGCGATCAGGGCTGTCAACATGATGAAGATAATCCAAATTTTCGCGATCATGCGGCGGCACCGCCTGCGGGCGTCTGCACAAAGGCATCAGCGCAGGCCTTGGCCAGATTGCGCACCCGGCCGATATAGGCTTGGCGTTCGGTGACCGAAATCACGCCGCGCGCGTCGAGCAGGTTGAACAGATGGCTGGCCTTGATCGCTTGGTCATAAGCCGGATGCGCCATGCGAATGGTCTTGCCTGTCTTCGGATCGACGGCGTCCTGATCCAAAATACGGGCACATTCGGCCTCTGCATCCTTAAAGTGCTGCAGCAGCGTGTCGGTGTCGGCCACGTCAAAGTTCCAACGGGCGTATTCCTGTTCGGTCTGCAAAAAGATGTCGCCATAGGTCAGCGGTGTCGGCGCGTCCGGGTCGTTGAACGGCATATCCATGACGTGATCGACGCCAAGCACATACATCGCCAAACGCTCTAGCCCGTAGGTCAATTCGCCCGACACGGGGCTGCAATCATGGCCCCCGACCTGTTGGAAATAGGTGAACTGCGACACTTCCATGCCGTCGCACCAGACCTCCCAGCCAAGGCCCCAAGCGCCCAGCGTCGGGGATTCCCAGTCATCTTCGACAAAGCGCACATCGTGCACCGATGCGTCGATGCCGATCGCCTTGAGCGAGCCAAGGTACAGATCCTGCAGGTTCGGCGGGCTTGGTTTGATGATGACCTGATACTGGTAATAGTGCTGCAACCGGTTCGGGTTTTCGCCATAGCGCCCGTCGGTGGGGCGGCGCGATGGCTGCACATAGGCCGCGGCCCACGGCTTTGATCCCAGCGCCCGCAGGGTCGTGGCGGGGTGGAAGGTGCCTGCACCGACCTCCATGTCGTAAGGCTGCAGCATGGCGCAGCCCTGCGCGGCCCAGTAGGACTGAAGCCGCAGGATGATCTCTTGAAAACTGCGCGGTTGGCCTGACATCTCGCCCTCTTTGCAAAGTCGGTGTTGCATAGGCCGCGCAGGCCACAGGGTCAATCGTGCCACAGCGCCTTAATTTGCGCGGGAACACGCCGAATTGTGCTGCAAGCAGGGGCGTGTCTGGTAAAAGCGCGCGCGAGTGATGTGTGCGAAGTTATGAAGGACTGTAAGCAGATGAAACCATTGGCAATCTGGATTGCAGCCGCAAGCTTTAGCCTGACGTCCCAAATCGCTTTCGCACAGGCCGCGAGCGGCACCTATATTCAGCTAGAAGCGCAACCGACCCAGACCGCCGCCGATACGCGGGTGCGGGTCTATGCCAGCCAGACGGAAAATGTCTTTGGCTACCGGCTTGGCCGCAGCTGGTTTGCCGTCGTCATGGGCCCCTATGCGAGCCGAGAGGCCGCCACAGCTGCCCTGCGCGAGATGCGGCAAGCGGGTCTGGCCCCGTCCGATGCGTTCCTGACGAACGGAGAGCGCTTTGGCGATCAGTATTGGCCGGCGCCGGGCGACGCCCGCCCGCCCGTGACCGCACCTGCCCCTGCGGCAAAGGCAGAGGCCGAAACCGCCCCGGCTGTTGAAGATGCCGCACCGCAAGTCGTTGATGCAGCCCCAGCCGCACCGGAACCCGCCCCTGAAGTTGAGGCTATTCCAGAGGAATCCGTGCAAGACGCCCGGGTGTCCGAACAGGCGTTGACCCAAGACGAAAAAGAGCTGCTGCAAACCGCCCTTGGCTGGGCTGGTTTCTATGACGCCGCCGTTGACGGTGCCTTTGGCCGCGGCACCCGCGGCGCGATGGAGGCATGGCAGCTGGCGCAAGGCTTTGCGCCCACAGGCGTGCTGACCACCGCGCAGCGCGCGCAGTTGGTGGGCGCGTATAACAGCGTACTGGACGGCATGAACCTGCAACTGGTGCGCGACACAGCCGCCGGGGTCGAGGTCCTGATCCCCACCGGCGCTGTCAGCTTTACCGAATACGAGCCGCCCTTTGCCCGTTTTGGTCCCAAGGGCGACATTCCCGCGCAGGTGCTGCTGATCAGCCAAAGTGGCGACCAGAACCGCCTGTTTGGCCTTTATGAAATCCTGCAAACCTTGGCGATTTTCCCGCCAGAGGGCGAGCGTAGCCGCAAGGACGCCAGCTTTGAAATCGCGGGCACAAGCGCAGAGGTCCAATCCTACGTCTCGGCCCAGCTTGAGGACGGACAGATCAAAGGGTTCGCCCTTGTCTGGCCCGCAGGCGATTCTGCGCGCTTTGACCGCATTCGGGACGAGATGAAGGGCAGCTTTAACGCCATCGACGGCGTGCTGGACCCCGCAATTGCC
Organism: Loktanella salsilacus; assembly: GCF_024206795.1. NCBI lineage: Bacteria > Pseudomonadati > Pseudomonadota > Alphaproteobacteria > Rhodobacterales > Roseobacteraceae > Loktanella > Loktanella salsilacus. The sequence goes on from NZ_CP072994.1 coordinate 2,221,596, forward strand.
AGCCCGGACGAGGATCAGGCGATTGATCTGGTGGCTGGCCTGCAAATCCGCAAACCTAAAACGTCGCGCACCGGGTTCTATATCGACATGCAAGGCCGCGTTTTGACCGATGCGATGGCTGTGGAATCCTGCGAAGAAATCAGCATCGACGGCAGCCACCCGGCCACGGTCACCATGACCGATACAGACCTTGGCATCGCCGTGCTGACCCCGGATGAGGCGCTGTCGCCCCAATCTGTCGCCGCGTTCCAAACGCAGGTCCCGCGCTTGCAGACCGAAATCGCCGTCGCGGGTTATCCGTACGGCGGTGTGCTGGTGACGCCGACGCTGACCTTTGGCCGCCTGGCCGATATTCGCGGCCTGAATGGCGAAGAAGACCTGAAGCGTCTGACCCTGACCGCCCGTGACGGCGACGCAGGCGGGCCAGTGTTCGATAACGGCGGCGCGGTGCTGGGGATGCTGCTGCCAAAGGTCGCGCAGGACGGCCAGCTGCTGCCGCCTGACGTCAGCTTTATCATCGATGCTGACCGGATTGTCGCGGCCCTGTCTGATGCCGGGATCGCGACTGACACCACGGACACGCTGGCCTTTATGCCCCCCGAAACCCTGACCCTGCGCGCCGCCGAAAGCACGGTGCTGGTCAGCTGTTGGTAGGCTTGAAGTTGCGCGGGGAAACGGCCATGTAAGGGGCGAGGACGACCTCTGAGACATGATCATAGCCGGGACGACCCAGCACCTAATCAGAGGGTGTCATGCGCACTTTAGCCGACCGTATCCGTCACGCCATCAGCTTCGAGGTTCTCGCCTTGATGCTGGTTATTCCGCTCGCGTCCTTCGTATTCCACCAGCCGATGCACGACATTGGCGTGATCAGCGTCGTCAGCGCGACGATCGCGATGCTTTGGAATGTCGCCTATAACTTCCTGTTCGATCTGTGGCTGAAGCGGACCACAGGCAATACGCTGAAATCGCGCCGGGTGCGCGTGCTGCACGCGGTGCTGTTCGAGGGCGGCCTGCTGATCGCGCTGATGCCCTTTATCGCGTGGTATCTTAGCATTACGCTGGCGCAGGCCTTTGTCATGGACGTGTCATTTGCGCTGTTTTACATGGCCTATGCCTTTGCGTTCAACTGGGCCTATGACTGGATGTTTCCGCTGGCCGAATGGAAGCAGGCAGCCGCGCAGGACTAGCGCACCGCCGCCTGCCCCCCAACTTCTAGCCGTAAAAACGGTAACATACGTCGCGCAAAAGAGAATTCGCGTCAGAGAAGCGTTGATTGCCCCGCCTGCACCCCCCTCCTACCTACCTGTTCATCTTGCAGATGCAGCAAACAGTTAGGACCCGATAACAATGCTTCTCCCCCATGCCTCCCCTCGCATACAGATCGCCGCATCTGTCATCCTCGCCGGCCTGATTGGAGAGATCGTGTTCGAACTTTACGCTTGGCTTATATCGCCGCTGCTGTTTGGCCCAACGCTGCAACCCTCGAACCTTGTCATCGCGCTTGCGGAAAAGCTGGCGGGTTTGCAGATTTCGCATCTGACCGCGTTCCCGGTCCACTTTGCCATCGGTTCTGTCGGGTTTGGCGTGTTTGTCTACCTGATCCGGTTGCTGATGCCCGCGCGGGTCTTCCTGACCGGGCTCGTTTCAGGCCTGATCTTGTGGTTCGTCGCCCAAGGTATGCTAGCACCCTTTATCGGGCGCAGCTTTATGATGGATTTCGGCACTTACACCCAGTCATCCTTTGTCGGCCATGTCGGGATGACGCTGCTGATGTCCTATCTGATGGATCGTTTTTTGACAGGCGCACCCAAGCGGCTTGCCACGGCCTAGGCCCCTGCCCTTCGGCCGATCTGGTCGAAGGGCGCTTTATTCGCGCCAGAACCGCCGCGTCATGATGACAAGCACCACCATGATTTCCAGCCGGCCGATCCACATCGCCGCGGCCAGCAGCCATTTGGCGGTGTCATTCAGACCGACAAAGTTGCCAGCGGGGCCAATTTCCGTCCCCAAACCGGGGCCGACATTGGCCAGCGCAGTGGCTGCGCCAGACACGGAGGTAATGAAATCCAGCCCCGTCAGGCCCAGCAGCACGGAAAAGATGCCGACCAGCAAGATGTACAAAACGAACATCGCCATCACAGAGTTGAGCACGTCCTGCCCCACCGGACGCCCTTCGTAGCGGGGAATAAACACGCCGTGGGGCGAGTGGATTTGCCGGATCTGCGCCTTGAGCGAGGCGAAGAGCAGCTGATAGCGGAACACCTTGATCGAACAAGCCGTCGATCCGGCGCAGCCGCCGATCAAGCCGATGAAAAAGAACATCACGACCGGAAATGTGCCCCAAGCCATGTAATCCGCGCTGGCATAGCCCGTGCCGGAAATGATCGAGACGACGTTGAACAGCGCCTCGCGGAAGGCCAGTTCGGTCACTTGGCCTTCGCGGCCCCAGACCCAGGCTGTGATCATCAGCACGCAGACCATGATGATCCAAAAGAACGTGCGCACCTGGCTGTCGCGCATCAGCGGCTTGGCAGAGCCGCCAAGCAGTTGCACATAACGCACAAAGGGCAGCGCGGCGCTGAACATGAAAAAAGCGCCGACATAGTGGATGCCCGCGCCGTAGATCCCAAAAGAGCTGTCAGTGTTCGCCATGCCGCCCGTCGATAGCGTTGTCATCGCATGAACCACCGCATCAAAGGTTGGCATACCCAGCGCGCTGTAGGTCAGCGCGCAGGCCAGCGTCAGGCCGACATAGATGACCGAAATGCGCGACGCGATCTGGCCGGCACGTGGCAGGATCTTGCCCATCGTGTCAAAGGATTCAGAGCGGAAAATCTGCATGCCGCCAACGCGCAGTTCCGGCAGGAACACCATGGCCACAACGATGATACCAATGCCGCCCAGCCATTGCAGCGTGCCGCGCCATAGCTTGATGCCTTCTGGCAGCGCCTCTAGCCCGCCAAGCACGGTGGCCCCGGTGGTGGTCAGGCCTGACATCGCCTCGAAATAGGCATCGGTGAAGTCGCAGTTCGTCGCCCCGATGATGAACGGGATCGCGCCAAACAGCGGCAGCGTGATCCAGATCGTCGAGGTCAGCAAAAACGTCTGCCGCACGGTCAGGCCAGCGGTCACGCCATTGGCGCAGGACATGGCCAGCAGCGTGCCAGTCAGGCTGGTGATAATTGCGGATTCCAGAAAGACCGGCCAATGCCCGTTCCCTGCCAGCAGGTCCGCCATAAATGACGGCAGCATGGTCAGCCCCAACGTGGCGACCAGAAGGCCGATTACATATCCAACAGGGCGTAGGTCAATCATTCAACCGAGGTGCATCGACGCCGCCGCGCTGTCAAGCGTCCTGCGCGTTCCGCCCTAACCGACGTGGAAAAGTGACGCAAAAAGGCGCGGGTCGATGGACTGTGCAGCAAAGGTCGGACCTTCGGTCAGGACCGACACGGCGTCATGGCTGTGCAGGCTTTCCTGATGGCTGGCGACGATGCGGTAATCACCGATGCGCGGGTCCATTTGCAGCTGTTCGGCAAACAAACGGGCCGCGTCTTCGACAAAGATGGGGTTGGCGGCGTTCAGTTCGGCAAAGGCCTGCTCGTCCTCGCGTTTCACCATGACCTGCGTCTCCGTCGGCACAGCGGCGCGTGCCATCTCAATCAGGTCTTCGAACCAGGCGGTCTGCTGGCCGGGTTCCAGCACCACCGACACCCGCGCCACCGACCGCTGCGAATGCGGCGTGGCCAACTGGCCGCGGAACTGGCGGGCGTGTTCGGACAGCTCCAGCGAGCATGGGCAGGTGCTGGAATAAACATAATCAAGGTGGATGATCTTGCGGCGCACGCCGTCTGTTTCCACCAGTTCCAGCGCGATATCGTAATATTGATAGCCCGACAGACCGGACCGTAGGCTTTCAACTTTCATCGGAAAGCTGAACCGCATCTGAATGCGGGCATCAAAGCTTTCAAGGTCTGTTTTATAGGCGTCCAAGGCCCGCTCAATCACCTCAAAGCTAAAGGTTTCCTCGGCGTGCTTGTAGAATGTCCGCATGATGCGGGACATGTTGATGCCCTTCTTTTCCGCCTCAAGCGACACAGTCCCCGTCACGCTGGTTTCGAGCGTCAGATCGCCCGCGTCGCGGGTGTGGAACCGGATCGGCAGGCGGAAGTTGGAAATCCCGACGTGTTGGATCTGACGCTGGGCGCCCCGGATCAGGCTGGTGGGGCCGTTCTGCAGGTCGGGCAAAGTCGCTTTATAGGCGGCATCGACCACAAAATCCTCGGGGTAGACCCGCGCCATGGCCGGATAATCAGACGCCGACTGACCCGGCAAAAGGCTGCCGATCTGCGGATCAAGGGTCACAATTTCCTCGGCGCTTGCATCGCCAGCCCAACGCCGCAGCAGGCTCAGCGCGGCCTCTGCCTCGGTACGGCTCGGCTGGCGGTCAAGGTCACGGGACTGAATGTTCATGGCAGCACACACCTTTTGCGTTTCTCACCCCGTTAAGTGGGGCGTCGCTGCCCAGTTTCCAACTTTATTGCGACAGTTTGGCATAATGTCGCACCACAAGGGTGCGACATCTCCTTAGACCGCGTCAAGCGCTGCAAGCAGATCGCGCAGCAGATCATCCGGGTCTTCGAGGCCGACCGACAGGCGGATCAGACCGGGGGTGATGCCCAGATGTGCCTTTTGATCAGCGGGCAGACGCTGGTGCGTGGTGGATGCAGGCGGCGTTGCGATGGATTTCGCATCACCAAGGTTGTTCGAGATCAGGAAAATACCAAGCGCATTCAGCAGCTTGAACGACGCCTCTTGTGATCCAGCGTCAATCGCCAGCACCGTGCCGCCCGCGCCGATCTGATCCATGCACAGTTGATACTGCGGATGGCTTTCCAGCCCGGGATAGATCACGCGGGTCAGCTTGGGGTGGCCTTCTAGCCCTTTGGCGATGTGCAGCGCGCTGGCCGTCTGTGCGCGCACGCGCAGGTCCATGTGCTCTAATCCCTTAACCAGCATCCACGCGGTGAAGGGCGACATGGAGCCGCCGGTATGCTTCATATAGGGTTCGACCGTGCCGCGAATGAACTCTTTGCTGCCAAGGATCACCCCCGCCAGGGCCCGGCCTTGCCCATCGATATGCTTGGTCGCGGAATAGATCACGGCGTCTGCGCCCAGTTCCAGCGCGCGGGAATAAACCGGCGTGGCAAAGACGTTGTCGACCATGACCATCGCGCCGACGTCGTGCGCCAGCTTGGCGATGCCCGGCAGGTCAGCGACTTCCAGCGCGGGGTTCGAGATGGATTCGAAAAAGGCGATCTTGGTGTCCGGGCGTAGGGCGGCCTTCCACTGAGCCAGATCGGTGCCGTCAACGAATGTGACTTCGACGCCGTAGCGGGTCAGCACCTCTTCCAGCACATATAGGCAGGACCCGAACAGCGCGCGGGCGCTGACGACGTGATCGCCAGCCTTCAGGACAGACATCAAAGCGCCAGACACGGCGGCCATGCCAGATGCTGTGGCAAAGGCGTCTTCGGCCCCTTCAATCGCGGCGATGCGGTCTTCGAACATCGCGGTCGTCGGGTTGCCATAGCGGGCATAGATGAACTCATCCTCGCCCGCCTTCAGGAACCGCTGCTGCGCGTCCTCTGCTGTGTCATAGACAAACCCCTGCGTGAGGAAGATCGCCTCTGAGACTTCGTTATACTGACTGCGGCGCGTGCCTGCGTGAACGGCTTTGGTGCGCTTGTTCCATTCGGTCATGGCGTGCCCTTTCCGGCAAAGAAAAACCCCGACACCGACAGGTATCGGGGCAAACCCCTTACCCTTTTAGCGAATTGTTTAACGTGGCCCGCAATCTGGCATCAAATCACCACGGGTCCGCTATAGGCGGCGCGCAAAACTGCGTCAAGGCGGGCGCAGGTGTCACGGGCTGGTTACGAAATCAGGCTACCACAACGGCACACAAGATGTAGCGCGGGTTTGCCCATGACCTACCAGACAACCGAAGACCGCCGCCGTCCGTTTCGCACACGTTTGCAAGACGCCTTTGCCTTGCCACCCGACGTGCTGGACGACGAAATCACCGAGGTTATGTTGTTTCGCATGTCGCTGGTGCTCAACCGGGCCACCTTTGGCCCCGCCGACATGACCTTTTCCGCCCGCACCGCGCTGGCCTGTGACCGCGGCGGCAAAGGCTGCGCGATCTGGCGGATCGTGCGGGGCGGCATTGATCTATATTGCCAGATCATGCGGGCCGAAGTCTGCCATTGCGCAACGGCGCTGAGGAACTACCATCGCAGACGCGGCTAAATTTGGCCGCCTGCTGCGAAAGGCCTGCTATGTCCGCCCCGATTGATCTGTATTTCTGGCCCACTCCAAATGGTTGGAAGGTGTCCATCGCGCTGGAAGAGTTCGGCCTGCCCTATACCACGCATCTGGTGAACATCGGCAAAGGTGACCAGTTCAAGCCGGATTTTCTGGCGATTTCCCCCAACAACCGCATGCCCGCGATCACCGACCCAGACGGGCCGGATGGTGCGCCGATCTCGATCTTTGAATCCGGGGCGATCTTGCAATACCTGGCGCGCAAAACCGGTAAATTTGGCGGCGCGACCCAGCGTGACCGGATTGCCGTCGATCAGTGGCTGATGTGGCAGATGGGCGGGCTTGGCCCCATGGCGGGCCAAGCGCATCATTTCCTGAAATATGCCCCCGCAATGGATCCGCCCAACGATCTGCCCTACGCCAAGAACCGCTACCGCACCGAGGTCGCGCGCCTGTATGGCGTGATGGACAAGCAGTTAGCGCAAAACGAATTTATCGCGGGCAGCGATTATTCCATCGCCGATATGGCCTGCTGGGGCTGGGCGTCCCTGTGGGAAGGCCAACAGCAGACGCTGGACGACAAACCCCACCTTGCACGCTGGCTGGACCAAGTCGGCACCCGCCCCGCCGTGCTGCGCGGCCGCGCCCTGCATGCAGAGCTGCGCGGGGATTTTGCCAAGGATCGCGGGGCACAGGACCAGCTGTTCTCTAAACCGTCCTAACCGAATGTTCATATCCCTGCGCTAGCACTGGTTTGCTATCGTAGGGGAATTGAACATGAACCAGAAATTCCGCAAACACCGCTATCCGACGGCCTTTGTCCTGACGGTGACAACGCCGCGCGACCGACAACGGGCCACCTTGATTGACGTCAATCAGGGCGGCGCGCGTCTGGAAGGTGTGGAAAATGTCGTAAGCGGCGAACGTGTCGCGCTAGAGGTGATGTCCGAAAGGGTCACCGGCACCGTGCGCTGGGTCACCGCGCACCGTATCGGGGTCGCCTTTACAATGCCTGCGCGCCCCGCGCTTGTGGATCTGCTGCGCCAAGGCGTGCGCAGCAGTCCTGCAGCGCGCTTCAACTCTATGGCGCTGCGCGAAATGCGATAAGATAAAGGGCGGTTAGGCTTTGGGCCCGGCGTCTTCTTCGATCATGTAGTCACGCACTGCATAGAACTGCCAACCAAGAAAGATCATGCTGATCACTGGAAAGGCAAAGGTTTCAATCTTGACCCACAGGTCTGTCGATTGCGTGCGCCACAGCCATTCGTTGAACAGCGCCAAGGCGACACAGAACAGCGCAACGCGCAGGGTCAGGATCATCCAGCCCTTATGTTCCATCGGCAAGGCCGACCCCATCGCCCATTCCATATAGGATTTGCCGCGCAGCAGGCCAATGCCCAACACGGCCGCGATGACGGCATACACGATAGAGGTTTTCATTTTAAAAAACCGCTCGTCATTGAAATAAGCCGTCAGCCCGCCAAAGAAAATCACCATAAACGCGGTGAAAATCTGCATGCGGCTTAGCTCTTTGGTCAGCGCCCACAGCAGACCCATTGCGGCCAGCAGAATCGGGATAAAGATCAGCGTGGATAGGATAAAGCCGGAATATTCCGTCCCGCCGATAGTAAAAACGTCGTCCTTGATCCGGGTGTAGACGATAAAGAACATGACCGTCGGGCCAAGTTCCAGCACCTGTTTCAGAAACGGATTGATCGGTTGCGTGGCCATGTTGGTCTCCCTCTAGCCGCCCATTTCCACGATTACCGCGCCCAAGGCAACCAGCGCCATCAGCGCGGCGCGGCGTTTACCCACTGTCTCGCCCAGAATGAAATAGCCGATCAGCGCCGCAAACACGGTCGAGGTTTCGCGCAGCACGGCGGCCTCTCCGACTTTATCAAGGCGAGTGGCGAGCATGACGCCGCCAAAGGACAGCCACGCGATGAAAGACCCGAAAAAGCCGCGCAGCATCAGCGGCCCAAGGGCGGGCGGGTTATCCATGCGGCGATAGCGGATCGTGGCAAGTATGGGAAAATCAAGTGCGGTGATAAAGAAGAACCACGCTAAAAACGTAAACGGATCAGCAGCTTGCCGGATGCCGTAGGCGTCGTAAGTGGTATAGATCGCAACGATAATACCTGCCGCCAATGCCCAAAGCAGGCCTATTTGCATGGCCCGCAAGTCCAGCCTATTTTCGCGCAGGTTGACGAAAGCCAGCATCAGAATACCGCCCGACAGACACATGACGCCGAGCCATTGCACCAGCGTAAAATGTTCGTGGAAAATCACGCTCGCGGCCAATACCGTGACCAGCGGCCCCGTGCCGCGCACGACTGGGTAGACAACCGTATAGGCCGCGCGTTCATACGATAGCGCCATTGTGACTTTGTAAGCGAAATGGATCACCAATGCGCCTGCGAGCAGAAACGCCACCTGACCCGTCGGCCAAGGCACAACAAACAGCGCGACGGGGGCCGAAATGACCACCAGCCAGCCGTCAATCGCGCCGCGCGACAGCCATGGATCATGCCGCCCTTTTTGCAGCGCGCCAAAGGCGGCATGCGCAACGGCGGACATCAGCGCGAGGAGTGTCGCAAGCCGCGCGCCCTCTGGCGTGCCGGCGATTTGCACGAGCCAGTCGCCCATTACCGCACCGCGCAGGGGGGCCAGCCCCCCGGCTGTCGCCGCCCCCCGGAGTTTTCCGGGCCAGATGAAGGGATCATGCGTCGAGCCCGACCAAAGCGCGGGCGAAATCCTCGGGATCGAAGGGGGCAAGGTCGTCGATCTGCTCTCCGACGCCGATGGCGTGGATCGGCAGGCCGAACTTATCCGCCAGCGCGACCAGCACGCCGCCTTTGGCGGTGCCGTCGAGTTTGGTCATCACAAGGCCAGAGACGTCCGCGAGTTCCTGAAACACTTTGACCTGCTGCAGGGCATTTTGGCCCGTCGTGGCATCAAGCACCAGCAGGGTGTTGTGCGGCGCGTCTGGGTCTTTCTTGCGGATCACGCGAACGATTTTGGACAGCTCCTCCATCAAGTCGGCGCGGTTTTGCAGGCGGCCTGCGGTGTCGATCATCAGCAGATCAGCGCCATCCGCCTGCGCCTTGGCCATGGCGTCAAAGGCGAGTGAGGCAGGGTCAGACCCTTCCGGTGCAGTCAGAACGGGCACGCCAGCGCGGTCGCCCCAGACCTGCAACTGTTCAACAGCCGCCGCGCGAAAGGTGTCGCCAGCAGCGATGACAACGGATTTGCCCGCCGCCTTAAACTGACTGGCCAGCTTGCCGATGGTCGTGGTCTTGCCAGAGCCGTTCACGCCCACGACCAGCACGACCTGCGGTTTTTGGTTATACAGCGGCATGGGCCGGGCGACGGGTTCCATGATGCGGGTGACTTCGTCGGCCAGCAGTTGTTTAATTTCGTCCACGGACAGGCGGCGGCCCATGCGGCCTTCGGCCATATTAGCGGTCACGCGCAGGGCGGTATCCACGCCCATATCGGCCGCGATCAGCAACTCTTCGAGTTGTTCGACCATGGCGTCGTCAAGGGTGCGGCGCACAACCTCTTTTTGCTCGGTGCCGAACATGCGGCCAAGGATGCCTGCGGGTTTGGCGGCGGGCGGCGTGGGTGCAGGTTCTGGCGTTGGGGTCGGGGTCGGCGCGGGCGGTTGCGGAACAGGCGGCGGCGCGGCAGGTTCGGGCGCGACCGGTTGGGGGGCGACAGGTTCAGGCGCAGTCGGTTCGGGTGCGGTACCCCCTGCGCTGACAATCGCGTCCAAGCCTTCGTCCAGCTTGTCCGACGACCGGAACATGCGGTCCTTCAGCTTCTTGAAAAATGCCATGAGCGCTGCCTCGCGGATAAGTGTTGGCTTTAGCTAGTGCCAAGCCGGGGCAAAGGAAAGAGTGCGCGCCCTGCCAGTTGACGGCACGGCACTGCCCGCGTCTAAGCTGGTGCCATGTTGCGCCTGATAAGCCTTGTCCTTTTGCTATCCTTGCCGGGCCTTGCCCGCGCCGAAGGGGGCACGCTGTGTAGCACCGGGCAATTTGGCGCGGTGCAGTGCATTCGCCCCGCGCATTTCGTGGCCGACACCTGTCAGGCCATCGACGCCTTTGCGCGGGTCAACGCCATGGATCCCGCGTTTTTCGCGCGGCTGATCTGGCAGGAAAGCCGCTTTGATCCCAACGCGTTATCGCCTGCGCGGGCGCGCGGCATTGCCCAGTTTATCGACAGCACCGCTGAGATGCGGGGCCTGCGCGACCCTTACAACCCGGCCGAAGCGCTTGAATTTTCAGCGCAATATCTAGGCGATCTGATCGGCCGCTTCGGCAATCCGGGGCTGGCGGCTGTGGCCTATAATGGTGGAGAGTCCCGCGCCACGGGGTTGATTGCAAAAAGCGGTGGATTGGCCCGGGAAACCGTCGATTACGTCCAGATCATCACCGGGCTGACGGCAGAAACATGGCGCGACGCCCCGCCAGAGGTACCTGATTTCCGCTTGCAGGGGGACATGCCGTTTCGCGCCGCCTGTCACGATATGGCGCGCAATCGGACCTATACGCAGTTCAAACCGCCCGCGCCTTCGTATGCGCCGTGGGGTGTGCAGTTGGCCTTTGGCAAATCGGAAAGCCAAGCCCGCGCTGCCTTTGATCGGCGGGCGCAGGCGTGCCGCGGGACGCTGTCGGGCAAGCCCGTCGATCTGATTTTCACCCGCAATCGGGTGTCGGGGCGGCAAGGCTATTACATGGCCCGCGTTGGCGCGCAGTCCTCTCGCGAGGCGAACAAGCTATGTAACGACATCCGGCGTCAGGGCTGCACCTGCGCCGTTTATCGAAACTAAGTCAGCGCCTTACACCTCGTCCTTAAAGTGGGTCAGCACCGATTTTATCGGGTTCGGCGCAGCTTGACCAAGGCCGCAGATGCTGGCGTCCGTCATGACTTGGCACAGGTCGGTCAGCAGATCGGCGTCCCATTTAGGCGCGGCCATCAGGCCGACCGCCTTTTCGCAGCCCACCCGGCACGGGGTGCATTGCCCGCAGGATTCGCTGGCGAAAAAGTCCAGCATATTCAGCGCCGCGCCGCGCGCGCTGTCCGTATGCCCCAGCACCACCACAGCGGCAGAGCCGATGAAGGTGCCGTAGTCCGCGAGTGTGTCGAAATCGAGCGGCACGTCGTTGATGCTGGCGGGCAGCAGGCCAGAGGACGGCCCGCCCGGCTGGTAGGCCTTGAAGGTGTGGCCGGGGGCCATGCCGCCCGCCGCATCGATCACGTCCAGAATCGTTGATCCGGCCGGCAGCAGATAAACGCCCGGCTGTGCCACCCGGCCAGAGACCGAATAGTTGCGCAGACCCTTGCGTCCATTTTTCACCACATCCGACAGAATCTGCGGCCCCTCGCGGCAGATGCGCGAGACCCAGACCAGCGTTTCCACGTTATGCACCAGCGTCGGGCGGCCAAAGACACCGGTTTGCGCGACATAAGGCGGGCGGTGGCGCGGGATGCCGCGCTTGCCCTCAATGCTTTCGATCATCGCGGACTCTTCGCCGCAGATATAGGCGCCCGCGCCGCGCCGCAGCACGACGTAGCCTGCAGCGATAATGCGGGCGGTTTCCAGCGCGGCAATTTCCTGGCGCAAGATCTGGATCGCGGCGGGGTATTCGTCGCGCATATAGATATAGATCCGCGCCGCATCGACGGCAGCGGCGGCGATCAGCATGCCTTCTAGGAATACATGCGGCGCGTCTTCTAGGTATTTGCGGTCTTTAAAGGTGCCCGGCTCGCCCTCGTCCCCGTTGACGGCCATCAGGCGGGGGGCCTCTTCGGATCGTACAAAGCTCCACTTTTTGCCTGATGGGAAACCTGCGCCGCCAAGACCGCGCAGGCCGGATGATGCGATGCTATCCTGCACCGCGTCCCAATCGCCGTGATCGCGCAGCTCTGCCAGTTTGATATAGCCGCCATCGGCGCGGTAGGCATCAAGGCCTTGGTATGCGGGCATATCTGCATGAATGTGGCCCGCAGCGATGGCGGTTTTCACCTTATCCAGCGTGGCGTGATCGACCGAGTAGTGCCCCAGATGCACGGCCGGCGCGGTATCGCAGCGGCCCATGCAAGGTGCGCGCAGCACGCGAACCTGCCCGGGATCGAGCCCGTCTATCAGCGCCTGTTTCAGCGCCTGCGCACCGGCAAGTTCGCAAGACAGCGAATCGCAGACGCGAATGGTCAGGGCGGGGGGCGGTGTTTCCTCTTCTTTGACCACGTCAAAGTGGGCGTAGAAGGTTGCGACTTCGTAAACTTCGGCCTGCGACAGGCGCATTTCCTCGGCCAAAGCGCGCAGGTGGGCGGCGGACAAGTGGCCATAGCGGTCCTGCACAAGGTGCAGATATTCGATCAGCATATCGCGTGGGTGCGGCCCGTCGCCGATCAGCGCGCGCACCTCGGCCCATGCCGCGTCAACCAGCTGCCGCCCCTTTGGCGTGCGCCGTCCCTTACCACGGCCCGATTTCCAGACCCCGTCCTTTTGATCCAGCGCCATGACTGCCCCTCGCCTTTTGTTCGGCCAGCATAAGGGGGCGGCGCGCGCGGGGCGATGGAAAAGCGACACCTTGCGCCACGCCTGCGGTGCGACCAATGATCATGCCCGCGCCATTTGCCGCCAAACGCCGTGCGGATGATGGTATAGCAGAGGCGAATCCAACTCTGACCTGCCGGTTCCCCATGCTCCTGTTCGCCTTCGCCACGCTTTTACCGCTGCCCCTGCTCGCGCTCGCTGCCCTGCAGGGCGGGGTCTGGGTGCTGGCGGCGCTGCTTTACATGACGGTTTTCACCTATCTGCTGGACCAGCTCGTTGTCATCGCACAGCCGCAAGCCGCTGATCCCACTGCTGAATTCCCCGCCGCTGACGCACTATGCGTCATGCTTGGCATTGGCCATCTGGCGCTGCTGGCGTTGATCGTCTGGACCATCGGGCAGCGTCCCCTTGGGCTGCCCAGCACGATCGGGCTGGTTGCGGCGGCGGGGCTTTATTTCGGGCAGGTGAGCAATTCGAACGCGCACGAGCTGATCCACAAGGGTGGGCACGGACTGCACCGGCTGGGGCAATGGGTCTATATCTCGATGCTTTACGGACATCACACCTCGGCGCATGTGCTGATCCATCACCGCCTTGTCGCCACGCCTGATGACCCCGCGACCGCGCGCCTTGGCGAAGGGTTTTGGGCCTACGCCCCCCGCGCTTGGATCGGTGCCTTTCGCGCAGGGATGCAGGCCGAAACGGCGCGGCTGGACCGTGTCGGACGCAGCACGTGGCATCATCCTTATGTTGTCTATCTGGGCGGCGGCGCGGCGATGCTGATCGCGGCCTTTGCCCTTGGCGGCGTACGCGGGTTTGCCGGATATCTGGCGCTGGTCGCCTATGCGCAGGTGCAACTGCTGCTGTCGGATTATGTGCAACACTATGGTTTGATGCGCAAAACTGGCCCCGACGGCAAGCTAGAGCCGGTCGGTGCCCGCCATAGCTGGAACGCGCCGCATTGGTTTTCCGCCGCACTGATGCTGAATGCGCCGCGCCATGCTGATCACCATGCGCATCCCGCGCGTCCGTTTCCGGCGCTGAATATCGACAAGGCAAGCCCCACCCTGCCAAGGTCCCTGCCCGCAATGGCATCGCTGGCGCTGGTCCCACCGCTGTGGCGGCGCGTGATGGACCGCCGCGTGCGGCGCTGGACGCAGGCATGATTCGAGCGCTGGCATTGGCGATATGCTTCGCCACGCCTGCGGCGGCTCAGGTGCTGGATGGGGATGGCTTTGACGCCTATGTCAGCGGCAAAACCCTGACCTTTGCCCAGCCCGACGGCACACCCTTTGGGGTAGAGGCTTATAGCGCGGACCGCAGCGTGACATGGTCCGCCGCGCCGGGCCTGTGCCAGACGGGGCGCTGGTTCGACCGGGGCGAGCTAATTTGCTTTACCTACGACACTGATCCGGCCCCGAAATGCTGGACCGTCACCCGCACCGAACGGGGTCTGCGGGCGCAATCCACCACCGGCACCGTGCTGTTCGAGGCGACAGAGGCCCCTATCCCGCTGGTCTGCCCGGGGCCAGAGCTGCTGTCCTAGACCGTCACGCGGCCATCGGCGAATTCAATCTCGACCTGCGCTGCATCTTTGACACCCTGCGCCGTCGTCACGACCGCACCATCCGCGCGCACCACGGCATAGCCGCGCTTGAGCGTTTCCTTATAGCCCAGCGTTTCACGGACGCGGTCAAGCTGCGCCAGACGGGCGCGGCGCTGATCTTGCTGGCGGGCGGCGCGGTCAGACAGACGTTGCAGCCAATCGTCCAGCCGCTCTCGCTTGCGAGTCAGGTCAGGCGGGATCAGCCGTTGCCCAGCCAGTTTCGCCCCGGCGTCAGCCACGCGGCGCTGCAAGGCCGGGTCCAGCCGCGCGCCAAGGGTATCAAGCCTGCGCCGCTGCTCTGCGATGCCGCGCTGCAAGACCGCAGGGCGCAGGGCAGCATTCGCCAGCTGCACCCGCTTTTTCGCCGCCGCCGCATTCAAGGCCGCAGGCAGGCGTTCACCCAGATAATCCAGCCGCTGGCGCGGCCCCTGCAACAAGGCGTCGGACTGCGGCAAGGCGCGGGCCAGATCGCGCACGCGCTGCTGGCGCAGGCCAAGCCCTTGGGTCACGGCCCGGCTGATGCGCGCGCCTTGGTTGTCCAGCGCCGCGAACAGATCCATCCGCACCGGCACAGCCATTTCGGCCGCTGCCGTTGGGGTCGGCGCGCGGCGGTCCGACACGAAATCGATCAGCGTCGTGTCCGTTTCGTGCCCCACGGCAGAAATCAGCGGGATGTTGCTGTCGAATGCGGCGCGGGCGACGATTTCTTCGTTAAAGCCCCAAAGATCCTCGAGCGAGCCGCCGCCGCGCGCGACGATCAACAAATCAGGGCGCGGCAAGGCCCCGCCGGGGGTTAGCGCGTTAAATCCGCGAATCGCCGCCGCGACCTCTGCCGCGCATTTCGCGCCTTGCACGGCCACGGGCCACACCAAGACCTTGCGCGGAAAACGATCCCGCAGACGATGCAAAATATCGCGGATCACCGCGCCAGAGGGGGATGTGACAACGCCGATGATGTCCGGCAGGAACGGCAGTGGCTGCTTGTGCGTGGCTTCGAACAACCCCTCGGCCTGCAGCAACGCTTTGCGCTTTTCCAGCATCGCCATCAGGGCACCGGCCCCGGCGGGGGCGATATCTTCGATGATTATCTGATACTTAGACTGACCGGGGAAGGTCGTCAGCTTGCCTGTGGCGACGACTTCCATGCCTTCTTCTGGCAGTTGCGGCAGCGCATCAGCGCGGCCTTTCCAGATGATGCCAGAAATAACCGAACGGTCGTCCTTTAGGTCCAGATACATATGCCCGGACCGAGGCCGCGACACGCGCCCGACCTCGCCGCGGATGCGGACATGGCCAAATTCACCCTCGATCATCGTCTTCACGGCGCCAGAAATTTCACTGACCGTAAATTCGGGTGCATTGCTGGCGGGGGTGGCGTGTTCAAAAAGGTCCATCGGTGCGCCCTTGTGGTGTGTCGGCGCTGACCTTAGAACGCATCCCAACCAAGGCCAAGCGGAGAGACCCCCATGAACATCCTGATCCTGGGCAACGGCGGACGCGAACATGCGCTGGCCTGGGCCATCAAGCAGAACCCAAAGTGCGATCGCCTGATCGTCGCGCCCGGCAATGCGGGCATCGCGCAGGTTGCCGAGTGCGCCGCGCTGGACATTCTGGACGGGGCAGCGGTGGTCGATTTCGCCGCGCAGAACGCGATTGATTTCATCATCGTCGGGCCAGAAGCCCCCCTTGCTGCCGGTGTTGCCGACACATGCCGCGCCGCAGGGTTTTCAGTTTTCGGACCTTCTGCTGCCGCAGCGGCCCTGGAATCGTCGAAATCTTTCACAAAAGCGATCTGCGATGCCTGCGACGCGCCGACAGCCGCCTATGGCCACTTTACCCACCGCGATGACGCGCGGGACTACGTGCAGACCCAAGGCGCGCCCATCGTGATCAAGGCTGACGGCCTTGCCGCAGGCAAAGGCGTCGTCGTCGCCATGACAATGGAGGAAGCGCTGGCCGCCATCGACGACATGATGGGCGGCCAATTCGGCGACGCCGGGGCCGAGGTTGTGGTCGAAGAGTTCATGGACGGCGAAGAGGCGTCTTTCTTTGTGCTGTGCGACGGCAAGACCGTGCTGCCGATCGGCACAGCGCAGGACCACAAACGCGCCTATGATGGCGACACCGGCCCCAACACGGGCGGCATGGGGGCCTACACCCCTGCCCCGGTGATGACGGACGCCGTGACGCAAAAGGCGCTGGACCAGATCGTGCGCCCGACGATGGCTGCAATGGCCGCGCGCGGCACGCCGTTTACCGGCGTTTTGTTCGTCGGGCTAATGATCAAGGACGGCCAGCCGCGTCTGGTGGAATACAACGTCCGCTTTGGCGATCCGGAATGTCAGGGGCTGATGATGCGCCTTGGCGGTCAGGTCTTGGATCTGCTGCAAGCCTGCGCCGAAGGGCGGCTGGACGGCGAGCAGGTGCACTGGGCAGACGATCATGCGCTGACGGTCGTGATGGCCGCCAATGGCTATCCGGGCACCTATGAAAAGGGCACCGCGATCCACGGCCTTGGCGATCTGCCAGAGGACAGCTTTCACATGACCTTTCACGCGGGCACGGCCGAATCGAGCGAAGGTCAGATCATCGCGAACGGTGGGCGCGTGCTGGGAATCACCGCACGCGGCGACACGCTGGAACAGGCCCACGCGCGGGCCTATGCCATGGTCGATGCGATTGATTGGCCCGAAGGGTTCTGCCGCCGTGACATCGGCTGGCGCGCACTTAGCTAAGGCTAGCTGCCGATTTTTCGGACGGAAAATCGGCAGCGATCAGGCGCAGGCATTTCGCCTAAGCGCCTCGCTTCATTAAAAAATAAGCCCCGATACGAAGAAAGGCCGCACCCTCCCAAGTGCGGCCTTCCCTCCTCCCTGATAGATCGGGCTTACGCCGCGCGACCCACCAGAACCGAACCGATCTCTTCTGCTGCGGCCTTCTCATCGTTGCCGGCCACGGCAGCAATCTCGCGTGTCAGACGCTCCAAAGCGGCCTCATACAGCTGACGCTCAGAGTAGCTTTGTTCGCGCTGGTCATCTGCACGATGCAGGTCCCGGACGACTTCTGCAATAGCAATTAGATCGCCAGAGTTGATCTTTTGCTCATATTCTTGCGCGCGACGTGACCACATGGCTTTCTTGACCTTGGCCTTACCGCGCAGCGTTTTCATGGCGTGACTGACGACGTCAGGCGTGGACAAAGCGCGCATGCCGACTTCGGTGGCCTTATGTGTCGGCACCCGCAGCGTCATCTTGTCTTTTTCAAAGGCGATGACGAACATTTCCAGCTCAAATCCCGCCACTTCCTGCGTCTCGACCGAGACGATTTTACCGACGCCATGGGCGGGGTAGACAACGAATTCGTTTGGTTGGAACTCTTTTTTCTTTGACTTGCTCATGGCAATCCTTTCTGTGACCCGAACGGCAAAAGACCCCGGCGGTGACAGTCGTCATCGTCAGGGCTGGTGGCACCGAAATTGGGTCAGGTCATTGGCAGCATTGCGCTTACCATACCACAAAATTCACCCCCGCGAAAGGGTCGTGTATGGTAGATCAAAGCTGCGCAAAACCAAAGGCTTGCGCAGCAGCTTTGTACCGAATCAGCCGCCTTCGCCGGGGGCTTCGCTGAACAGGTCCATCTTGCCCGGCTTGCCGTCCATTTCCTCTGCATTTGGCAAAGGATCTTTCTTGGTGATGATGACCGGCCACTTTTCCGAATACTTGCGGTTAAATTCGACCCACTTTTCCATGTCCGGCTCTGTATCAGGGCGGATCGCGTCAGCAGGGCATTCAGGTTCGCACACGCCGCAGTCGATGCATTCGTCAGGGTGGATCACCAGCATGTTTTCGCCTTCGTAGAAGCAGTCCACGGGGCAGACTTCGACGCAGTCGGTAAATTTGCAGGCAATGCAGTTGTCGTTGACGATATAGGTCATGGGCGTTGTTCCGGCTCTGGTTTGGGGGACTTGCTAGGCCAGCGGGCGGGATCATTCAAGCGCGAATGGATCGCCCCGGCCCTTGGCGGCCATCAAGTCTCGGCGATCTTTACCTGTCGGACGTCCGCCGCCGTCGAATCGCGGATTGGCGGGGGTCTTTTCCACAGGCGGTGACATGTCTTCGTACAGCGCTTGCGCCTCTGGCGCGGGGCCCCGGCGGGTGCCGCAGGCGATGATCTTGACCACACGCACTTGGCGTTCTTGGGAAAAGGTCAAAACGTCGCCCTGCCCCACCGCCCTTGCGGGTTTAGGGGCAGGCGCGCCGTTTACACGGACATGGCCCGCGCTGATGACACCGGCGCTGATGCTGCGCGATTTAAAGAACCGCGCATGCCAAAGCCATTTGTCCAGCCGGACCGTGTCACGCTCTTCGGTCAACTTGGCTTGAAGCCTTGCAAGGCGGCCGCAAAGGGGTTGTCCGGGTCGATTTTCTTCTCAGTCCGCTGCGGCTTCGCGGCAAAGTTTTGCGGCTTGTCGTCAGGCTTTGGCCCGCGCTTGCCTTGCGGCTTGCCCCGACGCGGCTTGTCGCCAGCGGGTTTGTCGCCGCCCTGCTTGCGCTGCGCATCACCACCGCGACCAGCCGGACGACCCGTCTGACGTGCGGCGCGGCCACCCCAAGTGAAGGTGTAGAACACCTCCATCTCTGCAGCAGGCGCATCAGCCTGTGCCACAGCGTCTGCTTCTGCTGCTGGAGCAGGTGCTGCATCAGCGGCGGGTTCGACCGCAGGCGCGGCCTCAACCTCTGGCGCATTGCCTTCTTCGACCATACCAGTCGTCGAATCGCCGATGGCGTCCAGCTGTGTGACGATTTCAGCCTTTGCCGGTGCGGCAGCGGCTTTCACCTTCGCCCGCTCGCCCTTTTCGGCGGCATAACCAAGGCCGCCCATCAGGTCGGCGAATTGGTCCAGCGTGGTGCCCGTGATCGACAGCATGTCAGGAACAGCCTCGAACCCGGCTTTGCTGTTTTTGTCGCGCAGCAGGTCGGCCAGACGTTCCAGCATGTCGATGCGAATCGCACGTGTGCCAGCGGCGCGGTAACCGGCCATGGCGTAATAACCGGCGTGGGCATCCGTGCTGGCAGGCACTGTTACCAGACCGGGGGGCGGGCTTTCGGGGAATTCCTGCAGGTTGTTCTGCAGGGACCAGAGCACCAGCCGCAGCCGTGTCGGCGCGGGCTTCAGCAGCAGCGGCAGAAAGACAGTGAACTGACCAAAGCGGATACCATGCTTGCGCAATGCGCCGCGGGCTTCTTGGTCCAGCGCCTTCACCTCGTCGGCGACGTCGCCGCGGGGGATGATGCCGAAGTGTTCGGCCATGCGAAAGGCAAAGCCCTTGGCAAGACCGGTCAGCGTGTCGTCATTTTTCAGCGCCAGCAGCGGCTCCATCGCTGTCGCAACCTTGCGGTCGATGAAATGCTGCAGGCGGCGCTGCACCTTGGCAGCAACATCCGTGCCAGCCTCGTCATCAACAAAAGCGACAACCTTGGGCTTCATGGGATCATCGCCTTGGGCCAGTTTGCCCACGGCTTGATCGCCCCACATCAGGCCACCCTGTTCGGTAAAATCCATTTCCGTGTCGGGGGCGTTATAGAAACGGTCCGCCCGCAGATGGAAATGCGGCACCAGCGCTTGCGCGCTTGCTTGCCGCAGCGTCTTGGCCTCGTCCGGGCTTCCGGCTTTGTCCATACGGAACCGGAAACCTTCAAGACGACCGATGAATTCACCCTCGATCGTCACTTCGCCCTTGTCGTTTACGTCAGCCAAGAGGCTCTCCTTCTGTTTGAGCCGGCGAAGCAATACGGATGTCCGCCGGTCCACAAATCTTTGCGCCAATGCACCATGTAGTGCATCCGATAGGCGGTCTTCTACAGCGCGGGTCTGGTCACGCCAATGGTTTTCGTCCCGCAGCCAGCCTTTGCGCTGTGCCACATAGGTCCAAGTGCGGATATATGCCAATCGTTTCGACAATGTGTCGATATCGCCGTCATCCCGGTCAATCCGCGCAACCTGCAATGCAAACCAGTTTTCGTCGATATGACCGATCTGGTGCAAGTCAGTGAATATACGCGTAAGTAGGCCCGCGTGTTCCCCTTTACTGATGCCGCGAAAGTCCGGCACGCGGCACACATCCCACAAAAGGCGCACCGAAGGGCCGTCCTTGGCGCGGGCTGCGATAATCTCGTCATTGCCCAGCGCGCGCAGGGCTGCCAGATCGTCGCTTTCGCGCACGCGGGTCAGCCAGTCGTTGTCAGTCCGCTCTTCGAGCGTTTGCAAAAGCCGCTTGATAGAGCCGAATTGCAGGGATGAGTTGCGCCAGTGCAGTTTTTTGATCGGTTGGAACTGGTGATTGGTGATCTGATTGATCACCCCCTCGTCCAGCTCTTGCGCCTCTCCCGTCACGCCAAAGGTGCCGGGGGCAAGGTGCCGCCCGGCCCGGCCCGCGATCTGCGCCAGCTCGTCGGGGCGCAACTCGCGCATCCGGTGGCCGTCGAATTTCGTCGTGGCCGAAAAGGCGACGTGTTTAATATCAAGGTTCAGCCCCATGCCGATGGCATCGGTGGCGACCAGATAATCCACATCGCCATTTTGATACATCTCGACCTGCGCATTGCGGGTCCGCGGGGATAGCGCGCCCATCACAACCGCAGCGCCGCCCTTTTGGCGGCGGATCAATTCGGCGATGGCATAGCAATTTTCAACCGAAAACCCGACAATCGCGGCCCTTGGCGGCATCCGGCTTAGCTTTTTCGAACCTGCATAGGTCAGCTCCGAAAACCGCTCTCGGCGCATGATCGTGACCTCTGGGATCATCGCGATGATCGCCTGCCGCATGGTGTCAGCGCCCATGAACAGAGTCTCATGCAGGCCGCGTGCATGCAGCAGCCGGTCGGTAAAGACATGGCCCCGCGCGTCATCTGCGCAAAGCTGGATTTCATCCACCGCCAGAAAATCGCATCCCAGCCCCTCTGGCATCGCCTCGACAGTGCAGACCCAATAGGCAGTACGCGGGGGCACGATGCGTTCTTCGCCCGTCACCAGCGCGACAACGCCGGGTCCGCGCGCCTTAACAATCCGGTCATACACCTCACGCGCAAGCAGCCGCAGCGGCAAGCCGATGACCCCCGTGCGGTGCCCCAGCATCCGCTCGATCGCATAGTGCGTCTTGCCGGTGTTTGTCGGCCCCAAAACGGCCGTCACGCGGGATGGTTGCATATCGGTCCCCGCAGGAACGGCACTGACCTTACAGGGTCACGCCGTCCATTTCGACAGTCAGACGGTCGGCAGCGTCCTGCACACCTTCCGCGTTGGGCGCAATCTTTAGGATTCGCGCATAGACCTCAAGCGCGTCTTGCGGCCGGTCCAGTTCTTCCAAAATGACGGCCAGACCGCTCATGGCACCAAAATGGCGCGGGTTCAGCGCCAGCGTGTCCTGAATATCGGCCAGTGCTGGACCAATTTGGCCAGACAGATAAAACGCCGTGGCGCGGCCGTTATAGCCTTCGGCAAACTGGGGGGCATGATCGATCAGCGCGCTATAGTGCTGGATCGCCAGCGGAAGATCACCCGCAGTGATCGCATCCTGCCCCCGGCGCAGCAGCAAATCCATCGCAGCAGACCCGCTGCGCGACCATTGCGCCGCGATTTGCCCTTGGATCTGCGATGTCTCTTCGGGGTCCGCCTGAACCAACCGGTCAAACAGCGCGTCCAGCTCTGCGGTTTGCGCAAACGCAGGCGCGGTGCTGAGGATCCCCAGCACAAATGCCGCAGCGGCACGATTGATGACTTTTCTAACCTTGGCCATACATCCAATGTAACGTAACCAGCGCCCGATACCAGTGGCGCTCCCTCACAACCGCGACAAAGGATTAATCACATGAGCGATGTCATCACCCAGGCCGTGGCCCAGTTGAACGAAAAAATGGACGGCGGCTTTGACGGCACGGCCAAGTTCGTTGTCGAAGGCGAAGGCGCGATCATGATCGATCAGGACGGTGCACGCGCGGGCGACGACGACGCAGACGTGACCCTGACCGCATCCCGCGACACGTTCGAGGGCATCCTGAACGGCGAAGAAAACGCGACTGCCGCCTTTATGACCGGCAAGCTGACGATCGACGGCGACATGGGCAAGGCGATGCAGCTCGCCGCCGTGCTGGCCTAATGCGGTACGCCCCCCTGCATGCGGACGTCGCGGATGGCCCGGATGCAGGGGCGGCGCATTGGCTGCAAACCACTGACAACGCGAAAATCCGCGTCGGTCACTGGGTTTCGGACGCGGATCGCGGCACAGTCCTGCTGCTGCCCGGCCGCACCGAATATATCGAAAAATATGGCCGCGCAGCCGCTGATCTGCGCGCACGCGGCTATGCCACAATCACGATCGACTGGCGCGGCCAAGGCCTATCAGATCGCGCCGCACCCGACCGCGCGACGGGCCACGTTGCCGACTTTGGTGATTTTCAAAAAGACGTCGCCGCCATGCTCACCCATGCCCGCGATCTGGGCCTGCCCAAGCCATTTTATATGATCGCGCACTCCATGGGCGGTGCCATCGGCCTGCGGGCCTTGATCGAAGGCCTGCCGGTGCGCGCCGCTGTCTTCTCTGCCCCGATGTGGGGCATCCAAATGGCCGCCGCCCTGCGTCCTTTCGCTTGGGGTATCTCATCCATCGCCCGCCGCGTCGGCCTCGATTCCCGCATGGCCCCGGGGCAAGAGCGTGAAACCTACCTGAACCGCATTGCAATGGGTGAAAACACCCTCACCTCTGATCCAGAGATGTTCGCCCATATGCAGCACCAACTGGCGACCCACGCTGATCTCGCCTTGGGCGGCCCATCGCTCCGCTGGCTGAACGAATCGCTGATTGATATGCGCCGCATGTCCCGCCTCGCATCCCCCCGCGTGCCCGCGACAACCTTTCTTGGCACCGCCGAATCCATCGTCGACCCCGCCCGCATCCACGACCGCATGGCCCGCTGGCCCGGCGGCACATTGGAAATCGTCGAAGGCGGCAAGCACGAAACCATGATGGAAGGGCCAGAGGTCCGCAGCCGTTTCTTCGACACCGCCGCCGCCCTCTTCGCCGCACATACTTAGGCCAAGTCCCCAAGCTTTCGTTCCCCCCAAATCCGCCCGCCTACGGCACCCTTATCGCTCAGATCGCTAAAAACCTCAGTTCAATCCCCATCATCTTGCCCCAAATACTCCCGCCGGAGGCTCGATCCCCGCCAAGGCAATCCGCCCGCGCCGTAAATCCCCCCTCGCTACAAATCCCCCTCGCCAAACCGCCCCCCTGCCCTAAATCCGCTTCATGGCAGATGTACTCACCTTCACCGACAGCGGCATTTACTGCCCCGCAGGCGATTTTTATATCGACCCTTGGCGGCCCGTAGACCGTGCGCTGATCACCCATGGCCACGCCGATCATTCGCGCTGGGGGATGAAAAGTTATCTGGCAACGCAGGCCGCCGCCCCTGTGATGCGGCACCGCCTTGGCGATGTGTCGATCGACACCATCCGCTACAGCGAAACCCGCCAGATCGGCGGGGCCAAGGTGTCGTTCCACCCCGCTGGCCATGTCCCCGGATCAGCCCAGATCCGGGTCGAGGTCGCGGGCGAGGTCTGGGTCGCCTCGGGCGATTATAAAACCGTGACTGACGGGCTATCGGAACCGTTCGAACCGGTGCAATGCCATGCCTTCATTACCGAATGCACCTTTGGCCTGCCGATCTTTAAATGGCTCGAAGAAGCCACCCTAACCACCCAGATCAACGCCTGGTGGGCCGCCAACGCGGCAGAGGGACGCACGTCAATCATCGGGGCCTATGCCCTTGGCAAGGCGCAGCGCCTGCTGACTTGCGTCGACCCCGATATCGGCCCGATCCTGACGCATGGCGCAGTGGAAAACACCAACGCGGTGCTGCGGGCGCAGGGCGTCAAGCTGCCGGATACCATCCGCGTGACGCCCGAAACCAAAGGTGCCGACCACCCGGGTGCCCTGGTGATCGCCACGCCCAGCGCGCTTGGCACGTCTTGGGGGCGCAGGTTCGGGCCGTCGTCCACGGCCTTTGCCTCTGGCTGGATGGCCTTGCGCGGGGTGCGGCGGCGCAGGGCGGCGGACCGGGGCTTTGTCGTCAGCGATCACGCCGACTGGGACGGGCTGAACACCGCGATCCGCGAAACTGGCGCGACCAAGATTTTCGCCACCCACGGCTACACCGCTGCCTTTCAGCGCTGGCTGGCAGAGGAAGGCTATGACGCCCATATCGTCAGCACCGAATATAGCGGAGAGCAGGTAGACGAGGCTGACGACACCGCGGCAGAGCCGTCATGAAAGAGTTTGCCGCTCTTTACGCCCGCATTGACGAATCCACCAAGACCACGGTCAAGGTCGCTGCCTTGGCCGACTATTTCCGCACCGCGCCAGATGACGACAAGTTATGGACCGTCGCCCTCTTTTCCGGCCGCCGCCCCAAACGCACCATCACTGCCACGCGTCTGCGCGAATGGGCGGCAGAACGGGGCGGCATCCCGCTGTGGCTGTTCGAGGAATCCTACGGCATCGTTGGCGATTTGGCGGAAACCATCAGCCTGATCCTGCCCGACGCCACAGGCAGTGACGACTGCTCGCTGACCTATTGGATCGGTGAGATTGCCCGCCTGTCCGCCACAGACGATGACACGCGCAAGGCTGGCATCCTTGCCGCATGGGACAGCCTGCCCGGCCCGCAACGCTATCTTTTCACCAAACTGCTGACCGGATCGTTCCGCGTCGGCGTCAGCCGCAAACTGATGACCCGCGCGCTGGCGCAGGCAACAAACGGGGACGAAGCGAACCTGACCCACCGCCTGATGGGCAACTGGACGCCTGATACAACGACATGGGCTGCGCTGATCGAAACCACCGATCCCAGCACCGATCTGTCACGCCCATACCCGTTCTACCTTGCTTACGGGCTAGAGGATCTTGCCGATCTTGGCCCCGCCAGCGATTGGTCGGCAGAGTGGAAATGGGACGGCATTCGCGGCCAGTTCATCATGCGCGGCGGCGAGCATCACCTGTGGTCGCGCGGCGAAGACCTGATGACCGACCGCTTTCCCGAGTTGGCGCAGCTGCGCGACTATCTGCCGGACGGCACGGTGATCGACGGCGAGGTGCTAGGATACCGCGATGGCGCGCCTTTGTCGTTCAACACCCTGCAAGCCCGCATCGGCCGCAAAACCGTGCCCAAAAAGCTGCTGACCGAAGCGCCCGTGATCCTGATGGCCTATGATCTGCTAGAGGACGCTGGCACCGATATCCGCGACCATCCCTTTGCCGACCGCCGCGCCCGATTGGCGCAGATCGTCGGTGCCGCACCAGACAGCGCCCCGCTGCGCCTGTCGCCTGCCGTGGATTTCACCGATTGGGACAGCCTTGCCGCCCAGCGCGACACCAGCAGGGACCGTCTGGCCGAGGGCGTGATGCTAAAACGGCGCGACAGCCGTTACCTTGCGGGACGCAAAAAAGGCGACTGGTGGAAATGGAAGGTTGATCCGCTGACGATTGACGCCGTGATGATTTACGCGCAGCAAGGATCAGGCCGCCGCGCCAATCTATTTACCGATTATACCTTTGCGGTTTGGGACGGCGACGACCTTGTCCCC
The DNA here is from genome assembly GCF_024206795.1 of Loktanella salsilacus. Lineage (NCBI taxonomy): Bacteria > Pseudomonadati > Pseudomonadota > Alphaproteobacteria > Rhodobacterales > Roseobacteraceae > Loktanella > Loktanella salsilacus. The sequence continues at coordinate 2,247,737 of NZ_CP072994.1, forward strand.
TTTGCGAAGGCGTATTCCGGCCTAACGGATGCGGAATTCCGGCAAATCACCGCTTGGGTACGCAAGAACACCTTGCAGAAATTTGGCCCAGTGCGGCAAGTCACGGCAGAACATGTCTTCGAGCTTGCGTTCGAGGGCATTCAAGCCAGCCCGCGCCATAAATCCGGCGTCGCCCTGCGGTTCCCTCGGATGCTGCGCTGGCGCCACGACAAACCGCTGCGCGAGGCGAATACGCTAGCAGACCTAAAGGGGATGTTGGCCCAATACGGATAACAGGAGGCGCCGATGCGTCGTTGGATCACCCGGATCATCGCTTTACCGCTGCTGGTCCTGATCATCGCCACGATTATCGGGCAGTTGAACACCGACCAATGGTGGGTGCGCGCCTTAGACTTTCCGCGTCTGCAAATTGCAGCGGGGCTGGCGGCGCTGAGCGCGCTTTATGCGCTGATCGCAGGCTGGCGCGGTTTCATCGTGACCGCCGCCGCGCTCGGGGCACTTGGCATGCAGGTCTGGACGCTGTGGCCCTATCAGCCCATCGCCGCCAAGATGGTCGCCCACACCCCGCGCTGCGCCGATGATGGCCGCCTGCGGGTGCTGTCGACGAATGTGCAGCTGGGCAATCAAGACGCGGGCCAAGTGCTGGATATGATCACGGACAGCAACGCCGATATCGTGCTGGTGATGGAAACCAATGACCGCTGGGACCGGGACCTTGCCCCCCTGAACCAGACCTATGAACATGTCATGCAGGCGCAGCCCGTCGATGCCCGCTACTACGGGATGCAGGTTTATTCACGCTATCCACTGGCAGAGGCGCGCTTTGAATACCCTTTTGACAGCGATACGCCGCTGTTTGTCGGCGATGTCGAACACCCGCGCCAGACCGTGCAATTCATCGGCGTCCACCCGCGCCCGCCGCAAATCGGCCAGTCCAGCACGATGCGCGACGCCGCTGTGCTGACTGCTGCCCAACTTGCGCAAGACAGCGACGCTGTCAGCATCGTCGCCGGTGATTTCAATGCCACCAGTTGGAGCGATACCTCGCGGCTGGCCCTGCGCACCGGCGGCTTGCTCGACCCGCGCCAAGGGCGTGAACCGATGGTCAGCTTTGATGCCGAAAGTCGCTGGATGAAATGGCCGCTGGATCAGATCCTGTGGCAAGGCGGGCCGGGGCTGCTGGACTTTACCGTCCTGCCCGCCGTCGGGTCAGATCATTACCCCGTGCAGGCCGATCTGTGCCTGACCACCAGCGCCGAAGGCACCCCCGCAGCCCCCCGCGATGGCGACGCTGGCGCCGTGCAAGCCATCTTTGACGCGGCTGCAAAGGGTTGAGAGGACCCACCGCAAGACCTATGTCAAAGGCAACACCATCAGACAGGATGACCGCATGACCCGATCCATCGCCTATGACGCCCCGCAAGATGCTGGCGCCGCCGCCTTTGGCGATCTGCCCGAATGGGACCTGACCGACCTTTATCCGTCCCCCGATAGCGCCGAGATTAAGCGCGACATGGACTGGCTCGAAGCCGCCTGCGCCGATTTCGCGACCGACTACGAAGGTAAGCTGGCCGATCTTGACGCCGCTGGCCTGCTGGACGCGGTCAAGCGGTACGAGAATATCGACATCATCGCCGGGCGCATCATGTCCTACGCGGGCCTGCGCTACTACCAGATCACCACCGATGACGAGCGCGGCAAGTTTATGGCCGACGCGCAAGACCGCATGACCACTTACACAACGCCGCTGGTGTTCTACAGTCTGGAATTTAACCGCCTAGAGGACGCGCATCTGGCGGACCTGCTAGCGCAAAACGCCGAACTGCGCCGCTACAAGCCGATCTTTGACCGCATGCGCGCCATGAAGCCGCATCAGCTGTCCGACGAGATGGAAAAGTTCCTGCACGACCAATCCACTGTCGGCGCGGCCGCGTGGAACCGGCTGTTTGACGAAACCATGGCCGCGCTGATGTTCGATGTGGACGGCGAACAGCTGAACCTTGAATCCACTCTCAACCTGCTGACCGACCGCGACCGCACCAAGCGCGAAGCCGGTAGCCGCGCGCTGTCCGATGTCTTTGCCAAGAACGTCAAACTCTTTGCCCGCGTCCACAACACGTTGGCAAAGGAAAAAGAGATCGAGGATCGCTGGCGGAAAATGCCGACCCCGCAATACGGTCGCCACCTGTCCAACCATGTCGAGCCAGAGGTCGTCGAGGCGCTGCGCAATGCCGTCGTCGCAGCCTACCCCCGCCTGTCGCACCGCTATTACGCGCTAAAAGCCAAATGGCTGGGACTAGAGCGGATGGAAACATGGGACCGCAACGCGCCGCTGCCCATGGACGCTGACCGCATCGTGACTTGGCCCGAGGCGGAAAAGATCGTCATGGACGCCTACGCCGACTTTGCCCCTGAAATGGCAGAACTGGCCAAGCCGTTCTTTACCGACGGCTGGATCGACGCGGGCGTGAAGCCCGGCAAAGCGCCCGGTGCCTTTGCCCACCCCACCGTCAGCACCGTGCACCCCTATGTGATGCTGAACTACCTTGGCAAACCGCGCGACGTGATGACGCTGGCGCATGAACTTGGCCACGGCGTCCACCAGCGCCTTGCCGCGGGTCAGGGCGAATTGCTCTCGTCGACGCCGCTGACACTGGCGGAAACCGCATCCGTGTTCGGCGAAATGCTGACGTTCCAGAAATTGCTCGAAGGGGCAAAGACCAAAGAAGAACGCAAAGTCCTGCTGGCGGGCAAGGTCGAGGACATGATCAACACGGTCGTGCGCCAGATCGCGTTCTACGATTTCGAATGCAAACTGCACGCCGCCCGCGCGCAAGGAGAGTTGACGCCCGACGATATCAACGCGCTGTGGATGTCGGTGCAGGCCGAAAGCCTTGGGCCAGTGTTCGACTTTCAAGACGGATACGAGACCTTCTGGTCCTACATCCCTCACTTCGTCCACTCGCCGTTCTACGTCTACGCCTATGCCTTTGGCGACGGGTTGGTGAACGCGCTTTACGCGGTCTACGCCGAAGGCGATCCCGACTTTAAAACCAAGTATTTCGACATGCTCAAAGCGGGCGGGTCCAAGCACCACACCGAACTGCTGGCCCCCTTCGGCCTTGACGCGTCTGACCCGGCATTCTGGAACAAAGGCCTGTCGATGATCGAGGGGATGATCGACGAGCTAGAGGCGATGGAAGAAGACTAAACGATCATAAGGCCCCGGCACTGCGCCGGGGCCTTATTCATTCAGCGGCCGGCGGCGTAGACCATATCCATCATCGCCTGCGTGCCGCGGCTGAATTCCAGCGGGCAAGCGTAATCCGCGCCGTGCAGCGCCGCTGCGGCAAAGGTTTCGACCTGCAACACATATTGGTTCACGCCGGGCCAACGTTCGACCGTACGGCTGCCGTTCTGTGTCTCAATCACCAACTCTGCTTGATCATAAACGCCCGCATTAAAGGGCGCGGTCATGGTCAGGATCCCTTTGTCACCGTGAAACGTGATACGCTGCGCGGGCTGCATCCGGGTGGACACAAGGCCGGAATACGTGAAACCCTCAAACTCCGCCGCGAACTGAGCGAACACATCCACGCCGCCTTCAAAATCGACCCGCGCATGGGTGACCGCAACCGGCTCTGCCCCCGTCACGAACCGCGCGGCACCCAAGACATAGACGCCAATATCAGGCAGCGCCCCGCCGCCTGTGTCCGGCTTATTGCGGATATTGCCCGCGTCGGGGTTATTAAAGCTGAACAGCGCATCGACATGGCGCAACTGGCCAATCGTGCCGCCCTGCACCAATTCACGGGCCCGGGCAAATTGCGGATGGTGCGTGATCATAAACGCCTCTGCCGCGAATTTGCCGCTGGCATCCCGCGCGGCAATCACCCGGTCAATGTCTTCGGCTTTCAGCGCAATCGGCTTTTCGCACAGCACATGTTTGCCAGCTTCCAGCGCCTTGATCGTCCAGTCCACATGCAGGTGGTTCGGCAGCGGGATGTAAACCGCATCAATCCCATCATCCGCCAGCAGCGCATCATAGTCGCTGTGCACCCGCAGGCCCGGCGCAAAGTCGCTAAAGCCAGTCGCCTTGACCGGATCGGATGTTGCAAGCGCCACCAGTTCCGCGCCCTTGGCCGCATGAATCGCCGGCCCCATATGCTGGCGCGCAAAGTTCGCCGCCCCGAGTATTCCCCAACGCATCGCGTGTCCTTTTCATCTGGCAAAGAAAACTCCCACCGGAGGTACCGGCGGGAGCATTTAGAACAAGCCTAGCGAAAGGATTAGACGCTCTCAAGCATCCCCTTCTCAGCCGCCAATTCGCGCATGCGCTTTTGCAGCTTTTCAAACGCGCGCACTTCGATCTGGCGAATCCGCTCGCGGCTGACGTCATATTGCGATGACAGGTCTTCCAGCGTGATCGTTTCGTCGTTCAGGCGGCGCTGCATCAGGATGTCTTTTTCCCGGTCATTCAGAACGCCCATTGCCTCGGCCAGCATGGCGCGGCGGTTTTCCAGCTCGTCACGCTCTTCATAATCGCCAGCCTGATCGGCGTCTTCGTCTTCCAGCCAATCCTGCCATTGCATCGTGCCTTCGCCTTCGGACCCGACGGTCGCGTTCAGCGACGCATCACCGCCCGACAGACGTCGGTTCATCGACACGACTTCGGCTTCGGTCACGCCCAGATCGGTCGCAATCCGCTGCACGTTCTCGGGACGCAGATCGCCTTCTTCCAGCGCGCCGATGCGGTTTTTCGCCTTGCGCAGGTTAAAGAACAATTTCTTCTGGGCAGAGGTGGTGCCCAGTTTCACCATCGACCACGACCGCAGGACGTATTCCTGAATCGCAGCGCGGATCCACCACATCGCATAGGTCGCCAGACGGAAGCCTTTTTCCGGGTCGAACTTTTTCACGGCCTGCATCAGACCGACGTTCGCTTCGGAAATCACCTCGGCCTGCGGCAGACCGTAACCGCGATAGCCCATCGCGATTTTGGCGGCCAAACGAAGGTGGGACGTCACCAACTGGTGCGCGGCGTCGGTGTCTTCGTTTTCAGTCCAACGCTTCGCCAGCATGTATTCGTTCTCAGGCTCCAGCATCGGAAACTTGCGGATCGCCTGCATGTAGCGGTTCAGCCCCTGTTCAGGTGACGGCGCTGGAAGATTCTTATAATCGCTCATGTCGGTTCCCCTCTGCCCAATGTTTATGGGCTTAACATGGATATGGGTGTCCAAGGGCGGTCTTTCAATCATCCTCGGTGCAATGGTTTAACAACGTATGAACCTGTGCGTTCCGTCGCGCACCACCAAAGTCTGCGCATAAATGCACATCAAGCAGCGATTTTCAGCCCTTATACTGCAAATCTTGCAAGAGTTGTAACATATCCGCGGGTAATTCCGCAGCAAATTCCATGAATTCGCCGCTAATCGGGTGCTTGAAGCCAAGGGTTGCGGCATGTAGCGCCTGACGCGGGAAGGTGCGCGCAGCGGCCACGCCTGCTGGCCCCACGGCCTTTTCCGCCAGCTTCTGACGGCCGCCATACACCGGGTCACCGATCAAGCCATGACCGCAGTGGGCCATATGCACGCGGATTTGATGGGTGCGGCCCGTCTCTAGCCAGCATTCCACCAAGGTCGCGACAGCCGGCGTGCCCAATGTTTCAATAATGCGCACGCGCGTCACGGCATGGCGCCCGGTTTGAAACGAAACCGCCTGTTTTTGCCGGTCGCTTTTGTGCCGTCCAAGGAAAGTCTGCACCTTCAGGATATTGCCAGGGTCGAAACTCGTGCCCTTTACGCCGCGCAGTCGCGGGTCATTCGCGTCGGGCATGCCAAAGCACACTGCCAGATAGCGCCGCTCGACCGTGTGTGCCGCGAACTGTGCAGCTAACCCCTGATGGGCGGCGTCGGATTTCGCCACGACCAACAGGCCAGAGGTTTCCTTGTCGATCCGGTGCACGATCCCCGGCCGCTTCATGCCGCCAACGCCGCTCAGGTCATCGCCGCAATGGTGGATCAGCGCATTGACCAATGTGCCGTCCGGCGTGCCCGGCGCAGGATGCACAACCATGCCCGCAGGCTTGTTCAGCACGATCAGGTCGTCGTCTTCATAGATGATATCCAGCGCAATATCCTGCGCTACGATGTGACTTTCCTGCGCCTCTTCTACGGTAATTGCGACCTGCGCCCCTTCGGCCACCCGCGCGCGCGGGTCCGTCACAACGACGCCGTCCACCTGCACCGCACCGTCCGCAATCAACTTGCCCAGACGCGAGCGTGAGAGCGTCGCATCCTCGGGCACGTCGCGCGCCAGAACTTTATCAAGCCGCGGCAGCGGATTGGCTTGGATGGTGAATTCGACGGTGGTCTGGGGCATGGCAGTCTCTCCTTGAACGCGCCTCCTACCCTGCCCGCATGCCCTTGTCACGCAGCACGCAGTGGCTTCTTGTGGTCTTAAATACCTTTGCCGAAGGCTCTGATCTGCGCCAGTACATCAGACACCTAGCAAGATGGACAAGACGGCACCACGCTAAGGTGCGAAAGCCAGACACCAAAGCCTGACACCAAAGCGTGAAGGCAAGGTCCCGCCGGTTGTGCCCACCCTTCATTGCAAAATCATGCAGAGCACTTCACTAACCCCTAAAAAGTATTTCGCGCAAACTGCGTAGAGGCACGAGGCGGTGCGGGACATGCAATGTTAATAAGACTACGATACTGGACAGCGCTGCTGGTGACCGGCGGCATCGCGTTTAGCGTATCGCAGCTGCTTGACGAACCGGCCAATCTGCCCGGCCCAGCCAAAGAGGTCGCCGCGCTTCCGTCCCCCGCAGGTGGTACGGCGCAAGACACGTCCGGTGACGACGATTTTGCCGTGACAACGCCCGTGGCCGATTTGCCCGAACAGGCGGCCGACACCGTCAGCTGGTCGCGCGTCGTCGACGCAGGTGGCAGCCTTTCAGGGCTTCTGGCCGAGGCGGGACTCGACACAGACGCCAGCCGTGATGTGACCGCTGCGATTGGGTCCGAATTCGACCTACGTCAACTAAAGCCGGGGCAACTCCTGTCTTTGAAAACATCCCCCGCGGGCACGCCTTACACGGCGACGCTCGAACTCGAAGATGGCTCGCGCATTTTGGCGCGTTTCGCACCTGCGCCTTCGGTCGAACGGCTTGCGCCTGACCTTGTCAGTGTTCCGCGCGCTGGCGAGGCTATTGTGAAAACGTCGATCTTTGGCGCGCTAGAAGCCGCCGGGATTCCCACACGCTTTGCGACAGACCTTGAACTGATCCTAGACGAAACCTTCGATCTGCGCACCCAGCTAAGCGGCGGCGAGCATATGCGCGTGATGTGGCGCGAGTACCGCGCGGGCGACCGTGTTGTTGGGGAACCGACCATCGATTTCGCGCAACTGGATCTGAACGACGGCCGCTATGAGATTTTATGGCCGGACGACAATTCCCGCCGGACCCAAATCATGAAAGACGGCGAACTGCTGCAGACCTTCGAGCAACCAATCCGCGGCGCAAGGCTTAGTTCCGCGTTTGGGCTGCGCATGCACCCGATCCACAAGACAAAGCGGATGCACAGCGGTCTGGACTTTGCGGCCGAACAAGGCGCGCCCGTGGAAGCGACCCAAGCTGGCAAAGTGGCCTTCATGGGCGAGCGCAGCGGTTACGGAACGGTTGTCGAGGTTGACCACGGAAGCGGCGTTCAAACCCTATATGCCCACCTGAGCGCCTTGAATGACGCGATCAAAGTCGGCGATCGCATAACCGCTGGCACCGAACTAGGCCGCGCCGGATCAACAGGCACGTCGACCGCGCCGCATCTGCATTACGAAATCCGTGTGGGTGGCAAAGCAGTATCACCGCTTGCTGACACGCGGTTGCGGGATTTGGGCGCTGGTGCCGCCACCGCAGGCTCTGTCACGCGTTTAAGCAGCGTGAAAAGCAAACTTGATCGTTTGCTCGCGATAAGGGGTTGATGCGCAAAGCATTTCGGCGGTCTTGGTAGTCTATTCTAAGCGTCTGATGATGACGGCCGAGAGTGGCGACCGTCCAACAACGCCTGACAGGCAATTGCAGCGCATGCGCGGCAAACGAGGGCAAAGCACATTCAGATGGCGCACTGAATACAGCACCTTTGCCGTTTCTTTCAGCGATGTCATGCAACCCGTCGCCCTGCGGCGCGTCCTATCCCGCACAGACAACGCGCCCCCTTCTTCTGGCAGCCCTTCCCATCGTAGGCTGGGCCATCTCAGCCAGATCAAAGCGAGGTTTTACGTTGGCGCACGTCCTGTTGATGAACCCGAACCACAATCCGGCCACCACCACGGCGATGTGCCAGATCGCGGCAGTTGGCCTTGGGGCGCCCCCGACACCTTGGACCGCGCCGTCGGGTCCGGATCTGATTACCGACCCAGCGGCGCTTGCTGATGCGGCAGACCTGATTGCCAGTGCCGCCCTACCCCTGTGGCCCGATGGGATCATCGTGTCTGCCTTCGGCGATCCGGGGGCGGCCCGCCTTGCCCAGCGCGCGCCTTGCCCGGTGATCGGCATTGGTGCAGCCGCCGCGCGTCAGGCGGCGCAGACCGGGCAACCCTTTGCGGTCGCCACCACGACCCCGGCGCTCGCCGCCCCCATTGATGTCCTGATGACTAAACATGCGGGCAATGCCACCTATGTTGGATGCTTTTGCGCTGATGCCGACCCTGCGGCGCTGATGTCGGACCGAGGGGCGTTGGACGCAGCCCTGCTCGCGCAGATCAACCGGGCCTATGCGGCTGGCGCGGCCCGTGTCATCATCGGCGGCGGGCCCCTTGGAACAGCGGCGGAACGGCTTCGCGCCGCGTCCCCCGTGCCATTGATTAATCCCATCCTAAGCGCCGCGCGTGCATTGCGCCTATTGATCGAAAGCGAACATGCCTAACACGACTGACATTGCGCAGGCCCTGATTAACGCCCACGAAAACGGCACCCGCATCACGCCGGACTGGGACGTGCTGCCGCGCGCGCAAGTCTTGGCGATCCAATCGCGCGTCAGCGCGGCGCTTGGGCCTGTGACCGGGTTCAAGGTCGGTCATGCGGCCGATGGCGGCCCGCCGATTATTGCGCCGATCCAGTCGCGATACCGCGTCGCGGGCGGCGGCACGCGGATCGTCGCGGATTGTTTAGGGGTCGAGCTTGAGATCGGCTTTACCCTGACCCAACCGCTGCCCGCTGCCACCCTTCCGCCGCGGCCGCAGGATTATTTTGTGCCCTGCATCGCGTTGGAATTGGTGGACACCCGCCTGACCGGCGACGCGGCCACACGGACGGATTTGAAGTTTGCCGATTTCCAGATCAACGCCGGTCTGGTGCTGGGCCCCGCGATGCCCGCATGGGACGGGTCGGATTTTGGAACCCAGGACGCGTGGCTTGGGACGGAGGCGCAAGTCACCCTTGATGGTCCCGCGACCGTGCCGGGCGGGTCGGCGCTGGCGAACCTTGCCTTGTTGCTGGCCCATCTTGGGGACCATTGCGGCGGGCTTCAGGTGGGTCAGACGGTGATAACGGGGTCCTTATGCGGGCTGCCTTGGTTCACGCCGGACGCCATCGTCACCGGATGGATCGCGGGCTTTGGTGAGGTGTCGATCAACCTGCAGGCGGCAAATCCGGCCAGCGAAACGGACTTATAATCGGCTCTACCACGTCCATCAGCCAGCCTTCGCTTTGGGCGGGTCCAATCAGCTGCAGACCCATCGGCAATCCCGCCGCAATCGTCGCGGGAAAGGCGATGGCGGGCAGGCCTGCGGCATTGACCCAACCGGTATAGACCGCATGCCCGCGCGGCCCGGCAGGCTTGCCTGCGATCATCGCCGGGTGGCTTTCATGGGCGGGCCAAGGCTGCGCGGCAGAGGTCGGCATCAGGATCGCATCATAGCCCCACAGCCCCTGCGCCGCGCGGCGCAGATCCGTTACAGCGTGCTGAATGGCCTGAAATTCGCTGGCAGGAAAGGCACGGCCACGCGCTGCCATCGCCTGATATTTCTGCGCCGCTGCAGCAGCAACAGCAGGGTCCTGCTGGAAATAGGCGGCCAAACCAACCTCTGCGATATGGCCCCATCCGGCGTTCAGGTCCGACAGGTCATATGGCAGATCACCCGTGATCACCCTGTGTCCCTGCCCGCGTAGCGCCTCGCACATGTCCGCGAAAGCCTGCAGGATGACAGGGTCACACGGCGCATCGCCCAGAACCGGGATCGCAAGAATACGACCCTGTGCCCGCCCCTGCGCACGACCCGCTTGGCCTGACAGCACAGCATCCAGCAACCGCAGATCGCGCAGTGACCGGGCGATGGGTCCGGCAACCTCGAAATCCAGCAAAAGTTGCGGCAAGCCGCCGCCCCGGGCGACGCGGCCCATCCCCGGCTTTAGCCCCACCAGCCCGGTATATCCTGCCGGTCTGCGGATCGACCCGCCGCCGTCTGTCGCCAGCCCCGCAAAGGCCATGCCAGAGGCCACCGCCGCCACCACCCCGCCGGATGATCCACCCGGCGTCAGAGCGGGGTCAAAGGGGTTGCGGGTCACGCCAAAGGTCAGGTTTTCCGTGTAGCCGTCGACGGCAAATTCGGGCGTATTGCCCTTACCGATGACCAGCGCACCAGCGGCGCGGAGCCGCGCGACCGGCACCTCATCATGCGCGGCCACGCGGGCGGACAGCGCGGCGTTGCCCCATGACGCGGGCAAGCCGCGCGACACCAGATTGTCCTTCACGACGATCGGCACACCGTCCAGCGGCCCTTGCGGCATTCCCCGCGCCCAGCGGTCCGTCGCGGCCTGCGCCTCGGCCAGCAGGGTTTGGGAAAGGGTGGAATAGGCATTCAGCTTGGGGTCAATCCGCGCGATCCGGTCCAGCACCAGCGCCGCGGCATCATTCGGCGTGGCCATGCCTGCGGCGAACTGCGCCAGAAGCGCGGTGACATCGGCATGTTCTAAATCGTCCAAGGCCCGCTCACCCCGCCTTGGGCGCAGTCAGAAGGCCATAGGTCTGCGGCTCTCGGTGCTTGGCCAGATCAAAGATATTGCGGCGTATCTCGGCGCAGCGATCAAGGTCGATGCGGGCGGTGATCACCTCGTCCCCGACCCCAAGGGCCTGCGCCACGATTTCGCCGGTCGGGGCGACAATCATGCTGCCGCCGATCAGATCGCAGCCTTCCTCGTGCCCGGCCTTGGCCGCCGCCAGCGCCCAAAGGCCGTTTTGATAGCAGCCCGCCTGTATCGACAGGGCGTTGTGGAAATACTGCAGGTGATCATGTTCCGGCGCGGGCGGATAATGCAGCGGCGTGTTGTAGCCAAGCGCCACCAGTTCCGCACCCTGCAGGCCCAGCATCCGCCATGTTTCCAGCCAGCGCCGGTCGTTGCAAATACACATCCCCGCCTTGCCGCCAAGTGCGTCAAAGACTGAAAAGCCCAGATCGCCGGTTTCAAAATACCGCTTTTCAAGGTGCTGAAACGGACGCCACGGCTCTGGTTCTTGATGACCCGGCAGGTGGATTTTGCGGTATTTTCCGACGATCTGGCCCGCCTCGACCATGATTGCCGTATTAAATCGCTGCCCCTGCGGCGTCAGTTCGGCATAGCCAAGGTGGAAGGCCACATTCAGCTTGGCCGACAAATCGAACAGCGGCTGCGTGGCCGCGTTCGGCATCGCTGTTTCAAACCACTGATCCAAATCGGCACCTTCCAGATGCCAGCGCGGAAAGAAGGTTGTCAGCGCCAATTCGGGAAAGACGACCAGCGATGCACCGCGGTCCGCCGCGTCGGTCATCATCGTACACATGCGCGCGACCGCGCTGCTGCGCGGCGCGTCCCGTGCGATTGGCCCCATCTGGGCGACGGCGGCGATCAGGTTACGCATGCAAATCATCCCCCGCGATGATGGACCGGTACAGCGCGGGATCAGTCGCGCCCTCGGTCGCAAAGGTCAGCACACTTGACGCGGGGCCAAGGCCGATCGCATGCCGCATTGCGCCGTCTGCAGACAGACAGGCGACCAAGCCGGCCACGGCAGATTCCCCCGCCTCTATCGCGGGATCGCCGTTCGCGGGGGCGGCCAGTTGGCGCATCATCGGGCCGACCAGATGATCGGGCACGGTGATGGCGAAATCCCCGTGGTCCTTCAGGATGTCCCAAGCCAGTTCAGAGACCTCTCCACACGCCAGTCCAGCCTGCAGGGTGTCGACAGTGCCCTGCGCAACAGTCGGCTTTCCTGCGGAAAAGCTGTCGGCCCAGCACGCTGCACCGGTTGGGTCGGCAAGGATGATACAAGGCCGCGCATCGCCCCAGCGACGTTTTGCCAAACCGGCGACCGCAGCCGCAACGCCGCCAACGCCCGTCTGGATAAAGATATGGGTCGGCGGCGCGGGCAGCGCGTCAAAGGCCTCGGCGGCCATAATCTCGTAGCCTTGCATGACGTTGCGCGGCACGTCGGTATAGCCGGGCCAAGAGGTGTCGGACACCACGTGCCAGCCTTCGCGCGCCGCGACATCGGCGGCGCTGCGCACGCTGTCGTCATAGCCCCCTGGCACGCGCCGGACCTCGGCCCCGAAACTGGCAATCGCATCGGCCCGGCCCTGCGATACCGTTTCGTGGATAAAGATCACAGCGCGGCAGCCAAAGCGCTGCGCGCTCCATGCGACGGACCGGCCGTGGTTGCCGTCGGTGGCGCAGGTCACGACGATGTCAGCCGGGCTGGGGTGCTGCGCAAGCACCTGCGCCACGGCATAGGCCCCGCCCAGCGCCTTGAAACTGCCGATGCCAAAGCGGCCGCTTTCATCCTTAATGTGCAGCGACGCGATCCCCGCCTGCGCGGCCAACCCCGGCAAAACGTGCAGCGGCGTGGGCGCATAGCCATCCCATGATGACACCACCTGTCGCGCCGCCCTTAGCGCCGCATCGGACAGGATCGCGTCTTGCACCTGCGTCCAAGGCGCGCTGCGCTGCGCCAGCGCGTTGGGCACCAGCCTCATGTATAGGCCAGCACGGCGTCCACCTCGACCGCGGCGTTTTCGGGCAGGCTTGATACGCAGACAGCCGTGCGTGCATGCTGGCCCGCATCCCCGAACAGGTCAATGAACAGCCGCGACGCGCCGTCGATGACCGCAGGTCCGGTTTTATAGGTCGGCCCCGCATTCACAAAGCCGCCGACGCGCAGCACGGCGCTGACGCGGTCCAGCGAGCCTAGCGCCTCTTTGGTGCAGAACAGCAGGTTCAGGGCACACAACTGCGCGGCTTTGCGGCTTTCCTCCATCGACGTTTCGGGCGTGATCGGGCCCAGCCATTTGGGCGTGCCGTTCCATTCGCAAATCTGCCCCGACAGGAACAACAGACCGTTCCACGTGCGGTATTTCAGATAGCTGGCCCGCGACGGACAATCGGGCGGCAGTTCCAGACCCATGTCTGCCAGTTTTTTTTCAATCTCACTCATAGGACGCTCTCTGCCTCTAATATACATGCGACGGCGCGGCCCGGTCCTTTGCTGATCAGCGGCGGGCGGGCAGCGCGACAAGCCGCCATGGCCACCGGACACCGGGGGGCAAAGGGGCAGCTTGTTGGTGGTTCTTCGAGTGTGGGCGGCGCGCCGGGGATGGCATCAAGGCGCGCGCCCTTGACCGCGCCGTGCAGGTTCGCGGCCAAAAGTCCCTTTGTGTAGGGGTGACGAGGATCTTTGATGATTTCGGCGATGGTGCCGGTTTCAACAATGGTGCCCGCATACATCACCGCCACCCGGTCCGCGATTTCAACCGCGACGCCAATGTCATGGGTGACGAAAATCACCGACATGCCCATTTCCTGCTGCAATTCTCGCAGGAGCAGCAGCACCTGCATCTGCACCGTGGCATCCAGCGCTGTCGTCGGCTCGTCCGCCAACAGCAGGCGCGGGCCGCAGGCCAGCGCAAGCGCGATCATCGCCCGCTGCCGCATGCCGCCCGACATCTCGTGCGGGTAGTTCGACAGCCGCCGTTCCGGCGAGGGAATGCGCACCCGCTTAAGCATATCAAGGGCGCGCGCATTGGCGTCGGGGCGGGATAGCCCCTCGTGGCGCATGACGGTTTCGGCGATCTGGGTGCCGATGGCATAGACCGGGTCCAGCGCCAGCGACGGGTCCTGAAAGATCATCGCGACCTCTGGCCCGCGAAAGTTCGCCAGCTCTCGGCCCTTGAGTTTCAGCACATCGCGGCCGTCAAAGGCGATCTTACCGCCAATCTTGGTGCGCTTGCCGGGCAAAAGCTGCATCAAGGATTTCAGCGTGACGCTTTTGCCCGATCCGCTTTCCCCCAGCAGGGCGACGACTTCGCCCTTTTCCACCGACAGGCTGACGCCGTTCAGCGCATGAACCGTACGTTCGCCGCTAAAGCGGACGGTCAGGTCCTCGATTTCGACAAGCGCGCTCATGCTGCGACCTCTTCATACCCGGACGCGGGATCATGGATGTGGCAAGCCACCTGATGCCCCTCATTCAGCGTGATGGCGCGGGGCTTTAGACTGCTGCACACCGATTTGACCAGCGGGCAGCGGGTGTGAAACCGGCAACCAGAGGGCGGATCAATGGGATTGGGCGGATCACCAGCCAAGGGCGGCACCTGCGTGCGCGCGTCCGGGTCCATTGACGGCATCGCGGAAAATAGCGCTGCCGTATAAGGATGCGCCTGCTTGTGATACAGCGCCTCTGCGGGGCCAACCTCGACCACCTCGCCCAGATACATCACCATCAACCGGTCAGAGATGAAGCGGACCACGTTCAGGTCGTGGCTGATGAACATATAAGTCAGATCAAAATCGCGCCGCAGGTCTTCAAGCAGGTTCAGTACCTGCGCTTCGACCGATTTATCCAGCGCGGACACGGCTTCATCTAGGATCAACAGCCGGGGCCGCATCGCAAGGGCGCGCCCGATATTGACCCGCTGCCGCTGGCCGCCGGACAGCTCGTGCGGGTAACGCCCCGCAAACCGCGCGGGATCAAGGCCGATCCGGTCCAGCAGATCGCGGGCAATCGCCAACGCCTCGGCCTGCGGCACGCCGTTCACCTTGGGGCCGAAGGCAATCGTTTCCTCGATCGTCATGCGCGGGTTAAGCGATGCAAAGCTGTCCTGAAACACCATCTGCACGCCGCGCCGCAGATCGCGCAGGCTAAGGTCCGCGTTCAGCTCTTGCCCGTCATAGATGATCTTGCCGCCCGTGATCGGCACCAGACCGATCAGCAAGCGGGCGGTTGTCGACTTGCCGCAACCGGACTCGCCGACGACGCCAAGGGTCTCTCCTTTTGCGATGGTAAAATCGATGCCATCGACGGCGCGGACCACCTTTTTCGGGGCCAGTATTCCGGCGCGGACCGGAAAGTGGCAGGTCAGGTCCTTGGCGGTGATCAAGGGCTGACGCGGGCCGCCGATGTCCGCCAATGACGGGGCTGTCGTGATGGTGTTATTGGCGGACATTCATCGCGCTCCTTAGACCGTCGCTGAGCAGGTTCAGGCAAAGGGACGTGATGAAGATCATCATGCCCGGCAACGCCGCCACCCATGGATTGATGTAGATTGCCGTACGCAGGGTATTGAGCATCAGACCCCACTCTGGCTCTGGCGGTTTGACGCCAAGGCCAAGGAACGACAGGCCAGCGGAAATGATCATGCACACGCTGGTCAGGCTGGTAGCGTAGACAAAGATCGGCCCCAGCACATTGCCCAGCACCTGCACCCGCACGATGGTAAAGTTGCCCGCCCCGCTGGCGCGCGCCGCATCGACGTAGTCCAGCTTGCGCACGGATGCGGTGACGCTTTCGGCGACGCGGGTGATCGGCGGGATGAAGACGATGGTCAGCGACACAAGCGAATTCACCACCCCCGCCCCCAGCGCACCAGAGATCGCGATGGCCAGCAGCACAGACGGGAAGGCAAAGAAGATATCCGTCACGCGCATGATCATCGAATTGACCCAGCCGCCGACATAGCCCGCGATCAGACCAAGCGAGGTGCCAATCACAAAGGCTGCAACGACAGGCGTGATGCCAAGGAACAGCGTCAGCCGTCCGCCATAGATCAGCCGGGCCAGCATATCGCGGCCAAGCTCGTCCGTGCCAAGGATATGCCCCGGCGTCCCGATGGGTTTCAGGCGCGCGATCATTGATCCGGTGTATGGATCAGCAAAGCCGAGCCAAGGCGCAAAGATGGCGCAAAAGATCAGCGCCAGCAGGATCGCCGCACAGATCAGCGACACAGGATCGCGGCGCAAACGGCGCCAGACCCCGGCCCAATACCCGACGGTTGGGGCGGCTGGCACCTCTAGCGCAGTGGATGTGGAGGTTGCGGTATAGGTCATGCGCGCGAAATCCTTGGGTCAATCATGGATTGGGCGATATCCACCAGTAGGTTCAGCGTGACAAAAAACATCGCCAGCACAAGGATCGTGCCCTGCAGCATCGGCAAATCCCGTTGCAGGATCGCGACCGATAGCAGATAGCCGGAGCCGGGCCAGTTAAAGACAGTCTCGATCAGGATAGACCCGCCCAGCAGATAGCCCAGTTGCAGACCGATGACGGACAGCGCCGTTGGGGCGGCGTTGCGGGCAACGTGGCGCAGCACGCCGCTATTCGTCATGCCTTTGGCATAAAGCGCCTGCACGAAATCCTGATCCAGAATGTCCGACACCAGCGCCCGCGTCGTGCGCATGACGATCCCCATCGGAACCACGGCCAAGGTGATCGCGGGCAGGACAAGGTGGCGCATATGCAGCCAATCCCATGTCCAATCAGACGATCCACCCGGCCCCGCACCCATAGACGGCAGCCACGGCAAGGTGATTGAAAAGATGATGACCAGCACCATCCCCAGCCAATAATTCGGCGTTGATACCCCGGCGATGGCGGTGGCAGTGATGATCCGGTCCCAGACCGTATCGCGCAGATAGCCCGCCATGAAACCAAAGAAGATACCAAGCGGAAAGCCGATCACGCTGGCGGCGGCGGCCAGTAGCAGAGTGTTGCCGACAGCGCGCGTCACCTCTGGTGCGACGGCGCGGCCGGTGGCGATGGACCGGCCCAGATCACCCTGCACCGCATTTCCCAGCCAGATACCGAACTGCACAGGCAGCGGTTTATCAAAGCCGTAGACGGCGCGCATTTCAGCCTCTTGCTCGGCTGTGGCATCGATGGGCATGACCGCGACCAGCGGATCGCCCGGGGCAATGTGAACAAGAAGAAAACAGATCAGGCTGACGCCAAGGGCGACAGGGATCACGTAAACGAGGCGGCGCAGAAGATATGTAAACATGATATATCGGACGGGGCGGCGCTGTGGCCGCCCCTGCCCTTTCTACTCCATCGTGATCGAGCTGAAGTTCTGGTACCAGTTCTGCGCCTGCACAAAGCCTTTGACATTTGCGTTCATCGCACGCGGTGCCACGTCGTGCGTGACCATCAGGAACAGCGCGTCATTGACGTACTTCTCATGCGTCTTTTGCAGGACTTTAGTCTGCTCTTCGGGATCAAAGGTGGTGCGAATCTGCTTGATCAGCTCTTCCATTTCCGGATCGCAGTAGTGGCCCCAGTTGGTGCCATTGGGGGCAATCAGGTCGCAAGACAGGTGCCGGATCAGACCGGTGAACGGGTCCTGAATGAAGTAGGTAAAGTTGATCGACTGGGCACCTTGGCTGCTGTCGTCAGCCGCGCCAGCACGCCAGATGTTGATCATCGTGTTCCACTCGACGACCTCGAATTCCACGTCGATCCAGACCTCTGCAAGGTTTTGCTGAATGAACTCGTTCATCGGCAGCGGCAGCATCTGACCAGACCCGGACGGAGAGATCAGCGCCTTGACCGTCAGGCGGTTGTCGGGGCCATAGCCGGATTCCTCCATCAGCGCCTTGGCGGCCTCGATGTCATAGGTGACCTTGAAATCCGGCGTGCCAAACCATTGCGAGCCGGGCGGCAAGAAGCCTTCTGCCGGGACCATCATGCCGCCCAGCAGCACCGACATGCCTTCGCGGTCGATGGCCAGGTTGGCCGCCTTGCGCACGTTGATGTCATTCCAAGGCGAGCCTTCGACGCGGGACAGGTGCCACGTCCAGTTATGCGGCAGGGTGTTGGACACGATTTCGAATCCGTTGCCTTGCAAGGCGGGGATCATGTCGGGGGCCGGTGCCTCGATCCAGTCGACCTGACCGGACATCAGCGCGGCAGACCGGGCGTTGGGTTCAGGCAGCGGGATCAGGATCATCTTGTCCAGTTGCGGCACGCGGGTGTCGTCCCAATAGGCCGCGTTCGGCAGCAGCTCTGCCCGTTCGCGCGGCACAAAGCTGTCCATGATCCAAGGTCCAGTGCCAGAGGGGTCTTCGGCAAAGGCATCCCAGCTTTTGCCAAGCGCTTCCCACTGGGCAGGGGACGACATCAGGATCCACGCCAACTGGTAAGGCAGCGTTGCGTCAGGCACGTTGGTGACGATTTCTAGCGTTTGCGGATCAACAGCGCGGTAGCTGGCGACAGCCGGAATACGCGATTTACCCTGCGCGGACTGGCGCGGGTCGTATTGTTCGGACGTATCATCCAGCAGCTTGTCAAAGTTCCACACGACATCGTCTGCCGTAAAGTCAGACCCGTCGTGAAATTTAACACCTTCACGGATCTTAAAGGTCCATGTCAGCTGATCCTCGCCAACGGTCCATTCCGTCGCAAGGCCCGGGATCAAACCCGACGGTTTGTCGGCAGAGGTCAGGTCCCAGTTAATCAGCGCGTCATACACCGTATACCCCATGAAGCGCATCCCCTCGCCCCCTTGGTCGGTCTGGCCGGTCGTGAGCGGAATGTCAGAGGCCGTCATGCCGATCCGCAAGGTGCCGTCGGCCCAAGCCGGAAGCGCCATAAGCGCAAGTCCGACGGCCGAGCTGAGAAGTCTGGTTTTGATCCGATGTATCATACGTGTGTTCCCCGAATGTGCGTGGCGTGACAGGCAACCCTGCCGCTGGGGACCAACCGGCGATTAATCATCTGCCCTGTCAAACCGGCGTGCAGAAAGGTTGCGCGAAATCAGTCAGGGATTCTGCCATGCTTAAATTTGCAGCGCCTGTGCGGGTGCGATGATAGATTTGAGGTCAGTTCGAAAGGATAGAGGCACATTAGCGGGCTGCTTGCCCTAGCCTGACCTCTGGCCCCGTGATGATCTGAATTTGTCCGCACCTATTTTCGGTAGTGCGGGGTAGCGGGACAGGTCGCTAAATGTCATTCGCTGACTGCAACGACAGGGACCGCGAAACTTAGAATATCGCAGCGCTGCGCGCCTTGGCTGTACAAATTGCAAAGCAAAGCGTGGTCCGCGTTGCAGGCTGTTCGTGAGTTTAAGCCACGGTCATTGGCGCCCTGATGCCGCTGCTTCAAAACGACCTGAGACATAATCGAGGTGTACATCCCCTCGGCGCGTCACCTGGGGCCTATGCCGGACGTTCGTGAGGTCCGTAGCGAACGGCTGGCGCGAGCCCTTTGTTTTGAGGCTGCGCGGCGCATGCATCGCTGCGTTCAACTGTGAGCCAAAACGTTCAAAAACTGTCTGAGTCCTGAACGGGTTCGTGGCCGCGTGAAACGATAAGATTTTTGACCATTCCACACACGAGGGATTTTGAAGCCGCCATAAACGCGGGCACCGTATTTTAAATCCACCCCATCCGCTCGCGTTTCTTAAGTGGCGGACAACATCACATGACCGCAGGCGATTATAAAGTAGGGGTCTGAAGTCCAAACCACCGCACAGCGGGTAACAAAGACTTGATCGCTTTGTGAAACAAGAGCAACGTCAACCGGTAAGCTGGCGACCTAGGGAATATCGGTTGGGTCTGGATGGATGCTCCGCTTTTTAGCCGCGGCGCTCTTATAGGTTCAGATAAGCAAGGATTCTGTACAAAATGCCATTAAATGAAGAACTGAATTGGGCGCAGGTTGGTGCGATTGTCACCGATCCGGCATCTGGCGCAACTGTATCGGAAGCATTCCAGCTTATGTTCGGTCCGCCGACCAAGGACCTGCTGCCTAAGGGTATGAAGGTCTACAAATTCAACAGCTATCCCAGTGTCAGCCCGAACGACCCGCCGCCTGCGGATTTCGCGATGAGCCCTTGGTGGACGTCATCACTTCCGTACAAGCACGATGGCGGCCTCGTGCAAAAGCTCAAGATGGCCGAAGCAAATGGGGTTTCCGCCCGTGAATGGGGGCGTCTGACGTCAGTGATCAAGGAAGAGTGGAATTCGCTCGAGTATATCCTCGAGATCGTTCTGGCTAACCCGGTCTATGGTTGGTTCGGCGGCTTCAAAGGAATGGATCGCTCTAGCGGGGGTCAAAGTAAACGCAACAGTGCCATCGAGGCGAGGGGCAGCAAAAAGCTTCCGGGTGGTGGGACGCAGTTCTACATTCCAAACATGACATTTGCAGATGTTGAGAGCTTTTCGATCAAACCACTTTGACGGTTAGCGCGCTTCTGAATCAATGCGTCCCAGTAATTTGAAAGCGCACCCGGGGTCTCATGGACCACAGACATAAACGGCTACCAGCCCGCCCTTCCCGTTTGCATAGTACGTTCAGAAACCAACGTTTTTGAACGTACTCAGTGCTGACCTTGGCGAACTTGTCAGGAAGGCCTGCTTAGTCCGCACAGCAGACTCTCACTCAGCTTGCCACCGAAGTCAGCTTTGAGACGGCTGTAGCCCTGGCCCCCTTGCGGACCACCGGTGTGACGCGCCTTGATGCGCTATCAGGTCGCTCCAAGATTGAAGGAATGCATCCTCGAGCACACGCACAGACCGGTTTTGCGCCACAAGGCCGGTCCCCCGCGTCATAACACGCGACAGCGCGTGGCAAATCTCGCTCTTTGTGCCAAGCGGCACGACCATTCCACCGTGGGCGGCGTGATCGTTCAACCCGTCCACATCGGCGCAAATCACAGATCTGCCCGCACTCAACGCTTCGATGGCCACAAGGCCGTAAGCCTCCCAGCGGGACGGCATGATCACCGCATCGACGGCCGCGAAAGCAAGGGTCGGCGCGGCAGAGAAGCCTTTGAAATGTATGCGCGGATCATCTAACGCAAGACGGCGCAGTGACGCCTCTTCATCACCTTGACCGTAGATGTGCAGGGCCATGTCTGGACTTGATAGCGTGCGGAAAGCAGCGATGAGGGTGTCGAACCCTTTTTGCCGATCAAGGCGCCCAATCGCGCCAAACACCCGAACCGGGCCAGCGTGACCAGGGACGGCGCGAAAGGCTTGCAGATCAACGCAGGATGGAATGACCGTGATTTTGTCAGCGGGGCACAGGGCATTTTCGTCGATCCATTTCGCCTGCGCGGCGCTGACAGCGACGACCTTGTCGAAGTTGGTAAACCCAAGCCGCAGCATCGCAAGGAAACGCCCGGGGGAGGAAACATTATGCGTCACAAACCCAGCCGTATAACTGTGTTCGACGTGGATCATCGGGGTGCGCAGATTGACGGCGCGCAATGCAGCCAGCCCCGGCATGCCGCGCCAGTTTAAGGTAAGATGAGAGACGATGACGTCCGCTTTTAGACGCGCGGGCCGGATGCGGCCACGGGCGACCTGCTGCGTGACATGCCGGGCCTGCGCCTGCAGGTCGCCAGAGGTCACGAGGAAATCGACGACGCGCATCACACCGCCAGCGTTGGTGTCATCGACAAGGTGCAGCACGGTGGGACGGCGGGTCATGGTTTGTGCGCCTTTAGTGTCAGCAGCGATGCCATCACAGCCCGCCCGCCCAGCCGCAGGGCAAGGGCTGCGACCGCCGTGGTGACGGTCTTGATCGGCTCTTCGACCAGCGGAATCCAGGACTGGCGCAGTGCGTCGGTGATCATCCGCCACGCGCGCACACCGTCACCGTCGCTGACCGCACGCCGCGCAAGATAGCGCAGTTGGTAGGCGCGTGCCGCCGGGGCAAGACGGGTCATCATTGCTGGATCAAGGGGCGTCAGCTTGGCGATCATCGCCTCCCACGCGGCCAACTGGCGATCGGTCGCGGCGGACAAGCCGCCAGCGCTGATGCGGTAGCGGGTCAGCAGGCCGGGCACGCCTTCGAACCGCCAGTTGGTCGTCAGCGCGATCCGCACCCAGCATTCGATGTCTTCGGATTGCCGGAAGGTTTCGTCAAAGTACCAGTCACGCGCGATCTGGAACGCCGGGCGATAAGCGATGGCGTCAAACACCGCGCGACGGATGACCGGCGCTGACCCATTCCCGATAGGATTGCGCTTAAGGATATGCGCCGCGTCGACCCCGGTCAGGCGCGGGTGCTGCGCCTGTTTCAAAAACCTGCCATCGTCATCGATCAAGGCAGAGCCTGCGTAGCTGACGCCGACAAGCGGTGACGCGTCCAGGTGCCGGACATGCGCATGCAGCTTCCACGGCTCCCACAGGTCATCGGCATCGCAGAACCCGATAAGATCACCCTTCGCGGCCGCGATACCCGTGTTGCGGGCCCCCGCAAGGCCGTGGTTGGGCTGCTGGATCAGGCGAACACGCAGATCACCCTGAAAGGATGTCGCGATGGCGGCTGTCGCGTCGCTGGACCCGTCGTCGACAACGACGATCTCGAAATCGCGAAAGGTCTGGTCCAGTAAGGCAGACAACGTGCCCGCAAGGGTCCGGGCGGTATTATAGGCAGGGACGACGATGGTGACACGGGGCATGATCGATCTCCTTTAAAAACTCAGCGCGCAAAAAGGCGGCGGGACAGCCTGCGCGGCATCATCAGCGCGCCGCAGGCCCCAAGCAGCGTCAGCACCCCACGGCGGGGCGTCGAAAAGAATGCTTTGGGACTGAAGAGCAAACCGCGCAGTGTATAGCGCAGCGGTTTGATGCGCCCTTGGTCAAGGCGCAGGGCCCGGCGGGCAAGGTAACGCTGATGCACCGCCTCGGCGGCGCGGTCCGGCGCATAGCCAAATTCGGCCGCCGTCTGCAGCGCCATATCGCGTCCTTCCGCCATCGCAGAAAGGTCAGAGGATAGTCCGCCGGTGCTGGCCCGATACCATGTCTGGCGCTGGGGGGTGCCGACGATGTTGGCCCCTGCTCCGACCACGCGGATCAGCCATTCCAGATCCTCGTTGTGCACGATCCTTGTGTCGAAACCGCCAGATGCTGCGAAAACGTCCTGCCGGATTGCGATGTTTGACATGGTGCAGACAGGGTTTTCGCCCAGCAGCATCGGGATGGTCAGCGGCCCTTGCGGCACGGTTGAAAACGACGATGCGCTTGCTGGTGCGCCTTTGAAAAAGGCGACCTGACCGAAGGCGGCATCAATCGACGGGTCGGCCAAGACGACGGCCAGCTGTGCCAGCTTCGCCCGCGACCAGATGTCGTCGGCGTCGCAGAAGGCGATGACATCGCCGGGTGCCGCAAATGATGCGCCGTGATTGCGGGCATCGGATGGCCCTTTGCCGCGATTGCGGACCAGCGTGACGCGCGCATCTTGCGCGGACACTGCGCGCAAGATGGCACGGGTCGCGTCCTTGGATCCATCGTCAACGCAGATCACCTGCAACGCCGGGTGGGTCTGGGATGTGATGCTGGACAGCGTGTCCAGCAGTGTCGCAGCGGCGTTGTAGCAAGGAATGACAACTGTGAATTTCATTTTGGATTAAACCTGTGCTGGACGGGGGAAAAAGGCGGCGCGGATCGCAGGAAGCGAGGCGGCGACGAAGATGGTCGTCGTGGTGATGGCATAGCCGGTGGCGACGACGGTCAGGCCTAGCGGGGCAAGCAAAACCGTATTGGCAATGACGCCGGCGGCCAGCGCCACGGTCACAGCCAGTTCAACCTGCGGCCGGTTGTTGGCCCGCAGCCAGCCAGCGGCGGCGGTCCAAAGCGTCGTGGGGATCGCCACAAGGCAAAGGATCGATACGATGTCACCGATCTCGGCCCAACTCTCGCCCAGCAGGACCGGGATGTAATAGGGGGCTGCCAGTGCTTGCAGGACCACCACCGGACCGATCACGCCAACACCGATCAGAAAGCTGCCGCGCAAAGCCGCATTGCGGTTGGCGGTCTGGGTCAGATGCGGAAACAGGACCGTGGCAAAGGCGACGGTAAAGGCGTTCGACAGGCCAAGACCCGCGTTGAAGGCCATGAAATATAGGCCCAGCGCCTTTGATCCCATCAAAAGGCCGACGATCAGCTTGTCAGCCTGCATCCGCAGCGCCTTGACCAGCTCCACCCCCAGCACAGCCCATCCGTAATCGACGAAGGGGCGCAGCGGGGCAAAGCCTGCGGCGGCGTCGCGGGTCCAAGGGTGCAGGCGGCGCATGGCGATCAACCAGATCGGCGCGGACAGCAGCCGCGGCAGGATCAGCGCAAGCGCTGACGGCCAGACAAGCACCAGCAGCACAGACATCAGGTTCGCCCCCACGACCTGCGCCCCCGCGATGGATGCGGTGCGGCGCAGCTTGCCTGCCCGCATCGCAAGCGCGCCTTGAACCAGACCTGCCGGCATGAACAGGTATTCAGCACCGAGCAGGAAAACCAGCATCGACAGCGTCACGCTGCCGCCCGACAGCCAGAAGCCGGCGGCGATGGCGGTCTGCACAGCGAACAATCCGATGCTCCACCCCCAAAAGATCCGGTGTGCGGTGGCGCAGACAGCCTCTAGCGCGTCGTCGCGCGCGGCGATGATCCGTTGGCCGACACCGTTTTGCGTCAGCGATTTCAGGATGTCGCCAGCCGCCATCGCCGTTGCGGCGACACCGATCTGCGTCAAGTCCAGCGTCCGGGCGACGGCGATGACAACGATCAGGCGCGACGCCTTGGCCGCGACTTCGGATGCGCCGTAGGCCATCAGATTGCCGATCAGGTCCTTGGATCGTGACGTCGCCTGCATGTTTCAGTTGTCCCGGTGATTGCGGTAAACAAACTTTAAAGGCACCCTACCCCGTCTGTCCCCGCCCCCTCAGGCCAGCGGACACGCGCAAAAGGGCAACATCCTACCCGTCCGGATAGGGCTTGATCCAGCTGCCCCTTGGACCGTCACGTTGAATCGGCATAGGCTACTTACAACGACAGATAGCAGAGGTTCGCATTGGCCCATTCACTCCACCTATCCTGCGCCCTGTCAGTCCTGATGTTGACGCCGGCCTGTACCGCTTACGACACGCCCGACAACATCGAGGCGGTGGCCAAAGGCGATGCCTATCAGGCCCAGTATCGCGACCCTGCCGTGACCCGCCAGAATGCAATGTACCTGCGGTCAGAGCCGCTGAACGCGCAAAAGTGTCTGCCCTTGGGCGGCGTCGACGCGGCTGGCGCAAGTCTTGGCAAAGGCAGCACGATGGCCGCTTCCATCCTGCAGGGCGAACGGCTGACCCGGAACGACCTTCTTGATGTGCGTGTTGGCGACGATCCGACATTTAGCGGATCCTACGTCGTGTCACGCGACGGGACGTTGAAACTGCCGTTCCTTGACCCGATCCAAGCGCAGGGCCGATCTACATCCGAGGTAGAGGCAGACATCCTGCGCGGCCTGCACTCCAAGGATTTCTACGCCGATACACCGCAGCTGTCGGTCCGCGTGACGGATTTCGCCTCTGTCAACGTGGCCGTATCGGGCGCTGTGTTCGAACCACATGCGGTGGAAATTGGCGGCGTGATGGGCGATCGCCTTGATGTCGTGCGTCAAACGGCCCTTGGTGCCTCGACCGAAGGGCGCAACCTATCCGCCGCCCTGCGCGCTGTCGGCGGCGTGCGGCCTGATGCCGACATATCCGCAGTTGAAGTGCGGCGCGGCGGTGCGCTGTACCGGCTGGACATGCGCGGCGTATTCGAAGGGCAGAATGCCGTCGACATCATGCTGCTAAGCGGCGACGAAATCCGCGTCCCAAGCCGCCAGTGTTTCCAAGAAGACCTGATGCGGCCCAGCCCGATCAGCCCGCCGGGCGTCAGCCTGTTCCTGTCGAACCTGACCCAGCCCGCGACCAATAACGCGTCATCTGCCATCGGCCAAACCGTCCGAGAGGTGCCATACGGCACGCGTTACCTGCAGGCGGTGATCGACGCGAACTGTGTCGGCGGGCCGCGTAGCACAAGCGCGGACCGATCATCGGTGCTGTTCACCCGCAACCCGATCACCGGCGTGTCCGCCGTGATTGAACGCGATATCGAAGATTTGCTGCGCCGCGCCGACCGGGACGATTACGACCCCTACTTGCTGCCCGGCGATGCGCTGGCCTGTTACGATAGCACGGTCACAAATATAGCAGAGATCGGTCGGATCTTCGGCGTTTTGGGGGCCGCGACCCTGCTGGCAAGGTAAACACGTCGCGGGCATGTGGTGATTGGCTGCTATCTGCAAACGCAAACAGGCAGCCCTAGGGCTGCCTGCTTTGCCACTTTGTGACCAGTCAGTTAGTGGGCGCCGCGCCCCGACAGAACGGCGCGGAATGTGCGGGCGATCAGCGTCAGGTCAAGCATGATGGTCCGCGACCGGGCATAGGTCAGGTCCATATCGATCATCTCGTCGAATGCGATATCGGCACGACCAGAAACTTGCCACATCCCAGTGATGCCCTGCTTTACGGACAAACGCTGCATCGCGCGGGCCGGATAGGCCGCGACTTCGTCCGGCAGCGCAGGGCGCGGACCAACGATTGCCATGTCCCCGCGCAGAACGTTCAGGATTTGCGGCAGCTCGTCGATGGACAGACGCCGGATCACCTTGCCAACCTTTGTAATGCGCGGATCGGATTTGGATTTAAAGCAGATGCCGTCGCGGTCAGACGTGGCCAAAAGGGCCGCACGGCGCGCCTTGGCGTCCTGCACCATCGACCGGAACTTGAATATCGTGAAGGGCTGGCTGTTATGTCCAATGCGGGTCTGCTTGAACAGCACCGGCCCAGGCGAGTCTGCCTTGATCGCGATCGCCGTTAGCGCCAGAACCGGGGCAAGCGCCACACAGGCGGCGCCTGCGACTGTGACATCAAGCGTCCTGCGCATCGCGCTTGCCGCTGACACACGGCGCAATGTTGCCATACCTGCGCGCGCCAGAAAGGTCAGATTGCCCGCAAGGTAGCGACGTGCAAGGCGGCGCGGTTCCTGCGCCAGACGCCAGATCCATTCGGACCGGGCGCGGCGCACCCAAACGGGCGCACGGCTGACATTGCCAGCCAGAAAATCCAGTGCCGCGCCGACACCCGTCACCAACTGCGCGTCCAGTTTGTGGGCGTGTTTGTCGATCCAGTTTTCCTGCAGCGGCACGCCAAGGGCGACCAGCACAATGTGTGCGCCGCTGGCATTGATATCAGCGATGACGGCGTCGGTGTTCTGCGCACCTGCGAACCCGTCGCGGGTACCCGCGACCTGCAGATCTGGAATGCGCTGGATCAGGGTGGCCGCCGCAGCGTCCGCTGTCCCCGGCGTGCCCCCGAATAGATAGACCGACTTGCCAGCCTTCGCCGCCTGCGCCAGCAGTGCGGGGATCAGGTCCGTGCCGTTCAGGTTGCCGGCAAGGCGCTGTCCGGTCATCCTGCCCGCCAATTCCACGCCGATCCCATCTGGCAACAGCACGTCGGCGCAGCGCACCGCTTTCATATAGGCCCGGTCCCGGTGCATCACGTTGCAGCAATGCGCATTGATGAAAAACGCCTTGCGCTTGCCGGGCAGAAGCAACGCATCGACTGCACCCTGAAGGGTGCTATCAACAAGCGATAGATCAAGCGCCGGAAGATAGGTCTGGGCACCGGCAAAGGCTGTGACATTGGCATCGAAGTCGAAAGTTGCATGTTTCATCTGGGCATCCGGTATTCAGTTCGGTTGCCATCAGATCAATGAAAATAGGGGTTTGGTGCAACGGAACGACCGGGTAGATTCGCTGGGCAGAGGATACTGCGACAGCCATGCGGTGATGCTGTCCTGTGCCAATGGTTAACGCGCATATACTTTTTGAGTAGAATGCGCGTTAAATTTTCCGGAAATCAGGCCCCGAATGCCCGCACGCCCGAATGTGGAACCTTTGAACCGCGGACCCGTCATGGGCGTTTTGATCGCCGACGACTGCGACCAGTTGCCCGATTCGCTGGGCTTAGGCGCACACAACGCCCCTTTTTCGTTCATGCGAGCGGTCAAAGCGAAGGTAACAAACTGGCGCACCAAAACGCTGACCGCCCGCACGGCCGGATCTTGCGGACCTATCCGGACGGATAGGCCACCGCGCCCGATGCGACCCGCAGGTGCCCTTTCGGGCGAGTGATGCATGCGGTTCAAATTGTTAGGACCTAGGTTAAAGGAAAGTTAACCCATGTCTTATGCGCCAGCCGACACGACCCTGACCGCCCCCCGGCCTGGCCGCCGCAAAGGCAAGGTCAAGCGCGCTTTTGTCGGTGGCAAGCTTAGCGATCTGGGCCGGTTGCCGCGGTATGCCGCCTTTGCCATTCTTGGTGCCGCGATGATCTGGGCCCCGATCATGGGCTATCTGCGGACCGCACCGCTAAAATACACATCCTCTACCTCGCTGATCCTGCCCGGCTCTGGCGCTTCTGCATCATTGAACCTGAACGGGATCGGTCAGGCGTCATCCTCTGCAAACTCGGCGTTTTCCAGCAATGCCGTTAGTCCGACTGAAACCTACAAACGCCTGCTGAGCGCAGACCGCATTCTTGCCGCTGCTGCAAAGTCGCTGGACATTGGCCAAAGCGACCTTGGCCAGCCGCGCGTCGAACTGGTCAATCAAACCAGCCTGATCCATTTTCAGATGATCGGCAGCAGCCCGCAGGATGCCCAAGCGCGCGGCGACGCGATCCTGACGGCCTTTTTCCGCGAACTTGACGCCCTTCGGACGGACGAGGTTAACACGCGCCAAGGCAGCAGCCTGCAAGCGATTGCCGACTACCGCGACTCTGTGGCCGGGACCCGGGCAGAGATTTCGACGCTTCAGGATCAAACGGGTTTGTTGTCAGTTCAGCAATACGATGTGCTGCTGGACCGTAACCTCGCGCTGCAGACCGAAATCCGCAGCCGCGCCGCAGCCCTTTCAGAAGCCGATGCTGCGGTCGCGGCGATGTCGCGTCAGCTTGGCCTAGATCCGGAAGCCGCCGCCAAGACGCTTAAGCTTTACGCCGACGGCTCTTACCTCGCCCTGATCGACGAGGTCGCGTTATTTGGCACGGAACTTGCCGCAGCATCCGCCCAATACGGCGCGGCGCATCCCAAGGTCGTTGCCGCGCACGGCGCGCGCGACACAGCCCGCGCTGCCGCCTTGCAACTGGCTACGGCGACAACCGGGCTGGACACGGCCACACTTTCCACCCTCGACCTTGCCCCGCACGGCGTCCGGGCTGACCTGCTGTCGGACCTTGTGCGCAAGGACGTCGACCGGGCCGGGCTTTTTCAGGAACTGACGACATTGCAGGCGCAATTCGCTGACGGACAGACGGACCTGACCAGCAAGGCCGCCGCGGCCGCGCAGCTTCAGGATCTGGAGCGCGATTTTTCGGTGGCAGAGGCAGTCTTTGCCTCGGCCATTGCCCGTGCCCAGTCGAGCAAATCGGATGTCTACGCCTCTTACCCGCTGGTGCAGGTGCTGGAAAATCCGTCGCTGGCGGATCGCCCATCGTCGCCCAATCGCAAACTTGCCATCGCGGCTGGCATCGCCGCCACGCTGATGATGCTTATGGCCCTTGCGATGGTCTGGGTCCGGCTTGCCTTGATCAGCCGGCTGCTGACCAAGCCCGCAGCCAAGGCATGACCGACCTGAATCCAGTCGAACGTCTGGTTTATCGCACGTTAGTCTGGACCTGGCCCTTTTATGCCATCGGCGCACTTTACGTCGTGGGGCCGGTGCTGGCTTGGACGCTGGGCGGGCTGGCCGTGCTGATCCTTTACCTTGGCAACGCCGTGCGCGCAGATATGCGTGCGGCCGGCCCGGTGCCTGTCGTGGTCTGGCTGTGGATCATCGGCATGGCCATCATGCTGTTTGCCCTGTGGGCCGGACACCTGAACTGGTCGCTGAGCCTGAAGCAGACGATCAAATCAACGATCGGCTGGGCAAAGGGGTGGGCGCTGCTGGCGCTTTTTCCCCTGATCGGCGCTGTGCTGCCGATCAGGCGCAGCGTGCTGGTGCGCGGACAATGTGTTGTTGGCCTTGGCACGCTGATCCTAGCGCCCTTGATGCTGGCCGCGCCCCATATCGGACTGCCGGAACGGATTTTCACCTCGCCGCTCAAGGCGATTGGCGGTCCGGGGCCAGAGTATTTTTCGGTTTACCTGTTCACATGGGACCCCGGCAGCTGGACACCGCGCTGGCAGTTCTACGCGCCTTGGTCGCCCTTCGCGGCGCTACTGGGCGTTGTTCAAGTGCTATTTGCCCTCGAAGAAGACGACCGCCGCTGGCGCCGTATCGGGATCGCGGCAGGTCTTCTGATGATCTTTGCGTCAAAATCCCGGATGGGCCTTGTGGGTCTGGCGGCCTGCACCGTCGCCCCGCGCATGATGCCCCTTATCCTGCAAAGCTGGGCATGGCGCGTCCTGTCAGGCCTGACCGCCTCGCTCGCGATTAGCGGCGCAGCCTTGGCGGCCGCGGCCAAGGACGCCGTCTCTGCCTTCAAAAATGCGCGTGCTGACAGCACGCGGGTGCGCGAAACGCTGCAACGCATCGCCACCGAACGCTGGCGAGAAGAGGCGGTCTGGTTCGGTCACGGCACCGTGCAACCGGGGTCCCACGCGGTCGAATACATGCCCATCGGCAGCCACCACACGTGGTACGGCTTGTTGTTCGTCAAAGGCCTGATCGGTTTCGGCGCATTGCTGGTACCACTGCTCTGGCAGACACTTTTGACCCTGCGCGACGCGGCTTGCGGCCCACGCGGCCGCCTGCCGATGGGGCTGATGATGACGATCATCCTGCTTACCTTGGGCGAGAACTTGGAGATTGAGGCCTATCTGCTGTGGCCCGCTCTGCTTTTGTTGGGCGTCCATGCCCGCGAGGTCCAACAGGATCCGATGGCGGCGATGAAGCGGTAAAAGACAAGCGGCACCGCGGCGGTTCTGGCGATCACGATCAGCCCCATCTTGGACCAGAAGGCGATATTGACCAGGGCAGCGATCCAGACTGCAATGCGCAGCGCAGGTTCACGACATCGCCGTTTTCATCGATGGAATCAAAATAGACATAGGAATGCGGGTTCACGAGGCGCACGCGCATGTTCGCGCCTGAAAGCGCGACCGATTCTTAAGCCGTCGCAACCTCTAGCTATGACGCGGTTCACATTGGGGCACGGCGGCGCAAACAGAAGCCGCGTCAAAAGAAGCCATTCGGGCACAAATCTGGGTAAATTCGGCGCTACTCTAGCAGAGTGCAGCAATATCAACCATGAAAGGAGGATATATGGTACCACGTCCTGGTCTCGAACCAGGGACCTCTTGATCCACAATCAAGCGCTCTAACCAACTGAGCTAACGCGGCACTGCGGCGGATTTAGCGAACCCCATCCATGATTGCAAGAGCCGAAAGCCCCGCGTAAAAGCCAAAAAAACAGGAGGCCCCGATGGGTATCAACGACGAACGCGATTTAGAAGCCAACATGCAGATCGGCCCGACCGAACTGGGCATGGTCCGCTTGTTCATTACATCGGGCACGGTAGAGGTCCCGATGGACTTCGATCCCGAAGAAGCCGAGGAAATTGCAGAAGAAATTCGCGCGGCTGCCGCAGCGGCCCGCGCTGTCAAACCGCGCTAAACCGCTAGGCCGCGCCAGATTTCGCGGCGACTTTTGCATTGAAACGCGCCACGTCAATCGTGGCGCGGCGATGCGTGCCTTCGCTAATTAAACCTGCCGCATCCCACGCTTTTACGCGAAATCGCAGGCTGCGCCCCTCAATTTCGATCAATTCCGCCTCGGCGCGGATCTCCATCCCTTCGGGCGTGGGCGCGATATGGGTGACATTAATGTCCGTGCCCAGCGAATGCTGCCCCGCCTCTTGATGCGGGAAAACGCATTTAATGGCGGTTTCCTCTAGAAACCCGACCAGAAACATCGTCGCCAGCACCGGCGGCATTGTGGAAAAATCGCCAAAGACCCCCGTGACGCCCGGCACAAGCATATTCGCGGTCACAACCATCCGCGCCTCGGCCTTCAAACCCACTGTCAGCATCGTATCACCCCCCGAATGGCAGCACGAATCCCGGATCCCGCGCCGTTTGCGCCCGCACCGCCGCATGGCGCGCGAATTTCTGGATCATGACCTTGCGGCGCGCTGGTGCAAGCTTTGTTTGTGGTCCCATCGTCAGGATTTCCGCGTCATAGCCATCGGCAATCATCAAACCTGTGTCTTCCGGCAGCAGTTCGGTCGGAAATTCCGGCCCGACAGCCCAGAAGAATCGATCACACCACGGCAAATAGCCCTGCCATTTCGAATCAGACTGAAAGTCAGCGCGGGATGATTTGCACTCAATAATCCAAATCTCGCCCTTCGGCCCCAGCGCCATCACATCTACCCGCAGGCCAGAGGTCGGCACCAGTTCCTCGACGCAGACAAAATCATGGCCCCGCAAATGGCGCGACACGCCCCGCGCCAGCAATTGGCCTGGCATCAAAGTTGGCATCGAAACAGGGAGGTTCATATCATCAGGCATGGCGCAAATATGAACAAAACGTAAACATCGGTCAAGGCCGCCAAGGATATTTGCATCCCGCCCCTTGCCGAACCGCGCTCGCAGGCTTACCTCAACCCTTGGCGGGCTTCTGCTCTTCCCGTGCGTATGGGGGCTACATTCCAGTGGCCTTAAGCAAATCCGAGGGCGCTGGCTCTGTCCGGACCCTGGTCCGGTTATCTGGTGCCCACCTGTACATACAGGTCCTCGGGAATAAGTCCCTGCACGGTCGCTGCGGTTCCCGCCACCTCAGACCCGGCTCAGCGCCATCATGGCGATGCCGGTCGACACAAAGTTCACGCCGAGCATGACGCCAACCGCCCACAGCGCTGTTCCCGGCAACCCGGCGATCAGCAAGAAACCAAGGGCCAGCGTGACGATGCCGTTCACGGCCAGCCAGCCCCAGCCCTTTTCAGGCCGGTGTTGAATGGCGATCATGCCCTCGGCCACACCCTGCATCAAAAACACCGCGCCCAGCAGCAGCGTCAGCCCAACAAGGCCCGTCAGCGCAAAGAACGCCAGATAAACGCCCAGCGCCAGATGCATCAGCGCGATCACGCCAGCAAGCAAGCCAGATCGCCAGCCGCGTGATTGCACCGCGTGCCAAAGCAGCACCGCACCGGTGATCAAAAACACCCAGCCCAGCGCGACCTTCGCCACGACAGAAAACACCAAAGGAAACAGGATCGCCAAAACCCCGACGGCGATCATGACGATGCCAACGTTGCGGAATCGCCCGCGATGGGCGCGCACCGCATCCATGACACTGGGGGGAAGGCCGGACAGGGGATCAGTCATCGCAAGATACCTCGCAGAAAAAGCGCAGGATCAATGCCCCTGCTTCTTCTGGTCTAAAGTATCTTGGGGTCCGGGGCAAAGCCCCGAAAGGGGTGGGCGGGCGGGCCCGCCCCCCCCCTTCACATCACAAAACGCGCGCTTAAAAGCCTTCTGGCAGCAGTTCATGCGCCATATGATCCAGCACAGCATTCACAAACCGCGGCTCTTTGCCGTCGGGAAAAAATGCGCCAGCCACATCCACGAATTCCGTGATCACGACTTTGGGCGGCGTATCCTTAGCGATCAGCTCAGCGCCGGCAGCCCGGAACAGCGCGCGCAGGGTGGGGTCGATCCGGCCCAGCGGCCACTTCGCCACCAAGGCGCGGTCAGTCAGCTGGTCAATGCGCGCCTGATCTTCCACAGCCCGCTCTAGCAGGCCGCGAAAGGTGTCGACATCGCCTTCCAGCATTTCCACATCGTCAAAGACCTCGCCAAAGCGGTGGTCTTCGAACTCTGTTATCACACCGTCAACGGTCTGGCCGATGGCTTCCATCTGAAACAGCGCCTGCACCGCAAAGAAACGAGCAGCAGACCGCATTTTGCGCCGCTGGTTATTCGAGATCGTCATACCGTCTCTCCGCCTTTGGCCAGATTTCCGCTCGTAAAGCCCACGGTCTTGCCCGCGTTGCCCCAGCGCCGTTCCAGCGCGATCAAATGCAGCGCGGCAGCCGCAGCGCCGCCGCCTTTGTTCTGGCCATCCGCCTGCGCACGCACAGCGGCTTGCTCGTAATTCTCGACCGTCAGGATGCCATTGCCGATGCACAGGCCCTGCAGGCCCAGCAGCGTCAAACCGCGGCTGGAATCGTTGCAGACCGTGTCGTAATGCGTGGTCTCGCCGCGAATGATGCAGCCCAGCGCGACATAGCCGTCAAAGTTGCTAAGCCGTTCAGCGATACCGATAGCGGTGGGGATTTCCAGCGCGCCGGGGACCTCGATGACCTCCAACTCCACGCCCGCCTGATCGCAAATGGCCTTCGCCCCTGCGATCTGCTGGTCATAGATGTCTTTGTAATAAGGCGAGGCCACGGCCAGCAATTTCACCGGTGCATCAAACGTCGGCAACGGCATGGAATAGTGCGAGGGTCCGGCCATTATCCGATCTCCGAGATTTTGCGCGTGCCGGTGATTTCCAGCCCGTATGCGTCAAGCCCGACGACCTTGGGCCGGGGCGAATTGGTCAGCAGTTCAATCTTGTGCAGGCCCAGCGACGACAGGATCTGCGCGCCAAGGCCATACTGCCGCAGCGTCTGGGGCGACACTTCGTCATCGGGGACCATTTTCATGTGCAGATCGCGCAGCAGCACCAGCACGCCGCGACCTTCGGCTGCGATCAGCTCCATTGCGGCATGAAACTCGGCACTGCGGCCGCGCGGGCCGGTGCCGATGATGTCCAGCATCGGGTCCAGCGCGTGCATCCGCACCAGCACAGGGTCATCCGTGGTCACGTCGCCTTTGACCAGCGCGATATGCTCTGCGCCCTGCGTCTCGTCGGTGTAAATCCGCATGTCCCAGTCACCGCCAAATTCGCTGGTGATGGTCTGGCTGGACTGTTCGCGCACCAGATTGTCGTGGCGGCGGCGATAGGCGATCAGGTCGCTGATCGTGCCGATCTTTAGGCCGTGCAGCTGTGCAAAGGCGATCAGGTCCGGCAGGCGTGCCATTTCGCCGTCGTCTTTCATGATTTCGCAGATCACGCCCGACGGGTTCAGGCCAGCCAAGCGGCTGATATCAACGGCAGCTTCGGTATGTCCGGCCCGCACCAGCACGCCGCCTTCTTTCGCCCGCAAGGGAAAGACGTGGCCCGGGGTCGCGATATCGGCGGCCCCTTTGCCAGCGTCGATGGCCACAGACACGGTGCGCGCGCGGTCGTGGGCGCTGATACCAGTGGTGACGCCTTCGCGGGCTTCGATCGAAATGGTGAACGCCGTTTCATGCCGCGACGAATTATTCGTCGACATCAGTTGCAAGCCCAGCGCGTCAATGCGCGAACCCGGCAGCGATAGGCAGATCAGCCCGCGCCCGTGGGTCGCCATAAAGTTAATTGCATCGGGCGTTGCCATCTGCGCCGGGATCACCAGATCGCCTTCGTTCTCGCGGTCCTCGTGGTCGACAAGGATGAACATGCGGCCGTTGCGCGCGTCCTCGATGATGTCTTCAATCTTGCTGATCGCGTCGGACCAGTCGCGTTCAACCGGGCCTGGCGTCTCGAAAGGTTGGGTCATCGGGGATTCCTTTAGCGTGTTGCCTCGGCCAATAGCCCAGCCAAGGCGGTTTGGAAAGATCGTGGCAGCGCTATCAGGCCGCAGCCCATGCACAGGTACCCTGCGTCATCAGTCGTATTCGCGCAGGCGGGCGACGTAGCGGGCCATCGTGTCGACCTCTAGGTTGATCGCATCGCCGACCTTGGTCGCGCCCCATGTCGTCACCGACTTGGTGTGCGGGATGATGTTCACGCCAAAATCGCGGCCATCGACGGCGTTGACGGTCAGCGATGTGCCATTCAGCGCGATGGACCCTTTGGGCGCGATGAACTTGGCAAAGGCCTCTGGCGCGCGAAAGGTGAACCGCGTGCTGTCGCCTTCGTCCTGCACGCCCACAACCTCGGCCACGCCGTCGATATGACCTGACACGATATGCCCGCCCAGTTCGTCCCCGACTTTCAGCGCGCGTTCCAAATTCAGCGTCTGCCCCACGGTCCAAGCGCCCACATTCGTGGCCCCCACGGTTTCGGCGCTAATTTCCACGTCAAACCAGTTCTGCGGCTCGCGGCCCAGCGCGACGACTGTCAGGCACACGCCTTCGCAGGCGATGGACGCGCCGATGTCGATCCCGTCCACATCATACCCGGTGCCAATGCGCGCGCGCAGATCGCCGCGCTGCTCTAGCTCTAGGATACGGCCCATATCGGTGACAATTCCGGTAAACATAACATGCTCCTTCACGGTTTGTTTCGAGGTAGCCCCTCATGCTAAGTCAGACAAGCACCGCATGCCGTGTTAACGCCAACGCGCCTTATTTTTGCCCACCAAAAGGGTTAACCGCTTACAAAGCCCAAGTCAGATTGCCCCCGTGACCGATCCCGTCAACCGTCAGTTTTTGTTCCTACAAGGGCCCCACGGCCCGTTTCTGCACCGCCTTGCGCGCATGCTGCGGGCAGCGGGTGCGCAGGTGTGGCGTGTCGGGTTCAATGCGGGCGACAGGGCGTTCTGGTTCGGCGGGCAAGACTACATCCCCTTTCGCGACCCGCACGATCAGTGGCCGGACACCTTTCGCGCCATCGTGGCGCAGCATGACATCACCGATATCGTGCTTTACGGCGACACCCGCCCGATCCATGCCCAAGCGGTCGACATTGCAAATGAACTTGGCCTGCGCATCCACGTCTTTGAAGAAGGCTACATGCGCCCCTACTGGGTGACGTACGAGCGCGGCGGCACCAACGGCCATTCGCGCCTGATGGACATGAGCGTTGATGACATGCGCACGGCGCTGGCGATGTCCGATCTGGAAATGCCGACGCCGCCCGCCCATTGGGGCGATATGCGCCACCACGTGTTTTACGGCGCGCTATATCATTGGTTCGTGATGTTCCGGAATCGGGACTACCGCAACTTTACCCGCCACCGCGAATTGCCAGTCGCCGTGGAAACCTGGCTTTACACCAAACGCCTGCTGCTGATGCCCTATATCGCGCTGGACCGGCGCATTGCGACGCTGCGCATCCGCTATGGCGGATTTCCCTATCATCTGGTGCTGCTGCAACTGGAACATGACGCCAGCTTTCAAAAACACTCTCCCTTCACCCGGATGGAAGAGTTCCTGACCGTCGTCATGGACGGTTTCGCCAAAGGCGCGCCGCGGCATCATCATCTGGTGTTCAAGGCGCACCCGCTGGACAATGACCGCAGCCCGACAAAGCGGATCATCAAACGCCTTGCCGCACAGGCAGGCGTCAGTGACCGGGTGCATTATGTGCGCGGGGGCAAGCTGGCGCGGATGCTGGACCATGCCCGCACCGCTGTGACCGTCAATTCGACGGCCGCGCATCAGGTGCTGTGGCGCGGCATCCCGCTGAAGGTCTTCGGCAATGCCGTCTATAACAAGCCGGAATTCGTGTCCGATCAGGCCCTGCCCGACTTCTTTACCGCCTCTGACCGCCCCGACAGCCGCGCGTACAAGGATTACCGCCGGTTTTTGCTGGAAACGTCCCAAGTCCCCGGCGGCTTTTATTCCACGCGCGGGCGGCGGCAATTGATGCGGCAAGTCGTCGATATGATGCTGGCGGACGCCGATCCCTACGACAGCCTTGCCTTGGGCAAAACGCCACCGCGCCAGCCCTTGCGGATCGTAGGCTAAAACACACAACACCTTGCGTGGCAGCATCCCGCAGCGACACGAAAGCAACACTAGCGCAAGTCAGACCCCGGCCTGCGTTCTGCCAAACTATCTTTCCCCGCGTCTTTCCCGTAGGTTAAAAAGAAAAGACGACCGAGGCAGAACAATAACAGGTCGAGGAGACCGAGCAGTGCTATTCCTGACATTGCGCCTTTCACGGGGCGCCGCCCTCGTTGTCACGCTGGGTATTCTGGCCGCTTGCGCCCTACCCCGCGTGGGACCGAACAAATCCGAAATTTTTGCGGGCTCTGTCCTGCGTGAAGGTGACGCGTTCATCCTGACCGTAGACGACCGCGTCAACGCCATCGCCGCCGTGGCCCCCGCGCTGGGGTTCACCGCCGGGTTCCTGAATGCTGGGGAACTGGGGTCCGATACGATT
This sequence comes from Loktanella salsilacus, assembly GCF_024206795.1. NCBI lineage: Bacteria > Pseudomonadati > Pseudomonadota > Alphaproteobacteria > Rhodobacterales > Roseobacteraceae > Loktanella > Loktanella salsilacus. The sequence goes on from NZ_CP072994.1 coordinate 2,286,005, forward strand.
CGCGCTGGCGACACGCTGGGCCTGACGATCTTTGAAAACGTCGATGACGGCCTGCTGGTGCCGCAAGGCCAGAACGCCAGCGTGCTGGAAGAAGTGCAGGTTGACGGTCAGGGCTACATCTTTGTCCCCTACGCTGGCCGCATTCTGGCCGCTGGCAATACGCCAGAAGCGATCCGCCGCATCATCACGGGCAAGCTGGCCGATCAAACCCCCGACCCCCAAGTGCAGGTTCGCCGCTTGGCCGGTGACGGTGCAACCGTGTCCGTATCTGGCGCGGTGAACGGTCAAGGCGTCTATCCGATTGAACGCCCCACCCGGTCGCTGATCCCCATGCTGGCGGCCGCTGGCGGCGTTGCGATTGAACCTGACATCGCCCGCGTCACTGTGGCCCGCGGCGATCAAAAAGCCGAAGTGTTCTATAACGATCTGTTCAACAATCCGCGCAACGATGTCGCCCTGCGCGATGGCGATGCGATCATCGTCAAATCCGACAGCCGCACCTTTACCGTGCTTGGCGCGACAGGCTCGCAGGACCGCGTGACATTCGAAAGCCAGAAAATCACGGCCATCGAAGCGCTGGCGCAAGTGGGCGGTCTGTCCTCGACCCAAGCTGATCCCACAGGTGTCTTCGTGTTCCGCAACGAGCCGGAAGAGATCACAGAGCAGCTGGTCGGCCAAGACGTGACTGGCGTGCAACGCGTCGTCTATGTGCTGGACCTGACCCGGCCCAACGGCATGTTCATGGCCCGCGACTTTGCGATTCGCGACGGCGATACCGTCTATGTGACCGAAGCGCCGTTTGTGCAGTTCAACAAAGCCATCGCTGCCGCGACAGGTTCGCTGAGCGCCGTTGAATCCGTATCGTCGACAACCGGGCTCTGATCCGCGTGCGTCATGACCTGACATCAGCCGCCGCAGGTGAAAACCTGCGGCGGCTTTTCGTTTATAACGGCGGCTTTCTGACCCAGACCCGCGTGCGGCGTATTCTGGCGCTGGCGGGCTGGGACATATCGCTTGGCCTGCCAAGTGACGGCGATACCGTCGGCGTCTGGGGCCATTCCCCCACCGCCCCGCGCGGCGAAGCTGTCGCCGCCAAACACGCCGCCCCTATTGTGCGGGTCGAAGATGCCTTTCTACGCTCTGTCCTGCCCGGCCGGGATGGAGAGCCGCCCATGGGCCTCGTGATCGACAGCCGGGGCATGCATTACGATCCCGCCCAGCCCAGTGATCTGGAATGTATCCTGCGCGACGATCCCCTTGGCGATACCGCCCTGCTGGACCGCGCCCGCGCCGCGATGGATGACATCGCCCGCGCCCATCTGTCGAAATACAACGCCTTTGATCCCGCCCTGCCCGCCCCGGAACCCGGCTATGTGCTGGTGATCGACCAGACACGGGGCGACGCGGCCGTCGCCGCCAGCAAGGCCGATTCCAACACCTTTCGCGAAATGCTGTTCTACGCGCAGACCGACCATCCGAACGCGCGCATCATCATTAAGACCCACCCCGAAACCACAGCCGGCCACCGCCAAGGCTATTTCACCGACCAATACGCCGACCCGCGCATCACGCTCTGCGATGATCCGATCTCGCCTCACGCGCTGCTGGCGGGGGCCGTTGCGGTCTATACCGTGTCGTCGCAACTGGGGTTCGAGGCGATCTTGGCGGGCCATAAACCCGTCGTCTTTGGCCAGCCGTTCTACATGGGCTGGGGCCTGACCGATGACCGTATGCCGCTCGACCGCCGGCAACGCCGCCTAACGCGGGCGCAGCTATTTGCAGGGGCAATGATCCTGTATCCGACATGGTACGACCCCTACCGCGACACGCTGTGCGAGCTTGAGGATGTGATCACTGCCCTCGGTGCCCAAGCCCGCGCGTGGCGCGACGACCATACCGGCTGGACGGGACACAAGCTGAGCCTTTGGAAACGCAGCCCCCTGCAAAAAGTCTTTGGCCAGCAACTACCGATGCGCTTTACCAAGGATGACACCGCAGCGGTGGACAGCCGCCGTCATATGATCTGGGCGTCAAAAGCGCCGCAAGACACCGATATGGTCCGGATCGAGGATGGCTTTTTGCGCTCTCGCGGACTTGGTGCCGACCTGATCCCGCCGCTGTCGCTGGTGCTGGACCCGGTCGGGATTTACTATGACCCAACCCAGCCGTCGCAGCTGGAAACCTTGATCGCCGCCGCCTGCGATCTGCCCGCCGGGGCCCGCGCCCGCGCGGACCGGCTGATTGCAAAGCTGATCAAGGCAGGGCTGTCGAAATACAACCTTGGCACTACCGACCCACTGCGCGGCCTACCTGCGGGGCGGCGGATTTTGGTGCCGGGGCAAGTGGCGGACGATGCCTCGATCCGGTTGGGCACATCCGATGTGACCACGAACGCAGACCTGCTGCGCGCCGCCCGCGCGGCCAATCCGGCGGCAGTCGTCCTTTATAAACCGCACCCCGATGTGGAAAAAGGCCTGCGCAATGGCGCTGTGCCGGACGCCGCCGACTATGCCGACGCCGTGCTGTCCGGCATGGATGCGATCACCGCGATTGGGCTGGTGGACGAGGTGTGGACCATGACCAGCACCCTGGGGTTCGAGGCGCTTTTGCGCGGCAAACGCGTCACCTGCCTTGGCACGCCGTTCTATGCGGGCTGGGGCCTGACCGATGATCGCGCCATGCCGATCCCGCGCCGTGCCGCCAACCCGGACCTGACGGCCCTCGTTCATGCCGTGCTGATCGATTATCCGCGCTACTTTGACCCCGTCACGGGCCTGCCCTGCCCGGTCGAAGTCGTCGTGGACCGCCTGATCGCAGGCGATCTGCCTAGCCCCAGCCGCGCCAATCGCGCGCTGGCGAAATTGCAGGGTGCCTTTGCCAGCCAAGCGTGGCTTTGGCGGCGCTAAGCGGGCCGCCAGTATTGCAGCACATCGCCGCCAATCGCTGACACATCCGTCAGGGTGAAACGCGGCGCGTCTTGCAGTTCTTGCACGCCCAGCCCCGACAGCGACGGCAGCCCGTCCGCGCCAATCGCGACCCCGGCCTGCATCACGACCAATTCGTCCACCAGCCGCGCCTGCAACAGGCTTGCCGCCAGATGACCGCCGCCTTCGCACAGCACGCGGGTGATGCCGCGATCCGCCAGCGCGCGTAGCACCGACAGCGTGTCGATCCGGTGATGCGTGACCGTGCATTCTAACGTCTGCACGCCAGCCTTGATCCAGTCGCGGGTGTCGGCATCCGGGCCGTGGCACAGCCAGACCGGCTGCGCGCGGGCGGTTTGGGCCAGCCGTCCGTTGATCGGCAAATGCAAATCCCGAGAGATCACGACGCGCACCGGTTGGCGCACCTCGCCCAGATCGCGCACGTCCAGCATCGGATCATCCGACCGCGCCGTGCCCGCGCCAACCAGCACCGCATCATGGCGCGCGCGCAGCGCATGCACCGCCCGCCGCGCTTGCGGCCCCGTGATCCAGCGGCTTTCACCGCTCGCTGTCGCGATGCGCCCGTCCAGACTGTTAGCGAGTTTCAGCGTCACGAATGGCCGCCCCTGCGTGACGCGCTGTAAAAAGCCTGCGTGATCGCGGGCAGCCTGTTCCTGCATCAACCCCAGTTCAACCGTGATCCCCGCCTCGCGCAAACGTACCAGCCCCTGCCCCGCCACACGCGGATCAGGATCGCCAATCGCCACGACAACCCGCGCCACGCCAGCCGCAATCAATGCATCGGCGCAGGGGGGTGTTTTGCCAGTATGGGCGCAGGGTTCCAGCGTGACATAGACGGTTCCGCCGCGTGCGGCGTCACCGGCCTGTTCCAGTGCCACGCGTTCCGCATGCGGCCGACCACCCCGCTGGGTGGCCCCGCGCCCGACGATCACGCCATCCTTGACGATGACGCAGCCCACCGCGGGGTTCGGCCAGACCTGCCCCATCCCACGCCGCCCCAAGGCCAGCGCCAGCGCCATAAAGCGGGCGTCAGCGGCGGCGGTCATGCGTCTGGTTTTGTATTCGGGCGCAGATCGTTCATGAACTTCTCGAAGTCGTCAGCCGCTTGGAAGTTCTTGTAAACGCTGGCAAACCGCACATAGGCGACGGTATCGATCCGCGCGAGGCTTTCCATCACGATCTCTCCGATCGTGCCAGATGGGATGTCAGTTTCGCCCATGCTTTCAAGGCGCCGCACGATGCCGCTGATCATCTGGTCCATCCGTTCCGGCTCTACGGGACGTTTTTGCAAGGCGATCCGGATCGAGCGTTCCAGCTTGTCGCGGTCGAAATCCTCGCGCTTGCCAGTGGACTTGATTACCACCAGATCGCGCAGCTGCACGCGCTCATAGGTTGTAAAACGTCCACCACACGCCGGGCAAAACCGCCTGCGCCGGATCGCGACATGATCCTCTGCCGGACGGGAATCCTTTACTTGAGTATCGACGTTTCCGCAAAAGGGGCACCGCATAGCCAGTCCTCGTATTCTGTCCGCCTCTTGGGGTATGCCCCAAGTTATCCACAGCGACTATAGGGGCAGCCCTAGGCTTTGGGTAGGGGCCAGAATCACCCCCCGCATATGGAGGCCGCGTGTGAGTCTTTTGTGCACGTCACCCTAGTTGCGCCACAACCTGACGTCGGTGCGGCGCATCGCGGTGTTCGAACAAATAAATGCCCTGCCACGTGCCCAGCACCATGCGCCCATCAGCCACAGGAATGCTCAGCGATACAGGCATCATCGCCGCCTTGATATGGGCAGGCATGTCGTCCGGCCCCTCGTAGGTATGGGTCAGATAGGCCATCGCGGGGTCCGTGGTCGGCGGCACGAGTTTTGCGAAAAAGGCGCGCAGATCGGTCTGCACCTCTGGGTCGGCGTTTTCCTGTATCAGCAAACTGGCAGAGGTGTGGCGCACGAAAAGCGTCAGCAGACCCGTCCCCTGCACCCACCCCGCCACGTCGCGGGTGAATTCGTAAAGCCCCTGACCTTGCGTCGATATCGTGAAAACATGCTGCATCATTTGAACCTGTGCCCGCGCCGCGCGTTGAGCCGGCAACACATAGCATAAGGAGCACGGCATGGCCGGCAAGACACTCTTCATCACGGGCGCATCCAGCGGCATCGGCGAAGCCACCGCGCGCAAGGCCGTCGCGGCAGGATGGAACGTCGGGCTGTTCGCCCGGTCCAAGGGCAAATTGACCGATCTGGTGGCCGACCTTGGTGACAACGCCATGGCGTTGCCCGGCGACGCAACCAGCTATGACGACCAAGCCAAGGCGTTGAAAGCGCTATCTGATCGCTATGGCGACGTGCATGCCGCCTTTGCCAACGCCGGGCGCGGCACATCCAGCGGCGGGGCCGAGGGCGGCAATATCGAAGACTGGCAGGGCATGGTGGATCTGAACATCATGGGCCTGCTGAAAACGGTCAAAGCGGCCCTACCCCATCTGAAAAAGACGCGGGGGCATATGGTTCTGACCGGATCAGCGGCGGGCCGCGCGCATATCAAAGGCTCTGTTTACGGCGCGACGAAATGGTTCGTTCACGGCTACGCTGGCAATCTGGCGGAAGAAATGCGCGAATGGGGCGGTCGCTGTACCGTCGTCGCGCCGGGCATGGTTAACACCGCCTTCTTTGACGAACCCAAGCCCGACAAGCTGCAACCGGCCGATGTGGCGGATGCGGTGATGCTGGCGCTGAACGCATCGCAGGTGAACGACGTGCGCGAAGTCTTTTTGATGCCGCGCGGCTAAGTCTGGGCATTCCGATTTTTCGCCGAAAAATCGGCCTTTGACGCGGGCGGCGTTCATCATTTGGTGATCACCGCCCGCTTTTGCTTTGGCTGCCGCAATTTCTGCCTAAGCTGCCCGCATCCCATCGCCACATCAAAGGATGCGACATGACCCGACTGACCGCCAAGGACTTTGACCCCAAACTGCTAGAACTTTACGACTTCTACGCCCACGGCATGATCACCAAGCGCCAGTTTCTGGATGGCGCAGCCAAGTTCGCCGTTGGCGGCATGACCGCCGCGGGCATCCTTGGCCTGATGGCCCCGAACTATGCGCTGGCCGAACAGGTGTCGTTCAATGACGAAAGCATCGTCCCGGAATACATCACCTACCCATCCCCTAACGGGCATGGCGATGTGCGCGGCTATCTGGTGCGCCCCGCGAACGCGGAAGGCCCCCTGCCCGCTGTTGTCGTCGTGCACGAAAATCGCGGTTTGAATCCCTATATCGAAGACGTCGCCCGCCGTCTGGCCAAGGCGGGCTTTATCGCGCTTGCGCCCGACGGGCTTAGCTCTGTCGGCGGCTATCCCGGCAATGACACCGAAGGCCGCGATCTGCAGCAGACCGTCGATCCAACCAAATTGATGAACGACTTCTTTGCCGCTGTTGAATTCATGATGACGCACGAGGATTCTACCGGGGCCGTCGGCATCACCGGCTTTTGCTATGGCGGCGGTGTCGCCAACGCTGCGGCTGTCGCCTACCCAGAGCTGAAAGCCGCCGTGCCCTACTATGGCCGCCAGCCTGACGCGGCGGATGTGCCCGCGATCCAAGCGCCCCTGCTGATCCACTACGGCGGTCTGGACGAGCGGGTGAACGAGGGCTGGCCCGCGTATCAGGCCGCTTTGGACGCCAACGATAAGAATTACGAGGCTTTCATCTACGAGGGGGCCAACCACGGTTTCCACAACGACAGCACACCGCGTTATGACGAAGAAGCGGCAGAGCTGTCTTGGCAGCGCACCGTGGATCACTTCCGCAAATATCTGGTGTAAAAGCAAAAAGGCGGGGGTTTTGCCCCCGCCTTTTCAAAAATCTAGTCCGTGCCGTTTAGTTTCCGAACAGGCGCATCCCTTGTTCGTCGATCATCTGCTTGGCCTTGCGCAGGGACGCGGCGCTCGCCTCGTCTTGGCTTTGCAGCGTATCGGCGCGGATCATCTCGTGCGTCTTCGCCGTGCCCTCATCTGTCGCGGTAATCTTCGCCGCGATGCGCCAAACCTGACCGTCTTTGATCGGCTGGGGCGTGATGTGAAACCCGTTATAGTCTTCGCCGGCGGGCGCTGCTGGTGCAGCAGACCCGCCGAAAAGTTTTGACAGCCAACCCATCGTTACTGATCCAGGAACGACCGCAGCTTGCGGCTGCGCGACGGATGCTTGAGCTTGCGCAGCGCCTTCGCTTCGATCTGACGGATCCGTTCGCGCGTCACGCTGAACTGCTGACCGACTTCTTCCAGCGTGTGGTCAGTGTTCATGCCGATACCAAAACGCATGCGCAGCACGCGTTCCTCACGCGGGGTCAGGGACGCCAGCACGCGGGTCGTGGTTTCCTTCAGGTTTTCCTGAATGGCGGAATCCAGCGGCAGGATCGCGTTCTTGTCTTCGATGAAGTCGCCAAGCTGGCTGTCTTCCTCGTCGCCAATCGGCGTTTCCAAGGAAATCGGCTCTTTGGCGATTTTCATCACCTTGCGCACTTTTTCCAGCGGCATCTGCAGCTTTTCGGCCAGCTCTTCCGGTGTCGGTTCCCGGCCGATTTCGTGCAGCATCTGGCGGCCCGTGCGGACCAGCTTGTTGATCGTCTCGATCATGTGGACCGGAATCCGGATCGTGCGCGCCTGATCCGCGATGGACCGGGTGATCGCCTGACGAATCCACCACGTTGCATAGGTGCTGAACTTATAGCCGCGACGGTATTCGAACTTATCCACGGCCTTCATCAGGCCGATGTTGCCTTCCTGAATAAGATCAAGAAATTGCAGGCCGCGGTTCGTGTACTTTTTCGCGATGGAAATCACGAGGCGCAGGTTCGCCTCGACCATTTCCTTCTTGGCCTGACGGGCTTCTTTTTCGCCCTTTTGGACTTGGCTCACGATGCGGCGGAATTCGGTGATGTCGACGCCGACGTATTGGCCGACTTGGGCCATATCGCCGCGCAGCTCTTCGATCTTGTCGGTGGACCGTTCAATCAGCGCCTGCCAGCCGCGACCAGCCTTTTCGCCGATCTCTTCCAGCCAGTTCGGGTCAAGCTCGCGGCCGCGATATGCGTCGATGAATTCGCGGCGGTTGATCCGGGCTTGGTCGGCCAGTTTCACCATCGCAGAGTCGATCTGCATAATGCGGCGGTTGATGCCGTACAGCTGGTCGATCAGCGCTTCGATACGGTTGTTGTGCAGGTGAAGCGAGTTCACGCGTTCCACGATTTCCGACCGCAGCGACTGGTACAGCGCCTCTTCGTTGGTGGAAAAGCTGCTGTCTTCGTTCAGGGTCGCGGACATCCGCGCGTCCTGCATTTCGGACAGTTTGCCAAAATCGCTGGCGATGATTTCCAGCGTTTCCAGCACGCGCGGCTTCAGCGCGGCTTCCATCGCGGCCAGCGACATGTTGGCCTGCTCGTCGTCATCCTCGTCGTCGTCTTTGGCAATCGGGTTGCCGTCGGCGTCAAGGTCAGAGCCGCTATCGCTATCTTTCGACGGCGCATCGGCACCCGGGGTGACGACGGGCACTTCGCTGTCGTCGTCGCCCAGCTGGTTGCCGAATGTGGTTTCAAGGTCGATGACGTCGCGCAGCAAAATGTCTTCGGTCAGAAGTTCGTCGCGCCAGATCGTGATCGCCTGAAAGGTCAGCGGGCTTTCGCAAAGCCCAAGGATCATCGTGTTGCGGCCAGCTTCGATGCGCTTGGCGATGGCGATCTCGCCCTCGCGCGATAGCAATTCGACGCTGCCCATTTCGCGCAGGTACATACGGACGGGATCGTCCGTCCGGTCCAGCTTTTCAGCTTCAGCGCCGCCAAGGGTGACGTCGCGGCCACCTTGGATCGTGGCGATGTCAGTCGGGCCAGCGGGCTCTTCGCTTTCCTCGGACTCTTCTTCTTCGGTGACCTGAATGCCCATTTCGGACAGCATCGACATGACGTCTTCGATCTGGTCAGAGCTGACTTGCTCGGGCGGCAGGACGGCGTTCAACTGGTCATAAGTGATATAGCCACGCTCGCGCGCGTCTTGAATCATCTTTTTGACCGCAGCCTGGCTCATATCAAGGCTGATGTCGCTGTCGGCATCGTCCTTGCGGTCGTCGTTATCTTTGGCGGCCATGTGGCGGGCTCCTCGTGTCGCGGGCGACGATGCGTCAGGGCGAATCATCTGGTCCGGTGATTCGGTTAGATCGAATCAACGCTCTGTGCGTCCGATTCGCAACCGCAATTGGGCTGATTTCCCAGCCCTGTTGCACCATATCCAAAGCAGTATCCACCCCGGCGGACCGCTAATGATACTACTTAGGGTCGCCGCCGGGTTTTGCAATCGTCAGGCTTTCCCAAAGCGCGCGGGAAATTTTCAGCTGTTCGCTGTCCAATGTGGCCCCGTTTTCGGCGACGACCATCTCGGCGCTGCTGCCGCTGGCGATGACGTCAGAGTTATCAAGCGCCTCTTTCGCCTGCCGGATACGCCATGTCAGGCTCTCGTCTGCGGCGTCGATGGCATAGCGCGCTTCTTCTTCTTCGCGGGGCATGGCGCGGCTGGCGGCGAGTTTGGCAAAGCTTTCCGTCAGGCAGCTTGCCGCAAACGTTGTGTCACCCGGCTTGCACAGGCCCGATGTGATCTGCACCATCCGGTTGCCGACAAGGCTGGCGACGACGTCATGGCCCAGCTCTTGTTCCAGCGCTGCGCGCAGATCGGCCCCGTCGGGGGCACGCAGAATCGCATTGCGCATCTGCACATGGTTCGGATCGCTGCAATCCATCAGCTCTAGCGCGGCGATGAACTTGGGCAGCACCGCAGGCGTCGCGATCAGCGTGGCCAGAACGACAGCTTCGCGCATATGGCTTTGATCGCCGATCCCCGCCCCAAGGGCAGAGCTGCGGTTGCTGGCCACAGGGGCGCGGTCACGCTCCCACGGTTGTTGCTTGGGGTTCCACGCGGCCGATTTGCGCGGCGTGAACGCCTTGCCGCCCTGCTGGGGTTTGCGCGTGCGGAACAGGTCCCAGCGCATTTCCTTAATCGCCTCGCCGTAATGGCTGCGGATGGACGGATCGACGATCTGCTTAATCTTTTCGCGCAGGGTTTTATCCAGCGCCGCTTTGCGTTCGGGGCTGTCGAAAACCTTGCCTTCGGTCTCTCGCTGCCACAGCAGCTGCACCATGGGGATCGCAGCGTCGATGATGTCCTGCATCGCCTGCTTGCCCTGCTGTTTCAGCACATCATCCGGGTCCATCCCGGCGGGCATCATGGCAAAGCGCAAGGATTGCCCCGCGACCAGCAGCGGCAGCGCCAGATCAATCGTGCGCATCGCGGCGCGCAGGCCAGCGGTATCGCCGTCCAGCGCGATGATGGGTTCGGGCGCAATGCGCCACAGCATGTGCAGGTGATGTTCCGTGACAGCGGTGCCAAGGGGGGCGACAGCGGCCTCGAACCCGGCCTCTGCCAGCGCGATGACGTCCATGTACCCTTCGGACACGATCAGCGGCTGCCCCTTGCCCGCAGCGGTGCGGGCCTTTTGCACGTTGTACAGCGTGCGGGATTTGTCGAAAAGTTCGGTTTCCGGAGAGTTGTAGTATTTCGCCTTGGCATTGGGGTCCATCGCCCGCCCGCCAAAGGCAATCGCCCGCCCCCGCGCGTCGCGGATCGGGAACATGATGCGGCCGCGAAAGCGGTCATAAGGCGCGCCGCCCCGGTCGCTTTTGGCGGCAAGGCCAGCGGCGATGATCTGATCGACCGGCACGCCCTTGGCCGTCAGCGCCGCCAACACGCCGCCATTGTCAGGGGCAAAACCGATATCCCACCGCGCCAGCGCGTCCTTGTTCAGGCCGCGCCGTTCCAGATAGGCGCGCGCATCGGTCGCGTTCGAGGTGTTCAGGTTCAGGCGGAAATGCTGCACCGCCTGTTCCATCACGTCAGCCAGTTCGCTGCGCGTGTCGGCCTTTTCCTGCGCGCGCGGGTCGCGTTCGGGCATCGGCAGGCCGGCTTCGTCCGCAAGGATTTTAACGGCTTCCATGAAGTCGACGTTTTCGGTTTCGCGCACGAAAGAAATGGCGTCGCCTTTGGCGTGACAGCCGAAGCAGTAGTAGAATCCCTTGCGGTCATCGACGTGAAAGCTGGCGGATTTTTCCTGATGGAACGGGCACGGTGCCCACATGTCGCCTTTGCCCTGATTGGACTTTTTGTTGTCCCACATGACTTTGCGCCCGACGACCTGTGTCAGCGACAGGCGGGTGCGCAATTCGTCAAGGAAACCGGGGGGCAAGGACATGGCGCATTTATCGCGCTAGGGGGCGGCAGAGTCGAGGGGGTGCGCGATCACTTTGACAGGTGAGAGGGGGCCCTGCCCCCGCCGCTGGCGCGGCCCCCCGAGGTATTTCTAACCAGAAGAAGGAGGAACCGCACTGTGTTCAAGCGCGGGGTAACGCAGGCCAAGGGTGATGCCGCGAAAGACAAAAGAGGCCAGCAAGCCAAGCCAGAGGCCGTGATTGCCAAAGGCCGTCATCAGCGGGATGACGCTCGCGAAGTAGAGGATGGCGGAGATCACCATCATATTGCGCATGTCGGTCGTGCGGGTCGCGCCGATAAAGATGCCATCTAGCATCCATGCGGCGACCCCGATCAGCGGGGCCGCGACCATATAAGGCAGGTAGTAGCGTGCGGCGATTTGCACGTCTGGGGCGGTGGTCATGGTGTCGATGACGATGCCGCCTGCCAGCGCAAAGGCCAGCGCCATCGCGGCGCAGATGCCCGCGGCCCAGCCAGAGGTGAGCACCGACGCGCGGCGCAGGGCCTGCCTATTGCGGCGGCCAAGGGCTTGCCCCACGAGCGATTCGGCGGCGATGGCAAAGCCGTCGAGAGCATAGGCGGTGACGTGCAGGAATTGCAGCAGGATTTGGTTGGCGGCGAGCTGGACGTCCCCGAAGTCCGCACCCCAGAACAGGAAGCTGACAAAGATCGCTTGCAGCAGCACGGACCGGATCATGATGTCGCCGTTGACAATGCTCATGCGGATTAGCTTGGCGCGGTCAAACACGCGCGGCCAGTCGCGCCATGCGGGCACACGGAACGCGGCGCGGCACAGCCACAGGCCCAGCGCAAAGCCGCCCCATTCGGCGATGAAGGTCGCCCATGCGACGCCCGGCACGCCCCAGTCCAGATGCAGCACGAACAGCAGATCGAGGGCGATGTTGGCCCCGTTCATGAGCACCTGAATCGCGAGCACCGCGCCGGTGCGTTCCTGCGCAATCAGCCAGCCGGTGATTCCATAAAGCGCGATGGCAGCCGGGGCAGACCAGACGCGGATGCCCATGTATTGCCGCGCAAGGCTTTCAACCTCGGCGCTGGCGGGGGAAATCGCGAAGGCCCCGGCGAAAAGCAGCGCTTGCGCGGCGATGATGACGGTGCCTGCGGCGAGGCCGATCATTAAGGCGCGCGACAGCAGGGCTGCGACCTCTGGCGTGTCATCCGCGCCGACGGCCTGCGCGGTCAGGCCCGATGTGCCCATGCGCAAAAAGCCGAAGATCCAGTAGATGGCCGTCAGAATGATCGCGCCGATGCCGACTGCGCCAATCGGGGCCGCCTGCCCCAACTGGCCGACAACGCCCGTATCGACGACGCCAAGGATCGGAACGGTGGCGTTTGAGATCACCACCGGCAAGGCGATTTGCAGCACACGCCGGTGGGTCAGGGTCACGTTATTCGCCTTTTTCGCCGCGCAATGGCATCAGGAAATGCCCCGTTGCCTGCGCAAATAGGCGCGAGCGGTTGTCCTGCCATGCCTCGACATGGACGGACGCATAGCGCCGCCCGCTGCGGTTGACCCGCGCGCGCGCATAGGCATCGCGCGGCAAGCCAGAGCGCAGGTAGTCCACGTTAAAGTCGATGGTTTTGGGCAGGCGGCGGGGGACGGGTTCGGCGCCGGCCTCCATGTCTTCCCAGATCCCCGTCCATGACAGTTCTATGATGGCCGCGACCTCTAGGAAGGCTGCGGTGACGCCGCCGTGCAAGGCGGGGATCATCGGGTTGCCGATCAGCTTGTCCGCGTAGGGCAGCACGGCTGTCAGCTCGTCCCCGTGGCGTTCGAATTGGATACCAAGGAACTGGATATAGGGCACGCCCTGCACCAGACTTTGCAGCATCGCATCGCGGCGCTGTTTGACGACTTGCACCGGTTCGGGCCGGGCGCGTTTGGGGGGGACGCTCATTTGCCGGACCTTTCCACTGTAAAGGCGCCTGTGGCGCAGGCCACCGGGCGGTCCGTGTCGTCATCCAGCGCCACAGCGCGCACAAAGGCGACTGATCGCGTGACGTGGTAACAGGTGGCGCGGGCGGTGATTTTCTGGCCCGGCGTTGCGGGACGCATATAGTCGATGCGCAGATCGATCGTCGCCGTGCCCATGCCTGCCGCCGGATGCAGCATGACCGCCGCGCCGCAGCAGGTATCCATCAAGGCCGACACAGCGCCGCCATGGATCACTCCGGTTTCGGGATCGCCCACCAAACGCGCATCATAAGGCATGGTGATCACGGCCTCGCCGTCGCCGACATCCGTCAGGGACATCGACAGGGCGCCCGCATGGGGGATCATCGCGATAAACTGCGCTGCAATTTTTTTGCGGGGATCCTTAATTGTCTGATCGGGGGGCGGCGCGGGTGCGTCGGGCATAATACTCGCCTCTTTAAGTTTGCGACAACTTGGCACTTGCGTGGCAGCGCGCAACCCTTATGTTCTGTTTTGAGAATAATTCGCAACTGGATAGTTAGCATGAGCGCGACAACGACCAACGCCCCATCCGCACCGCGGTTTGGTATGTTCCGCCCGCGCCGGGCGGCGGTGGCGCTGATCTTGCTGGCGCTTGCGCTGGCCCCGGCCCCGCTGGGACCGCTGACACGCGGACTGATGACCGATGCCTTTACGCAGGTTGCGGGCTTTGTCGCGGCCACGTTGATCCTGTTTTACGGGGCCGAGCGTCTGTTTCGCTTTAACATCGGCCGGTCCTTGCAGAACGCAAAGGGCTGGCAAGTGCCGCTGGCGGCGCTGCTGGGATCAACGCCGGGTTGCGGCGGCGCGGTGGTCGTGGTGGCGGCCTATAGCTCTGGTCACGTCGGCTTTGGCGCTGTGGTGGCGACGCTGACAGCCACGATGGGTGACGCTGCGTTCCTTCTGATCGCGACCCGGCCTGACGCGGCGCTGGTGGTGCTGCCGCTGTCCTTTGTGGTCGGAATCATCTCTGGCTGGGTGGTGGACGCCCTGCCCGGCCCGGCACGTCAGCCGCGCAACGTCGGGTCTGGCGCGCTGGCCCCGCTGATTGGCCGCACCCGCGCAAAGGACGTGATGTTTGCCGCCTTTGCCCTGCCCGGCCTGATCATTGGCGTTACACAGCTGAGCGGCGCTGACGTGGGCGCAATCTTTGGCCCGATCATGCCGATTGTTGGCCTTGGCGGCACGGCAGCGGGCCTGTTCATCTGGTCCACCTCAAAGCTACACGCCATGACCAATGACGCTGACAGCCCCATCACCCGCATGGCAGAGGAAACATCCTTTATCGCGGTGTGGGTCATCGGGGCCTATCTGGCCTATGATTATATCGTGGCCTTCAGCGGCTTTGACCTAGAGGCGATGTTCAACTCTGTCGCGCCGCTTTTGCCATTGATGGGCGTGCTGGTCGGCCTGATCCCCGGCTGCGGGCCGCAGGTGCTGGTGACAACGATGTATGTCGGCGGGTTGATCCCATTCGCGTCGCTGATGGGCAATGCGATCTCCAATGACGGCGACGCGCTGTTCCCGGCGATTGCGCTAGACCCCGGCGCTGCGGTGCGCGCGACGGTCTATTCGACGATCCCCGCGGTTATCGTCGCCTATGGTTTCTATTTCTTTGCGCCCGGTTTCATGAACTGACTGTTTGCCCCTGCGCCGCCGCGGCGCTAGGTTATCGGCAAGAGGAGACGCGCAATGCCCACGAGCCGCTTGTCATTCAAAGAAATGTGCGCCCGTTACGACGTGACGCCGCGCACACTGCGATACTATGAATACATCGAGCTTTTGTCGCCCGACCGCGAAGGGCGCGCCCGATTCTATAACGGCCGCGATCAGGCGCGGATGACGCTGATCATGCGCGGCCGCCGCTTTGGCTTTGCACTGGAAGACATACGCCAGTGGCTGCTGATCTACGAAAAAGAAGGCACGGCTGCCCAAATGCAAGCTTGGGTCGAACTGGCAGACCGCCAGATGAAAGAACTCGCCGAACAGCGCCGCCAGCTGGATGAGACGATGGGCGAATTGCAGCGCCTACGCGACGAGACCGCAGCCTCGCTTGGCTAAGCCGCGCTTATAAAATTGCGCGTGACCCTGGGTAAACTTATCTGACCTTTCGTCACGCAATTTCTGACGCCACGTCATGTTTACGTTAACGTCAACATTCATTGTAGAAGTATGCTTAAGCGTTGATCTGACGGTTTGACCCGCCAGAGCGAGAGAGTTTTTGACATGCCGACCGAGACCCTGAATATCCGCGAAATGTGTGACGCATTTGACGTCACGCCGCGCACCTTGCGCTTTTACGAGGCGAAGGAACTGCTGTTCCCGCAACGCGAAGGCCAACGCCGCCTGTTCACACGGTCCGACCGGGCCCGGCTGAAACTGATCCTGCGCGGCAAGCGCTTTGGCTTCAGCCTTGAAGAAATTCGTCAACTTTTGGACCTATACCAAATGGATGACGGCCAACTGACGCAGCTCAGCCAATCTTACGCCTTGGCTGAAAAGCATCTGGCCGAAATGGAAGCGCAAAAAGCCGAGCTGGATGAAGCCATCGCAGAGCTGAAGACCCAAATGGAATGGGGCGCAGCCAAGTTAAAAGAGATTTCCGGCCAAAAGCACAACGCAGCTTAAGCCGCACACCGCCTTAAGGGAGAGAGACCTATGCCTAGCTATACCGCACCGCTCAAGGATTATCAGTTCGTCCTGCACGATCTGCTGAAAGTGTCCGAACAGGACGTCCCCGGTTACGCTGATCTGGACCGCGACTTTACGGGCGCCGTTCTGGAAGAAGCCGGCAAGATCTCCTCTGATGTATTGTCGCCGCTGAACGTGGTGGGCGACACCGAAGGCTGCGTGCTGGAAAACGGCGTCGTGCGTACGCCAACCGGCTTTAAAGCAGCCTTTGATCAAGTCCGCGAAGGCGGCTGGACCGGCATGGACGTGCCGGAACAGTACGGCGGCCAAGGCCTGCCCTACATCATGCACACCGCCGCGCAGGAACCGATGGTCAGCGCGAACATGGCCTTCAACATGTATCAGGGCCTGACCCACGGCGCGCTGTCCGCAATCCTTGCCCATGGCAGCGACGCGCAAAAGGACATGTACGCCCCCAAGCTGGCGTCCTGCGAATGGACCGGCACCATGAACCTGACGGAACCGCATTGCGGCACCGATCTGGGCCTGATGCGCACCAAAGCCGTCCCGCAGGATGATGGCAGCTTTAAAGTTTCCGGCCAGAAGATCTTTATCTCTGCTGGCGATCACGACATGGCTGAAAACATCATCCACCTTGTGCTGGCGAAGATCCCCGGCGGCCCCGATGGCATCAAGGGCGTATCCCTGTTCATCGTGCCTAAGATCATCGTGAACGAAGACGGCTCCTTGGGTGATCGCAACGGCGTCAGCGTCGGCAAGATCGAAGAGAAAATGGGCATCCACGGCAACTCGACCTGCGTCATGAACTATGACGAAGCGACGGGTTACCTGATCGGTGAAGAGCATAAGGGCATGCGCGCCATGTTCGTCATGATGAACGAAGCGCGTCTGGGCGTTGGCCTGCAAGGCTATGCCCAGTCCGAAGTCGCCTATCAGAACGCCGTGGCCTACGCCAAGGACCGCCTGCAAGGCCGCGCCGTGACCGGCGTGCAAAACCCCGACGGCCCCGCCGATCCGCTGATCGTGCACCCCGACATCCGCCGCAACCTAATGGACCAGAAGTCCTTTAACGAAGGCGCGCGCGCGTTCACCTTCTGGGGTGCCTCCTTGCTCGACCGTGCGCACCAGAATAGCGACAAGGATGCAGAGGGCCTTGTGTCCCTGATGACCCCGGTCATCAAAGGTTTCCTGACCGACAAGGGCTTTGAATACGCCGTCGCCGCGCAGCAAGTTTACGGCGGCCACGGCTATATCGAAGAATGGGGCATGTCCCAATTCGCGCGCGATGCCCGCATCGCCATGATCTACGAAGGCGCAAACGGCGTGCAAGCGCTGGACCTCGTGGGCCGCAAGCTCGCCATCGACGGCGGCAAGCACCTGATGGGCTTCTTTGAGATGGTGAAATCCTTCATCAAGGAAAACGAAGGCAATGAGGCGTTGAAAAAAGACTTCCTCGACCCGCTCAAAGCGGCCAGAAAAGACATGCAAGCCGCCGCGATGTACTTCATGGGTTCGATGAAAAACCCGAACAACGCATTGTCGGGGTCGTATGACTTCATGCACCTGATGGGTCACGTCTGCCTTGGGTACATGTGGGCCCGCATGGGCAAGGCCGCGATGGAAGCACTGGACGGCGGCGCAAGCGACACCGACTTCTTGAACACCAAAATCGCGACCGGCCGCTACTACATGGCGCGCCAACTGCCCAGCACCGCGCTGCACTTGGCACGGATCAATACCGGTGCCGATACGGTCATGGCACTGGAGGCTGCAAACTTTTGAGGCTAGCGGCGGGGGCAACCCCGCCCTACCCTGCCGCCAAAGGAGAACCGCCCCATGCCCAAACGCCTACGCCTCACCCGCCGCTTTCCCGTCGCCATGACCGAGGACGGCTACCGCCGCCTGAAGAAATTCGCACGAGAGGCCGGTCTGGACGAAGGCGAAGCGCTGTCGTTCTTGTTCGAAAACTTCGACAGTATTCTGAACGAGGATACGTTTGGGCATAGACTGCGGATTTTCAATTCGGAGCTGGAGGCGCGTAAGAAATAGCGGAGGCGAGGTTTGAAAGCGCCGACCCTCCGGGGGGAGTATTTCGGGCAAGATGATACGGCGACCACCTTGCCCGGATGCGTTTACCCGTTCTCAGAGCGGCATCACCTTGCGCGGTCATCGGCTCTCCAGCCTGTACCGTAAAGTGATAAAAACAGAACAACGTTAACATAGGGTTGCGATGGTTCGGTATCATCTTGCCCTAAGTACTCAAATCGCAACCGCCCCACCGGGCGCTGCACATCACGGGAGGCACCACATGACGATTAAGCTGCATTGCTTTGGCGAAAGCGGGAACGCCTATAAGGCTGCGCTGACCATGACCCTTGCGGACGTTGAGTGGGAGCCGGTGTTTGTCGACTTCTTCAACGGTGCTAGCCGAACCCCTGAGTTTCGCAAGTTGAATATCATGGGCGAAGTTCCTGTGATGGTGGACGGCGATTTGGTGATCAGCCAGTCGGCGGTTATTCAGGATTACATAACGTCCAAGACATCCAAGCTGGGCGGCAAAAGTGCCGATCAGCGCCGCGAGGTTTTGCGCTGGATGTTCTTTGACAACCACAAGGTCAGCGGCGTGGCCGGCACCCTACGGTTCAACATGAATTATCTGCCAGAGTCGAAGCGCAGCAAAGAGGTGAACGACTTTTTGTTGATGCGCCTGAAGTCCGCGCTGAAAATCATGGACGCGCATTTGGCGGGCCGTGAATGGCTCGCGACAGAAGAGCTGACCATCGCGGACATCGCCTGCTGCGGCTACCTTTTTTATACGGAACCCTTTGGATTTGACCGCAAAGAATTCCCCAATATCGACGCTTGGCTCGACCGCATCGCGGCGACGCCGGGCTGGAAACACCCATACGATCTGATGCAGCGCAGCCTTCCGGCAGCCTGAAGAAAGGACCTATCATGACCGAAGCCTATATCTACGACGCCGTGCGGACCCCTCGCGGTAAAGGCCGCGCTGACGGCAGCCTGCACGAAGTCACCTCTGCGCGCCTGTCCGCTGGGGTGTTGAATGCGCTGAAAGAGCGTAACAATCTGGAAGGTCACGCCGTCGAGGACGTGATCTGGGGCAATGTCACCCAAGTCGGCGAGCAAGGCGGTTGCCTTGCCCGGACCGCCGTTCTGGCGTCCGATCTGGATCAATCCATTCCCGGTCTTGCGATCAACCGTTTTTGCGCATCCGGCATGGAAGCTGTAAACCTTGCGGCCAACCAAATCCGCGGCGGGGCCGGCCGCGCCTATATCGCTGGCGGGGTCGAGATGATGGGCCGCGTTGCCATGGGCAGCGACGGCGCGGCGATTGCGGTTGATCCTTCAATCGCGATGGACACCTATTTCGTCCCGCAGGGCATCAGCGCCGATATCATCGCCACCGAATACGGCTTTAGCCGCGAAGATGCCGATACGCTGGCCGTTGAATCGCAAAGGCGCGCCAAGGCCGCTTGGGATGACAAGCGCTTTGCCAAGTCGATCATCACGGTGCGCGATCAGAACGGCCTTTCGATCCTTGATCACGACGAATACATGCGACCCGGCACGGACATGCAGTCGCTGGGTGGGCTCAAGCCTGCGTTCAAAGACATGGGCGAAACCATGCCCGGCTTTGATAAAGTCGCGCTGATGAAGTACCCGCACCTTGAGCGGATCAACCACATCCACCACGCGGGCAATTCGTCCGGCATCGTGGACGGCTCTGCCGGTATTCTGGTCGGGTCCAAGGAATGGGGCGAGGCGATGGGCCTGAAACCCCGCGCCGTGATCCGCGCCACGGCCAAGATCGGCACCGATCCTACGATCATGCTGACCGGTCCTGTGCCTGTGACGGAAAAGATCCTAGCTGACAGCGGTATGAGCATTTCCGACATCGATCTGTTCGAAGTGAACGAAGCCTTCGCCTCTGTCGTGCTGCGGTTCATGCAGCGGTTCAACGTCGATCCGTCCGTCGTGAACGTGAACGGCGGCTCCATCGCGATGGGTCACCCGCTGGGCGCGACCGGCGCAATGATCATCGGCACCCTGCTGGACGAGCTGGAGCGGACTGGCAAATCCACGGGTCTGGCCACGCTGTGCATCGCATCCGGTATGGGTGCGGCCACGATCATCGAGCGAGTCTGACGCGATGCCGGGTCCGAACGCCGAAGCCATTCTGCAAACCTGGCTGGACGAGGTCATCGTTCAGGTCTTTGCAAATGATTTTGATGGCTGGGCCGACACGATGGGTTGCCCCCTCGTGACGGTCAGCTGCCAAGGGCGTTCGGTGATCGGCACAAGGGACATGCTGCGCGAAAAGTTTGACCAATGGCGCACACTATTCGAGGTCCAGCGGGTCACTGACATGATCCGCGTCGCGCAGCACGCCACCTTTGTCACCGAGGATCAAATCCACGGCGAATATACCACCGAAACGCTTAGTCACGGGCAGCGGATTATTCCCGGCTTCTCCTCGACCATTACGTTGACGCTGCAGGGGCGGCGTTGGCGGGCAACCGAATTGATCAGCGGCATGACGGGATCGCACCGCCATCTGCTTCACGCAAAACCGCAAGGCAACGCGCCGTCCTGACTGGCACTTGCGCTGCA
Source organism: Loktanella salsilacus (assembly GCF_024206795.1). Lineage (NCBI taxonomy): Bacteria > Pseudomonadati > Pseudomonadota > Alphaproteobacteria > Rhodobacterales > Roseobacteraceae > Loktanella > Loktanella salsilacus. The sequence continues at coordinate 2,306,515 of NZ_CP072994.1, forward strand.
AACTATCTTGAAAGGGACTATCCCATGACCGATTTCACCATGAACACCGACGCCGACGGCGTTGCCGTCATCACCTGGGACACCATCGGCAAGTCGATGAACGTCATGAGCCAGCAAGGCTTTGCCGATCTGGACGCTCTGGTCGATCAGGCGCTGGCGGACGAGGCTGTAAAGGGCATCGTCATCACCTCTGGCAAAGAGGGCTCTTTTGCGGGCGGCATGGACCTGAACATCATCGCCAAGATGCGCGACGACAGCGACGATCCTGCGCAAGGCATCTTTGACGGCGTCATGGCCATGCACGCCGTGCTGCGCAAGATCGAGCGTGCGGGCATGGATCCCAAGACCCTGAAAGGCGGCAAGCCCATCGCTGCCGCCCTGCCCGGCACCGCGCTCGGCATCGGTCTGGAAATCCCGCTGGCCTGTCACCGCATCTTTGCCGCCGACAATGCCAAGGCCAAGATTGGCCTGCCGGAAATCATGGTCGGCATTTTCCCGGGCGCGGGCGGCACGACCCGCATTTCGCGCAAGCTAGGCGCGATGGCCGCATCGCCCCTGCTGCTGCAGGGCAAGATGAACGACCCCAAAGGCGCAATGCGCGCTGGGGTGATCGACGAGGTCGTGCCGGCAGACGAACTGCTATCCGCCGCTAAGGCATGGGTGTTGCAGGCCAAGGACGCAGACATCGTTAAGCCTTGGGACCAGAAGGGCTATAAAATGCCCGGCGGTGCGCCCTATCACCCCGCTGGCTTCATGACCTTCGTCGGTGCCTCTGCAATGGTCAACGGCAACACGATGGGCGTCTACCCCGCTGCCAAGGCGCTGCTGTCCGCGGTCTATGAAGGCGCGATGGTCCCCTTTGACACCGCACTGAAGATCGAGGCGCGCTGGTTCACCAATGTGCTGCTGAACCCGTCGTCCTCTGCCATGATCCGCAGCCTGTTCATCAACAAAGAGGCGCTGGAAAAAGGCGCGAACCGTCCTGATGTGGCAGACCAAAAGGTCAAACAGGTCGGCATCATCGGCGCTGGCATGATGGGCGCTGGCATCGCGCTGGTGTCCGCCATGGCAGGCATTAAGGTCGTGCTGATCGATGCCAAGCAAGAGGCAGCTGACAAGGGCAAATCCTATACCGCGGATTACATGGACAAAGGCATCGCCCGCAAAAAGGCAACCGCCGAGAAGAAAGAGCAGGTCCTGAGCCTGATCAACGCGACCACCGACTACGCCGCGCTGAAAGACTGCGACCTGATCGTGGAGGCCGTGTTCGAGGACATGTCCGTTAAGGCCGAGGTCACCAAAAAGGTGCAGGCCGTCACCGGCCCCGATTGCATCTTTGCCACCAATACATCGACCTTGCCGATCACTGAACTGGCCGAAGCCGCCAATGATGCGGACAAGTTCATCGGCATCCACTTCTTTAGCCCCGTGGACAAGATGAACCTGGTCGAGATCATTCGCGGCAAGGCAACCGGCGATGTCGCCGTAGCCAAGGCGCTGGATTTCGTGCGCCAGATCCGCAAGACGCCGATCGTGGTGAACGATGCGCGCTTCTTCTACGCCAACCGCTGCATCATCCCCTATATCAACGAAGGCATCCGCATGGTCGCCGAAGGGGTAGAGCCTGCGCTGATCGAAAACGCAGCGAAACTGGTCGGCATGCCGCTAGGCCCGCTGCAGCTGGTGGACGAAACCAGCATTGATCTGGGCGTCAAGATCGCCAAGGCGACCAAGCTGGCGATGGGCGATGCCTATCCCGACGGCGCTGTGGACGAGGTGCTGTTTGCCATGGCCGGTCAGGGACGGATGGGGCGCAAGTCGGCCTCTGGCTTCTATGCCTACGACGACAAGGGCAAGCGCGCGGGCCTGTGGGACCAGCTGGCCGTGCAATATCCCGTTGCGGACGAACAGCCCGACCTGACCACCGTGCAGCACCGCCTGCTGTTCGCGCAGGTGCTGGAAGCCGTGCGCGCCCTGGAAGACGGCGTGCTGACCGACATTCGCGAAGGCGACGTCGGCGCGATCTTGGGCTGGGGCTTTGCGCCATGGTCCGGCGGCCCGTTCAGCTGGCTCGACATCATCGGTGCGCCTTATGCGGCGGACCAGTGCGACCAGCTGACGGAAAAGTTCGGCGACCGCTTCGCCTGCCCCGCGCTGCTGCGCGAGATGGCCGACAAAGGTCAGAGCTTTTACGAGCGGTTTGGGCCGAAGGCTGACAAGGCCGCATAAAGTGCGGTTGCGGGCGCAGGTTGCGCCCGCGCTTGCGGGGGGCTTTGCCCCCCTCTTGGCCTGACGGCCAATTCACCCCCCAAGGTATTTGGGACCAGAAGAATGGAAGGACCGTGCCTTGGGGTGCGGTCCTTTTTTATATCGGCGGGTCGAAGTGGTAGTTTGACCTTGCGATATCGGCGGCGCAAAGGCGGGCGATAAGGGCGGCATCGGCGTCCGCATAATAGGGCCGCCAGTCTTTTGCGCGCTGTGATGTGTTGGCGATGGGCAGATCGAAGCGGAAACCCAGGTGGGCGAAGATGGGGTCGAGATCAGTTTTAGCCTGTTCCAGTCGGATAAAATCCGTGCCGCGCATCACACCTGCCGCATCCGTGACATAGGACGCATAGGGCTGGGCCAGTAGGCTTGCGACGGTATGGGGGTGGTTCAGGAAGGCGCTGAAACCATGAGACTGTGCAAGCGTGACGGCGCGGTGGGCGAAGGTTTGCGCCTGTAGCCAGTGATAGTAGCTGACCATCCGGTCCCACGGATTACGCACCAGCGTAAAGATGCGCCAATCCGTCATGTCGCAGATACCCTCCACATCGCACAAACGGCTATGTTTCCACAGCCGCCCCGGCGCGGTCAGGCCTTGCAGGCGCGCTTTGCGGCGCTTGGCTTTGGGTGTGTTGCCGATCAGGATGTCGTCCTTCATCGCCCGCTCTTCCAAAGCGAGAGCCATGGCGGAACCGCCGGTCTTGGGGATGTGGACAAAGGCATAGCGCCGTCCGGGCGACAGGATCATCGGTGCGTGCCGCTTGCGTCAGTCATCACGGCCCCCATTGCCAAGTTCAAACCTCTGCCCCACTCTGCCAAGCGAGGGCATCAAGGTGAAGGGGGATCGCACATGGGTTGGATGACGGACGAGACGGGACTGGGCAAAACAGCTGCGAATTTTGTAGCGCTGACGCCGCTGACCCACCTGCGGCGCGCGCGGGATGTTTTTGCGGATCACACTGCGCTGGTCTATGGCAACACCGCGTTGACCTACGCCGAATATGCAGACCGTATCAGTCAGTTGGCCCATGCGCTGACCGGGCTGGGTGTGGCCCCCGGCGATGTCGTATCGACGCTATTGCCCAACATCCCCGCCCAGTCAGAGGCGTCATTTGCCGCCCCTGCCTGCGGGGCGGTCGTGAACACGATCAATACCCGGCTGGACGCCGATACCATCGCCTATATCTTTGACCACAGCGGGGCCAAAGTCGCCCTGATCGACAGCCAGTTCATCGCGCTGGTCGAAACCGCGATCACCCTGATGACCACCCCTGCCCCGATCCTGATCGAGGTCCCCGACGCCGTGGCTGGTATCCCCGCCACCGGGCGGCACCGCCTTTACGAAGACCTTGTTGCCAGCGGCGCGCCAGATTTCGCGTGGATCATGCCGCAGGATGAATGGGAAAGCCTTGCGCTGAACTATACCTCTGGCACCACCGGGCGGCCCAAGGGCGTCGTGTATCACCATCGCGGCGCTTACCTTGCGACGATGGGCAACCAGATTTCGTGGCGCATGCAACTGTTCCCGGTGATGCTGCAGATCGTGCCGCTGTTTCACTGCAACAACTGGACGCATACGTGGATGATGCCGCTGCTGGGCGGCACCGCCGTGTGCTGCCGCGACATCACCGCTGCTGCGATCTATGCGGCGATTGCCGATCACGGCGTCACCCATTTCGGCGGCGCCCCCATCGTGCTGAACCTGATCGTCAACGCGGCTGACGCCGACCGCCGCGCCTTTGATCACACGGTCGAGGTATTCACCGCTGGCGCGCCGCCTGCGGCCGCCTTGCTGGCCGCTGTGGGCGAGCTAGGGTTCAATATCACGCAGGTTTACGGGCTGACCGAAACCTATGGCCCGGCAACGGAATGCATCTGGAACGCGGCGTGGGACGCGCTGCCGGGGGAAGAGCGGGCAGCCATCAAGGCGCGGCAAGGCGTGCTAATGCCGATGATGGATGACATCTATGTCGTCGATGACGGGATGCAGGGCGTGCCCCGGGACGGGGAAACGCAGGGCGAGATTGTGATGCGCGGCAATGCGGTGATGAAGGGCTATTACCGCAACCCAGAGGCGACGGAAAAAGCCTTTGCCGGCGGCTATTTCCATACCGAAGATTTGGCCGTCCAGCATCCCGGCGGCTATATCCAGATTACCGACCGGGCCAAGGATATCATCATCTCTGGCGGGGAAAATATCTCCTCTGTCGAGGTGGAAAGCGCGCTGATGCACCACCCCGCCGTCAGCCTGTGCGCCGTTGTCGCCCAGCCCGATGACAAATGGGGCGAAGTGCCCTGCGCCTTTATCGAGCTAAAGGCAGGCCGTACGGCCACGGCGGAAGAGCTGATCGCCCATACCCGCGCCCGTCTGGCGGGCTTCAAATGCCCCAAGCGCATCGTGTTCTGCGAGCTGCCAAAAACATCTACCGGCAAGATCCAGAAGTTCGAATTGCGCAAGCTTGCGGGCCACACCCCCTAGGCGTGCGCGGCTGCGTGGGTTAGGGTCTGAGTAACTAAAGACAGGCAATATGACCGCACTTTCGCAATACGACAGACTAGAAAGCCTTGGCCTGTGGCGCGCCGCGCGCACCGACCAAAGGCGAGAGGTCATCGTCTCTTTCGGGAACGCCACGCTCGTGGTGTCGGACGCGGCCGGGCGGCCCCTGTCGCATTGGTCGCTGCCAGCGATTGTGCAACTTAATCAAGGCGTTGTCCCCGCCGTCTTTGCCCCCGATGCCGATGCAGCGGAATCGCTGGAAATCGACGATCCGATCATGATCGACGCCATCAACACTGTGCGCGGGCAGATTGTCAAAGCGCAGCCGCGCCGTGGCCGCCTGCGCCAAGGGCTGACCGCTGCCGTACTGATCGCCGTGACCGTGGCTGCGGCGACTTGGGGGCCTGCTTTGCTGCGCGATCAGGCGGCAGGAACGCTTAGCGATCTGCGGCGGGCGCAGGTTGGGGCCGCCGTCTTGGGGCATCTGCAGGCCAGCACGGGCCCCGCCTGCCGCGGCGCGCAGGGGCGCGCGGCCCTGCAAACGCTGCAAACGCGCCTGTTCGGCATGAACCGGACAGGGCAGGTCATCGTCCTGCCCGGCGTCTTGCCTGGACCCGCCAGCCTGCCCGGCAATCTGTCGGTGATCGACCGCGCGACTTTGGTGCGCTACGACGATCCCTTTGTGACCGCCGGCGATATCGTTGCCGCGCGCACACGCGATGACGATCCCGTGCAAGATATTTTGCGCCACGCGGGCCTGCGCGCGACGGTGCACTTGCTAACCTCCGGCGCGTTGCCGGATTCCGCGCTGGCCAGCTATGCGGCCTATCTGCTGGATCAGGGCCAGCCGCCTGTCACCGAACCGCAGCTGATCGCCGCCTTCGGTGCCGCAAAAATCCCCACTGCCCCCTATGCCGAACTGCGCACCGCGCGCGGCCAGAACGGGGCGCGTCTGATGACAGCCAAACCGCTGGGCGGGTCAGAGCCGCAACCGGTGCTAACGGATGCCGCATGGCTGCAGCTGCAATCCATCTGCGATAGCTAATCGAAAAAGGGCACCGCGGTGATCCGCAGCGCCCTTTTAAAAATTCCCAAACGAGAAACTTAGCTGCGCAGATAAGCGTCTGCAAAGCCCATGCCACGCACCATGCCAAGGACGCGGTTCAGGTCGGCGGCAGACCGGAACGGACCCGCTGCGATGACCTTAACGCTACCCGACTTGGCAGAAGCGACAGGCAGACCAGCGGCCTGCAGCCGTGCAATCAGCCGCGCTGCGTTCGCCGGATCGCCAAAGCTGCCGACCTGCACATAGCGGTGACCGGTGGTCGCAGCGGCTGGCGCTTGGACTGCGGCGGGCGCGACAGAGCGGCTGCTGACACGGGCCTGCGTCTTTGGCAGACCGCGTTGGTGGTTAATGCGGCCATCGTCCCAGACCTGCGCATAGCCATTGGGCACCGTGACGCGGCTGGCCGGGATGTTAGAGGCAGGTACAGGACCCGCGCCAAAGAGCGGCTTTGCGGTCCGTGTAGACACCGTCGCGGTGCGCGGCAGCGCAGCGCTGGCCAAGGCGGTTGCGCCGCCCGATGGCGACAAGGCTTGCGGGCCGCAGCGCACAGGATAGCGACCGTCAGAATTGAACCCGTCGATCCCGCAGGCACTGGCGGAAGCAACCGTCGGTGCCGCAACACGCGCCTGCGGCACGCTGGCGACCACGGTGGCGGCGGGCACGTCGCAGACGATGGGTTGGCGGGTCGCGGCATTGATCAGCGTACGGCCAGTTGCCACCTGCTGCGCACAAGCGGCAGCCAGCGTCAGACGCAGCGGTGCGGGGCCAGCGGCCACCAGCGGCGGCTGCATCACAGCAGCTACGCGCGGCGCGCCGCCGCAATCAATCGGCTGACCTGTGCTGGCGCTGATATAGCCGCGCTGAACGCCGCTCTTACCTTCGCACGCCTCTGCCAGCGTGATGCGGCGCGGCGCGGGAGGACTGACGACGCGGGCCGTGGCAGGCTGAACAGTCGCGGATGGCGTGGCCGCACGGATTGTCGGCGCAGCGGCCGCAGGCGCAGCAGCGGCAATGCGGGCGGGTGCACTTGCACGCGGCGTGGCCGCACGCGGCGTGGCCGCACGCGGCGTGGCCGCACGCGGCGTGGCCGCACGGGGCGCAGGCGCAGCAACCGGGGCTGGCGTATTGTTCACCGTGATGATCGGTACATTTGGCAGCGGATCGGGCATCGGTGCCGCAGCAGTGCGCGTCGTGGTTGGCTGAAAGTTGCACAGCTGCTCTCGGGCACGGTTCACGCGCGGCACCCAATTCACACGGCCATCCATGCCAGCGCGTACAAAGGCACAGCCCTTGCTGTCGACATATTGCGTGCCGGTGTAAGAGCTGGGCGGGAATTCGGCCGGAATTGCCACGCCCTGCGCCGCAGCGCCGGTGATACCGACACCCGCCGCCATAGTCGCAGCTAAAGCAATCGCACTGGCAAAACTGGTCGCAGACATAGACACCCCCACAAGATATTGTGGTAAGATCGCAAACAATCCCCAGCAAGTAAAGGCATTATCACCTTGATAATGCCTTAATTCTCGAATCCATGCACAGAATCGGTTGGCTGATCGGAACGCCTACTTGGTGCCGAACATCCGGTCACCCGCGTCGCCAAGTCCGGGCACGATATAGCCCTGCTCGTTCAGGCAGTCATCCACGGCGGCCGTGACGATTGGCACATCGGGATGCGCCTCTTTCATGCGGGCAATCCCCTCTGGCGCGGCCAGCAGGCACAGGAACCGGATATTCGTGGCGCCCGCTTTTTTCAGCAGATCAATCGCCGCGACCGACGAATTGCCCGTCGCCAGCATCGGATCGACGGCGATGACCATGCGATCCTCTAGCGATTGCGGCACCTTGAAGTAATACTGCACCGGCTGCAGCGTTTCTTCGTCCCGGTAAAGCCCGACAAAACCAACGCGGGCGCTGGGGATCAGCTCTAGAATACCGTCCATCAGGCCGTTACCGGCCCGCAGGATCGACACCAGCACCAGCTTTTTGCCGTCCAGCACCGGGGCATCCATCATCTGCATCGGCGTCTCGATCCGCTCGGTCGTCATCGGCAGATTGCGCGTAACCTCGTAAGCCAGCAACTGGCTGATTTCGCGCAGCAATTGGCGAAATCCCGCGGTCGAGGTTTCCTTGCGCCGCATCAAGGTCAGCTTGTGCTGCACCAGTGGATGCGTGACGTGGGTCAGGTGTTCGGTCATGCCGCTGCCTCCAGTTTTTTCAAGATCGCATCGCGGGTTGCCACGTCGCAAAAGGCCGCGTTGGCGGCGACGACATTCATGGCACGAAAATCGGTTTCATCCCAGCCAAAGGTCTTTTGCAGGCCTTCCAACTCTTCCGTCATGGTCGTGTGAAAGAACGGCGGATCGTCGGTGCTGATCGTGACCTGCACGCCAGCGTCGCGCAGACGCTCAATCGGGTGCGCGTCCCAGCCGGTGACAGCCTGCAACACAACGTTCGAGCCGGGGCAAACCTCTAGCACGATGCCGCGGTCGACCAGTTCCTGCACAAGGGCCGGATCTTCGATTGCCTTGATGCCGTGGCCAAGGCGCTCGACGCCCAGCGCCAGCGTCTCGCGGATGCGGTCGGGGCCACCCCATTCGCCCGCATGGGCGGTCAGGCGCAGGCCCGCTTCTTTTGCCAGATCAAAGCTATAGGAAAAATCGCCCGGGCGTCCTTCAAGCTCTGCGCCAGCCATGCCAAAGCCGGTCAGGAAACCGTCCGCTGTTTCCGCCGCGACCCGCGCGGCCTTTTTGCAAGCGTCGGGGCCGTGGTGGCGCACAGCCGTCGCGATGCCGCGCAGCACGATGCCGTCCTCGCGCTCTGCATCCTTGGCGGCCTGCGCAATCGCGGCCAGATAATCGCGCCACGCCACCAAATCGCCGCCGCCGCAGAAATCGGGGCTCAGAAAGCTTTCGGTATAAATCACGCCATGCGACGCGCTTTCCGCCAGCACGGCGCGGGTCAGGCGATAGAATTCTTCCGGGCCGGTCAGAACGGTGCACGCCTCGTCATAGATCGACAGGAAATGCGCAAAGTCGCGGAACAAATAGCCGCCATCCGCGTCGAAAATCGCGCTTAGGTCGACCTTCTTTTCGGCAGCCAAGCCTTTGATAAACTCAGGCGGCGCAGCCCCTTCGTGGTGCAGGTGCAGTTCGACTTTTGGGAGTGTTCGCAGTGTCATAGAAAGGATTTTCCTGGTCCGGTATGTGGAATATTCAAGTGGTCTGCCACGCTGGCGGCCACATCAACGAAAGCAAGTTGCCCAAGGGCCCGCGCGCCGATGCCGTGCACCAGTACAGGCACCTGTTCGCGCGTGTGATCGGTGCCGGGCCAGCTGGGATCGTTGCCGTGATCGGCGGTCACGATCAGCAGATCGCCATCCCGCAGACGCGGCAGCAGATCGCCCAGCGCGCCATCAAACCATTCCAGATGGCCCGCATAGCCCGCAATATCGCGGCGGTGGCCGTAAAGGCTGTCAAATTCGACGAAGTTGGCAAAGGTGAACGAGCCGTCTTCGGCCGTGTCGATCAAATCGGACAGATGCCCCATCAGCGCGCGATCTTCGCCTTTGCGGTTCTCGTCGATGCCGCGCATGGAAAAGATGTCGCCGATTTTGCCCACGGCATAAACCTTGCGCCCTGCCGCCTGCGCATTGTCGCACAGCGTCGGGCTGGGCGGCGCGATGGCGTAATCCTTGCGGTTTGCCGTGCGCTTAAAACGGCCCGGCGCGCCAAGGAAAGGCCGCGCAATGACGCGGCCAACCTTCATCGCATGCAGATGCGGGGCCAAGTCTTTGCACAGCTTCAAAAGCCGGTCGAGGCCGAAGCTTTCCTCGTGCGCCGCGATCTGCAGCACCGAGTCCGCCGAGGTATAGACGATCGGCCAGCCGTCCTGCAGATGCGCCGCGCCATGCGCATCGATGATCGCCGTGCCGCTGGCGTGGCAATTGCCGTGGACGCCATCCGTGCCCGCCAGCTTGCAGATCAGCGCTGTCAGATCATCTGGCAGCGCGGGCTGCGTGTCGGGGAAATAGGTCCAATCCCATGGCACCGGCACGCCCGCCAGTTCCCAATGACCGGACGGCGTGTCCTTGCCGGGGCTCACCTCTTGCGCGGCACCCCAGGCGGCGGTCGGTGCGGCATCAAGGCCCGGCACGTCATCGCCGCTGGCCAAACGCACCGCCGCGCCAAGGCCCAGCGAATCCAGGATCGGCACGGTCAGGGCCTGCGCCTGCGCGATATGCGCCACGGTATTGGCCCCGGTGTCTGGCAAGCTGCCGTTGAAAAATGCGTCCGCGTCTGGCGCGCCGCCAATGCCGACCGAGTCGATCACAACCAGAAAAGCACGTGTCATCTAAGTTATCCTGTCCAGTATCAGCGGCCCCACTTGCGGCGCAGCGCCGATGGTGATCGCCGCCTTGACCGCATCGCAGGCCGCCTGCGCGGCATCATCGTTGCGGGCATGCACCACCGCCAGCACATCACCAACGGCCACGCGTTCGCCAAGATTGCGCACATCGGTCAAACCGACGGCGGGGTCAATGCGGTCGCCCTCTTTTTGCCGCCCGCCGCCCAGTGCGACAACGGCAAGACCCAGCGCCTCGCCATCAATCGCGGCGACATGGCCCGCCGCACTGCCCTTGACCGCCAGCGTGACCGGGGCCTTTGGCAAATGCGTGCGCCAGTCCTGATCCATATCGGGCGGGCCGCCCAATGCGGCGATCATCCGGGCGAACCTATTCAGCGCCGTGCCGTCAGCCAGCGTGCGCTCTAACGCGGCGCGGGCCTTATCCTCTGGCCAGCCCGCAAGGCCCAATGCCTCGCAGCCCAGCGCCAGCGCAAGTGTCACCAGACGCGGCGCGGCTTCCGGTGCGCCGGACAGGATTTCCATGCAGGTCGCAAGCTCTGTCGCATTGCCCAGGCTGGGGGCCAGCGGTTGGTTCATGTCCGACAGCACAGCGACGGTCGGGCACCCTGCCCCGCGCGCGGTTTGAACCAACGCCTGCGCCAGCGCGCGCGCCTCGGCTTCGGTTTTCATGAAAGCGCCGCTGCCGAATTTGACGTCCAGCACCAAGGCCCCCAGCCCCGCCGCCAGCTTTTTCGACAGGATCGAGGCGGTGATCAAGTCCACGGAATCCACCGTCGCTGTCACATCGCGCACCGCATACAGCCGCTTGTCCGCCGGCGCGATGCGCCCCGTGGCGCTGACAATCGCGCAGCCGACCTCGGCCACGATGGCGCGCAACCGCGCTTCGCTCACGTCAGTGCTGACGCCCGGAACGGCCTCTAGCTTGTCTAGCGTGCCGCCCGTGTGGCCCAGCCCGCGCCCCGAAATCATCGGCACAAAGACCCCGCAGGCCGCCAACATCGGCGCTAGGATCAGTGACACGCAATCGCCCACGCCGCCGGTCGAATGCTTGTCGACAACCGGCCCCGCCAAATCCCATGCCAGCACATCGCCGCTGTCGCGCATCGCCGCCGTCAGGCCAACACGCCCCGCGTCCGACAGCCCGTTCAAACAGACCGCCATGGCAAAGGCCCCGGCCTGCGCGTCCGACACCGCGCCCGTCGCCAACCCCTGTGCAAACGCCGATAAATCGGCCTGCGGCGGCGTCTGACCCTTGCGCACCTGCGCTATAATCGCCCTAGCATCCATGATCTTAGACCTTGCTCATATAGGCCTGATCGAAGGCCCCGGGCAGCAGCGCGGCGACCGTCGTCTCTTGCGTGACGCCGTCGAGCGTCGTCAGCGTAACAGGCACGTCGCCCCCGCAAAACTCCGCAAGCTTCTGGCGGCACCCGCCGCAGGGGCTGATGGGCTTGGGGCTATCCGCGATAACCGCAACGGCCGCGACATCGCGCGCGCCTGCGGCGCACATGGCTGCAATTGCGCCCGCTTCGGCGCAGGTGCCTTCGGGATAAGCGACGTTCTCGACATTGCAGCCAACGTGGATGCTGCCGTCGGTCATGCGAATGGCAGCCCCCACCAAAAAGCGGGAATAAGGCGCGTGCGCATTCAGGCGTACAGCGGTCGCGGCCGCGATCAGATCGGCGGTTGCGGGGTCAGAATGGGACATGAAAGGAATCTCCGGTATTTGGGATAACAGTGAAGCCCAGCGCCCCCGGATGCAAGGCGACAAGGGGAACCCAAACGCATGACCCAGCGTTGAACCATCACAAGAAGGAGGCCGATATGATACCGCCCACCGCAAAACCGATCCTTGCTGACGACGCAGGCAATCTGCCGCAGGGCAGCGACAGCCCCATGACCGGCGATCAGGCCGATCTGCTGCAAGTGCTTTGCGGCGAAGCGTCCGAACCCTTCGACGCCAGCCTGACCCAATCGCAGGCGCTGGCCCGGATCGAAGAGCTGCGCGGCCACCTGAATACGGACCTGAACCTTTAACTGTTACAGCTGTTTCCCCGAGGCTGTTTTTAACGATCGCCATTTTTGCAAACCGAACACTTTTTATAGGAGCCACAAGATGACGACCGGACCAAACATGACCGAAGACCACCACATGATGAACGGTGAACAAGCCGCCATCCTGCAAGAGCTGTGCGAAAAGACCGGCCATCCGTTTAGCGATCAGATGACCTCTGACCGGGCGGACGATATGATCAATCGCCTGTCGTCGCAGCTGGATGCTGAATCGTCAAAGCGCTGATCAACGCGGCATCACGTTAAAGGCACAAACGTGCCGCGCGATGGCGACCCTACGCCATTGCACCAGTATCTGACGATGCATTGATCCCCGCCCAATCGCAGAACCATCTATCCGGGAAAGATCATCGCCATTTCCGCATCAAACCGGGCCCATGTCATTGTCGCCTGATTACCTGCATATCCATGGTAGTGGCTTTTGCCTGTGGAATTCGGCAATCCGGCCCAAATCTTAGCCAGATTGTTCATAAAGGTGCGCCGCCCGATGCGTCCGGCCTGCACCTCTCGAAATCCGGCCTCTTCCAGCAGCACATCTGCCAGCGCGTCCTGCACCTCGGCCGAGAACCTTGCGCGGTGATCGATCCCCGTGATATCCACCAGCCGCCGCAAGGTAGCCGGGATAAACTGATAACGGCCAATGGCATGGGGCTGGCCCGGCGTCGCCTTGATCCATGCGTAAATCTGCTCGATCGTCATATCAGTAGGCCGCGCTGCGGGCTTACGCGTCGCGCCATATTGCACCGCGTCATAACCGTGACGCCCCGCCTCTGCCGCGGCAATCAGATGCCGGACCCGGTCCGCCGGTGCGCCCCCAGATAGCGCCCCTGACTGAGCACCAGACGGAGCAGAGCGGATGAACCGCACATCATCCACCACGTCGCCGCCCCCGGATTGGGACCGCAACCGCACGGGATAAGGCGCGAAAAAGCTTTTCCCCTCGTCCCCGACAAACAGGCTGGCCACCGTAACAGGGGGCTGTGCCGTGTCCTGCCGGGGCGCGATACTTACCATAGCAACCCGCCCCTGCAGGATCGGTGCCCGTCCCGCCAATGACAACGCATCTGCTGGTGCGATTTCCGGCACAGCGATCACCAGTCCCAGCAGGAATGTCATCAACGACAGCTTTCTGAACAGCGTCATGAGGGGCCCTTTTACACTTCATTCCGGGCGAACCTGTGCGATAAATGTTGATAAATCGTTGGCGGCAGAAATATTTGCCCTTAGCCGGCGCGCTGTTCCCCGCGGCAGTTCAGAACCAGCCATCAGTCAAAAATTGCGGCAAGACACGCATCCCATGCGAAATGATCCCTTTGCACCGTTGCGCTGACCTAGCGTCCGACATGGCGATGGTTTAGGGGTAAACTATCGCTTGAAAGGACCGCCCGGCCATGACCCCCGCCGATAAAGACGACACCCCATCAGACAGCCTGCGCAAGGCGGCTTTGGACTACCACCAGTTCCCGCGCCCCGGCAAATTGGAAATCCGCGCGACTAAGCCGCTGGCTAACGGCCGCGATCTGTCGCGCGCCTATTCCCCCGGTGTCGCCGAGGCCTGCCTCGAGATTAAAAAAGACCCCGCCACGGCCCGCGATTACACCACGCGCGGCAACTTGGTCGGCGTCGTCACCAACGGCACCGCCGTGCTGGGCCTTGGCAATATCGGCGCGCTGGCGTCCAAGCCTGTCATGGAAGGCAAGGCCGTCCTGTTCAAGAAATTCGCCAATATCGACTGCTTCGATATCGAATTGAACGAACCAGACCCCGTCAAACTGGCCGAAATCGTCTGTGCGCTTGAACCCACTTTCGGCGCGATCAACCTTGAAGACATAAAAGCCCCCGACTGCTTTATCGTCGAAAAAATCTGCCGCGAGCGGATGAACATTCCCGTCTTTCACGACGACCAGCACGGCACCGCCATCGTCGTCGGCGCGGGCATCACAAACGCCCTGCGCATCGCGAAAAAGGATTTTGCCGACGTCAAAGTCGTGTCCACCGGCGGCGGCGCTGCCGGTATCGCTTGCCTGAACATGCTGCTCAAACTGGGCGTGCAGCGCAAGAACGTCTTCCTTTGCGACCTGCAAGGCCTTGTTTACAAAGGCCGAGAGCTCGACATGACCGACCAAAAGGCGGAGTACGCCCAAGGTGATCAGCCGCGCACATTGCTTGACGTGATCGACGGGGCGGACGTGTTCCTTGGCCTGTCCGGCCCCGGCGTGCTGACCCCCGATATGGTCGCCAAAATGGCCGAAGTGCCGATCATCTTCGCCTTGGCCAACCCGAACCCGGAAATCGACCCAGGTGCCGCCCGCGCCGTGAACCCACGTGCCATCATCGCCACAGGCCGGTCCGATTTTCCGAACCAAGTCAACAACGTGCTATGCTTTCCCTTCATCTTCCGCGGGGCCCTCGACGCAGGTGCAACCACGATCAATGACGAGATGAAGATTGCCTGCATCGAAGGCATCGCCGCCATGGCCCGCGCCACCACCAGCGCAGAAGCCGCCGCCGCCTACAAAGGCGAGCAGCTGACCTTTGGCCCCGAATACCTGATCCCGAAACCCTTCGACCCGCGCCTGATGGGTGTCGTCGCCAGCGCCGTGGCCCAAGCCGCCTGCGACACCGGCGTCGCCACCCGGCCCATCGCAGATATGGACGCCTACAAGCGCCAGCTCGACGCCTCGGTGTTCAAATCCGCCTTCATCATGCGCCCTGTCTTCGAGGCAGCCCGCACCGCCAGCCGCCGTATCGTCTTTGCCGAAGGCGAGGACGAACGCGTCCTGCGCGCCGCTCAAGCGATCATGGAGGAAACCACCGAAGAGCCGATCCTGATCGGCCGCCCAGAGGTGATCGCCGCCCGCTGCGAACGTGCCGGCCTTGATATCCGGCCCGACGTCGATTTTAAAATCGTGAACCCGGAAAACGATCCGCGCTACCGCGATTACTGGGGCACCTACCATGAAATCATGGCCCGTCAGGGCGTGACCCCTGACCTGGCCCGCGCCATCATGCGCACCAACACCACCGCCATTGGCGCGGTCATGGTCCACCGCGGCGAGGCGGATTCGCTGATCTGCGGCACCTTCGGCCAATACCTGTGGCACCGGAACTACATCCAACAGATCCTCGGCAATGAAACCCTGCACCCCGTCGCAGCCTTGTCGCTGATGATTTTGGAAACCGGCAACCTGTTCATCGCCGACACCCAAGTCCACGAAGAGCCGACGCCAGAGCAGATCGCCGAAACCGTCATCGGTGCCGCCCGCCACATCCGCCGCTTTGGGGTCGAGCCCAAGATCGCGCTGTGTTCGCACAGCCAATTCGGCAATATGGACAGCAACTCTGGCCGCCGCATGCGCGCGGCGATGGACATCCTGCACAGCCAGCCCCGCGATTTCAGCTTTGAAGGCGAAATGCACATCGACAGCGCCCTCGACGTCGAACTCCGCAACCGGATCTTCCCCGGCGCACATCTGGACGGCGCGGCGAACTGCCTTGTCTTTGCCAATGCCGACGCGGCCTCTGGCGTGCGCAACATCCTGAAAATGAAGGGCAACGCGCTCGAAGTCGGCCCGATCCTTATGGGCATGGGCAACCGCGCCCATATCGTGACCCCGTCCATTACCGCCCGCGGCCTGCTGAACATGTCCGCGATCGCAGGCACGCCCGTCTCGCACTACGAATAGTCCTGCCGCAGCCACCGACCTTAAGACCGCACCTGCCGCCGCCCAAAAAGCGGCGCGCAGGTGCGGCCTGACCGTTTCGCCAATCGTGCCAAATCCACACCGCGCCCTCTTCTTCTCGTCCCAAATATCCCCCGCAGCGGCGGGGGCAGCGCCCCCTCCCTCCCCCCTTCTTCTGGTCCTAAATACCTCGGAGGTCTGGAGGCAGCGCCTCCAGTTGGCCCGCCGGGGCCAACCGCCCCCCGGATTTGTCAATAAATTCACACATCCGCCGCCCTTACCCGCACACCGCCCTTGCCCGCCGAAACCCGCCCTTCTATCCCTAACCTAGCGACGTTTGGGAGGACGGGACTTATGACTTACGCTGACATCTACAAAAGCTGGCAAACCGATCCAGAGGCGTTCTGGATGAAGGCCGCGCAAGCGATCACCTGGGTGAAACCACCGTCCCGCGCCCTCGATGACAGCAAAGCGCCAATCTACAGCTGGTATGCCGATGCGCAGGTGAACACCTGCTACAACGCGGTTGACCGCCATGTCGAAAATGGCCGCGCCGATCAGGTTGCCATCATCCACGACAGCCCGATGACGCACAGCGTCAGCCGCATGACCTTTGCAGAGCTGCAAACCGCCACCGCATCCCTTGCTGGCGCGTTGCGCGCTCAGGGCATCGGCATGGGCGACCGGGTCATCATCTACATGCCGATGGTGCCAGAGGCGCTTGTCGCCATGCTCGCCTGCGCCCGCATCGGTGCAGTGCATTCGGTCGTCTTTGGCGGGTTCGCCGCGCACGAACTGGCGGTCCGCATCGACGACGCAACGCCCAAGGCGATCATCGGTGCCTCTTGCGGGCTCGAGCCGGGGCGCACCGTCGCCTATAAACCGCTGATCGACGGGGCCATCGCGCAGGCCAAGCACAAGGTCGACTTCACTGTCATCCTGCAGCGCGAACAGTGCCGCGCCGATATGACGGACGGCTTCGACCACGACTGGCACGCCGTGCAGCAGGGCGTCACGCCAGCCGAATGCGTCCCCGTCGCCGGCGATCACCCGGCCTATATCCTCTACACGTCTGGCACCACTGGCGCGCCCAAGGGCGTGGTCCGCGCCACAGCGGGACACCTTGTCGCGCTGAACTGGACGATGAAAAATATCTATAACGTCAACCCGGGCGAGGTGTTCTGGGCCGCCTCCGACGTCGGCTGGGTCGTGGGCCACAGCTATATCTGCTATGGTCCGCTGATCCACGGCAACACCACTGTTGTCTTCGAAGGCAAGCCTGTCGGCACCCCCGATGCGGGCACCTTCTGGCGCGTGATCCAAGACCACAAGGTCCGCAGCTTTTTCACCGCCCCCACCGCCTTTCGCGCCATCAAGCGCGATGATCCCAAGGGCGAACTGATCAAGGACTACGACATCTCCTCGCTCCGCGCCCTCTATCTTGCTGGCGAACGCGCTGACCCGGACACGATCATCTGGGCGCAAAACGTGATGAAGGTCCCGGTCTACGACCACTGGTGGCAGACCGAATCCGGCTTCCCCATGGTCGGCAACCCCGCCGGGATAGAGGCGCTGCCCGTCAAAATTGGCAGCCCCACCGTCGCCCTGCCCGGCTATGACATCCGCATCCTTGACGAAGGCGGGCACGAGGTCCCGCGCGGCACGCTCGGTGCCATCGCGATCAAGCTTCCCCTGCCCCCCGGCACCCTGCCGACCCTGTGGCAGGCAGAGGATCGCTTTATCAAATCCTACCTGACCACCTTCCCCGGCTACTATGAAACCGGCGACGCGGGCCTGATGGACGAGGACGGCTATCTGTACGTCATGGCGCGCACCGACGATGTCATCAACGTCGCTGGCCACCGCCTGTCCACCGGCGCGATGGAGGAGATCCTTGCCAACCACCCCGACGTCGCCGAATGCGCCGTCATCGGCGTCACGGACGAGCTGAAGGGCCAACTGCCCATGGGGTTTGTGTGCACCAACAAAGGCACCAGCCGCACGGACGCGGACATCGTAAAGGATTGCATCCGCATGGTCCGCGAAGAAATCGGCCCCGTCGCCGCCTTCAAACTGGTCGTCGTGGTGGACCGTCTGCCCAAAACCCGCTCTGGCAAAATCCTGCGCCGCACGATGGTCAGCATCGCCGATAACGCGGACTTTAAGATGCCCGCAACGATTGACGACCCGGCGATCTTGGACGAAATTCGCACGGCATTGAAACCGCTGGGGTATGGCGGGGCGTAATTAAAAGCCCCCCGCTCGGTACCGAGTGGGGGGGGGGGGGGGGCTCTTTTGCAATCTTAAGTAATCCTTGAAAATATTTTGGCAACCGGGCAGTGTTTTACGAACAGCCCTAAAATTAGTGTGCCAATATTTTTTTGAAGGTTTACGTCGTTGTCTGAAGATCTGCTCGTATTACTTGTCATCGCCGCAATCGGTGTCTTTTGGCTGGAACGTAAACTGACCCGTGGCCGCAAGCGACGCAACAAACACAGATCCAAGCGGTACGAAAATTCGCACGATTCAGTGGTGCATTTCCCGCGCTGGCGATCGGAGGCTTATAGTCAGCCAATCACCCGCACCCCGCCAACCCAAAGCACGCAATTACAGGTACCGCCCGTTCCTGCAGCACAGGTCATTCAGGGTCACGCCTATGTTGTCGATGGCGACACTCTGCGCATTCAAAAGACGCAAATCAGGTTGTTCGGCGTTGATGCCCCTGAATTGGATCATCCCCACGGTAAGAATGCGAAATGGGCACTGCACAACCTGTGTAAAGGCCACCTTGTCAGGGCTGAAGTCATCAACGCGGACACCCACGGACGCACGGTTGCGCGCTGCACTCTTCCCGATGGCCGTGACCTTTCAGCAGAGATGGTCAAACAAGGGTTAGCAATCGACTGGCCCAAATTCTCAGATGGGGAATACCGGGAACTAGAGGTGCCGAACGCGCGAAAGAAAATGTGGCTCGCCGATGCAAGACAAAAGGGCCGAATGCAGGTCTGGGAAAACTATAAGATCCAGAAACGTACGTCGCCACCTGCGCCGAAGTAATCACAACATAACCTCTCTTGCGACAAGGGTTTCGATAGCCTGCCCAAACAAACAAAAACCCCGCCTGTTTGCACAGACGGGGTTCCAGAATAAGTCGCTTGGGTCTTTAGATATCGTCGCCCAGCGCACCCTTCACGGTGCCGGTCACGTCTTGCACAGCGCCTTTGGCTTTCTGCGCTTTGCCTTCAGCTTCCAGACGCTCGTTGTCGGTCGCGTCGCCGATGGCTTCTTTCACGGAACCCGCAGCTTTGTTGCCTGCGGCTTTCATTTTGTCAGTCAGTTCGCCCATGAGGAAATCTCCTGTTTTGGTCGGGGGTTGGCGCCAATCATTGCCGCGCTTCCCGTCTGCTGAACAAACCAGCGGCGGCGTATTAGGTTCCGCACTGCTCTCGTTTTCGTGTCAGGTGAATTGCTCTTGGAACAGGCGTTCCTCTAGCCCGTGGCCGGGGTCGAACAGAATGCGGTGGCGGATACTGGGGTCGGACTGAATCTCGACGCTGACCACATTGCGCACGGATTTGCCGTCGGCGTCCGCCATCACAGGACGCTTTTCCGCGTCCAGCACGTCAATCCGCACCACCGCCTTTTTCGGCAACAGCGCCCCGCGCCAGCGCCGCGGCCGGAACGCGGCCATCGCTGTCAGCGCCAAGACGTCCGACCCAATCGGCAGGATCGGTCCATGCGCGCTGTAGTTATACGCCGTCGATCCCGCAGGGGTGCAGACCAGCGCGCCGTCGCAAACCAGCTCTGGCATCCGCAGCGTGCCATCCACGGTGATGCGCAGCTTGGCCGCCTGCGGACCTGCGCGCAGCAAGGACACCTCGTTAATCGCCAGCGCCGTGTGCATCGACCCGTCCGCCGCCAGCGCCGTCATGATCAGCGGGTTAATAATCTCTTCTTCTGCGTCCTGCAGCCGCTGCGCCAGCTTTTCATCCTCGTATTCGTTCATCAGGAACCCGACCGTGCCGCGGTTCATCCCGTAGACCGGGGCATCCAGCGCCTGCGTGGCGTGCAGCGTTTGCAGCATGAAACCATCGCCCCCCAAGGCAACAATATACTGCGCCTCTTGGGGTGCGACGCTGCCATGGCGCTGGGTCAACTCGGCCAACGCCTCTTGGGCAAGGGGGGCGTTGCTGGCCGTAAAAGCGATCCGCAATCGGGGCATAGAGGCGTCATCCTTAACAAGCGTGCCGGGTTTTGTCGTCTGATCCCATCTGAAACGCAAGCACGCGCCATCGCAGCAGATTGACCTAGCGGGACGTTTTGCCGCTTTTGACCTTGCGCCAATTGGCGTAGAAGGCGTGCAAACCTCGTTATCATGCCCGAAAGGAACAGCCATGAACGCCCCCACCCGTGACGACGGCTTCTTCACCGAATCTTTGGCCAGCCGTGATCCTGAAATTGCAAAAGCCATGGACGCCGAACTTGGCCGCCAGCGCAAAGAGATCGAGCTGATCGCATCCGAAAACATCGTCAGCGCCGCCGTCATGGAAGCGCAGGGCGGCGTGATGACGAACAAATACGCCGAAGGCTACCCGGGCCGGCGCTACTACGGCGGGTGTGAACATGTCGACGTGGCTGAAAACCTTGCCATCGACCGCGCCAAGCAGTTGTTTTCCTGTGACTTTGCCAACGTGCAGCCGAACTCCGGCTCTCAGGCAAACCAAGGTGTGTTTCAGGCGCTGCTGCAGCCCGGCGACACGATCCTTGGCATGTCGCTGGACGCTGGCGGCCACCTGACCCACGGCGCAAAGCCGAACCAGTCGGGCAAATGGTTCAACGCCATTCAATACGGCGTGCGCGCGCAGGACTTGGAACTGGACTACGATCAGGTCGCCGAACTGGCCGCTGAACACCAGCCCAAGATGATCATCGCTGGCGGCTCTGCGATTCCCCGCATCATCGATTTTGAGAAAATGCGCGCGATTGCAGATTCGGTCGGCGCTTATCTGCTGGTCGATATGGCGCACTTTGCCGGTCTGGTCGCTGCGGGTCTTTACCCCTCGCCCTTCCCGCACGCGCATGTAGCCACCACGACGACGCACAAAACCCTGCGCGGCCCGCGCGGCGGCATGATCCTGACCAACGATGAAAACATCGCGAAAAAGGTGAACTCGGCCATTTTCCCGGGCATTCAGGGCGGCCCCCTGATGCACGTGATCGCCGCCAAGGCCGTCGCCTTCGGCGAGGCGCTGCGCCCCGGCTTCAAGGACTACCAAAAGCAGGTCGTGCTGAACGCACAGGCGCTGGCAGACGAGCTGATGAAATGCGGCCTTGATATCGTTACCGGCGGCACCGACACGCACCTGATGCTGGTCGACCTGCGCCCCAAAGGCGTCAAGGGTAACGCGACCGAATCCGCCCTTGGCCGCGCCCACATCACCTGCAACAAAAACGGCATCCCCTTCGATTCCGAAAAGCCGACCATCACCTCTGGCGTGCGCCTCGGCTCTCCCGCAGGCACGACACGCGGCTTTACCGAAGAAGAGTTCCGCCAGATCGGCCGCTGGATTGGCCAGGTCGTCGACGGCCTTGCCGCCAACGGCGAAGAGGGCAACGCCGAAGTCGAAGCGCAGGTCCGCGCCGAGGTTGAAGCCATGTGCGACCGCTTCCCGATCTACCCGAACCTGTAATTTTTGCAGAATACAAACAAAGGCCGTCGCACCCTGCGGCGGCCTTTTGCGTTATACGGCAATGACTTCGCGCAGCGCCCCCTTGATTTACGCGCCGCAGCGCCCCACCTCAGGCGGACCAATTCCAAAGGATACTGCCATGACTGACCGCCCAGAGCCCCTTCGTATCGACATCGTATCAGACGTGGTCTGCCCGTGGTGCATCGTCGGCTATCGCCAGCTGAAACAAGCGCTTGATGCCAAAGGCACCGACTATGACCTGCACTGGCACCCGTTTGAATTGAACCCCGGCATGCCTGCGTCTGGCCAAAACATGTCCGAACATATCATGGAAAAATACGGCAGCACCGCCGCCGAGTCGGAAGCCAACCGCAAGCGCCTGACCGATTTGGGCAAAGAGCTGGACTTCGACTTTTCCTTCGGCCCCGACACGCGGATGCACAACACATTCAACACGCATCAGCTGATCCACTGGGCAGACACATTGGACCGCGGCCATGATCTGAAACAGGCGTTCTTCTCGGCCCACTTCACCGACAACGCCGATCTGTCCGACACCGATGCCCTCGTGAAAATCGCAGCCTCCATCGGCCTAGACGCCACGGAAGCCCGCGCCGTGCTGGACGATCAACGCTACGCCGAAGGCGTCCGCGCCGAGGAAAAGTTCTGGACCAGCCAAGGCATCAGCGGCGTGCCCGCTGTGATCTTTGATCGCAAACACCTCGTCACCGGGGCCCAAGGTGCCGAAAACTACGGCAGCATCCTCGACCAACTGGCCGCCCTCCCCGCCGCGTAACGGCCCCCCTTCTTCTGGTCTAAAATACCTCGGGGGGTCGCCGGTTGGTGCGCCACTGGTTCAAGAACCAGCCGGCGGCGGGCAGCGCCCCCAAGGATCGGCCCAGCTTTGCTGGGTCGATCCACCTAGCTGCACAATTCTAAATCCGCCCCTGCACCCGCAGCACCCAAATCACCACCACAAACACTGCGATCCCGGCTGCTGACCAAGCCGCAAGCTTGCGCAGGATCCGCGTCTGCCGCAGTGCCCCGCGATCAATACCGCTCAGATGCGCCAGCACCCGGTCGGCACATCTGCCGGTCGCCGCCGTATCGGCCATGCGCGCCAGCTTCGGGTTGCCCTGCGCCACATCCGCCCGCACCACCGCCCGTAGATCGCGGATCACAGCGCGCGGCAGGCTGCGGCCAACCTTGCTGGCCTGCTGTTCCAGCGTGCGACCATTCAGCCCCAGCTTTGCCTGCAGCTCGGACCGGATACGCGCATTTTTGCGGGAAAGGGTGTCAGCAACCATGTCCCTGTGGTAGCGATGGGGCCGCGCCCTCTCAAGCCCCGGGGCGGCGCGAAACCCAACATGATACAGGCCTGCGACATGCTGAACACAATCACCCACGGCACCCCGACTGACTTGGCCCCCCTGCTGATCGTCCATGGCCTGTTTGGCTCTGCCCGAAATTGGGGCGTGATTGCAAAACGGCTATCGGACACCCGCCAAGTCGTGGCCGTCGACATGCGCAACCACGGCGACAGCCCGGCGATGGACAGCCACAGCTATGCCGACATGGCCGCCGATCTGGCCGAGGTCATTGCAGGGATCGCCCCCAAGATGGACGTCATGGGTCATTCGATGGGCGGCAAGGCGGCGATGATGTTGGCGCTGACCCGGCCTGCGCTGATCAACAAACTGATCGTCGCTGACATCGCGCCTACCCCTTACGATCACTCTCAAGACGGCCCGCTGCACGCCATGCAAGGCGTGGACCTATCGCAGATCACATCGCGCAAGGATGCCGCCGACCAGATGGACGTTGACGCAGGCACGGCGGCGTTCCTGCTGCAAAGCCTTGATCTGCAAAACAAACGCTGGAAGCTGAACCTTGACGTTCTGGCCCGCGATATGCCCCAGATTGTCGGCTGGCCAGCGCCTGCGGGCCAGTTCGACGGCCCCGCCCTGTTTCTGCGCGGCGCAAACTCATCTTATGTCCCGGACAGCGCGGCACCCGCCATCCATGCCGCCTTTCCCGCCGCTTTGATCGAAACCGTGCCAGACGCAGGCCATTGGCTGCACGCCGAACAGCCCCGCGCGGTTGAAGCTGCGGTGCGCGCCTTTCTGGACGCCTAGATCACCGCAGAGGTCAGAAAAGCGGCAAGGCACAGCCCGCCCATCAGGCTGACAAAGATATAAGGAAGGCTTTGCATTGGATCGCTCCTGCGGTTTGGCGTTTGTGCCACATAATACGCAGCCGCTGCATCTTTCCGTCGCGCGCGATTGCACAATGTCATAAGACTTGGAAAATCATTCCCCTTCGCGACCGGAGACACTCGCATGACACGCATTCTTTCGCTTTTTGCCGTTCTGACAGCCCTGACCGCCTGCAACACCATCGCAGGTGCTGGCCAAGACCTGACCGCGACGGGCACAGCGATCACGACCCAGACCCGCGCCGTGCAGTCGGATCTGTAACCCCACCCTGTCCCAGAAGGCCTATTTTGCCATGTTTACGCTTCGCACAGTCTTTGTCGTTATTATCGCCGGTATCATTGGCACGATCTTTAATTCCATCGCCATCAACATCATGGCGGGCGCTGACGTGATGCCGCTGATCACGTCACTTGGACGCAACCTGATTGCGATCATCGTGGCCCTGCTGCTGATCCCGGCCTTTGCACGCGGCGGCAACGTCGCGGCTTGGGCCTTCGCCCTGATCGCGCTGACCGTGATCCCGTCGCTGCTGGCGAAATTCGTCTTTGGCGCCGCTGCCCCGTGGCAGTTCGTTTTGACGGTGAACTTCATCTACGCCTTCGTCGCGACGCTGATCTATGCGGTGTCCTACCGCAAACACTAAGCGCTGCTCACACCACACCAAAAAGGCCCGCAGTCACCGCTGCGGGCCTTTTTCATGCCCCGCTCGGCGTTAACCATTCGGTCACACTGTTTCGCATGCGATACATATTATGTAAAATAGCGCGTCTGCACAGGCTGCCGCCACCGCGTCGCCCGCGCCTCGAGCCGTTGCATGATGCCGTATTCGATCCCCAGCATGACGACGATGAACGACAGGGCATAGGCCATGACGTAAGGCACCTCGAACAGTTGAAAATACAGGTGGATCTGAAAGCCGATCCCATCGGGACGGCCCAGAAATTCCACCACAAGCACCAGCTTCCAGATGATCGCCAAACCGTTGCGCGCCGCCGATGACAGGTAAGGGGCAAGCTGCGGGATCACGACATGACGCAAGCGGTCCAGCCGCGACAGTTTGTAAACCTGCGCCATATCCCGCAGCGGCCGGTCCAGCGCCCGCGCCCCTTCGCGCACCGTGACAATCACCGTTGCGGTCTTGTTAAAGCTGACGGCCACAATGGCAGCCGTCTCGTTCAGACCGATCCACAGATAGCACATCACGATCACGACCAGCGCCGGGATGTTCAGCGCAACAACGACCCAAGGATCAAGCCAGCGGTTCAGCCGCGGCATCGTCCCCAGCATCACGCCCAGCGCCACGCCGATCCCCATGGAAATGCCAAACGCCAGCGCAACGCGCACCAGCGTCGGGACCAGATGATGCGCCAGTTTGCCGTTCAACGCCTCTTGCACCATAATCGCGCCAACCTGCCCCGGCCCGGGAAAGGTGCGCGGCGTCTCAATCCACCACGCCGCAACGGCCCACAGCACAATCAGCGCG
The DNA here is from genome assembly GCF_024206795.1 of Loktanella salsilacus. Lineage (NCBI taxonomy): Bacteria > Pseudomonadati > Pseudomonadota > Alphaproteobacteria > Rhodobacterales > Roseobacteraceae > Loktanella > Loktanella salsilacus. The sequence goes on from NZ_CP072994.1 coordinate 2,331,853, forward strand.
GCCAAGGATGCCAGAGTGATCGCGCTTGATGTCAGTTTTGATTGCATAAACGCCCCTCTTGCCCCCACCCTGCGGCTCCTTGCGCGCATGGTCAACGCCGCCTGCCGTCGCCGCGACTTTGGTCCTATGTCGCGGCAGGTGACTTGTTCCTAATCTGCCCGCATGGGTGGAGCCAATCGTTTCTTAGTCTCGTGTCTGCTGATCTGTCTGGCCCTGCTGGCCAGCCCGCGAACCGCCCATGCCCAACTGACCAAGGCAGACCTGACCCCCTTCGTCACACCGCCCTTTTCCATCGGCGAGCCGATCAACGACAAAGGCGTGTGGGAGCTGCTGAACTCTGGCGGTGCCCTTGCCGGCTACGTATTCGAGACAGAGGAGATGGCACCCCTGCCCGGCTTTTCCGGCGCACCCATCAACATCTTTGTTATGCTGGACCTGAACGGCACCTTCATCGACGTGCGCCTGATTTCCCATAACGAGCCGATCTTCGTCTCTGGTCTGGGCGAGGCCCCTTTGCGCAAATTCTTCGAACAGTATCGCGGGCTGTCGATCAACCAAAGCCTTGTCGTCGGCACGCCCTACGGCGGCGCGGGGGATGGCTCGGCCCTTGTCTATCTGGACGGCGTGACCAAGGCGACGGCAAGCATCCGCATCGCCCACGAAAGCATCCTAGCCGCCACCCGCGCCGTGGCCCGCGAAAAGATGAAAGGTGTCGCCAGCGCCCCGCCCGCCTATCCAAACCCCGACTATTCAGAGGATCTGGACTGGGACGCCTTGATGGTCCAAGGTCTTGTGACCCGCAAAACCGTTCTGAATAGCGACGTCAACGCCGCCTTTGACGGCACGATTTTCGCCAGCGACGACCCAGTCGCACAAGCAGATCCGGACGGCGTCTACCTTGATCTGTACATCGTCGACATCGGCGCGCCGTCCATCGCCGCCGCCGCCCTTGGCCCGCAGACCCTGCGCGAATTGCAGGCGTTCCAGCGCATATCATCCACGGACGAGCCGATCCTACTGATCGACGCAGGTCGCCACGGACTTGTGTCACCCGATTTCATCCGCAACACATCCCCTGACTGGCTATCGGCAGAGCAAGACGGCCTGCCCATCGCCCTGCGCGACGCCGATCTGTTCGTCACCCTGTCGCCGAAAGCGCCGACCGGCACGGCGATCATCCTGCGCACAGACCGCCGCCTTGGCTTTGATCCGACCCGCGAGTGGACCCTAAACGTCCAGGCGATCCGCGAACACGGCCAGTTCATGCCGCAGATCGGCCAAGCCACCCTTGCCGCGACCCACGTCACCCCCGACCGCTTTTATCTGCGCCCGGTGGAACAGGTCCCCGAAAGCGCCTTTGCCGGGGCCATCCGCAACCGCCAAAGCGATCTGATCGTTCTCGGCGTCTTCCTTGCTGGGCTTTTGTTGATCCTTGGCCCCGGTCAAAAACGCTTTGCCGCATGGACCGCCTTTACCCCCGTGCGCCTTGGCATCCTTGCCTTCGTGCTGGGCTTTATCGGCTGGTGGGGCCAAGGCCAGCTCAGCATCGTCACCGTCCTTGGCGTCATTCGCACCGGCGTCTTTGGCGGGTCATTCAACTTCCTCGCTTACGACCCCTTCGGCACGCTGGTCTGGATTGTCGCGATCCTTGGTTTTGTGCTCTGGGGCCGCGGCCTGTTCTGCGGCTGGCTTTGCCCCTTTGGCGCACTCCAAGAGTTCGCCCACCACCTTGGCCGCCTACTGCGTCTGCCCCAGTGGGAGGTATCGCGCGCATGGGACCAGCGCCTGAAATGGATCAAATACGTCCTGCTCGCTGGCCTGATCGCGACCATTTTCATCGCGCCAGACAGCACTGACAAGGTGGCAGAGATCGAGCCGTTCAAAACCGCCATCACCGTGTTTTTCGTGCGCGATTGGTACTACGTCCTCTATGCCGCCTTCTGGCTGATCCTTGGCATGGTGACGTTCAAGGGCTTTTGCCGCTACGTCTGCCCGCTGGGCGCGTTCATGGCGATCGGCGGCATGATCCGCACACGCAGCTGGATTCCGCGCCGCGCTGACTGCGGATCGCCCTGCCAGCTGTGCAAGGTGAAATGCAAATACGGCGCGATCAAACAGACGGGCGAAATCCAGTACGACGAATGCTTCCAATGCCTTGACTGCGTCACGATCCACGACGACCCCGCGCAATGCGTGCCGCTGATCCTTGCGGCCCGCGGCAAAAGGAAAGCCGCATGAAGCGCCGCCGTTTCCTGACCCTGACCGCTGCCGCCCTTGCGATACCGCGCGGCGCGCGCGCCTCAAGCTGGCAGGGGACCGCCCTTGGGGCCGATGTGTCGATTACGCTGACGGGACGCGGGTCGCAGGACGCCCTTGCAGGGGTGCGCCAGACCTTGGCCCGGATCGAAGGGTTGTTCAGCCTTTACACGCCGTCCGCGCTGACGCAGCTAAACACACAGGGCACCCTGCCCGCGCCGCCCGCTGATTTCACAGCCCTGTGCCAGATCATCAGCCGGGTCCACGCGCTGACGGAAGGCCGCTTTGATCCGACCGTACAGCCCCTATGGACCGCCTTGGCCACAGGCACCGATCCCCGCGCCGCCCGCGCCTTGATCGGCTGGGACCGCGTGACGCTCTCGCCTGACCGTATCACCCTCGCGCCAGGTCAGGCGCTCACCTTCAATGGCATCGCCCAAGGCTATGCCACCGATATCGTCACGGCCGAACTCGCCGCCGCAGGCTTCACCCACGCTCTGATCAACATCGGCGAATACCGCGCCTTGGGCGGCCCATGGCACATCGGCATCGCCGATCCCGCAGCAGGCCAAATCGCGCAACTGGCGCTGACCGGCCAAGCCGTCGCGACATCCAGCCCCGCTGCAATCATGGCCGGCAACACACCCCACATCCTGTCCCCCGCAGGCCATCCGCCGCTGTGGTCCACCGCCAGCGTCACCGCGCCTAGCGCCGCGCTGGCCGACGCGCTGTCGACTGCGTTCTGCCTGATGGACCGCGCGGCGATTACCCAAACCCTCGCCAAGTTGCCCGGCACAGAGGCGCGTTTGGTCGACATGGACGGCAACCTCAGCCGCGCATAAAAAAGCCCCCGGTGCGGGTGGGCACCGGGGGCTTTCTGCCGTCTAACGCTAAGCTTACTTCGCGTTTTTCACCGCCCGCTTTGCCATCACGCTGCACAAATGCGCGCGGTAGGCCTTGTCGCCATGCAAGTCGGCGATCATCGGGCTGGGGTCCATGGCGATGCCGTCCAGCGCCTCTGGTGTAAAGTTCGCGCTCAGTGCCTCTTCCGCTGCGGTCCAGCGGAACACGCCTTCGCCTGACGCACCCGTGATCGCCACCTGTACGCCGTCTGCAAACTTGGCGACAAAGACCGCAACAAGCGGAAAGCGGGACGCGGGCTGGATGAACTTCTCATAGCAGGCCACTTGCGGGACCGGGAACTTCACCTCGATGATGATCTCGCCCTCGTCCAGCGCGGTGTCGAACATGCCTAGGAAATAGTCATCCGCCGCAATCTCGCGCCGGTCGGTCACAATCACCGCACCAGAGGCAAGTACACCCGCCGGATAGCACGCCGAAGGGTCGTTATTGGCAAGCGAGCCGCCAATGGTGCCGCGCGTGCGCACCGCCGGATCACCAATCCGGGCTGCCAGCGACGCCAGCGCCGGATAACTGGACGCGCCGTCCGCCACTGCCCGGTGCACCGTCGCGCCCTTGATACAGATCCGCCCATCGCCGTCGGTGCTGATCCCCTTCAACTCTGGAATATTGTGCAGGCTCACCAGCTTCTCTGGGTCCGCCAGCCGCGCCTTCAGAGTCGGGATCAGCGTCTGCCCGCCGGACAATGCCTGTCCGCCGTCCGCAATCGCCGCCTTGGCCGCATCCAGCGTCGTCGGCCGTTCAATCTCGAATGCATACATGATGTCTCATCCTTATCCTGTGAACCAAAACCCGGGTCCCCCCTTCTTCTGGTTAAAAATACCTCGGGGTCCGGGGCAGCGCCCCGAACACCCTCTCATCCTTACTGCATCGCAGCCCAAACACGGCTCGGCGTCAGCGGCATGTTGATATGCGCCACCTTCTTGCCGGGACCAGAGTTAATGGCATCTAGCACCGCGTTGACTAGGCTAGGCGGCGATCCAATCGCCCCCGCCTCGCCGCAGCCTTTCACACCCAGCGGATTATGCGTGCATGGCGTCTGGCAGGAATGATCGACCGTATAGAACGGCACATCCCCTGCCCGCGGCATCGCGTAGTCCATATAGGACGCGCTCAGCAGCTGGCCGTCGCTGTCATAGGCGCAGCCTTCCATCATGGCTTGGCCGATCCCTTGGGCGATGCCGCCGTGAACTTGGCCTGATACGATCATCGGATTGATGATATTGCCAAAGTCATCCGCGGCGCAGAAACGCTCGATCTTCACATGGCCCGTCTCGGGGTCCAGCTCCACCTCGCAGGAATACGCGCCCGACGGGTAGGTAAAGTTCGCCGGATCGTAAAACGCCGTCTCCTCTAGCCCTGGCTCGATATCCGTCAGCGGATAGTTGTGTGGCACGTAAGCGGCCAAGGTCACATCGCCCCAAGCCACGGATTTATCCGTGCCCGCGACGCTGAACCGTCCGTCCTTCAGCTCGATATCACCCTCAGAGGCTTCCATCAGGTGGGCCGCGATCTTCTTGGCCTTGTTGATCACCTTTTCAGCCGCGCGGACCATCGCCGATCCGCAAACCGCCAAGGACCGCGACCCATAGGTCCCCATGCCAAACGGGATTTTTGATGTATCGCCATGCACGATGTCGATCTGATCCTCGGGGATGCCGATCATCTCGGAAATCACCTGCGGGAACGACGTCTCGTGGCCCTGCCCGTGGCTATGCGCGCCGACCATCACAGAAATGGACCCCGTCGCATTCACCCGCACCGTGGCTGCGTCATACAGACCCGCCCGCGCGCCAAGCTGGCCGACAAGGTTCGACGGCGCGATGCCACAAGCCTCGATATAGCAGTTCACGCCCAGACCGCGCAGCTTGCCTTTGGCTTCGCTCTCGGCGCGGCGCGCGTCAAAGCCCGCAAAGTCCGCAATGTCGATCAGCTTGTCCATCGTGGCATGATAATCGCCGGTGTCATATTCCACCGCTACAGGCGTGGCATAGGGGAACTCGGTGATAAAGTTCTGACGGCGCAGGGCAATCGGATCAACGCCAAGCTCGTGCGCGGCCATATCGATGACCCGCTCCAGCTGGAACGTCGCTTCTGGCCGGCCCGCACCGCGATATGCGTCGACAGGCACGGTGTTGGTAAACACGGCCTTCACGTTCACATAAATATGCGGCGTTTTATAGTTGCCCGCCATCAGCGTGCCGTGCAGCCAAGTCGGCGTGCAGGACGCAAAGGTGCTCAGATAAGCGCCCATATTGGCATAGGTCTCGGTGCGCACAGCAACAAAGTTGTTCTCCGCGTCCAGCGCCAGCTCGATCTTGGTCACGTGATCACGGCCATGAGCATCGGACATAAAGGCTTCCGACCGGGTGCTGGTCCACTTGACCGGACGGTTCAGCGCCTTGGCAGCAAAGGTGACAAAGGCCTCTTCTTGATAGTGGAAGATCTTGGTGCCAAAGCCGCCGCCCACGTCAGGGGCCACGACCCGCAGCTTATGCTCTGGGATGCCCAGCACGAATGCGCCCATCAACAGACGGATCACATGCGGGTTCTGCGAGGTCGTGTGCAGCGTGTGGAAATCGTCAGCGCGGTTATACTCGCCCACTGCGACCCGCGGCTCCATCGGGTTGGCGATCAGGCGGTTGTTCACCAGCTCTAGCGTGGTGACATGCGCCGCGCCCTTGATCGCGTCATCCACAGCCTGACGGTTCTCCTCAACAAAGCCCCAGTCATAGCACAGGTTGCCGGTCAGATCGTCGTGCACCTTTGGCGCATCCGCGCCAATCGCGTCCTTCATATCAATGACGGCTGGCAGCGCATCGTAATCCAGCACGATGGCCTCGGCCGCATCGCGCGCCTGCGCCAGTGTGTCTGCGACGACTGCGCAAATCGGCTCGCCGACATGGCGGATTTTGCCATGGGCCAACACGGGATGGCGCGGCTCTTGCATTGGATCGCCATGGCGGTCCGTGATCAGCCAACCGCAGGGGATCGACCCCACCGCCTCAAAGTCCGCGCCGGTAAAGATGCGCTGCACGCCCGGCATGCCTTCGGCTGCCGAGGTATCAACCCCGTTCAGCACCGCATGGGCCACATCCGCACGCAAGAAATGCACATGCAGCTGGCCGTAAATATTGATGTCGTCGGTATAATTCCCCGTGCCGGTCAGAAACCGCACGTCCTCGCGCCGCTTGCTGCTCGCGCCAATTCCACTGTCCTTGGGCATCTTAAGCTCCTCTCCCCGCAGGACCGGGCGTCGCCGCCTCTCCCCCTGCTTCTTCTGGTCAAAAATACCTCGGGGTCCGGGGCAGAGCCCCGGTCCTCCCCCCGAAAATTACTCTGCCGCCAGCGCTGGCATCTCTTGCCCGCTTGCCGCCATGATCGCCTTGATGATGTTGTGGTAGCCCGTGCAGCGGCAAATGTTGCCGTCCAGGTGATGCCGGATTTCGGCCTCGGTGGGCTTGGGGTTGTCTTTCAACAGGCTCGTCGCTGCCATGACCATCCCCGGGGTGCAGAATCCGCACTGCAAACCGTGATAGTCTTGGAATGCCTGCTGCACCGTCGACAACGTGCCGTCTGGTGCCGCAACACCCTCGATCGTTGTGATCTTCGCGCCTTCGGCCTCTGCTGCGAAAATCGTGCAGGCCTTTACCTGCGCGCCGTCGACATGCACGGTGCAGGCACCGCACTGGGACGTGTCGCAGCCCACGTGGGTGCCTGTCAGGTGCAGACCTTCACGCAGGAAATCCACCAGCAACGTCCGGCCTTCGATGTCGCCAGACACCGCGCGGCCGTTCACCTCCATTGATACTTTCATTCGCTTTCCTCCCCTTCGCGTTTCTTTAATCTTTACTGCCGATCAGGCGTTTCACCCAACCTTTTTTCTCTTCTGCTGGCGCGTCGGCTGCGGGCGCTTCTTCGCCGCCGCCTTCGACCACTTTTTTGAAGTCATCGAAAAACTGGTCCGCCATTTTGGACGCAAAGCTGTCGATCAAGCGGCTGCCCAGCTGGGCGATCTTGCCGCCGACCTTAGCGTTCACGTCATAGGACAGCAGCGTGCCGGTCTCGGACGGCGTCAACACGACATCCGCCCCGCCAGAGGCGAAACCAGCGGGGCCGCCTTTGCCTGCGCCTGCGATGGTCAGGCTATAGGGCGGCTTCATGTCGGACAGGGTGACTTCGCCCTTAAAGGTGGCCTTCACCGGGCCGACCTTTTGCACCACGGTCGCGGTAAAGCCGTCATCGGCGTTGCCGTCCATTTCGGTGCAACCGGGCACGCATTGGCGCAGCACGTCGGCGTCCAGCAGGGCGGCCCAGACCGCCTCTGGCGGGGCGGCGATGTCGCGTTCGTCTTTAAGTTCCATGGTGTATGCTCCGGGTATTAGCGCAAAGGCGCGTCAAAGGTCAGACCGTGTGCGGCAAAGATTGCCGCGATACGGCCATCAATCAGGGCGGCGCGGATCGCGTCGTCGACCGCATAGCCAAGGTAGCGGTAGCGGGTGTGCACGGCTAGGCCGATTGTCCATGTGCCCACAGACAGCCCCGGCAGCGGCGGCTGGTGCAGATCCCCAGCCTCTGTCAGCCCCGCCTGCAATTGCGCGCGCGGGCCTGCGACGGCCATGACTTCGCCATCCGCCATCCCCTGCATGGCAAGGGCGACGGTGGGGTAATGAGCGATCTTGGGGATCAGCATGCCGTTGCCGATAGAGGCGAGGTAGAAATCCGCAATGGTGTCATTTTCCACGCCGACGGTGTCATAGCGAAAATAGGCCGGCACGGGCGGATCATCAGGATAATCCGCCTTATTGTAGGCGATCGCGATGCTTTCCTTGGCATATTGACCGGTAAAGACGACCTGATCGACGCGGCAGGCAAAGTTCACGTCATAGGGCACATGCAACATCACGTTATTGACGGTGCCCCCCGTGGGCGGGCCCTGCCAGATGTAGTTGCGCAGGTCCGCCTCGACCGTCTCGCCTGCGGGCAGCAGGTCAAAGCGGGCTTTGACGCCAAGCGCGTCTGCGATCAACTGGCCGATTTCGATATCGACGCCGACGGGCTGACCGTCTTGCAGATAGGACCAAGGCGGAAAGTTTTCATAAACGGCAAAGGTGATCAGGTCGCGCGCCAGAATAGTATCCAGATCCTGACCGACAATGTCGCGGCTGGCGTTCTGCGGCCGCGCCTCTGGCACGTAGCCTTCGCAGGCGGCAAAAACGGGCGCGGTCCAGCCCAGCGCCAGACAGGTCAAGCCCGCCAAAGCAAAGGGGAACCGCGCCGTCATCAGTTGTGGACCGACAGACCGACGGTCAGCGTTTCCGCTGCGACGGCGTAGGATGCGGGTGTGCCGTCCAGCTGTTCGGATGCGCGGTACGCCACGCTGTCAGCGATGGGTGCGCTGGACAGGGTCGGGATGCGGGCCGCGATTTCGTCCAGCTTTGCCTTCATCGCAGGCTCGTCCGGGGTGCCTTCGCCCTTGGCCCACAGCGCCAGTTCGTCGCGCAATTCTTTCAGCGCCGGGCTTTCCGTCATGACGGCCTGATCGTCGGGCCGCGTTTCGACGTAGGTGCGGATCGCCCAAGCAGTTTTCTGGCTGAGCACATCGGCGAAGGCGGGCATCTTGGTGATACCGTCCTGCGTCATGCCGTGCTGGAAGCGTTCAGCGAACCATTCGTCGTCGTAATCCGACGCCTCTAGCATGCGCAGATCCGGGGCAAGCCCGCCAGAGATCGCGCCAAGACCGTGGCAGCGCGCACAGTTCTGGGTATAGGCACTTTCGCCCACTTCAATCGCGCGGGTCCAGACGTCGTGGTCTGCGGCGCGGTACGGATTTTCCGCCAGCCAGTCTTCGCCGACGTCGGGCAGACCGGCGTTATCAACCTCTGTGATGCCAAGCGGTAGGCCTGCGGCGAAAGCGGTGCCAGCCATGACGGCAAAGGCGGCGGCCAGCGCGTGGCGCGGTGTGCGGCCTAGCGCCTTGCGCGGTGTGCGAAGTGTCATCGGTCTCTCCTCCCAGATGCGTTACGGTCGACTTAAACCCAAGCATCGCCTGATCGGTATTGGACCTTTGTGCCATGCCTTTGGGGAGGGCGACCTTGGTCGTATGCCGCGCGGCGCAAACCCGGTGCTAGGGTCCGGGTCAGGGGGAGTGCGTCATGCTGAAATGGTGTCTGGTTACAGGTCTTATGTGCTGGGCTGGCGTGGCTGCGGCACAGGTCGATGTTGCCGTGACCTACCTGCGGTTGGACGATCGCAAACCGCCTACCTTATCCGATATTGACCCCGATCCGGCAGACCTTGGCAGCGCAGGCGCGCAGCTGGGGCTGGCAGATAATGCGACGACGGGGCAATTTCTGAACCACACTTATGGGCTGACAGAGGTGGTTGCCGCGACGCCAGCCGATTTGTTGGCCGCCAGTGCGGGCGCTTCTGGGCTGGTTGTCGTGCAGGCCCCCGCCGCGACGGTGTTGGCCATCGCAGATGCCCTGCCCGGCGCGCTGGTGTTCAACGCAGCTGCCGCTGACGATTCGCTGCGCGGGACGGATTGCCGCGTGAACCTGCTGCACACAGCCCCCAGCTACGCGATGCGCGCCGATGCCTTGGCGCAGTTTCTGGTGACAAAACGCTGGACCGATGTGGCGCTGGTCACAGGCCCCGCGCCTGCCGATCTGGGCTTTGCGGATGCGCTGCGGGATAGCGCGGAGAAGTTCGGCCTGCGCCTGCGGGGCGATGCGCCTTGGGGTTTTACCGGCGACATCCGGCGCACCACAGGGGACGAGGTGCCGAGCTTTACGCAAAAGCTGGGCGATTTTGACATGCTGCTGGTCGCGGATGAAATCCACGATTTTGGCCGCTATTTGAATTACAACACATGGGAGCCGCGCCCAGTTGGCGGGTCCGAAGGGCTGACGCCTGTTGCTTGGTCCCCGGTCGTTGAACAATGGGGGGCGCAGCAGTTGCAAAGCCGGTTTCGGGGCGCCGCAGGACGCGGCATGCGTCCGGTGGATTACAGCGCTTGGGCCGCCCTGCGCGCGATCGGTGAAGCGGTGACGCGCACCGGGTCCAATGATCCGAAGATTTTGCGCAGCTATCTGCTGGGGCCGGAATTTACGCTGGCGGGCTTTAAAGGGCGCGCTTTGTCATTCCGCGCGTGGAACGGGCAATTGCGCCAACCGATCCCGCTGGTCGATGCGCGCGCCGTCGTCGCGACGGCCCCGCTAGAGGGGTTTTTGCACCCTGTCACAGAGCTTGACACGCTGGGCGGCGACCGCCCGGAATCCACCTGCACTGCCTTCGGAGAATGACAATGAGAACGCTTGCCCTGCTGGCCTTGATCGCCACCCCCGCCGCTGCGGACGAGATTTGGGTGACGAACGAGCGTGACGACACGATCAGCGTCATTGACGCGGACACGTTGCAGGTCACCCGCACGATCAACGTCGGAGAGCGGCCGCGCGGGATCACCTTTGCGCATGATTACTCGGTCGTTTACGTCTGCGCGTCAGCCAGCAATGCAGTGCAAGTCATTGACCCCGAGACCGGAGAGATTTTGCATGACCTGCCGTCGGGCGAGGACCCGGAGCAGTTCGTGCTGCATCCCGATGGCAAGCACCTGTATATCGCCAACGAGGATGACGCGATCACGACCGTGGTGGACGTCGAAAGCCGCACGGTTGTCGCCCAGATCAGCGTCGGGATCGAGCCGGAGGGCATGGCCGTCAGCCCCGACGGCAAGACTGTGATCACAACGTCAGAGACCACGAATATGGCGCATTGGATCGATACACAAACGCAGACGATCTATGCCAATACGCTAGTGGACAGCCGGCCGCGCGATGCCAATTTCGTCAAGGATGGCAAAGAGTTGTGGGTCAGCGCAGAAATCGGCGGCACGGTGACGGTGTTTAACACGGCGGACCAGACAGAGCTGTCAAAAATCCGGTTTGAAATCCCGGGCGTGCTGCCAGAGCTGATCCAGCCTGTGGGCTTTGTGCTGACGGAAGATGAAAAGACCGCCTTTGTCGCGCTTGGCCCGGCAAACCATGTCGCGGTTATCAACGCGGATACTTACGAAGTCGAACGCTACATCCTGACGGGCCGCCGGGTCTGGCACATGGCCTTTAACGCGGATGAAACCAAGCTGTTCACCACCAACGGCGTCAGCAGCGATGTGACCGTGATCGACGTGGCCGACGAGGCGGCAGAGACCACGATTGCGGTCGGCCGCTTTCCGTGGGGCGCGGCGCTGCGGGTGACGGATTGAACGGGCTGGACGTCAGCGGCGTCAGTTTCGCCTATGGCGAAAAGCAGGCGCTGCGGGACGTCAGCTTTACCGTGGCACCGGGGCGGTTTTGCGCCTTGCTGGGGCCGAACGGCGCGGGCAAATCGACGCTGTTTTCGCTGCTGACGCGGCTGTTCACCACGCGGGATGGGACGATTGAAATTGCTGGGCATGATTTGGAAACCGACGCCCGCGGGGCAATGGCGCGGATTGGCGTGGTGTTTCAGCAAAGCACGCTAGACCTAGACCTGAGCGTGCGGCGCAACCTTTTGTACTTCGCCGCCCTGCACGGGCTTGGCGGTGCGCAGGCGGCGCGGCGGGTGGATGAGGTGCTAGAGGTGATGGACATGGGCGCGCGTGCGCGGGAACGCGCCCGCGATCTGAACGGCGGGCACCGCCGCAGGCTCGAGATCGCCCGCGCCTTGATGCATGATCCGGCGGTGCTGCTGCTGGACGAGCCGACGGTGGGGCTTGATGCAGCGTCGCGGGCGGGGATTGTGGATCATGTGCACCGCTTGTGCGCGGATCGCGGGCTGACGGTGTTCTGGGCAACCCATCTTACGGATGAGGTCTGGCCAAGCGATCAGGTGCTGATCCTGCATCAGGGGCGGATTTTAGCGGATGAAACATGTGCTGATTTGACCGTTGATACGGATCTGCGCGATGTGTTCCTGATCATGACGCAGGTCGCGGCGTGATCTGGTGGATCGCCCTGCGTGCGATTATGGCGCGCGAGGCGCTGCGCTTTGTCCAGCAGCGGGCGCGGTTTGTGGCGGCGCTAGTGCGGCCCCTGATCTGGCTGCTGGTCTTTGCCGCAGGTTTTCGCGCGGCGCTGGGGCTGGCGATCATCCCGCCCTACACGACCTATATCAGTTACGAGACCTATATCGTGCCGGGATTGTGCGGGATGATCCTGCTATTCAACGGCATGCAGTCGTCGCTGTCCTTGGTCTATGACCGAGAGATGGGGTCGATGCGCCTGCTGCTGACCGCGCCCCTGCCCCGCTGGTTTATCCTGTCGGCCAAGCTGGTCGCGGGGGCGGCGATGTCGGTCCTGCAGGTCTATGCGTTTTTGGGGATCGCGGCGCTGTTCGGGATCACGGTGAAGCCTTGGGGCTATATCGCGGCCTTGCCTGCGCTGGCGATCACCGCGCTGATGCTGGGGGCCTTGGGGCTGGCGTTATCAAGCCTGATCAAACAGTTAGAGAATTTCGCGGGGGTGATGAATTTCGTCATCTTCCCGATGTTTTTCCTGTCCAGCGCGCTGTACCCGCTGTGGAAAATGGCGGAATCATCGCAATTGCTGTATAGGCTGTGTGCGGTGAACCCGTTCACCCACGGGATCGAGCTGGTGCGCTTTGCGCTTTACGCCCAGTTCAATGCGCCCGCGCTGGGATGGACGGTTTTGGCGCTGGCAGTATTCATGACGGCTGCGCTGCGCGGGTATGATCCGGCGCGCGGGATGATGACCAAGAAGGGATAAGCGATGCGGTTCATACTTGCGATTGCGATACTGCCGGGGCTGGCGTTTGCGGGCCCTGCCGTGCCCGAAGACTTTGGCACGACGAACCCCGAAGAGTTGACGATGAACAAGGTGCTAGAGGATATCGCCGCCGGACGCACCACGATGACGAACTGCGCGGCGGGGTATCTGATGACGAAATCAGGCCGCCATGGCGCGGCGCGGCAGACCTTTGGGGCCTGCGCGGATGACGGTTATACCGGGGCGATGACCTGGATGAGTTATCTGGATAACAACGGTTTCGGCGGGGATTATGACCCTGATGCTGCCGCCGCATGGGATCGAAAGGCCGCCGAGGCTGGCGATCCGGTCGGGCAATTTAACTATGGTTTATCGCTGCTGCGCGGCTATGGCGCGGCGCAAGACGAAGCAGCGGGGCGGGCGCTGATTGATGCGGCGGCCGGGACCGGTCTGCCGATTGCGCAGCGGTTGCAAGCGGCAGGGTATGATCCCGAAGAGGTGACACCCGATGCGGACAACTGGCGCTATGCGCCGATGAACTGACACCTGCGGGCGGGGCGGTTTTCGGTGAGAGATCCGCAAAGAAGGGGGCCAGCCCCCCGTCCCTGCGGGACGCCCCCCGCGGTATTTTTGACCAGAAGAAGGGTGCGGCCCTGCCTTTGGGAGAGGGTAAGTGAGGGCCAGCCCCCGCGCCCCCGGTATATTTGGGACGAGAAGAACGGGACTAAGCGGGCTGCGGGGTGAGTGCGGTGATCTGCGCCGGCGTGCCGGACAGGGTCAGGGTGCGGGTGGCGAGGCGGCGGGCTTCATCCGGGGCGTGGGTGACGATGACGGTAGCCATGGCGCGGCGGCTGGCGAGGGACTGGAACAGGGTCATCATCTCTGACGCGGCTTTCGCGTCGAGCGAGACGAAGGGTTCGTCCAGCAGCATAAGACCCGGATCGCAGGCGAAGGCGCGGGCGAGTGCGAGGCGGCGTTGTTGGCCGAGCGAAAGCTGGTCCGGGTAGCGGTCTGCAAAGGCGCCGAGGCCGACGTCAGCGAGGGTTTCTGCGGCTTTATCCGGGCTGACTTTGGCGGCGATTTCGATGTTTTGCTGGGCCGTGCGCCAGCGCAGCAGAGTTGGTTCCTGAAAAACAAAGGCGGTGCGGGCTGTCACATCCCGCGTGCCGGGGGCTGGGGTCAGCCCCGCAAGGATGCGCAGGAGTGTGGATTTACCGATGCCGGAGGGGCCTGTGAGGGCGATAACCTCGCCCTTTTGGACCGCCAACTTGACTGGGCCAAGAACCGGGGTCCCCCCATAGGAGAACCCCGGCAGATCAAGGGTGGCAACGGCACTGGTCATTCAGCGGGCGGGGTATAGAACAGACCGTCCGGCAGGCTGGTGACATCGCCGACCAGTTCGGTGCCGCCAAGGTCCGCCATCAGTTGCAGCATTTTGTCGGCGGCAGCGGTGTCGACGGCGCCAGCCGCCGGGGTGCCTGCGTTAAAGCCGTCTTGCAGGGCGAGGAATTGGGCGTCGTCATCGACGCGCATCCGGTCCCGCAAGCGGTCCCATGCTGCGGGGTCGCTGGCGAGTTTGGCTTTCGCCGCGATGCTGGCCTTTGCCATGCCAGCGACCAATTCGGGATGATCGCGCAGCATATCGCCGCGCATGACGTAGCCCAGCAGCGGCGTTGCGGGGTCAAGGCCCAGCGCGGCGGCGGCGGTATCGACAGAGATTAGCTCGCGCATGCCGGCGGCCTTCATCTTGGCGATGAAGTGCCAAAAATTGATGGCGCCGTCGACTTCACCCGTGGTGCCTGCGTTCATGATCAGAGGCGGCGCGCCGAAGACTTGTTCGGTTTCTGCCGCCAGATCAAAGCCGTATTCCTGCTGGGCATAGGCGCGCAGGATGATCCAGCTTTTGTCCAGCTGGCCCCCGGCGATGCCGACTTTTTTGCCCTTCATGTCCTCTAGCGTCTGGGCGGTGCTGCCTTCTGGCACCAACATGCCGCCGACGGCGCGGGAATAGGGAATGAAGATGAAATCTTCGCCAGCCGCGCGTTGGCGGGCGACCCAGATCCAGTCGCTGACGATCATATCGACCGCGCCGCCTTGGAACGCGATCTGCGCAGCGTCGCCGCCAGCCATGCCCTGCACGTCGAGGGTGAAGCCGTTTTCGGTATCAAGCCCGTAGTGCTTGATCGTGTCTAGTTCCCAATTCACCGTGCCCGATTCCTGCACGGCGGCGCGAATCGTGGCGTCTTGGGCCGCTGCCATGCTTGCGGTTGCGGCCCATGCGGCCATAGCGACTGCTGTATAAAATTTCACGTGTGGATCCCCCCTATTTGAGCCCAGCTTATAGGGTCATTCGCTGCGGGGAATAAGACCAAAGGAGTGGTTTACGCGGGCCAGCGACGCAATGGCTGCGCGACTACGACCATGGTGTCATTTCGCCGCAGCATGATCGCGCGGATAGTAAGCCTTAGGTCTTACCCTGCGTCACCGGCGCGGCAAAGGCCGGGGAGTGACGCGACACATCAACAGGGAGGACAAGCGGATGAATAGATTCATTACCGCCGCAACGGCCATGATCATGGCCGGCACGATGGCGCAAGCGCAGGTGACCGAAGAGGACATCGCCAACGACGCCACGATCACCACGCAGGTCGTCACCAACGGGATGGGGCGCACATTGCAGCGCTATTCGCCGCTGGAGACGCTGAATAAGGAAAACGTCGCCAATCTGGTGCCGGCTTGGGCATTCTCGCTCGGCGGGGAAAAGCAGCGGGGCCAAGAAACCCAGCCGATCGTTTACGACGGTATGATGTATATCACCGGATCGTATAGCCGCATTTATGCGGTCGATCTGAAGACCGGCAAAGAAGTCTGGCAATATGATGCCCGCCTGCCAGAGGGCATTCTGCCTTGCTGTGACGTGGTGAACCGCGGTGCGGCGATTTACGGCGACAACATCTTTTTCGGCACGCTTGATGCGCGCATGGTCGCGCTGAACCGCAAGACGGGCGACGTCGTCTGGAACCAAAAGATCGCAGATTATAAGGCAGGATATTCCTATACCGCCGCCCCGATCATCGTGAACGGTCTGGTCATCACCGGTAATTCGGGCGGTGAATTCGGCATCGTCGGCGAAGTGCAGGCGCGCAACGCCGAGACCGGAGAGATCGTCTGGACCCGTCCCATGATTGAGGGTCACATGGGCACGCTGAACGGCGAAGAGTCCACCATGACCGGAGAGCTGAATGCGACTTGGCCCGGCGATATGTGGAAGACCGGCGGCGGGGCCACATGGCTTGGCGGATCGTATGACATTGAAACCGACACGCTGGTCTTTGGCGCGGGCAACCCGTCGCCTTGGAACAGCCACCTGCGCGGTGCAGGTGCGCCGACCGAAGGCAACACCGGCGACAACCTTTATGCGGCATCCCGCGTCGGCATCGATCCGGCCACCGGAGAGATCAAGTGGCACTATCAGACCACGCCGCGCGAAGGTTGGGATTATGACGGCGTGAACGAAGTCGTCGCCTATACCGACCGCGAGGGGAATAAGCGCTTTGGCTCTGCCGACCGGAACGGGTTCTTTTATGTGCTGAACCGCGAGGATGGTGCGTTCGTATCCGCCGATCCGTTCGTGACGCAGATCAGCTGGGCATCCGGCATCGACGACACAGGCCGCCCGATCTTTAACGAAGACAACCGTCCCGGCGATCCGGCGGCTGCTGCTGATGGCGCGAAGGGAGAGACAGTCTTTGCCGTGCCCGGTTTCCTTGGCGGCAAAAACTGGAACCCGGTGTCCTATAGCCAGAACACCGGCAACTTCTATATCCCGTCGAACGAGTGGGGCATGGATATCTGGAACGAGCCTGTGACCTACAAGCAAGGCGCGGCCTACCTTGGCTCTGGCTTTACCATCAAGCCGCTGTACGAGGATTATATCGGTAGCCTGAAGGCGATGGACCCCGACACCGGCGAGATCAAGTGGGAGTTCAAGAACCCTGCTCCGCTATGGGGCGGCGTGATGTCGACGGCGGGCGGTCTGGTGTTTACCGGCACGCCAGAGGGCGAATTTATCGCCTTTGACGACGAGACAGGCGAACAGTTGTGGTCGTTCCAGACGGGGTCCGGCGTTGTCGGTCAGCCGATCACTTGGGAAGAAGACGGCGAGCAGTATGTCGCGATCATGTCCGGCTGGGGCGGCGCTGTGCCGCTGTGGGGCGGCGAAGTCGCGCAGACGGTCAGCTACTTGAACCAAGGCGGTATGCTGTGGACGTTCAAGCTGCCGCGTCAGTTCGCGCAAGCTAACTAAGCCAACTGGGGGCGCGCCGATCTGGTGCGCCCTTTTTCCGTCTGAACGCACTTGCCGCGTGGCGGCTGCTGCGTCACCTTGGCGGCAAAGGAACTGCTATGAGCATTGATCCAAACCTTCCCTTCGGCGCGGGCGCGCGCGCCATGATCATCGACGATCATCCGCTGTTCTGTGACGCGCTGCGCCTGACCCTGCGGGCTGTGACGGGGATTGAAGAGATTAGCGCGTTTGAACGGCTCGACCCTGCCTTGGCCGCGGTGCAGGCCGGGCCGGTGCCGAATGTCATCGTGCTGGATTTGAACCTGCCGGATGTGACCGGCCTTGATGGGTTGATCCGGCTGCACCGGTCCGTGCCGCAGGTGCCACTGGTGGTGGTATCGTCGATGGCCGATCACCGCATTATCTGCGCCGCGATCCGGGCGGGCGCTGCGGGCTTTGTCCCCAAGCATTCCCAGCGCGACACCTTTCGCACAGCATTTCAAACGGTTGCGGCGGGCCAGACCTATTTGCCCGACGATATAGATATGACCGAAGGCGCCGATGTGCCTGTGACGGACCGCGAAGACGCCTTGGCGCGGCTTGGCCAGTTGACGCGGCAGCAAGGCACGATCCTGCAGCTGATCTGCGAGGGGAAGCTGAACAAGCAGATCGCCTACGACCTGTCGATCGCGGAAACCACCGTCAAGGCGCATGTCACGGCGATCATGCGTAAACTTGGCGTGCAAAGCCGCACGCAGGCGGTGCTGATCGCGCAAGAAGCCAGCTACTCCAGCCTGTTGCAAAAGGCACCCTAACGCGGCAAGCTGAGGGTTCCTTGGGAGGGGAACATCCGTGATTTTGGCCAGTGAAGCTGTGCCGTCCGAACTGGTGCGCCGCGTGCATGTGGCAGAGCCGGGGCCGGACGCCGTGCAAGACATTTGCAAGGGGCTGGGGCCAGGTCCGCTGTCGCTGGTCGCGGTGTTTGCCGCGCCGGGGGGCGACTTTGCCGCATTGATCGCGGGGCTGTCGGCGGCGCTGGACGGGGCCTGCATCATTGGCTGCGTGACGGCGGGCGAAATATTTGGCGGTTATCAGGATGGCGGGATTGTCGCCATTGCCCTACCCGCCAGCCACTTTGAAACCGAAACCGTCCTGATCCCCGACCTGAACGCACTGAACCCCGACGCCACCGTGCGCGACATCATCCGCCGCCGCGCGGCGCTGACGGCGACGGCGCCGCATTGGCAGAACGAATTTGCCATCCTGTTGGTGGACGGGCTGTCGCGGCGCGAAGATGCAGTCGTCGCGATGGTGATGCACGGCTTGGGCCAAGTGCCGCTGTTTGGCGGATCGTCGGGGGATGGCACTCGTTTTGCCAGTACCGCCGTCGCCTATCAAGGCCGGGTGATGCCCGATGTGGCGGTCCTGACCTGCGTGCGCACGATCTGCCCCGTGAAGGTGTTCAGCCTAGATAACCTAACACCGACTGAACGGCGCATGGTCGTGACCCGCGCCGATCCAGAAGCGCGGATCGTCCACGAGATTAACGCAGAGCCCGCCGCCAGCGAATACGCCCGGCTGCTGGGCAAGGATGCGGGGCAGATGGATACCTTTACCTTTGCAGCCCACCCCGTCGTTGTACGCTTTGGCGGGCACCACCATGTGCGCGCGATCCAGCGGGTGACCGACGACGGCGCGCTGGTGTTCTTTTCCGCCATCGACGAAGGCATGGTGCTGACGCTAGCCACGTCAGAGCCGATGGCGGGGCATCTGGAAAGCCAGTTTGCAACGCTTTCTGCGCAGGCGGTACCAGATACGATCATCGCCTTTGACTGCATCCTGCGCCGGATCGAGGCAGAGCAAAAGCAACAAGGCGGCGCGGTCAGCCGTGTGCTGGCGGATCATAACGTCGTCGGCTTTTCGACATACGGCGAGCAATACAGTGGGCTGCATATCAACCAAACTATGACCGGCGTTGCGATCTATCCGCCGGGGGCCGTGGTGACATGACGACAGAGTCGCTGATCAATCCGGCTGACAGCACGCTGCGGCAGAATGAAAAACTGCTGACAATCTCGGCTGCGCTGATCCGGCGGGTCGAGCAGATGAACAACGATTCTGACGCCGCCTATGCGCAGTTTCAGCGGGCCGTCCTGCTGGAAGACACCGTGCGCGCCCGCACGCGGGAATTGGAACACGCGCTGGAACTGCTGAACCAGTCCAACGCGGAATTGGCAGAGGCCAAGCGCACCACCGACACCGCCCGCCGCGATCTGTCCAACGCGATTGAGACGATTGGCGAAGGCTTTGCCCTGTTTGACCCGAGCGATGTCATGGTGCTGTGCAACAGCCGTTTTGCCAGCGCGATCACCGGGGTCACGCCGCTGCTGAAACCGGGCATGACCTTTGCGCAATATGTGCATCTGGTGTCGCGCAGCCCCAGCCTGCGCCTGCCAGAGGGCGTGAGCCCCGATGATTGGGTCGCCCAGCGCACCCTGCGGCATGGCGACGATCAGGTCGTGTTCA
The DNA here is from genome assembly GCF_024206795.1 of Loktanella salsilacus. Taxonomy (NCBI): domain Bacteria; kingdom Pseudomonadati; phylum Pseudomonadota; class Alphaproteobacteria; order Rhodobacterales; family Roseobacteraceae; genus Loktanella; species Loktanella salsilacus. Next base: position 2,351,605 of record NZ_CP072994.1, read on the forward strand.
ACGTGCACATGACCGGCGATCGCTGGCTGCAGGTGTCAGAGCAGCGCACGCCGGACCGGCAGACCGTCATCATGCAGACCGATGTGACCGACATCATCCGGCTAGAGCGTGAAGAGCGGTCCCGCATGATGGACGACCACACCGCCCTGATCCGCGCGACGCTGGATCACATCCATCAGGGGGTGTGTATTTTCAACGGCGACAACCGGTTGGTGGGTTGGAACAGTCAGGTCGCGGGAATGCTGTCGCTAAAGCTGGCACAGTTTCGGGTCGGAGCGGATTTCGACTTTTTGTTCCGGCGGTTGCAGGACGAAGTGCGCATCCAGACGGGCACCCGCCCGGCGGAGATCCTCGCTTGGGTCCAGCGCCCCGGTGCCCGCCCGCCCTTGCGGTTCGAAGTGCGGCAGCGGCAGGGCAAGGTATTTGACATCTTTGCGCAGGACATGCCCGACCGGGGCTTTGTGATCAGTTTTACCGATGTAACCGCCGAACGGCAGGCCGCAGAAAAGCTGCGCGCCGCCAATGACTTGCTAGAGGCGCGGGTCGAGGCGCGGACAGCAGAAATCGCCGTGGCTTTGGCTGATGCGGAACGGGCGAATGCGTCGAAATCCCGCTTTGTCGCCGCTGCCAGCCATGATCTGCTGCAACCCTTGTCGGCGGCAAAGCTGTATTGTGCCTCGCTCGCGGATGACACGCTGGCGCCGGGGCAGCAAAACGCGCTGTCAAAGGCGTTGTCGGCGCTGGGGTCCGTTGAGGAGATCATCGGCGCGCTGCTGGATATCAGCCAGTTGGACAGTGGAAAGGCACCCGTGCGGCTGAGCGCCGTTGATCTGGGGCGGATCCTGCGCCAATTGGGTGACGAGCTGCGCCCGGCGGCCAGTGCCAAAGGGCTAGAGCTGCGGATCAGGCCCAGCACCGCGATGGTGCAGACGGACGCCAGCTATTTGCGGCGCATCTTGCAGAACCTGATCGGCAACGCGATCCGCTATACCGAGGCGGGGCGTATCCTTGTCGGCACGCGGGTCAGCGGCGATGGCGTCCGGATCGAGGTGTGGGACACCGGCCCCGGCATCCCCGAGGTCGAGCAAGAGAATATCTATAAGGAATTTCACCGCATTGATCCGGTGGCCAATACCGGGAACGGGCTGGGTCTTGGGCTGGCGATTGTGGAACGGGCTTGCGCCTTGCTGGATCATCACCACGGCATGCGCACAGCGGTGGGGCGCGGCACCTGTTTTCATCTGACCGTGCCCCTTGCCCCTGCCCTGTCCCGCGATCCCGCGATGCTGCCAGAGCGGGTGCCCGAGGCAGGCGTCGATATGGCGGGTCAGATCGTGCTGCTGGTTGAACCGGACGCTGCCATGCGCCGGGCGCTGGCCGCGTTGATGGAGCGGTGGGGCGTGCAAGTTCTGGATGTTGCAAGCGGCGTTGAGGCGGCGGCGCTGTTGTCAGAGATCGAACTGACGCCGGATGCGATGTTGCTGGGCGATCCCGCAGATGACAGCGTGGCGGGGCTGGCCTTGATCGCGAGCTTGCGCGCGCAATTTGGCCCGATCCCCTGCCGCCTGCTGACCGCAGACCGCGCACCGGGCATCGGGGCTGCCTGCGCTGCCGCTGGCGTCAGCCTGTTGCAGCGGCCCGTTGATCCGGCGGCGTTGCAGTTTTTCCTTAGGGCCGTGCGGGTGCCAACCTAAGCCTCTACCAAGATGGCCCGCAGATCGTTCACATTGGTCAGGGTTGGTCCGGTGATGACTTGGGTGCCCAGCGCCTCGAACACGGCGTGGGCGTTGTTGGCATCAAGTTGCGCACGCGGATCAAGGCCAAAGCCCTGCATGTGGGAGAGCGTGTCCGGGCCGATGGTCGCGCCTGCGATATCTTCGATCCCGTCGATGCCATCGGTGTCCCCCGCCAGCGCGTGAATCTTGCCGTGGCCGTTCAAGGCGATGGCCAGCGCGAGCAGGAATTCGACGTTGCGCCCGCCGCGCCCTTTGCCGCGCAGGGTGACGGTCGTCTCTCCGCCCGACAACAGGATGCAGGGCGCGGTGAAGGGCAAACTGTTGGCTGACACGCTGGTGGCGATGGCGCCAAGAGTGCGGGCGACGTCGCGGGATTCGCCCTCTATCGCGTCGCCAAGGATGTGGCAGGGGATGCCCTGCATTTGCGCAACGGCAGCCGCAGCTTGCAAGGCAATGAGCGGCGAGGAGATCAGGTGATAGCTGGCCCCAGCAAGGCGCGGATCATCCGGCTTGATGCTTTCAAACAGATGCGGCGCGGTGATGCCGTAGCGGTCAAGGATCGCCTGCGCGTCGCCGCAGGTGGTCGCATCCCCGACTGTGGGGCCAGAGGCGATGACGGCGGGATCGTCGCCGGGCACGTCGGAGATCGCCAGCGTGACGATGCGGGCGGGGTGGCAATGGGCCGCCAAGCGCCCGCCTTTGACGCCGGACAGGTGACGGCGGACGGTGTTCATCTGGCCAATATCCGCGCCGCTGGCGAGCAGGGCCGCGTTCACCGCCTGCTTTTCCGCCAGCGTCATGCCGGGGGCCGGATCGACCAGCAGGGCAGAGCCGCCGCCAGAGATCAGGCAGATCACCAGATCATCGGCGGTCAGATCAGCGCAAAGCGCCCAGAGTTCAGCCGTGGCGGCCTGCCCTGCGGCGTCGGGCACGGGATGAGAGGCTTCGCGCACCGTGATCCGGTCGCAGGGCACGCCGTGGCCGTAGCGCGTGATGACAAGGCCGGACAAGGGACCGGGCCAGCGATCCTCGACCGCGCGGGCCATGGCGGCGGCGGCTTTGCCTGCGCCAATGACGATGGTGCGCCCTTTGGGCGGCGGCGGCAGGTGGGGCGGCACGCAAAGCGCGGGCTGGGCGGCGGCCACGCCTGCGGCAAACATGGCGCGTAGCAGTTCGGTCTGGGTCATCATGCCTCCGGCAACGGTTGCGCGCAGGCTAGGCGATGGCTGCGGGGCCGTCTAGCGCAGCGCGCAGATCGCGGCGGTGCATGTTGCGAACGCGGCCCGGCCAATACCTTGCCTTTCGGGACAATCGCGCAGAGTCTGACCGCTTGACCGCTACCGCGCGGGCGCGCATCACCCCCGCAACAGGAGATAGCCATGTCAGACAGCGACACGCCGCAACGGTCCGGGATAGTAAGCGCGGTCCTGCAGTGGTCCGGCTGGCGACTTGTCGTGCCGCTGGTGATCATGTTGATCGCGCTGATCGTGCTGCGCGACCTGAGCCGCGATATCAGCCCCGGCGATCTGCGCCGCGATTTGGCCGGCTATGGCTGGGAACGGATCGCGCTGTCGATTGGCGCGATGGGGATCAGTTATCTGGCGCTAGCGCTATATGATCCGATCATCCTGCGCAGCCTGAGGATCGAGAATATGCCCGGCTATGTGCCGGTGCTGACGGGCGTCAGTTCCATGGCCGTGTCGAACCTGCTGGGGTTTTCGTGGCTGACGGGCGGCGCAATCCGCTACCGGATTTATGCCGCCTTTGGCGTCGATATCGCCACGGTGGCCAAGCTGATCGCGACGTCTTGGCTGGCGTTCCTGCTGGGGCTTTTGGTGCTGCTGGGCGGGTTATTTGCGTTCCATCCCACGGGCTTGAGCGGCGTGATCCACCTGCCGGACGGGTCAGAGCTGCTGGTCGGTTGCGCAATCCTTGCCGGGGTCGCGGGCGTGCTGATCTGGACCGCGCGTGGGCCCAAGACGGCGTCTTGGCGGTCGGTGTCTGTCACCTTGCCCGCTGCGAAACAGATGATCGTGCTGATGGGCATCGCGCTGATTGATCTGACAGCAACGGCGCTGACGCTTTATGTGCTGTTGCCACCCGATCTGGCGCAGAACTTTGTGCTGTTTTTCGTGCTGTTTATCGGGGCGCTGGGCCTTGGTGTGGTCAGTCACGCGCCGGGCGGCCTTGGCGTGTTCGAGGCGGCGATTATCGCAGGCCTTGGCGGCACGGGGCGGTCTGATCTGCTGGTCGCGCTGGTGTGCTACCGCGTGATTTATACGGTGCTGCCGTTTGTGATTGCGGTCGTCGGATTGGCGGCGGCTTGGGGCCTTGCGAACCGGGACAAGGCCAGCGCGGCGCATGCGACGTTGCTGCGCGCGACGCAGCCTATCGTGCCGATCCTGTCGGCGGCGCTGGCGCTGCTATCGGGGGCGGCGCTGTTGCTGCGGGGCGATCTGCCCGCCGTCGGGGCCCGCGCCTTGCTAGAGGATCTGTTGCCGCTGGGTTTGGTTGAAACATCGCACCTGCTGGCGAGCGTGGCGGGGGTTTTGCTGCTGATCGTCGCGCGGGGGCTTTATCGGCGAATGGCGCGGGCGTGGTTCATTTCGATGGCGCTGCTGGCCGCAGGGCTGGTGTTATCGCTGCTGAAGGGGGCAGAGCTGGAAAATGCCATGGCCCTTGCGCTGGCGCTGGCCGTGCTTTGGTCGTTTCGCAGCGCGTTCTACCGCGTGGGTCTTGGGTCTGCGCTGCGGCTGAATATGCGCTGGCTGATTAGTGTGGCGTTATTGGTGGTCGGGATCACGTGGATCGGATTTTTCGCCTATCGCAACGTGACGTATAGCGATGCGATGTGGTGGCAGTTTGCGTGGAACGGCGATGCACCGCGATTTTTGCGGGCAACAATTGCGGTGACGGTGGTGCTGATCGCTGTAGCGCTGAACAGCCTGATCAGCCGGTCCAATACACGGCTGATGCCCGAACCAATCCCAGATGTCGTGCGCCGCCTGACCAAGGCCAGCTATGATACAGAGGCCGCGCTGGCGCTGACCGGCGACAAGCGGTTCCTGATTGCGCCGGGGCAAGACGCCTATCTGGCCTATGCCGACACCGGTGCCAGCCTGATCGCCAAGGGTGATCCTGTCGGCGATCCAGAAGCGGGTGAAGCGTTGATCTGGGCGCTGCGTGATCAAGCCGACCGCATGGGGCGGCGCTGCGCGTTTTATGCGGTGCAGACGCATTATCTGCCGACCTACATTGATCTGGGCCTATCCGTCGTCAAGATCGGAGAGATCGCCCGCGTCCCGCTGGCGGGCTTTTCACTGGACGGGGCCAAGCGCAAAGATTGGCGCCACGCGAAGGCGCGGGCAGCGCGTGATGGCTATGCCTTTGCGATCATTCCGGCGGCGCAGGTTCTGGATCACTTGGGCGCGTTGCGCGCTGTGTCCGACACCTGGCTGGCGCTGAAATCGGGATCGGAAAAGGCCTTTGCCCTTGGCGCGTTTGATCCGGCGTATTTGTGCAACTTTGATCATGCGGTGCTGCGCCACGTTGAAACCGGGCGCATTGCGTCCTTTGCCACCCTGTTGCGCAGCGGCACAGGGGCAGAGGTTGCGATTGATCTGATGCGCTATGATCCTGACACCACGCCCGCCGCGATGGACGGGCTGTTTGCGGATATGATGCTGTGGGCGCGGGACGCGGGGTATACGTGGTTCTCGCTTGGTGCGGCCCCGCTGGCAGGGCTAGAGAACCGCAAGCATGCGCCCGTCTGGAACCGGGTCGGCGGGTTCATCTATACCCACGGCGAGCGGTTTTATAAGTTTGAGGGCCTGCGCAGTTTCAAGCAAAAGTTCGATCCAGTCTGGTCGCCGAACTACCTTGCCAGCCCCGGCCGCATGGACGCGGCCCGCACTTTGTATGAGGTGAATACGCTGATCTCTGGCGGTGTGTCCGGTGTGATACGGCGCAAGCGCGATTGATGGGTTAATTGGATCGGTCCGGGCAAGCCCGGACCGATCCGCGAGGGCGCGGCCCCCACCCCCCCCGAGGTATTTAAGACCAGAAGAAGGGGACGCCCCCTAGTTCATAAACCAGCCGTGGCTGGCGACGATGGACTGGCCGGTCAAAGCATTTGTCGGGAAGGCGGCGAAGAGCCAGGCGAGGTTTGCGATGTCTTCGATCGTGGTGAATTCGGTGTCCACGGTTTTGCCCAGCATCACTTTGCTGACGACCTCTTCTTCGGAAATGCCTAGGTCGCGGGCCTGTTCGGGGATCTGCTTTTCCACCAGCGGGGTTTTCACAAAGCCGGGGCAAATGACGTGGCTGCGTACGCCTTTGGGGCCGCCCTCTTTGGCCAAAGTGCGCGACAGACCCATCAGGCCATGTTTCGCGGTGACGTAAGCGGATTTCAGGGGCGATGCCTCTTTCGAGTGGACGGAGCCCATGTAGATCACGGTGCCGCTGCCCTGCGCGTACATATGCGGCAGGCAGGCCTTGGTCGTCAGGAAGGCCCCGTCGAGGTGGATGGCGAGCATCTTTTTCCACTCGGCAAAGGGGAAATCCTCGATCCGGTGGACGATCTGGATGCCAGCGTTGCTGACCAGCACGTCGACGCTGCCCAGGTCATCCACGGTCTTTTGCACGCCTGCGTTCACCGCGTCCTCGTCTGTGACGTCCATCTCAACCGCGATGGCGCGGCCGGGGCCCATGGCGGTCAGCTCGTCCGCGACAGCTTGTGCGGCGTCCAGTTTTAAGTCGGCGATGGCGACATTGGCCCCGTCAGAGATGTATTTCAAAGCGATCGCCTTGCCGATGCCGCTAGCGGCGCCGGTGACGATGCAGTTCTTGCCGGTCATATTCATGGTGATGTCCTTTCGCGCCCGCAGGGGCGTTGTTGTGAAACCAACTGGCCCAATTTAGCCCATCGCCTGCAGACGTTTCAGCAAGCTAGAGGTGTCCCAGCGGCCGCCGCCCAGTTTTTGCACGTCTTTGTAAAACTGATCGACCAGCGCGGTGACGGGCAGGCTTGCCCCGTTCGCGTCAGCGGCGGCAAGGCAGATGCCAAGGTCTTTGCGCATCCAGTCAACGGCGAAACCGTGGTCCCATTTGTCGCCCAGCATGGTCTGATAGCGGTTCGCCATTTGCCACGACCCGGCGGCACCTTGGCTGATCACCTCGACCACGGCTTCGCCATCAAGGCCCGCCTTCTGGGCAAAGTGCAGCGCCTCTGACAGGCCTTGGACAAGGCCGGCGATGGCGATCTGGTTGCACATCTTGGTCATCTGGCCTGCGCCGCTATCACCGATGCGGCGGCACAGCTTGGCATAGACCTGCATGACCGGCTCTGCGCTGGTGTAGGCGTCTTGGTCGCCGCCGCACATGATCGACAGCTGGCCATTTTCCGCGCCCGCCTGCCCGCCGCTGACGGGGGCATCGACAAAGTGCAGGCCTGCGTCTTTGGCTGCGGCGTAAAGCTCTGCCGTGACCTGCGCGCTGACGGTGGTGTGGTCGACGAAGATCGCGCCGGGCTTCATGCCCGCGAAGGCACCGCCCTGCCCTGTCGTGACGCTGCGCAGGTCGTCGTCGTTGCCCACGCAGGCCAGCACGATATCCGCGCCGTTTGCCGCCGCCTCTGGCGTGTCCGCCATTGCGCCGCCATGCTGATCGACCCACGCCTGCGCCTTGGCGGCTGTGCGGTTATAGACCGTGACGTCGTGGGTTTTGGCCAGATGTCCGGCCATCGGATAGCCCATCACGCCCAGTCCAAGGAATGCCAGTTTCATGTCGTCTCTCCCGTTGATGCTTTGGCGGCAGAATGACGGGTTTGGCGCGGATGTGAAGCGGTGTCAGGACTTCTTGACGAATTCAGTGAGGATCACGATGCGCTGGCCTTCAACCCGGCCTTCGATATGGGCGGGATTGTCCGCGACAAGGGATATCCGCCGCACCGCCGTGCCGCGCTTGGCGGTAAAGCCCGCACCCTTGACGGTCAGGTCCTTGATCAGCGTGACCGTGTCGCCGGTGTTCAGCGTGACGCCGTTCGCGTCCTTGTGCTGGCTGTCTGCGGCGACGTTTTCGGCCCAAGCGCGGGTGTCGTCGTCCAAGTACAGCTGCCCCAGCAGATCATCCGCCCAAGGCGCGTCGATCTTGGTTAAGGTGCGAAAGGCGAGGACCTGCACGGCAGGGTCTTCGGACCACATGGTGGTGGCAAGGCTGCGGAAGTGGTCCGGGTTTGTCGGGCTGTCATGCTGGTCGATACAAATCCCGCAGAGGTCCACGGACGCGTCCGCCGGGCCGCCGGGGACAGGTGTGGGGACGAGCGGGGTGTTGGGGGTGGCGCAGAGGGGGCAGGTCATGGGTCGTATTCGACAGGAGTAAGACTCAAAACACAATAACTATTTAGGCTGAATTTCCGCCAAATAGTGATCAAATTCATAAAATAAATCACTACATCTACCATCAAACATCTCCACCGGCGCACGAAATCTCTTATCCATAAAGCTGGTAGAAATTAAAGACTGTAACCGCAATTTAGTATCAGCGGATCGCCCCATGGCAGTCGCTAAAACGCGCTTCGCACCTCCGTCTTTTGGAGTCAACACTTGCATATTTATATCGAGAAAAGCAAACCCAAGGAACATCACAAGGTCAGCCCCTTCAAAAGACGACTTTATACTATGAGATAGCTGAGTATCAATGACACCTTCGGTAAACGTCCTAATCTTATCAGACGATGAAATTATTTCGCTAGCATCAAAACTGCTTCCAAAACCAGTGGCCCTGCCCCCGCTAACTTCAATGCTACCTACTGATCCATAGGGGTGAATTACATTTATTGCGCCTAACACTTTAACTATATCTTTTTCACGTAAGTCAAAATAGCTAGCAGCCGCACTCACAAGAAAATGCTTAATGCAGCGATCATAATTAAACGATATAAAAGTTATATTAGCCAATGCGTCTAGAAAATTTTCAAATTTCCTTTTCGCCACGATTATCCTAAAAAATACGCTAATCCAGGTTTCTTTAAGTCTCTCAAAATTTATTTGATTAAATATGTTTCCTTCCTGAACCATCAAAAGGCTCCTACGCTCAGCATTCATAATCTCATTGGCAATTGCCATTTTCCCAACAACGACTAGATCAGAGTTGTGACTGTGCGTATCAAGGTAGTTGTCAATCGATGGCGCTAGAGGCATGTTCGCACTGATTTGACGGGCAGCTTGAAAGAGAACATTTCTATCTCGCCCACTATCTTGGCAAAATTTAGAAATGGCACTTGCTAGATTTCTGTCGCCCGCGCTCCCGACAATACTTCCAAAATTATCCTGATTAAAATTTAACGCCATCCTCAAGCGGCCAGCAAGCTGCACCCCGGTTGGCAAGTCGAATTCCGCACTTGCTCCCGCCCCCACAACAATCACGTTTTTTCGCATATTGTCACCCATCGAAAGCGCGCCCTATATGTTTAAAAAATGTCGACTTCAAAAAATCCTAGCCTCGTATGCTATAGTGAAAATTGAAATATTTAAATTATACTACGGACTGGATTTCATCCTGGCTCTATAGTGAAATTGAAAACTATCCTACAAAAACTATCGCTGATAGCTATCGGGAGTACCAATAGACAGTATTACGTCATCACTTTGATCACCAAAGCGCGACGAGTTCACGTCAAGCTTCTTTGATTTAAGCGAGGCTGTGGATCACAGTTCAGACCACTGCTTCGATGGGGCCGCACATCTAAATCCATCATTTCTCATGCAGGTTATGCATCCAATACCGTTGAGTCACGCAAAAGCTGCAGGACTTCAAACGCAACCGAGTGCGGCCACATTTGACTGCGCCAAACGTTTCCCCGCACGCGCGCTTAAAATGTCCAGCTTTTAGCTGTCCATTTTAAGCGCGGAAATAAACGCTTCTTGCGGAATGTTCACACTACCGAACTGGCGCATCTTCTTCTTACCCGCCTTCTGCTTGTCCAGCAGCTTGCGTTTGCGCGTGGCGTCGCCGCCGTAGCATTTGGCCGTGACGTCTTTGCGCAGGGCAGACAGGGTTTCGCGGGCGATCACTTTGCCGCCGATGGCCGCTTGGATCGGGATTTTGAACATGTGGCGGGGGATCAGCTCTTTTAGCTTTTCGACCATGGCGCGGCCGCGCATTTCGGCCCGGTCGCGGTGGACCATCATCGACAGCGCGTCGACGGGTTCGTCGTTCACCAGCAGCGACATCTTGACCAAGTTATCCTCTTGGTAACCGGTCAGGTTGTAGTCAAAGGACGCATAGCCCTTGGTCACGGATTTCAGGCGGTCGTAGAAGTCGAACACTACCTCGTTCAGGGGCAGGTCATAGACGACCATCGCGCGGCTGCCCGCATAGGTCAGGTCCAGCTGCACGCCGCGGCGGTCTTGGCACAGCTTCAGCACGTCACCAAGGTATTCGTCGGGCACAAGGATCGTCGCCTTGATCCGCGGCTCTTCAATATGGTCGACAAAGGTCAGGTCGGGCATGTCGGCGGGGTTGTGCAGGTCCTGCTGCGTGCCGTCCTTCATAAAGATGTGGTAAACCACGGATGGCGCGGTGGTGATCAGGTCGATGTTGTATTCCCGCTCGATCCGGTCGCGGATGACTTCAAGGTGCAGCAGGCCAAGGAAACCGCAGCGAAAGCCAAAGCCAAGGGCGGCAGAGGTTTCCATCTCGAAGCTGAAGGAGGCGTCGTTCAGGGCCAGTTTGTCGATGGCGTTGCGCAGATCCTCGAATTCGGACGAATCGACGGGGAACAGGCCACAGAACACGACGGGCTGGGCAGGCTTAAAGCCCGGCAGCGCCTGCGTCGCGCCTTTGCGTTCGCTAGTGATCGTGTCGCCGACGCGGGTGTCGCGGACCTCTTTGATCTGGGCGGTAAAGAAGCCGATTTCGCCCGGGCCAAGCTGGTCCATCGGCAACATGCCGGGTTTGAACACGCCAAGGCGGTCGATCAGGTGGACGGTGTCGTTGGACATGAACCGCACGCGGTCCTTGAGTTTCAGCACGCCGTCGATGATGCGCACCAGCACGACGACGCCCAGGTAGCTGTCGTACCAAGAATCGACCAGCATCGCCTTGAGCGGCGCATCGCGGTCGCCCTTAGGGGCCGGCAGGCGGTGAACGACAGCCTCTAGCGTTTCCTTGATGCCGACGCCGGTTTTGGCGCTGACGCGGATCGCTTGGGATGCGTCGATGCCGATGACGTCTTCGATCTGGGCGGCGACGCGGTCACATTCGGACGCTGGCAGGTCGATCTTGTTCAGGACCGGCACGATTTCGTGGTCAGCGTCCAGCGCGTGATACACGTTGGCCAGCGTCTGCGCCTCGACCCCTTGGGTGCTGTCGACAACCAAAAGCGAGCCTTCGACCGCGCGCATGGAGCGGGAGACCTCGTAGGCAAAGTCGACGTGACCGGGGGTGTCGATCAGGTTCAGGACATACATCTCGCCGTTGTCGGCCTTGTAGTCGATCCGCACGGTCTGCGCTTTGATGGTGATACCGCGCTCACGCTCGATATCCATGGAGTCCAGCATCTGTGCCTTCATGTCCCGGTCGGCGACGGTGCCGGTGGACTGGATCAGGCGGTCAGCCAGCGTGGATTTCCCGTGGTCAATGTGTGCCACGATCGAGAAATTGCGGATGTGCGAAAGATCGGTCATGGCGCGGCCCCAAAAGGTCTGAAATTAGCCCCTGTCAATGGCGGGTCAGCCGCGATTTTGCAAGGGCTGTCGGGCACGATGACACGGGCGCGGACATTTGGCCGCGAATAGGGTGGCCGCCCTCTGCCAGCGGGCAAATATCCCGGTGGGCCGCGCCGCTTTTCAAGGGCGCGCGGTGCGTCTAGGGGGCCAGCGCGAAACCGTTCGGGTCCACGGCTTCGCCCCGGTTGGCAATGCCGGACAGGATGTCGCCCGCCGGGATCGTCACTGGTGCGTACAGTAGATCCTGAACCGCGGCCGTGCGTTCGTGCTGGCACAGGTTGTTTGATGTGACAGCCGCCTTAATCGCAGCCATGGGATAAGCCTCTGACATATCCTCGCAGGTGCCATAAAGGGCGTTGGCGCACACCGCTTCGAATACGCGCGACAGCCGGATGACGGGGCAAAGCTGCGCCGCATCGCGGGTGATGGCGGGGGCGGCATCGCCGGTCGCACCCGATAGCCAATCCTCCGTTTGCAGCGCACGCAGTGTCATGATCATGACCTGTTGCAGAATGCCGGCATCGTGCTGGCTGTAGTAGATCGCATTTTCGAAATAGGGGGCGAACGGCGCGTCGTCATCGCTGTCCACGAACATATACTGTCCGGTTTCAAACCAGACCGCGGCGTCAAACGGATGCGCCAGGGTCAGCCGCTTGCGCAACATGCGCCGGGTGTCGTCCGTTAACACAGGATGCCCTGCCTTTCCGGGACGGGTGGACCAGGCCTGATTGAGCAAAAAGTCGATTACGCCGGCGTTAAAGGGATCGTGCCGCAACCAATCGCGCCTTCGCGACAAGGCCAGCCAGTCGATTGTCCGTAGTGCGTTGTCGATATCCGGCGTCACGTCAAAGGACTGTGCAAACTGGGTCGCTGTCCACCAATCGTCATTCCCGCGCTGCAGCAAATAGGCCTCCAGCACGGCGCGGTCCGCAGGGCTTCGCCGTTCAAGCGCCAGCTGCCGCCGCAGGCCGCCAAGATTGACGTGACCCGTTGTCTCGGCCAACTGCCGGGCCGCTTCAATTTCCGGCCCTGTGCGGGCATTCCAACCGACGATCCGGGCGATACAAACGTCGGTGGTAAACCCCGGCTCTGTTGGAATCAGGTCAGCAAAAGCGTCGCAGTAACGTTTGATCTCCGGCAGGCCCGCCCCGCCCCACTTCTCCTCTGCGCTGCTTAGCGCACGTTGCAGCGTGCCCAAATTGGGCGCGAACTGCATCACGTCATCCGTCAGGGCAAACTTCGCGGCGTCGTCCAGAGGGTGCGTCACGTTTTGCAACGACAACAAAGTGTCAGCTGCCGGAACATAGTCAGGCGCGATGTCATAAGCTTGCAGCGCCATCTGCGTCGCCGCCTCGCCCAGATCGTGAAAAGCTTGCAGCGCGTCAGGGTGGGTCCGATTGGTAAATTCATGGCCGCGCGCCCTAAATGCCGCATCAAAATAGCCGTTTGCCCGCAAGGTCAGCGCATAGGGCGACGCAGGATAGGCTGTCAGCCACTGCGATTGAAAAGCGATCAAATCAGGATGGGTAGTGTTCAGAACGCTGACCAAGCTGCGCAGGTCATCCAGTGGCAGCAGACCTGCGCTGTGATCCTTGTGCGCCTGTGCAAACGCGGCTTCGACCGCATCGACATCGCCTGCATAAGCATCGCGGCGCACCTGCTCGGCTACCGGGTCCGCCTGCGCACCGCCCGCGACAAGACACAGCGCCAGAATGAACTTTGAAATCCGCAACATGTCCCACCTATGCCTTTTACGACTGAGTGAGCGGCGAATGCGGTATTTTCTTGGCGGCGTCATGGTCATTGCGAATTGCAATGCAGGCGTTTTTCCGCCAATATGGCGATACGGCAGTAAGGACGATGACACTGGGCAAACCGGGCGCGTCAGATAAGACAGGCACATTTCATGCGTATTATTTTTCTGGGCCTCGCCCTCGTGACACTTAACTCTTGCGGCGCTGGCGTGCGCGGCGAGATGGGGAAAGCTTGCATGGCCTCTGGCCGGTCTGCGGCGAATTCGGCCTTGTGTTCGTGCGTCCAAAAGACAGCAAACGGCACCCTGACCAACCGCGACCAGAAACTGGCTTCGACCTTTTTCGAAGACCCGCAAAAGGCGCAGGATATCCGCCAGTCGGACTCCAGCACGCACGAAGCCTTCTGGACCCGTTACCGCAAATTTACCGGCCAGGCCGAGCGTAGCTGCCGCTAACGCCCCCCTTCTTCTGGTCAAAAATACCTCGGAGGTGTGGAGGCAGCGCCTCCACCTTGACCCTGCAAGGGGCAAGCCGTCTGACCCTGGCCAGCCAAGACATATGCTGGACACAGACCGCAGGCCCGATATGTAGGGCGCATGCGGTTCGATATTCCCCTTCTGACTGAGCAGATCCGCGCCGGCGACCGGCGCGCCCTCGCCCGTGCGATCACCTTGGTCGAAAGCGGTCGGGACGATCATCGCAGCCTTGCCTTGGATCTGCTGGACCAGCTTGGCACGGACAGGCAGGCGCTGCGGATTGGTCTGTCGGGCACGCCGGGTGTTGGCAAATCGACGTTCATCGAAACCTTTGGCCTGATGCTGACGGCGCGGGGCTTGCGGGTTGCGGTGTTGGCGGTGGACCCCTCCTCTGCCCGCTCTGGCGGGTCAATCTTGGGTGACAAAACCCGGATGGAGCATCTGAGCCGCGATCCTGCGGCCTTTATCCGCCCGTCCCCCAGCCAGACGCAGCTTGGCGGCGTGGCCCGCCGGACCCGCGATGCCGTGCGCCTGTGCGAGGCAGCGGGCTTTGACGTCGTGCTGATCGAAACCGTTGGCGTCGGGCAGTCGGAAACGGTCGTCGCCCAGATGGCGGATCTGTTCGTGCTGCTGCTTGCGCCTGCTGGCGGGGACGAGCTGCAAGGCGTCAAGCGCGGGATCATGGAAATGGCCGACATGATCCTTGTGAACAAAGCGGATGGAGAGCTGAAACCGCAGGCCATGCGCACCTGCGCCGATTACGCGGGCGCGCTGCGCCTGCTGCGCAAGCGGCCGCAAGATATGGAAGGCTACCCGCTGGCCATGACTGTGTCGGCGCTGGACAGCACGGGGTTGCAGACCGCGTGGGACCGGATGGAAACGCTGGCGCACTGGCGGCAAGAGACGGGCATCTTTGCCAGCACCCGCGCAGAACAGGCCCGCCACTGGTTTACCGAAGACTTGCGGGCTGAAGTCATGGCCCTGCTGACCCGTGACCCTGACCTGCGCGCCCGCATGACGACGCTAGAAGACGCCGTCGCCCGCGGCGAGATGACCCCCGCCGTCGCCGCCCGCGCGGCCCTTGCCCCCTTGCGCGGCGCATGACGGAGCCAGCTAAAATCACGCGCCTGCTGGACGGCGAGCATCTGCGCGCTGATCTGGTGCAGCGCGGCGCGGACCGATTGATGGTGACCTTTGATTACCGGCGGCTGGACCGGGATGGATTCGGTCCCGTGGTGCCGTCAGAGCAGTTTGCCAAGGCCGGATTCGACCAGCTGATGATCGCCACGCGCGACAATGACTGGTTTATAAATGCGGATACGGCGGCGCTCGAATCTGTCTGCCGCGATCTGCGCAAGAATTATACAGCTGCGCAGGCGATTGGCTATTCCATGGGCGGGTTTGGCGCGTTCCGCTTTTCACAGGTGCTGGGCCTGTCGCATGTCGTCGCCGTCTCGCCTCAGGTGTCGATCGCGCCGCAGTTGGTTCCCTTCGAGACCCGCTACCGCCGCGAGGCGCGCCGCTTTGATCCGGCGCTTGGCGATTTGACGGCCATCTTTGACGGCAGCCTGCGCGGCCATATCCTGCTTGATCCGTTCAACCTTGCTGATCTGACCCATGCGCGCATGCTGCAGGTGTTATTCCCCCGCGTGGCGCTGGTACGCCTGCCTGGCGGCGGCCATCCCTGCACCCGAATCCTGCGCGGCGTGCAGCGGGCCGGCCTAATCCAAGCGCTGGCACTTGACCCCGCGCGCGGTGCGGGCCAAGTGCTATCCACGCACCGCAGCGCCCGCGCCAGCAACCCTGCCTATTGGCGCGGATTGCAGCACGCCAGCGCAGCCCGGCACCCGGTTTGGTCCAGCATTGCACGGCAAAGTGCCGTGAATATGGTGGATGCCGCACAGGACGGGGTTGACGAGGACAGGGATTCTGCGTAGGCGCTGCTAACTGAATTCACGGCCCCCAGTGCGGGGGTGTTTCAACCAATCGGACGGTCCATCAGGACCTGTCCCCTAAGACGGCCCGGACCATAATGGTCCCCGCCAAGCCACGAAGGATGATGCCCATGTCGCGCCGCTGCGATCTGACCGGAAAAGGCCCGATGTCGGGCAACAACGTGTCCCACGCCAAAAACCACACCCGCCGCCGGTTCCTGCCGAACCTGCAGGACGTCACACTGATGTCCGACCTGCTGGGTCGCTCGTTCAAGTTCCGCATCTCGAATGCGGCGCTGCGGACTGTCGATCACCGCGGTGGTCTGGACGCCTTCATGAAAAAAGCCAAGGACGCTGAACTGTCGCCCGACGCGCTGAAGGTCAAAAAAGATATCGCCAAGGCGACTGCTGCTGCCGCTACTGCGTAAGCACTTGCTTTGAAGAGTTGACGAAAGGCCCGGTCGCGCAAGCGCCGGGCCTTTTGCATTGCTGGATGATTTGGGCCTGCGGCGGGGTGTTTGTCATGCCTGCGGCATGAGGCCTCCGGCGGGAGTTTACCGGGCCAGATGAAAAGGGATGCCTGATGACGGACATGCTGCCGATTGACGACGTGCTAGGGGATGTCGTGTCCGCGTTGCGCGGTCATGGCCGTGTCGTGCTGCAGGCGCCGCCGGGGGCGGGCAAGACCAGCCGGGTACCGCTGGCGCTGCTAGAGGCGGGCTTTGCCGGGCAGATCATCATGCTAGAGCCGCGCCGTTTGGCGGTGCGGGCCGCGGCAGAGCGGCTTGCGCAGCAACTGGGCGAAGACGTCGGCAGCCGCGTTGGATACCGCATGCGCGGCGAATCGAGCGGTGGGCCGGACTGCCGTATTCTGGTGGTGACCGAGGGTATCTTGACCCGCATGGTGCAAACGGACCCAGAGCTGCGCGGTGTTGGCACTGTCATCTTTGACGAATTTCACGAACGGTCCTTGCATGCTGATCTGGGGCTTGCCCTTGTTTGGGAAGCACGCGGCGCGTTGCGCCCTGATCTGGCCTTGGTGGTCATGTCGGCAACGCTGGACGCTGCGCCCGTTGCGGCAATGCTGGACGGCGCCCCCATCGTCACGTCCGAAGGCCGCGCCTTTCCGGTCGAGGTCCAATATCTGGACCGCGCCTTGCCGCCGCGTGCGCGCTTGGCCGAGGCGGTGGCAGATCATCTGATGCAGATCGTGCCGCAGACCTCTGGCGGTGTTCTCGTGTTTTTGCCCGGAGAGGGTGAAATCCGCGCGGTCGAGGGGGCCTTGAAGGGCCGTTTGCCTGATGGCTGCGCGGTCAGGCCGCTATACGGTGCCCTGCCCTTTGCTGCGCAGCGCGCTGCGATTGCGCCCGTGCAAAAAGGGCGCAAGATCGTGCTGTCGACGGCGATCGCCGAAACGGCGCTGACGATCCAAGACGTGCGGGTTGTTGTGGATGCGGGCCGGGCGCGGCGGGCGCGATTTGATCCGGGCAGCGGCATGGCGCGGCTTGTGACGGAACGGGTCAGCCGCGCCGAGGCCGACCAACGCGCCGGCCGCGCGGGCCGCGTCGCCCCCGGCACGGCCTATCGCATGTGGACCAAGGGCGAGGACGGGGCCCTGCCCGCCTTTGCGCCGCCAGAGATCGTGAGCGCCGATTTGACCGCCCTTGCGCTGGAATTGGCGCTGTGGGGCAGCGATGATTTGGCGTTCTTGACGCCCCCGCCAGAGGTGGCGCTGGCCGAGGCTCGCGCCTTGCTCTGCGATCTTGGGGCCTTGGACGCGCGGGGCGGCATCACCGCGCATGGACGCAAGCTGGCGTTGCTGCCCGTGCATCCCCGGCTGGGGCATATGCTGGCGCGGGCTGGCGCGCAGGCGGCCCCCTTAGCAGCGCTACTAGAGGCGCGTGATCCCTTGCGCGGGGCGGGCAGTGATTTGGCGCTGCGGGTGGCGGCGCTGCGCGGCGAGGCAACGGCGGCTACAGTGCATGCCCCTGCCCTTGCGCAGATTCGGGCAGAGGCAAAGCGGCTGGCCAAAGGGTTGCCGCAGGGGCCCGCGCTAAGCCTTGGTCAGATGGCTGCGCTGGCCTATCCCGACCGTGTCGCGCTGCGCCGGGCGGGGGATGATCCGCGCTATTTGCTGTCGGGCGGCAAGGGGGCGATGCTGGATGCGGCTGATCCGCTGGCCGGGCAGCGCATGTTGGTCGTGACGGACACGGACGGCAACCCGCGCGAGGCCAAGATCCGGCAGGCCGCTGTGATCGGGCTGGCGGACCTGCGGGCCGTGCACGCGGACGCCATTGCGTGGCATGACGTGTGCCGCTGGGATCGGCGCGATGCGCGCGTTGTGACGGAACGGCAGGAACGCTTTGGCGCGTTGGTGCTGGACGCCCGGCGCTGGACTGATGCGCCGCAGGATGCCGTGGCGCTGGCGATGCTGGACGGCGTGCGCCAGCTAGGGCTGCGTCCGGGCAAGGCCGCGCAGCTGTTTCTGGCCCGCGTCGCCCTGGTGCCCGGCTTGCCGGATATGCGCGAAGAGGCGTTGTTGGACACGGTGCAGGACTGGCTGCTGCCGCATCTGGCGGGCGTGCGCTCTGCTGCGGATTGGGGGCGGTTTGATCTGCTGGACGCGCTGCGCGGCGTGCTGGACTGGGACCAGATGCAGCGGCTGGACCGGGCGGCACCGGGGCATTTTACGACACCTTTGGGGCGGCGAATCGCGATTGATTACAGCGGGGATGCGCCGCAAATTACGCTGCGCATTCAGGAAATGTTCGGGCAAACCGCGCATCCAATGGTCGGCGACACCCCGCTGCGCGTCGTGCTGTTGTCGCCCGGGCAAAAGCCCGTGCAGGTCACGCAGGACATTCCCGGTTTTTGGGCCAGCAGCTATGCTGACGTGCGCCGCGACATGCGCGGGCGATATCCGCGCCACCCTTGGCCAGAGGATCCGACACAAGCTGATCCTACTTTGCGGGCAAAACCGCGCGGAACATGACAAAAATCACGCAATTGCAAGCGCAATGACCCTGAAAATGCAGGATGTGTTGCGATTCCGCTGCATTGACCTATGTTATTCATAGATAAAAAACGATTTTCGTATTGAGTACCGAGTATGTCCATAACTGAAAAATTTGAAGACCACGTCATCGTCACGCCAGAACCACGGGTTCAAGTTGCCGCCCTTTGCCACCGCAAAGGGGCAAAAGGCCGCGAGGTATTGCTTGTCACCAGCTCTCGGGGGCGTTGGATTTTGCCCAAAGGTTGGCCGATTGACGGGCTAAGCGACGGCGACGCCGCGCTGCAAGAAGCATGGGAAGAGGCTGGCGTACGCGAGGGACGCGTGACGCCTAAGCCGATTGCCAAATTTGACGGCGTAAAGCGCTTTGACAGTGGCGAAGAAATCCCTGCCCGCGTCCGCGTTTACGGTGTGAAGGTGCGCCAGCTGGTGCGCAAGTTCCCTGAATACAAGCGGCGCGAGCGGCGTTGGGTCAGCTTGGCCAAGGCAGCAAAGCTGCTGACGGAAAAGGGTTATGTGAAGGCGCTGCGCGCCATCTGATCGCGCTGCGCGCGTGCCTTACGCCGCAGGCCAGACCACCGTATCAGCTGTGACAAGGCGCGCGAAATCAGCGCCGAGCGCGGCAAGCGTGACCGACAGCACAATGTCAGGGTCGTGCACAGCGCCGTCCGGCCCTGTGGCGAAAAAGCCGAACACCGCGTCTGTCACCAGATCAACAGCAAGTCCCAAATCGGACGCCGCGCGCACGGTTGATGACACGCAATAGTCAATCGCGGCCCCTGCCACGATCAGCCGCGTGATCCCCATTTCCTGCAATGCGGTGGATAACCCGGTGCCGCTGAAACCTGATGATCCGGTTTTGAAAAACACCGGTTCGCCCGGCAAGGGCGCGGCGCCGGGCAGCGGCTGACCGCCTGGCTGGTCTGCGACACAAGGCGGGAGATCGTAGCCTCTGCCCCCGGATTGGACCGGGGCACACCGGCTGCGGTGCGCATGGCAAAGGCGTGTTGTAGGTCGATCAACAGCAGGGCCGTGGCGGTCATTGGGCTACGCCTCTGGCGCGGCCATGTAGTCGCGTTTGCCCAAGACCACACCGCTGTGGCGCAGGATCGCGTAAGCCATGCTCATGTGAAAATAGAACTGGGGCAGCGCGAAATGGGCGTAGTAGTCTTGGCCAGAGAGCGTCATCTCTGACGGGCCAGCCTTAAAGGTGATGGACCGGGTGGCGGCGTCCTTGAAGCCGTCCGGGGTCGCATTGGCCAGTTCGGCCTGCACGGTCGCGATGCGCGCTTTGAGCTGCGCAAAAGTGGTTTCCGTGTCGGGATGGCTTGGCACGGTGGCCCCGGTCAGGCGGGCGTTCATGCGGGTCGCAAAGTCGCAGGTCAGTTGCACTTGGCGCGACAGGGGCAGCATGTCGGGAAACAGCCGCGCGGCCAGCAGGACATCGGGTGCGATCTTGTGATCGGTGCAATGTGCCTCTGCCTTGGTCAGGATCCGCGCGAGGGCGGTGAGGCTGCGTTGCAGCGCAGGAATAACGATAGAATACATGGTGCTGTCCGATCCTGCAGTGCGGCCGGATCAGTCCGCGCCGCGCGCCACATTGGGCGCGGCGCGAACCGAAACGCAACGGTTATTTCAAGCAATACCGCATGACGGCCTTTTGGGCGTGCAGGCGGTTCTCGGCCTCGTCGAAAATGACGGAATGTGGGCCGTCCATCACGGCGCTGGTGACTTCGTCATCCCGGTGCGCCGGCAGGCAATGCATGAATAAGGCGTCCTTGTTCGCCTGCCCCATCAGCGTTTCCGTGACCTGATAACCGCGCAGCTGGTTGTGACGCCGTTCCCGCGCGGATTGCGGATCGTGCATGCTGACCCAAGTGTCGGTGACCACTAGGTCGGCGCCTTGCACGGCCTTTTGCGGGTCGCGTTCGATCGTATAGAGCCCGTCGAGGGCGCGTTCGGGATCAAGCGGCGGCGGGCCGGAAAATACGAGGTCAAAGTCGAACTGCTTGGCCGCGTGGGCGAAGCTGGCAAAGACGTTGTTACCGTCGCCGGACCAGACGACTTTGCGTCCTTTGATCGGGCCGCGATGTTCCTCGAATGTCATGATATCGGCCATGATCTGGCAAGGGTGGGTGCGGTTGGTAAGCCCGTTGATGACTGGCACGGTGGCGTGTTCGGCCATCTCGTGCAGGGTCGCTTCCTCGAACGTGCGGATCATGATCATGTCGACATAGCGCGACAGCACGCGGGCCGTGTCGGCGATGGTTTCACCATGGCCGAGCTGCATGTCAGCCCCCGACAGCACCATCGTCTGCCCGCCCATCTGGCGCACACCGACGTCAAAGCTGACGCGGGTCCGGGTCGAGGGTTTCTCAAAAATCAGCGCGACCATGTGGTTCGCCAAAGGCTGCTCTGTATCAGGGGTGCCTTTGGGCAGGCCAGCGCGGGCGTCTTTCATGCGGCGCGCATCGTCGATGATGGCGCGCAGATCGGCAGTGGGCGTGGTATGGATGTCGAGGAAATGGGTCATAGTTTGGGCTTTCTTGCGGGCGTTGGACCGGTGGGCTTCACGCCCCCCGGACCCCCCGTGGAGTTTATCTGGCAAGGTGAAATCAGATCGTGGATGCCGCTTTGTCGAGCAGGTCTGCGGCGGCGGCGATGTCGTCGTCGGTCAGGTTTAGGGGGGGCAGCAGGCGGATCACGTTGTCGGCGGCCGGAACGGTCAGGATGCCGGCGTCATAGCCTGCCTTGACGATATCGGTGTTGGTGGCTTTGCACATCAAGCCCAGCATCAGGCCGGAGCCACGCACGCCGGTAAAGACACCCGGATGGGCGGCGGTAAGGCCTTCAAGTTTTTGGCGCAAGAGCGCGGCCTTGCGGTTCACTTCGGCCAGAAAGGCGGGGTCGGCGATGATGTCCATGACGGCGTTTCCGACAGCGCAGCCCAGCGGGTTGCCGCCATAGGTCGAGCCGTGCGTGCCAGCGGTCATCCCGCTCGCGGCGCGTTCGGTGGCCAGCACTGCGCCAAGGGGGAAGCCGCCGCCGATGCCTTTTGCGACCATCATGATGTCGGGCGTGATGCCGGACCATTCGTGGGCGAAAAGCTTGCCGGTCCGGCCGACGCCGCATTGCACCTCGTCAAAGATCAGCAGGATGCCGTGTTCGTCCGCCAGATCGCGCAGACCTTTCAGGCATTGGTCGGGCACGGGGCGGATGCCGCCTTCGCCTTGCACAGGCTCGATCATGATCGCGGCGACGGTGGGGGACTTTGCGGCCTCGCGCAGCGCGTCATGGTCGCCGAAGTCCAGATGCACGAAACCGGGCAGCAAGGGCCCGAAGCCTTTGGTCATCTTTTCCGACCCGGCGGCAGCGATACCGGCCGAGGAGCGGCCATGGAAGCTGCCGGAGAAGGTAATGATGTCGGTCCGGTCCGGCTGGCCTGCGTCATAGAAATGCTTGCGCGCCATTTTGACCGCAAGCTCGCACGCCTCTGTCCCTGAATTGGTGAAGAAGACCGTGTCGGCGAAGGTGTGTTCCACCAGTTTATCGGCCAGCGCCTGCTGCGCAGGGATCTGGTACAGGTTGGACACGTGCCACACAGCGCCTGCCTGATCCGTTAGCGCCTTGATCAGGGCGGGGTTGGCGTGGCCGAGGCTGTTCACCGCAATGCCTGCGCCGAAGTCCAGAAAGCGGCGGCCGTCTGTTGTGGTGAGCCACGCGCCCGACCCTTTTTCGAAGGCAAGCGGTGCGCGGTTATAGGTCGGCAGAACGGTCGGGATCATGGGATCGGCCCTTATGACAAACGTGAAGCCCGATTGATGCCCGCAAGGGGACGCCGGGTCAACGATAATGGGGGGAAGAATGGAACGTGCAAAGACGGACGCTGTTAGCGTCGGCGTCGAACGAAAAGGGGCGCACGGTTATCCATGCGCCCCTGTTAGCTGATGATGTGACTTTAGGGAAGTCTGTTTACGCCTTAAGGCGGTAGCCCTTATCCAGCCAGCGCCAGACGACCGACAGCACGACGATATTGGCGGCCAGCACGACGACCAGCCCGAGCCAGGGCGAGCTGTCGGAGACGCCGATCATGCCCCAGCGCACACCGTCGATGATGTAAAAGAACGGGTTGGCGTGGGACGCGATGCGCAGCGGCTCTGGCAAGGCGTCGATGCTGTAGAAGGTACCCGACAGGAACGACAGCGGCGTGACAAGGAAGTTCGAGATCGCGGACAACTGGTCGAATTTATTGGCAAAAATGCCTGCGATCATGCCAAGGCCGCCCATGAACATGGACCCTAGCAGCACAAAGGTCAGCATCCAGCCGATGTTCTGTATCTGCACGCCAAGGAATATCCACGACCCGGCCGCGATGACCGTTGCCACGATCAGCCCGCGCGCGACGGCACCAAAAAGGTAGCCGAACAGCAGCTCTGCTGCGGACAGCGGCGGCATCAGGGTGTCGACGATATTGCCGCCGACCTTGGCAGAGGCAAGGCTGGAGGAGGTATTGGCAAAGGCGTTCTGGATCACGGTCATGATCAAAATGCCGGGGGCAAGGAAGGTCATGAACGGCACGCCCATCACATCGCCGCGTTGCGGGCCGATGGCGATCGTAAAGATCATCAGCAGCAGGCCTGCGTTAATCAGGGGGGCCATGACGGTCTGCGACCAGACGTTCATAAAGCGGCGCACTTCGCGCAGGGCCAGCGTGCGGGTGCCTTCCCAGTTCACGCGGCCAAAGCGGCGCACGCCCATCGCTGACTTTGGCGCTGATTTAGCGCCTGACTGTGTGGCTGATTGGTCGGACATTGCGGCTTTCCTTATCTTTAGTGGGGCGGTCCTTCACTTCCGGCGCCCCAATGCTTAGAATAGGGGATCACGAGATTAGACAAGGCCTCATCTTTGAATGGGGTCAGAGCGAAGGAAGCCATATGTCCTGGACAGACGAACGTGTCGAGACCCTGAAGCGGATGTGGGGCGAAGGCCAGTCGGCGAGCCAGATCGCCAAGGAACTGGGCGGCGTTACCCGCAACGCTGTGATCGGCAAGGTCCATCGCTTGGGCCTGTCGAACCGCGCGGGTGCGGCGAGCGCAGAGCCTGCAACCGCAGTCGTCCCCGCCACCGAGGTCGCGCCTGCTGTGATCGATAAGCCGGTATCGGCTTTCGAAGACAAGCCGCACATGCGCACCGAGTCGGCGACCCCGGCCCGCAAGCCCAAGCCCGACCCCGATGCGGTCGAGGTGGAAGAGCTGGACGAGAATGGTATCCCGATCAGCGCGGCGCGCCGGGCGATCATTCCGGCTGGCCAACCCCTGCCGCCGCAGCCCAGCGCGAACGAAATTTCGCCAGAGGCACTGGCCAAGGTCAACGAGGTGGAAAAAACCGCCAAACGGATCGGCCTGATGGAGCTGACTGAGAAGACTTGCAAATGGCCTGTGGGCGATCCTGCAACGCCGGATTTCTGGTTCTGCGGCCTGCCCAGCCAGCAAGGCAAACCCTACTGCGAGGCGCATGTTGGCGTGGCGTTCCAGCCCATGTCCTCGCGCCGTGACCGTCGCCGGTAAACGGACGATGACCCCGGTGCGCGCCTGATGGCGGCGCACCGGGCCCCTTCCCCCCCATATTTTAGGATGTGCCACGTATGACCAATCTGGCTTTGATCACAGGTGCGTCGTCTGGCATCGGCCGCGAATTTGCGCGCATTCATGCGCAGCGCGCCGGCGATATGATTATCGTCGCCCGCCGCAAGGACGAGCTGGATGCGCTAAAGGCAGAGCTGGAAACCGCGCACGGCGTCAGCGTGCAGGTCATCGCCGCCGACCTGACCGATGCGGCGGCCGTGCAAGACCTATGTGACAGCCTGCGCGGGCAACCGATTAAGGTATTGATCAACAATGCAGGTTTTGGCGGCCAAGGCAGCCACGTTGACCGCGATCTGGGCAAAGAGCTGTCAATGATCGACCTGAACGTCAAAGCGCTGGTGACCCTGTGCCACGACATCGGCGGCCAGATGGCCAAACGCGGTGCGGGCCGGATTTTGAACGTCGGGTCCACCGCTGGCATGATGCCAGGACCGATGCAGAACGTTTATTTCGCGACCAAAGCCTTTGTCCGCAGCTATTCGCTGGCCTTGGCAGAAGAGCTGCGCGCCAGCGGCGTCACCGTGACCGTGCTGGCCCCCGGCTATGTCGAGACGGAGTTCGCCGATACCGCCGATCTGCGCGGCACGGCGCTGGTCAAAGGCGGCGGTAAGACGCCGCACAGCGTTGCGGCCTTTGGCTATGACAGCATGGTGGCAGGCAAGCTGCATGTGATCAACGAGGGCCTGCTGAGCTTTGCGCTCAATTGGATTATTCCGCTGATGCCGCATCGCATTGTGCTCGGCATTGCGCGGCGGATGCAGACGAAGGCTTAATCCCAAGCCTTAGTCCTCGTCCTCCCAATCGCTCCCAATCGCCTCGCGGTCGTTTTTCTTTTCCCGGTCGATCATGTCTTCGACCTCGTCCAGCTCTTCTCCGGTCGCCTCTTCGGGGCGGGCTTCTGCGGCCTCAATCGGGGTCAGCAAAAGCTTGAAATACATCGGAAAGTGGTCCGACCCGATATGCGCTTCGCGGCGCATATCCAGCAGGCGAAACTGGGCGTCGTGGAACAGGTGATCCAGCGGCCAGCGCATCCACGGCATCGTGGCGCTAAAGGTGTTGTAGAACCCGCGCCCAACACGCGGATCAAGCAGGCCAGACACCTCTTGAAAGCGGCGCGTCGTGATGGACCATGCCACGTCGTTCAAATCGCCTGACACAATGGCAGGCAACGGATCATCGCGCGCCTCGATCGCGGTCGAGGATAGCTCTGCGTCGCGCCCTTCGGTGTCTTGCTGCGGGATGGGCGGTTCGGGGTGCACGACGTAAAGCCGGAACGCCAAGCCGTTCGCCAGTGGCACACGCGCCCGCAGCGATGGCACGCCGTCGACGATTTTCTCTCTGAACTCAGCTTCGTCAAACGGGATACGGCTATAGATCGCCATGCCGTAACCGGTATCCAGCGGATAGGCGTGGCGGTGCGGATAGATGTCGGTCAGGGCGTCCAGCGCGTCGATCCAGTCTTGATCGACCTCTAGCGTCATCAGGATATCAGGCTGCACGCGGCGCGCGACGTTGATCAGCTTGGCGTAGTCGCGGTTCGACTTTTTCACATTCGCCGCCAAAAAGCTGACACTGCGGTCGTCCGCGACGGGTTCATGCTTGCGCGGGCGCAGGGATTGCTTGTGCCAGATCGGCAGGTAGCGGCCGATGTAGAAGGCCTGCGCCAGCACGCAGGGAATCATCAGGCCGACAACCCAGCGCCACCCGGGCGGCGTGAACCACACAGCCACCACGATCAATACGACGGCGATGCCAAGCACCTGTTGGCGCGGGAAATCTGCACCTCGCACCATGCCGTGCGATACCTTAGAAAACGGGATCAGCGTTGCCGCGACGACCACGGCCACCACCAGCCACATTGCGATGAGTAGGAAAGTTGTCATGCAGCGGCGCGCCTTTTAATCCGTGTTGCGACGTATGAACGCACGGAACGGCGTTTCGATCCATCTTGGGCATCTTTTAAGTGATCCGCGCCCCCTTTCCGCGCGGCGCGCCCCGCGCTAGAAGGGCGGATGACCCAGAACCCGCCAGAACTTCGCCCCGACCTTGCCCGCGCCCGCGTTGTGGACGCCCCTCGCCCCGGCCAGCCGACCATCGGCATGGTGTCCCTTGGCTGCCCAAAGGCGCTGGTGGATAGCGAACGCATCCTGACGCGCCTGCGCGCCGAAGGCTACGCGATCAGCGCCGATTACCACGGCGCAGAGGCGGTGATCGTGAACACCTGCGGCTTCTTGGATAGTGCTAAGGCCGAAAGCCTTGATGCGATCGGCGAGGCACTAAAGGAAAACGGCAAGGTCATTGTGACCGGCTGTCTGGGCGCAGAGCCGGATTATATCCGCGAACATCACCCCAAGATTTTGGCCGTCACCGGCCCGCAGCAATACGAACAGGTGCTGGACGCCGTGCATCTGGCAGTGCCGCCTAGCCCCGATCCGTTCATCGACCTGCTTCCCGCCCGCGGCGTCAGCCTGACACCGCGGCATTACAGCTACGTTAAGATTTCCGAAGGCTGCAACCACAAGTGCAAGTTCTGCATCATCCCCGACATGCGCGGCAAACTGGCGTCGCGCCCGGCCCATGCCGTGCTGCGCGAGGCGGAAAAGCTGGTGCAGGCGGGGGTCAAGGAACTGCTTGTGATCTCTCAGGATACCAGCGCTTATGGCCTTGATCGCAAATATGACCTGAACCCGTGGAAAGATGGCGAGGTCCGCAGCCATATCCTTGATCTGACACGGGAACTTGGCAAGCTGGGCGCTTGGGTGCGGCTGCACTACGTCTATCCCTACCCCCATGTGCGCGACCTGATCCCGCTGATGGCGGACCCGTCGAACGGCGTGCTGCCTTATCTGGATATCCCGTTCCAGCATTCGCACCCCGACGTACTGCGCCGCATGGCGCGCCCTGCCGCCGGATCGAAAACGCTAGAAGAAATCGCCGCGTGGCGTGCGATCTGCCCCGACATCACCCTGCGGTCGACCTTTATCGTTGGCTATCCAGGAGAGACAGAGGCCGAGTTCCAACACCTGCTGGACTGGCTGGACGAGGCGCAATTGGACCGCGTCGGCTGTTTCCAATATGAAAACGTCGCAGGCGCGCGGTCAAACGCCCTGCCCGATCACGTCGCGCCCGACGTCAAACAGGACCGCTGGGACCGCTTTATGGAAAAGGCCCAAGCCATTTCCGCCGCCAAGCTAGAGGCCAAAGTCGGCCGCACGCTGGAAGTCCTTGTCGACGACATCGACGAAGACGGCATCGCCACCTGCCGCACCTGGGCCGACGCGCCAGAGATCGACGGCAACCTGTTCATCGACGAAGGCACCGAAGGGTTGTCTGTTGGTGATGTGGTGAAGGTGACTGTGGATGAGGCAGGGGATTATGATTTGTGGGGGGCGGTTATTTAACCTTAGCCCTCAATTAGGCGATCCAACGCCCTATAACCCTTTGCAGATAGCCGAATTCCACTTGGCCCGCGGACATTATAAACGCTCTCAACAAAGCCCAAGTTAGTTATAGCGTCTATTGCGGCGCGAAATTCGACCGCCGCCCTTTCTATAGTAAATTTTTCATAAAAGCCCTTCAGTGCGTCATCGCCCTGAAGAACACCCTTATAAAGGGTGTCGGGATCCAAATTCACTCCACCATGAACAGCAATGTATAAAAATATCTTTTTTTCCAGATCGCTCATGGCAAACTTCTCTGAAACTGAAGAACTTTCATCATCGACAGGCCCGACTTCGACTTTAGCTTCCAGCTTTTCTCTTATAGTATCAGTAAGATCGGCATCCTCGATTGACTGAGTAGCTACAGCGTCTCGGAGGGCTGCTTCTTTAAACGAAGCAGAAGCAAGCTCTCTTTCAATGGCGAATTCAGCTTTGGCAGTCATAACAGCGTGTGAAGATCTAGCATTTAAAACTCTTACGCTCTCGGTTGGCCATCTAGCCGCCCAGCTTCCTATTAAGTTCACAAACGGCGTCGCCAGACCGATAACAAGACCATAGAAAACAGGCCAAGCGAAAAGAGATTCAAACGAAGTATTAAAGTCAAAGTACCAAAACTTTAGCAGCACTGGCGCTTCTGAGAAAATCAGAAAGAAAATTGGCTGCCAATTAATCGCTAAAAATGCTAAGATGATTGAGCCAATCAAGTGGCTCTTTACGCGCTGAAGCCATGCATCAGCGCCGTCTTTAAAAACATCTAGCAAAAATCACCTACAGATTGAATAATCCACTGCTACATAAATAAATTTTGATCGTCTAGCCCGACTTATATGCGCATCGAAGCAGCAGCATGAAACAAAATTAGCCAGAAAAAATGGCTAGTGGCAATTAACGACCGGTTACATCATCCAAATACATCCGCACCGCGTCCTGCACCCGCCTAAACCGGTCGCCGCCCAAGTGGACACCGCCGAACCAGCGGGTGACGACGATGATGTGGCCTTGCAGGCCTTCGCGTTCCAGCATGCGCAGGATGACGAGGCCGGCACCGGCCTCTCCGTCGTCGTTTTTGACGGGGCCGTCGGGCAATAGGACCGCCCATGTGTTATGGGTGGCTTTGGCGAATTTCTTATTACGGCACAGAGTTTTGACGAAGGCTTTCGCCTCTTCCACGGACGCCACTGGCCCGCCGGAGACGGCGTATTTCGACCCGCGGTCGGTTAGGGCGTTGGGGATAGTCTTCATGCGCCCTTGATGCGGCAGACCGGGGCCTGCCGCAAGTCGCGTCCGGGCTTAGTGGCTGTAGGTGACGCCGGTGGCGACGGCGCTGGCCAGCGATGCCTCTGCCCAGGTGCCGCGTCCGCCGCGCATGCGGATTTCGGTCAACTGCGCGAGGGCCAGTTCGACGTCGCCCTGTTCCACTAGCGCTTGGCCCATGTAGGACCGCGTCAGCAGGTTGTTCGGGTTCACCGCAAGGGCGGTTTCATAGAACGCCATGCCGCCCGCCATATCGCCGGATTTGCGCGTGGCAAAGCCGCGGTAGGTGATCGCCATGTCGCTGGACTGGTCCTGCATCGTGTCCAGCACGCGCAAAGCATCGGCGTAGCGGCCGTCATAGGCCAGTTCGCGCACGTCGTTCATGCGGGCGCTGTCATCGTTGGTGGACTGCGCGGGCGTCATGCAGGTCTTGGTGGCCAGATCATAGACCAGCCCTTCGCTGCATTGCTGCGTCGTGGCGGTGGGCTTGGGCGGGGCGGTGTCGGCCGATCCGGCGGCAAAGGCAAAGGTGGGGGCAAGGGTCAGGGCAAGGACGGCAAGGCGCATGGGAGAACTCCGATCAAGGTCTGTCGTTCAGGATGAACTGCGAATGTAGCTTGAACCACGGCGCGGACACGGGAAAAGTTTCACGCCAATGTGACCGCAGGTTATTGATGCGTTGGGCAGCGGGGCGGGTATGGTGCGCGCATGAGCAGATCGAAAACCGCATACCCCGTTTACGCCCGGTCCGAACGGATCGCCGATGGCACCATGCATACGCTTGGCGTCGCCTTTGCCCTATTGGGTGCTATTGCGCTGATTGTCTGGGCTATGATGCGCGGCGCGGGTGATATTCCCGCGCTGGCGGTCTACGGCGCGGCCATGATCGCGACCTTTACCGCATCGGCGTTCTATCACCTGACCCCGTGGGAGGCGCTGCGCCCCGTCCTGCGCCGGATTGATCACGCCGCGATTTATCTGAAAATCGCGGGCACCTTTACGCCGCTGGCAGCGATGATCGCCACGCCATTTGCCTATGCCATCCTTGGCCTTGTCTGGGCGCTGGCGGTCTGGGGCATCGCGCGCAAGCTATTTTTCTGGCAAGAGCCGGGGCGGTTTGGTCCGGCGCTGTATCTAGTGATGGGCTGGCTGGCGGTCCTGCTGATCCCGGCGATGATCCGCACCTTTCCCGTGCCCGCGCTGGCGCTGCTGGCCAGCGGCGGGCTGCTCTATACGGTCGGCGTCGTGTTCTACACGTGGGACGGTTTGAAATACTCTACCGCGATCTGGCACGGTTTTGTGCTGGCCGCGGCGGTGTGTTTCTTTAGCGGGATCTGGCTGAGCGTCGCAGCGCTGGCCTAAGAATTCGTGAACCCCAGCCGCGCGGCCGTGCGCGTCACGACGCGCAGGCGGTCGGCATTGGCGGGGTGCGTGCCAAGGAATGTATTGCCCGGATCGGGTATGCGGAAAAAGAAATCCGCGCCGCGCAACGGGTTATAGCCCGCTTGCGCCGCAATGATGGTGCCAAGCGTGTCGGCCTCAAGCTCGAAGTCTTTGGAATAGGTCCGCGCGCCGATGGCCGCGCCGAACTCTGCCGCTTTGCGCCCCACGGCCGGGTCGTCGGACAGGCCGACAAGCTGTCCCATGATGGCTGCCCCGATGGTGGCATTGCGGCGCTGGCGGTCCAGGTGACCTTCGATATGGTGGGCGGCCTCATGGGACAGGATAAAGGCGATTTCGTCCGCGTTCCGCGTCTCGGCCAGCAAGGCGACGGTCATGGCGATCAGCGGGCGACCTGATTTATCAAGCGTTTGGAACGCGTTCGGCTGCGCATTCGGATTCATGTCGATCGCGAATTCGAAGTCACAGTTCAGGGTGGGCGAGCGGTCAAGGCACATCGCCTCTGCCACCGGCTCTATCGCGTCCACTGCTGCAATCAGACTACGGACTGACGCGCGGGCGTCCGGCTCTGCCGCGGCGACAGCGGCGGGCATGGTGTCGGGCATCACGTCTGGAACCACGGGTGCAGGGCTAGCCGTCGTCTGCTGCGGCGCGCGGGCGTCTGGTGACACGGCGCATCCGGCAAGGCTGGCCGCAACAATGATACCGAAAGTCAGGCGAAACATGGGTAGCCTTGCATACGAATGGGTTGCCCCCTGTCTATCAGCCCCGCGCGCCCGCGCCAGCCCCGCCCGGGTGCCGCCGCGCACGATTACGAGAGACGAGCCCCTTTTCGCGCCTGATCTGGCGCGCTAGGCTGGCCCCATGTTTACCATTGAACACGAATTCGACGCGACGGTCGTCACCTTGATCGACGATGCGGCGGCGCACCGGCAAGAGGACGTGACGATCAACGCGTTCGAAGATTGCGTGACCGTGTCCCAATTCGATCCGCGCCTGAATGCGGTGCACACGATTACACTGTCGCTGGCGCAATTGCGCGACCTTGGGGCTGCGCTGGATCTGCCAGAGGGGGCCTATCAGTTGGGGCCAGCCAAGGCGTGATGCGGCAGGGAACGTTAGCGAATGCATGATCACTTGGATGACATGGCGGGATCCGAGATGACCCACTTTGGCGGCTGCAACTGCGGCGCGGTGCGCTTTACCGTGGCAGGCCCCCTGCCCGCGCCCAATGCGTGCCACTGCACCCAGTGCCGCAAGCAATCGGGGCATTACTGGGCCTCGGTCGACGTGGATCGCAGCGCGCTACACGTGACCGGCGCGCCGCACTGGTATGCGTCATCGGAAAAAGTGCGCCGCGGGTTCTGCGGCACCTGCGGGGCGTATCTGTTTTGGGATCCGCTGCAGGGCGACAAGACTGCCGTCGCGATGGGGGCTTTTGATCAACCGACCCAGACCCAGCTAGGCCTACATATTTTTGTTGCGGACAAAGGCGATTATTATGAAATCGCCGACGGCCTGCCGCAGAACCAGCGCTGACGCGTTGCCCTGCGGGGCGCGCGCGCTTATCTG
Source organism: Loktanella salsilacus (assembly GCF_024206795.1). Classification (NCBI taxonomy): domain Bacteria; kingdom Pseudomonadati; phylum Pseudomonadota; class Alphaproteobacteria; order Rhodobacterales; family Roseobacteraceae; genus Loktanella; species Loktanella salsilacus. The sequence goes on from NZ_CP072994.1 coordinate 2,383,558, forward strand.
CTGATCAACCGCTGCACAAAGGACCTGCCATGTCTCAGACTAATCAAGCCGCCCTCGATTTCATGCTGACCCGCCGGTCCTATCCGGCGCAGGCGCTGAACGCGCCAGTGCCGGACCGCGATCAGCTGCACACGATCCTGACCGCTGCATCCCGCAGCCCCGACCATGGCAAGCTAGAGCCGTGGCGCTTTATCGTGCTGGGCCGGGACGCGCTGCAAGCGATTGCCGACGCGCTGCCCGCTGAGGGGAAGCGGATCGGCATTCCGCAGGACAAGATCGACAAACCGGTGATGACCTATAGCGGGGCGCAATTGGCGGTCGTTGTCGTATGCTCGCCCAAGGACTCCGAAAAGGTACCCCAGACAGAGCAAGTTTATGCCGTCGGCGGCGTCTGCCTTGGCCTTGTGAATGCGGCGCTGGCCAGCGGCTTTGGTGCAACCTGGTTGTCGGGCTGGTTTAGCCACAACCGCGACTTTATCCGCGATCATTTCAATCTGGCGGACCATGAAACCGTCGCAGGCATCGTGCATATCGGCACCTGCGCCAACACCCCGTCCGACCGCCCGCGCCCTGACATTGACGCTATCACGGATTGGTCTGCCTTGTGATTCTAACGGACTTTGCCAAGGCGCTGGGGCAGATGCCTGACCCGCGCTTTCGCCGCGTGCTTTGGCTCGGCATCGGCCTGACCATCGCGCTGCTCGTGGCGATCTATGCGGGGGTGCTGCTGCTGATTGACGTCGCCGCGTCGGGGCCCCTGACGCTGCCATGGATTGGCGAGGTCACGTGGATCGGCGATCTGCTGGGCTGGGGCTCGCTTGGCCTGATGCTAGTACTCTCGGTGTTTTTGATGATCCCCGTCGCCTCGGCCATCACGTCGTTCTTTTTGGACGACGTCGCTGACGCGGTCGAGGCAAAGCACTACCCCGCCCTGCCGCCTGCCCCGCGCACGTCGCTGGCGGATGCGCTGCGCGATACCTTCAGCTTTTTAGGGCTGATGCTGATTGCAAACTTGGCTGCCTTTATCGCCTACGCGATGTTCCCGCCCTTCGCGCCGCTGATCTTTTACGCGATGAACGGGTTTTTATTGGGCCGAGAGTACTTTCAAGTCGCCGCCATGCGCCGCGAAGGCCGCGCCGGGGCCAAGGCGCTGCGCCGCAAGCATAGCACTACAATCTGGATCGCAGGTGTGCTGATGGCGCTGCCCTTGTCGATCCCGCTGCTGAACCTATTCGTGCCGATCTTGGGTGCGGCGACCTTCACGCACCTCTACCACCGGCTTAATTCCCGACCAGGGGCTGCTGCGCGGACGGCATCCGGTTGAACCAATCCAGATCGCGCACGCTGATCACGCCGGACAGGATGATCGTCGCAAAGATGATCCAAATCCCAATCGCCCAAACCGTCGTGATCTTGGCCTTGCGCTTCAGCTGAGGGTTGGCGGGCGCGGATTTATGCGTGCCCGGCACGACATTGCCGTCCTCGCCCTGCGTGACCATGCGCAGGGGCAGCACGATAAAGAAAATCATCCACCAGATCACGGCGAACATCACAATGGCTGACGTGATACCCATAGTCTTTTACCTTTCGCAGGACGCGCCTGCCTTCTTCTGGTTCTAAGTACCTCCGCCGGAGGCATCGGCTTTTCTTGAAAAGCCGAAAAATCAGACTTCTTCGAGCTCGACCAGCGTGCCGTTGAAATCCTTTGGGTGCAGGAACAGGACCGGCTTGCCGTGCGCGCCGATCTTGGGCGTGCCGTCCCCCAGCACCCGCGCGCCCCTGGCGGTCAGGCGGTCACGCGCGGCCAGCAGATCGTCGACTTCGTAGCAGATGTGGTGAATGCCGCCTGCGGGGTTTTTTTCCAAAAACTTCGCAATGGGGGATGCGTCCCCCAGCGGATACAGCAGCTCGATCTTGGTATTGGGCAGCGTGATAAAGATCACGGTGACCCCGTGGTCCGGCTGATCCAGCGCGGGGCCAACGTCAGCCCCCAGCGCACCGCGATACTGCGCAGCCGCGGCCTCGAGGTCCGGCACGGCAATGGCGACATGGTTCAAGCGTCCGATCATGGTGATCCCTCCCTTGGATTTGGCCAACTTATGACCCGCCAGCAAACGAATGCCAATAAAGGCACTTGGTCGCAGGGGTATTAACCCGGTCTTTACGTTGCGGTGGTGTTCTAGGGGTGACTGAAACACGAATGGGGGCCGCAGACCGATGGATAATATTGACGACTTTATGACCACGCGCGCGCCGACTGCGCAACGGCCCCTGCTGGGCCTGACCGTGCTGGTTGTCGAAGACAGCCGTTTTGCCTGCGAAGCGGTCCGTATGCTGTGTTTGCGGTCTGGTGCACGCATCCGGCGGGCCGATACGCTGGCCAGCGCCCGCAAACACCTGTCAATTTACCGCCCTACGGTCGTTATCGTCGATCTGGGTCTGCCGGACGGGTCAGGCCTGGCGCTGATTGAAACGCTGTCACAAGCCCAGCCGCGCATTGATGTGATTCTTGGCACCTCTGGTGACCAAGTGAACGAAGAAGATGTCATCGCTGCCGGGGCCGATGGTTTCATTGCCAAACCCATCGCCAGTTTGGCGCAGTTTCAGGCGGCAATCCTGATTCACATGCCGCCGGATCGCCAGCCTCCGGGTCCGCGCCTGCTGAATGGGGATCAAGTGGAACCGGATATGCTGGCCTACCGTGATGACCTGTCGCATGTGGCAGATGTTTTGCAACACGACGAAAGCCCGCAAACGCTGGACTATGTGACGCAATTTCTGTCGGGGGTCGCCAACAGCGCCCGTGACCGCGATATGCTAGAGGTTGTTCGCCGCCTGATCGCGGAACGTCAGGCCGGGACTGGTGCCCGGCATGAACTGCAGGATCTGAACGAAATGGTGCAGACCCGGCTCTCCGCAGCCTCTGGTTTCTAACGCTTCGGAATAGGGCGATGGGCGGCCAAGGCTAAGGGATCATCGCCCAAGGCACATCGCAATTACAAAGCTGGATCGCGGGACGCCAGATGCGGGGCGGTCAAAGCGCCAAGGCTTTGTTTTTGCTGGCCCCTTGGATCGAAATTCGGCTTAGCAAACCAAGCCTGATGTGCGGGCCCGATCCCGCGCCAATCGGCATCCGTCATTGCGAACCAAGCCGTATCGCGGTTGCGGCCCTTAACAATCAGGTGGTTGCGAAACAGCCCCTCATAGCTAAAGCCAAGCCGCTGCGCCGCCCGGCGGGATGGCATGTTCAGCGCATTGCATTTCCATACGACCCGGCGATAGCCGACATCAAAGCTCCATCCCAGCAGCAGGGAAAACGCCTCTGTCGCGAGGGCGGTGCGTTGCAAGGCCGGGGACAAGTTGACGTTGCCAATCTCGATATCGCCAGCCGCCGTGTTCACGCTCATCAAGCAGGCATATCCAAGCGGCGCTTTAGAACCGGACGCACCGATCGCAAAAAGCTCGCAGTCGGAACGCGCCGCCCAAACGGCCAGAATGTGCTGCAGACCTTCTGCGGTATCGGGTGCCGCCTCTCCGAGGTAGTCAAAGACCCACGGGCTGTCCGCGATTTGGGCAAACAAGGGGGCCGCGTCCTCTGCGCATCGCAAGGGGCGCAGCCAGCCGAATTGCCCCGCAAGGGTGACACCGCGTGGATGGGGCGGCGGCGTAAAATCGGGCAAGGCCATGCCAAGGGGTCGCGCGTCTTTCGTCACAGCAGAAATCCCGGTGCATTGCCAAGGTCCAGCCCCGGGAACACGATTTGCTGCACCTGCGTCGCTGTTAGCCCGAACAGATCCTGCATCACCCACCCCGCCGCGGCCCGCACGTCGCCGGTTGGCATCAGGTCGCGCCGTTCGAACAAATCCGCCTCGGCCAAGCCCGGCCAGCGGCCAACCACCTGCCCCCCGCGCAGCGCGCCGCCTGCGTAAATCATCGCGCCCCCCGTGCCGTGGTCGGTACCGCGGGTGCCGTTTTCCCGCGCAGTCCGGCCAAATTCAGTCATGCAAAGCACGGCGGTTTTATCCCAGACCGGGCCTAACCCGTCGCGCAGGGTCAGGATCGTTTGCGACAAACGTTGCAGCGTCTTTGCTAGACTATTGGCCTGCGCCTGGTGCGTGTCCCACCCATTGACCGAGAAGCTGGCGATTCGCGTGTCTTCACGCAGGCGGGCGGCGGCGAATTGCGCCAGATTCGCCTCTGACCCTGGCTTGGCGGGTGCCATCATCATATCAAGGTCGTCGCCTTCGGCCGCCATCGCTTCTGTTGCAAGCGAATCTGCAATCGATACGGCCTGCAAAGCGGCGTCCCGGAACATCGCATCATCATGCAGCGTCAGTTCAAGCAAGCGGCGCATTTGCGGCGACAGATCAAACTTTGCCTCTGGTGCCCAGCGTAGATGCGGCGCCGGACCTTGCAGGATCGCCATGTTTTCCTGCCCCAGCGCATAGGCGGTTTCGGCCGTCATCCCCGGCACGACAGACATCATCCGGTTCAGCCAACCACCAGCACCGCCATTGATTTGCAGGCTTCCCGCCTCGAGGATGTCTTGTCCGTCAAAGTGGCTGCGCCCGTCGCGGTAAGGGGTCGACACCGCGTGCATCACGCCCATTTGCCCCGCCTGCCACAGCGGCATCAGGTCTGACAGCCCCGGATGCAGCCCCCAAAAATCACCAAGTCCCAAGGCCTTGCCGTCGTTCAGCGTGGGCCGCAGCGCGGCATAATCGGGATCGCCCAGCGGGCGCACCGCGTCGAGCCCGTCCATCGCGCCGCGCAGCACGATGATCACAAGCCGGTTGTCCCACGGCCCAGATGCCAGCGCCACGGGCGTCATAAACGGGCTGGCCGCAAGCGAGCAGCCCAAAGCGGCACCGCCAAAAAGGAAACCACGACGATCCATGCTCATATCCTTTGAAACGCAGGAGAGGTCAGCACAAGGGCGACCCCGTCGGCCAGACTTTCGGCAGCGTCGGCTGCAAAAATCAACTCTGGCGGCGCGGTGGGACCGACCGCCGTTTGTACGAATTTACGCGGATCGGGCAGCGTGTCGACAAACTCCGCCGGGCTTGCCACCGCCCAACTGATCCGGCCGGCAAGGCCCTGCGGGGTGATCCAAGCCGCCGGCTCTTCGGCCCAGCCGTCCGGGCCGATGGGCTGCTCGAACGGTTGCCCCATCAGGCGCAAAGGGTCGGTCACGTGACGTTTGAACTGCCCATTACCAAGCGGCATGATGCGGTCCGCCCGCACCCCAAGCGCCCGCAACCCGGCTGCAATAAAGGTAAACGGCTGCCGCACCTTCGCGCGCACCGGCGACCACGCGGCCGGGTGCTGCAACATTGCCCCGGTCACCGCCAACAGATCGCCGCCGCTGTCCACAAAGGCCCGCGACATGCTTGCGATCAGATCCGGGTCCGGCGTATCCGACACGAAATGCACCGCAAGCTTGCGCGAGATATGCGCCGCGGTCTCTGGCCGGATCGCGATATCCTCAAGCGCGCTGGTGATCGTCGCAAGCGCCGAATCGGCGCTATAGCGGCGGCCCATAACAACCTCTGCCCCCGGTTCGGCCTGCTGCGCACGGTAGGTGACGCCATGCACAGCATTATAACTAAGCCCTGTCAGCAATTCGGCCATCTGGGTCACGTCAGTCTGATCGTAGCCGCCACCCACGCCAATCAGGTGCAGTTCCAGCAATTCCCGCGCCAGATTTTCATTCAATCCGCGCCCGCTTTTCAGCCCCTGAGGAGAGCTTGGTCCAAGCGAGCGGGTCTGTTCCAAATAGAGCAGCATCATCGGATGCATGACCACGGCCTTCACCATATCGGCAAAGCGCCCGGCCACATGGGGGCGAATGGCATCGGCGATATAGGGTGTCACCAGATGGCGTTGGTTAAAGCCGCGTCCGATCACGGTGAAATGGTCGGCCCAGAATAGGGTTAAACGCTCGCGTAGCCCGTCTTGCGCGGTGACGCAGCGGGCAAGGGTCGACAGGGTGTTATGGCGCGACACGTCTGACAACTCTCGGTTTTTCTGGCGGATCGCTTCTTTTGCGGCGGCCTCTCCGTCCGTGCCCCGGGCCTCTCGGTCTGCTTTGTTCAGTGCGCCGATAAAGGCCAGCGTCGGGGTCGTCGCCTCGAATCCAGCAATCGGCATCAGGGCCGCAGCCTGATCAGGCCCGCCCAGCTTGCCCAGCATGCTTTCCGCGTCCCATGGCGGTTCAATGACCGGCGATAGGCCAGTGCCGAACCGTGTTGCGGCGATGATCGGATCAAAGGTCATAAAGGCGGTCCTGCTTGCGTCGATACGTCCTATCACGTGCAACCCGAGCTGGCCCATCCCCTGCGGCATCACAACCACGGGGGCCTGCACGCCGCACGAACCTTAAGCCATTGGAACTTTGGACGGCTTTAGCACGTTAATGGCTGAACACTGGCTAAAGGGGCCGGAATTTAACGCAAACGCCACGGATTGTCGCCAAAAGCGGCACATCGTTACGTTTTGCAACATCCAAGCGCGCAGATGTGACGCTGTAGTGCTTGCAAGACAGGCCCCTGATCGCCATTTTACACGCAATGATACGACCGACTGGAGTATGCCATGATTGACCGCCGCCGATTTCTAACCACCTCGCTTTTGGGGGCTGGCGGCTTTGCGCTTCCCACTTTGTTGTCCGCGCAAGACGTTGCCAACCCTGACGCCCCGATCGAGGACGTGCCTCCGCCGTTCGATTTCACGCCCAAGCTGGTGCGTCTAGATAATCCGATGCCGCCGGGCGAAATCCACGTCGTGCCTGACGTCTATTCGCTGTATTGGACCCTGCCGAACGGCGAGGCACTGCGCTATTACGTCGGCGTTGGCCGCGACGCGCTATATATTTCCGGCACCTTCAACATCGGGGCCAAGAAAGAATGGCCAAGCTGGACGCCGACCAAAGATATGATCGAGCGTGAACCAGACCATTATGCGAAATATGCCGACGGTATGCCCGGCGGCCCCGACAACCCCCTTGGGGCCCGCGCGCTGTATCTGTTCCAGCCAGAGGTTGGTGATACGTTCCTGCGTATTCATGGCACGAACAAGCCCGACACGATCCGCACGGACGTCTCTAACGGCTGCGCCCGGTTGGTGAACGATCAGGCGATTGACCTTTATGACCGCGTGCCGATTGGCACCACGGTGTATCTGTACGAAAAAGGTCTGCTGCCACGCGCAACCTAAGTAGCTGGCTTAGAACGAAAAAAGACCGCGCCGGATCACTCCAGCGCGGTCTTTTTATGTCTGTGGCATCGCTAAGCCCGAAGGCTTAGCAATTGCGCTTCAGCTTTCCGGCGGCAACACGCGCAGGCGCAATTCGCGCAGCTGCTCGTTCATTGGCTCGCTGGGCGCACCCATCATCAGGTCTTCAGCGCGCTGGTTCATCGGGAACATGATGACTTCGCGGATGTTCGCCTCATCCGCCAGCAGCATCACGATCCGGTCGATACCGGCGGCGCAACCACCGTGGGGCGGGGCACCGTATTGGAACGCGTTGACCATGCCGCCAAAGCGCTTTTCGACCTCATCCGCGCCGTAGCCCGCGATTTCGAACGCCTTGAACATGATCTCTGGGCGGTGGTTCCGGATCGCGCCCGACACCAGTTCGTAACCGTTGCAGGCCAGGTCGTACTGAAAGCCCAGCACGTCCAGAGGATCGCCAGACAACGCGTCCATGCCGCCCTGCGGCATCGAAAACGGGTTGTGTTCAAAGTCGATTTTGCCGGTCTCTTCGTCGCGGGCATAGATCGGGAAGTCGACGATCCACGCGAATGCGAAGCGGTCTTTGTCCACCAAGCCCAGCTCTTCGCCGATCACGGTGCGGGCGCGGCCTGCGACGCTTTCAAACGCCTCTGGCTTGCCGCCAAGGAAGAACGCCGCATCGCCAACGCCAAGGCCCAGCTGCTGGCGGATCGCCTCGGTCCGCTCTGGGCCGATGTTCTTGGCCAGCGGACCTGCGGCTTCCATGCCCTCGCCCTGATCGCGCCAGAAAATGTAACCCATGCCCGGTAGACCCTGCTGCTGGGCAAAGGCGTTCATGCGGTCACAGAACTTGCGGCTACCACCCGTTGGCGCAGGGATCGCGCGGATCTGCGTGCCGTCTTGTTCCAGCAGCTTGGCGAAGATGGCAAAGCCAGAGCCTGCGAAATGATCGCTGACAACCTGCATCTTGATCGGGTTGCGCAGGTCAGGCTTGTCGGTGCCGTACCACAGGGCCGCATCGCGGTAGCTGATCTGCTCCCACGTCTGGTCGACCTTACGGCCGCCGCCGAACTCTTCGAACACGCCGCCGATGACAGGCTGGATCGTGTCAAACACGTCCTGCTGCTCCACAAAGCTCATCTCTAGATCAAGCTGATAGAAGTCGGTGGGCGAGCGGTCAGCGCGCGGGTCTTCGTCGCGGAAACACGGCGCGATCTGGAAATACTTGTCGTAGCCCGACACCATGATCAGCTGCTTGAACTGCTGGGGGGCCTGCGGCAGCGCATAGAACTTGCCCGGGTGCAGACGCGACGGCACGAGGAAGTCGCGCGCGCCTTCGGGGCTGGACGCTGTGATGATCGGTGTCTGGAATTCGCGGAAACCTTTGTCCCACATACGCTGACGCATCGACTTTACGACGTTGGACCGCAGCGTCATATTCTTCTGCATCACTTCGCGGCGCAGATCGAGGTAGCGATACTTCAACCGCGTCTCTTCTGGGTATTCCTGATCGCCAAACACTTGCAGCGGCAGCTCTTTTGACGCGCCAAGCACTTCGATCTCGCGAATAAAGACTTCGACTTCGCCAGTGGGCAGCTTGGCGTTCACCAGCTCTGGGCTGCGCGCCTTCACTTCGCCGTCGATGCGAATGCAGTATTCGGCCCGCACCTTTTCAACATCGGCAAAGGCTGCAGAATCGGGGTCGCACAGCACCTGCGTTACGCCGTAAGTATCGCGCAGGTCGATAAAAAGAATGCCGCCGTGGTCGCGGATACGATGGACCCAGCCGGACAGACGCACAGTTTTGCCAACGTCGGCGGCGGTCAAATCAGCGCAAGTCTGTGTGCGATAGGCGTGCATGGGCGGTTCCTTCGGTCCAAAACGGGTCGCCCCGATACACCCCTTTGCCCTAGATAAGTCAAGCGTAGCACGCCCTTTGTTTATCTGGCCCTGTTCATCTGGCCCAGTAAACTCCCGCCGGAGGCACCTGCTTTCGCAACAAAGCCGCACTCGCCCCTTGCACCCCGTCCCAGCGCTTCTATAAGGCGGAGAATTTGCTGAAATATGGGGGCCTGCCATGCCAAAACGTGATGATATTAAGTCGATCATGATTATCGGTGCGGGGCCTATCGTCATTGGACAGGCCTGCGAGTTTGATTACTCGGGCGCACAAGCTTGTAAGGCGCTGCGCGAAGAAGGTTACCGGGTCATTCTGGTCAACTCTAACCCCGCGACGATCATGACCGATCCCGGTCTGGCTGACGCGACCTACATCGAACCCATCACCCCCGAAATCGTCGCCAAGATCATCGAGAAAGAGCGCCCCGACGCGCTGCTGCCAACGATGGGCGGCCAGACGGGTCTGAACACGTCACTGGCGCTGGCCGACATGGGCGTGCTGGAAAAATTCGGCGTCGAGATGATCGGCGCAAAGCGCGAAGCCATTGAAATGGCAGAAGACCGTGGACTTTTCCGCGAAGCGATGGACCGTCTTGGCATCGAAAATCCCAAAGCGACGATCATCACCGCCCCCAAGAAAGAGAACGGCAAGTTCGACATCAAGGCCGGTCTGCAGCTGGCGATTGAAGCGATCGAATATGTCGGCCTGCCTGCCATCATCCGCCCTGCCTTTACCCTAGGCGGCACCGGCGGCGGCGTGGCGTATAACCGCGAACAGTACGAACACTACTGCCGCACCGGCATGGAAGCGTCCCCCATGGCGCAGATCCTTGTCGACGAATCCCTGCTCGGCTGGAAAGAGTTCGAGATGGAAGTCGTGCGCGACAAGGCGGACAACGCGATCATCGTTTGCGCGATTGAAAACGTCGATCCCATGGGCGTGCACACGGGCGATTCGATCACCGTCGCCCCTGCCCTGACGCTGACCGACAAAGAATACCAAGTCATGCGCAACCAATCCATCGCGGTCCTGCGCGAGATTGGCGTCGAAACTGGCGGCTCTAACGTGCAGTGGGCGATTAACCCCGCTGACGGCCGGATGGTTGTGATCGAAATGAACCCCCGCGTGTCGCGTTCTTCTGCGCTGGCGTCCAAGGCGACGGGTTTCCCGATTGCCAAGATCGCGGCGAAACTGGCGGTCGGCTATACGCTGGACGAGCTGGACAACGACATCACCGGCGTGACCCCTGCGTCCTTCGAGCCGACAATCGACTATGTCGTCACCAAGATCCCGCGCTTTGCGTTCGAGAAATTCGCAGGCTCTGAGCCGCACCTGACCACGGCGATGAAGTCGGTCGGTGAAGCAATGGCGATCGGCCGCACGATCCACGAATCGATGCAAAAGGCGCTGGCATCGCTGGAAACCGGCCTGACCGGCTTTGACGAAATCGCGATCCCCGGCGCACCCGATGCCGCCGCGATCACCAAAGCGCTGGCCAAGCAAACTCCCGACCGTATCCGCGTCATTGCGCAGGCGATGCGTCACGGTCTGCCAGACGAAGATATCCACGCTGTCACCATGTACGATCCGTGGTTCCTGGCCCGCATCCGCGAAATCATCGAGGCCGAGGCCGTGGTCCGCGCTGATGGCCTGCCGACCAATGAGTCTGGCCTGCGCAAGCTAAAGATGATGGGCTTTACCGATGCCCGTTTGGCGACCCTGACGGGCATGGCCGAAGCCGATGTGCGCAGCGCGCGGATCAAGCAAGGCGTCGTTGCTGTGTTCAAGCGGATCGACACCTGCGGTGCCGAGTTCGAAGCGCAGACGCCTTACATGTATTCCACCTATGAGACCCCCGTTATGGGCGATGTGGAATGCGAGGCGCGTCCCTCTGATCGCAAAAAGGTCGTGATTTTGGGCGGCGGTCCGAACCGGATCGGTCAAGGCATCGAGTTTGATTATTGCTGCTGCCACGCCTGCTATGCCCTGTCCGATCAGGGCTATGAAACCATCATGATCAACTGCAACCCAGAGACGGTTTCGACCGACTATGACACCTCGGACCGGCTGTACTTTGAGCCGCTGACATTCGAGCACGTCATGGAAATCATGCGCGTGGAACAAGACAACGGCACGCTGCACGGCGTCATCGTTCAGTTCGGCGGTCAGACCCCGCTCAAGCTGGCGAACGCACTGCAAGAAGCGGGCATCCCGATCCTTGGCACCACACCCGACGCCATCGACCTGGCCGAAGACCGCGAACGTTTTCAGGACCTTGTGAACCGTCTGGGGCTGAAGCAGCCGATTAACGGCATTGCGTCCACCGACCAGCAGGCGTTCGATATTGCCGCTGACATCGGCTTCCCCCTTGTGATCCGTCCGTCCTACGTTCTTGGCGGCCGCGCGATGGAAATCGTGCGCGATCAGGCGCAGCTAGAGCGCTATATCTCTGAGGCCGTGGTCGTATCGGGCAAAAGCCCGGTGTTGCTGGACAGCTACCTGTCCGGCGCGGTCGAGGTGGACGTGGACTGTCTGTGCGACGGCACCAACACCCATGTTGCGGGCATCATGCAGCATATCGAAGAGGCTGGCGTGCACTCTGGCGATAGCGCCTGTTCGCTGCCGCCCTATTCGCTGTCCGACGCGATGATCGCCGAAATCCGCAGCCAGACCGAAAAGCTGGCGTTGGCGCTGCATGTCGTCGGCCTGATGAACGTGCAATTCGCGGTCAAGAACGAGGAGGTCTACCTGATCGAGGTGAACCCCCGCGCATCCCGCACCGTGCCTTTCGTCGCAAAAGCAACGGACTCGGCCATTGCCTCTATCGCTGCGCGTCTGATGGCGGGCGAGCCGCTATCGAACTTCCCGCTACGCCCGCCCTACCCGCATTCGGAAAACCCGATGGATGTGCTGCCGCTGGGCGACGCGTTCACGCTGGCTGACCCGAAAACACCGTGGTTCAGCGTGAAAGAGGCGGTTCTGCCCTTCGCCCGCTTCCCCGGTGTCGACACGATCCTTGGGCCAGAAATGCGGTCCACCGGCGAAGTCATGGGCTGGGATCGCAACTTTGCCCGCGCCTTCCTGAAGGCGCAGATGGGCGCAGGCACGATCCTGCCGGAAGAAGGCTGTGTGTTTGTGTCGATCCGCGATGACGATAAAACGGACGCTATGGCAACCGCGTCCCGCGGCCTGATCGAACTGGGCCTGACCATCGCTGCCACACGCGGCACCGCTGGCTGGCTGAAAGCGAACGACATCCCCTGCGAGATCGTGAACAAGATCTATGAGGGTGGATTGACCATCGTGGACCGTCTGAAGGACGGCCATATCGCGCTGGTGCTGAACACGACCGAAGGGTCGCAAGCCGTTGAAGACAGCCGCGAAATTCGTGCGGTCGCCTTGAACGACAAGATCCCCTACTTCACCACCGCAGCCGCCGCACAGGCCGCTGTGATGGCGATGCAGGAACGCGCGAGCGGCGCAATCGACGTCCGCTCGCTACAGGGTTAAGGCCTAGCCAAACCGGTTCGGGTGGGTGTCCGGCTGTCTGCAATACCAGACCAGCAGGATGATCCACCCGATGATCGGGATCAGGCTTAGCAAGATCCACCAGCCCGATTTGTCGATATCATGCAGCCTGCGCGCGCTTAGCGCGAAGGACGGGATGATGGTCGCCAGCGCCCACAATCCGCCAAGGATGCCTGCGCTGGACGTGCCAAAGATTATCGCATCCAGAACGCCAAGGGCGAGGCTGACCAGAATGTTGTCCAGCTGCCAGAACCAAAACTCACCCCGATTGCTGCGGCCGCTGAATTGCGTGTAGCGATTAAAGAACTGCTTGAACGCGTCGCTTAGGCCCGATTGGCGACGATAATCGCGCGCGCCCATCGCGGCTTGTCCGGCATGGGTTCCGGCGAGCGCAGGATGCACCGGCACGGCGGGGCGCGGCGGGGTTACGCCCTCAATATGGCGGTGCGCGGGTTCCCAGTTTTCCAGCGTATTGGTCCAGACCAGCGTATCAGGGCCGACGGTGCCATCCCGCACCAAGGCGACAAATTCGTCTTTTTCGATCGGCCCTGCCTCGGTCCCATCGTTTGCGTAATACCACTGTGCCATTGGCGAAATCCCTCATTTTATTATGCCTGCAAGCTGCCTTAAATCGCGCCGTGCTGTAAAGTGACGTAAAGGCGCAAAGCACGGCAAAGATGGACTTCTCTTTGCCCAACCGTCACAATCTGCCGGATCAAACGGGGGCCTTTTCATGTATCGCGCAGCTATTACCGGAACCGGGGTTTTCACCCCGTCCGAGGTTATCACCAACGCAGAACTTGTCACGGCGTTCAACGCCTATGCGGACAAGTACAACGCGGCCCACGCAGGCCAGATCGCGGCGGGCGATCTGCCAGCCAAGGCGCATTCGTCCGTTGATTTCATCGTCGCCGCGTCCGGAATCGAGCAGCGCCACGTGATCGACAAAACCGGCGTGCTGGACCCAGACCGCATGTATCCCCACCTGCGCGCCCGCACGGATGAAGAGCCGAGCCTGATGGCCGAAATCGGCGTTGATGCAATTAATACCGCGCTGGCGCAGGCTGGCATCAGCGCCGATCAAGTCGATCTGGTGATCTGCGCCGCATCGAACATCGAACGTGCCTACCCTGCCGTTGCTGTAGAGATTCAGCAGCTGATCGGTGCTGGCGGCTTTGCCTTTGACATGAACGTCGCCTGTTCGTCCGCGACCTTTGGCATCCAGACCGCCGCCGACATGATCCGCACCGGCTCTGTGCGCACCGCCGTTGTCGTGAACCCAGAGATCACCAGCGCCCACCTAGAATGGCGCGACCGGGATTGTCATTTCATCTTTGGCGACGTGGCCACGGCGACGGTTCTGCAACGCAGTGAGGATGCAAAAGGCGAACATTTCATCATCCGCTCTACCCGCTGTGCGACCGTGTTCAGCAATAACATCCGCAATAACGCTGGCTTTATGCGGATGGCGCGCGACCAGATGGAAGACCGCCGGGACATGCAGTTCATACAAAACGGGCGCAAAGTGTTCAAAGAAGTGCTGCCGCTGGTCAGCCAGCATATGGCCGATCACATGGCGGACGAAGGCATCACCGCGGACGATCTAAAGCGCCTTTGGCTGCATCAGGCCAACAAGGCCATGAACGATTATATCGGCAAAAAGGTGCTTGGCCGCGAACCTGCGCCGGGCGAGCAGCCCAACATCCTGCAGGATTACGCGAACACGTCTTCTGCCGGATCGATCATCGCATTCGCGCAGAATTCGGATGATCTAAAGCCGGGCGATTTGGGCATCATCTGCTCTTTTGGCGCGGGCTATTCCGTCGGCTCTGTGGTCGTCGAAAAAGCGTAAAGCGCGCCTTGGGCGGCGTCAGTAGGTGACGTCGCCTTCAAGGTGCAACTTCATACGCAGCAATACTTTTTGCAGCTGAGTCGTCTCAGCCAACAGACGCCGCGCCTCGTTCGCGCTGATCGTGCCGTCCTGAATGCTTTCGTGATATTCCGCCATCAGCTGCGCGAACCGCTGGCTAAGCTGCACGACGTCGGAATTGACGTTGCCAGACCCACTGCCTTCATCCTGCCCCAGCGAAAACGTCGCGCCGCGCAGTTCTGCGAGCGCGGCCGTGACATGAGGATGGCTTGCAGCCGCCTCTAACGCGGCCACGGCATCGACGGGCATGAAACGGCCGCTATGCTCGGCGTCCTCTGAATAATAACGGCCCAGCGTCGCCTTCGACTTGCCCGTCAGTTCGCACGCCGCAGTGATGCCCACATCCTTGACCAAAGCTTCGGTGTGCCGCTTAAGGTAGGTGTGAAAACGGGTCATCTGAGATCCTTCAAGGTCCGCCGCCACGTTGCGGCGTTGCTGCAATTGCATAAGGCTAAGTTTGCGCAATGTCATGACCTTTTGATAGGCAAGATCGTCTTGCGTCCGAATGTGATGCCCGCGTATCAGGGCACCCATGGCAAAGCTCTATTTCAATTACTCGACCATGAACGCGGGCAAATCGACCGTGCTTCTTCAGGCCAGTCACAACTATGTCGAACGCGGGATGCAGACGTTTTTGCTGACGGCGCAATTGGACACGCGTGCCGGGCAAGGCCGCATCGCCAGCCGCATCGGCATTGGCCAAGCTGCTGAAACCTTTGCGCCGGGCGATAATCTGTTCGACATGCTGCAGCGCCGGATGGCGCAGGGCCCCTGCGCTTGCGTGTTCATTGACGAGGCGCAGTTTCTGGAACCGGCCCAAGTCTGGCAACTTGCCCGCGCAGTGGACGATCTGAACGTGCCGATCATGTGCTTTGGTCTGCGCGTCGATTTCCAAGGAGAGCTGTTCCCCGGCTCTGCCACGTTGCTCGCGCTGGCGGACGACATGCGCGAAGTGCGCACGATTTGCCATTGCGGCCGCAAGGCGACGATGGTGGTGCGCAAGGATGCGGCGGGCAACGTCGTGCGCGCGGGTGATCAAGTGCAGGTTGGCGGCAATGACCGCTATGTTTCGCTGTGCCGCCGCCATTGGCGCGCGGCGATGGAAGACGTGGAACCCGACCTGCTGCTTTGACGTTGAACCATTTGAAACGGCGCGTATTTGCGGCGTCAGAGGGTACTATGTCCGACACCAAATACACCGCCCCCCATATGATGCTGCATTGGTTGATCGCAGCTCTGGTCGCGATTCAAATCGCCTTTGCCGGGGGGATGGAGGCAGCCTTTGATGCGAAATTCGAAGGCATCGAAATCGGCCTTGGTTGGAGCAGCGGCGCGATCTTTCACGCGATCCTTGGTGCCAGCATCGGTATCTTGATGGTCTGGCGACTTGGTTTACGCCTAACGACCCAAATCCCGCCCCCGCCAGAGGCACCGCGCCTGATCCAAACCGTCAGCCGTATGACGCATTGGCTATTATACGGCCTATTGATCGCGATGCCGTTTGCCGGGGCCGCAGCATGGTTCATCCCATCCCAGATCGTCGGGACCGCCCATGCGACCGCCAGCAAGCTGCTTATCGCATTGATCATCCTGCACATCGCGGGCGCGGCCTATCACCAGTTTATCGCTGGCGACAGGTCCGTGCTACGCCGCATGCTCGCCCGCTAGGCCGTCCAAAGCGCCTGCGGCAGCGGCTGCCCTTCGGCCCATGCGATGATGTTATCCAGCGCCATCTGCCCCATCGCCTCGCGCACCTCGAGCGCGGCAGTCCCAAGGTGCGGCAGCAGCACAGCGTTTTCCAGCGCCATCAGGCTGGCAGGCACCGCAGGTTCGCCATCATAGACGTCAAGCCCGGCGCGGATGCGGCCTGATTGCAGTTCAGCGATCAGGGCGCTTTGATCCACCACATCGCCCCGCGCTACGTTGACGAAAACCGCGCCGTCATTCAGTTGCGCCAGCGCTTCGGCGTCAATCAGATGTGCATTGCTGCCGCCCCCAGGCACCGTCACGACAACGATGTCCGCTTGGCTCATCAGGCTGTGCAAATCCTCGACTTGGCGCGCCGGGACGTCGACCTCTTTGGGCGAGCGGTTGAAATATATGACTGGCATATCAAAGCCGTAGTGGCCCCGGCGCGCAACGGCTTGCCCGATCCGGCCCATACCGATGATGCCAAGCCGCTTGCCCGTCACATGCGCGCCCAGCATCTGCGTCGGATGCCAGCCGGTCCATGCGCCGGCCCGTACCAACCGCTCGCCCTCGCCCGCGCGGCGGCTCGCCATCAGAATCAGCGTCAGCGCGATATCCGCCGTCGCGTCGGTGACAACATCGGGCGTGTTCGACACATGGATGCCAGCGGCCTGCGCCGCCGCAATGTCGATATGGTTAAAGCCTACGCCAAAGCTGCCGATCATGCCGCAGCGCTTGTGCGGCACAGCAAAGGCCATGTCGCTAAAGCTATCGCCAAGCGTACACAGGATCGCGTCATAATCTTGCAGCGCGGCACCAGCCTCTGCCACGTTTAGCCCGTCGGTGCGGTCCAGCACGGTGACGTCAAACCGGGCCTGCGCCGCGGCGATTGTGGCGGCGGGAAAGGCCCGCGTCAGCAGAAGTTTCTTCAATGTAGGCGTCCTCCTAAAGGTACGTCTTGGTCAGGGGCAATCAGCACAACCGCGCCGTCTGCATCAGGCATGCCAAGCACCAGCACCTCTGACATGAACTTACCGATCTGGCGCGGTGGAAAGTTCACGACTGCGCAGACCATGCGCCCAATCAGCGCCTCTGGCGTGTAATGAACGGTCAGCTGCGCGCTGGTTTTGCGGGTGCCGATGTCCGGGCCAAAGTCGATCCACAGCTTGATCGCAGGCTTGCGCGCCTCGGGATAAGCCTCTGCCTGTGTGACGCGGCCAACGCGGATATCGACGGCGGCGAAGTCGTCAAAGGTAATGTCAGCCACGCGACAATTCCTCGCTCCGCGCTGCTGCCGCCGCAACCGCCCGCGCCATCAACTTTGGCAAGCCGTTTTCGCCGTCCATCAACACCTCTAGCGCAGCTTGCGTCGTCCCATTCGGGCTGGTCACATTGCGCCGCAGCTGCGCCGGATCCTCAGCGCTGTCTTCGGCCAACTGCCCAGCGCCGCCGACTGTCGCCTTGGCAAGCGCCATGGCAAGATCGGGCGCAAGGCCCTGCGCTACCCCAGCCGCAGCCAGTGTTTCGATCAGGTGAAAGACATAGGCCGGACCCGACCCACTCACGGCGGTGACGGCGTCCATCTGCGCTTCATGATCAAGGCGCACGGTCTGCCCTACGGCCCCCATCAGCGCCTCAGCCAAGGCGATATGATCTGCGCTTGCTGCGGCGTTACCAATCAAAGCCGAAATGCCGCGCCCGATGGCTGCCGGTGTATTCGGCATGGTGCGCACGATCGGCGTGGCCGCGCCAAAAGCGGCCTCGAACCGGGCCAGCGGCGTGCCGGCCGCGACGGACACGAACAACGTCCCGCCCCCGCCCAGCGCCTGCATCGACGGCAGCGCATCGCCCATCATCTGCGGCTTGACCGCAACCAAGGCGACCGCAGGATCATCTGGCAGGCCCGCATTGATATGAACGCCCGTCTTTTGTAGCCGGTCGCTTGGTGCCGGATCAAGCACCCAGACCGATGCCGCGGGCAAACCGCCCTTCAGCCAGCCGTCCAGCAAGGCAGAGCCCATCTTACCGCAGCCCAGCAGCACCAGCCCGCGGCGCGCCACATCATCCATGTTCATCGCAAATCCCCTCGACTTTTCGCAAGACTAGGCAGCCGGATAAGCGGGCACAACATCTTGTGCCACGCAGCCGTCGCCTTCGCGCCGAAAATATTAAGGCCCCGGCCCGCGTCAAAGCCCGGCCCTACCTTCTTCTGGTTGAAAATACCTCGGGGGTGCGGGGGCTGGCCCCCGCTTATGCCGCGTCAGGCGCGACCGTAAGCCTCGCCAATGGCAATGCGAATGGCCTCGGCCGGTGTGCGCTCTGCCCAAGTGACCAGCTGCAGCGCGGGGTAATAGCGCTCGCAGCTGCTGACGGCCGTGTGGATCATGGTGTCAATCTGCTCTGGGCTTGCGACCTGCTCGCCTGCCAGCACAAGGCCGTAGCGGTAGACCATCATCTTTTGCTCTGGCCACCAGGTAAAAGTGCCCGCCCAGCTGTCGTCGTTGATCGTGTTCAGCGCTTCGTACAGCGCCTGCGTGCGGTGGGCTGGCGGCTCCATCTCGAAGGTGCAGATCAGGCGCAGCGTCTCGTCGCGGTCGGACCAAGACAGGGTGATCGCATAGGTGCGCCACTGTCCTTCGACTTGCATCGCGATCTGGTTGTCTGCAATGCGGTCAAATTCCCACGCATGGTGCTCTGCCAGCGACTCCACCAGATCGATAGGGTGCAGATCTTCGGTCTCGAAATAATGCTCAGTCAGTGCCATCGTCTCTGCCTCACTCTCATGTGCCAGGATCAAAGCGTGTCCCCAGCACTATGTCACTGCTCTAGTGACGGTATGGTTCTTGTTTGTCCCCTACGACATATGGTGCGGCCAAGGCGCAGCCCTGTAAAGACGGTTTATGGGGATAACTACCTGTTTCGCGCTTTTTCGCGCTGTTATGCACAAGATATCGCGATTTCAGCGCCAAATCCACTGGTCATCATGCGCTTCACCGCAATGTGCGAGCCAACCGGCAAGGGTCCGCCCATAGGCGGGAAGTGACGCACAAACGAAAGCCCCCCGCGCACGGGGCACGGGGGGCTTCGTATTCAACCTGCTCAATTGCAGATCTAAGCAGCTTACTCAGCTGGCAGCATCACGGTGTCGATGACGTGGACGACGCCGTTCGACTGGAACACGTCGGCTTGGGTCACGGTCGCAACTTGGCCGCGCTCGTCGGTCAGTGTGATCATCGTGTTGTCGCCTTCGCCGGACTTTTCGACGTTCAGGACACAGCCGCCAACGGTGGTGACAGGGTGCATGCCGCCATCATTGTCGATCATACCCATGATCGCGGTCGAGTTCGCGTCAGCCGCAACGACGTGGCAGGCCAGAATTTCAGCCAGCGCAGCTTGGTTTTCAGGCTTCAGCAGCTCTGCAACCTGGTCTTGGTCCAGCTTTGCGAATGCGTCGTTGGTTGGTGCGAAAACGGTGAACGGGCCTTCGCCGGACAGCGTGTCAACCAGACCAGCGGCCTGCACGGCTGCGACCAGCGTGGTCAGGTTTTCGGCGTTGGACGCGTTCTGAACGATTGTCATGTCGGGCAGCATCTCTGCGCCGCCAACCATTGGGTTGCCGTCAGCGCTCATGTGGGATTCTGCGACTGCAGCGCCCGTGGTCAGGGCAAACACAGCAGCGGCGGTCATCATTTTGGACTTCATCGACATGAGTTACTCTTTCTAAACAATGCAGCCCGTTGTGGCCTGCGATGTCTAAGAAACGAGTGCCCGTTCAGATTAGTTTCGCCCGATCACAAACTTTATTCACAAGCGCCGGGATGCCAGCCAATCAGGCAGATCAGCGATGCTGCTCAGCACAACGTCCGCCTGCGGCGTCAGATCATCAAAGGACGCAGGCCCGGTCAGCACGCCGATACACACCATCCCCGCCGCCTGCCCAGCTGCAAGGTCATGGGTGCTATCACCAATCATGGCGCAATGCGCAGGGTCCAGCCCCGTTGCCTTGCAAAAGGCCAGCAATTGCCCCGGCGCGGGCTTGGCCCCGAAGCCACTGTCATAGCCTGCAACGAAAGCCATTTCGTCCACGATCAAGGCGTCTTCCAGATGACGCATCGCAGGAGACTCTGCATCATTGGTCACGACGCCAAGCGTATGCCCCTGCGCGCGCAGCTGCGCCATCAGCACCTGTAAATCAGCCGCAGGCACTTGTGGCACCCCGGCCGATATTTCGTTCATCCGGTCCGTCAGCGCCTGCAGGTCGGTTTGCGCAGTCAGGCCAGCGATGACTTCAGCCACGACATAGGTCGGCTCTGCAATCACCACGCTGCCGGGGTGGAACCTGTTGTGTGTCAAATCATAGCCCAAGGCCTGCGCAAGGCTGGTAATAAGAGCCGGATCACCGCCCGCTTCTGCCACCAAAAGCGTGCGTACAACAGCGCCCCAGGTTGCGTTGAAATCAAACAGCGTGCCGTCTTTGTCGAAAATCAGCCCCTTGATCGGGCCTTTAGGCTGCACGCTTATGTCCAATGGACTTGCTCTGCGCCCGGCAGGGCATAGCGCGCCTGCAATGGGGCGTCATAGGGCAACGCGCGCGCATCGCAAAAGGCCATGACCCAATCATCACGCTGCGTCAAAAAATCCAGAACAGACGCCAGAAACGATGGGTCCGTTGCGCCGCGGCGCATGTCGTCAGGTGACAAACCGCTGGCCCCCATAAAGGCACCTGACAATTCTTCGTCGGCCGCCACATGGCCCAGCGCCTGAAGCGCGAGGACCTCTGCATATTCGGGAGTCATCCGTGATCCTTTACGAAGGTGAACACTTTTTTAATCAATCAGCGTCAAAGTGGTGGGGCGATGGTGAAACCGTCAGATAAGGATTGCAAGATGTCCGGCAAAATATTGATCGTCGACAGTGTCTCGACCAACCGCATTGTCCTACGGGTCAAGATGCTTGCCGCGAAGTATGATGTAGAAGCCGTTGCAACCTGTGCCGAAGCTATGGTGCGAATCGCATCGGCTCCGCCTGATCTGGTGTTGATTAACCTGACAGATCCGACAGAAGACGGACATGACTTTTGCCGCACCCTCCGCGGCGATCCAGCGACCTGCCATATCGCGATTATTTCGGTCGGGGCCACGGATACCAGTACAGCGCGCTTTGGGGCGCTTGACGCCGGGGCCGACGACGTCCTGCCCCGCCCCATTAGCGATACCTTACTTCTGGCCCGGGTTCGCAGCCTGATGCGCCGCCGCAACCTATCAAGAGAGTTGCAAATGCGCGACGGCACCAATCGCAACTTTGGGCTAGAGGAAACGCGCGCCCCCCGGATTGCCCCCGCGCGCATTACCCTTCTGTCCGACTGCACTAACGCAGCAAAAAGTATGCAAGCGCAGCTTGAAGCCGGACTGAACCAGCGCATTCGGGTCACAAACTCTGACTGCGCCCTGATCGACGATGACAGCGTCGGCAAAACCGACCTATTTGTGATCGATGGCAGCACGGCGCAGCTATCTGCGGGACAGCTATTCCGCCTTGTCGCGGACCTGCGCGCACGCGAATCCACGCGCTTATCGGCCCAGCTGATTCTGTTGCCGCGCAAACATACGGAAACCGCGGCGATGTTGCTTGATCTGGGTGCCGACGATCTGATCTTGGGGGATGTGACAGCCGACGAATTGACGCTACGGGTGCGATCCTTGCTGCGGCACAAGTTTAATCAGGATCGGTTGCGCGAAACGCTGCGCGACGGATTTAATGCGGCCATGACCGACCCGCTGACGGGACTGTATAACCGCCGATATGCCGAAACCCATTTGCGCCACATCGCGGAAAAGGCGCATGCGACGGGGTGCCAATACGGATTGATGATGATCGATATCGACCACTTCAAACGGATCAATGATGGCTTTGGCCATGCCGCTGGTGACCGGGTGCTTTGCGGTCTTGCTGATCGCCTGCGCCAGAACTTCCGCCCAGAAGACCTTGTCGCGCGTATCGGCGGAGAAGAGTTCCTGATCGCCATGCCACGCACCACCTTGGAAGAGGTGAAAGCCGCAGCGCAGCGTTTGCGGCGTCTGGTAAACATCCGGCCCTTTCCCATTGGCGACGGCAAAAGCGATCTGCATGTCACGATTTCGGTCGGGGTCGCGATTGATTCGCAAAACCCAGACGAGATGACGAGCCTTGGTGATCTGTTCGAAAGGGCCGATGCCGCGCTTTATGTCGCCAAAGCAAATGGGCGGGACGCCATTTCGGTGAGCCAGACGGCTGCTTAGCGGCGCGTTCGGATGCAGCAAGTCATCTTATCGCCCTGTTGAAAAATGGCGCACCGTTCATCAACGGTGCGCCATTATCGTGTCAAAATCCGGTAAAACTCACTCGGACGCAATATCAAGCCAATCAGCTAAGTGATAAATCACTTTTCGGGCCGTCGGCCCTCGCCCTGCTGCAAACGGCCCGCAAGCCCAATGCGGTCTGCGGGGGACATGGCGTCGATACGGTCGGCCAGCACGCTGGCTGCGATATCCTGCACTTTCGCGGCACGGCCGATTGGCCGCGCCAAAGTTGCACGTAATGCGTCAGGATCATACGGATCGGCGGACAGGGCAGTGACCAGATCAGCCAGATCATCCGCCCGCGCCCGGCGCGGCGGCATTTCGGGGCGCTGTTTTAGCGCATCACGGATCGCAAGCCGGTCTTCTGGCAGCAGCGCGCGTGCAACAGGGCCAAGGCTCATGTCAAAATCGCGCGGCGGCTTTCCATCGTGGCCCCGCACGGTAAATCCAAGCGCCAGCCCGGCGACGGCCAAGTTGACCGCTAAGGACAATGCCAGTGCGATCCGCATGATACGCGTGCGGCGCGAGGGGGGAAACGGATCAGCCATCGGTAGGGTCCTCGAACAACATAAGGTCGGTTTCAGGCAGGAAAGTCACAGATTGGGTCGTGCCAATCATCGTGGCGGCAAAGCTTTCGACCCCCGCGGGCGGCGCAACACCGACCCATAGGCCGGTTAGACCCGCAGCCAGGACACCGCTCCACGCAGGCCAGCCGCCAATCAGATCCCGCAGCCAGCCGATGCGCGACGCGCGCTGCTGCGGCTTAATCGTTCCGGGGGCTGGCTGCAGTGCAGCGGCATCCGCCAGCACCCGCGCCATCAGATCGTCCGATGGGGGCACCGCCGTGCGCTGCGCCGCGTTCAGCAATTGGTCCAGATCGTTCATGTCCCGTTCAGTCATCATCATACCCCAAAGCTTCGCGTTGATCTGCCAAGGCCGCTGACAGCGCTCTTTTCCCACGCGCCGTCAGGCTTTCAACAGCCCGCGGCGAAATATCCATAATCGCGGCAATTTCAGGGTTTGATAGCCCCTCTAGGTGCCGCAGTGCGACCGCTTGCGCCTGCCGGTCTGGCAATTGCGCCAAAGCATCCGACAAGGCGCGCAGACGTGTTTCGTCCTGAATGACCGCCGCTGCGCCCGGCGCTGTATCTGCGGGCTCTGCGATCTGGTCCAGACCGACACCGCCGCGTTTTCGCCGCCGCAGCCGATCTGTGCATAGGTTTGCGACCACGCGGTACAGCCACGTGCTGACCTGCGCTTCGCCTTGACGCCAGTCCGGCGCGATCTTCCACAGGCGCATCATCGCCTCTTGGGCGACGTCTTCTGCCTCGGCCCGGTCTTGCAACATCCGCACAGCCTGCCCCATGACGCAGGGCAATAGGCGCGCAGATAGATCACGCGCCGCCGCAGGATCGCCGTTGGCATAGGCCACCAGAAGGGCAGAGTCCGGGATTTGGTCCGCGTCTGATGACAAGTCGATCATATCCCGCATAACTTACGCCGTTCGTATAGGGGTCGCAACGGCCGGGGGCGATGCACCACCCCGGCCGTTGCCGTTCAGTTTAGCCGCGCTGCTTGCGGCCTTTGCCGTCACGCTCACCATGACCTTTGCGGTCGCCGTGGCCCATACGGTCACCCGCGGCGGCGAATTCGTCCGCGTCCACGGTGCCGTCGTCATTGGCATCCATGCGATCGAACATCTTCTCCATCCGGTCGCCTTTCGGGCCCATTTCTTCGGCTTGCAGCAGGCCGTCACCGTTTTCGTCGTGCTGTTCGATCATCTTGGCCGTGCGCTCTGCCCGGCGTTGATCGGCTTGCGCGGTCAGCTCTTCTGCGGACAGGCCGCCGTCGCCGTTCGTGTCAGCAGCGGCGAAACGTGCCGCGCCTTGCGCTTGCAGTTCTTCCAGTGTCAGCGCGCCGTTGCCGTCCGCATCCAGCGTGGCAAAGTCAGGGCGCTCTGGCCGGTCGGGGCGATCTGCAGGTGCAGTTGTTTCGGTCCCGGTCGCGTCAGCGGTTTGCGCCCCGGCAACACCAGACAGCGTCAAGCCAGCCAACAGAGCCGTCATCATCAAAGTCGTTTTCATTTTGCATCGTCCTTGTATTTTCTACGTCGCGACGACCTTGTCTGGCCGTCGATGCAGGTAATACGCAGCCCGCGATAACTTCCGTCGCACAGCGCGCACTTTTTCTGCAGACCCCGCGACCATTGGACACAAAGGGGCCTGCGCCCCTTTCAATTTACACGCATTCGGTGCAACCAAGACAGCGAAGGAGCCACCATGTCCAACACCGATCCAGTGCAGAGCGCGCCAGAGCAGACCGTGACAGAGCGGGATACAAAGAACGCCATGTGGCGCGGCTTTTGCCGGCGCTGCCCGAACTGCGGCGAAGGCCATATGTTCACTGGGTTCCTAAAGGTCGTGGATCGCTGCCCTGTGTGTCACGAAAATCTATCGGGCCACCGCGCGGATGATGGCCCTGCCTATCTGACAATCCTGATCGTCGGGCATCTGCTTGCGCCGATCCTGATCTATAGCTTTGTTGAATTCCGCCCTGACCCCCTGCTGCTGGCGACGATCTTTACCGTTGGCACAGTGGCGCTGTCCTTGTTCCTGCTGCCGCGCCTAAAGGGGCTGGTTGTCGGGATCCAATGGGCTAACCGGATGCATGGCTTTGGCAACGCAAACTGATAAATCCGCCCTGCGCGACGCCGCCACGATCATCGTGTTGCGGCGCGGCGATACGCCGTCAGTCCTGATGGGCCAACGCGGCGCTTCGGCTGCTTTTATGCCCAGCAAGTTCGTTTTTCCGGGCGGCGCTGTGGATTTGGTTGACCATGACGTGCCTGTGCAGGGTTTGCCTGCGGGCCAAGCCGCATCACTGCAAGCCGACAGCCAGCTGCC
Source organism: Loktanella salsilacus (assembly GCF_024206795.1). NCBI lineage: Bacteria > Pseudomonadati > Pseudomonadota > Alphaproteobacteria > Rhodobacterales > Roseobacteraceae > Loktanella > Loktanella salsilacus. The sequence goes on from NZ_CP072994.1 coordinate 2,409,079, forward strand.
CCCCGCCGCACTGGCCGCCGCCGCAATCAGAGAGTTGTGGGAAGAGACAGGCCATATTATCGGCGCGCCCGGCGACTGGCCCGATGCACCGCAGGGCTGGCGCGGTTATGCTGCGACAGGCCATGTGCCCGATGCCACCAACCTGCGCTATTTCTTTCGCGCGATCACACCGCAGGGCCGGCCCCGCCGCTTTGACGCGCGCTTCTTTCTGGCCGACGCAAGCGATCTGATCACCGACCCCGATGATTTCACCCGGGCCGAGGATGAGCTGTCATTGTTGCAATGGGTGCCGCTGGCGCAGGCGCGGACCTTTGATCTGCCCTTTATCACCGAAGTCGTCTTGGCCGAATTGGTCGCCCATCTTGCCGATCCGGACGCGCCCCTGTCGGTGCCGTTCTTTCGCAACGATGACGAGGCGCATCTGGTCACCCGGCTGGCGGGTGCACGGCTGATCTAACGCAGGGTCAGTTGACCGCGTCGAGGTCCTGCTGTTCCAGCGCCGCGTTCAGGTCCGTATCCGTCAGCGGATCGTCCAGCGCCTCTTGCGGCACGGGGTTACGGCGGACGGTTGGATCGCAGGCGGTCATCGGGCTGTTCACATCGCGGATGATGAAACCACCGCGCGCACGGCATTCCTCGAACGGCATCGACGATCCGATCACCATGAATTCGCGAAACGCGGTATTCGTGCCGACCGTATCGCCGCCGCCTGGAAGCGCGCCCGTGCCAGCGCAGCCTGCCAAAAGGGCCAATGCCCCCAGTCCCAGAACCATCTTCATTGCGGCACCTCCACCAATTTGGCCAGATCGTAGCCATTGAACTCTAGCACATCCCGCGCGGCGCGCAGCCGGTCAGCGGGGATTTTTGGATCGCGGTTCAAAATCCAACCTGCCCGTCCATTCGGCGTGCCAACGACTGCGGTGCGATAGCCTTCGTCGATCCACAGCACCCAATAGTCGGATGGAAAGGGGATCGTGTCAAAGCTAACCTTAAGCCGCCCCGGCCCGGTCACATCGGCGCGGCCCTTGATCGTGCTGCGCACCGTGCCGTCCAATTCCCGGCAGGTGTTCAACACCGACAACCCGCCATCGGGCAAGGCTGCGTATTCAGCTGTGACCTCTGCGCAACCTGTCTCGAATGGGACAGGAAAGCGGGCGATTTCATACCATTTACCCGCATAGCGTTCAGCGCTGAAGTTCAGAGCAGAGCCGATGGGCACGCTGCGATCGCGGTAGACCTCGAACAACTGGCCGACCGGCTCATCCGGCAGCGGTTTGGCGCAAGCGGCCAGCAGCAACAATAAGGCAAGGCGTTTCATGATGGTGGCTGTCCCAGTGGTGGCGCTGCGGCATAGGCGTTGGCGGTCATAGCAGGCGGCAAGCGCCCTTAATGCGGTGATCGCGACGTTGTGCGATTCCCGCATTAAGGGCAAGGTCCGCTTGCCGGGCGGCTGGTTGTTGCCGATCAGTAAGGGGCCGCATGCGCCTTATGCGCGGCCGAGATATCCTCTAGCACGGCATCAGACAGCACGACATCGCGGCCCGACAGGATCTGCGCCAACTGGTCCGCCGTGGTCGCGCCAAAGATCGCGCTGACCGCAAAGGGCCGCGTCGACTGCCACGCCATCGCCATATGGATCGGGTCAAGCCCGTGCTTGGCTGCAATATCCAGATAGGCCTGCGTCGCGGCAAAGGCTTGGTCGGTCTTGCGCCCGCCCAAATCGCCGTTCAGCGACATGCGGCTTGCGTCTGGCACGGCACCGTTCTGATATTTGCCCGTCAGCAGACCCGCCGCGAGGGGAGAGTAGGACAGCAGCGTCACATCTTCATTCACCATGGTTTCCGACAGGTCGGTGTCGATGTGGCGGCACAGCAGCGAATATTCATTCTGGATTGCGGCCATGCGCGGCAGGCCGTGCTGCTCTGCCAGATCGCACCATTTGGTCGTGCCCCACGCCGTTTCGTTCGACAGGCCAACGGCTCGAATTTTGCCTGCTTTGACGGCGCGGTCCAGCGCGGACAGCACGTCATGCATGTGGTCCAGCGTCTTGGCGCGGTCCTGACCTGATGGATCATAGGCCCAGTTTTGGCGGAACGACCACGTGCCCCGGTCCGGCCAGTGCAGCTGATACAGGTCGATCACGTCGGTTTTCAGCCGCGCCAGCGACGCATCAATCGTGCCTTCGATATTCGCGCCGTCATAGCCTGCGCCATCGCGCGTCCAACCGGGGTTCGGGCCAGCGACTTTGGTCGCCAGCACCCAGTCATTGCGGCGGCCCGACTTTTCAAACCACGCGCCCAAGAATTCCTCTGACCGGCCGACGGTTTCTTTGGACACCGGGTTCACGGGATACATTTCCGCGCAATCCATAAAATTCAGCCCCGCATCCAGCGCCATATCAATCTGGCGGTGGGCGTCATCCATCGGGGTTTGGTTGCCGAAGGTCATCGTGCCAAGGCACCAATCGGTGACAGAAATATCGGTGCGGCCAAGGGTCAGGGTTTTCATCAAAGGCGTCCTTTTGCTGTTGCGCCCGACCTAGCCCGATGCAGCGCCAAAGGCAAAGCGCCAATGATAAAACGCCCGGTTCTTCCCATAACCCTGCCCTTCCCATACCGTAGCCTCGGCGCTAGAAGGGCGGCTAAGCAACAGAAAGTCCCACACACATGGCCCGTCACCTGATCACCTCTGCCATTCCCTACATTAACGGGATCAAGCATTTGGGAAACCTTGTCGGGTCCCAGCTGCCAGCTGACCTGTTCGCCCGCTACCTGCGCGGACGCGGTCACGAGGTGCTGTTTCTGTGCGCCACGGACGAACACGGCACCCCGGCCGAACTGGCTGCAGCCAAAGCAGGCAAGCCTGTCGCGGATTACTGCGCCGAGATGCACGATGTGCAGGCCAAAATCGCCGACGGCTTTGGGCTGTCGTTTGACCACTTTGGCCGGTCTTCCAGTGCGCAAAACCGCAAGCTGACGCAAGCCTTTGCTGGCCGGTTGCACGATCAGGGCCTGATCCGCGAAGTGACCGAAGAGCAGGTCTATTCCGTCACCGACGGCCGTTTTCTGCCCGACCGTTATATCGAGGGCACCTGCCCCAACTGCGGGTTCGAGGATGCGCGCGGCGACCAGTGTGACAACTGCACAAAGCAGCTGGATCCGACCGATCTGATCAACCCCCGCTCCACCATTTCCGGCGCGACGGATCTAGAGGTGCGCACGACCAAGCACCTGTATCTGGAACAGTCCAAGCTGAAGGGCCAGCTGGCCGACTGGATCGACAGCAAGGGCGATTGGCCGATCCTGACGACCTCGATTGCGAAAAAGTGGCTGACCGACGGCGACGGCCTGCAAGACCGTGGCATCACCCGCGATCTGGATTGGGGCATCCCCGTCAAGGATGGCGACAAGGACTGGCCCGGGATGGAAGGCAAAGTCTTTTACGTCTGGTTCGACGCGCCAATCGAATACATCGCCTGCGCACAGGAATGGGTCGATGCGGGCAAAGGCAGCGATTGGGAAAGCTGGTGGCGCACCGACAAAGGCGCGGCCGACGTGCGCTATACCCAGTTCATGGGCAAGGATAACGTGCCCTTCCACACCCTGTCGTTTCCGGCGACCATCATGGGCGCGGACGACAACTGGAAGCTGGTCGATTACATCAAGTCGTTCAACTACCTGAACTATGACGGCGGCCAGTTCAGCACCTCGCGCGGGCGCGGTGTGTTCATGGACCAAGCGCTGGAAATTCTGCCCGCCGACTACTGGCGCTGGTGGCTGCTGTCCCACGCCCCGGAATCGTCGGACGCCGAATTCACATGGGACACCTTCACGCAGGACGTGAACAAGGACCTTTCCGACGTGCTGGGCAACTTCGTTAGCCGGATCACGAAATTCTGCCGTTCCAAGTTTGGCGACGCGGTGCCAACGGGCGGCACGGAAGGTCCGGCAGAGGCCGCGCTGATCGAGGAACTGACCCGCCGCCTGAAAGCCTATGAAGGGCACATGGACGCGATCGAGGTCCGCAAAGCCGCAGCAGAGCTGCGCGCGATCTGGGTCGCGGGCAACGAATACCTGCAGGCCACCGCACCGTGGACCACGTTCAAGACCGATCCGGAACAGGCCGCGTGCCAAGTCCGCATGGGCCTGAACCTGATCCGCCTTTACGCGATCCTGTCCGCGCCCTTTATCCCTGACGCGGCTAAGACGATGCTGGCAGCTGTCCGCTCTGACGATGCGGATTGGCCCACCGATATCGCTGCAGCCCTGCACGCCCTGCCCGCTGGTCACGCCTTTGACGTGCCTGAAAATCTGTTCCGCAAGATCACAGAGGCAGAGCGTGACGACTGGGCCGAACGCTTTGCCGGGGTGCGGACCTAACCGGCAGTTAACCCCCGGCAAAGGGCGCTATCAGGGGCGTGATATTGGATAACGCTGCATTCGTGCTATGTAGCGGCCAAATCATTCCCAGCTGGAAAGTCTGATATGCGCCCTTTTGCCATCGCCGCCGCCTTGATCGCCGTCGCCTCTACCGCCGGAGCTGCCACCTGCGGCAATGACTCTGGCGGGTTCAATGCCTGGAAGCAGCAATTCGCCACCGAAGCCGCCGCCCAAGGCGTCGGTGATCGCGGATTGTCCGCGCTGGCGGCCACGCAATATGCAACCCGCACGATCAGCGCCGACCGCAACCAGAAGTCGTTCAAATACAGCCTTGATGAATTCCTGCGCATTCGCGGCGCGGACACGATCGTATCGCAAGGCCGTAAAAAGATCGCCAACAACCCCAACTTCTTTTCGGGGCTCGAGGATCGCTACGGCGTGCCCGCATCCATCATTGTGACGATCTGGGGCATGGAGACGGGTTTCGGTAACTTTATGGGCGACAGCAACGTGCTCTCCGCCATCTCGACCCTTGCCTATGACTGCCGCCGCAGCGATTTCTTTACCCCGCACGCACTGGCCGCATTGCAGCTGGTTGACCGTGGCAGCCTGTCGTCCGGGACCATCGGCGCAATGCACGGCGAAGTCGGCCATACGCAGTTCCTGCCCGGCAACGTGTCGCGCTACGGTGTTGACGCAGACGGCAACGGCGTCCTCGACCTGACGAACCAGTCCGACTCCCTCGCGTCCACCGCGAACTTTCTGGCGCAAAAGGGCTGGCAGCGCGGCGCAGGCTTTCAAGAAGGCCAGCCGAACTTTGCAATCATTCAGCAATGGAACGCTGCTGGCGTCTATCAAAAAGCCATCGCTCGGATGGCCGGCCAGATTGACGGCTAAGCGCAGCATTTAGGTGATAAAAAGGGGCGCAGGATCAAACCTGCGCCCCTTTGTCTGTGGTGCCCCCGGCCGGACTCGAACCGGCACGGCCTAAGCCAAGAGATTTTAAGTCTCCGATGTCTACCATTCCACCACGGGGGCACGGCGTTTGCGTAACCGCGCGCGCGCGCGGGGGCAAGGGTCAGCTTGTGGGGGCGACGGGGGCTGTGCCCTCTTCTTTGACCGCTTGCATCGCGACATAGGTCGAAGTCCCCGCCACATGCGGCAGGGTCGAGATGAAATCAGCCAGCACTTGGCGGTAGTCGGTCATGCCTTGTGTGCGCACTTTCAGCAGATAATCGAACGATCCGGCGATCATATGGCACTGCTCGATCTGCGGCACGGTCAGCACGGCGCGGTTAAAGGCCTGCAACGCGACTTCGCGGGTGTCCGATAGCCGCACCTCGACAAAGGCAACGTGGTCGCGGCCCAGCCGGATTGGATCGAACAGCGCACGATATCCGCGGATGACGCCGTCCGCTTCTAGTCGGCGCAGACGCGCCTGCGTCGGCGATTTGGACAGGCCGATTCGGTCAGCCAGCGCGGTGACGCTGATGCGGCCATCCACGGCCAAAACGTCCAAAATTTTCGCGTCGAAAGAGTCTAGTGCTGCAGTCATTCTGACAACTCGCCACGTTAAAATGCAGACGGATATGCCTGACACTTGCTATTTAGCGGGCAGATCGACTTTGAACAAGACGCTAGAATGTGGCAACCTCAAGGAGTGTGCCATGCCTCTCGATCCCTCTACAGACCTGCGCGCGAGCATCGATATGCAGATGTATGCGCCAGAGATGACGGTTGTCCAAGACCTTGCCGCACGCGCTGGGCTGACAGCCGCCGATCGCGCCCGGATTACCGCCGCCGGGGCCGATCTGGTGCGCCGTATCCGCGCCAGTTCAGAGCCGGGCTTGATGGAAGTTTTCCTCGCGGAATACGGCCTCTCTACGGACGAGGGCATTGCCCTGATGTGTCTGGCAGAGGCCTTGCTTCGCGTGCCGGACGCCGACACCATCGACGCATTGATCGAGGACAAGATTGCGCCAAGCGATTGGGGCAAGCATTTGGGGCATTCCGCGTCGTCCTTGGTGAATGCCTCTACTTGGGCCTTAATGCTGACGGGGCGGGTGCTGGACGACGAAAAGCCCGGCATCACGCGGCACCTAAAGGGCGCGATCAAGCGCTTGGGCGAGCCTGTGATCCGCACCGCCGTTGGCCGCGCCATGCGCGAGATGGGCCGTCAGTTCGTACTGGGCGAGACCATCGACAAGGCGATGAAACGGGCCGAGGGGATGCAGGCCAAGGGCTTTACCTATTCCTACGACATGCTGGGCGAGGCCGCGCGCACGGACAAGGACGCACGCACCTATCAGCTGGCTTATTCCCGCGCGATTTCCGCCATCGCCGCGCATTGCGTGCATGACAGCGTCGCGGAAAACCCTGGCATTTCGGTCAAGCTGTCGGCGCTGCATCCGCGCTACGAGGTCGCACAGGCGGACCGCGTCATGGCCGAACTGGTGCCCCGCGTGACGGCGCTTGCGATTTTGGCCAAGGCGGCGGGCATGGGCTTTAACATCGACGCAGAAGAGGCTGACCGTCTGTCCTTGTCGCTGGATGTGATTGGCGCTGTGCTGCGCGAACCTGCTTTGGCGGGCTGGGACGGCTTTGGCATCGTGGTGCAGGCTTACGGGCTCCGCGCAGGTATGGTGATTGACCACCTGCATGCACTGGCCGAAGACCTAGATCGTAAGATCATGGTGCGACTTGTAAAAGGTGCCTATTGGGACGCGGAAATCAAACGCGCACAAGTTATGGGAATGGACGGATTTCCTGTCTTCACCGCCAAGGCCCATACCGACGTCAGCTATATCGCCAATGCGCAAAAGCTGCTGGGCATGACGGACCGCATCTATCCGCAGTTTGCGACGCATAACGCGCATACTGTCGCGGCCATTCTGGATCTTGCGGGGCAGCTGGATCGCAACCCCTCTGATTATGAATTCCAGCGTCTGCACGGCATGGGGGAGACCCTGCACACCATCGTGCTAAACGATCAGCATACCCGCTGCCGCATCTATGCGCCTGTTGGCGCACACGAAGACTTGCTGGCCTATCTCGTGCGCCGCCTGCTGGAAAACGGCGCGAATTCTAGCTTTGTGAACCAGATCGTAGACGAGGATGTCACACCCGAGGCCGTGGCCGCTGATCCGTTTGACCAGATCGGCGTGCGCCACGCGATCCGCAACGGGCCAGACCTGTTCGGTGCAGAGCGGGCGAATTCCAAGGGTTTCGACCTGACGCATGAACCTACGCTGGCGGCAATCGAAAAGGCGCGCGCGCCGCACAAGGATGCGGTGTGGGATGTGACGCCGCAGGTGGCCGGATTTGTAGGCACCGGTGATGCCGCACCTATGGTGAACCCCGCCCGCCCCGGCGACGTGGTCAGCCGCGTGATCGCGGCCTCGCCTGCGGCAGTGACGGCAGCGTTTGATGCCGCAACCCCATGGGATGCGCCAGCTGGCGCGCGCGCTGATATTCTGGATGCAGCGGCAGGTGCCTTCGAGGCGCACTACGGTGAAATCTTTGCGATCTTGACCCGCGAGGCCGGCAAAGGCCTGCCCGACGCCGTGGCGGAATTGCGCGAGGCCGCGGATTTCCTGCGCTACTACGCGTCAGAGGCGCGCCGCATGCCGGACGCCAAGGCACGCGGCATCTGGACCTGCATCAGCCCGTGGAACTTTCCGCTCGCGATCTTTACCGGCCAGATTGCCGCCGCCCTAGCCGCAGGCAATGCCGTCCTGGCGAAACCAGCGCAGCAATCGCCCGCCATCGCGCAGCTGGCCGTGCGCCTGATGCACGAGGCAGGTGTGCCAACCGCCGCGCTGCAATGCCTGCCCGGCGGCGGCGATGTCGGCGCGGCCCTGACCGCCGACGCCCGCGTCGCTGGTGTCGCCTTTACCGGATCGACCGCGACGGCGCGCAAGATCGCGTCCAGCATGGCCGATCACTGCGCCCCCGGCACACCGCTGATCGCGGAAACCGGCGGGCTGAACGCGATGATCGTCGACAGTACTGCCCTGCCGGAACATGCGGTTCGCGACATCGTCAACGGCGCGTTCCGGTCCGCTGGTCAGCGCTGTTCGGCCCTGCGCTGCCTGTATGTCCAAGACGACATTGCGGATAAACTGCTGACCATGCTGAAGGGTGCAATGAATACGCTGACCTTGGGCGATCCGTGGGATCTGTCCACGGACATCGGTCCAGTGATCGACGCTGATGCACGCAGCGGGATCAACGCGCATATCACGCAGGCCGCAGGCGAAGGCCGCGTTTTGCATCAACTGGCGGTGCCCGGCATGGGCGAATTTGTTGCCCCGACGATCATCGCGCTGGACAGTATTGCCCAGCTAGAGCGTGAAATCTTTGGTCCTGTCCTGCATGTCGTGCGTTTCAAGTCGCAGGATCTGAACAAGGTCATCGATGCCATCAACGCGACGGGTTACGGCCTGACCTTTGGCCTGCACACCCGCATCGACGACCGGGTAGAGACGATGGTCAACCGCATCGACTGCGGCAACATCTACGTGAACCGCGACCAAATCGGTGCCATTGTCGGCTCTCAACCCTTTGGTGGAGAGGGGCTTTCCGGCACGGGACCCAAGGCGGGCGGGCCGCAATATCTGCCCCGCTTTACCGCGCCGCGGCCAGCCATCGCGACGCCGTCCGAATGGGACAGCCAAGACAGACCCGCGCGCCTGACGCAGGCTTTGACGGACGCTCCCGTCCCCCCCGCGATGCAGCCGCGCGATATGCCCGGCCCGACGGGGGAATCGAACCGTCTGACCCTGCACCCACGCGGCCCTGTGCTGTGCCTTGGCCCCGGCCCTGCCGCTGTGGCCGCGCAGGCCAAGCAGGTCGAACAGTGGGGCGGGCAGCCAGTGATGGCTCAAGGCACCGTGGCCCCCGGCGTTTTGACAACGCTTGCACCGCTTGCCGCCGTCATCTGGTGGGGCAACGCCGATCAGGGCCGCACCTATGCGCGTGCGCTTGCCGACCGCGATGGACCGATCACCGCGCTGATCACAGCGACGCTGGATATCGCCCATGTCATGCATGAACGCCACGTCTGCATCGACACGACAGCCGCAGGCGGTAACGCCGCGCTGCTGGCAGAGGTCGGCGTCCTGACACCCTGACACCGCCAAAGGGGGCGCTGCGCGACTGCGCCCTCTTGACCCGGCCGACTCCTTAACACGGCCCCGCCCCTTGACCCGGCCCCGCCCCTTGACCCGGCCCTACCCCTTGACCCGGCCCCGCCCCGCTGCACCTATGGGCCATGTTTCCAATCCGCGATCACAACCCGTCCCGGCGCACGCCCTACGTGACCTATGCCCTGCTGATCGCCAATATCGCGGTCTGGCTGTGGTCAGTCGCGACCATCACCGACGATAACGCGCTAAATTGGTTCTACTATAACTACGCCCTGATCCCCGCGCGCCTGACGGGCGGAGAGGGTCTTGCCGGGCTTGTGACGTCGATGTTCCTGCATGCAGGCTTTCTGCACCTCGCCGGCAACATGCTGTTTCTGTTCATCTTTGGCGACAACATAGAGGACCGGATGGGCCATTTGCCCTTTGCCGTCTTCTATACCTGCTGCGGCATCGCGGCGGGATTGGCGCAGGTCATGACCGACCCCTCTTCGGCCGTGCCGACCGTCGGCGCGTCCGGCGCGATCGCAGGGGTCATGGGCGGGTATTTGCTGTTATTCCCCCGCGCGCGCGTCGATATCATCCTGATCCTGATCGTATTTTTCAAGATATTCCCAGTGCCCGCTTGGCTGATGCTTGGCCTGTGGTTTGCCATGCAAGCCTTTGGCGGGCTGGGGCCGCAAAGCGATGGCGGCGTGGCCTATTGGGCGCATATCGGGGGGTTTGTGGCCGGGATTATCCTGACCGTGCCGCTTTGGCTGCGGCTGGGCGGCGTGACCTTCTGGCAGGTCACCCACGGGGTGCCGCAAAACCCGCCCATGACCTACATGGACGGATCAAGCCGCATCCCAACGGTGCGCCGCAAGCGTTAAGCTTTGCGGATCACCTTGGCAAAGGTCGCGAAAATATCGTTGTTGGCGCAAAGCACGGTGCCATCAGCCAGCGGGTCGCCATCCGGCGTGATCGATTCGACAATCGCGCCCGCCTCTTTGGCGATGATCAGGCCAGCGGCCATGTCCCAAGGCTTCAAGCGACGTTCCCAAAAGCCGTCATAACGGCCAGCCGCGACGTAAGCGAGGTCGAGCGAAGCCGCGCCAAACCGCCGCACACCAGCGCAAGTCGGCAGAATGCGCGCCAAATCCTGTAGCGTTTCCGGCAGGTCGCTGCGCCCTGCAAAAGGCAGGCCGGTGGCGAAGATGCTGTCGATCAGACGGTGACGGCCCGACACGCGCAGACGGGATTCGTTAACGAACGCACCGCCGCCTTTTTCCGCGTAGAACATCTCGTCCTTGACCGGGTCATAGATGACGCCAGCGACCGCTTGCCCCTTATGTTCAAGGGCGATGGACACGGCCCAATGGGGCAAACCGTGCAGGAAATTCGTGGTACCATCCAGCGGATCAACGATCCAGCGACGGGTCGGATCTTCGCCCTCGATCTCTGCACCTTCTTCGCCCAGAAAGCCGTAGCTAGGACGCGCGTGCATCAGCTCGTTGCGGATCGTTTCCTCGGCCTGACGGTCCGCGCGGCTCACAAAATCGCCGGGGCCCTTGGTGCTGACCTGCAGCTGCTCGACCTCGCCAAAGTCCTTGAGCAAGGCGCGGCCGACCTTGCGGGCGGTTTTCATCATTACATTGAGGTTCGCACTGCCAGCCATCGGGGCCTCCGTCCATGGATCAAGGGCGGCGTATAGGACGGGAGGCCGGACCATACAAGGTGCGGCGGCGCGTTGATGTTAAGGGAATCTTTGCAAGCAGGCGCGATAACGCTTTGGAACAGGGAACCAAGGTATGAAATGCTGGACCGTCTGAAAGAACGATTCATCTTGGAAACGCAGCTGACAGCGCACATCGTGCGCCGTGATCGCTTGTCCCGGATGAGCGTTATTCCTGTGGTCAGCGCTATTTTGGCCTACTGTGAGGATTATAAATCTGCCGCCATCGTTGCGCTTATGGTGGTGGTGTCTGAATCGGCTGCATATCTGGCAGGTGCCGGCGTTGGCATCGACGGGCCGCGACCGTCCCCGCGGCGCTGCGTTACCATCTGGGTCGTGGCAGTTTCGACGACGTCTATCTATATGACAGCCGGCGCATTATTTGGGGTAAGCGGGACGACTGCGACCTTAATTTGCGCGTTTATTTGGATGTTTGGCGCACTTGTTCATGTGTCTAACTCGTTTGTCGCGGTCCCAATCTACAATTGGTCGATGCTGCTGCCGTCATATGTCATTGTCGCCGTTATTATCAGTGATCTGTTTTCTCGTTCTTTCACCCCGTCTGAACCTATAGACGCCATAGCCGTCGCAGGCTTGCTGCTGGTCTATTTTGCCAACTCGGTCCAAACGACCCAAAATCACAAAGACTCGTTGTCGGCCTATGAAAACATGCGCGAACTTGCCAATCGTCGCCTTGTGGAGCTTGAAGATCTGTCTTTACGCGACACATTAACGGGTCTGCCAAACCGGCGTGCGTTCGATGACTTAGCAGGCGAAATTTTATGCAGTGATCGCAATGATAAAGCCGCATTAGGCGCGTTGTTATTGATCAACATAAATGGGTTCAAACCCATCAACGACAGCTACGGCCACGCTGCCGGCGATGCCCTTTTGAAAGAAATCGCACGTCGGCTTAGCTCTGATATCATCGGGGCAGACGTCATCGCGCGGCTTGGCGGTGACGAATTTGCGATTGCCTGGCCCGGCCCCCTCAACACATCCGAATTGCACCGAATTGCTGAAAGCATCCTCGACCATTTGCACCAACCAATGCGCTACAGCCATCGCAAGCTGCAAATCACGGCCAGCATTGGCATCGCACCAGCCCACATGGGGGCAAGCGTTGGTCAACTTTTGAACGAAGCGGATCAGGCGATGTATCACGCCAAAAACGGCCTCGAATCGCGGGTCGTCATTTATGATCGGCGCAGCATTCCAAAACGGTCGAACCTGAATGATCGGGCGCGCCTGCTGGCAGCAATGCAGCAAGGTGAAATTTGTCCATTCTACCAACCGCAAGTGGATATCGCGACGAACCGCATTGTCGGGCTTGAAGCATTGGCACGCTGGGTGCAGCCCAACGGTGAAATGCGCACACCCGGCTCTTTCATCCCCGCCATCAACGAGGTGAACCTGCAAGCAGAATTTCAAGATCACATCCTGCATGCGGTCCTGAAAGATATGACTGCCTTGCAAAAAATGCAGCTATTGCCTGACCAAGTGTCGATCAATCTGTCCGAAGTGACGCTGGCAACAACGACGGGCCGCGACGCCCTGATCGAAGTTGTGGCGCAACATCCGAACCTGCGCGGTCACCTGATGTTCGAGGTGACCGAAGATATCTTCATCGCACGTGCCGGACAGACGATTAAGGATTCCATCTCAATGCTCCGCCTGGCCGGAGTGCGCATCTCGCTTGATGATTTTGGCACCGGCTTTGCGACGTTCCAGCATTTGCAGGAACTGGAATTTGACGAACTGAAACTAGACACCGGATTTGTCAGCAAGCTTGGTACGGACCGGGCGACAGATGTGCTGGTAAAATCCTTTTTAGACATGGGCCGCGGGCTTGATGTCTGCATCGTAGCAGAAGGGGTCGAAACAAAAGCGCAACTAGACCTTTTACGGGACATGGGATGCGAAACGGTGCAGGGCTACTTCTTTTCGCCCGCACAGTCCTACGACAATATCTGCGCGATGCTGCAATCCGGGGCTGCAACCGTCGCCGCCTAGGGGCGTTGCAGTTTGACCGCCTCTTGCCGGGCCAATCGGATCACATGACTAAGATATGGCAGCCCATCATCAGCCGTCCGCGTAGCCGCATAAAGCCGTTTTGTTATCCCTTTGGCCGTCAAAGGCCGCGTCACGTAGTCAGAATTATAACGCACCTGTCGCACAACCCAATCAGGCAGCACGGCCACCCCCCTATTAGACGCGACCAACAATAAGATCATCGCCGTCAACTCGACCTGCCGCACCGCCGCAGGTTCGACTTTGGCAGGGGTCAGTAATTCGCTAAAAACATCCAGCCGGTGACGATCGACCGGATAGGTAATCAGCGTTTGGCCACGAAAATCTTCAGCCTCGATAAACGTTTTTTGCGCTAAGGGGTGAACAGCAGCCGCAACAAAAACCGGTTCATAGTCAAAGATGGGCGTAAAGGTGATCCCTTCCAGCTCTTCCGGATCAGAAGACACGACAAGATCGACCTCCTCTCGGCGCAGTGCTGGCAGCGCATCAAAAGCTAGACCCGGACGAATATCGACATCGACTTCCGGCCACGCCTTACGAAAGGATTCCAGCACGGGCATCAGCCATTCGAAACAGGCGTGGCACTCGATCGCGATATGCAGCCGGCCTGCCTTGCCTGTGATCAGCCCCTCAAACTCTGCCTCTAGCGCGGCGACTTGCGGCAAGATGCTTTCCGCCGCCGCCAGCAGCTTCATGCCCGCGGCAGATAACCGCAATGGCTTGGTGCGCCGCACGAACAACTCGACCCCGGCCTGATCCTCGATCCCCTTGATCTGGTGTGATAGAGCGGATTGGGTTATGCCCAGCATATCCGCCGCATTCGACAAACCACCCGTATCGTGGATTGCCTTGATCGTGCGCAGGTGACGGAACTCGATATGCATATCGCAGTTATCCTCATAATCATCGTGAGCGTTATGAATTTGCCTCATATGCCGCGAGATGACACATATGACAAGACCGCAGAACAGGATGCCGCCATGACACACCCCAAGATTTCCTTTGAATTCTTCCCGCCAAAAAACCTCGAAGGGTCATTCCGGCTGTGGGATTGTGTAAACGTGCTGGCCCCGCTTGCGCCTGAATTTGTGTCAGTCACCTATGGCGCTGGCGGCACAACACGCAAATTGACGCATGAAGCGGTCACGACGATTGATAAAACCACTGGCCTGAAGGTCGCCGCGCACCTGACCTGCGTTGACGCAACCCGCGCTGAAACCCTTGCAATTGCAGAAGAATATGCGGCAGCTGGCATCACGGACATCGTGGCACTGCGCGGCGATGCGCCCAAGGGCAGCGAAAAGTTCACCGCCCACGCGGACGGCTTTGCATCCTCGGTCGAGCTGATTGAAGCCTTGTCGGCGACTGGCAAGTTCACGCTGCGCGTCGGGGCCTATCCCGAAAAGCACCCCGAAGCGGCGAGCCAAGACGCGGACGTAGAGTGGCTGAAGCGCAAGATTGACGCGGGTGCCGCCGCCGCAATCACGCAGTTTTTCTTCGAGGCGGACACCTTTTTCCGCTTCCGCGACAAATGCGTGAAGGCCGGGATCAACGCCCCGATCATCCCCGGCATCCTGCCCGTCGAAAACTGGAAGGGCGCATCAAAGTTCGCCCTAGCGACAGGCACGTCGATCCCGCCGGTCATTGCGCAAGCCTTTGAAAACGCGCTGCGCGACGGCAATGCTGATTTGCTGGCCACCGCACTGGCGACAGAGCTGTGCGACGATCTGCTGCAAGGCGGCGTCGATCACCTGCACTTTTATACGCTGAACAAGCCGCAGCTGACGCATGATGTCTGCCGTGCCCTTGGCATTGCACCCCAGCCGCGCTTGCAAAACGTCGCCTGACCCGGCAGCTTGCGGCGAAAATAACGCCGGAGCCTGCCATGCCGATTGCCCAATCCCCTGCCGATCTGCCGGATCGCCAAACCCTTTTGTCCATGTCGGGCCTGCAGTTCATGCAGGCCGTTCTGGCTGGCGAATTGTCAGGGCCGCCCATCGCGCAGGGCATGAATTTTCTGCTGCACGCGGTTGCGCCGGGCCGCGCTGAATTTCGCGGAACGCCGGAATTTGCCCACCTGAACCCGGTCGGCGGCGTGCACGGCGGCTGGTACGGCACGGTTTTGGATAGCTGCATGGCCTGCGCCGTGATGACGACGGTACCCAAGGGGTCGGTCTACACCACACTGGAATACAAAATTAACATTGTTCGCGCGATCCCGCCGGGCACACCCGTCATTGCGACAGGCATTGTCGACCACGCAGGCCGGTCCACCGGGGTATCGACAGGCCGGATCGAAGGGCTGGACGGCAAGCTTTATGCAACAGGGTCAACGACTTGCCTGATCATGCAGATCGAAAAACCCTAGGGCTGATAGGCAGCATCCGGCTGGTCGAACACAACCGGGGCGATGCTATCGTGCAGGCGTTCGGACGGATCGAACAGGATAGCGCGCGGTTGGCGCAGCAAGAAAACCTTGGCCCAGCCGTGCCATTGCCCGATAGACGGCGCGCTGGAATCGCAGGGAAACCGATCTTTCCATCCATCCGGAAGCGGCACACCGCAGGCGTTGATTTTCTCTAGCATCCACACCAACGGAATATTCGCCAGCGGGCGCGCTGGCGGATAGGCACCAACCTGCCCGCCCACATCGCCATGCGTGCCGCGAAACCAGACCTGCTCTACCACGGCATCGCCATCCAAACTGGTATCCCACATCACAGGGCGATAAACATTCCGCCGTTCGTCCAAGGCAAGCGCGTGAAAGCCGTAGCGCACATGACGTCCCAAACGGTGATCATGGAAACCGTGGTGATCGGCACGGTCCAGCGGCGTGCGACGGCCCAGCGCCTTGACCGTATCCCATACACCGACAGCCTCGATCTGGACGTCATCGTGGCATAACAGGCGACGAAAGGCGGATGCGGCCTCTGACCCGCCGCCGGCTTGATAATGGCGATAGGCGGTGCGCACGGCACTGACTGTCGCCTCGTCGTGTTTCAGCAAGCCAATGCGGCCGATGAGCCCAGCCAAAGAGCGCACCGCAAAGGCGCCGCGCGAATAGCCCATCAAAATGATGGTATCACCGGGCCGATAGCGCGAGGCGAGCACGCCGTAGGCCCGCCTGATCTGCCTGTTCATCCCGCGGCCAGTCATCACGTCCCACGTCTGATACCAGTCCGTCCATTGAATCCCGGCCTCGTAATAGACGGTCAGGTTTGCGCGCTGCCCGACCTCGCGCAGCAGTTTGAACGTGCGGCCTGCGTTCGTCGCGTTGCCTTGGGACAACGATGACATCGTGCCATCCAAAATGATGACATGCGTCGCAGGCCCGCGCCTGCGATGCGCGCCGCTTTTCTGGCGCGGTTGAAGGCCAAAAAGGCCAAGAAACCAGTTACGCGGGTTCAGAACGGGCCTCCTGCAACCAGCCCCAGACGCGGTGCGGCGTAAAAGGCATCTCGACCTGCCGCACGCCGCTGTCCCACAGTGCGTCCAGCACGGCATTGGCGACGGCCGCCAGCGCGCCGACGGTTCCCGCCTCGCCGCAGCCTTTCATACCCATCGGGTTATACAGCGACGGCGTGCCGCGGGTCGAGAAATCAATCATCGGCACATCAGCGGCGCGGGGCATACCGTAGTCCATGAAGCTGGCGGTCAGCAATTGACCGTCCTCGTCAAAGACAACGCGTTCCATCAGCGCCTGCCCAAGGCCCTGCGCGACGCCGCCATGCACCTGACCTTCGACTAATACCGGGCTGATAAGATTACCGAAATCATCGACAACGGTGTAGCGATCAACGGCTGTCTCCCCCGTCTCGGGGTCAATTTCGACCTCGACCACATGGGCACCGTTCGGAAAGCTGCGGTTATCCAGTGTGATCCGCTGGCTGTGGCGCAGCAGGTCGGTGCGGCCATCGGCGCGGGCCATTTCGGCAACGTCCAGCATGGTCGGCGTCAGGTTCGATCCCGCGATGCGAAAGCGTTCGTCGTCAAAGCTGACTGCGCCGTCTTCCTTCTCGCTCAGATAGGCGCTGAACGACGTGATCATTGCGTCCACCGTCGCCAGCGTCGCGGTATTCTGCACCGTGACAGAGCGTGACCCGCCGGTGCCACCGCCCGTTGCGATGCGGTCACTGTCGCCTTGAATGACGGCAATGCGGTCCGCCGGAATGCCCGTTTGGTCCGACAGAAACTGCGCATAGACGGTTTCGTGCCCCTGCCCGTTCGACTGCGTGCCAACGTAGATCAAAGCGCCGCCACCTTCCGTAAACTCCACCGTGGTGGTTTCCGAAGGATCGCCCAGAATGCTTTCGATATAGTAACAGATGCCCTGACCGCGCAGCTTGCCCGCCGCCGCCGACGCGGCCTTGCGCGTGGCAAAGCCCGGTGTGTCGGCGCTGCCCTGCGCGGTATCCAGCAGCGCAGAAAATTCGCCCACGTCATAGGTCACGCCGCTGGCCGTTGTATAGGGAAACTGGTCCGGCGCGATAAAGTTACGCTTGCGCAGATCCCAGCCGCTGATGCCCAATTGGCGCGCAGCCTCGTCCATGGACCGTTCCAGGACAAAGATCGCCTCTGGCCGCCCCGCGCCGCGATAGGCGTCAACGGGCGTCGTGTTCGTATAGATGCCGCGGGTGCGCATATAGGCGTGCTTGACCGCATAGGTCCCGGTCAGGACCTTGCTGAACAGATCGGTCTGAATGCCCTGCCCAAACTGACTGTTATAAGCGCCCATATTCGCAAGGGTATCCAGCTTATACCCCGTCAGCCGGTGGTCCGCGTCAAAGGCGAGCGTTGCCTGCGTAACTAGATCGCGGCCAGCGTTATCCGTCAGCATGCCTTCGGTGCGTTCCGACATCCAGCGCACGGGGCGACCCAGCGCGCGGGCGGCATGGGCCACGACAAAGGGTTCGGGATAGCGCATCGCCTTCATGCCAAAGCCGCCGCCCACGTCGGGCGTGGTCACGCGCACGTCTTCTGGCGAAAGGTCGAAATGCTTGACCAAATCGCCCTTAGGCACCCAGACACCCTGCCCGTTCACAGCGACATGCAGGCGGCCATCGGTGACCTCGGCGTAACAGCCGCGCCCCTCCATCGCGTTGCAGATGATGCGGTTGTCGGTGACTTGAACCTGCACAACATGGGTCGCCGCAGCGATGGCCGCATCGGTCTCCGCCTCGTCGCCAAGGCCGTAATCGAACGCAAGGTTATCGGGCGCAGTGTCGTGCAGCATCTGCCCGCCCACCGCGACGTCCATCTTGGCGGGCAGATCGTCGATATCCACCATCACCAGCTCTGCCGCGTCGCGGGCCTGCGCCAAAGTGTCCGCGATCACGCATGCAATCGGCTCGCCTACGTGGCGCACATGACCCTGCGCCAGAATGGGCCGCCGTGTATGCGCGCCTTTGCCGCCATCCCGCGTCTTGATCTGTGCGCCGGCCAGATCCAGCACCATGCCCGCCGCCAGCAAATCGTCCGCCGTCAGTACCGCATGCACACCGGGGGCCGCCCGCGCATCATCCGCGTCGATCCCCGTCAGCACGCCATGCCCGACCTGAGCGCGCACAAACACAGCAAACAGCGCGCCCGCTGGCGCAATATCATCGACATAGCGCCCCTGCCCGGTCAGGAACCGCTGATCCTCGACCCGGGTGATAGGCTGACTTTTCCCGAACTTTTCCATCGCAGGCGCACCTTTATATTTCCCGGCGAACCCTAACCCAGACCGCGCCAGTGTCCAGAGCCGGGCATTGCCCCTTTTCCCCTTGCCCCCCATTGGGTAAACCCTAGTCAAACAGATGTAAGGACACGCCCCATGGCCCTGGATAAAACCTTTGACCCCGCCGCACGCGAAGCCGCGATTTATGCCGCCTGGGAAGAGGCCCGCGCATTCAAGGCTGGCGCTGGCAAACGCCGCGATGAAACATTCACCATCATGCTGCCGCCGCCCAATGTGACGGGAGCGCTGCACGTCGGCCACGCCTTTAACCATACGCTGATGGACATCCTGACGCGGTGGAAACGGATGCAGGGCTATGACACGCTGTGGCAGCCCGGTCTGGACCACGCAGGCATCGCCACGCAACTTGTCGTGGAAAAACAGCTTGCTGCGGCCCAGCAACCCGGCCGCGCCGATCTGGGGCGCCAAGCCTTTATCGCGAAAATCTGGGAATGGAAGGCGCAGTCCGGCGGCACGATTGAAGAGCAGGCCAAGCGTCTGGGCGACAGCATGGACTGGGACCGCTCTGCCTTTACCATGTCCGGGGCCGAATCCGCGCCAGAGTCCGAGAAAGACGGCAACTTCCACGACGCCGTGCTCAAGGTCTTTGTCGACATGTATAACAAGGGCCTGATTTATCGCGGCAAGCGCCTCGTGAACTGGGACCCGCATTTTGAAACCGCGATTTCCGACCTCGAGGTCGAGAATATCGAGGTCGACGGCCACATGTGGCACTTCAAATACCCCCTCGCGGGCGGTGCGACCTATACCTACGTCGAAAAGGACGAGGATGGCGCAGTGCTGTTCGAAGAAGAGCGCGATTATATTTCCATCGCCACCACGCGCCCCGAAACCATGCTGGGCGATGGCGCCGTTGCGGTCCATCCGGACGACACGCGCTATGCCGCAATCGTCGGCAAGCTGTGCGAAATCCCCGTCGGGCCGAAGGAATCCCGCCGTCTGATCCCGATCATCACCGATGAATACCCCGACATGACCTTCGGGTCCGGCGCGGTGAAAATCACCGGCGCGCACGATTTCAACGACTACCAAGTCGCCAAGCGCGGCGGCATCCCAATGTTTGCCCTGATGGACACCAAAGGCCGCATGCGCGCCGACGGTCGCCCCTACGACGAAGAAGCCGCAACCGCGCAGGCCATCGCGAATGGCACCGAGTCCTTTGACGAAGCCAAGATCGCAGGCATGAACCTTGTGCCAGAGGCTTACCGTGGCCTTGACCGCTTCGAGGCGCGCGAGAAGGTCATCGCCGACATCACCGCCGAAGGCCTTGCCGTGATGACCGTCGCCACCGACCCGCGCCTTGGCAAGGCGGCGATCAAAGCCCCCGTCGCGCCAGAGGAAGGCGGCGAAGCCCGCACCGAGGCCGAGGAACTGGTGCCGCTGGTCGAGGCCAAGAAGATCATGCAGCCTTTCGGCGACCGCTCCGGCGTCGTGATCGAGCCTGCCTTGACCGACCAATGGTTCGTGGACACGACACAAATCGTCGGCCCCGCACTGGACGCCGTCCGCGACGGCCGCACCAAAATCATCCCCGAGAGCGGCGAGAAGGTCTATTACCACTGGCTGGAAAACATCGAGCCTTGGTGCATCTCTCGCCAGCTGTGGTGGGGTCACCAGATTCCGGTGTGGTATGGCCTCGACCTCGGCGTCGCAGACGAACATAACCCTTCCGGCGATCTGGACGAGGTCGATTTGATGACCCTGCTGATCGACGGCGGCATGCTGCACCGCGACGACGTGATGCACTGCGGCGTCGATCTGGACAGCATCAAATCGGCCTTCGTCTTCGACAACGCCGACATCCCCAGCCCCCTAAGCCACGCCAAAGTGGTCGAGGTCAGCACACGCGCCGAGGCGATCCAACGCTTCAGCGAAAGCCTTGCGAAATACAACGTGTCTCAGGACCCAACCCAGCTGGAATACCCCGTGTGGCGCGACCCCGATGTGCTCGACACTTGGTTCTCTTCCGGCCTGTGGCCCTTCGGCACCCTCGGCTGGCCCGATGAAACGCCAGAACTGGCGAAATATTTCCCCGGCGATGTCCTGATCACCGGACAAGACATCCTGTTCTTCTGGGTGGCCCGGATGATGATGATGTCGCTGGCCGTGACGGATGAAATCCCGTTCCACACCGTCTACTTGCATCAGCTTGTCCGCGACGCCAAGGGCGAGAAGATGTCAAAGACGCGCGGCAACGTCATCGACCCGCTGGCAATGATCGACCTTTATGGTGCTGACGCTCTGCGCTTCAACAATGCCGCGATGGCTGCGATCGGCGGCGTGCTGAAAATCAACGAAGACCGCATCAAGGGCTACCGCAACTTCGGCACGAAGCTCTGGAATGCCACCCGCTTTGCGGAAATGAACGCCGTCTTCACCGCACCGCGTGCAGACGGCGTCCCGCAGGCCACACAAACCGTGAACCGCTGGATCATTGGCGAGACCGCTAAAGTCCGCGTCGAAGTCGACGCCGCCCTGACCGCGTACCGCTTCAATGATGCCGCGAACGCGCTTTATGCCTTCGTCTGGGGCAAGGTCTGCGACTGGTACGTCGAATTCTCCAAACCCCTGCTGCTTGACGGCGCAGAGGCCGAGAAACTGGAAACCCAGCAAACCATGGCTTGGGTGCTGGACCAGTGCTTTGCCATGCTGCACCCCTTCATGCCCTTCATCACAGAAGAGCTTTGGTCCCTCACCGGCACCCGCGCCCAAATGCTGGCGCTGACGCCGTGGCCCGACACCCTGACCGCCGATCTGGTCGACGCGCAAGCGCAGGCCGAAATGGATTGGACGATCTCTTTGATCGACGGCGTCCGCTCTGCCCGCGCGCAAATGAACGTGCCCGCTGGCCTGAAAATTGGCGTACTGCGGATCGAGGCCGACAGCGATGCGCAAAAGGCGCAGGCCAGCAACCTGCCCATGATCCAGCGCCTGGCCCGGATCGAAAGCATCGACGTCGCCGCCGAGGTGCCCAAAGGCTCCCTGACCGTCGCCGTCAAAGGCGCGACCTTCGCCCTGCCGCTGGCAGGTCTGATCGACGTGGACGCTGAAAAAGACCGCCTCGCTAAAGGCCTGATGAAACTCGAAAAGGAAATCAAAGGTCTCGCAGGCCGCGCGAACAATCCGAAATTCGCGGACTCCGCCCCGCCAGAGGTTGTCGCCGAGACGAAGCAAAACCTCGCAGACCGCGAAGCGGAAGCAGAGCAGCTCAAAACCGCCCTCGCCCGCCTGTCAGAAATCGACTGACCCCGGCATCATCTTGCCAAAAATACTCCCGCCGGAGGCATCAACGCGTGCCTCCGGCCACCCATCCTCGCTTTTTCCTGAAATACTCCCGCCGGAGGCTCCCGTGGCTCATCCAACAGACCCCCGCCTAACCCCTCTGGCGCAATCCTTGCCCGCCACAGTCCCCTTCGTCGGCCCGGAAACACAAGAACGCACGCGCGGCAAACCCTTCGCTGCCCGCCTCGGCGCGAACGAATCCGGCTTTGGTCCCTCGCCGCGCGCCATCGCAGCGCTGCAATCCTCCGCCGCTGATATCTGGCAATACCCAGATCCAGAGGCGTATGACCTGCGCCAAGCCCTTGCTGCGCATCACGATATCGACGCGGCCCACATCATGGTGGGCGAAGGCATCGACACGCTGCTGGGCAATCTGGTGCGCCTGATCATCACCTCTGGCGATGCGGTCGTAACCAGCGCCGGGGCATACCCGACATTCAACTACCACGTCACCGGCTTTGGCGGCGTGCTACACAGCGTCCCATATGCGGGCAATCACGAAGACCCCGACCGCCTGATCGCCAAAGCGAAAGAGGTCGGCGCAAAGCTGATTTACATCGCGAACCCCGACAATCCGATGGGCAGTCACCACGATGCCGCCACGCTGCAACGCATGATCAGCGCTGTGCCGGATGGCTGCTTGCTCGTGCTGGACGAGGCTTATATCGACCTCGCGCCGGATGGCACCGCGCCCTATGTCGCGCCGCATGACGACCGCGTCATCCGCATGCGCACCTTTTCCAAGGCTTACGGCCTTGCAGGGGCCCGCACCGGTTATGCCATCGGGCCAGCGCCGCTGATCGCCGCCTTTGACCGGGTGCGCAATCATTTTGGCATGAACCGCAGCAGCCAAGCCGCCGCGCTTGCTGCGCTGGCGGATCAGGATTGGCTGGCGCAGGTGCAGGGCAAGGTCGCCGCCTGCCGTGACAGCCTGGCCACGATTGCGCGCGGCAACGGGCTGACGCCGCTACCCTCCGCCACAAACTTCGTCACCATCGATTGCGGCCAAGACGGCACCTTTGCCCGCCGCGTGTTGGTAGCGCTAGGCGATGCAGGCATTTTTGTGCGCATGCCCTTCGTTGCGCCGCATGACCGCTGCATTCGCGTCAGCTGCGGACCAGAGGCGGAAATCGCCGCCTTTGCCGCTGCTTTGCCGCAGGCGCTCGCCTCTGCCCGATCACAAGAGTGATGGCGCGCAAATCACCGCTTGCGGCCGCGATTTAACGGCATAACTCCTAAATGCAACGCAAACAGGAGTTCATACAATGTCAACGACACTCGGAGCAATCGCCGGACTGGTCATAGGTGCCGCCGTTGGCGTCGGCGGTATGATGGTCTGGGATCATGGCGACATATCCGGAATGGACTATGGCGACATGCCAGTGGACCACGGGAACATGACGGGCGACATGCCGATGACTGGCAATCCCGACCATGATTTCATGGCCGGCATGGTGCCCCATCACCAGTCCGCCATCGATATGGCGAACACCGTGCTGCAAACGACATCTGATCCGCAGATCAAGGCGCTAGCCGAAGATATCCTTGCCGCCCAAGCTGCCGAGATTGCGCAGATGAACGACTGGCTCGCCGCTCATCCGCAATAAGGTTTAGGCGGCGGCGATCACCTCTGCCGCCGCCCGAATACCGCCCGCCTGATGGGGGATATCGCAGGCGATCAAACCCGCCTCGATCGTGGCAAGACAGCCAAGGATCATCTGCGCGTTCACATGGCCCATATGGCCAATGCGGAACCACGCATCCGCAGGCTCGCGCCCCAATCCAATACCCAGCGTCAGGCCCGCCTGATGCTCGCACCACTGCCGCAGCTTGTCGCCCTGCCCCGGTTCCATCCCGATGGACGTGACTGAATGGGACCGGTTCGCCGGGTCCTTGACGTTCAACCGCAGCGCACCGCCCTGCCCCCAAACATCGCAGGCCGCCCAGATCGCCCGGGCCAGCACGGCGTGGCGGGCCATGACATTGTCCAGCCCCTCTTCTTTGATCAGATCCAGCGCGGCCCGCAGACCGTATAGGTGATGCGTTGGCGCGGTGCCGTTAAAGTATTCATAGAACATATTCGGATGCGCGCGCGGCTGCCAGTTCCACCAGACCGACACGCGGCCCACTTGCCGCCCCGCCGCCTTGGCGTTGAAAAACACGAACCCAAGGCCCGCCGGGGTCATCAGACCCTTCTGGCAGCCTGCGACCATGACATCGACGCCCCAATCGTCCATCGCAAAGGTATCGCAGCCCAGCGATGCCATGCAGTCCGCCATCAGCAGCGCATCATGCCCGGCCGCGTCCATCGCCGCCCGCACGCCCGCCACATCATTGCGCACCCCGGTCGAGGTGTCGGTCTGGCACACCAGCACTGCCTTGATCAGGCCGGCGCTGTCAGCCTTTAGGGCGGCGGTCACCCGGTCCATGTCCACCGCGTCCTGTTCGCCAAAGTCCAGTACATCGACGCTCAGCCCAAGGCCGCGCGCCATCTCTGCCCAGCCGTGGCCGAACCGGCCTGTCGCCAGCACCAGCACGGTGTCGCCGGGGGCGCAAACGTTGGCCAGCGACGCCTCCCATGCGGCATGGCCGTTGCCGGTATAAATCGCCACGTCTCCCGTCGTTTGCGCCAAGGCTTTTAGGTCAGGCAGCAGGCTTGCCACGACGTCGTGCAGCTCTCCCTCGTAGATATTAGGGGATGCGCGGTGCATCGCCCGCAGCACGGCGTCTGGCATGACAGAGGGGCCGGGAATGGCAAGATAGGTGCGACCTTGGGACAGGGACATCGGCAGGCTTTCATTGTCAGGTTTCGCCGCGAACAGTACTCTGCCGCGGCGCAGCGTCAACACCGCTCGCTCGCTTGCCGCGCCGCGTCCAAGGGGTTAGGTGTATCGTCACAGCCGCCCTGACCGCAAAGGCCCCCGCATGCTGCGCAAGTTCCTTACGACATTTTCAGGGCCGGGCCGCGCCCACGGACTAACCGATGCCGCCAGCCGCAGGCGCGCGTGGTGGCATTACCAAATGATTGATCACGGCTTTCTGCGCTATCGCTGGACCAACTTTGACGAAGTCGCACCGGGCGTTTTTCGTTCTAACCACCCGCATGAGAGCCGCCTGCGCGCCTACCGCGACAGGGGTATCAAGGCCGTGCTGAACCTGCGCGGCGAAAACGATGCCCCTGCTTATCTGTTGGAAAAAGAGGCCTGCGCCGCCCTTGGCCTTGACCTGATCAGTGTCAAATTTGCCGCCCGCGGCGCGCCGATCCGCGACAAACTGCTAGAACTTTTCGACGCCTTCGACACGATCCAGCGCCCGTTCCTGATGCACTGCAAATCCGGTGCTGACCGCGCCGGATTGGTGTCGGTGCTGTATTTGCTGGATCAAGGCACGCCATTGGCAGAGGCACGGCAGCATTTGTCGATGAAATATCTGCATCTGAAATGGACCAAGACGGGCATTCAGGACGCCTTTTTGGACGTTTATGCCGCGCGGCTAGAACAAGGCCCCATCTCGATCCGCGACTGGGTGCGCGATGAATACGATCCGGACGCCGTGCGCGCCCTGTTCGCCAGCCGCCGCACGTTGTCGGTATGAGCAATTCCGCAAGCACAGAGGCGTTCCGCTGGCTTTGGCGCAGCTATCTGCATCCACACCGCTGGGTGATCGCGCTAGCCGTCATCATGATGGCGATCGAAGGCGGCATGCTGGGGCTTTTGTCCTATCTGATCCAGCCGATGTTCGACCGCGTCTTTATCGGCGGTGACAGCGGTGCGTTGTGGGTCGTGGGCCTTGTCATCATGGGCATCTTTCTGACCCGAGCTGTCACTTCTGCCGGGCAGCGGATTTTGCTGCAAAGCGCCAGCCAACGCGCCGCCGCTGGGATGCGCAGCGATCTGCTGTCGCACCTGATGCAGCTCGACAGCGCCTTTCACCAAATCAACCCGCCCGGCCAGCTGATCGAGCGGCTGCAAGGCGATGTCACCGTCGTCAGTTCCAGCTGGTCCGCGATCCTTGTCGGCCTTGGGCGCGATGCGGTCACGGTGCTGGTGCTGTTTAGCGTCGCCCTGTCCGTCGACTGGCGCTGGACGCTGATCGCACTGGTCGGCACGCCGTTCCTGATTATGCCCGCCCTGCTGGCGCAGGCCTATGTGCGCCGCCGCTCTGTCACCGCGCGCGATCTGGCTGGCCGTATGGCGACCCGTCTGGACGAGGTGTTTCACGGCATCAATCCCATCAAGCTTAACGCGCTAGAGCGGTATCAATCCGACCGCTACGACACGCTTGCCGACGCCCGCGTCGGGGCAGAGGTCAAGGCCGTCGCTGGCCAAGCCGCAGTGCCCGCCATGATCGACGTCATGACGGGTGTCGGCTTTCTGGCGGTCATGATCTTTGGCGGCGGCGAGATTATCGCCGGCAACAAGACCGTGGGCGAGTTCATGTCCTTCTTCACCGCCATGGCGCTGGTCTTTGACCCGCTGCGTAGGCTGGGCCAGACCAGCGGCCAATGGCAGGTCGCAACGGCCAGCATCGACCGGCTGCGCAGCATCTTTGACGAACGCCCGTCGCTGCTGTCGCCGCCAAACGGTGCCCCTGCCCCGGCCCATGCGCCGCAGATCACGCTGCGGGACGTGGCGTTGAACTATGGCGATCTACCCGTGCTGCGCGGCGCCAGCTTTACCGCTGTCGCGGGGCGCACGACGGCGCTGGTCGGTGCCTCTGGCGCAGGGAAAAGCACAGTGTTCAACGTGCTGACCCGGCTGGTGGACACGGCTGATGGGCAGGTGATGATTGATGATGTGGCCGTGGACCAGATGGATCTGGCAGCCCTGCGCGGGCTGTTTTCGGTTGTCACGCAGGATGCTGCGCTGTTTGACGAAACCCTGCGCGATAATATCCTGCTGGGCCGCACCGACATCACCGACGCCCGCCTGAACGCTGTGCTGGACGCGGCCCATGTAACCGATTTTCTACCGCAACTGCCAAACGGCCTAGATAGCCCCGCTGGCCCGCGCGGATCGAACCTGTCGGGCGGCCAGCGCCAGCGCGTCGCTATCGCCCGCGCCCTGCTGCGTGACACGCCAATCCTGCTGCTGGACGAGGCGACAAGCGCGCTGGACACCAAGTCCGAGGCGCTGGTGCAAGAGGCGCTCGAGAAGCTCTCTGTGGGGCGCACAACGCTTGTCATCGCCCACCGCCTATCCACCGTGCGCAACGCCGACAGCATTGTCGTGATGGATCATGGCCGCGTCGTCGATCAAGGCACCCACGACGCCCTGCTTGAACGCGGCGGTATCTATGCCGATCTATATGCGATGCAGTTCAAGTCCAAAGAAGGTGACTCCCATGACTGACCGTGTCGTTCTGGCCCTGACCGGGGCCGACCGGGTCGATTTCTTACAAGGCCTCGTGACGAACAATGTCACCGGGTCAGACGGCAACCTTGTCTATGCCGCATTGCTGACCCCGCAGGGCAAGTATCTGTCGGACTTCTTTATCATCAATGAACCGGATCGCATTCTGATCGACGTCGCCGCCAGCCACGCTGCGGCGTTGTTGCAACGGCTGACGATGTACCGCCTGCGCGCCAAAGTGCAGATTGCGCAGACAGATATCATAGCCTCGCGCGGTACCGGGCCTGAACCGGACGGGGCGCTGCGCGATCCGCGCAATGCAGCATTGGGCTGGCGCTTTTACGGCGACCAAGATGTCAGCGATCAAACCGACTGGGACGCCCTGCACGTCGCCCATCTGGTTCCCCAAACCGGCGTGGAACTCCACCCAGAGAGCTATATCCTAGAGGCCGGGTTCGAGCGGCTGCACGGCGTCGATTTCCGTAAGGGCTGTTTCGTCGGTCAGGAAATTGTCGCCCGGATGAAGCATAAAACCACCCTACGCAAAGGTCTGGTGCGCGTCACAGTCGACGGCACCGCGCAGCCGGGGGATGAAATCGCGTCGGGCGAACGCGTGGCGGGAACGGTGTATACGGTCGCTGGCGATCAGGCGATGGCCTATCTGCGGTTCGACCGTGCCAGCGATCTTCGCACGACGGGTGCGCAGCTGACACCGCATCCGGGCGACATTCCCGAAAGCGCGTAACAATTTCTTAGGATTTCGCAGCGATCCTCACCTCAGATCAAGAGGGAGGATCGCATGACGAATTGTTCAACCCCAGCCCGCCGCTATAGCAGGCCGGGCTAGTGGTCAGGCGCGGCTAGCGGTCAGGCGCGTTCGACGTATTCGAACAGTTCGGTGTTCACGATGATGTCTTCATCCGTACCAACGAAGGGCGGGATCATGACACGCACGCCGTTGTCCAGAATACCGGGCTTAAAGCTGTTCGCAGCCGTCTGACCTTTGACGACAGGCTCAGTCTCGACGACCTTGCACTTAACGCGCAGGGGCAGCGTGACGTTCAGGGCTTCGTCGCCGTAGTATTCGATGTGAACGATCATACCGTCCTGCAGGAACGGACGGCGATCACCCAGAATGTCTGCGGGCAATGCGATCTGCTCGTAGGTTTCGGTGTCCATAAAGGTCAGCATGTCGTCAGTTTCGAACAGGAACTGCTGGTCTTTCTGCTCTAGCTGAACCTTTTCAACCTTGTCGGCGGACCGAAAGCGTTCGTTCAATTTACGACCATCGCGCAGGTTCTTCATTTCGACCTGTGCAAATGCGCCACCCTTGCCGGGTTTTACATGATCGACCTTGACTGCAACCCAAAGGCCGCCGTCGTGTTCCAGAGTATTACCGGGGCGGATTTCGTTACCGTTGATTTTGGGCATGATTCACTTCGTGTCAAAAATGTGGCGAAAGGTTGAAGCTGGTGTGACGCGGTCTATATCTGGCGCGTGGGGTGCTGGCAAGGCGACTATATAAGCGATGACAATACAGCGAGCCATGCATTAAGCGCATGGCAGCCATTCCAAAAGAGGTCCCCCGAATCGGATGCGATCGGGCATAAGGGCCTTCACGCCGGAACCACAAGAGCTAAAAAGAATCGAGAAGGACCTACTATGAGAGATTTCGTCGACGGCACAGCGTTCAACAACGAACAGGGCAACCGCGCCCGCAAGCTCTTTGCGGCAGTGGTCCTTGCAGCGCTGGATGACGCCATCGCGGATGACAAGAAGTATGGCAACGGCCCAGAGCAGATCGCCCGCTGGGCGCGCTCGCGTGATGGCCGTGAAGTGCTGTCCTGCGCCGGCATCGACCCGAACGAACGGGTTGTGACTGGTCTCATGGAATTCGTCGGCAAGGGTGTTCGCACCTCTGTTGCGCTGTCTCGCGAAGAAAGCGAACGCCGCAACGCTGCCGAACAGGACGCACGCGCCGCCTAATCTTGCCTCTAATCCGACACTTGAACGCGGCCCCCCGGGGTCGCGTTTTTTTGTGCCCCGTGCCAGACGTGTCAAAGCAACAACAAAGGGACGCGCCACGTGACCAAGGCGATCATGATTCAAGGGGCCGGATCGAACGTCGGCAAGTCGATGTTGGTCGCAGGGATCGCTCGCGCTGCCACCCGTGCGGGCCTACGGGTTGCGCCATTTAAGCCACAGAACATGTCGAATAATGCCGCCGTCACCGTTGATGGCGGCGAAATTGGCCGGGCGCAGGCCTTGCAGGCACTGGCGTGTGGGCGCGATCCGGTTGTTGATATGAACCCCGTCCTACTGAAGCCGGAAACCGACATTGGCGCGCAGGTCATTTTGCGCGGCCAGCGCATCGCCACCGTTCAGGCCCGCGCCTATGGTCAGATGAAGGCGCAATTGCTGCCAGAGGTCTTGGCCAGCTTTCAAGCGCTCGCCAAGACCTGCGATCTGATCATAGTTGAAGGCGCGGGCAGCCCCGCCGAGATTAACCTGCGCGCGGGCGATATTGCCAACATGGGCTTCGCCGCCGCCGCTGGCGTACCTGTCGTTCTGATCGGCGACATCGACCGCGGCGGTGTGATTGCGCAACTGGTTGGCACCCATGTCGTGCTGGACCCCAGCGATGATGCGCTGATCAAGGGCTTTGCGATCAACAAATTTCGCGGCGATCCGAGCCTTTTTGCCGACGGGATGACGGCCATTGCAGGTCGCACCGGCTGGACGCCGCTGGGCATCCTGCCGTGGTTTGCCGACGCATGGCGCCTTCCGGCAGAGGATGTGATGGACGTCGCCAGCCGCCCCGGCGGCCCGATCCGCATTGCCGTCCCGCGGCTGAACCGGATCGCCAATTTCGATGACCTTGACCCGCTGTCCACCACCCCAGACGTCAGCGTCGAGATCGTGCCAGAAGGTCGCCCCCTGCCCCTTGATGCGGATCTGATCCTGTTGCCGGGGTCAAAGTCCACGATTGCCGACCTTGCGCATTTTCGGGCGCAGGGCTGGGACATTGACTTGGCCGCCCACATCCGGCGCGGCGGGCATGTGCTGGGGATTTGCGGCGGCTATCAGATGCTGGGGCAGACCATCGCCGACCCGGACGGGATCGAAGGACCGCCGGGCAGCGTACCGGGGCTGGGTCACTTGGACATCACCACCGTTATGGGACGGCACAAACGCGTAAAGCTTAGTCAGGCGATCTATCGCCCCACAGGCGACGCTGTGAGCGGCTATGAGATCCACTTGGGGCAGACCACCGGCCCCGCCACCCGAAGCCCATGGCTGACCCTGGATGGCCGGCCAGAGGGCGCACAAAGCGCCGACGGTCGGGTCATGGGCTGCTATCTGCACGGCCTGTTCGCTGCGGATGCTTTTCGCGCGGCCTATTTGGCGCGCTTGGGCAAACCCGTGACGGCCGGGGACTATGGCGCAAGCGTCCAGACAACGCTGGATGCGCTTGCCGACCATATTGCGGCACATCTGGATCTGGATGCCCTGCTGGGCATGGCTGAAACGATTAAAGGTTAGTCAAAGCTTTGCGTGGTCAGGGCGCGGTGAATTTCGCGCCGGACCATCTTGCGAACATTGCGGGTAATCCGCTCGCCCAGCTTGCCCTGCAATTCTTGCCGCACGATGTCGCGCACGATGTCGCGCAGCATGACTTCGTCGATGATCGCGTCGTCGGATAGATAGCTATCCAGCATCGCCTCTGGGTCTTCGCCCAGATCGGGGCCGCCGATCAGATCGTCATTGAACTCCGCCTCATCCGCAGGCGCAGGCGCAGTGCCTGACGCAGTATGATGCCGAAATGCGACATCCTCTACCGCAACATCCTTGACCAGATCATCCTTTGCCGCATCATCATCGGGCGCATTTTCCGTGTCGCCATAACGCTTTGCCGCCTCGACCAGTGTTCTAGGCCAAGCCGAAACGTTTGCAGGTGCTGCTACAATCTCTTCCGCATCCTCGACCGGAACGTCACCGCGAAAGCCCGCGCGCGCCCAGCTAAATTCCATGGGCGTGCCGGTGCCGTCAGGCTCCCACTCGTCCGGCTGGTCCCGCACAGCAGCTTCCAGCTCTGCGATGGTCGCAAGCAGGTTCAGGCGTTCGCTGGCCGGATCAACCGCTTTGACTAAAGTCGGAGACTGCGGCGCGAAAGCGTCCACGCGCTGCGCGTCTTGCAGCTTAATCGGCTCGGCTTCTGCCGCCGCATGACGCGCAGGCTCTGGCGCGGTGTCGACCCGCAGCGCAGGTGTCAGCACTAATTTTGGCATGGTGCGCGGCGGCTTAGACGAAACCACAGCTTTACCTGGGGTCCCTTCCGCGACCAGTCGCCGAATGGACGACAAGACATCCTCTATTTCGACATTGGTCATCGGATCAGACATGATTCATCCCGGTTTCGCCGCACTGCACCTACAGTAGCGGCAACGGTGTCACCAAACAACTAAATGTTTGCAGGACCTTACTGGCCAATAGCCCGCAAAACCCGGTCCAGCGCCTGCCCCTGCTCTGACAAGGCCGCCGGGGCATCCTTAACCAGATTATAATACGCCGCAGGGTCATATTGCTGCACATTCAGGTTCAGATGCTCTGCCGTCAGCAGGCCCATCGCCGACAACACAGCGTAAGATGCGTTTACTTCACCTTCTTGCGCCGTGATCACGTTTGCACGCGCACTGAGCAGATTTTGTTCAGCGTTCAGCACATCCAGCGTGGTACGCGCGCCCAGAGTCGCTTCTTCGCGAATCCCCTCAAAGGCGACGCGGGCAGCGCGGACCTGTTCGTCGGTCGAGCTGAGCGAGGCACGCGCCACCTGAAGGCTGGCGTAGGCATTGGACACCGACTGCTGCACGCCGAGCGAGGCAAGATGCAGCGCGGCACGTGCCTGATCGCGGGTCGCCATTGCCTGACGCACCTGCGAGGGCAAAGCGCCGCCGCTGTAGATCGGGCCGCCAACGCTCAGGTCGACGCTGCGCCCAGCATTGCCGTTGAAATCAACGCCGATATCAGCGCCAAGCGACACTGTCGGCTTATAGGCGGTCTTGGCGCGTTCAATCGCAAGCTCGTTCGCGGCGACAGAATACTGCGCCTGCAACACGCTGGGGTGGTTGCGCACGGCCAGCGCGGCGGCTTCAGATTCCGACTTGGACACCGGTGCGGGTGCCACGGCAGCCAGATCGCCGGGCTTGCGGCCAACGGCGGCGACAAATTCAGCCGCAGCCTGACGTGCATCACCCTGCGCGCCGCTAAGCAAGCTTTGGGCAGAGGCAACGCTGGCCTGTGCCAATGCTACGTCTGTGCGCGTCACTTCGCCCACATCGAACCGGTCCTGCGCGGCCCGCAGTTCCTGCTGCAAAACGCGCAGGTTATTCTGGCGCAAACTGATAAATTCAGCGGTACTGCGCACGGACATATAGGCCTGCACAGCCCGGAACAGGACCTGCTGTTCCACATCGCGCAACGATTCGCGGGTGCCCAGCACCAACTGTTTTTGCGCGGCAATCGCCAACTGGTTGGCCCCGGCGTCATACAGCGTCAGGCTGGCCGACAAGGACAGGCTGCCCGTGATGACGTCAGCCCCAACGGCGCGCGGAAAGCTGCGGGTTGCAGCGGCGGCCCAGCTGACGACGGGCAATAGCCGCGACGCGGCCTGCGCCACGTCTTCGTCGGCGGCGCGCAGCACAGCGCGGTTCTGCGCCAGCAAACCAGAGTTATTATAGGCGTCAGCCAGCGCGTTCGCGATGGTTTCAGCAGAAACGGCCGTCGACGCCATTGCCAAGCAAACGATGGCAGCACCCTGCCGCAGGACCCGGCGCAACATCACAGCGCAAATACCGGGGCTTTGGCGAAACCAGCTATGACCGGAGCGCCTGCGTTAAACGCATCGCGCCAATCAACGCGGCCGTCCGTTTTCAAACCGATCCGTACGGTGCCCAGCGCGCCCTGCGCAAACAGCGCGGCGATGCGGCCGCCGTCACGCAGCTGCGCCAGCAGTGCATCGGGAACAAATTCCACAGCGCCATGAATGACGATCACATCATAGGGGCCTGATTTTGCGACACCTTCGGTCAGATCGCCCGTGATCACGGCGGCATTATCAACGCCTGCATCTGACAGGTTCGCCTGCGCCTCTGCGGCGCGGGTTTCGTCGTCTTCCAGCGCGACCACAAATTCAGCCAAACGCGCCGCAACAGCAGTGCCGTAGCCAAGCCCGCAGCCCACATCCAGCATCACATCAGTTGGCTTAACGTCCAGCGCGTCCAGCATTTTGGCCAGCGTGCGCGGCTCTAGCATGGTGCGCCCGCCCGGCAGGGTCAGGTTTTCACCGACATAAGCCGCTTCGCGCAGCGAGGCAGGGACAAAACGTTCACGCGGAACGCTGAGCATTGCATCAATGATGGGGAATTTTGTCACGTCAGAGGGTCGCACCTGCGTGTCGACCATCATCGTGCGGCGGGTCTCGAAGTTTGCCACGATCTGCACTCATCCGTTCGCTATGATTGATTGTCTGATGCCACAACGCGCCGTCCGGGGCAACGAACGATTGCCTGTGCGGCTCCGCACCATTGCGGGACTGTGGCTTTGCTTATTTCATAGGCGGTATGAAGGAACGCCTAATGTCTCTTCGCGGTCAGATCGCAGCGGAATAACCACCTGACACGCCGATAAAAGTGTCCACGTGCCGCGCCATGATCCGCACCAATGGCTTTGCCTGCGGCGTCAGGTGCAGGGTGTCACCTTGCACCGTGATCGCATCACCGAACCGTTCGCACAGCATGGCGCGGGCAGATGCGATTAGGCCGTGCTGCCCCGGAAACTGCTGCAACAAGGCCGCAGTATTAAAGGTAAAGCGGCACATCAGGTCGGCGATGATCTGCGACACCACCCGGTCCTGCGGCGTCAACACATAGCCTTTTTGTCCAGCAAGCCCGTCCTGCCCCACCCGGTCATGCCACGCCGATGTCGCCACCGCGTTTTGCACGAACCCCTCGTGAAAGGCCGAAATGGCAGAGGCACCAAGGCCAAGCAGCGTCTCGCTTTGATCGTCGGTATAGCCTTGGAAATTGCGCCGCAGCGTGCCGTTTGCATCGGCGCGCGCGAGCGAGTCGCTGGGTTTGGCGAAATGGTCGATGCCGATGGCGCGAAAGCCCTGCGCCGTCATGGCGTCATTGGCGATCTCGGCCAGTTCAAACCGCGCCATGGCGTCCGGCAGCGTGTCATCCTTGATCATCACCTGCCGCTTCGACATCCACGGCACATGAGCGTAGCCGTAAATCGCCAACCGATCCGGGCCAAGATCAGAGACATGATCAAGCGTCCGGCGAAAGCTGTCTGGCGTCTGGTGGGGCAGCCCGTACAGCAAATCTACGTTCAGACTGCGCAGACCCGCATCGCGCAGGAATTGCGCGACGGTCTGCGTCTGCTCAAGCGATTGCGGGCGACCGATCGCCTTTTGCACCGCGGGCGCAAAGTCCTGCACCCCGATGCTGGCGCGGCTCATGCCAAAATCGATCAGCGTTTGCAGCAGGTCGGGGGCGGCGTCGGTGGGGTCAATCTCGACCGAGAATTCGAAGTCGTCGGCGCGGTCAAACGCGGTAAAGACCGCCCGCAACAGCCGAGCCATTGTTTTGGCGGGCAGAATCGTCGGCGTGCCGCCCCCAAGGTGAAGCCGCCCCATCCGAAGCCCCGCAGGGGCAAGACGGCGCAGCTGGGCAAGCTCTAGCAAAAGTTGATCGACATAAACGTCAACTGGTCGCATTGTGCTGGTGCCTTGGGTGCGGCAAGCACAGAACCAACACAACCGTCGGCAGAACGGGATATGAATATACACAGACACCGCGCGGCCCTGCGGAATCGCAGCAATCCAGTCGCACTGGACATCAGCGCCAACGCCTTGCCCAAAGTGGTTCGCGGGCGGGTAACTGGTGTAGCGGGGCACCTTGGCATCAAACAGGCCGTGACGGCGCAATAAATCAATCTGTGACATACCCTTCGATTATCCGTGATCCCAAGCCCAATCCTTGATACAGATCAAAACCATGATGATACCTGATTTTGTCGACGTAAAATGCAGCGCCTGCCCCATCCGTCACCGTGCCGTCTGTGCGCGCTGTGACACGGAAGAGTTGTTGCGTCTTGAAAAGATGAAATCCTATCGGACCTTCCCCGCCGGAACAGAAATCCTGTGGCGCGGGGAACCGCTGGACTATGTGGCGTCCGTCGTCAGCGGCGTCGCATCGCTGTCCAAAACGATGGAAGACGGGCGTACCCAGATGGTCGGGCTTCTGCTTCCGTCTGACTTCATCGGCCGCCCCGGCCGCGCCAAGATCGAATTTGACGTCACCGCCACAACGGACGTGACCCTGTGCTGCTTTGCCCGCGCCCCGTTCGAGGCGCTGGTGATCGACACCCCCCACGTCGCCCAGCGCTTGATGGAGCTTGCCCTGGACGAGCTTGACGCCGCCCGCGACTGGATGTTGCTGCTGGGCCGCAAGACCGCGCGCGAAAAGATTGCGACGTTCCTGGATATGCTGGCCCGCCGCTCTCAACTGATTACGCCGAAGGGTGCGGGCACGGCCCATGCCGCAGCGCTGCATCTGCCCATGACCCGCGATCAGATTGCCAATTATCTTGGTCTGACGCTGGAAACCGTCAGCCGTCAGTTCAGCGCGCTGAAGCGTGAAGGCATCATTGATGTGCCTGACCGGCGCAGCGTGATCGTGATCAATATTGACCTTCTGCAAAACGCGACCGGCGATGATGCAGACGGCGGCGTCGTCGCTTAACCACAACGCGGCGCGAACACACGCATATTTGATGCAGATCAAAGTTTTGATCGCATTCATCTTTTAGGCCCAAAGATGGAACCGGCTGCGCCATGCGATGCGCGCCGGCACGTTGAGGGACTATTGATGAATTACGTCAAGCTGACGCTATTGGGCTGCGTGACGCTGATCGCAGCGCTCGGGGCGAATTGGGCACATGACCTATCCTACCAGGTACATGCCTTTCTAATCATGCTGGTTTCGGCATACCTGTTCTTGCAGGTGCTGCGCCAAACGGACGAGGTGGCCTCGCCTGCCGCGCCGATGGATGAATACAGCGACGGCGTGATTCGCGCTGGCGTCATCGCCACTGCATTTTGGGGGATCGCAGGCTTTTTGGTCGGCACCTTCATTGCGTTCCAGCTCGCCTTTCCGGTGCTGAACTTTGAATGGGCGCAACCTTTTGCCAACTTTGGCCGGTTGCGGCCGCTACACACCAGCGCCGTGATCTTTGCCTTTGGCGGCAACGCGCTGATCTGCACATCGTTTTACGTCGTGCAGCGCACCAGCGGCGTGCGCCTTTGGGGCGGCAAAACGGCATGGTTCGTCTTTTGGGGCTATCAGCTGTTCATCGTTCTGGCGGCCACGGGCTATTTGCTCGGCTCGACCCAGTCCAAAGAATACGCAGAGCCTGAATGGTACGTCGATATCTGGCTGACAATCGTCTGGCTGGCCTATCTGGCGGTCTTTCTTGGCACGATCGTGCGCCGCCGGGAAAAGCATATCTACGTCGCCAACTGGTTCTATTTGGCCTTCATCATCACCGTCGCCATGCTGCATGTCGTCAACAACCTGTCGATCCCCGTCAGCTTTTGGGGCAGCAAATCGGTGCAAGTCTTTGCGGGCGTGCAGGATGCCATGACCCAGTGGTGGTACGGCCACAACGCCGTCGGCTTCTTTCTGACCGCAGGCTTTCTGGGCATGATGTATTACTTCGTGCCAAAGCAGGCAGAGCGTCCGGTCTATAGCTACAAGCTGTCGATCATCCACTTCTGGGCGCTGATCTTTCTTTATATCTGGGCGGGTCCGCACCACCTGCACTATACCGCCCTGCCCGATTGGGCTGCGACCCTTGGCATGGTGTTTTCCATCGTGCTGTGGATGCCCAGCTGGGGCGGCATGATCAACGGTCTGATGACCCTGCAAGGGGCTTGGGACAAACTGCGCACCGACCCGATCATGCGGATGTTCGTCCTGTCCCTTGGTTTCTACGGTATGTCCACATTCGAGGGTCCGATGATGTCGATCCGCGCTGTGAACTCGCTGTCGCACTACACGGACTGGACCATCGGTCACGTTCATTCCGGCGCGCTTGGCTGGAACGGCATGATCACCTTCGCTTGCCTTTACTTCCTGACACCGCGCCTGTGGGGCCAAAAGGAAATGCATTCCATGCGCGCCATCAGCTGGCACTTCTGGCTGGCGACGCTGGGGATCGTTCTTTACGCCTCCTCCATGTGGGTGTCCGGCATCATGGAAGGCCTGATGTGGCGTGAAGTCGATGACCAAGGTTTCCTTGTGAACGCATTCGCCGACACCGTCAGCGCCAAGTTCCCGATGTATGTCGTGCGCGGTCTGGGCGGGGTCATGTTCCTGTCGGGTGCACTGATCATGGTTTGGAACATCTGGATGACCATCCGCGCCGGTAAGCCCGTCACAACCGCAACTCCTGCACGCTACGCTGTTGCGGCTGAATAAGGATCAAACACATGGCATTTCTTGATAAACACGCGATCCTTGAAAAAAGTCCGACGCTGTTGCTGACCTTCTCTTTGATCGTGGTCAGCATCGGCGGGATCGTGGAAATCGCGCCGCTGTTCTGGCTGGAAAACACGATCGAAGAGGTCGAAGGCGTGCGCCCCTACTCCCCGCTCGAACTGACGGGGCGTGACATCTATGTCCGCGAGGGTTGCTACAACTGTCACAGCCAGATGATCCGCCCGATGCGCGACGAGGTAGAGCGTTACGGTCACTATTCACTGGCAGCGGAATCGATGTACGACCATCCGTTCCAGTGGGGATCAAAGCGGACCGGGCCGGATCTGGCCCGCGTCGGCAATCGCTATTCGAACGCGTGGCACGTCGACCACCTGCGCGACCCGCAAGCGGTTGTTCCCGAAAGCGTCATGCCAAAGTATGCCTTTCTGGAAACCACGCCTGCCAAGGCCGAATACGTCGATGACCTGATGTCGACCCACCGCTTTGTTGGCGTTCCTTATGACGACGAGGATATCGCGCAAGCTAAGCTGGATTTCCGCGCGCAAGCTGATCCAGATTCCGACACCTCTGGCTTGTTGGAACGCTATCCCGGCGCGGCTGTTGCGAACTTTGACGACCAGCCCGGCATTTCGGAAATGGATGCGTTGATCGCCTACCTGCAGGTGCTTGGCACGATGGTCGACTTTTCCACCTTCACCCCCGACGCCAGCCGATAGGAGGCTTTGATGGATACCTACACCTTCATGCGCCAACTGGCAGACAGTTGGATTTTGCTGGCCATGTTCGGCTTCTTCGCCAGCGCCGCGATCTGGGCCTTTTTGCCCAGCCAGCGCCGTGCCCGTGAAGACGCTAGCATGATCCCGTTCCGCAATGACTCCGCCCCTAAGGCCAGCCCTGACGCTCGCGCCGATCAGGATGCGCCCAACCCAAAGGGTCAGCCCCATGACTAAGAATGTGACTGAGAAGAAGCCGGTCAAAGGCAAAAATATCGACGAGACAACCGGTGTCGAGACAACCGGCCACAGCTGGGATGGCATCACAGAGCTGAACAACCCCCTGCCCCGTTGGTGGCTGTGGACGCTGTATGCCTGTATCGTCTGGGCCGTCGGTTACACGATCTTTTACCCTGCTTGGCCGATGATCTCGGGTGCCACCAGCGGCACGCTGGGTTGGTCAACACGCGGCGCAGTGGCGCAGGACATCGCCGATCACGAGGCGAAGAACGCGCAACTGGTGGCCGACTTGGTCGCCGCCGATTTGCCAACGCTCGCGCCCGGCGATCCGCTGCACCGCTATGCCGTCGCCCGGGGCGGCGCGGTGTTCCGTGCCAATTGCAGCCAGTGCCACGGCTCTGGCGCGGCGGGCGCGCTGGGATATCCCAACCTGCTGGACGATGACTGGCTTTGGGGCGGCGACGTTGCATCCATCGCCATGACCATCGACCACGGCATCCGTAACGACACCGATCCCGACGCCCGCTGGTCACAGATGCCTGCCTTTGGCGACATCCTGTCCAAGCCGGAAATCGCCTCGCTTGTGACCTACGTCATCAGCTTGTCGGCCACGGTCGAGGATCGGGCACAGGCCGCAGAAGGCGCAGTGCTGTTTTCCGAAAACTGCGCCGCCTGCCACAGCGACGACGCGACCGGAAATCGCGACATGGGTGCGCCGAACCTGACCGACGCGATCTGGCTTTATGGCGGCGATACCGCCAGCCTGACGCAGACGATCACGCAGGCCCGCTTTGGCGTCATGCCCGCATGGGGCCAGCGGTTGTCAGATGTCGATGTCGACGCCGTGGCTGTCTATGTCCACAGCCTTGGCGGCGGCGAACAAGCGCCAGAATAATCACGCCCTATGTGACGTAACGCCGCCCCTGACCAAAGGTCGGGGGCGGTTTTGATTCAAATCAAAGCACAGCTGCCGCGCGCCTCCTATCACAGGCGGGCAATAGTACAGGTTAGTCATGTCCACTCCGTCCCTCTACGCCCCGCGCGAGCCGATCTTTCCCCGCCGCGTCAGTGGTACCTTTCGCCGCCTCAAATGGTGGATCTTGGCGCTGACGCTGGGCATTTACTACATCACACCATGGCTGCGCTGGGACCGCGGCCCCGGCATGCCTGACCAAGCGGTGCTGGTTGATCTGGCCAACCGCCGCTTTTACTTTTTCTGGATCGAGATTTGGCCCCACGAATTTTACTTCGTCGCGGGCCTGCTGATCATGGCGGGCCTTGGGCTGTTTCTGTTCACCTCGGCGCTGGGACGCGTCTGGTGCGGCTATACCTGTCCGCAAACGGTCTGGACTGACCTGTTCATCCTTGTGGAACGCTGGATTGAAGGCGACCGCAACGCCCGTGTGCGGCTCCACAATGCCAAATGGTCCGCGCACAAGGCGTGGCTGCGCAGCGTGAAATGGACGGTCTGGCTTGCCATCGCACTGGCCACGGGCGGTGCCTGGGTGTTCTATTTCACCGACGCCCCCGCCCTGCTGGGAAACCTGCTAAACGGCACCGCGCACCCCGCCGCCTATATCACCATCGCCATTTTGACCGCGACGACCTTTGTCTTTGGCGGCTTTATGCGCGAACAGGTCTGCATCTACATGTGCCCCTGGCCGCGCATTCAATCCGCGATGATGGACCCCGACACCCTGACCGTCGCCTACCGCGACTGGAGGGGAGAGCCGCGCGGCAAGGGCAAGCGTACCGACCCCAATGTGCCCAACACGCATGTCCCGGATCTGGCGCAGGCGCTGCACGCTGGCACTGATCCGGTCGCCACGAAGGGCGACTGCATCGACTGCATGGCCTGCGTAAACGTGTGCCCGATGGGCATCGACATCCGCGACGGGCAGCAGATGGAATGCATTACCTGCGCGCTGTGCATCGACGCCTGCGACGATGTGATGGACCGTATCGGCAAGCCGCGCGGCCTGATCGACTACATGGCCCTGACGGACGAGCCGCGCGAGCGGTCTGGCCTGCCGCCACGCCCGATCTGGCAGCACATTCTGCGCCCGCGCACGATTGTCTACACCCTGCTTTGGTCTGCCATCGGCGTTGGCCTTGTCTATGCGCTGTTCATCCGCTCTCCGATCGAGCTGACCGTCAGCCCGGTGCGCAACCCGACCTATGTCGTGCAATCCGACGGCGCGATCCGCAATATCTATGACGTGCGGCTGCGGAACAAATCACTCAGCGAAGCCGAGTTCCGCCTGAGCCTGACCGCCGATACCGTGCTGCGCATCGACCTAGAGGGGAACGCGGATCGTGATGTCATCGTCACCGTCCCCGCCGACACCAGCCTGACCCAGCGCGTCTATGTCACCGCCCGCGCGTCCGATCCGGCGGCCACCGCCCACGACACGGCCCTGCGCTTTTGGGTCGAGGACGCCTCAACAGGCGACCGCGCCAGCCAAGCCACGACATTTAACGGGAGAGTCCAATGACACGCGAAATCACAGGCTGGCACGTCCTTGGCATCTTTATCTTTGCGTTCAGCATCATCATCGCGGTGAACCTGACGTTGGCCGTGCAGGCCGTGCGCACCTTTCCGGGGCTAGAGGTCAAGAACTCTTACGTGGCCAGCCAGACTTTTGACGCCGACCGCGATGCGCAGGTTGGTTTGAACTGGGACGTTAGGGCGACCCTGCAAGGCAATGAATTGGCCTTGTTCATCGTGCAAGATGGCCAGCCCATCGCCCCAACGGTCGAAGAGGCAACCTTTGGCCGCGCCACCAGCGTCGCCCGCGATCAGACGCCAGATTTCCGCTTTGAAGACGGCGCGCTGCGGGCCACGATCGCAGGCGGCGGCGGTGGCAATTGGAACCTGCGCGTGAAACTGCGGGCCGAGGACGGCACGCTGTTCCAGCAGCGCGTGATCGTGGCGGTCCTGCCATGATGTCAGGCTGTCCTGCTTGCGCAGCGGCCCCTTTGGCGCAGGAAACGGCGCAGGGTCCTGCGCTGCAATTCTCGGTCCCCGGCGTCACCTGCGCCGCTTGCATCGGCAAGATTGAACGCGGCTTGTCGCACCTGAACGGTGTCGCAACTGTCCGCGTGAACCTGTCGATGAAGCGGCTGTCGGTTGCGGGCCAAGTTGATCCCGAGGCGGTCCAAACCGCCGTGGCGGCCATGGGATACGAGATTTATCCCCTTGATGTCGCCCGGCTAGAGGCGACGCGCGATGCCCAAGGGCGCGCCTTGCTGCTGCGCATGGCGGTCGCGGGCTTTGCCATGATGAACGTCATGTTGCTGTCCGTCGCGATCTGGTCGGGCGCGGACGGCGCGACGCGGGACATGTTCCACATGATCTCTGCCATGATCGCACTGCCGACGGTCGCCTATGCGGCGCAACCATTCTTTACCTCGGCCATGACCGCGCTGCGGGCGGGTCGGCTGAACATGGATGTGCCGATCTCGCTCGCGATTTTGCTGGCGTCCGGCATGTCGCTCTTTGAATCCCTGTCAGGGGGCGAACACGCCTATTTCGACGCGGCGCTGTCGCTGACGTTTTTCCTGCTGATCGGCCGC
This sequence comes from Loktanella salsilacus, assembly GCF_024206795.1. NCBI lineage: Bacteria > Pseudomonadati > Pseudomonadota > Alphaproteobacteria > Rhodobacterales > Roseobacteraceae > Loktanella > Loktanella salsilacus. The sequence goes on from NZ_CP072994.1 coordinate 2,451,811, forward strand.
TATCTGGATCACCGCACCCGCACCACCGCCCGGTCCGCCGCGCGCGAGTTGGCCGCGCTTGAGGTGCAGACCGCGACGCGTATCAACGGCGCCCATAGCGAAACCGTGCCCGCCGCAGACCTGCGCATGGGCGATATCGTCTTGGTGCCGACGGGCGCGCGCGTGCCCGTCGACGGGGTGCTGCTGTCGACCGCGGCCCTGATGGACCGGTCGATCCTAACCGGCGAAAGCGCGGCCATTAGCTTAGACGCCGGCGCGACATTGCAAGCCGGAGAGGTCAATTTGACCGCGCCCCTGCGCCTACGGTCGCTCTGCGACGGCACCGATACATCCCTGCGCCGCATGGCCGCGCTGGTTGAAACCGCAGAAAACGCGCGCAACAGTTATACCGCGCTGGCCGACCGCGCAGCGCAGATCTATGCGCCCGCCGTGCACGGGCTGGCGTTGGTGGCCTTTGCGGGCTGGTGGTTTGCCACAGGCGACCTGCGCTTTGCGATCAATGTGGCAACGGCCGTGCTGATCATCACCTGCCCCTGCGCCCTTGGACTTGCGGTACCTGCGGTGTCCACCGCTGCCGTCAGTCGTTTGTTTTCGCTGGGCTATCTGGTGCGTCACGCCACCGCGCTGGAACGTTTGGCAGAAGTCAGCCACGTGATGTGCGACAAAACAGGCACCCTGACGCGGCCTTTTGTGAACCTGCCCGATGACCTGAGCGCGACGGACCGCCAAATCGCCAAGGCGCTGGCACAAAGTTCGAACCATCCGCTGTCACGGGCGATTGTCACGGCGCTGGCCGACACCCCTGCCGCAGAGCTGACCGAGGTCCGCGAAGTGCCCGGCAACGGCGTGATGGGCTACTACGGCGATGTGATCGTCCGGCTGGGCCGGGGCCCGTGGATCGGTGCCGCAACACCGGGCCTGTGCCTGTCCATCGGCGACGCCCCCCCCTGCCCGCTAGAGGTGCCAGAGGTAGTGCGCCCCGGTGTCGAATCCGCCATCGCCGCCCTTGATCTGCCTTGCGAAATCGTGACCGGGGATGCGGCGCTTCCTGCAGAGCGGCTGGCCGCTTGCCTGTCGGTGCCGTTCATCTCGGGTGCATCGCCGCAGGACAAACTGGACCGCCTGCAAGAGTTGAGCGACGCTGGAGAGCGCGTCTTGATGATCGGTGACGGGCTGAACGACACGGCGGTTCTGGCCGCGGCACACGCCTCTATTGCGCCGTCCACCGCGCTAGAGGCATCGCGCAATGCAGCCGACGTTGTCGTGCTGAAAGACAGCTTTGAGGATCTGCCGCTGGTCCTGCACATTGCCCGCGCAACGCGGCGGCTGTCGCAGCAAAACTTTGCCATCGCCGCCCTTTACAACGCCATCGCAATTCCCATTGCTTTGGCAGGCATCGCGACGCCGTTGATGGCGGCGCTGGCGATGTCGGTCTCTTCTTTGACGGTGCTGCTGAATGCGCAGCGGATGCGGTGGGTGAAATGAACATTCTTGTTATCCTGATCCCGATCTCGCTGATCCTTGGCAGCGCGGGACTGATCGCGTTCATCTGGACCGTGCGGTCGCAGCAATATGACGACGACAGCGGCAATGCCGCGCGCATTCTGCTGGACGAAGAAGACCGCGTCTGACCCCCTAGAAACGCAAAAGCCCCGGCACGCAGGCCGGGGCTTTTTCATAAACGGGCGAACGATTTAGCGGTCGTCGTCGTCTTCGTCATCATTGGTCGCATCGACGTCATCGGGCAGGTTAAAGAAGCTGTCCGCGTCGCGGATGTCGCGCTTATCTTCGACTTCTTCTTCCTCGACCGGGGTATCATCGGACAGGGTGAAGGTTTCCAGCCCAGCCATAGAGGTCGGCATCTTCGAATCCGGCGACATGCCAAGGCTGCTTTCGGTCGACACCAGCTTGCGACGCTCGTCATCGGTCATCGCTGTGCCTTCACGGGCACGCTTGGCGTTGGCCTTTTGCACGGCTGCGTCCAGTTCGGACTGCTTGCACAGGCCCAGCGCGACGGGGTCGATCGGGTCAAGGTTGTTGATGTTCCAATGCGTGCGGTCGCGGATCGCAGCGATCGTCGGCTTGGTGGTGCCGACCAGCTTGCTGATCTGCGCGTCTTCCAGCTCTGGGTGGAATTTCACCAGCCAATAGATGGATGCCGGACGGTCCTGACGCTTGGACAGGGGCGTATACCGCGGGCCGCGGCGCTTTTCTTCGCCTTGGGCAGATGCGTTGAACTTCAGCTTCAGCTTGTGCTGCGGATTGGCCTGCGCGCTGTCCAATTCAACTTGGGTCAACTGGTTGTTGCTGATGGGGTCAAAGCCTTTGACACCGGTAGCAACGTCGCCGTCAGCAATGCCTTGCACCTCGAGTGGGTGCAGTCCGCAAAAGTCTGCAATCTGCACAAACGTTAGCGTAGTATTGTCGCACAGCCAGACTGCGGTGGCCTTGGCCATGATCGGTTTATCGGACATCGTCTTCACTCCTATCCATCAATTCGACAAGCCTTCCCTGCGCCCTTAAAGGGGCTGACCGCTGGGGCCGGGTTCACATTGTCGGGGAACTTGGATGTAATATAGGTGAAGCAGCCGAAATTGGGAAGATGAAAAACATGAAAGCCGCCCTGACAGCCCTTGCGCTGATGATCGCCGGACCTGCCGCAGCCCAAGACACGGCGGGCGAATTTGACTATTATGTTATGTCGCTGTCGTGGTCGCCAAACTGGTGCGACTTGACGGGGCGTGCGCGCAACTCACCACAATGTGCGCAGGACGCGGATTTTGGCTGGGTGCTCCATGGACTTTGGCCGCAATATGATCGCGGCTACCCCCAAGATTGCCACAGCAAATACGGCCCCCCGTCCCGGCGCGACACCGCAGGCATGGCCGATATCATGGGCACATCTGGCCTTGCGTGGTATCAGTGGAACAAACACGGCAGCTGCACGGGCCTATCGCCGCAATCGTATTACCGAACCGCGCGGCAAGCCTACGACAGCATCCGCATCCCGCAGGCGTTTCGCAAACTGACCCGCGACGTAACCCTGCCTGCCAGCCTGATCGAGGACGCCTTTGTCGACGCTAACCCAAATCTGCCCCGCGACGGCGTGACGATCACCTGCACAGACGGCGCAATTCAGGAAACCCGGATTTGCCTGACCCGCGATCTGCAGCCGCGCGGTTGCGGTGTGGACGTGATCCGCGATTGCACACTGACCAGCGCGGCCTTTGGGGCCATCGACTAACACCTGCATAACGGTCTGCCGTCGTTTTCGCCCCCGGCAGCGCCGTTTCCAACTTGTGCCAGCAGGCCAAGATGCGAGACAACCACCAACAACGGCCTGCCCGCCCATTTAAGAAAAGTAAGCCACATGACAAACTATGCCCTGACCGTGAACTGCCCATCGTCCAAGGGGATCGTCGCCGCGATCGCCAACTACATGGCCGACAACGACTGCAACATCACGGATTCGTCCCAATTCGACGACACCGAAACGGGCCAGTTTTTCATGCGCATGAGCTTTGAAAATGACGGCACGCGGGATTTAGACGGGCTTCAGAACGGCTTTGTCGCTGCGGCGGAAAAGTTCGGGATGGACTACGCCTTTCACGACGAAAGCGTAAAGATGAAGGTCGTCATCATGGTCAGCCGCTTTGGCCATTGCCTGAATGATCTGCTGTATCGCTGGCGCATTGGCGCGCTGCCGATTGATATCGTGGCGGTGATTTCCAACCATCTGGATTACCAAAAGGTCGTCGTGAACCACGACATCCCGTTCCACTGCATCAAGGTCACCAAGGAAAACAAACCGCAAGCCGAGGCGCAGATCATGTCCGTGGTCGAGGACGCGGGTGCCGAGCTGATCGTGCTGGCGCGCTACATGCAAATCCTGTCGGACCGCATGTGCCAGACCATGTCGGGGCGGATCATCAACATCCACCACTCGTTCTTGCCCAGCTTCAAAGGGGCTAACCCCTATAAGCAAGCGTTCGAACGCGGCGTGAAGCTGATTGGCGCGACGTCCCACTACGTCACCGCCGATCTGGACGAGGGTCCGATCATCGAACAGGACACGGTCCGCGTCACCCATGCCCAATCTTCGGGCGATTATGTCTCTCTTGGCCGTGACGTCGAAGCACAAGTGCTGGCCCGCGCAATCCATGCGCATATCCACCGCCGCGTGTTTTTGAACGGCAACAAGACCATCGTCTTCCCGCCCTCTCCCGGTTCTTACGTCTCGGAACGGATGGGCTAAGCGCGCCCGTCGGGGTATTCGGCGGGGCCCTTCAGCTCTAGCTTATTCCCAAACGGATCAAGCACATAGAACGAATGCCCCATGCCGCGTGCGCCGCCATGGGTCACTTCGCGGACGATCTGAACGCCATGCCGGGCCAGATGGTCGCGCATGTCCTGCAGGGCGAAGGGCGAGGTCGCAATGCACAGATGATCGACATTGCGCCCGCCCGCCACTGGCGGCACAGCGGCAGCCGCGCCGGGGTGGGTCGTGTCCCAAAGCACGATCAGCGCTGCACCTGCCCAGACCTGTTCCATCCCCATGGCCGGATAGGAATAACCCGGCGCGCAGCCCAGCACATCGCGATAGAACGCAAGCGCCCGGGGCATGTCGTCCACAAGAAAGACGACGTGATCAATGCCGACAAGCGCAAAGGGTATGCTGCGGTGGGGCATGTCTGATCCAATCCGCTACAGCACAAACGGGCCGGGATCGAAGCCGCGCAGCGCGATATCCGCGTCCAGCGCCTTGCCCCCTGCCCGTTGCAACCGCGTGATCTGCACCGCGCCGCTGCCGCAGGCGACGGTCAAACCGGTCAAGACCTGACCCGGCTCGCCCGCGCCGTCGAACACGGCGCTGCTTAGCAGCTTCACTCGCTCACCGCCGATTTCACACCACGCACCGGGAAAGGGGGACAGGCCCCGGATTTGGCGATCAACCTGCGCGGCGGGCTGGGCCCAATCGATACAGGCCTCGGCCTTGTCGATCTTGGTCGCATAGGTCACGCCGTCCTCTGGCTGCACTTGCGGCGACAGGTCTGGCAGTTGGTTCAGCGCTTGCACGATCAGCGCAGCGCCCATCGCGGACAGCCGATCGTGCAATCCGCCAGTGGTTTCATCCGGCGTAATGGGCGTGGCCTGCCGCAGCAGCACCGGACCGGTATCAAGGCCTGCCTCCATCTGCATGATACAGATGCCGGTGCTCGCATCCCCAGCCATAATCGCGCGGTGTATCGGCGCGGCCCCGCGCCAGCGCGGCAGCAGGCTGGCGTGGATATTCAGGCACCCATGCTCCGGCGCGTCCAGCACGGCCTGCGGCAGGATCAGGCCATAGGCGACAACGACGGCAATATCTGCGTTCAGCGCCGCGAACGCGGCCTGCGCGTCTGAACCTTTTAGCGAAACGGGGTGGCGGACGGGCAGCCCTAGGTCCAGCGCGCGCTGGTGTACCGCGCCGGGCCGATCCTTTTTCCCGCGCCCAGCGGGGCGTGGCGGTTGGGTGTAAACGGCGGCAATGTCGTGGCCTGCATCATACAGGGCCTGCAGGACTGGCACCGAAAACTCCGGCGTTCCCATGAAAACAATACGCATCTGACTGGCCCTTCCCCGTTTGGATCAGCCAACCAGATAGCGCGGCACGCTGCGTTTTGCTAGCAGCTGCGCCCCAGCACCAGCACCCAGTTCGGACCTTGCGCGCCTTGGGTGATGGCGATGCCCATTTCCTTAACCCGCGGGTGCAGCATATTCGCGCGGTGTCCGGCAGAGTTCATCCAGCCACCAATGATCTGCCCAGCGGTCGGAAAGCCCCAGGCCAGGTTCTCGGCGACGGTGCAATAGGCATACCCGGCAGAGCGGACGCGGGCCCCGACGTTCGATCCATTGCTGCCCTTGTGGCCAAAGAACGCGTGGGTGGACATATCGCAGGCATGACCCGTGGCCGCGCGCCCCAGCGTGGGGTTATAGGTCAGCGGCGCCAGCCCGTTTGCCTGCCGCTGCGCGTTCACGCCAGCCGCGACCTCGTTGGCCATCTGATTAACGTTACCCGGCATGGCGCAGCTATTTGCGGCAGCGGCGCCTTGTGCGGTGACCATAAGAAAGACGGCTGCAAGGATGGACCGGAGCATAAAATACCTCTGCAAGAAAGTGGGTGCAGGGGTAGATATGCACGGGGAATATGGCAACCTTAGGCCCAGATCACGGCGCGGAGCCGCCTATTGTACGCAATTTTTCGCCAATTGTGGTCAAGGCGAACAAGATGACGGCCATAACGACAATGGATGGCCCGGCGGGCGTGTCCATCTGCAATGACATGGTCAACCCACCCACGGCGGCCAATATCCCGATCGCCGCAGCGCGCAGCGCCATCCCTTCGGGTGATGTCGCAAGCCGGCGCGCGCCAGCGGCGGGGATGACCAGCAGCGCCGTAATCAACAGCGCGCCGACGACCTTGATCGCGACCGCGACGATGCCCGCCAGCAGCAAGGTCAGGATCAAATTCTCGCGTTGCGGATTGACGCCAGACGCGGTCGCAAGGTCGGGGCTTAACGTTGCCAGCAGCAGCGCGGACCAGTGGAACCACAAAACCCCCAGCACCACCGCCGCGCCGCCCCAAATCACCGCGATATCCATGCGGGACACGGTCAGCACGTCGCCGAACAAATACGCCTCTAGATTGATGCGCGCGCCGGGGATCAAGGTGACGGCCACAAGGCCCGTCGCCAACGCGCCGTGGGCAATCACGCCAAGGATCGTGTCTGTGCCCTGCGCCCGGTCCGACAGGCGGTGGATCAGTACGGCCACGACCAAGGCCACCGCCGCCACGCCCGCAAAGATCGAAATGTTCAGCGCCAAGGCAATCGCCACCCCAAGGATCGCCGCATGCGCCGTGGCGTCGCCGAAATAGGCCATGCGCCGCCAGACCACAAAACAGCCCAAGACGGACGCGGCAAGGGCGGTGCCGATGGCGGCAAGGATCGCGCGGACCAGAAAATCGTCAAGCATGATCGTGTGCCTTGCTGTGGGGCCCATCGTTGTGGCTGTGCCCATGGTCGTGATGATGATCGTGCCCGTGGTCATGCCCGTGATCGTGGTCATGGCGATACAGCGCCAGCGCGCCGCCCGTGCCCGTGCCAAACAATTCGCGGTATGCGGGCGCGGCAGAGACGACCTCTGGCGTGCCTTCGCAGCAGATATGCCCGTTCAAACAGATCACCCGGTCGGACGCGGACATGACGACATGCAGCTCGTGACTGACCATCAGGACCGCGCAGTTCAGGTTCTGACGCACCCCTTCGATCAGGCGATAAAAACTGGCAGAGCCGGGCTGATCCAGCCCCTGCGTCGCCTCGTCCAAGATCAGCAGTTGCGGGCGCGACAACAAGGCGCGGGCCAGCAGAACGCGCTGAAATTGCCCACCCGACAGATCGGCCATCTGGCGCTTTGCCACCTCTGGCACGCCGGTCTTGTCTAGCGCTTTCGCGGCGACCGCGTCGCTGACCCGGTGTGGCAAATCCAGAAACCGCCGCGCGGTCAGTGGCAAGGTTGCATCAATCGCCAGCTTTTGCGGCACATAGCCCAGCCGCAGTCCCGGCGTGCGCGTGACGGTTCCGCCATCCGGCGTCAGCGCGCCAATCAGCACGCGCAGCAGGGTGGATTTGCCAGAGCCATTGGGGCCGACGATGGTCACGATCTCTCCGGCTTTGATATCAAGGCCGACGTTTTGCAGGATCCTATTACCATTGCGCGTAACGCCAATCCCGCGCGCGGACAGCAGGCTCATGGTTGCACCTGACAGGCGGGGCATAGGCCCTGCGCCTCTATCACCGTCTGTTCGATCGCAAAGCCAGCCTGCGATGCCGCCTGCCCTAGCGGCGCTGTGGCGCGGGTTTCGGCGACCTTGTGGCAGCCGCGGCAGATCAGGAAGGCGGGCGCATGATCCGCGCCGGGGTGGGCGCAGGCGATAAAGGCGTTCAGCCCCTCGATGCGGTGGGCAAAGCCGTTATCCACTAAAAAGCCCAGCGCACGGTAGGCAACGGGCGGCTTAGACCCCAACCCTTCCGCATCCAGCCGTGCCAGCACATCATACGCCCCAAGCGCCGCGTGACTTTCCAACAGGATTTCCAGCACCCGGCGGCGCACCGGCGTCAGGCGCAAGTCCGCCGCCGCGCAGTGTTGCTCTGCGCTGCTGATTGCGTCCGAAACGCAGGCGCTATGGTCATGGCGGTCGAATCCGGTGGCGGTCATGGTGTGCCTTGTTATGTTATAACATACGATCTATAGCCCCGCTCAATTCTAACTGCAAGAGGCCCCCTATGATTCGCACCCTCGCCGCCGCGCTGGTCTTGACCACGACGCAAGCCTTGGCCGACGCACCGCTGGTCGTCACCGATATCGCACCGGTGCACAGCCTTGTCGCGCAGATCATGGAGGGCGTCAGCACGCCCGATCTGATCGTGCCGCCCGGCGCTGACGCGCATCATCTGGCGCTGCGCCCCTCTGACGCGCGCAAGCTGTCGCAGGCGCAGATCGTGATCTGGGTTGGCCCGGCGCTGACGCCGTGGCTGTCGGACCCGCTGGAAACACTGGCCCCCGCAGCGGCGACGCTGACCTTGATGGACATGCCGGGCTGGGCGCATCGCGATCTGATCAGCGGGCATGACCACGGCGCAGACGTCGGCGATAACGACCACGCTATCGATCCCCACGCTTGGCTGGATCCAGAGATCGCAATGATCTGGGTCCGCGCGATCCGCAACACGCTGGTCACGACAGACCCGGAAAACGCGAACACCTATACGGCGAACGCTGGCAACGCGCTGGCAGACCTGATGTCACTGCATGACCGCATCAGTGCCGATCTGGCCGATGTGCCGTCTGGCACATGGATCGCACCGCATGCGGCCTTTGGCTATTTTACGGACCGCTACGGCGTGCCCGCCGCCGAGGCGATTTCCGACAGCGATGCAGAGGCCCCCGGCCCTGCCCATCTGGCAGAGCTGCGCGCATTGGTCGAAGCGGGCACCGTCACCTGCGTCATGTCCGAAACCAACGGGCCGACGGATTATGCCGATTTGCTGACCGACGGCACTGATGCGCGCACCGGGGTTATTGACGACACCGGCATGGCGCTTAATCCCGGTCCCGCATTGTATGGTGATCTGCTGACCGGGATCGCGGCGCAGCTGAAGGCCTGCATCGTGCCCTAAGCGCTTCCGAACAGCCCCGTCAGCGCCCGTTGCACTGTGCCAGTGACCGACGGGCGCTTGAGCGCTTGGAACGGCAGCGGGCGGCACACCTCTATCGCGGCGATGCCCACACGGGCGGTCAGGGCACCGTTCACCACGCCTTCACCAAAGCGGCGGGACACTTTGGACAAAAGCCCGCCGCCCGCGACGGAATGGATCAGATCGTCGCCCACGGCCACAGCGCCGGTTGCGACCAGATGCGTCAGCACAGTACGGACCAGCCGCAAGCTGCCCAGCGTGCCAGAGCGTCCGCCATAAATCTCGGCGATGCGGCGGATCATCCGCAGGTTCGACGTCAACGCCGTGAACACATCCGCCAGCGCCAGCGGCACGACGGCCGTCACCACGGCGACTTGCCGCGCGGCGGCCTGCACCTCTGCCACGGCGCGCGCGTCAAGCGGTTCCAGCAGGCTGCGTTCCGCCAGATCAAGCAGCCCGTCAGCGTCCATGATTTCCGGCGCGCGTTCAGCCAATTGCTGGCGGCCCCATGTCGTATCGGGGCGGCCTGCGTAAAGCTGGGTCAAATGGTCCACCACCTTGCGCGCCATCGGCAGGTCGGCCCCTGCGTGGGCTTTGGCGGCCTCGACCTGCACACGGTCGATGCGGCGCAGGCGGCTAAAGGCCGACAGTTCGCGCAGGGCAATCGCCAGCAGGACACAGCAAAAGATGATCAGCAGCGCGCTAAAGGCCATGCCAAGGAACGGGTTACTGGCGATCAACCCGGTGACGAAATTCCACGCCGCCAGCGACACCATAAACCCGATGATGCTGATCAGCAGCGACCAGAACCATTTGCCCAGCGGCGACGACCTGCGCGCGGCCAATGCGGCCACCTTTTGCATTGCGGCCCCCTGCGGGGCGTCGTCCAAAATGACTGGCGCTGTGGCGGGCGTGATATCGGATGCCTCTTCGAGGTCGATCAGCACGGGGCGTTTCACAACAGGTCTCCAATCAGGAATTCTGCGGCCTTATCCAGCCGGATATGCGGCGGGCCTTCGCCGGGGCGCAGGGTCAGCGGCGCAGGGGCAAAGCGCATGATTTTATAATCACCGCTGCCCCAATCGGCAGCGCCTGCCCGCGCGGGGGCTAGCAGATGCTGCGGATCGGTGGGCAAAGCGCCGGGATAAAACGCGGCCTGTTTGCCGGTATCAAGCAACCGCCCGCGCACAACATCCAGCGGCCCGTCGCGGTGATCGACAGTTTCTTCAACCGTGGTGCGCAGGGCGGCGATGGACATCGCTTGGGTCTGCGCGCCGGCGAAATCGGCGCGATCTTTCGCCTCACGCAGCAAGGCCTGCGTGATCGCGGTCAGCTGCGGATGCTGGGTGTGATGCAAATGGTCGGCTTTGGTCGCGGCAAAAAGTATCTTTTCGACCCGCCGGCCAGAGAAGATGCGGCTGATGAAATTGTTGCGTCCGGGGTTAAACGCGCCAAGGATTTCCGCCATCGCCGTGCGCAGGTCATCCAGCGCACGCGGGCCATTGTGGATCGCGCCCAGCACATCAACCAGTACGACCTGTCTATCAATTCGTGCAAAATGATCGCGAAAGAACGGCTGTACGACGTTTTTCTTGTAGGATTCGAACCTGCGTGCCAATTCCCGCCCCAAAGTGCCACGCGCGAAATCGGTGCCCGGTAGCGGGGCAAAGGTCAGCACCGGGCTGCCGGCCAGATCGCCGGGCAACAGGAACCGGCCCGGCGTGCAGTCGGAATATCCCGCCGCGCGCGACGCGTTCAGGTGCGCGGTATAGGCCTGCGCCAGCGCCTTGGCGGCGGGCTCTTCCAGCGGCCCCGCCGCTTCCGTTTGCGCGACAAGCGCCAGATAGTCATCCCCAAGCGGCCGCCCGGCGCAGCGGGCCAACGCGCCCTTGGACCAATCCGCATAGCTTTGATCCAGCAGGCCAAGGTCCAGCAACCATTCGCCGGGGTAATCGACGATATCCAGATGCACGGTCCGCACGCCCTGCAGGCCTGCCATAAACCCGGTTGGCTGCACCTTAAACGACAACCGCAGTTCCGAGATTTGGCGCGTGCCGTCGGGCCATTTTGGATCGGTGGCGGTCAGTTGCGACAGGTAGGTCTCATAATCAAAGCGCGGCAGCGTGTCGTCGGGCTGCGGCTGCAAATACGCCATCTGGATCGCACCGCTGGCGGCAGCGCGCAGTTGCGGCATGCGGCCCCGGTCCATCAGGTTCGCCACGAGCGAGGTGATAAAAACAGTCTTGCCCGCGCGCGATAGCCCCGTCACGCCAAGGCGGATCACCGGATCGCTGAACGGCGCAGTAATTGGCCGGGTGACCGCCCCCGCCGCATTGCCCACGCCGCGCATGATGCCTTCGGTAATGTCAAACAGGCCCACGCGCTGCCCCTTCTGCCTTGGTTGATCGACAGATAGGGCCCAAAGCTTGCCTTGGGTAGGGATTGATTTTGTGCAAAGCGCGGCCTAAGTCCGCGCCATGCCACGCTATGCCATAAAAATCGAATATGACGGCACCCCGTTTTCCGGCTGGCAACGGCAGGTGGACCGCCCGTCCGTGCAAGGCGCGATAGAGTCCGCCTTGGCCAAAATTCAGCCCGGGCCCCATACCATCGGTGCCGCGGGGCGCACGGATGCGGGCGTGCATGCGGTGGGGCAAGTGGCCCATTGCGACCTGACGCGCGACTGGGACCCGTTCCGTTTGTCAGAGGCGGTGAATTATCACCTAAAGCCTTTGCCCGTCGCCATCACGGATTGCGCGCGGGTCGATGACGACTGGCACGCCCGCTTTACGGCGACAGAGCGGCGCTATTTGTTCCGCCTTGCGGCCCGCCGCGCGCCGCTGGCGCTGGATGCCGGGCGGATGTGGCAGGTCAAGCTGCCGCTGGATGCAGCCGCCATGCAGGAAGGCGCGGATCATCTGCTGGGCCTGCATGATTTCACCACCTTCCGCGCCGCGATGTGCCAGGCGGACAGCCCGCTGCGCACGCTGGACGAGCTGCGGGTCGAGGAAGTTCCAGCTCACACGGGCCAGATGTTCCACATCCACGTCCGCGCCCGGTCATTCCTGCACAATCAGGTCCGCAGCTTTGTCGGCACGCTTGAACGCGTTGGCAGCGGGCATTGGCAGCCTGAACAGGTAAAAACCGCACTAGAGGCCCGCGATCGCACCGCGTGCGGGCCGGTTTGCCCGCCGCAGGGCCTGTACCTTGCGGCTGTGACCTATCCCGATGATCCCTTTGTTTAAGCGTTAAACCGCCCAAGCGCTGCCGCCTGTATCAATCTGTTGCCGCTGCGTTAACAAAGTCGCGCAAAACCTGCGCCAGATAGAGCTTCAGACCACAGGTTTATTTGCGTTTGTTTCGTGATACGCTACAACAACCCCAACGACGACAGGGGATGCAGTGTGACGTTTAAACAGATCAGTTGGACTGCTGTCCTTTTTTTAACGACTGCCACAGCCGCCACCCCGCAAGACGTATCTCTGAACGCGCCCGGCGCGGATGATAGCCTGCTGACCTTGCTAAAAGATGCGTCGCTGTCGCGCAGTGTTGGCGACGAAGAAGACCCCCAGCCGCAGGATTATGTCGCCGCCGCCCGCGCAGATTATCGCCGCTTGCTGACCGCGTTTTATGCGGCCGGATATTACAGCGGCACCATATCGATCAAGGTTAACGGGACCGAGGCTGCGAACCTTGCGCCGCTGGCCGCGCCAGAACAGATCGACACCATCGACATCGCGGTCGATCCCGGCCCGCTTTTCACCTTTGGTGTCGCATCCGTCGCGCCGCTGGCCCCCGGCACCGAACTGCCCGAAGGCTTTGCCACCGGCGAGGATGCAAAGGCCGATGTGATCCGCCAAGCCAGCAGCAACGCCCGCACTGCATGGCGTAATCAAGGTTACGCCAAGGTTGAAGCGGCTGGTCAGCAAATCGTCGCGCGGCATAACGACAACGAACTAGACGCCAGCGTCACCATCGCGCCGGGGCCAAAGCTGACCTTTGGCGCGCTAACCGTCACCGGCAACGAAAAGGTCCGCACAAGCGCCATCACCCGCATCGCAGGTCTGCCCACGGGCGAAGTTTACGACCCAGAAGAGCTGACAGAATCCGCGCGCCGCCTGCGCGAAACGGGGGCCTTCGATAGCGTTGCCTTGACCGAAGCCGACGATATCGGCCCCAACGACACCCTGCCGATCACGGTAGCCATCGCTGAAAGCAAGCCGCGCCGCATTGGCGTCGGTCTAGAATATTCCACTGTCGAAGGCATCCGCACATCCGCCTATTGGATGCACCGCAACTTCTTTGGCGGCGCGGAAAATCTGCGCTTTGACGCAGAGGTCGCAGGCATCGGCGGCGGGACGGGCGGCATCGACTATAGCCTGTCCACTGCGCTGAAAATCCCCGCCATCTATGGCCCGGACACCGACCTAACCGCCACGGCTGAAATCAGCCGCGAGGACGAGCCTGATTACCTGATCGACAGCGCCAGCACCGAAGTCTTGGTCAGCCGTCTGATCACCAAAGATCTGGAAATTGAAGGCGGTTTCGGCCTGCTGACCGCGAAAGAGGTCACAGATCTGGGCACGCGCAACTATACGCTGCTGACCGCGCCACTGTCCGTCACTTATGACAAGCGCGACAGCGAAACGAACGCCAAGAACGGTTATTACATCAAGGCCACAGGCACGCCGTTCCTGTCCGTCGCAGGCGGGTCCAGCGGCGCGCGGGGCTATCTGGACGGGCGCGGCTATTACAGTTTTGGCACCGACGATCGCTTTACCATCGCGGCGCGCGGCCAAGTCGGCACGCTGATCGGGACGGACGAAGCCGACGCACCTGCCGACTATTTGTTCTATTCTGGCGGTAGCGGCACGGTGCGCGGCGAGGGGTATAAATCCTTAGGCCTTGACCAGACCGTCGACGGCGAAACCGTCACCACGGGCGGCACATCCTTTGCCGGTGCCCAGCTAGAGGCGCGGGTCGGGATCACCGATGCGATCAGCGTCGTTGGCTTTTACGATTACGGCTATGTGGGGGGCAGCGCGACGCCGCTGACCGACGGCGCGGACCAGTCCGGCGTCGGGCTTGGCGTGCGCTATGACACGGGCATCGGCCCCATTCGTCTGGACGTAGGCACCCCCGCCAGCGGTGACGATCAGTTTAAATCAGTCGAAGTTTACATTGGTATCGGACAAGCGTTTTGAAACATCTCCTTCTTCTGCTGACTCTGCTGACCCTGCCCTTTGCCGCTGTCGCGCAGGATGACGACGGCGAAGGCTATTTGACGCGCCTGATCCAAGACAACCTGTCGGGCGATGACCGGATCGTGGATGTTCAAGGGTTTGAGGGCGCGCTGTCATCCCGCGCCACAGTGGACAAGATCACCGTCGCCGATAGCGAAGGCGTCTGGCTAGAGCTGAACAACGTCGTGCTGGACTGGAACCGCAGCGCCCTGCTGCGCGGGCGGATCGACGTGCAGGAACTGACGGCAGAGCTGGTCAAACTGGAACGCGCACCCGTGTCCGATGCCGCGAGCGTCCCCTCGCCAGAGGCGACGCCGTTTTCCTTGCCAGAACTGCCGGTCGGCATCACGCTCGACACGCTCGACATCGCCCGCATTGAATTGGGCGAGACGTTTTTGGGCGAAGCAGTGGCCCTATCGCTGACCGGATCCGCCAGCCTTGCGAATGGCGAGGGCGAAGCAGATGTGACCGCGACGCGGCTGGACGGGCAGACTGGCGTCTTTGCGATCAACGGCAATTATGACAACGAAAACAAAGTGCTGGGCCTGAATTTAAACGTCGAAGAAGGCGCGGATGGCATCGTCTCGCGCTTGATGGGGCTGCCGGATCGCCCATCGCTGAAGCTGGCGATTACAGGCGAGGCCCCGATCAGTGACTTTGCCGCCGATATGTCGTTGGCCACCGATGGCCAAGACCGGATCACTGGTGATTTTGCGTTGAATTCGACCGAAGGTCAGACCGGCTTTGCCCTGAACATCGGCGGCGATCTGACGCCGCTGCTGGCCGCCGATTACCAGGGTTTCTTTGGCCCCGACGTGTCCTTGATCGCCGCCGGATCGCTAAGCGACGGGGGCATCTTTTCGCTGTCCAAGCTTGACCTGAAAGCGCAAAGACTGACCCTGACGGGACAGGCGACGATTGGATCATCCGGTTGGCCCGAAACGATCGCCCTGACGGGCAAGATTGCCGATGCTGCGGGCGAACCTGTGTTGCTGCCAATCAGCGGCCCCAAGACATACGTCGACAGCATCGATCTGGCGCTGAACTATGACCAAAGCATCAGCAACGACTGGACCGCCCTGTTCGACATCGAAGGGTTTGACCGCCCCGGTCTCGGGATCGACACCATCGCCCTGAACGGCGGCGGTATTATCGTGAACGGCAATGGCGACGCAAAAGGTGCCCTGACCGCTGACCTGACCTACGCGGCGAGCGGCGTGCAGCTGGACGACGCGGGCGCGGCGCAGGCCTTTGGCGACAGCCTGACCGGGCGTATCATGCTGAACCGCGACGAGGATCAACCAACGCAGATCACGACCTTGACCCTCACTGGGCCCGGGATTGAGGTCGGTGCCGATGCCACCGTGCAAGGCGCGAAGGACGGTTTTCGCACGCGCGCGAATGTGGTGCTAGACGCAGAGGCACTGGGACGCTTTTCCACCCTTGCCGGGCGCAATTTGGGCGGCGGCGCGCAGGCGAATATCATCGCGGACATCACACCGCTCGACGGCCTATTCGACATCCTCCTGAACGCGACGACGCAGGATCTGGCCGTCGATGTGTCGCAACTTGATCCCGTGCTTGCAGGCACCGGCACCGTATCGGTGCAGGCCGTGCGCGACACGGAAGGCACGCGCATCAACGATCTGCTGATTGAGACGCCAGAGGCGACAGTCAGCGCCAATGCCAACATCAGCAGCGGCGTCAGCACCGGCGATTTCGACGTATCCGTGCAAGATGTCGGACTGATTGCCGATGGCCTAAGCGGTCCCGCCCGCATCACTGGCACAGCAGACCGCACAGACGCGGGCAATGTGACCTTTGCCGTGAACGGCACCGGACCGCAGACGACATTTGAGGCCACGGGCACCGTTGATCCGTCGGACGAAGGTCAGACGATCAACGCCGTGCTGAACGCGCAGGCCGGCGATCTGTCGCAGTTTTCGCAGATCGCGGGGCGCGATCTGGCGGGCAGCGTGAACCTGACCGTGAATGCCGTGATGCTGTCGGATATGACCCGCTATACGGCAGAAATCAGCGGCACGACCCAAGATTTGCAGACGGGCACGCCGCAACTTGACCCTCTGCTGACCGGCGCAGGCACGATTGCGGGCGAAGTCGGATATATCGGCGAAGATCGCTATATTATCAAAGGCCTAGACCTGCGCACCCCGCAGCTGTCCCTGACGGCCGACGCCGACGGCGGCATGACCGGGCCACTGACCGCGAATGCCAATGCGCGCATCGCAAACATGGGCCTGATCGCCCCCGGCCTGACCGGACCGCTGACCGTGGCACTGAATGCAGACCGCGATGACGCAGGCGTCACGGATGCGGTGCTGACGGCAAATGGCCCCGGCACCAATATTAACGCCGACGTTCAGATCGCGGCCCCTGTCGATGATTACCGCCTGACCGGCACGATCAAGGCGGCCGTGGCCGAACTCGCCCCCTATTCGAACCTTGCGGGCCGCACGCTGGGCGGCGGTGTCGATGTGACGCTAGACGGCACTTTGCTGCCGGACCTAAGCCTGTTTGACGTGACGCTGGATGGCAGCACCCGCAGCCTGAAGGTCGATATCCCGCAGGTTGATGCCCTGATGGCAGGCCCCGGCACGATCAGCGGCGGCGTGGCGCGCAGCGGGCCAGACGCCTTTGCGCTGACGAACCTTGATATCGCCACACCGCAACTGACCGTGCAGGGCAGCGCCAATGGCGGGCTGACGGGACCGCTCGCTGCTGACATTACCGCACGGCTGAACGACGCGGGCGCGCTGGCGGGCGGGCTGAACGGGCCGCTGGCGATTGACCTGACCGCAGACCGCAACGCGGCGGGCACGGCGCAGGTCAACCTGACGGCCAACGGCTCTGGCGCGGATGTGACGCTGGACGCGCAGGTCGCCCCGCAAGAGGATGACTACCGCATCACAGGCAACCTTGATGCCTCTGTCGCGAACCTTGCCAGCTTTGCCGCATTGACGGGTCAGCCGGTGTCAGGCAGCGTGAACCTGACGGCGAATGGCACGCTGCTGCCAGACCTAAGCCAGCTTGACGCGCAACTGAACGCGACAACGGGCAACCTTGCCATCGGCAACGAACAGGTCGACCAACTGCTGCGCGGCCAAGGGCGGATCGTGCTGGATGCGGCCAAATCGGGCAGCGACATCACGCTGCGCAGCTTTGATGTACAATTCCCGCAACTGACCGCCAGCGGCAACTTGAGCGCCGCGGGCGGCGGCGCGGCCAATGGCACGATTGACGCCCGTCTGGCGGATGTGGGCCTGTTCACGGACGCCTTGTCCGGCCCGGTCACAGCCCAAGGCCAGATCGGCCGCACGGCGGCTGGCGGCTATACCCTGAACATCGACGCCACCGGACCGGGCGGCATTGCAGCCACGGCCAGCGGACAGGTTGCGGGTAACGGCAACCTAGATATCGACGTGAACGGCAGCGCGCCGCTGGCGCTGGCGAACCCCTTTATCGCGCCGCGCAACATCGACGGGATCACCACCTTTGATCTGTCGGCGAACGGCCCCCCTGCCCTGTCATCGGTGACCGGCCAGATCAGCACCACCGGTGCCCGCCTGTCTGCCCCGTCACTGGGACAGGCACTGGAGGATATCAACGCGACCATCGCCTTGAACGGGGCCAATGCGCAGGTCAATCTGACCGGCAACGTCCAATCCGGCGGCGGCATCGCGATCAGTGGCCCGGTAGCCCTGACCGCACCCTATAACGCAGATCTGACGCTGAACGTGAACGCCGTCGAACTGATCGACCCCGAGCTTTATGAGACTGTCGTGAACGGCCAGATCACCGTCAACGGTGCGCTGACCGGCGGCGCGCGGATTGCCGGTCTGCTGACGCTTGGAGAGACGAACATTCAGGTGCCATCCTCTGGCACCAGCGCCTTGGGCGAATTGCCCGACGTTACCCACCTGAACCCCAGCGCCGCCGTGCGCCTGACGCTGAACCGGGCCGATGTGGCGGTGAATGCGTCAAACACGGCGCAAACAGAAACCGCCAGCGGGCCGGCCTTTCCACTGGACGTGCGGGTCGATGCGCCGAACCGGATATTCATTCGTGGTCGCGGGCTGGATGCCGAACTGGGCGGCAGCCTGACACTGGGCGGCACGACGGCGAATATCGTGCCCGTCGGTCAATTCGATCTGCAACGTGGCCGGATCAGCATCCTGCAGCAACGCTTTGATTTGTCCGAAGGTTCTGCCAGCCTGCAAGGTGATTTCATCCCCTACATCCGCCTTGTCGCCACGACAGAGGCAGACACAGGCACGACGATCAACATCATCGTCGAAGGTCCGGCCAACGATCCAGAGGTCACCTTTGAATCGACGCCAAGCCTGCCGCAGGATGAAGTCTTGGCGCAGCTGATCTTTGGCCGCGATATCTCTGAAATCTCGCCTTTGCAGGCGGTCCAACTGGCTGCCGCCGTGGCAGAGCTGGCGGGGCGCGGAGGCGGCGGGCTAATTGACGGCTTCCGCTCTGGCATCGGGCTGGACGATTTCGACGTGACGACGGATGACGAGGGCAACGCGGCGGTGCGGGCCGGTAAATACCTGTCGGATAATATCTATACCGACGTCACGATCGGCAGCGACGGCACGACAGAGATCAACCTGAACCTTGATATCACCGACGAGATTACCGCCAAGGGCACCGCCGGTGCTGACGGCGAGACCAGCGTCGGTATCTTCTTTGAGCGCGATTACTAAGCGCAATTAAGGCCCCGCCCTGCGCGGCGGGGCCAGTATCGCACATATGCTGTGCGCCATATGCTGGCTGCAGACGTGGACACGAGCCCCCGCGCAGCCCATCCTTTGCAAGGCAATTGCCCGCGCAAAGGACCCGGCTGACATGGAAGACCTGACCCTAGAACACCGTACTGGTCTGCCCGACGCGCTGCGCGTTCTTCTAGAGGCCTATCCGCGCCAAGGCTGGACGCAAGACCCCGGCTTTGACGGGTTGATCCGGTTCTGGCTGGACCGTCACCTGATGTTCCGCCGTCTGCTGGCAGAGATGCAGACCGGCACCGAAGGGCTGCTGGACCGCAATGTTGATCCGCAAGCCTTTGCCAAACAGGTGTCGCGCTATGGGGGGATGTTTGTGAATGGTCTGCACGAGCATCACACGATTGAGGACACGCATTATTTCCCAAAGCTGCAAGCCAAAGACAGCCGCGTTGCGCGAGGGTTTGATATTCTGGACGCCGACCATCATGCGCTCGACGGGCATTTGGCCGCTTTCGTGGACAGCGCAAATGGGGTGCTAACGCGGCTGGATGATCGCGCCGCGCTGCAGGACGGGGCCGCAGTGTTCAAGGCGTCGCTGAATGATATGGAGCGGCTGTTGAACCGCCACCTGAGCGATGAGGAAGATCTGATTGTGCCGGTGATCCTGCGTTATGGCAGCAGTGATTTAGGCGGGTGATGGTGTGCGAACAGGCGGGGTGAGTCTAAGGCCATGGGGGCTTTGCCCCCAAACCCCCAAGGTATTTTTAACCAGAAGAAGTTGGACGCGGCAGGAGCAAGCCAGCCGCGTCCGGTTCTTTGTTAGCGGTTCATCCGGTTTGCGATTAGGTCGTCCACGACTTCGGGTTCGGCCAAGGTTGACGTGTCGCCCAGCGCGCCGAAGTCATTTTCGGCGATCTTGCGCAGGATACGGCGCATGATTTTGCCCGACCGGGTTTTCGGCAGACCCGGCGCGAACTGGATCAGGTCCGGTTTCGCAATCGGGCCGATTTCCGTGCGCACGAAGTCAGACAGTTCTTTGCGCAGTGCGTCTGTCGGCTCTTGCCCCGCCATCAAGGACACGTAGGCGTAGATGCCTTGCCCCTTGATTTCATGCGGATACCCGACCACAGCAGCCTCTGACACGGCGGGGTGGGCGACCAAGGCGCTTTCGACCTCTGCCGTGCCCATGCGGTGACCAGAGACGTTGATCACGTCGTCAACACGCCCGGTGATCCAGTAGTAGCCATCCTTATCGCGCCGGCAGCCGTCGCCGGAAAAGAACATGTTCTTGTACTGGCTAAAGTACGTCATTTCGAACCGTTCGTGATCGCCCCAGATGGTGCGCATCTGGCTTGGCCAGCTATCGGCGATGCAAAGCACGCCTTCCGCCTCAATCGTTTCAATCTCGATCCCGGTTTCAGGTTCTAACACGACCGGCCTGATCCCGAAGAACGGATGCGTGGCCGACCCCGGCTTGGTCGATGTCGCGCCGGGCAGCGGTGTCAGCAAATGGCCGCCGGTTTCCGTCTGCCACCACGTGTCAACGATCGGCACTTTGCCCTTACCGACGACGTCGTGGTACCAATTCCACGCCTCTGGATTGATCGGCTCGCCGACCGTGCCCAGCACCTTGAGCGCGGAAAGGTCGTACTTTTCGACGAACTCATTCCCCTTGCCCATCAGCGCGCGAATGGCGGTGGGGGCGGTGTAGAATTGGTTCACCTTATGCTCTTCGCAGACCTGCCAGAACCGGCCCGCGTCGGGATAGGTTGGCACGCCTTCGAACATCAGCGTCGTAGCCCCGTTCGCAAGCGGGCCGTAAATGATATAGCTGTGGCCTGTGACCCAGCCGACGTCCGCCGTGCACCAGAACACTTCGCCATCGTGGTAATCAAAGGTGTATTGGTGCGTCATGGACGCATAAACCAGATAGCCGCCCGTTGTGTGCACAACGCCCTTTGGCTGCCCGGTCGAGCCGGAGGTGTAGAGGATGAACAGCGGATCTTCGGCGTTCATCTCCTCTGGCGGGCAGTCGGGGCTGACCTTCGCTTCCAGCTCGTGCAACCAGTGGTCGCGGCCGTCCTTCATGGTGATATCGCCGCCGGTGCGCTGCACGACCAGCATCGACGTGTCGGTCATGATCTTCTCGAATGCCTTGTCGGCGTTCACTTTCAGCGGGGTATTGCGGCCGCCGCGCGGGGCCTCGTCTGCCGTGATGACGACCTTGGCCTCTGACCCATTCACGCGGGCCGCCAAAGCATCAGCAGAGAAGCCCGCGAAGACGACAGAGTGGATCGCCCCGATCCGCGCGCAGGCGAGCATCGCATAGGCTGCTTGTGGGATCATCGGCAGGTAGATCACGACGCGGTCGCCTTTTCCGACGCCCAACTCTTTTAGAACGTTGGCGAATTTCGACACATGCGCATGCAGCTGCGTATAGGTGATATGCTGCGATCCGTCCGTCGGGCTGTCGGGTTCCCAGATAATTGCGGTCTGGTCGGGGCGGTCTTTCAGGTGGCGATCGATGCAGTTGGCGGCAACGTTCAAGGTGCCGTCTTCGAACCATTTGATGTCAATATTGCCGGGCGCGAAGCTGGTATTTTTGACCTTGGTATAGGGCTTAATCCAGTCCAGCCGCTTGCCATGCTCACCCCAAAAGGCGTCGGGATCGTGGATCGACGCCTCGTACATCGCCTCGTAGGTGTCCTTATCCGCGTGGGCCTGCTCGGCCATCTGCGCACTTGGCGCGTACATTTTATCGGTCACGTTGGGCCTCCTCCACTGTGCATCATAGCCTGCGACAGGCACGCCCGCCGCACGGCAACCCTCCCGGTTGCCGCCTCCTGATGTGTATAGGGCTTGATTTGAAGCCAAATGCCAAGGTGGCGAAAGGTCGGACGCGCCGCATCTGTAAATCATTTACAAATTCCACGGCGAAGTTTGTCAACTTTCTTGCTTGACCGGGCTGGGGTTTCCGCGGCCCACGGTCCAGCCTAAACCGGGCGACATGGACGCAATCATCATCCTTGGCGCAGCTGTTTGGCCGAGCGGCCCCTCGCCCACGTTGCGGCGCCGCGTATTGCACGGGGCGCAGCTGTGGCATGGTGGTGCCGCACCGATCATCGTCGTCTGCGGCGGGTTGGGCCTGCACGCCCCGACCGAGGCTGCCGCGATGGCCACCCTTCTGGTTGAACAGGGCGTTCCGCCGGATGCGATACTGCAAGAAGGTCGCTCCACCACCACACTTGAGAATATCCAGATGGCCTTGCCGCTGCTGCGACAGGCGGGTGCGCGGCGCGTGCTGATCGTGACCGACATGACCCACGGCCCGCGCGCGGCTTTGGTCGCGCGCCACTTTGGCCTGCACCCGCGTGTCAGCGCGCCGCCCCTGAAAGGCGGCCGCAAACGCACGATCCTGCGCCAAATGGTCCGAGAGTTGGGGGCCTATCCCCTTTACGCGATCCGCCTTAAAACACGCGGATCAGAGCGCACCGATTAACGCGATATTAAGACATGTAAACGCAATGTTCCAAGGAACGCTGCGGAGAATCCCATGCTCAAGATCTTGCTTATTGCGATGCTATCGCTGTCCCCCATCGCGGCCGGTGCCGGTGCTTGGGCCCGCGACGAAGGCACGCTTTTCATCGCGGCAGGTGGTAATTTCCTGCTGTCAGACGGGGCAGAGCTGCCGGTCCACTACGACCCTACGGTCTATGCCGAATATGGCCTGACAAAGCGCGTCACGCTTGGCCTTGATGTCTATACCGCTGACAAGGGCCGGATTGCGTCTGCCTTTGGTTTTGCCGCTGTCCCCGTCGGGTCCATCACGGGCGCCAACCGCGCGATGGTGTCGCTTGGCTATGGGTATCGCCTAAATCCCGACACCACGACAGAGGCGCTGATGCGTCTTGGCCTGTCGCTGGGCAGGGGCATGGATCGCGGTTGGCTGTCCGCGGATATGAGCGCGACAATCGGCATGCTGGACACGACGTGGCGGCCAAAGGCTGACTTTACCTATGGCCATATTTGGTCGGATCGCTGGGCAACAACGATGCAGTTGCAGACTGGCATCGGGTATTATGACGACGAATACGTCAAGCTTAGCCCGACGATCATTTACACCTTCACCGACAAGATTAAGGTCAACCTAGGGGCCGTCAAGGCGCTGTCCGGTGACGGTGGCAGCGCCTTGAAACTGGAAACTTGGCTGACCTTTTAGACGCTGGGCTTAGGTCGGATTATCCATTCGCACCGTATAACGGATCGTCCCGCGCAGTGCCTGATCGAACACAAACCGCACCGACCGCTGATCCGTGCCATAGTTGTTGTCAGCATAGGGGATCTGGTTCACCACCTGCCCGGCCCCGTTTTGCAAAGGACCATCTGCCGCGATCGCCTCGATGTACCGCGCGCGGCCTAGGAACGGCAGCGACGGTGCCGTTGCCGCAACCCACTGGCTTGATGGCGTGCCTTGCGAATGGCTCAGATACGCCGGGTTGAACACCGGTTCATTCACACCGTGATAGACGTTCGCATCAAACGTGACCTGCCGCGTGCGACCATAATCCAAATTCCCAAAGGTCGTATCAATTGATTCGATGCGGTTGATATTGCCGTTAAACGTGCGAAAGACGTTACTGACCACCGACAATCCATGCAGGAAATGGTTCGGACCATAGGGCTTGATCACGATATAATTAAAGCCGGAATTGACGTTAATACAAACAAAGTGGTTGCCCGTCACCGTCAAACCGCCAAAGGAATAGCCCGTCGTAAAGGCCGGATCTGCCTGCGATTCATTTGTCCATTCGATAAAATTGTTGTCGATATAGTTGCCGGTAATGGCAGCGCGACAATTAGGCTGGGTAAAGATCAGACCACCACGCCGCACGCCGTTATTTTCCGAATCGCCATTAAACCAATGGTTGCCAGTAATCGTGCTGCCACCGCCTTGAATAACGCCAAAATGCTTGAACAAAGACGAGCGATTATCGCGCACCTTCACATCATTCGCATTGGCGTTAAAACTGATCGTCGTGCGATCTTGCACCCGCGCCGATTGTTCGTTGGAAATGAACTGACAGCGGTCAATCATCATGCCCTGACAGCCATTGCCGGGGCTTGAAATGCCGCGATCCTTGGGTTTGGTGAAAAAACAGTCCCGCACATGAAACGTCAGGCCCTGCGGAGCCAAAATAATCGCACTGGCCTGCCCGTCACACTGAAATTCCACGTCATCAATCACGAACTGCGACAGGCTGGCATAGCCGGAAAAATCCAGCAGATACTTGAACCTGCGGAAGGTAAACGTCTGCGTGCCCGCCGCATCATATAGCCCGCTGCTGATCTGCAATGTCCGCGCCCCGACGTTCTTGGACGTGACATAAACCTCGCGCCCGACACCGCTGCCCAGCACCAAGGATCCAACAGCAATATTCGCCACATTCGTCACATTGGTCAGCGTATTGGCATTTCCCGGGCTATACGTCGCCTGCGAGGTGACGTTTTCCGTATTCCAAGCAGAGCCAGCAGCGGGCTGAAACTGGCCATTGCGAATAACGCGCCGCGTGGCAAAGCTGGTGCGCGACGGATCGCAGGCCTGCATATCCACAGGTTCGCGCAATGTGACCCGCCGCCCGTTCATATCCAGCGATTCGTGGTCCGAGAAATTTAGCAGCGCCTGATATGCCTTCTTAAAGGCAAGTTCTTCATCCTCGAAGGCATCAACATAGGTCTGATAGTTGAAATCTTTTTGCAAGATAAACCGCTTGTCAGCAGCCTGCGTCACCCGCCCGACAAAGCGAATGCGGCTTTGAATCGATACATCCTGCCCCATTTTATAAACGCCTTCGGACACGATAATTTCCCGCCCCTGCGCAGCTGTATCAGCCGCCTCAAAGGCTGCGGAATCGTCCGCCACGTTATTACCGATCGCGCCGTAATCGCGCACATCGACGCTGCCCAGCATGTCGGGCAAAAACGCGACCGTGTAATCCTCGATCGTGATGTCGTCGATCCGCACCAACCCGCCGCTGGGGCCCGTCAGATCAAGTCCGAAATGACCGTAATTGGCGTTCGGCCAGACCAAATCCACCCCAGTGCGATCGCCAATCCCGACAATCGCACTGACCTCGACGACCGCACCATAGGTCGTCAGCGTGATCTGCGGCCCGACGGAGGTCGGAACAGACGCCGCACTGCCGCCGTTGCGCGCCGCATATCCGGCAATGCGCACGTTCGGCAGCGGTCCAGCCACCGCTTTGACGCGCGCGGTGATCCGCAGATAACAGCCCGGCAGAATAGGCGTCTCGCCCATATAGCGGACCTTTTGCACGGTGCTGGTCTTTTGCACCTCGAGGCAGCCGCCAAAGTCCTGATCTGACGCCACAAAAACGCCAGTGCCGCTGGTGGCATAGGTATCACTGCCCGGCGTGCCATCGCCGCTGGACCACACCCCAAGCCCTGCTGCAAACGGCAGTGGCTGAAACACGATTCCGTCCGTAATTGCCTTGTTCATCATTCATCCCTTTGCCGGTGGGATGATGTGCAGGCAAAACGCCCTGCCCTGCGGCACCACCCCGTTCATCGCTGTCCGGCACGCGCCGGGCACTGCGAAACGGGATATGGTCTAGGGATGAACCGCCGCTGATAGCAGCGTCACGCAGCACCTGCGCGCGGCGCAACACCCATCACACGCCGACATCAGGGGGCGGCAGCACGGACACGCCGTCAATCTTCCAGCCCTGCGCGGTTTGGATCATGGCATATTCCAGCACATGCAGCGCGCCGTTGGTGTCCTGCACCATGACCTGTTGGTAAATGCGTCCGTCTACCTCGCGCTGCGCCATGAACTTGGCGGCAGAGTTATCCCAGACCATCGGATAGCCTTCACTAACCATCACGCCAAAATTTCCGGGATTGCCGAACATGCCTTGGATCATCGGGCTGGCAAAGGTCCACGCCAGATCAACGTCGCGCGCATTGAACGCATCCAGTTGCTGGCGGATGATATCTTGCAGGGGTAACTGCTCGACCTGCGCGGCAGGGGGCGTATCCTGCGCCAACGCAGGCGCCCCCCAGCCCATCATCAAAATCAGCACAAATCGCATGGCCGTCCTCCACCGCATGATGTCCAGTTTGAACAATCACGCAGCGAAGGGGTGAAAAGTTTCGCCTTTAGCCCTGCTGCAATTCGCCGCGCAGCGCGGATTCGATCAGCGCAATCGTCTCGTCCACACCGTAAAGCGCGATGAAACCGCCAAAACGCGGCCCTTGGCTTGCGCCCAGCAGCACCTCGTAAAGCGCCGTGAACCAGTCGCGCAGCGGCTCGAAGCCATGCGCCTTGCCGACAGCAAAGACTTCGGACTGCAGCGCCTCTGCATCCAGCCCGCCGTCCCACACCTTCAGACGCGCGACCAGATCCTCTAGCGCGGCACGTTCCACATCCGTTGCGGCACGGAACACCTTGGTCGGCTTCACAAAATCATTGTAATACCGGACCGCAAAGCCTGCCGCCTGATCCATCTGCGGGTTCGCCTCGGGCGATGCATCCGGCGCATAGCGCTGAATAAAGCCCCACAGCTTGTCCTTGCTCTCCGCGCTCGACACGGACGCAAGGTTCAGCAGCATCGCGAATGGCACAACCATATCCGACGCTGGCACATTATGGCCGTGGATATGGAACACCGGGTTATTCAACCGCGCCGCATCGTCCTGCGTTTCATAGGCGCGCAGCTGCTGATGATACTCGTCCACCGCCTTCGGAATGACATCAAAGTGCATCCGCTTTGCGGTCTTTGGCTTCAGGTACATGAAATATGACAGCGATTCCGTCGCCGCATAGGTCAGCCATTCATCAATCGTCAGACCATTGCCGCTGGTCTTACTGATCTTGTGACCATCCGCATCCAGAAACAGTTCATAGGTGAAATGCTCTGGCGCACGCCCGCCCAGCACGCGGCAGATGCCGTCATAGATCGCCGTATTGGTCGCGTGGTCTTTGCCATACATCTCGAAATCGACGCCCAGCGCAGCCCAGCGCGCGCCAAAATCCGGCTTCCACTGCAGTTTGCAATTACCGCCTGTGACGCTGACCGTATGCTCGGTCCCGTCCTCGTCATCAAAGGTGATCATACCATCCTTCGTGACGTTCTTCATCGGCACATACAGCACCCGCCCCGTCGTTGGGCTGATCGGCAAGAAGCAAGAATAGGTCGCGCGCCGCTCTTCGCGCAACGATTTCAACATGATCGCCATGATGTCGTCATAGCGCTCTGCCGCGCGCAGCAGGATCGCGTCCATTTTACCGCTTTGGTAATATTCGGTCGCGCTGGCGAATTCGTATTCAAACCCAAAGGTATTCAGGAAATTCTGCAGCCGCGCATTCATATGCGCGCCAAAGCTGGCATGCGTGCCGAACGGATCAGGCACTGCCGTCAGCGGGCGCTGCATAAACGGCTCTAGCGCTGCCGGATCAGGCACATTGCCGGGGATCTTGCGCATCCCGTCCATATCGTCGGAAAAGCACAAAAGCTTGGTTGGAATATCGCTGATAATCTCGAATGCACGACGGATCATCGTCGTCCGCCCAACCTCGCCAAAGGTGCCGATATGCGGCAGGCCGGACGGACCATAGCCGGTTTCGAACAAGACAAAACCGCTTTCTGGGGGCTGTTTTTCGTACCGTTTGAGCACGCGGCGCGCCTCTTCGAACGGCCAGGCCTTCGATGTCATCGCTGCGTCACGCAATGTGCTCATGTTTTCACTCACTTCATGGTATACGGCCCCCATTGGCCGGATCTTGCGCATCCCTATTGCGACAGCGCAGGCCCGTCAATAAATGGGACGTTCAAGACATAAAAGGACAGGGCATATGGTCACCGATTCAATGACACCGCAGGACGCGCTTGCGGCGTTGATGATCACCGTTTCAGCCTCTGACGGCGAGATGCGCACGTCGGAACTGATTAAGATTAACTCGACGATCAACAACCTGCCGATCTTTTCCGATTACGACGCCGACCGCCTCCCCCGCGTGACCAGCATGGTCATGGACCTGCTGGATCAAGACGACGGGCTAGAGGCGCTATTTGGCCTGATCCGCGACACCCTGCCAGAGCGCCTGTTCGAGACAGCTTACGCGCTGTCCTGCGACGTCGCTGCCGCCGATGGCAAGATCGGCGCGACCGAAGGGCGCATGCTCGAAGAGATCCGCGACGAGCTGGAACTTGACCGTTTGCACGCTGCCGCAATCGAACGCGGATCGCGCGCACGGCATATGACGCTTTAACCAATTGGGAACTTTTGGGGCGCTCTCCCGGTTGTCATCACAATTGATGACTGCCTCAAAGGAATATCCCATGGAATACGGCCTCTTCGGTCTCATCGTCCTGATCGCCGACCTTTATGCGATCTACCAAGTGCTGACCTCTGGCACGACAACCCTGTCCAAGATCCTCTGGACCCTCGCCATCCTGATCCTGCCAATCCTTGGCTTCTTGGTCTGGCTGGTGGCTGGCCCGCGCGGCTCTTCCGTCCGGGTCTGACCCAGCGGCAGCTGACAGAACAAAGGGCGCAGCCAATAGCTGCGCCCTATTTTTTATCCCGTGATCCGCCCCAGTACAGCCCAGCGCTGCAGTAAATCTTGCTGCAATTTCTTGGCCTTACCATTAAAGCTTGATGCTCCGCGCGGCAGCTCGTCTTGCGACGATAGCGACTGCGTCCGCGCCTCTGGGTCATAAGCAAAGATCGCAAAGCTTAACTTGCGCCCGGTATCCGTATCCAAATACCCCGCTAGCGTACTGACAAAGTTTAACGTCCCCGTCTTTGCCCGCACATTTGCCGGAAAATCCTTAATCGCACGGCGATTTTCATCAACCATCACGATGGACTTCATCAGGGGCTGCAATTCGGCCTGCACGCCAGCAGCATTCAAAAGCCGCACCATATCGCGCCCCGAGACGCGATTTTCATCGCTTAGACCCGAATGATCCGCCAGATGCAGCGTCATCCCGGTCCGCTCTGTCAGCCACTGCGCCATTGTCGCGGCAGAGCGACCCATCGCCTGCGCCGCGCCAAACCGCTTGGCCGTCGCCGTCATCCCAACCACCTCTGCGGTCAGGTTCGTTGAATACAGCAGCATATCCCGTAGCATCTGCGTCAGCGGCACGCTTTCAAAGCGGGCAAGTTGTGTGCCTGCGGGCAGATCATCGACCAGCGTCGCAGCAGGCAAAACAATGCCCGCATCCTGCGCCAGGGTGCGGAATACATCACCCGCATAAAGCGCTGGAAACCGCACCGGCAGCCAGCGTGATCCTGCTTTACCCAGCGCGCCCTTCGCGACAGTCCATTCATCCGTGCCAACACCCTCGGCGTAGGCATAAACAGGCAATTGCCGATCCACGATCTGCATCCGCGCCATCTTGACCACAGGTCGCAACGTCTCGCTTCGCGCGTCCATGCTGACGGTATAGTCAGCACCGCTTTGCGCCCATTCGAAAAAGACGCGGTTAAAGTTCAGGTTCAGCCCGCCCAGCGACGGGTTATACCCCAACTGGTCCAACTGCCCCGGTTCAATCTCTTTTAACCCGGGCAAGGCGTTGCCCCAGACCAAAAACCGCCCCTTTACCTGCTTAAGGCCAGCATCACTCAGCTGCGTCACCAACTGCGCCAGCTCATCCGTCACCAGATTAGGGTCGCCCCCACCTGCCAGCACCAGATCGCCGTCGAGCACCCCGTCCACGACAGGCCCTGTCGCCAGCACTCGGGTCTCGAATCGATAATCGCCGCCAAGTATTTCCATCGCGTAAACAGAGGTCAGCGCCTTCGTCACGCTTGCCGGCGGGCGGCCAAGCCCGCCATCGACGACCTCTAGCACCTCGCCCGTCGCCACATCCGAAATGACAAACCCAACCTGCCCCGCCAAACCTGCGGCGGCGATCAGATCGACCGCCCCTTTGCGGGCGACAGGACGGGCATTCGTAGGCACGGCCGCGACGTCCACCGCCGCCGCCCCGCCCCGCGCCACCGGGCGCAGCGTGCGCTGCGGCCCTGCCAGCGCAGCGCTTGCGAAAAAGGCAATGCCGCCGGCCAAAAGGCTGCGGCGGCTCAAACGGGTCAAAGTCTCTTGGCTCATCTCATCACCGTAATCATGTCAGCGAAGCCGGATCAATCGCACCCGCATCACGCTTGCGCCATGTTCCGGCCTTGCGCAACGCCGTCGAAGACTGATCGCTGAGCGGTAAATTCACAAAACACCACGCCGGCGGCGTCATCAGACCCAAAGCGCCAGAGGCCCGCGCCGGAACCCGCGCGCCGCGATATATCCGCGCCGCTGGACTAAACCCAGCCGCCAAACGATCCCCCGGCCGCGCCAGCACACCAACAGCCACATGATCCATGATCCAGCGCCAATCCTGCCACAGATGAAACTGGCTCAAATTATCCGCACCCATTAACCAGACGAACTGCACGCCGGGATAACGCGCCATCAAACGCCGCAGCGTCTGCGCCGTATAGCGCGTTTTCAACCGTGTCTCTACATCCGTCACCTGCACGCGCGGATGCTGCATGACATCACGCGCCCGCGCCATGCGGTCTGACATCGGCGCAGGACCGTTCGTTTTCAACGGGTTACCCGGACTGACCAGCCACCAGACGCGGTCCAGGCCGAACCGCCGCATGGCCACGCGGGTAATATGCGCATGCCCCTCATGCGCCGGATCAAATGATCCGCCCAGCAGACCAACCCGCTGCCCCCGTCCTGCCTGCGGCCATCCTTGCATGTCCGGTCCCTTTATCTTTGCGCACTGTAAACCCGAAACAGGCCCGCAGGTGCAAACCCAAATGCGCGTTAGGCGTTTGATAAACCCTTCGGCCTAGGTTGCATCAAACGAACTGGCCGAGCATGAGATGTTGAATATCGCCCTGACTGCCTTGATTACCTCCCTACTCTTCGCGGGGATTACCTTTTGCATTCGGCAAAGGCAGGCGCTGATGCGCGACCGGGGGCCTGACTTCAACGCCATCGCCTGCGCCAGCACCAATGATGGCATCGTCGTTCAATCCCTTGACGGCAAGATTATCTGGGCCAATCCAGCCTATTTGCGGATTTTTCGGCTGCCTGCAGATCAGGTTTTAGGTCGAAACCCACTTAGCTTTTGCCTTCCTCCAGATGAATTACAAACCCCCGAACAGATCGCTGCGTTCCGCTATGACAGGGCCGATCCGATCTGGGGCAAGCTTTATATCGTGCGCAATCAACGCAGCGATGGCAGCCTATTTTGGAACCAAATCAGCGCGAGTTTTCACGAGGTAGAAGGTCAGCCGGATCTTGTTATTTTACTGTGCCGCGATGTGACCGAGCAGGTCGATCAAGAGCAGGCGCTGCGCGAATCGACCCGCAGGCTGGCTTTCATGGCGGAACACGACAGCCTGACCGGCCTCGCAAATCGCAACAAATACAACGCCTTCATCGCATCGGCCCTTGATGGCGATCCTGCAACTCGCCCCGGCTTTGGTGTGCTGCAAATCGATTTGGATCACTTCAAGGCCATCAATGATCGACACGGTCATGCGGCTGGCGACGCGGCCTTGCAGCACGTCGCCACAACACTTGGGCGGAGCCTGCGTCAAACCGACCTGCTTGCGCGGCTTGGCGGTGACGAATTCGTCGCCGTCTGCGCAGGTATAACGCACGATTCGGAACTTTTGCGCATCGGTCAGGCGCTTGGACAGGCCGTCCGCGCCCCGTTTCACTTTGATGGCAAGCAAATCGACGTCTCTATTAGTATCGGTGCCGCGATTGCGGGCAGCGACGACGATACGGGTGACAGCTTGTTACAAAAGTCCGATTTTGCCCTGTACGAGGTAAAGCGCGCCGGGCGCGGACATGTCGCCGTCTACGATTCTAACCTTCATGAGGAAGCGCAGCGCCGCGACCGATTTGGCCTGCAGCTGCGCGATGCCATCGAAGGCAATAAGCTGACTTTCTACTTCCAACCGACTGTCGACCTTCACACTGGTGCAATTCGCGGATTCGAGGCTTTGGCCCGCTGGCAGCACCCTACGCAGGGCCTGCTTCATCCGTCCGAATTTCTCTCCCTCGCAACAGAGCTGAACCTGCTCCGCCACGTCGATACCGCGGCAATGTGTGCTGCCGCCGATCTTCGCAAGCGCCTAGAACACAACAATTTCGCGGACATACGCGTTGGCATCAATGGCTCGCATAACCTGCTGTCCGACGACGAACACGCCGATCGGCTTCCCGCCGAACTTGCCCGTGTTGGCGTCAAGACGCGCCATATTGTAATCGAGTTCAACGAAAGGGACATTTTCGGCAACACCGACATGATCGAACAAAACATGCGGTCAGTATCCCGCCTTGTTGATATCGGCTTTAACGTCCTGATTGATGGCTTCGGCTCGGGCTACGCGGGCCTGCTTCACATCGAACGCCTGCAAGTCGCCGGCATAAAAATCGAAAAATCACTGATCAGACACTTAGACTGCACGCCAGCCTGTGAAAAAATCACGGCCATGTTGCTGCAGTTCGGACAGGAAAAGAACATCTACTGCGTCGCCTGCGGGATCGAGACAGAGGCACAAGCGCTGAAAGTCAAATCCTTCGGCGGCTCGGTCGGACAAGGCAATTTTTTCGCACGCGCTATGCCCGCCGAAGACGTCATTGACTGGCTACGCCAGCGCCAAGCCAATGCGCGACTGCGCGACGCTGGCTAGTCGCCGATTGCCCCTTGGCCGCCAGCCCGATAAAGAAGGCGAAATTTCAGTCCGAGCGGAGCATTCCCATGGCCAGCTATCAATACGTCTATTTTATGGACGGCGTCTCCAAGACCTATCCCGGCGGCAAAAAGGTTTTTGAAAACATCCGGCTGAACTTCTTGCCTGGTGTCAAAATCGGTGTTGTCGGTGTGAACGGCACAGGTAAATCAACCCTGATGCGGATTATGGCCGGACAGGACAAGGATTTCGCTGGCGAAGCTTGGGCGGCCGAAGGTGCCAAAGTTGGCTATCTGCCGCAGGAGCCGGAACTCGACCAAACGCTCAGCGTGCGCGAAAACGTGATGCTGGGCGTGGCCGAGAAAAAGGCTGTGCTGGACCGCTATAACGAGCTGGCGATGAACTACAGCGAAGAGACCGCTGAAGAGATGGCCAAGCTGCAGGACGAGATCGACGCGCAGAACCTGTGGGATCTGGATGCACAAATCGACGTCAGCATGGAAGCGTTGCGCTGCCCGCCCGACGACGCAGACGTCAGCACATTGTCTGGCGGTGAAAAACGCCGCGTGGCTCTGTGCAAACTGCTGCTCGAAGCCCCCGACATGCTGCTGCTTGACGAACCGACCAACCACTTGGACGCCGAAACAATCGCTTGGCTGCAGCAGCACCTGATCGACTACAAAGGCACGATCCTGATCGTTACTCACGACCGTTATTTCCTTGATGCCATCACCGGCTGGATCCTCGAACTCGACCGTGGGTCGGGCATCCCGCACGAGGGCAACTATTCCAGCTGGCTGGAAGCCAAGGCCAAGCGCCTTGAGAAGGAAGCGAAAGAAGACAAGTCCAAGCAGCGCACGCTAGAGCGTGAATTGGAGTGGATGCGTCAAGGTGCAAAGGCGCGTCAGGCCAAATCCAAAGCGC
This sequence comes from Loktanella salsilacus, assembly GCF_024206795.1. Taxonomy (NCBI): domain Bacteria; kingdom Pseudomonadati; phylum Pseudomonadota; class Alphaproteobacteria; order Rhodobacterales; family Roseobacteraceae; genus Loktanella; species Loktanella salsilacus. Next base: position 2,485,702 of record NZ_CP072994.1, read on the forward strand.
GAATCAGCGCCTATAACGACCTGGCCAACCAGTCGGAAAAAGAAAAAATGGGCCGCGCCCAGATCATCATCCCCAACGGTCCGCGTCTGGGATCCAAGGTGATCGAGGTCATCGACCTGAAAAAGGCGATGGGCGACAAACTGCTGGTCGAAGGCCTGTCCTTTGACCTGCCCCCCGGCGGCATTGTCGGCGTGATCGGCCCGAACGGCGCGGGTAAATCCACGCTCTTCTCTATGCTTACGGGTCAAGCGCAGCCCGACGAAGGCACCGTTGAATACGGCGACACGGTCAAACTGTCCTACGTCGACCAGTCCCGCGACGCCCTGTCCCCCGATGCCACTGTCTGGGAAGAGATCACAGGCGGCGCAGAGATCATCGAACTTGGCGACGCCTCTATGAACAGCCGCGCTTATTGCTCGGCCTTCAATTTCAAAGGTGGCGACCAGCAGAAAAAAGTCGGCCTGCTCTCTGGCGGTGAACGCAACCGCGTCCACATGGCTAAGCTGTTGAAATCCGGCGGCAACGTTCTGCTGCTTGACGAACCGACGAACGATCTGGACGTGGAAACCCTGCGTGCGCTCGAGGATGCTCTGACCTCTTTCGCCGGCTGCGCTGTGGTCATCAGCCACGACCGCTTTTTCCTTGACCGGATTTGCACGCATATCCTGGCATTCGAGGGTGATGCCCACGTCGAATGGTTCCAAGGCAACTTCGAAGACTACGAAGAAGACAAAAAGCGTCGCCTTGGTGCGGACGCGCTGGAACCTAAGCGCCTAAAGCACAAGAAATTTGTGCGATAAGATACGATTATGTTGCAGTGCAGCGCCCACAGCGCTGCACTGCGGCGCAATAAAATATCACATTAACGTTTTGTTTTGCAACTTTTGATAGATATCGCCACATTCGCGTCTAAATTTGCGTTTAAAGCTGACGGATCAATCGAAAGGCACGTGTCATGGCGATCGGCTTACTTAGCGGCATCATCGGTTTGTTTTCGGCTTTGTGCTCTACGCTGGTGCCGGGCATTTCGATTGTTGAAACATGCATAATTTACTCCATCATGGTCTGCGCCAGCATGACACTTTCAGTTGTACTCACGCTTATTCACCCGCAGGCAGATTCCCGCACCCATTGATACCGCGCAACACGTCGGCCTTGCATTTGACGCGGGCTTCGCGTATCCAACCGTTGCAGACGTTATCCATCTCGACCCACTGTGTTCCTTTCTAGGCTACAGCGCTCGACATTGCACTGACTACGCCGGGCTACCGCAATCTCGTGGGTGGCATGACTAAAAGGAATAACACGATGGCTACTGGCACCGTGAAATGGTTCAACGCAACTAAAGGCTTCGGCTTTATCGCTCCCGATGGCGGCTCCAAGGACGTTTTCGTTCACATCTCCGCTGTTGAGCGTTCCGGCCTGACCGGCCTGGCCGACAACCAGAAAGTGACTTTCGACATCGAATCCGGCCGTGACGGTCGTGAATCCGCTGTGAACCTGTCGCTGGCTTAAGCCGCTTCTGCAAGACTTGGGTGCGCGGAACCGCGCATCCTTACCCCCGCCAGACGCAGCGATATGCGTCACAAAACCTTCCCAAAAATTTCGTTGATTTTGCAAACGTGACGCAGATAATGGCGTTGCTACGTTAACTCTATCGACGACGGTCCCCATCGGCCCTGTGCATCGATCTAGCACTGACGAGCCGATCCGCTGCATCCCGCGAGCGGTAAGTAAGGGAGACATGCCATGGCAACTGGCACCGTAAAATGGTTCAACACCACCAAAGGCTTCGGATTCATCGCACCCGACGGCGGGTCCAAGGACATCTTCGTCCATATCTCAGCCGTCGAGCGTTCGGGCCTGACCGGCCTCGCCGACAATCAAAAAGTCACCTTTGATATCGAAGCCGGTCGTGACGGCCGCGAAAGCGCCGTGAACCTGTCGCTGGCCTAATCCGCGGTCAGCCTGTTCACGAAATCCAGAACCGCTGGTCCCATATCCGCGACAATCAGCTTCACCCCGGCTGCGTTGGGGTGAATGCCATCATCCTGCAGGTACGCCTGCAAATCAACGCTGCGCAGCCCTGTGAACCAATCAGGATACAGCGGCAGGTCGTAGCTTTGCGCAAGCGCATCGTACATGCCGTTGAATTCAAGCGCATAATCCACGCCGTAGTTCGTCCCAGCCTGCAGGCCCACCAGTATCGCAGGCACATCCGCCGCGTCTAGCTTGGTCAAAATCTGATCCAGATTGCCCCGCGACACCGCCGGGTCCAACCCGCGCAAATAATCGTTGCCCCCCAGCGCCACCAGCACGCCGTCCACGTCCGGCGTCAGCGTCCAATCGACGCGGCTTAGCCCGCCTGCCGTTGTATCACCCGACACGCCAGCGTTCAGCAGCGTGACCTCTGCGCCCTGTTCGTCCAACCAAGCTTGCATCTGGGGCACGAAGCCTTCGCCCTGCGTCAACCCATAGCCCGCCGTCAGGCTGTCGCCTAAGGCTGCGACCGTGACGGGTGCGGCAAATGCCGCAGTTGCAAAAAGGCTGACGGTTAACCCGTTGCGAACTGCCCGTGCGGCACCATATGCAAAGGTGAACAAACCAAAGGTCTTGCCCATGCCCGATTCCGTCCTGTCACTGCGCAACGTGGCGCTGTCCCTCGACGGCAATGCGGGAAAGGTCGACATCCTGCACGATATATCGCTCGACGTGGCAAGCGGTGAAACCTTGGGGCTGGTCGGGCCAAGCGGGTCTGGCAAATCGTCTCTCCTGATGCTGATGGGCGGGCTGGAACAGGCCAGCGCGGGCACGATCACCGCCATGGGCAAAGACCTGACCGCGATGAACGAAGACCAGCTGGCCCGCTTTCGCCGTTCACATATGGGGGTGGTGTTCCAATCTTTCCACCTGATCCCGACAATGACCGCACTGGAAAATGTCGCGACCCCGCTGGAACTGGCAGGCGCGCCCGATGCGTTTGATCGTGCCCGCGCGGAATTAGAGGCCGTTGGCCTTGGTGCCCGCGTCGATCACTACCCCAACCAGATGTCGGGCGGCGAACAGCAACGTGTCGCCCTTGCACGCGCCTCTGCCCCCCGCCCACACATCCTGCTGGCAGACGAGCCGACGGGAAACCTTGATGAAACCAACGGCGCAGCGATCATCGACCTGCTGTTTGGCCTGCGCGATCGCCACGGCGCGACGCTGATCATGGTCACCCATGCCCGCGACCTTGCGGCGCGCTGCTCGCGCGTGATTGGCCTGCGTGACGGCCGGTTGGACGCCGCATGAGCCTGCGCCTTGCTGCGACCTTCGCCCGCCGGGAACTGCGCGGCGGCCTGCGCGGATTTCGCGTCTTCCTCGCCTGCCTCGCCCTTGGCGTCGCGGCCATTGCTGCCGTTGGCACCGTCCGTTCGGGGATAGAGGCCGGCCTTGCCGAACAAGGCAGCGCCTTGCTGGGCGGCGACGCACAGGCCACGCTAACCTACCGCTTTGCTGCAGAGCCAGAGCTCGCCTTTATGCGCGAGGTCTCAACCACCCTGTCCGAAACCGTCGATTTCCGCTCTATGATCACCGTGGGCGATGACCGCGCCCTGACGCAGGTGCGCGCCGTTGACGGTGCCTATCCCCTTGTCGGCAACGTCACGCTTGATCCGCCCATGCCCCTGCCGGACGCGCTGGCGGGGAACGGCACCCTACCGGGCGGCGTGATGGAACGCGTCCTCGCTGACCGCCTTGGCCTGACCCCCGGCGACACATTCCGCATGGGCACACAGGATTTCGTCATGTCCGCCGTGCTGGCCAGCTATCCTGACAACGGCGCTGGCGGCTTTTCGCTCGGACCGCGCAGCATCGTGCTGACCAAGGATCTGGCGAACGCGGGCTTGCTCTCCGAAGGCACCCTCTTCGACACCGATTACCGCATGCTGCTGCCCGCTGGCACCGACCTGCAAGCGCTAGAGGACCGCGCCGACAGCCAGTTCCGCGACACTGGCATGCGCTGGCGCGATAGCCGAGAAGGCGCAGGCGGCACCGCCCGTTTCGTAGAGCGCATTGGCGCCTTCCTGATCCTTGTGGGCCTGTCGGGCCTTGCGGTCGGCGGCGTTGGCGTCAGCGCTGCTGTGCGCGCCTACCTGGGCAACAAAACCGGCACCATCGCGATCCTGAAAACGCTCGGTGCCACACGCGGCACCATCTTTACGACTTACGCCCTGCAAATCGGCGTTCTGACCCTGCTTGGCGTCGCCATCGGCCTGATCCTTGGCGGCGGCATTCCCGTTCTGCTTGCCCCGGTGATCGAGGCGCAATTGCCCATCCCCGCCGACTTCGGCTTCGCCCCCGCACCGCTGATTGAGGCGGCGATATACGGCATCCTTGCCGCCGCGATTTTCACCCTCTGGCCCCTTGCCAGGACGGAGCAGATCCGCGCTGCGACCTTGTTCCGCGATGCCTTTGCCGGGGGCACGGCCCTGCCCCGCTGGCCCTATCTGGCCATCACCGCCGCGCTGATCGCGCTCCTGCTCGGCCTTGCGATCTGGTTCTCTGGTACCGCGTGGCTCACGCTTTGGACCGCTGGCGGCATCGCTGGGGCCCTGCTGATCCTTGTGCTCGCTGCGGCGCTGATCCGCTGGATCGCCCGTATCTCTCGCCGCGCTGCACGCGGCAGGCCGGCCCTGCGCCTTGCGCTGGCCAGCATTGGCGCACGGGGCGGCGAATCGACCTCTGTCGTGCTGTCGCTGGGCCTTGGCCTTGCTGTGCTGGCGGCCATCGGCCAGATCGACGGCAACCTGCGCCGCGCCTTCACGGCAGAACTGCCAGAGCGCGCGCCAAGCTACTTCTTCGTCGACATCCAGCCTGACCAGATCGATGGCTACCGCCAAATCCTTGCGGATAACCCTGCCGTCACACGCGTCGACACTGCCCCCATGCTGCGCGGCATCATCACGCGCATTAACGATGAAGACGCTGAAAAAGTCGCTGGCGGCCATTGGGTCGTGCGCGGCGATCGCGGCATCACCTATGCCGATGCCCTGCCAGAGGGGAGCACCATCAGCGCAGGCGAATGGTGGCCCGAAGGCTACTCTGACGCGCCGCAAATCAGCTTTGCCGCCGAAGAGGCCGCCGAGATTGGCTTGAGCCTTGGCGACACCCTGACCGTCAACGTGCTGGGCCGCGATATCACCGGCACGATCACCAGTTTTCGCGAAGTGAACTGGGACAGCGCGGGCCTTGGCTTTGTGCTGACCTTCAACAGCGCAGCCCTTGCGGGCGCACCGCACAGCTGGATTTCCACCGTCTACGCCACCCCGGAATCAGAGGCGCAGATCCTGCGCGATCTTGCCACGGCCTACCCCAACATCACCGCCATCCGTATCCGCGATGCCATCGACCGCGTCGCCACCTTGATCGAAGGCGTCACCGCCGCCACCCGTTACGGCGCGCTGGCGACCCTTGTGACCGGATTCCTTGTCCTGATCGGGGCCGCCGCCGCAGGCGAGCGTGCCCGCACATTCGAGGCGGCTGTACTGAAAACCCTTGGCGCGACCCGCGGTATGATCATCACCAGCTTTGCCCTGCGCGCGGCGCTGCTGGGCTTTGCCGCAGGCGCGGTTGCCTTGGCCGCTGGCATCCTTGGGGGCTGGGCGGTGCAGACCTTTATCATGGAAGGCGACTATCAGATCATCTGGGCCAACGCGCTGTGGATCATTGGCGGCGGCGTGCTGGTGTCGCTGCTCGCGGGCCTCGCCTTTGCGATCCGCCCGCTGCAAGCCGCCCCGGCGCAAGTCCTGCGATCGCGCGACTAACCGAGGCCCAGCAAACAACAAAAAAGGCGCAGGTGGATCACCACCTGCGCCTTTTTTTCATCAAAGGTCAGCTTCTTACAGCGACGGCTTCTTCTGCAACAGCGGCATCACTTGCGCCATCTCTGGCCCGCGAGCCTGCCCGGTGACAGCCAGACGCAGCGGCATGAACAGCCCCTTGCCCTTGCGGCCCGTGGCCTCTTTCACCGCATTGGTCCACTCGCCCCAAGTCGCATCCGTATAGGGCGGCTCGCCCAGCAGATCGAAGGCCTGCGCGACCATGTCGCGGTCTTCATCCGCGACCACAGCCTGCCCGCCATCGCGGAACAGCGCCCACCACGGGGCCACATCATCCAGCTTGGCGATGTTTTCCTTCACCACAGCCCAGAACGCGGGCTGCAGATCAGCAGGCACGCCAGCGGCGTCCAGCGTGTCCTTTACCGCATCAGCCTCAAGCGTCGCATAGTGGCGCGCAGTCAGCGGCCACAGGTCTTCAAAGTCGAACTTCGTTGGGGCAGACCCAAAGGTGCCGATATCGAAGCCTTCGATCACTTGATCAATGCCATTGACCAGCACGACAGGCTGGGACGATCCAAGCCGCGCCATCAGCGACAAAACCGCCTCTGCCGCGATGCCCTGCGCGCGCAGATCGCGCAGCGCCAGCGTGCCAAGACGCTTCGACAGCGCCTCGCCCTGCGGGCCGGTCAGCAGGGAATGGTGGGCAAAGCGCGGCACGGTGCCGCCCAGCGCCTTCATGATCTGAATTTGCGTCGCTGTGTTGGTGACGTGGTCGGACCCGCGCACGATATCCGTGATCTTCATGTCCACGTCATCGACGGGGGACGCGAAGGTATACAGGATCTGGCCGGTTTCCTTGATCAGCACGGGATCGCTGACCGACGTGCAATCAATGCTGATCGGCCCCATGATCCCGTCGTCCCATTCGACCCGTTCCAGATCCAGCTTGAAGCGCCAGTGGGACTTGCGCCCCTCGTCGCGGTAGGCTTGCTTTTGCGCGTCAGTCAGCGACAGCGCAGCGCGGTCATAGACCGGCGGCTTGCCCATGTTCAGCTGCTTCTTGCGCTTCAGGTCCAGTTCGACAGGCGTTTCAAAGCATTCGTACAAACGCCCCGCATCCAGCAATTGCTGACGCGCCTCGTCATAGCGGGCAAGGCGATCAGACTGTTTTTGCACGTCGTCCCATGTGATCCCTAGCCACGTCAGCACATCGCGGATGCCCTGTTCGTATTCCGGCTTGGACCGTTCCTGATCGGTATCGTCGATCCGTAGAATGAACGTGCCGCCGTTCTGGCGCGCGATAGCGTAGTTAAACATCGCAGCGCGCAGGTTGCCGATGTGCATCCAGCCGGTGGGCGACGGGGCGAAACGGGTGATCGTAGTCATGGGGCGACGTCCTTTATCTTTGCCCCTGCTGTGTCATGCCGCCTGCGGTTTGTCCAGTTTTGACGCCCCCGGGGCTGGCAAACGCCACACCAAAAGCGCCAAAGCGACGAAGGACACCGTTGAAAACAGCAGCGCCAGTTGCAACGCGTCCGAATAGACCGCGACCTTCCCCTCTCCTGCCTGCAAACCGCTGGTGACATGGGCAAAGAACAGCTGCCCCATAACCGCAATTCCCAAGGCACCGCCGAGCTGCTGAAACGACTGCAGCGCACCAGAGGCAGAGCCGGTATCCGCGTCCGTCACCTGCCCCAGCACCGTGTTGAACAGCGGCGATATTGCCGTGCCAAGCCCCAGCCCGCCCATGAACAAGGGGATCATGAATGCGTTGCGGCTGATCTCTCCGGCCTCTTGTGGGGTCACAAAGGGCAGCAAAATCATGCAGCTGGCCAGCAACGCGCCTCCCATGCTGATCCGGGGCCGCAAAAAGCGGTTGCCCAATCGCCCCGCCGCGATTGATGCTGTCAGCACACCAATCGAAAACGGGATTGTTGTCAGACCAGATTGCAACGGTGTGAAGCCGTTTCCGACTTGCAGCAGGATCGCAAGCACAAGGAAAAACCCCGGAATGCCCGCAAACAGTAACATGACGATCCCAGTGCCGACCATGAAATTGCGGTTGCGGAACAAGGCCACCGGCAGCAGTTGCGCCTGCCCCATTGCAGCCCGGCGGCGTTGCCACCAGACAAAGACCCACAGCATCGGCAGCGCGGACGCCATCATCGCGAAAATCCACAGCGGCCAGCCGACCTGACGCCCCTCAATCAGGGGGAACATCACCAGTAGCGTGGTAATGGCCGCAAGGCCGATCCCGACAAAGTCGACCTCTAGCCCCTTATTGCCGGGCAGATTAGGTACAAACTTTAGCGCGCCGATCACGGCGATGATGCCGACCGGAACGTTCACCAAAAAGATCGGCCGCCAGTCAAGTCCTTGAATATCCGCACCAATCAAGAACCCGCCCAGCACCGGCCCTGTCACGCTGGCAAGGCCTGCCGACAGCCCGAACAGCGCAAAGGCCAGCCCGCGTTCCTTGGGCGCAAAGAGCGAGGGCACAATCGCCAGCGTCTGCGGCGTCATCATCGCGCCGCCAATCCCCTGCACCACCCGCGCCGCGACCAGCGTATAAATCGACGGGGCCAGCCCGCATAGCGCAGAGCCGAAGGTGAACACGCACACACCCGCGATGAACATCCGCCGCCGCCCGACCCGGTCGCCCAGTCGCCCCATCGGCAGCAGCAACAGCGCAAAGGTCAGGATATAAATCGCCACGACCCATTCGATCTGGCTGTCCGTCGCGCCAAAGGCGTCCTGCAGCGACGGGATCGCTACGTTGACGATGGTCACGTCGATCAGGTTCATGAAACCCGCAACCAGCAATGCCGCCATGGCAAACCATCGCCCGGCCAGCGGGGTATCATCATTCGTCGCGTTCATCTTGGGCTTCCTGATCTGTGACAAGTTCGATCTAGCCCTGCGCCAGACAATGTCCAAGCGCCAACGCCTTCCCCATCAAAAAGGGCCCCGCATCATAATGCGGGGCCCAAATTTAGTGCAATATCAGATCGTTTTAGCGAATGATCTGAACGATTGTGCCGGTTTCAGCGTCGACCAGAACTGGCAGGTTGTTCACGTTCAGGTAACGGTACTCTGGCTGTGGCACCTCAAAGGTCGTGATCTCTGCGGGGACGATCGCGCCCACAACGACTTCGCCGTCCAGATAGACCGTATCAACCGGGTTCGCCGCAACATAGGTCAGCGTATCTGGTGTGGGTTCAACCGCTGCTGCGCCGACGGCTGTCCCAGCGATACCGCTGGCCACGATGGCACCCACGGGGCCGCCCAGTGCGAAGGCGGTCAATGCACCGACCGTGGCGGTCGCGACGGCTGCGCCGTTCTGGTCGCCTTGCGACACACCTTCTTCGGTCTGCGTGATGATCACCAGCTCTTCTGGGTTGCCGGCCATGTCGACCAGCGGCACGGCGTTGGCGTTGTCTTCAACATACAGGTACTGGCCCGATGCCCAGCCTTCTGCGTCCGCAGCAGTGACCTTGCACCAGCTGACGTCTTCCAGGCAGCCTTCGATTGTGACCTCTTCGTTCAAGGCCAGCACGCCCGTGATTGGTGCTGCGATGGTCGGATCGGTCCGCACCGTCAGTTCTGCGCCAGCCTTGGCAGAGGTGGTCTGCGCAAAGGCAGGAACAGCTGCGGTCAAAGCGATGGCAGAGGCGATTGTGAGTGTTGTCAGTTTCATGCGAGTCTTCCTTTAGGCCGTCCCGCTGCACCGATGATCGATACTACTTAACAAGACGGCGTTCTGGGAATGAAATGCGCGGCAGTGGCCAATCGTTCCGTGGCCAAACGGGGTGCAGGCGGCTATCCGCCCAAACCGGACCTTGATTTCGGCAACAATCGCAAGGCGTTGGCAGAAAGGCTTGTCGCTGCACGCCAGCAGACCACAGCCCGCGCGCAAAACATCACCGGCCCGCGGGTTGCCGCGCCACGCGCCATGCCTGCTCTTTGTCCGAAGCATTCGAAACCAAGGCGAAACCCGCGCTTTTGGCAGCCCACCCCGCACAGCGCCGTACCGGGGTTCGATACCGCGTGAACGATCAGGTCGTCGTCCGTTATCCGTTGTCGCGCCAGCGGTTTACGATGGGATAGCGGCGATCCAGCCAGAACGCCCGGCGCGACAACCGCGTGCCGGGGGCCGACTGAAAGCGTTTGTATTCGCTGATATAAACCAGATGCTCGACCTTCTTGACCGTGGCCCTGTCGTAGCCCGCAGCGACGCAATCCGCGACGCTGGATTCGTCATCGACCAGCATCGTCAGGATGCCGTCAAGGATGTCATAGGGCGGCAGGCTGTCGTCATCGCGCTGATCGGGCCGCAGCTCTGCACTGGGCGGCTTGTCGATAATGCTGACAGGGATCATTTCCCCCGCAGGGGCCTTCATCCACGGACGGTGGTTGGCATTGCGCCAGCGGCAAATGTCGAACACCCGTGTTTTATACAGATCCTTGATCGGGTTATAGCCGCCCGCCATATCACCGTAAATTGTGGCATAACCCACTGCGACCTCTGACTTATTGCCAGTGGTTAGCAGCATCTCGCCAAACTTGTTCGACTGCGCCATCAGCAGCAGCCCGCGCATCCGGCTTTGGATATTCTCTTCGGTCAGATCGGGCGCGAGCCCGTCAAACAGCGGGGCCAACGCCGTGCCCACCGCGTCAACAGGCCCGGAAATCGGCACCGTGTCAAAGGCACAGCCCAGCGCATCCACGACCCCCTGCGCATCATCCAAAGAAGCCTGAGAGGTGTATTTGCTGGGCAGCATCACGCCGCGCACATTGTCCGGCCCCAGCGCGTCAGCCGCAATCACGGCGACAATCGCACTGTCGATCCCGCCAGACAGACCCAGCAGCACCTTTTTGAAACCGGTCTTGCCGCAATAATCGCGCAGGGTTTCCACCATCGCGCGATAGTCCTGCTCATGGCTGTCTGGGTGATGCGCCTTCGCGCCCTCGGCCGCGACCCAAGCACCGCCCTCGCGGATCAGATCGACGTGGGCAATCGCCTCTTCCATGATTGGCATCTGCAACGCCAGCTTGCCGCCCCGGTTCAGCACGAACGATCCACCATCGAACATCTGATCGTCTTGCCCGCCGACCATATTCACATAGATCAGCGGCACGTCATTTTCGATCACGCGGGCAACCATATTGTTCAGGCGAATGTTGAACTTGTCGCGGAAATAGGGACTCCCGTTGGGGACAAGCAGCACCTCTGCCCCGCTTTCGACCTGCGCCTCTGCTACGTCAGGATACCAGGCATCCTCGCAAATTGGCGTGCCAATGCGCGGGCCTTGCGTGGCAAAGGGACCGTGGATCGCGCCCCGGCTGAACAGGCGCACCTCGTCAAAGACATTATAGTTGGGCAGGAAAAACTTATCCGCACGCCCTGCGATCTTGCCGCCTTGCAGCATGTAATAGCAGTTGTGCAGCTTCACGCCCTCGACCGCCGGTCCGCCAATCATCAAGATGGGACCGTCAGCGCAAGCCGCTGCCAGTTTTTCAATCGCCGCGACGGCATCCAGAATGAAGGCGTTGCGCCGGACCAAATCCTGCGTCTGATACCCCGTGATGAACATCTCTGGCAGCGCAACCATCTGCGCCCCCGCATCACGCCCCTGCCGCCACGCGTCCAGCGCCTTTGCGGCATTGCCTGCCAAGTCCCCAACGGTTGGGTTCAGCTGCGCCAAGGTGATGCGATAGGTGTCAGTCATGGGCGATATCTCCGGGTTTGGACTGCAAATAGCAGATATCCGCCCAAGGGAAACCCGCCGCCGCCCCGCTTGCCCCGTTGCCTGCGGCCCAGGGTTTCTTTACCCTCCGGTTCTGAGGCAATCACAGGACTCCCCATGACGCGTTTTGCAACGGCAGCACTCTTGGCAATGACCCTTGCGGGGGCAGCTACGGCACAGACCGTGGAAACCAAGCAATACGACGACGGCGGCGTATATGAAGGCGCATTCCTGAACGGCAAACAGCATGGCACGGGCACCTACACCCTGCCCAATGGCTACAGCTATACCGGCAACTGGGTGGCGGGCGAAATCAGCGGCACCGGATCTGCGACCTTCCCCAATGGCTCAATCTACGAGGGCACATTTGCCGCAGGCAAACCCGATGGCACCGGCAAGATTACCTTTGCTGACGGCGGCACATTCGAGGGCGACTGGCTCGAGGGGAACATCACCGGCCGCGGCATCGCCCGCTATGCCAATGGCGTCGTGTACGAAGGCGAATTCCGCAACGCGATGCACCACGGCACCGGCACCATGCGCAGCCCCGACGGCTATGAATACACTGGCCCCTGGATCAATGGCGTCAAAGAAGGCGTCGGCCGCGTCACCTATCCCGACGGCGCCATCTATGAAGGCGCGCTGAAAGCAGGAGAGCGTGACGGGACCGGTACCCTGACCATGAAAGACGGCCTGATCTACGAGGGCACCTGGGTCGATGGCCAAATCCAAGGCACGGGCAAACTGATCCAGCCCAATGGCGACATTTACGAAGGCGACCTTGCTGCCGGCAAACGCGACGGCACCGGCAAAGTCACTTATGCCAACGGCGATATCTATGACGGCAGCTTTACCGATGACCGCCGCAATGGCACGGGCACCTTTACCGGCACGGACGGCTATCGCTACAGCGGCGACTGGAAAGACGGCCAGATCGACGGCATGGGCGAAGTCACCTATCCCGACGGCGCGGTTTACGTCGGTGCCTTCACCGCCGATCTGGCAAATGGCACGGGCAAAATCACCTACGCCGACGGCTCGACCTATGACGGGGCATGGACCAATGGCGTCATCGACGGGCGCGGAGTTGCGACCTATGCCAACGGCCTTGTGTATGACGGCGACTTTGTGAATGCCAAGAACGAAGGCACCGGCACCATGACCTACCCCGACGGCTATACCTACGCGGGTAGCTGGGCGGACGGGCAGCGCAACGGCATGGGCACGGCGACTTATGCTGACGGCACGGTGTACGAGGGTGAATTCCTGAACGGCCAGCGCCACGGCACCGGCACGATCACCCTGCCCGATGGCTTCGTCTATGCTGGCGAATGGCAAGACGGCGAAATCAGCGGCAAGGGCGTCGCGACCTACGCCAACGGCGACGTCTACGAGGGCGCATTTGTGCGCGGCCGCCGCGAAGGCCCCGGCACCATGCGTTATGCTACAGGCACTGAAACCACAGGCGATTGGGCCGACGGCGCCCTGCTAACACCGGCCCCCGCGCCAGAGCCCGCGACCGCGGAAGAGGCACCCGTCAACGGCGACGCGCCCGTCAATATTGACACCGCCCCGGCAGAACCTGCGCCCGCCAACTAAACCTTAGCCCCGCAGCCGCGCCTTCAGCGCCAGCAGGTCGGCCCAAGCCTCGCGCTTGGCCGCCGGCTGGCCCAGCAGCATGTCTGGCGAAAACATCGGCAGCGCGGGGCGGCCCATTACCTCGGCCCACTGCCCGCGCATCCGCGTAATGCCGGCGCGTCCCAGCAAGGCCTGACAGGCCGCATTGCCCATACAGACGACAACATCCGGCTGCACCAGCGCGATATGCCGCTGCACAAACGGCAGCATCATCGCCAGATCATCCGCCAGCGGCATGCCCGCCCCCGCCGTGCGCCAAGGCATCACATGCATGACATAAGCCGCCTGCGCCGCGGCCTCGGACGTCCGGTCCAGCCCAATCGCCCCCAGCATCCGGTCCAGCAACGCGCCCTGCGGCCCAACAAAGGGACGTCCCGCCTGATCCTCGGCCCGGCCCGGCGCATCGCCAATCACCATGACCCGCGCGGCCATGTGCCCCTCGGCCCCGACAAAGTTGCGCGCACCGCGCTTCAGCGCGCACAGCTCGAATCCCTCATGCGCCGCCGCCAGCGCCGCCAAATCTGCCGCTGCCTCAGCCGCCTCGCGCGCCAGCGCCACGGCATCGAATTTTTCGGGCACCGGGATCGGCGGCGGCGGTGGCCGCGTACCGGGGGCAAGCTTCACTGGCGCAGCCTTCGCCGCCACGGCTTCCAGCGCATAGCGATCGACGGGCACATCGCCAATCGCCTCATCCGCGCCCAAGGCCACTTGCCAGTCGAGCAAGGCAACCTCGGCCCAATATGTCTCACTTGATTCCATAGGCCTCACTCTACCCCAGCCAAAGGCGGAACGCAGTCCCCTTCTTCTGGTCAAAAATATCTCGGGGGGACGGCGCAGCCGGGGGGGCTGGCCCCCCATCCCGCGCCCGCCTATAACCACCGCCATCAAGAAGGAGAGCCATCATGTCATTCCGCGCACGCCACCTGCTGGGCATCGAACATCTGGCCCCGGACGAGATCACAACCCTGATCGATCTGGCCGACACATACGCCACCGACAACCGCGCCGGCAAAACCCACCGCGACGTGCTGGCAGGCATGACCCAGATCAACATGTTCTTTGAAAACTCCACCCGCACCCAAGCCAGCTTTGAACTTGCTGGCAAAAAGCTGGGCGCGGATGTAATGAACATGGCGATGCAGTCCAGCAGCGTCAAAAAGGGCGAAACCCTGATCGACACGGCCCTGACCCTGAACGCCATGCACCCCGACCTGCTGGTTGTGCGGCATCCGTCCTCTGGCGCGGTCGATCTGCTGGCGCAAAAGGTGAATGGCGCGGTGCTGAATGCGGGCGACGGCCGCCACGAACACCCCACGCAGGCCCTGCTTGACGGCCTCACCATCCGCCGCGCCAAAGGGCGCCTGCACCGCCTGTCCATCGCGATCTGCGGCGACATCGCCCATTCCCGCGTCGCCCGGTCCAACATCATGCTACTCGGCAAAATGGAAAACCGCGTCCGCCTGATCGCCCCGCCGACCCTGATGCCAGCCGGCATCGGTGAATTCGGGGTCGAGGTGTTCGATGATATGGAAAAGGGTCTGCAGGACGTCGACGTCGTGATGATGCTCCGCCTGCAAAAGGAACGCATGGACGGCGGGTTTATCCCGTCAGAGCGGGAATATTTCCACCGCTACGGCCTTGACGCAGCCAAACTGGCCCGCGCCAAGCCCGACGCCATCGTCATGCACCCCGGCCCGATGAACCGCGGCGTTGAAATCGACGGAACCATCGCCGACGACATCAACCGCTCTGTCATTCAAACGCAGGTGGAAATGGGCGTCGCTGTCCGCATGGCCGCGATGGACCTGCTGGCCCGCAACCTGCGCGCCGCCCGCGCAGAAGCCGCCGCCTGATCCGGGAACCAGTCCCGCCCCTGCGCGGTTGCCCTCTTACACGCTAAACGGAGCTTGCCGCATGACCTTGACCATCCCCGCGAACGACCACGGCCTGATCCGCGTCTTCAAAGTCACGGACCCCCTGCCCGAAGGCCTCTCTGATCGCACGCCAGAGGCGCTCTTGGCGCTCTTCGGCACCGATACGCTTGACCCGACCTATATCGACGTCGTTGACACCCGCGATCTGTCGGGGCTGACCCTGCTCGACTACCTGAACCAAGGCTATGACATCCCGCCAGAGGCTGCTGTCGATCCGGCCCTGCGCGATTTGCATGGCATCGCCGTCCTGATCATGTCCCGCGCCAGCGCGGGCCGCGACGTGACCCTAACCCTTGCACCGCAGGTCACACACGTCACCACGACGGGCGCGCCCGCCCGCCTGACCGCACCCGCCGCACCGCTGACATCAGACGCCGCGACTGGTACCGTGACCGGCAGCAAAGCGCCGCCCAGCAACGCCGCGATGTCAGGCCGCGTTGCTACCATCGCGCTGCTGGTCCTCTTTGCGCTTGTCGCCCTGATGATCTGGGTGGCCAGCTAACCACATTCCCCGAAACATGCGGCAAAGATTGACCCTGCTGCCCGCGCTCCCTACACCTTGCCCGACCGCCGCAAGACGCAGGACCGCATGACAACCCTACATTTTATAAACGCCCGCCTGATCGACCCGGTCGCACTGACCGACGATGTCGGTACCTTGACCGTGCAGGACGGCCTGATCACGGCCCTGAACGCCGGTGCCCCAGCGGGGGCCACTGTGATTGATTGCGACGGCGCGTGCCTCGCCCCTGGCATTATCGACATCGGCGTCAAAGTCTCTGAACCGGGCGAGCGGCACAAGGAATCCTTCCGCTCTGCAGGCCGCGCCGCAGCCGCTGGCGGCGTTACCACCATCGTCACCCGCCCCGACACCGCTCCCCCCATCGACACGCCAGAGGCGCTGGAGTTCGTCCGCCGCCGGGCCGAGGTCGAGGCCTGCGTCAACGTTCTGCCCATGGCGACCCTGACAAAGGGCCGCGAAGGCCGAGAGATGACCGAGATCGGTTTCCTGCTCGACGCAGGCGCTGTCGCCTTTACCGATGGCGATCACGTCGTCACGGATACCAAAGTCCTCTCCCGCGCCCTGACCTATGCCCGCAGCCTTGGCGCATTGGTCATCGGCCACCCCCAGGACCCGGGCCTGTCTGCCGGGGCCTGCGTCACCAGCGGCAAATTCGCATCGCTGCGCGGGTTGCCTGCCGTGTCGCCCATGGCGGAACGCATGGGTCTTGACCGGGATATCGCCCTGCTGGAAATGACCGGCGCGCGCTATCATGCCGACCAGATCACCACCGCCCGCGCCCTGCCCGCGCTAGAACGGGCCAAGCGGAACGGCCTGAAAATCACCGCTGGCATCAGCATCCACCACCTGACGCTGAACGACATGGATGTCGCCGACTACCGCACCTTCTTTAAACTGACCCCGCCGCTGCGGTCAGAGGATGACCGCCAAGCCGTCATCAACGCGCTAGCCGAGGGGCTGATCGACATCGTGTGCTCTATGCACACGCCGCAGGACGAGGAATCCAAACGCCTACCGTTTGAACACGCCGCCGCTGGCGCTGTTGGGCTGCAAACATTGCTCCCCGCCGCGCTGCGTTTGGTGCACGCGGGCCAGATCACCCTGCCGCGCCTGTTTCGCGCCCTCACGCTGAACCCGGCGCACCTGCTGAACCTGCCCGCAGGCCGCCTGACGCCGGGTACCCCCGCCGATCTGGTGCTCTTCGACCCCGATGCACCTTTCGTGCTCGACCGCGCCACACTTCTGTCAAAATCCAAGAATACCCCGTTCGACGGCGCCCGCCTGCAAGGGCGCGTGATCGGTACATGGGTCGGGGGCACCTGTGTCGCTGGCACCCACGTTCAAGGAGGCTTTGATGCCTGATATTTCCTCACCCGTCGCCATGCTGCTGCTTTGGGGCGCTATCGGTTACCTGCTCGGCTCTATCCCGACGGGCGTCATCCTCGCCCGCGTCATGGGCCTCGGCGATCTGCGCACAATCGGCTCTGGCAATATCGGGGCCACGAATGTGCTGCGCACCGGCAACAAACGCGCCGCTGCCCTGACCCTGCTGGGTGACGCGCTGAAAGGGGCCATCGCTGTGCTGCTCGCCAGCGCCTTTGCCTCCTCCTATGACGCCGTGCAACTGGCCGCGCTGGCCGCCCTGATCGGCCACTGCTTCCCTGTCTGGCTTGGCTTTCGCGGCGGCAAAGGTGTGGCAACCTTCCTTGGCATCATGCTGGCGCTCGAGCCACTGGCAGGCCTGATCGCCTGCGCCATCTGGGGACTGACCGCCAAATTCGGCAAAATCTCGTCCCTCGCGGCCTTGCTCGCCTCAGGCTGGACGCCCATCGTGCTGGTGCTGATCGGCCGCGGCGACCTGTTCGCACTCGCCACCGTGCTCGCGATCCTGATCTACCTGCGCCACTGGGCCAATATCGCCCGCCTGCGCAAAGGGACCGAGCCTAAGATCGGCGCGAAAAGCTAAATAATCCTGCGCCCGCGCCAAAGCAGGCGCAGCGCTGCCCCCAGCAGCCACAGCGGCCAGCCCAGCACCATGCGTAGGTTCACAAGCCGCAGCGCCAGCGCAAAGGGCAGCACCACAGCCAGCCCCGCCAACGCGCCCAGCACAAAAGCGCCGCCCGCCTTGACCGGCAGCCCCAGCGCCAAAGGTCCCGCAATCAACGCGACCGGCGCAATCCGCTTAAACAAAAACGCTGCAATCATTCTGCCACCTTCACCGCAATTGCGGCAAAATAAAGGCGCGCCCAAACTGGCACGCCTCCTCTTCTTCTGGTCTAAAATACCTCGGGGGAGGCGTAGCCGGGGGCAGAGCCCCCAGCCAACCTCTCAATAAGAATATTCCGGATAGATTTTGCTCAGATCACCGCCCCACTCACCGTGGTACTTGGCCAGCAGCTCGTCCGCAGGCACCTGGCCCGTCTCGACGCTTTCCTGCAGCGCATTCAGGAAATGCGTCTCATCCGCAACCAAACCGCCTGCACCGGGCTTGGCCCGCGCCTTCAATCCGCCATGGGCGATATCCACACAGGCCTTCGCCAACTGGTGCATATCGATGCCGTCCACCTTGGCCTGCAACCCGTCCACGCTCGACGCCACCAGCAGCGCCTGACGCTGCTCTGCGGTCCAGTCCTTGCACAGGTCCCATGCCGCATCCAGCGCGCCTTGGTCATAAGTCAGACCAACCCAGAACGCCGGCAGCGCACACAGACGCCGCCATGGGCCACCGTCAGCACCGCGCATCTCGATGAATTGCTTGATCCGCGCCTCGGGGAAGACCGTTGTCAGATGGTCAGCCCAATCGCTCAGCAATGGCTTCTCGCCCGGCAGTGCAGGCAGCTCGCCCTTCAGGAAATCGCGGAACGACTGGCCCAGCGCGTCGATATACTTACCGTCGCGGTAGACAAAATACATCGGCACATCGAGGACCCAGTCCACCCAACGCTCGAACCCCATGCCATCCTCGAACACCCAAGGCAGCATGCCGGTGCGCGAGTCGTCAAGCCCCCGCCAGACGCGCGAACGCCAAGACTTGTGGCCGTTCGGCTTGCCCTCAAAGAAAGGCGAATTCGCGAATAGCGCGGTCGCGACAGGCTGCAGGGCAATCGCCACCCGCAGCTTTTGCACCATGTCGACTTCAGAGCTGAAATCCAGGTTCACCTGAACCGTGCAGGTCCGCCGCATCATCTGCGTGCCATGCGTGCCAACGGTGCCCATATAGGCGTCCATCAGTTTGTAACGCCCCTTGGGCATCAGCGGCATCTGCTCGTGCGTCCATTCAGGCGCTGCGCCCAGACCGATAAAGCCTGCGCCCATCTCGTCCGCGATCTCTTTGACCTGCGCCAGATGGTGGTTCACTTCATCGCAGGTCTGGTGGATCGTCTCAAGCGGCGCACCTGACAGCTCTAGCTGACCGCCCGGCTCTAGCGACACATTCGCACCGTCCTTGGTCAGGCCAATGATCTTGCCGCCTTCTTCAACGCGGTCCCAGCCGAATCGCTGCTCCAGCCCTTCCAGCATCGCCTTGATGCCGACGTCGCCCTCATAGGGCAGCGGCATGTTGGTCGCTTTGATATAGCCGAATTTCTCGTGTTCTGTGCCGATACGCCATTGATCCTTGGGCTTACAGCCCTTGGACAGCATCTCTGCCAGTTGATCATGGCTTTCGATGGGGCCGCCACCGGTTTGGGGAATGGACATAAGGGCAGCCTTTTCATCGCGCGGGTTTCACAGAGTATCTGGCGTGACCCACCCCTTGCGTCAATGCAAGAGCGTTCGTTCCTTTTCCCACACGGTCACCCGCGCACCGGGTGTGCGTTCCAGCACATCTAGGACCGAACCGCTGCGAATCCCCGGCAAAGCGGCGAAGACATCGAACAACGTCTCAGCCCCTTCCGCGTTCACTGGAATAGCCAGCGCCTGCCCGCCCACGCCCGTCAGCACCCAATGCGGGCGCGGCATGGCGGCGGGTTCCAGCTCTAACCGGGTCAGATCCGCGACATCCATCGCGCCGCCCGTCAGCGGCCCCATGTAGACCAAACGCCGCTCGTCCAGCATGACAATTCCCGGCCCCTGCCCATCTTGGCGGAACCGCGCGCGCTGCACGCCAGCCGCTGCGATCGCGACCGCCAGCAGAACCAGAACGATGCCGATCCACTTGACCAGACCAAAGCTGCCCAGCGCCCACCACAGGCCCAATGCTGCCAAAGCCCCTGCAAATAAGACCTCTCGCCAGCGCCACAGGGTCGCCCGCGCCTGCGGCCTCAAAAACTCAGCCATGCGCTTGCCCTTCTGTTTCACAGTGCCGCCCGCGTCTGCGGCCTTCTGATTTTTCGCCCAATGATCGGCTTTGCAGCAGCCTCACTGCCAGTCCCCCAGCGTCGTCTGCCACAGCGTCAATGCAGCGACCGCCGCCGTATCGGCGCGCAAAATCCGCGGCCCCAGACTGATCGCCTGCGCCTGCGGCATCGCATGCAGCCGCGCGCGCTCACTGTCCGAAAAGCCGCCCTCTGGTCCGATCAGCACGGCCCAAGGTCCGGGCGTCAGGCTGGCCAGATTCGCGGCCGTGCCAACCAAGCCTTCGTCGCAGAACAAAATCCGCCGATCGCCCCAACCATCCAGCACAGCTGACAATTTCGTGACCTCGGCCACGTCGGGCACATAGGTGCCGCCGCATTGCTCTGCCGCCTCGACCGCATGGGCCTGCAACTTGTCCTGACGCGCCTTTTCATTCGTGAAATCTGTCACAACGGGCAAAATACGCGCCACGCCCAGTTCCACCGCCTTTTCGACGATGAAATCGGTGCGCACCTTTTTGATCGGGGCAAAGATCAGCCACAGGTCCGGCGGCGCAATCTGCGGCGCGGTTTGTGCCTGCACCAGCAGGACGCCGCCCCGCTTGGACCCTTCGACGACCTGTGCATCCCACGCACCGTCACGCCCGTTAATCAACGTCAGCACATCACCCACGGACAGCCGCATCACGGCAAAAAGATACAGCGCACGGTCCTTATCCAGAGGAACCGTTTGCCCTTCCCCCAAGGGGTGCTCTACAAAAAGGCGAATTTTTGATGCCATGAGCAGAACATATGCACCAGACCACCCGGACACCAGAGGCAGCGACCACCAATGCCGCAGGCCGTGTCGCCGATAGCGCCGGAAACTGGGTCGACACCCGTGCGCCGCAATCGTGGCGACCTTATTTGCGCCTGTCGCGCCTTGATCGCCCCATCGGCACATGGCTGCTGCTGCTGCCCTGTTGGTGGGCGATTGCGCTGGCGGCGCTGGCGACGAACAGCTTTACCGCCTTCGACGTCTGGCTGATCGCAGGCTCTGCCATTGGGGCGGCCTTGATGCGCGGCGCGGGCTGCACGTGGAACGACATCACCGACCGCCACATCGACGGCTCTGTTGCGCGCACACGCTCGCGGCCCATTCCGTCTGGCGCGGTCACGGTCAAACAGGCGCTGGCATGGATGGTCGCGCAATGCGCTGTCGCATTCGCGATTCTGCTGACCATGCCGCTGGCCGCCATCGCCCTAGGTATCGCGGCGCTGATCCCTGTTGCGATCTATCCCTTTGCCAAGCGCTTTACGTGGTGGCCACAGGTGTTCCTTGGCCTTGCGTTCAACTGGGGCGCGCTGCTGCTGTGGACGGCGCATACCGGATCGCTGGGCTGGCCCGCTGTCGCGCTTTACGTCGCTGGCATCAGCTGGACGCTGTTCTATGACACCATCTACGCCCACCAAGACACAGAGGACGACGCCCTGATCGGCGTGAAATCCACCGCCCGCCTATTCGGCGACAACAGCCCGATGTGGCTGCGCGGTTTCCTTGTTGGCACCCTGTTTTTACTAGGCCTCGCCGTGATTGGTGCCACGATCGACCGCAGCCTGCCGTCCCTGCTGATCGCTTTGCTGGGCCCTTGGGCGCTGGCATGGCACCTGACATGGCAACTGACGCGGTTCCGCCCGAATGACACGGCAAGCTTGCTGATGCTGTTCCGGTCCAACCGTAACGCGGGCCTTTTGCCTTTGCCGTTTTTCGCCGTCGCGCTGCTGGTGTGATTGCGTCCAGCCGCCCCTGCGCTTAGACCACTTTCAGATCACGTCCAGACCAAGTCCAAGGATTCCACGACCCATGCGTCTGTCACACCTGTTTTTGCGCATCGGCGTCTTTGTCATCGCCGCCATCGCCTGCACCCTTGCCGCCCGCGCGACCGTCGCCATCGTAGAGGATGTGTCGGTCATGTCCGTCCAAGAGGACCTTGTTGACGCGCAGATGCCTTGGGCCAGCGTGCTGGGCGACGGTCTGCAAGTCATCATCGAAGGCGAAGCCCCGACAGAGGCCGCCCGCTTTCGCGCCATCTCCACCGCAGGGCGGGTCGTGGACGCCAGCCGCGTGATCGACAACATGTCCGTCGTTGATACCGCAGGCATCGCCGCCCCCGATTTTGCCGTCGAAATTTTGCGCGGCGATAGCGGTGTATCAATCATCGGCCTGATCCCGACAGCCACCGACCGCGAGGCGCTGGACGCCCGCATCACCCAGATCGCACGCGGCCTGACCGTGACCGACCTGCTGGAAACCGCGGACTACCCCGTGCCGGACTCATGGCGCGACGCTATGACCTATGCCTTGCGCGCGCTGGACCTGCTGCCGCGGTCCAAGATTTCGGTGTCGGATGGCCGCATCGCGATCACCGCCATCGCCGACAGCGCAACGCAAAAAGCCGACTTTGAAACCGCGCTGGCCCGCAATGTGCCGCAAGGCGTCCGCCGCCAAGTGCGCATCACTGCGCCGCGCCCGGTGATCTCTCCCTATACCATCCGCTTTACGCAGGACGATGACGGCGCACGCTTTGCCGCCTGCGCTGCCGACAGCCCCGCCACCGAACAGCAGATCATGGAAGCCGCCATCGCCGCTGGCTATACCGGGCGATCTACCTGCGTGCAGGCGCTTGGCGTGCCATCGCGCACGTGGGGCCGTGCCGCCGCGCTGGCGATCAAGGCCGTGACGGACATCGGCGGCGGCACCGTCACGCTGGCTGACACCGACATCACGCTCGTCGGCCTAGAGACCACCGATCAGGACACCTTTGACCGCATCACGGGCGTGCTAGAAAATGCCCTGCCGGACGTTTACGCCCTGTCCACCGACCTGCCCCGCCCACCAGAGGCGACAGCCGACGGACCACCCACATTCACCGCCCTGCGCAGCCCCGAAGGCGCTGTGCAACTGCGCGGCCGGATGACGGACGATCTGTCCAACATGACCGCCGAAAACTACGCAGCGGCCAAATTTGGCGCGACCAATGTCACCATGGGCACCCGCGTTACGGGCGATCTGCCGCAGGACTGGTCCATGCGTGTCCTTGCCGGGATCGAAGTGCTGGCCCAGTTGAAAAACGGCAGCGTCTCTGTGACGCCTGACCTTGTGACCGTCAAAGGTAACACCGGCAACGCCAACGCGCCTGCGATCGTAACCAACCTGCTGATCAGCAAACTGGGCCAAACCGCAGAGGCGGATTTGGACATCACCTACGTCAAGGAACTTGATCCGTCCGCGGGCCTGCCGACGCCAGACGAATGCATCGCGAATATCGAAAACGTAACCGAGGGACGCAAAATCGGCTTTGATCCCGGCTCTGCCACGCTGACATCGGATTCGCAGCCCATCGTCGATGACATCGCCGAAATCTTGCAGCGCTGCCCCGATATTCGCCTGCAAATCGCGGGCTATACCGACAGCCAAGGCGGCGAAGAGATGAACCAAGAGCTGTCCCAAACCCGCGCCGATGCCGTGCTGACCGCCCTGCGCGTCCGCCGCATCCCCATCGCGACCTTCACCGCCATCGGCTATGGTGAAGCCGATCCTATTGCCGATAACGACACCGCCGACGGGCGCGAAGCAAACCGCCGCATCGCATTCTCTTTGACCAAAACCGAAGAAGAGACGACAACGCTGGACGACGTCGCCGCCGAGTCTGAAGCCACCTCTGAAACAGCGAATGAGACGAACGAATGACAGTCAGGACCGCCCCGTGAACCGCACCGAATTCATCGTCGCCACGGCGATCATCCTTTTTGTCGCTTTCGTCCTTGGCTGGTTTGCCAGTTGGTTGGTCAACCGCGCCACGCGCGTCACCAAGGCCGAGATCGGAGAGCTTGACCGCATGGCGCAGGCCCTGCACGAGGCCGAAGAAACCCGCGACCAGGCCATCACCTATCTGCAACAACGCGAGGCTGAGATCACCAATCAGCTGTCCCAAACAGAGGCAGAGCTGCGCGCCGCCATGGACGGTTTGCGCGATGCCCGGCAAGAAGCGGAAGAGTACCGCAGCCAGCTAGAGCGCTAATCTGCGGGGTGACGTGGCGACACGTCCCCTAGTATGGAACCACAAGACACTTAAATGGTTTAGTCCCCATAGACGCCCTGCGCCTTACCGGCCGCGGGGCGTGGCATTTTGAAAGGACACCCCATGAAAATTCTTATGGTTCTGACATCGCACGACAAACTGGGCGATACTGGCAAGAAAACTGGCTTCTGGCTCGAAGAATTCGCCGCACCCTACTACGTCTTCAAAGACGCAGGCGCAGATATCACCATCGCGTCCCCCAAGGGCGGTCAGCCACCGCTTGACCCATCGTCCGACACCAAAGACGCGCAGACCCCTGCGACTGACCGATTCAAGGACGACGCCGATGCACAAAAAGCGCTGGCCAACACCGATGTGCTGTCGACCATCGACGCCGCCGGCTATGACGCCGTGTTTTACCCCGGTGGCCACGGGCCGCTGTGGGATCTGGCAAATGACGCCGACAGCATCAAGCTGATCGAAACCGTCACCACCGCAGGCACGCCCCTTGCCGCCGTCTGCCACGCACCTGCGATCTTTAAAAACACCATGATCGACGGCAAGCCGCTGGTCACAGGTAAGACCGTCACCGGATTTACGAACACCGAGGAAGACGCCGTCGGCCTGACCGACGTCGTACCGTTTCTGGTCGAGGACATGCTGAAAGCCAACGGCGGCAACTACGAAAAAGGCGCCGACTGGGGCTCTTTCGTCGTCACCGACGGTAAGCTGGTCACGGGCCAGAACCCTGCGTCGTCCGAAGAAGCGGCTAAGAAGTTGATGTCGCTCGTCTAAGTTTGGCTACTCAAGATGGAGGGGGTCGCAGATTTGCGGCCCCCTTTTTCGTGTCCTGCCGTTATGTTTCGTCTCGGCTACGCCGAGCCGATCCATTGGGGGCTTTGCCCCCAAACCCCCAAGGTATTTTCAACCAGAAGAAGGGGGATCTAAAACCCATGCGTGTGATCGTAATCATGGACGATGGCAGGGGCATCGCCGATCAGCCCCGCCCCTTGGCAAGCGTGGCGGCTACATTCGATTTCCAGCGTCGTGTGCGCGATGCCATGAACGGTCAAAGACTGGCGCACCACGCTTTTAATCGCATCCGCCCGGCCCCACGCGCCAAGGTCCACCACGATATGCGCGTTCACCGCGCTGCGGTGTTCGTCGATCATCCACAGGTGGACATGGTGAACGTCGGCAACGCCGTCCACCGCGCGCATATCTGCAATGATCGCGTCAGCATTTGCCGCTGGCGGGCTGCCCAGCATCAACAGACGAATAACGGGGCCGATTTCGGAAAAGGATTGCCACAGGATGTAGCCCGCAATGCCCAGCGTCACGACAGGGTCGACCCACGTCCAGCCGAAGGTCAGGATCAGCACACCAGCGACAATAACACCGACAGACCCCAGCGCATCGCTGACGTTGTGCAGAAACGCGGCGCGGATGTTCATACTGTCTTTGCTCATCGCATAGGTCAGCGCGGCAGTCACCAAGTCGATGATCAGGGCAAAGCCTGCAATCCAGATCACCAGCCATCCGTTCACCCCTTCGGGCGTGATCAGGCGGGCGATGCCTTCGTAAACCAGCCAAAGTCCGATCACGATCAGCGTGGTGTAGTTGATCAGGGCGGCCACCACCTCTGCCCGCGCATAGCCAAACGTCATGTTGGCGTCCGCAGGGCGGCGCGCAATCTTGCGGGCACCAAATGCGATCACCAGCGCCAAGGCGTCCGACAAGTTGTGGATCGCATCCGCAATCAGCGCGAGGCTGCCTGACAGGATGCCGCCGATGATCTGCGCCACGGTCAGCGCAAGGTTCACGCCAACCGCCGCGGCGATGCGGCGGTCCCCCGCATTTGGGTCGACGTGATGATGATGTCCGGCCATATGTGTCCCCTTTGATCATCAACGCCGCAAAGCGGTCATCGGTTCAGCTGCGCGGTGCCGCGGCCCGCCGCAAGCGGTCATTAATCGCCGCCCCAAGACCATGCTCTGGCACAGGCGCAACTGCAATCGCCTGCGCCCCCATGGCATCCAGCTGGTGCAGGCGGTCAAATAGGTTTGTTGCCGCCTCAACCAGATCGCCCGCCGCCGATAGGGTCAAATCGCCCGCGACGGGGCCGAACCCCAGCATGACTTCGCCGGGCCGCGCATGGGTCGCATCCAGTCGCACCGTGCCCTGCGGCGCATAATGGCTGGCCAACATCCCCGGCGCGGTGATCGCGGCAGTGCCGCTTGGGCGGCTCAAAGGCTGGCCCAAAGCGGCCTCTAACGCCTCTGCCGCGACGCCGCCGGCGCGCAGCAAGACCGGATCGCCTGTCACATCAACAATCGTCGATTCAACGCCGACACCGCAGGCACCGCCATCGACAACGCCGCCGATCCGCCCCGCGAGCCCCGCCATCACATGCGCCGCCGTCGTCGGGCTGATCCGGCCAGAGGGGTTCGCGCTAGGGGCCGCCACCGGTCCACCAAAGGCCCGCAGCAGGCCCTGCGCCACCGGATGATCCGGCACCCGCACCGCAAGCGTCGTCAGCCCTGCCGTCACCAGTGTCGAAATTCCCGCATCCGGCCGGAGCGGCAACACCAGCGTCAGCGCGCCGGGCCAGAATGCCTGCGCCAAACGGTAAGCCTGCGGGGTAAACGTCACCAATGCCTCTGCCGCGGCCAAATCGGCCACATGTACGATCAACGGATTGAAACTGGGCCGTCCCTTGGCCGCATAAATCCCAGCCACCGCGTCAGAGCGTCGCGCATCAGCCCCAAGCCCGTAGACGGTTTCCGTCGGAAACGCGACCAAACCGCCATCGGATAAGACCTTTGCCGCATTTGTCAGCCCCGCATCATCCGCAAGGAAGACGGCAGTTTCTGACGTGGCGTTGTCATTGCGTGATTGCATGGTGCGGCTACCTTGGTCAGGATCGCGCCTGCATACCGCCGCGCCACGACCTTGCCAAGCACGCCTCAGGAGGAGCCGACCCATGCCCTACCGCGCCCCCGTTTCCGATTTCCGCTTTTTGCTGGACCACGTCACCGATTTCGCCGCTGTCACCGCGACTGATAAGTTCAGCGAAGCGACACCGGATATGACCGACGCTATCCTAACCGAGGCCGCCAAGATGTGCGAAGCGGTGCTTGCCCCGCTGAACCGCGCGGGCGATTTGCACCCCGCCCGTCTGGAAAACGGCGTCGTGCGCACATCGCCGGGGTTTGCGGACGGCTACAAGGCCATTGCCGACGGCGGCTGGATTGGCATGTCCGCTGACCCGGACAACGGCGGCATGGGCCTGCCGATGGCGCTCACCACCGCTGTGAACGACATGATGTCCGCGGCCTGCTTGTCGCTGCAACTGAACCCGCTGATGACCCAAGGCCAGATCGAAGCGCTGGAACATCACGCCTCTCAGGACCTGCGCGATCTGTATATCCCCAAGCTGATTTCTGGCGAATGGTGCGGCACCATGAACCTAACCGAACCGCAGGCAGGTTCGGACGTTGGCGCGCTGCGGTCCAAGGCCGTGGATAACGGCGATGGGACTTATGCGATCTCCGGCCAGAAGATTTATATCTCTTGGGCCGATAACGATTTCACCGAAAACGTCTGCCACCTTGTTCTTGCCCGCTTGCCGGACGGCGTGCCGGGCACCAAGGGCATCAGCCTGTTTCTGGTGCCAAAGTTCATCCCCGATGCGGATGGCAACCCCGGCACACAAAACAGCCTGCGCGTCGTCAGCTTGGAGCATAAGCTTGGCCTGCACGGCAGCCCGACGGCTGTGATGGAATACGACGGTGCCACCGGCTGGATGGTAGGGCCGGAAAACGGCGGCATGGCGGCGATGTTCACCATGATGAACAACGCCCGCCTTGGTGTCGGCACCCAAGGGATCGGCGTCGCTGAAGGTGCATATCAGCACGCGCTTTACTACGCCCAAGACCGCAAGCAAGGCAAAGCCGGCGGCTCTGGCAGCATCATCGAACATGCCGACGTGCGCCGCATGCTGGCCGAGATGAAGTCCGACATCTTTGCCGCCCGCGCCATCGCCATGATGTGCGCCTGCGCCATCGACATGACCACCGCCACCGGCGACGACACATGGCGTGCCCGGGCCGCGTTCCTGACACCGATTGCCAAAGCCTTTGGCACCGATACAGGCATCAAGGTCGCATCGACCGGCGTGCAGGTCCACGGCGGCATGGGCTTTGTCGAAGAAACCGGCGCGGCCCAATTCCTGCGCGACGTGCGCGTCACCGCGATTTATGAAGGCACCAACGGCATCCAAGCGATGGACCTTGTCGCACGCAAACTGATGGACGGCGGTGAAGCGGCACGGCTGCTGATCGAGGAAATCCAAGCCGGATCAGAAGCCGCCCGCAGCAGCCACAAGGAACTGGCCGAAGCTGTCTGGCAGGCCGCCGAAGACCTGCGCGAAACCACCGATTGGCTGGTGGCGCAGACCGACCTGAACCAGCGCTTTGCAGGGGCTGTCCCGTATCTGGCGGCCTTCGCCCGCGTGCTGGGCGGCCATGCCCACCTTGCCGCTGCGATCCACGGCGACGCGGCCCGCGCGCGTCTGGCCACCTTCTACATCCGCCGCCTGCTGCCAGAGGTATCAGGCCTGCTGGCCCATGTGCGCGAAGGTGCAGATGACCTACTGGCGATCACACCAGAAGACTTGGCCGCCTAAAAATGCCTGTCGCGGGGGCCCATGCCCCTGCGACACCGTGACGAAGCGCGCTGTTATAATAACAAGTGCGCCTTGCCGCAGGCTGATATATATTAAATCCTGAATATATCAGTCAGGATTCCCCATGGCCTATACCGAAAAATTCCAATCCCTTGCCGATGCCGCCCGTGCCAAGGTCGATGAAGTCGCCCCGGCAGACGTCGCCGCGTTAATCGCAGACGGCGCGATCGCTCTTGATATCCGTGACCCGGACGAGCACGCCAAAGACCATATCCCCGGATCGCTGAACATCAGCCGCGGCAAGCTAGAGATGAACGTCGAAGAGGCCCTGCCCGATCTGGACCGTGTCATCCTGTGCTATTGCAACGCCAATAATCGCGGCGCGCTGTCGGCAGCCAGCCTGCGCGATATGGGCTACACCAACGCCCGCTTTATCGGTGGCGGCCTGAATGCATGGCGCAAACTGCCTGCCTAAGGCAGCAAAAGCGCGTCGACTTTGCGCGCTTATTCCGTCCGCGGCGGCGACAGGAAACTGGTCGCCGCAGCATCCGCCAATAGCGGGGCAGAGTTATCCTTCAGCGCGACCCCCGATGTGCCGAGCACTTGGGCCTGAGCATACAGATAGGCAAACCGCGCTGCGGCGTGGTCCGGCAATAGCCCCGCAGGGCGCACGTTAGAAATACAGTTGCGCCGCGCATCGCTTAGCCCCGGGCCGGGGTTTTGCGTAAAATAAAGCCCCAGCGAATCCGGCGAGGACAGCCCAGGCCGCTCCCCGATCAGCACCAGCACCGCAGCCGCATCCATTGCGGCCGCAATGTCATCACCAATCGCCACCCGCCCCTGCACCGCAATGACCGGGGCGGACATCCGCACCCCCGGCATCTGCGCCATCAAGGCCGCGACCATCGCTGCCGCGTGATCCTGCACCGCCCGCGACGACAGCCCGTCGGCAATAACGATCGCCAATTCCGGCGCATCATTTGGCAATGCGGCCCCTGCCGCCAACCGCCGCCCCTTGTCCGGGTGGCGCAGATAATCGGCGCGGTCCACTGCCTGCGACTGAACCGTCAGCGCTGGCAAAACCCCGTCGATCGCGCCCAAATCCGCCACCAAGCGCGCCACATCCAGCGGCTGATGCACCGCATCGCGGGCCTGTGCATGGGCAATCTGGAACGCCAGAAGTTCTGCCGTCGGCAGGCTGACGCCCGCCCGCCCCATCCCGATTCGCGCATCGGTAAAGCGGCGCAGGCTGCGCCACGGATTATCTGTGACCCGATCAACCATGCGCCGCCCCCGCAAGCCGCTTGGCAAAACCATCCGGCATGCCATCGCCCAGCCGGAACCCGTCCGCGCTGTCCATGATTCCCATGCGCGCCAGCCAGGCGTCGAACTCTGGCGCAGGTTTCAGCCCCAAGGCGCGGCGCAAATAAAGGGCATCATGGAACGATGTTGACTGATAATTAAGCATAATATCATCGGACCCCGGCACGCCCATGATAAAACTGACGCCCGCGACGCCCAGCAAGGTCATCAGACTGTCGACATCGTTCTGATCCGCTTCGGCGTGGTTGGTATAGCAAATGTCGCAGCCCATCGGCAGGCCCAGCAGCTTGCCGCAAAAATGGTCCTCTAGCCCCGCCCGCGCGATTTCCCGCCCGTCATACAGGTATTCCGGCCCGATAAAGCCGACGACAGTGTTCACCAACAGCGGATCATAATGCCGCGCCACGGCATAGGCGCGCGCCTCGCAGGTTTGTTGATCAAGGCCGTGATTCGCGCCTGCAGACAGGGACGATCCCTGCCCCGTTTCGAAATACATCACGTTCGTTCCGACCGTCCCGCGCCCCAGCCCACGGGCCGCATCCTGCGCCTGCGTTAAATGATCCAGCGTAAAACCAAAGGCATCATTGGTGCCCTGCGTGCCGCCAACGCTTTGAAACACCAAATCGACCGGCGCGCCTGCGGTGATGCAGTCCAGCGTATTGGTCACATGCGTCAGCACGCAGGACTGGGTCGGAATGGCGTAGCCGTCAATGATATCGGCCATCAGATGCAGCAACCGCCCCGCCTGTGCCACATTGTCCGTCGCCGGGTTGATCCCGATCACCGCATCCCCGCCCGCATACATCAATCCGTCCAGAATCGACGCCGCGATCCCGTTCACATCGTCCACCGGATGGTTCGGCTGCACCCGCGTCGACAGCCGCCCGGGCAGGCCGATGGTACCCCGAAACGCCGTCGTCACGCGGCACTTTTGCGCGACAAGGATCAGGTCCTGATTGCGCATGATCTTGCAGACCGCCGCTGCCATCTCTGGCGTCAGACCAGGGCGCAGGGCCGCCAACACCGCAGGCGTCGCCAGATCCGACAGCAGCCAGTCACGAAAATCGCCCACCGTCAGATGCGCCACAGGCGCAAAGGCCACCGCGTCATGTGTATCAATGATCAGCCGAGTGACATCGTCATCCTCGTAGGGAATCAGCGCCTCATCCAGAAACCGCTGCAACGGCACATCCGCCAGCACCGCCTGCGCGGCGGCCCGGTCTTGCGCGCTGGTCGCCGCGACACCGGCCAGCCGGTCCCCCGCCCGGTCAGGCGTCGCCCGCGCCATCACCTGCGCCAGCGTATCATAGCGCCAAACCTGCCCCCCAAGGGTCGTGCGATAGCGGCTTTGCATTGCCTGATCCTTTGGCTGTTCGCTGCCATCCTACGCACGCAAACAGAAACGAAAAGCCCCCAGCGCCGCGAAATCAAGGCGCCATTCCAAACGTCTTGCTTTCAAAAAATCCGCCGTTAACCTCTGTCACATGAATGTCATCGGGCGGGTCTAACCGCAGCCGGTACGACACCCGCAATCATGATCGGAGTATCCCATGATCTCGAAAACTGCCCTGATGGCGACCGTCAGCACCCTGTCGATGCTGATCGCGCCGCTGGCCCACGCCCAATCGGACGAGCTGATCGCCGCCGCCAATGCCGAAGGCCGTCTGACCACCATCGCCCTGCCCCACAGCTGGTGTGGCTACGGCGACGTGATTGCCGGCTTCAAGGCGAAATACCCCGATATCGAAGTGAACGAGCTGAACCCAGACGCCGGTTCCGCAGACGAGATTGAAGCGATTCGCGCCAACGTCGGCAACACCGGCCCGCAGGCGCCTGACGTGATCGACGTCGGCCTGTCCTTTGGCCCCGCCGCCACCGAAGAAGGTCTGGTTCAGCCTTACAAAGTCGCCACTTGGGACAGCATCCCAGACGGCGCAAAAGACGCTGACGGCAACTGGTATGGCGATTACTACGGCGTCATGTCGTTCCTCGTGAACACCGATCTGGTCGACAACGTGCCGACATCCTTCGCGGACCTGCTTAAGCCTGAATACGCTGGCGCTGTCGCGCTGGCCGGTGATCCACGCGCATCCAACCAAGCGATCCTTGCCGTTATGGCCGCTGGCATGGCGCAGGGCGCAGAGCCGGGCGAAGCCGCAGCAAAAGCTGGCATGGAATACTTTGCCGAAATGAACAAAGTCGGCAACTTCGTCCCGGTCATCGGCAAGGCTGGCACACTGGCACAGGGCACGACGCCCATCGTGATCGAGTGGGATTACAACGCACTGGCATCCCGCGACACCCTGCAGGGCAACCCCCCGGTCGAGGTCGTCGTGCCTTCTGACGCCGTCCTTGCTGGTGTCTACGTGCAGGCGATCAGCGCCCACGCGCCGCAGCCGAACGCCGCCAAGCTTTGGATGGAATACCTGTATTCCGACGAAGGTCAGCTGGGCTGGCTGGCGGGCTACTGCCACCCGATCCGCTTTAACGATCTGGCCAAAGCAGGATCGATCCCGCAGGACCTGCTGGACGCCCTGCCGCCAGCTGCCAGCTACGAGGCTGCCGTGTTCCCGACCCTTGATCAGGTGAATGCGAACTCTGCTGCTGTTGTTGCCGAATGGGACAGCATTGTCGGCGCAAACGTCCAGTAACATCTTGACAAGACAGCGCGTTCCCCGGACCACCCGGGGAACGCTTTTCGTTTCGACGCACGTCCAACTCACGGGGTTTCATGGCGCAGCAATCGGCAATCGTCGCGCAAGCGCAGCGCTGGGTGGGATTGGTCCCATTCATCGCCTTTACCGGGCTGTTCCTGATCGCCCCCACGCTGTTCATCGTGATCGGCGCCTTCCGCACGCCGCAAGGCGGCTTTACCTTTCAAAACATCCTCGACCTGAACACGCCGACGATCCTGTCGGCCTATTGGGTGTCGATCAAAGTCAGCTTTCTGTCCGCCCTTCTGGGCTGCCTGATCGGCTTTGCCATGGCCGCCGCCATGACGCTGGGCGGGATCAGTAACCGCGTCAAAAGCCCGCTGATGACCTTTTCCGGCGTGGCCTCCAACTTTGCCGGCGTGCCGCTGGCCTTTGCCTTTATCGCGACCATCGGCCCTGCGGGCCTGATCACCATGTATTTACGCACGGAATTCGGCATCAATCTGCGGATGTATGGCTGGAACCTGCTGTCCACATGGGGCCTGATCATCACCTATCTGTTCTTTCAGATCCCCCTGATGATCCTGATCATCACCCCCGCGCTTGAGGGGCTGAAAAAAGAATGGAGGGAGGCCGCAGACATCCTCGGCGCGACCCGTCTGCAATACTGGCGCATGGTCGCCCTGCCGATCCTGTTTCCGTCGATCCTTGGCACCATGGCGCTGCTGTTCGCCAATGCCTTTGGTGCTGTCGCCACCGCCATCGCGCTGACGGGGCCGTCCCTGAACATCGCGCCGATCCTGCTTTATGCGCAGATCAGGGGCGACGTTTTGGGCAACCCCAACCTTGGCTATGCGCTGGCCTTCGGCATGATCATCATCACCGGGGCTGCCAACACGATCTATATCGTCCTGCGCCTGCGCGCTGAAAGGTGGCTGAAATGACCCGCATCGCCGCCTACGGCACCATCCTTCTGGGGTGCCTCTATTTCATCATGCCGATGATCGGCATGGCCGAGTTTTCCCTCTCCATGCGCCGGGGTGTCTACTCTCTCGACGCCTACCGCGTGGTCCTTGCCGATCCACAGTTTCAGGCGACCTTCACCTATTCGCTGGTCATGGCGCTGTTCACGATCATCTTTGGCGTGCTGCTGGTCGTGCCGACCGCCTATTGGGTGCAGTTGAAAATGCCAAAGCTGCGCCCGGTGGTCGAATTCGTCACCCTGCTGCCCCTTGTCATCCCCGCCATCGTCGTCGTGTTTGGCTATATCCGCCTTTATAACACCTCTGGCTGGCTGCCGATGACCGGGTCCGTGATGGGCACCAACATCCTGCTGATGTTCGGCTACGCGACCCTGGCCCTGCCCTATATGTACCGCGCCGTTGACACGGGCCTGCGTACCATCGACGTGGCGACATTGACCGAGGCCGCGCAGTCCCTTGGCGCAGGCTGGCTGCGCATCATGGCCACGCTGATCCTGCCAAACGTGCTGGGCGCGGTGCTGTCTGGTGCCTTCCTGACCCTTGCCATCGTGATCGGCGAATTCACCATGGCGGCGTTGCTCGACCGGCCCGCCTTTGGCCCCTACATGCAAATCCTTGGCGCGAACAAAGCCTACGAGCCTGCCGCACTGGCCGTGATTGCCTTCGCGATCACATGGGCCTGCATGGGCCTGATCCAGATGGTCAGCCGACTGTCCAAACATAAAAGAGCGTAACTGATGGCCTTTCTGGACCTAGCCCACCTCGACAAATCCTATGGCGCAAACCACGTCGTCAAAGACTTCAACCTTGCGATTGAAAAGGGTGAATTCGTATCCTTGCTCGGGCCATCCGGCTGCGGCAAAACCACCGTGCTGCGCATGGTCGGCGGGTTCGAAGTGCCCTCTGCTGGCAGCATCCACATCGACGGGCAGGACGTCACATCGCTCAAATCCAACCAGCGCAACATCGGCATGGTGTTTCAGGCCTACGCCCTGTTCCCCAACCTGACCGTCGCGCAGAACGTCGCCTTTGGCCTTAAGGTCGCTGGCGTATCCAAGGCAGAGACCGCCGAGCGCGTGACCGAGATGCTCTCGCTGATCGGCCTTGCCGATCTGGGCAACCGCTATCCGTTTCAGCTGTCCGGCGGACAACAACAGCGCGTCGCCTTGGCCCGCGCATTGGCCGTGCGACCCAAGGTGCTGCTGCTGGACGAGCCGCTGTCTGCCCTTGACGCCAAAATCCGTGCCAGCCTGCGCCGCGAAATCCGTAGCATCCAGCAACGCCTTGGTATTACAACCATCTTCGTCACCCACGACCAAGAAGAGGCGCTGTCGATGTCCGACCGCGTTGTCGTCATGTCTGGCGGTCGCGCCGACCAGATCGGCACGCCGCATCAGGTCTATAACCGCCCTGCCACGCGCTTTGTCGCCAGCTTTGTCGGCACGCTGAACACGTTTGACGCCACCGTTACCGACCCCGCAACGGGCACCGTGCGCCTTGGCGACAGCACCGTGGTCCTAAACCGCCCGGTCGAGGCCGCAAGCGGCGCGGCCATCACCCTTGCCCTGCGCCCCGAATCCGCAACCCTTGGCGCGGGCAACCCGGGCGACGTCACGCTGATGGGCCGCATTACCGAAGTGCAATTCCTTGGCGCGATCATCCGCATCACCGCCGATCTGGGCGGGCATGACCTGACGCTGGACACCTTCAACCGCGCCGCCACCCCGCCACCGCATATCGGCGAAGAGGTCACGATCAGCCTGCCGCCAGATGGTCTTGTCGCGCTGGTCGCCTAGCGCCAAAGGTTAACGCCAATGCGATCCTAGCAGATCGAACAGCACGGCGATCAGCGGATCATCCGCCCGCCGTGCCAGCGTTGAAAAGCTCAGCGACGCAGGCACGCTGATGCCCGAACACATCGCCAATCCCGCGGTCTGCCGCTGGTGCAAGGCAATCGACTCGCGGCACAGGCTGAGCCCTACGCCCGCGCGCACCATTTCCAGCATCGACGCCTCTTGGTCCACCATCGCGACGACGTTCTGCGTGCAGCCCGCCTGCGCCAATATCCCCGCCAGCAGCCGCGAATGCACCGACGCCTCTGGCGTGCCGATCCAAGGCAGCGCGGCCAAGACGCCCCAGTCGTCCGTTTCGACCAAAGCATCCCAGCCCGCAGGCGCGATGATGCGGTACGTCACATCCGCCAGCCGCACGGTATGCAGCGCCTCTTGCCCTGCCTCGGCACCGGCTTCTGACACCGTCAAATGATAGCCCGCATCAATCTGGCCGCGCCGCAACCGTGCGATCACATCGCCACTGACGCCATGCGCCAGCTCTGTCGCGATACCGGGATAGCTGGTGCGCAGCTGGCCCAGCAGACGGCCCAGACGAATAAACTCCGGGTCGACAACCGTGCCGATCCGCAGCCGCCCGCTGATCCGCCCGCCCTGCTGCCGCGCGCTGCGCTGGAAATCTGCCATGGCGCCCAAGACGGCCTCGGCCTTGGTGACAATCGCCGCACCCTCTGCCGTAATCTCTAGCCCGCGCGGGGTGCGGCGGAACAGTGTCACGCCCGTATCCTCGGCCAGCCGCTTGATCTGATGGCTGATCGCAGGCTGCGTCAGATGCAGCGCCTCTGCCGCGCGCGACACGCTGCCCAGATGCGCCACGGTGACAAAAGCCCGCAGCGTCGTGATGTTTGCAAGTCTATCCATATTACAAACCCTAATATCACTGCGCGTCAAATGTCATTGGATTTCTGCCCTCAGCCTTCATACGCTTCTCAAAAGCATCGGAGCCTGCCTCATGACCACCCCGACTACGACATTTGATTATATCGTCATCGGCGGCGGCACGGCCGGGTGCCTGATGGCCAACCGCCTGTCCGCCGACCCCAAGAACCGTGTTCTGCTGCTGGAAGCGGGCAAACCCGACACCTATCACTGGATCCACATCCCCGTTGGCTATCTGTATTGCATCGGCAATCCACGCACCGACTGGATGTATCAGACAGAGCCGGATGCAGGCCTGAACGGCCGCGCCCTACGCTATCCGCGCGGCAAAACGCTGGGCGGATGTTCGTCCATCAACGGTATGATCTATATGCGCGGTCAGGCCCGCGACTATGACAATTGGGCCAAATTGACGGGCGACGACGCGTGGAACTGGGACCAATCCCTGCGCGATTTCATGGCGCACGAGGATCACTATAAACTCGACGGCGGCGCAGACCCGGCCACCGGCGACAACAGCCGCTTTTCCGACCTACATGGGTCAGGCGGCGAATGGCGGATTGAAAAGCAACGCCTGCGCTGGGATGTTCTGGACAGCTTTGCCGATGCCGCCGTCCAAAACGGCATCCCCAAAACCGACGATTTCAACAGCGGCGATAACGCGGGCGTGGGTTATTTCGACGTCAACCAACGCTCTGGCTGGCGCTGGAACACGTCTAAAGCCTTTCTGCGCCCTGCCAAATCGCGCCCCAACCTAACGATCTGGACGCAGGCGCAGGTCGAAAAACTGACCCTTGCGCGGGGCGACGACGGCGCGCTGCGCTGCACAGGCGCGCGCGTAAACCGCGATGGCCAGACCGTGACAGCGGCCGCGAACAAAGAGGTGATCCTCAGCGCGGGGGCCATCAACTCCCCCCAGATCCTGCAGCTGTCCGGCATCGGCCCCGCCGCGACCCTGCGGGCCCATGGCATCGACGTCGCCAAGGACGCCCCCGTTGGCCTGAACCTGCAAGACCACCTGCAAATCCGCGCCGTCTATAAGGTCGCGGGCACCAAGACCTTGAACAAACTCGCTGCAAACCTGTTTGGCAAAGCCAAAATCGGCGCGGAATATTTGCTCAAACGCTCTGGCCCCATGAGCATGTCACCCAGCCAGCTTGGCGCCTTCACCCGGTCCGACCCCAGCCGCACCCATGCCAACCTTGAATACCACGTCCAACCCCTCAGCCTCGAGGCGTTTGGCGATCCGCTGCATGACTTCCCCGCGATCACCGTCAGCGTCTGCAACCTGAACCCCACCAGCCGGGGCCAAGTGCAGATCCGGTCGAACAACTTCCGCGATGCGCCGCTGATATCCCCGAATTACCTGTCCACCGCCGACGACCGCAAAGTCGCCGCGGACAGCCTGCGCCAGGTGCGCGACATCATGGCCCAGCCCGCCATGGAAAAATACGCGCCGCAGGAATACAAACCCGGCCCGCAATACCAAAGCGACGCCGACCTTGCCAAACTGGCCGGCGATATCGCCAGCACGATTTTCCACCCTGTTGGCACAGTCAAAATGGGCCGCGTTGATGACGACACCGCCGTCCTTGACCCCCATCTGCGGGTCAAAGGGGTGGCAGGTCTGCGCGTCGTGGACGCCAGCGTCATGCCCGAAATCACCAGCGGCAACACCAACTCCCCCACTCTGATGATCGCGGAAAAGGCGGCATCTTGGGTGCTGGCCGGCGTCTGAAAGGCACCCCCATGGCACAGAAATTCTCTCAACTACCTCTGACCGGCGTCAAGGTCGTGGACTTTGGCCAATATATCGCTGGCCCCGCCGTCGCGATGTTGCTGGGCGATCTGGGCGCGACAGTCATCCATATTGACCCGCCCACGGGGCCGATGTGGGACAACCCGGCCAACGCGACCCTGATGCGCAACAAGCTGATCGTGACCATCGACCTGAAAACGCCCGAAGGGCTCGCCCAAGCGCTCGATCTGTGCGCAGAGGCTGACATTGTCATCGAAAACTTCCGCCCCGGCAAACTCACCAAGCTCGGCGTCGATTTCACCGCCCTGCGCACCCAGCATCCCGCGCTGATCACTGTCTCGCTCCCCGGCTTCGCTTCAGACGACATGGAGCGCCGCGACTGGCGCGCCTTCGAATCCGTCATCGCCGCCAGTTCCGGCGTGTTCACTGACATGGGCCAGAACCGTGTCCTGATGGGCCTGTCGCCCTCTTTCTCTCCACTCCCCCTCGCCTCTGCCTATGCCTCTCAAATAGCCGCATCCGCCGCCGTGCTTGCCTTGCAAGCGCGCCAGCAAACCGGCCTTGGCGACGGGATCGAAGTCCCCCTCGCCGCTGCCGTGATGGAGGGGCTGTGCTATAACTCCCTCAAGGTCGACAGCATGCCCGCCCGCTACGTCACCCAGCGAGAGGCGGAAATCACCCGCCGCCGGATCGAGGGTCTGCCGATGACCCTGACCTATGATGACCTGCAAGAGTTAATGGACCCTTTCTATCGCAACTACATGTGCAAGGACGGGCGCATGTTCTATGTCGTCTGCCCCAGCCATAAACACCACGCGCGCCGCTGCCTCGAAGTGCTTGGCATCTACGATGAATTGGTGGCCGAAGGGCTGACCGAAGAGGACGACACCTACAAACCCCACGAGCAGTGGGAATCGAAAACCTCGCTTGGCGTCTACCCGATGCCAAAGGACTGGGCCGACCACATTGCCGCGCGGATGAAGGATGTGTTCATCACCCGCACCTCTGTCGAATGGCAGCGCATGTTTGGCCGCGCAGGCATCCCCGCCGCGCCGCAGCGCTGGTTGCAAGAATGGATCACCGACGAATATGCCGCCACCGCGGGCCTGATGATCGACGTCGCCGATCCGGTCTATGGCGACATGATCCAGCCCGGCCCCGTCGTCTGGATGGAAGAAAGCGGTGAAGAAGCCCTGACCCCCGCCCCCCGCGCTTGGACAACCGTAGAAGAGGCGCTGCGCACCCTGCGCAAATTGCCGACCACAATTCCCGACCCGGGTGAAAACGCACCGCGCACAGGCTGGCTGTCCGGCCTGCGCGTGCTGGATCTGTGCAACGTTATCGCCGGGCCACATTCCGTCAGCTACCTGTCCCGCTTCGGCGCAGAGGTCATTAAACTCGACCCCGCCCAGCCGATGTATGACAGCTGGAACACCGTGCTTTACGGCATCAGTCAAGGGCGCGGCAAACGGTCGATCCTTGCTGACATCAAATCCCCCCACGGGCGTAAGCTGTTCGAAGACCTGATTAAATCCGTTGACCTAATCGTCTGGAACGCAACCGACAGCCAAATCAAATCCGTCGGCCTTGACGCCGAAAGCCTGCGCCGCATCAACCCAGAGGCGCTGTTTTGCAAGCTTGACTGCTTCAGCGGCGTGCGGCGCGGCGTGCGCACCGATTACATCGGCTACGACGATCTGGTGCAGGCCACGACTGGCATCATGCTGCGCTTTGGCGGCGCGATGCACCGGCCAGAGGAACACGCCCACGTCGGCACGATCGACGTGATGTGCGGCTTTGGCGGCGCGCTTGGCATGGCCGCCGCGCTTTACCAGAAACACCGCTTTGGCCGCATTGGCCGGGGCCGCACATCACTGTCCGCCAACAGCGGCTTGCTGCAAATCCCATTCTGCTTTGACTACCGCCGCCGGGGCCTGTTCGACGAACCCTCTGGTCCCGAAAGCAACGGCTACGACGCCCTGACCCGCTTCTATAGCACCGCCTCTGGCGTCTATGTCCTGCTCAGCGCAGACGAGGCCGACCTGCCCCGGTTTGCCAGCGTCGAAGGACTATCAGACCTGCCAGACGTGCCTGAAGAGGACCGCGCGACCTACCTCGCGACCGCGTTCCAAGACCAGCCCGCAACCGAATGGATGGCCCGCCTGCGCGCCGCCGATATCGCCTGCGCGATCTGCGAAAACCTTGAAGCGCTGCGCGCCGAAAACAGCCGCCCCGCCGATGGCACACCGGGCACGACCCTTGGCAGCTATGCGTT
This sequence comes from Loktanella salsilacus, assembly GCF_024206795.1. Lineage (NCBI taxonomy): Bacteria > Pseudomonadati > Pseudomonadota > Alphaproteobacteria > Rhodobacterales > Roseobacteraceae > Loktanella > Loktanella salsilacus. The sequence goes on from NZ_CP072994.1 coordinate 2,526,132, forward strand.
TTCCACTTTTGCAGACCACCCTAGCGGCCACACGATCACACAGCTGGACCCCTACGCCGTCCGCACCGCCGCCACGCCGGTCATCGCGCCCACCCCGACGGAAAAGTTCGGCACCTCGACCCGCGCCATCCTGCGCGATCTGGGCTATGGCGACAGCGCGATTGAAAAGATGTTAGCCTCCGGCCAAATCAGCGAAAGCTGGTCGGCCGAATACCTCCCCAGCTAGCGGGGCGCTGCGATCGTATAGCCTTGGCCCTGCAGCGCATTGGATAATTGCCCTGCAATATCAAGCGCCTCTGCGCTGTCACCATGGACGCAGATCGTGTCGATCCGGGTCTGCAGCACGTCGCCCTGCGGCGTGACAATCCCGCCCGCCGCCAGCATTCCCAGCACGTGGCGGACGGCAACTTGCGGGTCATGGATCACCGCGCCGGGCAGGTTGCGGTCGGTCAGCGTGCCGTCGGCATTATAGGTCCGGTCCGCGAAAACCTCTGCCGATTGCGCAGCCCCTAACGCCGTCGCGGCCCGCTCCAACGCCGTGCCCGGCATCACCACCAGCCGCAAATCCGGTTGCAGGGCAAGCGCTGCAGCATAGCAGGTGCGGGCAATGCCCTCGTCCTCTGACGCCATATTCGCCAGCGCGCCGTGCAGTTTGAAATGCGCCAGCCGCGCCCCCCGCGCTGCCGCCATGCCCATCGCTGCGCCCAGCTGATACTGCACCAAGTTTGTCAGCTCCGCCGCGCTGAGCGCGATCCGCCGCCGCCCGAACCCTTGCAAATCCGCAAACCCCGGATGCGCGCCCAGCGCGACCCCCGCGGCCAGCGCCAGATCCATCGTGCGCGCCATCGTATCCGCGTCGCCTGCGTGAAATCCGCAGGCAATATTGGCAGAGCTCACGATCTTCAGCAGCGCCGCATCCTGCCCCATCACCCAAGGGCCAAAGCTCTCGCCCATATCAGCGTTCAAATCGATCGTTTTCATGGCAAAGGCTCCATATCGCGGCCAGCCGTCACGCCGCTAATCAGTTGATAAGACAGTAAATCATGCATGTCCCGCGGATCACGCACCAATGGGCGCACCGCAGCCTTTAGCGCCGTCAATTGCTGCGCCTCGGGGACGAACAGCGCATCCGCCCGGCCCACATCTACCCATTCAAACCGCAACGCTGCCCCGACAGGGGCCTGCGCCGCCCGCGCCAAATCGGCGGCAATGACCGTACCGATCCGGGGATAGCCGCCAACGGTCTGACATTCTGCCATCATCACAACGGGCGTGCCATCGCCCGTGATCTGCACATCGCCCGGCGCGATGAAATCTGACACCGGATTACCCCCCAGCGCCGCAAACCCAGCGCCATCTTGCATCAGTGGCAGCGCCGTCCGGTTCGCCTGCGGGCTGCGGTGAAACACCGTTTGCGCAAAGCACGCCAGTTCTGCCGCGCTGAACATCTGCGTTTGCGGCCCCGGCATCAGCCGCAGCGTACCCCCCTCCAGATCGTCCCGGTCCGGCAGCACTTGGCCGACGCCCGCCCCAGCGGCACCAATCTGCACCACATCGCCAGCCTGCAAGCGCCCGCCAAGGCCCGCTGACAGATGCGCCGCGGCGCTCCCCAGCACATCGCGCCCCAGCACAGCGCCCGCAGGCACCAGATAGCCATAGCTCCCCGCCCGCACCGCGCCGATCACCAGCTTTTGCCCCGGCACCAGCATGTGCGAGGCGTTCCAGCGCAGCGCTTGCCCGTCCACACTTGCGCGCATGACCGCCCCGGTCAGGGCAAAGCGCAGCGGCGCATCGACACGAAACGTGCCGCCCATGCCTGCCATCTCGATCCCGGCCAGCACGCCCCCGCCCAGCAAAGCCGCTGCCGCAAATAGCGCCGTGCGGTCCATCGCCCCGCCGCGGGACAAGCCCACATCGATCCGCCCCGGCCGCCCAAGGTCCTGCACCGACATCAGCGGTCCAGCCGCGTCAACGAACAGCCGCACCGTCACGGCGCCACCTCACACAGCGCGCCGCCCAGCCCGTCCGGCTCCGCCGCCAGCGCGTCAATCGTACTCTCATCCGTCAAGGCCCAGCGCACCCGGTCCCCGGCCCGCATGGCAAAAGGCGCGGCACGCTCTGCCATAAACGGACGAAATGCACAGCGCCCGACCCAGCGCCAGCCGGTCGGACTGGGGTTCGCAAACAGCACCAATTGCCGCAGCGCGACCACCAAAGCGCCCGCTGGCACCTGCGGCGTCAACGCCTGCTGGCGCGGCAAATCCCACGCCTGCGGCAAATGCCCCAGATACGGCTGCCCCGGCGCAAAGCCGATCGCCAGCACCGACACCTCTGCACCCGCCAGCTCTGCCCGTGCCGCCGCCTCGCTCATTCCAGCCAGCGCCGCTGCATCCGCCAGCTGCGGCCCGCCTTCCCCGCCGAAACTCGCGGGGATCGTCCAAAGCCGGCTCTGCGTCGCACCTGCGACACGCGGCGCAACCAGCACATCGCGCAAGCCTGCTTCGACCGCCGCTCGCGCCACCAGCATCGGATTGAACCGCACCAAGACAGAGGTTAGCGCCGTCGCAACCTCTACCACGCCCTCTAATTCAGCCGCGCGCACCGCTGCGCCAAACCCAATCGCCGCCGCTGTCTGCGCCTGCCGCCCATCGCCAAAGCGCACGACAATGCCGTCCTGCCCCAAAGCGGACAGCGTCCATCCCTCTGCGGGCCGAGTATCATCAGGCGAACTTAACAAAACGCAAACTTTCCAAGTAAGCGCCCATCTTGAAACCCCCAGCGTCATTGTCAACGCACAAAGGCAGATGGGACGGCGGGCGGGGCGTCTTGCCCCAAAGGGGCAACAGCGCCGCAGCGCCGACCCTTTACCATGCCCCGAAAATCCGTCACGCCACCCCCATGAAAATCACAACCCCCTTTCCCGATCCGCCCGCTCCCGGCACCGCCATCACCGTCGCCCCCGGCGTGCTTTGGATGCGCCTGCCGCTGCCGATGGCGCTGGATCACGTCAATATCTACGCCCTTGACGATGGGGACGGCTGGACCGTCATCGATACCGGCTTTGACAGCGCCGTCACCCGCGCCCATTGGGCCGACCTGCTGGCGGGTCCGCTTGCCGGCAAACCTGTGACCCGCCTGATCGTCACCCACCACCACCCCGACCATGTCGGCCTTGCCGGATGGTTCATCGTGAACGGCGCCGAACTGCTGATGCCCCGCACCGCATGGCTGATGGCGCGGATGCTGACTCTGGACGCCCAAGACACCGCCTCTGCGGCGCAGGTCACCTTTTGGGAACGCGCCGGAATGGACGCTGACACCCTTGCCCGTCGCCGCACGGAAAAGCCTTTCAACTTCGCCGACTGTGTCCACCCCCTGCCGCTTGGGTTCACCCGCCTGACAGACGGCGGCACCATCGATATCGGCGGGCGCACATGGGACATCCGCATGGGCGACGGCCACGCGCCAGAACACGCAACCTTCTGGTCACGCGACGATAACCTTGTGATCGGCGGCGACCAATTGCTGCTATCCATCAGCCCCAACCTTGGCGTCTATCCGACAGAGCCTGACGCCGACCCCGTTCGCGACTGGATCGACAGCTGCCAACGTTTTCAGGCCCATGCGCGCGCTGACCAGCTGATCCTTGGCGGACATAAGCTGCCCTACACCGGCCTGCCCCTGCGCCTGTCGCAGATGATCGAAAACCACCACGCCGCCTTGGCCCGCCTGCACACCCATATCAGCGCCCCGCGCACCGCTGGCGACTGCTTTGCCCCGCTGTTCAAACGCACCATCGGGCCGCAGGTCTATGGCCTTGCGATAGTAGAGGCCGTTGCCCACCTGAACCATCTGCACCAAACAGGCCGCGCCACCCGCACTTTGGGTCCCGACAATGCGTGGTATTTTCAGGCAATCGGGTGACCCAGCCTTAACCTTTTACTGCGCAACCTGCGGCCATGTTGCTGCACCCCGCCCCCATGATCCCCGCCTCGCCCGTTCCGGCCCTACGCTTGGCCGATGTCCTTGGCCCGCTGTCCCACGCGCTTGACCTGACCGAAGGACAGGCGCCCGGCCATTGCGTGCGCTGCACCTATATCGGCACCCGCATCGGTGACGCGCTGGGGCTCAGCGCGCCTGACATGGATGACCTCTTTTATACCCTGCTGCTCAAGGATCTGGGCTGTTCTTCCAACGCGGCCGGCATTTGCGAGCTTTACTTAGCCGACGACCTAACCTTCAAGCGCGACTTCAAGACGATCGACACCAGCCTGACCGCCGCCTTGCGGTTCGTCTTTGCCCAGACCGGGCTCGATTCCGGCCTGTCTGAACGGTTTCGGGCCATCGTTAACATTTTGCAAAACGGCGGCGATATCGCGCGCAACTTGATTGAAACGCGCTGCCACCGCGGCGCCGACATCGCCGCCCGCCTGCGGTTTTCAGCGACGGTTCAGGACGGTATCCGCAATCTGGATGAACACTGGAACGGCGGCGGACGCCCCCTTGGGCTGATGGGCGCGGCCATCCCGCTGAACGCCCAGATCGCGCTGCTGGCGCAGATCATCGATATCTTTCACACCGCTGGCGGGCGCGATGCGGCCCGGGTTGAGGCTACCCGCCGCGCTGGCACATGGTTCGACCCTGCCCTGATCGCGACCTTTACGAAGCTCGCCCGCGACCCCGGCTTCTGGGCGGACCTGACCAACCCTCAGCTAGAGGCCGCCGTCTTCACCCTGCCCGCCGCCCAGCGCAGTACCCCGGTCGACGAAGGTTACCTTGACGACATTGCACAGGCGTTCTCCGATGTGGTCGATGCCAAAAGCAGCTTTACCGCCGACCATTCCAGCCGCGTGACGCTTTATGCCGATATGATCGCCGAACAAATGGGCCATAGCGCCGCGCATCGCCGCTGGCTGCGGCGCGGTGCTTTGCTGCACGATCTGGGCAAGCTTGGCGTCAGCAATCAGGTGCTGGATAAACCGGGCAAACTGAATGCAGCCGAATGGGCCTGTATCCGCGAACATCCCGGCGCGGGCAGCGCGATCCTGACCCGCATTAGCGCCTTCGCCGACATTGCCCCCATCGCCCGCGATCATCACGAACGGTTGGACGGCACGGGCTATCCAAACGGGCGCGGCGCGGATGACCTTGGCCAAGACATACGGATCGTAACCGTCAGTGATGTCTTCGACGCCCTGTCGGCCACGCGCCCTTACCGGGACGCGATGCCCATCACCGACGTGCTGGCCATCTTGGACAAAGATCGCGGCACCGCCTTTGATCCAGACTGCATCGACGCCCTACGCGCAGGCCTTGATGACCTTGCCAAAGCGGCGCACTGACGCAGCGCTTTGGCACATGCGGGGCGTGACAGCCCCGCTGCAATCGGCTAGGACATGACCAAATAGGCAGACAAGGACGCATCCCATGGCAGACCACAAGCACGGCGAAATGGACATCACTGTTCAGGAAAAAACCTTTGACAGCTTCATCTGGTTCGTCTCGCGCGGCACCATCGGAATCATCGTTTTCCTGATCTTCCTCGCGCTCGTCGGCGCCTAATGATCTCGCGCCGGGCGCTGGTCTTCGGCCTGCCATTGGCAGCCGCCGGGGCCTGTTCTGCGCCGCAAACGTCTTCCCCGCCCGCCATGATCGCGTCAAAACGATTCGCTGGGCTGGGTCCGCGCGTGCTGACACTTTATACAATGCGCAGCGTATCCACGGGCAGCGGCGCGCATAGCAGCCTGCTGATCGACGCGCCCAGCCAGCGGGTGATCTTCGATCCCGCGGGCAGCTTTCGCCATTCCACGATCGCGGAACGCAACGACGTCCTGTTTGGTGTCACGCCAGAGGTAGAGGCCTACTACGTCTCCTACCACGCGAGAGAGACCTACTACGTCATCGGCCAAACCGTGCAAGTCAGCGACGCCGTCGCTGAACAGGCCCTTGATCTGGCCCTGACCAACGGTCCGGTGGCGCAATCCTTCTGCACCAATTCCACCGCCCGCCTGATGCGCCAATTGCCGGGCTTTAGCAGCCTGCCGCAAACGTTCTTTCCCAACACGCTGGCGAACCGCTTTCGCAAACTGCCCGGTGTCACATCGCGCGAATGGCGCGAAAACGACCCCGATAACAAGGCACTCGCCCTTGCTGAAATCGAAATGCAGCTCCGCTAAATTAGCCAATCTGCGCCCGCCCTACAGCAGCTGCGCCACAGCCAAACCTGTATAAAGCGCGCCGAACCCCGCAAGGATCGCCCAGATCACCTGCTTGGTCCACAGCCCTACAGCCAGCGCCACCGCCGCCGCAATCAGACGCACCGCATCCGGCTGCCCGCCCGTCGCCGCAGGCCAAAGCACCAGTGGCGCGACCAGCCCCGGCAAGACGGCGACCGGCGTATAGCGCAGCAACCGCAGCACAATCGGCGGCATATCGCGGTTGCCAATGAGCCCCAAAAACGAAAACCGGATCAGGAAAGTGCCAATTGCCAGCGCCCCGATAATGCCCCAAATTTGTAGCGCGGAATAACTCATACCCGGTCCTCCACCAACACACCGACCGCCATGGCGCAGGCCGCCGCGATCAACAGGCCAAAGCCCGACGGCAACCCGCTCAGCGCCAGCGCCACCACGACCGAGGTCGCCGCCGCCGCCAAATGCGCCGACGTCCGCAACATCGGCGCGACCATCGCCAGAAACGTGATCGGCAGGGCGAAATCCAACGCCGCAGCCTCGGGGATCGTCGCCCCGACCAAAACGCCCACCGCCGTCATCGCGCACCAGACCGGCGTGATCGGCGTCGCCACCCCGAAAAAGAACGCGACCTTCTGCCGCAATGTCAGATCCGGCTCTTCTTCATAGGCCTTCACGCTCGCCAAATAGGTCTGATCAAACAACAAATACGCCACGCAGGCCCGCTGCCACAGCGGTGCGGCCCCGATATGCGGCACCAAAGCCGCCGAATACATCGCCATCCGCAGGTTCACCGCCAGCGCCGCCAACAGCACAAAGGCAATGCCCGCTTGATCCACCATCATCTGCAAGGCCGCAAACTGCGACGCCCCCGCGATCACCAAGACCGTGAACCCCATCGCCTGCCCCAGCGTCAGCCCTGCATCCGTGGCGGCCACGCCAAACAGCAGCGAAAACGGCACGACCACGATCACGAATGGGGCACCCGCGCGCAGGCCGCGCAGATAGACGGATTTCACGGTGGCAGCGGTCATAGGTTTGGCCTAGTTTTATGTGATCGCGCCCTGCCTACCCCCGCGTCCAAGGATTGACAATTGGCCACCCTGACAGACACGCCTTATCTGATTGCGCCGCAGCCTAGCCTGCCGCGCCTGACCCGTGCCGTCACCGGCACCGACCAAACCGGGGCCAGCGTCGACCTGCGCGTTGTCGAAGAACGCCCGCTGACGATCTACCTCAACAGCCGCGAAATCGTCACCGCCATGACCATCGGCGACTACCCGACCTATTTGGCACTGGGCTTTTTGCGCAACCAAGGCATGTTGTCCGCCACCGACGTGGTCACCGCCGTCGACTATGACGAAGAGCTCGAGGTCGTCGTCGTCCGCACAAAGGTCGAGACCAACCACGAGGCAAAGCTGCAAAAGAAAACCCGCACCTCGGGCTGCGCCGTCGGTACAGTTTTTGGCGATATGATGGAAGGTCTCGAAAACCTTGAGCTGCCGCAAACACCGCTGAAAACCTCCGACCTTTACACCCTCGCCGCCACCATCAGCCGCACCCCTAGCCTCTACCTCGAAGCCGGCGCAATCCACGGCACCGTCCTATGCCAAGGCAACACGCCGCTGGTCTATATGGAAGACGTCGGCCGCCATAACGCCGTCGACAAAATCGCAGGCTGGATGTTCGCGGAAGGCATCAGCCCAGACGACAAAATCCTCTACACGACAGGCCGCCTGACCTCCGAAATGGTGATCAAAACCGCGCTGATGGGCATCCCCACCCTCGTCTCCCGCTCCGGCTTTACCGCTTGGGGTGTTGAAATCGCGACCCAAGTCGGCCTGACCCTGATTGGCCGCATGAAAGGCCAGCGCTTCACCTGCCTTGCCGGCGATCACCGCCTCATCCGCGACGCCGACCCCGCCGCCGTCCCGGACGAGCCGCGCAAACAATCCCGCAAGGCCGCCGAATGACCCTGCCCGCCACAGCATCCCAAACCACCCCCCTTCTTCTTGTCCCAAATATCCCGGGGGGCGACGCCGTCGCGGGGGCAGCGCCCCCTACACCCCTGTCAGCAGATCACCACGCTCCCCCTTCTTCTGGTCAAAAATACCGCGGGGGGCGGCGCAGCCGCGGGGGCAGCGCCCCCTGCAAAACCAACGCAAAAGGCACCACCCGATGATGCAACCCTTCGGCCTCATTCTGATGGGCGGGCAGGCCACGCGCATGGGCGGCGGCGACAAGGGCCTGCTGCCCTTGGGTGACAGCACAATCCTGTCTCACGTCTTGGACCGCCTCACCCCGCAAGTTGACCGCACCGCGCTGAACGCCAACGGCGATCCCGCCCGCCTTAAACACCTCAATCTGCCGATCCTGCCAGACAGCATCCCCGATCACCCCGGCCCGCTTGCGGGCACGCTTGCAGGTCTCGACTGGGCCGCCGCCCTTGGCGCGACCCACATTGTCACCGCCGCCGCTGATACGCCGTTCCTGCCCTGCGATCTGGTCCCGCAACTGCTGCTCGCAGGCGGGGACACCGGCTTCGCCCTCGCCGCGTCCCCTTCGGGGCGCCAGCCGACCTTCGGCCTCTGGCCCGTCACCTTGCGCGATCCCCTCCGCCAGGCGCTAAACGACGGGCTGCGGAAAATCGTCCAGTTCACCCGCGCCCACGGCGCAGGCACGGCGGAATTTCCGGACGACACCGCCTTCTTCAACGTGAACACACCCGAAGACCTCCTGACCGCAAAGGCCATGCTATGAACATCTTCGGCGTCACCGGTTGGAAAAACGCGGGCAAAACCGGGCTGATGGAACGCCTCGTGACTGACATCACCGCGCGCGGCTTCACTGTCTCCACCCTCAAACACGCGCACCACAGCTTTGACGTCGATCACCCCGGCAAGGACAGCCACCGCCACCGCACAGCGGGCGCGTCCCAAGTCCTGCTCTCCTCCGGCACCCGCTGGGCGTTGATGAGCGAGCTGCGCGGCGCAGCGGAGCCCAGCCTGACCGACCTGCTGACAAAACTCGACCCCGTCGATCTGATCTTGATCGAGGGCTACAAACGCGACACCCACCCCAAGATCGAGGCGTATCGCGCCGAACCCGGCAACCCTTTGATTGCTACGCATGACCCCACGATCAAGGCCATCGCCACCGATACGCCCCTGACAACCGACCGCCCGCAATTCGACCTTGATGACACCGCAGCCATCGCCGACTTCATCCTCGGCCACCTCGGCCTGCCGCCGCGTAAATGAGCTTCGACACCGTCATCATGGTCGACTGGTCCGGCGGCAATGATCGCGGTGCCACGCCAAAAAAAGACGCGATCTGGACCTGCATCGCCCGCGCTGGACAGGCAGAGCCGCCCCTTTACCACCGCAACCGCCAGATCGCAGAAACCTACCTGCAAGACACCCTGACAGCAGAGCAAACCGCAGGCCGCCGCACCCTTGCCGCCTTCGATCTATGCTTCGCCTACCCCGCTGGCTTTGCCGAAAAACTGACCGGATCGGACGACCCCCTCGCCCTGTGGGACTGGTTCGCCGCCCGCGTCACTGACACCCCGGGGCTCAACAACCGCTTTGACCTCGCAGGTCAAATCAACACACAATTCCCCGGCATAGGCCCATTTTGGGGCAATGGAAGACCCAATCACGACGTCCCGCACCTGCCGCGCAAAGGCCGTGATCGCACGGGTCACGACCTGCCCGAACACCGCGCCACCGACCTTGCCGCCCCCGGTGCCTTCTCGCCCTGGCAGCTCTCTGGCGCGGGGGCCGTCGGCGGCCAGGTCATCATGGGCCTGCCCATGCTGTCGCGCCTGCGCCACCATTTCGGCGCGGCCCTCTCAGTCTGGCCGTTCGAGGCCCCCGCCGCCGATATCGTGCTTGCCGAATCCTACTTCTCCCTGCTCCCCGCCTCCTACCTCACGGGCCACGCCATCCGCGACGCGGCGCAGGTCGCGCTTTATGCCCGCGCATTTTCCGCCCTCACACCGAACCAGTGGCAAACCGTCCTCGACGTCGTGCCAACGGCCGAAGGCTGGGTGCTCGGCCTCGGCCACCAAGACTTGTTGAAAGGCGCTGCCATGCCCGACCTGACCCCGCCGCCCCTGCGCAACGACTGCTTCGCCATGCCGCAGGGCGCGCATTGGACCCCCGTGGAAGATGCCCTCGCCCACCTGCGCGCCCAGCTGTCCCCCATCACAGCAACCGAAACCATCCCCCTTGCCGCAGCCGCTGGCCGCATCCTCGCCGCCCCCGTCATCGCCGCCCGCAGCCACCCGCCGCACGCCAATGCCGCCGTCGATGGCTACGCCTTTGCGGGGCCGCTGCCGGATGGGCCGCGCACCCTGCCCCTGCACCCCGGCCGCGCCGCAGCAGGCGATCCATTCATCGGCACCGTCCCTGACGGCCACGCCCTGCGCATCCTGACCGGCGCGAATATCCCGGACGGCACCGACACCGTTGTCCTGCAAGAGGACACCGCCGCCAACGACACCCACATCGCCCTGCACGGCCCGCTCAAACAGCGCGCCAATGCCCGCAAAGCAGGCGAGGACATGACAGCAGGCAGCGACGTTCTGCCCGCCCAGCGCCGCCTCACCCCCGCCGACCTCGCCACCCTCGCCGCCTGTGGCACCGGGCAGGTCGCGGTCCACAAACGCCTGCGCGTCGGCGTCCTGTCCACCGGGGATGAACTGCGCGCCCCCGGCGCGCCCGCCACGGACGGCCAGATCTTCGACGCCAACCGCGCCATGCTGCTCGCTGATATAGGGCGCTGGGGCCACGCGGCGATCGACCTCGGTATCGCCCCGGACGACCGCCCTAAACTGCGCACCATCCTCGACGATGCCGCCGATCGCTGCGACGCAATCCTCACCTCTGGCGGCGCATCGGCCGGGGACGAGGATCACATGTCCGCCCTGCTGCAAGGCACCGGCACCCTCGCCCTGTGGCGCATCGCGATGAAACCGGGCCGCCCCCTTGCCCTTGGCCTGTGGCAAAACACACCCGTCTTCGGCCTACCGGGCAACCCCGTCGCCGCCCAAGTCTGCGCCCTCGTCTTTGCCCACCCGGCCCTGGCCCACCTCGCGGGCGCACAGTGGCCAACCCCGCAAGGCTTCTCCCTGCCCGCCGCTTTCAGCAAATCGAAAAAGGCGGGCCGCCGCGAATACCTCCGCGCCCGCATCACAGACGGCGCAGCAGAGGTTTTCCCCTCCGAAGGCTCCGGCCGCGTCTCTGGCCTGTCATGGGCCACCGGCCTTGTGGTGTTGCCCGACGCAGCCGCGCAAATCACCCCAGGTACGCCAGTGACCTATATTCCCTTCGCAAGCTTCGATCTGTGATCATCGCGCCGGGCATCCCTGCAGGCCAAACCGAACAAGCCGCCGCACTCTATTGGGACGCCTTCGGCCCCAAACTCGGCCGCGTCCTCGGCCCCGCGCCCCGCGCCCTGCACTTTATTGCGGGCGTCATCGACCCCAGCCACGTCATCAGCGCCACGAATGAGGCGGGCCACCTCATCGGCATCGCCGGCTTCAAAACCCACCGTGGTGCCTTCGTCGGGGGCACGCTCCGCGATCTGGCGAAACATTACGGGTGGCCCGGCGCACTTTGGCGCAGCGCCCTGCTTTCACTGCTCTCGCGCGACACAGAAAACTTGAATTTTCTCACCGACGGCCTCGCCGTCGCGGCCCCTGCCCGCAGTCAGGGCGTCGGCACCGCGCTCTTGGACGCCCTGACAATCGAGGCGCGCATCCGCAACTATCCCGCCCTGCGCCTTGACGTCGTCGACACCAACCCGCGCGCAAGGGCGCTCTACGCCCGCCTCGGTTTTATCGAAACCAAGTCCACGCAAATCGGCCCCCTGCGCCACATCTTCCACTTCCGCCGCACCATCACGATGGTCCGCCCTGTCTAACCGGGCCCACCCCTTCTTCTGGTCAAAAATACCTCGGGGATTGGGGCAGCGCCCCAACACGATTTTTCTTGGAAAAATCGCCTACCCCGCCCCGATCAAAGCGCCCGCGCCAAAGACTAGCGCCCCGCCGACAACCACCTGAAACGCCGCCCGCAAAAACGGTGTCTGCATGTACCTGTTCTGGATCCAGGCAATCGCCCAAAGCTCTACAAACACCACGATCATCGCGATCACCGTCGCCGTCCAAAAGTCGGTGATCAGATAGGGCAGCGCGTGCCCCAGACCGCCCAACGTGGTCATAACGCCCGCCGCGATCCCGCGCTTGATGGGCGAGCCTCGGCCCGAAATCGCGCCATCATCCGACGCCGCCTCGGTGAACCCCATCGAGATACCCGCACCGATACTCGCCGCCAGACCCACTAGAAACGTTGTATGTGTATCCTGCGTGGCGAACGCCGTGGCAAAGATCGGGGCCAGCGTACTGACCGAGCCGTCCATTAGTCCCGCAAGGCCCGGCTGCACCCAAGTCAGCACGAACTGGCGGTGCGCGGCGGCCTCTTCTTCGGACTTCGCGTCCGGGCCCAGATTATGCTCGATCAGCTGATCGGCCTTCTCGACGTGACCGCTTTCGGCCTGCGCCAGATCGCCCAGCAGCCGCCGCGTGCCCGCGTCCGATGTGGCCTGCGCCGCCGTGTGATAAAACCGCGCCGCGTCCCGTTCCATCTGGCCCGCTTCTTCGCGGATCCGTTCCAGTCCCAAGTTTTGCGTCAGCCACACCGGCTTGCGCGCGTAAAACCCCGACACATGTTCGCGCCGGATCAACGGGATCACATTGCCAAAGCGTTCCTGATGCAGCGCAATCAGCCGCCGCCGATGCCCGTCCTCTTCCTCTGCCATACCGTCAAACACGGCGGCAGAGGCGGGGTAATCCGCACGCAACATCTCGGCATAGCTGCGATAAATGCGGCCATCATCCTCTTCAGACGAAATCGCAAGCGCCAAGACCTCTTGCTCGCTCAACTCGGAAAACCGGCGGCGATTGGCAAAACCTGGAATCATGGGGGCGGCCCTCTAGTTTAGAATGATTCCAAACTAGGGCCAATTCGAGCCGCTGCCAAGCCCTCAGTCCTAGTCCAGACGGCGCACATCCAAATGATTGCCGCCCTGCCGCTGCGCGACCTCGAACCGGCCCGATTTACGCAGCAAATCGCTCAGCTTGGCGCTGCCATAGGTGCGCGGATCGAACTCGGGGTGGGCGCTGACCATGTATTGCCCCAGCTGGCCCAGCGAATACCAATCCCCGTCCGGATCAATGCTGTTCATCGCCTGAATAACCAGCGGCACAACCTTGCTTGGCTGCTCTTTCGCATTGCCGCCGTCGCCATTGCTCCGCGGCGCGGGCGCGCTCGCGTCGCTTGGCGCGGATGCCTCCACCGCGTCAGAGCCTAGGTTTTCAACGAAAATAAACCGCTTACACGCCCGGCGAAACGCATCAGGCGTCTTCTTTTGTCCGATGCCGTAAACGTCCAAACCCTGCTCCCTGATCCGGCTAGCTAGGGAGGTAAAATCGCTATCGGAACTGACAAGCACAAAGCCCTGAAACCGCCCGGTGTGCAGCAGGTCCATCGCGTCGATCACCAGCGCGATATCGCTCGAATTCTTGCCCGTCGTATAGGCCGGCGACTGCTGCGGGTTCAGACCATGCTCTAGCAAAATCTTGTTCCAACCGCCCAGCTGCGGGCTGGCAAAGTCGCCATAAATGCGCCGCACGCTCGCCTCACCGAAACTCGCGACCTCTTCAAAGATCGCAGCCGCAAATTTCGGAGAGGTGTTATCCGCGTCAATCAGTACGGCCAGCAGCGGGCGTTGTTCAGGCATGGAAAGGATCCTTTAATCTTTCCCCTGACCTAGCGCACAGCGCCCGATGCCGCCAGCCCGCTGCTTAAACGCCGTGGGTGCCGCGCACGGGGTAATCGTTCTTGCGAATAAACGTCAGACCGTCCAGCAACCCCTTCAACGCAGGCCGCGCAAACGGCGCGTTTGAAATGTCGACAATCTGCAACGCGCCATCACCGCGCACAACAAAAGCGGCGGGTTCTGCAAACGGACGATCCGTCTCTTCCGGGCTGCGCGGATCGGACACGAAAAGCCCCAAGTCATGCATCTGCGCGATGCTCAGGTCGACGCCAACAACGCCATTGTAACCGATGTCATCCACTTCGGCCTTGGCCTTTTCCAGCGGGTCAGCCGAAACAGCGACGACGTCCACGTCGATTGCGTTGAAATCGGACAACATGCCGTTCAGCTCTGTCAGATAGTTTTTGCAAATCGGGCAATGCTTGCCGCGGTAAACAATGACCAACTGCCAATCGCCCTTCGCCGCATCGGGCGTTCCCAGCACAACTTGGCTGCCGTCCACCGTCTGCACGGTCTGTTTCGGAAAAGCGGCGCCGGGTGTCAGTGTCTTAGGCATGATATTTATCCTTGGTTATGTCTTTCCACCGACACAACGGCGCGGACCGCCCGCTGTTCCATCACAGGATCGCGCGTGGGTGTGTCACAAGAGAATTGCGCAAAGGGGGCCATCACAACCGTTGCGCCATATGCCTTCGATAAGCAGGCACTGAGCACCCTTGGTAGGTGCGCTTATGTTTGTTTTTACGAACTGATCAACAAACGGTGGTTTTTGGAGCTTCTCCATGGATCACGGAGCTGTGAATAAACCCTCTCCCGAGGCAGGGAAAAGGTTCCTCAACGCGAAGATGCGTCAAGACCAACGATTTGACTGGACGGCACCCGTGACCTAGCAAACCGCTCTTCTGCATCGGGGGAGTGTGGACCAGGTCTAATAACCCCGGTGTACGTGGTTGGGCTTTGCCAAAAATCAAATCCGTATAGCCATAATTCCCCGCCACGGAGCCGGCGGGAGATCAGATCGATGCCCATACAACCGGTTGATGGCCGATCACCGATTTCCGCAAAAAGTTCTTCCCATGCGGGCACAGGGTAGAAATACATTGCGGCGATTTCTTTAACGCTCAATTCATCGCGTTTCTTGGGAGTCATCCACACGACATGCGGTGCTGCCTCTAAATACTTTTTGCCACGAAAAGCAGAGATCAGCAAACAATCGGTACGCAGATTGCCCTTCTCACTGGCTATATGCGCGCCCTTGTTCATACGGATCACGAACTGATGACGTTCGAGCGTTTTCGGCGTTTCAACAAAGCTGGATGCATTGCCCACCAAGGCGATTGATTTGCCTGCCATAGCCTCGCTGAGGGCAGACAGGTTTTTCCCACCCTCTGGCATCACCTTAGTCCGGCCGTAAACGCGCAGGCAAAAGATGCGAAAGAAAACATGAGGGATCCAATCCTTTAGATGTGGCCAGAAACAGCAAAGCGTTAATGCGCGATGGTGTCAAATGTACCTAAAGCGATGCGGTTATTCAAACCCGCTCAAAATCCTTATAGTTTCCGAACGTTTTTGACGGCCTTAGAGACCATCTCCTCGCTGCAGCATAAATATCTAGGCAAGCGCAAACGTCTCGCCAACCTTCGTCGCTCGCCGCACCAATACCGCTTCCGTCCCCCCGCGCCGCACCCAGCGTCACATCCAGAACAACGCAAAAAGCCCGGCCGAACCGACCGGGCCTTTCACGCAATATTAAACTAGATCAGTAAATCACAACGCCGCGGATGCTTTCGCCTTTGTGCATCAGATCAAAGCCTTTGTTGATGTCTTCCAGCGGCATGGTGTGGGTGATCATCGGGTCGATCTCGATCTTGCCCTGCATGTACCAATCGACAATCTTCGGCACATCCGTCCGCCCGCGCGCACCGCCAAAGGCCGTACCGCGCCAGCTGCGTCCGGTGACCAGTTGGAATGGGCGGGTGGTAATCTCGGCGCCTGCAGGGGCCACGCCGATGATGATGCTTTCGCCCCAGCCTTTGTGGGCGGACTCAAGCGCGGTGCGCATGACGTTCACATTACCGGTCGCGTCGAACGTATAATCAGCACCGCCGCCTGTCAGTTCGACCAGATGCCCGACCAGATCGCCCTTCACCTCTTTGGGATTCACGAAATCGGTCATGCCGAAACGCTTGCCCATCTCGACCTTGCTTGGGTTGATATCCACGCCCACGATCTGCGCGGCGCCCGCCATCCGCAGGCCTTGGATCACGTTCAGACCAATACCGCCTAGGCCAAAGACAATCGCCCGGCTGCCGTATTCCACTTTGGCCGTGTTGATCACCGCACCGATGCCGGTTGTGACGCCGCAGCCGATGTAGCAAATCTTATCAAAGGGCGCGTCGTCGCGGACTTTGGCCAGTGCGATTTCCGGCAGGACCGTGTGGTTCGCAAAGGTCGAACAGCCCATGTAGTGCAGGATCGGCGTGCCATCGAGCATGGAAAACCGCGACGTGCCGTCGGGCATAACGCCCGCGCCTTGGGTCGTGCGGATCTTTTGGCACAGGTTCGTTTTGGGGTTCAGGCAATAGTCACACTCGCGGCATTCGGGTGTGTAAAGCGGGATCACGTGATCGCCGGGCTTGAGCGATGTGACGCCTTCGCCCACCTCTAGCACGACACCGGCGCCCTCGTGGCCAAGGATCGCGGGAAAGGCACCTTCGGGGTCATCGCCAGAGCGGGTAAATTCATCGGTATGGCATAGGCCGGTTGCTTTGATCTCGACCAAAACCTCGCCAGCCTTGGGGCCTTCTAGGTTGACCTCCATCACTTCAAGCGGTTGTCCGGCCTTCAGGGCCACGGCTGCACGGGTACGCATGAGGATTGCCTTTACTGGGGAAACGTTTGCGCCAAAGTCTGCGAATTTGCGCGAAAGTTCAAGCCCGCCCCTTGCTAAGCCCCCGGACCTCGCGGCAGTATTGGGGTCATGAAAACATCATCTTTCCTCTTCGTTTTGCCGCTCCTTGCGGCATGTCAGCCCGCTCCGACGGGTACGGTCGACGCAGCGTCAGGCGCACGCCCGATTGGCGGCGATGCCTGCAATGCGGCGCAATATGCTGATAAAGTGGGCGGCCCGATGGGCGACCTGCGTTATCCGCCGAGCCGTGAAACCCGGCTGATCAATCCCGGTGAAATGGTGACCATGGAATTCAATCCAGAACGCCTAAACATCGAGATCGACAAAGCGGGCCGCGTTGTGGCTGTCACATGCGGTTAATCTTTGCCCTGCCGCTGACGCTGCTGGCGGCTTGCGGCGGCACCCCTGCCCTGCGCACGGCGATGCCCGGCGCAGTTGCGAGCGAGGCGGCCTTGCCGGCTAGCCCGGTCGTGGCGGACACTTGCGGTGCGCAGCGGCACGGCAGCCTGCGGGGCCAGGATGCGACAGCGTTAGAGCGCACGTTAATCCTTGGGCCGGTACAGGTCCTGCGGCCCGGCAGCATTGCCGCGCAAGATTTTCAGCAGGACCGGGTGAATTTCATCATCGGGCCCAATGGGACCATCACAGATATCACCTGCGGCTGATTTCAATCTGAGGAATTATTGCAAGTCCCGGCAGCGCGTACTGGGTGGGGGCAATATGACACGCACCGCCGGGGTCTTGCAATGAAACCTGATTAGCGGTGGGTCGTGGCGCAAAGATGGGCTGCTCATGCCGATTGCGGGGCTCTTTCGCGGCGAAACCAAGGCCGCGCCTTGATTTACGCCCGGCAGTGCGCAAATCTTTAGGATGAGCATTCTAGACCCCCTGCAATTCCCCGCCGGCCCCGATGACCGGGTGTCGTTTCACCGTACAGAGCTTGCCCCGATCCTAAGCCTTTATGGCCGCATGGTCGCCGCTGGCGAATGGCGCGATTACGGGATTTCTGCGCTGCGCGATATGGCGGTGGTCAGCGTGTTTCGCCGCACGGCAGAAAACCCGATTTACCGCATCGAAAAGCGGCCCAAGCTACGGCTGAAGCAAGGGCAATATGCGGTCGTCGGAATGGACGGGCAGACGCTGAAGCGGGGCAATGATCTGACCGCGGTGCTGCGTGTGTTAGAGCGGAAGTTGATCCGGTCGGTCGACTGAACCACCGACCGGACCCGCGTCCGCAAAATACATTTCAAAAACTAAATGTTTCGCATGCGATACATATTATGTAAACTTAAACAGATACTTAACCTTTGTGCGCAAATCCTAAACGGCCAGTCCGGGGATGCGGCGGCGGGATGTGACCTCTGACGCCTCGACCGTGCGGATGCGCAGGATCGCGTTGGCAAGGGGTTCGTAGGTGACCGCCATGGCGTTGCCATTGGCGTGAATCAGAGTGTCTTCGTCCACCATCATGCCGACGTGACCGCGCCAGAAAATGATGTCGCCGCGCTGCAAGGGGGCATCTGGCGCGAGCCGTTCGCCAAGCGCGTTTTCTTGCAGGTCAGCATCGCCGGGGCACGGGATATCGCAGGCTGTCAGGGCTGCTGTGATCAGGCCAGAACAATCGAGCCCGCGCGTAGAATTGCCGCCCCACAGGTAGGGCACGCCAAAATGGAGCTGCGCGATCGTCGCGGGGCTGGTGAAGGGGCGGTCCAGCGGGCGCAGGTGCTTTTTCGGGACAAAGCCTTGCGGCGTCTCGAAAAAATGCCGCCGTTCGTCCAGCACGTGCAAGCGCGTGCCAAAGGGCAGTTGCATAACATCGAGGGATTTGAGGTCCTCTGCCGCATAGGCGTGGGTGGCCAAGGTGCCGACGCGGTGGGTTGGCGCCGCACCCGTTGTCAGGCGGTCCGAGGGGACATAGCCGACATAGCCATCGCTGGCTTGGATAAACGACCAACCAGCGCGATCTTCGATCACCGTGACCGGATGGCCCAGCAACAGTTGCCGATCGCGGCGGCCGTCCGGCGCGGTCATCAGGTCGGTGACGGGGCGCGACAGGGTGGCGAGGGTGCCGTCCACCACATCCAAGCCCGGCTGCGCGCCAAGGCTACGCAGGGCAACGCGAGCATTGGCGGGCCAAAGGCGCCGGTCAGGGTTTGCGGGGGCGGTCATAGGCCCAGCAAGTCCGGCAGGGCGTCAAGGATCGCGCGCGCGCCCATGCCGACGCCGCCTTTGGGGCGGGCGGGCTTGGCGGCGGCGTTCCAGCCGTAGATGTCAAAGTGGATATAGGGGCGATCCACAAAACGGCGCAGGAACAGGGCAGCGGTCGTCGCCCCCGCCATGCCGCCCGCTGGCGCGTTGTCCAGATCCGCGACGCCGGGCTCAATCAGATCCTCGTAGGGGTCGTGAAATGGCAGGCGCCAGACCGGATCCTTGATGCGGGATGCGGCGGCGGTCAGGGCGGCGGCGTGATCGTCGGTGTCGGTAAAGAAGGGCGAGATATCGGGGCCAACGGCGACACGGGCCGCCCCGGTCAACGTCGCCATAGAGATGACGAGGTCCGCGTCCTCTTCACTTGCCAAGGCCAGCGCGTCGGCCAAGACAAGGCGACCTTCGGCGTCGGTATTGTTAATCTCGACTGTTAGCCCCTTGCGCGAGGGCAGGATGTCTTGCGGGCGGAAGGCATTGGCGGAAATGGAGTTTTCCACCGCCGGGATCAGGACGCGCAGGCGGATCGGCAGGTTCAGCGCCATGATCATATGGGCAAGGCCCAAGACGGTAGCAGAGCCGCCCATATCCTTTTTCATCAGCCCCATAGAGGAGCCGGGTTTGATGTTCAGGCCGCCGGTGTCAAAGCAGACACCCTTGCCGACAAGGGTCAGGCGGGGGCCGGTGGTGCCCCAAGCCATGTCGATCAGACGCGGCGGCGTGGCGCTGGCGCGGCCGACGGCGTGGATCAGGGGGAAGTTGTGGGTCAGCAGGTCGTCACCCGTGGTCACGCTGATTTTCGCGCCGTGTTGATCGGCGAGGCTGCGGGCGGCGGTTTCCAGATCGGCGGGACCCATGTCGTTTGTGGGGGTGTTGATCAGATCGCGAGTCAGCACTTCACCAGCGGCGATGACTTGCAGGCGATCTGCATCGACACCATCCGGCGCGACAAGCTGGGCTGCGGCAGGTTTGGCGCTGCGGTAGCGGGCGAAGTCGTAGGATTCCAGCAGCCAGCCCAGCGCGGCCTCGGTCAGGTCGCTGCCGGTCAGGCCGGACGCGATGGCATAGGTCCCAGCAGGCAGTTTGCGTGCGGCCGCGGCGACGGCAAAGCGGGTGCGTTTGCGGCTGGTGGCTGTGCCCTGCCCCACCAGCGCCATAGCAATCGTGCCATCCGGGCCGGGGATGCACAGGGTCGCGCCCGCAGCAGCCTTAAAGCCGCAGGTGTCAGCCCAGGTGCGCGCCGCGGCGGGGATCGCGTCCAAGTGATCGGCGTCGATCACATGCAGCGGCGTGGCGGTCGTGCCTGCAGCGGCAAACATCGGAAGGGAAGAGTTGGTCATTTTGGGGGTCCATTCTAGTCCCCCGCAGCCTAACGTCTTGGCCCGCGGCAGCAAGCCCGGATCAGAAGTCGCGGAAGTCCCAGACTTGGGAAATCGCCAGATCAAAGCCGCGTTCCAGCCGGCACAGCGTGGCTTCGAGCGCGACGCCGTTTTTCTGCTGGGCGCAGACGGCCACATGGCGGGCGGCGGTGGACACTTCGGTCAAACCGATGCCCTGCGCGACGGCGGCCATGCGGTTCGCCTGCCGCGTCAGTTCGTCAAATTCGGCAATCGCGCGGATATCTTGCAAGCGGTTCAGCCGAATGGCGAGGTCTTCGAGGGCGCGGCAAATCGTTTCCTCTGCCACTTTGTCGCCAAGGTCGCGGTAAATTTCAGACAGCGGCGCCGGGTCCATCAAGGGGCTTCGGTTACATTCAAGGACGGTGACGGTATTCATGGGGTAAACCTTTGCGATGGGTGCGTTCTTGTGATCCTGTTCTAGACAAACGGTGGTCACCATTTGGTTGACGCAAACCCAGAAAATCGCTCGAAATCCTTTCAAATTCAGCATAACATTGGGACAAAATCGCAAGGAGCGCGCCCCGTGGAATTCGCAAAACCCCTGCCCGAATATTTGGTCAAACGCTATCAGGGCTGGAAAGCAACGACCTACGCCGAGAACAAAAGCTGGTACAAACGTCTAGCCGAAGACGGCCAACACCCCCGCGCGATGGTGATTTCGTGCTGCGACAGCCGGGTGCATGTGACGTCTATTTTTGGCGCGGATCAGGGCGAATTCTTTATTCACCGCAATATCGCCAATCTGGTGCCGGCCTATGCGGCGGATGGCAAACAGCACGGCACCTCTGCCACGGTGGAATATGCCGTCACGGCGCTAAAGGTCGCGCATATCGTGGTGCTGGGACATTCGTCTTGCGGCGGCGTGCAGGGCTGTTTTGATATGTGCGAAGGTCACGCGCCAGAGCTGGACGAGAAGACAAGCTTTGTCGGGCGTTGGATGGACATTCTGCGCCCCGGCTATGAACGCCTCGCACCCGGAGAGCCGAAAGACCGGCTGCGGGCGCTGGAAAAAGAGGCCGTCTTGGTGTCGCTGGAAAACCTGATGACCTTTCCTTTCGTGAAATCTGCGGTCGAGGATGGCATGCTGTCGCTGCACGGGCTTTGGAACCACATCGGCGAAGGGTCGCTGGAATGCTACGATCCCGGCGCAAAAGCCTTTGTCGCCGTCTAGGGGCCGACATTTTGGCAGCGTAAATGATCCAGTAACAACTGCGCATTAGCCTTGCTTGCATTGCGGGCCAAATCTTTGGCCTCGGGCAAGCGAGGCTGACGTATGAACGCACAGTCCGCCCGTCGAAAAGGTAGGACTGAATATGCGGACTTGGTTTCGAAACATGGCAATCGGCCGCAGGCTGCCGCTTGCCATTGGCTTGCTGCTGACACTGGCGGTCGCCACATTGTCCATCGCGTCCTATGTCATGTCCCGCGCTTTGATCACGGAACAGGCCGCGCAGAACCTGAAAGGCGTGGCGCACGGTCAAGCTAAGCACGTCAAAACGCTTTTAGATACCATTGATAACGAAATCAAAGCGCGCGCGACGACGCCGTCGACGGCACGCATTTTAACCGCCCTATCTGACGCCTATAAAACGACGGAAAACCCCACTGACACCCTGCAGCGTGTCTATATTACCGAAAACCCAGAACCGCTGGGTCAAAAGGATAACCTTATCGCCGCGACGACGGGGTCGAGCTATGGGTTTCTGCATCGCACCCACCATCCGGGGCTACGCCTGCTGCAACAGCAGATGGGGTACTATGATATCTTTCTGATTAATAATGACGGCGATATCGTCTATTCAGTATTCAAGGAAAATGACTTTGCCACCAATCTGTTAACGGGCGAATGGGCCGACACCGGATTGGGGGATGCTTTCCGGCAAGCCAGCGCACTTGACCAAGAGGCCGAGTCAATTTTTATTGATTTCGCGCCTTATCCACCGAGCACCCGATCGCCAGCGGCCTTTATTGCACGGCCTATCATATTAGACACCGGCGAAAGGCTTGGTGTGCTTGCCTACCAAATGCCGGTCGGCGCAATCAATGCGGCGATGCGTGACCTTGCAAGTCTGCCAGAATCGGCTGACGGATTCCTCGTCGGCAGCGACGGCTTTTTGCGCACGGATTCTATTCGGTCAGACATCAATGATATCCTGACCACAAAAGTGGAATCGCCTGACATTCTATCGATTTTGGACGGCACGGCACATGGCTATAATGGCGTGGACCGAAACGGCCGCAAGGTCATGGGATACGCAGAGCCCGTTAGTTTTTTGGGCGCACATTACGTTGCCGTCGTACAGATCAGCACACGGAATTTAGTTGCTGGCCTCAACAGGGCCGCGATTTTGCAGCAAATTCTTGGGCTTATCATTCTGGCAATTGCGATTGGCATTGGCATTATCATATCACGCAGCATCACCCGCCCCATGGGGGACCTGACGACGGCAGTTAATCAGATCGCCGGGGGCAATCACCATATCCCAGTCCCAAGCACCGACCGCGGCTGCGAAATTGGCCAGCTGGCCCGCGCGACAGAGGTGTTTCGGCAAAACGCCCTGCATATCAGCACCCTGAATGCAGAGCAGGAAGAGAATAGCCGTGCCATGCAGGTCATGTCAGCAGAGCGAGAGGCCGCGAGCGCACGCGAAATTGAACTGGCGCAGAAGCGCGAAGCCACCGACCGCGCCGCTGTTGCGCAGCGCGAAGCCATGATGCGCCAGCTTGGCGAATCCTTTGGCAAGGTCGTAGAGGCCGCGTTGGAAGGCGAGTTTTCGACCCGGGTCGAGGCGGATTTCGAGGATACGATCCTGATCAACCTCGCGCGTAATATCAACGCGTTGATGGAATCGATCGACAACAACCTCAGCAGCACCGGATCAGTGATGAAAAGCATCGCCGAAGGGAATCTGACTCACTACATGGATGGGGCATTTCATGGTGATTTCGCAGACTTGCAGGACAGCATGAACAGCATGGTGGATTCGCTACGCAATCTGGTTGAAGACATCACTGATAGCAGCACGACACTGACCGCATCCTCTGGCGAATTGCGCCAAACCTCTGGCGTGTTGTCGCGCCAGGCGGAACAGAACGCCGCAGCGCTAGAGGAAACCAGCGCCGCCCTGACGGATCTGTCGAGCCGCGTGCGATTGATCCACGAAGCCATTACGCAGGCCAGCGAAAGCGCGCAAACAGCGCGCAGTACAGCAGCCACCAGCGAAGCCGTGGCGACAGAGGCCACCATTGCGATGGACCGTATCGCGCAGGGGTCCAAGGAAATTGGCCGCGCTGTGGATATCATCAACGACATCTCTTTTCAGATCAATCTGCTGGCCCTGAACGCCGGGGTCGAAGCCGCGCGCGCCGGGGATTCAGGACGCGGCTTTGCCGTGGTCGCGGCAGAAGTGCGCAAACTGGCGCAGGATGCCGGCGATTCAGCGCGCCAGATCACCAAGGTCATCACCCAAAGCGACCGTGATGTCAGCGACGGCGTGCGCACCGTTGCCGAGGCCCGCACATCCCTGCAGGCCATCGCGCAAAGTGTTATCGCCATTTCGGAAAACTTTGACGAGGTATCGACCGCGATTGCCGAACAATCCGCGGGCATCCAATCCATCGCTTCTTCGATCCAGCGGATTGACGATCGGTCGCAAAAGCAGGCCGCATCGTTTGAAGAAGTGACCGCATCATCGCATCTGCTGTCAACGCAGGCGGAATCGCTGACCAAAATGACACGGCAGTTCAAGACTGCAGGTTCTGGCGCGGGGAAAACACGCATCAGCTCTGATCCAGCGGTGGCCTAGAGTGCCGCACGCAAAACGGTAGGTTCGACATAAAAAAAGGTGGGCCACTGGCCCACCTTTAAGGATTGATTTGGCGCAGCAGATTAGCCTTTTTTCAGCACTTCACGGCCCAAAAGCTCTGCGATCTGCACTGCGTTCAGGGCAGCGCCCTTGCGCAGGTTGTCCGACACGCACCACAAGTTGATGCCGTTTTCGACCGTGCTGTCATCGCGGATGCGGCTGATGAACGTCGCATAATCGCCAACGCATTCGACGGGCGTGACGTAGCCACCGTCTTCACGCTTGTCGATCACCATGATGCCGGGGCTTTCGCGCAAGATGTCACGCGCCTCGTCTGCGTCCAGCGGGTTTTCAAACTCGATGTTGATCGATTCGGAGTGGCCGACAAAGACCGGCACACGCACGCAGGTGGCCGTGACCTTGATCTTGGGATCAAGGATCTTCTTGGTCTCGGCGACCATCTTCCACTCTTCCTTCGTCTCGCCAGAGTCGAGGAACACGTCGATATGCGGGATCACATTAAAGGCGATCTGCTTGGTGAACTTCGTGGCGGGCTTGGAATCAGTGGGGTTATAGATCGACTTGGTCTGGTCCCAAAGCTCGTCCATGCCTTCTTTGCCAGCGCCGGACACGGACTGGTAGGTGCTGACGACAACGCGCTTGATCGTGGCGCGGTCATGCAAAGGCTTTAGCGCGACGACCATCTGCGCGGTCGAGCAGTTGGGGTTCGCGATGATCATTTTCTTGGCGTAGCCGTGCACATCCTGCGGGTTCACTTCCGGCACGATCAGCGGCACATCGGCGTCATAGCGATACAGCGACGAGTTATCGATGACGACACAGCCCGCGGCCGCCGCCTTGGGGGCGTATTTCTTAGTCGCGTCCGATCCGACGGCGAACAGGGCCATATCCCAGCCGGTGAAATCGAAGGTATCCAGATCGGTGGTTTTCAAAGTTCGGTCGCCAAAGCTTACCTCGGTCCCCAGCGAACGACGGCTGGCGAGTGCGGCAATTTCATCCACGGGGAATTCGCGTTCCGCCAGGATGTTCAGCATTTCGTGACCCACGTTACCCGTGGCGCCAACGACGACGATCTTGTAACCCATCTGTCAGGCTCCTTGGTTGCGACCCGGCGGGTCTTACGCCCCATCGGGGCAAAGGGAAAGGGGTCAGTCGGTGCGGTCGGTCGCAGTGAGGTAGATCAGCAACCCGGCGGCCAGCAGCACAGCGAAGGCGGCAAAGATCAGCGTAAAGGATTGTTCCGGCGTGGTGCCCATACGGTAGATCGGGCCGGTGGCGTTCTGCATGACGCCCACACCCCCAATCCCGAACAGGTTCATCAGCGTCACGCCCCGCCCCGTCAGGTGCGGCGGAAAGAAGGCCCGCGCATGGGCGATGATCATGCCGTAAGCCGCGCCGCCGAAACCGAGCACCGCCAGCAGCACGGTGCTGCGCACAAGGCTTGCCGCCGGGTCCAGCGCCAGCGCAATCAGCGCCGCCAGCGCCAGCGCATTGCCCGCCACCACGACCCATTTGCGTGTGCCCAGCAGACGGTCCATCGGGCCGTAAGCAAAGCTGCCCGCGATCATCGCAAGGCCCATCACAAGTGTCACCCGGCCGATGATCTGGGTGTCTGCGCCGAACACCTCTGCCGCGTAGGGGCCTGCCCAAAGGCCGCGCAGCCCGGCAGAGGGGGCGTAACAGACGAACATGAATGCAAAGATGGGCCAAAGGGCTGGCATTTTCAGCAGATCAATGACCGAGCCGCGGGACGGGCCCGGCGTCCGTTCAGGGTCGCGTGCCAGGGCGGCGATACCCAGCGCGGTGGCAAGGCTGATCGCGGCCAGCGCCAAGAGTGTTGGGCGCCAACCAAAGCTTTCGACGCACCATGCCAGCGGCGATGCCCCGGCGATATTTCCCAAAGAGCCAAGGCCGATCATCGCCGTCGCAAGCGTCGCAAACAGGCGCGCAGGGTATTGGCGCGCGAAGATGTAATAAGCCGCCATCAAAACAGGCGAACAGCCGATGCCCAGCAGTGCCATCGCCCAGATGATATGCGCCGGGGTCTGCGCCAGCGCGAAAACAAGCGCGCCCCCTGCCCCGCCAAGCGCAAACAGGATTGAGGCCGTCCAGCGGGGGCCGAACCGGTCCAATGCAGAACCGACGGGGATCTGCATGGCGGCGAAGACCAAAAACCAGACGCCAGAGGCGGTGGCCAGATCCTGCGGCGTCGCCCCGAGGTCTTGTTTCAGGATCGGGGATAGGACCGGCAGGAACGCGCGATAAAACTGTGACAGCGCATACGATAGCGCGAGCACGATCAGGCCTTTGGTCATGATTGCCCCTTCGTGCTTGGCGTTGCGCGAGTGGTGCATGAGCGGGCGGCGGTGTGCAAGAGGATAGGACGGATTGGGGCGCCGCCCCAAACCCCGAGGTATTTTTGACCAGAAGAAGGGGACGGCGCGGTGGTGCCGTCCCCTTTGCCCGCCCCGTTACAGGGCGGCCTTGCGGCTTTCGTCCAGATAAATCTCGCGCAGGCGGGCGGCGACGGGACCGGGGGTGCCCGCGCCGACGGCCGCGCCGTCGATTTCGACGACAGGCATCACAAAGGTGCTGGCAGAGGTAATGAACGCCTCGTCCGCGCCTTGGGCTTCTTCGATGGTAAAGGGGCGCTCTTCGATCTTCATCTGCGCCTCAAGCGCAAAGCGCAGGACGGCGGCGCGGGTGATGCCGTGCAGGATCTCATGACTCAGCTGGCGCGTGATGATCGTGTTGCCCTTGACGATATAGGCGTTGTTGGACGTGCCTTCGGTGACGGCGCCGTCTTCGATCATCCAAGCGTCATCGCAGCCAGCGGCCTTGGCCATCATCTTGCCCATGGACGGATAAAGCAGCTGCACGGTTTTGATATCGCGGCGGCCCCAGCGCTGGTCGGCGATACTGATGACCTTCATCCCCGTCTTGGCCATGGGGCTGTCGGCCATGCCCGGCTTGGCCTGCGTGAACAGCACGATTGTGGGCGCAGTGTCCTTGGACGGATAGGCGAAATCGCGGTCCCCGGCGCTGCCACGGGTGATCTGCAGATAGATCATGCCGTCGGTGATGTCGTTCAGGCGAACCAGTTCGCGGTGCACTTCTAGCAGGTCATCGCGGCTGGACGGATGCTGCATTTCAAGCTCGTCCAGCGAGCGTTGCAGGCGCAGGGCGTGACCTTCGAAGTCGATCAGCTTGCCGCCCAGCACTGACGTGACCTCGTAGACGCCATCGGCCATCAGAAAGCCGCGGTCAAAGATGCTGATCTTCGCCTCGTCCTCGGGCAGGTACTCTCCGTTCAGATAGACGGTGCGGGTCATGGGCAGGCCTTTCGGTGTTGGGTGGCAGTATCTATCAAGACTGCGGCGCGGCTTGTCCAGAGGGCGCTTAGCCCCAAAGCGCAGCAAGGGGAGGATGCACGCCTGCGGCGTCAAAGTGCAGCGGTGCGGTGCGATCTTGCGCCAGCAGCAAAGGGCCGTCCAGATCGACAAAGGCCGCACCCGCCGTCAGCAACGTCGCCGGGGCCATGGCGAGCGATGATCCGACCATGCAGCCAATCATCACATCAAACCCCTGCGCGATGGCTGCGGTCCGCAAGGCAAGCGCCTCGGTCAGGCCCCCGGTCTTGTCCAGCTTGATGTTCACCATGTCGTACTTGCCGCGCAAACCGGCAAGGCTGGCGCGATCGTGACAGGATTCGTCGGCGCACACGGGCAGCGGGCGGTCAATCTCGCTCAGCATATCGTCGGCACCGGCGGGCAGCGGCTGTTCGACCATAGCCACGCCAAGGCGCAGCAGATGCGGCGCAAGATCGCTGTAAACGTCGGCGGTCCACCCTTCATTTGCGTCGACGATGATGACCGCATCCGGCGCACCCCGGCGCACAGCCTCCAGCCGGGCCATGTCATCGGGGGTGCCGAGCTTGATCTTCAGCAGCGGACGATGCGCGTTCTTGGCGGCCTGCGCCTGCATCGCGTCTGGCGTATCAAGGGACAGCGTATAGGCCGTCACAACGGGCTGCGGCGCGGGCAATCCGGCTAGATCCCAAACGCGTAGCCCCGCGCGCTTTGCCTCGAAATCCCACAAGGCGCAGTCGACGGCATTGCGCGCCGCCCCAGCGGGCAGCAGCCCTTGCAGCGTCTGCCGCGTCACATCCCCGGGCAGCCCCGCAATCTGCGCCGTGACGCTATCGAGCGTTTCGTCATAGCGCGCATAGGGCACGCATTCGCCGCGCCCCATCAGATCGCCATCGCTTACCGTCACAGTCAACACCTGCGCCTGCGTCCGCGACCCGCGCGAGATCGTAAAGACCTGCGCCAGCGCGAACACATCCCGCGTCACCTCAATCTTCATCCCATGCCTTCTTTCAGCCCATCATCTTGCCCAAAAATACTCCCGCCGGAGGCCTGCTGCTTTGCACCGCAAAGCTGCACTTAAACCGCCAGAAGCGCATCCACCAAACGCGCCGCGCCCTGACGGTACGGATCAACTGCAGGCAGCCCCATGCGCGCCTCAACCTCAGCCAGATAGGCTTCGAATTCATCGTCAGATAGGTGCTGGGTATTCACCGATACGCCAACCACTTTGCAATCCGGGTTGGCGACGCGGGCCAGCGGCAAGGCCGTGTCGCGCAGGGCTTCCAGCGTGGGCAGTTGGTAGTCCGGCAAGCCGCGCATATGGGTCCGGGTCGGCTCATGCGCGAGGATCAGCGCGTCGGGTTGGCCACCGTGCACCAGCGCCAGTGTCACGCCAGAATAGCTGACGTGGAACAGACTGCCCTGCCCTTCGATATGATCCCAGTGGTCGTCGTCGTTGTCGGGGGACAGCCATTCGACAGCGCCAGCCATGAAATCGGCGACGACAGCGTCCAGTGGCACGCCGTCACCGGTGATCAAGATGCCGGTCTGGCCAGTCGCGCGGAAAGAGGATTTGAGGCCGCGGGCCTTCATTTCCGCGTCCATCGCCAGCGCCGTATACATCTTACCGACAGAGCAATCGGTGCCGACGGTCAGCACGCGCTTGCCTTTGCGCGGGATGCCATTGGCGATGGGATAGGCGACTGTGGGGACGCGGACGTCGTGCAGCATGCGGCCGTGGTGGACGGCAGCGGCGACCAGTTCGGCGTCGTCGCGCAGCAGGTTATGCAGGCCAGACGCGATGTCATAGCCAGCGGCCAGCGCCTCTAGCAGCAGGGTGCGCCACGCGGGGGAGATCACGCCGCCCCGGTTCGCGACGCCAATAACCAGCGTTTTCGCGCCAGCGGCCAGACCGTCCTGTAGCGTCATGTCGGTCAGGCCCAGATCGGCGCGGCATTCGGGCAGACGCAGCTGGCCGACGGCGTGATCAGGGCGCCAGTCGCGGATGCCGATGGCCACCTTGCAGGCCAGCATATCTGGCGCGTCGCCAAGGAACAAAAGGTATGGGGTCTGGATCATCGGATGGTCTCCGGTTTGGGTGATGGGCAAAGCCTAGAACGGGAACGGGCGGTGCGCCACCCGGCACGCCGCCCGTTTTTGAATCTTCGGTAAAAAATTAGCCGTGGTAGGCCTGTTCGCCGTGGGACGATAGATCGAGGCCGATACGTTCTTCTTCTTCGGTGACGCGCAGGCCCATGGTCATGTCGATCAGCTTGTACAGGATCAAGGACGCGATACCGCACCAGACGATGGTGATCACGACGGCTTCGGTCTGGATCCATGTCTGGCCCAGCAGGGAATAATCGTCGCCGCCTGTGCCGCCAAGGCCGGGGGCAGTAAAGATACCGGTGCCGATGGCGCCAACGATGCCGCCGATGCCGTGCACGCCAAAGACGTCAAGGCTGTCATCATAGCCCGCTTTGCGCTTCACCACGTCGACAAAGAAGTAACAGACCGCCGAGGCAATCGCGCCCAGCGCAATCGCGCCAACCGGGCCGATGGTGCCGCAAGCAGGCGTCACGGCAACAAGGCCCGCGACCATGCCGGATGCGGCCCCCAGCATAGAGGCTTTGCCGCGGGTCAGCCCTTCAATCGCGCACCAGGCAAGGATACCGCCAGCGGTGGCTGTGAAGGTGTTGATCATCGCAAGCGTCGCGCCCGATGTCGCCTCTAGGTTCGATCCGGCGTTAAAGCCGAACCAGCCGACCCACAGCATTGCCGCGCCGACCATGGTCAGGGTCATGGAATGGGGTGCCATGTTGTCGCGGCCAAAGCCGACGCGCTTGCCGATCATGATCGAGCCGCACAGGGCTGCGATACCGGCGTTGATGTGCACAACCGTGCCGCCTGCAAAGTCGATGGCACCCATGTTGAAGATCAGGCCATTCGCGTCCCAGACCATGTGGGCGATGGGGAAATACACGATGGTGACCCACAGCAGGACAAAGACCATCAGGGCGGAAAACTTGATCCGTTCCGCAAAGGCACCAACGATCAGCGCGGGGGTGATCGCCGCAAAGGTCATCTGGAATGCGATGAACAAGTATTCGGGGATCATCACGCCATCGGTAAAGGTCGCAGCCAGACTGTCAGGCGTGACGCCCGCCAAGAACATCTTGCTCATGCCGCCCCAATAGGGCGATGTGCTGCCGCCGAAGGCAAAGGAGTAGCCCCAGACCACCCAGATCACCATGACCATCGCGGTGATCAGCGTGCACTGCATCAGCACGGACAGCATGTTTTTCGTGCGCACAAGGCCGCCGTAGAACAGCGACAGGCCCGGCAGGATCATGAACAGGACCAGCAAGGTCGCGGTCATCATCCAAGCGACGTCGCCCTTGTCGACCGTTTCGGTCACATCTTGGGCCAGTGCGAGCGTTGGCAGCAAGGCCAAGGCGCTGGCACCGATAAGTGTATTGCGTTTCATGTCCCGGTTTTCCCCAAAGCGCTGACTACAGCGCGTCGTCGTTCGTCTCTCCGGTGCGGACGCGCATGGCGCCTTCAACATCGAGGGTGAAGATTTTGCCGTCGCCAATTTTGTCGGTCTTGGCGGTGGCAGCGATGGTGGCAACAACTTGGTCGGCCAGATCATCGGGCACGACGATTTCAAGCCGTAGCTTGGGCACGAATTGCACGACGTATTCCGCACCGCGGTAGACTTCGGTGTGGCCGGATTGCGTGCCGAAGCCTTTGACTTCGGACACCATCATGCCGCGCACGCCAATGGCGGTCAGCGCGACGCGCACTTCGTCGAGTTTAAATGGTTTGATGACGGCGATAATCAGTTTCATGACAGACTCCCTTGTCCCATGCACCTTGAGCGTAGGAACCGCCCAGGCGGGCGGGCGGACAAGGGATTCGGTTGTCAGGGTGCCTAAAATAACACCAAAATGGGTTAACGCCGCTTGGTTATGTGGCGATGTGCTGTATTTTTGTGCGGTTTGAGAAGTGGACTTAACGCTGCCCCAATGATTGGAAAAAGCGAAGTAGATAGCCGTCTGGGTCAGCCACGACAAACTGCCGATTGCCCACTTCGCCTTGACCCTTGCGATACCATTTATCCTCTAGCGGAAGGTAAAGCGCGATGTCTTCGCGGCTCAGGGCTGACAGCATCGGTGCGATGTCGGCAACTTGGATCTGCACATTCAACCCGCGGCCGTAGGGATACGCATCCGGCAAATGACCATCATCAAAGGTGCGCCCTGTTCCGATTTGATCGATCATAAGCTCTGCTGCGCCAAGCGCCAGATAGGCAAAACCCTCTTCCGGACGCTCGTATTCACACGTGAAGCCTAGGATATTGCAGTAGAAATATTTGGAGTCCGTAAAGTTGCTGACGGCAAATTCTGGCACGAGCGCGTTTGCCATTTTCTTCACATCCCTTGCATTTTCACCCGGCATTATATCAGGACTATATCCTGCTCCCCAACAAAAATGGCCCGGGCATTGCTGCCCGGGCCACCTCAAAAGGTCTGTGGGAGGTCAGCCCTTCGAGAACTCCGGGTAGGCTTCCATGCCAAGTTCGTGCATGTCGAGGCCGTTGATCTCTGCTTCTTCGCTGACGCGGATGCCGACGACTGCTTTGAGGATCAGCCAGACAACCAGCGATACGACGAACATGAAGATACCGATGGATGCGAAGCCGACGAACTGCGTGACATAAGAGGTGTCAGCAGAGTTCCATGGCACGATCATTGTGCCCCAGAAGCCAGCAACCAAGTGGACCGGGATCGCACCGACGACGTCGTCGATCTTTAGCTTGTCCAGCATCGGCACGACCACGACTGCGATACCGCCACCCACAGCGCCGATCAGCAGTGCGCCGAACAGGGATGGGTCAAGCGGACCTGCGGTGATGGACACGAGGCCAGCCAGCGCGCCGTTCAGCACCATGGTCAGGTCAACCTTGCCGTACATCAGCTGCGTCAGGACCAAGGCTGCGATCGCACCGGCAGAGGCTGCCATGTTGGTGTTCGCAAAGATGCGGCCCACGTCAGTGATGTCGCCCACGGTGCCAGCTGCCAGCTGCGAGCCGCCGTTGAAGCCGAACCAACCCAGCCACAGGATGAACGTACCCAGTGTGGCGAGTGCAAGGTTGGAACCCGGCATCGGGAAGGACTTGCCGTCCTTGTAGCGACCGATCCGTGGACCCAGCACGATGGCACCGGCCAGCGCTGCGAAACCACCAGCGGCGTGCACAAGGGTGGAGCCGGCGAAGTCATAGAAGCCCATCTCGGACAACCAGCCGCCGCCCCACTGCCACGATGCCTCGATCGGGTACAGGACACCGGTCAGGACAACTGTGAAGGCAAGGAAGGGCCACAGTTTGACGCGCTCGGCCAAGGTGCCGGACACGATGGATGCGGTCGTAGCGCAGAACATCAACTGAAAGAAGAAGTCAGATGCGACAGAGGCGTAGCCCAGATCAGCGTCAGCAGCAGCAAGGCCGACAGGTTCCAGCGAGGCCGGGGACCACAGGTTGCCAAGGTAGCCCGTGATCGTCCAGTCGTCGCCCGGATACATGATGCCGTAGCCGATCAGCCAATACATGATGCCCGCGATGGCAAACAGCGCGACGTTCTTGGTCAGCTGGGTGGTGACGTTCTTGGACCGGACAAGGCCTGCCTCTAGCATGGCAAAACCAGCGGCCATCCACATCACCAAGAAGCCGCCGATCAAGAACAGCAGCGTGGTCATGATGTAGGGGCCGATTTCGTCAAAGGTCGGGGCCGCGGCCTCTACCACATCGGCGGCGGCGTCTACGGCAGTGGTATCCTGCGCAAAGGCCACCACGGGCAAGGCGGCAAATGCGGCCCCGACCAGTAGTGCTTTTTGAAGTGTCTTGTTCATCGGATGAAATGTCCCTTTTGGAAGCGGCTTTTACAGCGCGTCGTCGTTCAGCTCGCCGGTGCGGACGCGCAGGGCGCCTTCGACGTCGAGGGTAAAGATCTTGCCGTCGCCGATTTTGTCGGTCTTGGCGGTCTGTGCGATCGTGGTGACGACCTGCTCTGCCATCGCGTCAGAGACGACGATTTCCAGTTTGACCTTCGGCACGAAGTTCACGGCGTATTCAGCCCCGCGATAGATTTCGGTGTGACCGGACTGGGCGCCGAAGCCCTTGATCTCGGACACCATCATGCCGCGCACGCCGATCGAGGTCAGCGCCTCGCGGACCTCCTCGAGCTTGAACGGTTTGATCGTTGCAATAATCAGTTTCACGTCTTGTTTCCCTCGTTCCCTATGGCGGAGACCCAGCCCCCGGCGATGCGGATGCCTAAGAAAAGGGCGCAGGGACGCCAAAGTGACAAGGAAACTGGCAGGGCAACGGGGGTGAAAACGCGTAATGTTGCACAATTTTTGCACAAAAAGCGCGAACTGCCCAATTATTAAGCCACATAAAAAAGCGGCAACAGAATCGGCAACAGCGCGGGACAACACGGGGCTGCGTCGGTATAACCGACAAAATGCACAAAAAGACGGACCGGGCAGCCGATGGCACGACCACCAAAATCAGGAAAACCACTCGTTGCAGAGCGGCGCTATAACGCACAGGCAGAGCAGCGGGCAAAACCTGCGCCTAAAAAGCGTGCGAGCCGCAAGAAAGCCGCTCCGCGCAAGCGCGGTCTGGTGGGGTGGATCCTGTTCCCGTTCACATGGGCGCTGCGCCTGATCCTGCGCCTGACGTGGAAGCTGGGGGTCGTGGTCGCGCTGCTCATCGGCGCAGGCGTGCTGTATTTTGCGTCGCAAATGCCCCCGATCGAGGCGATCGTGGACGCCCGCACCAAGGGGTCGGTGACACTGCTGGACCGGGACGGCGCAGTCTTTGCGTGGCGCGGCGACCAGTTTGGCGGGATGGTGACGGCGGATTCCGTGTCGCGCTATCTACACGACGCTGTGGTCGCGACCGAGGATAAGCGGTTCTATGGCCACTTCGGCATCAGCCCGCGCGGCATCGCCAGCGCTGTGCGCATCAACCTAAGCGAAGGGCGCGGCCCGCTGTCGGGTAACGGCGGTTCGACCATCACGCAGCAGGTGGCGAAATTGCTTTGCCTTGGCGTGCCCTACGACGCGGCGACGTGGAAGACAGAGGCCGCCTATGAGGACGACTGCCGCCGCACGACGATCTGGCGCAAGGTCAAAGAAGCCATTTATTCCATGGGGATGGAAGTCGCCTATTCCAAGGAAGATATCCTGACGATCTACTTCAACCGCGCCTATCTGGGTGCGGGTAGCCGGGGCTTTGAAGCCGCCGCCAACCGTTATTTCGGCAAATCATCGGCCGATGTGAACCCTGCGGAATCCGCGATGCTGGCAGGTCTTTTGAAGGCACCGACCAGCTATGCGCCGACGAATAACATGCAGCGCGCGGTGGACCGGGCGAATATCGTGCTCGGGCTGATGGAAGATCAGGGCTATATCACGCCAGAGCAAGCGAGCGATGCGCGCGCGCGTCCGGCGCAGCTGTCTCAGGCGGCACAGGCGCGGGCGGGTGGATACTTTGCCGATTGGGTAATGGAACAAGGCCCCGATTTCTTTACCCGCGACACGACCGAAGACGTGGTGATCCGCACGTCGCTGGACCAGCGCATTCAGACGGCGGCGGAAACGGCGCTGACCAGCATCTTTGAAACCAAGCTGAAGCCAAGCTCCAAAGCGCAGGCCGCTGTGATCGTGATGAGCGCGGACGGCGCAGTGCGCGGCATGGTCGGCGGGCGCGATGTGCGGGCGTCCGGCGTGTTTAACCGCGCGACGCAGGCGCGGCGGCAGCCAGGATCGGCCTTTAAGCCCTTTATCTACGCCACGGCGCTTGACCTGGGGTTCAGCCCGAACGACATGATCGACGACGCGCCGCTGACGATTAACGTGCCCGGCTCTGGCCCATGGGTCCCCGAAAACTATGACCGCAAGTTCAAGGGCCCGATCACCCTGACGCAGGCCCTATACGAATCCCGCAACATTCCTGCGATTTTGCTGTCAGAAGAAGTTGGCCGCGATCTGGTGCGAACAGTTGCGCAGAAATTCGGCATCGAAAGCGATCTGGCCGCCGGTCCCGCGCTGGCGCTGGGCGTGTCTGAAAGCACCCTGCTCGAGATGTCAGGGGCCTTTGCGGGTATCCTGAACGGCGGCTCTGCGGTGCAGCCCTACGGGTTGATTGATCTGCGGCTTAAGGGCGAAACCGAACCGCTGATGGACAATATCGGCACAGGCTTGCAGGAACGCGTCATCCAGCAAAGCGCAGCGCGCGAGCTGACTTACATGATGTCCCAAGTCGTCGCACGCGGCACCGGCACGCGGGCGCAGATCCCCGGGTGGGAACTGGCGGGCAAATCTGGCACCACGAACAGCGCGCGCGATGCGTGGTTTATTGGGTTTAATGCTGATTACGTGATCGGCGTCTGGATGGGTTACGACGACAACAGCCCGATGACCGGCGTCACAGGCGGCGGTTTGCCTGCGGAAATCTGGCAGGCAACGATGTCGCGCGTCGTGACCGGAGAGACTCCAAAGCCATTGCCGATGGACATCCCCGGCCCCAGCACGACAGGCGGCGTGCTAGAAGACACTGGCATCGTCGCTGACGGTCAGATCATGGATGTGCTGAACAACATTCTGGGCGGTCTGGGGAATTAACCCCCGCCCTATTCGGTTGCGGCGGCGTCGGTGACCGGCGCTGCCGCATCATCCGTTACAGGCCCGTCCACGACAACTGCGCCCGGCTCTGGGCAGCGGTCATAGACAAAGGCATAGCCGTCCCAGACCATGATGATCCCATTGCCTTCGGCCTTGTTCATCAACATCGCGCGTTCGGAAAAAACCTGATCCTCACCACTGCATTGCATCGTGTATAGCAGCGCATCCATGTCCAGGACGTTAACGGGGTCAGCCATGCGGCATTCGACTTCGACCCCGTAAAAGATGCCATCCGCGATCCGCACCGCCCCGCCATCCACGCCAATCATGGCGCATTCGGCATTCGCGGCCTGTTTATAGACCCCGTCATAGGGTCCGGCCAGCGCGGCTTGCGCACCAAACACAGACAAGATCGTCGCACTAAGGATCGTTTTCATCGCTGCTCCTGCACCGCGTCATAGCTGCGCCGGTGACACTAGCGTCCCCTTTTGCACCTGTCACCTCTTGGCTGCGGCAGCGATTTATTAACCCCGTCCGCTTTAGGTTGTGGCGACAGTATCACGCGCACCCGGATCAGCGCAGAAATCAGGTGTGATCACGAAGTTTGCTGGTTACAATATGTTAGGGCTGTTCCTCAGCCTTATAAAGGGTGTGACGCGATGCGTAGCAATGATCAGGCCGTCCAGCGCGGCGCAGCAGAACTAGCCGCCGTCCGGCGCGAAGGGCGGCCATTGTATTGGTCCGTCGCGATCTTCAGCTTTTTCGTCAACCTGCTGATGCTGACCGGCCCGCTGTATATGCTGAACGTTTACGACCGCGTGCTGGGCAGCCGTAGCCTAGAAACGCTGATCGCACTGTCGGTGCTGGTCGCGTTTTTATACGGTATGATGGGTATTCTTGATTTCGTGCGCGGCCGTGTGATGGGGCGGCTGGGGGCCCGGTTTCAGGCCCGCCTAGATCGCCGCGTCTTTGCTGCGTCTTTGCGCGCGAGCAATCAAAGCCGCCCACCCGAAGAGGCGCGCACCGCCCTGCGCGATCTGGAAGCGGTGCAGCGGTTGATCACGTCCCCCGCCCTGATGGCGGTGTTCGACCTGCCGTGGACACCTTTGTTTTTCCTAGGTATTTTCATCTTTCACCCGGCGCTGGGGATTTTGGCGATTGTGGGCGGTGCCGTGCTTGTCGTGGTGGCCATCGCCAACCAAATGAGCACGAAAAAGCCGCTGGAAACCGCAAATGCCGCGTCATTCCAGTCAGAAGCGCTGGGCGCGCAGATCCGTAGCGAAAGCGAACTCGTTCACGCCCTTGGCATGCGCGGCGCGGCCTTTGATCGCTGGCAGATCGCGCGCGGCGCGTCGCTTGATGCGACAATCGGGGCTGCGGATTCGGCGGGCACATTCACCGCGATGACCCGCACGTTCCGCTTATTTCTGCAATCCGCCATGCTGGGTCTTGGCGCACTTTTGGTCCTAGAAGGCGTGTTGTCCGCAGGCGCAATGATCGCCGGATCGATCCTGATGGGCCGTGCGCTGGCCCCGATCGAGATGATCGTCGGCCAATGGGCTGTGTTTCAAAAGGGCCGCGAAGGCTGGACGCGTCTGTCGCGCCTGCTGGGGTCTGTGTCAGAGGACGAAGCCCGCACCGCCCTGCCCGCCCCTCGCGCAATCCTGACAGCCGAAAATGTGACCGTGGTGCCACCCGGCGAACAGCAAGCCAGCCTGCGCATGATCAGTTTCGAGGTGCAGCCGGGCCAAGCCGTTGGCGTCATTGGTACATCTGGCGCGGGCAAATCGACGCTGGCGCGGGCGTTAATTGGCGTTTGGCGGCCTGCGGGCGGGAAAATCCGGCTGGATGGCGCATCGCTGGAACAATACGATGCCGATACGCTGGGGCAGTATATCGGCTATCTGCCGCAGCGGGTGCAGTTGTTTGACGGCACGATTAAGGAAAACATCGCCCGCATGTCGATGACACCTGATGACGCCGCCGTCGTGCGCGCCGCGAAAAAGGCGGCGGCACATGACATGATCCTGAAACTGCCCGACGGCTATGACACCCGGGTCACGGCAAATGGCGGGCGGCTGTCGGGGGGGCAGATACAGCGCGTCGGGCTGGCGCGTGCCATGTACGGCGATCCGGTGATTCTTGTATTGGACGAGCCGAACAGCAACTTGGACAACGATGGCTCTGTGGCGTTGAACAATGCGATTAAGGTCGCGAAATCAGAAGGTAAGGCTGTGTTTATCATGGCGCACCGCCCGGCAGCTATTCAGGAATGCGACATGCTGCTCGTGATCGAAAACGGCACCCGCCGCGCCTTTGGCCCCAAGGATGAAGTGATGAAAGACGTGCTGCGCAACGCCCAGCAAATCACCGCGACCACCGGCCAAGCGGGGGGCGTGCAATGACAAACGCAGATCCCCGCAACCGCTGGTCGGCGACCAAGCCGATGGTGACTGGCCTTATTGCGCTCATCGTTTTGGTTGGCGGCTTTGGCACTTGGGCCGTCTTTGCCAACCTGACCGGGGCCGTCATTACGCATGGCCAGATCGAAGTAGACCGCAATCGGCAGGTCATTCAGCACCCCGATGGCGGCGTCGTCGAAGAGATCCTAGTCGATGAGGGTGAAGAGGTGCAGGCTGGCGATCTGCTGATTAAGCTGGATTCGTCAAACATTGTCAGCGAGCTGGCTGTCGTCGAAGGCCAGCTTTACGAAATCCTCGCGCGCCGCGCCCGGTTCGAGGCAGAGCGTGACGGCGCGGCCGAACTGACATTCAATCCCCTGCTGCAAGAGGCTGGCGAAGCCGCCGCCGATTTAACCGAAGGCCAGTCGCGCCTGTTCGAGGCGCGCCTTGATAGCCTGCTGAAAGCCACCGATCAGTTGCAGCAACAAGAGATGCAGATCGCCAGCCAAATCGATGGCATCACGGCCCAGCAACAGGCGATGACCGAACAGACCGCCTTGATCGAAGAAGAGCTGGCCGATCAGCAAAGCCTGCTGGATCGCGGTCTTGCACAGGCCAGCCGCGTGCTGGCCCTGCGGCGCGAGGCGTCCAACATGAAAGGCCAAGTTGGCGAATTGACTGCGCAGGCCGCGCAGGCGGCCGAGCGCCGGACAGAGATTGAAATTCAGGTGCTTGGCCTCACCAGCACCCGTCGGGAAGAGGCGATCACGCGCCTGCGCGATTTACAATACAACGAACTTGAACTGTCCGAACGCCGCCGCACGCTGCGCCAACAACTTGACCGGCTCGATATCCGCGCGCCGCTTAGCGGTGTGGTTTACGGGCTGAACGTCTTTGCGCCGCGATCCGTCATTCGCGCGGCTGATCCGCTGCTGTATCTGGTGCCACAGGATCGCCCGCTGGTGATTGCGACGCAGGTGCAGGTGACGGATATTGATCAAATCCATCTAGGGCAGGATGTGATTCTGCGCTTTTCCGCATTTGATCAGCGCCGCACGCCGGAACTGACGGGCCATGTGACGCAGGTGTCGGCCGATGCATTTCAGAACGAACAGAACGGCGCGTCCTTCTACCGCGCCGAAGTGCGCATGGACGAAGGAGAGATCGAAAAACTGCCCGAAGGCATGACCCTGATCCCCGGCATGCCGGTCGAGGCTTATGTCCGCACAGCAGATCGCACGCCGATGAATTACTTCCTGAAACCCTTTGCGGATTATTTTGCCAAGGCATTCCGCGAGTCCTAGATGGACGCCGCCCGCGCTGCGGCCTAGGGTCTGGCAAATCCACCAGACAAGGGCCGAAGCCATGAGCATGATTGAAACGAAGCTGACCGAAATGGGCGTGACACTGCCAGACGCCCCTGCCCCCGCGGCGAACTACGTCCCCTTTGTGCAGACCGGCAATCAGGTCTGGGTGTCCGGCCAAATTTCGCAGGGTCCGGATGGCCTGATGGTGGGCAAGCTTGGCGACGGCGTTGATATCGACACCGGCGCAGCGGCGGCCAAGGCCTGTGCGATCAGCTTGCTGGCGCAGTTGAAAAAGGCATGTGGCGGCGATCTGGACCGCTTGGTGCGCGTTGTGAAACTGGTCGGCATGGTCAACTGCACACCTGATTTCACCGACCAGCCCAAGGTCATCAACGGGGCCAGCGATTTCCTTGTCGCGGCGCTGGGCGCAAAAGGGCATCACGCCCGTTCTGCCGTGGGTGTGGCCGGGTTGCCGATGGGCGTCATGGTCGAAATTGAAGCCGTGTTCGAGATCGCTTGATGCTGCCGAAGTCTTTTCTGGCCCGTCCGCTGGCCCACCGTGCCCATCACGACAAGGCGCACGGCCGGGTGGAAAACAGTCTGACCGCAATCAAATCCGCCATTACACATGGTTACGGGATAGAGATTGACGTGCAGCTGGCCAGCGACGGCGTGCCAATGGTGTTTCACGATTATGACCTGCGACGGCTGACGATTGAACAAGGACCGCTCGCGCAGCGGTCCTCGGCGCAGTTGGCGATGATCCCGCTGATGGGTGACAGCACGACGATTCCGACGCTGGCGCAGGTGCTGGATCTGGTGGCGGGCCGCGTGCCTGTGCTGATCGAGCTGAAGGATCAAGACGGCGGTCTTGGCCCTAATACAGGCCCGATGGGCAAGGCTGTGGCGCAAGTGCTGGAAGCCTACAAAGGCCCGGTCGCGGTGATGTCGTTCAACCCGCATGCCATGGCCGAAATGGCGCGGCTGCTACCAGATGTGCCGCGCGGGCTGACGACGGGGTCGTTCAATCCGACCGATTGGCCAACAATTGCGCAGCCCACACTGGAACGGCTGAGCCTGATTCCCGACTACGATCACGTCGGGGCCAGCTTTATCAGCCACTATCACAAGGAACTGAATCAGCCCCGCGTGGCAGAGCTGAACACCCAAGGCGCGGCCATTCTGTGCTGGACGATCCGATCGGCCGAAGACGCCGCCGCCGCCCGGCAATATGCCGATAACATCACGTTCGAGGGATATGACGCTTGACCCCCGGCGCTTTGCCACCAGTTAAGGCGACATGAACACCCCCACGATCGAAATCACCCTGCACCCGTCGCTGGCGGAAATCTCTGCCAGCGACTGGGACGCCTGCGCCAACCCGGAGGGCGGGCGGCCCGAGGATCCATTCACGACCTATCGCTTTTTGAAGGCGTTAGAGGACAGCGGCTCCGTCGGCGGCAGATCCGGCTGGCAGCCGCGTTACCTTGTTGCGCGCGCCGATGGGCAGGTGATTGCCTGCGCGCCGATGTACGCCAAGGGCCACAGCCAGGGCGAATACATCTTTGATTTCAACTGGGCGCAGGCCTACGAGAACGCGGGCGGCGCTTATTACCCCAAGCTGCAGATTGCCGTGCCCTTTACCCCCGCCACAGGCCGTCGTTTTCTAACCCGTCCGGGGTTCGAGGCGATGGGCATGTCCGCGCTGATCCAAGGCGCGGTGCAGGTTGCGTCGGATAACGAGCTGTCGTCGCTGCACATCACATTCTGCACCGAAGCCGAAGCCTTGGCGGGTGCGGAGATGGGCTTGATGTCCCGCGTGGGTCAGCAGTTTCATTGGGTGAACCGGGACTACGCCGATTTCGACGGATTTCTGGCCGATCTGTCCAGCCGCAAGCGCAAGAACATCCGCCGCGAACGGGCAGAGGCGCAGGGGTTTGGCGGGCAGATCTTGGCGCTGACGGGCAATGATATTCAGCCCGAACATTGGGACGCATTTTGGCGGTTCTACCAAGATACTGGCAACCGCAAATGGGGCACCCCCTATCTGACGCGGGCGTTCTTTGACT
Source organism: Loktanella salsilacus (assembly GCF_024206795.1). Taxonomy (NCBI): domain Bacteria; kingdom Pseudomonadati; phylum Pseudomonadota; class Alphaproteobacteria; order Rhodobacterales; family Roseobacteraceae; genus Loktanella; species Loktanella salsilacus. The sequence continues at coordinate 2,568,348 of NZ_CP072994.1, forward strand.
GCGCGCAGGAAAGTCTGCGCGATGACATGCTGTTGGTGCTGGCGATGAACGATGGCCGGCCCGTGGCGGGGGCGCTGAACTTTATCGGGCGCGAAACGCTTTTTGGCCGCTATTGGGGCAGCACGGAATATTACCCCTCGTTGCACTTTGAACTGTGCTACTACCAAGCCATTGATTACGCGATCAAAAACGGCCTCTCTCGGGTTGAGGCTGGCGCGCAGGGCGAACATAAGCTGGCGCGCGGATACTTACCCGTTGCGACGCATTCCTTGCACTGGATTGGGGATTTAGCTTTCCGTGACGCGATTGCGCGTTACTTGATCGCGGAAACCCGCGCGGTGGACGAAGAAATCGAAGTGCTGACCGCCTACGGTCCGTTCAAACGCGACAAAAGAGAGGAACAGCAATGACTGACAAACTGACCCAAGACGACATCGCCCCGCTGCAGGCTGCTGGCTGGGCATTGGCCGACGATGGCGAGGCGATCACCAAGACCTTTGAGTTTAAAAACTTCGTGCAGGCCTTTGGCTGGATGACACAGGTCGCAATGCATGCGGAAAAGCTGAACCATCACCCCGAATGGTCCAACGTTTACAAAACTGTAGAGGTCGCGTTGACCACACATGACGCAGACGGTCTGACCGCCCTAGATGCCAAACTGGCAAAAAAGATGGACCAGCTTGCGGAGGGTTAAATGGAAAACCTGCTAACGACACCGATCATTAACGGCACATCGATTATGGATGTGCTGACTGTCGAATTCATTGCATCTGCCGTGGGGTCGGTCCTGACTGCGATTATCATCCTGATTGTCGGCTTTACCGTCGGCGGCTGGGTGTCGCGCCGCATCGAAAATATTGGGCGCAACCACAAGCATTTGGACGAGACGCTGTTCATTTTCTTGGGCAATATCGTCCGCTACGTCATCATCGGATTTTCGTTCCTCTTCGTGCTGAACACCTTTGGTGTGCAGACAACAAGCGTTGTTGCGATCATCGGTGCAGCCAGTTTGGCCATTGGTTTGGCCCTGCAAGGCACGCTGTCGAACATCGCGGCGGGTGTGATGATCATCTTTTTCCGCCCGATTAAACTGGGTGATTTCGTCACGATTGATGATGAAAGCGGTACGGTAAAGGCAATTAACCTCAACTATATCGAGATGGCGAGCATCGGAAACGTGCAGATCATCATCCCGAATTCCGAGGTTTGGGGCAATACGATCGTGAACTATTCCGTCTATCCCCAGCGCCGGGCTGAATGGACGATTGGCGTGGGTTATGGGGCCAATCTGGCCGATGCAGAGCGCGCGATCATCGACACGATCATGGCCGACCCGCGCAGCCTGTCTGATCCAGAGCCGTTCATTCAGGTGAACAATCTGAACGCATCCTCTGTTGATTTTCTGGTGCGCGTTTGGTGCGCGCGGACGGATTATTTCCAGTATCAGGCTGACATGACCCGCAAGGTCAAAGAGGCGCTGGACGCCGCTGGCATCGACATCCCCTTTCCGACCCGGACGATGATCATGGCCAAGGACGACGACTAACGCAGGACTGTGCCAAAACGCGGGGGCCGTGCGATGGATGGCCCCCGCCGGAATGCTTAATGCCTCGGCCGTCGATTTATGCTATCTGTCGCGGGGTCATACGGCGCGGCGATGTGGCGCTGCAGCACAAAAATCATCCTTCCTAAAAGTAAGATATCTATGCGCTTGTTTCTTATAATCTGTGTCCTTGTCGCGTGCAGCTTGATTGTATCGACACTGTGGGTTGGATGGGAAATTACCCTGACATCTGAAAGCGGTATGGTCGAGCTGGCGGGGCTGATTGTATTCGCGCTTGGCGCTGTGCTTTCACTTTGGCGCATGCCAAAGGACGCATGGCGCCATTGGTGGCCAATTCCGACAGTCTTCGTTCTGTTCTGCCTGCGCGAATTGGACGTGCATGACGCGTTCTTTACGCCCGGCCTGCTGCAGACCAAAATCTTTACCAGCGCAGCCCCGCTGTGGCAAAAGGGCGTGTCAGCCGCTGCCATGGGCGGCATACTATTAACGCTCGTGCTGCTTGTGATGCGCGGGACGCGGCCTCTCATTCATGCGTTGCGGAACGGTCAAGGCTGGGCCTGGGCCATCGCCGGCGGAGTTTGCTTTGCGGTTGCGTCGGTTTTGGTCGATGGGGCCGACAGGCAGTTGGCCGCGATCGGCGTGACGCTGCCATATGCAGATGCGCCAATCTGGACTGCTGTAGAGGAGATACTGGAGCTTTGCTTTGCGCTGTCGCTGATTTTCGCGATCTGCAAATGGGGCCGGAACGACGCGGGCCTTCGCGCGGCCTGACGTCGGCAGAATTGACCACTTTTGTTGGTGCCGCGGCAAAGTCGCATACAAAAAGGGGCCGCGCATTGCACGGCCCCTTTGTCGTTCAAGCGTGCAAGGCTTAGGCCATCGCGTCCAGCAGGCTTTCCCCGCCAGAGATGTCGCATTGGCCGGGGCCGGGCTCTTCGTTCAGGATGGTGACGACACCGTCCTTGACCAGCATCGCATAGCGCTTGGACCGGTTCACAAAGCCGACGGGCGGCGCAGAGAATTCCATGCCGATAGCTTTGGTGAATGTCGCCTCGGCGTCGGCCAGCATGGTGATGCCTGCGTCAATCGCGCCGGTCGCATCGCCCCAAGCCTTCATCACGAAAGGGTCGTTGACGGAGATGCAGATCACCTCGTCCACGCCTTTGTCCTTTAGCTGCGGCAGCGTGCGGATAAAGCTGGGGACGTGGGCCGTGGTGCAGGTGCCGGTATAGGCGCCGGGCAGGCCAAAGATGACGACGGTGCGGCCCTTAAGTTTGTCCGCCATCGCGACGGACTGCGGGCCATCAGCGCCCATGGTCAGAACGCTGGCATCCGGCAGCGTGTCACCTGTTGTGATGGTCATAAGCGTTTCCCTATCTGAATTGCCTCTGTCACGCATAGGCATATAGGGTGCGCGGCGACAGGGCCAGTAGAGGGAAGTCACGATATGCGCAGGATTTTGGTGATTGGCGGCGGTCAAGCGGCGGCGGCTTTGATTGGCAAGCTGGTGGCGAATGGCGTGACGTCCGGAATCACACTGGTCAGCGGCGAACCGCACGCCCCTTATCAGCGCCCGCCCCTGTCCAAGGCGTATTTGCTGGGTGACATGGCGCAGGACCGGCTCTTTTTCCGGCCCCCGGCCTGGTATGCGGATAACGGCGTGACCCTGCGGCTGGGCACAAGGGCTGTTGGCGTTGATGCGACGTTGAAGCAGGTGACGATGAGCGGCGGCGATGTGCTGGACTACGACGATCTGGTGCTGACCACCGGCGCATGGCCGCGCACCCTGCCCGCCAGTATTGGCGGCAGCTTGGACAACGTCTTTGCCGTGCGCGATCTGGCGGATGCGGACGCGATGGCACCGCACTTCAAGGAAGGCGCGCGCTGTTTGATCGTCGGCGGCGGCTATATCGGGCTAGAGGCGGCAGCGGTGGCGGCCAAGCGCGGCGTCACGGTCACGCTGGTCGAAGCGGCAGAGCGTATCTTGCAGCGCGTCGCCTGCCCCGAAACCTCTGACTATTTCCGCAATCTGCACCGCAGCCACGGTGTCGATATCCGCGAAGGGAGCGGCCTTGTGCGGCTGACGGGCGACGGCGCGGTCACAGGGGCCGAACTGGCGGATGGCACCACGCTGGATATCGATTTTGCCGTGGTCGGCGTCGGGATTGCGCCTGCAACGGAATTGGCGGACGGGGCCGGGCTGACGCTGGATAACGGCATTGCCTGCGACGCCCATGGCCGCACATCGGATCCACATATCTGGGCGGCGGGCGATTGCGCCTCTACCCCAGTGCCGGGCGGGCGCGTGCGGATTGAAAGTGTGGGCAATGCGATTGATCAGGCGGAAATCGTCGCGCAGAACTTGTTGGGGCATGATGTGACCTATCAGCCTGCGGCGTGGTTCTGGTCGGATCAATACGATGTGAAACTGCAAATTGCGGGGCTGAATACCGGTTATACCGACGTCTATGTCAAACCGGGCGACGGGCTGGCCCGGTCGCATTGGTATTACAAAGGCGATCAGTTGATCGCCATCGACGCCATGTCGGACGTGCGCAATTACATGGTCGGCAAGCGCCTGATAGAGGGCCGCATCAGCCCTGCGCCAAGTGTGGTGATCGACCCGAGCACGGATATGAAGGCCTTGCTGCGCCCATGAGGATTATCGCAGGCACACACCGCGGCACGGCGCTGGTTCCCGTCGGCGCAGGCGACGCAGGCGCGCATCTGCGCCCTACCACGGACCGCGTGCGGGAAAGCTTGTTCAACGTGCTGCAAGGCGGCCGCTTTGGCGATCCGATCCGGGGCGCGGCGGTGCTGGACCTGTTCGCAGGGACCGGCGCGCTGGGGCTAGAGGCACTATCGCGCGGCGCATCCCACGTCACATTCGTCGATGACGGCAAGGTCGCGCAGGGGCTGATTGCGGGTAATATCGCCAAGGTAAAGCGCGGGGCCGACTGCACCGTCCTGCGCTGCCGCGCCGACACTTTGCCACCTGGAAAAGTGTGCGGGCTGGTGTTTCTTGATCCGCCTTATGACCACCACCTCGGCCTGCCCGCCCTGCGCGCGGCGCGGGCGGCAGGCTGGATCGCAGCGGGCACGGTCGTGGTCTGGGAAGAACGCAGTACCCAGATCGCGCCGCAAGGGTTCAAATCCCTCGACACACGCCGCTACGGCGACACATGGATCACGCTGATGGAGGCGATATGACACCTGAACTGGTGATTTTCGATTGCGATGGCGTGCTGGTGGACACAGAGCCGACGACGGACCGCGTCATCTCGGCCAACCTTGCACGCTATGGGCTTAGCATCGCGCCCGACATGGTGCACAAGATGTTTGGCGGTGGCACCCTGATGGGCATCGGTGAAGAGGCCCGGCGCATGGGTGCGGACCTGCCCGGCAACTGGCTAGACCAGACCTATGACGAAGTGTTTGCGGCGCTCGCGCTTGGCGTTGATGTGATGCCCGGCGTAGTGGATCTGCTGGACAAGCTTGATGCCGCAGGGATCCCGACGGCCATCGCGTCGAACGGGCCGCTGGCCAAGATGAAGGTGTCGTTGACGCCGTCTGGCCTGCTGGACCGCTTTGCCGGGCGGATTTATTCGGGCCACGATTATGCGCCCAAACCCGCCCCCGCGATGTTGCTGCACGCCATGGATGTGGCGGGCGCTGCGCCAGTGGCGACGTGGATGATTGACGATATGCCTGCGGGTTGGGATGCGGCGGCGGCAGCGAGATGCGGCTGCTTCGCCTATGTCGCTGAAGGCGGCGCTGCGCGGGCCGGTGGCCATACGGCAGTACCCGTGACGCATATGGATCAGATCGCAGCGGCGCTGAACCTGTAAAAAAGCGCCGCCCGTGAAACCCGGGCGGCGCTTAAATCGGTTACTCTGTCGCTGTGCCGCGCGCGGCAGTCATGGCGTCGGTGGCATCTTGGACCAAGGCCGCCCCGTCAAAGCCTTTGGCGTCCATGTCGGCGATCCAAGTTGCGCGAACGTCCTCGCCCAGCGCCTTAATGCGATCTGTTTCGTCGGGCGACAGCACGGCGATTTCGTTGCCGGCGTCTTCCATCACGATGCGGCCTTCAGCGTCGCCGATGTCATGCGCCTTGCCTGCCCAGCGGCTGGCCATCAGGCCGGAATTGGCGTCGATCACCGCCTGCAAATCGGCAGGCATCGCGTCATAGACGTCCTTGTTCATCGCCCACAGGAAATACAGGTTATACAGCGCGTCATCGCCAGCGACGTCGGTGTGGCTGTCCGTCAGTTCGTCCAGTTTCAGGCTGGGGGCCATTTCCCATGTGATCACACCGCCATCAACCACGCCGCGCGACAGCGCCTCTGTGAAGGACGGGACCGGCATGCCGACGGGCAGCGCGCCCATGGCGGTCAGCAGGTCCGTGGCGGGGCGCGACGGGCCGCGCAGCTTGACGCCTGCCATATCTTCGATGGTTTGCGGGGCTGCGCCTTTTTTGTGGATGATGCCGGGGCCGTGCATATGGGCCGCAATCAGGTGGATGTCAGCGAAGTCATCCATCAGATGCGCTTGGGTGTAATGCCACGCGGCGTCGGACGCCTCTTCGCCCGACTTGGGCGTCATAAAGGGCAGTTCCAGCGCCTCGGCTTCGGGGAAACGGCCGGGTTCGTACGACGGGATGACCCAGCCGCCGTCAATGGCGCCGTCGCGGATCAGATCATACTGGCTGGTCGCGGACCCGCCCAGCTGCATGAAGGGGTAGAGTTCGACCTTAATGCGGCCATTCGACTGCGCCTCGACCGCGTCGACCCAAGGCTGCATGAAATAGGTCGGGTTCGCGCTGGCGGGGGACACGAAGTGCTGAAAGCGCAGCGTGACCTCTTGCGCGGCAAGGGGGGTGGACAGGGCAAGCGTGGCCGCAAAAGCGGCAGCAAAAGACTGGTGCATAACTGCATCCTTGAATTGGTGATGTTGGGGGGGTGCCACCGCTAGTGGTGACATTGATATGGGTCAGTTGCGAATGGATTGCAAGTGGGGATCAGGATCTTTTGCCGCTCAGCCGCTCTGACCACAAGATATGCCCAGTCGCCAGCAATGCCACAGCCATGCCGCCAAGGCCCAGTGCCTGCACGCCGCCGATGCCCATGACAACGCTGCCAATCGCCGATCCAGCGGCCGCGCCGATGTAAATCGCAGCGGCGTTCAGTGCCAAAACGATGGGCGCAGCGGCGGGGCGCAGGGCGATGATCCGCATCTGCTGGCCTGCCATCATCGACCAGATGAACAGCGACCACAGCGCGATCAGCGCCACCAGCGCGGGGCTGGGCAGCGGCATTAGGGAAAACAGCGGCAGGGTCGCGACTTGGCCTGCGCACAAGATCAGCAATGTGCGGAATGGCCCGATCCGGTCCGCAATCGCACCGCCCGCCAGATTCCCGATGACCGCCGCCGCGCCAAACACCAGCAAGATCGCGGTGATCCCATCGCGGCCATAGCCCATGGTCTGTTCCAGCAATGGCGCAAGGTAAGTATAAAGCACATAGGCCGCCGCAAGGAACGTCGCGGTAAAGCTAACGGCCAGCATCGTGGGACCGTCGCGCAGGGTGCGCCCCAGCTCTGGCAAGGTGACCGTTTGAAACGCGAGGCCGCTTGGCACAGTGCGCCAGATCAACGGGATGATCGGCAGGGCCAGCAGCGCCACAACGACAAAGGCCGCGCGCCAGCCAAAGGTATAGGCGATGAAACTGCCCGCTGGCACACCCAGCACCTGCGCCAGCGATAGGCCGAAGATGACAGCGGCCAGCGCTTTGCCGCGGCGTTCGGGCGCTGACAGGCCAGCGGCGACAGACGCGCTGACGGGCGTCAGCATGCCAGCGCCAGCGGCGGCCAAAATGCGGGTCAGGTGCAAGGTGAATTCCGTCGGCGCGATGGCCGACAGCAGGTTTGCAACGGCAAACCCGGTCAGCGCATAGGCCAGCACACGCCTGCGCCCGACCGTTCCGGTCAGCGACACCAGCAGCGGCGACAGCACGGCGTAGGCCAGCGCATAGGTCGTCATCAGCCAGCCCGTGCGGCCCGGCGCGATGCCGAAATCCTGGCCCACGGGTGTCAGCATGCCGATCAGCACAAAGGCCCCCATGCCGATGACGAAATTCGCCGCCGACAGGACCGGGATCAGCCGAGGCGGCGTGGTCACTCCACTTGCGTCGGGTAGAACCGTCCGGCGGGCGATGTCGTAAAGACCTCGCAGCCTTGCGCGGTGATGCCGATGGAATGTTCGAACTGGGCCGACAGCGACTTGTCAAAGGTCACGGCAGTCCAGTCGTCGATCAGGACCTGCGTTTCAGGGCGGCCCAAGTTGATCATCGGCTCGATGGTGAAAAACATGCCTTCCTCTAGCACCGGGCCGGTGCCAGCGCGGCCATAGTGCAGCACGTTTGGCGGGGCGTGGAACACGCGGCCAAGGCCGTGGCCGCAGAAATCGCGCACAACCGAACAGCGCTGGGATTCAGCGTAGGCTTGGATCGCATGGCCGATATCACCAAAGGTATTGCCGGGCTTTGCCGCCTCGATCGCAAGCATCAGGCAGTCGTGCGTGACCTCGATCAAGCGGGCCGCTTTGGGCGACGCGGTTCCGGCGACATACATGCGGCTGGTGTCGCCGTACCAGCCATCTACGATGACGGTGACGTCGATGTTCAGGATATCGCCGTCTTTCAGCTTGTCGTCATCGCGGCGCTTTTCAAGATTTTTCGAAATCGTCTCGTCTTTGGCCTTGGGGATCGGCGCGCCGGGGATGCCGTGGCACACGACGTGGTTCACCGAAATGCAGCTGGCGTGCTGATAGCCGCGATAGCCGATGGTGGCAGAGGTCGCGCCTGCTTGCTCTACCCATTCGGTGATCAGCTGGTCCAGCTTGCTTGTTGTCTGGCCGACCACGACGTGATCGGCAATATCGTCAAGGATTTGCGCGGCAAGGCGTCCTGCGCGGTTCATGCCGCCAAAGTCCGAAAGCGCGTGCAGCCGGATGCCGTCGCGGGTGAGTTGTGTGGTGTCGGTCATCGCGTCATACCTGTACTTGCTGTCTATCGCCCACATAGGGCTTTTTATGCCGCACGGCCACCCCGTCAGGGATTCACGCTGCGCACTTCGCCTAATGTGATGCCCTGCGGGGTGATATTGCAATCCATTGCCAGCACCTCCACCCCTGCTGCGCGGGCGGCGTCAAAGGCTGCGCCGTAGGCTGGGTCGATGTCGCGGGCGATGCCGGCGCGGGTGCAATCGGTGCGGGTGATCAGGTAAAACACCATCGCGCGGTGCCCCAATGCCACCATCTGCGCCAGATCCGCCATATGCCGCGCGCCGCGCAGGGTTTTGCTGTCGGGAAATTCAACCAGCGGCGCGGTCCGGCAAAAATTGGCGCTTTTAACCTCTAGATACAAATCAGGGCCGCCGCCCGTCAGCAGGAAATCCACACGGCTTTTATCGGCGTAGGGTACTTCTGATCTGACCTCGGTATAGCCTTCCAGCCCCGGGACCCGTCCGGCCCGCAGCCCCTCGCCCACGATGCGGTTGGGCAGCGCGGTATCAACGCAGACGAAATCGGTCCCCAGTTCCAGAAGCCGCCAGCCGTAGTCAAGCTTGGTCTTAGGATTGTCGTTCGGCTCTAGCCAGATGCGGCTGCCGGGCACAGCGGTGCCGGTCATCGCGCCGGGATTGGGGATATGGGCCGTCACCTCTTGCCCATCCGGCAGCGTGCAATCGGCCAGAAACCGTTTGTAGCGGCGGATCAGCGTGGCGGGGATCAGGGGCGTGGCAAAGTCCATGCGGCGGGCTATACCAACAGGCGAACCCAAGGAGAAGTCCATGTCAAACCCCACCGCCGCCATGTTGGTCATCGGAGACGAGATCCTGTCAGGCCGCACCCGCGATTCCAACACCAACTATCTGGCCAAGGCGCTGACCGACGTCGGCATTGACCTGAAAGAGGCCCGCGTCGTCAGCGACGACCAGCCTGCTATTGTCGCGGCCGTAAAGGCGCTGTCGGACGCCTATGATCACGTCTTTACCAGCGGCGGCATTGGCCCAACGCATGACGACATCACCGCAGACGCGATGGGCGCAGCCTTTGGCGCGCATGTCGGCGTGCGCGACGATGCCCGCGCGCTGCTTCAGGCGCATTACGACCGCGCAGGCACGACCCTGAACGAGGCGCGTTTGCGCATGGCCCGTATTCCCGACGGCGCGGCCCTGATCGACAACCCCGTCAGCACCGCGCCGGGCTTTACCATCAAAAACGTCAACGTCATGGCCGGCGTGCCATCCGTGTTCGAGGCGATGGTAGCGAGCGTGATCAGCAAGCTGGCGCACGGCGCCCCGCTATTGTCGGAAAACTGGCGCATTATGCGCGGTGAAGGCGATGTCGCCGCGCCATTGGCGCAGATCGCGGCGGATCATCCTGACCTGTCGCTGGGGTCCTACCCGTTCCAAAAGGACGGGGCCTACGGCACCAACATCGTCATTCGCGGCACCGATCAGACCCGCGTCGCGGCGGCGATGGCCCAGTTGCAGGCGCTGTTCCCCGCATGACCGACTGGGGCGCGGTGATTGACGCCACTTGGCCTGCCGCTGCGGTGCAGCAGGTCGGCCCGTGGACCCTGCGCAGCGGCACGGGTGGCGGCAACCGCGTCAGTGCGGCGACCGCAAATGGACCTGTTCGTGCGCAAGACATCAGCGTTGCGGCAGATGCCATGCGCGCAGCGGGGCAAGAGGCGCTGTTCATGATCCGCCCCGGCGAGGATGCCTTGGACGCGTTGCTGGCGGAGGGGGGCTATATCAAGCGGGACGAAACCTTGATCCGCGCCTGCCCAACCGCCGCCCTGACCGCCGATCCCGTGCCCCCTGTCACCGCCTTTACCGTCTGGCCGCCGCTGGCCGCGCAGCGCGATATCTGGGCAGGCGGCGGCATTAGCCCCCCAAGGCTGGCGATCATGGACCGGGTGCAGGGGCCGAAAACCACGATCTTTGGGCGGATCGACGACCGGCCAGCGGGCACGCTGTTCGTTGCGATTCATGACGGCATCGCCATGCTTCACGCGCTGGAAATCACACCGGACCACCGCCGCAAGGGTCTTGCACAGCACCTGACCCGCGCCGCCGCCCGCTGGGCACAGCGGCAAGGGGCAGATCAGTTCGCTCTGCTGGTGACCGCAGCCAACGGGGGTGCCAACGCCCTTTACGCAGGGCTCGGCTTGGGCGAAGCTGCCCGCTACCATTACCGCGCTGCCCCGCAGGAGAGTTTATGACCGACACCATGACAGGCCGCCCCACCGCCCTTGATCTGCCGCAGGTGGACCCGCTGCCGCCTGCGACACAAAAATACTTTGATGTGTGTCAGGACAAGCTGGGCATGGTGCCGAACGTGCTGCGCGCCTATGCCTTCGATGTGGCAAAACTGGACGCCTTTACAGGGCTTTACAACGATCTGATGCTGGCAAATTCCGGCCTAAGCAAGCTAGAGCGCGAGATGATCGCAGTCGCGGTGTCGTCGATCAACAAGTGCTTTTACTGCCTGACCGCCCACGGGGCCGCTGTGCGGCAGCTGTCCGGCGATCCCGCGCTGGGGGAAATGATGGTGATGAACTGGCGCGCCGCCGATCTGGATGCGCGGCAAACCGCGATGCTGACCTTTGCGGAAAAGCTGACCGTGGACAGCGCCCGCATTGTCGAGGCGGATCGCCAAGCGCTGCGCGACGCGGGCTTTGACGACCGGGACATCTGGGACATCGCATCGGTCGCGGCCTTTTTTAACATGACCAACCGCGTCGCATCCGCCACCGATATGCGGCCCAACCCCGAATACCACGCACAGGCGCGATGATCCGCAGCCTTTGCCTGATCCTGCTGTGGCCCGCTGCGCTGTCTGCGCAGGTGCTAACCCTGCCCGGCAACGCCGCGATCGAGGTCGAGGAGAACGTGCCGCTGGACAGCTATCCGCTGCCCACGGGTGCGTGGGACGGCACCACTGTGCCGACCCGCACGGTCGAGGGCGCGATGACGCGGCAGGTTTGGCGCGTCGCAGCCAGCGGGCTGGCTAGCCTGCAACTGATGCGTCCCCTGCGCGAACAGCTGCGCACGGCGGGGTACGAGGTGATTTTCGAATGCGACACGCTGGAATGCGGCGGTTTCGATTTCCGCTTTGGCACGCCCATCGCGCCCGCGCCTGCGATGCAGGTGGACCTGAACGATTACCGTTTTTTATCCGCGATTCGGCAAGGCGCGGATGGCCCCCGCGCGGTGAGCCTGATGGTCAGCCGCACGCCGCAAGCAGGGTTTGTGCAGATCATCCGCGTTGTGCCGACGGGCACCGATGCCCCCGCCCTGACCGCCGCCGATGCCCCCACGGCCCGCGCCGCCGCGCCTGCGCCGACTGGTGATCTGGCGCAGGCGCTGACAGATACGGGCCATGCCCTGCTGGACGGTGTCGCGTTTGAAACTGGGGCCGTGGCCCTGATGGATACTGACATGCCCGCCCTGCGAGCGCTGGCGGATTACATGGCGCAGAACCCCGATCAGACGATCAGCATCGTCGGCCATACCGACAGCAGTGGCGGCCTTGATGGGAATATCGCGATTTCGAAACGTCGCGCCGCAGCGGTGATCGAACGGCTGGTGGCCGACTACGGTGCCCCCCGCGCACGGCTGACGCCTGCGGGCATGGGGTATCTTGCGCCCATCGCCAGCAACCTGACGCCCGAAGGGCGCGAGGCGAACCGCCGGGTCGAGGCTGTTGTCACCGGGCCGATTGATTAAAGTTTCGTCCAGACACCCATTTCCGTGCCGCCCGGTTCGAGGAATTGAAACCTGCGACCACCGGGAAAGGTAAAAATCTCTTTCGTGATGGTTGCGCCTGCGTCTTTCACGCGGGCCAAGGCGGCCTCTAGATCGTCGGCATATAGGATTACCAGCGGCGCACGCACTTCGCCGCGTTCAATGCCGCCGCCAAGGCCGGCGTCCTGCACGTCGCGGTAATCGGGGCCGTAGTCGATAAAGGACCAGCCGAAGGCTTTGGTCAGGAACGCCTGCGTGTCTTCAAGCTTGGGCGAGGACAGTTCGACATAGTCAATGCGGGTCGGGAAATCGGACATGGCGGGCTTCCTTTTGGTTGCCCGGATTGTGGCACCCTGCGCCCGTTGGACAAAGAAAAAACGCGGCCCACAATGGGGCCGCGTAAGGTAGGAGCGGGACGCTCCGGTGCAGAAACGGGGGTGGTTACCAGGCTTCGGGACCTTTGTCGGCGAAGGCGTGGACCAGAAAATCAATGAAGGCGCGGACCTTGGGCTGGGTGAAACGGCCCGGCGGATAGACCGCATAGATGCCTTGGGTTTCCACGGGCAGATCGGGAATAGCCTCTTCAACCAAGCCCTTCGCTAGCGCGTCGCCGTAAAGGAAGCTGGGCAGGTAAGCGATACCAAGGCCGCCAACGCAGGCGTTCAGCAAGGATTGGCCGTCGTTCACGGTCAGCCAGCCTGCGGTGCGCACTTGGCGCTTTTCACCCGACGGCGCGGTCAGCTTCCACACGGCAGAGTTCGCAGCGTTGGAATAATGCAGCAGCTTGTGATCGTTCAGATCGTCGATCTTTTCAGGGCGGCCATGCTTTGCGAAATACCCCGGAGAGGCGATCATGCGCCGCGTGGTATCGGTCAACTTGCGGGCGCGCAGTGTGCTGTCCTCAAGCTCTCCTATCCGGATCGCCATGTCGAAACCTTCGGAGATTAGCTCAACAAAGCGGTTATTCAGCACCATGTTGACGGTGATATCTGGAAATTCCGACAGGAAATCCCCCAGCACCGGCGACAGATGGTTTACGCCAAAATCCGTCGCGACAGAAATGCGCAGCAAGCCGGACGGCGCCGATTGCATGGATGTGACAAGGGCGTCCGCCTCTCCTGCGTCGTTCAGCACGCGGCGGGCCCGGTCATAGTAGGCAAGGCCGATTTCCGTCGGGCTGACCCGGCGGGTCGTGCGGTTCAACAGACGGGCACCCAAGCGCGCCTCGAGCGAGGAGACGTGTTTGGAGACAGCGGACTTTGAAATCCCCATCTTCTTGGCTGCGTCAGTAAAACCGCCTTGATCCACGACGGTGGCAAAGGCTTCCATTTCGGTAAGGCGATCCATGCCAATGTCCTAACGCTTCAAAAACTCTTGATGCGTGTTTGGCCGTCAATCACGGCAGGACTGGGGCGATGGCCTGACAATAAGGGGGTTTTGCAGCGCACTGATGCGGGGGGCGAAACAACCGGTGCGGGTCTTGCACGGACCGGTTGTTTCAATTTGTGTAGCCTTATCAACGCGAAGGCGTCAAAAAAGGGTTAAAGCGTCGCCGCCAGACGGGTGCCTTGGTCGATGGCGCGTTTCGCATCCAGCTCTGACGCGACATCAGCGCCGCCGATGACATGGGCAGGGATCCCGATGGCGGCCAGATCATCGGCAAGGCTGCGTTCGGACACCTGACCTGCGCAAAGCACGATGGTGTCGGCGGCGATCAGCGTCGGGTTTTCCCGCGCCTCGCCATAGCTGACATGCAGGCCATCTGCGTCGATACGCTCATAATTGACGCCGCCGATCATGGTGACATCTTTCATTTGCAGCGCGGCACGGTGGATCCAGCCCGTCGTTTTGCCCAGCCCTTTGCCGACCTTGGTCGCCTTGCGCTGCAACAGCGTGACCTGCCGCACGGGCGCGTCCGGCTCTGGCCCTTTTGGGGCCAAACCGCCGCGCTGCGTGCCGGGATCAGTGACGCCCCATTCTTCCATCCATGCGGGCAGATCAAGCGTCGGGCTGTCGCCAGTCACAAGGTATTCGGCAACATCGAAACCGATGCCCCCTGCCCCGATGATTGCGACCCGTTCGCCCACAGGCACCTTGCCGCGCAAGACGTCAACATAGTTCACCACGTTCGGCCCGTCTTGGCCGGGGATACCGGGATCACGGGGCAGCACGCCAGTCGCGACGATGACATGATCAAAGCCCGCCAGATCAGCCGCCGCGACACGGGTGCCAAGGCGCAGGGTGATATTCGAATTGGCGACGCTGGTGCGATACCAGTCGACAAGGCCGTGGAATTCCTCTTTCCCCGGCACCTGCCGCGCCATGTTCAGCTGCCCGCCGATATCGTCAGCGGCATCGAACAATGTCACGTCATGGCCGCGGCTCGATGCCGCAAGCGCCGCTGACAGGCCCGCAGGCCCAGCGCCGACAACGGCGACGGTTTGCGCCGCGTCCACGGGCGGCAGCGTCAGTTCGGTTTCATGGCATGCGCGCGGGTTCACAAGGCAAGAGGTCATCTTGCCGCCAAAGGTGTGGTCAAGGCAGGCTTGATTGCAGGCGATGCAGGGGGCAATCGTGTCGGCCTTGCCCGCAGCGGCCTTGGCCACGAAATCGGGATCGGCCAGGAACGGACGCGCCATGCTGACCATATTTGCGCAGCCATCGGCCAACACGTCTTCGGCGACCTGCGGCGTGTTGATACGGTTGGACGTGATGATCGGGATGTTCACCTGCCCCATCAGCTTTTTGGTGACCCATGCAAAGGCGCGGCGCGGCACCGATGTCGCAATCGTCGGCACGCGGGCTTCGTGCCAGCCGATGCCCGTATTGATGATGGTCGCGCCCGCTGCCTCGACCGCTTTGGCCAGTTGCACGACTTCGTCGAAGGTCGAGCCGTTGGGGATCAGGTCGATCATCGACAGACGATAGATGATGATGAAATCGGGGCCGACAGCCTCGCGCACGCGGCGCACCACCTCGACCGGCAGGCGCATGCGGTTCTCATAGCTGCCGCCCCATTCGTCGGTGCGCTTGTTGGTATGCGTGACAAGGAACTGGTTCAGGAAATACCCTTCAGAGCCCATGACTTCGACGCCGTCATAGCCCGCAGCCCGCGCCCGCACGCCAGCGGTAACCATATCGCTGATCTGCTTCTCAATCCCATTCGCGTCCAGCTCGATCGGCACGAAGGGAGAGATGGGGGATTTAATCGCCGAGGGCGCAACGCATTTGGGGCCATAAGCATAGCGGCCCGCATGCAGGATCTGCATCGCGATTTTGCCGCCCGCGTCATGGACCCGGTCCGTCACAATGCGGTGGTTGGCGATGTCGTCGTCGTTAAATAGGCCAGCGGCACCCGGAAACACGCCGCCTTCGCTGCTGGGGGCCATGCCGCCAGTGACCATCAGGCCAACGCCGCCGCGCGCGCGGGTGGCGTAGAATTCAGCGACGCGGTTCCAGTCGCGGGTTTCTTCTAGCCCGGTGTGCATCGACCCCATCAACACGCGATTTTTCAGCGTGGTGAAGCCAAGGTCTAGTGGCGACAAAAGGTGCGGATATTTGGTCATGTTGGTGGCCTCCCTGCGGTGCAATCTGACGAAGCGCGGCGGCGGCGTCACCCCCAACGCGGCGTCACTCTTCGGCGGCGGTTTCCACACAGTGACGGCGGAACGCGCGTTTCAGCATATCCAGCTCGTCGCGCAGCAGATCCATTTCCGCGCGGATATCTTCGGACAGCGCATCCCCGGCCAAAAAGGCGAAACTGGCCAGCACGGCATCTGTGGCCACGTCAGAGATCACAAAGGTCTGCACCCCGTCCGCCAGCCGCTGCATCGGCACTGCGGCCTCTACGTCCCATGTGCCATCGTCTTGCGCGGCAAGCGTCAATCCGGTGACGACTTCGCCCTTATGGGTCAGGATCAGCTTTGGCTCTGACGTGGCCCCTTTTAGGATGCCGTGCCAGACGCCGCCGATCAGCCGGGTTTTTGTCAGGATCAGGTCAGACATTGCGGCCCCTTTGGCTTAGATTTCGGCGCGCGGATAACGGCACATCGTCACATCGCGCAGGGTGATCTGGTTCATGGCCGGCCCTTCAAAGATCAGGTCCAGCCACGCTTTTTCGATCCGTTTTTCGTTCAGGTCGCAATAGGCGAGGTCGAATTCCACCACCGCCTCGCCGCGCGTGCGGGGCAATTCCTGCACCATGACTTCGGTGTTGGGACCGTGTTTGATGTTCAGGCGGGCGAAAATCTCGATCGGCTTTTCGACCTCCACAATCGTGTCAACGCGCAGGATTTGCTTGCGAGTCATCCCAAGGATCGCCTCTGGCGGCAGGTCCAGCACCAGCGACAGGAACGAGCCGTCAAAGCCGAACACGTCCAGCCGCATGCCAAAGGGGGCTAGGTCCTCTTCACGCGTATTGCGCAGCTGGCGCAGGGTCAGTTCGCTAACCTTGCAGTCATGGAACAGCGTGACTTCGTCGCCCAGTTCGGTGCGGCTGGCCACGGCAGTCATGCCCTTGCGCGGCAGCGGTCCGCGCCAGACCTGCGGGCGCCACGACCACAGCGTGCCGCCTGGGCGGGCAAAGGCGTTGGACCCGATGCGCGGCAGGGCAAGGCGGCTGTCCGCGACATAGATCAGTTCGGCCAGACGCGACGACAGACCGCGCGCCTGTTGGCGCTGGACGCGCAGGGCTTGCAGTTCGGCCGTCGGGGCCTTGCGCGCGGCACGCGACCAGCGGCGCAGCACGCGGGCGTGCAGCACTGCATTCATCACACCGTCGGTCAATCGCCCCATGTGGTTGGCCTAGCCTGTGTCAAAGTTGCTTTTATTCTATTTGGCAAATTGCACCGCGAAAGGGAACAGCCACCCGCGGTCACGTGGCCGAGGATGGCAAATCGTTGGCGCTGTGCAACGCCGTGACAACCGCATCCAGCAACGCACGCGATGCGGATTGCGACAGCGGCGCGTCTGTTAGCCCGCGCACCGTGATGGTGACAAGCCGTCCGCGCACGTCCGTAAACAGCCGCCACGCCTGTTTCTGCGTGCCGCTGATGCCGGGATCTGCGATGTCTTCGGTATAGACCGCGACGGTGTTGGGCGCAGTCTGCGTGACCCGCACCGCAATCGGTCCGCCAATGGCAGAGGCTGACAGCAGCGCCGCGCCCTGCGGCGTTTCCATGAAGGCGCCAAAGGCGTCCTCTTGCCCCGCAACAGCGCCGCTGCCGTCCGCGCCAACCTGTACCGTAATCAGCGCGATCAGGTCAGGATAGGCGTCGGTTTCATCCGCCGTCATCGCCGCGCAGGCCGCCAGCAGGGCAAAGCCCTGACGCGGCTTGGTGACGACAGGATCGACGCAATAGCCCGCTGGCCCCGTCAAGGTGACTGCGCCGGCCAGCCGCACCGTGGTGGTGGGCGGGCCGGACAGATCGGGCACCGGCTCGCAGGCGGCCAAGGCGGCCGCCGCGATGATGCCAAGGAACAGACGGTGCCACATAGACTTAAATGTCCATGTAGACGTGCTTTTCCGCCTTCGCGCCGGGATGGGTGACAGCGCCCTGACGGGCCCCGCCGACCAGCTGGGCAAACTTCCAGATGGCACCGGATTCGTACATCGTCGGACGCGGGCCTGCCCAAGCGGCGCGGCGCTTGTCCATATCCTCGTCCGAGACATTGACCGACAGCTCGCCGGTCAAGGCGTTGATCGTGATCAGATCGCCATCTTGCAGCAAGGCAATCGGGCCGCCGCGTGCGGCCTCTGGCCCAACGTGGCCAACGCAGAACCCGCGGGTCGCACCAGAGAAGCGGCCGTCGGTGATCAGCGCGACTTTCTTGCCCATGCCCTGACCGGACAAGGCTGCCGTCGTGGCCAGCATTTCGCGCATGCCAGGGCCGCCAGCGGGGCCCTCGTTGCGGATAACCAGCACTTCACCCTCTTTGTAGGTGCGCGCTTTGACGGCCGCGAATGCTTCTTCTTCGTTCTCGAACACGCGGGCGGGGCCGGTAAAGACCTGCTGCTCTTCGGTCATGCCAGCGACCTTTACGATAGCGCCGTCAGGGGCCACGTTGCCGCGCAGACCGACGACGCCGCCGGTTTTGGTGATCGGGTTGTCGATGAAGTGGATGACCTTGCCGTCGGGCTCGCCTTGGATCATGTCCAGCTCTTCACCAATGGTGCGGCCAGAGGACGTCATGCAGTCTTCGTGGATCAGGCCTGCTTTGCGCAGTTCCTTCATCACGACAGGGATGCCGCCAGCGTCATACAGATCCTTGGCAACCGCTTGGCCGCCGGGCTTCATGTCGACGAAATAAGGCGTGTCCTTAAAGATATCGCAGACGTCCCACAGGTCGAAATCGATGCCAGCCTCATGGGCCATTGCAGGCAAGTGCAGGCCAGCGTTGGTGGAACCACCGGTACACGCCACGACGCGGGCTGCGTTTTCCAGCGATTTGCGCGTGACGATGTCACGGGCGCGGATGTTCTTGGCGATCAGCTCCATCACCGCGTGGCCAGACGCCACGCCGTACTGGGCGCGATCCTTGAACGGTGCGGGCATGCCGGACGAGTTCAGCAGCGCAAGGCCGATGGCCTCGGACACGCAGGCCATGGTGTTGGCGGTGAACTGGCCACCGCAAGCACCGGCAGAGGGGCAAGCGACGCGTTCCAGAATCGCCAGCTGCTCGTCCGTCATTTCGCCGGACTGATAGCGGCCGACGGCCTCGAACATGTCCTGCACAGTCAGGTCGCGGCTTGCAAAGTCGGCGGGGACGTTCGCACCCTCGGGCACTTTGCCCGGCAGGATAGAGCCGCCGTACATGAATACAGATGGCACGTTCAGGCGGATCATCGCCATCATCATGCCCGGCAGGGATTTGTCGCAACCCGCAAGGCCGACCAGCGCGTCATAGCTGTGACCGCGCATCGTCAGTTCGACCGAGTCGGCAATGGCTTCGCGCGATGCGAGCGAAGAGCGCATGCCCTCGTGGCCCATCGCGATGCCGTCGGTGACGGTGATGGTGGTGAATTCGCGGGGCGTGCCGTGCGCTTCTTTGACGCCGCGCTTGACCGACTGGGCCTGCCAGTTCAGCGCGATGTTACAAGGCGCGGCCTCGTTCCAGCAGGTCGCGACGCCGACGAAGGGCTGGGCGATATCTTCTGCGGTCAGGTCCATGGCGTAGTAATAGGACCGGTGCGGCGCGCGCTCTGGCCCCTCTGTGACGTGACGGCTGGGCAGTTTGGATTTGTCGGGACGGTTCGTTGCCATGGAAAATGATCCTTTCGTGTTACGAACGGTCTAATTTGGCCGCCCCCGCGACACAAGTCGCAATGCAAAGTCTTGCGCGGGACACATCTGGCCGTCATGTCGGTCTGGACCAAGCGATCAGGACGCGCGATGCCATTTTATACCGATGCCCTTGCAGGTTTTGCCGCCCCTGCCCGCGCCCGCCCGGCCCTGTGGCGGCTTTTGCTGGGGCTTGCGCTGATTGTTGCGGTCTATGCCGCCGTGGTCATCGGTGCCTTTTCCAATGCTCCGCCGATGCCCGGCGATGTCGCGTGGGAGGGTACGACGACCCTGTCGATGTCGCTGATGATGGGCACCTTTGCGGGCGCATTAGCCGGGGCGGCGCTGGCGGCTTGGCTGCTACATGCGCGATCGCCGCTGACCCTTTTCGGCCCCCTGCCCCGCGTGATCCGCGATTTCGGGCTGGCCTTAGGCGTTTTTGCTGTCGCCCAAGGGCTGAACCTGTGCCTGTGGGCCTTTGTCTATGACGCGGTGCCCGTGCATTCGCTGACCCACGTGCTGTCGTGGCTCCCATGGGCCGCGCTGCTGGTGCTGGTCCAGACCGGCACCGAAGAGGTCGTGTTTCGCGGCTACATCCTGCAACAGCTTGCCGCGCGGTTTCGCAGCCCGCTGATCTGGTTCGCCCTGCCGCCGGTGCTGTTTGCCGTGCTGCATTGGGACAGCGCGACCAATGGATCGCTCAATCTGCTAGTGATCGTGATGATCGGCTTCACCGGCCTTGCTTGGGCCGACCTGACGCGGATCAGCGGCAACATCGGCGCGGCTTGGGGTTGGCATTTTGCGAACAACGCCTTTTTGATGATCGTGCTGGGCAATATGGGGCAGATGGATGCTTTTGCCCTGAACGCGACGCCCTATGCGATCACCGATATGCCGCCGCTGCCGATTATCACCGATCTGATCACGCAGGTTGGCGTCTGGCTGGTCCTGCGCCGCATCCTTATGGCCCGCGCATGAAGTCCCTGCCCGACGCCTATCTGCCGCTGCTGGCCTTTATCCGCCCCGCCCGCGCGCGCACGGATGTCTGGCGCGTGTTTCTCGTCTGGATGGGGTTCGAGGCAGGCTTTGCCATCACCCCGCTGCTTGTCTCTCCGTTCATTGATGACCGCTGGCCCGACGCCCTGCTCGAGGTGCTGAATTACGCGGGCTTCGGCCTTGATCTGATCATCATCCTTATTCTGGTGCGCCTGCTGCACAAACGCGGTCTGGGCAGTCTGATTGGCCCGCGCCCCGCATTCTGGCGCGATCTGCGGCGCGTTCTATTGGCGGTCAGCCTTGTGCTTTTGATCCAGCAACCCTTTGATCTGGCCGGGGATGCAGAGTTTCTGACGCGCGCGCCGCTCGGCCACTGGCTGGGCTGGCTGGCCCCGGCCTTCCTTGCCATCGCCCTGCAAGTCACCACGGAAGAGGTCTATTTTCGCGGCTACCTGACCCAGCAACTGGCCGCCGTCGATCTGCGCCGGCGGGTCTGGCTGGTGATCCCGTCGGTCTATTTCGGGTTTAGCCACCTGCTGAATGGCGCAGGGCTGGCCGAAGGCGCGCTTTGGGCCGTCTGGGCCGCTATGCTGGGCGCGGCCTGCGCCGATCTGACCGCCCGCACCGGCAACCTTGGCGCGGCGATTGGCCTGCATCTGGGCAATAACCTGTTTGCGGCCCTGATCCTTGGCTTTGCCGGACAGCCCGGCGCCGGTCTGACGCTTTTTGTGCTGCCCGAAGGGGCCTATATCGAAAACACCGCAGGCATCGCCGCGCTTTTGTCGCCAATGACGCTGGTCGATCTGGCCTATGCGGCATTAGGCGTGCTGGTGATGTGGCTGGCGGCGCGGGTCGCGGTCAGGGCCTGATTGCATTCGCGCGCGGCCCGGCCTAAATCAGTGCCGTAAGGTAAAAAGGTGTCGCATATGAACTGGATCACGAACTACGTCCGCCCAACGATTAACTCGTTGTTTTCGCGGCGCGAAGTCCCGGACAACCTTTGGACGAAATGTCCAGAGTGCGGCACCATGCTGTTCCACCGCGAACTGGCGGACAACCTGAACGTCTGCACCAACTGCGGCCACCACATGCCGATCACCGCCCGCGACCGGCTGACCGCCCTGTTCGACGGCGGCATTTACACCGAAGTGAAGGTGCCGGAACCAGTCACCGACCCGCTGCAATTCCGCGACCAGAAAAAATACACCGACCGCCTGAAAGACGCCCGAAAAAAGACCGGCGAACGTGATGCCATGCTGGTCGCCACAGGCGAAATCACCCGCACGCCCATCGTGGCCGCTGTGCAAGACTTCAGCTTTATGGGCGGATCGATGTCGATGTATGTCGGCAACGCCATCGTCGCCGCCGCAGAAGAGGCCGTGAAACTGGGCCGCCCGCTGGTGCTGTTTTCCGCCGCTGGCGGCGCGCGCATGCAAGAAGGCATTCTGGGCCTGATGCAGATGCCGCGCACCACGATCGCCGTGCAAATGCTCAAAGAAGCGGGCCTGCCTTACATCGTCGTGCTGACTCACCCCACAACGGGCGGCGTCACCGCGTCTTACGCCATGCTTGGCGATGTGCAGATTGCTGAACCCAACGCGCTGATCGGCTTTGCCGGGGCCCGCGTGATCGAACAGACCATCGGTGAAAAGCTGCCCGAAGGGTTCCAGCGCGCCGAATATCTGCTGGACCACGGCATGCTGGACCGCGTGACCAAGCGTACCAATCTAAAGGATGAACTGACGACCATCATCCGCATGTTGATGCAGCTTCCTCCCGCCGTTGCTGGCGATCTGCCCCCGCCGCATATCGACAGTCATGCGCTTGAGGGCGCAGAAAAGACGCCGGTAAAGCCGTGACGCAAACCTCTGACATCATCCTGACCCGGATGATGTCGCTGCATCCAAAGGTGATCGATTTGACACTGGACCGCGTGTGGCAACTGCTTGAACAGCTTGGTAATCCGCAGGATCGTCTGCCGCCCGTGGTGCATATCGCGGGTACCAACGGCAAGGGCAGCACGCAGGCCATGATCCGCGCCGGGCTAGAGGCGCGCGGCAAAAGCGTGCACGCCTATACCTCGCCCCACCTTGCGCGGTTTCACGAACGTATCCGGCTGGCAGGCAAGCTGATTGATGAAGCCGATCTGACCGCACTGCTGGACCGGGTGGAGCAGACCAACGGCGACGTGCCGATTACCTATTTCGAAATTACGACTGTCGCCGCCCTGCTGGCCTTTGCCGACACGGCCGCGGATTACACCTTGCTCGAAGTCGGGCTGGGCGGGCGGCTGGATGCGACCAATGTTGTGGACACACCCGCGCTGACCGTCATCACCCCCGTCGATCTGGATCACCAAAGCTTTCTGGGTGACACCCTGCCGCTGATTGCTGCGGAAAAAGCGGGCATCATCAAACGCGGCGTGACTTGCGTCGTCGGCCCGCAGCATGACGCTGCACTAGAGGTCATCGAAGACCGCGCCGCGCGTCTGGGTGCGCCCCTGCTGGCGCACGGTCAGCACTGGCAGGTCAGCGAAGAACGTGGTCGCCTGATTTATCAAGACGAGCGCGGGCTTCTGGACCTGCCCCTGCCCGTCCTGCCCGGCCCGCATCAGATCGGCAACGCTGGCATGGCCATCGCCGCCCTGCGCCACCTGACCGGCGATCAGGCAGAGGAGGCCTGCGAAGCCGCCGTGACCCGCGTCAGCTGGCCCGCCCGCATGCAGCGCCTGACGCAAGGCACCCTCGTCGATCTGGCCGCCCCGGCAGAGCTGTGGCTGGACGGTGGCCACAACCCTGCCGCCGGACGCATGCTGGCGCAGACGCTGAATGGACTGCCGCCCAAGCCGACCCATCTGATCTGCGGCATGCTGAATACCAAAGACATCACCGGCTACCTGACGCCGCTTGCGCAGCAGGCGATCACCCTGACCGCCGTATCCATCCCCGGCGAAACGGCAACGATCCCGGCGGATGAGACCGCGCGTATTGCGGCAGAGGCCGGCATTGCAGCCACCACGGCCCCCGACGTGCAGACCGCCTTGCGCGCCCTATCCGCCCGCGGCCCGGTGCGGGTGCTGATCTGCGGCTCGCTTTATCTGGCAGGGCATGTGCTGCGGCTCAACGGCAGCGGCGGGCCGGTTTAGCCCGACAGCCGCGCCCCTGAACACCGCCCTTTGCCTCGTGGCGCATTAACGATCTGTTAGGGTTTAGGATTCACAGGCACCGCGTATTTTGCTAGAACTACGCATCACCTCATCGGACCCCGATATGCCCCGCAACGCCGCCTGCACGACCCCGCTTTTTGCCGTCCTTATTGCAGCCTTTGCCCCCGTCAGCGCGACTGCGGCAAACCTGAATTTCTGCTGGATCGGCGCCGGCGGCTATACCATGACGGGCCGGATGCAGTTGCCTGACGACCAGATGCACGCACCTATCGTCACCCAAGACGATGTAACCCGGTTCAAAATCTCTGGCTATTATGAGGGCAAATTCCTTGGGGCCTGGGACATGTCGCAGGCCGCTGCGGGCACGACTTGGCACATGCGATTTGATCCGCAGCAAATGGCGTTTCTGACGGGCGGCAGCTTTCAAGGGCCGCATTCACAGGGCTGGAATGCGAATGGCGATGTGATCGACTGCGGGTCCCCCGGGTTTGGGTTTAACTCTGGCAATTACGCGCAGGATATCTGCGTCAACGGCACCTATATTCAGGCCAGCAGCATCGACCCTGCGACGCCCCTGATGGCGACGTTTTCGCCCGTCACGCCGGACTGCAGCACAGCGATTCTTACCAGCAAATCACCGATTCGCGAATCAGGGGATTGACCCCGAATCACCTCACACATTAAGGTCTCATCAACCAAAGAAGAGAACGGGTGGATCAACCACCGCATCCTTCGGCGAGCAGGGGCAGGGAAAAAAGGCAGGTCATTTGACCTGCCTTTTTTACATCCCGACATTGATCTGGTTAAGTGTCCGTAATCACGTAGAATTTACCTCAGGCCGTTTCATCCACGCCCCAACCCTCGGCTTGCATCTCGCGCAAGCGGCTTGCGGTGCGCTCGAACTCGAACGACCCTTCGCCTTCGCGGTACAAAAATTCTGGCGCGGCCGCGGCAGAGCAAATCAGCCGGGTCTTCGCCTCGTAAAGGGCATCAACAAGCGTCACAAAGCGCTTTGCCTCGTTGAAATTGTCGCGGCCCAGGGACGGAATGTCCTCTAGGATCAACACCCGCACCGCGTCGGCCAGCGCAAGGTAATCAGCCGCCCCCAGCGGCCTGCCGCACAGGTCAAAGAAACTGGCCCGCGCCACGCCGTTATGGAACTGCGGCAGCACCACATCGCGGCCCTTGATCCGCAGGGTCAGCGGTTCACTGATCCCATGGCTAATATCGTCCCAGATCGCCTTGATCCGCGCGCGCGCGTCGGCGTCGGCGGGGGTGAAATAGGTCTCTGTCCCGGCCAGCCGCCCTTGGCGATAATCCGTATCGGCGGCCAGCTCGTGCACCACCATCCGGTCCTTAAGTAGGGCAATGAAAGGCAGGAACAGCTGCCGGTTCAGACCATCCTTATACAGATCATCAGGGGGCCGGTTTGACGTCGTGATCACCGTGACGCCAGCGGCGAACAGCGCCTCGAACAGGCGGCCCACGATCATCGCGTCGGTGATGTCGGTGATCTGCATCTCGTCAAAGGCCAGCAGGCGGATGTCGGCGATCAGCTTAGCGGCGACGGGTTTAATCGCGTCATTCACGCCTGTCTTGCGCGCCTCGGCGATTTCAGCGTGGACCCATTGCATGAAGGCGTGGAAATGCTGGCGCCGCTTAGGCACGTCGATCTGCGCATAGGCCAGATCCATCAGCATTGATTTGCCGCGCCCCACGCCGCCCCACATATAAAGCCCCGGCACCGGCGGCGGCGCTTTGCGGAACAGCCCCGTCTTGACCGGCGCGGCCAGCGCGGTGCGGATGCGGTCAAGTTCGGGCAGCACGCCCTGCTGCGCGGGATCGCGGGTCAGGCGGCCTTCGGTTACGGCGGCCGCGTAGGCCTCGGTCACTGTCATATTCTGGCGCATATTTTGGGGCATATTCATGGGGCATGACTTAGGGCCTGCGCGTGCGATTGACAATTCGCGCGGCGCGACTTCAACGTGGCCCATGGAACAGCGCACGCCCTTGATTAATCCGGTCCTGATTGCAGGCTGCGTCATCATCATGACAGGCTTTGCGATCCGGGCCTCCTTTGGTGTCTTTCAGATCCCGATTGCGACCGAATTCGGCTGGCCAAGGGCAGAGTTCAGCCTTGCGATCGCGATCCAGAACCTTGCTTGGGGTTTCGGCCAGCCGTTCTTTGGCGCGATTGCCGAACGCATGGGCGACCGCAAGGCGATCATCCTTGGCGCGTTGTTCTATGCCATCGGCCTTGTGCTGTCAGCCGGGGCGACGACACCGCTCGCGGCGCAAATGACGGAAATTCTGGTTGGTTTTGGTATCGCGGGCACAGGCTTTGGCGTTATTCTGGCCGTCGTGGGCCGCGCGGCAAGTGACGACAATCGGTCCATGGCGCTTGCCGTCGCAACAGCGGCGGGATCGGCGGGGCAAGTCTTTGGCGCGCCGCTGGCGGAATTTTTGCTAACGCTGATGTCGTGGCAGTCGGTCTTTGTCGTCTTCGCCGCGCTGATCCTGTCATCGCTGGCCGTGCTGCCGATGATGCGCAGCCCTGCCCCCGCATCCAAGGCAGAGCTTGAGGAAAGCATGGGCACGATTTTGACCCGTGCCCTGCGCGATCCGTCCTTTACGATGATCTTTGTCGGGTTCTTTTCCTGCGGCTATCAGCTTGGCTTTATCACCGCCCATTTTCCCGCCTTCATCACCGAGATTTGCGGGCCGATCATGGCCGGCGGCATCCTTGCCGGGCTTGGGATTACCACGACAAGCACCTTGGGTGCCGTTGCGATTTCGCTGATCGGTCTGGCGAATATCGGCGGCACCTTGATGGCAGGCTGGGCAGGTAAGCGGTTCCCGCGCAAATATCTACTGGCGGGCATCTATACCGCGCGCACGGTCGTTGCGGCGGCATTTATCCTGATGCCGATGACACCTGCGACGGTCATCATCTTTAGCCTCGCGATGGGCAGCCTGTGGCTAGCCACGGTCCCGCTGACCTCTGGCCTTGTCGCGCATCTGTACGGGCTGCGTTACATGGGCACGCTGTATGGCATCGTCTTTTTCTCGCACCAAGTGGGCAGTTTTATGGGCGTCTGGCTGGGCGGGCGGCTGTATGACGCCTTTGGCAGCTATACAGCCGTGTGGTGGATCGGCGTGGGCGTAGGCGCCTTTAGCGCCATCGTCCACCTGCCGATCCGCGAACGCCGGATAGACCTGGTGCCCGCCTAGTCCTTTTGGCGCAGGATATTCACGATCTCTGCCGCATGGCTGCGGGGCAAGGCATGTCCCGCGCCCGGCACCACATCCTGCACCGTATTGCGGTTCCACTGCGCCATAAGCCCCAGCGCCTGTAGCGGGATCGCCTGATCCTGACCGCCCCAAATCGCGGTGACGGGAATATCCTCTCGTCCGATAGTGCGCAGCGCATCCTCTTGGCTTTCCATCAAGAAATGCCGCCGGCTGGACAGCACGGCCGCCAAATAGCCGCGCTGGTTCAGTTGTGCACGCTGCATGGCCTCTAGCGGATTGCCCGGCGCGATGTCTGCCAGCACCCGGTTTGCGCCAAAGGTACCGACCAGCCAATCGCCGAGGACAGGCACGCGGCGGGCGATCTGCCAAAAGGACGATTCATTGATCTTCAGCCCCGCACTGGCCAGCAGCACCAGCCGCCCCACCCGGTGCGGCTGCGCCGCGGCAAAGGCGGACACGATCGCGCCCCCCATGGAATAGCCCATCAGGGTCACGTCATCGCCGATGTTCTGATCCGTCAGCACATCATCCAGCTGGCGCAGGAAAAACGCCGTATCCTGCGGCCCGCGCACAGCGTCCGACAGCCCGCGCCCATACAGATCATAGGCCAGCACGCGGTAACCCAGCGCGCCCAACTCTTCTGCCAAGGCATCATAGACCTGCGAAGGCGTGGTCAGCCCATGCACAGCCACAATCACCGGGCCGCGCACTGGGCCATACCAGCGAATATAGGTCTCGCCCTGCGTCAAGGTCGCCATCTGGCCAGGGGCTGCTTTGCGGGCGGCGTCGCTGGCCGGTTGGCGCTTGGATTCGTAATAGATCGGCAGAAAGGCAAAGACGGCCAGAAGCCCCAGAATAAAGGCGGCGATCATGATGCAGCCCGCCCGGATTGCGTGTTGGGAAGGATGAAATCAAGCATCAGCAACAGCCCTTAAAATGTAATCGGCCGTCATCAGGTCCAGATGCGCGCCGCCGCCATTCTTGAATAGGGTAATTTCGTCATCTGTGCGGCGCTGAAAAGACGACAATTCGTAGTAATCCGCGATCACATGGGCGGGGGTGATGACGCCGCTGGCCAGCGGTGCCTTCAATTCCCCAATGTGTTCCATCGTGGTGTGGCGGTTGTCGACAAAGACGCGCGATTTTAGGATCGCGGCATCATCAGCTTCGCGCATGTCAGGACGGTAGGCACCAATCAGGTCGATATGCTGCCCCGGTTGCAGCCAGTCGCCCATGATGATCGGCACCGTCGACATGGTGGCGCTGGTAACGATGTCGGCGGCGCGCACCGCCGTTTCCAGATCGCTTGCGACCTGCACACCGGGGTTTTGCGCCGCGAACGTCTCTGCGCCAGCAGGCGAGCGGTTCCAGACGGTAAACTTTGCATCCGGAAAGGCTGCGCCGTAGGCGGCCAGCAGGCTGTGCCCCACGGTCCCTGCCCCGA
Organism: Loktanella salsilacus; assembly: GCF_024206795.1. NCBI lineage: Bacteria > Pseudomonadati > Pseudomonadota > Alphaproteobacteria > Rhodobacterales > Roseobacteraceae > Loktanella > Loktanella salsilacus. Next base: position 2,596,859 of record NZ_CP072994.1, read on the forward strand.
CAATCAGGATGTTGCGGCTATCAGGCCGCGCCAGACGCCGCGCCGCCAGCAGACTATCGCCCGCTGTCTTCCACTTCGTCACCAGCGCGAAATCAAGGATCGCCTGCAGGCTGCCATCATCATCCGACATCAGGTTGACCGCGCCGCCGACCATCGGCTTGCCCTTTGCCGGGTTGCCGGGGAAAATTGTCGCCGCTTTGACCAGCACCCCCATCCCCGCGATCCATGCGGACCGGTTCAGCAGGGTGTTGTCACCCTGATACAGGAACACATCCTCGACCTTAGCAGGCGGCAGATCATGTCCGGCGGCCAGTGCGTCCGTCAGCGCCAGCCAATCCAGATGCTGCTGCGCTTCAAAGGGGATCGTGCGGGTCATTGTGCCTGCTCCTGCGTCAGCAGACCCTCTGCCACCAGCCGCGCGGCAAAGGCCGCCGGGCCGTCGAACAGATGTGTCTGCCAACCGCGCGCATCAGCGGCGCGGATATTGTCGATGCGGTCGTCGGTGAACAGCAGGCCCTTCGGATCGGTGCCACAATCATCCTCTAGCATCTGGTAAATTTCTGCGTCCGGCTTGATGACGCCCATATGGCCAGAGATATAGCGGCGGTCGAAATCTTTCAGGAACGGATAGCGCTCCTCGGCAATCTCGAAGGTCTGGATGCCAAAGTTCGACAGCGCAAAACACGGCACGCCATCCGCGCGCAGGGCATGCAGCAGGCGCACAGAATGGGGGATCGACGGGCTGGCCATATCGGCCCAGTTGTCGTGCCACATCATGATTTCGGCGTGATATTTGGCGTTTGCAGCGGCAAAATCTGTGACCGCGTCGATGAACGTCTCGCCCCGGTCCACGCCGTCGTTCATGCCGTGCAAGTCTAGGGCTGCGAACATATCGCGGCGACGCGCCTCGCCGACTTGGGCGTCATAGAAACGCTCTGGCTGCCATTCGATCAGGACATTGCCGATATCGAACACGACGGCTTTGACGGTGGCGGTGACGGGCATGGGTTATCCTTTGGCTGCGCGCAGCGCGCGTTCGAGGGCGTCAAGAAAGCGGGATCGGTCGGCCTTGGAAAACGGCTTGCCGCCGCCTTGCCGAAACGGATCGGCGGCGCGCATATCGGCCATCAGATCGCGCGTGGCCAGCACGTTGCCGATATTCGCGGTCGTCAGCGGCTCGCCGTTATGTTTCAGCACCTGCGCGCCATTTTCAACGCAGCGGGCGGCCAACGGGATGTCACCGGTGATGACGACATCGCCTTTTGTGGCGCGGTCCGCGATCCACATATCGGCCACGTCAGGCCCGTCCGGCACCACGATGGTCTGCACGAGCGGATTGGGCGACGGACGAATGCCGCCGTTTGATACGACAAACATCTGCACCTTGTGACGGGTGCCGACGCGTTCAATTTCCGCCTTTACCGGGCAAGCATCCGCGTCGACGTAAATCATGTGCGCCCCTTCGTGCCGACGATCATGCGTAAAGCGCCTGCGCATGAAAATCGACATGCTCTTCGATAAAGGACGCGATGAAGAAATAGCTGTGATCGTAACCCTTTTGTAAACGGATCGTCGCATCCTGACGGCGCTGCGCACAAGCAGCGGCAAAGTCGGAGGTGTTGAGCAAATCATAAAACTGATCGTCCGTGCCCTGATCCACCAGAAGGGGTCCATCAAAGCCTTTGGATTGCATCAGCAGGGTCGCATCATGCCCCGTCCAATCCGCATCCGCGCCCAGATACCCCGTGAACTGTTTGCGCCCCCAATCCGACGCCGCCGGGTGGCAGATCGGCGAGAAAGCAGAGGCGGAACGATAGCGCCCCGGATGCTTCATCGCGAGCGTCAGAGCGCCATGCCCGCCCATGGAATGGCCCGTGATGGCTTGGCGGTCCATATCCAGCGGAAACTCTGCCGCCAACAGATCGGTCAGATCGCGGGTGATATAGGATTCCATCTGGAAATGCGGTTTCCACGGGTCTTCGGTCGAGTCAATATAGAACCCGGCGCCCTGCCCCATGTCATAAGCGTCGTCATTCGCCACGCCTTCCCCGCGCGGGGATGTATCGGGGAACACGACCGCAATACCCTGCGCCGCGCACCATTGCTGGGCACCAGCCTTGGTCATGGCGTTTTCATGCGTGCAGGTCAGGCCGGATAGAAACCACAGCAGCGGCACTGGGCCAGTGGCGGCTTCCTCTGGCAGGAACAGGGCAAAGGTCATGTCGGTGCCCGTGGCCGCGCTGGCGTGGGTGTAAACGCCTTGGGTGCCGCCAAAGCAGCGGTTTGTGGATTTGGTTTCCATGGCAATCGCCTCTCAACTGGTCGCTTTAGGGCTACCGCAGTCCCGCCCGGCTGTGAAGCCCGCGCCGCAGGCCTTACGGCAGATGCGTGACCAGTGCGATGACGCCCGATACCGTCAGAATGCTCAGCGCCGTCGACACCAAAATCGCCGCCGATACCCGCGTCGGCGCAACGCGGTAATGCTGCGCCAGCATATAGACGTTGCCAGCAACGGGCAGCGACGCCGCCGCGATCATCACACCAGCGGCGTAGGTGTCGACGTCGAAAACCACCAGCGCAAAGAACGCCACGGACGCCGGGTGCAGCGCTAGTTTGCAGGTGGACAGCCAAAGCGCGACCGACATCCGCTCTGCCGATTTGGTGGCTAGCGATGCCCCAATGGCAAACAGCGCACCGGGGGTCGCGGCCCCGCCAAGGATCGACACGAATTCATTCAATGGCTTAGGGATCGGCAGGGCAAAGGCGGACACGGACAGGCCCAAAACGATGGACACGATCATCGGGTTCTTAATCAACCCCATCGCCACGGTTTTTAGCACGCCAATATGCAGCCGCCCATCGCGGCTGCCGGTGATCAAGATCACAATCAGGCTGCCAAAAACGATCAAATCGACCGACAGCACCATCATGTTCGGCCCGATCGCATCGGCCCCCAGCAGCAGCGTCAGCATGGGAATGCCCAGAAAGCCAACGTTACCGATCACCGCGACCTGCGCCTCGACCGCGGCTTCTGCGATGGACAGCTTGCGGATCATCGCGACGACAGTGGCAAGGATGTAGATCGCGCCGGTGCCGCATAGGTATGCCAGCACGAAGGACAGATCGAACACCTCTGACAGCGTCAGGTTCGCGGAAAACCGGAACAACAGCGCCGACAGGGCAAAGTAAAAGATGAACTTGGTCAGATAGGCGGTGGCTTCTTCCGAGAAGAACCCCGTGCGCCCCGCGCCATAGCCAAGGCCGATGATCGCGAAAAACGGCAGGGTTTGCAGGAAGATGGCCAGCACGTCAGTCAAACGCCCCCGTCACCCGGCCCAGCACCATAAATGCGCGGGCAGACCGGGTATCGGCAAGCTGCGCGATTTCCTCGTCACTCGCCTCAGGCTCGAAATTCACCAAGCCTTTGTCGAACAGCCGCAGGAAATGGTGGGCGGCATCGCGGAAAATCGTATCTTCGCGCATCCGACCTGCCGACAACGCCAGCGAACTGCGGTCGCGGATCCCGCCAAGCGCGGCCATCGACCGGCCCCGCTCGCCCATGGCAAAGCGGCGCCACACCTCGGGCCGGGCGCGGTCCGGCGTCAGATCGTCCATGTAAATGCCGTCTTGGGACAGCAGCGTCAGCACATCCTGCGCAGCCTGCACCAATTGGCGGGCCGTCCGATCCTTAAGCGCGCGGCGCAGCGCGTCAAAGCCCGGCACGTCCTTGTCGTTGTCCGGAAAGTTCAGCGCCCGGATGAAATCAATGCGCGGCAATGGCGGCGCGGTGTCTTCGGCCTGCGTGCCCAGCGCCAACGTCGCTTGGTTGTCGGACCCCACCTGGCGCACCGAGGTGATCGTGACCTTCGGCTTTGACGCATCCCGAGAGGTCGTGAAGGTCGCCAGCGTCGATTCTGTCTTGCGCGCCGTCTGCGCGATCTCGTTCAGCTTCGCCTCGACCGTGGGGGCGGCGGCGCTGCTTTTGCGGTCCGCAACATAGGCGGCGCGCAGCGCGTCCACCGCAGCCTGCAGCCGGGCCGATTCGTCCTTCATCACGCGGGTCGTGCGGGCGGCGGTTGCGGCCACCCAAAACATCGCGACGGGCAGGAAAACCGCCATAATCAGCACAAGAATCTGCAACGGCCCCGCCCCTACAGGCGCGGCCGGCATGAAAAACGCAAACAAACCCACAGCCACGACCCAGACCGCGCTTAGGCCGATGGCCAGCAGCTCGACCGTGGTCAGGCCAGTATCATTCACGAATACAGTATTGCGCTGGCCTTGGGCCATGGGTCCGCTCGCCACTTATTTAAATTCGATCTTTGTAATCTCGTAGGCTTTATCGCCGCCGGGTGTGCGCACTTCGACGCTGTCACCTTCGTCCTTACCGATCAAGGCACGGGCCAGCGGGGATTTCATGTTCAGACGGCCCTGTTCGATGTCGGCCTCGTATTCGCCAACGATCTGAAAGACCTTCTTTTCATCGGTGTCTTCATCCACCAGATGCACGGTCGCACCAAATTTCACAGTGCCCGACATTTTGGCCGGGTTGATCACGTCAGCCAGCGAAATAACGCCTTCCAGCTCTTTCACGCGGCCTTCGATAAAGGACTGCTTTTCCTTGGCGGAATGGTATTCGGCGTTTTCGGACAAGTCGCCATGCTCGCGCGCTTCGGAAATCGCGCGAATAATCGATGGGCGCTCCACCGACTTCAGGTGCTTCAGCTCTTCATCCAGCTTTTTATAGCCAGCTGCGGTCAGCGGGATCTTTTCCATGTGCGTGGGGCCCCTTTGGCGGCAGGTTGCATCAATCGGACGTTCATACCGTATTGGGGCAGTGCAAAGTCAAGCGCAAGACGCGACCGTATGTCCTGCGCGGGCAGTTGCTTCTAGACTGTGCCAATTTAACGTGGTGTCGTGATTGCCGGGCAAGCCGGTGTCCTGTAACCCGGTCAGCAACATAATTTCACGACCGTCAGAGGGGGTTACGACCATGGCCGATACGCAGCGCGAAGCAATGGAATACGACGTCGTCATCGTGGGCGCAGGCCCGGCAGGCTTGTCGGCCGCGATCCGGCTCAAGCAACTTGATGCCGATTTGAATGTCGTCGTGCTGGAAAAAGGGTCAGAAGTCGGCGCGCATATCCTGTCCGGCGCCGTGCTGGACACCTGCGGCCTTGATCGCCTGATGCCCGACTGGAAAGAACGCGGCGCGCCGATCACCGTGCCCGTGAAAGAAGACAACTTCTATCTGCTGGGCGAAGCGGGCAAAATCCGCGTGCCGAACTTCCCCATGCCGCCGCTGATGAACAACCACGGCAACTATATCGTGTCGATGGGCAACGTCTGCCGCTGGATGGCCGAACAGGCAGAGGCGCTTGGCGTCGAAATCTTCCCCGGCATGTCGTGTTCCGAACTGGTCTGGGGCGAAGACGGCCGCGTGGCCGGTGTCGTTGCCGGTGAATTTGGCCGCAACGCCGACGGCAGCGAAGGTCCGGGCTACGAGCCTGGGATGGAACTGCTGGGCAAATACGTCTTCTTGTCCGAAGGCGTGCGCGGGTCGCTGTCCAAGCAGGTCATCGCGAAATACGACCTTGCGAAGGATTCCGAGCCGCAGAAATACGGCCTTGGCATGAAAGAAATCTGGGAAATCGATCCCGCCAAGCACAAGCCCGGCACCGTCACGCACACGATGGGCTGGCCGCTGGGCAAGAATGCTGGCGGCGGATCGTTCATCTATCACCTTGATAACAATCAGGTCTATGTCGGCTTTGTCGTCCACCTGAACTACAAAAACCCCTATCTGTTCCCTTACATGGAATTCCAGCGCTTCAAGCATCACCCAATGATCGCTGAACTGCTAGAAGGCGGCAAACGCGTCGCCTATGGCGCGCGCGCGATTTCCGAAGGCGGTTTCCAGTCGATCCCGCAGACCGCATTCCCCGGCGGCGCGCTTCTTGGCTGCTCTGCTGGCCTTGTGAACGTGCCCCGCATTAAGGGTAACCACAACGCCATGCTGTCCGGCATCCACGCAGCAGAGGCCGCCCATGACGCGATCAAGGCAGGCCGGTCCGGCGACACGCTGACCGATTACGACAAAGAGCTGAAATCCGGCCCCGTCGGCAAAGACCTGAAAAAAGTCCGCAACGTCAAACCGTTGTGGTCCAAGTATGGCCTGTTCCCTTCGCTTGCGATTGGCGGCTTTGACATGTGGACGAATACGATGGGCTTCAGCCTGTTGGGCACGCTTGGCCACGGTAAATCCGACGCCGAAGCGACCGAAAAAGCCGACAAGCACACGCCGATCACCTATCCTAAGCCGGATGGCAAACTGTCGTTCGACCGCCTGACCAACGTCGCGTTTTCCTTTACCAACCACGAAGAAAGCCAGCCCGCGCACCTGAAACTGCTGGACCCTTCGATCCCGGTGAACGTGAACCTGCCCGAATATGCCGGCCCCTCTGCCCGGTATTGCCCGGCGGGTGTCTACGAATTCGTCGGCACGGGCGAGGACACGAAGTTCCAGATCAACTTTCAGAACTGCGTCCACTGCAAAACCTGCGACATCAAGGACCCCAGCCAGAACATCAACTGGACCGTCCCGCAGGGCGGCGACGGCCCGAACTATCCCAACATGTAAGCATGGATTTGCGCGCTAATATTATCGAGCTGTTGGTCCTGCATACAGGCAAAAAACCTGATCGGATCAACAGCGCCGATATCTTTCGCGGAAATGGTTACGAGGGGGATGACGGCGGTGAACTAATCGTCGCATTTTCAGAGGCGTTCGACGTCGACATTTCGACATTTAATGATGTTTTCCATTATATCGGTGACGAGCCTCCCGGTCATCGCCGCGTGTTTCCCGTCGACGCTGAGGGGAAGGAAATTCCCTTTGTGCCTGTAAGCGTCGACATGCTGGTTCACGCAGCAGAACAGCATAAATGGCATTATCCTTATCCAGAACATACGATCCGCATCACGTTACGGTCCCGCATTTTTCAGGCTGGATTGATTGCACTGGTTTCGGCAGGCGCCATAATTCTACTTCTAATGAAGTATTCCAACTTGTAGCCGCACGACCGGGCGGGCAAAGGTCCGCCCGTTCAAGCCCCTGTGACCCCCACGTGATTGCGCATGTTTGGGCAGAAGCCTAGGCTGGCGTCTGAATAAACAGACAGGCGCACATCCGTGAAACGACTTATTTCGACTGGCACCCTTCTTGCTGGCCTTCTTTGCGCTGGGATGGGCATCGCGCAATCAGCGCAAGAGCCTACAGTGCAAGACCGTCAGTCCGGCGCTTATCTGGCCGCACGCAATGCTGCTGCAGCGGGTGATTTCGCCGCCGCCGCCGACTACTTTGGTCAGGCGCTGGTTGGCGATCCGCAAAACCCCTACCTGCTTGAAAACACCGCCATCGCCTTTGTGGCCTTGGGTGATTTTGCCAGCGCCGTGCCTGTTGCAGAGCAAATGCGCCTTGCCGGGATCGACAGCCAAGTCAGCAATATGATCTTAATCTGCGACGCGATTGTGCGGGGCGACTGGGACACGGTGGTCACGGATTTCGCCGATGGTCGCACTGTCAGCCCCCTGTTTGACGGTCTGGTCAAAGGCTGGGCGATGCAGGGCCAAGGCGACATGACCCGCGCGTTGGAAGGCTTTGACGCCGTGATCGCGACCGAAGGCATGGCCGGCTACGGGTTGTTCCATAAGGCGCTAGCCTTGGCGTCTGTCGGTGACTTCGAAGGGGCAGAGGCGATCTTGTCGGGCAGCGGCCAAGGCTCTGCCAACTTCGGCCCCCGCGCCGCCATCGCCCATGCGCAAGTCTTGTCGCAACTGGGCCGCAACGATGACGCCAGCGCGCTGCTAACGACGGCCTTCGGTGACACCCTCGACCCTGCGATCGTCGCCTTGCAGGCCAAGCTGGGCAGCACCGACGCCGTGCCATTCGATCTGGTCACCAGCCCGCGTCAGGGCGTGGCAGAGGTCGCGTTTATGATCGCAGCCCTGCTGTCGACCGAGGCGCGAGAGGATTACACCCTGCAATACGCCCGCGTGGCGCAATATCTGGCCCCCGGCAACGCCGATGCGGCGATGTTGACGGCGGGATTGCTGCAAAACATGGGCCGCTATGATCTGGCCGCCGCCGCCTTTGCCACCGTGCCGCAGGACGACCCCAGCTTTGTGAACGCCGAAATCGGGCGCATCGACACCCTGCGCCAGTCCGATCAAACCGATGTCGCAGCAGAGGTCGCCCAATCCTTGGCCCGCGCCCGCCCCGATCTGGCCTTTGTGCAGGCCCGCCTTGGCGATGTGCTGCGCGACAACGGTGACAACGACGGCGCGATCAAAGCCTATGGCGCGGCGCTGGACCTGTACCCTGAAACCGACGCAAACCGCTGGGTCGTCTATTACACCCGTGCGATTGTCGCCCATGACATCGGTGATTGGGACCAGGCCGAATCCGACTTCCGCGCCGCCCTTGCCATCAATCCCGACCAGCCGCAGGTGCTGAACTATCTGGGCTATTCGTTGGTCGAACGCGGCGAAAAGCTAGACGAGGCGCTGGACATGATCGAACGCGCTGTCGCCGATCAGCCGGACAGCGGCGCTATCGTCGATTCGCTTGGCTGGGTGTATTTCCAGCTGGGCCGCTATGACGACGCCATCGATCCGCTGGAACGCGCAGCTGTGCTAGAGGCGACCGACCCCATCGTGAACGACCACCTTGGCGACGCCTATTGGGCCGTTGGCCGCGAAAGAGAGGCCCGCTTTCAGTGGCTGCGCGCGCAATCCTTTGAGCCCGAAGAAGACCTTGCCGCCCGCATCCGTGCCAAGCTGGAGCGCGGCCTAGACGCCGTGCGCCAAGACGAAGGTTTGGACGCCACCCGCCCCGCGCTGACCGACGCCCGGCCATGAGCCGCCTGACGGCAACCGCACCGGCCAAGGTGAACCTGACGCTGCACATCACCGGGCAGCGGGATGATGGCTATCACCTGCTGGATTCGCTCGTGGTTTTTGCGGACGTTGGCGATCAGCTGACCGTGACGCCCAGCCCTGACCTGCGCCTGACCGTCGGCGGCCCCTTTGCCATGGGCGTGCCGAACGATGACCGCAATTTGGTGATGCAGGCCGCCCGCGCCTTGGCCGATCTGCGCGGCATCACCCACGGTGCGGCGATCAAGCTGGACAAATCGCTGCCCCATTCCGCAGGCATTGGCGGCGGATCATCTGATGCGGCAACCGCCCTTGGGATGCTCGCGACATTCTGGGACGTCGCCCCCCTGCCCGCCGATCACCCGGCCGCAGCGGCCCTTGGCGCCGATGTACCCGTCTGCCTGTCAGGCCCCGGCCCGCTGCACATGCAGGGCATCGGCGACGACGTCGCACCAGCGCCCGCCTTGCCCGATTGCGCACTGGTACTGGTGAACCCCAAGGTCGAAGCGCCAACGCCGGCGGTCTTCAAGGCGCTGGCCTCGCGCCGCAATCCCGCCATGACCACCCTGCCAGACGGTATGGATCTGGACGGTTTTGCCAAGTGGCTGTCGCAGCAGCGCAACGATCTACTGGCCCCCGCGCGCCAGATCGCGCCCGAAATTGACACCGTGCTGGCCCGCCTGCGCAAGCTGCCAAATATCAAAGCTGTGGGCCTGTCCGGTTCCGGTGCAACCTGCTGGGCGCTGGTCGCCGACATGGCCGCCGCCCGCCTTGCCGCCCGCGCGGTTCAGGTCGCTGAAATGGGATGGTGGGTCGCCCCCGCAGCGGTGCTGCGGGGCTAGTTGGCCTAGACCAGCCGCGCGACGACGTAGTCGGCCAAATCTGTCAGCATGCCCTTAATCTCGTGATCCGGCAGGGCGTTCAACGCATCCTTCGCCCGCTCTGCCCACATCAGCGCGTCATCGCGGGTGCTGTCCAGCGTGCCATGCTGCTGCAACAGCGCCAGCGCGTGTTCCAGATCGCCCGTTTCCTGCACGCGTTTTTCCAGCGTGCGGGTCCAGAACACCGTATCGGTGGTATCCCCCGCCGCGATGGCGCGGATCACGGGCATCGTCAGCTTGCCTTCGCGAAAATCGTCGCCGATGTTCTTGCCAATGCCAGCCCCGCCCTGCCAATCCAGCAGGTCGTCCACGATCTGAAACGCAATCCCCAGCGCATCACCGTAGGCATAAAGCGCGGCAATCTGATCCTCTGGCGCAGCGGCGATCACGCCGCCAACCTGCGTGGCGGCAGAAAACAGCGCCGCCGTCTTGCCGCGCACGACCTTCAGATAGGTATCTTCCGTCGTCTTGATATTGCGCGCCGCCGTCAGCTGCAGCACCTCGCCCTCTGCAATCGTGGCAGAGGCATTGGCAAGGATATCCAGCACGCGCAGCGATCCTGTTTCCACCATCAGCTGAAAGCTGCGGGCAAACAGGTAATCCCCGACCAACACGCTAGAGGTATTATCCCACAGCAAGTTCGCCGTGGGTCGCCCACGCCGCTTGTCGCTTTCGTCCACAACGTCGTCATGCAGCAGGGTCGCGGTGTGAATAAATTCCACCGTCGCCGCCAGATGCACATGGAACGGGCCATCATAGCCGCACATCCGCGCCGCCGCTAACGTCAGCATCGGGCGCAAACGCTTACCGCCAGCGCCAACCAGATGCGCTGTGACTTCGGGGATGCGCGGCGCATGTTCCGACGCCATCCGCGCCGCAATCATGTCATTCACGGCGGCCATATCATCGGCGAGGGCCGCGGCCAGACGTTCGTGGGGTTTGGTGGCGGCGTGATCAAGGCTCATGGTCGTTCCAGCACTGAATGGACAGGGCCGCATCTGCGCCCTAGATAAGATTCCATGAAAGAACTGCTGCGCACCAACGACCCGACGGTCATCGCCCTCGCCACCGCCCTTCTGGACGCCGAGGATATAGACTGCTTTCAGTTTGACGTAAACATGAGCATCCTTGACGGCAGCATTGGCATTTTGCCGCGCCGGGTCATGGTCGCCGACCGCGACCTGTTCATGGCCCGCGCCGTGATGAAAGATGCGGAAATCGAAATTACCCTTGACCGATGATCTAACACGCGACGCCTTTTTGGGCGGGCAGTTGCATCTGTGGCAGCCGCGCAGTGGCTACCGCGCGGGCCTTGATCCGGTCCTGCTGGCCGCCGCCGTGCCTGCAGTATCGGGACAAAGCCTGCTTGATCTTGGTTGCGGCGCTGGTGCCGCCATGCTTTGCGCCGCGACCCGCGTGCCAGGCCTAATGTGCACAGGGATCGAACTGCAGGACAGCTACGCCGCCCTCGCCCGCCGCAACGCGGCAGAGGCTGGCATCATGGCCCAAATCCACACCGCCGACCTACGGGATCTACCCCTAGATATCCGCCAAACCCAATACGACCACGTCATCATGAACCCACCCTATTTCGAGCGTCACCGCGGCGCGACGTCCAGCGATCCCGGCCGCGACACGGGCCGCGCCGGCACGACGCCGCTTGCCGATTGGCTCGAAACGGGCATCCGCCGCACCGCACCGCGCGGCACGCTGACGATCATTCAGCAAACCGCCCGCTTACATGAAATTTTGGCTATGCTTTATGGCCGCCTTGGAAGCGTGATCGTCCAACCGCTGACGCCGCGCCCGGGCCGCGCGCCGAATCTGGTCATGGTGCAGGCAAAACTGGGGGGACGCGCCGCGTTCCAACTGGCCCAGCCGCTTATCTTACACGTTGGCGCTATACATAATCACGATGGCGATGATTACACCCCCGCCATCCGTGCCGTTCTACGTCACGGCGAAAAATTGCCGCTCGGCGGTTAATAACTTGGCAATAGTTGCGCAAGAAGATGGAGATACGACCTGATTGCAGTCAAAACAGGTGACACAGCCTGATCCGTATGCTGCAATGTAACTGTTCAATGACAGCAAAAGGAGCCGACCATGAGCTTGAGTTCGCACGTTGAGGAATTGAAGAAGAAACACCAAACCCTGTCCGATTCGGTAGAAAGCCTGCAGCGTAGCCCTGCCACCGATGACATGGAAATTGCGCGCCTGAAAAAGCAAAAGCTGATGCTCAAAGAAGAGATCGGCCGCCTGTCCCACTGACACCTTTTTCCGCGCTGGCCCGAGCGGCCAGTGCGGCACCCCCGACGATCAGAACAGTCGCCCAGATCAGCGACGGACTGGCAACAGCCTGCCCAGCCGCGATCAACACAAACGTCGACAGCACCGGTGCCGCATAAGACGCCGTACCAAGTAGCTGAATGTCACCGCGTTTGACCCCGATATCCCAAACGAAAAACGCAGCCCCAACGGGCCCAAGGCCCAAGGCCACAACGGCGCACCAACCTGCAAAGCTTGGCCAGACCGTGATTTCCGTGCCCACGTGCACCAGCGCGGACAGCACTGCCGTCGCTGCGCAAAACACCGTCACACTGACCGTCGGCACCGTCTTCATCCGGCGCGACAAGACCGAATAGCTGGACCAAAACACCGCACACAGCAGCGCCAGCCCATATCCCGCCATCGCGCCGGGCTGCCCCGCGCCGCGTCCGCCCAAAATGATCAGCGCCGCCCCAGCAAAGCCCAACACCGCGCCCAAGATATGACCCCGGCGCAACACCTCGCCCGGCAACAGTCCCGACATCAGCACAATCAGCAGGGGCCACAAATAGGCAATCAACCCCGCCTCGGCGGGCGGTGCCAAACGCAGCGCTGAAAAATAAAGCGCATGATAACCAAATAAACCAAGGGTTCCGGCGGCGTAAACCCGCAGCGGCACCTGCCGCAACTGGCCCAGGCTGCCCGTCACCGCCCCCCAGATCAGCCCAACGCCCGCCCCCACGGCAAAGGTCAGCGCCGTCAGTTGGAACGGCGGTACTGGCACCGTGGCCACGGTCAGCACGGCCAACAGGGACCACAGCAGCACCGCCAAAAAGCCGATCAAAGTCGCCATGTTTCGCGTCATAGGGTCCCCAAAAGCAGAAAGGCCGGGAACATGTCCCGGCCTTTCGCTTAGCTGAAATCCCGCAGGATTACGTCATGTATTGACCGCCGTTGGCCGTAATTGTTGCGCCCGTAATGAAGGCTGCATCGTCGGATGCCAAGAATACCACCGCGCGGGCGATCTCCTCTGGCTCGCCCAAACGGCCCACGGGAATCGCGCCGACAATGGAATCCATCACCTTTTCAGGGATCGTCGCCATCATATCGGTGTTGATATAGCCGGGGCAGATCGCGTTAACCGTGATCCCGGCGCGCGCGCCTTCTTGGGCCAGCGATTTGGTCAGGCCGATATCGCCCGCCTTCGCAGCCGCGTAATTTGCCTGCGCAAACTGACCTTTCTGACCATTGATCGATGAAATCGTGATGATCCGCCCGAACTTGCGTTCGCGCATTCCCGGCCAGACCGGATGCGTCATGTTGAAAACGCCCGTCAGATTGGTGCCGATGACCTCGTTCCACTGGTCTGGCGTCATCTTGTGAAAGGGCGCGTCGCGGGTGATTCCCGCATTGTTGACCAAGACTTCAACCGGGCCAATATCGGCTTCGATCTGTGCGATACCCGCCTTGCAGGCCTCGTAATTGCCAACGTCCCATTTATAGGTCTTGATACCGGTCTCGTCGGTGAAGGCTTTCGCCTTTTCGTCGTTCCCGGCGTAGGTCGCGGCGACGGTATATCCAGCGGCCTTCAGTGCGTGGCTAATGGCCCCGCCAATCCCCCGCGTTCCGCCCGTCACAAGTGCAACTCTCGCCATGGTTTATCCTCCTCCTCAGGTTGGAGTTTTAATTTTGCGCAGCTCTGCGCCATTTGTCAAAAGGCTAACCTATAATTTACGCAATTTTATTTCGCGGCACCCAAAATAGGGGTGCCGCGTTGGTCAAGGTCAGGGACGCTCAACACACATGGCAACGCCCATGCCGCCGCCGATGCACAGGGTCGCCAGACCCTTTTTTACGCCGCGGCGCTGCATTTCGAACAGCAGCGTGTTCAGCACCCGCGCGCCCGAGGCACCGATGGGGTGACCGATCGCAATCGCGCCGCCATTCACGTTGACGATTGCTGGGTCCCAGCCCATTTCTTTGTTCACAGCGCAAGCCTGCGCCGCGAATGCCTCGTTCGCCTCGACCAGCTCTAGGTCGGCGGCCTTCCAGCCAGCCTTTTCCAGCGCTTTGCGCGATGCGAAAATCGGGCCAACGCCCATGATCTTGGGGTCCAGACCGGCGGTTGCATATGACACGATCCGCGCCAAAGGCTCGATCCCACGCTTTTCAGCCTCATCCGCCGTCATCAGCAAACAACCTGCCGCGCCGTCGTTCAAACCAGAGGCATTGGCCGCCGTGACAGAGCCATCCTTAGCAAAGGCCGGGCGCAGTTTCTGCATCGCTTCCATCGTCGCGCCATGGCGGATGTATTCGTCCGCATCCATCACCGTCTCGCCCTTGCGGGTCTTGATGGTGAAGGGAATGATCTCGTCCTTGAACTTGCCAGCCTTCTGCGCGGCCTCGGCCTTGTTCTGGGATCCGACGGCGAATTCATCCTGCTGATCACGGCTAATCTGATACTTTTCAGCCACGTTTTCAGCAGTTTGCCCCATGTGATAGCCGTTGAAGGCATCCCAAAGGCCGTCCTTGATCATCGTGTCGATGTACGACACATCGCCCATCTTATGACCCTGACGCAGGTTCGCGGCATGGGGCGACATGGACATATTTTCCTGTCCGCCAGCCGCGATGATAGACGCATCGCCGAGCTGGATATGCTGCGCCGCAATCGCCACAGCGCGCAGGCCAGAGCCGCAGACCTGATTCAGCGACCAAGCCGAAGATTCGATCGGCAAGCCGGCGTTGATATGCGCCTGACGCGCGGGGTTTTGGCCCTGCGCCGCGGTCAGCACCTGACCCAAAATGGTCTCGCTCACCTCTGACTTATCGATGCCTGCGCGTGCGACGATACCTTCCAGCATGGCGGCACCCAAATCATGGGCAGGCGTTGCGGCAAACGATCCAAGGAAGCTGCCGACAGCTGTGCGCCCGGCGGACGCGATCACGACGTTGGTCATGTTAACCCTTTCTAGCGGTTACAATGCGCAAGACGGGCACAATCAAGCGCACCCCCTGCGCGATTGATCCAAATGTAGGCCGCTAAATTTTCAAGGGCAACGACAAGTATCAGGCAATGTCGAACTTCGGTGCACCGATATGATAACCTTGCAGACAATCCGCATTGATCCCCTGCAGCCACGCCGCATCCCGCGCGTTTTCGACACCTTCCACGATGGCAAACATTTCGAACTGATGCGCAACGGTGACCAACGCCTCGACCAGCACCTGATTATCGGGATCGTCAGCGATCCCTTTCACAAAGGTCTTGTCCACCTTCACCATGTCGAAAAAGAAATCCTTAAGATGCCGAAACGCCGTCATCCCGCCCCCGAAGCCGTCCAGTGCAAAGGCCACGCCGCGCGGCTGCATATCCTCCATGAACCGCATCACCACCTCGTGCAGCATCATGGCAGAGGTTTCGCTAATCTCAAAAATCAGCCGATTCCCCAGCGCCCCGCGTTCCGACAATCCTGCTTCTAGCGTTTGTCGCCAACGCCAATCGCCCAGCGACCGGGCCGACACGTTCACCGACAGCCGCATCCCCGGATGCTGCCGCAACATCCGCAGCGCCAGTTCCAGCGTCAGCACATCAATGCGGCGCCCGATTTCGGTATCCGCCACCTGCGGCATGAAATTCGCCGCCGGGATCACCCGCCCGGCATCATCCAGCAGACGGATCAGCCCCTCGTAAAAGGCGACCTTTCCCATATCATTCGCCACAACAACCGGCTGAAACGCCAGCCGCGCCCGCCCCCGGTCCAGCGCATGTGTCACCAGCGCAGGCGTATCCGCGTCCCGACTAGCAAAAGCAAATTGCAGCGGATCTTCGAATTGTTCCTCTGGATCGGGGATAGCATCGCGGCGGGGTTTAAGCATCTGACGGGTTCCATGCACGGGCCTTGCCACATTGGACGCACGCCCCTAACACCACGTTAAGACCCAGCAGGAAAGTGGCCTCATGACCCTGACACGTTGCGCCTGGGCCGGGGATGACCCTATCTATCAGGCCTACCACGACACCGAATGGGGCGTGCCCGAATACGACAGCCGTGCGCTGTGGGAAAAGCTGGTGCTTGACGGCTTTCAGGCCGGCCTATCCTGGATCACCATCTTGAAAAAGCGCGACAATTTCCGCGCGGCCTTTGCCAATTTCGACCCCAATATCGTGGCCACATGGGGCGAGGATGACATCACCCGCCTGCTGGCGAACCCCAGCATCATCCGCCATCGGGGCAAGATCGCAGCCACGATCACCAATGCGCAAGCCTGGCAAAAGATCGAGGCCGAGCAAGGCTTTGACCGCTTTTTATGGGATTACGTCGACGGTGCGCCGCTGCAAACCCACCGCGCCACAATGGCCGACGTGCCCGGCTTTACGCCGCTGTCGACGCAAATCTCAAAAGACCTCAAAAAGGCGGGGTTTAAGTTCTGCGGGCCAACAATCGTCTACGCCTTTATGCAGGCCTGCGGGCTGGTCAACGATCATATCCTGACCTGCCACCGCCACGCGCCCTTAACAAAAGCTTAACGCAACGCCCGTTTTACCCGCGGATAAGGTCAGTCCCAGCGGGTCAGCGCCGCCTCGTCATCATCCTTGGCGGCGACCCAATCGGCGCCTTCTGCGGTGACTTCTTTCTTCCAGAACGGCGCGCGGGATTTCAGATAATCCATCAGAAAATCCGCCGCCGCAAAGGCATCCGCCCGGTGGGCAGAGGCTGCCGCGACCATCATAATCGGCGCGCCGGGCGCCAACTGACCAAAGCGGTGAATCACCAAAGCATCCGCCAAGCTCCAGCGCTCCCGCGCCTCGGCCACGATTGCAGAAATCGCTTTTTCGGTCATGCCGGGGTAATGTTCGATCATCATATGCTGCAAACCGCCCGCCACATCGCGCACGATTCCAGTAAAGCTGACAACAGCGCCAGCGCCCTCTGCCCGCGCTGAAAAGGCGTTCAACTCGACACCTGCGTCAAAGACGCCCTCTTGGACCCGGACCTGCATCAGCCGCCCGTCATTGGCGGGAAAAATGCCACTTCGCGCACGCCGGCCAAGGGCGCATCGAAATCCGACAGCACCTGATCCAACGCCACCCGCAGGGCTGAAGTATCAGCAAAGGCGGCCGCATACCGCTCTTCGCGCGCCATCAGTTCTGCCACAAGCTCGTTCACCGTCGCCGCCTGCGTCTCGACCCGCTCGCGGGGCAGACCGATGCGCTCTCGCACCCATGCAAAATACATCACATCCATTAGCTATCCCTTAGATACGGCAGTGCTTTACGGAAATAATCCCAGCCCGTCGCCAGCGTCAAAACGGCTGCCAACCACAGACCGACAACGCCCGTGTACCACGTCAGATGGGCGCCCCAGCTTTTCCAGACCAGCCCCATCTCGTCGGAAATTTGACCGGCAAAGATCGCGTCGACCGTATCCGCATCCATACCAAAAGACTGCATGACGAAATAATGCTCGAACGCACCAGCTGCGAACAAAAACGCGATGGCCACCATCTGCGCCGTCGTCTTCCACTTCGCCAACTGCGTGACCTTCAGCAGCCCCGCCTTGGCCCCCAAAAACTCGCGCAGACCAGAGACAAAGACTTCGCGAAAGATAATGAATGTCGCAGGCAGCAAAATCCAAGCATTCATGCCGGAAAAGCCCGTGATCACCAGTAGCGCAATCACCACCATTGCCTTGTCAGCAATCGGGTCCAGCATTGCGCCAAACTTGCTTTCCTGCTTCCACGCCCGCGCCAGATAACCGTCGACAAAATCGGTCAGGGCAGCAACCACGAATAAAACCAGCGCAAACCAGTCCGCCCAAGGCCGTGCAAAGAACAAAAACATGATCGCCACAGCCGGAGCCGCCAGCAACCGCAAGATCGTCAGGATATTGGGCACATTCAATGTCATGGCGTCACCTTAGCTAGTGCCATTCAGATAAACCAGACGATGCGTGGCCCCTAGCCTTCTTCTGGTCAAAAATACCTCGGGGCTTGGGGCAGCGCCCCAACCCGATTTTTCGGCGAAAAATCGGAAATCAGCCCAGCCTCAGCCATTCTCGTGAAAATAGTCGTAAATGGTCTGCGCCATACTCTGGCTTATCCCTGATACGGCCGTCAGGTCCGCCAAATTGGCCCGCGCCACAGCCTTGGCAGAGCCAAAATGCGCCAGCAGCGCCCGTTTGCGCGTGGCCCCGACCCCCGGCACATCATCCAGCGGCGTCGCCCCAATCGCCTTGGCGCGTTTCGCCCGGTGGGTGCCGATGGCAAAGCGGTGCACTTCATCCCGCATGCGTTGAATGAAATACAGCACCGGATCATTGTGCCGCAGCGCCATGACGCTTTTGCCCGTGCGGTGGAATTCTTCCTTGCCCGCATCCCGGTCAATGCCCTTGGCCACGCCGACCATGGGCACATCACCCACGCCCAGCTTTTCCATAATCTCGCGCACCGCGCTCACCTGCCCCGCGCCGCCGTCGATCAGCAACAGGTCGGGCCAGGTGCCCGCCTTGCGGTCGGGGTCTTCTTTTAGCAGGCGCTGGAAACGGCGGGTCAGCACCTCTTTCATCATACCAAAGTCATCGCCCGGCGTCAGATCCTCGCCGCGGATATTGAACTTGCGGTATTGGTTCTTCTCGAACCCGTCCGGCCCAACGACGACCATCGCGCCAACGGCAAAGGCACCCTGAATGTGGCTGTTGTCATACACCTCGACCCGCTGGGGCGCTTTGGTCAGGTCAAACGCCTCCGCGACACCCTTTAACAAACGGCTTTGCGTCGCAGTCTCGCTCATCTTGCGCGCAAGGCTCTCGCGCGCATTGCGCAGCGCGCCCTGCACCAGCTCGGCCTTTTCGCCGCGCTGGGGCACGATGATCTCGACCTTGCGCCCCAGTTTTTCAGCCAGCGCCTCTGACATCAGATCGTCGCTATCAAGGCCGTGGGACAGGATCACCATCTTCGGCGGCTCGCGGTCGGAATAGAACTGACCGACGAAAGCCTCCATCACCTCGGACGCGTCCTCTTCGCCGCTGATGCGGGGATAGTAGTCGTGGTTGCCCCAGTTCTGGTTGGCGCGGATAAAGAACACCTGCACGCAGGCCTGCCCGCCGTCGATATGCAGACCGATGATATCCGCCTCTTCGACATGCTTGGGGTTGATGCCCTGCGCGGTCTGCACCTGTGTCAGCGCCTTGATCCGGTCGCGCATCGCAGCGGCACGCTCAAACTCCATCGCCTCTGACGCGGCGGCCATTTCAGCGGCTAGGGTTTGCTGAATGCCCCTGGTGCGGCCTGACAAAAACGCCTGCGCATCGCGGACAGAGGCTTTGTAATCCTCCGCCGAAACCAGACCGCAGCACGGGCCAGAACACCGCTTGATCTGGTATTGCAGGCAGGGGCGAGTCCGTGTCTCAAAGTCCTGATCCGTGCAGTTGCGCAGCAGGAACACCCGCTGCAACTGGTTCAACGTCCGGTTCACCGCACCCACACCGGCGAAGGGGCCGTAGTATTCACCCTTTTCCGTCTTGGCCCCGCGGTGCTTTTTGATCTGGGGCCAGTCGTGGCCAGTCGTCACAAGGATATTCGGAAAGGACTTATCGTCGCGCAGCAGCACGTTGTAGCGCGGCTTAAGCTGCTTGATAAGGTTCTGCTCTAGCAGCAGCGCCTCTGTCTCTGTCCTTGTGGTCAGGACCATCATCATCTGCGTCTCGCGGATCATGCGGGCGATACGGCCAGAATGTGGGCCCGGACGGCTGTAGTTACTGACCCGCGCTTTAAGGTTACGCGCCTTGCCGACATACAAAACCCGGCTTTCGCCATCCAGCATCCGGTACACACCCGGAGAGCTGTCGAGCGTCTTCACGAAGCCGGCAATATAGGCGTATCCGGTCAGCGGGGCGGCGTCAGGGGTCGCGTCTGGGGCGTCAGTCATGAAGGGTCCGTGATTCTGGAGTGGCTGCAATGTTAACGCGGCTGGAACAAGACGAAAGGCATCCACGGAATCTGTGGATAACTGCGGGGGCAAAATGGCGTGGGTTCTAAATTTTCCTTATACTTCGGGGGGTTCATCGAAATGCCCGATATTTAAGCAATACTTATAACCCTTTGATTTTACGCATCTTATTTATGAAGATTATGTAAACATCTCATCAGAGGTATAAATTTGGCCCTGCTACGCCAGATCGCTTGTCAAGGTGCATAACTTAACGTCGCGCTCATTATTCAACCCCAAGAACATCCGGCGTCTGCCATGCCAAATGCTGACCGCCATCCACAGCGATCATCTGGCCGGTGACCGCTTTGGCATCCAAAAGATAGCCAAGCGCGGCGCAAATATCGCCCGGATCAGCGCCGCGTTCCAACACCGTCGCGGCGCGTTGGCCCTTGAAATGCTCGGTCGATTGCCGCGCACCTTGTAGGGTTGGACCTGGACCAATCCCGTTGACGCGCACGCGCGGGGCAAGGCCTTGGGCGGCAGTGCGGGTCAGCGCCCAGAGCCCCATCTTGGCAAGGGTATAGGTCGCAAATTCCGGTGTTAGTTTCTGCACACGCTGGTCCAGCATGTTGACGATCAGCCCCTGCGCCACCGGCTCGCCTTGTGCATCAATTGCGGGATCGGGCACTTGCTGGGCGAAGTGCTGGGTCAGCACAAAAGGCGCGCGCAGGTTGGAGTCCATATGACGGTCCCAGCTGCTGCGCGTGGCCGATGCGATGTTGTCGTATTCAAAGATCGACGCGTTGTTGACCAGCACTGTCAGCGGCCCCAAGGCCTGCACAGCGCGATCAACCAAGGATTGAGTCGCCTCTTCATTCAGCAGATCGGCCTGCAGCGTGACAGCACGGCGGCCTTTGGCGCGAATCGCGCCCGCGACCTCCTCTGCGCCATCCGCAGAACTGGCGTAGTGCACGGCAACATCGTGGCCGCGATCCGCCAGATACAGCGCCATGGCCCGGCCCAGCCGCGCCCCTGCCCCGGTGACCAGCGCGGTCATAGCAGCGACCAGACGTAGACAGCATAGGCACCCGTCAGGCCGATGCCCCAGATGCGCGTGATATCGGCGCGAAAGAACACCAGCGGGATCATCAGTAGCGCTGCGCCCAACATGACCCAAAGGTCAAAGGTCAGGAATTGCGCATCGACCGGGACAGGACCGACCAGCGTGGCGACGCCCATGATACCAAGCAAGTTGAACATGTTAGAACCGATGACATTGCCCAAGGCGACATCCGCTTGGCGGCGCAGGGCGGCCATCACGGTGGTCGCCAGTTCAGGCAGCGATGTGCCGACCGCGACCAATGTCAGACCAATGACGCTGTCAGACAGGCCGAAGTTTTGCGCGATGATCGTGGCCCCGGAAATGAGTAAATGCGATCCGATGGGCAAGCCGATCAGGCCAAGGACAAGGTAAAGGATGATCTGGGGCCAGCCCATTGATGGATCGGCGCCTTCGACCTCTGGCGCTGCGGCGCTGCGGCGCACGGTCAGGATGGCGTGGGTCAGCATCGCGGTCAGGCCCGCCAGCAAGATCAAGCCGCTGATCCAGTTCAGGGTGCCAGTAAAGCAAAGCGCGATGAACAGCACCGTCGCGGCCAGCATTTGCAAATAGCTGCTGCGGACATTTGTCTCTGACGTATGCATCACGGCCAAAAGCGCAGGCACACCCAGCACCAGCAGCACGTTGGCGGTGTTCGATCCCACGACGTTGCCCAGTGCAAGGCCCGGCACGCCGTCCAGAATGGACTGGACCGAGATCAGCAATTCCGGCGCAGAGGTGCCGAAGGCGACGATGGTCAGCGACACGATCAGCGCAGGCACGCCAAGGCGCAGCGCAAGGTTGACCGCGCCTTTGACCAGTGAATCGCCTGCAAAGATCAGGATAATCAGGCCAGCGGCCGCAAGAAACCATTCCATTCAGGGCTTTCCCTTTTCACAGGCGCAGGGGCCTTTACCAATATTATAGCGCCCGCATTTGGCGCATTTGGCCGCGGCCATCTGTTTCTGCCCCGGGAACCGCCATTTACCGAACAGTCCAAGGACAAAGAAGAACACCAGAAACAGGGCCGCGACCTTGATCAGCATTTACAGGCCGAACCGGGCAAAGGCGCTGCGATCCTCTATCGTGCCGATGGCGTCGCCCATCAGGCGCGCGCCAAAGCGGGACAGCAGGGACTTTTTCGGGCCAAAGCGGCGGAATTTAACCTTATCGCCATGAACCGCCTTCATCACGGGGATCATGTGGCCGATGTCGTCGATCAGACCCTTGGCCTGCGCCTTTTGGCCGATCCAGACTTCACCAGAGAAGATGGCGAGGTCGTCGTCCAATTGCGCTTCCCTGCGTGATTTGACGTAGGTGATAAAGATCTCGTGCAGGTTGGTCAGCCAGCCCTCAAGCTTGTGCACGTCTTCGGCCTTTTGCGGGCGGAAGGGGTCGAGCATGGATTTGCTGGTGCCGGCGGTATGAACGCGGCGTTCAACCCCGTAGCGGTCGATCAGTTCGTGAAAGCCGAAGCCTGCGGAAATGACGCCGATGGACCCGACCAGCGAGCCGACATCAGCGTAGATTTCATCTGCGGCGCAGGCGAGCCAGTAACCGCCAGAGGCCGCGACGTCTTCGACGAAAGCAATAACGGGGACGTTGTTTTCCTGTGACAGACGGCGGATGCGCGCGGCGATCAGGGACGATTGAACGGGGCTGCCGCCGGGACAGTTAATCTGCAGGGCGACGGCCTTTGGCTTGCCTTTGGTAAAGGCCTTTTGCAGCACAGGGGCCAGCGAGGCATCGTCGAGCCCGCGGCCAGAGGTGCTGATCGCGCCTTGCAGGCGCACGACATTGACGACCGGGTCGCGGTTCAGAAACGGGAGTTTGATTTTCATCCTCCCGATCTAGGTCCCCTGCCCGCGCGGGGCAAGGGTTGGCGGCGGCGATGCGGGTCTGGTTATTGCCGAATGCGCCAGCCTGTGCGGAAGATCCACCAGATTGCCGTCAGACAGGCCGCCATGAACAGGCTAATCGCCAGCAGCGACAAGCCGACGGGGACGTCTGCGGTGTCAAAGAACGCCCAGCGGAAGCCAGAGATCAGATAGACGACCGGGTTGAACATGGTGATCGTCTGCCAGATCGGTGGCAGCATCGTGACAGAGTAGAAAGAGCCGCCAAGGAAGACGAGCGGTGTGATGATCAGCAGCGGGATCAACTGCAGTTGTTCGAAATTTCCGGCCCAGATGCCGATGATAAAGCCCAGTAGCGAGAAGCTGATGCAGGTCATGATCAGAAAGGCGAGCATCCAGAATGGATGGGCGACTTGGATATCAACGAAGAAAAAGGCGGTGATAAAGATGATGGTGCCGATGAACAGCGCCTTGGTTGCCGCCGCACCCACATATCCGACTGTGATTTCGATAAAGTTCACCGGGGCGGAGAGAAGTTCGTAGATCGTGCCGATGAATTTCGGAAAGTAGATACCAAAGCTGGCGTTGCTGGTGGCCTGCGTCATCACTGACAGCATGATCAGGCCGGGGACGATGAATGCGCCATAGCTGACGTCCTCGACCGTCTCGATCCGGCTGCCGATGGCGGTGCCGAAGACCACGAAATACAGCGATGTCGACAGCACGGGGCTGATCAGCGACTGGGTGATGGTGCGAAAGAACCGCGCCATTTCAAAGCGGTAGATTGATTTTATCGCGGTCAGGTTCATGCGTTGTCCTTTACCAAGCCGACAAAGATGTCTTCGAGGCTGCTTTGCTGGGTTTGCAGGTCGGTCATGGTCAGGCCCGCGTTCGCCATGTCGTTCAGAAGCGTGCGGATGCCGGTGCGGTCCTTGCGGGTGTCATAGGTATAGACAAGGACGTTGCCGTCTTTTTCCAGCGTCAGATCGTAATGCGCCAGCGCGGCGGGGATCGTCGTGGCGGGCTGGGCCAGATCGACGCGCAGCTGCTTTTTGCCCATCTGGGCCATCATTTCAGCCTTGTCTTGGATCAGCAGGATCTGGCCTTTGCTGATGACGCCGACACGGTCGGCGATGGCCTCGGCCTCTTCGATGTAATGCGTTGTCAGGATGATCGTGACGCCTTGGCGTTTCAGGTCGGCGACAACGTTCCACATGTCTTTGCGCAGCTCTACGTCGACGCCAGCGGTGGGTTCGTCAAGGAACAGCACGCGCGGTTCGTGCGCCAGCGCCTTGGCGATCAGCACGCGGCGCTTCATCCCGCCAGACAGTTCTTTGATCTTGGCGGTCGCCTTGTCGTCCAGCGACAGGGATTTCAGGATTTCGGCGACGCGGGCGTCATCGCGGGGCTTGCCGAACAGGCCGCGGGAAAAGCGGACGGTGTTCTGCACCGTCTCGAACGGCTCTAGGTTAATCTCTTGCGGAACCAGACCGATCAGGCTGCGCGCGGCGCGGTATTCATGAACGGTGTCAAACCCGCCGACGGTGATGATGCCAGAGGTCGGCACCGTGATGCCGCAGATCGTGGAAATCAGCGTTGTTTTGCCGGCACCGTTCGGGCCCAGCAGGGCGAGGATTTCGCCTTCTTCAATCTCGAGGTTGATCCCCTTCAGCGCCTCGAATCCGGTGTCGTAGGATTTGCGCAGGTTCGTGACGGACACGATGGCAGTCATATGGCACCCTTAATCTGTGTTCGCGCAGAACATAGTCTGCACACACAACTGGCGATAGGTGCACCAGCGCACAGGGCAAGCGCGATTAAAATGCGAAAAGGCCGGGAACGGGTCCCGGCCTTTTGCAAGTTGTTGATCGCTTTAGAAGTTCAGCGAGATGTCGCGGTGATGCGACGAACATTCGGCGACTTCCAAAGCCTGTGCGCGGGGCAGACGCGGCTGCTGGCGCAGGCCGATCGTGTCATTGATCGCGGCGTCATACGCCTCGATCCCCGGCAACAGTTCCGTCTTGGCGCGGGTGCGCCATTCGACTTCGGATGCGAACAGTTCCTGCGCCTCGACGATGTATTCCATCGCACGCTCTGGATCAGGGGACCGGTCGTCGATTTCCTTGCGGGCATCGGCAAGCAGGCCGCGGATTTCGCGTCCGCCATCAATTCCGCCGAACATGGATTCGACCTCTTTGAAGCGGGCATCCGCAGTGTCGCGGTCCATCGTGGGTGCATCCGCCGCCAGCGCAGCGATCGGGTCAGCCAGTGGCGCAAGCGCATCAGCGCTGGCAATCACGGCCTTCAGTTCGACCACAGGCGCATAGGCCTGATCGACCGTGCGGCGATAGATATTGCGCGCGGTCTCGTTCTGCTTGTTGATCGCAGCGTAGGTGGTTTGCGTGTCTTCCCAAGTGGCGGGAATCTGCGCCTGCAGGGCGTCGACTTCGGCCTGCAGTCTGTCAGCACGGGCGGTTTGCCCTTCGCTGTCGCCAAACCCACGCGACGCCCGCACACGTAGATCGTCGATCTCTTTGGTGCGGATCAACATGTCACGCTGCAAAGCGCGCACGATCTTATGCTCGGGCCGGTAGTCGACAGCCCCTGCAGTCTGCAGATCGCGGGTGGTTTCGATGTCGAGCACGAGACCCGGCACAGATTGCGCCTTTTCTAGTCCATCGACCCAGTCGTCTTGCAGGTCTTTGGGCAGATAGGACACGTCCAGCGCACCAGCAGCTGTGATCGCCGTGGCAATCTGATTGCCCCTCGTGTCAAAGGCGTTGGTCACGTATTCCTCGATGCAGTATTGCAGCGCGGGGTTTACGGGCGGCGGTGCGGTTTCGGCCGTCAGCGATGTGCGCGCAGGCAGATAGTTCACCAGCGGCGGGTTGAAGGCCACGATCACAAGGGCTGCGATTTGCAGACCGATAAAGGCGATGACACCCTTATAGATCTGGATCGTCTTGACCGCTGCCGGTGCGACGCCGCGCAGATAGAACAGCGCAAAGCCGAAGGGCGGTGTCAGGAACGAGGTCTGCAGGTTCAGACCGATCATCACGCCCAGCCAGACGGCGGAAACGTTCGCCTCTGGGTCGGCGAGCAGGATCGGGGCGACGATTGGCACCACGACCACAGCGATTTCGATGAAGTCCAGAAAGAAGCCCAGCACAAAGATCACGGCCATAACGATCATGAACTTGGTCCAGAAACCGCCCGGCAACCCTTCAAGGAAGTGCTTGACCAGCTCTTCACCGCCAAAGGCGCGGAAGGCGGCGGTCAGCATGGCGGCACCCAGCAGGATGATGAACACCAAGGACGTCGTCTTGGCGGTTTCCACCATGACGCCTGTCAGCGCGTCGTCGTTATAGAAGGCGCGCACGCCGGACCAGACAATGGACAGCACGATCATCCCGACGCCGATGGCGGCCAGAGTGACGCCGAACTTGTCGGACGCGGACTGCATGTTCAGGACGTTGGTGTTATAGTTGGACACCGTCCAAGCCACCAAGATAAGGCCTGCCGCCGCGATGATCGCGGGGATAAAGCGGCCGCCGCGCCCTTCGGGATGCAGGCGGTAGCCCGCCATGATCAGCGCACCAGCGGCACCGATGGCACCGGCCTGGTTCACAGTGGCAACGCCCGAGATGATGGAACCCAGAACCAGCAGGATCAGGGCCAGCGGCGGCACCATGGCCAGCAAAACGTTGCCAAGGAAAGACGCGTCATACTTGCCTTCGTAAGGCACAGCAGGTGCCATTTTCGGGCGGAAGATCGCGATAGCCAGAACGTAGAGGATATAAATACCCACCAGCAGCAGACCCGGCACCAACGCCCCAAGGAACATGTCACCAGCAGAAGTAGAGACGATGGCGAATTCCGACGGCATCGAAATCTCGCCTGTGGCAACCTTGTAGAGTTCCTGACGCGACGTGCCCGCCTGATCGACGGCAGAGGCAAGTTGGTCGGCCAGAATGATCAGCACGATAGACGGCGGAATGATCTGCCCCAGGGTGCCGGACGCGGCAATAACGCCGGATGACAGCGAGTTAGAGTAGCCGTTGCGCATCATGGCTGGCAGGGAAATCATCCCCATCGCAACCACGGTTGCGCCGACGATACCGGTTGTCGCGGCCAGCAGCGCGCCCACGACGATGACCGAAATGCCAAGGCCACCGGGGATCGGGCCAAACAGCTGGGCCATGTTGACCAGCAGGTCCTCTGCGATCTTGGACCGCTGAAGCATGATGCCCATAAAGATGAACAGCGGAATGGCGATCAGGGTGTCACGCTCGGGTTCCCAATAGACCCCGCGCAGGTTGGTGACGCCCGCAGACAGCCACTGAGACGGGCCGCCATTGGCGAAATAGGCAGATGTCGTGCCCTCGAACAAGTAGCCAGCCGCGGCGGCGACGCCGACGGTGATGATTGCAGAGCCCGGAAGGGCAAAGGCCACGGGGTAACCGGAGCCGAGCGCCGTCGCCATGACGACAAGCAGCATTAGTAGAAAAAAGAGTTCCATGTCGTGTCCCCGTTCAGATCATGTCGGCGTGCGTTTCACGCGCGCCCGGTTCGCCGCGCTTGTCGGCGATGGCTTCCAGAAACTGGGCCACGAATTGTATCATCATCGTAATGGCGAAAATCGCCAGAAAGCCTGCCATCATGTATTTGACGTACATGCCAAAGCCGGATTGCGTGGTTTCAAACACCAAGATGGGGCCAACGATGATGGACGAAGATGTGCCGAACCCCAAGATCAGGATCGTCCAGCACAGCGCCATGCCCAGCACGATGGACCCAACGGCGTTCACGCGCCCTTTGGTTTCGCGGCGCATGGAAGCATAGAGAAGGTCAACGCGCACATGGCCTTCTTCGAGCAAGGTGTAAGCCGAGGCGAAGAGGAACAGCGCGCCGTACCAAAAACGGACAAGGTCGGCCATGAAGGCTTGCTCGTACGAAAAGACGAAGCGGGACAGCACGATCAACAGTTCAGCGCCGACCACAAGCAGCGACAGCCAGATAAAGCCAAGGCCCCGTGTCACAGACCCAAGCACGATGCCAATCAGCATCAGCGGGACGTGGAAATACATGCCGCGGTAATCCGCGCGGCCCAGATTGGACGACATATCGCTACCGACGATGCCGTCCAGCATGTTCTGCACCCGCAAGAAGGACAGGATCGCGTCGCCCATGCCTACGAGCAGGACGACAAAGAAGGCAGAGCGCACCAAAAAGCGGTTAAAGTTGCTGATCCGTGCTGCATCGGCGCGCAATGCGGTGCCAGGCGACGAGATCACATAGCCAATCGCCAGTGCGGCGGCGAGCAACAGGATCGCGACCTGCACCAGCCCAAGGGCCGAAATCTGCCCAGAGACGGTTGCCGTCACGCCGGGAAAGTCGAACCAGAATTGCAGGACGACATTGATCATGTAGGCAGCTAATACGGCGAGCACCGTCCAGCCAAATCCGCGCGCCAACAATGCGCGCGACGCCACTTGCGTTTCCATCCCGTTCCCCCCGGATGCTATTAGTTTTTTATTAACGCTGAACGGGGCGAGCATTGCCCGCCCCGTTCGCGCCGAACCATTCGGCCCGGATATGCCGCGTTGGCAATTAGATGTCGAGCACGCGGTTCCGCTTGTTGACATAGGCGGCGTCGGACAGAGCGGTCCAAGCACCAATGTCAGCGCGTGCCTTCAGGTGGCTGTCGAAGATTTCGGCGGCCAGCGGGCTGTGATCACGTGCCTCTTCGATGACTTCAGCCGACGCAGACCCGAAGGCTTCGTAGACGTCATCGTTGAATTCACGCAGTTCGACACCGTATTCGTCGATCAGCTTGTTCAGGTACGTACCGTTGTTGGCATTGTTTTCTGCCATCGACAGGGCGTTCTCTTCGGCGCAGGCAATTTTGATCATGGTCTGATCAATGGCAGGAACGGTCGACCACCAGGTCTTGTTCATGCCCATGCACAGCTGCGAACCTGGCTCGTGGAAACCGGGCCAGTAGTAGTACTTGGCGGCTTCATAAAGCTTCAGGAAGTAGTCGTTCCACGGACCAACCCATTCGGTCGCGTCGATCGCGCCGGAGACCAGGTTTTCGTAGATCTGACCGCCGGGGACGGACACAGGGGACGCGCCCAGTTTCGCCATGACGTCGCCGCCAAGGCCGGGGATACGCATCTTTAGACCGCGGATGTCGTCAACGGATTCGATTTCTTTGTTGAACCAACCGCCCATCTGCACGCCGGTGTTACCAGCCGGGAAGCCGATGACGCCAAATTCGTCGCCCAGCTTTTCATACAGCTCTTGGCCGCCGCCGAACTTCATCCATGCGTCGATTTCCGTATAGGTCAGACCCATGGGAATCGCGGTGAACGGGGACCAGCCAGCGTGCTTGCCCTTCCAGTAGTAGTCAGCGCCGATGTAAGCCTGAGAGTTGCCGGAAGCGACCTCATCAAAGCTGTCGAATGCGCCGACGCGCTCGCCTGCTGCGAAGTACTGAACCGCAATGCGGCCCTCTGTCAGTTCTTCGATGCGGGCGGCCAAACGCTGCGCACTCGTTCCCAGACCTGGGAAATCGCGTGGCCACGTGGATACGATGTTCATTTCGATCCGGCTTTGCGCCAGCATCGGTGTCGCCAGCGTGGTGGCAGCGGTGCCAACGGCAGCGGACGTCAGAAATTGTCTGCGTTTCATATTTTTATCCTCCTGTTGGGCAAAGTCGCAACTTATCGGTTTTGCCTAACGCCAAACTTAATAACACAGGCGAACGGTGGTCAATTCATTTTACCAAAACCGCGCATCATTCGTACAAAAACAACCTGAGAGCGCTAACATTCTATCCACTCAAGCCTAGAAATCGCCTGTTAATTGGTCTGCTGAACTTTGTGCAAGAATCGTCACATTTGGGTCTGGACGCGCCCAAAACTGGCCGTTATAGACGCCTCAGGTTTTCCGACGTAGCTCAGCGGTAGAGCAGTTGACTGTTAATCAATTGGTCGTAGGTTCGATCCCTACCGTCGGAGCCAATCACCCCGCATAGTGTTGATTTGGCAAGATAAATCTAAGCCTGATGGCTGAGGTTCGTTTTGCTTTGCACAAAGTCTTGCACAAGGCTTTGCACAAAAGCATGGGTCCTTTGCGCAGCACCTCCTAACCGAGGAGCTCGTCCATGGCGAAACGCCAACCACATCTCGAATCCCGTCCTACCGGCTACTATTGGCGCCGCCGCGTTCCAGCCAGTGAAGCAAAGCGGTTTGAAACCGCATTTTTCTGTTTCCCACTGCACACCCAAATAATCCGCGAAGCCGCAGACGTCGCGCGTCGCATCACCGCGATCAGCGATCTCTGCTTCTACTCGGAGACCGACTTGCCGCCGGAATTGATGACGCAGATTTTAACGGACTATGCGCGTCTTGAAATAGAGACCGCAGATCGACTGCGTGCGCTGACGGGTCCACGGACACGCGCCGCTGCGGACGCTGCGCTTGCCTTGGAAACAGCTGGACGCGCATCGCTGCGCGATGCAATCTACCTGTGCGACCGCTCACCAGCAAAATCCCCAATCCGAGATATGGCTGATCGACTTGGCGTCGTCCTCGACGAAGAGGAAGACGACTTTGCAATCCTCGCTGACAAAATGATGCGGCTCTTAATCGAAGTCAGCCTTGAAAAGGAGCAACGCGCTCGCGGGATCTTTCGAGAACCCCAACACTATATTTCAGCGGCACTCACGACCGACGCACCTGTTGCAGCTGAAAAGTTGTATTCCGCCCCCTCCTCAAGAGCAGCAGCGTCGCCTGACATCCCAACGCCCTATCAACCAATCGAGAAACAGGCATCAGCAGTAAGCGAAGAGCTCATCCAAGAACCGGACACAACCACAGAGACAGTCTTTCACGAAGACGCCGATATGAAAATCACCGTCAAGGCTGGCGAAGGCACATGTGCTCTCGGAATTGACGGAAGTGATCCGCGAATGATTGATCTATGGGACGGTTGGTTTACCGATGGCTGCAATGGCGTCCAAGTGAGTGGCGCATACACCTTTACCGATGAGGGAAAAGCAGCGAAGTTTCAAAAGGAGTCCGATACGATCCAGTCAACACGCAAGCTGATCGTGACCGTATTTGGGGAAAGGCGCATGAGCCAAATCACAGACCAAGACTGGATCTGCTTCAACGACATGCTTCGCGCCCTACCAAACAATCACGGCCGCTCAAGCAAGCTTCGACACCTTAACTGCTTCGAATTCACGAAACTTGAACGCGACGCTGAACGTGACGCAACAAAAGCAGCGGAACGGCAGATAAAGAAAGAAAGACTTTCGGGAGACGAACGAGACGAAATCTTACGCAAAGCGCGGTATAATCGTATCTCGCCCACGACATTTCAGCGCCACCAGAAAAATCTGTCCGCGCCGCTGAACCACGCGGTGGAACGAGGTGTGATCTCTCAAAACCCTTTCAAGCCATTTGTATTGGGTGAAAAAGCGATCTGCCAGTTGCGCAAAGGCCAACCTGATACTTCGCGTCTGCTTTGGACCAGTGTTGATGTTGCCTGCCTGCTTGGAACTGAAAAGTGGCAGTCAGAAAAAACGAAGATCGATGACCCGATCTTCTGGGTGCCCCCTATCGCACTCTTGCATGGCATGCGGAGCGAAGAAATCTTGCAGCTCAAACCACGCAACATCTGTTGCGACCAAGGGATATTTTATTTCGTTATTGAGCGGGGAACGGGACAGAGCACGAAAAGCAACAACTCGAAAAGACTGATACCAATTCACTCCCAGCTTATCGAACTCGGCTTTCTCGAGCTTGTAGAACGCCAGAAAAAACTTCAAAAGTTGCGGATATTCTCCACGGTGTCGCGCTCAAAATCGAGCAAAAGCACTTACGCTCAGAACTTTGGCAAAAAATTTACTTACTACCGAAAATCTCGCGGTGCTTACGAGACTTCAAAGGACCTGCACGCGATGCGGACCACATTCAACACGCGCCTTGTTACGCAAGCAGCACCAGACACAGCTCGGCGGTATCTGATGGGGCATGATAACCCCGACGTCGGAATTACGAATTATCTGCCAGAAGGCTTCAACTTGAAAACCTTAAGCAGATACATTGAGGAGCAGCGGATCGATCTAAGCGTCGTAACGCGGCGATTTGCGAACGAGACGTTGCCGAATAGAGGCCCACGGTTGGCCGTGAAAGACGGCATTGCGCTGTCGGCGTAGCAAGCACTGCAGAGCCCGGCAGCTGAACCGGGCTTTGCGCATCTCGGAACATACTTTTTTGAAGATCTCCTGCCTTCATTTCCCAGCTAAGTCCCTAACCCTCAGATCTCAGCGACTTGTAATACCGCACCTAAGCCGACAGGGTCCTATTAAATTTATCTAGGATCGTATTCGTGTCTGCCTTAGCCTCCTGTCCAGTCGTCCCCACTGCCATCCTTTCCGGCATCGGCCTGGCTGACCGCAAAACACTCGCGACCTATATCGCTATGCTCTCAGCGGCTGACAGCCTGTCCGTATTTAAGGGTGCTGTGAAAGGCCTCGGCGCAAAAATAAATATCTTGGAGGACACCTCAGTCGCCGAACTACAAGCGGCTGTTGAGAAGGTTGCCATGTCAGACGCGACCGACGATGAATTGCGTCACCGGCTTTGGTATGAACTTGTTGGCGCACTCGAAGTGCAGAGCCCCACGCCATTCTCGACACGGTCAGCGCGATCATCAGCGTCCGCGATAGCGGTCAGAGCGTCGGAGCGTCTGTCCCCTTCCCTTCGCAAAGCAAAACGTGAACGCAGCGATGCGGAGGCAAAGGGTGAGAAGTCAGCGCAGGTCGATCTGGCAGAGAAGCTCGGCCAAGATATTTCGGGGTTCATTGCGCGAGCAAAGGATATGCTCAAGACGGAAGCGCCACTTCCCTTCCCGCGCATCGTCGAGGAAGAAATCCTGGCGATGATGTCCGACACGGCGCTCATGGAGAAGATCGAAAAAGAGGTCGCTCTCACAGACCCTACATTTTCGGAAAATATCCGCCAAGCTCACCTCGCGGCGCAGGCTGCGCTGGCGGCCGGCGGGAGCTGGGCACTTTTTGCCACTATAGTCGGCCAACTCGGCTTCGCACCTTACATAGTTGCCGCACAAGCAAGTGCTTGGGTGCCCTTCGTAGGCGGCTCCACACTCGTCTCCTTGCTCGCAGTTTTAATCAACCCATTTACTCTCATTGCAGGGATAGGGGCCATCGCATGGGTCGGGATCGGCAAAACCGGCCAAATCGTAAAAACAGCAATCGCCTCACGCATATCTGTCCTTCTGGCACTATCTGGATCTACTGACCTTGAAGACGGGCAAGCACGTTTTCTAAATGCAATGCGTCGGTTAACCCACGAACCTAACTTGAAGATGCTTCATTTGCCGCAAGGTGAAAGACAGGCATTCCGAAGCCATGCCGCATTCATTGAAGAGCGGCTGCAAGGCCACCAAGGGAGCTATGCCGGCACGCCACCGACGCCATGGGACAAACACCGTAGCCGCAGCGATACCGGGATCGACGTTACCGAGGCTGCTCTTGCGGTCTCTCTGACCGCCGGCGAGCAATACTGGCACGCAGTCGCCATCGATCCAAATGTCATCGCGGCTGCAGATTTTTCCCGCACAGCAGACCTTGGCGATCCATTTAATTTTGCGGCAGAGGCCCAGAGCTTCGCCCTTAAGGCGGCTGGATACTCGCTACGTGGCTATACTGCTGAGCAACTGGTTTTGGACAAGCTTATCGCTGATGGCCATGGAGTCAGTTTAGCACCCCAAAGCAACACGCCAGGCCTTGATTTGATCCTCGACGGCGAACCTGTTCAGATTAAGTGCGGCACCAGCCTGTCAATTCTGAAAGACCATTTCGAAAAATACCCTGATATTCCGGTCATTGCCAATGTTGAGCTCGTCGAAAAAGCACGCGCATTTAGGGATCGCGAGGCCACTGGCCTAGACGAACACTGGGCTGATTTAGTCACGACATTGCCAGGCTTTAGCATCCAGGAAATCGAAGTCTCAGTGTCGGAAGCACTGGGGCACGCCGCGGCCATTGCCGACGCTGGCGTTTTGGAATTGGCACTCGAACTTGGCGTATTGCGCGGCGGTGTTGAAGTCATGAGGGGCCGCGTCCCTTTGAGCGACCTTCCGGTCTGGCTTGCAATGAATGCTGGGGCGCGGGGCACGCTTGTTTTTATTGGCGGTAAAGTTGGCTGGTTAGCTGGTTTGGTTGTCGTCGGTCCCGCGGGTGCGCTCATATTCGGGCCGACCGTGGCATGCGCCGCACTTATGGGGGCTGGTTCCGTCCAAACACGGATTGAAAAGCTTCTTATGCAGGATTGGCATAAACAGTTAACCAAACTTGCCGAAGAATTACATCGCAAGACATGTCGTTCTCTGCGTCGTCGTGTTCAAGAATTGTCACGTCGTGTCGAAGGTGTAAAACAGCAAACTGCGCAAAATCAAAGCGACCTCGGATCGTGGATAGCAAGTCGCACAGAAGATAATCTTATTTCGGCTATTGAGGACCTTAAGATGCTGGGCGACGCCCCGGCGTCAGAGAGAGAAGTTTTAATCTTGGCCGCACAATCCGCTTTACTAGCTCCCGGTGCTGCAGAGGTTTCACGGGCTCGACTAGACATCGAACGCCACTTCTTAACTCGGCCTGGTCTACAGATTGCCCTGATCGACAATGCGAGAGGCGTTTTTGCGAACATCAAAAGCGTGTTCCAGCGCAATCACTGACCATTGATCGACTGCTAATCGACGGATAACCGTGCCTCAATCTACATGCTGACAACCAATTTATAAGGCAATAACTGCCGCACAAAATTGACCTGTCTGTCCATTCACAAACAAAACTTAGCATCATTACTGGATAACTGAACGAGCGACCGCGCAGGACCTCGCTATATCAAATGTGAACAATTGACACCCGTAAAGCCGATAGTTCAAAAATCTGTGGAGCGGAATTCAGTTAGGCGTCACTCGTCTCTGGTGATACAGGCCCGTCGTCCCAAGTAATTCGATAGCTCTCAACGTCGGTCGCTAGTTCAACTTCGCGCTCGAAGGTCACTCGCATCGTCCCTAACCAAGGATTCTCAGCGTCGGATTCGAAGTGCAGTGACACTGGAAGTCCTCCGCCGTAGTCGTGGAATCGTAGTCGCCGCAAAAGCTGAGATGGAATTAAATAGGCTACGCCATTTTCAATCTGCGCCATATAGACTGGTATATTATTCATCGTAAATATGTAGGAATCTATCTGATCTCCGTTATTTGTAATGACCAAGTCCGCGGGCTTTGGCGTGCTAATGTGGCTATCCGACAAGCTCCATTCGAAGAGCCAATTTGGACTGCCTGAATTACCAATTACCAGTAGCGGATCATCGCCACCGGCTCTAATTCTGGCGCCGCCATCGCGAACTGCGTGCCAAAACTCTTGGGGCGTTTGGCTCTCGACGTTAATAAGCTTTACCGCGTGAAGAACATCTGACCACACCACGGCGGCCACGTGATCTGACATGGTCTCGCGCCACCATTCCTCCTCGTTGAGAACTGGTTGCTCCATTGGGGGATCAGTAAATTCACCTTTGTTGAGCCCACTCATGCTCATCGTGAACTCTTTCAAGTTATCGGTAGTCACCGTGATTTCGTCAAAGAGGTTAAGTGGAAACTCACTTTTAGAAAATGCCCTGGAAGCCGCAGCCGAAGAAACGGCACCAATACGCGTCTCGTCGATTTGAGCATTCACAATTGCACCGTCGCGGTGGCCAGTCAAAATACTAAGGCATTGGTTGACGAGCTGCCGAGCGTAGTTACACCGCGCATCAAAGGACACGTCATCCGTCAAATCAACTAGTCTGGCAAGCAAGTCCGAATGATGATCGGCGCTGAGTTCGTCAATGGAGGACACCAGTGAGTTCAAAAAAGCTTCTTTTCGCTTGAGCGATGCTTCATTGCCGCGAGAGAGCAAACGTCGGAGAGGTCCATTGACCGCTTGTCGGCCCGGCGACGTGGCCATTAGCCCGATCGCTTGCGCTTCTGAGAGTGCTGAGAAGGACAAGCCGCCTCCAGATGTATAGATGCGCATCGAGACCCTGGGGGAGCTTCCGAAATTGCTGAGGCCTTCAAGTAGATGATCAATGTGTCCTGCATAACTGCCCTCAATGAACTGACTACCGGATCCCACTATCCTGAGAGCCGAGACTAGGATGTCTGCACCAGTGACCCCGGACTCTTCGCGAAGAACTCTGGCACCACGATCATAGTGCTGGTCTTGCAGCAACATGCGCGCGGCTTGCGTCGCCGTTTCGCTAGCGAGTGAGTTCATCGCCCAGTGTATACAAAGGCTGGCAAGCACAAGGATATGATCCTGCCAAGTATTGTGCAGGATCTCGTTGAATACCACTATAGCGCTGGGGAGATTGCCGTTTGGCGTCAACTGCAATTTCTCAATCTCATCCCACTCGCTTTGCAAGACTTCGAAAGTGAGTGCCTCGGATTGCAGCCCCCTCTGGCCACCGCGTCTGATAGATACATCTTGGGCCTGCATTTTCCAGCGCAGCATGAGATCAGTTGTCCAACTCGTCGCGAGAGTATCGCCAAGCCAGGCGGCGCGCGCGGTCATTTGCGAAGTAGAATGCAGATGGGCCCAAACATTGCCAGACATAAGCTTGAGACTTTTCCAGCTCTCGGCTCCGCCGTCGCTCCGGTTTGGCACAGTGGCAACAACCGTGAGTAAGGCTTCCCAGCCGGCGACCTGCTCCCGCCATGCTCTCGAGTATACCTCATCTTGGCGCGAAAGCGAAAAGGCTCGGCGCTCACCAAAGCCGGATGTTGACTCGGCGCGATACTCCCCAACTGCCCAATCGATCAGTCGATGGGGTAGGCTCTCGCCCAACCATATAAGTGGTCTAAGTGCTTCCGGCGTGACCTCTCCCGAAACTCGTGAATATAACTTGTAAGAAGTGTAGGCAATTGGCCTCATTAACTCAGCTTCATCAGGTAGGCTTTGGACAACACGACGGATGATGTCGCGGTAGGTTTCAGCCCATTGCTCGTTGAGTGGGTGCCGGAACATCCTGCCTCCGGAGCCGAGCTGGGCGTAACTAAAGTTGACGTCGTCGCTCTGCGCGAGCCGATAAATGAATGCGTGGAACTCAACCACATCGCCAAGTTGTTCAGCAAACTCATTTGCTCGACGCGCGTCGATGAGCTCGATCAAATCGGCGATCATTTCGCTAAGGATCTTGGTGGTCTCGCTAATTTCCCCGTTCTCGGCTGGCGCGGAGCGAAACCTGAACGAAGCTCCGATTGCCGAGCGAGCAACCAGACCCAACGGGATTGTCGCCCGGGCGAGAACTTGCTCCCCCTCATAGCTCCAACCCGGTTGGAGCGGAAAGACAAGGTCGTGGCCTTTTTCAAAGTCCAACTCGCGTGCCTGCACCAGCCAAGCATCAATAACTGGTTTGAGGATCCCGAAACGAACATCAACCAATCTCATCCTCCGCCGTAGGCGGCGGCTCACGCGCGTATTGCCCTCCTTCCAAATCCCAGAATACCATACCCGTGCACTCGCGCCAGTAGCGAACGGATCGACTTCGTCCCCAGTTGGAAGATGTCCGAATTTAGCGACATTGGTCCACTGGTTGGAAGTGACCGCAGCTAACAGTTCCCGTGGCCAGATCACATTGGCGACATAGGTCCGGATCATTGGTGCGCGCTTAGATGGATGGAGAAATGCGATTGTGCGCAGCACAAAGTAGCTGAGTGCGAATGCATTCATCGCGAACCACGCGACATTCAGAAGCGTCACCGCAAAGCTTACATTAACAAATTTTTGACCGAAAGGGAGTTGGATTGCTATAGATACGCATAACAGCAAGGAGCTAACGCCTACGAACAATGCGGCTGATGAATCGATATAAATTGTGAGGCGCGATGCGAAAGACGCCCGACCCTGATTAAGCAATCCCACAAAAGCTATTACGAGCGGAAAGACTACACCAACCAATGCCGCCTGAACAGTAAACACGCCGAGATTGACAGCCCAGAAATCGCGGACGCTTGCGCTTTTATCTACGGTCAGATCAAGATCGCTGACCCATCCAAAATTCGGCGAAAGCAATACTATGAGGTAAGGGAAGGAAATAGCGATCAAGGCTAAAACAGGATGGTATATAGACCACCGAATTGCACGCACCAAGAGCGGATATCGATGCGCACGAAATTCAGAGTTTCCTTCAAGCTGCGCCGAAACTATACTCTTCAATATTTTCTTAAGCCCAGGTCGAAACAACCCCTGGATGATGTAAAATAATAGAGAAATCTGACGCCAAGTATTTTTCATTTTTTAACACAACTTCCACGCATGGATCGCTTTCCACAAAAGGTTGACATAGGTTTACCGGAGAAACAAAGGATAGTTTCCGAATCTAAGATCATTCTACTGCGCCGTTGCATTGAGGTTAACTTCGCAGCGGTTGTAGCTATTTTGGATGACGACTGTATATCCGCATCATTTTATATCAGTATATTTCGACCATGCGGCATCTAAAATGTTGCGCGATGCGCTAATGATCACTCTGTTGAAGCCGCGACGCGGCATCGGAAAGGCTGGCGGGAGTCGGCTTGGGACCGCCCTTTGTCACGTTGATCTTTTATATATGCTCCCTGTCGTCTGAGCGGTAGTAGAAACCGTGCCTCGTTGACCAAGGAAAAGCTAGCTTTCAATATTCTAATATAAACGAAAAGGATGCGCGATTGAAACGCAAGGGTGACTCAAAAAGCGCGCTTGCGATGCCGACCGTCACTGCCGTTGTATGATTACCATCGCTGCAAATTTCGCACCACCAGATCGGCAAAAACTGACAATAAAAAATCAAAAAATACCCTTGAAAAACACGGCCGTTGGATTGGCCGTTTCTGCCGAATTTTCGAAGCTCCAAATTAAAGGTAACATTAGTTATCAATATGGTGAACGTATTTATCACATGCTCGATCAGGAAGACTACTTCAGAACTAGGATCTATTGAGCTGACGGTGAGAGGTGGTTCTGCACAGCAGTGGAAGCACGACCGACTGGATGGTGAAGAGCACGAAACTTAAACGGCCGCAAAGGGCCGATTGCATCAATGCCTTTTTTCGGAAGGGGAAATTTTAGAGATCCTCAAACCAAGGGTAGCAAGCTCCAGGCACCACAAGTTCTATTTCGTCTTTTACATCAAGGAAAAGATCTACTGTCCATATTCGATTGTGCCCCATAGCTGCACACCAAGCTGCAACGATGGCATCACCTTCGTGATCTGTTTTGTCGCTGCCCACTGCGTCCTGAAAAATCTTTCGGATTTCATTCTCACCAGACACCCGAAGTAACAGTTTGGGATGGCTTTCGTAAACAGGTAGTCCAAGCCGCTTAGCGACAATCGCGCCATTTAAAGTCATAGAGCTATATAGTGAGTTTTGCGCAACAATAGAATTACCGCCATACTTACTTCGGAGCGCATCGTCGCATGCACGACCGCCCTTTGGAGACCAAGCCAAAAGGGTGTCTATGCCGAGTGCAGTCGCATTTCCGGCATGGGCTTGAAGCCAAGTCAGCGCTTCGGAAGCATCGCGAACAGTTGCTTTGGCTACGACTGTTGGCACAGCAGAATCTAACCTGATGGCTGCGACACCGTTTTTTCCTTTTCCACCAGGATCGTAACCAAGGAAAAGTGTCATGCTAGATACCTATTCATTTGCAGAGGTGGAGCCCCCCCTCTTGCGACGGACCTTGGCGTTGGCTGTAATGAGGCACAAGGCTTGAACGGCTGCTTCCGTGATAATGCGGCGCAGATAATGGCCTATACGCGGATAGTGACTTAGGGGCCTTCGTGACGGCAGAACGGTCAGGGCGGATTGCGAACCTTCGCTTCAGTTCGCACAGAGGTGTGCTCGGCGGACAAAGCTGACGTCTGCTCAATGGCAGCGCTCGAAGACAACACTATCAAAGCCCTTCTCGTGCATCGCCCAGAACGCGCGGAATTGATCGGGCGGGTAGCAGCAATCCGGCAGGACTTCCGTCTACCTCCGACTAGGCGTAGGGACCCTCGGCTTTTAGGCCACTGGCTCTTGCTGTCCTTACCATGTCGAGGATCTGTGCCATGCTGAAGCTTGGCTTCTTCCCGGCGAGGAATGAAGTCAAGAAACGCTCGATCAGCCTTTCATCCACCTTCAAATTCTTGTCTACTAGTTTCCGCAGTGCCCGTCGGTTCGTCCGGTTATTGGCAACGCCGCTGTTGATCGCTTTCGTCACTAAGTCTTCCTTGCGTCTTGCTCTCTGCCTGCCTATGCCCGAATTGTTGACATACTTTGCTAAAACGATTGCAAGCATCTTTTCGCAATGAAAGAGGCGTAAGTTTTCGGCGAACCATTTCTGATGAGCGGTGATGATCTCCTCATTATCGAGCATGTCAAAATAAAATTTGATAATATTCTCCTCGATATCTCCAGCCGCGATTTCGTGCTCAGGCGCGATCAGAATGAAGAAGGGCGACGTCTCGTTGATGTCAATTTCGCTCACGACGTGAAAGCTGAAGCATGCACAGGAGATCACGCAAAGATTGTTCTCGGTGATACGGTTGATGATGCGCAGCTTGTCCACGATATCAGCCCAGCTGACATGTTCTCCTGAACCTGCAATCCGGATACCGGCATCGGCTGAACCATGAGTGTCGAGATGAATAATCGGACGCATGCCTACCGAGGCTTTGCTCGCGATCGCATCGAGACAGCCCAAAAACTCGGCGGCTGTGGAGGGAATGAAATGTCCAAAAAGCAGCTCGCGCTGAGAACAGCCCGGCTCAAGGTCCTCAAGGACGCGGCGCGTCACTCCAACCTCATCATCATGAAGCGAGGTAATCCAAAAAATTGAGTTGATCCTAACGACTGAAGAAAAATGCATGCTGTCATCTCAATTTCGACTTAAAAAACTTCGAATACCACAGGCCCATAAGTTACCGCAATATTGCAGATCTCGGAAATCAGGTCTTCGCTCTGCTTGCACTCGATAACCCGCCACAGGTTTTTCCCGTCCACCGTTGGTCAGAGTCCGCCCTACGTGAAATTAATTAGCCGAGCTCGCCCCCTAGCAGCTGGAGCTGACCGTCTCGTCCGGCCACTACTGCGCGGTTGCATCCCGTGATCGGCAGGAGTTCGAACTCTTCGGCGTGCCAACGGATGTTACACGCATGAATAAAGGGAAGTCTGAAAGGGCTCCGACCTACCGTTCGCCGCCAGAGCCATTAAGGTCAGGCGATCGGACGAATTTGTCGTCCGCCAAGGTCAATTCGAGGTCGACTTTAGAGCACTTATTGCAAATGATACGAGCACAAACGTAGATGAAACAGATTAGGGGGTAAGACCAATAATGCGGGATGTTGAGAGTAAGTTCGAACACTTCAATTTTCTAAATATTTTTGGATTTTTAGTCAAGAAAGCTGGAGACTTTTGGCCCTGGATACCTTTTATTGTTAGCGCTTCGATTGTTTTCTCTTATGGAGTTTTGAGAAATTTCCCTATCCACATTCAACAGGCGATTGGATCTGAGTTACTATCCTATTCACTGTTTATGGTCTCATTAAAGATTTCATTCTCGGTGCTAATCGGTCGAACACTTTCGATAATATCCATACATGTATTGCTACCAATATGTAGAAAAATAATATATTATATTCTAGGAAAATCTTATGCGTTCAATTCAAAAAATAAAAATAAAAATGATGCGAAAATACCTGTAGCGAGCAAGGCGTTATTGCAATTCGACAGAATATACACTTACTTGCTTAATAAGGAGGCATTTATTACAAGCGTTTTTGTCTTTATTTCATTTCTAAATATATTTGTGCAGCAAGCAATATTACTTTTCAACTTGTTTATAGTAGGTCTAATATTGAGCATAACTTACTCTAAAAGTTTAAAAAGATTGATTAGAATAAGACCTAAACTTACTGGTGGACATGAAGTTCGCGAGTCTAATGTTCTAAACAAATTGCGAGCTACAATTTTATTGTTTGCAGTCCTAATTCTAGGATATAACGAGATGTATTCAAATTTTCTTCTCAGCAGTATATCAGGCGGCTTGGACAACCCTCGAACACAACATGGATATGAAACCCTCTCCTATATATCTAATGAGCATTTGCTTATAGTAGAACGGCAGTCAGATAGTTATATTTGGAGACTCGAATCGAAGGACACCTTGCCTGACTTTGGCTTCATGAGAGTTGGAGGAACACAAATGCTTCCAAGTATTGTATTTTTTGAAACCAACTTAAAACCGCAGATAAAGTCACCCTCACCATAATATCTAAGCTTTTATCAATTGTGGCTAGATTCTAATCTATGCCAATATCTTACAACTTCCGGGGCACGAGTTATCCAATAAATTATGAATAGCCAACAGCGGCCACGCCGAAGTAAATTGTCAATACGAGATCTTTTCAGGTCTTAGCTGCACCGTCCACGAACCGCCGATCTTCAAGGCGGCGCGCACAATCTTGTTGAACAGTCTGCACGACACTATCATTTTTTTGCCGACTGCAGGTTTAAGCTTTCAATGTCTGTAGGCGATGAAATGGATGTAGATCAG
The DNA here is from genome assembly GCF_024206795.1 of Loktanella salsilacus. NCBI lineage: Bacteria > Pseudomonadati > Pseudomonadota > Alphaproteobacteria > Rhodobacterales > Roseobacteraceae > Loktanella > Loktanella salsilacus. The sequence continues at coordinate 2,639,490 of NZ_CP072994.1, forward strand.
CGCGATATTAGCTGCAGCTGCAATCAGTGATATGCAGAAGCCAAGCGGGCTATTTGCACACCTTGTCGGGAATTTTCAGCAATTCGCACAGAGGCCCGCAAACATAACGCCGATATATGTTTGGGGACCTATGTGCGGCTGTCGGCAGAATACCGGCATGTCGGAATTTTGACTACCGATCTGTGCCAGCTCAGACACTAGGCATCATTTCCCGAGCGCGGAAAGGTCCGTTGCGTCCATTCTTTCGCGTCAACTGGAGAGATACGGACACTTCCAAACACGTTCCTTGTCGGCAGGCCTGCTGTAATCCACCGCTCTACTGTGCGCTCACTGATACTCCATTCTGCTGCTAGTCCTTTCTTCGTCAGGAGATGGCATTTGTATTTTTCGCTTCGTTTCCCACGAGGTAACGGCCCTTGTTCTGCGGCCCACACATTAGGCCAAGAACAGCGCCATGCACCCTTGATGCGGACACCATGAAGTATGGCGGTTTTAAGGTGACCCCGCACGGTCCTCGGAGAGAGAGCATAGTGTGCGGCGACATCCGCGACAGTGAGATTGTATTCATGTATTTGTTCCATGCAAATTAGATTGTCCCGCATGGAGTTTTTCAAAAATACAGGGGACAATTAAATTAGGGCTGAGCAGAAGCCGCTGCGCCGTCCCTTCCAAGAGCCTTGCATTTAACTAAAAGTAATTTTTAGTTTACAATCCCGCTCTGCAACCAATATGCAGCACGACTATTTGGACTATACATTGTTTTCCCCTATTCTTCGGGCTGACGGTTCGAGAAACCATGCCGCGAAATATGGCACGACGACACGCAACACTAAGACTCCATCTCATCTACTCGACTTGAATGGGATAACGAGGGCGACTGAGGCACCCTCGTTGCTCCGGGTTCAATCATATTTCCGATTCAGCGCAATCATCTTCCGGAAAGTCTCCTCCGGATAAACGCCGCGCTTTCACGCAGGGCCAACATGTTGCGCTAATCGAAGACCCCGATTAGAGTGCGTGCAGCAATTCGTGCTTTCAGCAAACGCCGAGCAGTTGCAAAAGATTGCCACTGCAATATGCGGGACCGCATTAAGCTCAATTGATCATCAAACAGCAAATCCTCATATGTATCAGCTTTCAGGACTCGATCGCCGTAGCCTGCACGCCGATCGTTCGCCATTTGCACGAGCAACTCTCCAATCTTATCAATGAAACGATCGTCTCGCTCGTCGATTACGTTCGCTGTAGTTAAACGTTCAAGCGTCTTTATCATTGTCCGACGCTCCGCGCCCGTTGGGATAGGTCCATCGCGAGCGCAGGTCTCCGCAAAGCATGCTGCGGCGGAAATGACATGTGCGGCAAGAGCTTCTAGGGTCATCTCGCGGCGAATATAGGTGTTTGTCATAGTGGTTACTCCTTACGCTGCATCAATCTGGCGCGCGAGAGGCGCTGTCTCATATTCTGGCGCGATATCTCGCACCACCAAGTCGATTTCCTCAGATAGGAGGCAGATTACTTCAACGATCGGATTATGAAGATCAATATCAGTAACGTAATTACTTTCCACGAACTCGTAATCGTCGATAACACGTAGAGCCAATAGGCCCGCGAGCCAGTCGAGTTCACGGCGAATGCCATAATCCATTTTTGAGGCATTCGCTACGCGCTGGCGCAGCCGGTGACAGCGCATGAGCGCCGCACGTCCGCCAAGCCAATGTGACGCATCTTGAAGTTTCATATCATGAGCCTTCAGAAAGTCTCTGACACGAGTAATGTTTTTATTTTTTTTCATGGGATATATCCCCTTTAATTGCCGCCCAGTCGACGGCTCAAACACACGGAACTGGTTCCTCCTCTCCTCCATGCGATATTGAAATGTTCTAGATCTCTTTCTTTCTTCCTGTCCGCTCACATGAAAACGGCAGAAAGAAAGACAGATAAACTAGCATACGCCAGCAAGTTTAATAACTTAGATCAAGATTCAAGAATACTAGCCGATGCGCCTTAAGCTATATTCCAGAGCGAAGCCTATAGGCTCACCAGGCATTTTTACAATTGCATGGGTTTGGCTCGTCTACACTAGCTTTAGTCATCGTTGCGGCCGACAGAACGCAACGATGACCAATGCGCGTGACTATGCGGATGACCTCCGGAGTTCGCTCGTCGCATGCCTATTGCGAATTTCCAGCCACTCCCGTTGTGCAACCGTCTCAACACAGAGACCCCGATAATCCTCTCCAGCTCCACGCGTGACGTGGCCCAGCAAGACTGAAACGACATTGGGAGCGGAAGCGGGATTGTGCAGGCGCAAATAATCGGCGGCCAGGGTGCGGAGATCGTGCAAAGGCACTCCAATTGCATCCGATACCTTTTCGCTGGGCCACCGCCTGTCATATGGTTGATCTGAAAAGGTCAGCCAGTTTGCACCACGCAATTCTTCAAAACGCCTTTGCGCATGACGCTTTGGGCGTCCGCCGAGAATGTGATCGTCGATTACTCCACCTATTTCTGGCCAAAGCTCACCTGCGTCCTTCCAGTGGCCTGTTTTCTGCTGTCGCCATCTAAGTTGCCACCGCCCCGAGGTGTTTCGGACCAGTGCCCCACCCATTGTCCACGAAGCTACATCGCCGGTCCGCGCTGGGTCGTTTGTGCAGACTGCTAAAATTGCAGCGGTAGCTCTGGCTACTGCCGCCTTCGCACTCCAGTCGGGCAGGACATCGGCTTTTTGCAATTCGCGAATGATCGCGCGCATAACCTCGTCGTAACCGCCCTTTTCGTAAAGCTCATCGATGCGCGCTGTCTTACGCTTTGCAAGACGGCGTCCTTTACGTTGGTAGTGGGCCTGCACGGACCGCAAGCCGTCGAGAGCAATATCGTCGAGTCCGCCGTGGACACCGAGACTTACCAACGCACCGATATAGGAAGCAGCTGTGCGCGCATTAATCGCCGCCCCGTGTTCGCCCTGCTTTTTCTGCGCCTCCGATGCAAGTTCCCAAGCTAAGAGCCACCCAAGACGCGGAGGGCACTTTAGATCGGGAGCCATGTCGGCACAGCGATTCACTGAGGCGATATAGCGGTTGATGGAAGTATCCTTTATCGGCGCTGCACGAAGGCCCGGTAGCAGCTCCACCCACTCGCAAGGCCAATTCTTGGGTGCCGTTTCGGATGAAGCAGGCGTTTTAGCCCGTCGCCCGGGCGGGCGTTCTAAGCCGCTTGAACGTCGTTTATAATATTCCTTTCGAAGAGTTCGACCTTCGGCAAGACAAACAGCAGGAAGATGTCGATTTAAAACTCGCAATAGGAGGCCAAGTGTAGATTCAGTGCGACAGACAGCCTCGAACGTCGCGCGCGAAGGAGCAGATGGATGTTCTCCCCGCTCCCCAAGCTTTAAGAAAAATCTATTGATAACTGAAATGGCACCTGCTGGTAATTCGTCACGGTGCGCTAACAAAGATTCACGCTCAGGCTTCGGCACAGCGAAAAGTCGAGCTTCAGCGATGTTGTCGTTCATGGCCGATGCCTCCTGTTGAGTTGGGAAAACAAGTCTGGATGCTCAGCAAGCAAAGCGGCCCGGGCTTCTCTTGCTGCCGCCTGTCCGTCGTCGCGACCATAATGCTTCCTGGCCGTAGCCTCGTTATTGCCGAGGACGGTTGAAACAAAGTCGTAGTTACCTGGCCGAACGGCAAGGATCAGCAGCGCCACCACGTGCCGCATACGATGTGGCGTGATATGAACGCCAAGTATGCTGGAAGCGTCCAGCCAGAGCTCTAAAAAGGCGCTGGGAGAGTAGCTACCCCTTGGCAGAATAATCGGGTTGCCCTCGTCTGCCTTGGGCAGGGCTGCCCCCGGAAAAAGGTAAATGTTCCTTTCGTCGAGATCCTGAAGTTCAATCATCCTCGGGCGCCAAGCCTCTATCCACTCGCATAAAATCTCCGCGTCGGTGCCAACGACATCCACCGTCACCGAGCGGCTATTCTTGATCTCCCACGGGGCGAACCTGAATGTGAAGTGCTTGTCGCCAGAGGCCGTGCGCAAGAGATTTGAATGAGCGTCCCCGAGAGATGCAATCCGCGCGTTTCGCAGACATGCCGTTCGCATAGGGCGAGACATTTGAAGTCCATAGGCCACGCCACCGGCGAACTTGCGTAGCGCGGTTAACTCCCGCGCCTTATCACCTTCGAGCTTGGCCATCTCGATATCACGACGGGCAGTGTCTGCGATACATCCAGGTGCATTCGACCAGCTGCTTGCAAGTGCGGGTCGCTGTCGGAGCATCGCGAAAATTTTGTCAACCTCCATCAGATTCTCCTCGCCATTCCCCGCCTTGCCAAGCTTCTTCCGCGGCAAGTCATAATGTTGGGCTCGCAGGAACTTGATTATAGCGACCACCTTCGGGGCTTCGAGGCCGCGCTTCGCGAGGGTGGTCAGCGATGTCAAACGCGTTCCTAGTGTCTCTGACGCAAATGGATCGCGCAGATCAATCGCACTGTTGGAACGAGCGATCTGATCCTTAATTGCGATCTCGATAGTGTGGCGGTTAAGTAGGTCCTGGATATCAGTGAGGGTCTCAATATCGCCGCCCTCGTTCTCCCAAGCTCGCACAAGCCAAGTTACCGCAAGCCTATATTGTTCCCGCGCAGCAGTTGGTTTGCCGACCCCGTTCACAATAGACGTGCCCAGTTCGTCGGCCTCCGCCATTATAGCTTCAGGATCCTCTCCAGCTTCGATCCGTGCGAGCATCCGCTCTGCAATATCTTCTCCGCCAGCAAGGCAGGCGTCCGCAGCTACATCAAAAGTGGCGCGGAACGAATTAGGCAAGGCGATCCAGTCAATTCTGCGCGCCCAAGATGATCCGGCCGGCGGGTTCAGATGCATCGCGGGCAGAAACTCGCGAAGCTCCGGGATTTCGTTTGTCAAACCCATCAAACTGTTGAGGAATAAAACCGTTTTGCGAAGCCCCTTGCGCTTATCAGCAGACATCTCACGGCCAATTCGGTCGATTTCCGATTGATTCAGGTCCTCCGGTGCTACTTCGGCCCGGGCACGCAATCCAAGAAAACGACGGTGACGACCAATGCCCCAGCGGCTTCCGGTGCCCGGGGCCCCCTCATCAGTCTTGATAATGTTCATAAGAGCATCATATCGCGCGCGCACTGCAAGGTCTTTGATCGGAGTTCCGGCGCGGTCTGTATGAAAACGCCTTAACAAGGCACGTATCCGCGAGTCCGCGCGTTTTCCGTTCGAATTCATGTTCTTAGCCTGACTGACGAGACTGTAGCCCTGGCCGGCGATATCTTGCTCGAACCGGATCTGATCAGCGGACAAAGATGAAAGATCGACGTCAAGCATTCCGAGTCGCGCCGGTATGTTCTTTAGACTCCGGATAGCCTCAGCAGCCTCGTTGTTCAGTTCCGCCCACACCAGGACGTCTTTTAAGTTGTAATTCAAAGTGCTTTTCCTTCTGCTTTGCGACCGGACTTCGGCCCCTCACTGCGAGGGGGGCGATGCGGTCACAAAGAACAGAGGCCTGACGGACAGAAATGCGTAATAATCAGTGAAAATTATTATTGAATAATGTAATTTACGTAAAAGTGTTTCAACCAACGCCGCCTTCCAAACGCTGAATAAAATAGTAAGTGTGCGGCCGTTGCAAATCCTATGGACGGTCCATTAAAAGGATTTCGACATCCGAGCGGAAGGTCACAATACCCTTCAATAGATAAACGCGCCCGTCATGCCGTTAGGCTTCGCCGACTAAATTACAATCGTCGCACTAAAGAAATACAATTCTTAGGACCCCAGGTAATGTCCATATAAATTATCACTGACCTTAAATAAGTTGTTTGATTTTTCGCAGCCGTTGGCGAGCATAGTCATGCGAAATAGTAGTCAAATCTTTTGCAAGACAGATATCATGTATGGAGACGAGTTTCAAAAAATCGGTAAGTGCCTGTAATGTTGAAGCCGCTCCCCCCAAGTCTTCTAAAACGAGTTCATGATCTACAACCGAAAACCTGTAGCAGCAAAGTTGCAGAGCGATAAGGTCGCACACCGCGGCGGCAGATCTTTCTAGGTTAACAGTTTGTTCAGGGGATTGACGACATTCGCTAAGCCAGAATTTTACTCGCCCACGAAAGATTGGTTCGACTGCCATAGTTTCGAACATTGCATCCACTGATCGTGCATGCGTTTTAGCATAATTTTTTAATGCGGCAGTAAGAGTCGGCGTCATGGGCATTTATCCAATTTATTGTAATTACGATACGCCTATTTCACTCTCCAACCGGACGGTAAGTTTATTCGCAGGCGCTATGCTAGTTGCCTGCGGATTAACTTGCCCTCCGGTTTTTGTAGCTTTGCCTCAGTAGCCTTCAGTTCGGCTTTGTTGATGGCTTGGATGCCCCTCCTGAGGTGGTCCCTGAAAACTAGACACTGAAGTAAGCTCTGATTTGCTGTTTGCTGATCTTCACCACTCAGAAGATCCACTCGCCCACACACTCAACATTCTGCGGAGTGAGCATCTAGCCACGACAAAGCACTGCACTTGATCAGGCTGTGTTACCGCACGTCCAGTGGTGCTACGGGATCCGGTGGCGACTAGCAGCGCCCACAGGAAACACATCGATCGGCATCTTATTTAGCGTCAAAGACCATAATGTCTGAGAGAAATTCCGAAACCGGACTTACACCCGACATCCAAAGGTAGTCGCGAGCTCTTGTTGCTGCCACGTAAAGTAAATGACGTTCGGTTGTCATGATTTCATCAAGCTGGGCTTCGTCCTTAGCGCTTAATAATCGAGATTCATCTGGCAATATTTTCTGATCAAGGCTTGCTATTGCAACAGCGCGAAACTCAGATCCCTTTGCATCGTGCATGGTTATAACGTGAACCCCCAATCCATCGAAGTCTGCTTGTCGACCATATGTTCGGACGAGGATGACAATTTCAGTGGAAGCTATACCCATAGCCAATAGCTTTTCCACCCACTCCCGCAGAGCGGCACGCTCCGCTGAAGAACTATCAAATTCTAAAATCGTTGGAATTGGTCCATCAAAAACTGACGTGACGCCAAGTCGGCTTTCTTCAGATCCGTCAGCTTCCACTAGCGTCTCTGGAAGTAGCATATCACTACGCCTTCGGATCTGGTGAGATGTCCGGTAGTTAACTTTAAGGCTGCGAGACCTGCCGCGCACTTCAACGCCAGCTAAGGACCATGGGAAAGGTGCCCTAAAGATGCGCTGACCAATGTCACCGGCAAAGAATAAACCATTTGGCTCATTTCCCAGAACAGCTCCCAGCAACATTAACTCTGAAACTGAAATATCCTGAGCTTCGTCGATAATTACATGAGTATATGGAAAACATCGTTCTTGGCGTAACGCATGAGCGCAGTTGTTCTCTGTAGAGAACCCCTCAAGTTTAAGTTTGGCTCGAACTTGTGCAAAGACTGACCAAAGTGCGTCTCGGCGCGCGGCTCCCATTCGTAATTTGCGCCCTAATCGAGGTAGTTCTCTATAAGTATCGGCATTCTGAATGTCCCAAGCGTCGACTATCAAGCTCCACTCATCAAACAGAAAATCTGGATCGACGTTCAAGCCAGCTTCCTTCGCTGCGCCTTCAAGATATTGCCGCAGAGTCACTTCATCGATAATTTCGACTGCTCCGAACCGTTGCGCATATAGTCGATGAATGACTGCTCCAAGATCTTCTACTGTTATGCGGTCTTGTAAGATTACCCCCGCGACGAGGGGCAGTTTCATGCGCAGTAAATCAGCCAGCCGTCGATTAAATGTTGTTAAAAGAACTTTGGCATCTGGATCGGCTGCCATGCGGACTGCCCTGTGCAATGCTACAATGGTTTTTCCAGTGCCTGCCGATCCAATTACCCGTGCTGGACCATTGAAGTCACGCTCTACGTATTCACGCTGCGCAGGGTGAAGAAATACCGTCCACTTCTCCCAAGGAGCGTCCAGCGCTGCCTTAAGTTCTTCAACATCTTCCACAACCCGAAAACGACGCAGCGCATCAGGGTGCTTCCATGGGTCTTCACCCGCCGCCGCAACTGGTGCCGGTTGGGGGCGCTCTCCTGTCGCTGCAGACAGGATGGCATCACCGGCTTCCGCTGGTAAACGTATGGCGATTTCGACGACCGTATCCTCGGTGGCGTCCCGCACCGTATCCAGCCAATCTGCCGGCACACCCCATGACAGCAACACATCGTCTGTCTCAGCCTCGAACAGGCGCGGCATGCGGACTGCTTCTTCGACAAAGCGGCGCACGACGACATCCTCAACCGTTTCGCGCGCTTCGACGATTTGCACGGCACCAGTGCGCGGATGGCTCTCGATACGGCGCGTTTCTGCCCAACGATATGCGTCGTCGTGGTGGCCAACCCAAGCGAGCAGCGTGTCGCCGCTAGCCTTGTGGATCACCATGCGTATGTCGCGGCTTACGCGGGCAGTCCAAAAATTGGGATCGCGGGCACGATCGACGCGGTGCATGGAGAAGCCTGGCAAGCTTGGGTCCATTTGGAAGTCGAACGCGGACTGCTTGACCGCCTTCTGTTCCAGCGGAGCAAGTTTGCCTAGTGCGTCATAAAAAGTGTCGGCAATGCGGTGAGTCACTTAACCATTCGCCTCGCAGCCAATAATTTTATTCATCCAGATCGTCTTCATAACAGCATGTTGTTTTAACAAGTGTTCTGTCGGAGCCACGCGATCAATATAGCCTGAGCTGTCTAATATCAGTTCAATATTGGGAAACTTTCGATTCAGCAGCATCTTTAGGCAGCCTGCGTCCAGTGATCGAACCGCCCCATCCGGAGTAGAGAAGCAATATGGAACGGCTTCTCCCAACGCCCAAAATAAACCCAGAAACATCGTTTCAAATGACTGAACCCAATTAGTATGGCCTGCACCGGTGTCTTTCAGATCTTCCGGCTGATAAAAATCCGTTTTCTTTCCTTTTGATATGACGTGATTAGAAGCTCCATCCGGCATGGGGGGAATAAAGAATGGGATCTCGACTGCATCTGCCCTTGCTCTCATCCTAAACCCCTAACACCTTCATCACTTCATCCCCTAAGTGATTGATCACCTTCACCGCCACGCGCCCTGACTTCGGTCGCGCGAAGGGGCGTGACACGGTGCGTTTTAGCGACTCCCATGCCTCCTCGTCGATCTCGCCTTTCAGCGTTGTCTTAAGCTGCTTGTAGGGGATCTCAGCACCCGGGAAATACGCGTGGCGGACAAAGAACGACTCTTCGTTGTAGTCCGTGTCGATAAACCAGCATGCGATGTCGTCGGGCTCAGAGGAGACGACCTCACCGGTCGCGGGCTTAAAGATGTCAACGCCCAGTAACTCGATCCTAACCATGTCGCCTTCTTCCTTCACCACGATGTCCGGCTCTCCGAACACGACGAACAGGTTGCCGCCACCGGACTTCAGTTCGCCAGCCATATGCAGGTCTGGGTTCATCCGCGCCTGCAGGATCGACAATCGGCCCAGCTTACGCGTTTCGGCGGTGTGCGCGTCGTAGTTAAAGGCGCAGGTGATCAGGATATCGAACCCGGCATCCACTGCCTCGCGCGCGGCGGCCATCAGGTCGGCGCGTTGCAGGGTGCCGTATTCCGGGCCGATCAGGATGCCTGCGCGGCGCTCCGTCTCGCCTTCCATGTAGCGCCCCTCGGCAGCGAGCCATTCACCAGGCCATGCAGTCAGCGAGGTGAAAGTGATCCGGTCCGCCTTGTCAGACTGCTGGATGCCGGATTTCGACAGGTTCTCTAGGATCGCGGTGCGATAGTTGTCGGCCTCTTGTGCGGCGGGGGTGCGTTTGCCTTGAGCTGCGTCATGTTCGTCAATTAGCTCTCCGTGTTCGTTCACCGCTTGGGTGCGATGGGGCGAGAGGCTTTCGACTGTGAAGGGCCCAGCAACGCGAACACGCTTCTTGTCCTCGAACGGCTTGTCATACAGAAATTCGAACTCCGCCTTGGCTGCGATGGAGGCGTCGATCTCTTGCTGGCGGGCGATGCGCGCTTCCCAGAAATTAGCGAGGGCTGCCTTTGCTGCGGCTGGCCAGCCTTCTGGGGCATCGCGCGGAATTTCCCATTCCATGAAACCGTTTGCGGGGGCCATCTCGCCACTGGGCAGTGCTACCTCTCCTTTTGAAGTGAAGTCGATCTTCTTATCCTTGCGACCACCTACGGCAACGTTGAAGGGTGCGGCGCAGTCTGAAAGAGCGGCATTGAGGGTAGCGCGTGCCTCCTCTACCGCCGGTTGGCGCTGATCCCAGATCGTGTCGATCTCCGTGTTGTTAGCGATGGATTTTAGGGTGATGTGCGGCACGCGGTCGTAAACGAAGCCGTGGCGGATGTCGCCGTATGTAGCGGCCGTAGCCGGGCTGCCGCGTGTGACCTCGGCCTCTTTTCGCTGCCCCTCCGGACTGTCGGCCAGCAGATACCAAGGGTATTTCGCACCCATGATCCGCGCTCGGGCTAAGGCCAGCGCCACACGAGATGTGTCGATGGTGATCCAGCGCCGGCCCCATTGTTCGGCAACTGTCGCAGTCGTGCCAGAGCCGCAGGTGGGATCAAGGACAAGATCTCCGGGATCGGTCGTCATAAGCAGGCAGCGTTCGACGATTTTTGAGAGTGTCTGGACAACGTAGACCTTCGGATCACCGAAACCTGAAACGACCGTATCATCCCAACTATTGTTGATCGGGACTACCGGGTAATCGTCAATAAAGCGGACATAGCAGAGAGTTTTTCCGATGCCCATCACTCGTCCAGCCGTCCGAAGCTTGCTTAAACCAAATGCCGTTGATTTAAATGTGCCTTTGCCAGGTTTAAATATGCTACCTTGGAGGTGAAATTCCTTTAGGTCGCCATCTCCAGCCGGCCGTTGACTAGTAATATTGTCGGGCCGGAAAATCCGGCCAGAAAAATTTTCTGTTTCAATTTCCCGTTTTGCTAGAGAACGTCTTGTCCCGTCGACGTCTTCGAGCCAACGATATTGACCTCCACCTAATCCGCCTAGTTCTTTCGATCGAAGAAGTTGGTGATATTTAACCGATCCCTTGTTCTTTCCAAACCATACGATGTAGTCGTTGATCGCAGACAGCATAGATCCAGACGAACTGCTGGTTTTTCGGACAGCTATCAAAGAGACAAAATTCTCCTCCCCAAACACCTCATCCATCAGCGCCCGGACGCGATGCACGTTCTCGTCGCCGATCTGGACGAAGCATGACCCGCTTTCGGTCAGCAGTTCGCGGGCGACCACCAGACGGTCGCGCAGGTATTGCAGGTAGGAATGGATGCCGTCCCGCCAAGTGTCGCGAAACGCCTTCACCTGCTCCGGCTCACGCGTCAGATGCGCCAGATTACCGTCTTTCACGTCGCGGGACTGGGTGGACCACTGGAAGTTGGAGTTGAACTTGATGCCGTAAGGCGGGTCGATGTAGATCGCCTGCACCTGACCCTTCAGCCCCTCACGCTCTGCCAGGCTGGCCATAACCTGCAAGCCGTCGCCCAGGATCATCCGGTTCGACCATTTGCGGCTGTGACGGTAGAACTCGATCTCGGCCTCGCGGTCGTCGTCGGTCACGCCGAAGTGGTCGAACAGATCGACACCACTTCCCTGCCCATTCCGCTGCCCACCAGCACGCAGATCCTCGATGATCGCCTTGGGGTGGACCTGTTCCTGCAGATAAATTGGCGGCGCATCCGCAGTGACGGCGGCCTGATCGATATCCTTGCCGCGCCAGATCAGCTGAGGATCAAGGTCTGGGTTGCGCAGGGCGTAGGCCACCTTGATCGGGCGCGCATCCTCGGGGTCCATCATTGGCGCGAGTTCTGGCGTCGGGATATTTACACGCGCATCGGTATGGGTGATCGGGTCGATCTTGGTTTTGTCGGTCATTGGTCTACCTTCAGCGCGATATCTGCGATCGCTTGTTCGTATGATACGCGTGTCTGTTCCATCCAGTCGATCGCGTCGGCCCATTGGGCGGGATCGTGATAGTTCCACGCTGCACGTTTCCACAGCATTTGACCGTTCGACCCGCCAAAGGTCGCGCCGAGCCGCGCGGCCAGATCGTCAGCGAAGGGCTCCAGTTTTTTGATCAGGGAACGGCCATCGGACCCGCGGCCGCCGCGCAGGAATACGCCGCATTCATCCTTGCCGATCCAGAGCGAAAGGTTAGCTTCCTCGCCCAAGCCATGAATCGGCACCCAGGCTGAGGGGAGGCGTAGCGCCCGCAACCCCCAGTCGGCCGACGTTGGCACGCGGTCGAGATAGCCCTGCCAGAACGCCATGCGCCTCGTATTGCTTGCATCGATGTCCGGATTGCTGGCCTTCGCTTTGGCCGTCACGGCGCGCTCCCAGTCGTTCGGCTTTTCGACCACCTCGAAAATTGGGGCGAAGGGGCTGTCACCGATGCGCACTACACGTGCCTTGACGGCGAAAAATGAAAACCCGTCGGCAGTGTGCTGGTTCAGCCAGCGGATCGCCGACAAGTGTGGTTCGCGGAAGGCAGGCGCAATCCAGATGACGGTCTGCGCCTCTAACCCGGCAAGGTAAGTCATGATTTGGCCAAGGTGGGTGTGGTCCGTCGTCTCTAACTGGTTTTCGATCAGAACGACGCTGTCGTCCATGGGATTGCGCGCCAGGATGTCGGCCGAAAACGTCTCAACCGCGACTTCTGTCCCGGTAAGTTCCAACGGAATACCGATGGCCGCGGACAGTTGGTCGATATTTTGGGCCAGCCAAGGCGTGAATTGATGGGCCTCGTGCCTCCATGCGTCACGCAAGGGGAGGTCGACGAGTCGTCCAAAACTGATGTCGGTCATGTATTTTCCAACGACTTGATGGCATTTTTAAATGTCGCATGTTGCGCGCGCAGCCAGCGAATTGCTTCCGGCCATTGACGTCTCACAGTGACACAAGCTTTCGGATTGTCCTTTCGAAACAAGCGACCATTGTCACGCTCTCCCGTTCCAGCACCGACAGTAGTGCGCAGCTCTTTCGCAAGATCTACGAGATTTGCTTCGATCCAGGTGCGGGCGTTTTCGGATGTCGCAATCAAATAGACAGAGGTCTTGTCCTGAGACAACGACATCTTGATCCGGACCGTTCCGTCTGCCGAGAGTCCTATTTCTCTCTCCCAGCCAGGACCAGCGTCTATGCCAAATTCAGGTGCTGCTTCAGCCAACATCGTCCAGAAGGCGTATCGTTCAACCCGCATCCTTTCCTCTGTCATGCGGGCACCTTCCCCAGCATCGCGGTAATCGCGTCGTCCAGGGCCGGCCCGAAATCATTAATGTCCCGCAATTCGGCGAAGCCCCAGTGGCCGTAGGTCCTCATCCGATTAACGGCAGGAATCCATTTGGCGCGCATCGTCTCTGCCTTCAGCATGGCGTCATGGCCCCGGTAACCCTTGACCTCGATCACAAGCGTGGTTGGTTCAGGCGCATCGAGGCGGATCAGGAAATCCGGCCGATAGGCGCGCGGTTCACCTTCCATCAAGTAAGGCACATCAAAACCGAGATTGTGGTTTTTCGCGTAGGCGAGGACGGCGGGATGATCCTCGATCAAGGCGGAGAGCTTATCCTCCCAGTCACTGTCGGTTATGATCCAGTTAAGGTGGGACTTGTCGGGGCGCGGCTGAAACCGGGTCGCCTTGGACGTGTTAAAATTGACACCAAGCGTCGATCCGGTCGGGTTGTAGGGGTCGAGAACCGCGCGCAAAACGCTGTCACCGCCAGGCTTGTCGATCAAAGCTCCGAAAATCACGTCGCAGACTTCGTCGGCAATCTCTCTGTAGAGAAGCTGGGCCGGAACCGTCCCACCTGTGCAGTGCAGGTGCCCTTCGGACAGCCACTGATTGACGATGCGCTTGGCGGGTAGGATTAGGTGCATCCGCGGTCGCTGATTCGCATCGCGGAGCTTTTCGAAGACCATGTGCTTGGCGACGTGGTAGGCGATCGTCGACTGGCGGGTAGTTCTCAAATAGTCGAGCGTTAGCTTTTCGCTTTCCCCGACGATACCCTGCATCGTGACCTCTGCCGCCGACGTCTTTTCGGGAGTGAGCACGTAGCGCTCCATACCTGAAAAATCGACATCGAGCCGATCGGAAGGCAAGTCTGCTACGTAACCCGTAACTCTCGGAAAGCTGATTTCTAAATGATCGCGATCTGGTGAAACAGCGCGCACGTTGACGACGTCACGCGGCTGTTGCGGTGGCGCGATGATTGGTTGAGCCGAGAAACTGAGCCCGTCGATCCCCATAATATCAGCATATTCTACCCGGAAGAGGCCCGTATCTGGATCAGCGTCGTAGGATAGGCGACGGAGCGCACGGCCGATCACCTGCTCGCAGATCAGCTGGGTGCCGAAAGCTCGCAGACCGAGAATATGGGTAACATTGTTAGCGTCCCACCCTTCGGTAAGCATGGACACGGAAACGACGCACCTGATCTGTTCACCCAGACGTCCTTTCTTTCCAACGGTATTCATAACCTCTCGGAGGATGTCGGCGTCGGACAACTCTTCGGGTTTGTCACCTCTTTCAGCCTGCTCACGGCGGAAAGCGTCGATCTCGTCAGAATGAGCCTCGCGAAAAGCCTTATCGACGTCGCCACCTGCTTCTAGCGTCGCGCTATCGATCAGGACTGTGCGGGGACGTGGCAAACGATCACCGTCAGATGAAAAGTTTGCGAAAAGCTCACATTTCCCTTTTATAGTTTCGATCGTTCCATCGGCATTTTCGCGCTCGTATCCGGCCATGTAATCGCGGAGAAGTTCAGAGTTCGTAGTATTGTTACAGACAACAATGAACACCGGTGGGATGCCAACGTTCTCCGCGTCCCACAACTTGAAGGTCTTTTCATAATGACCGTAGAGCGCGTCGATCGCCGTCTTAAGTGGTATAGGAAGGCTTTGCGGGTCCGGCTTTGCTCCACGCGACTTTTTGGGCATCTTTTTCCCAATGGCATCCCAAAGTTTGCGATAAAGTGGTTCCGGCTGGCCGGGCATGTTGTCTGCTACGGGCACGCGCGGCAATTTAACAATCCCACATTCGATTGCATCCATCAGGGAAAAGTCAGATATGACCCATGGAAACAGCGTGCCTTCGATCCAGCCTGACCCGGCCAAAAAGAATGGTGTCGCTGACAAATCATAGACAACCTGGACGCCCAGTTTGCGTTTCGCGGCCTCAATACCCGAAATCCAGAGTCGTGCAGCTTCGGCGTTTTCCTCGGCTTCTTTGCGTTCCTCACCTGTAAGCTTGTGGTCGGCATGACCAGCTCGCTCTCGGTAGCAATGATGTGCCTCGTCGTTGATCACGTTGATCCGACCCAGCCCCATGAGCTCCGGCATAACACGTTGCAGCATCTGCCCATCGGTTTCGATTGTCGTCAGAGACTCGCCATGACCTTCAAGAGCCGAGCGTGTTCCCTTAGCAATCTGAACCCGCTCTCGGGGCTTGAAGGCATGATAATTTGTGAGAACGATCTTTGCGCGCTGCATATCCTGCATCAGATCGCCGGGCACAAGGTTCAGCTTTTGATAATAGCTGTCAGGATCGTTAGGTTTCAGAACACGGAGCCGATCACGGATCGTGATCCCGGGCGTCACGATGAGAAAGCCGCGTGAAAACGTCTTTGAATTCGGACTGCGAACAGCATTCAATGTCTGCCATGCAATCAGCATAGCCATCACTGTGGTTTTTCCCGCACCTGTAGCAAGCTTCATGGCAACGCGAAATAGATCTGGGTTGGCCTCGGTGTTGGCCGCTTCGAGCCTACGACGAACGCGGCGGCCTCGCTCGCCCATTTTTGGTGCCACTTCCGTCATCCAGATTGCAGTCTCGACAGCTTCAAGTTGGCAGAAAAATGGCCGAATTACTTGAGCGTCGTCCAGCTGGATAGCGCGCCAATGTTGCAATAGACGCTGCGTGATAGGAGAAACCTGCCAATCGTTGGGGTTCGGAAGTTGACGCCATGCGTCGACCTGAGACCGCATCTCATTGACAAATTCCGTGACGTTGTAGGTCATATCCTGACCCTCGAGCCCAGCAGAACTGAGTTCAAGTTCGGACTGCACGACGCCTTTGACACTTTTTGGCTTTGGCATCGCTGAAATCAAATCAGATCTACGGCGGGTCCCAATAATCGTGTCAGTTGGACGCCCAGAACCATCTAGTTCCCAGTGCCTTAAGGGAATCCTGTATGGCGAATTTAAAATAGGTTGCTCGAAAAACGACATTTTTTGCCTATTATTTATTTCAGGACACCTAAGCAAATGAGGAACGGCATGGCAACGCCGAAACACCAAACCGCAAATGTAAAATTTTTCTCGTTTCCTACCCCTCCGAACTTCACTTACGAAAAATCTCGGCAGACATCTTGGAAGCCGAGTCACCTAATGTGACTAGCTTCTTCGCTCCTTGATAAACTAAATGATTACCCGCAGCGCGATATCAGCTTCAAAGAGACTTGGCACAGATCTTCTGTGCACTTTGGGATCGTGTTAAATATGGCTATTATATGCCCAACAAAGCATGAACGAAGGAAACTAGACCTTAGCTCCTCGACGACCGAAAATCGTCCGGGGCATGTCTGCAATTATGTCCTTGCGTGCCGCATCTATGCGGGCTTCGTTCCGGCTAGCGCTTACCTCGATTGCTTCTCTCATAGTCGCGCGTGTATCGCGCAACTCATCTTGTAAACGCGCCGAAAGGTTTGTCTCAAGTTGCGACATCAGAGCTGAAAGCTTGCGCTCGACTACCGTCTCTACGATTGTGGGTAGTCCGTGAACCAAACGGGCCATGTCCTGTTGCTGCTCTTCGATACGCGCTTCGGCGTCGGCCAACACCGTTTCAACAAGGATTGGCAGAGTAGCCGCGAACTCTTCAAATGCTACTTTTTGACTTGAAAGCCCCTCAGCAGCATCTTGCAGCATGGAAAGATTGTCCATCAGCTGGGTGGCTAAAGTTGCGATGCCATCTTGTGTCGCGCGCAGTGTTGCAAGTCTTACTTCAAGAGCCTCAACCCTTGTGACGGTATCAGAAAGCCGCAAGCCAGAGGCCTTTACCTTTTCAATTGCTTCAAAGCCTTCTTGGAACGACATTAGTGCCTCATACAATTAGTGCCAGGTCAGTGGCGAATTCATCAAGCAAAGCTTTGTGCACCGCGGGCGCGGGAATAGCCTCATAAATCTCCAGCAGTGTTTGCCGGTCGGGTTGGTCTTCGATCAACCACTTACCGATTATATCGCGGCCTACAGGACTGATAGATGCAATGCGCGCAAATAATTTACGGCCAGGACCCATCCAAAATGACAGGGGACCATTAGGAACAGCGGCGCGAAAGCGCATCCGGGCTTCTTGACCGGGTTGCACTTCGGTCACGAGTTGAAAGCAAAAGCTGGCTAAATTAAGACCTGGATTGTCTTGCGTGCCTTCTAGCAACCGAGTGAGTTGTGCCGACAATGGTCGCAAAGTGGCTACGACGTCGTCGCCTTTTACGACCAACATGGCATCGAGAGCATCAACCACCTCTTGCGTCGGCATGTCCCGCAATGCAGCCAATTGAAAAGCGTTGCTGTCGACTTTAAAAAAGGCCTCTAGATCATTGCGAAATTCGACAGCGCGCTCTGGCTTAAAGGCATTGCACTCGCGGTAAAGATTCCAAGTGGATTCAAGCCGTCCACCGAGTTGCTTACGCCGAACCCAATCCAACAACAAACGGTAGATCGCCATCCAGTCTTGTGGGCCGTCGAGCATTGATTTTAGTTGGCTAACGACTGCCGTCTCGGCACCTTTACCGTCTACAGCTTGTATCCGAGCCATGACGGATCGGCACGCCGATTTATAAGTCGCATCCAGCCTGCGAACCTCGACGGCCTGAACCGACAGTTCTTCTCCACTTCCAAGCCCCCAATCGGTGACCGACCAAGGGGCAATTAGCCCCATTTGATAGAGTCGATAAAGCGTCATCTGGAACCGTAAACCGCCTTGCGCAATGTCGCTAAGCTGGCGAGCTTGAATAAATTGAACATCGGCAGGGTCCGATTGCAGTAGACCATGCAACCTCTTCACGAGCACCAACTCTTCTTCGACAGAGATTAGTCCCTGCGCCATGAACCAAAGCTGCGCTCGGAGATCGCCTGCAGGCGATTTACGCCGCCCGCCTGGATGCTCCAATTCGCTCTTGATCCCTTCCGGGGTTAGGTTTTCAGCAATTCTCAGGAAAATTTCCTCGGCGTTGTCAGGTTCAGGACGGAACAACATGTGGCAGGTCGCTGGCTGCCGGTCCCGACCGGCGCGACCAGCCTCTTGGTAAAAAGCTTCCATAGAACTGGGCATACCAGCGTGTAGCGTATGGCGGACATCTGGCTTATTGACACCCATGCCGAACGCTTTTGTGGTGACGATTACATCAAGGCGGCAGTCCTTCCAAAGAGTCTGAACCGTCTGCTTATAGTCGTCATAGGTTTTAGGCCGTGGCAGGTTTTGATCGAGCAACCGATCAAACGCATTGTCGAGCTTCAAATCCTTTGGTGCCGATCCTGAAAACATGCCTACCCGCAGACCAAGGCCATCGTTCGCGAGCATGGTGGAAAGACGTTCTGTTCCAGAGGATCCGTTCACATAGCGAGAGAAAATATGAAGCGGCGGTGGCAGGTTCCCCTCCGTCGTTGCGACGATCTCTCTCACTTCGCGTGCAACCTGATCCGGTGTGCTAAGCGCCTCGCGAATTGAAAAATTCAACTCCGTCCGGCTGCGGTGCATTTCATAGGCGATCAACTCGTCTGGAATTTCAAACTCGTTCTGAATATCGCGCAAGACGTTTACGCTTGCGGTGGCGGTAAGTCCCAGGACAGGCACATCATTTGCTACACTGCGCAAGGTGCCCGGAAGCGTCAGATACGACGGGCGAAAGTCATGGCCCCACTCACTCATACAGTGGACTTCGTCGATCACGAACATTCGCAGCTGGCCCTGTTCGCGCAGCCCTCTTACAATTTGCCGAAACTTGTCACTTTGAAACCGTTCCGGAGAAACGAATACGAACCTCATTTCTCCGTTCAAAATACGACGGGCATAAATTTCATCACGCAGAACTGCAGGCATGTCGCTGTCGATGTTGACGACGCGGCCAGTAAATCCAGACTTTTCTAGCTCCGCACAATGATCACGACCAAGCGCCTTGATTGGGACAACAACGATTGTCGTGCCGGGGCCAAGGAGCGCAGGCACCTGAAAACAAAGGGACTTTCCGCCACCGGTTGGCATAAGTCCTAGCGACTTCTGTCCAGAAATTGCGTTCAAGATCAAGGTATCCTGCCCTGGTCGAAAGCTTTCGTGCCCAAAAACGCGGTGACTCAGATCGCTTAAATCCTCCAATGACGGTAATGTGTGTCCCGCACGGGTAAAATTATCGCTCCGCAAGGCTGAGAGTCCGAAGTTGCGATTCCAGATGATACGGTCTGGGTATTTCAGCAAGACCGGATGTCCTTGCACGGCAGACGTGCAGACGGTCAAACCTGCTTTGCGCACCATAGCATCGTCCGGCCGGTCAAAAAGACGTATATCAACAGGCATACCACCTGGTCCGACACGCAAATCCGGAGGGATAAATGGATCTCCATCCAATCGGGAGAACAGCGAAAACCAGTCGAATAGCTCACATAGCGCAGCAGTGATCCACTCAGGTTGTGAACGGCTTTGAAAATCATGGGATATAGTCAGATGCCATTCAGGACTTGCCAAATCCAATTGGCGGTGCGAAATTGCGAGCATAATCGCAACTTGAAGACGCAGGACAGCGGTTAGGTCATGCCGCAGCGATAACGACTCACTTTTACGATTATCCACAAAAGTCCGATATGGCTTTAACCGAGGGCTATCTTCGCAACGCTGCAGCAGAGCCAAGATAAAATCATTGAATACTGAGTTTCGTGCACGTAGGTCTGATGTTTTCAAACGCAGAGTCTTAATGCCGAATTTTTGCAAAAACCGATCGCGAGCTAGATCTTTGTGTCTTTGCCTAGCATCCTCATGCTGTCCTCCATCAATTTCAAGAACCAGATCAGCCTGTGGCAAATAGAAATCCACCGCTCGATCATTCGGACCCTCCGTTAGGCCTTCAGGCGCATCCAAGCAGCCAAAAAGAGGGTATTCAGGCACGATGAGGTTAGTGACGAAAGACCACTGCCCCAGGACGGTGGGAAGGATTCCCTGCAAAAATTCCAGCGCAGGATTGTAGCCATCCGGCGCACCGCGCACAGTTTCGCACCAATCGACCGGGCTACTGGAAATCAATACAAGCGGTTCCTTGGGAACCTTGTCCCAGTCGAGTCCCATAGATTTAACCAGATAGGGCGACGGGCAAGTTGGCGCTCCTCGTGTCAGCGCCGCAAAAGTATTAGCTACGTAGCGCGGAACTGGCAGCGCTCGACCGATCAAGCCGCAAACCTCGAACAGCATATCGCCGTCAAAGTATCCAGCGCAGACCTTAGATCGAGATGTTGGCAGTTTAGCGTCAAAAACACGCATCAAATAAGATCCCGAACTATAAATAAATACCAAAGCAAGTTTGGCATTCACTGCCCTTAATTTTAAGGGTCATTTTAAGTGCCCTAACTTCAATGAGTTCACATGGAAATACAATAGCAATGCCGTAACCGGCCATATGCATCCTCGCTCCAGTCAGCGCTATGAAGCGGGCAAAATCGTGAATTAAATTTGTCTAAACTGTGAATACGACAAAACTAATAATAATTTCGGGGAAACGCAACTTATGCTTGCATTAATTGAAATTAGCCAGTTTTTATTGCGATGCAACCCAAATCCATCCGGAGCCCGTCAATGGACGCCAAAATTTTAGCGGCTCAGCGTAACCCGATCTTGGAACGCTATAACATCGAAGTTAAACCCGGCCATCCTCTGCACCGCTATCGGATCGACAATACTCAGTATCAGGGATTGCAGCAGGCGCTACGAATCGCAGCACAGAACGGACATCTGGTTAGGATGTCAGCCCCATTCGTGCTTTGGGCTGCTGAACGGTTCCGGCGTGACTATAGCGGTGGCGCACAAACTTGGGCTTTTTATGCAGATCCACTGCGTGCTAACTGCGAAGATGGGACCTTCAGAGAAACGACATTGCGCGGCATGGCGAGGATGGGACGCCCTGTCGTCCAAGGTGAAGCAGCCAGATACTACTTAAAAACAATTGCCGCAGAGGGCGGTTTGCCAAGAGCCCTTTTAGCCGATCCTGATGGCCGCGACCGCATTCTGGTGTTGCGCTTGATGGAGGACATTCTCAGGCTTGGTGTAAATGCTCCGACAGAAATCATTCATGCACATGCCAATCACCGCCTCAAATCGTTCCCACTCGGATTTCGGCAGCCGGAATTTCGAGAAACGCTTGTTGCATTCTCCTTTGAGTTGTTAAGCCTACGTAGCCAGGTCCCTCCTTCTATTCCTGCGGCTGCAAGGACATCATGGCTTGACTCAAATCGGCCTGGCTGGCTTGATCGGTTACCGCTTCGAATTGACGAAGACGGTGCGCGCGGGCTTGTTGACGAGGCGCTGAGTGTAGAAATCCGTCCGTCTGCAGCTGAAATGTTTCAAAGGGTTTTACTGCGCACCCCCAACGGTTGGGCAGAACGGCTAGCCATTGCTGCCAAGTCTGAAGTAGCGCAATGGGTGCTCCCTGTCGCGGACAGGAATCTGCGCAGATTGCGCTTGCTGCCCGATTTGATGCTTGCACAAAATGCGGCAGGCATCATCATTTCCGCCGAACGCGACGACGAAGATCAGATATGGCGGCTATCGCGCGATTCAGGTGCGAGAACCGCTGAAATTGACCTGAGCCTTGCGTATCCTGTCGCCTTCCAGATGATCGGAGATGGCGTAGACCTTGGTCAATTAATGCCCGCTGGCGGTGCGGTCGTTGATCCGGCCGAGATGCCGACGCTTTGGACCTCCGATTCAGATCTGAACGAAGATCCCGAGAACGCAGCACAACGCTTACGCAAGCTTGGGGCGACCGCGGTTCGCACGCGTAGACCGGCGCTTTGGCTACTGCTTGGCAACGATGACACACCGGACAGCGATGGTCTGAGCATCGAACCCGACGGATTTTGCGCGTCTGGCCGACTTTGGCGCATTGCTGGGGCGGGCAGTATCAAGTGCGCGGGTTGGACGCTGCGCGTAACCACCGGTGCCGACGAAGAAAGTGCTGACCGGTTGGTTGCGCAGGGCGGGATCGTTTCTGGGCTGCGCGATCGCAACGGAAGCGACGTTTATTCTGGAATACCTCAGTTTATGATCCAGCCAGCAATGGGCCCCGGCCGGAATATTCGAACCGAAGAACTTGCATGGCGTCGCAATCCGCAAAGCGGCTGGATCCCGGGGTTACCATCCGCCAACGAGACAGGCTTTCACCACACCGGTGCTTTTCAGATCGGATGGCGTCCAAATCAAGCCGAGGTGCAAGCTATCGAACAGATTAACGTCTTGCCTAAGGCTACGCAAATTTCACTTCGCCGTCCCATCGAGGGTGGGTTAACCCTACACGCCAGAGGCCTTGCGGCTGGGACTATCGCTACATTGGGCTCTGCTAAGCCCTCCGTCACCAATTCCATTAGCGGCCAAGCTACAGCCTCTGGGGAATTAGCCCTGCATCATCCGCAGAACGACGATCTGGCGGGACGCGTTGCAGTCGACTTTTCGACTCCGCACGAACCAACGCGCAAATTTCGCTGCCTGCTTCCTGTCCCAGCCACCCGCGCTTGGTTTGTCGGCGAAAATGATTACGTCCTGCGAGACGATCTTGAAATCGAAATTGGTCAAATGCGCGATTGGCGGATGGTTTTGCCTCACGGTGCTCATGCTGACTTGCGACTTCGACTGATAAGCGCTGACGGCGAAAATCATCCC
Organism: Loktanella salsilacus; assembly: GCF_024206795.1. Classification (NCBI taxonomy): domain Bacteria; kingdom Pseudomonadati; phylum Pseudomonadota; class Alphaproteobacteria; order Rhodobacterales; family Roseobacteraceae; genus Loktanella; species Loktanella salsilacus. Next base: position 2,662,445 of record NZ_CP072994.1, read on the forward strand.
AATGTGCTGAGAACAATTTCTCACGAAACACCACTGGCGCGCTTTGCCCCGTTAATTCACGATATGATGTCGATTGGCGGGGCGGACTCAAGTATTCGACTTAGACTGATCCTGTCTGGTCAAGAAAGTGTTCGACTGACAGTGCGGTCCTATCTGCGCGAGGCGCGCTGGACGCCAGATGAAGCGCTTATGGCAGAAGGCGATACACAGGGTGGCGAAGATTTGGAGCTTTTGTGCCTGAACCTACTTGCGCCCCATCTTTCCACAGACATCGTTGCAACTTCAGGCACTCCTTTACCTAATTTGCTGCCAGCTGATCCCGGACCTTGGCTAATCTTGCCATCGGATTCTGAGGGCGCATTGCGCCCCGCACGCCCAGTTACTTTAAAGCAGCATAATGCAGACCTCAAAATCCCTCGTTTTAGCGACGGATTTGCCGCTGCGGGTCGGCTCACAGCGCGATCACAACGTATTGCCGCATTTGCAGAGCCATTGCGCCGATTGCTCACTCCAGCTGGCCAAGGTGATTTGGCGCTTCTGCTTCAACAGATGGACGAGATGGCAATCGTAGGTAGCTTGTCGAGCCTTGACGTGGTGTCCGCATTGGCAGGCACACCCGAAATTCCAGCCATGATGTTACTACAATCGGCACCAGATCGTTTGATCGACCGGCTCGACCTGGAGCGGTCAAGTCCATTTGCTTGGATCACATTGCCGCTAAATAGCTGGCTTGCAGCAGCTAAAAGCGAGCGCACAAGATTAAGATTGCGGTTAGAAGCCGCTGGCTTACCAGACGAGATGCCATCTCACTTCGCTTCAAAAGCTCTTGTTGCTCAAATTCGCTCCATAAGGGATCATCGCCCTGATTTATCCGGCGTTTTATTGCTGTTAGCGAATAAAATGAATTTATTTTCGGTGTTTAGCACCGAACTCGGGCAGGTTCCCGAAGGTCTGTCAGCGCCTGAGCGAGTTTTGCTACGCGAAGCAAGACTGGCGTTGGGACGGCACGGCGATGCGACACATGCATTTGAATTGCGGTCAGTGTATGCCCCCGCAACATTTGACAATCTGAATCCCGCAATCCGTGACCTGACGGACGCCCCCATAATAATGGCCGAGTATGTCTTAGGATTTCGCAAATATCCGCCCGATCGGCGCATGGCGATCGCCTTGCTGCACTATCAAGAATTCGACCCACTATATATTGAGGCTGCACTTCCTGCCGCCATCGCCATGCTTTCTCAAAGGCCATAAATAGATGCGACATTCAACTTACGCGGCAGCATTGTCCGAAATTTCCACTCGTGCCGCATCCGCGATTGTAGCGCGCGGCAATCTCCGATCCAACGCAGCACGAACGATGCTCCTACGCCGTCTGAGTGCTGATCCTGGGACAAACGACAGTTTGATCGCAGATCCGATCTACGAAGCCGCTCGCGTATGGAAACTCGCAGCCCCCATGATGAGCGACTTATCTGGCACGCTACTGCGTCACGATATTGTAGACGCTCTTGCTGCTGCCGGAGAGCAGGCAATCCCGCGCGACCGTCACCCATACAGTCACCAGCTTTCATCTTGGCAGCACACGGCAGCCGGCAAGAGCGTCATGGTTACCAGCGGCACTGGATCGGGCAAGACAGAATGCTTCATGGTGCCGATGCTGAATGATCTTGTGACACAAGCTGAAACCGGCCCGCGTCATGGAGTGCGGGGGATTGTTCTGTATCCTCTAAATGCCCTGATCGAGAGTCAGCGCGAGAGATTGTCTGCGTGGATCGCACCATTTGACGGCAAAGTGTCTTATGCCCTGTATAATGGTGACACACCCAACGACCGCAGCTTGCAAAAGCCGCCATCGCCAGCAGAAATTGCAGACCGAAAGACGCTCCGTAAAACACCGGCAAACCTTCTGGTCACGAATGTGACAATGCTGGAATACATGTTGACGCGATCGCAGGATCGTAACATTCTGGCAAAGTCTGAAGGGCTGCTCCGTTGGATCGTGCTTGACGAAGCGCATACCTATATCGGCGCACAGGCTGCTGAAATGGCCTTGTTGCTGCGCCGCGTCCGGCAGGCTTTTGGCGTGCGCGGCGAAGAAGTTCGTCTAATTGCGACATCAGCCACGATTGGCGAAGGTGCCGAGACGGTAGCTGCGTTACGAAGATTTGTTGCAGACTTGGGTGGGGTGCCAGAAACACAGGTTGAGGTAATCCTTGGTGAGGAACGGCAGCCAAACCTGCCCACCATTGGCTTCGATCAGCCGTTTGATCGGACCGCACTTGAGACTGCAGAGCCCGCCTCGCTTTGGTCCCAACTTGCAAGCCACCCACGCGCTCGAAAAGCACGCGAGCGCATGCGTATAGGCGGCGCGACGCTGCGCGATTTAAGCGCTATCCTCTCGCCTGACACAGCGCCGGAGCATCGAGATCCATTGGCAAGGTATTTGCTTGATGCCATGGCACAAGCGCAAGAGGACCCGGGCGCGCCTGCACTTGCACCATGGCGGCTAAATGTCTTCCACCGTGCTCAGGCAGGTCTTTTTGCATGTATTGATCCAGACTGCGCTGAACGTGCTCCAGAGCTCTGCGAAGATGGTAGCGACTGGCCATTTGGGCAAATTTATTTGTTTCATACTGAGACCTGTCGCTGCGGGGCACCAACATTTGAGGTTACTGCATGCAGCGAATGCGGCACACCCTGGCTACTTGCGCAACTTGAGACGGGTAAGGCCCGCATACTACGCCAGAGCAAATCATCATCGGATGAGGACGATTTCCATCTGGATGTTGAGCCGGACGATGTCAGCGATGGACCCGTCGCCGGCGCTGACGTCGTCTTGGGTGCACCGCGCAAAGGTCTGCCTACCGTGCCAGTCAGGTTAAGTGACGCAGTCGTCCGCGATATCGACACATCAGAGCCAGGACATGTGACCCTTGGCATGGCGTCGCCAAAAGAACGTGGTTGTTGCGATGCCGCGACCACAAAATTCTGCCACCTCGGGGCGCAGAGATTTGGCGCTCCATTTTTACTGGGAAGCGCCTTTCCGCTTTTGCTGGATACAATGCCACCACTTGAACGCCAAGGCAGCCTCAAAGCAATGCCGTTCGGTGGAAGGCGGTTGCTGTCATTTACGGACAGCAGACAGGGCACAGCCCGCTTTTCTGCCAAGTTACAGAAAGAAGCAGAGCGCAATCTAACGCGCGCCGCAATTTGGCACTCGGTGCAATCGGCGGGGCAAGGCGACCCAATTCGCGCAGCAGAACTGCGAGACCATATCGCAAAACTACAAGACATACTTGGCATGGACGCTGTCGTTGCAGAATTTCGAGCGGCGCTAACGACAGCAGAAGGTGGTGCCGGCGTCGTGCTATGGCGCGATATGATCAACCTGCTAGCAAGCAATCCTGAATTAACAGGATTCGCTGGCGACACATGGCGGAGTCGCCCTTATGGCGGCAAGACGCTATCGGAAGAGCCCGCAAAACTTGCTGAACTCTTTCTGCTGTCTGAAATGTTCCGACGTCCTCGTCTTCAAAATAATGCTGAAACGCTGGGTCTTGTGCGGCTGGTCTTTCCAGAACTTGAGCGGAAGGCCCGCGCAAAGCCTTTGCCTGCGGCAATGAAAGAAGCCGGTCACTGCATGGACGATTGGGTCGCACTACTGTCCATGGCTATCGACAACGAGTTCAGGGGTCGTCTTGCCGTCTGCTTAGACAAAGATGATGTAGATTTTGCGCACTGGGTCAGCCCGCGGCAAGGCACCAACGTGCTTTTGGGCCCCGAAGCGGACAGAGATAGTGCCGCGCCTTACGGCCGCACTCTGCGGTGGCCCCTCGCTAGTCAAGATCGCAACCGCCTCGTTAGAATGGTCTATGCGATGACCGGCGGGACCTCGAACTCCGGCGCAGATAGGACAAGTGCTGATGAAATATTGGCCGCACTTTGGACAGCACTGCAAACCTCTGGCATTTTGCGCGATGCAGGACCAGGCGCTTGGCAGCTTGACCTTCGAAAATCCGCATTAGCTCGTCAAGATACAACATGGCAATGCCCGTTAACACAACGGCTCCTGCCCTATTCGTGCGCCGGATACTCACCCAACGCAATTGATGGCCCTCGACTTATTGAAATTCAGTTCCCGCGCCTTCCGAACCCATCCGTCAATGGCCTAACAGCAACAAACCGTTCGAAGACCGTTCATTGGCTCGCGACAGACCCTGTAGTCGCCAACCTGCGCAACCTGGGCCTGTGGTCAGATATTCACGACCGTGCCGCGCTGTTTGCTCCATTTCTTCGTGCCCAGGAACATTCAGGCCAAATTGATCGCAATAGTTTGAAAACCTACGAAGATCAGTTCAAAGTCGGCCGGATCAATATTCTGAACTGTTCAACTACGATGGAGATGGGTGTCGATATTCCTGACGTTGGCACGGTGGTCAATACAAACGTGCCGCCAGCACCCTCCAACTATCGCCAGCGGATTGGTCGCGCCGGTCGCCGGGGTGAACCATGGGCGCTATCGTTCACGTTCTGCAAAGACAAGCCATTGGACTGGCAAGTTTTCCGCGCACCGCAACGTTTTCTCGCAGCAACCATCCCGGCACCAGCGGTGCGACTGGATAGCCCAATCATCGTCGGTCGCCACGTAAACTCTCTGCTATTTGGCATGTTTTTGCGAGAAGCCGGTGGTGCGGATGTAACCATGAAGATTGGCGGCTTTTTCGGCGCACCAAAGGAATTGGACCAACCTTGGGCACAGGATGCAATGGCCGACCAATTTGTGTCGGCGCTCGCTTCTGATTGGCCCACTCAACCCGAAGTTAAAACAGCTGTGGCCGACTTGGTGCTTGGAACTGCCCTTCAAGGGCTTGATGGCCTTTCACAGCGCACGCTCGCGGCTTTTTCGGACCTTCGCGCGCGGTGGCGGCAGGAGTTCGAAACGCTGGCCCAAGGCTGGGCCGCAGCAAAAGATGGTGACATTGAACGCGGCTTTTATGCAAACCGAGCGCGCAAAATGCGCAACGACACCCTAATGTCTGAATTAGCTCGCCGCGGCTTCGCACCAGCCTACGGCTTTCCGGTCGACGTAGTAGAGTTCAATCGGCTACGCGACGACAGCACAAACCGAAGCCCGTCGCGCCAGCTTGATATCGCTATCCGCGACTACGCTCCAGGATCTGAGGTTGTGATCGACGGGCTTGTGCACCGTAGCGACGGCATCTTGCCCGCCTGGAGTAACCGTTTCGACCCACATGGTGTAGAAGACTTACGGAGCCGTTGGACCTGCCCCGAGTGTTTTGCATTTGGCGTTTCCCGACATCGGATTGAAACTTGCCCAGAGTGCGATGCAATTCCGCGACAAACTGAAATTCTGCGTCCTAGCGGCTTTCTAAGCCGATCAAAGCCACACACTTCTTTCGAGGCTGTTCGTTTTGTTGCTCCAGATAGGCCCCGTATCGCGGCAGGGCATGCTGCATGGCAAGCATTAGCAAACCCCTCTCTGGGAAGAATGCGGACAAGCCGCACTGGCCAAGTCCTTTACACTGCGTCCGGTGGCAGTTTTGGATATGCAATCTGCATTACTTGCGGCCTGGCTCATCCGGAAGACGGCAATGCAAGCGAAACTGCGCTGCCCAAAGCTATGGCGAACCATTTTCCACTGATGCCTCCGTCCCGCGAGGGGGCACGTCGGGATGGTTTTTGCCCTGCGTGCGATGCTGGCTCTCGTCGGATCAGGCGGAATGTTGTGCTAGGCCATGAAATTGCAACCGATGTCTTCGAACTACAGATCGATGTGTTGAACGGCACCGAAGAAGGCCGTGACCGTGCCTTGTGCATCGCTGCGGCTTTGCGTGAAGTTTTATCTCAGCACCTGGGCATTGAGGCCGAGGAAATCGGGATTGGGGCTGAACCATCGCTGCGTGAAGATGGGCAAAAGCGAATGTCTTTATTTCTTTATGACCGCTCATCTGGTGGATCTGGTTTTTCTCCGTTTGCAGCAGAGCGCCTGCCACAGCTGCTAGCTGCAGCAGCAGATAGGCTGACCTGTCCATCCCGGTGTTCGAATGGATGTCCCGACTGCGTCTTGCGGGGAGACATTCAATACGATCAGGATCATATGAATCGCCCCGGAGCGCTCGAGACCGTAGCGTATATGCTGCCTCTCCTGCAATTATCACCCGAGCGACAGATTTTCGGACCCTCGACCCAACCGCTCACGCAGCAACTAGGCAGCTGGCTTGCTCCCCGATTATTGAATGGCCGCGTCACTGACTTTGTCCTTTATCTTCACGGAACCCCTGAGGAGTGGTCCCTCCCTGACTTGTTAAATTGCGTTCCATCGTTCGTGCTGGCTGGTGTCGCACCCTCCATTGCAATTGAGAAAGGTGCTATCGCTTCGATGGATATGGCTCAACGTCTTGATCTGTTGCGGCTATTGTCAAAAACAGGGGCCACCTTGCGCTGCTGGGACGTAAAATCAAGCAACGGTGACCTGCCTTTGCTGTGCCACATGACTTTAGCCGGCATACCGACCGGTGTTGCATCTCCGGACCTAGAAGCTGCCATCGCGGGCGAATTCTGGGGACGGACCTCAAATGCACCTCTGCTCATTGGCCCTTACCAACCTCCCATACTCAGCAAGCCTATTTCCCCTGAGAAAGTCGCAACATTTCGCGAAGGTGATACTGTCCGCAGTGAGATCACCGCCGAGTTTGATGGCCCATTGGTAGGATTTGGCACGAGGTTCTGGGCCCACATCCGAAATCGAAGGCCACAAGTCTTCGCCGGCTCCTCTCCTCTAGCGTCAATAACATACAGCGACAGATACTTACGCGATCCCGTAAGCGCACTCTTACTGGCGCAAATCTTAGCTAAGACGCCGGGCCGACAGCCTGCAACAACGGTCAGCATCAAAGCGTCAAATCTGCCGGTGTCTGATCGCTATCTTCAGCGAAACCTACAAGACGATTGGCAGGTCGACCGACTACGCAAAGAAGTGCTCGAGTCCCTAAATCCGGGAGCCCAGATTATTATTGCCGACTATAAGAATTGCCCACACCGACGCCAGTTCACGCTGGAATGGCAAGATGGTCGAAAAATTGACATCGCACTCGATCAGGGGGTCGGTGCATGGACACTAACCAGTAGACGAAAAATCTCGTATGACGTATCTGCTCTTGCTTCAGATCAAATCCGAAGTCTCCAAAAGATAAACGACACCGTTACCCTGCGCGACGGTCCATCTACCTGCTCTATACTGTGGCTAAGTTGGGATGTAGAAGTATAATTTAATATACATAGTTCGGCATCTGAAGCAGATAAAATAGGCCAAATTGGAGCTTTGCCTTCGAGTATAGCAAAAGGCAAAAATAGTGTGCGCTACTTGCCTAGACTTACTAAATTATCTGCATATAATTCATTTTGCAGAATCTGCCCGGCCAACATGTTTCTGCGGCGAGTGTTTTACACTGGAACACGCCCCTTCTGGGGTGCCTTGCACCACATCAAAAATGCTAAAATAGTTCGTCGTGAGGCAGCACGACGAACTCAAAATATAAATAACCTAACCCAATACAATAAGATTTTTCACTATCAGACTAAGGTGCTTAAATTTGTGATCTGTCATATTAAGGAACTTGCAGATATCAAACTAGATATAAGGTCTACAGGCAATGGCAGCCCACTTTTCCAAGTCTAGCAACCGAAGAAAATTGAGCGTATGTATTGCTAGCTCTTAGCCATTAATATACGATTCAGAAGTAGAATCTGCTCAACCTAATTGTTTCTACGGCGAGTGTTTAACACTGGACACGCCCCTCCGGGGTCGCTCCGCGCCACATCAATCTAGCGATTTTTCTAGTCGCGAAGCAGCGCGACTAGAAAAACCCAGTCTTTCCATTCTGTTTTTTAAACTTAGAAATGCGTTCATTCGCTGCGGAATCGAGTGTTTTTTGTTTTCCTCAAGCTGATTCAAAACATCAGTGAATTCTGTCGATGCCTTGACCAATATTATATTTTGCAAAACAATATCCTTTGATTTTTGGCGTTGAAGCGATCTGGTGTAAGACATTGACTTGTTCATCCCTACTGATGATTTAATCGGAATGTATAGATCGCTGATTTTTCGAACCGAAACATAAGTTGAATAGTCTTTGAAGGCGCCAAAGCGACTGCCAATACTTCGGTTTTTAAATTTTTCAATTTTCTCACCATATAGCCAATAGCGGCCTGGTTCGAGCCACAACCCATGATCGGCCACACATTCAATCTTAAAAGACCCCATTGCATCAGACGCACTTTCACTAAGCTCCTCCAAAACATTGCTTAGTTTTGAATTTGGTATGGAAAAATGAATGGAATCGATATTTGTATAGCAAATCTCAACTCCTTCTATTGAGGTAAATATAGCCTCCATTTTGGCCAAGAGCACAACACGCGCTCGTGCAACAATTCTCTGACCCAAAGAAAAGCAAGCGGATCCATCGGTCAGGTTTGGTCCCTCCACTAAAAATCCGCTCGAAACCTCCTTGACAGACACCCCCCTACCGCCACGCAACCAACTTTCAGACGCATAAATAGGTTCACCCTTGAATTTCGAAATTCCATATTCGCATAGAATATACTCATCCGCATCAGATTTTGAACGAAATAGTTTTTTCATCACAGTTGGGCGACTGGAACAAGAAGCTAATAGTGTCGAAAGATACTTCTCACGATTGGCAAGTGGAGCATTTCCTTGCCTATTATAATTTCGACGTCTAGCAAACGATCTTACCGCCTCACGCGCTAAGGGATGCGATATGGTTTTACGTGAGACAACAGCGCTCTCCAGAAAGATACTTTTAAAATGATTTTGGAAAAAGGAAACTTCAAACTCATTAAGATCTACCTCGATATCCTCATCCAATGAAACACCCAACCGGCGCCCCATGAAAAAAGTTCGAAATGGATTATATTTATTTATAAATTCAGAAGTTGGCCCACTCAACAAACACCGATATAGGCCAACAGGCAATGTCTCCTTATACCCAACGAACCTGTTACAAGACATAACGTGCATTGATTTAGGATCAGGGAACTCTTGCTGCATACACGATGGATACATTGAGTTAAAGTCAATGACCACTACGCTTCTTTGTGGACGCCGATCTTCCAGAACAAATACGTCCTGCACCGGCAAATGCCACGCACTGTAATACCGGGCATCAGCAACAGCCTTGATACCTATAGAGTTGCATATCGTTCCCCACTTTGAATTACAATAAATTGTTGCCCTATCAAGCTTGGATCCGAATTTTTGGATATAATGACTAAGAATCTCAAAACTTTTTCTCGAGTCATTCAAAAAAAGAACATCTGGCAGCCAGGGGTATAAATCCTCAATTGCTAGCGGCGGCAATACGCCAGGATTTGCCAAAGAGATCAGATCTGCCTCTCGCCGGGTCAGTGTCAAATAGGACGCTGGCAAGCAGTCCCGAAATTCTTCAATAGACTTAGTGCAATCCTTAAACGTAATAAATGCCAAATCCGCTCCGACCAGGACCTCCCCTACCGCAATGCCACGTTTGCGCTTTCGTAGAATTTTTCCACCACCAACACAATTACTCAAAGTGGGTCCATGATAACGAAAAACTCCCACCATTACTGACTTCTACTCCCCTTAGAAACGCGCCTCATAACATCCAGCTCGCAACGCACTAGTGCCATCTCATTTAATATAATAGAGCGATCAGCGCCGGTGGAGGCTCCATTCTCGATCGAGGCACGAGTCAACGAGTTCCTTATCGAAATTGGATAGTAATACGTTAAAGGGTGGAGGTGACGGAGCTCCCAATTTTTTATAAAACGCCCACTTATGGGCTGTATATTGGAAGATTCAGAGATCACCTTAGCTCGAGCGGATTCATACAAACCACCTACATGATCAAGCTCGTTAATCGTTTGAATGTTCACTTCGCAAATTGAAAAATACAAGCGGACCAGAGATAAGATACTTCTCATCAAGTGCTTGTCTAAACTCAGGCAACCTAACGATCCCAAACTTTCGTTCGCAATATCGTATATCGCAGCCCTCACAATTCCAACCTTGTAGTAGGCAGGCAAATCATCCGCAGCAGACGCTTGCTCTAGTGCAACTTGGACCTTCCGCCTATTCGATAATTTGTTGGAAAAGAAAATATTATCTAGAAATTGATATAGAAGTGCCTTGATACCATGAGGAAATGTGGCCGTTAGCGCCGAAGAAAATAGCAAACCCTCCCGCTTTGAATAGCGAGAGACTGCGTAACGTCGGCCCAAATCAAGTAGATCCTTTACGTAAACCCGCTCCACTTCCCTGATATCTCTACAAATACTCAACTTTAACTCCGCATTATGAATACCCAACCGCCATTCATTCAAAGGAATTCCTGCCACAGCTAAACTTGAAGCTGATATAGCCTGGCAATTTAAAAGCTTAATATCAGCAGCCCTGTCGAGTTCAAATTGTGTTTCTAAATTATTGAACTCTCTATCGTTCTCTCTTTCTATAGCATCAATATCCACGAATCCGTCTATGTCGCCAACCCAAAACGAATTATCACTGTAACCGCTCAAAACATCACCCGTATGAGATCATTCAAATTCATGCTAACACCCTTAATTTCAACTAACACGCGACAGAGTCCCCCACAAAAGTTAGCTTACGTCACAGTTGCTCAAACCGATCGTTAAACTGCAATATATTTAATATACTAAAACCAAAACTTTTAGATAATATATCCCTACAGAACTCACTCGAAAATCCAATCACCCTTCACGCGATATGCGTTGTTCGAATTTGCGGTCACCGCGCCGTCAGAAAAATACACCTGGTAGCCCTGAGCCCCCTTACGTATCGTATGCGATCGACGATTTTCTTCGCGCCAATAGGTCAGATCATCATACGTATCAAAAACAGGCCCCTTCGTGTAACTCAATACCAACACATCGTCATACCATGATCCATGTTTTCTTGGAAATTTTTCAAAGGCAAGTGCGTCTTCGACAGTATAACAACCACTATCGCAGTTATATGCTGCCCAAATGCCAAAACCTACAACCGCTCGAATCTTTTTTTCAAGATCGAATTCACACAATTCATTTGCTATCTTTTGGCACTCGCTCCACCGGCCACCTCGGCGTAAAACATCAACCAACCTAACGGCGCTCAAAGTGTTGCCTGAATACGAATCATTGGATCGGTCAAAATATTTGATTAGTAAATCGGCAGCCTTTGCCCTATATAGCTCGGCAGATTTTGTTTTCTTCTGATCATCGGCCATCCATGCTGCATACAATGCGCAATCACTTGCGTTTCGAAAGTCCTCAGCATACTCGTAAAATATTACGGCCTCTAGGCACCGATCCTGAATGTCGTTTCCGGTAGAATCAAAAGCTACCCTTTTAAGCCTATCACTTCCCAGAGCTAGCTCCGCATTTAAAGTCTTTATTTCTATATCTTTCGAAACATATCCACACTTACTGCACCTTTGAACCCAAAACTCCAAAGTTGAGCGCTCCATTTCTGCAGGGCGAAGATCTAAATCCGGCCACCCATAGGAGTTTGTGCTCAAAATAACATTCTGCGGTGTTACCTGTGAACAAAGCGCGCAAGTGATATCCAGGGTGCTATAAGTTGTCATACAAAACGTCCCGATAGAGTTGCTAGGTAAACCAAAAATCGCCACCCACAAAAATAAAGCTTAATAAATCTTTTAGGCAGTCAAACCCAAGATACTCTTCGACGGAAGTATATTCAGGATTGTCCGATCCTTCTCTGCCTTTGAGAAGAGGATACGCTGACCATTTGCCACCGTAAATCGAGATATTCCTGTTCTACGAAAATATATTGGGTCTGGACACATGGCCTAAAGATCATGGATGCAAAGAGTGCGATCAAAGAGCGATAATCCTCAGCGATTCAGTCGCGGCGCGCAGCGGGTAATCCTCCCAAAAACTAAAGGGATGCGGACGTAGAATTTTCTCAGCAAGATACCTGAGGAGAATCTGATGAAGATGACGAGATTTAGCGAACCCCAGATCCTTGCGATCCTGCGCCAGGCCGAAGGTGGCGTGCCGGTTGGCGAGCTGTGCCGTGAACACGGCATGAGCACCGCGTCTTTTTATAAGTGGCGCGCGAAGTATGGCGGCATGGATGCGTCCATGATCAGCCAGATGAAGAGCCTGGAGGACGAAAACCGGCGGCTGAAGCGCATGTTTGCAGATCTCAGCATGCAGGCCGATCTGCTGAAGGAAGCCCTTGGAAAAAAGTGACGCGGCCATCTCTGCGTCGCGAGATGGCCGCCAAGGCAGTGGAACACCGGGGGGTTAGCGTCGCGCTGGCCTGCCGGGCGTTTGGCGTCAGCGAGACGTGCTATCGCTACAGCCCGTTGCTCAGCGATGAGAATGAACTGATCGCTGACCTGCTGGTAGGCCTGACCGACGCCCGCAAGACATGGGGCTTTGGTCTGTGCTTTTTACACCTTCGCAACGTGAAGGGGCATCCCTGGAACCACAAAAGGATCTATCGGATCTACTGTGCCTTGGAACTGAACCTGCGGATCAAACCACGCAAGCGATTGAAGCGTGAGGTGCCGGACGCCCTGGCCGTGCCTGAGGCTCCGAATATCACCTGGTCGATGGACTTCATGGCAGATCGGCTTGAGGACGGTAGTGCCTTCCGGCTGCTGAACGTGCTGGACGACTTCAACCGGGAAGGCTTGGGCATAGAGGTGGACTTTTCGCTGCCGGCGGAGCGGGTCATCCGGAGCCTCAACAACATCATCGAATGGCGGGGCAAGCCCAAAACCATACGTGTGGACAATGGCCCGGAATATATCAGTCACGCACTGTTAGATTGGGCTGAAGAGCACGGCATCGCCTTGGCACACATCCAGCCGGGTCAGCCGCAACAGAACGCCTACATCGAGCGCTACAACCGCACGGTCAGTCACGAATGGCTGGACCAATACATCATCAACAGCATCGAAGAGGCCCAACACTTTGCCACACAGTGGTTATGGACATACAACAACGACCGCCCGAATATGGGCATCGGCGGCATCACGCCCGCAATGAAACTGAAAATGGCTGCGTAAGTTCTACGGCGGCACCCCGTTAAAAACGGGAGGATTACCACGAAAGCTGGTGTTATGTGAGAGAAGTCCACGACGATCTGGAAACCGATCCCGGTCGTCGACCAGATGCGCGTCTTGCTTCAAGGTGCGGTCGGCAAGCAGTTGCGCCGTTCAAAGGAGTATGGGCTATACTGGCCTTGAATTTTATTCGACCAAGAAGTTGAGCCAATGGCAAATTATCGCGTAGCGGCATTGACCGCATTGTTTTTCCTTGCCGGGTGCGGAAGCGGGGTCGAGAACTATATCCTTCTGAAATTGGCCGAAGCTCTCCCTGAAGGTGCAGAACCGCATCTTCAGTCTAATTGTCACAGCTTCCTGGGTCTCGGCCCCGTTGTGGCGCTGTTTGAAGTCCCAGCGCACGATCAACTTGGCACTTTGGCCTTTGCACAACATGAGGGGTGGGCCCGCCATCAATCTCTTCCAGAGTTTGTTAAACACCACAGCGCTGATCATGGCCCTGGGTCAAGCGTTACCATCCTCGACGGCAAGGAGTGCTTACGGGAGCTCAGCGAGGACGCGCAAACCATACTTTTCGAGGTTAGTCCTGGACTCTACTATTCCTCTGACGACAATCGCGTAGTCATAATCCTATTTGACGAGCCTCAGGGAACTGGAGCCATATTTATCCAATCGCCGTAGCACGGTATTCAGCGTCCGCCCGCAAGCAGTGTGGACATGTCGCGTCTTTGTGCCACCCCAGATCCTCTTTCGACACCACATCCGCTCTCGGTTTACTGTGATCCATTTGTTCAGCGTCGACATGCCGGTGCCCAGATCGTTAGCCACCTGCCTGCGTGTCAGACCACTGGTAGATCCAATCCGCACAGCGTCCTAGCTGAATCCCTCCGTCTATTTCAGCCCCATAGTCAATCTCCTTTGTTGCAGTAAATGCTATCAAGGGAGCGGCATCAAACCGTGACAGGTCCAAAGTTAGCTAGGAAGAAGAAAGGAAGATCCATCACGCCGCGAATTGCAAGGAGCTTATATGAGCATAGCATCTCACATTAATACATCCTCTAGTAGATGGATTTCATTCATCATAGGATAGCCCTACGTTTGCTATTTTGAGGGTGATGCTCTGTGTTTCGATCTTTGTTTATTCTCTTCGCCACTGCTTTTGCTTTGACGAATTCTGCGCATGCCGATGAAGCAGTCACGGTGATGACACCGTCCGGACCCCTTGTGATTGCCAAAGTTGATAGTGATTTGGAGGCGATGATATTCGGCGGGAATGGCTCTTTGCGCGTTAATACGGCCTACATGCCAGATGTGCTTGGCACGCAAGAGGATTCCGTTCTTTTACGCACCAGCACTGGTGGCACGGCATGCTCGAGCTTGTATGTTTGGGTAACGCTGAACGATGCAGGTCTTCGCAAAACTGAGGAATTCGGCACCTGTTCAGACCTTGGAGAACTTCAAGCTACGGCTGAAGGAACCATGTTAGTCATGCCCCGTATGGGAACAGCTGGAACAGCAGGTTACGTGCTGAATGCCGACAACACAGTAACTGAGATTGAGCTTGGCTTGGCACCATCTGGCATCGCTGATGTGAAGGATGCATCCGCCTGGGCCGGTGAAGCTGCCTACAGTGTGCTTACTGCACCGGAGATGGAAGCGGCCCTCCTCGAGATCATGTCTTGGAGCGACCTTGAGAAAGTGAGGAATGCTTCTGCGGTCAGTAGCGATACAATGTCTCAAGATGGCGAATGGTTCTTTGCAGGAGGATGCATGCCACACATGTGCAACGAGATATCAGCAGGTGTGGCTATATCAGCCAACGATGGCCGTGTTATTGCCGGTTATTGGTCGAAGGACGACCGTGGAGAGCTCTTCGGAAAGCCAGACACCACCTTGCCGAATGGCATGAGGGAGTTGCTTGCTTCAGGCTATTAATACACCCAAGACGTCCGCCGGCAGGTTTTCTGCCTCTTGGCGGGCGATAAAATCAAGCCCAGTTCGCTCGACCTCCCAAATCATCTTGCAGTCTACTAAAATTTCAACTGAAAATGCCAAAGCATGCTACCAATCCTACCGAGAAAAGAGGAAATATTTCATTACAGATGCATACACCAAGGCATTGCTTCAATTAACCTCTCCAAGCAGCCGCGAAGAAATTTCAGAAAACTACCGTCTCGAAAATGCGTCCAACACGGCAGGTCTATATGCTTGGTTCGCTGACAGTGTGGCAGCAGAAGACCTTTCTATAGCGCTGAACCTGCGAGTCCCACCTGGCCTAGTCTATGCCGGTCAGGCAGGAGCAACGAGGTGGCCATCCGGAAAGATTGTAACTCAAACTCTAAAAGGACGCGTAGAAGGTAACCACATACGCGGCGTAAGGCGATCTTCGACATTTCGCCGAACACTGGATGCCATAATTGCTTTCGAGTCTGAACGTCATCTTACCCAATGGATGCAGAAGCATCTGAGCGTCGCTATGTTTTCTCACGATGACCGTAGCTCGCTGATGTCGCTGGAAGAGTCTGTTCTGGCGAAACTCGATCCCCCGTTTAATCTCAAGGGCGTGCCATCAACCCCCATACGCACGGAGCTGGCCCTAAGGCGAAAGCTGGCTCGAACTAAGTGGCCGGGTAATCCTCCCGTTTTTAACGGGGTGCCGCCGTAGCGCAAATCGCAGCGTCTCGTGAAGTGCAAAGTCGTCGGATAGTCGGCAGAGCGATTGCACAAGACTGACATGCAGGCTGCAACGAAGTTCGATGGGTTTTTGGCACCCGATCATTGCCGTAAAACATATAGCTCTCCACGATTGCGTCAGGAATTGACTAACTTCATCTGGAAAGCGGCCAAGAGGCTCGCCCAGATGCAGACAGAGGCGGCTAATAGAGGTTCATGTGTCTTTCTTTAGATCGGAATAGAGGTCCGCGGCTATATTGCGCGCATCCTCGACGTGATGGAACATAACATGGGTAAAGATACCCGGAAGTCATTTAAAGTGAACTTCAGTGACGGTCAGATCTCCCAGTTTGACCTGACCCGGAGGATCGTTGATTTCTGAATGGCAGCCCCAGCTCGCTATGTTGCACCAAGCGAGACTGTTGTCGAAACTGAATATCTCGATAGCGGCTCAATGACAGAATTCACGATGCCTTAGGGCCATCAGATTTATCAACTTCATCGCCGCCTACGTGACAGCGGCGATAAAATGCAGGCAGCTTATTGCCGGGTAATCGTATCGTAAGCCCACTGCTAGAGCTCAGCTTGTTCCTTCGACCTGCAGTGCTTGAACCCTGCACGATCGCCGCTAGTAATAGCCCTCGTTCCATGGCGACATATTTTCATGCGCGCATCTTGCCAAGCGTTCACGTAATCGGCCTTCTCACCGACATGTCGATATTCGACACTTCTGCCCAGTTCTTCTGGCATCTTTTCCATAACCTCAATTTCGCGCTCGGACAGGACACTTCTGGTCTCAACCGAGATGTATACTTCCGGGTCTACCCATTCCTTGAATAACACCGCCGCGTTGTATGGATTCTGAGGATCGTGTATAATCCGAACAGCAACAATCCCGCCAGTGGAATTCATATGATCCATGGGGCAGGCTTAATCGCTCCGGGTTGCACGGCTTTGAATGACTCTAGCTTACGCGCGTCTTCCGTATATTTTTGCATGGGTTGGACCAGTTTGTTGATATGCTTCTCCAAGCGCTGACTTAAAAATATGTCGATATTAGGTAACCTATTTGATGCGAGGATCGTCAGAGGCCAGATAAAGGCATGCCCTCGGTTTTTCACGGTCGATCTAAGATCGCTTCATCTCTGTCTTTCTCTCTTTCTGACGCAGGGTGGGCAGACAAGCTTCGCGGTTTGACTTACTGGACCAAAGTCGGATCAGTGATTGCAGCAGCTGACAGGCAGGGCTTTTTTGCGTCTCCCCCCGGGGAGGGCAGCAACGTGTCGCAAAGATTAATTGTGTGCAATTTCAATTCTTCAAAGGCCATATTCGAAAATTTGAATTAAAAAATTACATCATGGATGAATAATTTGCATCGTGAGATGAAAAATTTGCATCATAAGGTGAAAAATTCGCACTGCCGGGTGAAAAAATTGCATCGCGCTTCCCGTAACGCATTGTTTTACAAAACTGAAACCCGCCTTAGAAAGAAGAGGAAAGTAAGGAAAAGAAGAAAGGCTGCCTCTTAGGAACAGCCTTTTTTGTTTTAGGTTTCGGGACTATGTAATCTTTGCGGCACTGATTAGGGTGCAGCGATTAAAATCCGGGGGATCACTGACATTAAACGTGCAATTCGATCAATTTCCTTTACATGACGATCTTTGGTTTTACCGAGCATGTCTACAGGTCCGTAAACATTTGTGAACCCGAGGTTTTTGCTTCCTTGATCCATGTGAGCGAGAGTAGTGAGGCGCTCCCTACTCACTTCCAAGGATCTGACGTTTTTCAAGCTCTGATCTGCTCCTGCTGATCGGGTTACGTTGCTTTGAATCTCAGTGAGTAGACCACCGATGGCGGTCGGCCGCCAAGAGCCTTGTATGGGCAGCGGGGGTTGTAGAACTCCATCCATTTCCGGACGCCTGCGCGAGTCTGAGTGAAGTGCCCCTAGTTTCCTAGACGCCTGCTTTTTTCAGTTTCAACTCTCTTGCTTCATAGTCAACCGGCGACAGCATGCCGTTGTCTGATCGCTGCAATGATCTGATCGTCCGTGAATCGTGCCTTCATTTATCTGTCCTTTTGTTAAGCGGACTCTACGCAAATCTTGAGACGATTTAGGGGCTCAGGTCATATCACAAGCCGAAAAAAATTGGGTCGACTTATTCATAAAAGTAGGTCGACTTATTCGCTCCATCTGGTGCGAGGTCGACCCCAAACACAGCCGATTTGCAAGCATGATCTCTCCATAGCCAGCATGGAGAACATACAATGCTTAGTCGCCACGCCTCAAAACGATGTGCCCAAAGGGGGCTCCGGCCGGACTTCGTCCGCACTATACTTGAGCACGCCGACGTTCAGCGGCCTGCAGGCGGAAATTGCCGCTTGGAGCGTGTCAGTCAGGTCAAGGCTAAAGCTTTGAATCTCGATGATCGGCTGGGTCGATATGCGATCATCGTCAGTGATACGACAGCAGAGATTATCACCATCATGCCCATCTATCGCCAAAGTCGTATGGCACGGAAGTATGCATGAATGGTCAATTTGAAAACAAGCGCGCAATCGATCCCGCAGAGATTCGTAAAAAAATGCAAGCGGGCGATCGTCTCCGTTTGCGTGAAATTTCAATGCAAGCACGGAAAAACTCAGGGCTGAAGCACCCTGATCATCTTCATGCCGCTCTAGCATTTGGCCAAATATACCGTGAGGCGACGGAACGCCGGCGCGGCAGCCGCACTAAATTCGAAGATGCCTTACGTGAAGAGTTGCGCGCTGAGGGTCTAGAGCGAACGCACATTCAGGCGCAAAAGCTTAAGCTCCCGGTTGAAGTCACAGTGATTGATGAAACTGTTCGTAAAAAATGGCCGCGCAAGCGAAAGACTCCCCACCGTAGCCTGCGTCATTACCTTGCTGCCGTGCGGGTTGTTGCGGACATGCTCGGGCAAGATCGCGAAAGTGTCCAGATCGCATTTCTCCGCAATCTTCCCCTATGGAATAGCATCCCACGACTGGAAGTCTCGGAAGAGCATCGCGATGCAGCGGATGCGCTCTGCCGTCTTCTGGAAGCAATGGGGCGCTTCATTTCATCGGAAACGGAAGTGATGAAGACAATTAAAAGAACGACGTGTCAGAAAATGCGCTGGGATCCTTTTTCAGAGGCAGTTGTAGCGACAGAGGGCCTTTGGATGGTTGGACCTGTCAGCCCGGTCCACCCGGTCTGTGCATGCGATACTCATATTACCGAGATGCGGCCATTTCCGGCTGTGGAACTATTGCGGATCCCGATGGGATGGATCGACTGCGACCTCTTTGTTGAGGAGGGGAAAGAGTGCGGCGCAACGAGCTTTGGCGGATTCCGCAGAGCTGGCGAGTTCAGACGACGTAGCGGCCGCATGATCCAGTATCGCGCCATCCATCTTACTCTGGCACCGCTCAATGATCGGTTCGCTGGCAGCGTTCTGACGAGCCAAGATGCCCTCGTCTGGCGCGAATTGAACACGGAAGGCTATAATCCAGACCGCCCCCTGGTAGGTGAGGGAAATTGGAGCGACGTAGCGAAAACCACCTTTGAAGATGAATGTTTCACGGCCGATCAACAGTCTTGGTTTAATCATGAGATTCAACTGGAAGACGGATGGCACCGTGTTGTTGTCCGCCGCAAGCAAGACCTTGATTGGGCTCACAAGGGGTATGACTATGGACAGGATTGGGAATGGGATCCAATCGAACGGCCAGGTGAAATCCCTCACATCGGGCGTGGCTACGTTACAGCGACACGTCTTACGCCAGATCACGTGTATCACTGGTTCCTGCAATCTCATGACGATGGTGGTGAGTGTGCAGTTTGTCAGTGGGGCACACCCGACGGGACTCTTGCACCGCCAATTGCGTTACGATGCCCGCCTTTCACAATCGCGCGTCAGATCGAAACTGCCCTACATGACGGTCGCTTAGAAACGGCGCTGCGCACGAAGAGCAACGAAATCGCGAGTCAGGTTGCCGAAGTGCTCGAAAGTTATCGGCACGCAGCAAACGAAGCCGAGAAGAACCTGATCGCCAGGTGGTCCGACACCGCGCCAGCAGCGTCTTTAACCAAACACTTAAAATCCTGATCGGAGGAACAAAACAAATGGCTCACCTTCATCCCCGCATCACCGAAGCCCGGATCGACAACCTATTTGCGCGAAATCTTGGTGATCCCGCGTTCGCAGCCGCATTTCTATCGCTTTCCAAAGTTCGCGGACAGATCGCGCAGGTTCAAACCCAGTATCGTCATCCGATGGGAAGGGGCAGCGTTGACTTGCATCTGACGCTCACCGACGGCACGCAGATCCTAGTAGAGAATAAGATCGATGCTGCATGGAGCGTTGCGGGTGAATCCCAGCCGATCCGCTACCGCGAAAGCGTCGGCATCCTGCGCCGTCGTGAAATCAAGGCAGGGTCGCTTCTGCTGGCACCACAGATCTATCTCTCGTCAAGTCGTGACGGCGCGATGTTCGACCGACAGGTGTCCTATGAAGCCTGCCTCCCGCACTTGGATGTCAATGACCGTGCATGCCTTGCTGCAGCCATCGCACAGGCTGGACGGCCCTACGAGCCGGAACCGAATGCGGCGTCCGGCGACTTCTTCTCTGCCTTCCGGTCCCATGTTACGGAGCACTTCCCCCATCTTGTCTTGAAGCGCGAACCCAACGGCAGCGGGGTAAGGCCGACGGGGTCGCGGACATTCTACTTCGAAGTGTCGCGCACGCGTAGAAACCACTCAAACCTGCCTAAACCGAAGATGTCCTTGCAGGCTTGGGACAGTGGCGCATCATCACCTTCGGTCAAGATCATGCTGGGCGGCCTAGCCGCAAAAGCCGGCAGCCATCCGACTATTGCAGGACTCGCGAAAATTGACGGGTATGTGCGACCGGCAGGTCGATCGCTGGGCCTAGTTGTCGACACACCGCGGCTCGATACCGAACAACCGTTTGCGACGCAGATTGACGCGGTGCATACCGCCCTTACTAGGACCAGTGCCCTGAAGGCCTGGTGGGACGCCAATCCCGCCGCCATGCGGAGTGCCCTGCAATGACCGGGACAGTTGTCGGCTTCGACTGCGACATCAGCATTGAGGAGATAAGCGAGGGACTTCTCGTGCGACAGGGCGATCACGCCTACATCGCACGAAGCTGGCAGATGACAGCTTCCGTCGCGGCGCTCATCGAAAAGGCGATAGCCTGCGGGCTAGGGTGTATGATCCGGGAAGACCATCCGCGACGGAATGCGCGATGGCCCAACATGCGAGGGACAGTCTACCTAGCATTCTCCCCTACCCCTGATTTGCAGTGGTCGCTCGCCATCGATACCTTCCGACAGGCACGGGGCGATTATGGTTTTGCCGTCTTCAACGGAAAATACCGCGAGCAGTTTCTGAGCGCCGGCATTCCCTTCGTGTTCGAGGGACGCAACAGGACGGCGGGTCATTTGGTTGTTCAACGCAATGACGTCTTTGCCGCGCTCGATGTTTTGGAATGTTGCGACCATTCCGTTTTGGCGATGAAGCGTTCTCCTGCATCAGGAGAGGGCTTCACCACGGAATATGTTATCCAGAGACAGATCATGGAGAACTGGGACCAAACCCCTTTCGCAGATAGGTATGACATCGTGCAGGATGAGTTTCCTGTCGACGGCGGGCTGACATCGCGGCGTATCGACATTCTCGCGCGTGGCCGGGTCACAGGAGATTGGTTGGTTATTGAGTTGAAGCGCGCTGAAGCAAAGATCGCGGCTGTGAATCAGCTAGAAAGCTATCTTCTGGCTTTGGGTCAAAGGGACGATTTTGCTTATGGACGCATCGATGGCGTCCTCGTTGCCGAGCGTATTCCTATGGCGGTGAAGACTGCTGCAATCAATGCATTGATCTCAACCTATGAAGTAAGTTGGCCAGCAACTGTCGTTGCGGTATGAAAGCGACATGTTATTCAACCGTCTCGGACCTGTTTAAAATTTGATTATCTAATCCTTGTCCCGCCAGACTTTCGAGGTGGTTTCTAACCTCCGTCATCTTGGTTTTGCGGCCAAAACGCCTTCCATCGCCGAACGGACCATCTCCTCTGTTTCGAGTTGCCCATCTAAGCGCGCGAGTTCCACGAACATTTCAACGCTCTTTGCTGCACAATTTGCAAGGCGTGAGGATACGATGCCGTTCTCTTGGTCACTCATGACCAAACGCGCCCATTTTTTGCACGCGGCATCTTCATTCTGAACGGCCAGATACCAATCCTTTAACAATCTTGTTGCGTCATCCATTGCAACATTTCTCCCTAAGGTTTCTTCCAGAGCTGCGGACCGCTGGCATTGCCGTCTTTAACTATACCGGCAGCGGGACTTGCACTCGTGAACTCATAGTCTCGCGTAAAAACATACAAATCGCGGTTGCTGTGCAAAACCAGGACGCCTTCGCCAACCAATTTATCTCGCAACGGGCGATCGCGCTTCACCCTTGGCGATCCGTCCTTCATGGCTGTCGATCCCGCACGGACGACGAAGCCCGTTGCAGTCAATCTTCCGAAGGCCTGAGCCGACTGCGGCCGAAAAACGAGCCATTCCATGATTATAAATTCATCTCTTTCACTACGCCATTGCCCCGTGGCTTATCACATTCACCGAAATAGCAACATATTGCTCTCCATGACTGCATCAAACATTCGCTGACTTCGTGCAGAAAGCTGCTAAGAGGCTCGCCCAGATGCAGATGGGAGGCGACTCATAGAGTTTTATGTGTCTTTCTTTAGATCGGAATAGATATCCGCGGCCATATTGCGCGCCTCCTCAACGTGATGAAACATGACAGGGGTTCTTTGGCCAAGCACAGTCAGCTGAAACACGTTTTTCCGGTTTGCCGTATGGGTCGCAGTATATTCGATGCCAGCAACCTCGTCAGCTCCATCAAATCCGCGCATAAGCCACTGTCCATCATGCGGCTCCCAATGAAGCGCGCCGACATAGATGCGCCTATCCGCATAAAGCCGGCGCTCGAACGTAGCAATGTCGCCAAGAGCTTGGGCACCCTCGTATGCTTTCCCACACTTATCCTCGACCCAAGTCGTGGCTCGCTGTGCGAGCTGATGTCGCTTGTTTGTCGGCATGTGGGGCAGCCGTTCGGCCAAGGTCTTTACGAGCATGAAAGGAGCTCCTGCTGGAATAAATCATGTTAAATTGAACAAAATCTGACTAGGCGTATTGGAATGCCGCGAGCACCAACAGTTGCTAATTCCGCCTGTGCGTTATGAGATTTGCATTTTAGAAGTTGAACGCAGACTGCGTCGGAATAATATCGCAAGTTCCCTCCTTCGATTGAGAGGTCATAATTTTGATAAAGCCACTTTGCGACCTACAAGCTTCTTGCAAGAGCCCCCTGTTAAGGAGGCTTTGATGGAGAGCGACCGAGTGAGCCTGACAATTGTAAGACTTCGTTGGGTTGAACTCGATATCGGTAAAACCATCAAAGTGCTTCAATTCTTTTGCCAATGGAATCGCACGATGAAGTGCATTGACGTAAAGCCAGTCGTAAAACACTGTCTTTGGCTCCAACGGCCAATCCTGCCCAAAGTATGAGAAACCTATCAATTGGCCTGACTTCTTCAACCTCGTATCGCGACGCGCATTAAGAGACGTTTCGCGGTATAAGTCGGCAAATGGCCCACCACCTTCAAATACCTTACTACCTTGAAATGCGCACTCGACTGACATCTGACGATGGTCAGGCCCTTCAAACGAAAGATTGAACGCACTCAGCCCAACACCAAGCGGAAGTATAGAGCGACTTGAGACCTCAAGAACATTGGAACAGCCCGCTGTCATACATGCACTCTCGTGCAGCGAAGCAATTGATTTTCTTTTTTGCGACACGGACAGCCCAGCATGCCACTCGAACTCAACCTCAATAGTCTCGACTAAAGTCGATCCACTGGATGTTGCTTTAAAAACGGGACGAATTGCCATTAAGAACTTTCGAGCTTTGCATAGTGGGTATTACGGACTGCGAACAAGCCATGCCCTTTACTATTTATAGCACTCTTGTAGTGACGCAGAAAGGCTGAATATTCCTCTCGCACCTCAGCTGATGAAAACACTACTTCCATAATACTTTCTGGTGCTATCCGACCGCGAACGAGAACCTCTGCTTGCGGGTCCGTCGGATAGAAAGATCTAAGCCCTGCAGCGCTACGATTTACGTTATTAAGGCCTTCAGAAAACATCCCTTCGAACGCATCCACTGCTCTTAGTTTTTCATCTGAACAACGCCTTATACGACGATCTGCCCCATTATGAGCGCAGTATAGGCAGTCATACTCCCACAAAATCGATGGCTTTAGCTTCAAAATAACCCAGTCTTGGTCTGGAGCCTCCATTCTCCTCTTCCAGAACATTTTATAATTCGGAAATGATATCGAAAGCGATGTTCGATCAAGACGGTCATCCCAGCGGTTTGGATCAGATATAATTGGAGACAATCCTTCCGCACGCGCTTCTTTAATCGAAATTAGTCCGAAAGAAAGAATGGAATCTAAGTTCTCAACACGTGTAAAATGCACAAGATAGGGAATATCACGAAGGCATACAAGCTCCTCAACACTTGGCTCAGCCTGAACAAGCTCATCAAAAGGCCCCTCCAACACATCTGAGATATCCGACTTTTCAATACCGATAACACCTGAAAGAGTGCCATTATTTTCGGCGATCAATCCAGTGCCGATTGGCTCTCCAACACCATCTAGGTTGATTGTGATACCGGGATAAAGATTACAACTGCCCAAATCATCATTCTTGTCACATTTTTCATTTGAGACTAGAAGCAGCTGTCGGAAATAACTTGCCAACGAATTACGGCCAAAATCACCGAGGAGCTTAGCGAAGTTGTCAGTAATCTCCTCTTCCCGTGACAAAACGGAGAAAGTTTCAGCGAGAAATTCTTTATGGTTGCTTACGAGAGTCGAATATTCAACTTGAGCTTTTTGCAATACATCGAAATTCTCATGAATTAAAGGCGTTGAAGCCTGCAACAATGCTTGAGACTTTTGATCAGCTTTCTTTCTTTCGCCCTCATCACCCCAATTAGTAGCTATATCATCAAAAATTTTCTTTAATTTTGGATCATCTTTAAAGCGCATTTCTTGCGCTGTTAGCTCTCTGGCATGCTCCAAACAAAAGTTGACGCTACTGCGCTCCCCGGCAAAAAGCGCCCGAGACTCCGCGTTAAGCTTGCGAACACTTGCATTTTCCTCGAGCTGACGGTTAAATCGCTCGAGCCCATCATTCATCTTCTCGAGATTCGAAGATGCGATTTTAGTGGCGGTGGATATTCCCTCGAGCACGGTGACAAAACCACTCTGAGTTGCTTTGCCGGAATGACTCCCAGTAGCATCTTTCTTCGTGGAATTTGACTCGGATTTTTCGCTTAGTATATTTTGCTCAATCGGGTCTGCGCTTGCGAAGGCAGACCGCGCATTCACTACAGGCTTTGAAGACTTACTCCCCCCTCCAACTACGAAGTAAGTCACCCAGATTACACATAACTGCACGAATATTAGCGGCGGAAAGAAAACGTTTGCAGCTGTAAATAGAGTCCAAACAATCGCAATATGTATAAGATACTTACTTGCAAGCAATCGCATCAAGACGAGAGACGCAAATATAAATAATTGGTAATATAAAATCGACATCAGTTCTCTTTCGATTTTTTACGTCTGACACTGCTTTGTGGTGCCTCTGGCGACTCAAAGAACCGCTACAATCAATTTTTAAGTAAATTTCAATTGCGACGACTTTATGGCCAAATAGAAGTAAATTTCAATTTGACATGAACCTTGCAACCCTATAGGAACCTAAGCTTTTCGAGCTTTTAGTTAGATAAAGACCAGCGGCGCATATCTTCGCGAACCAGTGGCGAAACCAAATGAATTAAGCCCCCCAACCAACTAGAGCTCTCCGGCCGTCGACGCGGCCGCTGCCGCCATGATTATGAGTGGAGGACTGCACTTGGTTCGACCTGCAGTTTGAAAGAGCACCGTGCCGCAGCATTCATAGGAACAGCCTGTCCGGTAAATTTCAAAACAGGCGATAGAGTTGCCGACTTTGAAAAGGTAGAACGGCCCGCGTATCTGGCCAACACAGCATGCAGGCGATCGCTATTGCATTGTATCAAAACAAACATTCAGTTGAAAAATGTATCACATGCTCTTCTAGTTGTTAGCATGCATCGCAAGTTACCGCTGTGATTGCACACGCTGACATAGGGAGGAACCGATCATGAGCGAACGTTTCAAGGGGCCCGGCTATGGCCCCGCAGAACGCCAGATGGCCAATGCGTTGGTCGAAATTGAAGATAGGGCGCGCGGCAATGCTAGTCCTGTTGAGGACTGCGACTGCAAAGAGGGCATGTTCAATGGCCTTAGCCGTCGCGGACTTCTTTCCGCCAGTGTCGCCCTTGCTGGCGGGGCATTTGCGACACGAGCAAAGGCTGAAGCACCCGCTGGCGCGTTTGAATATCGCGTGCAGGAAGATCCAACCAAAGAGCAGGGACGCACCATTCTAGACGACGGTGGCTACGGCTCGAGATCGCAGTTTGAAAACGAAGTCCGCTGGCGCTACCCGACAGCGAGCTTGGACTCGAGCTGGTCGATGACCCCATTGAGCGAAGGCCATGGCATCATCACGCCCTCTGGGCTGCACTTTGAGCGCCATCATGCGGGCATTCCAACGATCGACCCATCAACCCACACACTCACCATCCACGGCCTCGTAGATAAGCCTCTGCGCTTCACTATGGACGACCTCAAGCGTATGCCTGCCGTCAGCCGCATGCACTTCATTGAGTGCTCTGGTAACGGCCTGACCGAATGGGAGCAGCCAACGCTGAAAACTGTTCAAGGCACACATGGCCTAACGTCGACTTCGGAATGGACGGGTGTTCTACTATCGACGCTACTCAAGGAAGTTGGCATTCAGTCCGGCGCAGAATGGATCCTTGCCGAGGGCTCAGACGCTGCCGTCATGACGCGATCAGTCCCGCTGGACAAAGCTATGGATGATGCAATCATTGCATATGCCCAGAACGGCGAGGCGCTACGTCCCGAGCAAGGCTATCCACTTCGCCTTGTGCTCCCAGGCTACGAGGGTAACACCCATATCAAATGGCTGCGGCGCCTTGATGTGAGCGACAAGCCATTCATGACCCGTGAAGAGACATCGAAGTATTCCGACCTGATGCCAGACGGCAAGGCGCGGCTCTTTACGCTGACAATGGACGCGAAGTCGGTCATCACATTCCCATCCGGTGACATGAAGCTGCCACGCGCTGGCTTCTATGAGATTACAGGCATTGCTTGGACCGGTCGCGGCAAAGTCACCAAAGTCGAAGTGTCGGCCGACGGCGGCCAGACATGGAAAGATGCCGTCCTTGATGGGCCGATCCTCGACAAATGTCACACAAGGTTCCGGCTTCCGTGGACGTGGGATGGCACTGAAGCCGTTCTACAAAGCCGGTGCACGGATGAAACAGGTTACGTGCAGCCCATGCTGGCGGATCTTGTCAAAATGCGCGGCACCAAGTCGGTCTATCATCTGAACTCGATCCAAAGCTGGCACATCTCGACAGCAGGGGAGGTTACCAATGTTCACGCTTAAGCCAACACACATCGCTCTGGCAGCTCTGCTATCGGCCACTGCAACGCAAGCCTTTGCGCAGGATCAGGAAGTTGAATTCGGCACACTGGCAACCGCAGAAGAAATTGCGGCGATCGACATCGATATCATGCCCGACGGGACCGGCCTTCCAGAAGGATCCGGAAGCTATGCTGAAGGGCAAGAGGTCTATGAATGGGCCTGCTCAGCGTGTCATGGTGAGAACATGATGGGCGTGAAAGACCTTGGAGCACCTGCACTGATCGGCGGCCGCGGCACCCTTGCTACGGACGCCCCCGTGAAAACGATTGAAAGCTATTGGCCCCACGCCAGCACAGCCTTCGATTACATTCGCAGGGCTATGCCGATGAATGCACCTGGCTCACTATCGGATAACGAGGTCTACGCCGTTACTGCTTATATCCTCGGCAAGGCAAACATCATTTCGGAAGAAACAACGCTTGATGCCGAGAGTTTCGAGCTGATTGAGATGCCTAACCAAGATGGTTTTGTTGAGGACCCACGCCCAGGCTCCTATTAAAACGCCAACGCCCCGGCATGCACCTGCAGCCGGGGCCTTTTAGTCTTGTCGCGCGTGCATTCTTAGCTCTCATCGAGATGCTTTGACTAATTTAGTGGCGTATACAAAGCGGCAGCAGCTCAGCGAGTTGCCACCACCAGGTCCGAAGCCTACCTTTGTGGAGGGAAAAGCCTACGGGTTGTAGCAGCGCTTCTTACAGCTGACACCATCTCGTAGCGTATCATCATATTCAGGAGGCGGTCATGAGTCCCAAAGAGCCCACATTTTCGTTCAGCGCGCGCGCCGCTGAAAAAGCTGCCGCACGCGAAAGAGATGAGGAAAAACTTGCGTCCGGTGAAACTACGCGCGCTGAGATGGCGAGGATAAATGGCGGCTCCATACGTGGTGTCCGATACAATGGCCCGGCAATGCGCATCCGATCCGAAGTGGAACCTAAGTCCTAAATTTAGACATCCATTCAGATTGAACAATTCTGGATTATTTTCGCGCCATAGAATGTCACAAGCCGTAGTTTCGTCGATCTGTGTCAAATATTTATGTTGATCGCCACTAAGCTACCAATCACCCCGGTCCTACTTCAGCCATATTATCAAAGATGCCGCTGCGGACAGGTTGGCCCCTCACCTGCAAGCTCGAAAACTTGGTTGCTAGGGTGCAAGGCAATTTCCAAAATTTTAGGAACACCGCAGAGATGCAAAACCAATTTGACAGGTAGCGGCCAGTGAATGTCGGAATGTTCAGCCCGCCGAAACCGCCTTGCATCATGTCCTGTTCCGTTGCACAAAGCTTTGCACAAATCGGTGCTGTGCAAGGTCTATCATCTGATTTATCGCTATAAATCAACGCTGTGCAAAATGCCTCCGATCCCTACCGTCGGAGCCAATCACCCCGCAAGGCGTTGATTTGGCAACACAACCTCACCCCTCATGTTTCAACTTTGCACGATCCGCCACCGGACTTTGCGACGATTTATATGCGCGATCTGGATCTGGTGACAGGAACTTTGACTGCAGCCCTGCGTCACCTGAACAAGCAGGCCCCATCGCTCTGTCCGGCCCTATGATAAAGCCGGGATGCGGATGGGGCCGCAGGTCGTTTAGCTACCAAGTCCAGCCAGCCACAGATACAGCGGCAAGCCCAAGGTGATGTTAAAGGGAAAGGTCACGCCCAGCGACAGCGTCAAGTATATGCCGGACTCGGCCTTTGGCAGCGCGATCCGCATCGCGGCGGGCACGGCGATATAAGAGGCAGAGGCTGACAGCACCATCAGCAGGAACACGCTGCCGGTTTGCAAACCGATCATCGCGCCCGCCGCCCAGCCAAGGGATGCGCCGATCATCGGCATCAACAAGCCAAAGCAAAACAGCCCCGGCGTCAGCATATGGCGATTGTTCAGAATGCTCCGTCCTGCATTCAGGCCCATATCCAGCAAGAACAGGCACAGGATGCCGGTGAAGGGCGTGACGACGAAGGGGGCGATCATCTGCATGCCCTTGTCTTGGGTCAACGCGCCGATGACAAAGGCACCGGTCAACAGCAGCACAGAGCCGTTTGCGAAAAGCTCGCGCATCGGGACGCGGCCCGTGTCTTGGCTGCCGGAATACCGGTGCGCGATCCACAGCGCGGACAGGATCGCCGGCACTTCCATGCTGGCGGCGACGGCGACCATATAGCCATTAAAGGTGATCCCCGACAGTTCCAGCAGGCTAGAGGCGGCAACGAAGGTCACGATAGAGATGGACCCGTAATGGCCCGCGACGGCGGCCGCGTTTACCGGATCCAGCCGGGTCAGGATACGCAGCAACGCAAAGGCCAGAAACGGGATCAGGAAGGACAGCAGCAAACCCGCTAGAATGGTCAGGGCAAGGTCGCCCTGCAGCCCGTGCTGCGCCAGGCTATTGCCGCCTTTGAAGCCGATGGCCAGCAGCAGGTAAAGCGACATGAACTTGGCTGCCCCTTCGGGGATCGACAGATCACTGCGCACGAAGGCGGCGATCAGGCCAAGGACGAAGAACAAAATTGTCGGCACCATCAGGTTGCCGACAAGGGTGTCGAAAAAGGCGGGCATGGGCGGTCTCCATTTCAGTTGCCGCTGCTTGCCGCAAAGTTTTAGATAGTTTAAATACTTTATATTCACGCCAATCATAGCTAGGGGCTATACATGAGACCTACCCTGCGCCAGCTTGAGTATATCGTTGCGGTCCACCAGCTGGGCGGCTTTGGTCTGGCCGCTGATTTGTTGCATGTCAGCCAGCCGAGCCTGTCCAATCAGATCGCCGCAGTCGAGGCTGACCTTGGCGTGCGCCTGTTCACGCGCGGGCGCAGCGGCGCGCAGGCGACGGCCAAGGGTCTGGAATTCATCCACCGCGCCCGCCGCATCTTGGCAGAGGTCGAGAATTTGCGCAGCGTGATGACGTCAGACCTGCCGTTTGGTGGGCGGCTGCGGCTGGGCACCCTGCCCTCTATCGGGCCGTATTTGTTGCCGCAGGTCATGCGGGCGCTGCACCGCGATCAGCCGGATTTGCGGGTCATCGTGCGCGAGGAGAACACGCTCAGCCTTGATGAAGGCATCCGGAATGGGCGTTTTGACGCGATTATTTCTACGCCAGAGGATCACCCGAATACGTGGCAGCGTCCTTTGTTTACCGAAGCGTTGTGGGTCGCGGTCGCGACGGACCACCCCATTGCCGCGCTTAAGCAGGTCACGGCGGCGGACCTGACGGGCCAACGCCTGTTGACGCTGGATACGGGGCACCGTTTGGCGCGCATCGTCTACGGGCTTGCGGGGCTCAGCGGCGGCATCGTCAGTAATGATTACGAAGGCACGAGCCTTGATTCCATCCTGCTGATGGCCGCGACGGGGGCTGGCGTTGCCGTGCTGCCGGACCTGTTTGCGCGCCGCCAGGCGATCCACCGCGAAGAGGTCGCCGTCAGGCCGCTGGCCATGGCCGATGCGAACCGGGGCATCAGCCTGATGTTCCCGGCCGATCAGCCCGTGGATGACAGCCGCAAGCGGCTGGTCACCGCAATCAGGGACGCGGCATCGGCGCTGCATTTGGCCGTCGCGGCGGAATAAAGCTGCCAGCGATTAACAAATCGCAAAGTCGG
This sequence comes from Loktanella salsilacus, assembly GCF_024206795.1. Classification (NCBI taxonomy): domain Bacteria; kingdom Pseudomonadati; phylum Pseudomonadota; class Alphaproteobacteria; order Rhodobacterales; family Roseobacteraceae; genus Loktanella; species Loktanella salsilacus. The sequence continues at coordinate 2,693,549 of NZ_CP072994.1, forward strand.
GATCAAAACCCGCAGCAGGGCGTTCAGTGCAAGACATCACTTAGGACACCCCCATGACACAGCAGCACCTGAACGAGAGAGACCACGACCTGTTGTTCGGAGAGGACGCGCTAGAGCCCGGCGACGCCGTTGTGCATCTGGAACACGGGCTGGCGCGTTACGACGGACATATGTCTTGCGATCTGGGGGATACGGACCAGATCCTGACGACCTTTGAATATCGCGATGGTGGCAAGCTGATGCTACCCGCGATCGAGGGGCAGGACTTTTGGCGCTTTGGTGCCCCTGCAGATGATCTGACGCTGGACCGGCTGAAATCCGGTGACTGGCTGAAACGCCGGGATGAAATGATCGCGGAATTGCGCGAAAGCGCCGATCACATGATCGAAATGGGCCGCGCCCGCCGCGCCCATGCGGCGACGCTGCTGGTGCCTGACGCATCGGCCTATGCCGCCTTTGCAAAGGCTTTCGCGCATGAACCGACCGATGATCAGGACCGGGCGATTACCACAGTTCTGGACGATCTTGCGCTGGATACGCCAATGGACCGCCTGTTGGTCGGCGATGTGGGCTTTGGCAAGACAGAGGTCGCCTTGCGCGCTGCCGCCGCTGCGGCGCTGAGCGGTCATCAGGTCATCATCGCCGCCCCCACCACGGTGCTGGCGCGGCAGCATTTCAACAGCTTCCACGCCCGCTTCGCACAGCTTGGCATTGCCGTGGCAGAGCTGTCGCGGCTGACACCGACTGATGACTACGATGCGACACTGCAGGGGTTGCAGGATGGATCGATCAAGGTGGTCGTCGGCACGCAGTCCCTGTTGGACGATCATATTGCGTTCAAAAACCTAGCGCTTGTGATCATCGACGAGGAACAGAAGTTCGGCGAAGAGCAAAAGGATCAGTTGCGCCATCTGGTGCCCGGCCTGCATGTGCTGTCGATGACGGCGACGCCCATCCCCCGGTCCCTTGCTGCGGCAGAGGTGGGGCTGGTCGATGTCAGCGTCGTCGCCACCGCCCCCAAAAGCCGCAAACCGGTGCAGACCCGGCTGGGCGGGCTGGATCACGACGACATGCTGCACGCGATCGACACCGAGGTCGCGCGCGACGGGCAATGCTATATCGTCTGCCCGCGTGTCTCTGATGTCGAAGAGCTAGAGGCGCTGCTGCGCAAACGCGGCGTGTCCTTCACCTTTGCCACTGCCCACGGGCAGATGGCCGATGATGATATGGCGCAGGCGATGCTGACCTTTATGGAGGGCGAGGTGGATGTCTTGCTGTCGACCTCCATCATCGAAAGCGGGCTGGATAATGGCCGCGCCAATACGATGGTGGTCTGGCACGCCGACCGCTTTGGCCTGTCGCAACTGCACCAGCTACGCGGCCGCATCGGGCGCAGCAAACTGCCGGCGCATATGCTGCTGTTGACGGGCGTTGAACGCGATAGCGGCAGTGAAGCCGCCACCCGCCTGACCGCCTTTTGCGAGATGTCAGAGATCGGCGCAGGCTTTCGCATTGCGCGCAAGGACCGGGATATTCGCGGCTTTGGCAAGCTGGATGGCACAGACCAGTCCGGGCAAATGTCACGGCTGGGGATCGGTCTGTATCGCCATATCCTGAAAAACCACATCAATGGCCGGGCGCATTAAGCGCGCGGCAAAAAACCTGTTCCTGTCTTTGATCCGTTACACTGCTGTTAACTTTGCTTCATGCAGCACGCCTAAGAGGCTTCCATCAGTTCACGCCATGGCCGCGATACCAGCGGCTGCATTTCTGAAGGAAAACACATGCTGCACCGCACTAAAATCGCGCTGACCGGGGCTTCGCTTATCGCCCTGTCGACCGCTGCTTTTGCCGAATCCCACGCGATGGACCTGCCGCAGGCGTCCAGCCCGTGGTTCACCGACGGCCAAGCCGCGGTCGAGGCGCTGATGGCGCGTCAGCCCAACTTGAACCGCGCCAAGAACGTCATCGTTCTGGTCGCCGACGGCAACGGTGTCGGCACAAACTATGCGCTGCGCCTGTTCGACGGCCAGCAAAAGGGCATGCTGGGCGAAGAAAACGTCCTGCCCTATGAGACACCTGAATTCTACAACGCGCTGATCAAGACCTATAACATCAACGCCCAGACGCCCGATTCTGCCCCAACCGCTGGCGCGATGAATACCGGCGTGAAGCAGCGCTTTAACATGATCAACCTTGGCGGCGATGCGCTGATCGACGATTGCTCGACCGTTGCTGGTAACGAGCTGACGACGTTTTCCGAGATCGTAAGCGGCATGGACAAGTCGGTCGGCGTCGTGTCCACCGCCCGCATCACCCACGCCACCCCCGCCGCCGTATACGCCAAGACCGCCAGCCGCGACTGGGAAGACAGCGTGCCAGAGGATTGCGATTCTCAGGTCGATATCGCCCAGCAGCTGATGAACGCCATGCAGGCGGGCACCATCGACTTTGCCATGGGCGGCGGCGGCCGGTTCTTCCTTCCCGCCGACGTGGAAATGGGCGGCCTGAAGGGCAGCCGCGCTGATGGTTTGAACCTGATCGAAACGGCGACCGCGGGCGGCGTGCAGTTCGCATCCGATGACGAAAGCTTTGCCGCGCTGGATCTGTCCGGCACCGCACCCGTGCTGGGCCTGTTTGAGGACAGCCACATGCAGTACGAAGCTGACCGTTCCGGCGAGCCGTCGCTGGCCGAGATGACCAAGGCCGCGATTAACTATCTGTCGACGAACGAAAACGGCTACTATCTGGAAATCGAAGCGGGCCGCGTTGACCACGCCAACCACGACGGCAACGCCTATCGCACCCTGACCGACGGCGTCGCCTTTGCCGAAGCGGTCGCCATGGCCGACGCGCTGACCAATGACGAAGATACCCTGATCATCGTCACCGCCGACCACGAACACGCCATCGCGTTCAACGGCTATTGCGGTCGCGGGTCCGACATTCTGGGCCTGTGCATGGGCGTCGCCGACACCGGCGAGATGAACAACGGAGAGCCGCTGCTGGCCGCCGACGGCAAGCCTTATACCGTCATCGGCTACCTGAACGGCGCAGGTTCTGTGCTGGTCGAGAACGGCAACGACTTCTCTGGCGCGCGCCCTGACCTGACGCAAGAAGAGGCGATCGACCCTGACTATCTGCAGCAGGCGCTGATCCCGATGTCGTCCGAAACGCACTCGGGCGAGGACGTCGCGGTCTATGCAAAAGGCCCCTACGCCCACCTGTTCGACGGCACGCTAGAGCAGAACGTGATCTTTCACGTGATGCACAAGGCAGTCACCGCCGAGTAACCGCGCGCGAATTGACCCTTGGCGGGGCTGCGCATCATTGCGCGGCCCCGCTGTTTTCGTTTCTAGCCAAAGGATCACCCCATGGACCGCCGCCTGTTCCTGTCCGCTGCTGCCTGCACCCTGTTCGCCCCACGCGCCGCACGGGCGGGCGATGAAATCCGCCTGCGCGATTTGTATAACAAGGATCAAAGCTTTTCCGATCTGGCGCTAGGGCTGGACGGGCAAAGCATCGATGTCAGCGGTTTCATGGCCCCGCCGCTCAAGGCTGAAACGCAGTTCTTTGTCCTGACCAAACGCCCCCTTGCCACCTGCCCCTTTTGCGAGACAGAGGCCGAGTGGCCCGACGACATCGTGGCCATCTACGCCCGCCGCACGATTACGCCGATCCCGTTCAACGTGCCGATCATCGCCACGGGCACATTGGCGCTTGGCACCTACACCGACCCCGATCTGGGTTTTGTCAGCCGGGTCCGCCTGACGAACGCCCGGTTTGCGCGCGCCTGATGCTGACCATCACCGACCTTGGCGTATCCTTTCAGGACGCCGCCCGCAGCCGTTTTGATGTGCTGGATATCGCGCATTTCGCGGCAGAACCCGGTGCGTTTATCGTGCTGACCGGCTCTTCCGGCTCTGGCAAAACCACCTTGATGCAGGCGATTTGCGGCTTGCAGGCGGCGGACCGGGGCCATGTCCATTGGGGCGATACTGACCTGAGCGAGCTGAGCGAGACAGCACGCGACCGCTGGCGGCGCGATCATGTCGGGCTGGTGTTTCAGGACTTTCAACTGATTGAAGAGCTGTCGCCGCTGGATAACGTGCTGGTGCCCGCGTGGTTTGGCCGGTTCCGCGCCGGATCGCTGATAGACCGCGCCACCGCTTTGCTGCACGAATTTGGCGTGCCCGCCCGCCGCCGCCTATCCGATCTGTCCCGCGGCGAACGCCAGCGCACAGCCTTTGCCCGCGCGCTGTTGTTTGATCCGCTGATCATTCTGGCGGACGAGCCGACAGCCTCGCTTGATGCCGCATCTGGCGCTGTCGTGATCGACCGATTGCGGGGCCTTGCCCATGACGCGGGTCGGTTCGTGATGGCCGTCAGCCACGACCCAGCGATGATCGCCGCCGCTGACCGCGTTGTGCACCTTGATCGCGGCCAATTGACCGAAAAGGTGACCAAATGAACCCCTTTCCTATCGTGTTGGCCCTGTGGCGGCGCACGCGCGTGACCTCGGCGCTGTTCCTGCTGTTGATCGCGATTTCGATCGCGCTTGGCGTAGCAATCATCGCACAGGAACGCGGGCTACGGACCGGATCGGCCCGCGCCTCTGATCCCTTTGATTTGATCGTCGCGGCCCCCGGCAGCCGGACAGAGATCTTGTTCAACGTCGTCTACCTGCGCCCCTCTGCCGTGGAACTGATCCCGGCGGAAACGCTAGCAGACATCCTTGCCGACCCCGTTCCCGCCTTTGCTGCCCCCATCGCCTTTGGCGACAACGCCGAAGGGTTTCCCATCGTCGGCACCACCACCGACATGCTGCGCCATCTGGCCGGCGACGGTGTCATCGACGGCGTGATATGGGCGCGCGAGGAAGAAGCGATCATCGGGGCCAGCCTGCCGTTCGAGATTGGGCAGACGATCCATTCCGCCCACGGCGACGGCGATTTCGCGGGCCATGACGACGCGCACGATGATGACGACGCAGACAGTCACGGCGGCCTGCGCGTTGTGGGCCGGATGCCAAGGACCGGCACCGCGTGGGATTCTGCTGTGCTGGTCCCGATTGAATATAGCTGGTCCACCCACGCCCTGCTGGCGGGTGATCCGGGCGTGCCGGGCGTTCTGGAACCCGGCGATGCGCTGGGACCCGTGCCCGCGGTCGTGCTGGACACTGAAAAACTGGTCGATGCCTACGGCTTGCGCACGCGCTGGCAAACGGACGCCACAACCGCCTTTTTCCCGGCAGAAGCACTGAGCGAGATCTACGCCTACATGGGCGATGTGCGCCGCATCATGTCAGCGCTGACAACGGCGACGCAGGCGCTGGTGATCGCCGCGATCCTATCGGGCGTCGTCGCCCTGATGCAGCTTTACAGCGCGCGGCTTGCGCTATTGCGGGCGCTGGGGGCGACGCGGGGCTATGTTTTCGCCGTCATGTGGGTCTACGTCATGGGGCTGATCGCGGGCGGCGCGGCGCTGGGTCTTGCCGGCGGCACACTGACGGCCCGCGCCATCACCGCGCTGTTTGCCAGCGAAACCGGCCTGACCCTGACCACCCGGCTGGGATGGGAGGAGCTGCGCCTTGTCGTACTGGTCGCCTTGCTGGGGGCAGTGCTGGCGGTGCTGCCTGCGCTGCTGCTGTTCCGCAAACCAGCGGTGCATTATCTGCGCTAAGCTGCAGGTATTACACAAAACAATGGCCGGCCCCGGAAATCCGGGGCCGGCCATTTTCGTTGCTACCGGTGTCGGGTCAGGCGATCAGAACTGCCCCAGCGACCAGAAGAACGTCTCGCCAGAGCTGTCATCGACACCGTCGTTATCGGTGCTGGCCCAAGCCGTGCCATCCGCCATGATCGCCAACCCTTCGACCTTGTCCACGACATAGCCGCCATTGGCTTTCAGGTCGGGGATCAGGTCGCGGACCTCTTCTTTGGTCACGACTGGCAGATCGCTGCCAAGGGGGGCGGCGACCATATCGGCGGCGGGAATGCGGTAGACCTTTTTTAGGGTCGCGGCGCTGCCGATCTGGTTGTCGCGCTCCACGACGTAGACGTAATCACCATGCGCAGTGATTTCTGACAGGCCGACCCAACCCGCGCCTGCGGCGTCCAGCGGATAGGACACAGCGCCCCAGTCTTCGGTATCAAGGTTATAGGCGACCAGCTTGACGTGGCCCTTGGCGTCATCACCCCATTCGCGCTGCACGGCCATCCACAGGGTGTCGCCGATCAGGGTGATCCCCTCAAAGCCAAAGCGGTCTTCGACAGCCAGCAGTTCAGCAGGCAGGCTGATTTCGCGGTCGATGTTGCCGTCCGCCTCCACGTGATAGATGCCGTGCGGCGTCATACGGTCGGTGCGCCCTTCGGACGCGACCCAGAAACCGCCCTGCCCGTCCAGCGTGATGCCTTCCATATCCAGCTTTTGCGCGGGCATGCCGCCGCGGGTCACGGGCAACGCTGCAGTGATCTGCGCCGGAGTCTGCCCCGCATCGATAGTAAAGATCGTGGGCTGATAGCTGTAAAAGCTGTCGTTCACGGCGTAGATGGTGGAGCCTTTCCCAGCGACCATGCCGGAAATCGCGCCCCAGCCAATCAGGCTATCCGCACCGGCAGAGGTCAGCTGCGGATAGGCGGCGGGGGCGTCCTGATATTCATAGATCATGACATGGCTGCGCGCGCCGCCGTCTTCGATCAAGTCCGCCTCGTTCGCGGTGATGAACAGGCTGCGGGACGGGATCGCAATGGCCCCTTCTGGCGCGATGCCAGAGGGCAGGATCTGCTGCAGCTTGGGCGCTGCGGGGTCAGTCACGTCATAAACGCCAACGACAGAGGCACGTTCCGCCAGTAGAAAGACGTAAGGCGTGCCGTCGAAGGTGGCAAATTCCATCCCCTCAGGCTCTACGCCTTTGGCGTCAGAGCGGCGGTCGGGGTAATGGCCGGTCTGCACGACGGCATGTTCAAAGTCTGCGCCGGACTCGTAAACCTGCGTGCCGTCCTTGGACATAATCGTCCAGCCGCGCGCGCCGCCGTCCATGTCGCCCTCGTTCGCGATGGCAAAGTGGGTGTCGTCGATCCACTGCACGCCGTCAGGTTCGCGCAGGCGGGCCGGTTGGCTTTTGGTAAAGGTCAGCGCGGCCTTTTCGTCCGTGGCGTCGATGCCGTCCAGGTCGACAGACCCGGCCGAGAAGTCAGCCGTGACCGCGCCATCCTTGATGATGACGATGTGGTTGTTTTCCTGCATCGTGACGACGATCTCGCCTGCGGCGTTGATATCGACGAACTCTGGCTCTGGATCCTCGGGCGCGATGTCAGCCAAGCCGGTCACGTCTATGGTCGTCATGCCAGCGCAGTCGGGCAACCCGTCCACCAGCGGCAGGGTCACGACAAAGCCAGCGGGCATTTGACCGACGCGGCCATCGCCAAGGTCTTCGTCCCGCTCGTTTTCAATCGCGACCGCGATAAAGCTGCCATCGGGGGCCACGGCAGTGCTGTCAGGCTGACCGCCCAGATCGCAGGACACCAGTTCGGATTTATCGGCGATATTATACGCCTTCAGCATGCCGGACGGCGATGTAAAGGACGGCGATGTGTTCACGGCGACCAGCGCGGTGGTGCCCGAAAGGGACACGGCGGTCGGCTCGCCGCCGACGTCGATATTGCCCAGCGCGGCGGGGGCTGCGGGATCGGTGATGTCGATAAAGCCGACGACGCCCAGCGGGCTGTCGGAATAGGCCAGCGTCATGCCGTCACCGGATGCGCTGATGATCTCGGCCGAGGATTCCGCGCTGGCGTCCGCGTTGTTGGTCGCGGTTGCAAAGCTGGCGATGCGGTTAAAGTTCTGTTCCGCCGCAGCGGCAGAGGCGGCAATCGCGAGCGCAGAGGTCAGGCTGACCAATTTGAGTGACATATGTCCGATATCCTTAATTGAGGCATCGCATATTAAGGATCACTTCATGACGGCTTGACTGCGCTTTTGTAAAACTTCCACAACAGATGCGGCGCGCATGGCAAAGGGGCGGATCGCTTGCACGATCCGCCCCTTTGACTTGGCTAAACCCGCCTTAGACCAGTTCGGCGTCCCGCACCGGGCCGGGGTGCAGACAGGCCACGCGGTGATCGCCCCCCTCTGGCTGGGGCACGATGGTCGCGCAATCCGGCATCGCGCGGGCGCAGCGGGTGCGGAACACACAGCCCGATGGCGGCGACATCGGGGACGGCATGTCGCCATCCAGCGCGATGATCTTCTTGGCCCGCTCGATCACCGGGTCGGGCACGGGCACGGCGGACAGCAGCGCCTGCGTGTAGGGGTGCAGGGGGGTTGCGTAAAGTTCGCGGCGCGGGGCCTTTTCCATGACGCGGCCCAGATACAACACCATGACGTCATGAGAGATGTTTTTCACCACGCTGAGGTCGTGGGCGATGAAGATCATCGCAAGCCCCAGATCGCGCTGCAGTTCTTTGAGCAGATCGACAACCTGCGCTTGGATCGACACATCAAGGGCGGACACAGGTTCGTCGCAGATCAACAGCTTTGGCCCAACGATCAGCGCGCGGGCGATGCCGATGCGCTGGCACTGACCGCCCGAAAACTCGTGCGGGTAGCGGTTGATCATCTGCGGCAGCAGACCGACCCGTTCCATCATCTGGGCGACACTGGCGCGGCGGTCTTTGGCGGACATGGACGGGCGGTGCGTGCGCAGGGGTTCGGCGATGATCTGGCCGACGGTCATGCGCGGGTTCAAGGATGCCAGCGGGTCCTGGAACACCATCTGAATGTCGGCGCGGTGCGGTTTCATCTGACGCGGCGACAACGACAAAAGGTCGGTCTTCCCCTCCCAGATCACTTGGCCCGTGGCAGGCACCATCTGGATCAGGCCACGCGCCATGGTGGATTTACCGCAGCCGGACTCGCCCACGACGCCAAGGGTCTGGCCCGGCTCTAGATCGAAGCTGACGCCGTTCACGGCGCGCAGCAGGCGCGGCGCGGTCCAGGGCATGTCACCGGGGCGGGTGATGGGGAACGTGACGTTCAGGTCGCGGACAGAGACAAGGGCGGTCATGCGATCACCTTTTCAACGGGGCGGTGGCAGGCGCGGGCGCGGCCGGGTGCGAAATCGGCAAGGGGCGGCATGACATAGCAATCCTCGCCAGCGTAGTTGCAGCGCGGACGGAAGGGGCAACCCGAGGGCGGGGATGCCATGTTTGGCGGGTTCCCGGGAATGGCGGTCATGCTGGCATCTTCGTCGTCGACGCGCGGCACGGCACCCAGCAGGCCGCGGGTATAGGGATGGGTTGGCTGCGCAAATAGCGGATCGGTTGGTGCGGATTCCATCACGCGGCCGCCGTACATCACCAGCACCTTTTCGCAAAAGCCTGCGACCACGCCTAAATCGTGGGTGATCAGGACCGTGGCCATGCCGAATTCGCGCTGCAGATCATTCAGCAGATCCATGATCTGCGCCTGCACCGTCACGTCCAGCGCGGTCGTCGGCTCGTCCGCGATCAGCAGGTCGGGACGGCACAAAAGCGACATCGCGATCATCACGCGCTGGCGCATGCCGCCGGAAAACTCGTGCGGATACAGGCGAATGCGTTCTTTTGCCGCCGGGATTTTCACGGCGTCCAGCATGCGGACACATTCCGCCACGGCGTCACGCTTGGACATGCCTTGATGCAGGGTCAGCACCTCTGCCATCTGGTCGGCGATTTTCATGTAGGGGTTCAGAGACGTCATTGGGTCCTGAAAGATCATCGCGATCCGTTTGGCGCGCAGGGTGTTCAGCACCTTTGGCGATGCGCCAAGGATTTCCTGACCGTCGAATTTAATCGACCCCGATGTGCGCCCGTTCCCGGCCAGCAGACCCATGATGGAAAAGGCAGTCTGGGATTTGCCGGACCCGGATTCCCCCACGATGCCAAGCGTCTGCCCCTTGTCGATGGACAGGGACAGGTTGTTGACCGCGTGGACCGGGCCGTCTTGGCTGTCGAATGTGACCGACAGGTCTTTGATCTGCAAAAGCGCCATATCAGCGATCCTTGGGGTCGAGGGCATCACGCAGGCCATCGCCTACGAAGAAAAAGCCGAACAAAGTCAGGCAGAAGAACAGCAGTGGAAAGCCCAGCTGCCATGTGGTGCCATAGGCGATGGTGCCGGCACCTTCGGAGATCAGCGCGCCAAGGGACGTCATCGGTTCCTGCACGCCAAGACCAAGGAAAGAGATGAAGCTTTCCGTCAGGATCATCAGCGGCACCAGCAGCGTGGCATAGACCGCGATCACACCCAGCAGGTTCGGCACGATATGGCGCAGGATGATAATCGGGGCAGATACGCCAGTGGCGCGGGCGGCCTCGACGTATTCGCGGCCCTTCAGCGATAGGGTCTGGCCGCGCACGATGCGGGACATATCCATCCAAGAAATCAGGCCGACGCCGACGAAAAGGATCGTGATGGACCGGCCATACATGACCAGCATCAGGATCAGCACGAACATATACGGCACGGCCATCAGGATATCGACGGTGCGCATCATGATGCCGTCCACGCGCCCGCCGACATAGCCAGCGGTCGCACCATAAAGCGTGCCAACGACCATCGCGATGATCGCGCCGACAACGCCCACGGCGAGCGAGATTTGCGTGCCCTGCACGGTGCGGGCAAACAGGTCGCGGCCCAGATCGTCGGTGCCAAAGTAGTGGCCATTGGCAAAGGACGGGCCGCCCAGCTGTTCGACCTGCCCCATGACGTTATAGTCCAGCTCTTCGTTCGACCATTGCGAGAAGAGCCCGCCAAAGATCGCGAAAGCGGCGACGAACAGCAGGATGATCAGGCCGAACATCGCCGCTTTGTTGCGCAGGAACCGGCGGCGGGCGTCGGCCCAAGGGGACCGGCCACGGGCGGCCATGCCTTCGGTGGCGGGGTTGTTTTCGGTTGTAGCGACCATCATCAATACCGGATTTTCGGGTCGATCCATCCGTACAGGATGTCCACGACAAGGTTGAACAGGATCGTCAGCGCGCCCATCAGGATCGTCACGCCCATCATCACCGCATAGTCGCGGTTCAGCGCGCTATCGACAAAGGCTTTGCCGATGCCGCCGGTGGAAAAGTAGATGTCCACGACAACAGAGCCGGTGATCATCGCAACGAAAGCTGGCCCAAGGTAGGAAATCACCGGCAGCATCGCGGGCTTGAGCGCATGGCGCAGGATCACCCGGCGTTCTGGCAGGCCTTTGGCGCGGGCGGTGCGAATGTGGTTGGACGTGAGCACTTCGAGCATGGACGAGCGCGTGATCCGCGCAATGGACGCCATAAAGGACGTCGACAAAGCGATCACGGGAAGGATCCAGTATTCCGGCCCTTGCCAGCCACCGCCGGGCAACCAGCCCAGCCACAGGGTAAAGATCAGGACCAAGATGGGCGCCATGACGAAGTTCGGCAGCACCTGCGCACCGATGGACAGACCCACGGCAATGTAATCCAGCAACGTGTTGTGGCGGATCGCGGCAGCAACCCCAAGCGACACACCGACGATCACGGCCAGCGCAAAGGACAGCAGGCCATAGGTCAGCGTAATCGGAAAGCCCTGCGCGATGATCTGGTTCACCGTGCGGTCCTTGTAGACAAAACTGGGACCGAAATCGAAATGCGCGACGATGCCCCAGACATAGCTGGTGATCTGGCGCCACAAAGGCTGATCCAGACCGTATTTCGCATTCAGGTTCGCCAGCACCTGCGGCGGCAATTCACGTTCTGCCGTGAAGGGGCCGCCGGGGGCGGAGTGCATCAGCAGAAAAGAGATCACGATCAGCAACAGCAAAGTTGGCACCGCGATCGCAAGGCGCTTGAGGATATATGAGAACACAGCTGGGGGGCGTCCGGGTTTAGGGAATGAAATCGTCTGGAATTAAAAAGACTGGGCCGCCTTATAGCGGCCCAGTCCAAGTGTCACGGCGTCAATGACGCACGCGGCCGCGATTACTCTGCGACGCGGTAGATGTCCTTGCCGTACCATGTGTTGTTGACGTTGTTCTGCGGCAGACCTTTGATGTCTGCTGCGATCATGTCGACGTTTGCATAGTGATAGATCGGGATGATCGGCATTTCGTCGGTCAGCAGGGTTTCGGCCTGCTGATACAGCGGCTGCGGATCAGCAGCGGTTTTGGAATCTGCCATGATCTGATCGTACTGGTCGTTGAACCACTGACCGTTGTTGTGCCCCGAATAGGACGTCATCAGGTCAAGGGTGGACGCTTCGTTATAGTCGCCGCACCATGCATAACGCGCCATGTCAAAGTCTTGGCTCTGCATACGGTCTGTGTGGATTTTCCACTCGTAGTTATCCAGCACTATGTTCACGCCAATCGCCTTGAGCATCTGGGACGCTGCAATCGCGATCTTTTTGTGATCGTCGGACGTGTTGTACTGCAGGCGCAGTTCCAGCGGGTTGTCGGTGCTGTAACCAGCTTCGGCCATCAGTTCCTTGGCCTTTTCGATGCGCTGCGCTTGGTCCATGTCGTCGGCCCATTCAGAGTGCGGACGCTCGAAATCGGCGACGGCCCAATGGGTCCAGTTGTAAGCGCCCTTTTGGCCGCCCTGCAGGATGCGATCGACGATGATGTCACGGTCGATGGCAAAGGCCATGGCCTGACGCACGCGCACGTCCTTCAGCGCCTCTGGACCCTTTTCGCCGACGTTCAGCATGTAGATGTAGGAACAGTTATAAGGGGTCGATGTCGCTTGATCTGGATACTCTTCCGCCAGACGCGGGTACTGACCAGCGGGGATATCGACGCGGTCAAGCTCGCCTGCCAAGTAGCGGGTCAGCGCTTGGTTCTGGTCGTTGATGGTCAGCGCGGTCAGCGTCTTCATGACGGTGTTGCTGGCATCCCAATAGGTGTCGTTGGCTTCCATGACGACGCGCTCGCCCAGCGTGTGTTCTGTCAGCGTGTAGGCACCGTTGCCGACCAGCGTGCCGGGCTGGGTCCAGTTGTCGCCATTGGCTTCGATCACGGCCTGCGGCACCGGGAAGGTCGAGGCGTGAACCATCATCTGCGGGAAGTATGGCAGCGGCGTGGTGATCTTAACCTCTAGCGTGTGGTCGTTGATCGCTGTGACGCCCAGCGCGTCTGTCGGCATGTCGCCCGCCACAACGGCTGAGGCGTTTTCGACCTGCATCAGTTCCATGTACCATGCGTATTCCGACGCGGTCGCCGGATCAGCCAAGCGGCGCCATGCATAGACGAAATCGTTGGCGGTGACGGCCTCTCCGTTCGACCACTTCGCGGTGTCACGCAGGTTGAAGGTATAGGTCAGGCCATCGTCAGACACAGTGTGGTCGATGGCGACGCCCGGCACCAATGCGCCGTCGCTGTCTTCGTTGTACAAACCTTCAAACAGGTTGCGCAGCACGTCAGAACCTTCGACGTCGGTGTTGATCTGCGGGTCCATCGATTTGATCGCGTCCAGCAACCAGAAGGTATAGCTCTGCTCGGCCGCAAGCGTGACGCCATCCGGCACAGATGCAGCCTGAGCTTGGAACGACAAGCTGAGTGCGATGGCCGATGTGGCAAGCAAGGTTTTCATGTTCATAGGTATACTCCCTTAGGGTCGATCTTATTATTTTGGGGTCGACAATTGATCCTTTAGTCAAACCAGCAAAACCGCAAGATGCAAGTCCTGACCTGACGGCATCAGCGGGTAACTGCCCGCCACATGGCCGCAGATTGCGACAGATCAATACAACCCGTGCGTGCGAAGGCCTGGGTTGGGTTGCCGCGCGCCTTTAAGGGCGCAAGCCGCGGAGCCCGGCCGCATTCAGTGCGGCGATCACGGCGTCCAGGCTTGCGGGGACATCGGGCCCCGGCGGGGCGATCGCGTCCTCTGCATCGGCCCAATCCAGCGGGTGTTCCTGGGTGATCGTCGCGGCGTAAATCACCTCGCTATCCGGCGTGCGATATAGACTATCCCAGATGCGCAGATGCAGGCGCAGATCATCCACCGGGGCGGGCTGGGTATAACCCATCGTAGAGGGGCGATTGTCCCAAAACGTTGGAATGACCAGCGGATCAGGCAGCGCCCGCCCGGTCCAATCGTCGAAAACGGCAGCGGCCAGAACGGGCACACTTGGGCGCGGGGCGGCCTGCCAATCGGGGCCCAGCGCCTGCGTGATCGCCGCGATGTCAGGGGCGACAATGATCAGGTTCAACGCTTGGCGCGGTGCGCCGGACAAAAGCTCTGTCATCTGTGGCAGATCGGTGGAGGCCAATCCGGCCGGATCATCCATCACCTGCGTTGTGCGGTCTGCGATCTGGTTCAGCGGGTTCGACATGGCTGTTGCGGCATAAACCGCGACCAGCGCCGAGACTGCAAAGCAAACCGCCGCAGCGCCCTTACGCAAGGGGCCAGCGCTGGCGCGGGGCATCGGCCTGCGCCATTCGCAAAACGCGATCCCAAGGATCAGCCACAGCGCGCCAACCAGATAGCCGTTCAACACATCCGACAGGTAATGCTCGACCAGGTAAACCCGGCTAACCCCGATCGCAAAGGCGGTCAGTACGGCGGCCAAAGCCGCGATATTCAGCGGCAGCAGACGCAGCCGCCACGCCAGATAGAATAGCATCGCCCAGACCGCGACCGCCCCCCGCCGCATGACCGCTAGGAAAACTGCCAGAGGTTTCGACGAAATAGCCAAGATCGGACCGGGGCCGATCAAAAAAGCTTTTGAGCAAGGTCACGGTCAACTGATTGCCCACCGCAGCGATCCAAAGCCCGCCCAGCAGGTCATAGCGGCGCAGCGCCAACAGCGCCAAGGTCGCCCCCCGCCAACAAGGGGAGCAGCCCATGCCGCCCGCCCAGATCGGTGATCCAGCCCAGCACAACAATCAGCCGGTCATCGCGCATCGCATACAGCAGATTAGCGATGCGCGTATCCGCCGACACGGTGCTTTGGTCGCCCAGAAAATCAAAAACTGAATCTGCATAAGCAAAGCCGACATAAACCAGCAGCACCCCCAGCACCGTCGCAGTCAGTCCAAGGAACTGATCAGTGCCAAACCGCGCCGCGATCAGCGCTTGGATTTGGGCAAAGGTCTGCGGGTGGCGGGCCAGAAACGCGCGGACACGCGGCAGGTTTTGCACAGCGCGCACCAATGACACGGCGACAGATCGCAAGGCAGGAAGGGCAAGGCGCAACCGGCGCAGAATGACCCCCAACACGATCAAGGTCGCAGTCACGATTACCGCGAAAACGGCGATGCGCGGCGCGGTGGCTGTCAGGGTGCCGATCAACGCGCCAAACCCGTACCCCAGCGCTGGGACGATCAGCGCATAGGGCAGCGCGCCAAGCGCGTTCCACCCCGTGAACCGCCGCGCGCGCAGGCCCGCCGCGCCGCCCGCGAAAGGCACAAACCCCGCCACTGGCCCCATAAACCGCGCACGCAGCATGGCGGCCGGACCGTGGCGGCGCAGCACACCGCTCGCCCTGCCCCCGTAGCGCGACGCCGAAAATCCATGCCGTTCCCGCAGCGCAGTGGCTGCAAAGCGGCCAAGGACATAGCTGATCTGATGCCCGACAAAAGACCCGAGCGCGACGCACCAGACCAAGGTCGCAAAATCAATCACCCCGCGCTGCGCCAACATGCCTGCCGCGACGATAATGACCGTGCCGGGCACAAGGACACCGGTCAGCACAAACCCCTCTAGCAGCGCGATCAGCACCAGCAGCCAGTAGGTCCAGCTGCCGAACGCAGACGCGGACGGCAGGATCAGGTCGAGGGCGTAAGGCATGGCATGCTTTCTAGCAGGTCAGGCGCGGCTGACACTGATCTGCGTGTCCCACTGCGCACAGCGTTTCGCCAAAGATGGGGCGACCGGCGCGTCTGTAAAGAAAACATCAATGGCAGACAGGGATTCGATCCGCGCCGGGGCCTTGCGCTTGAACTTCGTATGATCCGAAATCAGCATGGTGCGGCGGGACTGACGCAGGATGTTCTGGCTGACGCCGACCTCTTGCAGGTCAAAGTCCAGAATGTCGCCGTCGGTATCAATGGCCGAACACCCGATCACACCAATGTCGAACTTAAACTGCCGTATGGTCGAGGTGGTAATATCGCCTGTCAGCCCGCCATCGGACTGGCGCAGCGATCCGCCCGTGACGATCACCTCGCAATCGGGATTGCGGGTCAGGATGTTGGCGACGTTCATGTTGTTGGTCACGACCATCAGATTGCGATGGTGCAGCAGCTCTGTCGCGACCGCCTCTGTGCTGGTGCCGATGTTCAGGAAAATCGCGCAGTCTTGCGGGATCATCGCAGCACAGGCCTTGGCCATGGCGGTTTTATTGTCCGCGTTCAGGCGGCGGCGTTCTTCATAGGCGATATTGACGGTGCCGGATGGCAGCACAGCGCCGCCGTGCACACGCTCTAGTTTGCCCGCGTCCGCCAGTTCAGACAAATCGCGGCGGATGGTTTGCAAGGTGACGCCCAGATGCTCTGCCAGATGTTCAACGGTCACTTTGCCATCGCGGCGCGCGATATCAAGAATCTCTGGAAAGCGTATTGTCTGTGACATCGTGTCAAACCCACCCTTTTGCCGGCACCGCGGCTGCGGATTCGGCCTGCGTGCTGGGCCTACATTGTCCCAGTACAATTTGTTTGACTGTCAGGTATCACGCCAAGGTCATCACATCACAAGCATTTTTGCGTTTTCACCGGGAAATCCGGCGCAAAAATACTAAAACGAACATTTACGAAACTAGTTCTTTTCTTTTAAGGAAAGATTTGTAACATTAACCTTAGGGTTTGGGAGGATCCAACATGATCGCTGACAACAAAGTCTGTGACCTTTTGGTCATTGGCGGCGGCATTAACGGCTGCGGCATTGCGCGCGATGCTGTTGGGCGGGGCCTGACCGTGACTCTCGCCGAGATGAATGATTTGGCGTCGGCCACATCTTCTGCCTCGACCAAGCTGTTCCATGGCGGTTTACGCTATCTGGAATATTTCGAATTCCGCCTTGTCCGTGAGGCGCTGATCGAGCGTGAAACGCTGCTGCGGGCTATGCCGCATATCAGTTGGCCGATGCGCTTTGTGCTGCCCTACCACGCCGATATGCGGTTTGAAGGCGACACACCGACGTCCAAGCTGCTGTCCTTTGTGATGCCGTGGATGAAGGGGCGTCGCCCCGCTTGGCTGATCCGTCTTGGCCTTTTCATGTACGACACCTTGGGTGGCCGCCAGATTTTGCCGTCGACCAGCACAGTTGACCTGACCAGCGGACCAGAGGGCGCGCCGCTGAATGACAAGTTCCGCAAGGCCTATGAATACAGCGATTGCTGGATCGAGGATTCGCGCCTTGTCGCCTTGAACGCCCGCGACGCCGCGCTGCGCGGGGCCACGGTTCTGACCCGCACAAAGGTCGTGTCTGCCGATGCAACGGACGGCATTTGGACCGTGACGCTGCAGGATATGGACACCCAAGCGACCCGCACCATTCGCGCCCGTATGGTCGTGAACGCTGGCGGCCCTTGGGTTGGTGACATTCTGCGCCAGCAGATCCGGTCCAACAGCCAAGATGGCGTGCGTCTTGTGCGCGGCAGCCACATCGTGACGCGCCGCCTGTTTGACCACGACAAATGCTATTTCTTTCAAGGCACTGACGGGCGCATCATGTTTGCGATCCCGTATGAAACCGACTTTACCCTGATTGGCACCACCGATCAGGAACACCCCGACGCGTCGGTCAAACCGGTCTGCACACCGGAAGAGCAGCAGTACATGATCGACTTTGTGAATGGTTATCTGAAAGAGCCGATCAGCACGGACGACGTCGTCTGGACCTATTCCGGCGTGCGCCCGCTGTATGACGACGGCGCAAGCTCTGCCACGGCGGCCACGCGGGATTATACGCTAAAGCTGGATGACAGCGCCGGTGCCCCTGCCCTGAACATCTTTGGCGGCAAAATCACGACCTATCGCCGGCTGGCCGAAAGCGCGCTGGACAAAATCGGCCAGCGGCTAGAGGTCAAGCGCGGCCCTTGGACCGCTGGCGTGGCGATGCCCGGCGGTGATTTCCCTGTTGGCAATGTGGCTAAGCTGATCACCGATCTGATGGCGAAGTATCCATTCTTGGATGAACGCTGGGCGAAACGTTTGATCCGCGCTTATGGTACAGATGCAAAGCAGATGCTGAACGGTGCCACGACCCTCGCACATCTGGGCCAAGACTTCGGCGGCACCCTGACCGCGACAGAGGTCGACTGGCTGATGGAACATGAATTCGCCTGCACAGCCGAGGACGTCCTGTGGCGCCGCAGCAAGCTGGGCCTGCGCCAGACCGACGCCGCCGCATTGGACGTCTACATGGCCGCGGCGCGCGCAAAGAAAAAGGACATCGCATGACCCTAGAGTTTAAAGACGTCAGCTATGTCGTGGGGGCGCAGACGTTTATCCACCCCACAACGCTGACCTTGCAAAAGGGCACGATGAACGTGCTTTTGGGGCCAACATCGTCCGGCAAAACAACGTTGATGCGCCTGATGGCGGGTCTTGATGCGCCGACGAAGGGCCGTATTTTCTGGAATGGCGACGATGTCACCGGACAGCGCGTGCAGGACCGCAAGATCGCGATGGTTTACCAACAGTTCATCAACTACCCGGCCATGACGGTCTACGACAACATCGCGTCGCCGATGAAGCTGATGGGTCTGGATAAGGCCGAAATCGATCGCCGCGTGCGCGAAACGGCTGAACTGATGCAGCTGACGCCAATGTTGCAGCGCAAACCGCTGGAATTGTCCGGCGGCCAGCAGCAGCGTTGCGCGCTGGCGCGGGCGCTGGTCAAGAACGCTGGCCTTGTTTTGCTGGACGAGCCGCTGGCAAACCTTGACTACAAACTGCGCGAAGAACTGCGCGCCGAAATTCCGCGTATCTTTGCGGAATCTGGCTCAATCTTTGTCTACGCCACAACAGAGCCGGAAGAGGCCCTGCTGCTAGGCGGCAACTGCGCCACCTTGTGGGAAGGCCGCGTCACGCAATTCGGCCCGACGGCAGAGGTGTACCGCAAGCCCGGCGATGCGACGACGGCGCGCGTGTTCTCTGACCCGCCGATGAACTTTCTGAAGGTCGAAAAGCGCGGCAATCTGATGCACTTTGGCGCGGGCGAAACAATGCCCACCACCGCAGACGTGGTCGATGGGCACTATACCGTCGGCTTCCGTCCGAACCACCTGACGCTAGAACCCAGTGCTGGCGCGATGGCCTTTGATACGACGCTGAGCGTGGTCGAGATTACGGGATCAGAGACCTTTGTTCACCTGACCCACGGCGATGCCCGCTGGGTTGGCCTGATCCACGGCGTGCGCGACCTGAAACCGGGTCAGGCGTTGCAGGTCTATCTGGACCCCTCGCGGATTTATCTGTTTGCGCAGGACGGCACCCTTGCCGCGACTGCCCCCTATGCGGAGGCCGCGTAGCATGGCCAAGATCACTCTCGACAATCTGGCGCATTCCTATCTGCCTAACCCGCAGCAGGAATCCGATTTCGCGCTGAAGGAATTGAACCACGACTGGGTCGACGGCGAAGCCTACGCCCTGCTGGGATCGTCCGGTTGCGGCAAGTCCACGCTGCTGAACATCATTTCCGGCCTGCTGATTCCGTCACAGGGCCGCGTTCTGTTCGACGGCAAAGACGTCACCACCGCCCCCACCGCCGATCGTAATATCGCGCAGGTGTTCCAGTTTCCCGTGGTCTACGACACGATGTCCGTGCGCGAAAATCTGGCCTTCCCGTTGAAGAACCGCAAAATGGACACGGCAGAGATTAAGCGCCGCGTCCAGAAGGTCGCTGCCATGATCGACATGGAAGCGCAGCTGGATCACAAGGCGCGCGGTCTGACTGCTGACGCCAAGCAAAAGATTTCCCTTGGCCGCGGCATGGTGCGCGAGGACGTGAACGCGCTGCTGTTTGACGAGCCGCTGACGGTCATCGACCCCCATATGAAGTGGGAACTGCGCACCCAGCTGAAAAAGCTGCATCACGATTTCGGTCACACGATGATCTATGTGACCCACGACCAGACAGAGGCGCTGACCTTTGCCGACAAAGTTGTCGTCATGTATGATGGCCGCGTTGTGCAGATCGGTACGCCGCAGGAATTGTTCGAGCGTCCAGCGCATACCTTCGTCGGCTATTTCATCGGCTCGCCCGGCATGAACCTTTTCGACGCGCAGATCGACGGCAACGTCGCCCGCGTCGGCGATGCCACCGTGCAGCTGGACGGATCCTACGCCGCGACGGGCAAAACGCAGCTTGGCGTGCGGCCTGAATTCATCCGCCTGTCATCGGGCAGCGACGGCATCCCCGCCACCATCCGCCGGATTGAAGACGTGGGTCGCCATAAAATCGTGCGCCTTGACGTTGGCGGCAAGGAAATCAGCGCTGTCGCCGCTGAGGGCGAAAATATCGCCGCTGACACCAACCGTATCACCTTTGCGCCCGGCGGGATCAACGTCTACGCCGACGACTGGCGTATTACACCGCAGGGGGCCGCCGCATGAACAAAACCGTCAATCAAAAGGCGTGGTTTCTGGTCCTGCCGGTCCTAATCCTTGTCGCATTTTCCGCCGTCATCCCGCTGATGACCGTCGTGAACTATTCCGTGCAGGACACCTTTGGGAACAACCAGTTCTTCTGGGCGGGCCTGGATTGGTTCGATGACATGCTGCATTCGGATCGGATGTGGAACGCGCTGGGCCGTCAGCTGATGTTTTCGGCGATCATTCTGGCGATCGAGGTGCCGCTGGGCATTTTCGTCGCCCTGAACATGCCGAAAAAGGGTTTTTGGTCGTCGTTTTGCCTTGTCGTGATGTCCCTGCCCTTGCTGATCCCATGGAACGTGGTCGGCACGATCTGGCAGATCTTTGGCCGCGTCGATATCGGCCTGCTGGGCTATACGCTGGACGCGCTGGGCATCGATTATAACTACACCCAGAACATTCTAGACGCTTGGATCACGGTCATCGTCATGGACGTCTGGCACTGGACGTCGCTGGTGGCCTTGCTGGCCTATGCCGGCCTGCGTTCGATCCCTGACGCCTACTACCAAGCGGCCAAGATCGACCAAGCCAGCCGCTGGGCCGTGTTCCGCTATATCGAGCTGCCAAAGATGGCAGGCGTGCTGATGATCGCGATCCTGCTGCGCTTTATGGACAGCTTTATGATCTACACAGAGCCCTTTGTCGTCACAGGCGGCGGTCCGGGCAATGCGACGACATTCTTGTCGATCGAC
Organism: Loktanella salsilacus; assembly: GCF_024206795.1. NCBI lineage: Bacteria > Pseudomonadati > Pseudomonadota > Alphaproteobacteria > Rhodobacterales > Roseobacteraceae > Loktanella > Loktanella salsilacus. The sequence continues at coordinate 2,714,840 of NZ_CP072994.1, forward strand.
CTTGTAAAGATGGCGCTGGGACAGTTCGACCTTGGTCCCGCAGCGGCGTTCAGCCTGATGTATTTCCTTGTGATCATGGCGATTTCTTGGGTGTTCTACACGGTCATGACGACCCTTGATAAACGGGATGGTAAGTAAATGACCGATACCGCAATGCCAAATGTCGCAAGCGACGCCCCTGCCATGACGATCCAGCCATCGCGCAAGATTAAGCGCAACCTGCGCCCGTCGGGCGGGGCCATCGTGATGGGTCTGTACCTGCTGTTCCTGATGCTGCCGATCTATTGGCTGCTGAACATGAGCCTGAAGACCAACTCTGAAATCCTTGGCGCCTTCAGCTTGTGGCCACGTAACTTTACGCTGGAAAACTACGCGACGATCCTGACCGACCCCAGCTGGTACATGGGCTACGTCAATTCGCTGACCTATGTGCTGATGAACACGGCGATCAGCCTCGCCGTGGCGCTGCCGGCGGCTTATGCGTTCAGCCGCTATACCTTTATGGGCGATAAGCACCTGTTCTTTTGGTTGCTGACCAACCGCATGGCACCGCCCGCTGTCTTCGCCCTGCCGTTCTTTCAGCTGTATTCCAGCATCGGGTTGTTTGACACGCATATCGCCGTGGCATTGGCCCACTGCTTGTTCAACGTGCCCCTCGCCGTCTGGATCTTGGAAGGTTTCATGCGCGGCGTGCCTAAGGAAATCGACGAGACGGCATATATCGACGGCTATTCCTTCCCGGCGTTCTTCGTCAAAATCTTCACCCCGCTGATCGCCAGCGGCATCGGTGTCGCGGCGTTCTTTTGCTTCATGTTCTCATGGGTCGAATTGCTGCTGTCGCGGACCCTGACATCGGTAAACGCCAAGCCCATCGCCGCCACCATGACCCGTACCGTGGGCGCGGCAGGTGTCGACTGGGGCGTGCTGGCTGCGGCCGGTGTGCTGACCATCGTGCCGGGCGCTTTGGTGATCTATTTCGTGCGCAACTACATCGCTAAGGGCTTTGCCCTGGGGCGGGTGTGATGCGGACCCTGAAAGGAGCTTACAATGCTTGACTGGATGGCATGGACGTGGCCGACTGCGTCATTCTTCTTGATCATCGCCGCGCTTTTGGTGACCTTCACCACGCTGGCGATCAAGTTTCCAGAGGTGCCCCGCAAGGGCGTCCTGCGGATCGAAACCACACGCGGTGATCGTTTGTTCATCACGCTGCTGGGCTCCGCTTTTATCAATCTGGCGTGGCTGGGTGCGGGTTTTGGCCCGCAGCCCTACGCGCTGATCGTCTGTCTGGTCTATGCCGCTGCGGTCTTCCGCTGGGTCTAGGCCATGTCAAAACCCGGCGCAGACCACCGCACCGGATCGTTTACGTTCAACCTAAAGGGAGGAAACCTATAATGAACGTTCTTCTGAAATCTTCCACCGCGCTGGGGCTGGCACTTGCCATGACCCAACCGGCCTGGGCCGATATGGCAGCTGCCACATCGTTCTTGGATGCGGAAATCGGCGATGTGTCCACGCTGTCCCGCGCGGATCAAGAAGCAGAAATGCAGTGGTTCGTCGACGCGGCCCAGCCCTATCAGGGTATGGAAATCAACGTCGTGTCCGAAACGATCACGACGCATGAATACGAAGCCCAAGTGCTGGCCCCCGCGTTCACCGCGATCACCGGCATCAAGGTCACCCACGACCTGATCGGCGAAGGCGACGTTGTCGAAAAGCTGCAAACGCAAATGCAGTCGGGCGAGAACATCTATGACGCCTACGTCAACGACTCCGATCTGATCGGCACGCACTGGCGCTATCAGCAGGTCCGCAACCTGACCGACTGGATGGCAAACGAGGGCAAGGACGTCACGTCCCCTACCCTGAACCTTGAAGACTTTATCGGAACAGAGTTCACGACCGCACCGGATGGCAAGCTGTACCAGCTGCCGACCCAGCAGTTCGCGAACTTGTACTGGTTCCGGTACGATTGGTTCAACGACGAACAGAACAAGGCCGACTTCAAAGAAACCTACGGCTACGATCTGGGCGTTCCGGTGAACTGGTCCGCCTACGAGGACATCGCTGAATTCTTCACCGGCCGCGATCTGTCGCGTATGGGTGTCGAGGGCGAAGTCTTTGGCAACATGGACTACGGTAAGAAAGACCCAAGCCTGGGCTGGCGTTACACTGACGCGTGGATGTCCATGGCTGGAATGGGAGACAAGGGTGAGCCCAACGGCCTTCCGGTCGACGAATGGGGTATCCGCGTCAACGAGAACTCTCAGCCGACTGGCGCTTGCACCACCCGCGGCGGTGCGACCAACTCTCCTGCTGCGGTCTATGCCGTGGATAAGGCGATCAACTGGCTGCAAAAGTACTCGCCGCCATCTGCCATGGGTATGACCTTTTCCGAGGCAGGCCCGATCCCTGGTCAGGGCAACATCGCGCAGCAGATGTTCTGGTACACCGCGTTCACCGCGGCAACTGTAACGCCTGATCTGCCCGTGATGAACGAAGACGGCACGCCCAAGTGGCGCATGGCCCCCAGCCCGCACGGCGCGTATTGGGAAGAGGGCATGAAGGTTGGCTATCAGGACGTTGGGTCCTGGACGCTGATGGAATCCACCCCGGTGGACCGCGCACAGGCCGCATGGCTTTATGCGCAGTTCGTCACATCGATGACTGTCGACGTGAAGAAATCCGATGTGGGTCTGACCTTTATCCGCGAGTCCACCGTCAACTCTGAGCACTTCACAGAGCGGGCTGACAAGCTTGGCGGTCTGGTCGAATTCTACCGTTCGCCAGCGCGGACACAGTGGTCGCCAACCGGCACCAACGTGCCTGACTATCCTAAGCTGGCGCAGCTGTGGTGGCAGAACATCGGCGACGCAATGTCCGGTGCGAAAACATCGCAAGAAGCGCTGGATCAGTTGTGTGCTGATATGGAAAGCGTCATGGAGCGCATCGAGCGTTCCGGCATCCAGGGCGACCTGGGTCCGGTGATGAACGACGTGCAGGACGCGCAGTACTGGCTGGACCAGCCGGGCGCGCCCAAGCCCAAGCTGGCCAATGAAGACGAAGAGCCGATGACCATCGGTTACGACGAACTCGTCGCGTCCTGGAACTAATCTAGGTGTGACAGGGGCCGGGGCGCAGCGATGCGCCCCGGCTTTTTTGTGTCTGCGCGCCCGCGTCAGTCATCAAGGCGCAGCACACGGTCGAGCGAGATAGCGCCCGGACCCTTAGCGATCAGCACCAGAAAACACGCCGCCCACAGCCCGTGTGTGATCCAAGCGTCTGGATAGACGAACACCTGAATAACCAGCGTCATCCCCAGCAGCGCCGCTGCCGACAGGCGCGTTGCAAAGCCAAGCGCCAGCGTGACGGCAAAGATATGCTCTGCCAGCGTCGCCATCACAGCGGCAAGCGCGGATGGGATGATCGGCAAGGCGTATTCGTTTTCAAACAGCCACCATGTGCCGTCCGCGATGGCGAAGCCGTCAACCTTGGTCCGGGCTGATGCCCAGAACACTGCTGCCGGGATCAGGCGGGCCAGCAATGCGGGGACGGACCACGGCAAACGTCCAGCTAAGGCGTTCACACTGCGGAACGTGCGGCGGATGGTGTCGCCTTTGGATTGGCTCATGTTCGTACCGGTATAATCAGTCATGGGTCCCACTTTCTTTGGCTTGGGACAGGCCGATGATCAGCCCGTGTTGTAGAAGGGTCGAAAACGCCGAAGCCGCGATATCGGGCGCGACATCTTGGCAGGCCGCGCCAAGGGGCGCACCGCCGATAAGCGCGGCGACGATCCGGGCCGCGTCAGGGTCAATTTTCAGCACGGCGGCATTGTCGCCCCGGCGAAAGATCAACGCCGCCTCTGCGTCCGGCGGTGGCGGCGCGGCGGTCGCGCCGGGCTGGTTCATCGCCCAGATCGACACAGCAGGATGGCTGTCTGACACAAAGACCCGCAGCGATGGGTGCAGCGACAGCACCGCATGATCCGGGTCAGCACTGATCTGCGCGGCGCAGGTATCAGCAGGCATCGGGTCCGCATCGGCAGCGTGATAAGCTTCGCCGCGCAGCAGCTCGATCCGGGCAACGTCTGGCAGATAGGGCAGCGTGGCGGCGGGCGGAAAGCTGGCCAGAAATGCGGGGAATGCGTCGCCATAGGTATGCAAGACAGGTGAACGCGGTGGATGCGCGGTCACAAAAATCTGCGCTACGGCTTTGAAAAACGCATCCCCCACAATGCGGGCGACGGACGGAAAACGCTGGCCCAGCGCCTCTGACAGGGAATGGGCGACGGTGTTGCGATAGACCGAAAAACGCCGGTCCAGATCGCCCACAGCCGTAATGCCGGGCGGTAGCTCTGCGTTGTTCAGGGCCGCGCGGAACGCGGCTTGGGTTTCAAGATGCGATTGCATGGCGCGCCCCGTCCAGAATATCGGCCGCGCGGTTCGCTTCATCCAGCAGCACAGACAGCGCGGGCACGTCTGTATCCCATTCGATCAATGTCGGGCGCGGGCCAAGGCGGTGCATCGTTTCCGCATAAAGCGTCCAGACCGGGTCAGCGACAGGAGCACCGTGAGAATCGATCAGTAGCGGGCCAGACGGCAACTCTTCTTCATCGTGGCCGCCTAGGTGGATTTCACCGACGGCTTGCGTTGGAAAGGCCGCCAGATAGGCACGCGGATCGGCGCGGTGATTGGTGCAGCTGACAAAAACGTTGTTCACGTCCAGCAGCAACCCGCATCCGGTGCGATCAACAATAGCGCGCAGAAAGTCCGTTTCGGCCAAGGTAGAGCTTTCGAACGTCACATAGGTGGACGGGTTTTCCAGCAGCATGGGGCGGCCAATCGCGCTTTGCAGTTGATCGATATGTTCGCACACCGTCGCAAGCGTTTCGTCATCATAGGGTAGCGGCAGCAGGTCGTTCAAAAACGCATCGCTGTGGCTGGACCATGCCAGATGCTCGGAAAAGCTCTCTGGCTGGTAACGCTCGCACAGGTTTTTGAGGCGGGTCAGATGATCGCGGTCCAACGGGCCAGCGCCGCCAATGGATAGGCCGACACCGTGGATCGACAGGGCGTAATCGGCCCGCAATTTCATCAGTTGGGCGTGGGGCGGGCCGCCGTCGCCCATGTAGTTTTCTGCATGAACCTCAAGGAAACCCAGCCGATTTGGCGTGGCCTGCAACGCATCGAAGTGAGAGCGTTTAAAGCCGATGCCGACGGTATCAGGAAGCTGGGTCATGGCAGAGGTCCTTATGTCTTAGGCTAAAGGTGCACCGCGCGGATTGGGGCCCGCGCGGTGCAGATCGGCGATTAGGCCGGGATGTCGCGTGTCAGCTCTTCCAGCGAACCCATGCGGTCGGTGCCGTCAGCAGCAGCAGGCACAGCCATGTCTGCACAGGTGCCAGCTGGAACCAAGGACCAGGCGTTGCCCTGATAGTCGATGGTGGAGGTGCCGGCGCAGGTCGTGCCGGGGCCAGCTGCACAGCCGTTTTCGCCGGCCAATGCCACGCCGAAGCACTTTTCCATGTCCTGCGCGCTGGCGCCGGTCACGGTGGCACATGCGCCGAGGATTGCGAGAGCGAGGGTTGTTGTCTTGGTGTTCATGTTTCTTCTCCGGTCTAACACTCGGCACCCTGTTGGCGTCCGATGCTAGGCAATTCGCTGGCCAAACCCGATCTGTTACAGCCCTCGCGTTTAGGTGAAGCAATGTAACATCCCGTGTTGCCAAAGATTTGCATTTGAAAGGCGGTGTGAACTATTTATGCCGCAGCCTGTAACGAAGCACGTCGCTGCAACGAACTGAAAGATGTCGGACCAATGAGAGACGCCAAATGGGCCGACCTACTGCGGCAAGCGAATAATGGACACCGCGACGCCTATATCGCGTTCCTGAAACAGGTCGCACCGGTGCTGCGGGGTGTCATCCAAGCCCGCAGTGGTGGGCGTCACGAAGATTGCGAGGACATCTTGCAGAACGTCCTGATTGCGATCCATGAAAAACGCCATACTTGGCGTGAAAATGAACCGGTCAGCGCATGGCTTTATGCGATTGCGCGGTACAAAACGATCGACGCCCTGCGCAAATCAGGACGGAGCCGCACCACCGCCTTTGACGGCGAAGAGGCGCAGGTGGCTGATGACAACGTCATCGACCCGACTGCTGCGCGTGATTTGGACGTGTTGCTGACGCGGCTTGACGATACCTCTGCCGCGATTGTGCGGCAAATTAAACTGCAAGGACTGACCGCCGAAGAGGTGGGGGCCCAGTTGAATATGACACCCGGCGCGGTGCGCGTGGCCCTGCACAGGGCAATGACGCGGCTTAGCGCTGCGGTTGCCGAAGACGACCCTGAAACGGCCAACCAGAAGGCCCCGACATGAATACGAATGATCTGATTGCCAGCCTTGGGGCAGATATGACCCCGGTGCGTCCCGGTCTACTGACCAATGGCGTGATGCTGGGCCTTGCAGGCGGGACAGCTTTGACGGCGGTGCTGTTTGCTTTGCTGTGGGGCGTTCGGTCCGATCCCGCCGCGATTTATGGTAATATGCCGCTGCTGGCCAAGACCCTACTGCCATTGGCGCTGGGCGCGATTGCACTGCCGTGGATGCTGGCGCAGGCCCGCCCTGCTGGGCAAAGCCGCACCCGCCATGCGGTCTGGGCCCTGCCCGCCGTGTTGGCGATGCTTGTCGCGGCGTCTTTGTTAACCACCCCCGGTCCGTCTTGGTCCATGGCGTTGCAGGGCAAGTCCATCATGACCTGCTTGGTGTCGATTCCTGTGCTGTCCGCCCCGATCCTTGCCGCCCTGCTGGTTGCCTTGCGGCGCGGCGCACCGGAACATCCCATGCGCTGCGGCATGGTGGCCGGGCTGACGGCAGCAGGCTTTGCCGCGGCAATCTATTCGCTGTATTGCATTGAAAACTCTCCGCTATTTTACGGCACATGGTACACGCTGGCGATCCTTGGCGTGGCCGGGGTCGGTGCTATCGCCGGGCGGTTTGCGCTGAAATGGTAGCGGCGGCGGGCCACGCTTGCGTGGCCCAACCTGGGCAACATCAGCAATGGCGGCTGATATAGGCCGAGTGCCGCCGCGAAGCCCGCTGAGCGTTAACATATGTCATAGTTTATGGCACAAGGAGGTGTCATCTTTTAAACGGTGACATATGACGCAGATAAATAAGCCTGCGTACCTTCGATGAGAGTACCCCGCCTGTGACACCTGCGCACGATTTTCACGAAGATATTGCCGCGATTGGCCGCAGCCCGACCATACCGACACTATTGGAAACCATTGTGCTGGCCACAGGCATGGGATTTACCGCCGTGGCCCGCGTGACGGATACACCATGGGTGACCTGTCAGGCCGTTGATCACATCAATTTCGGCCTAAAACCCGGTGACGAGCTCGACGTTGAAAGCACGCTGTGCCACGAGGTGCGCAACTATGGTGAAGAGATCGTCATCGACGATGTGCACAGCGATCCGCATTATGTGGACCACCATTGCCCCGCGCAGTACGACTTTCGCAGTTATATTTCCGTCCCAATCCTGCGGGCTGACGGGTCATTCTTTGGCACGCTTTGCGCCATCGACCCTACCCCGCGTGTGCTGAAACAGGACCGGATTCTAGCCATGTTTCGCCTGTTCGCCCGCATGATCGGCGAGATTTTGGACAACGACGAAGCGCTATCGCAAAGCCGCGCGGCGCTGACGCAAGAACGCGCATTGGCCGAACAACAAGAGCAGTTTATTGCGATTTTGGCCCATGATCTGCGCAATCCGGTCAACGCACTGACAGCTGGTTTGCGGATGATCGAACGGCGCATTAATGACCCGCAGGCGACTGAGCTGGTTGGCCTGATGCGCGCCTCGGTCAACCGGATGGCGCTTTTGATTGAAAACTTGCTGGATCAGGCGCGCAAACGCAGTGGCGGCGGCATCGTGATTGAACGGCGCGCTAACACTGACCTTGGCGCATCGCTGGCGCAGATCATTGCCGAATTGCAGGCGGTTGCGCCGGACCAACAGATCCTCGCAGACATCGACCTGCCCGGCACCGTAAACTGCGACGCGCCGCGCATTTCGCAGCTGTTTTCGAACCTTCTGGCCAATGCGGTCACCCACGGCCCTGAAGGGACACCCATTCAGGTCAGCGCCAAGGTCCAAGGCGGCACCTTTACGCTGGCCGTGACAAATGGCGGTGCCAAGATCCCCGATGACATGCTGCCAACCTTGTTCGAGCCGTTTCACCGCGGCGGCGACCGGCCCAGCCGCGAAGGTTTGGGATTGGGCCTGTTTATCGCGTCGGAAATTGCAAAGGGTCACGGTGGCACCTTGACCGTGACATCAACCGATAACGAGACGGTCTTCACGTTCCAAATGCCAAACGCCGCACTGGTCTAGCGCCCGCAGGCTGGGCCGGGACGCTTTCGCGGTACCGCAAGCATGCAGCAGGAAAGCGGGCTTATATCCGCGACAACCGATTGGTGCGCAGCAGTGCGATCAGCATGTCCTTGGCGTTTTGCCGATGACTTTTGTGAATGCGGTGCGCCGCATCCGCATCACCGCGTTTAATCGCCTCAAACACCATACGGTGATCTTCGTTCGATTTGACGGGCAGCGGGCGCATGAACAGGGTCAGCGCGCGGGCGCGTTTGACCTGATCGCTCATCATTGCGACGATCGCTTCGATCCGCGCGTTTTTGCCAAGCCGCACGAGTTCGGTATGAAACCGGTCGTCCGCCTGCGCCCAAGCCTCTAGGTCACCCGCTTTGATCGCGTCGTCCATGTCATTGATCGCGGCCTCTAGGTTTTTCAGATCACTGGCCTGATAGGCTTGCAGCGCGGCCTGCTGCGCGGCAAGGCTTTCCAGTTCGGTCAGCACATCATAGATTTCGCGCATGTCGTCAGCAGACACAGGCAAAATGCGAATGCCTTTGCGCGGGCGCATTTCCACCAAACCTTGGCTTTCCAGCACCAAAGCGGCCTCTCTGACCGGGGTGCGGGACATACCGAACCGCTCTGCCAGTTCTGCCTCTAGATGGTCAGAACCGGCGGGAAGTTCGCCGCAGAAAATAAGCTCGCGCAGGGATTGAACCGCGCGCTGTGTCGAGGAAAGGACTCGGTCATCGAGGTTTTTCAAGACAGCTCCAGCTTGATTTTGCGGCCCTCGCGCGAGGACGCGTAGATTTCGTCCTCTATCTGAATCACAGACAGGTAGTCCGGTGCAAGGTTTTCAAGCGGCGTGCCATCCAGAACCCCGGCGACGACGTGACTTTGCAACGCATGCACACAGTCACCGCCAAAGCCGTCCCAGTGATCTGGTCCGATAAGAGTCTGCGTCTTCATCGCGTGAAAGCGGCGCAGGGCGACCACACCGTCGCCGGTCAACGTTAGGGTTCCGTCGGTGCCTTCAATCAAAGCCTCGCCCATGGTACGGCGCAGGTTGTCGGCAGCGTGGTCAAGGTTGCGGTTCCCGTCGAACATCGCCCGCACCCCGCCGGGATGATCAAACAGGACGTAGCCTGCATCCTCGCCCGCAAGCACGGGATTTACTTGGCGCAGGTCGGCGTAGACGGACAGCGGATTGCCGAACAAATACCGAAATGTGTCGACCCAGTGCACGCCTGTTTCGTGGATCAGAAACCGGTCCATCTGTTGAAAATATGGCTGCCGATCAAGGTAGGCATCCGGGCCCTGCCCGTCGCCAGTGCGCAGCCGAAACGTGGCCTGCAGAACCGTCCCGATCGCGCCGCGATCAAGCGCTGCCTTGATCACACGGTACCACGGCTGAAACCGAAAGTTTTCGTGCACGACGATGCGGGCGCCAACGGCCTCTGCCTCTGCGACGATAGCGCGGGCTTCAATCAAGGACTGGCAGAACGGCTTTTGACAAATCATCAGCTTTACCCCGCACCGCAGCGCCGTGCGGATGGTGTCCGCATGGGCCACGGGCGGCAGGACGATATCCAGCAGGTCAGGCTGTGTCTGGTCCAACATGGCTTGCAGGTCATCGAAGGCAGGCAATCCGGTCGCCCGCGCCTTTTCGATATCGCGGTTGCACGATCCCACCAGATCGACCCGGTCAATGCGCGCCCAGCTGTCATAGTGGAACCGGCTGAAATAGCCGGCCCCGACACAGGCCACGCGCAGGCGCGCAGGCACCGTCATACCAAACCCAATGCCGCGGCAACTGCGTCCGCCGCATCCGCCGTGCCAGAGGTGCCGCCCAGATCGCGCGTCAGAACTTTGCCTTCCGCCACCACGGCCTCCACCGCTTCGCGAAGACGTTTGCCATCTGCGGTCATCGCGGGGTTATCGTGTTTGATGCCAAGCCAGTCTAGCATCATGGCCGCGGACAAGATCATCGCCAGCGGATTGGCCAGCCCCTGCCCCGCGATATCGGGCGCAGAGCCATGGCAAGGCTGAAACACCGCGTGATCCAGCCCGATATCCGCCGAAGGCGCTAGGCCCAGCCCGCCCATCAGCCCGGCCCCCAGATCGGACAAAATGTCGCCGAACATGTTTTCCGTCACTAGCACGTCGAAATCCCACGGCTTCAGCACCATCCAAAGCGCCGTTGCATCGACATAGGCGTGATCGGCGATCAGATCCGGGTGGCGCGCCGCCTCTGCGTCAAAGATCTCTCGGAAGAAGGCGAAGGCGCGGAAAACGTTGGCCTTGTCGACGCAGGTGACTTTACCGGGGCCGCGGCCCGTGTCTTTGCGCGTTTGCGCCAGGTTGAACGCAAAGCGGAACAGCTTTTCCGAAATATCGCGGGTGATCAGCAGCGTCTCTCGCGCCTCGTCTTTCGTCACCTCACCGCGTCCTTGGGTATAGAACAGGCCTTCGGTGCTTTCGCGGATCAGGACAAAATCGATCTCTTTCCCGTCCGGCATATTCAGCGGCGTCGGTTGCCCCGCGCGTACCGTCACAGGCCGCACCCCGGCAAACAGCGTCAGCGCCTTGCGCAGATCAATCTGAGGCGAGATTTCGGTGCCGTCCGCGTAACGCACGGATGGAAGCCCCATCGCCGACAGCAGGATCGCATCAGCGCTGCGCGCCAGATCCATCGACGCCTTGGGCAACGATTCCCCTGTGCGGGCATAGTGCGCTGCGCCCGCAGGCGCATCGGCAAAGCTAAGGGTATAATCAGGCGACAGAGCCGCCAGTTTTTTCAGGATCGCGACCGTGGGACTGATGATTTCAGGACCAATGCCGTCGCCTTCAAATACCGCAATTTCAAAATTCTGCTTCATGGCCTGCATCCTCGGGCTTTCGTTGCATTGGATCAAATCCAAAAGTTGACAACACATTTATTAACGCATACGCAAATAAATACAATACCGACTGTTCTAGCTTTTGGGAGGAAACCATGAACATGAAGATCACCACATCATTGCGCTTTGCCGCAGCCGCCGCAGCGTTGCTGATTGCCGGGGCCGCGCAGGCACAGACGATTTTAAAATTCAGCCACACCGACAACCCCGGCGGGTCGCGCGATCAGGCCGCGGCGGTCTTTGCCGAAAAGGTCAAAGAATACACCGAAGGCCGCTACGAGGTGCGGATTTTCCCGGCCGGTCAGCTGGGCAATGACCCCAAAGCGATCGAACAAATGCAGCTTGGCGGCGTCGATTTCACCGTGTCCGCGACGGGTTCCTATGCATCGCATTTGCCATCGCTGAACCTGACGGCGATGCCGTTTCTGGTCGACAGCTACGAACAGGGCTGGGAGTTCTACGACAACTCCGCATGGATGCAGGGCGAATTTGCCAAACTGCCAGAGGTCGGCTTTCGCGTCCTATCGACATGGGAAGCCGGCGTTCGCAGCTTTACCACGACATTTCCGCTGAATGCCCCGGCCGATGCCGCGGGCAAGAAAATGCGCGTCTTTCCGAACGACATGATCCGCTGGACGATGGAAGCAATCGGCTTTCAGACTGTCGTCATGCCGGTGACGGACGTTTACCTCGCGATCCAGCAGGGCACTGTGGACGGCCAGGAAAACCCGGTCGACACCATTTTGTCGCTGAAATTCACCGAAGTTGCGCCCAATCTGACCCTGACGCGGCACGTCTATTCGCCCCTGCCCCTGACCGTGGCCGAGAAGACGTGGCAAAGCTTTTCTGACGCTGACAAAGACGCGATCACCCGCGCCGCGGCGGATTCGTCAGCGTTTAGCCGCGAGCTGGTCAAAAGCTCTGAGGCGGCCCAGCTTGAACAGATGGCCGCAGAGGGCGCCACGATCATCACGCCAGACGTGGGCCCGTTCCGCGATGCGGTCGCGTCGGTCTATGATCAGGCGCGCGGCGTTTACGGCACCGAAGTCGACAAGGTGCTGGCCGAGGTCGAGACGATCCGCACCGCAATGCCTGCCCAATAGCCAAGCATTATCGCCCGACCTGCGGAGGTGCCTGAACCGGCACCTCCCCCACTCCGGTTTCAAAAGGCCCCCGCCATGGATTTCCGTTTGTACTACCCGCCATTTTTGCTTGGCCTGAGCCGCGTGATTGATGCTTTGCTTGCGCTTGGCGGCTTTGCGATCCTGACACTGGTTTTCGCGAATGCGACGCTGCGCAGCGTGGCCGGGTTCGATCTGGCGTGGTCGCTAGAGGTCACAGCGTTCTTGCTGCTGTGGACAACATTTCTGGGGTGCGCCGCCGTCACAGCGCGGGGCGCGCAGATGCGCGTGACGGAAATTGTGGACATACTGTTTTCCCCCCGTGCCAAGGCGCTGCTGGAACATGCAATCAACCTGCTGATCGCCGCGCTACTGCTGAGCCTGATTATCAAAGGCATCAGCATTTCCGGGCACACGTGGCGGCAAAGCACGACAGTGCTGTATTGGCCGGTCGGCCTGCTTTACGCGTCCATGCCCGCGGGCATGGCGCTTAGCCTGGTGTTCCACTTGTTTAATTCGTGGCTTGTCCTGCGCGGCGTGCCGATGACGGACGGGGGCGGCGCATGATCCTTCTTTTCGTTGTCGCGGTCTTTCTGACGACCGTCTTTCTTGGCATTCCGCTGGTCTGGGCGATCCTGATCTCCTCGGTCCTGCCGATCATTGTTTTCGATCTGGGCTACCCGCTGCAGGCGCTTTACCTCAACTTTATCGGCGGGGTAGAGCCGAACCATTTCATCGCCATCCCCCTGTTCATCGTCGCTGGCGAACTCATGAGCCGGGGCGGAGTCGGCCAACGGATCATTACGTTCTCTAAGGAACTTCTGGGTTTCATGCCCGGCGGGCTTGGCATGGTTGTTGTCGGGGCGTCGATGATCTTTGGCGGCATCTCTGGCTCTGCCATTGCCGATAGCGCAGCCATCGGGTCCGTGATGATCAAGAATATGGCCAAGCAGGGCTACAAACCCGCCTTTGCTGCTGGGCTTGTCGCTGCAGCAGGCACCATCGGCATCATCATTCCACCTTCGATCCCGATGCTGATTTATGGCTTCGTCGGCGGCGTATCCGTCGCTGATCTGTTTCTGGCCGGAACCGTGCCGGGCCTGCTGTTTGGTGGCTTGTTCATGATCGTCTGCTACCGCGTCGGCAAATCGACAGGCTGCGACGCGGGCGGACACCGCACCAGCCGCAAGGCGCTGTGGCAGTCCTTTGTCAGCACCCTGCCCGCGCTGATGATGCCTGTCCTGATCCTTGGCGGTATCTTTTCCGGCTTCGTCACCCCGACAGAGGCCGCCGCCGTTGCCGTCATTTACGGTCTTGCCGTCACAATGCTGGTCTACCGCGACTTTGCACTGCGCGACCTGCCGAACCTGATGATCGACGCCTTCGTGACCTCTGCCATCGTGATGGTCGTGATTGGCGCGACCAGCGTGCTGGGCTGGTTGATCACGCTAGAGCAGATGCCGACGATCCTTGTGGGTGCGGTGCAGTCCTTTTCCAGCTCGCCTTGGGTCTTCCTGCTGCTGGTCAATATCGTGATGCTGATCCTTGGCCTTGTGCTGGACCCGGTGCCTGCCATTTTGCTGACCGCGCCGCTATTCCTGCCCACGGCGGTCAGCTTTGGCGTCGACCCGGTGCATCTGGGCGTCATCATGGTCTGCAATGTTGCCATCGGCTTGTTCACGCCCCCCGTCGGTGCGACGCTTTATGTGGCATCGCGGATTTCAGGGGTCGGCGTCCTTAGCATCGCGCGGGCCATGGCACCGCTTTATATTGTCGCAATCATCGCGCTAGGCTTGATCACCTACATCCCCGCAATCTCTCTGACGCTGGTGCGTCTGTTCTGAAAAGAGGCTTTTATGTTTGTCGTGACTGTCACCTTTCGCCTGCACCCCGGAACGCAGACAGCGTTCTTGAAGCACATGCTGGCCAATGCCGCCCAGTCGCTGGGTGCAGAGCCAGAGTGCCATCAGTTCGACGTCTGCACCGACCCGGCCCGCCCCGATAAGGTGTTTTTATACGAGGTTTACACCGACGCGGATGCCTTTCAGGTTCATCTGAAAAGCGCGCATTTCGTGTCTTTTGACGCGGTGGTGCGCGACATGGTGGCGGATAAAACCGTCCAGACCTTTACCGAGGTCTGGCGATGAGCCTGTGGGAAGTTCACGCAATCAAATACGCTGACCGCAATGCGCGTGTGCGCGGCGATAGCTTTATCTTTGATGACAACCACGACGCGCCGCATCCGATGGATTATTTCATGTGGTTACTGCGGCGCGGGTCAGAGGTGATCCTTGTCGATACCGGCTATGACGACGCCGAGGCCGCGTTGCGCCAGCGCCCCATTCGCATGAACCCCGCCGCCGCCCTTGCCCCCTTGGGCCTGACGCCAGACGATATTACGCAGATTATCGTCACCCATCTGCATTATGACCACGCGGGCGGGCTGCACCTGTTCCCCAATGCCGCCCTGCATTTGCAGACCGCTGAAATGGCCTATGCCACCGGACCGTGCATGTGCCACGACACCCTGCGCGCGCCTTTCACCGCTGATCACGTCTGCACCGCGATCAAGCGGCTGTATGCTGGCAAAGTCATCTTTCACGATGGTGACGCACAGGTCGCGGACGGCGTGACGGTGCATTGCATCGGCGGCCATTCACGCGGTTTGCAAGCGGTCCGCGTGCGCACGCAAGCGGGGTGGCTGGTGCTCGCCTCTGACGCGGCGCATTTTTATGAAAACCTGTGGGCGCGCAAACCGTTTCCCATCGTCGTCGATCTGCAAAACATGCTCGATGGCTTTCACACGCTGCAACGCCTTGCCTCTGCGCCGGGGCTGATTGTGCCCGGGCATGACCCGTTGGTGCGACAATATTTCCCCAAAGGGGCGGCTGACCATATCTTTCGACTGGATCATGGGCCGACGACGCCGGTGCAAACTAAGGTATAAGGGAGCAGTTCGGCCCTTAGCCCTGTGCCTGCGATGTGCTGGACATCAACGAACATGCTGCCTGAATATCCAAGTGCGGCAACGGCTTGGCAGCAAGCGTTTGCGCGTCTTGCGCATTCAAGCCAAGGCCGCGCAGGATCATGTTCACAACCTCTGGCCCGTGCTGGTCGCTAACCCCGCCCTGACTGATCCGCAGGACCGCGCATAGGGTCGCCCCCGCCAGCATATCCAAAGCGATGGGCAGCGGACATGGCAAAAACCGGCCTTCATCAATGCCTTTTTGGATTTGATCGGCGAGATACTGATAGACCAAACTGCTTGGCCCCGCGGTATCAAGGCCGCATTTCGCGACAAAACGCGCGAGCAGCGGCTTGTCCCGAGTCACTTGGATCAGCAAACCAATACCCGCCGCAACCCGTTCAGCGGGGTCAGGGAAACCTGCCACTGTTTCCTTGACCACAAGGATCAGCTCGTCACCAAGTTGATGATTTACAGCAATCAGCAAGTCGCGATTGCTTTGAAAATAGTTATAAAAAGTACCGCGCGACACGCCCGCTGCTGCAATCACGTCGTCGATCACCGAGGCATCAACGCCCTTTTCGGCGAAAACGGGGATCGCGCTTTGGACCAGCCGCGCGCGCGTCTTTTCGCGCCGGTCGGCGGCAACGCGGGTGCGGTGGTCAGATGGCGCTGTGTCAGACATGGCGTTCGTCCCCTTCGATGCAGCGCATAACACATTCACACGCGGACTAAAATGACACTTGCATCATTTTGACACAAATGTCATTCCAGCCGCGAACTTGAATCAAGCTGGGCTTGGACCATCATTTGCCGTGCCCAAACGCAGCCACTACAGTGCAAGCGTAGCGTTTTGGTAAGGTGACACGCGGTAGGTTGATAATATGACCTGACGCCCGACAAAGGAATATTAGGTGAAACAGCCCTTTTTGATCGCGTTTCTGGCCTGCACTTTGGCGATGCCTGCCGTGGCACAATCGCAGGCCCCTTTCGTCAAACTGGAAACAGTCACCTCGCGCGCCGCAGAAGAGCAGCGCGTGTTTTTTGGACGGGTCGTAGCGCGTGAAACCGTCGATCTGGCGTTCCAAGTCGGCGGCCAAATCGAAGAATTCCCTGTCGAAGAAGGCGCCACCGTCAAAGCTGGCGATCTGGTCGCCCGTATGGATCAAGTGCCGTTCGAACTCGCGCTTGCGCAGGCGACCGCGCAGAAAACACAGGCGGATCGCACCGCCGATCGCTACCGCGAATTGGTCGGCAGCTCTGTCACCGAAACGACGCTGCAGGATGCGGATACGCAGGCTGAACTGGCCGATATCGCCGTGCGCAACGCGCAGCGCGATCTGGCCAACGCCACTTTGCATGCGCCATTTGACGGCATCGTCGCCGCCCGCTCTGTGCCCAATTACTCGACCGTGGCGGCGGGCAGCTCTGTGGTGCGCCTGCATGACATGTCCGATTTGCGGATCGAAATCGACGTGCCCGAAACCCTGTTTCAAAGCGCAAGCCGCGATTCCGCGATACAAGTTTATGCAGAATTCTCATCCAACGACAAAACCTACCCGTTGGAATTGCGCGAGTATAACGCCGAGACAGCGCAAATTGGCCAAACCTATAGCATCACACTGGGCATGACACCGCCGGATGACCTGAACGTTTTGCCCGGCGCGTCGGCCAAAGTGACCGCCCTTTTACCGACCGGCAAAGCAGGCATTATCGTGCCAAGTTCTGCCGTGATCGTGGAAAATGACAATAGCACCAGCGTCATGGTCTTCTCGCCGACCGGCGCAAGCGAGGGCACAGTCGCGGCAACGCCGGTGGACATCACGCCGACCGACAACGGCAAGGTAAAGGTCTTGGCAGGGCTGACACCGGGGCAGGAAATCGTGGTGATCGGGGCCAGCGCGCTGACCGACGGCGACACCGTCCGCCGCTTTGTTGGCTTCGGGAACTAAATCATCATGGATATCGCACGCGCCTCTATCGACCGCCCGGTTTACACATGGATTATGATGCTGATCTGCCTATTGGGCGGCATCTGGGGCTTTAGCACTTTAGGCCGCCTTGAAGACCCGGCCTTTACCATCAAAACCGCCATCGTCGTCACGCAATACCCCGGCGCATCAGCGGAAGAGGTCGCGCTAGAGGTGTCAGAGCCAATTGAGTCCGAAATCCAAAAGATGGGCGAAGTCAAAGACATCCAGACGATGAACCAGCCTGGTTTGTCGTGGATTACGGTCAATATGCGCGACCAATATGACGGCACCGAACTGCCCGCGATCTGGACCAAACTGCGCAACCGTGTCGGCGAAGCGGCCCTGCCCAGCGGCACATCGACGCCGTTTATCAACGATAGTTTTGGCGATGTGTATGGCCTGTATTTTGCCGTCACCGCCCCCGGCTTTTCCGACGCAGAGATCAACAATCTGTCGGCTTTTTTACGCAGGCAACTGCTGGGCGTCGAAGGTGTGTCGAACGTGGCGCTGTCAGGCGTTCCTAACGAGGTGATCTTTGTCGAACCCGATCTGGCGCTAAGCACAACCATGGGGATTCCGCCTGCCGCAATTCAAGGCGCGCTGGCCGGTGCCAATGAGGTTGTTGACGGCGGCACAATTCAAACGCCGGACGGCCGCACGATCATCCAACGCCCCGAAGGGTCCGACAGCGTCGCAGAAATCGCCGCCTTGTCCGTTGGGGTCAGCGGCGAAGTCATCAATTTGGCCGACTTTTCAGAAGTCTACCGGGCGCGGGAAACCAACCCAAACCTGATTATCCGGCACAATGGCGTCGATGCCTTTACCCTTGGCGTTGCCGGAATTGCGACTGAAAACATCGTCGAAGTCGGCAAACGGGTCGAGGCGCGCTTGGCTGAATTGCGCGTTGATATCCCGCTTGGTGTGTCGATAGAACCGATTTACCAGCAGCACAAAGTGGTCGAAGAAGCCTCGAACGCGTTTCTGATCAACCTTGCGATGTCAGTCGTGATCGTGGTTGTCGTGCTGGCCGTCTTTATGGGCTGGCAGGCCGCAATCGTCGTCGGCACGACCTTGCTGCTGACCGTCGTCGGCACGCTGCTGTTCATGGCCATCGGCTCGATCGAGATGGAGCGCATTTCCCTTGGCGCGCTGATTATCGCCATGGGGATGCTGGTGGATAACGCGATTGTTGTGGCCGAGGGGATGCAGATTTCCATGCGCGGCGGGCAGTCATCCCGCGACGCCGCCTCTGACGCGGCGTCCAAAACGCAGATCCCGCTACTTGGGGCCACGGTCATTGGCATCATGGCTTTTGCGGGGATCGGGCTTAGCCCCGATGCGACGGGCGAGTTCTTGTTCTCCCTCTTTGCTGTTATCGCGATTTCGCTGCTGCTATCATGGGTTTTAGCGATCACCGTGACGCCTTTGTTGGGGCATTACTTTTTCAAACGTGGCAGCGGCGATGAAACCGGCGGCTACGATGGCGGGCTTTTTCGCGCCTATGCAGCCGTCTTGCGGGTGTGTCTGCGGTTCCGCTGGCTGGTGGTTGCGGGGTTGGTTGCGACCACGGTTGTTTGCTACGGCCTATTCGGTCAAATCAAGCAGCAGTTCTTTCCCGACAGCAACACGCCGCTCTATTTTGTGCACTACAAGCTGCCGCAAGGGGCGTCGATCCACCAGACATCTGACGATATTGCCGTACTAGAAAAATGGCTGACCGAACGTGCCGAGGTGACGGATTATTCCGCATTCGTCGGCCAAGGTGCGTCGCGCTTTATGCTGACCTATAATTCCGAGGATCCCAATCCCGGCTACGGCCATATGATCGTGCGTGTCACCTCGCTTGATGTGATCGAGGATGAGATGGACGCGCTAGAGGCATACGCGAACAGCGCGATCCCACAGGGTGAATTCCGCGTGAAGCGCTTGGCGTTTGGTCCCGGCGGCGGTGCCCCGATCGAGGTGCGCTTTTCCGGTCCAAACCCCGACACGCTGCGCGACTTGGCGGATCAGGCGATGGCCCGGATGGATGCGGCGTCAGACAACGTCAGCGCGCTTCGTCAAGATTGGCGCGAGCGAGAGCTGGTCCTGCGCCCGATTTATGCCGATGACCGCGCGCAGGATGCGGGGATCTCTCGATCCGATATCACCAAGGTTCTGCAGTTCGCCGTCGAGGGGCTGACAGCTGGCACCTTCCGCGAAGGCGACCGCCAGGTTCCAATCGTCCTGCGCGCGCCGCCCGGCAACGATATGGCCTTAACGAATCACGTGATCTATTCCGAAAGCGGCAACGTGAATGTCCCGATGGTGCAGGTTATCGACGGTTTCGTGTTCGAACCGCAGGACACCTTATTTCACCGCCGCGACCGCGCAGATGTCATCACTGTGGGGGCAGATATTCCCCGCAACATGACCGCGACAGAGGTCATGGCAGAGGTGCAAACCACCATCGAGGAAATGCCCATTCCAGACGGCTACACGATGGAATGGGGCGGAGAGCTAGAAAGCTCTTCAGACGCGCAGGCGTCTTTGGGCGGGCAATTGCCCATCAGCCTTATCATTATGGTACTGATTTCTGTGTTACTTTTCAACGCCGTCAAACAACCGGTGATCATCTGGTTGCTGGTTCCGATGTCGGTCAACGGTGTTAGCCTTGCCCTGCTGGGTACGGGCATGCCGTTTACCTTTACGGCCCTGCTTGGCTTGCTATCGCTGTCCGGCATGCTGATCAAAAACGGGATCGTGCTGGTGGAAGAGATTGACCTGACCCGCGAAGCCTATCCCGATATGCCGCTCGACGATGCCATCGTTTCAGCCTCTACCTCGCGTTTGCGGCCGGTGTTCTTGGCGGCGGCGACCACGATTTTGGGCATGTTACCCCTAATCAGCGACGCGTTCTTTCAGTCGATGGCCGTGACAATCATGGGCGGCCTGGCCTTTGCGTCGGTGCTGACGCTGATCGCGGCCCCGGTGCTGTATTTTCTGTTCTTCAAACGCGCAGCGGCCAAGGCCGCGCAAGCGTGACGCTTGCATGATGCGCGGCGTGGTCATGGACCGCGTCGCGCATCAGTTCCGTCAGTCCAATACGGGAAAGACAGTCGACTGCTTTAAGATGCCATAAGCAAAGCTTGAATCAATCGACGCGATCCCCGGAATATTGTGCAGCTTCGTGCGCACAAAGGCCTCGTAGCCCGCCAAATCCTCGACAAGCACACGCAGCAGATAATCCTCACTGCCTGTGATGACGTAGCAATCAAGGATTTGGGCCGTCTCGCGCACCTTCTTTTCAAACAGATCGACAACTGCGCCGGTATGCCGTTCTAGGCTGATCCGCACCAGCGCCGTGACCGGCAGGCCATAGGCCTTTTCATCCACAATCGCCGTATATCCTTTGATCACGCCGCGTTCCTCTAGCGCGCGGGTCCGGCGCAGACAGGGCGAGGGGGACAGGTTCACCTGCTCCGCCAAATCTTGATTGGTCAGGCGGCCGTTGCGTTGCAGCGCTGCGATGATCTGGCGGTCTTTGCGATCCATTTAGGGGATTCCTTAGCATAATCTGCCAAAGAATAATCGTTTAGGGCAATTATTAGCAATCACCTGCCGATCCATTCATCGTATAAAATGACATCTTTTGCACGCAGGACGATCATGCACAGCGCCCCCCACCCCCTCGGCCTTCCGCGCGTCAATTTCTGGGACACGCACCTGCAACTTATCATCGGATACGCGGCGATTGCTGTGACCGTTCTGGTCTGGGCTGGGTTCGCATTGTCGACGCGTGCGGCGGCGGCGTCCCAGTTGACGATTGGCGATGTCGCGATCATCCGGTCCGGCATCCCGGCGTTGGTATTCCTGCCGTTTTTGCCCAAACGCATCGGCATGCTTCGCCGCTTACCGCTGCGCAATTGGGCCATGATCGGGATCGGCGCAGGCGCGCCGTTCTTTTGGCTGGCCGCGTCCGGCGGGGTGCAGACATCGGCCACGCATGTCAGCGCCTTGATCGCCGGGACAGTGCCCGTATCCGTCGCCGTTCTGTCGTGGCTGATGTACCGAGAGCGGCCAAAGCCGTCGGTCGTTGTCGCCTTGGCGCTGATCTTGCTGGGCGTCGCGGCTTTGATCGCGGCCTCTGGCAGCTTGGCCGCGGGCAGCGTGGCAGGCATGGCGATGCTGCTGGGGGCGAGCCTGTTTTGGGCGACCTATACATTGGGCGTGCGGGGCAGCGGGCTTGATCCGGTGGGCTGCGCGCTGGTGTTGGCGCTGCCATCGGCGCTTGTCCTGCCGCCGCTGCTGGCCACCGGCGTGCTGCCTAGCAATCTGGCCCATGTAAGTCTGCACGATGCGCTGCCATTCATCCTTGCCCAAGGCGTCGGGGCCGGGCTGGTTGCGACCCTGACCTATGCCATCGCGATTGCCCGTTTGGGTGCCGCGAAGGCGGCAACGATCGGATCGCTTGCCCCCGCCCTTGCCGCCGTGATGGCGGTGCCCTTGCTGGGCGAGGCGCTGAGCATCGGCACCGCATTGGCGGTGATGCTGATCTGCGCGGGCGTCATGTTGGCCAACCGCACCCGCGCTGTCCGGGCCCCAGCCCCCTAGATCATCGCCTGACTGGTGCCGCGCGTCTGATAGCGGCCGCCACCTTTGGTCCCGGTGATTACGCCGTCCTGCATGATCGTGTGGCCGCGCAGGATTGTGCGGACCGGCCAGCCCGTAATCTGCATCCCCTCGTATGGGGTATAATCAGATCCGTGGTGCAGGTTGTCTTGCGTAATCGCAGCCTGCTTTGCCGGATCCCACAGCGTAATATCGGCGTCGGCCCCGATGACCAACGCACCCTTTTGCGGGTAAAGGCCGTATAGTTTCGCCGGATTGGTCGAGGTCAGCGCGACAAAGCGCTCTAGTGAAATGCGGCCCTTGCTGACCCCTTCGGAAAACAGGATCGGCAGGCGGGTTTCAACGCCGGGGATGCCATTGGGCACCCATTTAAACGACGTCCGCGCCTTTGGATTGTCCTTACCCGTGCCGTTCGAGCCTTCGTAGAAGAACGGGCAGTGGTCGGACGAAAACACTTCGAACGTGCCGTCGCGCAGACCTTCCCAGATCGCAGCTTGGCTGTCCGCGTCACGCGGCGGAGGAGAGCAGACGTATTTTGCCCCCTCGAAATCCATATTCAGCCCCTTTAGGTCGTCGCGGGTCAGGGCGATGTATTGCGGACAGGTTTCGGCGTGGACCTTCATGCCGCGCTTTTGCGCCCACTGGATCTGCTCCATCGGGTCGCGGCCAGACACATGAACGATCATCACCGGCACATCGGTTATCTGGGCGTGGCTGATGGCGCGGTGGGTCGCCTCGCGCTCTGCCACTTGGTGGTGCGCTTCGGCGTGATAATAGGGCGCGGTTTTGCCTTCGGATTCCAGCCGGGACGTCATGTATTTGATCGCGTCGTGGCCTTCGGCGTGGACCATGACTAATGCCTTTTCACGCCGGGCGACGTCGAACACGTCCAGCAGTTCGGCGTCGTTCAGCACCAGATCGTCATAGGTCATGAAGACCTTGAACGACGTGTATCCGTCACGCACCAAGGCGGGCAGTTCCTGCCCCAGCACCTGCGGCGTGGGGTCGGAAATCACCAGATGGAAGGACACGTCGGTATAGCACTGGCCGTCCGCCTTTTCGTGATATGCGGTGACGCAGTCGCGCAGTGACGTGCCTTTCACCTGCATGGCAAAGGGCAAGACCGTGGTGTTGCCCCCCGCTGCGGCCGACCGCGTGCCGCTTTCAAAGTCATCGGCCATGACCGTCCCGTCAGAGGTCGTCTGCGCCAGATGGACATGGGCATCGATGCCGCCGGGCAGCACGAAGAGGCCAGTGGCATCGATCTCCTCTTTCGCGCCTTCGATGCTGGCGGCGATGTCGGTGATGCGCCCGTCCCGCACGCCGATGTCGGCGCGGAAACGGTCAGATGCGGTGACGATGGTGCCGCCCCTGATGGCCAGATCGTGCGGCGCGCTCATGATGCAAGCGCTTGGGTAGATACGACTTCGGCCAGCGCGGCGGTCAGTTTATCGACCTGCGCCAGCGTGTTGTAGTGCACCATGGACACCCGCAGCACGCCGCTGTCGTGGCTTTCATTCAGATCCTCGACCAAGCGGCGCGAATGGAAGTCGCCGAAGCGGATGGCAATGCCGTAGGCATCCATCGCGCCGGCAATCGCGCCAGAGTCCATGCCGTCAAAGCGGAAGGCGATGGTCGGCACGCGCTGCGCGCCCTCGAACCCGCGCCCGACGATATGGCAATCGTTGCGGGCCGACAGCCATGACAGCAGACGGTCCGCCAGCAGGTTTTCCTGCGCGGTGATGCCGTCAAAGGCGGCTTCCAGCTTTTCGCGGTTGCTGCCCGTGGCCCCAAGGCGGGTGCCTAGTGCGACAAGGTATTCAACCACCGCCGTCGTGCTGTAGGCCAGTTCGTAATTCGGGTTGCCGGGCTCTAGTTTGCCGGGGATTTTGTCCTTGCCATAGAACCAGTGGTATTGGCCATCCAGCTCGCCCAGCAGATCGTATTTGCCGTACATGATCGCCATATGCGGGCCGTAGCATTTATACAGGCTAAAGACGTAGTAATCGGCGTCCATCGCCTGCACATCAATCGCCCGGTGCGGGGCATAGGCGACGGCATCGACGCACAGCCGCGCACCGCGCGCATGGACGAAATCGGCAAAGTCACGAATGGGATTGATCCAGCCAAGGATGTTGGACGCGTGATGGACGCACACCAGCTTTGTGCGGTCCGTCATCAGCGGTTCCAGATCCTCTAGCCGCATTGTCATGCTGGCTTGGTCCAGCGGCCAGTTCTTGATGACGATGCCGAACTCTTCCAGCTCTTTCCACGGACCGATGTTGGATTCGTGGTCAGCATGGCTGACGATAATCTCGTCCCCCGGTTGGAACTGGCTGCGCATGGATGCGGCCAGCGTGCGCATCAGTTGCGTGGTGGAGGGGCCGAAGACGATTTCCTCGGGGCGGGCCGCATTCACCAGCGTTTGCGCGGCAACGCGGCCAAGCATCAGCCCTTCGGCCGCGGCTTGGGATACGGCATAGCTGCCGCCGATCTGCACGTTGCGGTGGATCAGGAATTCGCTGATCTTATCCACCACGCCGCCGACAATCTGGCTGCCGCCCGCGTTGTCAAAGAACACCCAGTTCGATGCGAGGCCAGGAAATTGGGATTGCACGAAACCCATGTCGAGCGCGTCTTGTGTATCTGTCATAATGTGGCCTGTCTTTAGTGGTTCAGCACGGCGCCAAGGAAATTGCGCGTGCGGGATTCTGTTGGATGTTCAAGCACCTGCTGCGGTGTGCCGGTTTCGATCACTTCGCCGCCGTCCATGAATATGACGCGGTCGGCAACTTGGGCGGCAAAGCCCATTTCATGCGTGACGACGATCATCGTGACGCCCGTTCCGGCAAGGGATTTCATCACGTCCAGCACCTCGCCCACCATCTCTGGATCAAGGGCAGAGGTCGGCTCGTCGAACAGCAGCACCTGCGGCTCCATCGCTAATGCGCGGGCGATGGCGACGCGCTGTTGCTGACCGCCAGACAGGTGCTGCGGGTATTTGTCCGCCTGTTCGGCAATTCCGACGCGGGCAAGCAGTTGATCCGCCAACTTAGCGGCATCCGCGCGGGACGTGCC
Organism: Loktanella salsilacus; assembly: GCF_024206795.1. Lineage (NCBI taxonomy): Bacteria > Pseudomonadati > Pseudomonadota > Alphaproteobacteria > Rhodobacterales > Roseobacteraceae > Loktanella > Loktanella salsilacus. The sequence continues at coordinate 2,739,870 of NZ_CP072994.1, forward strand.
GCGCACCCGGCGCGGGGCAAGCATGACGTTGTCGCGTACGGACAAGTGCGGGAACAGGTTGAAGCCTTGAAAGACCATGCCGACCTCTGCCCTGACCTTGGCCAGTGCGCGGCCCGGCACGACGGGGGTGCCATCGACGCGGATTTCGCTTTTGCTGTCGAAGTCTTCCAGCCGATTGATGCAGCGGATCAGGGTTGATTTGCCAGACCCGGACGGGCCGATGACGCAGACGACTTCGCCCTTGCCAATATCAAGGTTGATGCCGCGTAGGGCGTGATAGGTGCCGTAGTATTTGTGCAGATCGCGAATGCTGACGTAGCTCATGCCCGGCGCCCCCCGTGATAGCGGCGTTCAAGGTAGGATACGAACAGGACCAGCGGCCACAGGAACGCGATATAGATCAGCGCAGCCCCGATCAGCGGCGAGGGGTTCGCCGTCAAAGCCTGCGCTTGGGTCGCCTGTTTCAACAGGTCCGGCATGGCAACGACAGAGGCGAGCGCGGTGTCCTTGATGACGTTAATCGAATTATTCGTTAGCGGCGGGATCACGATGCGGACGGCCTGCGGCAGGATCACATCGAACATCGTTTGCCGCTGGTTCAGGCCCAGCGCTTCGGCCGCTTCAAACTGGCCATGGGGGATCGCCTCGATCCCGGCGCGGAAAATCTCGGCGGTGTAGGCGCCCGACACCAGCGTCAGGGCCGTCATGGCAGAGGCAAAAGAGGACAAGCGCAGGCCGAGGAAGGGCAGCGCGTAGTAGATGACAATCAGCAGCACCAGCAGCGGGATCGACCGAAAGATGTCGATATAAAGCCGCATCAGTAGGCGCACAGGCTTGACGGCGTAAAGGCCCAGCAAGGCCACAACTAATCCCAGCGCCAGCCCGGCAATGATACTGGCAGCGCCCAGTTGCAGCGTCAGCCACAGTCCGTCCAGCAGCATCGGCAGGCTACGGCGCAGCACCGCCATGTTCAAAAAGGTGTCGAAAAAGTCCATGAGCGTCTTTCAGTCAAGGTCGCACGGCCCCGGTTAGGGCCGTGCTTTTGGCGCTTAGTTCAAGGTGGGCATATCCATGACGGTCACGGTCGATGTCGTGTCTTCTGGGGTCGCGCCGAACCACTTTTCATGCAGGGCGGCGACGGTGCCGTCCTCTTTCAACGCGCTCAGCACGTCGTTCACTTCGGTGGCCAGCGGCGCGTCCTTGGCGAACATCATGGAATAGGCTTCGCCGGTGGCGATGCGCTGAACGACCTTCAGCTCTGGCTTGTCCTTGACGTAATACTGCAGCGCCGGAATGTCAGAGATGTAGCCAGCGATCCGGCCAGCCGCGAGGTCGAGCATGGCAGGCGCAAGACCCTCGTAACGGTTGATCGTGGCAAAGCCGTATTCAGCCGCATTTTCAGTCGCCCACATATCGCCTGTGGAACCGGTATCGACACCGACGACCTTGCCCGACATCTCATCCAAGGACGCGGGGCCGTCTGCGGTTACGGTCAGCGACTGGTCGCTGTCATAATAGGGCTGGGCGAAGGTCACGGACTCAAGGCGTTCCTGCGTGATCGTGATCGAGGACATGGCGATATCGACCCGGCCCGATTGCACGGCAGAGAACAGGCCCTGAAACGGGATGTTCACAATTTCCACGCCGCGACCCAGTTTTTCGGCGACGGCATTGACCAGATCAACTTCGAACCCGACGTTGGCCCCGGTGTCGTCCTGAAATTCCCACGGCACGTTGCCGATGTTTGCGCCGACTTGCAGGTCTTGCGCTGTGGCGGCGGTGCCCATGGTAGCGGCCAGTGCAATGGCGGCAATTTTGCTAAACGATGAAATCATGTTGCTGTTTTCCCTGTTGCTGATGTGAATATTGCTTCACTATTGGTCTGACCGGTCAGACCGGTCTGACCAATAGCAAGCACACAGATCGCCATCTGGCAAGGCTTGGCACTGGGGAAATCGGAAATCAGGCGCTATACGCATAAAAATGCGCCAAATCGAGAGTTGCAGGATGAACCACATGAGCGGCAAGAGTAGCGTCACCCAGACTGTCGCCCGCAGGCTGCAAGAGATGATCAAGTCCGGCGAGTTGTCGAAGGACGAGAAAATTCCCTCTCAGCGCATCTTGTCTGAACAGTTGCAGGTATCGCGCGCCTCGCTTCGTGAAGCGCTGCTTACCCTAGAGACGCTGGGCCTTGTGCGCACCCTGCCCGCGCGCGGCACCTTTGTGACGGGGACAGAGGTATCGACTGACGCGGGCCAACAATCGTGGCGATTTGACGGTCAATTTACAATCAGCGACGTGTTTCAGTCGCGCCTGCTGATCGAAACAGAGCTGTGCCGCCTTGCCGCGCCGCACATAACTGACGTGATCGCCGACCGTCTGCACCGTGCAACGCAGCAGTTCGAAGACGCGTGGACCGCTGGCGATCTGGTCACCCACGTCGAGGCAGACCTGACCTTTCACGGTCTGATCATGGAAGCCTGCCCGAATGCCATGCTGCGGCAGCTGTATCAGTCGGTGCGCGACAAGATGACCGAAAGCCAACGCGTGCCGATTCCGAACACGGCTGTCGCGCGGATGAGCGGATCCATCAGCGAGCATCGCGCCATTCTAGAAGCGCTGCGCCAGCACGACCCTGCGCAGGCCGCCGGCGCGATGGCCGCGCATATCCGCAATACCGCCGCCTGCGCCGGGGTATCACTGGGTTAGGTGTTATCGGCGCAAAGCGTCTTTTAAGTTAACGATTTCTGAACCCTGCATGTGCAAATCAAGACTGCTATGCAGATCAGTTAAGTGCTGCGTCATCAATTTATGCGTAGCCGGGCCATCATGCGAAGCCAGCGCCGCAAGCAGTGCGTGATGCGCGTCGCTTTCGCACAACGTGCTTGGCTTGCGCCAATACAGGGCAATAATCAGGCTAGAGCGTTCAACCAAGGACCGCACGAATTCTGCGATGATCGATTGATCAGCCATACGCGCGATTTCGACGTGAAATTGCCCAGACAGCGCAAGCGCTTGCCCCCGATCACCCGCCAGCACGGCGGCATGTTCATCGGCGATATGCTGACGCAGAATCGCGATGTCGTCCGGCATCGCCTTTTGCGCCGCGGCCTGCGCCATCTGCGGTTCTATCATGATCCGCGCCTCGAACACGTCATGCGCATCGCGCGGCGTAGGGCTAGCAACACTGGCACCGCGGTTACGCTGAATATCAACCAGCTTCTGATGCGCAAGCGCCTGCAAAGCACTGCGTACGATGGTGCGGGACACGCTGTAAATGTCGCTTAGCTCGTCCTCTCGCAGCTTGGTACCTGGCGCGATTCGGTGGGCATGAATCGCCGCAGACAGATCCTGAGCAAGGCTCGTCGCCGTCATGACGCGGTCGCTGGGTGAAGCGGAAACTGGTTGTATCATCGCCCTATTTTGCCGAATCCCGCAGACCGGAGCAAGCCCGTGATGAGTATCAACCACCATATCGTCACCAATCTTTGAGTTAATTGTATACAATATTCATCCTAATTTCTGAGCACCCACCTCCAATTCTGCGACAAAAAGCGGCAAAGCTACGCCTCGCCCTGCTAGAATCCGTGCAATTGTTTGCTGGCGTGCAAATCCGCCCCTTAGCTGAGCCCAGCAGTCACGGGGGCCATATGAGCGGTATTATCCAAGATTTAGAGCTGGTGAGCGTGACCAAACGCTATGGCACAGCGCTTGCGGTGAATGCGGTCAGCCATCGGTTTCGCCCTGCCAGCTATACCTGTTTGCTTGGGCCATCAGGCTGCGGGAAGTCATCGACGCTGCGGATGATTGCCGGGCATGAAAGCGTGACCGAAGGGTCGATCCTGCTGGCGCACCGCGACATTTCAAATTTACCGCCTGCCAAGCGCGGCACAGCGATGATGTTCCAAAGTTACGCGCTATTTCCGCATCTTAGCGTGCTGGATAACGTCGCCTTTAGCCTTAAGATGAAGGGCGTTGATGCCAAGGAACGCCGCGCAAAAGCGGCCGAGATGTTGGAACTGGTCGATCTGACCGCCCTTGCAGACCGCCTGCCTGCGCAACTGTCCGGCGGGCAACAGCAGCGCGTCGCACTGGCGCGGGCGCTGATCACCCGCCCTCAGGTCTTGTTGCTGGACGAGCCGCTGTCAGCGCTTGATCCGTTCTTGCGGGTCAGGATGCGGACCGAATTGCGCAACCTGCAAAAAGAGCTGGGGATCAGTTTCATCCACGTCACCCACGGGCAGGACGAGGCGCTTGCGCTGGCGGACGAGATTGTCGTGATGAACGATGCGGTCATCGAACAGGCTGGCCCGGCGCGCGAAGTCTTTAACGCGCCTAAGACCCGGTTCGTCGCGCAATTCATGGGCGGACATAACGTCATCGCCCTGCCCCAAGGCCATTTCGCCATTCGGTCCGACGCCGTCGGCGTCACCCCCGCAGGCAGCGGCCAGATGGAAGGCCACGTCACCGCCATCGAATATCAAGGCACCTACGTCAGTGTCATGTCCCGCATCGCAGGCGATCAAGAGGTCACGGCCCTTGTCCCTGATGCTGCCTATTTCGACGCCCCGCACCACCCCGGCGACCGCATCGGTCTGACCTGGGATGCCAAAAACCTTCACCAATTGACGGCGTGAACCGCCGCGTCCCCACAAAACAGAGAGAGATGCCATGACCAAAGCCACCAAACTTTCCCGCCGCTCCGTTCTGAAAGGCGGGGCCGCCACCGCCGCCTTTGCCGCTGGCACCACGCTGGGCGCACCAATGATCTGGGCGCAGAACATCAAGGACATCACCCTGCGCCAGTTCGGCACTGGCGTGTCAAACCTGAACGACGTCGCCGACAAGGTGAAAGAGGACCTTGGCTTTACGCTAGAGATGACAGCGCTTGATACGGACAGCGTGACCCAGCGGGCAGCCACACAGCCGAACAGTTTTGATATCGCAGATATCGAGTATTTCATCTGTAAAAAGGTCTGGGCTGCCGGAAACCTGCAGGCGATGGATACATCCAAGATCAAGAACTACGACAAGATCGTGGGCATTTTCCGCAATGGTCTGCTGACCCCGGGCAGCACGATTGCGCAGGGCACCGCGCCACATACGGTCGGCTTCACCTCTGGCCCGGACGGCACCGATTTCGTGCAAGAAGAGTCCGGTTGGATGACCCTAATCCCGACGATCTATAACGCCGACACGCTGGGCATCCGCCCCGATCTGATCGGGCGTCCCATCACCAATTGGTCCGAATTGCTGAACCCCGAATTCAAAGGCAAAGCTTCGATCCTCGATATTTCCTCTATTGGGATCATGGACATGGCCATGGTCGTGGAATCGATGGGCGAATACAAATACCCCGACAAAGGCAACATGACCCGCGAAGAGATCGACATGACTCTTGGCATCTTTACCGAAGCCAAGAAAAACGGCCAGTTCCGGTCGTTCTGGAAGTCCTTCGACGAATCCGTGAACCTGATGGCATCTGGCGAAGTCGTCATTCAATCCATGTGGTCGCCTGCCATCACCGCCGTCAAATCGCGCGGGATCGAATGTGTCTATCAGCCGCTGGAAGAAGGTTACCGGTCTTGGGGCGGCGGTATCGGCCTGTCCAAATCCCTGACCGGGCTAGAGCGTGACGCGGCCTATGAATACATCGACTGGTATCTGGACGGCTGGGTCGGCGGTTATTTGATGCGGCAGGGCTATTATTCCGCTGTGCCTGAAACATCCAAGAACTTCATGTCCGAAAACGAGTGGGGCTATTGGTTCGAAGGCAAGGCTGCCACCGATGTTATCACGTCCCCCACCGGTGACGCACTAGCGCAGGCAGGCGATGTGCGCGACGGCGGCTCTTTTGATGACCGAATGGGGTCCGTGGCTTGCTGGAACTCCGTCATGGACGAAAACCAGTACATGGTCCGCAAGTGGAACGAATTCATCGCCGCGTGAAGAAACCTGCGGCGCGCCTGTATCGGCGCGCCGCACCCCCAATCAAAAGGCGCTGTGATGCAAGCAAGACCTAACCTGACCGGCTGGCTGATGGTGTCGCCGCTGGCGATCGTGCTGGCCGTGTTCCTTGTGCTGCCGATCATCCTGATCGGTGTCGTTAGCTTTTGGACGGCGACAGAGTTCAGCATCATCCCCGCCTTTTCATGGGAGAATTACGATTTTCTGTTTGGATCACCCGTCACATACAGCGTGTTCCTGAACACCTTTAAATACGCGATTATCACGTGGGCGCTGACCTTTAGCATCGGGTTCACGATTGCCTATTATCTTGCCTTTCATATCCGCACGCAGACATGGCAGATCGCCCTATTCCTGCTGTGCACGATCCCATTCTGGACCAGCAACATCATCCGCATGATCAGCTGGATCCCGTTTCTGGGCCGCAACGGCATCGCCAATTCCGCACTCATCAGTTGGGGCGTGGTGGACGAGCCGCTTGACTGGCTGCTGTTCAGCGACTTTGCCGTGATCCTTGCCTTCGTGCATCTTTATACGTTGTTCATGGTGGTACCGATCTTCAACACCATGATGCGCATCGATAAATCCCTGATAGAGGCGGCGCGGGACGCAGGCGCGAACGGCCGCCAGATCCTGTGGAATGTGATCCTGCCGCTGACCAAGTCCGGCATCATGATCGGCACGATCTTTGTCGTGACGCTTGTCATGGGCGACTTCATCACGGTTCGCTTTATGAGCGGATCACAGTCCGCCAACGTCGGACGCCTGATCTCTAACGATATCGCCTTGCTGCAATATCCCAGCGCCTCGGCCACGGCGATTGTCCTGCTGGCCACCGTGCTGATCACCATCGCCATCCTGCTGCGCTTTGTTGACATAAGAAAAGAGCTGTAATGGAACCCCGCCCCAAGTCATTTTACGTTCTGACTGCGTTCTTTGCGCTGTTCATGCTGTTCCTTTACGGCCCGACTATCACCATCGGCATCCTGTCGTTTCAGGGCGAGGGCGGCGGCCTGACCTTTCCGATGCGCGGCGTGTCGACCTATTGGTTCCGCGACCTGTTCCAGCAGCAGGCGGTCGGCGACATCTGGGGCAGCTTTAGCCGCAGCATCGTGCTGGGCCTGATGGTCATGGTCACGACGGTCACCGTGTCGGTCATGGGCGGGCTGGCGTTCCGCACCCGGTTCAAGGGCTCTGGCATCCTATTTTACCTGATCATCACCGCGCTGGTGATCCCGTCGATCCTGATCTCTTTGGGCGTCGGCTTGCTGTTCAGCCAGACGGGACTGACCGTTCATTGGGCGACATCCGGTTTTGGGGCACAGCTGACGTGGACGCTGCCGTTCGGCCTGCTGATCATGTTCGCCGTCTTCAACCGTTTCGACAAAAGCTATGAGGAAGCGGCGCGTGATCTGGGGGCCAGCCCGTGGCAGACCCTGCGCCATGTTGTGCTGCCGATTATTGCGCCCGCGCTGATTGGCGTCGCGCTATTCGGCTTCACCCTGTCCTACGACGAATTCGCCCGCACGCTGCTGACCGCGGGCAGCTACAACACGCTCCCGCTCGAGATTTACGGGATGACGACGAATGTCACCTCTCCGGTCCTTTATGCGCTGGGAACGCTGACGACCTTGTTTTCATTGGCCATTATCGGCGTATTCTTGACCATCGCGCTGATTGGCAACCGCCGCCGGGCGCGGGCGGGATCGGACGCGGGTAAAGGTGTGTTGTGATCGTCATCATCAACCCGAACAGCACGGCAGCGATGACCGAAACGCTGCTGACCACCGCCCGCCAGATGTGCCCCAATGCCCAGATCGAAGGTTGGACATCCCACGACGGCCCGCCCGCGATCCAAGGGCCGCAGGACGGTGCTGCCTGCATTCCGCCCCTGCTGGTACTGGTGAAAAAGGCCTATGACACAGGCGCAACGGTCATCATCATCGGCTGCTTTGACGACACAGGCTTGACCGAGGCGCGTGCGCTCGTCCCCTGCCCTGTAATCGGGATCGGGCAGGCCGCTTATGACAAAGCCGCGCAGCTGGGCCGTTTCAGCGTGGTAACGACGCTCGCCGTCTCGATCCCGGTGCTGGAAGGGAACATCGCAGCCCTTGGCCTGACCCCGCTTTGCGCGCGCGTGCGCGCCAGCGGTGTACCGGTACTGGACCTTGATATCGATCCCGCCACCGCCATTCCCCGCGTATTGGCAGAGGCGCGGCAGGCGGTGGCCGAAGACGGCATCAGCGCTATTGTTCTGGGCTGCGCAGGCATGGTGGACGTGGCGGCCAACGCGCCTGATTTCCCTGTGCCGTTGATCGACGGCCTGCGCGCCGCGCTTGAAAGGACGATGCAATGACAGACCCCGCGACGCAGGCCAAACAAGTCGTAGAGGCGTATTTAGAACGATCCATGGTTCCTGACCCAGAGGGTGCCGCCAAGTATGTTTCGGCAGATATTAAGATCACCTTTACTGGCGGGCGCGCCTTTACCGCGCCAGCGCAGACGGCTGCGTTCAACGCCAAACGCTATGCATGGGTGAAAAAGCGGTTCATCCGCACCGATGCGGTTCAGGATCACGAAACCGGCGACGTTCACGTCTATAATACAGGGCATCTGTACGGCGCTTGGCCGGACGGCACCGCATTTGACGGCAACCGCTATATCGACATCTTTACGGTGCGCGGCGGCAAAATCGTTGAAACGCAAATCTGGAACGACAGCGCGGAAATCCTGCTGGACCGTGCCGGCCTGGCAGAGGCGCCGCTATGACCCTGCCAACGCATGGACGCTATGATTACACCCCGATCACCCAGCGCCCCGATTTTGACTGGCCCGGCGGCAGGCGGCTGGCGGTCTATCTAGGTGTGAACCATGAACACTTTGCCTTTGGGGCAGGAAACGGCGCGCAGATCGGTAATGCCGAACCCGAGCCTGATGTTTTGAACTATGCTTGGCGCGACTACGGCAACCGGGTCGGTGCGTGGCGGCTGATTGATCTGCTGGACGATCTGAACCTGCCCGCCACCGTGCTGCCCAATAGCGAAATGTACGATTACGCCCCCGCCCTGATGGCGGCCCACGCCGCCCGCGGGGACGAGGTCGCAGGCCATGGCCGCACCAATTCCGAAAGCCAAAGCGGCATGAGCGAGGCCGAAGAGGCGGCGATGATTGCCCATTGCTCTGATGTGATCACGGCGCACGCCGGGCAACAACCCAAGGGGTGGCTTAGCCCGTGGATTGCAGAGACCGAGGTGACGCCGGATCTGCTGGTAGAGGCGGGATATAGCTACACCATGAACTGGTGCATGGACGACCAGCCAGTCTGGATGCGCACTAGGTCCGGCCCGCTGCTGTCCCTGCCTTACGGCCAAGAAATCAATGACATCCCTGCGATTGTCGGGCGCAAAACGGGCGCGGCAGAGTTTGCCGATATGATCATCGACAACTTTGACGAACTGCTGGATCAAAGCGTCGCGCAACCGCTGGTCTTTGGCATCGCGCTGCACCCTTATATCGTCGGCCAACCCTTTCGCCTGCGCCAGCTGCGACGCGCGCTAAACCATATTGCCCAGCGCCGGGATGACATCTGGATCACGACGGCAGGGCAGATCGCGCAGGCCTATGCCGCACGCATCCCGCCGCCCGTATCCTAGACGGATTCAGACCTTTGGTGCCCTTACCAAGGCAGCAGACCACGTCCATATCAGCCCAATCAAGGGGTACCTTTGACGGCAAACGAAAAGCGAGCGCGGTGACATTCATGTCATCAGCACAGCAAAAAACTGTCATAATGCGCAAAGACCTAATACAGGTTAATGGCTGTCAATTGCGATCGTCACCCCGGTGAACATTCACCAAAACCTAAGACCTCGGCGATAGCTACGAGAGCGGCACGATATAACGCGCGAGGGAACGACATGGACGCCACGACAGACAACCTAACACGGCGCCGCTTTTTTGCGGCAAGCAGTGTCGCAGCCTTGACCGTCGGTGCCGCCGGCTGCGCAGGCGCGAATATCACACCGGGGGCCGCGGCCGATCTGGGCGGCGTCAACCGTCGCTACCAGCCCGACCGGTCCTATCCTTACGAAGTGCGCCGCACCGACGCCGAATGGCGCGCGATGTTAAGCGACACTGAATACAGCATCATGCGCGAGGGTGAGACTGAAGTCCCCAAGTCCAGCTTTTTGTGGCAAGAAACCAAAGACGGCGAATACCACTGCAAAGGCTGCGATCTGAAAGTTTACGATTCGCGCTGGAAAACCATCGTGGACAAAGGATTTTCGTTCTTTTTCCATTCTGAACCCAACGCCGTGATGACCGATATCGACGGCCCCAATCCTGCCTATGGCATGCGCCCGAATGCAGAAATTGCGCTGACCGAAATCCATTGCCGCCGCTGTGGCAGCCATCTGGGTCACCACCTGATTGTCGGCAACAGGCCGCTGCATTGTATTAACGGGACAGCGCTTAACTTTCGCCCCAGCTAATCCCTAAGCCTAAATCCCGTGCGTCTGGTGCAATCGCTTTTCCAGATGCGCGGGCCTGCGTTTCGCGCTAGATGGGCGCATGACTGATACCTCATTCGACATTTTCGTGACCGCGCCGCCGGGGCTAGAGCCTTTGTTGCTGGCGCAGGTGCAGGCCGCTGGTTTTGCCGGGGCGCAAGCCGTACCGGGCGGCGTCAGCTTTCCAGGTGGCTGGCCTGATGTGTGGCGCGCCAATGTGGAACTGCGCGGCGCGGGGCGCGTCCTTGCGCGGTTTGGCAGCTTTTTGGCGTTCCATTTGGCGCAGTTAGACAAGCGGTCACGCAAGTTTCCATGGACCGACACCCTGCGCGCCGACGTACCTGTCCGGGTCGAAGTCACCTGTCATAAATCGAAAATCTATCATGCGGGTGCAGCCCAGCAGCGCATTGAAACCGCCCTGAAAGAAGAGGCCGGGATCACCATCGCCTCTGATGCCCCGATCACGCTGAAGGTGCGGATCGACGACAATACGGTGACGATGTCCGTCGATACCAGCGGCGAAAGCCTGCATAAACGCGGTCATAAAGAGGCTGTCGGCAAGGCCCCGATGCGCGAAACGCTGGCATCGCTGTTCCTCGCGCATTGCGGCTACACCGGGACCGAACCCGTCGTGGACCCGATGTGCGGGTCAGGCACCTTTGTGATCGAGGCGGCAGAGATCGCGCGCGGGCTGATGCCCGGACGTTCGCGTGATTTCGCCTTTATGCAGCTGGCCAGCTTTGACCGGGCCGCCTTTGATGCGCTGCGCAGCGCTTACGCTTTGCGCGACACCAATCTGCAATTCTACGGCTCGGACCGCGATACCGGCGCAGTGCGCAATGCGACGGCGAACGCGCAGCGGGCGGGCGTTGGCGATATCACGACCTTTGCCCACCACGCGATCAGCGATCTGCCGCGTCCTGCCGGGCCGCCAGGTCTGATCATGGTCAACCCGCCCTACGGCGCGCGCATTGGCAACCGCAATCTGCTGTTTCCGCTGTACGGCGCGCTGGGTGCGACGCTGAAAGACCGCTTTCGCGGCTGGCGTGTCGGCCTTGTCACAAGCGAGCCGGGGCTGGCCAAGGCGACGGGTCTGCCTTTCACGCAGGACCGGCTTCAGGTGCCGCATGGCGGGTTGAAGGTCACGCTGTTCCGAACAGACCCGTTGAAATAATAGCTGCGATGATCTGCTCCGGTGTTTGGTCCAGATCAACAACAACCGCCGCCTCGTCCGCTTGCAGCGGCTGTAGCGTGGCAAGCTGGCTGTCCAACAGTGCGGGCGGCATGAAGTGGCCGGGGCGCTGACTGACCCGCTGCGCCAGCACGGCGCGCGCGCCGTCCAAATGCACAAAAACAACCCCCGTCGCAGCGGCGCGGATGCGGTCACGATAGCTGCGTTTTAACGCAGAACAGGCAATCACCTCTGACCCTGCGCCCAGCGCGCCGCCGACCGCATCAAGCCAAGGCGCGCGGTCATCGTCGTTCAGCGCAATGCCCTGCGCCATCTTTGCAATATTGGTAGGCGGATGCAGGCTGTCCCCGTCCAGAAAACCAAGCCCAAGGCGCTGCGCCAGCGCGGCCCCGATATGGGATTTGCCGCAACCCGACACCCCCATGACAATGATCAATGGTGCGGCGTCACTCATGCGCTGCCTCCGATATCTTGCGGTGCCATGGCCGTGGCTTTCAGGATGGCGTGAACTTCTTGCCCGACCGCCAGTCCCATCAGCGCGGCAGAACGCCGTGTGATCCGCGCAAGCAAACGGTCCGTGCCAGAGACAAGCGAAACAGCAACACCCGGACCTTGACCGATTTCAATCGCAGCAATTTGGCACCGCAACACGTTCAGGGCCGACAGCCCGGCAGGTTTTGCCGTGGACAGGATCACATCCTGCGCCGGAATTCGCAGGCGAATGCGTGCGCCAGGGGAGCCAAGGCGGCCCGGCAGGATCAGGCGGCCAGCGGACAAGGCGACCTCTGTCAGGCCGTCTGCGGTGTTCAATCCGCGCACGGTGCCGGTCAGGACGGCACCTGCTTCCCTGACACCAATCAGCGGGACGGCAGCGGGATCGGACAGGATATCGTCCAGCGGGCCAGCGCGGGTCACGCGGCCCGCGTCCAGCAAAACAAGGGTCGTCGCAAGGCGCGCGACCTCTGACATGGCATGGCTGACGTAGATGATCGGGATCCGCGCGGTGCTGCACAGCCGTTCAAGATAGTGCAGCACCTCTGCCTTGCGGGGCGCATCAAGGGCGGCAAGGGGTTCATCCATCAGCAACAATTGCGGGCGCATCATCAGGGCGCGGCCAATAGCCACGCGGGACTTTTCCCCGCCAGACAGGGACGCCGGGCGGCGATCAAGCAGATCGTCTAGACCCAGCATATCGATCACAGCGCCGCGGTCATGGCTGCCGCCGTAGGTCAGGTTTTGCAGGACGGACATATGGGGAAAAAGCCGTGCGTCCTGAAAGACATAGCCGATCCGCCGTTTATGCACCGGCAGCCGCGTCAGGTCGGCGCCGCCGACGCGCACATACCCTGCATCCAGCGGCAACAGCCCCGCGATCCCGTTAATCAACGAAGATTTGCCAGAGCCGGAGCGACCAAAAATCGCCGTCACGCCGGCAGGCGCAGTAAAGGCGGCATCAAGGGTGAAATCACCCAACCGCTTCGTGACCGCGACATCAATCATCCGGCAATCCGGGCGGTCATGCGCCGCGACAACCATTCGGCCAGCGCCAGCGTGCCCATGGCCAAAACGATCGAGATCACGACCAGAGATACCACCGCCCCGTCCTGCCCGGGCACCTGTAACAGCGCATAAATCGCCGACGGGATCGTCTGCGTCTGCCCCGGGATTGCGGCGACAAAGGTGATCGTTGCGCCGAATTCACCAAGGCTTTTGGCAAAACCCAGTACCGCCCCGGCCAGCACGGCGGGGGCGATCAGCGGCAAGGTTACGGTCAGGAACACACGGGCGCGCGATGCGCCAAGGGTGGCGGCTGCGTCCTCTAGGCCGGGTGGCACAGCCTCGAATCCCAGCCGGATCGCGCGGACGGTCAAGGGAAACGCCATGATCGCGGCGGCCAACACGGCCCCGGTCCAGCGAAACGCCAGCGTGATCCCAAAGGTGTCGCGCAGAAAGCCGCCAATCGGCCCTTGGGTGCCAAAAGCCAGCAGCAACAGATACCCCGTCACGACGGGGGGCAGCACCAGCGGCAGGTGCACCAACCCGTTCAGTAGGCCCCTGCCCCAGAATTGCTTGCGCGCCAGTAGCCAGGCCACGGCAATCGCGATGGGCAACCCCAGCAGGGTCGCGACCAACGCCACGCGCAGCGACAGCGCAACGGCGGCCCAGGCGGCTGCGTCAAGCGACATCAGGGTGCAGCCAGCGGGATAAAGCCCGCCTGTTCAAAGGCTGCTTGCCCGGCGGGGGATTTGAGCAAATCCAGCAAGGCGGTGGTTTCGGGATTGGCGGGGCCGACGGTGGCGGCTTGGTACAGGATCGGGGTGTGACTATCCTCTGGCAAGGTTGCGACGATGGTGACGGCGGGTTCGACACGCGCGTCCGTGCGATAGACCAGCGCAAGCGGTGCCTCGCCCCGCGCGGTTAAGGCAAGGGCGGCGCGGACACTGTCGACCTCTGCCAAGTGGTCCTTCACCGTGTCCCACAGGCCCAGTGCGGTCAGGGATTCAGCGCCGTAAATCCCGGCGGGCACGGATGCCGTCAGACCAATGGCAAGGCGGCCATCCGGGCCAAGCGCAGCGGCGAACGCATCGGGCGTCAACGCCAGATCAGGGGTGCCAGCAGGGGCCACAATCACAATCTGATTGCCCAGCAGGTCGGTCACGGTGCCCGGGGTCAGTACGCCAGCCTTATCCATCGCCTGCATCCAGTCGGGATGCGCCAGAAACACCAGATCCGCAGGGGCACCAGCCATGACCTGCCGCGCTAGCGTGCCACTGCCACCATAGGTCGCGGTGACGCCGGGCTGGGTTTGCAGCAACTGGTCCAGCGGCTCTTTCAAACTTGCGGCGGCGAAAATGGTCAGATCGCGGGCTTGCGCAGAGGTCGCAAAAAGCAGCGAAAGAAGAAGGGCGATGTGTTTCATGAACGGACTATCCCGCGCGGGCGCAGCCGCTGCAAGTCACCTTTACGTCCAAGAGAGCAGACGCGCCGACAGCGTATCGCAGGCGTGCCGCACCGCGTCATGAATCGCGCCCGGGCGCGGCGCATCGCGCAGGGTTGTGATCCAATGCGGCGGCGGAACTGCGATACGGCGCTGCCCGTCCCAGCGCAGCGCGGCCAACACCTTTTGCGCCGGGTCAGGCAGGATATCAGGAATAGGGTGATCGTTCAAAATCGCCCAGTTTCCCGACCAAAGCCGGCCGACGCTCCACGGATTATAGCCACCACCGCCCAGCACCATCAGGCGCGGCGCCAAAGGGCGGATCGCGCGCAAGATCGCCCAATGCGCGTTATTGGACAAACACAGGCGCGATTGCGGATCTTCATTTACGGCGTCCGCGCCGCATTGCAACACGATGGCGTCTGGGCGGAACAGCGCCAGCGCTGGCAGGATCACGCGGTCGCGCACAAGGGCCATGTCGTCGTCATGCGCGCCGCTGGGCAGCGGCACGTTCAGCACGTTGCCAGCGCCCGCATCATCAAGCGGTCCGGTACGTGGCCAACGGCCCGCCTCGTGCGTGGAAATTAGCAGCGTATCGGGATCGTCTCGAAAAGCGTGATCCACGCCGTCGCAATGGTGCGCGTCGATATCAAGATAGGCAATCCGCGCGGCCCCATTCCGGCGCAGGGACTGAATGCCCAGCACAGGATCATTCAGATAACAAAACCCACCAGCCCGGTCAGGAAATCCATGATGCGTGCCGCCAGCAGGGGTGAACACGGTGCCGGGCCGGCGCAACAACTCGCCCGCCAACATCGCCGCCCCAGCAGAGGTCGCGGGGCGGCGATACATCTCTTTGAACACGGGGTTATTCGAGGTGCCGAGGCCGTGGCGCGTGCGGTCAGTGTCGCTGACGGTTTGCGTCGCCTCTGCCCGTTGCAGGGCGGCGACATATTCGGGCGTGTGATAGGACATCAGGGCCGCAGGCTTGGCGCGGGGGCTGTTCAGATATTGCTCTGGCGCGATCCAACCCATGGCGCGGCACAGGTCCATCACCGTCGATACGCGCGGCACACGTAGCGGATGAAACGGGCCATATGACGAATGGCGGTATATTTCCGACCCGATAAACCAAGGCAGGGTTTGCGTCTTGCGGACGTCATGGGGGTGTGGGACGACAGGGTGCATATAAACGGGATGTAAGACCTTTGCCAGCCGACGCCACCCCTGACCAGCCATTCCCCGCCCGCGCCCAGCTGCCGCTCAAGCTGCGCGGCGGAAAAACGGACGTCCGCGGCCAGTTCGCGGCTCTGTGCTGGCGCCGCGACGCAGCAGGAGAGGTCGAGGTCTGCCTGATCACATCGCGCCGCACGAAACGCTGGATCGTGCCCAAGGGCTGGCCGATGCACAAACAGACCCCGGCAGAGGCCGCAGCAACCGAAGCTTGGGAAGAAGCGGGCCTAACCGGACACCCGGTAGACCGCTGTCTTGGCGTATTTTCCTATGTGAAACCGCTGTCCAATCGGACAACTCCGGTCGTTGTCATGGTCTATCCGCTGGAAGTTCTGCAGGTCGCCAGCGATTGGCCGGAAAAGGCTGAACGCAAGCGCAAGTGGTTCTCTCGGCGCAAGGCGGCGTCGAAACTGGAGGAACCCGCACTGCGGCGCATTGTCGAAGCGTTTGATCCCGATAGCCTTTAAGCCCAGCTGCGGTTAAACCGTTGCATCCGGGCGCAGTCAGCTTATCTTTGCCCCACCCCGCAACGGATGTGACCCTTGATCCGCTATACCCTGATTTGTGACAGTGATCACCGCTTTGACAGCTGGTTTCAGTCGGCTGATGCCTATGCTGCGCTCTCTGCGGCAGGGCAGCTGACCTGCACCGTCTGCGGATCGGCGAAGGTCAGCAAAACGATCATGGCCCCCGCCGTCGCCGCCGATCGCGGCAAAGAGGCTGCTGTCCAAAAGTTGCGCAAACAGGTCGAAGCAAACGCAGAGGACGTCGGCACCAGTTTTGCCAAAGAGGCGCGCGCAATGCATCTGGGCGACGCGCCAGAGCGCGCTATCTACGGCGAGGCGACGGGCGCAGATGTGCGCGCCCTGCTGGCCGATGATATTCCCGTGCTGCCGCTGCCGTTTATGCCGCGCCGCCGTACCAATTGAAAAGGTGACGACATGACAACTTTGATTACTGGCGCGAATCGCGGCATTGGCCGGGCCATGTTCGAAGGGTATCGTGACCGCGGCGAAAAGGTGATTGGCACCCACCGTGATGCACCAACGACAGATTGGATGCGGCTGGATGTGACCGATCCGGGTTCGGTCGCACAGATGGCCCAGGATTTTGGCGATACACCGCTGGATCTGCTGGTGTGCAACGCGGGCGTTTTTCTGGATCGCGGCCAGTCCGTGGCAGATCTAACCGCCGACATTTGGGCGCAGGAATTTGCGGTCAACGTGACGGGCGTATTCCTAACCATTCAGGCGCTTTTGCCAAACATCAAAGCCGCTGGCGGCAAGATCGCAATCATCAGCAGCCAGATGGCATCCGACACCCATGCGCCGGGCGGGTCCTATGTTTACCGTGCATCCAAGGCGGCGGTACTGAACTTTGGCCGCAACCTTGCGGCGGACCTAAAGGATGACGGGATCGCCGTCGGGATTTATCACCCCGGCTGGGTGCAAACGGACATGGGCGGCAGCAGCGCTGCGATTACGCCCGTTCAGGCCGCAGGCGGGTTACTGGACAGGTTCGATGATTTATCCGTGGCGACGACGGGATGTTTCAAGACTTGGGACGGGGAAGATCACCCTTATTAAGGCTTGAAGGGGGCTCTGCGCCCGCCGCTACGCGGCCCCCCGGGATATTTTTGAAGAGAAGAATACGGACGTTCCATGCATGTGGATTGCTCTTGCGCCTCTCGTCGCGTAAAGGGCGGCGCGGAAGCACAGGGAAATATCATGCCCACACTTGTGATGAAATTCGGCGGCACGTCCGTCGCAAACCTTGACCGGATCGCGCGCGCGTCCAAACGCGTCGCGTTGGAAGTGGCCAATGGCTATGACGTGATCGTCGTTGTGTCAGCCATGTCTGGCAAAACCAACGAGCTGGTCGGCTGGGTGAACGAGACGTCGCCGCTGTATGATGCACGCGAATATGACGCTGTCGTATCGTCCGGAGAGAACGTCACGGCGGGCCTGATGGCGCTGCGGTTGCAGGAAATGGATATCCCGGCACGCAGCTGGCAAGGCTGGCAAGTGCCGGTGCAGACGACCTCTGCCCATGCCAATGCGCGCATCGAGGGGATCCCGACCGACAACATCAACGCCAAGTTTGCCGAAGGCATGAAGGTTGCCGTGGTCGCTGGCTTTCAGGGCATTAGCCCAGAAGGCCGGATCACGACGCTGGGCCGGGGCGGATCGGATACGACCGCTGTCGCCTTTGCCGCCGCTTTCGATGCAGAGCGTTGCGATATTTATACAGACGTTGACGGCGTCTATACCACCGACCCGCGTATCGTTCGTAAAGCGCGCAAGCTGGACCGCATCGCCTTTGAAGAGATGCTAGAGCTGGCGTCGCTCGGGGCCAAGGTGCTGCAAACCCGCTCTGTCGAGCTGGCCATGCGGTTTGGCGTCAAGCTGCGGGTGCTGTCATCGTTCGAGGAACCATCAGACAATGCGGGCACACTGGTGTGCGCCGAGGAGGACATCATGGAAAGCAATGTCGTGGCCGGTGTGGCCTATTCGCGTGACGAAGCGAAGATGACCCTGATCTCGGTCGCGGACCGGCCGGGTATCGCTGCGGCGATCTTTGGCCCGCTGGCAGATGCCGGGGTCAACGTCGATATGATCGTGCAAAACATCAGCGAAGAAGGTCGCACTGACATGACCTTTTCCTGCCCGGTCGATCAGGTCGTCCGCGCGCAAAAGGCGATGGAAGATGCCAAGGCTGGCGGAACGATTAACTTCCACGATCTGGTTGCAGATGAAGGTGTGGCTAAGGTCAGCATCGTCGGCATCGGCATGCGCAGCCACGCTGGCGTCGCAGCAAAGATGTTTGCCGTGCTGCGCGACGAAGGCGTAAACATCAAGGTCATCACCACATCCGAAATTAAGGTCAGCGTGCTGATCGACCGCAAGTATATGGAACTGGCCGTGCAGGCCCTGCACGACGCGTTTGAGCTGGAAAAATCCGCTTAAGGTTCGTTTCAAGAGAAAGGATTGGTCCGAGGTTCGGGCCAATCCACCTTTCAGTTAGACCGCCTATCCCTACGCCAAAGCGGCGATGCGGTTACCACTCTGCCACGACAAGCCGCCCATTGCGCGACTGGATTGGGCGGGCGTTGTTGGGAAACACAGTCTGAAATGCGGCAATTTGTTCCGCAGAGGCTGTGATCGGCGACATCAACATGTGCCAGTTGATTCCTTCCGTGCAGGGCGGCGTTGTCAAAGAGCCCATGAAACGCATGTAGCTTTGACTGCTTGGCAGCAGATCGCGCGGGTTGAACATGGCGTCCCCGCTGCCAGTGGCGCCGTGATCATATGGCGCGACGTTCCATAGCTGCGCGATCGCAGGATTTGCGGCCCCTTCGGCAATCATCACCCCAAGGACGGTAAAACGCCCGTCAGCGGCCTGATGCACAAAGTGCAGTTCCATCGGGAAGGCGTCACCATTGATCAGGTATTCACTGGGTGTGTGAAAGTGAAACTGCAGGAGTTTAAAATCCGTCCCACCGATCCGAAGAAAATCATCAACCCCGCCGTTCACCACAAGCGTATGCCCGTTGTTTGTCACCGCAGCCGGCATCGGGGTGTAGTGGATATCAAGGTTCGCCAAATCGGCATCGACGTCAGGGACGATGTTAAACGGCGACTGAAAATGACCCTCAGCGCAGGTTGCAAAATCGTCCGATAGGTCAGCCCAATGGTCCGGCCCGTGTTCGCCATCGTAAGACCAGTCCGCCGCATGCGCCGCAGGCAGCGCAAAGCATAACAGCATCACAGAGAACAGGGCAGCGCGGCAGGGTGTCATGGGCAATCCTATGGCAGATCAATGGTCTTCGGACAGACTGCGGGCTTGGGGTGAATATCCGCTTAAGTGCTGTGCGATTTCGCAAACTTTTCGCCTGAATTGATCACCGCGCCGACGCTGGGGTGCATTCACCCTCCCCTTCTGGGTGCAAACCGCATACAGAGGGCAAAAGACGACGCGCTGGGGGAGCCATGAGCGACAGGATCGAAACCGAAAGCCGAAAGCTGCTTGGCCGTCTGCGCCGCGCCTTGGCCGAGGATTCAGCCGGTCAGGAACGGCTGGATCGAATCGTCGAATTGATCGCGAGTTCGATGCAGACGGAGGTCTGCTCGATCTATCTTTTCCGCGACGTAGACACGCTAGAGTTGTGCGCAACCGAAGGTTTGCAGGCTGAATCAGTACATAAAACGCGGATGCGGCTGGGCGAAGGCTTGGTTGGCCGCGTGGCTCGGACGCGCCGTGTGGTGAACGCCGCCGACGCGCCCTCTGCCCCCGGTTTTCGCTATATGCCTGAGACTGGGGAGGAGCGTTATTCGTCCTTCTGCGGCGTGCCAATCCAGCGGCTGGGCGATGCCCTTGGCGTGCTGGTTGTGCAGTCCAAGGATTCGCGCGCCTTCACCACGGACGAGGTTTATGCCCTTGAAGTGGTCGCCATGGTGCTGGCGGAAATGACGGAACTGGGCGCTTTTGTCGGCGAAGGTGCGGCCTTGTCTGCGCGGCACCAACAACCGGTTCTGTTCCGCGGCACGATCGCGCAAGAAGGGGCCAGCGCTGGCAAAGTTTACCTGCACGAGCCGCGCGTCGTGGTCACGAACCCGATTTCTGACGATCCCGATCTAGAGCTGGAACGCCTGCGCGCTGCGGTGGAAACGCTGCGCTTGTCCGTCGACGAACTACTCAGCGGCGACCGCGCGATGACCCCCGATCAGGTCGAAATCTTTGAAGCTTACCGGATGTTTGCCAATTCGCGCAGTTGGATGCGCCGGATGGAAGCGGACGTCTCTAACGGTTTGTCCGCCGAGGCCGCTGTCGAGAAAGAGCAATCGCTTGCCCGGTCCCGTCTGGGTCAGGCAGAGGACGCCTATATGCGCGACCGGCTGCATGATCTGGACGATCTGTCGAACCGCCTGCTACGGATTTTGACCGGCCAAGGATCGAACACTGGCGCGGAAATGCCCGAAAATCCGATCCTGATCGCCAAGAACATCGGCCCCGGCGAATTGCTGGAATACGGCAAGGCGCTGCGCGGGATCGTGCTGGAAGAAGGCTCTGTCGGATCGCACGCGACCATTGTGGCGCGGGCTTGGGCCATTCCGCTGGTCATCAACGTCAAAGGCATCACGACAGAGGCGCTGAACGGCGACACGATCCTTGTGGACGGCGAACAGGGCGTTGTGCACCTGCGGCCTGACGACAGCGTGTCGACCGCCTTTGGTGACAAACTGGCGATGCAGACGCGGGCACAAGAACGCTATGCGTCTTTGCGCGAATTGCCTGCGGTGGGCACCTGCGGGACGCAGATCGCACTGCATATGAACGCGGGCCTGATGGCGGACTTGCCGTCGCTGCCGTCATCCGGGGCCGAAGGTGTGGGCCTGTTCCGTACCGAATTGCAGTTCCTGATCCGCAGCCAGATGCCGAAACGGTCAGAGCTGTCAGCGCTTTATTCCCGCGTCATCGGCGCGGCGCATGGCAAGCGCGTTGCCTTCCGCACGCTCGACATCGGGTCGGACAAAGTCCTGCCCTACATGAAGGCCAACGACGAGCCGAACCCCGCGATGGGCTGGCGCGCGATCCGCGTTGGCCTTGATAAGCCCGGCATTCTGCGGATGCAGCTGCAGGCGCTGATCCGCGCTGCAAACGGCGGGCCGCTGGCCGTGATGTTCCCCTTCATCACGCTGCATTCCGAATTCCGCGCGGCCAAGGCAGAGCTGGACAAGGTGCTGGCCCGCGAGGTCAAGCTGGGCAACCCATTGCCGTCAAAGTTCGAAGTCGGCGCCATGCTAGAAACCCCGTCGCTCGCCTATGCGCCTGCTGCGTTTTTCAAAGAGGTCGATTTCATCTCGGTCGGCGGCAACGATCTAAAGCAGTTCTTTTATGCAGCTGACCGCGAGAACGAGCTGGTGCGCCGGCGCTATGACACATTGAACGGCAGCTTTTTGTCGTTCCTGAAGACCGTCGTCGAACGCTGTAATGCGGCGGGCACCCCGGTGTCATTCTGCGGTGAAGACGCGGGCCGCCCGCTAGAGGCGCTTGTGCTGTCGGCCATTGGGTTCCGCAGCCTGTCGATGCGCCCCGCCTCTGTCGGGCCAGTCAAACACCTGCTGCGTCAGGTCGATATTGTCGCCGCAGGCAAGGCTGTGTCAGCTGCGCTTGACGCAGGCGAGCAAGATATCAGAGAGATGATTAACGCTTGGCTAGTGGAACACCATCAGGCGTCGCGGTCCGTGACCTGACGTTTGGCAAGAGCGGCGTGGAAGACGTCTAACACCGCATCTTCGCCGTGTTCGCGCACGATTTGGCGCAGGCCAAAATGTACATGGGCCATCTCGACGTAGTATTGGGTGAAGGCATAATTCGTCCCTGCCCCGGCCGCTGCGCCAAGGATCGGCACGGCCTGCGTCGCCAGTTTCTGGGTTAAAACAGCGGCAAAGCGCGGCGCGACGCGGGCGATCAGTGTATGCACGGCAGCGCCGGACAGCCCTAAACGCGCGCCAAGGAACGACGTGTCGATCCCGTCCTCGCCATCCTCGCCCGCGCCAAAGACAGCCAGCGCCTGCAAGCGGGTTTCGGGGTCAGCGGGGTCTTCGCCATATTGGGCGGCGACACCCTGTACCGCGCGAAAAATCATCGTGGTGGCGACAGGCAGCTCTGCCAGCGCTGTAGGTAGGCCGCCAAAGCCCCCAATCGCGCCCGACAGCGTCGCCATAACCTTGTGCATCCGGTCCGTGTTCACCGCCTGCCCCAGCGCGCCAGAGCGGGACCGCGCGGCGACCTCGTAGCTATGCGTCAAGGCGGCGCGGGCTGCGGCATCAATCTGACCGCGCGCGCCTTTGGGCAGCATTTTTAGTGTGTCTTCGACCTGCGTGCCGACAAAGTTAATCGCCCGCATCAGCACCCCGTTCGCACGGCGCTGCCGGTCGGCAAGGGCGCGAATACGGGCGCGGTCGTCATCGCCCAACGGGGACTTGTCAGATATTTCGGCGTTGATCGTCTTCATCGGGACCGCACCTTTTTGGTTAGCATGAACATATGCAACCCTACGGCGTTTTCAATCGTGCGCGCGTTCCACCGGCCCAGTTACGCCGTCCCAGCCGCCTTTGCGCAAAGCGATGCCTAAAACGCGGTCAGGGTTGGTCGGCGGCGGCATGACAACGTCCGTCAGCGGGGTAAAACCGAAGCGGCCATAATAAGGCGCATCGCCCACCAGCATAATCCGCGGCCAACCGTCCTTTGCCGCGACCTCTAGGCAGCGCCAGATCAGCAGGGCGGCGATCCCTTCGCCTTGGTGAACGGGGTGAACGGCGACGGGGCCCAGCAGCACGACCTCTTTGCCGGCGACCCGCACGGGCCAGTTACGGATCGCGCCCGCAATCTGCCCGTCACCATCGCGCGCCACGATGCACAGCCGTTCAATCGGGTCGACACCGTCGCGCAGGCGATAGGACGACAACGCGGTCCGGCCTGGCGCAAAGCATGTGTCGTACAGCGCCTCGACTTCCCACCAGTCGTCGGGGCGTTCCCGTGCGGTTGTGATATCCATGCTGTGCGAGTCTTTCGTATGGTCCGGCGCGTTTTGGCACGCTAGCTGTTGAGCAAGCCGGATAAAAGGGATCACAACCATGTTCTATCAACCAGATCGCAACACAGGGGCGGGCCATGGCCTGCCGCACAACCCGTTCAACGCCATCGTCACCCCCCGCCCCATCGGCTGGATTTCGACGCGCGGCAGCGACGGGTCAGATAACCTTGCGCCCTATTCGTTTTTCAACGCAGTCAGCTATTTCCCCCCGCAGGTCATGTTTGCTTCAACCTCGGCCAAGCCGGACCGGGGCGACACCAAGGATTCGGTCGCCAATATCCGCGAAACCGGTGTCTTTGCCGTTAACATCGTCAGCCATGCGCTGCGCGACGCGATGAACCAAACGTCCGGCCCGTGGCGCAGGGACGTGGACGAGTTTGCTGTCGCGGGACTGGAAAAGGGCCAATGCCAGACCATCGACTGCGGCTTTGTCACCGCCAGCCCCGCGACGCTGGAATGCAAGATGACCCAGATCGTGACGCTAGAGGGAGCAAACAATTTCATGGTGATCGGCGAAGTCGTCGGCATCCGCATGGCTGACGATTGCATCGTAGACGGCATGTTTGACGTGACCACGTTCAACCCGCTGTCACGCCTCGGCTACCGCGACTATGCGACGGTAACCGAGGTGTTCAGTCTAAACCGACCCGGCGAATCTTAAACCGTCCGGTCGGCCCAACCGGCAAAAATCTTCTCTAGCGCGACGACGATGTAGTACAAAACGATGCCAAGGAACGCCAAAGCGATCAGCACCGCGAACATCAGCGGATAGTCAGAGTTGGTTTTACCACTATCAAACAGCGCCCCAAGGCCGCGGCCATGGGGCGACACGATTTCCATCAGATTGGTGCCGATAAAAGCAAGCGTGACCGAGACTTTGAGCGCACCGAAGAATTCCGGCAGGGTTTTGGGCAGCGCGATTTTCCAGAATACCTGTGCTTGGCTCGCGCCAAGGCTGCGCAGGATGTCGCGGTATTCCGGTTCCAGCGTGGACAGGCCGATGCTGACGGATACGGCGATCGGAAAGAAGCTGATCATAAAGGCGATCAGCACTGTGTTAAAATCGTGCCAACCGACGAACATCAGCGCCACGATGGGCACCACGGTCGCCTTGGGCACGGCATTAAAGCCCACCAGCAGGGGATAGAGCGCGTCGCGCATTGTGCGTGAAAAGCCCATGACCATGCCAAGTCCGGTGCCAAAGATCACCGCAAGCAGCAGGCCGACAATCGTCCGCCACAGCGTCTGCCAGCCCATGATCAGGAACAACGACCAGTATTTTTCATAGGCCGGGATCAAGTCGGACGGAGAGGCCATTTTGTAGTTCGGCCACCCCATGACCCAAACAAGGGCCTCCCACAGGACCAGAAACACGACGACGGCGGCCAGCGGCACAAGAACCTGACGCGCCTTCATGCGGCAACCCGCCCTTGGGCGACCTCGATCTGGTGGCGGAGCACGTTCAGGCGTTCAGCGGCCAGCGGGGTATAAAGGTCTTCGAGCGTGCGCAGGCCCGTATCGGGGATATCCATGACGAACTGCGTCTTAGCGGGACGTCCAGACAGCACGACAACTTGGTCGGCCAGAAAGATCGATTCGCGCAGATCATGGGTGATCAGCACGCCGGTAAATGGCTCTTCTGCTTTGACCTTGTGCATGGTCTGCCACAGGTCTTCGCGGGTGAAAGCGTCAAGCGCGCCAAAAGGTTCATCAAGGATCAACACCTCTGGCTGATGGATCAGCGCACGGCACAGGGACGCGCGTTGCTTCATACCGCCCGACAGTTCTGACGGGCGTTTTGACTCGAAACCTTCGAGCCCCACCAGCGCCAGCAGCTTGCGCGCGCGGTCCTCGCCTTGGGCTTTGGTCAGTTTGTTCGGCACGATTTCCAGCGGCAACATGACGTTGTCCAAAATCGTGCGCCATTCCAGCAGTACCGGGTTCTGGAACGCCATGCCGACATTGCTGCGCGGCGCGGTGATGCGGGTGCCGTGAACGTTGACCGTGCCTTCGTCCGGGATCAGCAAACCCGCGACAAGGCGGGTCAGTGTCGATTTTCCGCAGCCAGACGGCCCGACGACGGCAACAAAACCGCCCTCTGGCACTGTAACGTCAAGCCCATCAAGCACCGGCAAAGGGCCAGAGGCGGTGCGGTAAGAGTGCCGCACCCCCCTGATTTCAATTAGGTTTTCCAAACCTTATTCCGCCAACTTAAAGCCGCCCTCGGGCAGGTAATCGCTGGTGAAATACAGCGACGCATCAGGCGTCGTCGCGAACTCATAGGTGGTCGCGATCTGGGCAAGGCTGTTCTCCATACGGTCCGCATCAATGCCGCCAAAGCCGTTCGCCTTGACCCAATCGGTGTCCACGTTGTCGCGGATCGACAGCTCTAGCCGGCGCTGCTCCAGCTCTGCATCAGCCGCGGGGTTACGTTCGATCAGCATGGGAATGACAGAGGCTGGATCAGCAATTGCGTCGGACCAGCCCATCGCCACGGCACCAAGGAAGGACTTGATCACGTCTGGATTGGCCGCGGCATATTCGGTGTTCACGATGACCGCATTGCCATACAAATCAACGCCGTAGTCCGCCATCAGCATGGTGACCAGATCATCCTCTGGCACGCCAAGGCGGGCGGCGTTCAGGTAGGACGTGAAGGAAAAGCCGGTGATCGCGGCGACATTGCCTTCGGCCAGCATCGGTTCGCGCGTCGGAAAGCCGACAGGTTCGACGGTGATCGCATCCATATCAAGGCCGTTTTCAGCGGCAAAGATCGGGAACTGCGCCCATGCGCCATCGGGCGGCGGGGCACCCAGCACTTTGCCTTCAAGCGATTTAGGATCGCTGACGCCCAGCGACGTGCGGCCGATCACGGCGAATGGCGGCTTGTCATAGACCATCATCGCCGCAATCACCGGCGCGCCGGGGTTTTGGTCAAGGAACTTGATCAGGCTGTTGATGTCGGCAAAGCCCACGGGGAACGCGCCGGTGGCCACCTTGGGGATCGCATCAAGCGAGCCATTGCCAGCCTCGACCGTGACATTCAGGTCGGCGGCCGCAAAGTGGCCATTGTCGATGGCGGCAAAATAGGGCGCAGCGGGCCCTTCGAATTTCCAGTCCAGCGCGAATGGCAGATCAGTCTGCGCCTGCGCGGCGGATGCCATCAGAACGGCAGCAGTAAGTGAGCGATAAAACATAAAAGGTCCCCGTCATCGGTTTATTGTTAAACCGCAGTATTGGACCTTGCCCGCCGCATGGCTAGCCAGAAACGGGGAATTTCGCCCCGTTTCCGTGCGTTTGCTTAATTGTTAGGCGTCAGTGACCGCCCAGAACCCCAGTGCGGACCGAATAGTCAACGGCCAGTGCGTAATCGGGATCGTCATCACTATCGACGATCAGGTGCCCGGCCTTGGACAGAAGACGGTGACAATCGCGAGACAGGTGGCGCAATTGGATGGATTTTCCGGCGTCCTCATACTTGCCGGCAATCGCCTCGATCGCGGCCAGAGCTGACTGGTCCACAACGCGGCTATCGTTGAAATCGACGATCACCAGCGACGGGTCGGCGTCCACTTGAAACAGCTCGCTGAAACCTTCGGCAGAGCCAAAGAACAGCGGTCCTTGGATCTGATAGACCTTGGCACCTTCGGGCGTGGTATAGGTCTTGGCGTGGATGCGGGTCGCGTTGTTCCACGCATAGGCCAGCGCGGATACGACCACACCGACCAGCACAGCCGTCGCCAGATCGGTCGCCACAGTGACGGCGGTCACCAGAACGATGACGACGGCGTCGGTCCGCGGCACTTTGCGCAGGATGCTAAAGCTGTTCCACGCGAAGGTGCCGATCACGACCATGAACATCACGCCGACCAGCGCCGCCAGCGGGATCTGCGCGATCAGGCCAGAAGCGAACAGGATAAAGGCGAGCAGAAACAGCGCCGCCGCGATCCCGGCGATGCGCGTACGGCCGCCAGATTTCACGTTGATCATGGACTGACCGATCATCGCGCAACCACCCATACCGCCAAAGAAACCGGTGACAGTGTTCGCAACACCCTGCGCGATGCACTCTTGGCTGGCACCGCCGCGCTGGTTCGTCATTTCGGACACCAGGTTTAGGGTCAGCAAGCTTTCGATCAGGCCAATGGCGGCCAAGATCATCGCATAGGGCAGGATGATCTGGAACGTCTCAAAGGTGAAGGGCACCATGGGAACGTGGAACGGGGGCAAAGTGCCCTCGATGGACGCCAGATCGCCCACGACAGGCACGTCGATGCCAAAGATGATGACGATTGCGGCGACAATACCAATGCCGGCCAATGGCGCGGGGATCAGGTTCGTAACCTTGGGCGCACCCCAAATGATGAACATGGTCAAGGCGGTCAGGCCCAGCATCCAGATCAACGGCAGACCAGACAGCCATGCACCGCCTGACATACCGTGACCAACAGCTTCTGCCGTGCCGGGCACTTTGAACTGGCCCAGCTGCGCCAAGAAGATCACGATAGCCAGACCGTTCACAAAGCCCAGCATAACCGGATGCGGTACAAGCCGAATAAATTTCCCCCAACGCATGACGCCAACGACGATCTGGATCAGGCCCATCAAAACGACGGTGGCAAACAGATACTCAATCCCGTGCAGCGACACGAGGCTGACGATCACAACGGCCAGCGCGCCCGTCGCGCCAGAGATCATGCCCGGACGCCCGCCAAACACGGCCGTAATCAGGCCCACGATGAACGCGGCATAAAGGCCCACAAGCGGCGGCACCCCGGCGACAAAGGCAAAGGCCACGGCTTCTGGCACCAACGCAAGGGCGACGGTCAGACCTGACAGCACCTCGATCCGCAGGCGCCCGGCATTCAGGGGCGCACTGGGATCGGTTAGGGCAATGCTGTCGGCAAAACTTGCCAGAAGGGCGCGGGGGGCCATGGGACATCCTAATACTAAACGTGTTGTGTGGCCCCTACGCCAGAACGGCCCGATTGTCACCCCGCCCCGCGCTGAACGGTTGCACCGCCGCGGCGCAGGGGCCACAAAGCGATGGTGCAACACCGAAAGGCGCATTCATGCAGGGCAGATTTGGCATTATCGGCGGCTCGGGCCTGTATGACATTCCGGGTCTCAAGGACGCAGCTTGGACGCAAGTCGACAGTCCGTGGGGCGCACCATCCGATGCGGTCTTGACCGGCACACTGAACGGCGTGCCGCTGGCGTTTCTACCGCGCCACGGACGTGGACATGTGCACAGCCCGACGACTGTCCCCTACCGCGCGAATATTGACGCGATGAAACGGCTGGGCGTGACACACCTAGTCAGCATCAGCGCCTGCGGATCGTTCCGCGAAGACATGGCCCCAGGCGATTTCGTCATCGTGGACCAATTCATCGACCGCACCTTTGCACGGGAAAAGTCGTTCTTTGGCACCGGCTGCGTCGCGCACGTCAGCGTCGCCCACCCGGTCTGCCCCGACCTCTCCGCCGCCTGCGTTTCTGCGGCCCGCGCGGCCGGTATTCGCGTTCATGACGGCGGCACCTATCTGGCGATGGAAGGCCCGCAATTTTCCACCCGGGCGGAAAGCCTGATGTACCGCAGCTGGGGCTGCGACGTGATCGGCATGACCAACATGCCAGAGGCGAAACTCGCCCGAGAGGCAGAGCTGCACTATGCTTCTGTCGCGATGATCACCGACTACGACAGCTGGCACCCGGATCACGATGCCGTCGACGTCGCCGACGTGATCCGCACCCTGCAAGGCAACGGCACAAAGGCGCGCGACATGGTCATGGCGCTTGCCGCGATGCTGCCCAAAGCTTGTGCTAGCGACTGCGATCAGGCATTGGCCCATGCGATTATGACATCCCCCGACCGGCGCGACTCTGCGCTGGTGGCAAAACTCGACGCGGTCGCGGGCCGCGTTCTGAACCCAAAGGACACCGCATGAAAACCGTTCAGGACTATATCCGCACGATCCCCGATTTCCCGCACGAAGGGATCATGTTTCGCGATGTGACGACCCTGTTTGCCGACCCGCGCGGATTTCGCATGGCGATCGACCAATTGCTGCACCCCTATGCTGGTCAGCCCATCGACCGGGTTGTCGGGCTCGAAGCGCGCGGCTTTATCCTTGGCGGCGCGATTGCCCACCAGTTGTCCGTCGGCTTTGTGCCGATCCGCAAAAAGGGCAAGCTGCCCGCCAAATGCATCGAGCAGGCCTACACGCTGGAATACGGCGAGGCGATTGTCGAAATCCACGACGACGCGCTGAAGCCGGGCGAACGCGTGTTGATGGTTGACGACCTGCTTGCCACTGGCGGCACGGCAGAGGCGGGGATTAAGCTGATTGAACGCCTTGGCGCACAGGTCACCGGCTGCGCCTTTGTCATCGACCTGCCTGAACTAGGCGGACGGGCAAAACTGGAAGCGCTCGGCATGGATGTCCATGCGCTGTGTGCCTACGAAGGCCACTAAGGCGCTGCGGCGGCGTTGGCATTTAACCCGCGCCGCCGCGACTAGATCCGCAGACCGGCTGCGCCGGATTTTCCGGCAAGACCTCTTTCGAAGGTCGCAGCATAGGTCTTCTGACCTGGGAGGAAGTCCAGTGATTCACCGGCTTTCTTCCTCCCTTATGCGTCGTGATCCTTAATCGTCAGTTAACGTGCGCAGCACGGCACCGGGATTCATAATGCCGTGGGGATCGAGTGCTAATTTAATCGCACGCATCATCGCCAGCTTGGCCGGATCGCCGTATTTTTCCAGATCGCCGACCTTTAGCCGCCCAACGCCGTGTTCGGCGCTGACCGATCCACCCATCTCGTGGGTCAGATCATGCACGCAATCCTTCACCGCGGCGCGCTTATCTTCGTGATCGCTGCGCGTCTCTCCGGGTAAGGGAAAGACGTTGTAGTGCAGGTTACCGTCCCCCAGATGACCAAAGCAGTTGATCCTGAAATGACCGACCTGCGCCAACCGCTTGCCACCTTCGACGATGAAATCAGGCACAAGGCTCAGCGGCAGCGAAATATCGTGGGACGAAATAGAGCCGATGCGCCGGTTCGCTTCTGGTATGCTTTCACGGATATGCCACAGCGCATCGCGGTCCGCACCGGACCGGGCAATCACGCCGTCGGTCACAAGCCCCGCCTCGGCCGCAGCCTCGAACAGGGTTTCCAGCGCCGCGTCAGGGGCGAGCCCGGCGGGCATGCCGATATCAATCAGCACCATCCATTCGGGGTGCGCAGCAAAGGGGGCCTTAAAAGCCGGGCCGACCTCGTCCAGAAAATCTAGGCCCTGACGGTGGATCATCTCGAACGCGGAAATCCCGTCACCAAGGCGCGACTGGGCCAACGCAAGCAAATCCAGCGCCGCGGCAGGGGATGGCACGGCCAACATTGCGGCCCCAACAGCGGCAGGCTGCGGCACAAGGCGCAACGCGGCGGCGGTGATAATGCCAAGCGTGCCCTCTGCCCCGATCATCAAATCGCGCAGATCGTATCCGGTGTTATCCTTGCGCAGGCGCGACAACCCGTTCCAAATACTGCCGTCCGGGCGCACCACCTCTAGCCCCAGACACTGGGCGCGCGCATTGCCGTAGCGCAGCACATTCACGCCGCCCGCATTGGTCGACAGCAACCCGCCAATCCGCGCCGACCCTTCAGAGGCAAGCGAGAGCGGGAACATCCGCCCGATATCTTCTGCGGCCTTTTGCACATCAGCCAAGATCGCCCCGGCCTCGGCCACCAGAACGGATTCGCTGGGAAAGGTCGCGCGGATTGCATTCATGCGCTCTAGCGACAGCACAAGCGGCACATCCCCCTGCCCCATCAACTGGCCGCCGACCAATCCGGTGCCGCCACCGTATGGCACGACAGCGATGCGCCGTTCGGCACAATAACGTACGATCTGCGCAACCTGATCCGTCGTGCGCGGCGCGACGACGATCCCGCTCCCCGCCCAGCGGCCGCGTGGTTCGGTCAGGTAAGGCGCGGTATCATCGCGAAAGGTATCTGCGGGCAAGGCCGCGCGCAGATCGGTAAGGGTATCGGTCGTGGCCGGGGTCAGCATGGCGGCTCCATTCTTTGTCGAGGCAAAGGTAAGGGCACGCCGGGCGGTGTCCAGCGCAAACGCCCCGACGATCGGAAACGGCCGGACCTTAACGCAATCGGGGCGGGCGGCCTTCGGCAAAATCAAGCATATCGGAGAAGACATCTGGCCGGGTAAAGAACAACAGATGCCCCTGCCCCGGATAGCCAAGGATGGGGACGCCGCCGATTTTTCGCGAAAAATCGGTTGTTTGGCGGGTCGAGAAGACCGGATCACTTAGGCCAATGAAAAACGCGACCGGGATGCCCGTCAGGTCCAGATCATCAGGCAAACGCCAGCCGGGCAGTGCCAGCATATGCGCAAACGCAATTTGCGTATCCAGCTGCGTCTGAATCTTGGACCCACGCGCCACCGCGTCCTGCAATTCAGGCGAAGCGGTTGGCGCGGCCAGTTCTTCTCTGCCGAACAAAAGCCCTGCCCAGAACCGAGGCCAAACTTTTTCCTTTGCCACCGACTTTGTCGCATAAACCGCCCGCACGACATCACCTGCGCCGGACACAATCGTCTGCAATCCACCAGCGTGTTCGACCGACGGCGACATCGCGGCCACGCGGACCTGATGGGCGGGATTTATGTCAGGCGCGGCCTCTAGCGCGATCAATGCGCCGGTAGAATAGCCGACCAAGACCAGCTGTGCGTCTGGGGCCAACTTACTGGCAAATTGAACAACGTCAGCCGCGGCAGTTGACGGGTCAAGGCGGTGGTCTGTCGGCAGGCCATCAAGGCCGGGATAACGGTAAAAAGCGCGGGTATAACCTGCAGCTTCCCAGTCTTTTGAAGGGCCAAAGACTTCGATTGACGACAGAGCCCCGGGGATAAAAAGGGCGACCTTGTCGGCCTGCGCCACGGCTGCAGCGTCATACACAAAAGGGTCCTGCGCCCCGGTGGTTCGCAGTAAGGCCGGGCTACACCCTGCACACATCAACAAAAGAAAAATCCAGCGCATGCCGCCATGCATTGTGCGATTGCACGCTGCCGTCAAGATGCCCTGCCGCGTATCGGTGGCGTAGCGCCTAGCCGACGTCAGTGCGCCCCCGCCGGTCATGGCGCAGGTTGGCGTAAAGCACGTGATTGCGCCAGCGCCCGTCGATCTGCAAATAGCTTTGCGCGACGCCCTCGTATTTATATCCGCAGTTTTCCAAGAGCCGGCGCGAAGGCGCGTTTTCGGGCAGGCACCCTGCCTCGATCCGGCTCAGGTCCAGCGCGGTAAAGGCGTAATGCACCAGCGCTTTGATCGCCTCGCGCATATAGCCTTGGCGCGCAAAAGATTGCCCGATCCAATAGCCCGTTGTCCCCGCCTGCGCCGGACCGCGGCGGATATTATCAAGCGTAATCGCCCCGATCAGTTGGTTGTCGCTGTGGCGGATCAGAAACAACGGCACTGCGCTGCCCTGCTGGATCGACCGTTGCGACCAATACACCCGGTTGGTGAATGACTTGCGGCTAAAATGATCGGCAGCCCAGGTCGGCTCCCACGGTTGCAGGAAATCGTGGCTGGCTTCGCGCAACCCGCACCAAGGGCGAAAGTCGGCATGCATCGGCGGGCGCAACATCAGGCGTTCGGTCTCTAGCCGAACCTTGCGCGCCCGCCCCAGCATCAGGCGACCAGTCGCGCGCGCAGCGCCTCTAGCGAGGGGGCCGCGTCGGCGGGACCATAAAGCGTCAGCGCCGCGCCAGCCTGCGCCGTGCGGGCGGCAAAGTCGCGCACGTCGCCCGTGGTGACGGCGTCGATGCTTTCCACCGTTTCCGCGACAGTCGGGATACGGTCCCAGATCGCCAGCAGCCGCGCCAGACGCTCTGCCCGGTTCGATGGGCTTTCTAGCCCCATTAGCAAGCCAGCCTTCATCTGCGCACGCGACCGTGCAACCTCGGCTGCCGTCATATCGTCGGCGGCGCGCTTCATCTCGTCCATGGTGATATTGGCAAGCTCTTCGATCTCTTCGGCGCTGGTGCCCGCATAGATCGTGGTCAGGCCTGTATCCTCGTAGGCTCCGGCCTGCGCGAAAATGGTATAGCACAGCCCGCGCTTTTCACGGATTTCCTGAAACAGACGGGACGACATGCCGCCGCCCAACGCGCTGGCATAGATCTGCGCGGTGTAGATCGCGGGATCGCGGTAATCCGGCCCCTCGAACGCCAGCGCAAAGTGGACTTGCTCCAGCTTCTTGCTCTCGCGCCGCTCGCCGCCAACGAATTTCGCGGGCTGGATCAGGCCAGTGCGCGGACGCGCTGGCAGATGTCCAAACAGCTTTTCCGCCTGCGCAACCAATGCGTCGTGATCGACAGCGCCAGCGGCGGCAAGAATCATCTGGTTCGGGCCATAATGCGTGCCGACAAAGCCGGTCAGATCGTCGCGGGTAAACTTCTCGACCCGCTCCTCTGGTCCCAAGATCGTGCGCCCAATGGGTTGATCGGGATAAGCGACCTCTTGCAGCCAGTCGAAGATGATATCGTCTGGCGTATCCAGCGCTTGGCCGATCTCTTGCAAGATCACGCCGCGCTCTGTCTCGATCTCGTGGTCCTCGAACAGCGGGTTCAGCAGGATATCAGCGATCACATCAAGGCCAAGCCCGACGTCCGATTCGAGCACGCGTGCGTAATAGGCCGTCGTTTCCCGGCTGGTGTAGGCGTTGATATAGCCGCCCACATCCTCGATCGCCTCTGCGATCTGCAGGGACGTCCGGGTGTCTGTGCCCTTGAACGCCATGTGTTCCAGAAAGTGCGCAATGCCGTTCTGCTCTTCGGCCTCGTGGCGGCCGCCCGCGTTCACCCAGATGCCAACAGAGGCGCTGGCCAGCCCCGGCATATGTTCGGTTACAACGCGAAAGCCGTTGGACAGCGTGTGAAGTTCAATGGTCAAGACGTGATCCGGTCCTTGATGATTTTCTGGATTGCAACAAGGTCACCCTTGCTGCGTGTTATCCGTTCGGGGCGGTCATACAGGTCCGCCATGCGCGGGGGCAAGGGGGGGTGGATGCCTGTCGCAGCCTCGACCGCGGCGGGGAATTTTGCGGGGTGTGCCGTGGCCAGTGTGACCATCGGAACGGTGCCAAGGTGCTTTTCGCCGATATTCGCACCCACAGCCGTGTGCGGGCACAGCAGTTCGCCATGCTCTGCCAGATAGCGGGTGATCGTCTCGGATGTATCACCCTCTGACACCCGGCCAGAGGCATAGGCGCTGCGCAGCGCGTCGATGGCACCTTGGGAAATCTTAAAGCCACCCTTTTTCAGATCATCCATCTGGCTGGCCACGGCGGCGCCGTCTTGGCCGTAGGCATAAAACAGCGCGCGTTCAAAGTTACTGCTGACCTGAATATCCATCGACGGGCTGATCGTCGGAGTCACGCTGTCCTTGGTATAAGCGCCGGTTTCCAGTGTGCGATGCAGGATGTCGTTCGTATTGGTCGCAACAACCAACTCGCCAATCGGCAGGCCCATCTGCTTGGCGATATAGCCCGCAAAGATGTCACCAAAATTGCCCGTTGGCACGGTAAAGCTGACCTTGCGATGCGGCGCACCCAGCGACACGGCGGACGTGAAGTAATACACCACCTGCGCCAACACCCGGCCCCAGTTGATCGAGTTCACCCCCGCCAGCCGCACGTCTTCGCGGAACTGGAAGTCGTTGAACATATCCTTCACCAGCGCCTGACAACCGTCGAAATCGCCATCCACGGCAATCGCATGGACGTTGGATTCGGTCGGCGTGGTCATCTGACGGCGCTGCACTTCGGACACGCGGCCATGCGGGTACAGGATAAAGACATCCACGGCATCAAGACCGCGAAACGCCTCTATCGCGGCAGAACCGGTATCGCCCGATGTCGCACCGACAATCGTGACGCGGTTGCCAGAGCGGGCAAGCGCCGCCTGAAACATCTGACCAATCAGCTGCATCGCAAAGTCTTTGAACGCCAGCGTTGGGCCGTGGAACAGTTCCAGCAGGAAATGGTTCGGGGCCAACTGCACCAATGGCGCGCGGGCGGCGTGGCCAAATCCGGCATAGGCCTTGGCGATCAACTCGCGGAATTGCGCGTCGGTGAAGGTCTCACCGATAAAGGGGCGCATGACGGTATAGGCCACGTCCTCATAGCTTTGCCCAGCCATTGCGGCGATCTGATCGGGGGTTAGTGTCGGGATCGTTTCCGGCACATAAAGGCCGCCATCCCGGGCAAGGCCCGTCAGCATTGTGTCTTCAAACGACAGGATCGGGGCCTGCCCGCGGGTCGAAATATAGCGCATGTCAGGCGTCCTTTTGGCGAAGTGTGCGAAAGATCAAAAGGCCAGTCATCAGCGCCCAGCCGATAGCCAGCATGAACCACGTAATGGCATAGCCAAGGTGGTCGTTGGGGATCCCCTCGATCCCGACCGGCATAGGGACGGTGGGGCTGACGGGGTCAATATTGCGGGCGACCAGCAAAATAGGCTCTGCGTTCAAGGCAGTGGCCATGGCAGGCAGATCGCGGGCGAACCAGATGCCTGTGGCGACATCGGGCTCCGGCGTCCAATTGTCCACCTCGTCCGGCCAAAGCAGATTGCCCGTCAGCGTCACCTGCCCCGTCGGCAGCGCCGCGCCGCGATCATCCAGGGACAGAAAGCCAAAATCGGCCGCAATCGTGCGGCCCGCGTCGGTTTGAAATGCCGTGATGGTGCGATAGCCTGCGCCGTTATCCGCCGTGCTGACAAGCACCGACAAGGGTGCGCCGATGATCTGCCCCGAAACCATAACGGGTAGATATTCGTCAGCGACAGGATCGGGGTTCGCGGGCAGCGCCACGGGCGGTGCGATGATGGTCGCTGTGATCTGGTCCAGAATGGCTGTCTTCCACGTCAGCCGCTGCACCTGCCATGTCCCCAACGCAATCAGGACGGCGCAACCGGCGACGCCCATTAGCAGGGGAAAGAAAATCTTGCGCAGCATCGATGTCGCCCCTTGGATCAGACCGGGTTGCCTTACCGCGTTTGGCGCGCGGGGTGAAGGTCCGGTCTTATGCAAAAAGGCGACCCGCTGGGGCCGCCTTTTCAAATTCGGTGCGTGGATCGCGCTTATGCGCCCCAGATGTAGATCGAGGCAAAGAGGAACAGCCAGACGACGTCAACGAAGTGCCAGTACCAAGCTGCGGCCTCGAAACCGACGTGCTTTTCAGGGGTGAAGTGGCCCTTGTAGACGCGGATCAAGCAGACCAGCAGGAAGATCGTGCCGATCAGAACGTGGAAACCATGGAAGCCGGTCGCCATGTAGAAGTTCGCGCCGTAGATATTGCCAGCAAGGCCGAAGGCCGCGTGCGAATACTCGTACGCCTGAAACACGGTGAACAGCGCGCCCAAAGCGACGGCCAGCATCAGGCCCCACTTCATATCCTGACGGTTGTTTTCGTGCACCAGCGCGTGGTGTGCCCAAGTCGCAGCAGCGCCAGAGCAGAGCAGGATCAGCGTGTTGATCAGCGGCAGGTGCCACGGATCAAAGGTTTCGATCCCTGCAGGCGGCCAAACACCATCAACGATGGGGCTCATCGGGCCCATCGGGTACATGGCGTGCTTAAAGAACGACCAGAACCAGGCGGCAAAGAACATGACTTCGGACATGATGAACATGATGAAGCCGTAACGCAGGCCGATGCGGACAACCGGGGTGTGATCGCCAATCTGGCTTTCGTGGACGACTTCGGACCACCAAGCGAACATGACGTAAAGCACCAGCGCCAAGCCGACCAGGAACGCCCATGGCCCGTGATCGTGCATCCACAGTGTGCCGCCGAACAGCATGATAAATGCGCCTAGCGAACCGGCGAATGGCCAGATCGACGGTGCGAGGATGTGGAAGTCGTGGTTCTTTTCGTGAGCCATGTTGTTGTTTTCCCGTGCTGCTGGTCGCGGTCGTTAGTTGGTGTCTATGGCGTTGGCTGGCGCGGTTGTCAAAAGATTCGCGTCGGCGGATGCCTGTTGTGTGGTTTCGGGTGGGTCAATCTCGTAAAAGGTATAACCCAATGTGATCGTATGGACATACTTCGCATCGCGGTCTTCGATAATTGCCGGATCAACATAAAAGCTGACGGGCATCTGTACCGTTTCTCCGGGCTGCAAGGTTTGCTCGGTAAAGCAGAAGCATTCGATCTTATCGAAAAAGCCGCCCGCCTCGTAAGGGGTGACATTATAGGCAGCCTGCCCCGACACAACACGGTCAGTCGGGTTATGCGCCTCGTAAAATGCAAGGCCAGTTTCGCCGAGGCGCAGGGTCATTTCCCGCTGCACGGGCGTAAAGGTCCAAGGCATATCGCGATCAAGGGACGCGTCAAAGCGGACTTTAATCGTCTGATCAAGGATCGTGTCAGACCCGGCGGCCGCGACATTGGTATAGCCGGAAAAGCCCGTAACCCGGCAGAACCACGAATAAAAAGGCACGGACGCAAACGCGAGGCCAACCATCACCGCAACGACAGCAACCGTCTGTGCAAGGGTGCGATTGGCACCGGTAAGCCTAGGGAAAAGCATCAGTTTGAAACCTCTGGTAATGGAACAGTTGTTTCAGGAGTATCAGGCACGATCTGCGGGCGCACAACGTGGTCAAATGTCTCAAACTTGCGCAAATCGCCCAGTTGCAGAACCTTCACCACGGTCAGCCCGAAGACGACACCAATAAACGCCAGCAGCAAAATGCCGACGCCCATGTTGCGGCCACGGCGGCGTTTGTGAATTTCATGTTCGACTTGGATTGCCATTTACAGGCCTCCGATATGGTTGGCGCGCAAGGCAGCCTCGATCAGGAGGGCACCGAAATGCGCGAAAAGGTAATAGAGAGACACTTTGAAGGTCTTGATCTCGACCTTGTAATTGTCAGCCTCGGCCTGTGCATCGTCCCGGCGCCAAATGTCGTAGCAGCCTTTCAGGAACCAAGCGTTAAAGAACACCGCCACCGCCAAATAGACCCAGCCCCCGATCGAGGTGAAGCCAAGTCCAATCGCCACAGCGACCAGCGGCACGCAATAGGCAAGCACGTGGTTACGGGTAACGCGGCGACCATGGGTTTCGGTCAGCATCGGCACGCCAGCGTCGCCATAGTCCGTTTTCACAAACAGCGCGAGCGCCCAGAAGTGCGGCGGCGTCCACATAAAGATCAGCGCGAACATCAGGACCGAATCAATGCTGATTCCCCCAGTCGCAACGGCCCAGCCGATCATCGGAGGAAACGCACCAGCAGCGCCGCCAATCACGATATTCTGCGGCGTCGCGCGTTTAAGCCACATCGAATAAACGACGGCGTAAAAGAAGATGGTAAAGGCCAGCAACCCGGTCGCGACCCAATTGGTCGCAAGCCCGAGCAGCACAACAGCAAAGCAGGACAACGTCAGGCCAAGGCCCAGCGCTTCGCCTGGTTTAACGCGGCCATCAGGAATGGGCCGCTTCGCCGTGCGGCGCATGCGGGCGTCGATATCCGCATCCCACCACATGTTCAGCGCACCAGAGGCCCCTGCCCCAACGGCGATGCACAAAATCGCAACGAACCCGATGAAGGGATGGACCGGCGTCGGTGCCACAAGAAGGCCAACAAGGGCTGTGAACACCACCAGCGACATCACGCGCGGCTTCAGTAAGGCGAAATAATCGCCCATCTGCGCCTCGTACTCGGTCTCTGGGGTGGTTTCGTGCAGGCTCATGTCAGACATGGTTTGCGCCTTCAGCAGCTCGGATAAAAGGGACGCGACCCGGGGTAATCACCGGGTCGCGCCGTATGCAAATTTGGTCCCTAATCGCAACTGCGATCAGACGCCGTTCTGGTCTTTCGCTTCGATCAACCAAGCGTCGTAGACTTCTTGGCTGACGACCTTGACGGTGATCGGCATAAAGGCATGGTCTTTGCCGCACAGCTCAGAGCACTGGCCAAAGTAGATGCCTTCTTTTTCTGGGTTAAACCACAGTTGCGCCAAACGGCCAGGCACGGCGTCTTGCTTCACACCAAAGGCAGGGATGGTCCACGAATGGATCACGTCAGCGCCGGTCAGCTGCATCACGACAGTCTTGCCAACGGGCAGGATGATCGCCTGATCGGTTGCCAGCTTGTACAAATCGTCGGTGTAACC
Source organism: Loktanella salsilacus (assembly GCF_024206795.1). Classification (NCBI taxonomy): domain Bacteria; kingdom Pseudomonadati; phylum Pseudomonadota; class Alphaproteobacteria; order Rhodobacterales; family Roseobacteraceae; genus Loktanella; species Loktanella salsilacus. The sequence continues at coordinate 2,779,493 of NZ_CP072994.1, forward strand.
GTAATCGGCCAGCTCCTCAGGAGCGAGCATGAAGGATTCGAACGCGACGCCTTCGTCAACGTATTCGTAGCCCCAGTACCACTGGTAGCCTGTCACCTTGATGGTGATGTCGCCTTCAGGGATTTCCTGCTGGTTAAACAAAACCGGCAAAGAAAACGCACCGATGAACACCAGAACGATGATTGGCACGACGGTCCAAGCGATTTCCAGCGGGCTGTTGTGGGTAAAGCCAGCGGGCTTTGGGTTCGTCTTGTGGTTAAATTTCCAGAAGGTCCAAATCATCAGACCAGACACGAAAAGCACGATCGCGGTGATGATCCACAGCAGCATGCCGTCCAGCCAATGCACGTCGCGCGCAATGCTGGTGACAGCTTCTTGAAAACCGATTCCGTTCGCATGGGGGGCACCGATGACGGGCAATTCCACGTTCACGTCCTGCGCATTGGCCGCGGCACCGGCAAGAATAAGACCCATGGTGGTCCAGGCAGTCTTGGCGAAATTGCTCACTCGCATGTCTTTCCCTTTTGCTCCGGCGCAGGGTTTTCCCCCTGCGGCGTGACGATTGCGCGGGGCCACCGACGATGCGGCCGACACGGAATCCCGTTGTATCCTGCCCAGCGTGTCCCATATCCTGAGGGACAACTCAAGAACCACGATTGCGTCAAAGAGACGCTTTGGCGCGATGTGTGTGTTTAACTTGCCCCGCTTAAGGATGCCTAAATGACCGCTGACGCCTTCCGCCCGTTCACGACGCACCTCGATCAGGATGCAGCCCTCGGCCTGTTGCGGGACGCCGTTCAGGGCGCTGACGACGGTGAATTGTTCATTGAACGCCGCCGGTCGGAAAGCCTTGTGCTGGACGATGGGCGTGTAAAAAACGCCAGCTATGATGCGTCCGAAGGCTTCGGCCTGCGCGCCGTGCGGGGCGAGCGTGCCGGTTATGCCCACGCCTCGACCATTGACGAACATGCGCTGCGGCGGGCCGTGGCGACGGCGCGTTTGGCCGTCGGTGATGGCGGCGGCACATTAGCGGCCGGGCCAAAGGGAACGAATGTTAAGCTTTATAGCGACGTTGACCCGGTGGCAGAGGCGACCTTTCCGGCAAAAATCGACCTGCTGCGCCAGATCGACGCCTTCTGCCGCGATTTGGACCCGCGCATCGTGCAGGTCAGCGCATCCTTGGGCGCATCCTTGCAAGAGGTCGTGATTTTGCGCCCCGAAGGGACTGTCGTCACGGATATTCGGCCGATGAGCCGCATCAATATCTCTGTCATCGTCGAGGACGGCGGCCGCCGGGAAAGCGGCAGCATGGGCGGCGGTGGCCGCGCATCGTTGATCGGCCTGATCGCGCCCGACCACTGGCAGGGCGTCGCCCGCGAAGCGCTGCGCATCGCGCTGGTCAACCTGACGGCCGAAGCCGCGCCAGCAGGCGTGATGGACGTGGTGCTTGGGCCAGGCTGGCCAGGCATCTTACTGCATGAAGCGATTGGCCACGGGCTAGAGGGCGACTTTAACCGCAAAGGCAGCAGCGCGTTTGCGGGCCTGATGGGCCAACAGATTGCGGCCAAAGGCGTGACAGTGCTGGACGATGGCACGATCCCCGACCGTCGCGGCTCGATCACCGTGGACGACGAAGGCACGCCCAGCGCCAAAAATGTGTTGATCGATGACGGTGTGCTGGTTGGCTACATGCAGGACCGGCAGAATGCCCGCCTGATGGGCGTCGAACCCACCGGCAACGGGCGGCGCGAAAGCTATGCCCATGCGCCGATGCCGCGGATGACGAACACGTATATGCTGGCTGGCGACACGCCCCCCGCAGATCTGGTCGCAGACCTGAAGGACGGGATCTATGCGGTTGGCTTTGGCGGTGGTCAGGTCGATATCACCAATGGCAAGTTCGTGTTTTCCTGCACAGAGGCCTACCGCGTCAAAGACGGCGTTGTTGGCGCGCCGATCAAGGGCGCAACCTTGATCGGTGACGGCGCGACCGCGCTGAAGCAGATTCGCGGCATCGGCAATGACCTCGCGCTCGACCCCGGCATCGGGAATTGCGGCAAGGCAGGCCAGTGGGTGCCCGTGGGCGTCGGCCAACCTAGCCTGATGATCGGGGGGCTGACCGTGGGCGGATCGGCCTGACCGATCAAAAACGTCTTAAATTGCTGAAATGATTCAGAACCTATTAACCCTTGGGATTCTAATCTGATCAGGCAGCAAGACGAAGGTATGGTTCAAAAGTGGAACGTTTCCCGACCACGCACCACATCCCCCCCCAGGATGCCCCCAGGTTCCATCACCTTCGTCTTCTGCGCTCTCGCCGGGTCGGGCCAGCAACCTATCGCCGGCTGCTTGCAGAACACGGCACAGCGCTTGCAGCGCTTGACGCCCTGCCAGATATCGCAGCAGCGGCTGGCGTATCAGACTACAGCATTTGCCCAGAAGGCGTTGTTGCCGCCGAACTGAAGGCCGGGCAAAAGGCCGGTGCGCAATTGCTGATGCAGGGCGATCCGGGTTGGCCTGCGGTCATTGACGATCTTTCCGACGCACCGCCCATGCTATGGGCAATCGGTCAAATTGACCTGCTGCAGCGGCCCATGATCGCCATGGTTGGTGCCCGCAATGCATCGTCCCTTGGCACACGCATGGCAAAGGCGCTGGCCGCCGATCTGACCGCCGCAGGCTTTGTCGTGGTGTCCGGCCTTGCGCGCGGCATTGACGCCGCCGCCCACCACGCCGCGCTGCAAGGTGGCACAGTTGCGGTCCAGGCGGGCGGGGTCGATGTGATTTATCCGCGCGAAAATAGTGTGCTGGCACAGCAGATTGGTGTGCAGGGACTGCGCCTGTCGGAAATGCCAATGGGCTTGCAGCCACAGGCGCGGCACTTTCCCGCGCGCAATCGCATTATCGCGGGCCTGTCGCGCGCCGTGGTCATCGTAGAAGCAGCGGCCAAGTCAGGCAGCCTGATCACCGACCGCAATGCGCTGGATGCCAACCGCGACGTGCTCGCCGTGCCGGGCCACCCCTTTGATGCCCGCGCCGCCGGGTGCAACATGCTGATCCGCGATGGGGCAACGTTGATCCGCTGCGCCGCTGACGTGATCGAAGCCGTCGGCACCCTGCCCTGCGCCGCCCCTGAACTGCCGCTGCGAATGCCAGATCATTCGCAAACACCAGACCGCCCACAAGCGCCAGACCGCCCCCCAAAACCGCAGCGCGGATTGCGCGAAACTGCAGCGCTGCACAACTTGATCCTGAACCGCCTTGGCGTGTCCCCGATGGCCGAAGATCAGCTAATCCGCGACCTTGGCGGGGCTGCACCCGTCGTCGCACCAGCGCTTGTCGACCTAGAGCTTGAGGGCCTCATTGCCCGCTCTGCCGGCGGGCTATTGTCACGCACCAACTGAGCGGCGACCCGCCGGAAAATTTGTTTATCATTAATTTCAATGCAGTAAGGCGCATCAAGCGGTTTGGCACTGGCGCTACGCCGCCGGATTGACAACTTAGGGACAAGCCGACCATGTTGCGCGGCCAGTGTGCCCTCTAGTAAAAGCAAGGTTTTCCATGCCAGTTGTCGTTGTCGAATCCCCGGCGAAAGCCAAGACGATCAACAAGTATTTGGGGCAGGATTTCACGGTGCTGGCATCCTACGGCCACGTCCGCGACCTGCCGCCAAAGAACGGCTCGGTCCTACCGGACGAAGACTTTACCATGCTGTGGGAGGTCGCGAGCGATTCCAAAAAGCACCTCAAGGCCATCGTCGATGCGCTGAAAGAAGACCCGCACCTGATCCTCGCAACCGACCCCGACAGAGAGGGCGAGGCGATTTCGTGGCACCTGCAAGAAGAGTTGCAGAACAAGCGCGGGCTGAAAATTCAATCTGCCAGCCGCGTCGTCTTTAACGCGATCACAAAATCCGCCGTAACCGAGGCGATGAAAAATCCCCGCCAAGTCGACCAACCGCTGGTGGATGCCTATTTGGCGCGCCGCGCGCTGGATTATCTGGTCGGCTTCAACCTGTCGCCTGTGTTGTGGCGCAAACTGCCCGGCGCGAAATCCGCAGGCCGGGTTCAGTCGGTCTGCCTACGTTTGATCGTCGAACGCGAGATGGAAATCGAAGCCTTTCGCAATCAGGAATATTGGACCGTCCGCGCGGTTTTGGAAAACCCCCGCGGCGCAAATTACGAGGCGCGCCTGACGGTTCTTGGCGGCAAAAAACTTGATAAATTCGATCTGGGTAACGCAACGCAGGCCGAAATGGCTGTGCAGGCGATCACCTCGCGCGATCTGTCCGTCCAAAGCGTGGAGGCGAAGCCCGCCAGCCGCAACCCCAGCCCACCCTTCATGACCTCGACCCTGCAGCAGGAAGCTAGCCGTAAATTCGGCATGGGCGCAAAGCAGTGCATGAGCGTTGCACAGCGCCTGTATGAAGCCGGATTCATCACGTATATGCGGACCGACGGCATCGACATGGCACCAGAAGCGGTGACCGGTGCGCGCGACGCGATCAAGGCGAAGTTTGGCGACAATTACGTCCCCAAGGACGCTCGCATCTACAAAAACAAGGCGAAGAACGCGCAAGAGGCGCACGAATGTATCCGCCCGACGGATATGATGGTCGACGCCTCACAGGCAGAGATCAAGGATGCCGATCAGCGCAAGCTGTATGATCTGATCTGGAAGCGCACGCTGGCCAGCCAAATGGAAGCGGCGCGTATGGAACGCACGACCGTGGATGTGGGCAGCAAGGATGGGCAAGTCATGCTGCGTGCCAACGGTCAGGTCATGCTGTTCGACGGCTTCCTGCGTGTCTACGAGGAAGGCCGCGACGACAGCACGGACGAAGACGACAAGCGTCTGCCGCAGATCGAACAGGGCGAGGTTGCCAAAAAGCAATCGGTTGATAGTGAACAACATTTCACCCTTCCCCCGCCCCGCTATACCGAAGCGACGCTGGTCAAGCGCATGGAAGAGCTCGGCATCGGCCGCCCGTCCACCTATGCCAGCATAGTCACGACGATTCAGGATCGCGGCTATGTCGAAAAAGACAAGAACCGCCTGATTCCGCAGGATAAAGGGCGGCTGGTGACAGCGTTCCTGTCGAACTATTTCCACCGCTACGTTGAATACGACTTTACAGCCGACCTAGAAGATCAGCTCGACAAGGTAAGCGCCGGAGAAGGCGACTATAAAAAGCTGCTCGAACGGTTCTGGCGCGACTTTTCTGCGGCTATTGCCGAGACCGCCGATCTGCGCATCGGCGAAGTGCTGGACAAAATCAACGAGGTGCTGGAACCGCACCTTTTCCCCGATCCCGGCGATGGCACCGATCCACGCCTTTGCCCCAACTGCGGCGCGGGCCGCCTTTCGATGCGCACAGCCCGGTCCGGCGGCGCATTCATCGGCTGTTCGAATTACCCTGAATGCCGCTACACCCGGCCCTTCGGCCCCCCCGATCCAGAGGCGGAAAAGTCTGCAATTCCCCCTGACGGCAAGCTACTGGGCGAGGATCAAGGCGAAGAGATCCGCATCTTCAAAGGCCGCTTTGGCCCCTTCGCACAGCGCGGTGCCGCGACAGAGGAGGTGCCGAAGCCGCCGCGTCAATCTGTGCCTGCTGCGTGGGAGCCTGAAGAGGTTAGCCTAGAAGAGGCCGTGCGCCTGCTCGCCCTGCCCCGCCTCATTGGAACACACCCCGAAGACGGCATTAACGTTTGGGCAAACATCGGGCGCTATGGTCCGTATTTGAAACACGCTGACACGACATCTGACCGGGGTGGCACCAATGCCAACCTCGAAGGGTTGGACGACGTCTGGACCGTTGGCATGAACCACGCGGTGCAGCTATTGGCCGAAAAAGTCGCCAGCCGCGGCAGCCGCGGCAAGGCAGCCGTCGCGTTGAGAGAGTTGGGCGAACACCCGGCCGCTGGCGGTCCGGTTAATATCTATGACGGCAAATACGGGCCCTACGTGAAATGGGATAAGCTGAACGCCACGATCCCTGACACGATCACGCCAGAGGATTTGACGCTGGCGCAGGCGGTGGACCTGTTGGACGAACGGGCTGCGAAATCTGGCAAACCAAAACCGGGGGCCAAAAAGAAGGCTGCTCCGAAAAAGGCCGCTGCCAAAAAACCAGCCGCGAAAACGGCCGCAAAGAAACCTGCTGCAAAGACAGCGGCGAAGACTGCAACTAAGACGGCGACCAAAAAGCCTGCTGCGAAAAAAGCTGCGCCAAAAGCCAAGCCAGCGCCAGACGACGATGACGGCGACGTTTTGGAATAGGCTTCAGAGGCCCGCATCAGATTGACATTGCCCGGCGCGCCTAGCAGGTTCGCCGGGCAATTGAATTTTGAGGGTGCGAGATGAAGAAAGTCTATGGCTCTGCCGCCGAGGCGTTGGACGGTCTGCTGACCGATGACATGCTAATCGCCGCCGGAGGCTTTGGCCTGTGTGGCATCCCCGAACTTCTGCTGGGCGCGATCAAGGACTCAGGCGTCAAGGGTCTGACCTTTGCGTCCAACAATGCTGGCGTCGATGACTTCGGGATCGGCATCCTGCTGCAAACTAAGCAGGTTAAGAAGATGATCTCTTCTTACGTGGGCGAGAACGCCGAGTTCATGCGTCAATATCTGGCTGGGGAACTAGAGGTCGAATTCAATCCGCAAGGCACGCTAGCCGAACGGATGCGCGCTGGCGGCTGCGGCATTCCCGGCTTTTACACCAAGACCGGCGTCGGCACCCAGATCGCCGAGGGGAAAGAGCACAAGGACTTCGACGGCCAGACCTATATCATGGAACGCGGCATCGTCGCGGATCTGGCAATCGTGAAGGCTTGGAAAGCGGACGCGACCGGCAACCTTGTGTTCCGCAAGACTGCCCGCAACTTTAACCCACCCGCCGCCATGTGCGGCAAGGTCTGCGTGGTCGAAGTCGAAGAGATCGTGCCCACAGGCAGCCTAGAGCCCGACAGCATCCACCTGCCCGGCGTCTATGTGCATCGCATTATTCAAGGCGAGCACGAAAAGCGGATCGAACAGCGCACGACACGCAAGAAGGAGTCTGCATAATGGCTGGGACGCAAAAGGGCTGGGACCGCAACCAAATGGCGGCCCGCGCTGCACAAGAATTGCAGGACGGCTGGTACGTAAACCTTGGCATCGGTATCCCGACGCTGGTCAGCAACTATATCCCCGACGGGATCGAGGTGACGTTGCAATCGGAAAACGGCATGCTTGGCATGGGCGCTTTCCCGATTGAAGGCGAAGAAGACGCCGACCTGATCAATGCGGGTAAACAGACGATTACCGAACTGCCGCAGACCTCGTTCTTCGATTCTGCGACGTCCTTTGGCATGATCCGCGGCGGCAAGATCGCGATGGCGATTCTTGGCGCGATGGAAGTCGCCGAGAATGGCGATCTGGCGAACTGGATGATTCCCGGCAAGCTGATCAAAGGCATGGGCGGCGCGATGGACCTTGTCGCCGGCGTGCAGCGCGTCGTTGTCGTCATGGATCACGCCAACAAGCACGGCGAATCAAAAGTCTTGAAGGCCTGCACTCTGCCGCTGACGGGCGCTGCCGTCGTGGACCGGATCATCACGAACCTTGGTGTGCTGGATGTCGTCGAAGGCGGCTTGCGGATCGTCGAATGCGCGACGGACGTGACGATGGACGAATTGCGCGCTGCAACCGAAGCCACAATCGTCGACTAATCAAAACGGGCGGGCCAGATTGGCCCGCCTACCAATTACGACCTGTTGACCGCGAACACACAGCCGTCGCTGACCAGTTCTGGCGGTGTCAGGCACAGGCCCTTTGCCACGGCAAAAGCGGCTAGCACCTTGGGCACATAGCCGCGGGTTTCCGCGAAGGGCGGCACGCCTTTGTTGTCGCGCACCGACCCTTCGCCAGCATTGTATCCCGCCAGCACCAAAATCGGGTCGCCATCGAACTTGTTCATCAACCAATCCAAATAGGCCACGCCGCCTTTAATGTTCTGTGCGGGCGACAGGCTATCCGTCACGCTAAAACGCGCGGCGGTGTCGGGCATCAGTTGCATCAATCCCTGCGCCCCTGCCCCGCTAACCGCCTGCGCATTCCCCGCGCTTTCCACACTGATCAAAGCAAGCACTAACGCCGGACTGACCTTTGTGCCGACGGTCGCCTTCAGAATCTCGATCCCATGTAGCGCCGCGATGTCCTGCAATGTCTGCAAGCGCGGGGCCGGCACCGACTTTCCCTCTGGCGGCTGGGCGATCACCGCAAGCGCGTCGTGCAAACGCCCCGGCCCACTGTCCGCCAAAGCAGGAGAGATCGTGGACCAGAACCAATCCAGCCCCGAGGACTGCGGCACACGGGCGATAGCACCGTCCGGCGTCATAACAGCCGCAGCGGTCTGTTCGGGCTTTGGCGCAAACATTGTCGCAGGGGCCGCGTTAGGATCGACCTGAACAGTAATCCGCGATCCGCCCGACTTAGGCACCCCGACCCTTTTAAAGGTAAAATCAGGCTGCAATCGGCTTTCAGCCCGCAATTCTGCGACGCCCATCATCAGCCCGGCTACCACAAGACAGCCCACCGTAAAGATTTTCATAATTTATCCGTCCTGCTCGACGCTTCTTTTGCGCCGAGAGTCGCAGGTTCACAGCATGATTGCTACTTTGACGTGAACAATAAGGCATTTTCGCCAGTATTCGACGCAAACGCGCAACGCAAAAATTAACGAAAATGTAGTAAATGAATAAAATTCACACATTAATTCAGATACTTAGGAGTTTTATTGCTCTTTATTAAGTCTCGTCCAAAATAGTGCGAAACGGGCCTAATTTCAGACGCAATCACAGGGCAAATATAACTCATCCAAGACGGGGAGCGGCCAAACAAGAGGCCGGTCGCGATAATCCGGCAAGGGATACTATAACACTAGCGATACCCTGAGGAGGGAATTAACATGTTGAACTTTATCAAAAACTTCCGCAACGACGAAGACGGTGCTGTGACTGTTGACTGGGTCGTTCTGACCGCTGCCATCGTTGCTCTGGGCCTGCTGGTCGGCACGACTGTCCGTAACGCGGCAATCGCCAAGACTGCCCTGATCGTTACTGACATCCAGGCTGTTGCCGGCACCACCACTCCATAATAGTAGCTCCAACGCTACTGAAAGCCGCGCCAATATGGCGCGGCTTTTTTTGTTGTGCTGGGCACGAAAGCACCACGGCCCCGCCGCAAGTTTGCCGTAATACCCTGCGATGCAAAGATGTCGCCACCAGATCGGAGAACTTGGACATGACAAGATTTTTGAAAAATTTCATTGCAGCCGAAGACGGCGCGATCACCGTAGATTGGGTCGTACTTACAGCTGCAACTGTGGGCCTTGGCCTGATCATCGCCGTCGCCATCAAGCCGTCAGCGCTGGCAAAAGCAGATAACATCGCAGACGTCATCGCAGCCACCGAACCTTAATATTTTAGCCACGACGCGTCGGCCCCTGCTGCCCCACTCCGTCGATTTTACGGCCACCACGAAAGGATAAATCATGCGTACAGTATTTGGATTAGTGCTGGTGCTGGGAATGGCGCTCGCAGGATTCGCCGTCTACATGGTCAAAGGCTATGTTGCCGATACAGAATCTGCGTTGATTGCAGAACGCCAACGCGCGGCTCAAATTGTCGAAACTGTCGAAGTACTGGCGGTCAACTCCGCAAAGGCCTTTGGCGACACCATCATGCCCGACGACCTGATAGCGGTCCGTTACGCCAAAGACTTCCTTCCCGAAGGCTCTTTTGCAACCAAAGAGGACCTATTCCCCGAAGGCATGGACATCAGCCGATCGGTACTCGTGTCGATGGACGCAAACGAAATTGTTCTTTCGTCCAAAGTGACCCCGCAAGGCCAGATCGCCAGCATCACGCAGACACTGCGCCCCATGATGCGTGCTTTTACCATCTATGTTGATGCCGGAACTGGCGTGTCAGGCTTTCTGCGCCCCGGAAACCGAGTCGACATCTACTGGACCGGCTTGGTCGGCCCGACCGCACGGCAGGATGAAACATTCTTGATCGGATCGTCGATTGAGCTGATCGCGATTGATCAAAGCACCGACCGCAACAGCACCCAAACCGTCATCCCGCGCACGGTGACTGTTCAGGTCAGCCCCTCTGACGTGGCCCGCCTTGCGCAGGCCCAGTCCGAAGGCAAGCTCAGCCTCTCGCTCGTCGGATCGGACTCTGCGTTGAATGTCGTGCCCGATGGCGATCAGGCAATCACCTTGCCAGAGCCGCCAGAAGCCCCCGTCGTCGTTGCAGAAGCCCCCGTCGAAGTCGCCCCTGCCCCGCAGACTTGCTACACGACTGTCCGCCGCGGCACCGAAAAAGTGCAGATGGAAATCGCCTGCACAAACTGATGGCAGCCAATACAAGGCGCCGGGGCCACGTCCCCGGCGCCTTTTCTATGTCCGCAGAGCCAAGCAGACATACAAAAAATGGCTAGCTGTTGCGCTTTATCCACAGCAAGTCCGACCTGCAAACCATTGATTCTTGCAATAATCATGCGGTCCGGTCATGGTAGCCCTAATGACGGAAAATAATTTCCGCTGAGGCGTGATCGGAGAGGCAGGTCACAATGAGCTATGACAGATTCATGAAGGCCGCACTTGCGAGCCTTTCGCTGGCGATGGCCAGCATTCCAATGACAACGTCTGCGGAGACACTGCGTGTTGTGCGCGGTTCGGCGTCTGCCCCTTTGGCAGTGCCCATGAACCGTGCGATCGTGGTTGAAAGCGACGAACCCTTTGCGGAAATTTCCATCGCAAACCCTGGTATCGCCGACATTTCGTCTTTGTCGGACCGCAGCATCTATTTGCTGGGCAAGGAACCAGGGCGCACGACGATGACGATTTTGGGGCCAGACGGCCGCCTGATCAGCAACGTCGAGGTGCAGGTCACCCCTGACATCGCGGAATTCAAAGAACGGCTGGAGCAGATCCTGCCAGGAGAGCCGATCGAGGTCCGCACAGCGAACAACGGTATCGTCTTGTCCGGTACTGTCACCAGCACTGCGCGGCTTGATCGCGCGTTGGAACTTGCTGAGCGTTATGCCCCTGACCGGGTGTCCAACCTTATGAGCGTCGGCGGCACCCAGCAGGTCATGCTGAAGGTCCGTTTTGCCGAAATGCAGCGCAGTGTTAGCAAATCGCTGGCATCATCGATTGCAGCACAGGGCACCGCGCTGAACGGCAACCTTGGCACAACTGGCGGCACTGGTTCGCTTGTCAGCTCTGGCGCAGTGAGCAATACTTTTAGCGGGTCCACCCCCACCACGAATGCGAATAACGGCGCTTTCTTGTTTGGCTTTAACGCTGGCGGACTTGAAGTCGGCATTCTGCTAGAAGCTTTGGAAGCGCGCGGCGTGGTCCGTAGCTTGGCAGAGCCGAACTTGACCGCGCTCTCAGGGCAAGAGGCTAAGTTCTTGGCCGGCGGTGAATATCCCGTGCCCGTGACACAAGACAACGGTGAAATTTCGGTTGAATATAAACCCTTTGGCGTGGAAATGACCTTCACACCCCGGGTTGTTGATGGCGACATCATCAACTTGGAACTAAAGGCAGCAGTGTCGTCGATCGATACGGCCAACGGCTTTACCGCAAACGGCTTTACCATCAACGCCTTCAAGCGCCGCGAAACATCGACCACAGTTGAAATGCGCGACGGCGAAAGCTTTGCCATCGCCGGTTTGCTGTCTGATGATTTCACCGATCTTAAAGGTCAGGTGCCATGGCTGGGCGACGTGCCCGTTTTGGGTGCCCTGTTCCGCAGCGTCGAATACAGCCGCGAACAGACCGAGCTGGTGATTATCGTCACCCCGCATTTGGTGACACCAACCCGTGGGCAAGCCTTGGCTTTGCCGACAGACCGTGTGCAACCGCCATCCGAAAAGGACCTGTTCCTGTTCGGCCGTGTGGCGGCATCAAACGCCCCCAAATCGGGCGGCGCGGGTGAAGTAGCACGTCAGGACTTTAGCGGGTCCTACGGCTATGTGATGGAATGATAGGGGCGGTATGATGAAGACTCTGCTAACAGTTACCGCCGCCGCCCTGACCTTGATGGGCTGCGCCCAAGAGGCCGGTTTCCACAACGATGCCGCTTTGCCTGCTGGCGCTGCCGGGGTTGCTGCCGACTTTGGTGCGGCCACCGCTGCGAACCATCAAGCAATGACCAACCCCGGCGAGGCAACAGTCCAATTGGGCCAGCGCTTTGCAGCCGAGGTCGACACGACGGTCACATTCGCGTTCAATTCCAGCCAGTTGGACTCAGCCGCGCAGGCGGTTCTGATCACACAGGCCAATTGGATTCGGCAATTCCCGGAAATCCGTTTCAATGTTTACGGGCACACCGACCTGGTCGGCAGCGCGTCCTACAACAAACGCCTCGGCTTGGCGCGCGCCAATGCGGTCGTCAACTTTTTGTCGACCCAAGGCATCAGCCGTTCGCGTCTAGAAGCGCTTGTTTCGTACGGCGAAACCCGTCCGGTCATCGCAACACAAGCGCCCGAACAACAGAATCGCCGCACCGTCACCGAAGTTTCTGGCTTCGTCAAAGGCGCGCCGATGTTGCTGAACGGTAAATACGCCGAAGTCATTTTCCGCGAATATATCGCCAGCGCCGTCCCTCCGACGACCTTGTCGACTTCTGCGACGGCGACGCTGGACTCTATTCAGTAAAACGCGCCAAAACCGCCTAATATTCTCACTGTTATGTGACGCGCACCGCAAGGTGTGCGTCAACAGTGCTTCAAAATTCACATGATCGTGCCGCCTGAACGCACAATCAATCGAATTTGGTCCCATTCTCGACAAGATTAACCGTCAAAACCGATCCAACGGGTCAGTCTTGTTCTGCACGATGCAGGACATACGTAGGCACCGGGTGATCGTGACGGGACCTTAAGACATCCCTCATATACCCGTGTGGCGCCCAATTGAATGAGGACGTCCGGCATGAGCAGCAATGCAATTCATAAATCCGATAGCCCCGCTCTGGTGGCCTGCACCGTCAGTCGTGATGTACAGATCTTTGATCTGTTGATCGAAGACATGGAAGCAGCCCTTGGCGAAAGCTGGGGTGATTTGAGCTTTGACGACGCCCTTGCATTTCTGCGCCAACCTGACGCGGCTGAATTGCAATTTCTGGCCGTCGCGATGGATGCAGAGGATGAAGTCAACCTTGACCGAATCGCTGCCATCATCAGCGCGGCCAAAACCCAAGAAATCAAAGTCATCCTTATCACCGAAGACGTCAGCCCCGCCGCGCTACACAAGCTGCTGCGCGAAGGCGGCGACGAATTTGTGCCCTATCCGCTGCCGGAAAACGAGCTGGCCAACGCAATCGAACGGGTCCTAACCCCTGCCGCGGAAATCGCCATCGCCCCGGAATTGCAAAACAAGCTGAAGGCGACTGGCACCCATGATGGTGTGCTGATCGCTGTGCACGGCATGGCAGGCGGCACCGGGGCCACGACTTTCGCAGTCAATCTGGCTTGGGAATTGTCGCTGCTCGACAAGGACAACCCACCCCGCGTCTGCTTGCTCGACCTCGACCTGCAGTGCGGCTCGGTCTCGACTTACCTCGACCTGCCCCGCCGAGAGGCAGTGCTTGAATTGATGTCAGACACCGAAGCGATGGATAGCACCTCATTTATGCAGGCGCTTTTGTCCTATGACCAAAAACTGCACGTGCTGACCGCGCCGACGGACATGATCCCCATGGATCTGATCACCAGCGCTGATGTCTCGCGAATGTTGGAAATGGCGCGGACGAACTTTGATTACATCATCATCGATATGCCCTCTGTCATGGTCGAATGGTCGCAGACCGTTCTAGAAGCCGCGCACATCTATTTCGCGACGTTGGAACTGGACATGCGTTCAGCGCAGAACACTCTGCGTCTGAAACGCGCCCTGCAGTCTGAAAGCCTGCCGTTTGAAAAGCTGCGCTTTGTGCTGAACCGGGCACCCGGCTTCACCGATCTTTCCGGCAAGGCGCGGGTCAAACGGCTGGGCGAAAGCCTTGGAATCTCAGTCGAAGTTCAGTTGCCCGATGGCGGCAAGCAGGTCGCGCAAACCGGTGATCACGGCACGCCGCTTGCTGTGAATGCCCCTAAAAACACCATGCGCAAAGAGATCGCGAAACTCGCGGCCTCTGTCCACGCGGTCAATCGGGCCGATCACGCCGAAGCACGCGGTTAAGGGAAAGGCACGTCATGTTCTCGAAGTACAAAAAGCCAGGCGGCGCGGCGACGCCCGCACCCGGAAATCCCAAGCCAACCATGTCCGCCGTAACGGCGCTGGTGGCCGAGGATGCTCCGCGTAAATCCTTGATGAAATCCATGCCCACCCGCGCGGCAGAAGTCGCGCCGGGTGACCGCGATAAAAAGCGCAAGGAACGACTGGGTGAAATTAAGCTAGAGCTACACAAAGCCCTGCTCGACAACCTGAACCTCGCCGCGCTTGAAAACGCGAGCGAGAATGATTTGCGCAACGAAATCAACGCAATCACGAACGAAACGCTTGATGAAATGGGCATCGTCCTGAACCGGGATGAACGCGTCACCCTGTCGCAGGACCTGTTCTTCGAGGTGAAGGGCTTGGGTCCGCTTGAAACCCTGCTCAAGGATGACACGGTCAACGATATTCTGGTGAACGGCCCACAGCAGATCTTTGTCGAACGCGACGGCAAGCTCGAACTGACCGACATCACCTTTAAAGACGAAAAGCACCTGCTGCGGATCATCGACAAGATCGTATCTGCCGTGGGTCGCCGCGTCGACGAAAGTAACCCCTACGTTGACGCCCGTCTTGCCGACGGCTCGCGTTTCAACGCGATGGTCGGTCCGATTGCTGTCGACGGCTCGCTGGTGTCGATTCGTAAGTTCAAAAAGGACAAGCTGGGCATCGATGACCTGGTGCGATTCGGGGCGTTTTCCGAAGAAATGGCCGCCTATCTGCAGGCCGCCGTCGCAACCCGTCTGAACATTATCGTTTCTGGCGGTACGGGTTCGGGTAAGACGACGACGTTGAACGCGCTGTCGTCTTTCATCGACAACGACGAACGAATCCTGACGATCGAAGACACGGCCGAACTTCAGCTACAACAGATCCACGTGGGTCGCATGGAAAGCCGTCCGCCCAACGTCGAAGGCAAGGGCGCTGTCAGCCAGCGCGACTGTCTGAAAAACGCCCTGCGGATGCGGCCAGACCGCATCATCGTCGGGGAAACGCGCGGCGAAGAAGTTATCGACATGTTGCAGGCCATGAACACGGGCCACGACGGATCGATGACAACGATCCACGCCAACTCTGCGCGTGACGGCGTGTCCCGTCTAGAAAACATGATCGCTATGGCCGGTATTGAAATGCCGATTAAAGCGATGCGTAGCCAGATCTCATCCGCTGTGAACCTGATCGTGCAGGCCTCGCGTCTGCAAGACGGCTCGCGCCGCATGACGTCCATCACCGAAATTACCGGGATGGAAGGCGACGTGATTTCAATGCAGGAAATCTTTAAATTCCAACGTGTTGGTCTGACGCCCGAGAATAAGATCATCGGTCACTTCACGGCCACCGGCGTGCGCAGCCACTTCTCTGACCGTTTCAAACTGTGGGGCTACGATTTGCCGCCGCAGATTTTCGAACCCCTTGTTGCGGAGTAACGCACCATGATTTCCGCCGAACCGCTTATCTATATTGCGATCTTTGCGTCCGTGATCTTCGTGGTGCAGGGCATCTATTTGGTGCTTTTTGGCAAATCGATCACCATGAATGGCAAGGTGAACCGCCGCCTGCAGCTGCTTGAAAAAGGCGGCAACCGCGAACAGGTTCTGGAACAGCTCCGCAAGGAGATGACCCAGCACATGAAATCGCAAAGCATCCCGCTTTATTCGATTTTGGCTGCCAAGGCGCAGCGTGCTAACATCGCCTTTACCCCGCCGCAAATCATCCTGCTGATGGCAGGCGTCAGCGTCATGGCCTTCTTTGGCCTGACAATGATGACCGAAGTCGCCCCCCCGACCCGCGCCGTCGTCGCGGTTGGTATGGGCGTGGGCGGTGTGTTCATGTGGATCAGCGGCAAGGCGAACAAGCGCATGGCCTTGTTCGAAGAACAACTGCCAGAAGCCGTCGAACTGATGGTGCGTTCCCTGCGCGTCGGCCACCCATTTTCCTCGGCTGTTCAGATTGTTGCTAGGGAATTGCCTGACCCACTGGGCACCGAAATGGGCGTCATCTCGGACGAGGCCGCCTATGGCCGCGATATGGGTGAAACGCTGAAGGCCATGGCAGAACGTCTAGATATGCAGGATTTGCGCTTCTTGGCGGTCGCCGTCACGATCCAGCAAACCTCTGGTGGTAACTTGGCCGAAATTCTTGACGGTCTGGCCAAAGTGATCCGGTCCCGCTTCCGCCTGTTCCGCCGCGTCAAAGCCATCACGTCAGAGGCAAAATGGTCCGGCAAATTGCTCTCGGCCTTCCCGATCCTAGCGTTGATCGTGATCAACCTGATCCAGCCCGGCTATTTCGACGAGGTGATGGATAAGCCAATTTTCATCCCTGCCTGTCTGGTCGTAACCGGCTTTCTGGTTCTGAACCTGATCGTCATGCGCGCCCTCGTGAACATCAAGGTGTAAGGTCAGATTATGTCTATTATCAACGATATCAACACGATGCTAACCGACATCCTTGGTCCATTTGGCGGCGTCATTCTGGTGGGCTTTATTGGCCTCATCATGATCCTTGTCACGTTGCCTGTCCTGCTGAAAAAGCAGGTCGATCCACTAGACAAACTCAAAGCCCTCAACCGCGCCCACACCGCCAAGGCAAGCGGCAACGGCGAACGCCTGCGTGCGCCCACAAGCAAAGACAAGTTGGAAAAATACGCCAACTTTCTGGAACCGCAGGATGCCGTCGCCTACTCTGCAGCACGACTGACGCTGTTGCAGGCCGGCTATAAATCCAAAAACGCCGTCCGAACCTTTCACTTCAGTCAGTTCGCCTTGGGTATTTTCGGTCTTATCTTTGGCGGCCTCTATGCCCTGCTGAAAACGCAGACGGGCGAAGTGTCGCAGCAGTCTATGATGATGACGTTGCTGATTCCGGGCTTTATTGGCTACATGCTACCGAAATACTGGGTCACGCGCCGCGTCGCCGCGCGCAAAGAGGCCATCGAATACGGCTTCCCAGATAGCCTCGACATGATGCTGGTCTGCGTTGAAGCTGGTCAATCCATGGACCAGTCCATCCTGCGCGTCGCAAGAGAGTTGAAATCAGGCTTCCCCGATCTGGCTTCTGAATTCGAACTGGTCAGCCAAGAAATGAAGGCCGGCAAAGGGAAAGAGGCTGTGTTGCGCGACATGGCGGAACGCTGCGGTGTGCAAGACATCTCGTCCTTCACAACAGTGCTGATCCAAAGCCAACAATTCGGCACCTCGATCGCCGATGCGCTGCGGGTCTATGCCGCAGAAATGCGTGATAAACGTGTCATGCGTGCCGAAGAAGCTGCAAATAAACTACCAACCAAGATGACACTTGCCACGATGATGTTGACCGTGCCGCCGCTTTTGCTCATCCTGATCGGACCCTCCATCTACGGTATCACGCAAACCATGGGGGGCGGAAACTGAACCGATGATTCGACCTCGCAGCGCCTTGGCTGCCGCAATATGTCTCGCACTGGCCGCCTGTTCATCAGGCGGCCCGCTTGCGTCTGGGGACGGCGTTTTTGCACCCGGCGTCGCCGGCAAGGCGCAGGTGGATAACCTTGTCGTTGGTCACCGCCTGATGGCCGCCGGGGAATACGAACTCGCGCTTGATGCATATTCCCGCGCCGCCGTGGTGCAGGGCTTTAACGTGGACACATTGTCCGCGCTTGGGTCCGCCAACCTGCGCCTTGGCCGCTTAGGACAAGCCGAAGGCCTGCTGCGCCGCGCCGCTGAAGAGGCACCTGATTTCGCCCCCGCTTGGAACAACTTGGGCGTATTATTGATGGAAAAAGGCGAATTTGCCGAAGCCGCCGAGATTTTTCGTCGCGCATTTGCCACGGACAACGGGAATTCTGACGAGATCCGAGAGAACCTGCGCTTGGCACTATCCAAACGCGACGCCGTTATTTACGATCCTGCGCAAGAGAACCAGAACTTTGAACTGGTCCGGCGCGCCGATGACGACTCCATCGAACCGCTTTGAGGTAGCAGCAGGAAAGGACGCATAAAAATGCGCCATACCGTTATTCTATGTCTGGCCGGAACGCTGGCCTTGTCCGCTTGCGGCACACGTAACGGCGATGCCGAAGTGCAGCGCGCTATGCAGGACCTCAACTCGATCGAAAGCGCGAGCCTGAACGACGTCATGCTTACGGTTGGCGATCCCGAAGAGGCCGTAAAATATTTCAACGGCGCCTTGGCCGGCAATCCGGACCGGATCGATCTGCAGCGCGGACTTGCCCAATCATTGGTCCGTGCAGGCCGCGCAGACGAGGGCGTGACGACTTGGAAGCTTGTCATTGCGCACCCCGACTCCAACCTTGATGACCGGGTTGAAATGGCCGAAGCCCAAATTCGCGCAAATAGCTGGGACGATGCAGCGGCAACGCTGAACGCCATCCCCCCGACCCACGAAACCTTTGATCGCTACCGGCTAGAGGCGATGATCGCCGACAGCAAACAACAGTGGTCCAAGGCTGATAGCTTTTACCAAACCGCCGTCGGCCTGACGTCGACACCCGCTAACACCATGAATAACTGGGGCTATTCAAAACTGACACGCGGCGATTATCCGGGGGCAGAGCGTCTGTTCACCGACGCCCTGCGCCAAGACAGCACAATGTTTACCGCCAAGAACAACTTGATCCTGGCACGCGGCGCGCAGCGCAAATACGACCTGCCGGTCGTGCCAATGACCCAAATTGAACGCGCACAGCTGCTTTACACCATGGCGCTGACCGCGATTAAGCAAAACGACGTGACCACGGGCAAGGGCCTTTTGCGCGAAGCCATCGACACGCACCCGCAGCACTTCGAAGAAGCCACCCGCGCCTTGCGCGCCCTGGAAGCGGTTTAACACATGGTATTGTCCGCTACAGCCGCTTGGTGGTTCATGATCGTCGCAATCCCGGTCTGCCTCTGGGTCGCCTATACCGATTTATCGCGTATGAAGATCACCAACGCCGCCGTCATGACGCTTTTTGCAGGCTACGTGGTCCTTGGCTACTTCGCCCTCCCGCTCGAGGCTTATCTTTGGGGCTATGTGCACATGATCGTCGTGTTGATCATCGGCATTGCCCTGAACGCCGTTGGCGCAGTCGGCGCGGGTGATGCGAAATTCGCCGCCGCCGCCGCACCGATGATCGCGACAGGTGACATCGCCCCGTTGCTTTACCTGTTTTCGCTGTGCCTGCTGGGCGGCTGGGCTATCCACCGCATCGCGCGCATGACGCCCCTGCGCCGGCTCGCACCGGACTGGGCCAGCTGGACGTCAGGGCGCCGCTTTCCCATGGGCCTTCCCTTGGCAATGACCCTGCTCGCCTACCTCGGACTGGTCATTTACCGCGGATATTGACCCACGGCGGCCATAAATGCCGCCGCAGTGAAACCGTTTGTCCATGTTTTAGCCATAAATCGACACCATACAGAGGCAACACCGGGGGTCCGCCCCGCGTTGCTTTGATGGGGTCGATCATTTGAACATGCAAAACACTGGGGTCATGGCCCCGCCAAGCCCGCGCTCTTTGGAAGGTATGGCTCTGCCCCTGCCGATGATGCGCGACATTTTGGTTAAAACCATGTTCCGCATGAACCTGACTATGGTCACGCAGCTTGCGCGCGCCGTCTGTCTGCCCGTCAATGTCACGCAGGAATTGGTCGATCTGGCCCGCGGCCAGCTCTTACTCGAGGCGACGGGCAGCATGTCGTCCTCTGGCAGCTCTGAAATGGGCTATCAGCTGACCGACGCAGGCCGTAACCGGGCCAATGATGCGCTGAAACAGTCGGAATATTACGGTGCAATGCCCGTGCCGCTGGACATCTACCGCGAACAGATCAAGCGTCAGTCGATCCGCAACATCCAGATTACACGCGACCAACTGACCACCGCGATGGGGCACCTCATCCTGCCTCCCGCCCTTATTTCCAACCTTGGCCCTGCTGTCAGCTCCGGGCGATCCATCCTGATGTATGGCCCGCCGGGCAATGGTAAGTCTTCAATTTCAAACGGTATTCGCGACGCTCTGGGGGACAAAATCTATGTGCCCCGCGCCATCGAATACTCCGGTCAGGTCATCACCGTCTACGATCCGATCGTGCACTCCAGCGCCGATGACGACGAACAGGACCCCAATTCCCTGCGCCGC
Source organism: Loktanella salsilacus (assembly GCF_024206795.1). Lineage (NCBI taxonomy): Bacteria > Pseudomonadati > Pseudomonadota > Alphaproteobacteria > Rhodobacterales > Roseobacteraceae > Loktanella > Loktanella salsilacus. Next base: position 2,799,882 of record NZ_CP072994.1, read on the forward strand.
ACGACAGGTCGGTTCGATACCCGCTATGTTCGCTGCGAACGCCCGACCGTGATCACCGGGGGCGAACTTTCGCTCTCGATGCTCGACCTTGTCTACAACCCGGTTGCACGGACCTATCAGGCCCCGCTGCAGATGAAATCGACGGGGGGCATCTTTATCGTGGACGACCTTGGCCGTCAGGCAGAGCCGCCGCAGTCGCTGGTCAACCGCTGGATCGTACCACTTGAAGAGTCCAAAGATATTCTTGCCCTGCAATCGGGTGAAAAGTTCGAGGTGCCATTCGACACCCTCGTCATCTTTTCCACGAACTTTCACCCCAATGCGATCTTTGACCAAGCGGCCCTGCGCCGTATCTTCTTCAAGATCAAAATTGACGGACCTTCGCAGGCCGACTTCCTGAAAATCTTCGCTCTTGTTGCACGCAAGAAAAAGATGCCGCTGGACGAACGCACGTTGGTTCACCTGCTCAACAACCTCTACCCGCAGATCGACAACGTCTATGCCAACTACCAACCGATCTTCCTGATCGATCAGATGATCTCGATCTGCGAGTTTGAGGGGATCCCATATCAAATGAATCCCGACATGATTGACCGCGCTTGGGCCAACATGTTCGTCAAAGAAGAAGAGATCGTCCGCTGATCGCTTGACCAAGGGCACCTGCCGCCACACATCAGGGGGATGGAATTGCCCCCTATTATTAACGATTGGTTCACCGCGCGGGGCTGGTCCATCCATCCCCATCAGCGGGACATGCTGGACCGGGCCGATGCCCCTGCGCTACTGCTGATTGCACCGACGGGCGGCGGCAAAACGCTCGCGGGCTTTCTGCCAACGCTGGCCGAACTCGCAGATGGCCAACATCAAGGCCTTCACACGCTGTATGTCTCGCCGCTCAAGGCGCTGGCGGCCGATATCAAACGCAATCTGACCACTCCGGTCACTGACATGGGCCTGCCGATCCGGATCGAGGATCGAACTGGCGATACCAGCGCCACCCAGAAAAAGCGCCAGCGCGCCGATCCCCCGCATATTTTACTGACCACGCCTGAAAGCCTCGCCCTTCTGACCTCGTACGAGGACGCGCCCCGGATGTTTGCCGGTGTACAGCGCGTCATCGTTGACGAAATTCACGCGCTCGCGGAATCGAAACGTGGCGATCAGCTCATGCTAGCCCTGTCGCGCGTGCAAGCCATGGCCCCCGGCCTGCGCCGCGTCGGCCTCTCTGCCACCGTCGAAAACCCCGCCCGGATTGCCAGCGGCCTCGCCTGCCATCCTGACCCCTGCGAAATTCTCTACGCCGATCCCGGCCCCGACCCTGACATTTCCATGCTGGTGACCGAGGAACGGCCCCCCTGGGCTGGTGGCGGGGCCAAATATGCAATTCTGGCTGTCCTAGAGCAGGTCAAACAACACAAAACCACGCTCATTTTCCACAACACGCGGGCGCAGGCGGAAATCTTCTTTCACAACCTATGGCTCGCGAATGACACGGATCTGCCAATCGGCATTCACCACGGCAGCCTAGACCGGGATCAACGACAAAGAGTCGAGGCCGCGATGGTCGCCGGCACACTGCGCGCCATCGTCTGCACTGGCAGCCTCGACCTTGGCATCGACTGGGGCGACGTTGATCTGGTGATCCAAGTCGGTGCCCCCAAAAACGTTAAACGCCTGATCCAGCGTATCGGCCGAGCAAATCACCGCTATAACGCCCCGTCCAAGGCGCTTCTGGTTCCGGCGAACCGGTTTGAAGTCGTCGAATGCGTTGCCGCCCTGCAAGCCGCCCGCGACCATGAACTCGACGGCGACCCCCCCGGCCCCGGTCCACGCGACGTCCTATGCCAACACATCCTGATCCGCGCCTGCGCTGGACCGTTCTCGGCAGACGACCTCTATCAGCAAGTCCGCACCGTCGGCGCCTACAGCACCCTGGCTCGCGCTGATTTCGACGCCTGCCTCGACTTCTGTGCCACCGGTGGCTACGCCCTGCGCGCCTATGATCGCTGGAAGCGACTTCATCTGCGTGATGGCCTTTGGCACCTGCGCGATCCCCGCGCTACACGCGATCTGCGCATGAACATTGGCACAATTCAGGACACCGACACCCTTAAAGTTCGCCTGCGCGGCGGATTTAAACCGTTGGGCGAGATCGAGGAATCCTTTGCCGCTACCCTGACCCCCGGTGATACTTTTTTGATCGGCGGCCAAATCGTCCGCTACGAATCCCTTAAAGACATGTCGGTCGAGGTCACCCGACGCGCTGATAAGACACCCAAGATCGCCACATTCATGGGCACGAAATTCGCAACCTCCACTCAGTTATCCCAACGCATCTTGCGCATGTTCCGTGAAGACGATTGGCCAGAGCTGCCGATGCACACCGCCGAATGGCTTCACCTGCAACGAGAATGGTCAAAGCTTCCGCAAGCCGACCGCATCCTTGTCGAATCCTTTCCGCACGATGGCCGCGCGCATACCTGTTTCTACGGATTTGCAGGCCGCAACGCGCAGCAAACCCTTGGCCTTCTTCTGACCAAACGGATGGAGGAGCTTGACCTCAATCCCCTTGGCTTTGTCTCGACCGACTATGCGACACTTGTCTGGGGATTAACCCCTGTCGATGACCCCGCACCGCTGTTCAACCCTGATGCGCTGCACGATGGCTTCGCCGATTGGCTTGCCGGCAACGCCGTCATGAAACGCACCTTTCGTGCATCGGCCACCATCGCTGGCCTCATCCAGCGCAACCTACCGCAGGCACGTAAATCAGGCCGCCAAGCAACGTTTTCGTCCGACATCCTTTATGACACACTCGCCAAATACGACCCCGACCATCTTATTATGCAGGTGACCCGAGAAGAGTCCCTGCGTGGCCTGGTCGATTTCGGCCGCATCGAAGAGATGCTGACCCGCACGTCTGGCCGCGTCGATCACGTCATCCTACCCCGCGTGAGCCCTCTTGCAGCACCTATGCTCCTTGAACCCGGCCGCGTACCCGTCGTAGGCGCAGGCCGCGAACGCCTGATGGAGGAGATGGCCGCCCGCTTAATGGACGAGGCTGGTCTATCTGCACTCTGATCCTTGCACCTCCGACTCAATACGCTCTAGAACAAAGTATGAACGCACATAGCTTTACATTTGGTGAACACCGGCTGACCGCCCTGCCCTCTGGTGCTTTATGGTGGGCCGATCGGCAGTTGCTTTGCGTATCCGACCTGCATCTTGGTAAATCCGACCGCATTGCACGGCGGTCCGGTGTCATGTTGCCGCCCTATGAGACCCAAGAAACCTTGGCGAAATTGAGCCACGACATTGCCGTGACCGACCCAAAAACCGTGCTTTGCCTTGGCGACAGTTTCGACGATCTTATGGCTGCGGACAGCCTGTCAGACGCGGATGACACAACCCTGACCAGCCTTCAGGCCGGGCGTCAGTGGCTCTGGCTCGAAGGGAATCACGATCCGGGTCCCTTGGCATTGGGCGGAACACACCTTTCAATCCATCAGGACGGCGGCCTGACCTTTCGCCATATCGCAAGCGACACCCAGCTCGAGATATCCGGCCACTATCACCCCAAGTACGCGATTCCTGGCGCAGGCAATGCGCGCTCATGCTTTTTAACCGATGCTAAACGCCTGATCTTGCCGGCCTATGGCGCATACACGGGCGGATTGCGCGCAACGGACCCGGTGCTGACCCGCCTTTTTAGCGGATCAGTTATCGCTATTTTAACCGGCCATCGCGCAATCTGCGTTCCAGTTAAACCGTCAGCCCATCCGGCTCGGCCAAATCGTTTGCGCGGCAGCAGGCCGTAACCGTGTTTGCCAACAGGCAGGCAATGGTCATCGGGCCAACGCCGCCCGGCACCGGCGTTATCGCGCCAGCGACCTCTACCGCCGACGCGAAATCGACGTCGCCGACCAAACCATCCTCGGTCCGGTTGATACCCACGTCGATCACGGTCGCCCCCGGCTTGATCCAATCGCCCGGCACCATCTTGGGTCGCCCCACGGCCGCCACGACGATATCCGCACGGCGCACCACGTCAGCCAGATTACGCGTTCGTGAATGCGCAATCGTCACCGTGCAGCTCTCGCCCAACAGCAATTGAGCCATCGGTTTACCAACAATATTGCTACGCCCGATAACGACCGCATCCATGCCGGTCAGGTCACCATGATGATCGCGCAGCATCATCAGACAGCCCAGCGGCGTACAGGGCACCATCGCCCGCTGGCCCGTACCTAACAGACCAACGTTCGAAATATGGAACCCGTCCACATCCTTCGCTGGATCAATCGCCGCAAGAACCTCTGCCTCGTCCATGTGCCGCGGCAACGGCAGTTGGACCAGAATGCCGTGCACTTCAGGATTGGCATTCAACTCTGCAACAACGCGCATCACTTCATCCTGCGCCGCATCTGCCTGCAGGCGGTATTCCAGCGACAACATGCCGACAGCCTTCGTCATTTTGCCCTTAGAGCGGACATAAACCTCTGATGCGGGATCATCGCCGACCAGCACGACAGCCAAACCAGGCGTAATCCCGTGCTCCTCTTTTAGCCGCGCGACATGCGCTGCGACTTTTTCCCGAACCCGGCCAGCAAAGGCCTTTCCGTCGATAATCGTGGCTGTCATTGATGCTGCCTTTCCATCGCAGGACGCTGTGCGGGCCGCATTCGGGTGGCACACCCGGGCAGCGTCGCACATCGTTCAATCCCTAAATCGTCATTCACGCGCAGCCGCGGCGCGCGCTACTCACCTACACTGGCCCGCCCCGCAAAGGAATATGGTCTCCGCTCGCAGATGGTGTCGCGACCAAAGAATTACCCGCGCCATGCCCTTTGGCCTGGGACATGCAGAACCAAAGTATCACCAAGTGTCAACGTTCCCGCCCGTTCCACCCAAGCAGTCACACCGCGCAGACCATTGGCAGCAGCTTTAAAAGCCTTACCATGCCCTGGTCGCGCTTCTTCAATCGTCTTCGACACCAAATGGCAGGGCTGATTCAGCATATCGACAGTTAATGTGACGCCATCTGGTCCCTGAAGGCGCGCTGATGGCGGCACATGCGTGAAATCTTCAATGCCGTCCACCACAACGCTTGCACCCAACCAAGCTGGGTCAATCTCGTCCAAATCTAGTTTCTTCGCGATGATCGCAAGTTCGGCAGCGCTCACAATGCTCAACTGCCGCACGTTCCGAATTTCAGTTCCCTTGGGGTATTGCGTCGTCACCCGACTACACGACAGCCGCGTTAATCCTGCGTGAAATTCGCCCGGCATCCCGTCGAAGTTCAAGGACATTGACTGAATCGGCTCCCCCACAATCTCAGATGCATTGCGGTGCGGGACGCGGCCAAGCCAAGTTACCCGACCCACGTGTTCCGTTTTTATCAGCGCTGGCATCGCATACTTTCACAAAGAAAAACCCCGCGCTTTTCAGCACGGGGCTCTATTTAAATCAAGTTAGGATTAAGCCGAAGGCTCCGGCTCCAGGCCGCCGTCAGCTTGCGGCGTCTTGCGGGTCTTAGGAACCGTAGGGATCGCATTGCCACCAGAGGGCGGCGTATCGTCCTGATCTTCACCGCGCTTCAGTGCTTCTCCAGCAATGACACGTGTGATCTCGTTACCGGTCAAGGTTTCGTATTCCAACAAACCCTGCGCCAAACGTTCCAGATCGTCGCGCTTCTCTGTCAGAATACGCTTAGCGGTTTCATAACCTTCCTGAACGATGGCCTTAACCTTGTCATCGATGATCTTCTGGGTATCGGCAGAGTGGTTTGTACCACCACCGTAATTCCCCAGATAAGAGCTTTGCTCGTTCGCGTAATCAACGAACCCAAGCTCTTCCGCATAGCCGAACTGCGTAACCATGGCGCGGGCAATCTTTGATACTTGCTGGATGTCGGACGACGCGCCAGAGGTGACTTGATCCTTGCCGAACACCAGCTCCTCAGCAACACGGCCGCCCATCGCCATCGCGATTTTCGATGTGTACTTCGTGTAGCTTACGCTCAACTGATCACGTTCCGGCAATGACAGCACCAGACCCAGCGCACGACCACGCGGGATGATTGTCGCCTTGTGGATCGGGTCATGCTGCGGAACGTTCAGACCAACAACCGCGTGACCAGCCTCATGATAGGCCGTCAACTTCTTCTCGTCCTCGGTCATGACCATGCTGCGGCGTTCCGCGCCCATCATAACTTTGTCCTTGGCCGACTCGAAGTCGATCATCATCACGAACCGACGCCCAATGCGCGCCGCCATCAGTGCGGATTCGTTCACAAGGTTCGCCAAGTCGGCACCCGAGAATCCGGGCGTGCCGCGTGCGATAATGCGTAGGTCAACATCGGGACCCAGCGGCACCTTCCGAGCATGGACGGAGAGAATTTTCTCGCGGCCCTTAATGTCTGGATTCGGCACCTGCACCTGACGGTCAAAGCGACCTGGACGCAGCAGAGCGGGGTCCAGAACGTCAGGACGGTTGGTCGCCGCGATGATGATGATACCTTCGTTGGCCTCAAAACCGTCCATCTCAACCAGCAACTGGTTCAGAGTCTGTTCACGCTCATCATTGCCGCCGCCATAGCCTGCGCCACGCGACCGACCAACAGCGTCGATCTCGTCGATAAATACGATACAAGGCGCGTTCTTTTTTGCCTGTTCGAACATGTCGCGCACACGGCTTGCACCAACACCGACGAACATCTCGACAAAGTCGGAACCAGAGATGGTGAAAAACGGCACGCCAGCCTCACCCGCAATCGCCCGGGCTAGCAGGGTCTTACCCGTACCCGGAGGGCCGACAAGCAAAGCACCCTTAGGAATCTTACCACCAAGCCGCGAGAATTTCTGCGGATTGCGCAGGAATTCGACGATCTCTTCCAGCTCGTCCTTGGCCTCGTCGATGCCAGCCACTTCATCAAAGGTCACGCGGCCATGCTTTTCAGTCAGCAGCTTTGCCTTGGATTTACCGAAGCCCATCGCGCCGCCTTTGCCGCCGCCCTGCATGCGGTTCATGAAATAGACCCACACACCGATCAGCAGTACGAAGGGCAGCAAGCCGATCAAAAAGCTTTGCAGACCAGACTGTTCCTGGCTTTGCGCCGTCACAGGAATGTCGCGGGCGATCAAAAGGTTTGTGACTTCCGCATCCTGCGGTTTGATCGTGACATAATCGCGACCGTCGGTGCCGCGGTAGCGGACCTGTTCACCATCCAGCGTCACGCTGGACACAGAGTCGGTTTCAACAGCGGAAACGAATTCCGAATAGCTTTTAGAATTGCTCATCCCGCTACTGGTGCCACCACTGAACAAATTGAACAGCGTCAGAACCAACAGGAACAGGACGACCCAAAAGACTATATTACGTACGTTGCCCAATGAGAGGCTCCTTTGGCATCGGAAAATGACGGAAGTTTATTAACAAACCGTGCGTTGTTACCCAAAATAGACATTCCGCCGCAATCTTCAATGCGCAAGCCGCGCAAGGGTCAATTCTTCACCGCTGCCGGGTGGAATAATGCTGTGCGGCGCGCCAAACCTAAGCGGCGCGAAGGCCACCAGCGTTGCGCCGTCCCAGACCGCTGGCAGGCTGGCTAAGATGTGTCGCGGCGCACGCGACTGCGGCTTATCGGGGATGAGGCCAAGCCCGGCCTCGCCCAAGGCGCGCACCGTCAAGCCGTTGATATCATGGCCTTCCAACCGCCACCCGGTATCCCAAAGGCATGCAGGTCCCGCGACGTCCACCGCATTCCCCACCGCCATCGGCTCTCTTGCGATGAACAAACGGCCCCGTCGCGGGACGATGATGGCCCCGGCCAGCACGGCCGCGCCCCCCGACATTGCGCGATTTACCGCCTCTAGGAGCGGTTCAAGGCGTGGACGATAGGTCGCAGCGGTCACAGCCATCACCGCAGCAGCCGCAAGCCGCAACTGAGTCTCCGCGCCAAGCGCGGCAAATCCGTCACGATCCCAGACAACCGCCCCAGGTGCGGTTGCATCTGGGCGCGACAGGTCTCTAGCCGCATTCCGCGCCAAAGCCTGCAGCACATCGCGCGCCCGCGCCATATGCGTGGCCGTTGCGGCAAGGGTCGCGGTATCGAGCCCTTCGGTGCCAATCAACGCCCGCATCCGCACACGTGCATATTCGGTATCATCGTTGCTCGGATCGTCGACAAAGGGAATTTTCAGCGTCGTCACATAGTGCCGCAACGCCGCCCGCGTTTCGGTCAACAGCGGCCGCAAAATCCGCATTCCGCCAGCAGTCGCGTCGTCAGAAATACCTGCAAGGCCATCGACGCCCGATCCGCGCGCAAGGCGCATCAGCACCGTTTCCGCCTGATCATTTTGCGTATGCGCCATCAAAACAGGTGCGCCGCCTGCCGCTTGCCGCAGCAAAGCCCGCCGTGCCTGCCGCGCTTCATTTTGCAAATTTCCGCAGCCATCCCACCCCTGCCAGCGCAGGGTTTCATGCGGCAAACCAAGACCTTGCGCCTCTGCCGCGACCATCATGGCCTCGGCGGCGCTCGCCTCGCGCAAACCATGGTCCACGGTCGCAACTTGCAGCGAAATGCCGTAAACCCGTGCCCAGCCAGCGGCCAGATGCAGCATCGCCATACTGTCCCCGCCGCCAGACACGGCGAGGCACAAACGTTGTGGAAAATCAGGCCCCAGCAACTGCCCCATACGGTCCGCGAACCGCTGCGGCAGGCCAGTGTTCAAGGCAGATCCCGTATTTAGGGACATGCCAGCGCGACACGCGCGTTCGCAGCCTCGGTCACGAAGGGGGACGCGGGAAAACGCACGCCGACTTCGTTCAAGGTGACACAAGCGTCCTGCGCCTGCCCAACACCGCCAAGGGCATTGCCCAGACGAAACAGTGCCTCTGCAGCGACCGCCCCCTCTGGGTTACCAGAAAACGCCTCCAGATAGGCGCGGGCCGCGTTGGCCGTGTCGCCTAAACCGTCCAGCGCACGGCCCCGCATCAGGGCCGTTTCCTCTGTCAGGGTTGACCCCGGGTAGGTCGCGCTAAAGGTCGCAAGGAGATCCGCGGCGCTGCGAAAGTCACCTGATGCGAGCGCCTCCTGCGCCCGCTGATAGTCCTGCTGTTCGCCAAGGGCGAGTTGGGGTTGATCCGGCACGGCCGCCGCCGGGGCGGGCACGCTGGATGCGCTATCGACACCGCCCAGCGACGGCGTGTCGCCAAGGCTGCCGATATCGCAACCGGGCTCGACTTCGCATAGGCGGAATTCCAGATCACCGATCCGGTTGGTGCCATCAGTAGTGATCCGGTTGATGCGGAACTCCAGCTCTTCGCTTTTACCAGTCAGGCGCGTCAGCTCGCTCTCGATCGCGTTCAGACGGTCCAGCGGCGTGTTTCCCACCGCACCCGTCGTCAGCGCGCCGCTGGTCGACAATTCCGACCGCAGGCTTTGCACATCACTGTAAAGCGTGCCCAGCTGCTGACGGATATCCGCCAGCGTGGCGTCCTGCGCTGTGGCGGCGGTGGCGGTCATAACCGCCAGACCTAGCAGCGCCCCAAAGCGTGCCGCGCCCCGCATCAGCTGAGCGACCCGACCGAGATAACGGTCACAGCACGGCGGTTTTTGCCATAGCAAGCCTCGTTCGAACATACCTCGATCGGGCGCTCTTTGCCGTAGCTGATCGTGCGCAGACGCGACGACGGGATCCCGCGAGAGATGAGGTATTCGCGCACAGCGTTCGCCCGGCGTGCACCCAGCGCAAGGTTATACTCGCGCGTGCCCTGCTCGTCGGCGTGGCCTTCGATGATCGCAAGGTAATCGCTATTGGTCTGCAACCAGTTCGCCTGACCGTCCAGCGTCGCTTGGCCCTGCGGTGTCAGGCTGCTGCTGTCCACAACGAACAACACACGGTCGCCGACCGTTTGCTGAAAGTATTCCGCACTGCGCGGATCAGAGGCGCCGCCCTGCGGCAGTGTGTTGCCCAGCGGCGCGCCGTTGCCTGCGTTGGCACTTAGGTCGTCAGCGCCGCCAAAACGGTCGGGCCGCGTGCATGCCGCGGTGGACAGGGCCAGCAGAACCAGCATCGCCTTAGTCGTCATCTTCATTGTCAATTCGTCCCTATGAACTGCTGTTCGTATTAATCTATCACGGTTTCCGTAACAGGGAAATCTTTGGCGTTTATGGCTGCAGTGGCCCCCAAGCCGCGTCAGACGCCCCGCCCTGCACCGGAACCGGCTTTAAGTTACGGCCAGAAATATCGACCGAATACAGTGCCGAAGTACCGCCAGCGCCCTGTGTTTCGCGGCTGAACATCAGCACGCGGCCATTGGGCGACCAGGTCGGGCCTTCGTCAAGGAACGATGTCGTCAGAATACGCTCTTCCGATCCATCCGTGCGCATGACGCCGATATGGAATTGCCCGCCCTCTTGGTTGGTGAACGCGATCAAATCACCGCGCGGTGACCAGACGGGGGTGCCGTAACGACCCGCGCCGAACGACACACGCTGCGGCTCTCCGCCGCCAGCGGACATGATATAGATCTGGCTGCCACCGGACCGGTCGCTTTCAAACACGATCTGGCTGCCATCGGGGCTAAAGCTCGGCGCTGTTTCAATGCTTGGCGCATTGGTCAGCCGGGTCGAGGCACCGCTGTTCAGGTCAGAGATATAAAGGTCGGTGTTGCCGCCATTCGCGATGGAATACACCACGCGGCTGCCGTCCTTGGAAAAGCGCGGGCTGAACGCCATCTCGCCCTCTGCCGTTTGCACCTGACGCTTGGATACAGAGCCGACGTCGAGCAGGTTGATGCGCGGGAAACCGGATTCGTAGGATGTATAAAGCACCCGGTCACCCGTTGGCGAAAAGCGCGGCGCCAGCACGATCGTGCTGCTGTCGGTCAGGAACTGCGTGTTCGCGCCGTCATAATCCATGATCGCCAGACGCTTCTGGCGGTTATCCTTTGGCCCCTGCTCGGCTACGTAAACGACGCGGCTGTCGAAATAACCGCCCTCGCCCGTGATCCGACTATAGGCTGCATCCGACACCTTATGTGCCATCCGGCGCCAACCGCCGACGGTGCCTGCAAACTGAAGACCTTCGCCCAGTTCAGCGCCGGTAAAGACGTCATACAAACGGAATTTCACGACCAACTGATCGCCATTCACACTGACTGCGCCGCCGATCAAAGCCTGCGCATTCACCGCACGCCAATCAGGATAGGCAACAGGTGCACCGAACGCGCCCATCTGGCTAATAAACGCGTCTTGCGGGATTTCGCGGAACAGACCAGTGCCGGCCAAATCCTGCGCGACCAGACGGCTAATATCGCTCGCGACCTGCTCTGCCCCGGCGGTTTCCGCCTGAAACGTCGGCACAGCAAATGGCAGCGGTTCGATCACACCATCGGTAATCGTCAGCCGCAGCGGACCTCCCTGCGCCAGCACGGGGGCGGCAGAGCCAAACGCCAAAGCGGCGGCCAAAGCGGCAATCATAAACCGGTTCTTCATCACTCTCGTCCTCACTCGCAGGGCTTTGCGCCCGTTTGCCTGTTGTTGCCACACTATCAAGTGTGGATGTGACTTGCTACGCCCGACAGGCGGAACTTCGCCGTCAGCGCAGCCGCATTCCCGACGGGTCAAAGGTAATCTCGACCTCTTGCCACTCGCTATATTTGTCCGCTGGCAGATCGTAACCATCGGTGCCCTGACAGCGCAGAATCGCACGCCGCGCCGCATCATAGGCGATCTTGGTCGCCGCATCATCGCCGCCACTGGCCGCGACTTGGCGCACGTCACCGCTGACCTTGCCGCTTTGATCCAGCGTGAACCCAACCGTCATCTGGACCCGCGCCGCTTGGCTGCCCGGATCGACGTTCCAGCAGCGGTTCACCGCCACGCGAAAGCCTTCGCGCTCTGATCCCGTCATCGGCGGGCCTTGCGGCACATTCGCTGCCTGCGATGGCGGCGCTGTCGCCGCAGCAGCGGCCTCTAGCGCGGCCTGAACCGCCGACTGGTCCACCTGCGGCGCAGGCGCTTCTGCCGTTTGCGTCTCGGGCTCCACCTCTGGCGCAGGGGCCGTCGTCGGCCGGTTCGGACGCGTGCGCGGACGCGGCGTTTCGGTCACCAAACCTTGCGGAGTCTCCGCCTCGGTCACAATCTCGGTCGCCGCCTCTTCGGGTGCCGTCTGCTCCTGCGCCTGCTCGACCACAGGCGCATCGGGGGCCGCGTCAGGGCTCGCCATATCCTGCGCCACATCCGCCGGGGCCGCATCAGGCGGCGGCGGCGCAACGGCGTCAGGCGTAATCCGTTGCGCAGGGCGCGGAATAGGGCGCGGGCTGGCGGTCAGGTTCGGCGCAGCCACGACCTCTTCTGCCGGCGGACCGGGAGTCGCTGGCGAATCGCTGATCACAGGCATCGGCTCCGGCGGCTCTGGCGCGGGGGGCGGCGGCAAATCAGGCGTTGGCGGCTGCACCGCATCGGGTGGGGGCGGGGTCGCTGCGGCCTCTTCTTGCACAGGCACCTCTGGCGCGGCCTCGGCGCTTGGCGCCTCTGGCGCATCGGGTGGCGCTTCGGTCGGATCAGGCGTCGTCGCCGCCACGATCGCGGCATATTCTTCGGAACTCACGACAGACACTTCGCTGATTTCAAACGGCAAAGGCTCAGAATCGAACCCCCAGCCGCCGATCAGCCAGACCAACAACGCCAGATGCCCGGCGGCCGAGACATATGTGCCGGTCGTGCGTTCCATGACTTAGTTGCCCGCGTCCGCAGGCGCAGCCAGCGCGGTCCCGCCGATGTCGGTCACAAGGCCGATGTTGGAAAAGCCCGCCGCATTCAGCGCGCCCATGACCTCTGCCACCCGGTTCCAAGCGTTGCCGCCATCCGCGCGCAAGAAGATCCGGTCGCTGGTGCGCTCGGCTGCAATCGCCTGCAACTTGGCGACCAACTCGCCCTCTGCCGTGTCGGTGTTCTGGATCGCAAGCGATCCGTCACCCTTGATCGTCACAGTCAGCGGCTCTTCTTCATCACTTGGTAGTGCATTTGCCGCAGTCTTGGGCAATTCCACAGGCACGCCAACGGTCATCAAAGGGGCCGCAACCATAAAGATGATCAGTAGCACCAGCATGACGTCCACAAAGGGCGTGATATTGATCTCGGCCATCGGCTGCGCCCGTCCGCGCCGCCGCCCCCGCCGGTTGCCAGCCTCAGCCATGGCTCAGGCGTCCAACTGGCGCGACAGGATGGTGCTGAACTCGTCGGCAAAGGCTTCATAGCCCGCGACAATCCGGTCCGCATCCGCGCTTAGCTTGTTGTAGAAAATAACCGCAGGAATAGCCGCCATCAGGCCCAGACCCGTCGCCAACAGCGCCTCTGCAATACCGGGTGCCACAACCGCAAGGTTCGTATTCTGCGCCTGCGCAATCTCGATAAAGGCGTTCATGATCCCAAAGACCGTACCGAACAAACCAACATAAGGCGCAACCGACCCGGTCGTCGCCAGCACAGACAGACCCTTTTGCAGCTTGGCCGCTTCTTTCGCGATAGCCACATCCATGCTGCGATCAATCCGCGCCTGCGCGCCTGCGATCAGATCGCCGTCCTGCTTATGGCTGCGGCGCCATTCGGTCATGCCCGCGCTAAAGACGACCTCTGCCGCACCGCGTGGCTGACCCCCGATCTGGTCATACAGCTGATCCAGCGGCTCGCCGCTCCAGAAGGCACGGTCAAACAGGTCCGCCGCAGCACGCGCTTTGCGATACTGAATTGTCTTGTCCACGATGATCGACCAGCACCAAATACTGGTGCCAATCAGCGCGAACATGACGAATTTCACAAGGATGGTCGCGTGGGCGAACATCGACCACATCGTGATATCGGGAACTGTTTCCATGGTGCCTGCTCTGACGTTTGGCCGCTTTCGCGGTCTGATTGTCGCTGATTCTATCCGAATCGCAACAAAACGCCAATGTCATTCCGCACACGTTTGCGCCAGACTGCCGATGGGCTAGTGTACCGCCGCGCGCAAACCCTTGGGCAGCCGCGTCGGCTTTCCCTCTAGCGTCATACACACCGCAGTAACTTCCGCCCGGAATAGCACCACATCCCCGCGCCGTACCTCTTGGTCAAACACCCAGCGCACCGCACTTTGCGCCCGGTGACTTGTATGCACGACCAGCCGATCATCCAGCTTTGCGGGGGCCAGATAATCAGCCACCACCCGCGTCACGACAAAGACGATGCCCTCTTTGTCCCGCATCTCTAGCTGGTTCATCCCCAGCAGTTCGACCAGTTCCGACCGCCCACGTTCAATATATTTCAGATAGTTAGCGTAATAAACGATCCCGCCCATGTCGGTATCTTCGTAATACACACGCACCGGAGTCTCGTGGCTCATTGCATTTTCCCCGCCCGCGCCGCGATGCGAAGCGCATGACTCGCGTCCTGCGCCACCGCCGGCATCACCGGATCATAAACCGCGCGCACAATGGCCGCGACCTCTGGCCTGATCACCGCCACGCCGTCCAATAACGCCAACGGCGAGGCATCCATGAACGCCCGGTCCGACCAAAGAACGATCGTCTGGACCGCCTGACTCAGCGCCAGCGTATCCGCGCTCACTGCCTCTAAATGCTCATCCATCCGCAGGAAAACAAAGCACGCCTTGATCGCGCCCACCTCGTCAAAGCGGAAAACCCGGTACTGGTTCGCCTCGGCCGCCTGCAATCGCGCGACCAGTGGCACCAAGTCCGGCACCATCTGATCCAAATGCGGCACCTCCGGCAGCTCTGCCCAATCACGGCAGAAAAACACCATCAGGTTCGCGCCCAGTTCCCAGTCCGTCTCGGCCATCTTGTGACCGGCCATCACGACAACCGCTTCAATCGCGCTTTTAAAAACGCCCAGCGTCGCCTCATCGACGCCGAACACCACCGGCACAATTGGCCGCCCCCAGCGGGCGCACAGATAGCTGCCATCGCCCCGCGTGAACTTCGCCGCCACCTCTTCCGCTTCGATCGCCACCGCCCCATCCTCGCTTTTTTGTAAAATACGCCCGCCGGAGGCTCCAACCCTAGTCAAACAGATCACTGTCCCGCTTTGGCGCAGCCAACCCTAAATGCCGCCACGCATCCCGCGCCAACATCCGCCCGCGCGGGGTGCGCTGGATCAAACCCTTCTGCAACAGATAGGGCTCGATCACATCTTCCAGCGAATCCCGGCTCTCACTCAGCGCCGCACTCAAGGTCTCAATCCCCACCGGGCCGCCGGCATAACTCTCTGCAATCAGACGCAAATACCGCCGATCCGCGTTATCCAAGCCCATATCATCCACGCCCATCCGCGTCAGCGCCCGGTCAGCAATCGCGTGGTCCACGGTGCCATCACCTTCGACCAACGCGAAATCCACGACCCGCCGCAAAAGCCGCCCCGCGATCCGCGGTGTGCCGCGCGCGCGCCGCGCAATCTCTCTCGCGCCGTCCGGCGTCGCAGGGGCACCCATCAGGCGGGCACCGCGCGTGACAATCTCGTGCAACTCGTTCTCAGTGTAAAACTCCAGCCGGACCGGAATGCCAAAGCGGTCGCGCAGCGGGGTTGTCAGCAGACCCATCCGCGTCGTCGCCCCGACCAGCGTGAACGGCTGCAATTCGATCCGCACCGTGCGCGCCGCAGGCCCCTCGCCAATGACCAGATCCAGCGCGAAATCTTCAAGCGCGGGATATAGCACTTCTTCGACCGCCGGGTTCAGACGGTGGATCTCGTCGATAAACAGCACATCATTGGGCTCTAGGTTCGTCAAAATCGCCGCCAAATCCCCGGCCCGCGCCAAAACGGGGCCAGAGGTCATGCGGAAGCCAACCCCCAATTCGCGTGCCATAATCTGCGCCAGCGTCGTCTTACCCAGCCCGGGCGGGCCGTGAAACAACACATGATCCATCGCATCTTTGCGCATCTTCGCGCTCTCGATGAACACACGCAGGTTCGCCCGCGCCTCGGCCTGACCGATAAACGCCTCCAGCGTTTGCGGCCGCAGCGCGCGGTCCGCATCCTCGGGCAACGGCTCTGGCCGCATCAGGGGATCGGGTTCACTCATACCCCTGCCTTACCCCTTCGGTGCCAGCAGCTT
Source organism: Loktanella salsilacus (assembly GCF_024206795.1). Taxonomy (NCBI): domain Bacteria; kingdom Pseudomonadati; phylum Pseudomonadota; class Alphaproteobacteria; order Rhodobacterales; family Roseobacteraceae; genus Loktanella; species Loktanella salsilacus. The sequence continues at coordinate 2,815,997 of NZ_CP072994.1, forward strand.
CAAGGCGGCGCGGATCACGTCCCCTGTCGCAGCGCCCGGTGTCATCGCCTCGGCCACCGCAGCCGCTGCATCGCCGGGCGCATATCCAAGATTCACGAGCGCCGACAGCGCCTCGCCCTGCGCCGGGTTCGCCTTGGCCGGTGCCTTACGTGCCTTAACTGGCACCGCAGGCGCGTCATCCTCGATCACGATATCATCGTCATCAAGCGCATCGCCGCCCATCGCCATCACGGCAGGAGCCTTATTCTTAAGCTCAATCGCCGCGCGTTGCGCGATCTTCGGCCCCACGCCCTTGGCCTTGGCCAGCGCGTGCCAGTCACCCAGCGCAATCGCCTTCGACACGCCCTCTGGCCCGAGCGCACCCAGAATAGCCAGCGAAGCTTTCGCCCCGATCCCTTGCACGCCCATCAACAAACGGTGCCATTCCTTTTCCACCAGAGAGGTGAAGCCGAATAGTTGCAGGTTATCCTCGCGCACCAAAAGGTCGGTATAAAGCGCCACCGCCTCGCCGTTCCCCGGCAGGTTGGCCATGGTGCGATCACTGATAAACACAAGATATCCAACGCCGCGCACGTCAATCAGCACATGATCCGCAGCGCGATAATCCAGCCGCCCGGCAATGCGCCCGATCATGACGCAGCCCGCGCCGTGGCTTTGGCCAGCGCCTTGTTCAAATGCCCTGCCGATTGCAGATGGTGCGCGTGGCAGATCGCAATCGCCAAGGCATCCGCCGCATCCGGCCCGGCAAGGTCAACGCCCGGCAGTTGCAGCCGTACCATATGGTCAATCTGCGCCTTGGCCGCGTGGCCCACGCCAACAACGGCCTTTTTCACAGCATTGGGGGCGTATTCACCCACCTCGATCCCCGCCTGCGCGACAACCAGCAGCGCGATCCCCCGCGCCTGCCCCAGCTTTAGCGTGCCGACCGCGTCCTTGTTCACAAAGGTCTGCTCGACCGCCGCACGGTCGGGCGCATATGTGATCATCACGGCGCTCAGCCCCTGATACAGCGTCAAAAGCCGCTCAGCCAGATTATCACCCAGCCCATGACAGACGCCATTCGCAACATGCGCGATTCGGCTACCCTGCACATCGACAACACCCCAGCCCATATTCCGCAGCCCCGGATCGATCCCCAACACCCGCATCGCACCCTCATTCGTTTCTTTTGGTTAGGACCCAGTTAGCACAAAACGCGAACACAAACCAAGCGCCCTTCGCTTGCCCCGCCCGATTAGCCGTAATCTGTCGCCATTTGCGCCACTTACGCCGCCGGCCGCATCGCCCATTATTGACGCCAATCGCCCATTTAGTAGGCATGATGAAAACACATGGAAGCCCTGCAAAAATCGGGGGTGGTGGCACCCCGGTTCGGTGGCTACGTGCCAGCTATCAATATAAACGCTGCCATTGCAGCACATCTTCAGGAGCCACTCCCATGGCATCGATCAACGCAACCCGCGCGAACCCCGCCCTGACCGGCGGCTTCGCCTCCGGTCTTTTCACTGCCACCGTCTCTCGTCTGGCCGCTTGGAACGACGCGCGCATCACGCGCAAGTCCCTGTCCCAGCTGTCGGCCCGCGAGCTTGACGATATCGGCCTGTGCTACGGCGACATCAACGACGTCGCAGCTGGCGGCTTCCGCCGCTAAAACGCGCAAGCTTCAGACAGAATAACGCCGCGCCCGGATAATCCTCCGGCGCGGCGTTTTGCTTTCCGGCCCCCAGACACACAAAAGCCAGCCCGGCGAAGGGCTGGCTTGCTTCGAACCACTTAGGTTATTTTAGCTGCGCATCATCCGCATGACCCGCGCAACCGCATCCGTCGCCGGATCGGGCTGCATGACCCAAGCGCCAGCTTGCTCGAACATGTGCCCTTGCGACAGGGTGTCCAGCTTGCCTGCATAGGTTGGCGCATCCATCACAGTCATGATGTAAGCCTTAAAGCCCAGCGCAATCAGCGCCGTCACAAACAGTGCTTTCCACGGAAACGCCAGCGCAGTGAAATGTGGGCGCGCAACGATCAGATTTTGCTTGTTCAGCCGCAGCGTATACCCGCCGCTCAGCTTGTTGTGCTGCCGGGTAATTCGGCGAAGCCGCTTATAAAATTGGTCGCGATGTCCAGACATGACAATCTCCAGAAGCCCCCACCTCTTGGAGTTGAAATTAACGTTAAAAAATGGCTAAGCCAAGGCAAAACCCGGTTAACGGACTTATTTTAGTCAAATTTCGTTAAAGTTAGCGTCGTCCAATCAACAATACTGTCGCGGCGCGTCTCATTAAATCCAGCGCGTGCATAAACCTCGACGACCGCATCGGCCTGCTCGTTCAGTATCCCCGACAGAATCGCCGTCCCGCCCGGCTGAGTCGCCTTCGCCATATCCTCGGCGATGGCAATCAGCGGCCCCTTCAGGATGTTTGCAAACACCAGATCAAATGGGGCCGCTTTTGCCAGCGCTGGCGCATCAAAGCCTGCCGCGATCAAACAATCGACCCGGCCGGTCAGGTTATTCGCCGCGACATTGGCCGCCGCAACCTCGACCGCTGTGGGGTCAATGTCGGACGCCAACACCACATTCGGGCTGATATGCGCCGCCGCCATCGCCAAAACGGCCGTGCCGCAGCCAATGTCGACGGCGTTTTGCGGCACAAAGCCCGCGTCGACCATGCGGTCAAATGCACGCAAACAGCCCAGCGTCGTGCCGTGGTGGCCCGTGCCAAAAGCCATCGCCGCCTCGATCAACAGCGGCACTTTGCCCGCGGGCACCTTGTCCGCATCGTGGCTGCCGTAGACAAAGAACCGGCCCGCATCGACGGGCGGCAAGTCGCGGCGCACCTTGGCGACCCAGTCTTCGTCCGGCACGTCAGAGACGTTGAAATCCTGCACGCCGTGCACCATCGCCAGCACAGCAAGGCCCGCGCGGTCCGGCTCATCGGTGAAATACGCGGCGACCTCGAACAGGCCAGAGCCGTCCTCGACCTCGAACACACCGATCCCTGTGGGCTCCGGCTCGAGCGCCTCCAGCGCAAGGGCAAGCCCCTCGGCGGTGCTGCGTCCCATGGTCGTGGTCAATGCGGTAAACGTGGTCATGGCGATCCCCTTTATGCTGGCCCAGTTAGAACCAAGCGCTGGGTGCGTCAAACGCAAAGGCCCCGGCGCGGTGCCGGGGCCTTGTAATTCTGCGCCGATAAAGATGCCTGATCAGGCACCGACACCAATTGGACAGGTCACGCCGGTGCCGCCAATGCCGCAATAGCCGTTCGGGTTCTTTGCCAGATACTGCTGGTGATAGCCTTCGGCATAATAAAACGTCGGCGCATCCACGATCTCGCTTGTGATCGTGCCGTAACCAGCGTCCGTCAGACGCGGCTGAAACGCGGTCTTGCTTTGCGCGGCCGCCGCACGCTGGGCTGCGTCCATCATATAGATGCCAGAACGGTACTGCGTTCCCGCATCATTGCCTTGCCGCATCCCTTGGGTCGGATCATGCCCTTCCCAAAACACCTGAAGCAGCGCGTCATAGCTGATCTTGGCCGGGTCATAGACGACGCGGACAACCTCGTTATGGCCCGTCTTGCCGGTGCAGACCTCTTCATAGGTCGGGTTCGGCGTATAGCCGCCAGCATAGCCCACGGCCGTCGTCGTCACGCCGTCCAGCTTCCAGAACATCCGCTCGACGCCCCAGAAACACCCCATGCCGAACACGGCAACTGCATGGCCTTCGGGGACATCCTTGATCGGGGTCTCAAGTACAAAGTGCATCTTTTCCGTCGGCACAGCCTGATCGCGGCCCGGCAGAGCGTTCTCGGCGCTGATCATTTCGGATTTATCGCGGGACATGAATAACATGTGAAATCTCCTAAGCGGGGTATTGCGTTAATATAGTCCGTTGCCGCGCAATTTCTACTGCGCGGCGACCGGCGCGGGCGGGTGGGCAAACACTGTCTCGTGACCGGGGACCGGATGCCGCGGGATCAGCAGCGCAAGACCAAACGACACCGCCGCCATCCCCGCTGCCAGTCCAAACACCAGCGTCGGCGAAACCAGCCAAAGCAGCCCCAGCAACACCGGCAGAAACACCGCCGCGATATGGTTAATCGTAAAGGCCACCGCCGCCGTCGGCGCAATATCCGCCGGATCGGCGATCTTTTGGAAATACGTCTTCAATGCAAAGGCCAGCGCGAAAAAGATATGGTCTAAGACATACAGCGTCGCTGCAATCGCCACGCCCCAGCCAAAGAAATAGACACCGCCATAAGCCAGAAACACGGCGACCAAGCCAAGATATTCGAACATCAACGCACGCCGCTCGCCAAACTGGCCGACAATGCGGCCCATCAGCGGGGCCAGCACGATATTCACGACCAGATTGATCAGGAACAGCGCCGTCACCTCGTCCACGCGAAAGCCAAAGCGTTCGACCATCATAAAGCCCGCAAAGACGACAAAGATTTGCCTGCGCGCGCCCGACATGAACTGCAACGCATAATACAGCCAATATCGACGGCGCAGCACAAAGGTCTTCAGCTGCGGATGCGGCGCCTCGAACTGGGGATAGGCGACCAGACACCACAGCGCTGCAAGCGCGCAGAACCCGCCGGACACCATGTAAACAAAGGCATAAGACAGATCGAACCTTTCCCATGTCATCACGATCAGCACATAGGCGACCAGCGTCGCGCCCGACCCTGCGGCCATGATCCAACCCAGCATCTGCGGCGCGCGCGCCCGGTCGATCCACTGCAATTGCAAGCTTTGGTTCACCGTCTCAAAGTAGTGGAACCCGATCGAGGACAGCATGGTGATCGTCAAAATCCCCGCCATATCCGGAAAATAGGCCGTCACCGCCGTCGACACCCCCAGCAGCAGCAAGGCAATCAGCCCCAGCACCTGTTCGCGGATAAAGATAATCAGGGCGATCACCCCGATGGCCAGAAAGCCCGGAATCTCTCGCACCGTATGCAACAACCCGATGTCGCCGCCGTCAAAGCCCGCGACATCAATGACGAAGTTGTTCAGCAGTGCCGACCACGTCGCAAAGGCGACAGGCATCGCCATCGCCATCACGAAAAGCAACGTAAATGGCCTGCGCCAGAACGGCAGGTTGCGGGCGTCGGACAGTTTCACAGTACTCATGGCCGAATGCTTAGGCCTCGCGACACGCCAGAGCAATATGGGATGGTGGGCGGGGCGTCTTCGGGCCGCAGCCCGAACAGCGCCGTTTCATCATCCCGTCACCCTGCGCGCGCAGCCGTTAAATAACTGTAAAAGATTACATAATATGTATCGCATGCGAAACATTTAGTTTTTGAAATGTATTTTGTGCTTAGTAAAAACTCTGCGGATCGATATCGATCGCCATCCGCAAATCACCACGCAACTTGAACTGCGCCGCCCATTCCGCCAGCGCCTGCTGCAAAGGCGCAGCCTTGTCCGCCTTCACCAGCAACCGCACCCGGTGCCGTCCCCTGATCCGCGCAATCGGCGCTGGTGCCGGACCAAAGACTTGCGCCCCAATCCGCCGCAACGCCCCGTCTTGGCGCGCCATCGCTGTGCCCAACTCAAAGACCTGCTGCACATCGCCCCCGCTCAGCACGATCCCGGCCATGCGGCCATAAGGCGGCACACCAGCGGCCTTGCGCTCTGCCGCCTCGGCGGACCAAAACGCCTCTTCATCACCTGCAACAATTGCCCGGATCACAGCATGTTCCGGCTGATAGGTCTGAAGCAGCGCCTCTCCCGGTGCCTCTGCCCGCCCAGCGCGCCCCGCGACCTGCCGCATCAGCTGGAACGTCCGCTCTGCCGCGCGCAAATCGGATCCTTGCAGGCCTAAATCCGCGTCAATCACACCGACAAGCGTCAGCTTGGGAAAGTTATGCCCTTTCGCCACCAGCTGTGTGCCGATCACAATATCCGCCCCGCCCGCCGCAATATCTGCGATATGCGCCTTCATTGCGCGGGCAGAGCCATACAGATCGCTCGACAAAACCACGACCCGCGCATCAGGGAACAGCGCCTGCACCTCTTCACCCATCCGCTCTACGCCGGGGCCAACAGCGCTTAGCTTATCCTCGACCGCGCAATGCGGGCAGACCGTCGGCATCGGCTTGGTCGCGCCGCATTGGTGGCACATCAGCCGCTTCAAAAAGCGGTGCTCGACCATCCGCGCATCGCAATCATCGCAGGCAATCTGGTGCCCGCAGGCCCGGCACAGCGTCACCGGCGCGTACCCGCGGCGGTTCAAAAACACGAGGCTCTGCTCGCCCCGCTCAATCCGTAACTGCATCGCAGCGCGCAAGGACGGCGACACCCAATGCCCGCTCGGCAAATCCTCTGACCGCATATCAATTGCGGACATTTTCGGCATCACCGCAGGACCAAAGCGGCTCTTCAGCTCCAGCCGCCGATACTTGCCCGCCTCGACATTGGCCCAGCTTTCCAGACTTGGCGTAGCTGATGCCAGCACCACCTGCGCCCCGTTCCCCGCCGCCCGCAGCACAGCCATGTCGCGGGCATTATACAGCACGCCGTCCTCTTGTTTATAGGATGTATCATGCTCTTCATCGACGACGATCAGCCCCAGATCGCGGTAAGGCAGAAACAGCGCAGACCGCGCCCCGACCACAACATCCGCGTCCCCTTGCCCAACCATCCGCCAGCAACGCCGCCGTTCCGTCTGCGTCACGCCGGAATGCCATTCCGCGGGCCGCTGGCCAAAGCGTGCTTCGATCCTGTCCAGAAACTCGCCCGTCAGCGCGATCTCTGGCAGCAGCACCAAGGCCTGCCGCCCGGCCCGCAGGCAAGCGGCGACAGCCTCTAGATAAACCTCGGTCTTGCCCGACCCGGTCACACCTTTCAGCAAGGTCGTGCCATAGGCACCGCTCGCCACAGCCTCGGCCAGCACCGCGGCCCCCGCCGCCTGATCTGCCGTTAGTTCCTTGCCGCCGTAATCCGGGTCCAGCTTCGGATAGGACGTATCGCGCGGCGCGTCTTCCTCGCTCACCGCCCCCAGCTTGACCATGCCTTTGACGACAGTGGTGCCCACCCCTGCCATCTCGGCCAGTTCTTTAAGCGTAAACGCCAGCCCGCCGTATTCGCGCAGCACATCCAGCACCGCCCGCCGCGCATCGGTCATCCGTGACGGCTCGCTTGTCCCAAGCCGGTAGACCTTGCGCGTGCCCGGCGCATCGCCCATCCCCGGTGCCCGCGTCGCCAGCCGCAACATCTGATCCAGCGGCGTCAGGGTATAATCGGCGGCCCGCGTTAAAAAAGTCTGCATTTCAGACCGCATCGGGGCAACATCAAGCACGCGCACCACGCTACGCACTTTGGCATAATCGAAATCGCCAGCCCCTGGCCCCCAGACCACGCCCAGAATTTTCCGTGGCCCCAGCGGGACTTCGACGAACGCCCCAGCAAAACAGCCGCCCTGCGGCGCCTTGTAATCCAACACCCGCCCAAGCGGCTGCGTGGTCAGCACACCGACCAATTCGCCTTCGTTGAAATGTGACTGAACCATAACGGCCTTTTCAGGGTTTCCCCCATCAGGTAAACGCTGACCAAGCAAACGCCAACCCGAAGGGAACGAGCCGATGAAGTTTTTCGTAGACACCGCAGATATCGACGCCATCAAGGAACTGCATGCACTGGGCATGGTCGACGGGGTCACCACCAACCCGTCCCTGATCGCCAAATCCGGTCGCGACATCCTCGAAGTTACCAAAGAAATCTGTGACATCGTCAGCGGCCCCGTGTCCGCCGAAGTCGTCGCCTTGGACGCCGAGACGATGCTGGCCGAAGGCCGCAAGCTGGCCAAGATCGCACCAAATATCGCAGTCAAAGTACCGCTGACATGGGCCGGTCTGCAAACCTGCAAGACGCTGTCCGACGAAGGCACCATGGTCAACGTGACCCTGTGCTTCTCTGCAAACCAGGCGCTGCTGGCCGCCAAAGCTGGTGCGACATTCATCAGCCCCTTCGTGGGCCGCTTGGACGATATCAACATCGACGGCATGGAATTGATCGGCGACATCCGCACGATCTATGACAACTACGGCTTTGACACGCAGATCCTTGTCGCGTCGATCCGCACCGCCAACCACATGAAAGACGCGGCGCTGATCGGCGCTGATGTCGCCACCGCACCGCCCGCCGTCATCAAAGGCATGGCCAGCCATATCCTGACAGACAAGGGCCTTGATGGCTTCATGGCCGACGTCAAAAAAGCTGGCATCAAGATTCTGTAAGCCAAAACGACTGGGCCGCACCTGCAACAGGGGCGGCCCCTTCCACCCCGCGATCAATTTAAAGGCGAAATCAGGCGTCAGACCTGCTAGCCTTGCACAAAATCAAAAAAGAGCAGGCACATGAGCACAACACCCCTGATGGACACATCCGTCCGTGATCGCATCATTGCGGACCCCGATCTTCTGCTGGAAGATCAGGACATCATGCGCGCACTTGTGGCCGCGAATGAAAAAACCATGGGCGGCAATATCGTCGATCTACGCGGCATCGCGATGGAACGGCTCGAATCCCGCCTTGACCGGCTAGAGGACACGCACCGCAGCGTGATCGCCGCGGCCTACGAAAACCTCGCTGGCACCAACCAAGTTCACCGCGCCATTCTGCGCCTGATGGACGCGACCCGGTTTGAAACGTTCCTGCGCGATCTGGCCGGCGATGTTGCCGACACCCTGCGCGTCGATGTCATGCGCCTTGTGCTCGAAAGCGAAGGCGATGGCGACGATCCAGCGATCCGCCAGCTTGGCGAAGTCCTGTCCGTCGGCGGCCCCGGCTTCTGCGACACCTACATCACCCACGGCCGCGACATCCCCGTCCGCGCCGTCACCCTGCGGCAGGTGCAAAACCACGGCGCAGAGGTTTATGGCGACAAATCCGACTATGTCCGCTCAGAGGCGTGCCTCAAGCTCGACCTTGGCGCGGGCCGCCTGCCCGGCATGCTGGTCATGGGGTCAGAGGATCCACATCTGTTCACCCCGCAGCAAGGCACTGACTTGCTGACCTTTTTCGGCGGCGTGTTTGAACGCAGCATGCGCCGGTGGCTTGCGGCTGGCGTATGATCGCCCCGCAGCTGACCGATGCGCTGAACGGATGGCTCGCCCAATGCGCCGCCCTGAATGACGCGGCGGACCACACGCTGACCGCCTACCGCGCCGATGTGCAGGGCTTTCTGGCCTTCATGCAAAACCACAACGGCGGCGCGGTCGGCCTTGGCCCCATCGCCCGGATCACAACAGGCGACATGCGCGCCTGGATGGCGCATGAACGGGGCCGCGGCGTCGGCGCGCGCTCGCTCGCCCGCAGCCTGTCAGCCGTCAAAACCTTCTACCGCTGGCTGTCAGAGCGTGAGGGATTCGAGCCCACAGCCGTCCTGACCATCCGCAGCCCCAAGTTTACGAAAAAACTCCCCCGCCCGCTGGAGGAAACCGCTGCCCGCGCGATGATCGACCGCGTCGAATGCCAAGCGCTAGAGCCTTGGGTCGCCGCCCGCGATACCGCCGTGGTCACCGTGCTCTATGGCCTCGGCCTGCGCATATCAGAGGCGCTGTCGCTGACCGCAGCCCAATCCCCCCTGCCCGACGTGCTGCGCATCACCGGTAAGGGTGGCAAAATGCGCATCGTCCCCGTCCTGCCCGCCGCCCGCGACGCCGTCGCCGCCTATGTGCGCCTGTGTCCCCACGATCTGGCGGACGGTGGCCCGCTATTCCGCGGCGTGCGCGGCGGTGCCCTAAACCCCCGCGCCATCCAAAAGGTAATGGAGCTGTCGCGCCTGCAACTTGGCCTACCCGCCACCGCCACGCCCCACGCGATGCGCCACAGCTTTGCCACCCACCTGTTGACCGCTGGCGGCGACCTGCGCTGCATTCAAGAACTGCTCGGCCACGCCAGCCTGTCTACCACACAAGCCTATACCTCCGTCGACGCCGCCCGCCTGATGGAGGTCTACGACGCCGCCCACCCCCGCGCCTGACCGCTTTTGCATCATCTTGCCTGAAATACTCCCGCCGGAGGCAAACACACTTAACAGCCGCAACGCATTGCGCTTTTTTCAAAAACTTGCCTCCATTGGGCTACTTCCTCCGCAAAACGCGCTAAACTTAACGTTGTGCCAAACCGAAAGCCGCCCCTATGACCATCACCAACAAAGCGCTAGCTGTGCATCTACTGACTGCGACCGGCGCTGTTTTCGCCATGCTCGCCATGCTTGCGGCGGTCGATCATGACTGGGCGTTGATGTTTCTGTGGCTGATCGTGGCCTTCTTCGTGGATGGCATCGACGGGCCACTGGCGCGCAGATACGATGTCGAAACCAACGCGCCTGAATTTGACGGCGTCTTGCTCGACCTGATCATCGACTATCTGACCTATGTCTTCATCCCGGCCTATGCGCTTTATGGCTCTGGCCTGATGGACGGCTGGTCGGGGTGGGCCGCGATCATCATCATCACTTATACCTCGGCGATGTATTTCGCCGACACGCGGATGAAGACAAAGGACTATTCTTTCTCTGGCTTTCCGGGTTGCTGGAACATGCTGGTGCTGGTGCTTTTCGCGCTCAAGCCTGACTGGTGGGTCTGCCTTTGCCTCGTTGCCGCGCTGGCGATCACGATGTTCGTGCCGGTCAAATTCGTCCACCCGGTCCGCACCCAGCGCTGGCGCTACATCACGCTGCCGATGGCGCTGGCTTGGGTCATCTTCGCAGGCTGGGCCGCATGGGTTAATTTTGATCCGGGCAGCTGGGCGCACTACGGGCTGATCGTCACCTCGGTCTACCTGACACTCGCCGGGGCAGCGCAGCAGATCATGTATGGCCGCGAGGGTTAAAGCCGCGTCAGCACAACACCAGCGACGATCAGCCCGGCTGCGATGCCTTTCTGAGGGCTCATGCGTTCATTGAAGGCCCACCAGCCGATCAATACGGCGAACAGGATCGACGTCTCGCGCAGCGCTGCGACCAGTGCGATCGGGGCCTGTGTCATAGCCCAGACGACAATGCCGTAAGCCATGAACGAAAAGCCGCCCGCCACCAGCCCGACGCCCCAGACACGGGCCGTGCGCGGCACGACAGCGCTTCCGCGCAGCGCCAGAATGACCGGCACATAAAACACCGCCGCCGCGATCAGCAGCCAACCGGTATAAGCAATGGGATCGCCGCCAATCCGTGCGCCGATCCCGTCAGTCAACGTATACCCCGCCGTCGCGCAGGCAGAGCCAGCTGCAAAGGGCAGCATGCGGCGGCTTTCGCCGCTTGTGAACACGCCCCGCGCCATGACGGCTAGCCCTGCCCCAAGCAGCAGCACGCCGCCCACCTCTGGCCCGGTGACGGGGTCGAGTGCGAAGACGACGCTGACCAGCAGCACAATCATCGGCGCACCGCCGCGCGCAAGCGGGTAAACCCGGCTTAGATCGCCCTGTTCATAGGCATAGGCCAGAAAGAGTTGATACATCGTGTGGATCAGGCCAGAGGCTGCGATCCAGACCCAAATCTGCGGATCGGGCCAAGGCCGCATGGCAACTACGCAAAGCCCCGTCAGCGCATTGCCCAGCGTCAGCGCCAGCATCACGCTTTGTTTGTCGGCTCCGCGCCGGATCAAGGCGTTCCATAGCGCGTGCAGGACGGCAGCGGCCATAACGGCCAGAAAAACCGCTGTTGTCATATGAGCAAACCTGCCGCGCCTTCGCGTTTGAGCAGGGCAATTTTATCCTCGATCCCGCGCGGGCCGGAAAAGCCGCCAAGGCTGCTGGCCCCCAGCACACGGTGGCACGGGATTACGATGGGAATGGGATTCGCGCCGCAGGCCTGCCCGATGGCCTGCGCACTGACGCCAAGCTGCCGCGCCAGATCGCCATAGGTGCGCGTTTCGCCATAAGGGATCGCGATCAGCGCCTTCAAAAACGCTTGCTGAAACGGACTGCCAGACAAGGCAAGCGGCACGGTGAACTCCTTAGGCGATCCTGCGAAATAGGCCACAAGTTCGCGCCGTAGCGTATCGGCCAATGGCCCAGTCGTCAGGTTTCCCGGCCCCCAATGCAGCGCCGTAATCCCGGCATCCGTGTGATCAGCGCCCAGCGGACCAAGGTCCGTGTCCAGCAGAACACCCGTCATCCTGGACCGGGCTGGCGCAGCGCCGGGTTGCGCACGGCCATCATTGTCGCGCTTAGCGTGGCAATCAGGGTTTCCACCCCGTTGTCGTTGGCAAAGGCCTGCGCCTGCGCAAAGGTCAAGGTGCGGCCAGAACGGATAACATCGCCCACCACGCGAAAGCTTTGCCCACGTGCGGGGGCGATAAAGCTGGATTTGAATTCCGCGGTCAGCACCTCGGACTCCGCGTCCATCAGGGTGAAGGCCGCGAACCCGGCGGCGGAATCCATCACCGTCGTGATGACGCCCGCGTGCAGAAATCCATGATGCTGCGTCAGATGCGGCGCAAAGGGCAAGCACAGCGTGACGCGGCCCGGCGCGACGTCATCCACCGTGACGCCAAGGGTCTGCATGATCCCTTGGCGGTCAAACGCTGCCTGCATGCGCGGCAAGGCATTGGGGTCGCGTAAATCAGGCATAAGGCGTTAACTTTCGCTAAGGATATGCGGCAATCCTAGCGGTTTGGCGGACAAGGGAAAGGCCGCAGGCTGTTTGTCCCATATCAAAGACGCACCGGGTCGCCGCTGCCAGAATGGGCGCAATAAAAGGAGAACCCCAGATGATCACGAAAGTCATGGTCTGCTTTGACGGCTCTGACCACGCCGTATCTGCCCTGCTGAACGCCGCCGATCTGGCGCAAAAATATCAGGCAGCGCTGGACGTTGCCACGGTGATGCACATCGACATGAACGCCATCGCCGTTGGCGGCAGCGCGGTGATGATCCCGATCCACGAAGAAGAGGCGAAGGCCAACGCCGAGGCGATCTTGGAAAACGCGGCCAAGCTGGTGCAAGAGGCAGGCTACGCCGCCCCCAGCGTCCATGTGCTGCGCGGCACCCCGGCCGAGGCAATTTTGGAACATGCCAAATTGACCAACGCTGACATGATCGTCGCTGGCCGGCGTGGCTATGGCACGCTGCGCGGGATGCTGGTGGGGAGCGTGTCGCAAAAGCTGATTGCCCATGCGACCTGCCCTGTGCTGATTACCTGATGAAAAAAAAGGGGCCGGATCGCTCCGGCCCCGTATCTTATTTGCCGAGCGCCGCGTCGCAGCGGGCGCAGACGCCGGGGTGGCTATGCGTGCCCACGTCCGGCAGGATCTTCCAGCAGCGCTGGCATTTGTCGCCATCCGCGCGCTCGAACACGACACCCACATCAGCGATATCTTCGATGCGGAACGCTTCAGCCGGGGCTGGGTCTGTCGTGATTTCGATCCCGCTGGTGATGCACAGATCGTCAAAGGACAGGGTTTTCAGCGTCGCGGCTTCTTCCGCCGTCACGTGAACGACTGGGGCTGCTTCAAGCGATGCGCCGATCACCTTTTCCGTCCGCTTCACTTCCAGCGCGCCGGTGACAACGCGGCGCACACGGCGCACGGTCGACCATTTCGACGCAAGCGCAGGGTCGAGCCATTCATCCGGCGTTTCAGGAAAGTCCTGCAGGTGCACGGATGACACCGGGCCGGGGTGCCGTTCCAGCCAGACCTCTTCCATGGTGAAGCACAGGATCGGGGCCAGCCATGTGGTCAAGCGGTCGAACAGCAGTTCCAGCACAGTGCGCGCGGCGCGGCGGCGCGGCGTGTCGCCGTCGCAGTACAGCGCATCCTTGCGGATATCGAAGTAGAACGCCGACAGATCCAGCGTCGCGAAATCAAAGATCGCCCGGAAGACGCCTTGGAAATCATAGGCCGCGTAGCCCTTGCGGACAACGCTATCAAGCTCTGCCATACGGTGCAGCACCCACTGTTCCAGCTCTGGCATATCAGCGCGGGCGACGCGGTCACCTTCGGTCACATCGGCAAGCGAGCCGAGCATGAAGCGCATGGTGTTGCGCAGACGGCGATAGCTGTCAGCGGTGCCTTTCAGGATTTCCGGCCCGATCCGCAGGTCGTTGGTATAGTCGGATTGGGCGACCCAAAGGCGCAGAATATCCGCGCCATATTCCTTGATCACCGTTTCAGGCGCGACGGTATTGCCGACGGACTTGGACATTTTCATGCCCTTTTCGTCCAGCGTAAAGCCGTGGGTCAGCACACCGCGATAGGGCGCGCGGCCCTGCGTGCCGCAGCTTTGCAGCATCGACGAATGGAACCAGCCGCGGTGCTGATCGGTGCCTTCAAGATACAGATCGGCCAAGCCGTCCTCTGACCCGTCCGCGCGGTCGCGCAGCACAAAGGCGTGGGTCGACCCGGAGTCGAACCAGACGTCGAGGATGTCAAAGACCTGATCCCAGTCGTCCGCGTTGTAGTCATTGCCAAGGAAGCGTTCCTTCGCGCCGTCCACATACCACGCATCCGCGCCTTCTGCCTCGAACGCGTCGCGCACGCGGGCATTGACGCCCTCGTCGCGCAGCAAAAAATCGGGATCGGTGGGCAACGCGCCCTTCTTAGTAAAGCAGACCAGCGGCACACCCCAAGCGCGCTGACGCGACAGCACCCAATCGGGGCGCTGCGCAATCATCGCATGCAGACGATTGCGACCACGCTGCGGCGTCCATGTCACCAATTCGTCGATAGAGGTCAGCGCGCGTTCGCGGATCGTCTTCCCGTAGGTGTCCAATCCGTCGCCGACCGGACGGTCGATCGCGGCAAACCACTGGGGCGTGTTGCGGAAGATAACCGGTGCCTTGGACCGCCACGAATGCGGATAGCTGTGCTTGATCTTGCCACGCGCAAACAGGCCGCCCACCTCGACCAGTTTGTCGATAACGGCAGTGTTAGCGTCGCCTTCCCAAGACTTGTTCTTGGGCTTGTCGCGAAAGATCGCCTTGCCGCCAAAGAACGGCAAATCGGCGCGGAAGGTGCCGTCTTCGGTCACGTTATAGGTGATGACCTGTTCCAGCATGCCCAGATCGCGGTACAGCTCGAACTCTTCCATACCGTGCGACGGGGCGCAGTGGACAAAACCGGTGCCTTCGTCGTCGGTCACGAAAGGGGCCGCGCGGAAATCGCGGGGCTGGTCCCATTCGCCATTCGACCCCTCGGTGCCCGCAAGCGGGTGGGCGACCTGAGTGATGACCGACGGATCGACATCGCGAACGCGAGTCCACATCGTATCTTCCAGACGGGCCTTCTGGAACGCGGTCGCGGCCAGACCATCGGCCAGCAGATACCGGTCACCGACGGTCATCCAGCTTTGTTCTGGCACGCCGGTGACTTCGTACAGGCCGTAGGCGATGTCCTTGCCGTAAACGATCCCCTTGTTGGACGGCATGGTCCAGGGCGTCGTTGTCCAGATGACAACCGAAGCACCAACCAAATCGCGGTTATCAAGTGCGCTACCGTCACCTGCGACCGGATCAAGCACCGCAAACTTCACCCAGACGGTGTGGCTTTCCTTATCGTGATACTCGACCTCGGCCTCGGCCAGGGCGGTCTTTTCCACTGGCGACCACATCACAGGCTTAGAGCCTTGATACAGCGTGCCGTTCATAAGAAACTTCTGGAACTCGGCGGCGATCACGGCCTCGGCGTGGAAGTTCATCGTCAGGTATGGATCGGCCCAGTTGCCCGTCACGCCCAAACGCTTGAATTCCTCGCGCTGGATATCGACCCAGCCGGCGGCAAACTTGCGGCACTCAGCGCGGAAATCATTGACCGGCACGTCATCTTTGTTCAGGCCCTTGGCGCGGTACTGTTCTTCGATCTTCCATTCGATCGGCAGACCATGGCAATCCCAGCCGGGGATATAGCGCGCGTCGCGCCCCATCATCTGCTGGCTGCGCACGACCATATCCTTCAGCACCTTGTTCAGCGCGTGGCCGATGTGCAGGTGGCCATTCGCATAGGGCGGGCCATCGTGCAGCGTAAAGGGAGTGCGCCCTTCTTTGCCGCGCAGGGTGTCATAAACACCAATCTCGGCCCAGCGTGCCAACCATTCCGGCTCGCGCTTGGGCAAGCCTGCACGCATCGGAAAATCCGTGCGCGGCAGGTTCAGGGTGCTTTTGTAATCAACGGTCGTGTCGGGGGTGTCGGCGCACATGAAAGGCGTCCTTCGATCTGGAATTTGGCAGGAAAAAGAGGGCGGCGCAGCGCACCTTGACCCGGCGGCGCTGACGATCAGCGCGCCGGGGACATAATTCGTATCAGGACCCGCATATTCATGCCCGCGTTATAGGCAGCCCGGCGGCCGGGGTAAAGACGGCGCGATTGCTCCTTACTGCGCATTCATCTTGCCAAAAATACTCAAAAATCGACCCTAGCGGCAATAACTGCCAGAGCGATATCGCGCGGTGTCGACATGAAAATGATCCCGGTGCGCAGCGTTGGCCGCTGGCCCCAACACGGTGCCAAAGGGACCGCAGGCGGCCTGCCACATCTGTTTCAGCTGCTGGCCCGCGCTGCCTTTGTTCCAATCCGTCAGCACGGTCAATTCTCGACCGCTTTTCAAATGGATCCCTCCGATATCCACCGCACGCCCGCGGCCGTGTTCCGACAGCTTATTGTTCGTGGCGCTGCCGCCGACGCGGTTGCGGCACGTATAGCTGCCCACCACGCGCAGGGATGCCACGCCGCCGCCGGTATCGCCGACGGCGGGAATGATCCCGTCGGTCACCCAGCGGCGCAGCGCTTTGGCCGTATTGCAGTCCATGGTCGGTTGCGACGTCAGGCGCACGCCTGCCACGGATTTGACCTTGACCGCGCCTGTCACGCCGCAGCCACCGGGGCCGTTGATATCGGCAATTTCTTCGCCTTGGATCGCCGGATCGCCGCAGATTTGCCCGCGCGCCAGCTCTTGCTGTTGCTGCACGGCGCGCTGGGTGATGACTGCAGGACGCAGTGCTGGCCTATCCGTCACCAAAGGCGCAAGCGCGGTGGCACCTGCGGGTGCGGTGACCTGCGTTGCGGCCTCTGCCTGTACGGCGATGCTGCCACCGGGCCGCAGAACGGGACGGAAGGCCGGGATTTCATGCTCTGGCACATCGCCATCGTCGAACATGCCGTCCGCGGGGCGCATGGCGGGGCGCAGGGTGTTCGACAGCGGCTCTGCGGCGGCGGCAGTGCCGGCCAGCAGCAGCGTAAGCGTGATTAGACGCATCAGCGCGGTGCCGGGGTGCGCCCGAAGTCAGGGGCATCTGTGTCTTGGCCTGCGTCGATGATGCCGCGCCGGATCGCGCGGGTGCGGGTAAAGTAGTCGTGCAAGTGTTCGCCGTCGCCGGTGCGGATGGCGCGTTGCAGGGAAAAGAGTTCCTCTGTGAAGCGGCCCAGAATCTCCAGCGTCGCTTCTTTGTTCGTCAGGAACACATCGCGCCACATCGTCGGGTCAGAGGCCGCGATGCGTGTGAAATCCCGAAAACCAGCGGCAGAGTATTTGATGACTTCGCTATCGGTCACGCGGCTTAGGTCATCGGCCACACCGACCATGGTGTAGGCAATCAGGTGCGGCGTGTGGCTGGTGACGGCAAGGACCAGATCGTGGTGATCTGCGTCCATCTCGTCTGTGTTGGCCCCGATGCCCTGCCACAGCTTTTCCAGCTGCTCGACAGCGGCGCGGTCCGACCCTTCGGTCGGGACGATGATGCACCAGCGGTTGTCGAACAGCGTGGCGAAACCGGACCGTGGGCCCG
This sequence comes from Loktanella salsilacus, assembly GCF_024206795.1. Lineage (NCBI taxonomy): Bacteria > Pseudomonadati > Pseudomonadota > Alphaproteobacteria > Rhodobacterales > Roseobacteraceae > Loktanella > Loktanella salsilacus. The sequence continues at coordinate 2,833,728 of NZ_CP072994.1, forward strand.
AATGCTCTGTGCCGGCCAGCGGGTGCGCAGGGACAAAATGCACGCCTTCGGGGACGAAGGGGGCGACCGCCTCGATCACGGCTTTCTTGACCGAGCCGACGTCGGACAACGTCGCGCCCGGTTTCAGCGCAGGTCCGATATCGGCCATCACAGCGGCCATCGCGCCCACGGGCACGCAGAGCACGACGAGGTCGGCGTCCTGCACGGCCTCTGCTGCGGTGTCGAAGACCTCGCACAGGTTCAGTTCGCGGGCGATGTCGCGGGTTTCTTGGCTGCGGGCATAACCGGTGATTGTGGTGGCAAGGCCGCCCCGTTTCATCGCAAGCGCCATGGACGACGCGATCAGGCCAAGGCCGATCAGAGCGACTTTGTTATAGATGACGGTCATCGTGCGCCCTTGAACTGGCCAATGGCATGCACGACGCGGCGGCAGGCGGATTCGTCGCCGACCGTGATGCGCAGGCAATGCGGGAAGCCATAGCTTTTGGGGTGCCGCACGATGATGCCTTGGGACAACAGGTGTGCGTTGCAGGCCAGCGCCTCTTCCTCTGACGTGAAGCGCGCCAGAATGAAGTTCGCGGTAGAGGTGTCAGAAGGCACGCCCATTTCGGCCAGCGACGTGGACAGCCAGTCGCGCCAGCGGGCGTTTTCGACCCGGCATTTTTCCGTGTAATCCGTATCACGCACCGCCGCCTCTGCCGCGGCAAGCGCGCCGCCGGACAGGTTAAAAGGGCCGCGAATGCGGTTGAGCACATCAATCACCGCCTGCGGGCCGTAGCCCCAGCCGATGCGCAAACCACCCAGACCGTAAATCTTGGAAAAGGTGCGCGTCATAAAGACGTTGTCGCGCGATTCCACCAAAGCGCGGCCGCCGTCATAGCCTTCGGCAAATTCGGCATAGGCCCCGTCAAGGACCAGCATCGCCTTGTCAGGCAGACCTTCGGCAAGGCGCGCGACCTCTGCCTGACCGATCATCGTGGCGGTCGGGTTGGCGGGGTTGGCGATATAGACAAGCCGGGTGCGGTCGTTGCAAGCCGCAAGGATGGCGTCGACGTCGATGACGCGCTCATGCTCGGGCACAACAACGGGCGTCGCGCCGGACGCGAGGGCCACGATGCGATAGATCGCAAAGCCGTGTTCGGTATAGATGACCTCGTCGCCCTCGTCCGCGTAGGCTTGCGCCAACAGGTGCAGGATTTCGTCAGAGCCGACGCCGCAGATCACACGGGCCGGATCGACGTGCCAGACGTCCGCAATCGCCTGCCGCAGAGCGGCGTGATCGGTGACGGGATAGCGGTGCAAATCGTGGACCGCGCGCTGAAAGGCATCCTTGGCCTTTGGCGAGGGGCCAAAGGGGTTTTCGTTCGAGGACAGTTTGAGCACATTCGACATGCCGTCCACATGGCTCGCCCCACCTTGATAAAGAGCAATATCCATGATGCCGGGGCGAGGCGTGATCGTCATCGGTCTGGTTTCCATATCTAAGGCGCTTGGCGGTGTTCTAGCGACCCTGCCGCCGTCTGACCAGTGGCAAGCTGACGCGCATGGGCGCGAGGGGCGGCCACCTCTTTTTGTTTGGGCGCGATCTGTCTAGCCTTTGCCGGAACGCGGTAACGGATGAAGGAGGCGGCGCATGGAGATTGCAGGCAAGATCGTGGTGGTCACAGGGGCGGCAGGCGGCATCGGGCGGGCGCTCGCGCAGGGCTTTGCAGCGGCAGGCGCGGCGCATGTGGTCTGCGCCGATCTGGACGGGGACGGCGCGGGCCAAGTGGCAGCAGAGATTGGCGGCACGGGCGTGCAGGTCGATGTCACGCAAGAGGCGCAGATTGCTGAACTGGTCGCGATGGTGGAAGGGCAGATCGGGCCGATTGACCTGTTCTGTTCCAACGCAGGCATCTTTACCCCCGGCGGGATGGAGGTTGCCGATGACGACTGGCAACGGATCTGGACGATCAACGTCATGGCCCACGTCTGGGCCGCGCGCCATGTTGTGCCGCTGATGATTGCGCGCGGCGGCGGGTATCTGTTGAACACCGCCAGTGCGGCCGGTTTGCTAAACCAGATCGGCGCGGCCCCTTATGGGGTGACGAAACACGCCGCGGTGGGCCTCGCGGAATGGCTCGCGATGACGCATGGGGACGCGGGGATCAAAGTTTCTGTCCTGTGTCCGCAGGCGGTGCGGTCCGCCATGACGGACGGCATGGGCGAGAATGTGGCCGGGATCGACGGAATGCTGGAGCCGGACGTGGTGGCGCAGGCCTGCGTAGAGGCGATACGGGACGAGGTATTTTTGGTGCTGCCGCACGCCCAAGTGCGCGGTTACATGCAGGCCAAGGCGCAGGATTATGATCGCTGGATCGGCGGCATGCGCAAGTTAAACCGGAAATTTGGCGCGGCGTGATTTGCGCAGCTTTCCGATTTTTCGGCGCTTGATCAAGGGCCATATCCTAGAAACGCAAAAGGCCGCCCCGAAGGGCGGCCTTGGCAGAACAAGCCGGAAAGTGGCTTAGTTCTTAGCGTAGAATTCGACGACCAGGTTCGGTTCCATCGTGACGGGGTACGGCACATCGCCCAGCGTTGGCGTGCGGGTGAATGTCGCAACCATCTTGGAGTGATCGACTTCCATGTAGTCAGGAACGTCACGCTCTGGCAGCTGAGACGCGACCAGAACCAGTTCCATCTGCTTGGACTTCGCACGGACCTCGATGATGTCACCCTCTTTTACGCGGTAGGAGGGGATGTTCACGCGCTGGCCGTTCACGGTCACGTGGCCGTGGTTCACGAACTGACGTGCAGCAAAGACAGTCGGGACGAACTTGGCGCGGTAGACAACAGCGTCAAGACGACGCTCCAGCAAACCAATCAGGTTCTCGCCGGTGTCGCCCTTGACGCGCTCAGCTTCGGTATAGATGCGGCGGAACTGCTTCTCGGTCAGGTCGCCGTAGTAGCCTTTCAGCTTCTGCTTGGCGCGCAACTGCAGACCAAAGTCAGAGACTTTGCCCTTGCGGCGCTGACCGTGCTGGCCGGGGCCGTATTCACGGCGATTCACGGGGGACTTTGGACGGCCCCAGATGTTCTCGCCCATGCGGCGGTCAATTTTGTACTTGGCAGCTGTGCGTTTGGTCACGGCTGATCTCCTTCGGTTGTGCGCTATTGCGCGTGAAGGGCGTTGTCCTTTGGGCCGAGGCCCTGACAGGCGCTCCCCTTGCGGGGGCCACCAACACCAATAGAGGGGCCAGTTAGGGGATTGGGCGGGGGGTGTCAACGGGAATGGTTGCACCCGGCGCGATGTCCGGCCCCTTCTGCGGCAAGATCAGCTTTGCAGGTGAACCGCGGCATGAGTATTTTTGGCAAGATGAAACCCGTCAGGTCAGTCCGCCCCAGCAAAAACAAGGGTCGCCTGCACCGCGCGCGTCCATTGGTGGTATTTCGCTGCGCGGTCTTCGGGGGCCATAGCGGGGGTAAAAGTCCGGTCGAGGGCCCATTTTTCGGCAAAACCGGCTTGGTCCGGGTAAAGACCCGCCCGATGCCCCGCGAGCCAAGCGGCACCAAGGGCAGTCGTTTCTTGGACTTTCGGGCGATCAACGGGCGCGTCGATGATGTCAGCGAGGAATTGCATCGCGTAGTCAGATGCGCTCATCCCGCCATCAACGCGGAGCGAGGCGTCACCAGCATCACCGGCCCAGTCAGCGCGCATAGCGTCGAGCAAGTCGCGGGTCTGGTAGCCGACCGATTCGAGCGCCGCGCGCGCGAGTTCGGCGGGGCCGGAGTTGCGCGACAACCCGTAAATGGCACCGCGGCAGTCGGCGTTCCAATAGGGCGCGCCAAGGCCGGTAAAGGCGGGCACCAGGATGACGGGCTGGCCGGGATCGGAGGCTTCGGCGAGGGGCTGCGTTTCCTTTGCCTCTCGGATCATTTTAAGGCCATCGCGGAGCCATTGCACAACGGCGCCGGCGATAAAGATCGACCCTTCGAGGGCATAGGTGGGCTTACCGTCGAGCTGGTAGGCGATTGTCGTCAGAAGGCGCGAGGTCGAGGCGACGGGGGTGTCACCGGTATTCAGCAAAGCAAAGCAGCCAGTGCCGTAGGTCGATTTCATCATGCCAGGTTTGAAGCAGGCCTGCCCCAGCGTGGCGGCTTGCTGGTCGCCCGCGACGCCCATGATCGGAATGGCGCGGCCGAACAGATCGGGCCGCGTGGTGCCGAAGTCTGCGGCGCAATCTTTCACCTCTGGCAGCATTTCCATCGGGATATCGAGCAGGTCGCAGATGGTGGAGGACCAGCGCCCTTTGTGGATGTCATAGAGCATCGTGCGGCAGGCATTGGTGGCGTCAGTGGCGTGGACCGCGCCTGCGGTCAGTTTCCAGATCAGCCAGCTGTCCACGGTGCCAAAAGCAAGCTCTCCTGCCTTGGCGCGGTCGCGGGCACCGTCGACGTGATCGAGGATCCATTTCACCTTGGTCGCAGAGAAGTAGGGGTCGAGCAGAAGCCCGGTTTTGGCCGTCACGAGGTCCGCGTGTTCCGCCAGATCGCGGCAGGTATCGGCGGTGCGGCGGTCTTGCCAGACGATGGCGTTGTGGATCGGCTGCCCGGTGGCGCGGTCCCAGACCAGCGTGGTTTCGCGCTGGTTCGTGATGCCGATTGCCGTGATCGCATCAACGCCAAGGCCCGCCTTTTCAATCGCCGCGCGGCAGGTGGCGGCGGTAGAAGCCCAGAGGTCGGAAGGGTCATGTTCCACCCAGCCCGATTGCGGGAAATGCTGATCGAACTCTTCTTGCGCGCTGGCGATGGGGGCCATGTCTGCATCAAAAATGATGGCACGGGACGAGGTTGTCCCTTGGTCGATCGCAAGAATATGGGTCATGGCGTCCCTTTGGCAGTTGGTGCGGCTGTGATGTTTCGCGGCGAAGATGGCCGATTTGATCGCGGTGCGAAAGGGGGTGCTGGTTCGCGGGTCAGCTGGCGTTGATCAGATCGCAGATCTGGCGCACCGCAGCGGCGTAACCATTGATGCCGAAGCCCACGATCACACCGTCAGCGCGGGGCGAGATGTAGGAGTGATGGCGGAATGACTCTCTTTTGTGCACGTTCGAGATGTGCACCTCGATCACGGGACCGTCGAAAGCGTTCAGCGCGTCAAAAATCGCGACAGAGGTGTGGGTATAAGCCCCAGCGTTAATCACGATCCCGGCGTGCGCGGTGCGCGCCTCGTGGATCCAGTCGATCAGCTGGCCTTCGTGGTTGGACTGTTCCATCCGGATCGTGACATCGCCGGCGGCGGCGCGGCACAGATCGGCCACGTCATCAAGGGTGGCATGGCCATAGATTTCGGGCTGGCGTTTGCCAAGCAGGTTCAGGTTCGGGCCGTTGAGGACAAGAATGCTTTTCATGGCGCACCTTTAGCACGGGACATCAGCGGCGGGGAGGCTGTTTTTTCGCCGCAACGTCGGCCGCCCCTAGCGATAATGCAGGGACTGACCGTTGTGAAAGATTTGCACCTTGTCCGGTTCCGCCGTCATGCGGACAGATGTGCCGCGCAGGCCTTTGTGAATGCCGGGCAGCTTGCCGATGACCGCGTCATTATCGCCAACGCGGTCGAAATACAGCAGCGTGACCTCTCCTAGTGCTTCGGTGATGTTAACCTTGCCCTCGAATATATAGGGTGCGCCGTCTTGCACAGAGGTCAGGTCTTCGGGCCGGACGCCGACATTGACCTTGAGGCCCTTGTCAGCGGCTTGGGTTTCGACGGCGGCGATTGCGGTGCCGCCGCCAACCAGTTTGACCATGGTGCGCGGGCCGGTTTCGACGATTTCGCCGGCCAGCAAGTTCATGGCGGGGCTACCGATGAACTGGGCGACAAATTCGTTTTCGGGGCGCTCGTAAAGTTCCAGCGGCGTGCCGACCTGCGCGATGCCTTTGTTGGCCAGCACGACGATGCGCGACGCCAGCGTCATCGCCTCGACCTGGTCGTGGGTGACGTAGATCATCGTGCTTTCGGGCATGGTTTCCTTGAGTTGCGCGATCTCGATCCGGGTGGCGACGCGCAGGGCGGCGTCAAGGTTCGAGAGCGGTTCGTCAAACAGGTAAACCTTGGGGTCGCGCACGATGGACCGACCAATGGCGACGCGCTGGCGCTGACCGCCAGACAGCGCCTTTGGCAGGCGGTCGAGGTAGGGTTCGAGTTGCAGGATGCGGGCGGCTTTGGACACGGCGGCGTCGATTTCTTCTTTACTCTTTTTTGCCAATTTCAGTGCAAAGGTCATGTTGTCGCGCACGGTCATATGGGGGTAGAGCGCATAACTTTGAAACACCATCGCGATACCGCGTTGGGCGGGCGGGATGTCGTTGACGACGCGCCCGTCGATTTGCAGCTCTCCCTGGGTGATCCGCTCTAGTCCTGCGATCATCCGCAAAAGTGTGGATTTTCCGCAGCCAGAGGGGCCGACGAAGACGATAAGTTCGCCAGTTTCGATATCAAGGTTGATGTCTTTCAACACGTCGACGGTGCCGCCATAGGTCTTGCCGACGTTCGTCAATTTGAGGGTGGCCACGGCAAGGACTCCTTATTTCACGGACCCGGCCAGCAGGCCGCGGACGAGGTAGCGTTGCAGAGAGAAGAAGACGAGGAGCGGCACGGCGATCGACACGAAAGCGGCAGAGGCAAGGATGCCCCAATCGCCGCCGCGCGAGCCAAGCAGGTCGTCGGCGATTTTGACGGTCATGACCTTGGTCGCCTCGCCGCTGGGCAAGAATACCTTGGCGACCAGTAGGTCGTTCCACGTCCACAAAAACTGGAAGATCGCGAAGGCGGCGAGCGCGGGAAAGGACAGGGGCAGGACGATCTTCATAAATATCTGGAAATCGGTACCGCCGTCGACACGGGCGGATTCGATAATGTCGCGCGGCAGGCCGATCATGTAGTTGCGCAAAAGATAGACGGCGAGCGGCTGGCCAAAGGCAGAGTGGGCGAGCCAGATGCCGAGAAAGCTTTGCCCGATGCCAACCTGATTGTGCAGTTGCAACATTGGCACCAGCGCCAATTGCAGCGGAACGACCAGCAGGCCGATGATCGCGGCGATGATCCAAGAGCGGCCCGCGAAATCCATCCACGCGAGGGCGTAAGCCGCGAAGGCCGCCATCAGGATCGGGATGATCGTGGCAGGGATCGTCACGGTCAGCGTATTGATAAACGCCTGCCCCATGCCGCCCGCCGTGATGACGGTTTCGTAGTTGGACAGGGTGAACTTGGGCGGCGTCTTGGCTTGGATATAGTAGCGCGGACCGCGGCTTCCGGGGTCCTCTGGCAGGGCATAGCGATAGGTGCCGTCGGCGTTGATCAGCAGCGCCTCTCGATCCCCGATATCGGCGGTGGTGCCAGCGGTGTATTCGCCGGGATTGTTGCCGCGGGTGCCAAAGGCGCTGATTGTGGCGGGACCGTCCGGAAAGGACGGGGCGACCTCTGGATCGTCAAAGACGTTGCCAGTCAGGATAAAAAGGGCACCGTCCTGCGTGACTGTTTTGGTATCCCCCCTGCCCCGGAACGTCTGTTCAGTGGAAAAGGGCGCGCGCCACCAACCCGTGGCTGAAATCGCGTCGCGGTCGCGGAAGGATGACACCAGCAGGCCGATGGTCGGGATCAGCCACAGCACCACAAGGATGGCGACGGTTAGGTTGGCTGCGACCGCAAGGCCGGTTTTCTTGCCGACGATATTGTCCATATCAGCCTCCCTCAGCGCATTTCTTTGCGCGCTTGGATGATGTTTTGGATCATAACCGGCGTCACAATCAGCATGATGACGATAGCCACGGCCGTGGCGCGTCCGTCGTCGCGGAACATGAACTGCATCATGTAGCTGGGCAAAATCTGCGTGTTAAAGTTGCCGCCCGTCATGGCGTAAACGATATCGAAAACTTTCAGCACAAGAATGGTCGTTGTCGTCCAAACGACGACGATGGTGCCCGTAATCTGCGGCACCTGAATTTTCATGAAGATCTGGAACGGGTTGGCACCGTCGATGACGGCTGCCTCGATCGTTTCTTCGGGGATGCCGCGCAGGGCGGCGGACAGGATGACCATGGCAAAGCCAGTTTGCACCCAGATCAGGATCGCCATCAGGAAAAAGTTATTCCAGAACGCAAGTTGCAACACATCCAATGGGTTCAGGCCCATAGAGGCGCGGATCGCGTTGATGATGCCAAGGTTCGGGTCAATGGCGTAGACGAATTTCCAGATCAGCGATGCACCGACGAAGGAAATCGCCATGGGCATAAAGATGATCGACTTGGCGATATTGCCCCAAGACAGCTTGTCCGTCAGCTGGGCGATCACCAGACCAAGGAATGTCGACACGGCAGGCACGAACAGCGCCCAAAGCACATTGTTCATGAACGCCGTGCGGAAATCAGGGGATGCAATGAGAGAGGAATAGTTACCGAAGCCGATGAACTGGTCGCCAGACCGATTATAGAGCGAGCGGATGAAGGATCCGATCACCGGATAGACCAGATAGAGCGAGAGCGCGATGATGGTGGGGGCCAGAAATAACCACGGCCGGATCAGATTGGCGCGGTTGATATTGCGCGATGCGTTCGGCCCCTTCGCCGGGAACAGCACCTTGTCCAGCAACATGTTCGACAGCACGAAGTATGCGAAGATGCCCCCGACGCCGATAAGGATCGTCAAAAGCCCCTGAAAGACCGGATTCACGCGTGCCCCTCCTCAAGATCGCTGAAAAAGTGACGGGCAAGGCCCGCAGATGATATGCGCCGGACCCGAAGGCCCGGCGCACTCAGTACTTTACTGGATTGCATCCCAGCGGGTCTGGACTTCGTCAGCGACCTGCTGTGCGGGCTTGCCAGTGGTGTAGTCCACCATGCCAGTCCAGAAGGCGTTTGTGCCAATCTCGCCGGGCATCAGGTCCGATCCGTCAAAGCGGAAGGACGTCGCCGTTGTCAGGATCTCGCCCAAGGCGCGCTGAACATCGGAGGTATAGATGTCGAGGTTTGCGTCCTTGTGCGGTGACAAGAACTGGCCCTGCGCCATCATGATCTCGTGCGCGATTGGGCTACCAAGGAATTCCATGAAGCCCTTGGTCACGTCACGATCGTTCGTAACAGAGGCCAAACCGCCGGAGCCCAGAACGGGACGGCCCAGTGCTTCTTCGGATGCGAAGGGTGGGAAGTAGAAGAATTCTACGTCCGTGCCGGCTTCGACACCTTCAGGGAAGAAGATCGGGATGAACGACGCCTGCTTGTGCATGTAGCACTTTGGCGGGAAGTCGAACATGCCATCGGGGCTATCGCGGAAGTCAGTGCTGGCCGCAGCGGACGGGCCGCCATCGACGAAACCTTCGGTCAGGGCGTATTTGCCGTACTGTTCGATCGCGTTCACGACGATGGGGTCGTTGAACTTCAGATCGTTGCTGACCCAGCGGTCGTAGTCTTCAAGCGAGGCGGTACGAAGCATCATGTCCTCGACCCAGTCAGTCGCGGGCCAGCCCGTTGCAGCGCCCGACCCCAGACCGATGCACCACGGGGTGCCGCCGTCTGCGACAATCTGCTCGGACAGGGCGAACAGGTCTTCTTGGGTTTCGGGAATCTCGTAGCCGGCCTCTTCGAACTGTTCTGGCACATACCAAACCAGCGATTTGACGTCGGTGCCAAAGAACAGGCCAAAGACGTGGTCGGCGCCGTCAGAGCCAGGGAAAGTCGCGAGCTGTTTCCAGCTGTCACCAGCGGCGTAGTTCGTCGTCATGAAATCGGTCATCGCGTCATCGACCGCGACCAATGCACCCTTGGACGCGAGGTCCTTGGCCAAACCGGGCTGCGGGAACAGGGCGACATCAGGCAGACCGCCCGCTTGGGAAGCGATCACGATGTCCTGCTCGAAGGATTCGGAGCCGGAGTATTCGACCTCGGCACCGGTCGCATCCGTGAAATACGCATAAAGAGTGCGGTAACGCTCTGCGTCATCGCCGGTCGTCGCCCCGGTGACCATCAGCTTTTCGCCTGTGTAGTCATGGCTTGCGGCAAAGGATTCCAAGGCAGCCCAGCTAAAATCGCCTTCGCCCTTGGGGAACATCAGGTCCTGCGCGGACGCGGAGCTTGCTGATACGGCCAGCAGCGCAACAACGCTGACGCCGGAAAGTGTGCGGATCATTGGTGGTCTCCTCCCAGAGTAAGTCTTGGTTCGGAATCTTCCGAAACGTTTCGGATTAAGGGCCGACAGGCATGGACCTGTCAACTAAAATTGATTGTGTCGCGCTGCCTTTATCAAAGGTTAGGTCAAGAATTCGGTTGTGCATAGGCGTTTTCGACGCAGCAATGATCTGCTTTAAGTCCGCAGATAGGCTGATCCACGCTGCGCTAAGATGCGCTGACGTCCCGCCCAACGGCGGCTCGAAACCGGCGGCCGGAAACAGTTCTAAGCCGTCGTCATGCGCAAGAACCGACAAATCGCCCGGGATGCTGACGCCGGCATCAGCGGCCGCGTGATAGACCCCGCGCGCAATCATCGTGTTGCCCGCAATGATGGCCGTGGGCGGGCTATCAAGTTGCAGTAAATCGCGCGCGGCGCTGCGGCCTTGCGGCTCTATCATAGTGATGGATCGCATCAGCGCAGGGTCAACCGACAGGCCATGCGCCGCGAAAGCGGCGTCAACGCCGCGTTGGCGCTGGATTGCAAAGAACTCGCTTAATGGCCCGTTGAGGAAGGCAATACGGCGATGGCCCAGCGACAAAAGATGGTCGGCCATGGTGCGGCCGACATCGAAGTTCTCGATATCGACGAAGGGATGGGGCTGCTCTGGATCGCGGCCGTGAACGATGAAGGGGGCGCCGAGGTCAGTAAGGCATTTGATGCGTTGATCGGCAGGTGACGGGCCAATGATAACGAAACCGTCGATGCCGCCGCTGCGGTAAAGCTCTGTATGCAATTTCACCACGTCAGCACCGGGCTGGCCGACATGCAGGACGAACTGCAACCCAAGCGCCGAGATTTCGGCCGATAGGCCCATGACAATTTCGAAAAGATGCGCGTTGGAATCGGGATCGCGCGAGCCCGCGACAATCATCGCCACGATGCCCGACCGCCCGGTTTTCAAGCTGCGAGCGATGGCATTGGGGCGATAGCCCAGCCGGGTTGCGGCAAGCTGCACCCGTTCGCGCGTCGCTGCGTTCACATCCGTATGCCCGCCCAGCGCGCGGCTGACCTGCGTAATCGATAGACCGACGTCGCGGCTGATGTCTTTGAGTGTAACCATAAACCGCAGCTTGGCGGATAACTGCGGGGTGTTGCAAGTGGGGGCGGACCCCAGCCCGCGCCTATTCCGAAACGTTTGGGAACGCCGCGGCCCCATTCAGAGGCCGCGGCGTAGTGGTTTATTTTACATCGAAACGGTCGAGGTCCATCACCTTGGCCCATGCCGCGACGAAGGCATCTACAAAGCGGTGCTCTGCCGCGTCGCCAGCGTAGGTTTCAGCAAGGCCGCGCAACTGGCTGTTTGAGCCAAAGATCAAGTCCGTCTGGGTCGCAGTCCAGCGCAGTTCCTTCGTCTTGCGATCACGGCCTTCGAACATGCGATCGTTTTCGTCGACGGCGCGCCATTCTGTCGCCATCGACAGCAGGTTGTCGAAGAAGTCGTTCGTCAACACACCCGGACGGTCGGTGAACACACCATGGCTAGAGCCATCGGTATTGGTCCCGAGCACCCGCATGCCGCCGATCAGTGCGGTCATTTCGGCCGCCGTCAAGGTCAGCAACTGCGCCTTGTCGATCAACAATTCGGCTGGCGACACGGTGTAGTCGGCCTGCTGGTAGTTGCGGAAACCGTCAGAGGCGGGCTGCAGCATGTCGACGGATTCGACGTCCGTCTGCTCTTGGGTCGCATCGGTGCGGCCCGACGTGAAGGGCACAGTCACATCGTGGCCCGCATCCTTTGCCGCCTTTTCAACCGCAGCCACACCGCCCAGCACGATGACATCGGCCAAGCTGACCCGCTTGCCGCCAGTTTGGCTGTCGTTGAACGTGCGCACAACATCGCGCAGGATGCGCAGGGTATCATCCAACTGGGCGGGGTTGTTCGCCTCCCAATCCTTCATCGGGGACAGCTGGATGCGCGCGCCATTGGCACCGCCCCGTTTGTCGCTGCCACGGAAGGTGCTGGCGCTTGCCCAAGCGGTGCTGACCAACTGGCCGACCGGCAGACCGGTTTTCAGGATCGCGGCCTTCAGCGTGTCCACGTCTGCGGCGTCGATCAGATCGTAGTCGCGTGCCGGGATCGGGTCCTGCCAAAGCAGCTCTTCTTGAGGCACCCAAGGGCCAAGGTAGCGATCAACCGGACCCATATCGCGGTGGGTCAGCTTGAACCACGCCCGCGCAAAAGCGTCTGCGAATTGGTCTGGATTTTCGTGGAAACGCTTGCTGATCTCAAGGTAGATCGGATCCTCTTTCAGGGCCAAATCTGATGTGAACATGACCGGTGCGTGGCGCTTGTTCGGATCATGGGCGTCAGGGACCAGATCGTCCGCATCGCGGTCCGTCGGACGCCACTGGTGCGCGCCGGCGGGGCTTTTGGTCAGCTCCCACTCGAAACCGAACAGCATGTCGAAATAGGCGTTATCCCAGGTCGTCGGCTTGGGGGTCCATGCGCCCTCCAACCCGCTGGTGATGGCGTGAACGCCAACGCCGGATTCAAAGGTGCTGGTCCAACCAAAGCCTTGCTCTGCGATGGTTGCGCCCTCGGGCTCTACGCCGACATGAGCCGCGTCGCCCGCGCCGTGTGCCTTGCCGAAGGTGTGGCCACCCGCGATCAGCGCGACGGTTTCTTCGTCGTTCATCGCCATGCGGCCAAAGGTGTCGCGAATGTCGCGGGCAGAGGCGAGCGGATCAGGGTTGCCGTTCGGCCCCTCTGGGTTGACGTAGATCAGGCCCATCTGCACAGCGGCCAGCGGGTTTTCCAGCAGACGGTCGCCGGAATAGCGTTTGTCGTCCAGCCAAGTATCTTCGGCACCCCAATAGATGTCTTCTTCGGGTTCCCAGTTGTCGGCGCGGCCACCGGCAAAACCAAAGGCGGGCAGGCCCATGTCTTCGATCGCGGTCGTGCCGGCGAGGATCATCAGGTCGCCCCAGCTGATCGCGTTGCCGTATTTTTGCTTGATCGGCCAAAGCAGGCGGCGCGCCTTATCAAGGTTGCCGTTGTCGGGCCAGCTGTTCAGCGGCGCAAAGCGCTGCGTGCCAGAGGACGAACCGCCGCGGCCGTCGGCTGTGCGATAGGTGCCCGCGGCGTGCCACGCCATGCGCACAAAGAAGGGACCGTAATGACCATAGTCGGCGGGCCACCAGTCCTGGCTGTCGGCCATCAGGGCAAGCAAATCAGCCTTGAGCGCGTCCAGATCAAGCGTCGCAAAAGCGGCGGCGTAATCGAAATCGGGACCAAGCGGGTTGGAGCCGGGCAGGTTCTGGCTGAGGATTTTAAGGTTCAGCTGGTTGGGCCACCAGTCACGGTTTGACCGCGCGCTATTTGCAGCATTGGGGCGCGTGTGGCCCATCGGGCAGCCGCCGCCGGTTCCTGTGGTGTTTCCGTCCATGTTCTGACTCCTTGCGATATTCTAGTGGTCTGATTTGCCCTTGTGACGCCTGTTTAACGGGCCAAATCGATTAGAGGAACTTGTATCTACTGATTGTTACGATAAGTTTAGCTTATGAAAAATATAACGCTCAAACACCTGCGCTATGCCTGCGCTGTTGCAGATCAGGGCCACTTTGGACGCGCGGCGGACATGCAATCCGTCAGCCAGCCCGCGTTGTCCATGCAGGTCAAAGACTTGGAAGAACGCCTAGGACAGCCCTTGTTTGAACGTGGCCCCCGCATGGTTCGGCCCACCGTATTTGGAGAGGATTTTTTACAACGGGCGCGCGCAATTCTACAGTCGGTCGATGATCTTGGCGATCTGGCCCAAATTTCCAAAGGTGGCATGATCAGGCGGCTGCGGCTTGGCATTATTCCGACGGTGGCCCCTTATCTTTTACCCCGCCTGATCGCTGATCTGACCGAACTTTATCCTGGGCTGGACTTGCAGGTACGCGAAAGCGTGACACCGAGGCTGCTTGCCGAGCTCGCGGAAGGTCAACTGGATGCCGCCATTGTCGCCCTTCCCGTGTCGGAACCTACGTTAACTGAGGTTCCCCTGATGACCGAAGATTTTGTCCTTATCCGTCCTCAGGCCGATGACAGCAAACCCGTGCCGGACGCAGGCCAACTGCGACAGATGCGGCTGTTACTTCTGGAGGAAGGTCATTGCTTTCGCGATCAGGCCCTTGCGTTTTGTGACACGCGCAGTGCCCGCCCACGTGAATGGCTTGACGGCTCTGCCCTGACGACCCTCGTGCAGATGGTCGGCGCAGGGATAGGCGTGACGCTGATTCCCGACATGGCTGTTGTGATCGAAGCAAACAGCGCGCCGGTCAGTGTCGCTCGGTTTGCACGGCCTGGCCCTTCGCGGACGATCGGGATGATCTGGCGGCGCAGCACACCGATGGCAGCGCAGCTTCTGCAAATCAGCGATCAGGTCCGCACGACCGCATTAACCCTACACGGTGCAATGCCGGTGGATGCGGCTTAGAAAACGCAAACGTCGCCCCCGGCATCTTAAGGCAGATTGACAGCGGCCCCAGCTAGTCGGTCAGCCACCCCGCGCAGTGTCATAACCCCCGGTTAATGTGCCGGACTTTCCGCAAGGGTCGTCATCATTGGCGCAAGCGCCTGCGTGAAACGCCCCAAATCGGCAAGCGTCTGCGCCAGCAAATCGAGGTTCTGGACATTGCGTAAGTCTTGCTCCCGACGCGTTTGACCATGGTCCATCGCCTCTTCCATCTGTACTCCTAAATCGGAGGCTCGTGCTAGCAACTGCATCTTCAAGCTGCTGGATAAGCCCAATTTTATCATGATTTGCAGAGCGCAGACTGACAAGTTCTCTATTATGCCGCGCCAAATTTGATCGATTTGTTTCCAATGATACGTGTATTTCATCAAGGCGATATTTGAATAAGGATCACGGGATTAGAGTGGTCAGGCAACCGCAGCTTTCTGAAGGCAGCGCGCTAAATCTCAGAAACTAGGATTACTGTTATAGCCGTCTTCGGGAGCTGACATGTCGTCCAAGCGTTCGGCTATTGCATCCAGCTTATACAGCAACTCGCTTGCTTTGCGTTTCAATTCTTCGGCCTGCTTTCGCGACGGCAGCGGCGACTGCTTGCTAATGAATGTCCACAAAGCTTTTCTTAATGATTCTATGTCGCCTGAAAGGCGGTGAACCTCGGCAGATGCTTCTACAACTCCAGCTGCGAAACCTTCGGCCCAAGCGCTTTCACGTATCGCCGCCGCATCCTGTTCAGCCTTCGCCCGCGTCATGAATGCTTTTTCCTCCGCATCCTTAGTCGCTTTGTAGGCCTCGATTTCCTGACGGTCAGGCCGGGGCCCATTCTTTGGTTTTCTGGGGGTCAGGTCCAAGCCCGCAGCCTTAAGATAGGCGTAAAGTTCTGCTTGGAGCGCAATGCCAATCTGCCGTGGGCCGGTCGTAAACTTCTTCTGATCGTTCCGGTTTTCGATCTCTGATCGATGCTTAGTGCACAATGCCTTACAGTGCTTGGTAGTTGACATCCACCACGTACGAACCTGTTTACCTTGTCTGTTTTTGGTCAGCTTTTCGTACTTTGGGGCATAGAAGACATCTACAATGTGCTGGCCTTGCTCGTCCCGATCCAAGCGTCCTGCAAACACCGCCTTTCCGCCGTGTGTTTGGTTTATGAAGCGAACCGCATGATCCAGCATCCGCTGCTCTGATGTCGAATTGATATGCAAATCGAGTGGGAACTTAATGATCGCGTGCATAATTGGTCGTTTCAAGCTTCGGTTGGTCCGCACTCCAGTCATATGTCGATTGTAAGCGTCACGAAGGTCGAGACTTCCGTAGACCAACGGCTCAGCTTCTCGAATGCGTCGCCGTTGCGATGAACCGTCTAAGCGCTTGCCGTGCTTCTCCATACTGCTAAAAGATTTAGGGCCGAGGCCACCAAGGGTCAGAGAGTTCGCGCGTATCATAGCTGTCATTTTTCAGGACCCTTTGTTATCCTGTGAAAGATGTGCTCTGTCTTGCAAGAAAGAGGCTGCTGTCCATTAGGCAAAACCCGCTTTGCCATTTTTACACCCTCAAGAAGGCGACATAAAAAAATGCGGCGTCTGTCCGACGATCCTACAGAGGCTTCGTTCCTGTGCTGTGCTAGGAAACGCTGAATCTGATCGTGATGCAGTAGATGCACGTCTGTGCTTTCAGCCAGTTGTTGCGCTGACCGGTTGAACCCACCGCGGCATTTACTGCGAATCGTCCACGTAGTGCCGATCACTAGCGAGCCTTGGTCCACGGCGGCCCAATTCGAACGAGGCGATCAGATCGCCTTCGGGCGACTTACCACGGGATCAGCGCGAGCGTGATGACAGGAAACAGCACCAGCAGGACAACGCGCACCAAATCGGAGGCAACGAAGAACAGCACGGCGCGGTAGGTCTCTACCATAGGTGTCGTGCGGTCCATCGTATTGATAATGAACAGGTTCATACCAACCGGCGGCGTGATTAACCCCACCTCGACCACGATCAGGACGAGGATACCGAACCAGATCGCGACCTGTTCGGTATTGATACGCGACAGCGCACCTTCGGTCGCACCGCGCAGGCCAATGTCGTTCATTTGCTCGCGGGTCAGCTCTAAGCCTTGCGCCAGGGCGGCCTGCGCCTGCGCCAGCACATCGGGTGCGATCTGCGCGCCGCTTTGAACCAGATCTGACAAGCGTGCGCTTTGTAGATCAATAAGGCTGACAAAGCCGAAATCGAGCCCCTCCATGACCGGCCAAAAGATCGGGATGGTCAACAAGATCATCGACAGGCTGTCCATCAGGCAGCCGAGCAAAAGGTAGAAAACAAGGATCAGTGTCAGGACCAAAAGCGGCGACAGCCCCTGATCCACGACCCAGAGCGCGATTTCCTGTGGCACCTGCGTCAACGCCAAGAAGCCGTTATAAAACGCAGCCCCCAGCACGATGAAAAAGATCATCGCGGTGGACCGCGCGGTCACCATAAAGCTTTCGCCCAAGCTGTCCCAAGACAGCCCGCCATTGGCCCAAGCGATCGCGCCTGTACCCAGCGCGCCAACGGCAGCGCCTTCGGTGGGGGTAAACCAGCCTGCGTAGATACCGCCAACAACAAGGGCAAAGACGATCAGCACGGGCCAGACATCCCAGACGCCGCGCAGCCGTGCGCGCCACGAGGCGCGCGGGCGCGTGCCAGCGTTGCCGGGGTAAAGGCGCACATAAAGCGAGATGACCAAGACATAGCCCAAGGCGGCGAGGATGCCGGGGATGAAGGCCGCAAGAAAGAGTTTGGCAATGTTTTGCTCTGTCAGGATGGCGTAGATCACCAGCACGATAGACGGCGGGATCAGGATGCCAAGCGTGCCGCCCGCTGCCAGCGTTGCGGTTGCAAACCCGCCCGCATAGCCGGAGCGGCGCAGCTCTGGCAGGGCGACGCGGCTCATGGTGGCGGCGGTGGCCAGCGATGACCCGCAGATCGCGCCAAAGCCGGCGCAGGCACCAATCGCGGCCATCGCGACGCCGCCTTTACGGTGGCCCAGAAACCCTTCGGCAGCCTTAAATAGCGCCTGAGACATACCGCCCAACGTCGCAAAATGCCCCATCAACAGGAACATCGGGATGATCGACAACGAATAGCTGGAAAAGGTGGTGAAGGTTTCGGATTTCAGCCGCGCAAAGGGGATCGTCGTGTCCCCTGTCACGAGGATCAATCCGACCAGCCCGGCCAGAAACATCGCCAATCCGATCGGCACGCGCAAAAAGATGAGCAGCAGCAGGGCGGGAAAGGATGTGATCCCGATGGCAAGATCGCTCAATGGTTGGCCCCTAAATCAATCGGCAGGATGACCCTGCCCGACGCTACCTCGCGCAGCCGCATCGCGGCGACATAACACGCAATGACGGCCGCTACGATCGCCCCTGATAGCGACAGCGCATAGGCCCACCACACTGGCATTTCGAGCAGGAATGTCGTTTGGCCAGAGGACTTTTTGGACGCCAAGCCCAGCCAAAGTTGCCATGCGATCAACACCATAACGCCAGCAAAGACGATATCCGTCACCAGCCGCAACCCTTGGTTTACGCGGTCAGACAGGTAGTTGGTGAACACATCCACGGTCGCGTGGCCGCCGGTCAACTGGCAAAGCGGCAAGAAGGCAAAGATGCTAAAGGCGATCCCGGATTCCACGAGTTCGAAGTCACCATTTACAGGGCCGACACCAAGATCCAGCAGCCAGCGTGACAGGCCCGGTGCCAAGGACACCAGCCAATCGGCGTGCAAGATGCCGTTGACCTCTCTGCCCAAGACAGAGGTGCAGACCATCACGATCAAGGCGGTCAGCATCGCGCCGCCGAGCCAAGCCATCAGCTTTGAAAGCTTCAAAAAGAAAGAATACATCAGGGCTCCGCCACAGTGCAGGATTGGCAAAGGGCGGGTGCCCCTATTTAGATGCCACGCGGATTATTGCGCGGCGGTGTATTCCGCCATCAAGGCGCGGGCGCGGTCGATCATCGCCTGCCCGTCATAGCCTTTGCTGTCCATATCGGCCACCCAGCTGTCGTAGATTGGCGCGACCAAAGGCATCCAGTCGGTGTCAACAGTGGCTTGGTCGATGGTGATAAAGTTATTGCCCATATCTTCGGCGATCTGTTTGGAAGGCCCATCCGCACCCAAATTCGCCTCTGCCGCCCTGACAGAGAAGTCGAGGCCGGAATTGGCGTCAATGACCGCCTTAAGGTCGTCAGGCAAGCCGTCATAGGCCCCTTGGTTCATCGCCATGATAAAGGTCAGCGTATACAGCCCGTTCCCTTCGAAATCGGTGTGATTACCGACCAATTCAGCGACCTTTAGGGACGACGTGACCTCCCACGGAAGGGTCGCGCCGTCGATGACGCCTTTGGACAGGGACTCGGACACCGCAGGGACTGGCATGCCGACAGGCGTCGCACCAACGGCCGTAAGCATATCGTTCACCATACGAGAGCCGCCCCGGATTTTCATGCCTTGCAGATCGCTGGGCGCGTTTACCGGATCGGTCGTGTGGAACAGGCCCGGCCCATGGACCCATGTGCCCAGCATGTGCAGACCGTCGAACTGGTCCTGCATGTCCGCCTCGTACATCTTCCAATAAGCGTAGGACGCAGCCATCGGATCGGCGACAAAGAACGGCAGTTCAAACACTTCGGTGCTCGGGAAACGGCCGGGGGTATAGCCAACGACTGTCCAAACGATATCGGCAACGCCGTCGATGGCCTGATCCACCAATTCAGGCGGTGTGCCGCCCAGCTGCATCGACGGGAAGCGGTCGATCTTAATGCGCCCGCCCGAGTCCGCCTCGACCTTGTCAGCCCAGACATCAAGGATCAGCGACGGCACAGCGGACTGGGCTGGCAAGAACTGATGCAGCTTCAACGTCACATCCTGCGCAAAGGCGCTGGTTGCGCCCATTGCCAACATTATTGCCGCGCCTGCGGCCCCCAGAAGCATTCTGCGATTGGTCATCGTCAATATCCTTTGTCCCGGCATAGCGCGGCGTTTCAGTGTGAGGCGACGTTTGGCAGACCGACACGGGCGCCCCTATTTGGAGCAAACCTTGCCAGACATACGCTGTGTTTTACACTATAGCAGTGATTGAGTGCACAACAAAATAAGCGGCAAATGCTGTGCCGTTGTGTCCTATCGCGCCCACGCGATAGCCGTGAAAAGACCACAGCAACCCACACCCGTGTGGTCAAACCAAGGACAAGGCCCATGCTCAGTAGCTTCGACGCAGAGATCCTGGCACGTTTCCAATTCGCGTTCACCATCTCTTTCCACATCATTTTCCCCGCATTTTCGATCGGATTGGCCAGCTTTCTGGCCGTTCTGAACGCGGCGTGGCTTTACACCGGCGACAACGCATACCGCATCGTGTTCGATTACTGGAAAAAGATCTTTGCCGTGGCCTTTGGCATGGGCGTCGTGTCGGGCATCGTTATGTCGTACCAATTCGGGACCAACTGGTCCGAATACGCTGACAAGACCGGCCCGGTGCTTGGCCCGTTGATGGCCTACGAAGTGCTAAGCGCGTTTTTCCTAGAAGCTGGCTTTTTGGGCATCATGCTGTTCGGGCGTGAAAAAGTGGGCAACGGATTGCACATGTTCGCCACCGCCATGGTTGCTGGCGGCACCCTGATGTCGGCAACTTGGATTTTGTCGGTCAACAGCTGGATGCAAACGCCTGCGGGCTATTCCATGAACGACGTCGGACAGTTCGTGCCAGAGGACTGGTGGGCGATCATCTTTAACCCGTCGTTCCCTTACCGCCTTGTTCACATGGTTTTGGCGGCCTATTTGACGACCGCCTTTGTGGTCGCCGGGGTAGCCGGTTGGCACCTACTGAAGGACCGCGAAAATAAAGCGACGCGCAAGATGTTCTCGATGGCGATGTGGATGGCGCTGATCGTGACGCCGCTGCAGATTGGCGCGGGCGACGCGCATGGTATCAACACGCTGGAACACCAGCCGACCAAGATCATGGCGATGGAAGGCCACTTTGACAGCCACCCTGACGGCGCGCCGCTGATCCTATTCGGCATCCCCAACCAAGAAGAGAAGCGGGTCGATTATGCGATTGAGATCCCCAAGCTGTCGTCCCTGATCCTGAAGCACGACCTAAACGCACCCCTGAATGGCCTAGATACCGTCCCGGACGAGGACGAGCCGCCCGTGGCGATCGTTTTCTTTAGCTTCCGCGTGATGGTCGGTATAGGCTTTGCCATGCTGGGGATCGGCCTGTGGGGCGGCATTCAGCGCTGGCGCGGGCGGCTTTATGACACCAAGTGGCTGCACCGCGCCGCTGTCGTCATGGGGCCCATGGGCTTTGTCGCCGTGCTGGCCGGGTGGATCACAACAGAGGTCGGCCGCCAGCCGTTTACCGTCTACGGCCTGCTGCGCACGTCCGAAAGCCTTGGCCCGGTCGCGGCACCGGCTGTCGCTGCATCGCTGATCGCCTTTATCATCGTCTACTTCTTCGTCTTCGGCGCAGGCACATTCTATATTCTGCGCATGATGGGTAAGGACCCGGCGTCACCGCGCCTTGGCCTGCGGGACGGTCCGATCCGCACGGCGGGGATCACACCCGTTCAGCAAACCCACGACGCCCACCCGGCCGAATAAGGAGCGATCACAATGGAATTCGATCTTGCATTCATCTGGGCCGGCATCATCGCCTTTGCGGTGCTGACCTATGTCGTCCTTGACGGCTTTGACCTTGGGGTGGGCATCCTGTTTCCCTTTGCCCACACCAAAAAAGACCGCGACACGATGATGAACTCTGTCGCGCCCATCTGGGACGGAAACGAGACTTGGCTCGTGCTGGGCGGCGGCGGGCTTTTTGCCGTCTTTCCCCTCGCCTATGCGGTAGTGATGTCGGCGCTTTATATGCCGATCATATTGATGCTGCTGGCGCTGGTGTTCAGGGGCGTGGCCTTTGAATACCGTTGGCGGACAGAGCGTTGGAAGAAAGTCTGGGACATCGCCTTCTTTGGTGGCTCGACCGTGGCGGCGCTGTGTCAGGGCATTGCCCTTGGCGCGCTTGTGCAGGGCATCGCGGTGACGGACCGCCACTATTCTGGTGGCTGGTGGGACTGGCTGACGCCATTTTCCATGCTGACGGGCATCGCCGTCGTGATCGGCTATGCGTTGCTGGGCGCGACGTGGATCATGATGAAAACGGATGGCGCGGTGCATCACCGTATGCGCGATCTGGCCAAGCCGCTGGCGATTGCGACGCTGGTCTTCATCGCGCTGGTCAGCGTCTGGACACCCTTCCAGAACCCGATCTACTTTGAGCGTTGGTTCACCATGCCCGGCATGTTGATCACCCTACCAGTGCCCCTTTTCATGGCCTTTGCCGTTTATAAGCTGTTCCACGGGATCGCGAACGGGCGGGATGTCGCCCCGTTTCTTGCGTCGATGGCGCTTTTTGTGATCAGCTTTATCGGGATCGGCATCAGCTTTTACCCGATGATGGTACCACCCAGCTTGACGATTTGGGACGTGGCCGCCCCGGATTCTAGTCTGAAATTCGCGCTGGTCGGCACGGTCGTCTTGGTTCCGCTGATCCTAGGCTACACCGCATACGCCTATTGGGTGTTCCGCGGCAAGCTGGACCCGGAAGCCGGGTACCACTAATGGCAACCGGTCCTGTCTGGCAGCGGATCGCGTGGTTCGTGGCGATCTGGGTGGCAAGCGTTGCCGCCCTGACCGTAGTCGCCTACGCGATCCGGCTCGCGATCCTTTAAGCTTCCAGCGCGAGGGCGAGCGCTTCGCCACCGCCGATGCAGATGCTGGCGATCCCGCGCTTTGCCCCGCGCGCCCGCATCGCACCAAGCAAGGTCACAACGATCCGCGCACCAGATGCGCCGATCGGGTGGCCCAGCGCACAGGCCCCGCCGTGCACGTTGACGCGGTCATGGCTGATACCGCAGTCGGCCATCGCGGCCATGGGGACGACGGCAAAGGCCTCGTTGATCTCGAATAGGTCGACCTCTTTCAGGTCCCAGCCAATCTTTTCGGCCAGCTTTTGCTTAGCGAAAATCGGGGCGGTGGTGAACCAGCCCGGCTCTCCTGCATAGGACGCGTGACCCACGATCCGCGCGAGCGGGGTGGCCCCTGCCGCGCGCATCGCATCGCCTGACATCAGCACCAACGCTGCGGCACCGTCATTGATCGACGACGCAGAGGCGGCCGTGATCGTTCCTTCCTTGGCAAAAGCCGCGCGCAAACCAGGGATCTTGCTGGTGTCGATGCGGTCCGGCCCTTCGTCGCGGCTGACCTGCACATCGCCCTTGCGACCCGCCATGACGGGGGCGATTTCCCAGTCGAACAGCCCTGCGTCCGCCGCCTGTTTCGCCCGTGTGACGCTGGCGATGGCAAAGGCGTCCTGCGCGGCGCGGTCAAAGCCGTATTTTACGGCGCAGTCCTCTCCGAAGGTACCCATAGACCGGCGCGCGCCGCTATCCGTGCGGGCATAGGCGTCCTCTAGCCCGTCGATCATCATGTGATCCAGCATCACGTCATGCCCGATCCGCGCGCCGCCCCGTGCCTTGGGCAGCAGGTAGGGGGCATTTGTCATGCTTTCCATGCCGCCAGCGACGACCGTCGCGACATTGCCCGCAAGGATGGCGTCCATGCCCTGCGTGATGGCCTTCATCCCCGACCCACAGACCTTGCTGACGGTGGTGCAAGGCGTCGCCACCCCGATGCCCGCGCCCAGAGATGCCTGCCTTGCTGGCGCTTGGCCAAGCCCTGCTGGCAGGACGTTGCCCATTAGCACCTCTTCAATGCTTGCCGGATCAACGCCAGCTCGCGTGAGCGCTGCGCGGATCGCGACGCTGCCCAATTGCGGCGCTGTGACAGTGGAAAATGCGCCCTGAAATGCGCCCAGCGGCGTGCGTGCAGCTCCTGTGATATAGATGTCGGTCATTGTGGCCTCCTCCGCCCAATTATTGACCGCAGCTTTGCGTGATGAACAGCGGCGCGCAAGTCCTTGAACGCCCGCAAACAGTCCCTATTCTTTGACGTGAAAACAGGTGCTGACAAAGGATTGCCCTATGAAGTTCACAGAGGAACATCTCTGGATGCGCGTCGAGGATGACATGGTCATCGTCGGCATCACCGAATTTGCGGCCGCAGAACTGGGCGAAATCGCCTTTGTCGAGTTACCCGAAGAGGGCGATGCCGTTGCCCGCGACGACGATTGCGCCGTGATCGAAAGCGACAAGGCGTCATCTGACATCCTTGCGCCCATCGCAGGAGAGATCGCCGACGTGAACACAGCACTGACCAAAAACCCCGGCCTGCTGGTTGACGATCCTGTCGGCGACGGTTGGCTGTTCGCCATCATGCCAGAGGATATGG
This sequence comes from Loktanella salsilacus, assembly GCF_024206795.1. NCBI lineage: Bacteria > Pseudomonadati > Pseudomonadota > Alphaproteobacteria > Rhodobacterales > Roseobacteraceae > Loktanella > Loktanella salsilacus. Next base: position 2,857,775 of record NZ_CP072994.1, read on the forward strand.
ACGAGCTGGAAGAGTTCATGAGCGAAGGCGAATACAAGAAATTCGCTGGCTGATTGATCGCCGCCCCGCCTGACGGGGCGGCGTTTTCGTATCAGGTCGTAAGGTCTGGCCCGCTGCGGCCTGTGCGCGCCTTAATCCCGGCGACGTCCTCTGCCGCGGCGATGATGCTGGCCAGCGCGTCCTGCGGGTCGTGATCGAAATTCGCAGGGTCCAGTTCCAGCGCCTCTAGGTACAGGCGCAGGGTCGCGCCAGAGGTGCCCGTGCCGGACAGGCGGATCACAAAGCGTGCACCGTCGTCAAAGATGACACGGATCCCTTGATGATCGGACACAGATCCGTCGACGGGATCGGTGTAGGAATAATCGTCAGCGTTTGCGATGGTGCGGCCCTGCACGGCTTGCCCCTGCAAATCCGCCAGTTTGGCGCGCAAATCGGCAACCAGCGTATTGGCGATATCGCTATCAATCGCCTCGTAATCGTGGCGGGAATAGTAGTTGCGCCCGTAGGTCTGCCAGTGGTCCTGCATGATCTGTGCGACGCTCATCTTGCGCTTGGCGAGGATATTCAGCCACATCAGCACAGCCCAAACGCCATCCTTTTCGCGCACATGGTCAGAGCCTGTGCCAAAGGATTCCTCTCCGCACAGCGTCACCCGGCCGTCGTCCATCAGGTTACCAAAGAACTTCCAGCCCGTCGGCGTCTCGTAACACGGCATGCCCAGCTTTTCCGCGACGCGGTCGGCCGCGGCAGAGGTGGGCATAGACCGCGCGACACCGGCGAGGCCTTTGGTATAGCCCTTTGCCAGATGCGCGTTGGCGGCCAGCACAGCAAGGCTGTCGGACGGGCTGACATAGACGTTCGGGCCGACGATCATGTTGCGGTCGCCGTCGCCGTCGCTGGCGGCACCAAAGTCGGGCGCGTCCGCGCCGTTCATCGTTGCCATCAGCTCGTGCGCCCAAGTTGGGTTGGGATCGGGATGCATGCCACCGAAATCGGGCAGCGGGGTGCCGTGGACGACGCTGCCTTTGGCTGCGCCAAGGCGGTTTTCGATAATCTCGGTCGCATAGGGGCCGGTGATCGCGTTCATCGCGTCAAAGCTGATGCGGAAGCCGCCTTTGATCATCGCACGGATCGCGTCAAAGTCGAACAGAGTTTCCAGCAGGGCGGCGTAGTCAGCGACGGGGTCAACGATCGTGACCTTCATATCGCCCAGCGCGGCGGTGCCGATGGTGTTCAGGTCCACATCCTGCGCGTCAGTGATCTGATACGCTGTGATTTCCGTGGTCCGCGCAAAAATCTTGTCCGTCAGCCCTTCAGGCGCCGGGCCACCGTTGGGGCCGTTGAACTTGATACCAAAATCCTCATCCTCGCCGCCGGGATTGTGGCTGGCGGACATGATAAGGCCGCCATCGGTCTTGTTCAGGCGGATCAAGTGGGATGCGGCGGGCGTGGACAGCAGCGCGCCCTGCCCCACGATCACATGCGCCGCGCCGTTGGCGGCGGCCATACGCAGGATGACTTGCGCGGAGCGGTCGTTGAAATAACGACCATCGCCGCCGACGACAAAGGTTTTACCCGCAGCCCCGCCAATCGCGTCAAAAACGGACTGCACGAAGTTTTCCAGATAATGCGCCTGCATAAAGACGCGGGTCTTTTTGCGCAGGCCGGATGTGCCGGGCTTTTGCCCTTCGATCGGTTGGGTCGTGACGGTGTGCATGGCAGTTCCTCCTTACGCCTGACAGCTAGATCAGGCGGGCGTTTGGGCAAATACGCAAACAGATTGCGCCGCGATCTTGGCAGAGGTGCCCGTGATGCACTGCGGCCCGTCCTCTGGCGCGGCGGTGTCGAGAACAAGTTCCCACAGGCAATCAGGCGGCAGGTCAGGCATTTTGACCGTCACCTCGTCCCCGGCGTTGAAGGTCAGGAACAGCACATCGTTTGATGCAGCGTATTCGGGGGTATCGGATGACGTGCGCACCTCGACCGACAAAGAGCGCCAATTCGGGTTTTGCCAGTCTTCGGCGCTGGGGGCGCGGCCATCGGGCATACGCCAAAACAGGTCAGGCTTGCCATCCGTGCGCCGGGCGCGGCTGTGCAGAAAACGCGATTGCCGCAGCACAGGGTGGGCGCGGCGCAAGTCGGCCAGCTTTTCGACAAAGGCCAGCAGCTTGTGATCGGGCTTGTTCCAATTCACCCAGCCTTGGTCATTATCCTGCGCATAGGTGTTGTTGTTGCCCCACTGAGAGTTCCCGATCTCGTCCCCTGACAACAGCATTGGCGTGCCCTGCGACAGGAACACCGTCGCCAGCAGATTGCGCTTGCGCAGGGCGCGGGCGGCGCGAATTTTCTCGTCATCGGTCGGGCCTTCGACGCCCATGTTGTCAGAGTAATTGTCGTCCTTGCCATCGCGGTTATCTTCGCCGTTGGCGGCATTGTGTTTGACGTTGTAGCTGACCAGATCGTCCAGAACAAAGCCGTCGTGGACGGTGACGAAGTTGATCGAAGACGTCGCAGCCCGGCCCGAATGGTCGAATTGTTCGGCGCTACCGGCCACGCGCTTGGCCAGATCGGCGACGATCCCGCTGTCGCCGCGCCAATACTTGCGCACGTTATCGCGGTATTTGTCGTTGAACTCTAGGAACGGATGCGGCCAGTTGCCCAGCTGATAACCACCCGGGCCAAGGTCCCAAGGCTCTGCGATCAGCTTGACGTTGCCAAGCACGGGGTCTTGGCGCAGCGCATCAAGGAAACCGCCTTGCCGGTCAAAGCCGGACTCTTCGCGCGCCAAAATGGTCGCAAGGTCAAAACGGAAGCCATCGACGTGCATGACTTCGACCCAATAGCGCATGGAATCCATGATCATCCGCAGCACCATCGGGTGTTCGACGCGCAGTGTGTTCCCGGTGCCGGTATCGTTGACGTAAAAGCGTTTGTCTTCGGCCAGCCGGTAATAGGACAGGTTATCAAAACCCTTGAACGACAGGGTCGGCCCCATCTCGTTGCCTTCGGCGGTGTGGTTATAGACGACGTCCAGCACGACCTCTATCCCGGCGGCGTGAAAGCGGCGGACCATGGTCTGAAATTCCCAGATGCCCTGATCGGTCATATAGCGCGGTTCGGGCGCGAAAAATCCGATGGAGTTATAGCCCCAATAGTTTTTCAGCCCCTGCTTGGCGAGGAAGTGATCATCGACATAGGCCTGCGCGGGCATCAGTTGCACCGTCGTCACGCCAATCTTGGTCAGGTGTTCCAAAACGGGTTCGGACGCCATGCCCAAAAACCGACCCCGCGTCATCGGCGATACGCCGGGCATGCGGGCGGTCATGCCTTTGACATGCGCCTCGTACAGCAATGTATCAGAAGCGCTGATCGCGGGCGGTTTATCATCACCCCAGTTGAACGACGGGTCCACGACCATAGACCGCGGCATCGCAAAGGCACTGTCACGGGTGTCAAAGCTAAGGTCCGCCTTAGGCGAGCCGACGCGGTAGCCCATGACGGCGTCAGACCACTTTAACCGGCCTGCGATCCGCTTGGTATAAGGATCGAGCAGCAGCTTATTGTAATTGAACCGGTGCCCGTTTTCCGGATCATACGGACCCTGAACACGAAAACCGTATTTCGTGCCGGGCGTGACGCCGCCGACATAGACGTGCCAGATGTCACCGTCGCGTTCTAGCAGCGGGATGCGCGCGCGTTCCTTGCGGCCATCGTCGGTGAACAGACACAGGTCAATCGCCTCGGCGTGTTCGGAAAAGACGGCAAAGTTTACACCCTGCCCGTCAAAAGTGGCTCCCAGCGGATTGGGTCGACCCGCAGCAAGCGAGTGTTCACGCAGTTTCGTCGGGATACCGTTGTTCAGGTTCACATTCACGCGGTCAGGGACTCGTATAATTGGGCATAAGCTAACGCCGATGTATCCCATCCAAGCGCCTGTGACATCCCGCGTTTTTGCATGGCTGCCCAGCCCTTGGAATCAGCGTGCAATTCCATCAACTTGCGCAGCGCTTGCCCAAAGGCCAGCGCATCTACGGGGTGAAACTGCACCCCGGTTGCAACATTGGCCTGCTGCGCCATGGGATTCGCGTCGATCACCGTATCCGCTAGCCCGCCTGTCAGTGCGACGACGGGCACGCAGCCATAGCGCAGCCCGTAAAGCTGGGTCAGGCCGCAGGGTTCAAACCGCGACGGCACCAGCACGGCGTCGCCCCCCGCGAACATGCGGTGCGACAATGCCTCGTCATAGCCGATGCGCAGACCGATCTTGCCGGGGTGCGCTTTGACCAGATCCTTCATCGCCTCTTCTAGGCGCTGTTCGCCCGATCCAAGGATCGCCAGCGCGCCGCCCATGCCCACAAAATCTGCAGCGGTGTCGACAATCATGTCGATCCCCTTTTGATCGGTCAGGCGACTGACGACGATGGCCAGCGGGCCGCTCGTGTCTTGCAGACCAAATTCAGCCAATAAGGCATCGCGATTGGCCGCTTTACGTTTCAAAGTTTTCTTGCCGTATGGTTTCACCTCTGGATCGGTTTCCGGGTTCCAGACAGTGTCATCAACGCCGTTTAAAATCCCGTAAAGATCAGCGCTGCGGTGCGCGAGTAGCCCTTCCAGCCCCATGCCGAAATCGCCGCGCATCAGCTCTGCTGCATAGGTCGGGCTGACCGTTGTGATGGCGTCGGCGGTGGCAAGGCCGGCCTTAAGGCTGGACAGGTGGCCGTAATATTCCAGCGTATCGCTATTGAACGCTTCAATCGGTAGGCGCAGCGCCCCCAGCATCGCGGCAGGGGCGTTGCCCTGAAAGGCAATATTGTGGATCGTCATCACCGTCTTGACCCGCGTATCGCCGCTAAAGCGCAGATAGGCGGGGGCAAACCCAGCCTGCCAATCATGCCCGTGCAAGATATTGGGCAACCAGCCATCCGGCAGCCCGTCCCGCGCGATCTGGGCGGCAACCCAAGACAGCGCGGCAAAGCGTTTCGCGTTATCGGGGAAATCGCCGGGATCGCCATACGGGCCACCCTTGCGATCATACAGATGCGGAGCGTCCAGCAGCAGTACATCAGTACCAGCCACCTGCCCCGCCAACACCTGCGCGGGGCCGCCGAACAGATCAGGATCAGACCAAACCACCGCTTTTGCGCCGGCCTTGGCGATCAGGCCCGGATAGGCCGGGATCAGCGTGCGCATGTCCCACCCTTGGCCGCGCAGCGCGCCGGGCAGCGCGCCCGCCACATCGGCAAGCCCGCCGGTTTTCACCAGCGGGACGTATTCGGATGCGACGGATAGGACGCGACCTGGCATGGGCTACCTCTTGGCGTTCAGGGCTTCTATCATCGTTTTGGTGATCAGAACGACACCGCCTTCGGACACGCGAAAGCCGTTGGCGCGGTCAAGGTCAGGATCAGCACCCACGACCAAGCCTTCGGGGATTTCGACACCCCGGTCGATGACGCAATTGCTAAGCTGCGCTTTGCGACGGACCCGCACATCCGGCAGCGCGACAACCCGGTCAAGCGAGGCATAAGAATGTGTCCGTACCCCGGTAAAGAGCAGCGATTCCGTCACTGTTGACCCAGAGATGATGCAATTACCGCTGACCATCGACGACACAGCAGAGCCGCGACGGCCGTCTTCGTTATGGATGAACTTGGCGGGCGGCACGCCTTCGGAATAAGTCCAGATCGGCCATGCGTTGTCATACAAATCCAGCGGCGGTGTAAATTCGGTCAGGTCGATATTCGCCTGCCAAAAGGCATCAATCGTGCCCACATCGCGCCAGTAAGGCTCTGTTTCCAGCCCGGACGTCACGCAGCTATCGCTAAAGCGGTGCGCCATGGCTTTGCCGTGTTTCACGACATGCGGGATAATGTCGTGGCCGAAATCGTGGCTGGAATTGGCGTCTTCCATATCGGCCAAAAGCCGTTCGCGCAGGAATTTCCAGTCGAAGATATAGATACCCATCGAGGCAAGCGCATGATCTGGATCGCCGGGAATGCTGGGCGGGTCGCTGGGCTTTTCCAGAAAGTCGGTGATGCGGCTGTCGGTATCAACGTGCATCACACCAAAGGCTATCGCTTCCATCCGGGGGACGGTCAGGCAGCCGATGGTGACGTCTGCGCCGGTGTTCACATGCTGTTGCAGCATGATCTCGTAGTCCATCTTGTAGATGTGATCGCCCGCCAGAATGACGATATATTCGATGTCATAGCTGTCGATGATATCGATATTCTGCGTGACCGCGTCGGCGGTGCCGACATACCATTTCGTTTCGCCCATGCGCTGGGACGCAGGCAGGATGTCCAGAAATTCGTTCCGTTCCGCCCGCAAAAACCCCCAACCGCGCTGGCAGTGGCGGATCAGGCTATGCGCCTTGTACTGCGTCGCGATCGCCATCTTGCGGATGCCAGAGTTCAAGGCATTCGACAGGGCAAAGTCGACGATCCGCGTTTTGCCGCCGAAATAGACCGCAGGTTTCGCGCGGTTGTCGGTCAGCTCTTTCAGGCGACTTCCCCGCCCCCCCGCCAGCACAAAGGCCAATGCGCGGTTGGACAAGCGAGTGTTTGGCGTGGGTTTCATTGTTTTCCTCCCAAAAAACTTAAGACATGTCTTGAATGAATATAACTGTCGACAGCGGCGGAATGTTCACTGTGGCAGAGCAGTCTTGCCCCATCCACGGCATATTTTCCGTCGAAACACCGCCCATATTGCCGCGACCGCCGCCGCCGTAGGCTTCTGCATCGGAATTAAGCGCCTCGCGCCAGCGCCCGCCTGCGGGCAGGCCGATGCGGTAACCGGGGCGTTCCACCGGCGTCATGTTCATGACGACCACGACCTTGGGATCATTTGCGCCGCCATGGCGCACATAGGCAAAGACGGACCGGTCGGCATCGTTCGCCTCTAGCCAGCTAAATCCGCTGGGACGTGTGTCGTTCAGATACAAGCTTGGCGTATCGCGGTAGAAATTATTCAGGTCGCGCACCCACATCTGGACGCCCTTGTGGCGGCCATCGTCGCATTCATGCCAGTCGAGCGATTGATTGTGGTTCCATTCCTGCGACTGCGCAAACTCTTGCCCCATGAACAGCAGCTTTTTGCCCGGATGGGTCCACATGAACCCGTAATAGGCGCGCAGGTTAGCAAAGCGTTCCCAGCTATTGCCCGGCATTTTGTGCAGCATCGACCCTTTGCCGTGCACGACCTCGTCATGGCTGATCGGCAGGACATAGTTCTCGCCAAAGGCGTAGTGCAGGCTGAACGTCATCTCGTGATGGTGGTGTTTGCGGTGGATCGGGTCGAGCTCCATGTACCGCAGGGAGTCGTTCATCCACCCCATGTTCCACTTGAACCCAAAGCCAAGCCCGCCGTATTCCACAGGCCGCGACACGCCGGGAAAGGCGGTACTTTCCTCTGCCACGGTCATGATGCCCGGCACCTCGCCGTAGGTGAGGGTGTTCATGTTTTGCAGCAAAGCGATGGCTTCGTAGTTTTCGCGGCCGCCGTCGTAGTTTGGCACCCATTCGTCATGCTTGCGGCTGTAATCGCGGTACAACATCGACGCGACAGCATCGACGCGGATGCCATCAAGGTGATATTCCTCGAGCCAATACAGCGCGTTAGAGGTGTAGTAGTTCGCCACCTCGTTCCGGCCAAAGTTCGGGATCAGGGTGTTCCAGTCCTGATGAAAACCTTCGCGCGGGTCAGCGTGTTCGTACAGCTGGGTGCCGTCGAAATTGCCAAGGCCATGTTCGTCGATCGGGAAATGCCCGGGCACCCAGTCAAGCAGCACACCCAGACCCTTGGCATGGGCGGCATCAACCAGCGCACGGAATTCGTCAGGCGTGCCGTGGCGAATGGTGGGGGCATACATGCCGACGGGCTGGTAGCCCCATGATCCGTCAAAGGGATGCTCTGAGATCGGCATCAGTTCAATATGCGTGAACCCCATCCAAGCGACATAGTCGATAAGATCGGACGCAAGCTCGATATAAGACAGCGGCCGGTTGCCGGGCGCGCGTTTCCAGCTTGAAAGATTGACCTCGTAGATGCTGATCGGTGCGTCGATGTTCTGCGCCGCCGCCCGCGTTTTCATATAATCCGCGTCGTGCCACGTGGCGCCGGACAGATCACGCACGACCGATCCGGTGCGCGGCGGATGCTCTGACCCGAAGCCCATGGGATCAGCTTTCAGCGGCAGGCGCGCGCCATTGATGCCGACGATCTCGTATTTATAGACATCACCGGGCCCCATGCCGGGCATAAAGATTTCCCACACGCCGCCACCGCGTTTGCGCATCGGCGCACGCCGTCCGTCCCATAGGTTGAAATCGCCGACAACCGACACGCGCTGCGCATTGGGGGCCCAAACCGCAAACCGAGTGCCGCGCACGCCCTCATGTTCCATCACATGCGCGCCCAGCGCGTCCCACAGGCGTTGGTGCGTGCCTTCGCCGAGGTAGTAAATGTCGTCATCCGTCAGCACAGGGCCAAAGGCATAGGGATCGTCGAAGTCCCACGTATGACCTTGCGCACTGGCCCGCAGACGATAAGTCTTTGGCCGCTTTGGCAAGCTTGCAACAAAAAGGCCGGGATAATCAGGGAGCGCGGTCATGTCCGCCTCTACCTTGCCGGTCAGCACCTTGACCGTATCTGCGCCCGGCACAAAGACGGTCAGCAACAGGCCCGCGCCGCGATCTTGCAGTCCCAGTTGCGCGAAGGGGTCGGCGCAATGTCCCGTCACAATGGCTTTGGCGGCATTATGGTCAACCATGGCTTCCGGCGCTTGGGTCTGGGTCGTTGGCATGGTGTCCCTTTCGTCGGATCAGTCGGCCATACCGGCCTGCAGATGCGTATCGTCATACCAACCGCTTCTGCATACAAACGCAAGCTATTCACGCCTTTTTAACCCATATGGCTGCAAGTTAAGGCGAAGTAGCGGGGCACCGGGTGTTGCTATAGCGCCATGATTCTGACTGTCGGATTCTGGACGCTAGCGCAGGTAAGCTCGCCTGCATTATCAAGGCCGAATACGGCGGGGGCCGAACGATAGGACATGACATGCGCCATTTGGCCCTAATCCTTTTTTGCGCATTATTTGCCGGTTTTTCAGCCGGGCAGGCGGGCGCGCAAATCAATTTGACGGCCCAACAGGCTATCGGTAACGGCAGGCTGTTTAACAACGATCTGTTCGGTGATGGCTTTGATCGCTGGCGCACCGGAAGCTATGTTTTCAGCCACTTGCGCGCGGCAGAACCCTATGACGGCGACCTGCGCGGCATTGGCGAGGTGATGGAATATCGTTTTCGCACCGAAATCATTGCCCCCACCCGCCGCACCCGTGATCGCCCTTATGTTGGCATGATCAGCGTCGGGGCCCACACCCATTATGACCTTGGCCCGGCCGAAATCAGCCTCGGCGGCGATGTTTTGGCGATCGGTCCGCAAACCGGGCTGGATGACTTTCAGACGGCATACCACCGCGCATTCAGCCTGCCGCGTCCGACGACCGGCAATGCCTTAAAGAACCAATTCGCTTTTCAGGGCAGCGGAGAGGCGCGTTACACCTACAGCATGACCCCTACCGCCACCCTGCGCCCCTTTGTCGAGGCGAAGGCCGGGGCAGAGGATATGGTCCGCGCCGGGGCTGATCTGCTGATCGGAAAGGTCGGACAAAGCGACGTACTGCTGCGCGATGTTGTAACAGGGCAACTTTATCGCGGCACCCAAGGCGACGAAACAGGCGTAAGTTTCTTGCTAGGCGGCGATGTGGCGGCTGTAAAAGACAGTCTGTTTTTGCCGTCGTCCCAAGGCTATGTTGCGTCCCCCACCCGCACACGCGCTAGGGCTGGTGTGAATTGGCAGCCAGTTCCGGGGATTTCGTTCTTTTACGGCGCGACCTACCTAAGCCGCGAATTCGAAGCGCAGGACGAAGGCCAAGTCGTTGGATCATTGAAACTTAATTTCAACTTCTGACAAAAAAACACGGACTTAGCGCCGCTGCCGCTTGATTGCCGCCCCGCCAGCTTGATACCGTCGTCCTATGACCCCGCGCGATTAACGACGCGAGGCAGATGAGGCAGAGTAAACAGGCATGAAAACGGGCTTTTCCGGCACGTTCGTCATCCCTTGGTCGCAAACGGAACTGGACGGGCGCAGCTCTGCGCCGGTTCGCTGTATTCGCACAGGCGCCGTCTGGTCATGGACCGGAGAGCCGGTGCGCGTGGATGGTCCAAACGCCATCCTTCCGCTGGGACCATCCGAGGGACAGGCAGATCTGCGCAAGCGCGCCGCACTCACCGTGCGGCGGCTGCTCGCGTCGTCGCATGTCGCGCATCGCCCTGCCCCGATGGTGCTGCAGGGTCCGCTTTTCGACAAATCGTTTACCGTCACCAACGGGCATGACACCTGGGATGTCACGCTGATCCCGCGCGGCGCTGGGCGCAAACCGCTGCTGATGTTTCTGAACGATATCCCGCCGCGCCGCACTGATCTTTGGATCGTCAGAGACGACATCGACGCAGCCACCCGGGCAGAGGCGGAAGAGGCACCCAAGGGTGTCATCTGCTTCACCCCCGGCACAATGATCCTGACACCGGACGGCCCGCGCGATGTGGCCAGCTTGGGCGAAGGCGACCGGGTCCAGACGCAAGACAATGGTGCCGCAGAAATCCTGTGGATTGGCCGCCGCCGCGTGACGGGGGCCCGGATGTTGGCGATGCCGGACTTGCTGCCCGTGCGACTGCGGGCCGGGGCACTGGACCGCGACGTGCCCGATGCTGGCCTGCTCGTGTCGCCTGACCACCGTATCGTGCTGCGCGGACCGCGGGCCCGCGCGCTGTTCAACACCGACGAAGTCCTTGTCACTGCTCGCGATTTAATCGACGATTATGCCGTCCTGCGCGAGCGCGGCATGCCCGCGGTCACCTATATTCACGTGATGCTGGCCCAGCATCAGATCGTCTTTGCCAACAACGTGCCGACCGAAAGCTTCCATCCCGCCTCTGCCGCGCTGGCGACGATTGCCGCACCGGACAAGGATCGCCTGTTCGCGCGCGTACCCGACTTGCGCAGCGATATCGGCGCCTACGGCGGTTATGCCCGGCGCGTTTTGTCGGTCAGCGAGGCGGCCGTGCTGCAGCATGATCGCAGCCGACGCGCCTAGCGGCTGATCGCATTAGCGGACAGCGTTTGGCGCGAGGGGCCGTTGCCATGGTCCTGCGCCATGCTACCTTTCGGCCTAGTCACCTGAACGGTAGCCCCATGAAACGCTTTACTTGCCCCACCTGCGCGAAAGAGGTGCATTTTCGCAATCAGTCCTGCGTGAACTGCGGCACACGGCTGGGGTTCGATGCCAATGCGCTGGTGATGCGCGCGATTGGGCCGGATGTTGTGCTGTGTGCCAATGCGCAGGCGGCGGGTTGCAACTGGATGGCGGTCAAATCGGTGCCGGGCAGCTTTTGCCTCGCTTGCCAACACAACCGCATCGTCCCCGACGCCCGCACCAAGGGAAACCTGTCGCGCTGGCGCGACGTGGAATTGGCAAAGCGTCAACTGATCTATGCCCTGATCCGCTGGTCCCTGCCCCGCCCAACCCGCGCGCAGGACCCGGGCATGGGGCTGGCCTTTGACTTTCTGGCTGACGCCGAGGGGCCAAATGGCGTCACCCCTGTGATGACGGGTCACGATTCAGGGCTGATTACCATCAACATTGCCGAAAGCGATGACGATGTTCGCGTCGCGCGCCGCACCGCGATGGACGAGCCTTATCGCACCCTGATCGGTCACATGCGGCACGAAATTGGCCATTATTACTGGGCGATGCTGGTGGACGGCAGCCCGCAGATTGAACGCTACCGCGCGCTTTTCGGTGATGAACGCGCCGACTACAGCGTCGCCTTGCAGCGGCACTATGACAACGGCGCGCCGCAGAACTGGCGGCAGACGCATATCAGCGCCTATGCCACCGCCCACCCGTGGGAGGATTTTGCCGAGACTTGGGCCCACTGGATGCATATTGCCGACGGGGTTGAAACGGCGACGTCTTATGCCCTGTCGCTGGATGGCTGTCAGGTCCGGCTTGATGGCTACAAGGCCCGCGACATCGCCCCCGTGATCGAGGCTTGGGTGCCTGTCACTGTCGCGCTGAATAATATGAACCGCGCCATGGGCCAGCCGGATCTGTATCCGTTTGTGCTGAATAAAAGCGTTATGGCCAAGCTGCAGTTCATCAATGATCTGATCCACGCAGCAACTTCGCCCAATAAATAGGCACCCGCTAGGCCGGACCCGCCCAAAACCCGAATGCGGGTGGAGGTGTCGCCTGCATCGTGGGACAGTCGGGCAACTCTATCGAAAGGTTGACCATGTCCATCCTTGCCGCGATCCGCCACCTGACCCACTATAAATATGACCGCCCTGTCACGTTGGGGCCGCAGATTATTCGCCTGCGCCCCGCGCCGCACAGCCGCACGCCGGTGCTGTCGCATAGTCTAAAGATCACGCCTGCGAACCACTTTGTGAACTATCAGCAGGACGCCTACGGCAACTGGCAGGCCCGATATGTTTTTCCGGACCCGGTGACCGAATTCAAGATCGAGGTCGATGTCGTCGCTGATATGAGCGTCTATAATCCCTTCGATTTCTTTGTTGAGGATAGCGCGCAGGACTTCCCCTTTACCTACCCCGAAGCCATCGTCGACGACCTGTCGATCTATATGCGCACCACTGACGAGGGGCCGCTGTTCGCCAGCTACCTAGCCAGCATTTCCCGCGACACGCAGCGCACCATCGACTTTGTCGTCGGGCTGAATGCGCGGCTGGCCCGCGACATCGGCTATATTGTCCGCATGGAACCCGGCGTGCAAACGCCAGAGGAAACCCTGCAACTGGCCAAGGGATCGTGCCGCGACACATCTTGGCTGCTGGTAAATCTGCTGCGGAATCTAGGGCTGGCCGCGCGGTTTGTGTCCGGCTATCTGATCCAGCTCAAACCCGACCTGAAGGCCGTTAGTGGCCCGCAGGGAACGGAAAACGACTTTACGGACCTGCATGCCTGGTGCGAGGTTTATTTGCCCGGCGCCGGCTGGGTCGGCCTTGATCCGACATCGGGCCTGCTGACAGGCGAAAGCCACATCCCGCTGGCGGCGACACCGCATTACAGCAACGCCGCGCCGATTTCTGGCATGGCCAGCTATGCCGAGGTCACGTTTGATTTCGACATGACCGTCACCCGCGTTGCTGAACATCCGCGCATCACCAAGCCGTTTTCCGACGCTGCTTGGGACAAGTTGAATGCGCTGGGCCACACGGTCGATCAGGCACTGAATGATGGCGACGTGCGCCTGACCATGGGCGGCGAACCGACGTTTGTGTCCATCGACGACTTCGAAGCAGAAGAGTGGAACACCGGCGCGGTCGGTCCGACCAAACGCATCTTTGCCGACCAATTGATCCGCCGCTTGCAGGCGCGTTTCGCCCCCGGCGGATTTTTGCACTATGGCCAAGGCAAATGGTATCCCGGCGAAACCCTGCCCCGCTGGACCTTCTCGCTTTACTGGCGCCGCGATGGTGAACCGATCTGGACCGACCCCGACCTGATCGCGGCAGAGGATGCGACGGGCGCGACCAAAGAGCAGGCGCAGGCCGTGTTGCAAAGCATGGCGGAAACGCTCGGCGTGCCGCCCGCGAACGTGATTCCTGCGTTTGAAGACCCTGCCGACTGGGTTCTGAAAGAGGGCAATCTGCCCGTCAACGTCACGCCAGAAAACAACGAACTCGCTGACGCCGAGGCGCGCAACCGCATGGCCCGCGTCTTTGCCCGCGGGTTGAATGAACCCTCTGGATATGTCCTCCCCGTCCAAAAATGGCAGGCCAAGGCCAAGTCCGAATGGTTGTCCGAAGTTTGGGAAATGCGGCGCGGGCACCTGTTCCTTGTTCCCGGCGACAGCCCTGTCGGCTACCGCCTGCCGCTAGGTTCGCTAGAGCATATCCCAGAGGCGTCCTATCCTCACGTTATCGTCGGCGATCCAATGCAAGACCGCGGCCCGCTGCCGACCTACCGCGTGGACAAGGCCGAAGAGGCGGACGAGGAATCGCGGCAGGCGCGCGCCAGCTTTACCGCGTCAGAGCCGGTTCAGGACCGCACCGAACAGGTCATCAGCGATCTGAAGGGCAAAGTCCGCACCGCTGTCAGCGTAGAGCCGCGTGATGGCCGCCTGTGCATCTTTATGCCGCCCGTGGAAGAGGTCGAAGACTACCTCGAACTCGTCGGTGCAGCCGAGGCCGCCGCGAAAAAGCTGGGCGTGCCGGTGCATATCGAAGGTTACGGCCCGCCATCCGATCCCCGCCTGAACGTGATTCGCGTCGCCCCCGACCCCGGCGTGATCGAGGTGAACATCCACCCTGCCCACACTTGGGACGACGTCGTGAACACGACTGAAGTGGTATACGAAGAGGCGCGGCAGCTACGTCTTGGGGCCGACAAATTTATGATCGACGGCCGTCACACCGGGACCGGCGGTGGCAACCATGTTGTTGTCGGCGGCGTCACGCCCGGTGACAGCCCCTTCCTGCGCCGCCCCGATTTGATGCGGTCAATCATCCTGCATTGGCAGCGGCATCCGTCGCTGTCCTACTTGTTTTCGGGCATGTTCATCGGCCCCACGTCGCAAGCCCCGCGCATCGACGAGGCGCGGATGGACAGCCTGTACGAACTGGAAATCGCCCTTGATCAGATCAAGACACCAGAAGAAGGCGATGTGCCCGCCCCTTGGCTGACGGACCGCCTGCTGCGCAACTTGCTGGTGGACGTCACCGGCAATACGCACCGCGCCGAGATTTGCATCGACAAGCTGTATTCCCCAGATGGCCCCACTGGCCGCCTTGGCCTCGTGGAATTCCGCGGGTTCGAGATGCCGCCAAACCCGCGCATGTCGCTGGCCCAGCAACTGCTGATCCGCGCTCTGATTGCCCGCATGTGGAAGGCCCCGATCAAAGGCAATCTGACACGCTGGGGCACGACCTTGCTTGATCGTTTCATGCTGCCGGAAATGGTTTGGCAGGACTTCCTAGAGGTGCTGGCAGACCTGAAACAGCACCGCTTTGATCTGGACCCCGAATGGTTCAAAGCGCAGGCAGAGTTCCGTTTCCCCTTCTGCGGCGAAGTCAATGTGGAAGGCGTCAATCTGGAAATTCGCCAAGCGCTAGAGCCGTGGCACGTCATGGGCGAAACTGGCGCGATTGGCGGCACTGTGCGCTACACCGACAGTTCGGTCGAACGCTTGCAGGCCAAGCTGACGGCGACCGATCCGGGCCGCTATACGGTGACCTGCAACCAGCGGATGATGCCGATGCAACCAACCGGCCGGAATGGCGAAACTGTTGCTGCTGTGCGGTTCAAGGCGTGGCAACCTCCGCTTGCGCTACATCCGAAGTTGCCTGTTAACGCGCCCCTAAGGTTCGACATCTATGACACGTGGACGGGCCGCGCGATTGGCGGCTGTACCTATCATGTCGCACATCCGGGCGGGCGCAATTATGATACATTCCCCGTCAATGGGAACGAGGCAGAAGCACGCCGCCTTGCCCGGTTCGAACCGCATGGTCATAGTGCGGGGAATTATGAACCAGTTTCAGAAACACCCCACCCCTCATGTCCGATGACTTTGGATCTGCGCCGCAAACCCGGCCTGTGACGTCCGCTGGGCGGTCGCTGTTCGACAGCTACCGCCCCCTGCCGGGTGTTCCGGACGAATTGTGTGACGCCGCGGGCCACATGCGCCCGGTCTGGGCCCCGCTGATCGACCATTTGTCGGCGATGTCGAACCAAGAGGTGGCAGAGGCCTTTGGCCGAGGCGAGCAGCATCTGGCGGATGCGGGCGTGTTTTTCCGCAAGTATGGCGACACCAATGCCGCCACGCGCGACTGGCCCTATAGCCCCGTGCCTGTGGTGCTGGCCCAATCGGACTGGGACACCATCACCGAAGGGTTGATGCAGCGCGCCGATTTGCTTGAGCAGATTGCCGCTGATCTTTACGGCGACAACGATCTGATTGCGCAGGGGCACCTGCCCGCCGAATTGATCGCCGCCAATCCCGAATGGCTGCGTCCGATGGTTGGTGCGCAACCCGAGGACACGCCCTATTTGCACTTTTGCGCGTTCGAACTGGGACGCGGCCCTGATGGGCGCTGGTGGGTGCTGCAGGATCTGACCGATGCGCCCTCTGGCGCGGGGTTTGCGCTGGAAAACCGGATCGCGACGACGCATGTCTTTCCCGAACTTTACGCGGACGCGAACGTGCGGAGGCTTGCGGGATTTTTCGACACCTTCCGCACCACCCTGTCAGGGCTGAAATCCGACGCCAATAGCGCTGCCGCGATCCTGACGCCCGGCCCACTGACCGATACCTATTATGAACAGGCTTATATCGCCCGCTATCTGGGTCTGCCCCTGCTGGAAGGCGGCGATCTGACGGTGCAGGACGGACGGCTGAATGCCCGCACCGTCAAAGGCCCCCTTCCGGTCGAGGTGCTTTGGCGCCGCATGGATAGCGTGTGGTCCGACCCGCTAGAGCTGCGCAGCGACAGCCAACTTGGCACGCCGGGGCTGATGTCTGCGATCCGGCATGGCCATGTGACCATGGTCAATGCGCTGGGCGCGGGTGTGCTGGAAACGCAGGCTCTGATGGCGTTTCTGCCTGCTATCAGCCGGGCGTTGACCGGGGCTGACCTGAAATTGCCTAACGTCGCCACATGGTGGTGCGGCGGGGAAAAGCAGTTGGCCCACGTCCAACGCCACGCGTCGCGCATGATGATCGGGCCGGCGCAGGCGACCCGGATGCCGCACGAGGGCACCGCGCCCCATGCGATTGGCGGCACGCTATTTCACAGCGAAAACAGCCAAGTCAGCACGTGGTTGGCCGCGAATGCGCCAAGCTTAATGGCCAAAGAGCTGGTCACTCTTTCGACGACACCCGTCTTTGAGAACGGTGCCTTGGTGCCGCGTCCGATGACGCTGCGCGTCTTTTTGGCGCGCGGCCCAAATGGGTGGGACGTCATGCCCGGCGGTTTCGCGCGGGTTGGCGCGGGGCAGGATGCCTCTGCCGTATCAATGCGACGCGGCGGTGCGGTGGCCGACGTCTGGGTTGTCGCCGACACCCCCGTCGCGACGCCAACCCTGTTGCCTGCCCCGTCCAGCACACCATTTCAACGCGCAAGCACCGAAGCGCTGCCAAGCCGCGCGGCAGATAACCTGTTCTGGCTGGGCCGCTATATCGAACGCACCGAAGGTCAGCTGCGCCTGCTGCGCGCCTATCATGGTCGCCGGTCAGAGGGTGCATCTGGCGTGCTGCTGGGTACGATCGCGGGGCAGCTTTCGGTTCATGGGGTCAAGATCGACCCCCCCCTACCCCAAGGGCTGTGCCAGACCCTGTCCGGCGCGGTCAATGCCGCAAGCCAGATCCGCGACCGGTTCAGCGTTGATGGCTGGGCGGCCCTGACCGATATGGAAATGACGCTAAAGCAGATGCAAAAGACCGCGCGCTTTGGTGATGACGCGGCCTTGGCGACGGGCGTGCTGCTCCGCAAAGCGGTCGGGTTTGCGGGCCTGACGCAAGACAACATGTATCGCACGGCGGGTTGGCATTTTCTGACGATGGGCCGTGCGCTGGAACGGGCTGCGATGACGACAAGCCTGCTGGCGCGCTGGGCCGATCCCGCAGCGCCTGACGGGGCGCTAGACCTTGCATTGGAAATTGGCGACAGCATGATCGTGCATCGCCAGCGCTATGCCACCATCGCCAGCCGCGACTCTGTGATCGACCTGCTGGCGCTGGACCCGGCGAACCCGCGGGCGGTGCGGTTTCAACTGGACGTGCTGCTGGACCGGGTCACCGGGCTGACCGCGACCTCGCCGCAAGGCTACATGACCGATTTCGAACGCGGCGTACGCACATTGCAGACCAGCTTTGCCGTGCACCGGGTCGAAACATTGGACACCAAAGCCCTGAATGCGGCCCTATCAGAGGTGCTGGCCCTGTCCATCACGCTGAACAGCGCATTCTTGCAATGATCTACGACATCCGCCTGACGATTGCGACGGACTACGCTGGCTTCGCCTCTGCCGGGCGACATCTGGTCTGTGTGATGCCGCGCGATTTGGGAGGCGAACAGCGCTTGATTGCGGGTCTTTTGAACCTGCACCCCGCCCCGGCACATCGCCATGACCGCGTGGATTTCTTTGGCAATGCCGTCGTCGAGTTTGCCATTGATGCCCCGCACCAAGGGGTCGAGGTGTCGGTGCAAGCACGGATCGAGAAAACAGCGCCATCCGCCGCGCCCGCGCCGTCATTGCCGCTGTCCGCACTGGCCAACGCTGTGGCGCGGTGCCGCGATATGGGGCCGGACAGCCCCGTTCACTTTACGGCCGCCTCGCCCCGTGTTCCGCTTGATGCGAGCATGACGCGCTTTGCGGCGGCGCATATCACGTCCGACATGACGACGGCGCAGGCGATCATTGCCGTCGGCCGCGCGCTGCATGAAACGATGCGCTTTGACGCCGCGGCCACGACCGTCGACACCCCCGCGAGCGAGGCTTTCGCGAAACGGCACGGCGTCTGCCAGGACTTTTCCCACATTATGATCGCCTGCCTGCGCGGCATCGGTATCCCCGCGGGCTATGTCAGCGGCTATCTGCGCACCCAGCCACCGCAAGGCATGCCGCGGCTAGAGGGCGCGGATGCGATGCATGCTTGGGTGCGGGCGTGGTGCGGCCCGAATGCCGGCTGGCTCGCGTTTGATCCAACCAATGACCGTGTCGCGGATCAGTCGCATATCATTGTGGCGCACGGCCGCGACTATGCGGATGTTTCGCCGATCCGGGGGATTTTGCGCGGTAGTGGCGGCCAGAAAAGCCGCCAGTCCGTTGATGTGATCCCGCTGGGTGAAACCTAGGCGATTACGCCGCGGTCACACGCCAGATGATATCGCCCACGTCATCTGCCATCAGCAGCGACTTGCCATCGGCCCCGACAGTGACGCCCACGGGGCGACCGTAAGACACCTTTTCATCCGGCGCGAGGAAGCCTGACAGGATATCGCGGGGCGGCCCCGATGGTTTGCCATCCGTAAAGGGCACGTGGATCAGACGATAGCCGGACAGGGTTGAGCGGTTCCACGATCCGTGCTGGCCAATCGCCATGCCTGCGCCAAAGCCCGGCAGCGTGCCGTCAGGCACCCAGCACAGGCCCAGCGACGCGGTATGCCCGCCCAGCGCGTAATCCGGCGTGATCGCGCTGGCCACTTTGGCCGCGTCCTGCGGCACGCGGTCGTCGACGATGCGGTCCCAATAGCAAAACGGCCAACCGTAAAAGCCACCGTCCTGCACGCTGGTCAGGTAATCGGGCGGCGTCTCGTCCCCCAACCCGTCGCGTTCGTTGACCACGGTCCACAGCTTGCCTGTCACAGGCTCCCACGCGGTGCCGACAGCATTGCGCAACCCGCTGGCAAAGATGCGGGCCTTTTCGGTCGCAAGGTCCAGTTCCCAGATACAGGCGCGGCCTTCTTCGGCCTCCATCCCCTCGTCCGCGATATTGGTCAGCGATCCGACACCGGCGTAGATTTTCGTTTTATCAGGCGAGACGATCAAGCTGCGCGTCCAGTGGCCGCCGGGCTTGAAATCGACCAGCTTGCGACCCGGACCTTCGAGCTTGGTCGCGCCTTCGGTATAGTCAAAGACCACGATGCCGTCGGTGTTGCCGACGTAGAATTTACCGTCCACCAAGGCCATGCCGAACGGCTGGCGCTGGTTTTCCAAAAAGACGTGCCGCTCTTCTGCGATGCCGTCGCCATCGACGTCGCGCCACAGGGTAATGCGGTTCGCACTGACGCCCAGCGCGCGGGCGCGGCGCATGGTGGCCTGTGCGGCGCGGTCGATCAAACCTTTGGGTTTGCTGGCTTCTTGCAGCGCCTCGGCGACCAAAACGTCACCGTTTGGCAGCACTTCGATCCAGCGGGGGTGCAGCAAGTCGCTGGCAAAGGCGTTGACCTTCAGCCCCGGCGCGGTCGTGGGTACGTGGCCGTCCGACCAGCCCTGCGCTGTCGGCATTTTCAGCGTCATCAAGCCCTGCTTTTTCGCTTGGGGGATGCTGGGCGCGGCTCCGACCGCTTGCAGTGTCGGGGCCGACATGCGCCGCAGCAGCACCATCGTGCCGCCAACCATCGCCGTTACGCGTGCCAAAAAGTCCATGTCGCCCATTCCTTGCATCAATACGCCAGTTCGGCGCTCAGCGATAAAACCGATAAAGCTGCGCGACCGCAAGACTTCGCCTGATACTTTGGCGATTCATCGCAGCGGACTTGCGCAAGGGAATAATACATCCATATACCATCCACACAGATGGAGAAACGCCATGAGCAACATCAGACAGCTGCGTGACAAAACGCCGGACAGCGAAAAGATCACGATTAACCTTGGCTATGTTGATCTGGGCCGGATCGATTTGCTGGTGCAGGAGGGGTTCTATTCCAACCGCACCGATTTTATCCGCACCGCGATCCGCAATCAGCTTGGCACTCATACAGAGGCGGTCAGTAAGTCGATTGAACGCCACACAATGGAACTGGGCCTGCGCGACTATACTCGCGCCGATCTGGAAAGCCTGCAACGCGCCGGCGAAGTCTTGCACGTCAAGGTCGTAGGTCTGGCCCGCATTGCCCCTGATGTGAGCCCGGATCTGGCGCTAGCCACGATCGGTTCAATCACCGTTCTGGGCGCGCTTCAGGCCAGTAAAGAGGTCAAAACCGCTCTGTCTGATCGTATTTTCTGATTTTTCGGGGCGATGCGCCCCATCACAAGGACCGATATCATGTTTCCCTTTCACGCTGGCGCACCGCGCCGGGCGAATGACGACGCACGCCTGACCGCAGCCAATGACCTTGTCCGCCGCACCCTGTCGCAACATGGGCTGATGCCCGGCGGCGATGCGGCCAGCCCCATGGCCAACTGGACTATGCCGCAGATGCCCAGTTTTGGCACAGCTCCCGGTGCTACTGCACTGGGCATGAACCAGTTTACCTGTGACGCAGGATCGCGCGATTACCTGCTGCATGTGCCAGAATCCGCCAAAGACGGCGCGACCGGATTGGTCGTGATGCTGCATGGCTGCACGCAGAACGCGGCTGATTTTGCCGCTGGCACGGGGATGAACGCCCATGCCGACCGGAACGGTTTCATCGTG
This sequence comes from Loktanella salsilacus, assembly GCF_024206795.1. Taxonomy (NCBI): domain Bacteria; kingdom Pseudomonadati; phylum Pseudomonadota; class Alphaproteobacteria; order Rhodobacterales; family Roseobacteraceae; genus Loktanella; species Loktanella salsilacus. Next base: position 2,879,008 of record NZ_CP072994.1, read on the forward strand.
CTGTATCCCCAGCAATCGCGGGGCGACAATGCGCAGTCGTGCTGGAACTGGTTCAGCCGGGGCGATCAGCTGCGCGGTCGCGGAGAGCCTGCCATCATCGCGGCCATGACCCAGAAAATCGCGGCAGATTACGGCATCACGGCAGATCGCACCTTTGTGGCTGGCCTGTCCGCCGGGGCGGCCATGGCAGTGATCCTTGGCCAGACCTATGGCGACGTCTTTGCCGCTGTCGGCGCGCATTCCGGCCTGCCCTATTCGGCCGCGCGCGATGTACCCACAGCCTTTGCCGCGATGAACGGCCAAGCGGCAGAGCCTGCGGCCCCCGGCCCGATGCCGCCAACAATTGTGTTTCACGGCGGCAGCGACAGCACCGTCGCCCCCATCAATGGCACACGTATCGCGGCCCATGCGATCAACCACGCCGCCCGAACGATAGAGGCGGACACGAACGGCACCACCAACGGGCGCGACTGGACTCTGCGCACATCGCGCGGAAACGATGGTCGCGCTTTGCTGGAACATTGGGAAATCGCGGGCCTGGGTCATGCGTGGTCCGGCGGCCGGCCCGGTGGCAGCTATACCGACGCCAAAGGACCAGATGCGAGCGCCGAGATGGTGCGTTTCTTCTTTGATCTTGCCGGAAAGGCACCGAAATGACCGATATGTCCCTGACCTTTGACGCTGTATCAGAGGCGTCCCCCGGCCGGAAATGGGCTGCCCGCTGGGCGCGGTCATGGCCTGAGTATGAGCCGTGGTTCGTTGCCCGCGGCGGCGACAATGGCCCCAGCCGGGCTGTTTGCCGTGCGGCGCTGGAACGGCACATGCCCGAACTGATCCCCACCTACGACCGCCTTGTCACACTCGCTGGCGGCGGGGATCGGGCTGCGCGATTCTTGTCGACGTGGTGCCCGCCGCAATACCTTGGCGGCTGCTCGCTTGCTGCGGTGTCCGACGAGAACGACGTGCGGTTGGTGCGCAATTATGACCTGTCGCCCAACCTGAACGAAGGGTTGATGCTGCATACGGCTTGGACCGGGCGGCGCGTGATGGGCATGGTCGAATTCCTGTGGGGGCTGTCGGACGGGATCAACGACGCAGGCCTGTCGATTGCCTTGGCCTATGGCGGACGGACCCAGACGGGCAAAGGGTTCGGCATCACCACGATCCTGCGCTATGTGCTGGAAACCTGCGAAACGGTGGATCAGGCACTGGCCGTATTGGACTGCGTGCCGTCGCATATGGCCTATAACGTTGTCATCGCCGATGCGGCGGGCCGGACGGCCAGTGTAGAGCTATATCCCGGCGGCGGGGCGCGGCAGATGCCGCAGGCGATTGCCACGAACCACCAAAGCGACGGCAGCCAAGCGGATCGCCCTGCCTTTACTCGCACCCATGAACGCCATGCCCATTTGCGCACATTGCGCGGCGCGCCCCGGTCTTTGTCGCACCAGTTCCGCCGCGCACCATTGCTGCAGGACCGCTATACCGAAGGCTTTGGCACGCTTTTCACCGCCGCCTATGACCCAAAGGCGCGGGCCTTGGATCTGATCCTGCCAGAGGGGGTTTGGGCGCAGACGATGGATGACTTCACCGAAGGCCAGCGCATCGTGACCTACCGCAGCGGCACGGCGACCCAGCCTGTGCCAAACGATATCACGACGATCCCCGCCACGACGGGTCAGCCAGATTGGAGCGCGGCAGGGCGCATTGATTGGATGCAAGTCGGCCGCGACTACGCCAGCGGCCAAGGGCGCGCGATTGAAACCTATTTGCCGTAAAACGCGAAAGGCCGCCGGGTCATCCCCGGCGGCCTTAACGTGCAGCGCAATCGCGCCTTAAAGGATGCGGACTTTGGTCCCAAGCGGGCAAAGCTCGAACAGCTCTGCGATCTTCTCGTTATAAAGGCCGATGCAGCCGTCGGACGACGGGCGGCCGATCTTGCGGGTGTCATGGGTGCCGTGAACCGCATAGGCAGGCCAGCTAAGGTACATGGCGTGCGTGCCCATCGGGCTTTCGGGACCGGGCGGGATATATTCCCAGCCAAAGCGTTCCTTTTGCGACTGAGTCGGGGTCCAGTCCGGGCCGACCTTTTTGCGCACGATCTCGGTAAAGCCACGCTTTGTCAGTTCGTCCGTTTTCGGGACAGAGGTCGGGTAAACGCGGTAATCGCCGCCTTGCGCATCCCAGTAATGTATCGCGCGGGCTTGCGTATCGGCGACCAGCATCGGCATGCCGGACAGAGTGTCAAAATGTTCTTGCCAATCATAGGTACGGAACGCCGCGACGTTGCGGGTCACGCCGCCGGGCAGCGTTTGCGCCCGCAGCAATGTCGGCGCGGCAAGACTGCCGATTGCAATGCCAAGCGCCGTCCGGCGCGAGAATGTCTGTTTCATATCTGATTCCTGTTCTCTGCCCGGGGTTTGGCGCACGCGCGGCGCTTTGCCCATCATTAAGTTACCATGAAATTTAGGGCCGCGGCAGGGGAAATCTTCTCACGTTCGTGCGACTGGCTGCGATAGATGTGAAACACACACCCCGTGGAACAACTTGCCCATCTCGCGCATTTGAACCGCGGTGGACCGAAGGGAAGAGCGATGACGAAACCCGAAATATGCGTCATCCTCAACGCAGCCTCTGGCAAAAAGAAGGACGCGCCAGCCACGGCCGCCCTGATTGAAAGCATCCGAAATGATCCGCGCGCAGACCTAAAGTTGCTAGATCATCCCAGCGAACTGGACCGCGCCGTGCAGGACGCCATCGCGGCCGGATACACAACGATTGTGGCGGCAGGCGGCGACGGTACAGTCTGCGGCGTCAGCGCCAGATTGGTCGACACAGGCGTTGCACTGGGCGTTCTGCCAATGGGCACCTTCAACTTTTTCGCCCGCGGCCTTGGTATCCCCGAAGACCCGGCCGAGGCGCTGGAAACAGCGCTGAGCGGACATATCGTGCCCGCCCCGGTCGGCGAGGTGAACGGCAAAGTGTTTCTGAACAACGCTAGCCTAGGGGCCTATGCCACGGTGCTGGACGTGCGCGAGGGGGTCTACAAACAATGGGGCCGCAGCCGGATCGCAGCCTATTGGTCGGTGATTAAGGCGATGCTGACACTGTATAATTCACTGAAACTGACCGTCACCGTGGACGGCAAAACGATGCATGTCCGCTCTCCTATGGCGTTTGTGGCTAGCAGTGCCTACCAGCTTGAGCAGTACGATTTCGATGGCGCTGATGCGGTGCGGCAGGGCAAATTGGCGCTGATCCTCGCGCCTGATAACAACCGCATTCAACTGCTGTGGCGGGCGGCCAAGATCCTATTCGGGGGCATCCATCGCGGAGAGGATTATCTGATGTACACCGGACATGAGATCACGATCTCTGCCCGCAAAAAGCGTCGCCTTGTCGCGCGGGACGGTGAAAATGCCCTGATGATGGGACCTTACCATTTCAAAATACGCCCCGGCGCGTTGCACGTTCGCGTGCCAGACGCGGCAGCGGAAAAGGTCACCTGATGCGCCTTGCTTTGCTTACCGATCTACACTTTGGCCGCGCGCAACCTGATCTGGTGCCGCCGCTGCTGGATTCAATTACCGCCGCGAGCCCCGACCTGATCGTCATCGCTGGCGACTTTGTGCAACGCGCCCGCGCCAGCCAATTCCGCGACGCCCGCGCGTTTGTCGACCGGTTGCAGCACCCGTGGATCGCCGTGCCGGGCAATCATGATATTCCGCTGTTTAACGTGATCGCCCGCGCCCTTGCCCCCCGCGCCGCCTATCGCCGTTGGATCGCGCCTGATCCAGAACCAATGATCGAAACCGCTGATGCCGTCATCGTCGGCCTTGATACGACACATCGCTGGAGCCATCAGCGCGGTCTGATCCGCCAAGGCCAGATTGACCGGGTTGGCAAGGTTATACGTACGGCGCAGGACAAGCCGGTCATCATCATGGCGCACCACCCGTTCCACCATCGACCAGAGGTCGAAAAGAAGGTGATGAAAGGGGCGGCTGACGCCTTGACCTATTGGGCCGCCTGCGGTCCGCACGTCATCCTGTCCGGGCACCTGCACACGTGGACGGTAGAGCCGTTCGTCGCGCAGAAAAGCGATGCTATGACGCTGCAAATCCATTGCGGTACCGGCCTGTCGACCCGCCTGCGCGGCGAGGCGAATGAATACGCGATCATCGATCTGGACGGCGATCAGATCACCGCCCAGCGTATGACCGCAACGGCTGACACACTGCGCTTTGTGCCTGAAAGCCGCCACAGCTATCGGCAAACGACAACGGGCTGGCACGAATTGCTTTAAAGGCGCGATTGCATGAGGCGGGCAAATGCGATTTGTCATCAGGGCTGAAAGCCTTTGAAAGTCGCCGTAAATGACCGCCTCGTTCCATTGGCACCCCGATACGCGCCTGATCGCGCCGCCCCCTGATCTGACCGCGCTGGCCGCATTGGTCCGCGCGGGGACAGGCCTGCGCGCGGGCCAAGGCGGCGTCGCGGGGCATTCCGGCGCGGATTTGCTGTGTGAGACGTCAGGCTCTTCTGGTGCGCCCAAGGTGATCCGCAGGACACCGGCATCATGGCAGGCCAGCTTTGCGGTGAACGCAGCGGCACTGGACCTTGGTCCGCAATCTTGTGTCGCGTACTTTTCAGGCTTCGGTGCGTCCCTCGCGCTTTATGCCGCGTTAGAGGCCGCGCATCATGGGGCAGCCATCGTCAGCCTTGCGCAGGTGCGCCCGGATCGCTGGGCTGCGACATTGGCGGCGCAGGGCGCTACGGTGCTTTACCTGACGCCGGTCCAACTGGATCTGATCTGCGCGGCGGGCATCCCCCTGCCCGCCGTGCAGCACATCATGGTCGGCGGCGGGCGGTTGTCTGCGCAAACAATCACGGCAAGCGCAAGAACCTGCCCCAACGCGCGGCTGATCCAGTTCTACGGCGCGGCAGAGACAAGCTTTATCACGTGGACCGACGCAAACACGCCGTCCGGGTCAGTCGGCAAACCCTATCCCGGCGTGACCCTGCGCCTTGATCCTAAAGGCATGATCTGGGTGCGCAGCCCCTACTTGCTCCACAGTTACGCGCAGGGCAGCAGCAGCGATACAGAGTGGAAGGGCGGCTTCCTGACCGTCGGAGAGGTCGGACGCTTGGACGCGGATGGCAACCTTTTTGTGCTGGGCCGCAGCAGTCGCATGGTTACCGTGTCCGACCACAACGTCTTTCCAGAAGCGGTAGAGGCGTTTTTGGCGGCACTTGTACCGGGGGCGCAGGCCGCCGTTGTCGCCCTGCCAGATGCGCGGCGCGGCGCGCGGCTGGTCGCGGTCTTGGGCGGCGACTGCGATATGGCCAAAGCGGACGTGCTACGCGCCTGCCGCAAGCAGCTTGGCCCCCTTGCCGCGCCGCAGCGCATCCATACCGTGCCAGCCCTGCCGCTGCTGCCCGCAGGCAAACCGGACTACGCCGCGATCACTGCTTTGGCGCAGGACCTAACATGAGCGTTATCCTCGCCGCCCGCCGCACCGCCGTCGTGCCTACTGGCGGTGCATTTGCCGCGCTATCTTTTTATGACCTCGCCGCCCCGGTGATACAGGCCTGTTTGGCGGACGCAGGACTGGACGCCGCCCAAGTGGACGAGGTCATCGTCGGCAACGCGCTTGGCGCTGGCGGCAATCCAGCGCGGCTTTGCGCCTTGGCGGCGGGGTTGCCGACGCGGGTTGCGGGACTCAGCATAGATCGGCAATGCGTCAGCGGTATGGATGCAATCCTGCTAGCGGATGCCTTGATCACTGCGGGCCGCGCTGATGTCATTATCGCTGGCGGGGCCGAGAGCACGTCGCGCCGCCCGCTCCGCATGCAGACCTTTGCCGACGGACGGACGCCGGTGCCCTATGATCAGGCAGCCTTCACCCCTTGGCCAGACCGCGATCCCGACATGGCGCAGGCGGCGGATGACTTGGGCCGGATGCTGGGCATCGACCGCGCGGCGCAGGACGCATGGGCTGTAGAAAGTCACGCCAAGGCACGGTCGGCGCAAGCAGTCTTGCAGCGTGAAATCGTCACGCTTGCGGGTGTGACGCAGGATGCATTTACCCGGTCATTATCCTTAAGAACCTGCGCACGCGCGCAGCCTGTGGCAGGGACGATTACCGCGGCCAATGCCGCCGTTTCGGCCGATGCGGCGGGCTTTGTTGTCTTCGTCTCGGACAGGATCGCCGCAGGGTTTACGGCGGCAAAAGCACGTGTCGTCGGGGGGCGAACGATTGGTGGCAGGCCAGATATGCCGGGGACGGCACCGATTGCGGCTGCGCAAGAAACGATGCAAATGGCGGGCCTTAAATCTACGAATATCAATACAGCAGAGATCATGGAGGCTTATGCCGTCCAAGCCATCGCCTGCGTCCAAGGCATTGGCCTTGATCCCGCACGCGTCAATATCGGCGGCGGAGCCTTGGCGCGGGGGCACCCCATCGGTGCCTCTGGCGCGATCAACGCAGTGAGGCTTTTTCATACGTTGCAAAAGACCGGCGGCCACGGCCTTGCCGCCATCGCTGCGGCAGGCGGGATCGGGACGGCGCTGCTGTTGCAGGTCTAATCCTCGAAACCGCGCAGTTGCGCGTATTCGTCGAATTCCGCCCGGTCGGTGCGGAACTGGTTCACTGGGGCAGCCGGATCAGCATAGCCCAGCGCGATCCCGCAAACGACGGTGTGATCGTCTGGCAGACTAAGGTGGGACCGAACAAGATCGCCGTAACTTGCCAGCGCGCCGATGCCCGTCGCGGCCAAACCGCGCCCCTGCGCGGCCATGAACAGCGCCATCAGCGCCATGCCAAGATCCATGTAGCAGCCCTTGCCCATGCCCTGCTCAATCGTCACGACAATGCCGACGGGCGCATCGAAAAACGTATAGTTGCGGGCGAACTGCGCCCGCCGCCCCGGCAGATCGCGCCGCGCGATACCCAACGCTTCATACAGCGCATAGCCCGCGCCGCGTTGGCGCGCCTTGAACTGAGGCGGCATCGGGTCGGGGAAATAGGAATAGCCGTCGATCTGCGGACGACCGTCCGCGATGGCATCCGCCAAGTTGCCCTTTAGGCCGTTCAGCGGTGCGCCGGTCAGCGCCGTAAAGTGCCCCGGCTGCAAGTTACCGCCACTGGGGGCAAGGCGCGCCGATGTCAGGATCGCACTGACATCGGCGGCTGTGACAGGTGCCGTCAGGAAGGCGCGCACCGATTGGCGCTGCGCCAGTAACCTGTCGACATCCGTCTGGGTCATGCGCGCGACAGCACGCTGTCGGGACGCGCACGCGCCAGTGCAGCGGTGATCACGCCAGCCAAGACGGCTTTGATCAGATCGCCCGGGATGAACGCGGTGACCAACAATGCGGCTTCGGCCAGCGGCTTTTGCAATGCCCATGCCAGACCAGAAATGCCGAACGCGTAAAGCACCAAGATGCCGCCTACGACAGATGCAGCACCGGCCACCAAGGCCAGCGGGCCATTGCGCCAGTTTTCAACGATCAAGCCGGTGATGAACGCAGCAAACGGAAAGCCGATCAAAAAGCCAGCGGTGGGCGAGACAAAGACGCCAAGGCCGCCGCGACCACCAGCAAGCAGTGGAAGGCCAATCGCCACCAGCAGCACGAAGAGCAGCACCGCCAGCGCGCCGCGCTTTGCACCCAGAACAGTGCCGCACAGCATGACGCCAAGGCTTTGCGCTGTGATCGGCACGCCGAATGCCAGCGTCAGTTGCGGGATCAGGCCCAGCGCCGCGATCAGCGCGGCGAATAGCGCGATCAATGTTAGATTTCGTTCCATGGGTTAGCCCTTTCAGGGGTTTGTTCCGCCGCGGGCGCGCAACGCCTCGGCCACGTATTCAGCGTCGTCTATGGCCAGCACGGCGAATGGCACGATGATCCGCCAGCTGGCCCGGCGCGGTGACCGCGCAGCCCATGCTTGGGTCAGCGCCGTTCCCTTGTCCGCCAGAGCTGGTGTAAAGCGCACGACGAGGGCGATGCCAAGGGCCAATGCGCGGGTGTTGAGGCCGATCTTTGCCAGCGGGGCGGCCAGCCACATGACGGCTGCGATCATCTGGCTGAGGCTGGTGGTCATTGTGACAAGGTTGGCCAGCGCCACCGCCGTCAGCATCCGCAGGACGATGATCGCCCCTTGTTCGCCCGCACCGACGATCAGGTGCCAGACCGCGACCAATACGACGAACGGCCAAAGCCGCCACACCGCGCGCGCGCCTGCGCGGGCAAAGGCGGTGCCGGGCAAGCAATAGATGGCGGCAGTTCCGGCAAAAGCGGCCGCCTGGAACGCGATATTATGCTGCATGAAAAGGATGACTGTCGCGGCGCACAGCAGCCCCAGCTTAACCCCGGCAGGCCAGCGGTGCGCCCGCGTCTTAACCGGCGAGGTCAGAGAGATCATCGCCCGCCCCCAATGCTTTCATTTGCGTAACATAGGCTGCCAGCACATCCTGCGCCGGTCCCTGCTGCACGATTTGGCCCGCGTCGAGCCACACGACATGGTCATAGTCCTGCAGGCTTGCCGGATCATGCGACACATGCACGACCGCCGCCGCGATCTGCGACAGATAGCGGCCCAGCTGCATCCGCGTGACGATATCAAGGCCAGAGAAAGGCTCGTCCAGCACGACCACACGGGGGGCCATGGCGATGACGGCCATCAGGCAGACAAGCTGCTTTTGCCCGTGGGACAGGCTGTGGGTGGCGGCATCGGCCCAATGGGACTTGCCGAAATCGGATAGGATCGCGGCAACGCGGCGCGCAGCTTCGGTTTTCGACTGACCCATTTGCGTCAGGCCAAAGGATAGCTCCTCATGCACGGTGGGAAAAATGATCTGGTGGTCGGGGTTTTGGAACAGGATGCCAACGGTGCGCAACGCTGCTTTGCGATCGCGGACTACATCAACGCCGCAGACCTTCAGCGTGCCGCTGTCCACCGGGACAAGGCCGCTGATCACCCGCGCGAGGGTCGTTTTGCCTGATCCGTTGCGCCCCACGATCCCGATCCGCCGGGCGCGGCTGTGCAGGGTCACATCGCGCAGAACCTGCCGGTCGCCCCGCGTCAGGCAGACAGCGTCCAGCGCAAGAACCGCGCCGCCCTGTTCGCTGTTGTCCGCATCCGTCATGCCAAGCCCCCTGCCGCCGTCCGAGGGGTATCGCCCCGTAGGGGCGTGAGTTCAAGGCGCGACGCAGGGGCGCGAGAGGTTAAGGCACGACGCTTGGACGCAGTTATAGCGCCAATGCCGCGACGACGTCTTCGCGGGTGCAGTCCGACTTGGCCATGCTGCGCCAGACCGCGCCGCGTTTCATCATGACAAAGCTGTCCGCCGCACGCCACGCGAAGTCGACATTCTGTTCCACAAGGATGATCGCCATATCACCACGCTCCCGCAGCTGGGCGATGGCGCGGCCGATTTGCTGGATCACATTGGGCTGGATACCTTCAGTGGGTTCATCCAGCAGCAAAACGCGGGGTTTGGTGATCAAGGCGCGGGCAATCGCCAGTTGCTGCTGCTGCCCGCCGGACAGATCGCCGCCGCGGCGATGCTGCATTTCCGCCAGCACAGGGAACAGATCGAAAATCCAATCGGGCACATGCCGTTCGCCCTTGGGCAGGCAGGCAAAGCCGGTTTCCAAATTCTCGGCCACGCTCATCATCGGAAAGACTTCGCGCCCTTGCGGCACATAAGCGATTCCCGCCTTTGCGGCCTGCGCGGCGGTGGGGTGGTTTAGCACGTCGCCGTTCAGCGTGATGGTGCCAGCGCTGTAGCCGTGCCGCCCCGACAATGCGCGCAGCAGGCTGGTTTTGCCAACGCCATTCGTGCCCATAACGGTCGTGACCTGCCCGACGGGGGCGGTCATGGACACGTCATACAAGATCTGGCTTTGCCCGTATTTCAGCGAAAGATCAGTGACTTCAAGCATCAGACCGCCCCAGATAAACGTCGATCACCATGGGGTCGGCAGTGACGTGGTCCAGCGAGCCTTCGGCCAGCACATGCCCCTCGTGCAGGACGGTGACTTTGCAATCAAGGCGGCGGACGAACTCCATATCGTGTTCAACCACGACCACGGCGCGGGTCTGGGCCGCACGGCGCAGGATATCGGTGGTCTTTTCCCGCTCTTCCGCCGTCATGCCAGCGGCAGGTTCATCCACCAGCAGCAGGCGCGGGTCTTGCGCAAGCAGCATCCCGATTTCCAGCCACTGCTTTTGTCCGTGGCTTAACTCTCCTGCGGTGCGGGTCAGTTGGTCCGATAGACCAATCTCTGCCGCGATCTCTTCGATCCTTGCCGCCCCTTCCTCGGTCTTGCGGTGGAATAGCACCGCAAATGGCCCACGCGGATTTTTCAGCGCCATGGCAAGGTTTTGGCGGACGGTTTGATCCTCGAACACGGTGGGTTTCTGGAACTTGCGGCCAATGCCTTTATTCGCGATCTCGGCCTCTGACAGGCCAAGCAGGGACTCGTTCCGCTCTCCCCAGACGACGCGGCCGACGTCGGGTTTCGTTTTTCCGGTCACGATGTCCATAAAGGTGGTCTTGCCCGCGCCATTGGGGCCAATGATGGCGCGCAACTCCGGCTCGTTGATCTGGATCGACAGGTCGTTGATCGCGCGGAAACCGTCGAAGGTTTTGCTGACGCCAGAGACTTCAAGAAGGCTGCTCATGATGGTTTCCTGACGATATAGTCGAACAGCCCGCCGATGCCCTTGGGAAAGAACAACGTGACGCAGACAAAGGACAGGCCAAGCAGCACCAACCACCAGTCGGTCCACTGGATGCGGTAGAAACCAAGGTTCACATCCGGCGCGCCGCCACCTGTGAACCAGCTGGACAAGAGCGACACCAACGCCGCCCCGATGACCGCGCCGTAAAGCCGCCCGCGCCCGCCGATGGCCACCCAGACGGCCAAGTAGATCGAGGCAATCGGCGCGATTTCTGCCGGGTTGATGATGCCCGCCTGCGGGTAATAAAGCGCCCCGGCGATGCCCGAGACGACGGCGGTCAGCGTGAAGACAAACAGTTTGTAGCCTTCGACACGGTAGCCCAGAAAGCGCACGCGCGCTTCGTTATCGCGGATACCTTTGACGACGCTGCCCATTTTGCCGGCCACGACCCAAGCGAACAGGACATATCCAAGGCCAAGGGCGAGCGCGGAGGCGAGGAAGAACACGAGGCTGATCGTGGCTTGCGAGGTCTGCTCGAACCCGGGGATGTTTTGTAGGCCGGACAAGCCATTGTTGCCGCGCAGGCCGGAGTCGTTCTGGAACAGGTAGAGCGAGAGCGCGAGGGTCATCGCTTGGGTCAGGATCGACAGGTACACGCCCGTGACCCGGCTGCGAAAGGCCAGCCAGCCGAAAACCAGCGCCAGAAGACCCGGCACGAGGACGACCATCAGCAACTGCAGCGGCAGGCTGTGGGCGAAGGCCCAGATCATCGGAAAGTCGGAACTGCCCACGACGCCAAAGATCTGGCTGCCGATGGCGTCCGACACCTCTGCCGGGGTGGGCGGGATTGTTTGCGCCTGCAGGCTGGACATCACGATGCCCTCGGTGCGGGCGTACATCAGCCACATGCCGACGGCGTAGCCGCCAATGCCGAAGAAGGCGAAGTGGCCGAGGCTTAGAATGCCGCAATAGCCCCAGACAACATCCATCGCGACGGCGATCAGGCATAGGCACAGGGTCTTGCCGAGCGTTTTGACGAGCGAGGTCGAGACAAGGCCTGCGCCCGAAGCCTCTGACCCGAAAGCCACGACGGCAGTGAACAGGGCGAGTGCCATCAGGAACCAGCGGACAGAGCGGTTGGTGACGAGGAAGCCTTGGGTCATGTTGTGTGCCTTTGGATCCGGAAGTTGCGCCGCGCGGTGCGTGCCGCGGAGGCGGGGGCCAGCCCCCGCACCCCCGAGGTATTTTTGACCAGAAGAAGGGAGAAGCAGCGCATCAGTCGGCCGCCGCGCGGCCCTTTTGGGCGACGATGCCCTTTGGGCGGAATTGGATGAAGAGGATGATAAACAGGACCATGTAGGTTTGCGCGGCTAAGGTGTTGGAGGGGTTCAGGAACTCGATCCCCTTTTGCAAAAACCCGATCATAGAGGCCCCAGCGAGGGTGCCCCAAACGTTCCCGACGCCGCCGACGACAACGGTCATAAAGCTTTGCACGATATAGTCGGCACCCATTTCAGAGGTGACCTTGGCGTAGAGGCCGATGGCGACCCCGGCGATGCCCGCGATGCCAGAACCAAGACCGAAGGTCATCATATTGATGCGGTCGGGATCGATCCCCATAGAGGCCGCCATGCCGGGGTTCTGGGTGACGGCGCGGACCTCTAGCCCCAGCCGTGTGCGGTTCAGGATCAGGATGATCAGTCCAAGGAATAGCAGTGCTAAAACGAAGATCGCGATCCGGATATAGCTGATCTGGATCACGTCAGACAGCACCCAAGCGCCGTCGAGCCACCCCGGAGATGTCAGAGGGCGGGCCTGCGTGCCGAAGATATTCTTGGCCAACTGTTGCAGCGCGATAGAGATGCCGAAGGTCGCCAGCAGCGTTTCCAGCGGGCGATGGTAAAGGTGGCGGATCACAAGGCGTTCCATCGTCACGCCAGCAGCAAAGGTCACGGCAAAGGCTAGCGGCAGGGCAATGATGATCGACAGCGTGTAATTGGGCACGAACTGCTGCACGACATATCCCGTATAGGCCCCCATCATGATGAATTCGCCATGGGCCATGTTGATGACGCCCATCACGCCAAAGGTGATCGCAAGGCCGATGGCCGCAAGAAAGTAGATGGACGCAAGCGATAGCGCGTCGAGCGCGAGGTCGGCAAAGCGCGCGGCGGCGACGCGGGTTTCGACCGACGTCAGCGCGGCGCGGGCGGCATCCGTAATGGCGGCGTCGTCTTGGTCATAGACGTCGTAGAAGACGTGTTGCGCGGCGGCGGCAGCTTGATCTTGCGCGGTGACCAGTGGCGGCACGGTGCCAGCGGCAGCCAATGCGGCATAGGCCTGCGCGCGGGCATCGTCGGTCCCAAGCTGCGCGGTGGGCAGGCCGCCGACGCGGCCGTCGATGATATTAGCGGCCAGCGCATCGCGGATGGCAGCAGGCGGGATCACGGGCGGCGCAAGGTCAGCAGCAATCAAACGGTCGTAGGCCTCTGCCACGGTCAGGTCATCGCCCGGGGCCAGAGTGCGGGCGATATTGGCCTCTGGTAGGGCCGTCGCCACGGCGGACTTGGTGGAAAGAATCTGGTTGAGGACGGCCCGCGCCTCGATCGAGGTGTCGCGCGACAGGCTGTCGATGGCGGTGATGCGGTCCGCCACAGTGGGGGCAAAGCTGGCAGAGAGGAAGTTCGCGAGCTGGATTTTACGCGCCTTCAGAGCGGGGTCAGCTTCGCCGTCGATGGACGCCAAAAGCGGCTCTAATTGGTCGGCGTCGGGGCGGCGCGCGATGGAGTCGATGGCCGACAGGCGGCGGGTGATGTCCGGGTCAGATAGCTGAAATTGCACCAGCGCCGTGCCGATCACGCGGCGCACACCGCCGTTGGGGCGCAGTTCAGTGTAACCGTTTGTGGTGACAACAGTTTCGGCGTCCGTGTCGACGTCGCGCAAGGTCAGATCACTGCCCTTGGCGCTGCCGTAAAAGAACACACCATCCGCGTCGCGCTGCCAAATGCCTTTGTCGGTCCACGCTTCTAGGAACGGCGTGACCTGCGGCAGACCAGACGCGACCAGTGCATCAAGGGCGGTCGACACGCTGCTGCGGGACGGCTTTGCAATCTCGCTGGCGTGGGATTGCAGGACGGGTTGCAGATCTTGCGCCTGCCCTAAGGAAGCAAAGCCGAGCGAGAGGATCAGAGCGGCCAGAATGCGCAACATGATAGGCTTTCAGTCAAAGTGTAGACCGGGCGCGAGGAGGATCCCCGCGCCCAGAAGTTGCGATTAGTAGTTAGAGGTCAGCTGCACGCAGGTCTGCGTTTCGGTGTTGTACATGCCGCACTTCAGGTCCTTCCAGTCGCTGGTCAGTACAGCGCTTTCAGGCAGGAAGTCGGTCCATGCATCGCCGGCAACCGGCTCTGTCTGGCTGATGATGTCGAACTGACCGTCGGCGCGGATCTCGCCGATCAGGACCGGCTTGGTCAGGTGGTGGTTCGGCAGCATTTCCGCCATGGTGCCGGTCAGGTTCGGGAAGGTCTGGCCGATCATTGCGCCCGACACGGCGTCAACGTCGGTGGTGCCAGCCGCTTCGACCGCTTGGACCCACATGTTGAAGCCGATGTAATGCGCTTCCATCGGATCGTTCGTCACACGGGCATCGTCACCGATATAAGCGTGCCACTTTGCGATAAAGTCAGCGTTTTCAGTCGTTTCGGCGGACATGAAGTAGTTCCAAGCCGCAAGGTGGCCGACAAGGTTCGACGTATCCAGACCGGACAGCTCTTCTTCACCCACCGAGAAGGCAACGACGGGAATGTCGTCAGCGCTAACGTCAGCGGCGGCGAGTTCTTTGTAAAAGCCGATGTTTGCGTCGCCGTTGATCGTGCTGATCACGCCGACCTGCTTGCCGTCTTCGCCCAGCGCCACGACGTCACCGACGATGGTCGCCCAGTCGGACTGGCCGAAGGGGGTGTAGTTGACGAAGATGTCTTCCTCGGCGATGCCCTTGCTCATCAGATAAGCCTGCAGGATGTTGTTCGTCGTGCGCGGATAGACGTAGTCGGTGCCAAGCAGCGCGAACTTTTCGACGCCAAGCTCTTCGAGGAAGTAATCAACGGCAGGGATCGCCTGCTGGTTCGGAGCAGCGCCGGTGTAGAAGACGTTCTTAGAGGATTCTTCGCCTTCGTACTGGACGGGATAGAACAGCAGGCCGTTCAGTTCTTCGATCACCGGCAGGACGGATTTGCGCGACACGGATGTCCAGTTGCCAAAGATCACATCGACGTTGTCCACGGTCAGCAACTCTCGCGCTTTTTCAGCGAACAGCGGCCAATCGGATGCAGGGTCGACGACGACAGCTTCCAACTGGCACCCCAGCACGCCGCCTTTGGCGTTCTGGTCTTCGACCAGCATCAGCATGACGTCTTTCAACGTGGTTTCCGAAATCGCCATGGAGCCGGAGAGCGAGTGCAAAACGCCGACCTTGATCGGCTCTGCGCAATCCTGTGCGGACGCAAGCGTGGTCGACGCCGCGAGGGCGGCGAGTGTGAGGGCTGCGGTTTTCATTGGTGTGGTCATGGTCATCCCCTGTTGTCTGCCGGGTTCCGGTGCGCCGCGCGGACCTAGGCCTGCGCGCGGCATCTGCTGGACCGCAGCAATTTTGTTGCTTCACCAAGCGGCGTTTGGGACGGGTCAGTCCGATGGGCCGCGCGGCGATGATGCCATTACGGCACGGTCAAACCCTGTCCCTTGGGTCCGATCACATTCCAGAGAATTCCCGTCTGACCGAGGGCGTCCGCCAAATTCGCCTAATTGGTGTGCGATTGCGTGACCTATCGCCCATTTATCGGGCTAAGCGCGCACAGATTAATCGGAACGCTTTTGAAAAAGCGACTCTGTACTGATGCAGGATGCAGAGGGGCGGAAACGCAAAAAGGCGGCGGCCTTAATGACCCCCGCCCTTCTTCGTGCGCCCTAACGGGCGCAAATTGCCTGATCGCCTAGCTTGCGCGGCGCACGTTTTGCGTCTGCACACCAAGGCCGTCGATACCAAGGCGGATAACCTCGCCGCCTTTCAAATAGGTCGGCGGCTTCAGTCCCATACCCACACCCGGCGGCGTCCCGGTCGAGATGATATCGCCCGGCTGAAGGCTCATGAATTGCGAGCAGTAGGCAATCAGATGCGGCACTTTGTAGACCATCGTGGCGGTCGATCCGTTCTGATAGCGTTTGCCGTCAACCTCTAGCCACATGCCCAACGCGTTGAAATCGCCCACCTCGTCCGGTGTCACCAGCCATGGGCCCGTCGGTCCGAAGGTGTCGCACCCCTTGCCCTTGTCCCAAGTGCCAGCACGTTCGATCTGGTATTCACGTTCAGACACGTCGTTGATGACGCAGAAACCTGCGACATGATCCAGCGCGTCAGCCTCTTCGATATAGCTGCCGCCTTTGCCGATCACGATGCCCAGCTCGACCTCCCAATCGGTCTTTTGCGATCCGCGCGGGATCAGGACGTCATCATCAGGGCCAACAATGGCAGAGGTCCATTTGTTAAAGATCACCGGCTCTGGCGGCACATCAAGGCCGCTTTCGGCGGCGTGATCTGCATAGTTCAGGCCGATGCAGACGAATTTGCCCGTCTGCCCGACGCAGGGGCCAAGGCGCAGATCGTCCTGCGGGGTGCCGCGCACGATGGGCAGCGCGTTGATATCCAGCGTTTGCAGCCGGGCAATCGCGTCAGGCAACAGCCCAGCGCCAGCGATATCGCCCACATGGTCCGACAGGTCACGCACCTGCCCTTGCGCATCAAGGCAGCCGGGTTTTTCTTGGCCTTTGGGACCGTAGCGCAGAAGTTTCATAGTATCCTCGGGTGTCAGAAATTGCGTATGGCTGTGCGGCCCAAGCAGTCGCCGGGCCACACATTAGAAGGATCAATCGTACAGAACGGCCTGAATTTCAGCGTCGTCGATGTTGGACTGGTCGTAGTAGTAAAAGCCCGTATCGATGATGGCAGGCAGTTCCTCGCCGTTCATGGCGGCGACGGCGGCCTTGACGGTTTCATAGCCGATGCCGACGGGATTCTGGGTGATCGCGCCAGCCATCAACCCCTCGCGGATTGCGTCGGTCTGGGCCTTGCCGGAATCGTAGCCGATGATCGTCACACCTTCGGTGGCCATCTCTCGGATCGCGTTGACGATACCGATGGCGGATCCTTCGTTGGTGCCGAACATACCCGCCAGATCAGGGTTGGCGGTCAGGATCGCCTTGGCAACCTCGGTCGATTGCAGCTGATCGCCCGCGCCATACTGGACGCTGACAACTTCGATATCGGGATAGTTCGCTTCGATCTGGTTCAGGAAACCATCGCGGCGATCAATACCGGTGCGGCTGGTTTGGTCGTGCGCGACCACGGCGACTTTGCCAGCGCCGCCGATCAGTTCAGCCATCTTGTCAGCGGCCAGCGCGGCGGCAGCGACGTTGTCTGTGGTGGCGGTCGTTGCGGGAATGTCGCTCTCAACTCCGCTGTCAAACGCGATGACCGGGATGCCCGCATCGGCAGCCTGTTGCAGCAGCGGAATGGCAGCTTGGCTGTCGAGAGCGGCAAAGCCGATAGCAGAAGGGTTGTTGGCAAGCGCCGCGGCCAGCATGTCGATCTGGCGATCGACCATGGTTTCATTGTCTGGGCCTTCAAACGTGATCCGCACGCCGAATTCTGCGGCGGCTTGATCGGCACCGGATTTCACAGCCTGCCAGAACTGGTGCTGAAACCCTTTTGAAATCAGCGGGATATAAATATCCTGCGCCATGGCAGCAGGCGCAGAGCCGAGGGCGAGTGTGGCGCTCAATGCACCAATCAAAAGACGACGTGATAACATGTGGTTTCCTCCTGGGTTGATGGACCCGGCCTGCCTCCTCGCAGGCCGGGGTCTTGGTCTAAGCTGTGTCAGCTGGCCCCTTTGCGACGCATCATGTCCGCATAGACAGCGAGGATGATGATCGCGCCGGTGACGACGGTCTGCCATTCTTGCGCGACCGACAGCACGCGCAAGCCGTTGGTCAGCACCGCCATGATCAGCGCGCCAATCAAAGAGCCGAGGATCGAGCCGCGCCCGCCCGACAGGGACGTGCCGCCGATGACGACAGCGGCAATCGCCTCAAGCTCGTACCCCAATCCCAATGCGGGCTGGGCCGAATTCAGGCGCGAGGCGATCAGCAAGCCGGCAATGCCGACGATGCCCCCCGCCAGCGCATAGATTGCGATTTTCCAGCGGTCGGTGTTCACGCCCGACAGACGCACGGATTCTTCGTTCGACCCCAGTGCAAAGCAATAGCGCCCCAGCACGGTGCGGTTCAGAATATAGGCGGTGACGCCAGCGACGATGAACAGGATTAGCACGCCATTCGGGATCGGCATGGCGGGAAAGATATCGCCAATGATCGAGCCACGAGAGATCAGGCTAAACCCCGGCGTGTCGTTGAAATAGATCGGCCGGGTCCCCGAAATCACAAGGGACAGCCCCTTTAGGATCAGCATCATGCCAAGCGTCGCAATAAAGGGCGGGATCTTCATCTTAGCGACGAAAGTGCCTGACATAGACCCGCAAAGCGCGCCCGTCGCGATGGCTGCAAAAACGCCCAGCAGCAACGGCATGCCTGCATAGGTTAGCACGACGCCGGTGATCACGGCGCAGAATGTCATCATCGTGCCGACGGACAAATCAATGCCGCCAGTGATGATAACCAGCGTCACCGCCACCGCCAGCACACCGTTCACCGACGTCGCCTGCAGAATCGCGATCATATTGCTGGTCTGCATAAAGTTCGGCGAAGCGATCGAGAAGCCGATCAGCAGCACGACGAGGGACGCAAAAGCCAGCACCCGCTGATGCGTGCCCGCCGCGATGATGCGAGACAGCATGGTTTGTGGGGTGTTTGCAGTCGTCGTGGTCATTATGCGTCCTCCGCAACGGTCAATGCGCTGTCGCGCCGTGTTGCCAGTTCCATGATCTGTTCTTGGGTGGTTTGCGCGCCGCCGGGCAGGATGCCGGTCAAGCGCCCCTCGCACATCACCGCGATGCGGTGGGACAATCGCATGACCTCTGGCAGTTCGGACGAGATCACGATGATCGCGCGCCCTTGGGCCGCAAGGTCTTCGAGCAGGGCGTAAATCTCGGACTTCGCCCCGACGTCGATCCCGCGCGTGGGTTCGTCGAAAATCAGCACATCGCAATCGCGCAGCAGCCATTTGGCGATGACGACCTTTTGCTGATTGCCCCCCGACAATAGGCGCACGGCCTGCATATCGGACGGGGTGCGGATGCCAAGGCGGGTGATGTAATCAACGGCAATGCGCTTCATCGCGCCTTCGTCCAGCACACCGGTACGGCTCGTGAATTGCGCCATATTCGCCATGGCGATGTTGGCGCGGACGGTCATGTCGACGGCCAGACCAAAGTGTTTACGATCTTCTGACAGGTAACCGATTCCGGCCTGCACCGCGGCATGGGGCGTGCGGATATCGACGGCATAACCGCCCACACGGATTTCGCCTGCGTCACGCGGGTCGGCGCCAAAGATGATGCGCGCGACCTCTGTCCGCCCTGCACCCATCAACCCGGCAAAGCCAAGGATTTCCCCTTTGCGCACGGAAAAGCTGACGTCGCGCACGTCTTTGCCGCGCGACAGACCGCGCACTTCTAGCGCGACAGGGGCTTGCGATAGGTCCGGCACGGTGGCGCGGCTTTGCGTGACTTCGCGGCCGACCATCAGCTGAATAATCTTGGACAGTGGCGTGTCCGCTGCGTCCAGCGTGTCGATATAGGCACCGTCACGCAGGATCGTGACGCGGTCGGCGATGCGCTTAATTTCGTCCATGCGGTGACTGATGTAGACGATCCCGACGCCGTCAGCCTTGAGCTTTGCGATCACGGCAAACAGCTCTGCGATTTCGGCATCGTTCAGGGCGGCGGTGGGTTCGTCCATGATCAAGACGCGCGGGTTATAGGACAGCGCCTTTGCGATTTCGATCAGCTGCTGGCGGGCAATGGTCTGCGTGCTGACCTTTGTGCGCGGGTCCATCGCTAGGCGAAGCGAGGCAAAGATTTCAGCCGCGCGGCGATTCAGTTCAGGCTCGTCCAGCCGCCCGAAACTGCGCCGCGGCTCGCGCCCGATCAGCACGTTTTGTGCGGCCGTCAGATCGTTCATCAGGCTCAGCTCTTGGTGGATGATGCCAATGCCAAGATCTTGCGCCGCGCGGGGACTGTCAGGGGCGACGGGGTTGCCATCGACAAACATCTCTCCACCGTCGCGGGCATAGATGCCGGACATGATCTTCATCAAGGTCGACTTGCCAGCGCCGTTCTCGCCCATCAAGGCGTGCACTTCGCCGGGGCGTAGATTGAACTGCACCGATTTGAGCGCATGAACGCCGGGGAAACGCTTTTCGATCCCCCGCATTTCGACTAGATAACTCACCTACAAAGCCCTCCCAAGCTCTTGGTCCCGTCCCGTTTTGGCGTGGCGCTACATCACTGCGCCAATCTGCCAGGGGACGAATTCGACGCCGCCAAAGCCAAGCTCTTCGCTTTTTGTGGGCTCGCCCGATGCCACGCGGATGAACAATTCGAAGATATCGCGACCCTTATCGGTCAGGCTGACACCCTCGCTGACGATATCGCCGCAGTTCACGTCCATGTCGTCCGACATCCGGTGATACATTTCCGAATTGGTCGCGATCTTGATCCCCGGCGTGGGCATATAGCCCGACACCGATCCGCGCCCGGTGGTGAATGCGATCAGGTTCGCCCCCGACGCGATCTGCCCGGTGACAGAGCAGGGGTCGAACCCGGGGCTGTCCATAAAGACAAAGCCGGGCGTTTCGATCTTTTCTGCGAATAAAAACACATCGGTCAGCGGCGCACTGCCGCTTTTGGCAACAGCGCCAAGGGACTTTTCAAGGATCGTGGTCAACCCGCCGCGCTTGTTGCCGGGGCTGGGGTTGTTGTCCATTTCGCCCTTGTTGCGGGCGGTGTAATCTTCCCACCAACGCACCCGGTCGATCAGCTTTAGGCCAACCTCGACCGATACCGCGCGGCGTGTCAGCAGGTGTTCGGCGCCGTAAATCTCTGACGTCTCGGACAGGATCGTGGTGCCGCCGTGCTGGACCAGCAGATCCGACGCGATGCCCAGCGCGGGATTGGCGGTGATGCCGGAATAGCCGTCCGATCCGCCGCATTGCATCCCCACCATCAGGTGCGAAATCGGTGCGGGCTGCCGGGTGGCGGTATTGGCCAGTTCGGCGATGCCGCGCAGCTCGCTCAACCCTTTTTCGATGGTCTTGCGGGTGCCGCCTTCTTGCTGGATCGTCATATAGCGCAGTGCGCCATCGGCCCGTATGGGCCGTCCGCCAATAAGGTCGGCGATCTGCATCACCTCGCACCCGAGGCCGATGAGCAGGATGCCGCCAAAGTTGGGGTGCTGCGCGTAGCCCGACAAGGTGCGGAACAGCGTGGTGTAACCTTCGTTATCGCCCGACATGCCGCAGCCTGTGCCGTGGGTGATCGGAACGATGCCGTCGATATTTGGGAATTCATCCAAAAGGCCCGACTTCTCTGCCGCCTCTGCGATGAATTTAGCAACCGAGCCAGAGCAGTTCACCGAGGTCAGAATGCCAAGGTAATTGCGTGTGCCGACCCGCCCATCCGCGCGGTGATAGCCGTCAAAGGTGCGCCCCTCGGCGGCGGGCGCAAGCGCCTTTGCCTCGCTGGCGTGGGCGTAGTCCTGCGTGTGCGCGCCCATGCCCAAATTTTGCGTATGCACATGTTCGCCCGTCGCGATGTCTGTGGTTGCCTGCCCGATGGTCTGACCATAGCGGATCACGTTCTGGCCTGCGGCAATCGGGGCAAGCGCGCATTTGTGCCCCTGCTTGATCGCCTGCAGCAACGTCGGCCCGCCCGCAAAACCCACATCGCCCGCGTCAATGTCGCCGAAGGCGATTGCAACGTTGTCGTCTGGGTGAAGTTTTAGCATGCGGGGTGGCTTCGTCATGTTGCGCAATCCTGTGACGGGCTATTAAGCGGTTTAATACAGCAACGGCTAGATTGACTTGGCGCACCTGTCAACTAACATGTCAGTTATGGAAAATACGACAATGACCTTTGTCAGCGAAGAAATTGATATCAACGGCATGGACGGCCCCTTGGGGCAGCGGGTTTATACTGTGCTGCGGAATCGCATCCTTGACCTGACGCTGCCCCCCGGCGCGGTTCTGCGCAAAGGCGCGCTGTGCGAACAGTTAGGCGTGTCCCGGTCCCCCGTGGCCGAGGCGCTGGCCCGGCTGTCCGTGGACGGTTTGGTTGACATCATCCCCCAATCCGCCACCCGCGTGTCCCGCTTTTCGATGGCCGCGCTGAAAGAGGAAAGCTTTCTGCGCGACGCGGTGGAGGTTGCCGCGGTCAGGGCCGTGGCCGAGAGCCGCACCGATGCCCAACTGGTCCAACTGTCACGCAATCTGCGCCTGCAAGGTTTGCTTGTTGAAGACGCCGACTTTCAAGGATTTTTCGAGGCAGACCTGCAATTCCACGACCTGATCCTTAGCTTTACCGGCTTTCCAAAGGTCGCCGCGGTCGCAGGGCAGATGTCGCTGCAACTGCAACGCGCACGCGTCCTTGTGCTGCCTGAACCGGGCCGTCCAGCGCAGGCCGTGGCAGAGCACCGCGCCGTTCTAGACGCGATTGCAGATCAAGACACAGAGGCCGCCAAGACCGCGATGGCCTTTCATCTGGGTCAGCTGATTAGCCGGATTGAGCCGCTTGAGAAGCAATTCCCCGATTATTTCCGCCCCAGCTAGCAAGGTGACATGATGCGACTGTCTGATACGACCCTCCTGAACAATCGCACGCAGCGCCCTTTGCCGTTAACGCAGCTAGGCTTTGGCGGTGCCCCACTAGGCAACCTTTATCGCCGCATATCAGAGGCGGATGCGCAGGCGACGCTGGATGCGGCTTGGGACGCGGGCATCCGCTATTTCGACACCGCCCCGCAGTATGGCTTGGGCCGGTCGGAACTGCGCTTTGCCGATGCCTTGACCCGCTTTGACCAGGACGCCCTGATCCTGTCGACCAAGGTAGGCCGCGTGCTGCACGACTGCGCACCCCAAGACGTCACGCCAGAGGCTTTTGTCGATGTGCCGCAGAAACGGATCGTTTTTGATTATACCTACGACGGCATCATGCGCAGCTATCATGACAGCGTGGCCCGGCTCGGCACGGACCGGATCGACATGCTGTTTTTGCACGATATCGACGCCGGCACCCACGGCGCGGCCGGAGAGGACGAAAAGCTGCGCGAGCTGTTCAGCCAAGGCGGCTATCGCGCCCTGACCGAATTGCGCAGCGCGGGCCAGATTGCTGCGATTGGCGCTGGCGTGAACACTTGGCAGATTTGCGAACGCCTGCTGGGCGAGGCTGACTTTGACGGCTTCCTGCTTGCGGGACGTTACACGCTGCTGGAACAGGACCCACTGGACAGCTTTTTACCGCTGTGTGTGGCGCGGGACGTTGGGATTATTCTGGGCGGGCCGTATAATTCGGGCATTCTGGCGACAGGCGCGATCGATGGCGCGCGCTATGACTACGCCCCTGCCCCGGATCACATCATGGACCGCGTGCGCAAGCTGGGCGCTGTGTGTGCAGATCACGCGGTGCCGTTAATCGCCGCCGCCTTGCAATTTCCGCTGGGCCATCCGGCTGTCAAAACCGTCATCCCCGGTGCCGCCAATCCAAGCGAAGTGCGCCAGAACGTTCAGATCTTTGAAACGCCAATCCCCGCAGCCCTCTGGACAGATTTAAAATCCCAAGGTCTGATCCGCCCAGATGCCCCCGTCCCACAGGAGCCGCCCCATGCTGCATAATATCCCGCCGATTTTGTCGCCAGATCTGCTACATAGCTTGCGGGCCATGGGCCACGGCGATGAGATTGTGATCGCCGACGCCAACTTTCCCGGCACGGCGCTTGGCCAACGGTGTCACCGTCTGGACGGGATTAGCGCAACCGATGCGCTGCAGGCGATCCTAAGCCTGCTGCCGCTAGACAGCTTCGTGCCGGACCCCGCACTGGTGATGCAAGTTGTCGATGATCCGGATGCGGTCCCGCCTGTCGTCGCTGAATTTCAAAGCATCATCACCCAAACTGCCGACAACCCGGCGCAGATCGCCCAGCTAGAACGCTTCGCGTTTTACACACGGGCCAAATCCGCCTTTGCGATCGTCCAAACCGGAGAGACACGGCTTTACGGCAATATCATCCTGAAAAAGGGTGTGATCGGCACCTAGCGATCTAGTTGCCCCTACTGCGGCGCAGGCACTTTGGCCTTTGCCGCAGGCTTTGCGCTGCGGGCGCTGTCGGCGATGCGGGCAGCGATATAGCAGATCAACACACCGATCACGGGCAAGACCCAAGGCAGCCAAGTCACGCGCGGCTCTACGATCATCAGGATTTGCCCGACGAGCGCGAGGATCGTACCAAGCCCAAACACCAGTAGCCCATGCCCGCCCATCAACCGCAGGGGCGCAGCATATCGGTGGGCGCAGAGGCGCGTCACAAAGGGCAGGCAAGACAGCACATAGGCCAGCGCCAAAATATGCAGCAGGCGCGGCAATGCCAGCATGGTCTTGTTGTGGGACACGATGTTGCCGGGCGCGCCCAAACCGCCAAGCTGCGCCATCTTATGGTTCATGATCGCGCCCAGCTCTGGCACATGCCGCCATGCGAAAGCGAAGATCAAAAAGCCCAAGGTCAGCGCAAACAGCGTTTTAGAATAAGGCACAAGCCGTTCATCGCGGCGGTGACGGATGCCAATCAACAGACCGATGGTAAAAATCAGCTGCCATGTCAGCGGGTTCAAAAACCAGCCACCATTGCTCGGATAGATCGGAATATTCCACCGCATCGCGCCAGCAACAAACCACAGCGCGACCGACCCTGCGAGGGTTAGCCATGGGGCCCTTACCCCCGCGATCAGCAGAAACGGCGCTGCGATCAGCAGCACGATATAGGACGGCAGAATGTTCACATAGCCGATCTGATAGCCCAGTATCGGCAGGCCGATCAGCGCGCCGCCGGTGTTGTCATAGATCGCTGCAAGGTTATGCATCTCTCGGAATGCCGACCGATAGAACACGCCAGCGGACCAACTGAATAGGCCGATGGCAATCACGCTGAGCACGATTTGCACAACATAAAGCGTCCAAGACCGGCGCCACATCGGGGCCATGCCGTCCCACAAACGCGACTCGCCAGCCAGCCAGCGGGCGATGCCGGGGGAATAGGCGATGCCAGCCGCGATACCGGACATGATAAAGAACGCCTCTGCCGCGTCGGAAAAACCGATATTGCGGACAGTGATCTCTTCCCACGGATTGCCAGGCATGTGATCGATCAAGATCATCATCAGCGCCAACCCGCGAAACGCGTCGATCCGAGGATCACGCGGGCGGGATGGAGCGATCAAACCTTGCCGGGCCGGGCTAAGCTGTGCCTTAGGCCGAGCGGGTGATCGCGCCATCTGGTATTCCTTCTGTTCCGGCGTCCTGCGCCATCCGTCTGCGATAATCCGCGACGACGGGGGGCAGCGTCATTTCCTGCGGAACGCGGAAGACACTTGTTAAAATAGGCCACGATGTGACCGTAATCAGAAGCGGTGCAATAATCATCGGCACGGTGACAGGCAAGAGCCAGACGATCAACGCCGGGGCGGCCTGCAGGACAAAGATCGTCACAGCCACACCGAACAACGTAATCCAGCGACCGGCGCGCCAGCCGTCCAGCAGGCTTAGCCGCCCTTCGCCGCGGGCGGTTGCGGGCCAGCCACCATCGCGGCCTGATAACACCTCTGCCACGGCGCGGGATTGATACATCAGCATCAGCGGCGCAATCAGTGCAGTCAGCAAGGTTTCCGACAAGACAGAGGCGAAGGCCCGCGCTGTGCCACCGAAACCAGAGGTGCGCCGCGCGGCGACGGATTCCGCAAAGATCGCTAGTTTGGGCAGCAAAAGCAGACCGCCGACACCCACGGCCAGCGCGATGACTTGGAATGTCTTATCGTCGGGAAACTTGGGAAACAGCTGGTAGGCGTCCGGGAAATAGTTCGGTGCGCCAGCAGTTGCAGCTGACAACATCGACACGATCAAAAACGCGCCCCACGCCAGCGACACCAAATAAGACAGGATGCCCTGCACAAAGACAAACCGGCTCCACCCGCGCAGACCGGGGGCATTCAGCAAGCGGATGTGCTGCAGGTTGCCCTGGCACCAGCGGCGGTCGCGGCGGGCAAAGGCCAGCAGGTTGTCGGGGCCTTCCTCGAATGATCCCTCAATGCGGGGGTCCATTTCGACCTGCCAGCCGCCGCGCACCAAAAGCGCAGCCTCGACATAATCGTGACTCAGGATCGTTCCGCCAAAGGGGGGCGGGCCAGACAGTTCCGGCAGACCGCAGCACTGCGACACGGCGCGCACGCGGGCGATGGCATTGTGGCCCCAGAACGGACCCGCCTGCCCCTGCATCCGCGCCAAGCCGCGCGCGAAAACGGGCGAATGAAAGCTGGCCGAAAACTGCATCGCCCGGCCAAAGGCAGAGCCGGCCCCGACGATTTTGGGCAACGACTGCAGCAGACCAATGCCGGGATTGTCTTCCATCCGGGCGATCATGTGGCGAATGGTTTCGCCTTCCATCAGGCTGTCGGCGTCCAGCATCACGACGTAGGTATAATTGCCCCCCGCCTTGCGGATGAAATCCTCGACGTTGCCAGCCTTGCGGCCATAGCGGTCGGTGCGTACGCGGTAATAAACGCGGTTCGGACCGTCTTCGAGAGAGAAAAGCGGCGCGAGCGCGTTGCGCTCTGCGATCAGCGCATCAGGGTCAGAGGTGTCGGACAGGATGGCAAAATCCGCAGGTACGCCTGCCTTTTGCAGCGACAGGCGCATGGCCTGCACGCGGGCGCAAACCTCTACCGGGTTTTCGTTACAGATTGGCACAAGGATCGCCGTCGGCGGAAAGGATTGCATGCTCAGCCCAACACGCGGCAATGGCGCAAGGCTCGGCAGACCAACAAAAGCCTGCGCTGCGCCCCATGCAAGCCAACCCGTTGTGATCGCAATCAAAAAGACCGCAGCCGCATCCCACGCGTCAAAGCCAGTGTTCAAACCAGCCTGTGCAAGCGTCGCCGCGGCAGCCGCTGTGCACAGCGCTGCGAACGTCAAGGCACCGACGCGGTTTAGGCGGGTACGCAGCGGTCTTAAATGCGGTTGCAAATCAGGCGTTCCGCAAGAAGAGGCGGCTGACGAGGTTCATGATCGACGGGCGTTCAGCATGTTCCAACACCTGCCGCGGCATATCGAGCGGGGCAAATGGTGGCTCTAGTGATTTCATGTCGAATGGAAAAGCGACAGCGTCGCTGGAATCGTAGGTCATGCTTTTCGCCATTGGTATACCCAAGTCTCTGTCAGCTGCCGGTCACCGGCGGCAAGGTTTGCGCGCAGCTCGACTGTGGCGTCATCATCTGACGCGACCTCCAGCACAAGACGCCACATTGCGTCATGCCCTTCGATGCGCTGCAGCGTTTGCTGAAGCACTTTGCCGCCGCTGATCGTTATCTGCGCCTCAACCACCTGCTCGCCAAAGGGTTCCGCCAAAGGACCGCCTTCGTAGTCGATGACGAATTTTCGCTGATCCGTGCGCGGTTTTACGCCAGCAACGCCGCCGTGACCGGCCAAAGTGCGCGAAACTTGGGCAAGTTCGGACCGCGACCCAACGGGGTCCATGCCCCAATGCAAACGGTACGACACATTGGCGCTGCTGCCTGCGGTAAAGCTTTCCTGCGGCACCCAGAAGGCGACGATATTGTCGTTCCCTTCTAGATCGGATGGGATTTCGATCAGGCGGATCATGCCGGTGCCCCAATCGCCTTGCGGCTCGACCATCAGGCTTGGGCGCAGTTCGTAGTGCGCGCCCGCATCAAGGTAGTCGTCAAAGGCACGGTGACGCTGCACCAGGCCAAACGACTTCGGCGACTGCGCGCTGAAATACGAATTGGCCAGCTTTTCAGGGTTATGTAGCACCCGGAACAGCGTGTCGTTCTCGCTGTTGATGATCAGCGCTTCGCTGTCATGGACGCGCGTGCGATAGTCATCAAAGCTGCCGCGATCGTTCAAGCCGAACAGGAACATCGACGTCAGCGGCGCAATGCCAAGCTGGGCCACGTCTTGACGGAAGAACAGCTCGGTTGTCACGTCGACGGTCGTCGTCTCGCCGGGGGTCAGCACGAAACGGTAGGCACCCGCGACGGATTCGCTTTCCAGCAGGGCGTAAAACGTCACGGATGTGCTACCCAAAGCAGGACGTTCCAACCAGAACGCGCTGAAACGGGGAAACTCCTCGGCCTCTGACGTGGCCGTATTGACGGCCAGACCACGTGCGCTGAGGCCGTAGCGGTTGTCTTTGCCAAGGGCGCGGAAATAGCTGGCACCAAGGAACGACACGACCTCGTCAAAGCGGTCAGGGGCATTCAGAGGCATGTTGATGCGGAAGCCAGCGACGCCTGGCAGCGGAGTGCCTGCGCCTATCTTGCCTGCGGCATCGCCGTAATAAACGAAATCGTCGGATGTGAACGTCAGCGGCGTCGCGACGCTGCCGACGACTTCGAACAGGGACACTGTGCTGTCGAACAACCAACCGGGGTGGTAGGCGTGCAGCACGCCCGTCGCATCCGGACCAGCCCAAAGCGCGCTGTCTTCGTTAAACTGGACGTTGCGATAGTCGTCGTAGTCCAAATCGGTAAACGGCGCGCCCACAGTGTTTGGCGCAACATAGTCCGCAGCTGCCGTCTGGCGGGCCCGTTCGATCAGCATTTCAAACGAAAATGGCACCGGCTGAGCAGCGTTCTGCGCAAAGGCAGGCGCGGCCATATGTGCAACCGCAGCGATGGTTGCAAAGGATGAGGCACCGCGCAACAGAAAGGACCGTCGCGAAAGATGCGCTTTGTTGCGCGATAAAGTCATGTGGGAATTCCGATTCTTGCTGCGGTGCAGAATATGATGCTTTGCAAGGAACTTTCAATACGCCGCCAACGCGTTGGCGGCAAAACGCCGGGAATATCCGCGCGGGCCGTATAACCACGGGTTGTGCCGTCGTTTGGGTCAGGCGGCAGACAAGCCTTGGTGGGTATTGAGAAAGAAATTCGCGCGGATTGGACCACAAGCAGCCCCAAGGGCCCGGGCGTTTGCGCCGATGCTCCCCGCCTCGATCGCCGGAACAATAAGGCCGCGGGTATCCTGCGTCGCCACGTAGCGCCGCACCCGCGTCACCAATTCGTGCCTAATGTGATCCGGGAAGGCACCGTCGATCAAGATCGCCTCGAAATCGATGACGGCGCAGGTGGAAAGGCTAGCCTTGGCGAGTTCCTGCGCGGTTTGGCTGAGCCAAGGATCGACATAGCGCGACAGACGCTTCCAACTGGTCGGATCGGTCCACAGTTGGCGGGTATCCTGATCGACTTCTTGCAAGCGCGCCTCTAGCAGGTGCAACGACGCGGCATCCACAAGCTGCATACTTTCGCCGTTCAACCCGATGCTGCGTAGCGAACCCAGCGCGCCAGCGTTGCCCTGCCGCCCCTCGAACACAGAATTGTTCAACACGACACCGCCGCCGATAAAGGCCCCGATAAAGAAATAGGCGTAGTCCCGAAACGCCTTACCGCGGCCGTAGATGTGCTCGGCTTGGCAGGCCGCTGTTGCATCATTCGTGACCATGACGGGTAGCGGGCTGAACCGCGCAATTTCGCCTGCAATGCTGACGTCCTTCCATGTCTGGAACGACTTAGCGCGCGGGCCTTTTAGATTGTGCCAGTTCCACAACTCGAACGGGGCGGCGACGCCGATGCCGCAAATCCGCGTGCGCTGATCGGCGGGCAGATCGGCAGTCAACGCTCTGATCCCCTCTTCGAGGAAAGCAAAGATCTCTGATGGCAGGGGGTAGTCATAGCTCAGATGAACCTCAGCCCGCACTTTGCCGACAAAGTCCATCAGCAACAGATTCGCTGACCGCCGGCCGATTTTCAGCCCAAAAGCATAGGCCCCCGTCGGCGCAAGGCGCATGGGAATCGACGGCTTGCCGACCTTGCCGCGCACGGCGTCGCCGCGTTCAACCAGCCCGTCAGATTCCAGTTTGCGCAGGATACTGGACACCGTGGGGGCCGACAAACCGGACAACCGCGCGATATCCGTGCCCGGCAACGCAACGTTGCGCTGCACCAGTGACAACAGCAGGCGCGAGTTATGATCCCGCACGCCGCTTTGGCTGAGGCCCGTGCTGATAGTCTGGATCAAAGCAGTTTCCATACGCGCTACATAATCGCCTTCCACGCCTTAGGATACGCCCTCTATTTAATAAAGTAACCTAATTAATTAATTGACAGGATGATTGGAATGTCGTTTCTAGCTGTCAGGGCGAGCGCAAAAGCGAGTCGCCTGACTGCCGGAGTGGAGGCTTCGGTCAGAGGAATTCCTAGGGAGGACACCATGAAGAAACTGCTTATCAGCACCGCATTGGCTGCTATTACGACCGCTGGCATGGCTTCGGCCGAAGCCCACGGCGCATCGGCATGCCTGATCACCAAAACAGACACCAACCCGTTTTTCGTCAAAATGCGCGAAGGCGCTGAAGCGGCTGCCGCAGAAGCTGGCATGACCCTGCGGTCCTATGCTGGCAAGGTGGACGGCGATCACGAAACGCAAGTCGCAGCTATTGAAACCTGCATCGCCGATGGCGCATCGGGTATCCTGCTGACCGCATCCGACACATCGTCCATCGTTGGCGCTGTGACCCAAGCCCGCGAAGCTGGCCTTTTGGTCATCGCGCTGGACACTCCGCTAAGCCCGATTGACGCGGCTGACGCGACCTTTGCCACAGATAACTTTCTGGCGGGCGAACTGATCGGTAAGTGGGCTGCCGCCAAGCTGGGCGACGGCGCTGCTGATGCGAAAATTGCCATGCTTGATCTGGCAGTCAGCCAGCCGTCGGTTGACGTGCTGCGCGACCAAGGTTTCTTGCAGGGCTTCGGCATTGATCTGGGCGATCCTAACGTCATCGGCGACGAAGATGACGCGCGCATCGTCGGCAATGACATCACGGCCGGCAACGAAGAAGGTGGCCGCAAGGCGATGGAAAACCTTCTGGCCGTCGATCCGATGATCAATGTGGTCTATACCATCAACGAACCTGCCGCTGCGGGTGCTTATGAGGCGCTGAAGTCCTTTGGCCGTGAAAACGACGTGCTGATCGTCTCTGTCGACGGCGGTTGCCCCGGCGTGCAGAACATCGCCGACGGCGTGATCGGTGCAACGGCGCAGCAGTATCCACTGTTGATGGCGTCCAAGGGGATCGAGGCGATTGCCGCTTTTGCTGCTGACGGCACCAAGCCGCAGAACACCGAAGGCAAGGATTTCTTTGACACCGGCGTCGCGCTGGTGACGGACGAACCTGCTGACGGCGTCGACAGCATCTCGGTCGCTGAAGGCACGGATCTGTGCTGGGGCTAAGCCGCCCTTTGACCCGCGCGGCTTAAGCCCGCGTGTCTTTGAAAGGGGCGGGATTTTCCTGCCCCTTTCGCCGCGGCCCCGGTGCGGGCCGATATTTACCTGCAGAACGGGGGGAGACTGAAAATGGCTGGTCATGCCGATGATTATGAGTCCGTCATAAAGACGACCAAATCCGAAGACGTTGCTAAATTTGCCGCTCATCGAAAGGGCGCACTGTCCAAGTTGCAGCATGCGCTGCACGTCAACCCTGCGCTTGTGCCGCTGTTCGTGCTGCTGGCGTCCATTGCAGTGTTCGGCTTGCTTTTGGGGTCGAAGTTCTTTTCCCCCTTTGCCCTGACGCTGATCCTGCAACAGGTCCAGATCGTCGGCATCGTCGCCGCCGCGCAAAGTCTTGTGGTTCTGACGGCAGGTATCGATTTGTCTGTTGGCGCAATCATGGTGCTGTCGTCCGTCGTGATGGGGCAGTTTACCTTTCGCTACGGATTGCCCGTCGAAGTCGCGATCGCCCTTGGCCTCGTGTGCGGTATGATCTGCGGCTATATTAACGGCTGGTTGATTGCCGTCATGAAGCTGCCGCCGTTCATCGTGACCCTTGGGATGTGGCAAATCGTACTGGCGACAAACTTTTTGTATTCCTCGAACGAGACGATCCGCGCGCAGGACATCGAAGCGAACGCCCCCCTGCTGCAAGTCTTTGCCACCAAGTTCAACGTCGGCGGCGCGGTGTTTACCGTAGGTGTCGTGTTCATGGTCGTGTTGATGCTGTTCCTATCTTACGTGCTGAAACAGACCGCGTGGGGCCGCCACGTCTATGCCGTGGGCGACGACCCAGAGGCGGCGCAGCTGTCGGGTGTCAACGTGAAGGGCGTGTTGATTTCCGTCTACGTGATTTCCGGTCTGATCTGTGCCTTTGCAGGCTGGGCTTTAATCGGGCGCATCGGCTCGGTCTCTCCGACCTCTGGGCAGCTTGCGAATATCGAAAGCATCACGGCTGTGGTGATCGGCGGCATCTCACTCTTTGGCGGGCGCGGGTCGATTTTGGGCGCGCTGTTTGGGGCGCTGATTGTGGGCGTGTTCACCTTGGGCCTGCGTTTGGCCGGGGCTGACGCGCAATGGACGTTCCTGCTGATTGGCGCGCTGATTATTGGCGCTGTGGCAGTGGACCAGTGGATCAGAAAGGTATCGGCATAATGGAACCTATTCTTAAAGGCCGCGGCCTTGTGAAACGCTACGGCAAGGTCACCGCGCTCGATAACTGTGACTTCGACCTGTATCCCGGTGAAATCCTTGCGGTGATTGGCGACAACGGCGCAGGCAAGTCATCCTTGATCAAGGCCGTGTCTGGCGCTGTTATCCCGGACGAGGGCGATGTGTTTTTGGAAGGCCGCAAGGTCAAGTTCACCTCTCCCACGGATGCGCGCAAAGAGGGGATCGAGACGGTTTACCAAACCCTTGCCATGTCCCCTGCCCTGTCGATCGCTGACAATATGTTCATGGGCCGAGAGCTGCGCAAACCCGGCTTTCGCGGCAAAATCCTGCGCCAGCTTGATCGTTCGCGGATGGAACAGATCGCCCGTGACAAGTTGACAGAACTGGGGCTGATGACGATCCAGAACATCAACCAAGCGGTCGAGACGCTGTCAGGTGGCCAACGCCAAGGCGTCGCCGTTGCCCGCGCGGCGGCTTTTGGGTCCAAGGTCATCATTCTGGACGAGCCGACAGCCGCCTTGGGCGTCAAGGAATCCCGCCGGGTGCTGGAATTGATCCAAGACGTGCGGGCGCGGGGCATTCCGATCATCCTGATCAGCCACAACATGCCCCATGTCTTCGAGGTTGCAGACCGCATTCACGTTCACCGGCTTGGCAAGCGACTTTGCGTGATTGATCC
This sequence comes from Loktanella salsilacus, assembly GCF_024206795.1. NCBI lineage: Bacteria > Pseudomonadati > Pseudomonadota > Alphaproteobacteria > Rhodobacterales > Roseobacteraceae > Loktanella > Loktanella salsilacus. Next base: position 2,912,169 of record NZ_CP072994.1, read on the forward strand.
CAAGGACTACACCATGTCCGACGCCGTCGCGTTCATGACCGGGGCAAAGCAAGCGCCTGATCTGGCCGCCTAAGGCAGACTAAAACGGCAAGGCGTCCTAATCGATGCCTTGCCGAAACCCGTTATTCAGCCCTGTCGTTTTCGACCGGAAGCAGATCAAGGCTGATCCCGCGCTGAATAGCAGATGCACGCACCGCGTCCTGCAATGCCGCGCTGCGCGACAGCAGCGACCGGAACCGCGCCTCGTCCAGCACGAGCAGCGTAGACGGCGCAATCGCCCGCACTTCGGCGCGGCGCGATTTGCTGAGCAGCAAGGCCATCTGACCGAACATATCCCCCCGGCCCAGCCGCCACGTTTGCCCGGCGCTTTCCAGTTCCACAGCGCCTGATGCGATAAAGAATACGCTTTTCGCCGGGGTGTCCTTGCGCATCACAATCCGGCCCGCATCGACGTAAATTGTCTTGAGCGAGCGGCCAAGCGCCTTGAGCGCCCGATCATCAAGATCAGCGAAAATCGGAAATTGGCGGATCAGATCGACCCGCTGCACAGCGATATCAAGGCGCGGGCGCGCCTCTGCCTCTGCGCGGCGACCTGACAGTTTTTCGATCAAGGTGGCATAGACCTCTGCCCCGATCAGCCCGTCATCGCGCATGATCGCGTATTCCCGCTCTTCCAAGCGCAAGGCTGTGCGGCGGATGAAACGGCGCTCTAGCTCTTCGGCGTAGCCGGGATATTGCAGGCGCAGACCCTCCAGCGCTTTGGTGACGCCTTCGGCGCGGCGGGCGATCAGCTCGTGCAGCAGGTCAGCAACACGGCGGCCATGAATGCGGCGGATACGGCCGTCAATAAAGGCGTCAATATCGCGCAAGATCAGCTGCTGCGACAATAGCCGTTCAAACCGATCAGCCGTCATCCGCACCAGCCACCGCGACAGCCCGAGCCGGTTATGCAACACAACAGCCGTCCGAAACGCGCGGCCATAAGCGATAGAGCGGCGTGCCGCCTTTTGATAGCTGCTGCGACCGCCTGCACGCGCAGCCTCGATCAGCTGGTCGGCGTCAGACAGGATTTGATCCGCCATCCGGGACGAAATCGTGCGTTCTTTGACCCGCGCAAGGATGGTGTCCCGCTCAAAGCCAGCAAGCGCGATCAAGCCCAGCGTGATGCGGTCCCGGTCTAGAATGTCGTCAGCGTCCTCTGCCGCATCGACCGCTGCATCGAGCCGCTCGCCAAAGGTCTTCGCCTCAGACCGGACGGTTTCCTTGGTCAGCGCATAGGCTTCGGTCGTGCGGGCCAGCTCCTCTCGGACGGTCTGAAGTCCCACGGCAACGACCTGCCGCGAAAGCGCTTCGTCTATCGGTGACAAACGGTCGAGCTTCAGCCAACCGATGACAGACCGCAGCGTGGTACCCTGCACGATCAACGTGAACAGGGTAAATCCGGTGGCAAGGATACCGACAAGGCGCTTTACCTCAACGGGGACGCGAAAGCTTTCGGTGACGGCCAGAGCCAGCGCCAGCGTGACGGCCCCGCGCAACCCGCCCCACAAGATCGCAGTGCGATACGGCCGATCAACCCGCGGCGACAGGCGCAGCAGCGTCAGCAAGGGCAGTAGGCCGAACAACACAACCGCACGCGATGCAATGGCCGCAACGACAACAACGCCGATCAAGGCGAAATCACTTAGCGTGACACCCTCTAACAGGCGCGGGATCAGCAAGGCGGCCAGAATAAAGATCAGCGCGCCAGCCCAATGCGCGAGCAGGTCCCAGACATCCCGCAGGTTCGCCCAAGCTTGCGGCGGCAAACGACCTGGCCCCGTCAAATTTACCGTTAGTCCCGCGACGACCACTGCAATCACACCGGAGGCACCAACCATCTGTTCCGCCCCCACATAGGCCAAATAAGGCAATGAAACGGAGACAGAGATCAGCGCAAGCTCGTGCCGGCCGAACAGCGCCATGATCCAAACCGCCACGCGCCCCGCCAGCCAACCGGTCAACGCACCACCGCCGATCAACACGGGAAACTGCGCCAAAGCATCGCCAAGTTCGGGGTCCGGCACGCCCAGCATCACGAAGCCCATGAACAGGCCGAACAGCGCAATAGCGGCGGCGTCGTTCAACAGGCTTTCGCCTTCGATCAAGCGCGCCAACCGCCGCGGGGCCGAGATAGAGCGAAAGATAGAGACAACCGCCGACGGGTCGGTGGTCGAGACGATGGCACCGATCAACAGGCAGGCCGCCAAGGGCAAGGTGCTGACCCACGACAACGCATAGCCGACCGACAACGTCGCCACGACCACTGCCACGACAGCCATAACAAGAATGGGAACCCAGTCATCGACCATACGGCGCAAGTTCATGCCTAACGTCGCCTGAAACAAAAGCGTCGGCAAAAAGACATATAGGAAGACATTGGACCGGATCGGCAGCCCAAGGATCGCCTCTGCCACCGGGTTCAGCGCATCGGTCAGGTCAGTGCGCAGGAAAAACAGCGCGCCTGATGCGATCAGAATGCCAAGCAGCGCAAGGATCACGCTGTAGGGCAGACGCAGGCGGGCGGCCAATGGCTCTGCCGCGCCGATAACAAGGAAAAGCGATGCGATGACCGCGGTGATCAGAACAATATCCATGATCTGCCGATAGCAAGTTCGGCAGTTGTTGTAACGCCTCTTGCGCATATTGGTGCTTAATGAGGGCTTAGAGATATGGGGTTTTGGTCCGCCACATGGGCTGGCCGTGGTAACCTTCGGGTAAAAGAATGGCTTTTTGTTTTTGACTGACGTGGGGAAGACGGTGAGAGGCCTTCTTTCCACGTCGCGCGGCCCTAGTCGCTCCTGTCCGACCAGGGCGCTGTGATTGAGGGGAACTAAGCCCTGCAGGCGATGCTGGCCACAATTGCGGTATGAACGGACGACGAAGCACAGGATGCGCTTCCACGCGCAAAACGCGAACGCAAACGGCCACCCGAAGGTGGCGTGTAGCTTGTTGTTACTGCTGGGTATATTTGGTTGCGGGAGTAGGATTTGAACCTACGACCTTCAGGTTATGAGCCTGACGAGCTACCGGGCTGCTCCATCCCGCGCCATTATTGGACGTTATTTTTGTCCATATGTCGCTGTATTTGTTTGTTTTATATCGTTGAGAGATACGTGTCTGTGTTTATTAGGTGTGGCAATGACTTACTCTCCCACGTCTTAAGACGCAGTACCATCAGCGCGGTGGCACTTAACTGCCGAGTTCGGGATGGGATCGGGTGTTTTGCTCACGCTATGATCACCACACCAAAAAAACACAGACCGCGGGGGATTTTATCCCCCGCGTTTTCACATCAGCGGCCTGCGTTTTCACGCAAACCGTCGTTCAAGTCAGCACAACTGATGTTGTGGTGTGTATGTATTTTGATTTGGTCAGTGGAAGTCTTGCTTCTACTGGATCAAATCAAGCCTATTGGACCATTAGTACCAGTCAACTGAACACATTGCTGCGCTTACATCTCTGGCCTATCGACGAGGTGGTCTACCTCGGTCCTCAGGGATACCTTGTTTTGAGGGGGGCTTCCCGCTTAGATGCCTTCAGCGGTTATCCTGTCCGATCATAGCTACCCTGCACTGCCGTTGGCACGACAACAGGTCCACCAGTGGATCGTTCACCCCGGTCCTCTCGTACTAGGGGCAACTCCTCTCAAGTATCCTACACCCACGGAAGATAGGGACCGAACTGTCTCACGACGTTCTAAACCCAGCTCACGTACCTCTTTAAACGGCGAACAGCCGTACCCTTGGGACCTGCTCCAGCCCCAGGATGAGATGAGCCGACATCGAGGTGCCAAACGGTGCCGTCGATATGGACTCTTGGGCACCATCAGCCTGTTATCCCCAGCGTACCTTTTATCCGTTGAGCGATGGCCCTTCCACTCGGGACCACCGGATCACTATGGCCGACTTTCGTCTCTGCTCGACTTGTCAGTCTTGCAGTCAGGCTGGCTTCTGCCATTGCACTCAACGAGCGATTTCCGACCGCTCTGAGCCAACCTTCGCGCGCCTCCGTTACAATTTGGGAGGCGACCGCCCCAGTCAAACTACCCACCATACAGGGTCCCGGATCCGGATAACGGACCGCGGTTAGACATCAAGCAGAGCAAGGGTGGTATCTCAAGGGAGGCTCCACCGAGACCAGAGTCCCGGCTTCAAAGCCTACCACCTATCCTGCGCATGCTGTACCTGATGCCAATGTAAAGTTGTAGTAAAGGTGCATGGGGTCTTTCCGTCTAACCGCGGGTAGCCTGCATCTTGACAGGCAATTCAATTTCGCTGAGTCCACATTTGAGACAGCGGGGAAGTCGTTACGCCATTCGTGCAGGTCGGAACTTACCCGACAAGGAATTTCGCTACCTTAGGACCGTTATAGTTACGGCCGCCGTTTACCTGGGCTTCAATTCGGAGCTTGCACTCCTCCTTTTAACCTTCAGGCACCGGGCAGGCGTCAGACCCTATACGTCGTCTTACGACTTCGCAGAGCCCTGTGTTTTTAGTAAACAGTCGCCACCCCCTGGTTTGTGCCCCCGCCCAAAACTTGCGTTCTGAACGGGCCTCCTTCTCGCGAACTTACGGAGGTATTTTGCCGAGTTCCTTAAATGTGGTTCTCTCAAGCGCCTTGGTATTCTCTACCAGTCCACCTGTGTCGGTTTAGGGTACGATCTTAAAGGAGGGCTATTTCCAGGAACCTGTTAGCAGCCCATTCAATCCGATAAGGATGAACTACGTCTCAGATCCGTCACCACTCCACGGCCCAGGAATATTAACCTGGTTCCCATCGACTACGCCTTTCGGCCTCGCCTTAGGGGTCGGCTTACCCTGCTCAGATTAGCTTTAAGCAGGAACCCTTGGACTTTCGGCGAGGGAGTCTCTCACTCCCTTTGTCGCTACTCATGTCATCATTCTCACTAGTGATCTCTCCACCCCATCCCTCACAGGGGGGCTTCACAGAAAGCTCCACGTCTCCAAAGCAGCCTAAACTGCTAAAGAGACAAGGAACTATGTCACACTACGCTCTGCTACCGCGTATATTGCTATACACCCTAGACTTCGGCTCATGGCTTGAGCCCCGTTACATCTTCGCCGCAGGACAACTTATTTAGACCAGTGAGCTGTTACGCTATCTTTAAAGGATGGCTGCTTCTAAGCCAACCTCCTGGTTGTTTTGGTCGTCCCACCTGCTTTCCCACTTAGCCATGAATTAGGGGCCTTAGTCGTAGGTCAGGGTTGTTTCCCTTTTCACACCGGACGTTAGCACCCGATGTGTGTCTGCCGTCTAGTACTCCTCGGTA